>NZ_JADYWW010000005.1 GCF_015864575.1 Salinibacterium sp. SWN248 | reverse complement strand
GGGAGACTGTGAAGCTTGGACGCTAGTTCAGGTGGAGTCATTGTTGAAATACCACTCTGGTCATATTGGATATCTAACTTCGAACCGTAATCCGGTTCAGGGACAGTGCATGGTGGGTAGTTTAACTGGGGCGGTTGCCTCCCAAAAAGTAACGGAGGCGCCCAAAGGTTCCCTCAACCTGGTTGGTAATCAGGTGTCGAGTGTAAGTGCACAAGGGAGCTTGACTGTGAGACTGACAAGTCGAGCAGGGACGAAAGTCGGGACTAGTGATCCGGCAGTGGCTTGTGGAAGCGCTGTCGCTCAACGGATAAAAGGTACCTCGGGGATAACAGGCTGATCTTGCCCAAGAGTCCATATCGACGGCATGGTTTGGCACCTCGATGTCGGCTCGTCGCATCCTGGGGCTGGAGTAGGTCCCAAGGGTTGGGCTGTTCGCCCATTAAAGCGGTACGCGAGCTGGGTTTAGAACGTCGTGAGACAGTTCGGTCCCTATCCTCTGCGCGCGCAGGAAATTTGAGAAGATCTATCCCTAGTACGAGAGGACCGGGATGGACGAACCTCTGGTGTGTCAGTTGTTCCGCCAGGAGCACCGCTGATTAGCTACGTTCGGAATGGATAACCGCTGAAAGCATCTAAGCGGGAAGCCAGCTTCGAGATGAGATTTCCATGGCTTAGGCCGAGAGACTCGCAGCTAGACTACTGCGTTGATAGGCTGGATGTGGAAGCAGGGACTAACGACCTGTGGAGCTGACCAGTACTAATAAGTCGATAAATTGATAACACCCCACCTCACTGGG
>NZ_JADYWW010000004.1 GCF_015864575.1 Salinibacterium sp. SWN248 | reverse complement strand
CCTATCCTACACAGGCCACACCGAACACCAATACAAAGCTATAGTAAAGGTCACGGGGTCTTTCCGTCCTTCTGCGCGTAACGAGCATCTTTACTCGTAGTGCAATTTCGCCGAGTTCGCGGTTGAGACAGCTGGGAAGTCGTTACGCCATTCGTGCAGGTCGGAACTTACCCGACAAGGAATTTCGCTACCTTAGGATGGTTATAGTTACCACCGCCGTTTACTGGGGCTTAAATTCACAGCTTCGCCTTACGGCTAACCGTTCCTCTTAACCTTCCAGCACCGGGCAGGCGTCAGTCCGTATACATCGTCTTGCGACTTAGCACGGACCTGTGTTTTTAGTAAACAGTCGCTTCCCACTGGTCTCTGCGGCCCTGCAGCGCTCCCGGAGCAAGTCCGTTCACGCCTTAGGCCCCCCTTATCCCGAAGTTACGGGGGCATTTTGCCGAGTTCCTTAACCACGATTCTCTCGATCTCCTTAGTATTCTCTACCTGATCACCTGAGTCGGTTTGGGGTACGGGTAACTTGAACCTCGCGTCGATGCTTTTCTTGGCAGCATAGGATCACTGATTTCGTCCGTGAGGACTACCCATCGAGTCTCAGCCGTAATGAGAGACGGATTTGCCTATCTCTCGGCCTACATTCTTAGACCGGGACAACCATCGCCCGGCTCAGCTACCTTCCTGCGTCACACCTGTTAATACGCTAACCGCACCAGAATAGGGTCGTACGCTAGGCCCCACGCCTCACCCCGAAGGGATTGGTCTAGGGGATTCAGATACTTAGCATTACTGGATTGGTTTGGGCGGTTCTTCGTCAGTACGGGAATATCAACCCGTTGTCCATCGACTACGCCTGTCGGCCTCGCCTTAGGTCCCGACTTACCCAGGGCGGATTAGCCTGGCCCTGGAACCCTTGATCATTCGGAGGACGGGTTTCTCGCCCGTCTTTCGCTACTCATGCCTGCATTCTCACTCGTGTAGCGTCCACGGCTGGTTTACACCGCCGCTTCACTCGCCACACGACGCTCTCCTACCACTCCGTACGGCTGAACCACGAAGGCTTACCTAAAATACGAAATCTACAACTTCGGTGGTGTGCTTGAGCCCCGTTACATTGTCGGCGCGGAATCACTTGACCAGTGAGCTATTACGCACTCTTTCAAGGGTGGCTGCTTCTAAGCCAACCTCCTGGTTGTCTATGCAACTCCACATCCTTTCCCACTTAGCACACGCTTGGGGACCTTAGTTGGTAGTCTGGGCTGTTACCCTCTCGACGATGAAGCTTATCCCCCACCGTCTCACTGCTGCGCTCTCACTTACCGGCATTCGGAGTTTGGCTAACGTCAGTAACCTTTTAGGGCCCATCAGCTATCCAGTAGCTCTACCTCCGGCAAGAAACACGCAACGCTGCACCTAAATGCATTTCGGAGAGAACCAGCTATCACGAAGTTTGATTGGCCTTTCACCCCTATCCACAGCTCATCCCCTCAGTTTTCAACCTAAGTGGGTTCGGTCCTCCACGTGCTCTTACACACGCTTCAACCTGGCCATGGATAGATCACTTCGCTTCGGGTCTAGAACCAGCGACTAAAACGCCCTATTAAGACTCGCTTTCGCTACGGCTGCCCCACACGGGTTAACCTCGCCACTGATCACTAACTCGCAGGCTCATTCTTCAAAAGGCACGCTGTCACAGCTACTAAGGCTGCTCCAACGGTTTGTAAGCAAACGGTTTCAGGTACTATTTCACTCCCCTCCCGGGGTACTTTTCACCTTTCCCTCACGGTACTTGTCCGCTATCGGTCATCTGGAAGTATTTAGGCTTATCAGGTGGTCCTGACAGATTCACACGGGATTTCTCGGGCCCCGTGCTACTTGGGATACTCTTCGGACCATTGCAACATTTCGACTACCGGGCTGGCACCGTCTATGGCTGGGCTTTCAATCCCATTCGTCTATATCACTTTGTAATCCTTGCTGTACGGCAGTAACAGCTGAAAAGTCCCACTACCCCGACCATGCAACGCCTGCCGGCTATCACACATGATCGGTTTGGCCTCTTCCGGTTTCGCTCGCCACTACTAACGGAATCACGGTTGTTTTCTCTTCCTGTGGGTACTGAGATGTTTCACTTCCCCACGTTCCCTCTACCCGCCCTATATATTCAGGCGGGAGTCACTGAGTCGTCTTGCAACGCCCAGCGGGGTTTCCCCATTCGGAAATCCTCGGATCAAAGCTCTATTATCAGCTCCCCGAGGCTTATCGCAGATTTATACGTCCTTCTTCGGCTCCAGATGCCAAGGCATCCACCGTTTGCTCTTAGAAAATTGATATCACATGAGTATAAGAATCGATCGCGACACCTAAGTGCCGAGATTGACCAATGAATTATTCCCCACAACCAAAGCTGTGAGGGTCATCGTTTATTTCTTGTGATCCGACCTTTCGGTCAGATCTAAGATGCTCGCGTCCACTGTGTAGTTCTCAAAATACGGGCGGTATCCTCCACCACAACCCCAAAGGGAAGCAGTACCAGGATCCGTTAGACCCAAACACCCTTGACGGGTGTTCACGGTCCTAAGGTACGAACACAAACCCAAAGGTTCGTGGCCGGTCCCTCAGGACCCAACAACGTGCAAAGACCAGCACCCCTGAAACCCCTCGTTCCAACCGGCAAGCCGGCGTACTAAAGAAACAACAGTTCCTCTGATCACAATGTCAATGTTCCACCCATGAGCGCCGTCCAACCCGAACAGGCTGGTACGACTCGGCAACATAAATTCGTTCCCCACTAACTCTGTGTATACCGCAGAGACGAGAAAACGAGTTGCACGTGCTCCTTAGAAAGGAGGTGATCCAGCCGCACCTTCCGGTACGGCTACCTTGTTACGACTTAGTCCTAATTACCAATCCCACCTTCGACAGCTCCTCCCCTTGCGGGTTAGGCCACTGGCTTCGGGTGTTACCGACTTTCATGACTTGACGGGCGGTGTGTACAAGGCCCGGGAACGTATTCACCGCAGCGTTGCTGATCTGCGATTACTAGCGACTCCGACTTCATGAGGTCGAGTTGCAGACCTCAATCCGAACTGAGACCGACTTTTTGGGATTCGCTCCACCTCGCGGTATTGCAGCCCTTTGTATCGGCCATTGTAGCATGCGTGAAGCCCAAGACATAAGGGGCATGATGATTTGACGTCATCCCCACCTTCCTCCGAGTTGACCCCGGCAGTCTCCTTTGAGTTCCCACCATTACGTGCTGGCAACAAAGAACGAGGGTTGCGCTCGTTGCGGGACTTAACCCAACATCTCACGACACGAGCTGACGACAACCATGCACCACCTGTTTACGAGTGTCCAAAGAGTGAACTATTTCTAGCCCGTTCTCGTATATGTCAAGTCTTGGTAAGGTTCTTCGCGTTGCATCGAATTAATCCGCATGCTCCGCCGCTTGTGCGGGCCCCCGTCAATTCCTTTGAGTTTTAGCCTTGCGGCCGTACTCCCCAGGCGGGGAACTTAATGCGTTAGCTGCGACACAGAAACCGTGGAATGGCCCCTACATCTAGTTCCCAACGTTTACGGCATGGACTACCAGGGTATCTAATCCTGTTCGCTCCCCATGCTTTCGCTCCTCAGCGTCAGTAACGGCCCAGAGATCTGCCTTCGCCATTGGTGTTCCTCCTGATATCTGCGCATTCCACCGCTACACCAGGAATTCCAATCTCCCCTACCGCACTCTAGTCTGCCCGTACCCACTGCAGGCTGGGGGTTGAGCCCCCAGTTTTCACAGCAGACGCGACAAACCGCCTACGAGCTCTTTACGCCCAATAATTCCGGATAACGCTTGCACCCTACGTATTACCGCGGCTGCTGGCACGTAGTTAGCCGGTGCTTTTTCTGCAGGTACCGTCACTTTCGCTTCTTCCCTACTAAAAGAGGTTTACAACCCGAAGGCCGTCGTCCCTCACGCGGCGTTGCTGCATCAGGCTTGCGCCCATTGTGCAATATTCCCCACTGCTGCCTCCCGTAGGAGTCTGGACCGTGTCTCAGTTCCAGTGTGGCCGGTCACCCTCTCAGGCCGGCTACCCGTCGTAGGCTTGGTGAGCTATTACCTCACCAACTACCTGATAGGCCGCGAGTCCATCCTTGACCGAAATTCTTTCCAGCTCCTAGCCATGCGGCTGAAGCTCGTATCCGGTATTAGACGTCGTTTCCAACGCTTATTCCAGAGTCAAGGGCAGGTTACTCACGTGTTACTCACCCGTTCGCCACTAATCCACCAGAGCAAGCTCCGGCTTCATCGTTCGACTTGCATGTGTTAAGCACGCCGCCAGCGTTCATCCTGAGCCAGGATCAAACTCTCCATAAATGTTTGATTGCACCAAGAAGCAAGCTCCTCAATGCACATCTTGCGTTACCCGCACCCGGAATAGGGTGTCGAGGCAACAAGTTTGAAACTGACAGAACAAATCAATACTGACTTGCTTTGTTGTTTATATCTTTTTCCAAAGGAATCCG
>NZ_JADYWW010000003.1 GCF_015864575.1 Salinibacterium sp. SWN248 | reverse complement strand
CCTATCCTACACAGGCCACACCGAACACCAATACAAAGCTATAGTAAAGGTCACGGGGTCTTTCCGTCCTTCTGCGCGTAACGAGCATCTTTACTCGTAGTGCAATTTCGCCGAGTTCGCGGTTGAGACAGCTGGGAAGTCGTTACGCCATTCGTGCAGGTCGGAACTTACCCGACAAGGAATTTCGCTACCTTAGGATGGTTATAGTTACCACCGCCGTTTACTGGGGCTTAAATTCACAGCTTCGCCTTACGGCTAACCGTTCCTCTTAACCTTCCAGCACCGGGCAGGCGTCAGTCCGTATACATCGTCTTGCGACTTAGCACGGACCTGTGTTTTTAGTAAACAGTCGCTTCCCACTGGTCTCTGCGGCCCTGCAGCGCTCCCGGAGCAAGTCCGTTCACGCCTTAGGCCCCCCTTATCCCGAAGTTACGGGGGCATTTTGCCGAGTTCCTTAACCACGATTCTCTCGATCTCCTTAGTATTCTCTACCTGATCACCTGAGTCGGTTTGGGGTACGGGTAACTTGAACCTCGCGTCGATGCTTTTCTTGGCAGCATAGGATCACTGATTTCGTCCGTGAGGACTACCCATCGAGTCTCAGCCGTAATGAGAGACGGATTTGCCTATCTCTCGGCCTACATTCTTAGACCGGGACAACCATCGCCCGGCTCAGCTACCTTCCTGCGTCACACCTGTTAATACGCTAACCGCACCAGAATAGGGTCGTACGCTAGGCCCCACGCCTCACCCCGAAGGGATTGGTCTAGGGGATTCAGATACTTAGCATTACTGGATTGGTTTGGGCGGTTCTTCGTCAGTACGGGAATATCAACCCGTTGTCCATCGACTACGCCTGTCGGCCTCGCCTTAGGTCCCGACTTACCCAGGGCGGATTAGCCTGGCCCTGGAACCCTTGATCATTCGGAGGACGGGTTTCTCGCCCGTCTTTCGCTACTCATGCCTGCATTCTCACTCGTGTAGCGTCCACGGCTGGTTTACACCGCCGCTTCACTCGCCACACGACGCTCTCCTACCACTCCGTACGGCTGAACCACGAAGGCTTACCTAAAATACGAAATCTACAACTTCGGTGGTGTGCTTGAGCCCCGTTACATTGTCGGCGCGGAATCACTTGACCAGTGAGCTATTACGCACTCTTTCAAGGGTGGCTGCTTCTAAGCCAACCTCCTGGTTGTCTATGCAACTCCACATCCTTTCCCACTTAGCACACGCTTGGGGACCTTAGTTGGTAGTCTGGGCTGTTACCCTCTCGACGATGAAGCTTATCCCCCACCGTCTCACTGCTGCGCTCTCACTTACCGGCATTCGGAGTTTGGCTAACGTCAGTAACCTTTTAGGGCCCATCAGCTATCCAGTAGCTCTACCTCCGGCAAGAAACACGCAACGCTGCACCTAAATGCATTTCGGAGAGAACCAGCTATCACGAAGTTTGATTGGCCTTTCACCCCTATCCACAGCTCATCCCCTCAGTTTTCAACCTAAGTGGGTTCGGTCCTCCACGTGCTCTTACACACGCTTCAACCTGGCCATGGATAGATCACTTCGCTTCGGGTCTAGAACCAGCGACTAAAACGCCCTATTAAGACTCGCTTTCGCTACGGCTGCCCCACACGGGTTAACCTCGCCACTGATCACTAACTCGCAGGCTCATTCTTCAAAAGGCACGCTGTCACAGCTACTAAGGCTGCTCCAACGGTTTGTAAGCAAACGGTTTCAGGTACTATTTCACTCCCCTCCCGGGGTACTTTTCACCTTTCCCTCACGGTACTTGTCCGCTATCGGTCATCTGGAAGTATTTAGGCTTATCAGGTGGTCCTGACAGATTCACACGGGATTTCTCGGGCCCCGTGCTACTTGGGATACTCTTCGGACCATTGCAACATTTCGACTACCGGGCTGGCACCGTCTATGGCTGGGCTTTCAATCCCATTCGTCTATATCACTTTGTAATCCTTGCTGTACGGCAGTAACAGCTGAAAAGTCCCACTACCCCGACCATGCAACGCCTGCCGGCTATCACACATGATCGGTTTGGCCTCTTCCGGTTTCGCTCGCCACTACTAACGGAATCACGGTTGTTTTCTCTTCCTGTGGGTACTGAGATGTTTCACTTCCCCACGTTCCCTCTACCCGCCCTATATATTCAGGCGGGAGTCACTGAGTCGTCTTGCAACGCCCAGCGGGGTTTCCCCATTCGGAAATCCTCGGATCAAAGCTCTATTATCAGCTCCCCGAGGCTTATCGCAGATTTATACGTCCTTCTTCGGCTCCAGATGCCAAGGCATCCACCGTTTGCTCTTAGAAAATTGATATCACATGAGTATAAGAATCGATCGCGACACCTAAGTGCCGAGATTGACCAATGAATTATTCCCCACAACCAAAGCTGTGAGGGTCATCGTTTATTTCTTGTGATCCGACCTTTCGGTCAGATCTAAGATGCTCGCGTCCACTGTGTAGTTCTCAAAATACGGGCGGTATCCTCCACCACAACCCCAAAGGGAAGCAGTACCAGGATCCGTTAGACCCAAACACCCTTGACGGGTGTTCACGGTCCTAAGGTACGAACACAAACCCAAAGGTTCGTGGCCGGTCCCTCAGGACCCAACAACGTGCAAAGACCAGCACCCCTGAAACCCCTCGTTCCAACCGGCAAGCCGGCGTACTAAAGAAACAACAGTTCCTCTGATCACAATGTCAATGTTCCACCCATGAGCGCCGTCCAACCCGAACAGGCTGGTACGACTCGGCAACATAAATTCGTTCCCCACTAACTCTGTGTATACCGCAGAGACGAGAAAACGAGTTGCACGTGCTCCTTAGAAAGGAGGTGATCCAGCCGCACCTTCCGGTACGGCTACCTTGTTACGACTTAGTCCTAATTACCAATCCCACCTTCGACAGCTCCTCCCCTTGCGGGTTAGGCCACTGGCTTCGGGTGTTACCGACTTTCATGACTTGACGGGCGGTGTGTACAAGGCCCGGGAACGTATTCACCGCAGCGTTGCTGATCTGCGATTACTAGCGACTCCGACTTCATGAGGTCGAGTTGCAGACCTCAATCCGAACTGAGACCGACTTTTTGGGATTCGCTCCACCTCGCGGTATTGCAGCCCTTTGTATCGGCCATTGTAGCATGCGTGAAGCCCAAGACATAAGGGGCATGATGATTTGACGTCATCCCCACCTTCCTCCGAGTTGACCCCGGCAGTCTCCTTTGAGTTCCCACCATTACGTGCTGGCAACAAAGAACGAGGGTTGCGCTCGTTGCGGGACTTAACCCAACATCTCACGACACGAGCTGACGACAACCATGCACCACCTGTTTACGAGTGTCCAAAGAGTGAACTATTTCTAGCCCGTTCTCGTATATGTCAAGTCTTGGTAAGGTTCTTCGCGTTGCATCGAATTAATCCGCATGCTCCGCCGCTTGTGCGGGCCCCCGTCAATTCCTTTGAGTTTTAGCCTTGCGGCCGTACTCCCCAGGCGGGGAACTTAATGCGTTAGCTGCGACACAGAAACCGTGGAATGGCCCCTACATCTAGTTCCCAACGTTTACGGCATGGACTACCAGGGTATCTAATCCTGTTCGCTCCCCATGCTTTCGCTCCTCAGCGTCAGTAACGGCCCAGAGATCTGCCTTCGCCATTGGTGTTCCTCCTGATATCTGCGCATTCCACCGCTACACCAGGAATTCCAATCTCCCCTACCGCACTCTAGTCTGCCCGTACCCACTGCAGGCTGGGGGTTGAGCCCCCAGTTTTCACAGCAGACGCGACAAACCGCCTACGAGCTCTTTACGCCCAATAATTCCGGATAACGCTTGCACCCTACGTATTACCGCGGCTGCTGGCACGTAGTTAGCCGGTGCTTTTTCTGCAGGTACCGTCACTTTCGCTTCTTCCCTACTAAAAGAGGTTTACAACCCGAAGGCCGTCGTCCCTCACGCGGCGTTGCTGCATCAGGCTTGCGCCCATTGTGCAATATTCCCCACTGCTGCCTCCCGTAGGAGTCTGGACCGTGTCTCAGTTCCAGTGTGGCCGGTCACCCTCTCAGGCCGGCTACCCGTCGTAGGCTTGGTGAGCTATTACCTCACCAACTACCTGATAGGCCGCGAGTCCATCCTTGACCGAAATTCTNCTTTCCAGCTCCTAGCCATGCGGCTGAAGCTCGTATCCGGTATTAGACGTCGTTTCCAACGCTTATTCCAGAGTCAAGGGCAGGTTACTCACGTGTTACTCACCCGTTCGCCACTAATCCACCGGAGCAAGCTCCGGCTTCATCGTTCGACTTGCATGTGTTAAGCACGCCGCCAGCGTTCATCCTGAGCCAGGATCAAACTCTCCATAAATGTTTGATTGCACCAACAAGCCGAAGCCCATCAATGCACATCTTGCGTTACCCGCACCCGGAATAGGGTGTCGAGGCAACAAGTTTGAAACTGACAGAACAAATCAATACTGACTTGCTTTGTTGTTTATATCTTTTTCCAAAGGAATCCGCTGTGAAAACGAAACCGTTCTGATTAGAACAATTCCCATAAACACAGTCGGGTTTTTGGCATTTGACGTTGTGCACGCTGTTGAGTTCTCAAGGATCGGACGCTCCTGACCTCCACCGCAAAACGGCTTCACCCCAGGGCTTTCAAAACCTATGTTGGCAACCTCCGCTGAAAGCGAAAGGCAACCTGTCTAACTTACCAGCTTCAGCGTTGCTGTCAAATCCAATGAAGCGAACCAGAACGGCACACAAACAACAGATCGACACACGCGTAAAGCGGGAAGACATCCAACGATCCGATGACGGAACCTACATGAGGAACTCCGCTACCTGACCGGACTAAAACTATAACAGATTTAGAGGATGGTGGCCCCCACTTGAGGCCGGAAACCTAGCAGCAGAACTGCCCGGGACTTCCGCACCTTTGGGGTGACAAGAGGAAACATTACGTGCATTCTCGACGCCCCACCAACACCGACTACATCCCGGGCGTGTCACAAAGATGAGGGCCCGCAAACACTGCACTGTGGCCAGACCTTGCGGTGAAGGGTGATGGTTTTCGACGACCTTCGTCTGGGCACCAGAGTGAACTACTCCCGCGGCCGGACTTCGTAAACCAGGTGAGCGAACTGACCGACAGCGGCAGCTGACGTCAACCGCAGACGATCAGAACCCAGCATCCGAGGGAAAAGCGGCGCCCCACCGATCACCGTCGCGGGAGCGAACGAGATCGAGATCTCATCGAGAGCGCCGGCATCGAAGAACTGGGCGGCGAGATCTCCCCCACCCACGATCCAGATGTCGCCATCACCAGCCGCTTCGCGAATGGCGGGCAGGGCATCCGCAACACTGCCGTGGACGAAACGTACGTCTGCACCTTCCGGCACAGGCAGATCACGCGTAGTGAACACGAAGGTCGGCTTGTTGCCGAAATATTCTGCCCACTTGTGTGGCTGCGCAATCAAGTCTTCTTGCTTGAGCACCCACTCGTAGGTGCTCGACCCCTCAACTTGGACTGTCGCGGTAGGCGCAACCGCCGGCGCCTCGTCACTAGGCACCGCGAACAGCCAGTCGAGAGAATCAGCCTCATCGGCAAGGTAGCCGTTGAGGGTGGACGCGGTTTCGAAAAGAATGCGTGACATGCGATCAGGGTACGGCCACCGGACGACACCGGCGGGCGGGGAACACTCAGCCGCGCCAGCCCTGGGTCTAGGAAGTGACGAAGATTCCCGCGAGAGTCTTTTTGCCGCGACGGAGAACCGCCACGTTTCCGGCGAGAAGATCGCTGCCGACCGTCGCTTGGTCATCCGCTACCGCAACGTTGTTGAGGTAGACGCCGCCCTGCGAAATCGCGCGACGTGCTTCACTCGCACTCGACACCAGCTTCGTGTCGATGAGCAACTGCACGATCGTCGCATCCGCTGCCGTCTCGACGTGGGCAAGTTCACGCAATGCTGCGGCAAGAGTGTCGGCATCCAATGAGGCCAATTCGCCCTGGCCGAACAGAGCAGCAGAAGCAGCAATCGCCGCGTCCGTTGCCGCGCGACCGTGCACGAGAGACGTGACTTCGTACGCGAGAGTCTTCTGTGCTTCACGCCTAAACGGCGCCTCAGCGACAGCGGTCTCGAGAGCCGCAATCTGATCGCGCGACAAGAACGTGAAGATCTTCACGCGCTCAATGACATCCGCATCGTCGGTATTGAGCCAGAACTGGTAGAACGCGTACGGACTCGTCATATTCGAGTCGAGCCAAATGGCGTTGCCTTCGCTCTTGCCGAACTTGGTGCCATCTGAGTTGGTGATGAGCGGGGTACCGATGGCGTGAACGCTCGCGCCCTCAGCCTTGTGGATGAGATCGCTACCGCTTGTGAGGTTGCCCCACTGGTCGCTGCCCCCGGTCTGCAATACGCAGTCGTAGTTGCGGTAGAGCTCCAAGAAGTCCATGCCCTGCATGACCTGGTAACTGAACTCGGTGTAGCTGATGCCGGCATCGCTGTTGAGGCGCGCGCTCACGGCGTCCTTCTTGATCATGGTGCCGACGCGGAAGTACTTTCCGACATCGCGCAAGAAATCGATCGCGCTCATGGGCGCTGTCCAGTCGAGGTTGTTGACCATGCGCACGGCATTGTCACCCTCGGTGCTCAAGAACTTCGAAACCTGACCCTGCAAGTAACTGACCCACTCAGCAACGGTGTCGCTGTCGTTCAGGGTGCGCTCGGCGGTGGGACGGGGGTCGCCAATAAGACCGGTCGCTCCCCCAACGAGTCCGAGCGGCTTGTGGCCGGCCAGCTGAAGGCGGCGCAGCAGCAGCAGTTGAACGAGGTTTCCCAAGTGAAGGCTGGGTGCCGTGGGATCGAAGCCGCAGTAGTACGTGATGGGGTCACCATCGAGAAGCTTCTCGAGGGCATCCGCGTCGGTGGAGACATGCACGAGGCCACGCCACGTGAGTTCTTGCCACAGGCTCTCGAAAGAGTCGTCGTTGTTCTGAGTACTGAGGGATTCTGATGCTGTCGCTGACACGTCATTAACCGTAGTGCCTAATACCGCAGTGGTGAGAGCAGCGAAAACGGCGGCATCCACAATGCTGAGGCACTGATTGTGGGGAATCAGGCTTGTGGGCCTGATGTTGAGAAATCAATGCTGTAGCCTTTAGTTATGTTCGTGATTACAGCAGACCAACGAAACAGCCGCAGGAGCGCGGATGCCGTGGGCCATACCCTGCAGCGCATCAATATCGAGCGCGCGGATGACCTCGCCCTACCCGCCGAACGTACCGCCGGAGATGAAGCCCAGATGCTGCTGACCTCGGCACAGGCCACCCTCGACATCACGCTCGAACTCACCCGCACGGAACAGTGGAGCGTGGGAATCGGGATCGGAGCAGTGCCGCTCCCCTACGGAACCACTGTGCGCGCGACCAGCGGACGCGCTTTTCTCGCCGCCCGCGAAGCCATCGACCGCGCCAAGAAAAGTCCAGCCAAATGCGCCGTCGAATCCGACCCTTCGAGCGAATTGACTCACGACATCGAACCGCTCCTCGAACTGTTGATTTTGCTGCGCAACCGGCGCACCGCCAACGGTTGGGAACTCTACGACCTGCTCAGCACCGGCATCACGCAAGCCGATGCTGCTGAACGACTCGGCATCTCGCCACAGTCAGCCAGCCAGCGCGCGCTTGTCGCCGGACTACGCACCGAAGAAGATGCCGTTCGAGCTCTTGCGAACCTGCTCGACAAAGCACACAGTGGAGTAGTAACCGACAACGCGCTCAGCGCAGAGGAAGGCACGTCATGATCGGCTGGTGGATCGCGGTACTCGTTCTCACAATCGGAGCGATTGGTGCATCCATGATTGCGGCCCGCACCGACAAGTTTTGGCTCGCCACCGTCTCACTGCTGCCCGTCGGAATTGCCCTCATTCTGGGATCGACCGGAAACCCATTACCGGGTGATGCCTCTGGACTCGTCATCTTGCTCAGCGCAGCCCTCGTCGCCCTCGCGACAATCGCGGGTAGCCCCCTCGTGGCACTCGTGCTCTCGCTTGCCTCGTATCCGGCACCCCGCGGCGAACACGGCGGCATCCTCGTCATCGACGCAGACTCTCCTCTGCCCGAGCGCGAGATTCTGCGCGGCGGAACCACGATCGGTTACCTCGAACGCTTCGCCTTCATCGCCTCGTTCATGGTGTGGCAGCCCGGCGCGATCGCCGTCATTGTCGCCATTAAAGGACTCGGTCGTTTCGCCGAACTGGAAAATGCGGCCGCGCGCGAACGATTCATCATCGGCACCCTCGTGAGCCTGGTGTGGGCCGGCTTGTGCACCGCGGCGCTGCTCGTCGGACGCTAAACCCGCTCGAGGGTCTTTTGCCTACGGCTGCTGCTGAGCGATTTCGCTGAGCGACTCGGGAGGCCGCGGCTTCTCGACCCATGTCACGAGCACTACCGAGACGATCATCAACAGGAGCCACGAACCAAGCTTCGCGATCGATACGAGTTCCCAACCGTCCGACTGATTCGGGTAAACCCACGCATTCGACCAGGTTGCCACGTTCTCCGCGATCCAGATGAAGATCGAGACCAGCACGAAGGCCACGAGCACGGGCATCCGGAATCGCGCCCGCGAGACTCTGACGTGCATGACCGTTCGCCACCAGACCACCGCGATCGCCGCAAACAGGAACCACCGGGCATCGACGATGAAGTGATGGCTGAAAAAGTTGATGTAAATCAGCGTGGCCAGAATGGCCGTGATCCAGCGCCGGGGGTAGCGATCGAAGCGGAGCTCGAAAAGGCGAAACACGCGCACCATGTACGACCCGACCGCCGCATACATGAAGCCGCTATAGAGCGGGACGCCGAAGATGTGAAGAAGGCCGTCGCCCTCATAGGTCCACGATCCGGCATCCGTTTTGAAGATCTCCATCACCGTGCCCACGATGTGGAACAGGATGATCACCCGCAGTTCGCGCAGTGTCTCCAGTTTGAAGGCCACCATGAGAACTTGGATGGCGAGAGCAGCCAACACCAGAAAGTCGTTGCGGGCGAGGGCCGCCGACTCTGGATACCAGAGGCGAGTGAGCACGAGAACGGCGAGTAGTGCTCCCCCGAACACGCAGGCCCAGGCTTGCTTGAGCACGAACACCGTGAACTCAATAGCCCACGTGCGGAGGCGCTGCGACCGCGCGCTCGTGCTGGCGGATTGCGGGTTCGCGGCCGCACCGCGCACCCGGTTGAGACGCCGGTGCGCCCACTCATCAATCCGCTGCTCGAGCGGTGTGAAGCGGGCCATTAGCTGCGCTTACGTTTCACCGCAGCACGATACGGGGAGACGCTCGGCTCCCCCGGAATCCAGAAGCGCCACGGATACTCGTCGGTGCCGCCATCGCCCGCGACGCCCGTGCGCGGACCAGCGCTAAACGGAGACTGCGACTGCGGCAGTTCCAGACGGACGCGACCCGACTCTAGGTTGGTGCCGGCGTCATCCAGCCGAATGCCCAGAGCCACCGCGAGTCGTGCTGGCCCCATAGCGAGGTCAGCCGGTTTCTTGGATGTTGCGCGACGTTCGGCCGCGACATCCATCCCCTCGATCACTTCGCCAGCACGTAAAAGGATTCCTGAGGCGACGCCCTCAGGCATGCACACCACATTCGCGCACGTGTGCATCCCGTAGGTGAAGTAGGTGTAGAGATGGCCGGGCGGGCCGTACATGACGGCATTGCGCTTGCCCGGCCCTCGAAAAGCGTGAGAACCAGGATCCACTTCGCCCATGTACGCCTCGACCTCGGTGAGCCGCACCGCGACCTCACCGACGCGCACGACAGCACCCAGCAAGAGCGGAGCAACCTCAGTCGCCGGCCTGCTGAGCAGTTCGAACACGTCTAGCGGATGACCTGCGGGTCGAGAGCAGCCGCGAGCACGCGAACACGCTCGGTGAGCTCGGCACGCTGCTCCGCAACGCGCACGGGAGCAGTTCCGCCGACGCCGGCACGGCTCGATACAGAACCCTCCACCGTAAGAACCGCACGCACATCACCGGTGAGGTGAGGTGAAATGGCGGCGTAGTCGTCATCGGTCGGTTCGTGAAGTTCAAGCGAGTTGTCTTCACAGAAACGCACGAGGGAACCGCTGATTTCGTGGGCTTCGCGGAACGGAACATGCTGGCGAACCAGCCAGTCAGCGACATCCGTCGCCAAGGAGAACCCCTGAGGCGCAAGCTCGGCCATGCGCTCAGTGTTGAAGCGCAGCGTTGCCACCATGCCAGTGAACGCCGGCAAGAGCACTTCGAGAGTCTCGACGGAGTCAAACACGGGCTCTTTGTCTTCCTGAAGATCGCGGTTATACGCGAGCGGCAACGCCTTGAGCGTGGCAAGCAGGCCCGTGAGGTTACCAATAAGGCGACCAGACTTGCCCCGAGCAAGCTCAGCGATGTCAGGGTTCTTCTTCTGGGGCATGATCGACGACCCCGTGGAATACGCGTCATCGAGCTGCACGAAATCGAACTCGCGCGTGTTCCAGAGAATGATCTCTTCACTGAGTCGCGAAATGTCAATGCCGAGCTGCGCGGTAATGAACGCGAACTCTGCCACGACATCGCGGCTCGCGGTGGCATCGATCGAGTTTTCGGTGGGGCGAGCAAGCCCCAGCTCCCGAGCGACCAGCGCGGGGTCGAGCCCCAGCGTGCTGCCCGCAAGCGCACCAGAACCATACGGCGATGTGGATGCGCGAACTTTCCAGTCCCGCAAGCGCTCTAGCGTGCGCACCAGAGGCCACGCGTGCGCGAGCAAATGATGCGCGAGCAGCACTGGCTGCGCATGTTGGAGGTGGGTACGACCCGGCATGATGGCCGCATCGTGCTTCTCAGCCTGCGCCACGATGGCGTCAATCAGGTCGACAACCATCGCGGCAATTGCGCCCGCATGGTCGAGCAGGTACATGCGCACCAGAGTCGCGATTTGGTCGTTGCGGCTGCGTCCGGCACGGAGTTTGCCTCCGACCTCAGCCCCCGCACGCTCGATGAGCCCACGCTCGAGAGCGGCGTGAACGTCTTCCTCCGACTCAAGGGCGGTAAAACTGCCATCGGCAACGGCTGCACTCAACGATGTCAGGGCATCCGTCATCGTTTCGAGCTCAACGTCGTCGAGGTACCCCGCGGCCGCGAGCGCAACAGCGTGCGCTCGCGAACCGGCGAGGTCATACTGCGCAAGCTGCCAGTCGAAGTGAGTTGATTTGCTCAACCGGGCAAGCTCAGGTGAAGGGCCACTTGCGAAGCGGGCTCCCCAGAGTTGTCCCTCACCAGTTTCGGCAGATTGCGCCATGATTAGCCCTGCTTTGCGTCGCGACGAGCCGAGATCTTGCTCGGCAGTGACCAGAGTTCGATGAAGCCCTTAGCGAGCGACTGGTCGAACGTGTCACCGGTGTCGTAGGTGGCGAGGCTGAAGTCGTAGAGGCTCTGCTCTGATTTGCGGCCAGTCGGTACCGCACGGCCAGCGTGGAGTGTCATACGGATTTCTCCGCTGACATAGCGCTGGGTGTCGTCGATGAACGCGTCGAGTGAACGCTTGAGACCTGAATACCAGAGTCCGTCGTACACGAGGTTCGACCATTCGGCCTCAACTCCACGCTTGTAACGGGAAAGGTCACGCTCGATCGTGAGTGACTCAAGCTCTTCGTGGGCGGCGATAAGAGCCATCGCGCCGGGAGCTTCGTAAACCTCACGGCTCTTGATACCGATGAGGCGGTCCTCGACCACGTCGATGCGGCCGATGCCGTGCTTGCCCGCGAGCGCATTCATGTGCTCAACGATGGCGAGAGCCGACATCGCGACGCCGTCGATGGCGACAGGAATTCCGGCTTCGAAAGTGATGGTCACTTCGTCGGCGGGCAGACCAGCGGCAGGATCAGCGGTGTACTCGTAAAGCTCTTCAATCGGAGCGTTCCACGGGTCCTCAAGGAATCCAGTCTCGACAGCGCGACCCCAGACGTTCTTGTCGATCGAGTAGGGGCTCGCGGCGGACTGGCGAATCGGAAGGTTGTGCTTTTCGGCGTAGATGATCGCCTTGTCACGGGTGAGCGCGAGGTCGCGGACCGGCGCGATGCTCGTGAGGTCGGGGGCGAGAGCCGCAACAGCCGCCTCGAAGCGAACCTGGTCGTTGCCCTTACCGGTGCAACCGTGAGCGACGCTGTCAGCGCCGAGAGCCTTGGCAGTGAGTGCAAGGTGACGCGAGATCACCGGACGGCTAAGAGCCGAAACCAGTGGGTAACGCTTCTGGTACAACGCGTTTGCCTTGAGTGCTGGCATCAGGAAGTCATCAGCGAACTCATCTTTGGCATCGATAACGATCGACTCAACAGCACCACAGTCAAGTGCGCGCTGACGGATGTCATCCATATTTTCGCCGCCTTGGCCGACGTCAATCGCGAGCGCGACGACCTCTTTGCCTGTGGCGTCCTTGAGCCAGCCGATACCTACTGAAGTGTCGAGTCCGCCCGAGTAGGCGAGAACTACGCGTTCTGACATATGTTTTTCTCCTTGACGTCGTGAATCAGTTTAGGGAACTACAACGGCGGCTTCATGCCGCCAAAAACTAGGCAGCCTGTTCGAGCAACCAAATCATGAGTGCCTTCTGGGCGTGCAGGCGGTTCTCTGCCTCATCCCAGATGACACTTTGCGGACCGTCGATCACGTCGGCCTCAACCTCATACCCGCGGTCAGCAGGCAAGCAGTGCAAGAAAATCGCGTCCGGCTTAGCTAGCGCCATCAGCGCAGTGTCGACCTTGTATGCACCAAGAGAAGCCACGCGAGCGGCCTTCTCATCTTCTTTACCCATCGACACCCACGTGTCGGTGACAACAACATCCGCACCCGTCACGGCTTCAGCCGCGTCGGTGAGAATTGAAATCGAGCCACCCGTGGATGCCGCAATCTTCTCCGCGTCAGCGACGACATCCGCCAACGGTAGGTAATCTTCGGGGCACGCGATGCGCACGTGCATTCCCGCGGTGGCGCCAGCGAGCAGGTAGGAGTGCACCATGTTGTCCGCACCATCACCGAGGAACGTGACGGTCAAGCCCTTGAGCTCACCCTTGTGTTCCCGGATGGTGAGCAAGTCAGCGAGCAACTGGCACGGGTGGAACTCGTCGCTGAGAGCGTTGATCACGGGAACCTGGGTTCCGTGCGCCATCTCGATGAGTCCCTCTTGGCCATAGGTGCGCCAGACAATAGCGGCGACCTGACGCTCAAGAACACGAGCCGTGTCTGAGGCTGTCTCCTTACCGCCGAGCTGACTGTTGGCAGTCGAGATGATGAGCGGCGAACCACCAAGGTCGGCAATACCGACGGCGAACGACACCCGCGTGCGGGTCGATGACTTGTCGAAGATCACAGCAACGGTCTGCGGACCCGCTAGCGGCTTGCGCCCCCAACGATCGGCTTTTACTTTTTCGGCGAGATCGAGAATTTCGAGTTGCTCAGCCGGGCTGAGGTCATCGTCACGAAGAAAATGCCTGGTCATGATGCCTCCGTAGATGCTGTGTTGGTTACTTCGTTCAGCACCGTGCTAAACGTGTCAATGAATTCGGCGATTTCGGCATCGCCAACAATGAGGGGCGGAGCGAGTCGGACTGTCGACTCGTTGGGGGCGTTGACGATCAGCCCGTGATCGAGTGCCACAGCCACTACATGCTGAGCGACGGGCTGCGAAAGCCCAATACCGATCAGGAGACCGCGACCGCGCAACTCACTCACCAGCGGTGAGCCGATCGCGTCGATAGCCGAGCGCAGCTCGGCGCCTCGCGCGGCAGCGTTGGCGACGAGATCAGCATTCTCGATGTGCTCAAGCACGGCGTTGCTCACGGCACACACGAGCGGGTTTCCGCCAAAAGTGGTGCCATGCTGACCCGGCTGCAGGAGCGCGGATGCCGCCCCGAAGGTCACGAGAGCACCAATCGGCACTCCCCCGCCAATCCCCTTCGCGAGCGTGATCGCGTCAGGAACAATGCCGCTCTCTTGGAAGCCAAACCAGTCTCCCGTGCGTCCGGCCCCGGTCTGAATCTCGTCGACGATAAGCAGCACACCGTGTTGGGTGGTGAGTTCTCGCGCTGCTTCGAGGTAGCCCTCGGGCAACGGTTGCACGCCGGCTTCACCCTTGATGGGCTCCACGAAGAGTGCTGCGACATCCGGCCCGATCGCTGCGGCGAGCGCCTCGATGGTGGTGTCGATGAAATCAACGTTAGGCATCAGTGGCTCGAAGGGTTCGCGAAGCGCAGTCTTGCCCGTGATCGACAGCGCGCCGATCGAGCGACCGTGGAACGAGTCGTTCAACGAGAGGATGCGGGGCCGACCAGTGCGCCGCGCCAACTTAACAGCTGCCTCGTTTGCTTCAGTGCCCGAGTTAGCGAAGAAGACGCGCCCTTCGTCGCCCGCCCCGGAAATGCGAAGGAGACGTTCGGCGAGTGCCAATTGCGGTTCGGTCGCGAAGAAGTTCGAGACGTGAAGAAGGTTGGCTTGGTTCGTGAGCGCACTCACGACGGCCGGGTGATTGTGGCCGAGGGAGTTCACGGCGATACCGCCGAGGAAGTCGAGGTAGCGCTTGCCATCAGAGTCGAAGACGGTGCAGCCTTCACCGCGCACGAGCTCCACCTTCGGCACACCGAACGTGTTCATAATGCGATGGGCGTAGTCATCTTTCCAGGTCATGCGGGTACCACCTCGGTGCCAATTCCATCTTGCGTGAATACTTCGAGCAGGATCGAGTGCGGGGCACGACCATCGATGATGGCGGCCTTCGGAACTCCGGCATCCACCGCTTCGAGGCAGGCGGTCATCTTCGGGATCATGCCCGATTCGAGGCTCGGCAGCAGCTCACGCAGCTCGTCAGTGTTGATGATCGAGACGAGCGACTCGCGGTTGGGCCAATCGCTGTACAAGCCAGCAACATCCGTGAGGATGACGAGCTTGGCAGCGTCGAGCGCAATCGCCAACGCCGCCGCTGCAGAGTCAGCGTTCACATTGAGCAAACCCGAAGCGTCATCGGCGATCTCGCCTGCTTCTTGAGCCAGCGTGGAGACAACAGGGATGTTGTCACTCGCCAGCACGTCGAGCACGCGCTGAGGATCAACCTCAGTGACGTTACCGACGAGTCCGAGATCAACGCGTTTGCCTTCGATTTCCTTGATCATGCGCTCACCGATGAACAGAGAGTGCTCATGACCGGCAATACCGTTGGCAAGATCTCCGTGCTCGTTGATGAGATCAACGAGTTCTGCACCCACCTGGTCGGTGAGAACATCCCGCACCACGTCAATGGACTCTTCGGTCGTCACGCGGTAACCAGCACGGAACTCCGACTCGATACCGCGAATCTTGAGTTCCTTGGTGATCTGGGGGCCGCCGCCGTGAACAATCACGGGGCGAACACCAGCAAGACGCAAATAAACCATGTCTTGCACAAAGGCACGCTTGAGTTCGTCGTTGATCATGGCGTTGCCGCCAAACTTCACCACAATGATGCGGTTGCGAAAACGCTTCAACCACGGAAGTGCCTCAATAAGCACTCCCGCCTTGGTCATGGCCTGCTCGTGTTCAACGCCGTGGGTAAAAGCCGGCATCAGCTGGAGTACGCGCTATTCTCATGCACGTAATCGTGCGTGAGGTCGTTGGTCAGGATGGTCGCTTCGGCATCACCCGTCGCGAGATCGATCAGCACGTGCACAGCACGGCCCGTGAGATCTACCTCGTCACGTGAACGATCGGGGGCGCCCGCGTGGCACACCCGCACACCGTTCATCGACACATCGACCGCATAGGGGTCGAAGGCAGCATCCGTGGTTCCGATCGCGGCCAGCACCCGGCCCCAGTTGGGATCGTTGCCGAAGATCGCGGCCTTGAAGAGATTATTGCGAGCAACTGAACGGCCGACCACAACAGCTTCGTCTTCACTGAGCGCGCCCACAACTTCGATGCGGATGTCGTGGCTTGCGCCCTCAGCATCGCCCTGCAGCTGTTCGGCCAGATCGCTGCAGACGCTCGTGACAAGCGCGGCAAACTCGGCAGCATCCGGAGTCACGCCCGAGGCACCGGACGCCATCAGCGTTACTTGGTCGTTGGTCGACATGCAGCCGTCTGAGTCGAGACGGTCAAAACTGACGCGAGTGGCTTCTCGCAGTGCTGCGTCGAGGTCGGCGGAGGCGACAGCGGCGTCAGTGGTGATGACCACGAGCATTGTCGCGAGGCCTGGCGCGAGCATCCCTGCCCCTTTGGCCATGCCGCCGACGGTGTAGCCGGTGCCGGTCGCGACAGCAGTTTTGGGCTTGCTGTCAGTGGTCATGATCGCGAGCGAAGCGTCGGTACCGCCGTCGTCACTGAGCGCACTGACCGCGGCCGACATCCCGGCAAGAACTTTGTCTTGCGGAAGCGGTTCGCCGATAAGACCGGTCGAACAGACGAGGATGTCGCCAGCTGATGACCCGAGCGCTTCAGCAACATGCTCTGCCGTGGCGTGCGTTACCTGAAAACCCTGCGGGCCCGTGAAGCAGTTGGCTCCGCCCGAGTTGAGGGCGATCGCCGTGGCAACGCCATCGTCGATGACCTGCTTGGACCAGATGATGGGATGAGCCTGCGCACGATTGCTCGTGAACACGGCGGCTGCATCGAAGCGTGGCCCACGGTTGACGACGAGGGCGACGTCGAGGCCACCGCTCGCCTTGAGACCTGCTTCGACTCCGGCTGCTTCGAATCCTGCGGCTGATGTGACGCTCATGGTGCTACTCCGTCCAGCGCCAGACCGAGGGTTTCCTCAAGGCCCAGCGCAATATTTGTCGATTGAATGGCGGCGCCTGCGGTGCCCTTAACAAGATTGTCGATTGCGCTGACGACAACTACGCGGCGAGCAGCTTCATCAACCGCGAGCCCGATCAGGGCCGTGTTCGCGCCCAACGTATCAGCGGTGCGCGGGAACTGGCCTTCGGGGAGGACATGAATGAACGGCTCGTCGGCATACGCGGTTTCCCACGCTTCCCGAATCTGAGCTGCGGTGACCCCGTCGGCGAGCTTCGCGGTGGAGGTCGCCAAGATGCCGCGTGACATGGGCACGAGAACTGGAGTGAACGAGACTGTTACCGATGCAGCGCCAGCGACCTTCAAGTTCTGCACGATCTCGGGAGTATGCCGATGAGTGCCACCAACGGCATATGCCGAAGCTGAACCCATCATTTCGCTCGCCAGGAGGTTCACCTTGAGGCTCTTGCCCGCCCCCGACGGTCCAACCGCAAGAACGGCCACAATGTCTTCTGCTTCGATCAACGAGGAACGGATGCCGGGAGCTAATCCCAGCGTGATGGCTGTCACATTGCACCCGGGCACCGCAATACGCTTCGAACCGGCGAGGACTTGACGTTGCGTTCCCCCGGTGGCATGCAGCAGTTCGGGCATTCCGTAGTCCCAGGCACCGTAGAACTCGCCGCCGTAGAACGCAGCCCAGTCGTCTTCACTGGTCAGGCGGTGATCGGCCCCACAGTCAACGACGAGAGTGTCGGGGCTGAGCTCAGCCGTCAACGCTCCCGACTTGCCGTGTGGCAGAGCAAAGAAAACAACATCGTGGCCGGCGAGCACTTCGGGCTCCGTCGGCTGGAAAACAAGGTGTGCGAGAGACCGCAAGTGCGGTTGTACATCGATGAGACGCTGACCGGCGTTACTAAACGCGGTCACTGTCGTGACATCGAACTCAGGATGGGTGGACAGCAGGCGAAGAAGCTCGCCACCGGCATAACCGCTGGCACCGGCCACAGCGACCGAAATTGACATGGAATTACCTTCAGTGGGTTCGGAATCGAGAACACTTGCGGCGGCGAATCACACACGACCTCGTGGGTTGTGGCGAAACTCCGCCTATCGTCGCTCGTCAGCCCCGCGGAGAACCGGCGAAGACGGCACCACAAAGCTCAGCGAGAATCGCTGGCTGCAAGTGCGGGAGTCGGTCACATTTATAGAGTAGTGCCCAGAGCGCACGGCAGGCTAATCGACAAACGCAGAAAGCCGGTTGCTACTCAGTGAGTGGCAACCGGCTTTCGCCGTAACTGGCGGTTACTCGCGCAGCTCAGCGGCTACGAGTTCGCCGGCAAGCGCAACCGCGGCGTTCTTTGCGTCGGTCGCTTCTGCCTGCGTGAGCGTGCGGTCATTGGCGCGGAACCTCAGCGCAAAGGTCAGCGACTTGTGCGACTCCGGGATGCCGGTGCCACGGTAGTCATCGACAAGCCGCACGTTCTCCAAAAGTTCGCCTGCACCCTCGCGAATGATGGCCAACAACTCGCCAGCCTGAACCGCCACCGGCACTACGAGAGACAGGTCTTGCGTAGCGGCCGGGTAGGAGACGATCGGCGTCGCGGCGATATCTTCAGCAGCACTCGCGATCAGCACGGTGAGGTCGAGCTCAAGCACCGCAACAACGCGCGGCAAATCAAGTTCAAGAGCCAAAGCAGGGAGCAATTCGCCGGCATAGCCGACCGTGTGGTCGCCCACGCGAAGCTCGGCGGTGCGACCGGGGTGCATCGCCTGATGGCTCCCCGTCACGACGTTGATGTCGACCGAGAGAGTTGCCGCCAGCTGCTGAACCGTGGCGAGAGCATCCGCAAGCCCGCGAGAGAGTGGCTGCTGGCCCGGCTGGCGCGTAACGGCGTCACCGAGGAACAGCGCGGCAACGTGCCAGGGCTGTTCGGGGATGCTCGCGCGCAGTTCGGCGAGAGCGGCGTCGCTGGGCAGCTCATAGCCGAGCGGCAACGAGGTGCTTCCGTAACGGTGGCCCGCTTCGGGCAGGAACACTGTTCCGACCTCGAAGAGAGCAAGGTCCGTGAGCCCGCGAGAGACATTGCGGTGCGCGATCGCCGCGAGGCCCGGTAGCAACGAACGGCGCAGGGTTGCGGCATCCGGGTCCAAGGCGTTCGCGAGCTTGATCGTGGTCGCTCCCCCGACCTCCGGCGAGCCAAAGAGATCGTTCGAGTGCTGGGAAATGAACGGGTAAGCCAACACCTCGGTGAGGCCGGATGCCGCGAGGCTGTTAGAGACGGTGCGACGCAGGCGCTGAGCGCGAGTGAGCCCGCGGCCCGGAGGGGCTACCGGCAGGACAGCCGGAATACGGTCGTAGCCCACGATGCGGGCAACTTCTTCGACGAGCGTGGTCTTATCACCGAGGTCGGGACGCCAACTCGGAGGGGTCACGCTCCAGCCAGTGTCGGTAACCGTGACTTCAGCGCCAATTGCCTGAAGCGAATCGGTGATCTCATCAGCGGAGTAGTTCACACCGATGAGGCCCTGAGCGTAGCCCTCGGGCAGGTCAACGACATCTGCAGCATGGTCGGCGAGCAGGTCGCTGCCGAGCTCATCGACAGTTCCGCCACCCAGCTCGACCAGCAGCTCGACGACGCGCGCTGCGGCCGCGGGAGCCACCAACGGGTCAACACCACGCTCGAAACGACGCGATGCTTCACTGCCGAGCTTGTGACGACGAGCCGTGCGCGCGATCGAGATCGGTTCGAAGTTCGCTGCCTCAATCAGAACGTTGGTGGAGGCATCCGTAATTTCAGTGCTTGCCCCGCCCATGACGCCGGCCAAGCCGATGGGGCCGGACTCATCGGTGATGAGCAGGTCTTCGGGATTGAGCGTGCGCAACTTGTCGTCGAGGGTCGTGAGGGTCTCCCCCGCCTGAGCACGGCGAACCGTGAGGCCATCGGCTACGCGGTCGAGGTCGTACGCGTGAATCGGCTGCCCGAGCTCGAGCATCACATAATTCGTGATGTCGACAGTGAGCGAGATCGAGCGGATGCCGGCAAGCGTCAACCGCGTAATCATCCACGACGGTGTTGGCTTGGTGACATCCACGTTCCGTACGACACGGGTAACGAAGGCTCGTACGCCGTCGCGCCCTCGAATGGGAGCGTTATCAGCGATGACCACGGGGAAACCGCTCGCCGCGGTGATCGTGGGAGCGTCAGCAGGGTCAGTGAAGGTCGCCCCGGTCGAGAGAGCGTATTCGCGAGCGACACCACGCAGCGACATGGCGTAACCGCGGTCGGGCGTGACGTTGATCTCTACCGCGAAATCGTCAAGGCCGAGCAGTTCAATCGCGCTCGTGCCGACCTCGGGGTCGAGACCTAGCGTGGACAGAACGAGGATGCCGTCGTGCTCGTCTCCGAGACCAAGCTCGCGCGTGGACGCGATCATTCCATCGGAGACGTGACCATAGGTCTTGCGCGCAGCGATCGGGAACGGGCCAGGAAGGACCGAACCAGGAAGGGTGACTACGACCTTGTCGCCGACAACGAAGTTGTGAGCGCCACAGACGATGCCGCGAGGCTCAGCCTCGCCCACGTCAACCTGGCACCAGTTGATGGTCTTGCCATTGGACTGGGGTTCACCGACGAACTCAAGAACCTGGCCAACAACGACGGGACCGGAGATATCGAAGCCGTGGACGTCTTCTTCTTCAAAGCCGACCTTCACGAGGGCAGCGTGAACGTGCTCGTGCGTAACGTCTGCGGGGATTTCAACGAATTCCCGCAACCAACTCATGGGAATTTTCATCAGACCACCATTCCGAACTGCTGGGAGAAGCGAATATCGCCCTCGACCATGTCTCGCATGTCATTCATTTCGTTGCGGAACTGCAGCGTGCGCTCGATTCCCATACCGAAAGCAAAGCCTTGGTATTCGTCAGGGTCGATCCCGGCTGCACGAAGCACGTTGGGGTTGACCATTCCGCATCCACCCCACTCCACCCAGCGTGCGCCACCCTTGGCGTTCGGCTGCCAGACATCCATTTCGGCGCTGGGCTCCGTGAAGGGGAAGTAGTTGGGGCGCAGACGAATCTGGGCGCCGTCACCGAACATCGCGCGAGCGAGGTGCTCGAGCGTGCCCCGCAGGTTGGCCATGGTGAGGCCCTTATCGATCGCGATACCCTCCAGCTGGTGGAAGACGGGAGTGTGGGTAGCATCGAGTTCGTCGGTGCGGAACACGCGTCCCGGCGCGACAACGTAAACCGGGAGAGGACGCTCAAGCAGGGAGCGGATCTGAACCGGGCTCGCGTGCGTGCGCAGCAGCAAGTGCGAGTCGACGGGGTCGATGAAGAACGTGTCTTGCATGGCCCGCGCTGGGTGGTCTTCGTCGAAGTTGAGCGCGTCGAAGTTGAACCACTCGTTTTCGAGCTCAGGGCCTTCCGCGACCTCCCAGCCCATGCCGACGAAGATGTCGCTCATGTGCTCCATGAGCAAGCTCAGCGGATGCCGGGCACCCTTCACATAGCGAGTGGCTACGGCCGTGACATCCACGGCTTCAGCCGCGAGCTTGGCTTGCTCTTCAGCAACCGCCAACTCGGCCTCGCGGGCGCTAAACGCGCCGTTGACGCGGCCGCGTGCTGCTCCGATGAGCTTGCCGGAGGCAGCTCGGTCGGCGGGGGCCACGTTCTTCATCTGAGCGTTGAGCGCCGCAAGTGGCGAGCCCTCTGCAAGATGGGCGCCGCGCACCGTTTTGAGGTCGGCCATTGTCGCGGCGGATTCGATGGCAGCAAGAGCTGCTTCGACCGCTGCGGTTACCGCTGGTTCTGTGATCGGGGTGGGTTCAGACACAAGAACCGAGTTTAGCTGAAACTGTAGGTGCCGGCGGCGGCGCGACTCCCGCTACTCGGGGGCTCTGCCAGTGTCGCTATAGCTACGGCCACCACGAGGCATTGTGATGGCGCGAGTACCTTCGGCGCCGGGAATCTTAGGAGTCTCCGGCGTGATCTTGCCGAGCTTCGGTCCACTGCGCTTGGCGGCGTAGCGAGCAATGTACGACAGCGTCAGGTTCATCACCAAGTAGATAACGAAGCCCACCGCAAAGAGTGTGAACAGGTAGCGGCTTCCGTAGAAGTTCTGGAGATTCTTGATAGTTCGCGCGAGTTCGGGATACCCCACAACGTAGGCCAGCGATGTGTCCTTGAGGAGCACAACAAGTTGCGCGAGAATAATCGGCAACATTTGGCGGAACGCCTGAGGGAACTCAATAAGGAAGCGAGTCTGAAGCGATGTCAGCCCGACGGAGAGCCCGCCTTCTCGTTGCCCCTTGGGCAACGAGACGATCCCAGCGCGCAAAGCTTCACCAATGATCGCACCGTTATAGACCGCAAGTCCGAGGACGCCAGCCCAGTAGCTTCCCGTGGAGAAGAGGAGGAAGACGAACAAAATCAGAAGAAGAAGCGGCATTCCTCGAAACAGCTCGAGAAGGATCGAGGTGGGCACTCGGATCCATTTGGATGCGGCGGTGCGCCCAAACGAAAACAAGATTCCGACGATGATCGCGAGAATCGCGGCGGCCCCAGCCATCCGGAGCGTGTCTACCACTCCACCACCGAATGCACCCCAGACTTCGGGATCACTCAGAATGTCGAGTCGTGACTGGTCGAACATGCCCGGCTGCTCGGCACCGTTTGCGTTAACTCGAGGAGCCGCGAGAGTGAAAAATACCCACGCCAAACCAGCCAAAATGGCAACAGCGCTAATGACTGAAGCAATTGTCGAATTGCGCCGGGTCTTAGGACCGGGGGCATCGTAGAGAACAGCCATGCTCATCGCAGCACCATAACCTTCTTCTCGATTGCTCCGGCTATGAGGCCGAGCGGGACAGTGATGGCGAGATAGAGCGCCACGGCGTAAACCAAGGTGAGCACGACGACATCACCGTTATCTCGCGCGGCTGCATAGGTCGCTTTGAAGAGTTCGTTGACGAAGAAAATACCGGCAACCGACGTGTTCTTCGTGAGAGCGATAAAGACATTGATCAACGGAGGAACGACCATGCGTCCAGCCTGCGGCAGGATGATCAGCCCTACGGTCTGAGTGAACCCCATGCCGATGCTTCGGGCCGCTTCAGCCTGTCCAACGGGCACCCCGTTGAAACCAGATCGCACGGCCTCGGCCACAAATGGTGACGTGTAGAGAGTCAGTCCGAGCACTGCGAGGAGGAAGAAGTCTGAGTTCACTCCCAAAATCGGAAGGACATAGGCGCAGAAAAACAGAACGAGGAGCAGCGGGATATTGCGCAGGATCTCCGTATAGATGGTCGCGCACAACCGCAGTGCAGGCACCGGAGAAATTCGCATCGTCGCGATGATTATCCCGAGAACAAAAGCCCCGAGACCCGAGATGCCCAATAGAGCAAGCGTCAGCAGAAAGCCCTCCATATAGAGCGGCGTTATGTCGACGAGGGCGTCGATCGCATTGGAGATGACGTCCATCCGGGCCTCCTGGTGATTAAGTGATCGTGACGTGAAAGGTGCCCGCCTGCGTTAGCCGCAGGCGGGCACCGGTGACACTAGTTGCTGTAGCGGTCTACAGCGGGAGGAGTCGGGAGCTTCAGGACCTGGCCTGCAGTCTCTTCCCAAGCAGCGTCCCACGAACCGTCGTCGTACGACGTTTCGAGCACATCGTTGATGAAGTCGCGGAAGGCGTCGTCGTCGTGACCGAGACCGATGCCGTAAGGCTCTTCGGTGAACGGGTTGCTGAGAACTTCGAACTCGCCAGCATTCTGGTCAGCAAGTCCAGCCAAAATCACGTTGTCCGTGGTGACGGCAATGACTGTGCCGCTGCGAAGTGGCTCAAGGCAGTTCGAGTACGTGTCTGTAGTGATGAGATTGACGCCGTACTCAGCGATGTTCGCCTCTGAAGTCGAACCGGCAACGCTGCAGACGTCCTTACCCGCGAGGTCCTCTGGGCCTGTGATGCCCTCGGGGTTGCCCTCGAGAACGAGGATGTCCTGGCCCGCGTTGTAGTACGGTCCGGCGAAGGAGATAACTTCCTTGCGCTTGTCGTTAATCGTGTAGGTCGCGATAACGAGGTCGACGGTGCCGTTCTCGATGAACGTCTCGCGGTTAGCGGAAACCGTTTCGACCCACTCGATGTTGTCTTCGCTGATACCCATCGAAGCAGCAATGATCTTGCCGATTTCTACGTCGAAACCAACGGGCTCGCCCGACGGGCCTTGAAGGCCGAACAGCGGCTGGTCAAACTTGGTTCCGATAGTGATCTTGCCAGCGTCAGCAAGGTCAGCCATGGTGGTTCCTGCTTCAAACTCAGGAACAACAATCTCGGGGTCAGTGGTACCGGTGTCTGCTGCACACGCGCTCAAGCCAAGGAGGCCAACAAGCGCAATAGCAGAGATCGATAGGCCTTTTTTGAGCCTCATATTTTTCTCCTTATGCTGTGGTGAAATTACCCGCTGTTTTAGTGAGTAAGGATTTTCGAGAGGAAGTCTTGCGCCCTCGGAGACTGAGGGTTGGTGAAGAACTGCTCAGGTTCCGCCTCTTCGACGATTTCGCCATCCGCCATGAAGATGACACGGTCGGCAGCCTTGCGAGCGAAGCCCATTTCGTGGGTGACAACAAGCATGGTCATGCCGTCTTTAGCAAGCTGCACCATGACGTCAAGAACCTCGTTGATCATCTCGGGGTCGAGCGCCGACGTTGGCTCATCGAGAAGAATGATCTTGGGGTCCATAGCGAGTGAACGAGCGATGGCAACACGCTGTTGCTGTCCACCAGAAAGCTGGGCCGGCATCTTGGATGCCTGGTTGCCGATACCGACACGATCAAGCAGCTCCATCGCGTGCTTGTCGGCCTCAGCCTTGGAAACCTTGCGCACGCGGCGCGGGCCGAGCGTGACGTTCTCAAGAATCGTCTTATGAGCGAAAAGGTTGAAGGACTGGAACACCATACCGACGTCCGCACGCAGTTTGGCGAGGCCAGATCCCTCTTCGGGGAGCAGCTTGCCGTCAATGGTGATGGTGCCATCATCGATCGTCTCGAGCCGGTTGATCGCACGACACAGCGTGGACTTTCCCGAACCACTCGGCCCAATAACAACGACTACCTCACCACGTTTAATCGTGGTCGAGATGTCTTTGAGCACGTGCAGCTCACCATAATGTTTGTTGACATGGTCGATCACGACCAGAGGTTCACCGCTCTGTACTGCCATATGGCAAGACAACCACATGCTCTCGACGAGAATCAAACAACGCGCCTAGATGTAACACGGTCGTGACACTAGATCACGAGCTCCGGTGTCGATTAGTTGCTGCGTTGCGCGAAAGCACTCTCATAGAGGCATACGGATGCCGCGGTCGCCAGATTCATTGACTCGGCATGTCCATAGATTGGCACCGAAATAACCCAATCAGCCAACGCATAATGTTCGTCAGTCAGACCACGAGCTTCGTTACCGAACAACCACGCGGAAGGCTTATCAAGAACACCTTCGTTGCGGGCAGCCAGCAAGTCGCCACCCTTGATATCGGCGGCGAGAACACGCATGCCATCGCCCTTGACTCGTTCCAGCACGGCTTCGAGCTCAGCGCCGACGGCAACCGGAAGATGGAACAGAGATCCCGTCGTGGCGCGCACGACCTTGGGGTTGTAAAGGTCAACGCTGCGACCCGTAAGAATCACGCCGTCGGCACCAGCGGCATCCGCTGCACGAATGATCGTGCCAGCATTGCCAGGATCGCGAACCTCTTCAAGAATCGCGATCAGTTTCGGCCCGCCAGACAGAAGGTCTTTGACCGACGTCGGGAACTGACGGCAGACCGCGAGAATGCCCTGAGGAGTCACGGTGTCTGCCATTGTCTCGAGCACCTGCTCAGAGACAAACTCAATTTCGATCTCCGCTGCTTCGGCGGCACGAGCGAGGTTGCTGTGGCGTTCAAGAGCGGTCGGGGTGGCATAAAGCTCAACCAGGAGATCCGGACGGAACTCGAGAGCTTCAGCCACGGATTGGGGGCCTTCCAAGAGAAAAAGCCCGGTCTCAGACCGGGCGCTCTTCTTTGCAAGTTTGGCCACTGCTCGTACACGTGGCGAGCGCGGGTTATCAATCACGACACTAACCCTAAGCTCGCGCCCCGCACATACGAGAATCGGCACGCTGTAGGGACCAAATTGGTCGCTACAGCGTGCCGATTGCACGAATGGTTGTGCGGCTAGTTACGCAGCCGAACGGGGTGCCGACGTGTCAGCAGGAAGTGCAGCCTTAGCGGTTGCAACCAGCGACGCGAACGTGGCGGGCTCGGTGACCGCAAGGTCAGCGAGGATACGACGGTCAACCTGCACACCAGCAAGGTTCAAGCCCTGGATGAGACGGTTGTAGGTGAGGCCGTTTGCGCGCGAGGCAGCGTTGATGCGCTGGATCCAGAGACGACGGAACTCACCCTTGCGGGCGCGACGGTCGCGGTACGCGTAGAGGAGGGAGTGAGTGACCTGCTCCTTGGCCTTACGGTACAGACGCGAACGCTGGCCGCGGTAACCCTTAGCGCGTTCGAGAATTACCCGACGCTTCTTGTGAGCGTTTACCGCCCTTTTAACTCTTGCCATGATGTATTCCTAAACCCTTTACTTACCGAGAAGCTTCTTGATTGTCTTGGCGTCCTGCGGCGCAATGACCTGATCCTGGTTGAGCGCACGCTTACGCTTGCTGCTCTTAACCTCGAGGTTGTGTCGCATACCCGCCTGCTGCTTCATGACCTTGCCGCTACCGGTGACCTTGAAACGCTTCTTGGTGCCTGAGTGCGTCTTCTGCTTAGGCATCTTTCTCCTCTTTCTCTGGAACTTCTGCCTCACGAGGCTTCTTGTTAGCTACCTTGCGGGCCTCGGCTTCAGCCTTAGCTGTTGCCTTGGTCTTGTGTGGGCCAATAATCATGACCATGTTGCGACCGTCAATAGTCGGTGTCGATTCGATGGAACCGAACTCGGACACATCTTCGGCAAACTTCTGAAGCAAACGCACACCCTGATCGGGGCGAGACTGCTCACGGCCACGGAACAAGATCATTGCTTTGACCTTGTCGCCGCCGGCGAGGAATCCTTCGGCACGCTTGCGCTTGGTTTCGTAGTCGTGCTTGTCGATCTTGAGACGGAAACGAACCTCTTTGAGAATCGTGTTCGTCTGGTTGCGACGAGCTTCTTTCGCCTTCTGCGCCTCTTCGTACTTGAACTTGCCGTAATCCATAATCTTGGCAACGGGAGGCTTAGAGCTGGGAGCTACCTCGACCAAATCAAGATCTGCCTCTTGGGCGAGCTTGAGGGCGACGTCAATGGAGACGACACCGACTTGTTCGCCTCCGGGTCCGACAAGACGGACCTCAGGGACTCGGATTCGGTCGTTGGTACGGGGATCGCTGATGCGTGTTCTCCTTACATTTCGTGGTGCGCAGATAAACGTTATTCGTTTGATCAACGCAGTTCGGCGGATGCCGTGGCACGAAAGAGGATCGTCACGCAGCGAATGCTGCATCACCCTTTAAAGCTGCGCAGTCGACATCCGGAACAATGCGCTGATTCGAACACGAATCACGCGTACTGCACCGCCAGCGAACTGTGCGGGGTGTAACTACCCGGTAACCTTATATGCGGTTGACAGGTGGGAGAATCTCCACTTTCGTATCCGGGGCGAGCCCCGGGCCTGCATAAGAATAGCAGAGCGAACCCCAATAAGCGAAGGACATCATGAGCGAGCCCACCCCAGACGAGACAAATGAAGCACGCGACATCTCAGAAGTGCCCGCAGTCGAGGTAATCAACACCGTCGCCGTGCACATGCTCAGCGCTGCCGCCGTAAAACTCGGCCTTTCTGATGGGCCGGATGCGGAGTCAGAGAAGGACCTCGACGAGGCCCGCAAACTGATCACCGCTCTTGCCGGCCTCGTGACCGCCGCCGCCCCCGAGATCGGCGACCACCACGCGCGGCCCTTGCGCGACGGACTCCGCTCGGTTCAGCTCGCATTCCGCGAAGAATCACGGTTCCCCGACGCTCCCGGCAAAGGACCAGGCGAAAAATACACCGGCCCCGTCAACTAAGACGGCACCCGCTAGTTGCTCTCAGCTGGTGGGCAAGTCAGGCAGTGGGCAAGTCGGCCGCTGGTGCGCGAACGACCTGGACTGCGAGCGAATCGACCGACTGGGCGATGAGTTCAGAAGCACTCCAGCGTTCGCGCATCCGCTCCATAACCGCATCTAAGGTCTCGCGGTCAAGCCCTTCACGCATCGCGATCTGAACGACCAACTCGGGGCCATGCAGCCGCGCACCGGGGTCGCCGGCCAGTAGCTGAATGTCAGCGACATATTCTTCGCTCTCTGCGGATGCCACGAACTCGTCGCGCACATCGGCGCGTAAAAAGCTCGGCGTCCACGGAACAGACTGCGCGATCGCCCACACTGCTGGACGGCGAAGAATGAACTCGCTGTCGCTGAGCGGATCGATGATCACCAAATCAGTGTTTTCGCTCGCGGCCGCAAGCGCCACACGAGTGCCCGCTGCCGGCACGGGCCGAGCATCCGGGTTCCACGCCTTCATGGCTTCAACGGAACTGAATACGGGTAACACGGCGCGACCATCAGGCCCAGTGACAGTTACGATCGATAGCTCTTGAGTCTTATCGATGGTGAGGCCCTCGGGGGACGCCCCCGTCTCCCCCGCCTTGGCAAGCAGCGGGATCAGAAGGCGGGACTCGCGAACCTGATCAACAACCTCGGCCTCAGTGCCCACGCCAGAATGAAAGCGGGTGATGGTGGCCATGAGCGCTTCAGGAGCGCTGCCATCGTCATCCGGTGCTGCGTTGGGCTCAAAAGAGCGCCCCTCCCACGGCACGCCTGCGGAATCTGTTGCGTTCATTTCGTCGCCCATGTCAGCTCCCGTGTCAGTGCTCGGTCAGTTCCGGTGTCTGCGCCTGCGCGTTGATTCGCTTAGTGCGAGGAGACGTCGAGGGCTTCAGCGAGCGTGAATGCCTTGGCATAGAGAGCCTTGCCGACGATGGCGCCCTCGAGGCCCTGAGGAACAAGCTCGCGCAACTCGATGAGGTCGTCCAAGCTGGAGACTCCCCCTGAGGCGATGACCGGGCGATGCGTGCGCTCCATTACCTGACGAAGCAATTCAATGTTGGGGCCCTGCAGCGTGCCGTCTTTCGTGACGTCAGTGACCACGTAGCGGCAGCATCCGGCAGATTCCAGGCGGTCGAGGACCGTCCAGATGTCGCCACCCTCTTGAGTCCAACCACGAGCAGCCAACGTCGTGCCACGAACGTCGAGGCCGACAGCAATTGCCTCTCCGTACTCGGCGATGACGTGAGCAGCCCACTCGGGGTTCTCCAACGCTGCGGTGCCCAGATTGATGCGCTTTGCGCCAGTGGCAAGAGCTGCTTCCAGCGACTCGTCGTCGCGGATGCCGCCCGAAAGTTCGATATTGACGCGCTTGGGCGTTGACTTGATGACCTTCTTGATCATCGCGTGGTTGTTGCCACGACCGAAGGCAGCGTCGAGATCCACAAGGTGGATCCACTCGGCACCCTGATCGACCCAATCGTGAGCCGCAGCGCACGGGTCGCCGTAGCTCTTCTCAGTGCCTGCCTCGCCCTGTGTGAGGCGCACGGCCTTGCCGTCGGCTACATCCACTGCCGGAAGCAGGGTAAGACCGGGGGTTTTGTTGAACTCGCTCATAGATACGCTCTCTAAAGACCTGACCGCGGAACGCCGCGCACAAGCATCCGATACTAGTGCACGCAGAACACGCGCAAAATCAGAGGGTCTTCAACCAGTTGCCTAGCAGTCGGATTCCAGCTTCGCCCGACTTCTCCGGGTGAAATTGAGTGGCAGTCAAAGGTCCGTTTTCGACAGCGGCCAAGAAGCGCCCGCCGTGGTCTGCCCAGGTGAGCTTTGGCTGCGGAAAAGGCGGTTGAACGTCAAGCGTCCACTGCTGTGCGGCATAGGAGTGCACGAAATAGAAACGCTCATCCCGCACCGAATCGAACAGCGTCGTATCTTCGGGAGTTTCGACGGTATTCCACCCCATGTGAGGCAAAACCGGAGCGGGTAACTTTTCTACAACACCCGGCCACTCATTAAGGCCATCGGTCTGAATTCCGTGTTCGTCGCCCGAAGCGAAGAGCACCTGCATCCCGACACAGATGCCCATAACCGGCCGACTGCCCGTGAGGCGCTTCTCGATGATCGCGCCACCGCGCACGGACTCGAGCGCCGACATCACCGCTGCGAAAGCGCCAACGCCCGGCACGAGGAGCCCGTCGGCGGCTTCAGCGACAGAGCGATCCGCACTCAGACGCACGTTCGCACCAGCAGCCTCGAGAGCCTTCGCCGCCGAATGAATGTTGCCGGAACCGTAATCAAGGATGACAACCGAAGGAGCAACCACTCTAGAGCGCACCCTTCGTCGACGGAATGCCCGTTACCCGCGCATCCGGCTCCACCGCTGCACGCATCGCGCGAGCGAAGGCCTTGAACTCTGCCTCAGCAATGTGGTGCGGGTCACGCCCGCCCAGAACTGTTACGTGCACGGTGATACCCGCGTTGTAGCTGATTGCCTCAAACACGTGACGCACCATAGAGCCCGTGAAGTGACCACCGATGAGGTGCATCTCAAAACCCGCAGGCTCTCCCGTGTGAACAAGGTAGGGGCGACCGGAGACATCGACAACGGCGCGAACGAGTGCTTCATCGAGCGGGACGAGAGCGTCGCCGTAGCGCGAAATGCCAGCCTTGGTGCCAAGTGCTTGCTTGATAGCCATACCGAGCGCAATGCCGATGTCTTCAACCGTGTGGTGCACGTCAATGTGGGTGTCACCAGTGGCTTTGACGGTGAGGTCGATCAGCGAGTGCTTCGAGAACGCCGTAAGCATGTGGTCGTAAAAGGGCACGCTCGTGTCAATGGATGAGGTGCCAGTGCCGTCGAGATTGATCGAAAGCTCGATGCTCGACTCGCTGGTTTCACGCGTAATCGTCGCGGTGCGCTGTGAGGTCATTGTTCAACTCTACCGAGCGTCTGGAGGTCGGCCATCGCATCCAAGAATGCGGTGGTTTCCTCTTCGGTGCCGGCGGTGACTCGCAAGTGATGCGGAATGCCGACGTCACGGATCAGGATGTCCTGGATGAGGAGCTTATGGAACAGTTCCTGAGGGTCAGCAACGTTGCCGAACAATACGAAGTTGGACTCACTGGGAACTGGGGTGAATCCCAATGCTTCAAGTCCAGCACTCATGCGGTTACGCTGCGCCTTGATCTCATTGACCATGGCGAGCATTTCCGGCGCGTGGGCCAGCGCTGCTACGGCTGCCGCCTGTGTGAGCGCCGACAGGTGGTACGGAAGTCGCACCAAACGCAGGGCATCCGCAATTGCGGGGTCAGCGGCGAGGTAACCGACTCGCGCGCCGGCGAAGGCGAATGCCTTGCTCATCGTGCGGGACACGAGAAGTCGCGGGCGCCCCTCAAGGAGCGCCAGAGCCGATTCGCGATCAGAGAACTCGGCATACGCTTCGTCGACGAGCACGATGCCATCAGTCGCGTCGTAGGCGGCCACGATCGTGTCGTTGCTAACGGGGGTGCCGGTGGGGTTGTTAGGGGAACAGAGAAAGACGACGTCAGGTGAGTGCTCAGCGATTGCGGCGACGACGTTCTCTGGCGTGATGTCGTAGGCGGGATCGCGCGGTGCCGTGACCCACTCGGTGCCGGTGCCCGAAGCAATGATGGAGTGCATCGAATAGGTGGGCGGGAAGCCAAGCACGCGGCGACCTGGCCCGCCGAACGCCTGCAGCGTCTGCTGAAGCACTTCGTTGGAACCATTGGCCGCCCACATATTGTCGGCAGTAAGGCCGTGACCGAGGTAGGCCGCAAGAGATTCGCGGAGTTCAGTGAATTCGCGGTCGGGATAGCGGTTGGCGTTCATCACTGCGCCAGCAAGAGCCATAACAATGTCGGTCGCAACCGCTTCCGGAATCGGATGCGTGTTCTCGTTGACGTTCAGCTGGATGCGAACCGGATCGGTTGGTGCACCGTAGGGAGTGAGACCCCGGAGGTCATCACGAATGGGGAGATCTGATAGCGAAGTCACTCCACCAATGGTAGAGGAACAGGCTGTGGCCGGATGCCGTGGCCGTGGTGATGCCGGCGGAGCTGGGAAGGCTAGTTGGAGAAGCTAGCGGGGATCGCGAGCTCTTGACCCGCGAAGATGTCTGCTGACGACATCTGGTTCACTTCGATCAACTGGGCAACAACCTCGCGCGGGTCGTGACCCGGGGCGTGCTGCTCGGCGATGTTCCACAGGGACTGGCCCGCCGCGACATCGACATAGACGAAGGCGTTCTCGTTGGACTCGAGAGTCGCAGCAGCGCCGCCGCTGTTGAGCGAGATAAGAAGGGCCGCGATAACCAACGGCGTGGCCGCCAGAGTCATAAGGACGACGCGACCACGCGTGGTGAGGCGAAGACGCGGTGCGGACTGCCGTGCACGGACAGCCGCGTTAGGTGCAATCACAGCAGTAGACATCATTCGCTCCTCGTGGGGGTGGTATCGCATCCGGCTCTCGGCCGGGAGAACCGGATGCGAAGTTGTGTTCCGAACATACATTCGAATAGTTCGAATATCAAGTAGATATTCGAAGAAGCCACTGACATTTGCTCTCGACACTCGAACAAATGTTTGATTTTGGCCCCTTCTGCGGATACAGTTTCGAATGAGCCACTGACATTGGAATCGTCGGTGGCAGAAACAGAGGACTCCGTGACTGACGCAAGAGCACCCCGTGACGACGTTTCCGAGCGCGGAACACGGCGGCGCACCAGCCTGAGCGCTAAGCAGCAGGCGATCCTCGAGATGATTCAGCGAGCAGTCGCTACCCAGGGGTACCCGCCGAGCATGCGCGAGATCGGCGATGCCGTCGGACTCTCTTCACTGTCGAGCGTTACCCACCAGCTCAACCAGCTCGAGCTCAGTGGCTACGTGCGCCGCGACCCCAATCGTCCCCGCGCCATCGAAGTTCTTATCGACGTTCCCAACGCCGTCGACGAATCCAGCACGATCAGCCCGTCAATGGGCGACGCAGCAATGGTCCCGCTTGTCGGTCGCATCGCCGCCGGAATCCCCATCACGGCCGAGCAGCACGTTGAAGAAGTGTTCCCGCTCCCCCGTCAGCTTGTGGGCAAGGGCGAACTTTTCATGCTGAAGGTCGTGGGAGATTCCATGATCGATGCCGCTATCTGCGATGGCGACTGGGTGGTCGTGCGTCAACAGCAAACTGCCGAGAACGGCGATATTGTCGCCGCGATGCTTGACGAAGAAGCAACCGTGAAGGTGTTTCGTCAACGAGACGGCCACACGTGGCTATTGCCGCGTAACTCAAACTTCGAGCCGATCCTCGGTGACTACGCCCAAGTGCTTGGCAAAGTAGTAACGGTGCTGCGCGCGCTCTAGCGCACGATCACAACACCTGCCGTGGCCTCGCAGGCCGTGAGGTCGGCGTCATCCCACTATCGGACGACGCCGACGCCCCACTAAACCTGCTTCGAAACGAACTCTTCGATCTCTGGAACTCGCGCCGGGTGAACCAACGCGGTAACCAGCGTGCCCTCTTCGCGGTAATCGGTCGAGATCACTCGACCCTGCACGTGGAGACGCGAAATGACCTCGCCACGGTCATACGGCACGAGCAGAGTCACCTCGATCTCGGGAGAAGGCAGAAGTTCCGCGATGCGCGCATTGAGTTCGTCGATGCCCTCGCCCGACCGGGCCGAAACAAAGATTCCGGTCGGCTCCAGGCCACGAATCAACAGACGCTGATCGTCATCCGCAAGATCGCTCTTGTTGAAAACAACGATCTCGGGAATGTCACGCGCGCCGAGTTCGCCAATAACATCGCGCACCGTGGCGAGCTGAGCGCCAGGATCAGGATGCGACGCGTCGACAACGTGCACGATGACATCGGACTGACCGATCTCTTCGAGCGTCGAACGGAAAGCTTCCACCAGCTGATGCGGCAAGTTGCGCACGAAACCAACCGTGTCACTCAACGTGTACAGCCGACCATCGGCAGTTGCCGACTTGCGCACGGTGGCGTCGAGGGTCGCGAACAGCGCGTTCTCGACGAGCACACCCGCGCGCGTCAGCCGGTTCAACAGGCTCGACTTGCCGGCGTTCGTATAGCCCGCGATCGCCACACTCGGAACCTCAAAGCGATCACGATTTGCCCGCTTCGCTTCACGCGCCGGCGCAAAGCCCTTGATTTGCTTGCGCAGGCGCGCCATCCGCGTGTGGATACGGCGACGATCGAGCTCAATCTTGGTCTCACCGGGGCCACGGCTACCCATGCCGGCACCCGCACCACCGACCTGGCCACCAGCCTGGCGGGACATCGATTCACCCCAACCACGCAGACGGGGAAGCAAGTACTCCATTTGAGCGAGCTCCACCTGGGCCTTGCCCTCGCGGCTCGTCGCGTGCTGGCTGAAGATGTCAAGAATTACCGCAGTGCGGTCGATGACCTTGACACCCACAACGTCTTCAAGAGCGCGCCGCTGGCTGGGAGCAAGCTCGGTATCGGCGATCACGGTATCGGCGCCGGTCGCGGCCACCACGTCCTTCAGCTCACGCGCCTTGCCCTTGCCCAGGTACGTGCTCGGGTCGGGGTGGCTACGGCGCTGCAGGAGGCCGTCAAGCACGACGGCGCCCGCAGTCTCGGCTAGCGCAGAAAGCTCGCGAAGCGAGTTCTCGGCCTCGCGCAGGTTTCCCTGCCCGTAAATACCGATGAGCACTACGTTCTCGATGCGCAGCTGGCGGTATTCAACCTCAGTGACGTCATCAAGTTCGGTCGATAGACCTGCCACCCGCTTCAGGGCGTGGCGATCCTCGCGATCGAACTGGTCACCATCGCGATCGGACTCATAGTGAGCATCCGATTGCAGCGCCTGAGCGCCAGATTTGCCTGCTCCTTCGGAACCGAAGCGCGTCACTGCGGCATGGTCGGAGCTTTCTGCGGCCAGAACACGGTCGACGGAACGCTCGGCGTCGTCGCCGTTGGAGGCCTCGATACTGGTTTCTGTCGTGTTTCGCGTCATTGGGTTAACCCTACTTCTCTAGTTTTCGGTAAGTTCTGTGCATGGCTAACGAGCATTACTTCTCGTCATCACCCGAGAGTGATCTCAAATTGCGGACGATTCACGCGACCATTGCTGGTCTCGAACGCGAACTTGTCACGTCAAATGGGATCTTCAGTCCGGAACGGATCGACGCTGGAACCAAGGTTCTACTGGCGAACGTGCCCGCTCCTCCCCCGGGAGGAAACCTGCTTGACCTCGGTTGCGGCTGGGGACCGATGGCGCTCACCCTTGCCCTCGAGTCACCTCATGCAACGGTGTGGGCGGTGGACGTCAACGAGCGCGCACTGGATCTTGTACGCGCAAACGCCGAAAAATTGTCCATACCCAACATTAACGCGGTTTTGCCCGCAGATGTTCCCGAAGACATAACGTTTATGTCTATTTGGTCGAACCCGCCCATCCGCGTCGGCAAGAACGAGTTGCACAACATTCTCCAGACCTGGCTGCCCCGACTCGAAGAAGACGCCGACGCTTGGCTGGTTGTACAAAAGAACCTCGGATCGGATTCCCTCCACCGGTGGATGGAAGCAACCTTCCCCGACGACTTCAGTTTCACACGCGCCGCAACCAACAAGGGCTACCGGCTACTGCGGGCGCGGCACCACGCTGCCACGCTCGACGACGCTGACGCCTAGGCTGCAGCAAAGGGCCGTGAGCGGCCTTCAGGGGCTCGCTAAGCGAGTTCGAGGCTGCCAGTGTAAACGAGCTCGGCCGGACCGCTCAGCGACACGTGTTCGCCATCCTCGGTCGGGAACATGCGAACAACAACGGTTCCGCCGGGAACGGTGACCCGCCACTGGTGGGGAGCGCTCGCTCCGGCGTAATGCCGAATAGCGAGAGCCGCGGCGACCGCACCCGTGCCACACGACAACGTTTCGCCACTGCCGCGCTCATGCACGCGCATCCGGATCGAACCAACACCGTCTTTGACGAGTGGCTCGGCCGGCACCACGAATTCAACATTTGCGCCGTTTTCGGGCACAGGATCAATCACGGGAGTGTAGTTGAGGTCAGCCCCATCAAGCTCGGATTCTTCAGCGAGAGCGACAACCACGTGCGGGTTACCCACGTTGATACCGAGCCCCGGACGGGCAACATCAAGCTCCTTGGCCCGCACAAGCGGTTCTCCGCCGTCAAGAGCCCAACGGCCCATATCGACCTGATAGCCGGCCATGTTGCGCTGAACATCGCGCACCCCGCTGCGCGTACCGATCGGCAAAGTGTCACCGGGCTCGAAATCAACAAAACCCTCATTAGCGAGGTACTCCGCGTAGACACGGATGCCGTTGCCACACATCTCGGAGATGCTGCCGTCGGCGTTGCGGTAGTCCATGAACCACTCGGCGTCGGCATCTTCGGCAAGAGCCGCAGCGCCCGCGTCGAGATTGCGGGACCGGACGGCGCGGATGATTCCATCGGCGCCCACACCAAAGTGACGATCGCAAATGGCCGCAACCTGCTTCGGGGTGAGATCAATCTCACCGTCCGGATCAGAAAACAGCACGAAGTCGTTGCCAGTTCCCTGACCTTTAGTGAAGTTAAGCGTTGCCATGCGTTCCATTCTCCCCCATCACGATCGACAGAGCGCGCTCTGCCCGCTCGGGATCGTCATACTGCAGCCAATGACAGTGGTCGTAGCGCTTGAACCAGCCCACCTGACGACGCGCATAGCGGCGCGTGAGGGCGGCCGTCTGCTCGATCGCGTCTGCCTCAGTGAGCGTGCCGTCCAACTGCTCGATCGCCTGGGCATAACCGATAGCGCGAGCGGCGGTGACGCCCAGCCCGCGCGGACGAAGCTCACGAACCTCATCGAGCAACCCAGAGTCCCACATCTGCTGCACGCGGGCGTTGAGCCTTGGAACAAGTTCATCTCGAGGCGCAGCTACGCCAAAAATATGCGCGGGAGTCCATAGTTTTTTCTCTTCGGGAAGCCCGGCGCCGAACGGCTCGCCCGTAATCTCAATCACCTCGAGGGCCCGAACGATACGCCGCCCATTGCTCGCGCCGATCGAGTGCGCGGCTGCCGCGTCGAGCTGTTGAAGGCGCTGAAACAGAAGACCAACACCCAGCTCGTCGAGTTCGGCTTCAAGACGCGCGCGAACATCCGGGTCTCGGGCAGGAAATTGGAAGTCGTGGATCACGCTCGAAACGTAGAGTCCCGAGCCGCCAACCATGATCGGCACGCGCCCGGCGCTCTGGATTTGCCGAATGATTCGCCGCGCATCCGTCTGGTACTGAGCAACGCTGGCGTCGTCGGTGGGGTCGAGCGCATCAAGCAGATGGTGTGGGATGCCGCGGCGCTGGTCGAGAGGCAGCTTCGCTGTGCCGATATCCATGCCCCGATACAGCTGCATGGCGTCGGCGTTGACGATCTCGGAGGAGATGCCCTGACGCGCAAGACCGTCCGCGACGTTCAAGGAGAGTTCAGACTTACCTGTACCCGTCGCGCCGACGACCACGACGAGCGGGAACGCAGCGGCGGTGTCGCTGGCAAGTGTCGGGTCGGGCGCGGAGCCGGGCCGGTCAGGACGAGCAGAAACTTCCCCCGACGCGGTCAGTTCAGACTGCTCGCGCTTGACATGCGGTGGTTGTGCCATTTCTTGCTTAGCGAAGGGAATCGCTGGGGTCATAGATCGGTGTCGTAGCGACACGGATCGTGGGCAGACCGAGCGATACACGTGGACTCGCGTCTGCTGCACCTGCGCCTGTGCTTGTGCCTGCGCCCGTGGGGACACCACACGACGCTGCCTCGGCACGGTCCCAGGCATCTCCCGCACGAGTACGACGAATGTTGAGCACTCCCCCGGGTTCGGTGTCGGCAACGAGGTGGAACGCCGCAGCTTCGGTGATCGTGAGTGTCACGACGTCACCGGGGCGCGGCGTAGCGCTGCCCTCCGGAATGTTGAAGTGCACGAGTCGAGAGTCTTCAGCGCGGCCAGAGAGTCGCGCAGTTTCTGACTGCTTGCGGCCTTCCATCGCGGTCGCCATCACCTCGACGGTGCGGCCGATCTGCTTGTCATTTTCTTCGCGAGAGATCCTGTCCTGAAGGGCAGCGAGGCGCTCAAAGCGCTCTTGCACGACCTCTTTAGGAATCTGGTCTTCCATGGTGGCCGCGGGAGTTCCGGGACGAATTGAGTATTGGAAGGTGTACGCCGAGGCGAAACGTGATTCTTCAACCACACGCAGGGTGTCTTGGAAGTCTTCCTCGGTCTCACCGGGGAATCCCACGATGATGTCGGTCGTGATCGCGGCGTGAGGCATTTGCGCCCGCACTCGCTCAAGGATGCCGAGGAACTTGGTCGAACGGTAACTGCGGCGCATCGCTTTGAGGATGCGGTCGGAGCCTGATTGGAGCGGCATGTGAAGCTGCGGCATCACATTCGGAGTTTCCGCCATCGCGTCGATAACATCGTCGGTGAATGCTGCGGGGTGCGGGCTGGTGAACCTGACGCGTTCAAGGCCTTCGATGGAGCCCGTGGCGCGCAGCAGTTTACTGAACGCTTGGCGGTCGCCAAATTCGACACCATAGGAGTTCACGTTTTGACCGAGGAGCGTGATTTCGGTAGCGCCGTCATCGACTACCGCTTGCACTTCGGCGAGAATCTCGCCTGGGCGACGGTCTTTCTCTTTGCCGCGGAGCGTGGGAACGATGCAGAATGTGCAGGTGTTGTTGCAGCCGACAGAGATCGACACCCACGCGCTGTGGGTTGATTCACGTCGGGTGGGCAAAGTCGAGGGAAAAACGTCGAGCGATTCGAGGATCTCGAGTTGGGCTTCTTCGTTGTGGCGGGCCCGTTCGAGCAGTGTGGGCAGTGAGCCCATGTTGTGGGTGCCGAAGACGACATCAACCCACGGAGCTTTCTCGAGGATGACGCCCTGATCCTTTTGAGCAAGACAGCCGCCGACAGCAATTTGCATGCCGTCGTGCTCTTTCTTAACGCTCGCCAACATGCCGAGGTTGCCGTACAGCTTGTTGTCGGCATTCTCGCGAACGGCACACGTGTTGATGACAACGACGTCCGCTTGGCCTTCAGTCGCTCGCACGTAGCCAGCGGCTTCGAGCGAGCCGCTCAGTCGTTCTGAATCGTGCACGTTCATCTGGCACCCGTAGGTGCGCACTTCGTAGCTGCGCGGGGTCGCCAGTTTTTCGTCAATCATGTGTTCCACCTTAAGCCTCAGCGTTGAGGAGGGTTGACAGGCGCGAAGCTCGCCGAGCTTCTAGCGAAAGCGGGGGCCGTGCGATGATCCGCCGGCACCGGGCGCCAGCGCGGTGTTGACTGCCGATGACACCACAGAGCCGGAGTAGCCTCTGCGAAGCAGGAATCCGCTGAGGCGGCGCTTGGCCGTTTCGTTGTCGAGCGAGCGCAGTTGTGGTGCGCGTTTGAGTGCGACTTCATTTGCGCGTTCTTGTTCTTCATCACGCTCAAAGTCGACGACGGCGTCAATGTGCTCTTGGTCGATCTTTCGACGACGAAGTTCCGCAATGATTCCGCCGGAGCCGAGGCCTTTACGTTCGCGCAATGTGCGGGTAAGCGTTTCGGCGAGGGCCGCATCGTCGAGGAGCGCGGACCCTTCAAGACGCTCGATCTCTGCCTCGACCTCGTCGGACTCGAATTCACGCGTTCCGAGAAACTGGGTCATCTCGTGCGAGGACATCCCGCGGCGAGCAAGCGCCCGCATGCTGACTCGGCTGATCTCGGAGAAGCCGTCGCGGGCTTGCTTTCGCGCCGTGCGCGATGACCCATCTGCCGGTTCCGCCGTTGCGGACCCGTTAGCGGGATGATCGGCCGAAACCGCTGCTTCTGAAGCAACCGGTTCAGGGACGAATCGTGGCTCGCGACCAGTTGCTGGCTGCGGTTCTTCTTCGTCGCCGGGCGGACTGAAGTCACGCATTGTGGGCAATGCGCGCAGCACGGCCTGCGGTTCTTCAACGGCTTCAGCTGCCCATTGTTCTTCTGCGGAGGATTCCTCCGGCGACGACTCCACCACGTCAGCGCGCGCAGCGCTAGACCTGTCAGCAAAGAGGTTGATGACGGGGGCGATGTAATCGTCGTCGGAGGAATTCACCAGTACTACCTACTGCCCAGAAGCCTTCTTGAGGGGCGCGGCAGCAGTCTTAGCCGCCACCGGCAATGTGGGGCCGTCAGCTTTGGCCTCAGCCTTAGCACTGGCCTTAGCGGCTTTCTCCGCAACAGCGGCAGCATCAGCAAGCGCTTTTGCTTCGCTTGCATTGGCAGCCTTAGCTTCGGCGCCGACACCGAGCTTGCGCATGATCTTTTGCTCAATCTCTAGCGCGATGGCCGGATTTTGGAGCAGGAAAGCACGAGACTTCTCTTTGCCCTGGCCGAGCTGGTCGCCATCGTAGGTGTACCACGCGCCCGACTTGCGGACGATTTCGTGGTCGACACCGAAGTCGATGAGGCTACCTTCGCGGGAGATACCAATGCCGTAGAGGATGTCGAACTCCGCCTGCTTGAACGGCGGAGCCATCTTGTTCTTCACGACCTTGACTCGCGTGCGGTTACCCACCGCATCCGTGCCGTCTTTAAGCGTTTCGATACGACGGATGTCGAGGCGCACTGACGCGTAGAACTTGAGCGCCTTACCGCCGGCGGTGGTTTCGGGGCTACCGAAGAAGACACCGATCTTTTCGCGCAGCTGGTTAATGAAAATCATGGTGGTGTTGGTCTGGCTCAGGCCACCGGTGAGCTTGCGCAGCGCCTGCGACATGAGTCGAGCTTGAAGACCGACGTGCGTGTCGCCCATCTCACCTTCGATTTCTGCGCGCGGAACCAACGCAGCAACCGAGTCGATGACGATCAGGTCGATAGAGCCACTTCGCACCAGCATGTCGGCGATTTCAAGCGCCTGCTCACCGGTGTCGGGCTGGGAAACGAGAAGGGCATCGATGTCGACGCCAAGCTTCGCTGCGTATTCCGGGTCGAGCGCGTGCTCGGCGTCGATGAAAGCTGCGATTCCGCCATTGCGCTGGGCGTTGGCGATGGCGTGCAAGGTGAGCGTGGTCTTACCCGAAGATTCCGGGCCGTAGATCTCGACGATACGGCCGCGGGGAAGCCCACCTATGCCGAGTGCGACATCCAAAGCGATGGAGCCGGTGGGAATAACCTCGACCGGAGCACGCTCATCGCTGCCGAGGCGCATGACTGAGCCTTTGCCGAACTGACGGTCAATTTGAGCGAGTGCGGTCTCAAGGGACTTCTCGCGGTCTGCTACTGATGGCATTACTTCTTCTCCAGTGGTCGTAGGTTGCTGCCCATAGGCTGTCGTGATTGGCGTGGACCGATGATGCAAGGCCCGCAACCTCCCGACAAAGGCTGTGTTGCTAATGCCACGCTACGGGCATGCTCTGACATTCCAGAGAAGCGACGTGCGTAACTCATCCAAACTCAATATTCGAAAGGATGTTAGGGAGAAGACTACCAATATCGAACAGATGTTCGAACATGCCACGCAGAAGCGAAAAGATTACTTCTTGGGCTCGCGCTGGCCAACGCCATAGCGGCGATCCGCGGGGACATCCATAGCGTCACACAGGGCGGCCCACACCTGTTTCGCGGGAACACCACGCGAAAGCGCTTGAGCCGCGGTCACGCCGCCGACTGGACCAAGCACCTGATCGTTGACGAGAACGCGGCCGTAGGGCTCGCCGAACTCATCGGAGACAGCCAACCAGAACTCACTCAATCGCATTACTCCACCCTAAACGCGACAACAGCACGCCGAACGCACGAATGCCCCGCTCCACACCGGAACGGGGCACTGACGCGATGACAGCGACGTGATGACACTGACGTGATGGGGTTAGCGCGAAACCAGGTTCGAATCGAACTCTGCGACGAGTTCGTCGGGCAGAGTATCGGGAATCGTGGTTGCGCCTTCGATGACCGCTAGACGGTCGCCGACCTCGCGCATAATCACGGAGATGGGCGTATCGAGAGCTTCAGCTACCGAGGCAAGAATTTCAGAACTCGCCTCTTTCTGACCACGTTCAACCTCACTGAGGTATCCGAGAGCAACGCTCGCCTTACTTGCGACCTGTCGAAGGGTGCGTCCCTTTTGCAAGCGGAAGTCGCGGAGAACGTCACCGATTTCTTGACGAACTAGAACCATTGGACACTCCCTTTCTGACTGAATCGTGCGACCAGACTATTCTGGATAGCTAAGACTACAGCCACTTTATGTTCTGAACTCTAACCGCTCCACACTGGAGAAGCCTTGTGAGTTCGCTTACTGTAACCGAGCCGAAACATGGATTATTCCCGGCCCCTGCCACGACCTGTCACCAGTTCTGGGGACAACCAAATCACCTGCGAGAACTAGTCTTCCGACGTGAGGTAGTCATACAAACACTGCAGCGCCTCGTGCACGGCCTGCACACGAATCTCGTGTCGATCCCCCGCAAAGTGGAAATCTCTCGTCTCCACGAAGCCAGTGGCCGCGAAACCGATGAACACGGTTCCAGGCGGCTTGCCCTCGTGAGAGTCCGGCCCCGCGACACCCGTCGTTGCCAAGCCGAAGTAGGCCTGTTGCTCGCCGACCCCGAGAACGTCGCGCGCTCCCGTGGCCATGTGTGCTGCGACATCCGGATGCACCGTGCCGTGGATGGCGAGCAGACTTGCATCAACTCCGAGAACCTGATGTTTGATGGCGGTGTTGTAGGCCACCACTGCCCCATTGAGCACCGCCGAAGCACCGGGCACTGCCACGAGCGACGCGCACAACAGACCTCCCGTCAAAGACTCGGCTAGAGCAAGGGTTTGTCGTTGTTCGGTGAGAATCGCCACGATCTTCGTGGCGAGTTCTTCAGTAGTCACTGGTGAAGGGTCACGCTCCTGAGTTGGATTTGCGGGTGTGGCGCCATGCCTGCCACAGGTATTCGATGCCGGTGTACATCGTCAAGATGAAAGCGATAGCCATCACGAACCAGTTCACCCAGAGGACCCACGGGCCGAGCACGGTGAACAACGGGACCAAGAAGAGAGAAATAGCGACGGCCTGCAGAACGGTCTTCAGCTTGCCTCCGCGGGAGGCCGGAACAACGACCTTCGACAGCACCGCAAAACGGTAGATCGTGATACCGAACTCGCGGACCAAGATAAGGATCGTGATCCACCACGGCAGTTCACCCAGAATCGACAGGGCAACGAGAGCGCCACCGGTCAGAATCTTGTCGGCAATGGGATCCAGGATGATCCCGACGTTCGTGATGAGGTTTCTCCCGCGAGCCAGATGGCCATCGACGGTGTCAGTGACGATCGCGAAGATGAAGAGGGCTGCCGCCATATAGCGGATGAGCCCCATTTCGCCGTCATCGAGCAGCAGCATCCAAATGAAGAGCGGTGCTAGAAAGATCCGCACCACAGTGACGATGTTGGCGATGTTGGCATTCGACGCCGGAGAATCACCCTTGCGAACCATCCGACCACGAAATGAGCTGGTGCGGTGGGGCGGAGCGGATTCAGAAACTGGTTGGTCGCCCACGCGATCACTCCCGATCGGTCAAATTCCAGGCGTCCTCGTCTGAGGCGCTTTCTACTTCATCGTATCCGCTGAGAGACTCTTCTACCGCGTCAACCGGACCCGGCTCATCTTCTCCCCGCAGTCGCGCGAGCACCGCTGGCAGCTGCTCAACCGACACGAGCACGTCACGCGCCTTCGAACCTTCTGACGGGCCGACGATCTCGCGCGATTCGAGCAAGTCCATAAGACGACCGGCCTTGGCGAACCCGACGCGCAGTTTGCGCTGCAGCATCGAGGTGGAGCCAAACTGCGTGCTGACAATGAGCTCGGTCGCCGCCAGCAGCACATCGAGGTCGTCCCCGATGTCAGCATCAATCTGCTTCTTCTCGGCGACAACAGCGACATCGTTGCGATACTCCGGTTGTGCCTGCGCGATCACGTGCTTCACGATTTCAGCTACTTCGCTCTCGGGAACCCACGCTCCTTGAACACGAATCGCCTTGGAAGCTCCCATCGGCAAGAAGAGTGCGTCTCCCTGACCGATGAGCTTGTCTGCGCCCGGCTGATCGAGGATCACGCGAGAGTCCGTCATGCTCGAGACCGCGAAAGCGAGTCGTGATGGCACGTTGGCCTTAATGAGTCCCGTGACGACGTCGACGCTGGGGCGCTGGGTGGCAAGCACGAGGTGGATTCCGGACGCTCGCGCCAACTGCGTGATTCGCACAATCGAGTCTTCGACGTCGCGCGGTGCGACCATCATGAGGTCGGCGAGCTCGTCGACAACGATCAGCAGGTACGGATAGGGCTTGAGCTTGCGTTGGCTGCCTTCGGGAAGCTTGATCTCATCGGCGATGACCGCACGGTTGAAGTCGTCGATGTGACGGAAACCGAAACTGGCGAGATCGTCGTAGCGCATGTCCATCTCTTTCACGACCCACGCGAGGGCTTCAGCAGCCTTCTTCGGGTTCGTGATGATGGGCGTGATGAGGTGAGGAACCCCGGCATAGATCGAGAGCTCGACGCGCTTCGGGTCGATGAGAACCATGCGCACTTCGGCCGGCTTTGCCCGCATGAGCACCGAGGTGATCATGGAGTTCACAAAGCTCGACTTACCCGAGCCGGTCGAACCGGCAACCAACAGGTGGGGCATTTTCGCAAGGTTCGCTACGACAAAGCCACCCTCGACGTCCTTGCCAAGACCGATCGTCATGGGGTGTTCACTCTTCGTGCTGGCGCTGGAACGCAGCACGTCACCGAGCGACACGATCTCGCGGTCCTTGTTGGGAATCTCAACGCCGATAGCGCTCTTGCCCGGGATGGGCGACAGGATGTTGACCTCGTTGCTTGCGACCGCGTAGCTGATGTTGCGGGCGAGCGCGGTGACGCGCTCCACCTTCACGCCAGGACCGAGCTCGAGTTCATACCGCGTCACAGAGGGGCCGCGGCTGAAACCGGTGACCGTGGCATCCACGCTGAACTGCTTGAGCACTTCAGTGATCGCTGCAACGACTTCGTCATTCGCTGCCGAGCGCGACTTGGGCGGGGTTCCCGCCGAGAGCATCGCTGCCTGCGGAAGCCGATAGACCGAGGTCGACTGAGGAGTGGTCTCGTGCGGGCCGTCAAACTCGCCCGCATTGCCCTTTTCGCTCGCTTTGGTGGTGAAACCAGGCAGGATGCCGGGGCCGTCGTCACGCACACCGGTGGCGGAAGCATCCACTTCTCCGGTCGCGTACTTCTTGACCGCGTCTTCAGCCTTGAGGAGATCTTCGAGCAGCTCGACGCCGAACTCATCTTCTTTCTTGGTGAGATCTTTTGCTGCAGGCGGCTGAACCGGAGCGGCTGACGGCGAAGCGGTCGGGGCCACGATTTCAGTCGATTGGTCACGAGAAATTACGGGGCTATCAAAAGCTTTGTCTTGCGTCGGTTGCGACTTGTTGCGGCGCCACCAGGGCAGCGATCCCGTGTCGTTGGCATCCCCGAGCCCGATGTCGGTCAGAGACCCGAACTGAACGGAGTCGTTCGAGGTGCCACCGGCCTGAGCCTTGGCCGCGGCCCGTTCTTCATCCGTCTGCAGCTGTGCACCGAAAAGGTAAGCGTAGAGTTCGCGCAGTCGCGACGGCAGCCGATTGGGCGGTGTCTTCGTGACGATGAAGATCGAGAGCACCAGCAGAAGCACGATCAGGGGCACTGCGAGCCACACACCACCAAGCCACAGCAGCGGATTTGCAAGCAGCCAGCCGAATACTCCCCCGGCGCGGGCAATAACCTCAGCACCTTCTGAGGGGTGCGGCTGCCCGGTGTACACGTGACAGAGCGCGGCAACCGTCACGATAAGAATGCTGAGCCCGATGCCGATGCGGCCGTTGTCGTGAACGCTCGACGGATGCCGGAACATCCAGACCGCTAAGAGAAGCAGAATCACCGGCAACGCGAAGGCCACGCGCCCGACGAGGCCACCGAAGGTGTATGCGTCGAGCGCGATCGCTACCGAGTCGGTGGGATTGAACCACTCGACGACGGCGCCAACGATCGCCAGCAGGAAGAAGAGGAAAGGAACACCGTCGCGACGCTCGTCTTTCGTGAGCTCCTCACGACCGAAAACACGGAACGCTCCACCGACCATGTGCGCGAGCGCGAGCCACAGTTTGGTGAGGGGGCCCTCCGGCTCGACCGGAGGCTTCTTGCCTCGCGGCATCCGTTTGGTCGCTTGGGTCTTATTCGTGGTGTTTCTGGCGCGCGGTTTCGACGCACCCGAGCGCGAGGTCGACGATGTACGCGTAGCCATAATTCAACGCTACCGGTGGCCTCTGTCAGAGCGATGCAGCGACACTCATCGCGCCCGCTCTGCCGCACCAGCCCTAGTAGCGAATGGCATCGATAACTTTCACCCTGACCGCTACGAGTGCCGGCATCAATCCCGCTAGCGCCCCTACTGCCGCGGATGCCGCGAGCGCGATCAACGCTGCCTCAAGCGGGAACGGTGGGAGATCTTGCACCCCGGGCGCAATGAGTTCTTGGACGGAGGGATTCTGAACGATGACGATCGCCAGCGCCACACCGATAACCCCCGCGGCGACTGTTGCGACGACGCTCTCCATCATCACCGCGAAGAAGACTCGGCCAGCAGTGGCCCCAAAGGCTCGACGTACTCCGATTTCTCGTACGCGGTACTTGACGGTCACGAGGGAGATATTGACGAGGCCAAGAGCGCCGAGGAAAAGGATCAGGCCCGCGATGCCCCCGATCACCCATTGCAGCGGCTCGAGAGGACTAGGCCCACCCCAGGCGAGATAGTCATTTCGGTTGACGTTCGCTCGCCAGTCTGCGCCGAAGTCACCGACGATATCGCGAGTGATGATGTCTTGCAGCTGCGCGGATTGTTCTTCAGGAACCCACAGTTCGTAACTGATGTCGGATTGTTCCCCCGCGGAGGCTCCGAGTAGGGCCCGGAATGGGTCGGCCAGCATCGACAGGGTGAGCCCCGTCGAGAATGGTTGCGGGAGAAAGACTCCCACTACAACGGCAGTGGTGGTGGTCTCCCCTTCCAGCACAATCGTCGGGTGGGTGCGCAGGTCTGGGCGACCGAGCTGTTCGTAGAACTCGTCATTGATCACGACGGCGGGAGCAAGCCGGTTCGCATCCTCGTCGGTGAGCCAACGCCCCTCTCCGAGCTCAACGCGGTGCATGACTCCATAGGCGGCGCTGACTCCCTGCACGGCCGTGTACTGCGTGCCGTTCACAAGGTTCGCTGTGACACTCCCCCGCAATAGTGGAGTTGCATGGCTGATTTGGTAGCGCTCAATGATGTTTTCCATGCTGGCCATGAACGTGGTCGCGTCAGGATTCTGGGTTCCGCTTTCTTGGTACGGCGGATAGACGGCAAGCGTTGCGGGGCGACCGCTGCCCCGCTCAAACTGTTCCGTCTGGGCTTGGCCGAACACCGTCCCCGCTCCCACGACAGTGGCGAGCGCGCACACCGCGACACCGATACCGATCAGGCTCAACAAGACACGGGTGCGATTGATGCGCACCTCATCCCACGCTTCGACTACAGCCCCCACCGCACCGCTGAAGACCGCACCCCGCGGCTCGCGGCGAAGCTGCGCGAGAGCAGAGCCGGGGCGCGCGACCAATTCGGTGGATGCGGTCGGCTCAGCGTCCCCGCGTGTTGCGTCCGGTGGTGTCGTCTCCGTTACGTCGGCTCCCGTGAGAGCGATGGCTTCGTTCGGCTCGGTCGAAACGTTCTCAGTCTTTTTCTTTCGCCACCACTTCATAGCGCAGCCTCAGGAAGACTGGCCGCAAGCATCTTGTGCACGTCGATCGGCTCAAGAACCCCGCCGTCAAGACGGTAGTGCCGACGGGCGAGGGCTGCGACGTTCGGATCGTGCGTGATGGTGATGAGAGCAGCGCCTGACTGCTCGGCAACGTCATCCAACAGAGCCATCACCGTCTTGCCTGTCTCGACATCCAGAGCACCGGTCGGTTCGTCGGCGAGGATCAGTCGGGGGCTGCGAACAAGGGCGCGCGCGATAGCAACACGTTGTTGTTCACCGCCCGAGAGCTTCTCAGGCATCGAGGCCATCCGATCACCAAGCCCGACACGGTCGAGCATCTCTGCGGCGATAGCTTTACGTCGCCAAAATTGGCGCCCTGAGGCATAGAGCAAGGGGGTCATGACATTCTCGAGAGCCGTGCGGCCCGCAAGAAGATTGAACTGCTGAAAAATGAAGCCAACATCTCGTCCGCGCTTGCGATCGCGTTTGCTGCCCGCGAGTTTCTCGAGCGGCTCGCCGTCGAACACAATCCGACCTGAAGTGGGGTTGTCGATGAGCCCGAGGAGATTGAGCAGAGTTGATTTTCCTGACCCCGAGCGCCCCACAATGCTGATGTGGTCGCCAACCTCGACATCGAGAGTGATCCCTTTGAGGATCTCGAGTGTCGAGAAATCGGGCAACTCGACCGAACGTGTGACTCCATCAAGCGAAAGCAACGGCATTAGTAACACACCACTTCGTCGCCGTCTTTGTAGCAGTTATCGGGAAGCGCCTCCTCGTCGACGGCTTCTGCGCCAGGCACGAACTGCAAGATAGTGTCACCCACTTCGAGGCCTGACACGACTTCGACGTTCACGCCGTCGTTGAGGCCCAAAACTACTTCCCTCAATTCGGTTGTGCCATCCGGCAGAACGAAATGAACGTTTCCGGAGCCGGCAGCACCCTCGACCGCTGTGATGGGCACAATCATGACGTCCTCGGCAATCCCGCCAGCAATTGTGATGTCGGCGGTGAGACCGGGAAAGACCACGACATCACTCGGCACAGTGCAGGACACTGTCGGCCCGGATGTCGCTTCCACCCCCGCACCCGCCTCGCTCGCCGACGCGAACGCAATGCTCAGCCCCGTGCACGTAAAGGGTGCCGGGCCGCCATTGATGGCAACGCTCGCCTCTTTCGGACGATCCACGAGGCGATAAAGCTGTTCTGACGGTACGGTTCCGCTCACGATGTACGAGGGCGGAGCTACGCTGCCTACCGCAGACCCCACCTGAAACGACGACCCGACAAGCGCCGTGAAGTCCGTCAGTTTGCCCGTCGCTGGCGCCTCAACAATTTTCCACTGCGTTCCCGACGTTCCATCGGGGTTGACTACTTCGGCCCGCAGCTTCAGGATCTCCTGGCCCTTCTTTACCGATTGCCCGGCCGACACCGCCACTTCGCGCACCTCACCCGAAAGCGTCGCCGGGATCGGAACTGCTGCGGTAGCAGTGATGTTCCCTGTCAGCTCGACATCGTTGGTAATCGTTCCTGTCGCCACTTCGTAATGCTGTTCTTCAATGGCGACCGTCGGGTACTCGAGACTGTCCGCGCTGAGAGCGTCACCAAAGAACGCGAATTTCACGAGCGCTGCCGCGATTACGGCAAAAATGATCATCCAGATGATGGGGAAGACCCACCTGCGCGCAACGCCCACTTGAAACCCCGAATCTGAAGGAAGCCCGTCGACACAACCGAGCAATCTTCACATCACACCACCTCGGGGGCCGAAAAACAAGTCCAACGTTCAACCGCGCGCAGACGTCTAGAACAACCGCATCCCGTGCGCCGGGCGCACGAATGGCGCGGAAGCCGAAGCTCCCGCGCCATCCATAAAACCTACGCTTCGATAATGACCGGAACGATCATCGGACGACGACGGTGCTGAGTGTTCACCCAACGACCCACCGTGCGACGAACCACCTGAGCGAACGCGTGAGTATCGCGGGTGCCATTCTCGGCGGCATCCGTCAGCGCCTTGACCACCTGCGGAAGCACAGCGTCGAACACGCCTTCGTCTTCTGCGAATCCTCGAGACTGGATCTCGGGCCCCACAATGACCTTGCCGGTTTGAGGATCCACCGCAACGAAGATGGAGATGAAACCCTCTTCGGCGAGGATACGGCGATCCTTGAGGTCGGCCTCCGTGATCTCGCCGACGCTCGAGCCATCGACGTACACGAAACCGACATCAAGCTGACCCACAACAGCCGCGTGGCCGTCCTTGAGGTCAATGACAGTGCCGTCTTCAGCAATGATCGTGTTTTCAGCGGGAACGCCCGATTGAATGGCGAGGTTCGCATTTGCGACCAAGTGGCGGTACTCACCGTGAACCGGCAGAACATTCTTGGGGCGCAAGATGTTGTAGCAATAGAGCAATTCGCCCGCAGCCGCGTGACCTGAGACGTGCACCTTGGCGTTCGCCTTGTGCACGACGTTGGCACCCAACTTGGTGAGGCCATTGATGACGCGGTACACCGCATTCTCGTTGCCGGGGATGAGGCTCGAAGCGAGGATGACCGTGTCACCCTGACCGACCTCAATCTGGTGCTCCATGTTGGCCATGCGTGCCAGAACAGCCATCGGCTCGCCCTGGCTGCCGGTGGACATGTACACGAGCTGGTTGTCGGGGTAGTTGACGGCCTTCTTGGCGTCTAACAGAACCCCGTCGGGCACCTTGAGGAATCCGAGGTCTGACGCGATGCCCATGTTGCGCACCATGGAGCGCCCCATCAGAACAACCTTGCGGTTGTTGGCGATCGCGGCATCCAGAACCTGCTGAACACGATGGACGTGGCTCGAGAAGCTCGCCACGATAACGCGTCGCGGAGCCTTAGCGATAACCGCTTCGAGTACTGGGCCAATGTCGCGCTCGTTGGGCGTGAAGCCGGGAACGTCGGCGTTGGTGGAGTCGGAGAGGAACAGGTCGATTCCCGCTTCGCCCAGACGCGCAAACGCACGCAGGTCGGTGATGCGGTTATCGAGGGGCAACTGGTCCATCTTGAAGTCACCCGTGTGCAGGACGGTGCCCGCGTCAGTGGTGATGGCGACAGCAAGAGCATCCGGAATCGAGTGGTTGACGGCAACGAACTCAAGATCGAAGGGGCCGATTTTCTCTTTCTGGCCCTCGGTGACGTTGAGGGTGTACGGCTTGATGCGGTGCTCCTTGAGCTTCGCCTCAATCAACGCGAGAGTCAGAGTCGAACCGATCAGCGGGATGTCTTGGCGCAAACGCAAGAGATAAGGAACAGCACCGATGTGGTCCTCGTGTCCGTGCGTGAGCACAATGCCGAGGATGTCATCGAGACGATCACGAATCGAGCTGAAGTCGGGCAGGATCAGGTCGACACCAGGCTGGTGTTCCTCAGGGAACAACACGCCACAGTCAACGATGAGAATCTTGCCGTCAATTTCGAACGTGGTCATGTTGCGACCGATTTCGCCAAGACCACCAATCGGGGTGACACGAAGCGTGCCCGATTCGAGGGCGGGCGGATCAAAAATAGAAACTGGCATTCAGTACCTTGCAGATAGTTGTGTGGGGCCGTCAGCCCCCGTGCGAAAAATGTGGGCCATGCCCGTGGCAGAGCCTACCCCGCGTGGGTGAACCTAGCGGGTTGCCCCGGCAATCTTGGGCAGGGCTCCCCCGGCCGCGGCATTGCGGTCAGGGCGAAAGTTGGACAGATCGAGCCCCTTAATACCCGAGACGAGAGCCAACTCGTCTTCGATGAGGGCCGCCTCAGCGTCTTCGGGGCCTACGAGCGGCAAGCGCACGCGCGGACTCGAAATACGGCCGAGACCGTGAAGGATGTACTTGGCTGCAACCGTGCCGGGTACGTGAGTCATCGCAGCGCGCACGAGTGGCTCGAGAGCTTGGTGGGCGGCCGTTGCGGTTGCAAGGTCGCCAGCATTGACGGCATCCACGATCACGCGGTACGGCGCTGGCGCGATGTTGGCCGTCACGCCGATAAGGCCAGAGGCACCGATCGACAAGTGCGGCAAGACGTTGGAGTCGTCACCGGAGAAGTACATGAGGTCAGTCTGGTTGAGCACGCGGCTCACCTCGCTGAAGTCACCCTTGGCGTCTTTGACGGCGAGAATGTTGGGGTGCTTGGCGGCACGAAGAATGGTTTCGTACGTGATCGGGATTCCCGTGCGGCCCGGAATGTCATACAAGATCACCGGCAAATCAGTCGCGTCCGCAATCATGCGGAAGTGCGTGAGCACACCAGACTGAGTGGGCTTGTTGTAGTACGGCGTGACGATCATGACGCCGTCAGCGCCCGCCTTCTCGCTCGCTTTGTAGAGCTCGATGGCGTGTGCGGTCTCGTTGGAGCCACCGCCCGTAATGATCTTGGCGCGCCCACCAGAGACCGACTTGGCCACCTCAACGAGCTTGATCTTCTCGGGATCAGTGAGCGTGCTCGTCTCCCCCGTGGTGCCCGTGACGACGATGCCGTCGGCCCCAGAGGTGATCACGCTATCGATGTGCTTCTCTACATCGGCCCAATCGACTTCACCCTCAGAGGTGAAGGGCGTAATGAGCGCAACAAGGACTTGGCCGAAGGGATTCTCTTTAGTCACCCCTCTAGGCTACCGCTGCTGAGGCTCTTGGTTCTCGTAACGCAAAAATCGGTACCGAAGATCAGTGGATGACGTGTGCCAGCCGTCGACCGGATCGGTGGCGGCGAGCATCCACTCGTCATCGAGCGCGGGTGCCACTGTGTCGCCATCGAACGTGGCGGCGATCTCGGTAATCTCCACACGATCGGCATGATCAAGGACTGAGGAGAAGATCTCCGCTCCCCCGATGACCCACACGGTGTCTAGTGCGCCGGTGGCGTCAGCGTCAGCAGAAACGGCGGCCCCAGAATCAGCGGATTCCGCAGCCAGCTCAATCGCCGCGTCAACGCTGTGCGCGACTTCGGCTCCGCTCGCGGCCCACGTTTCCTGGCGAGTGACAACGATATTGCGTCGCCCTGGCAGCGGGCGAAACCGTGGATTCAGGGAATCCCACGTCTTACGCCCCATGATGACGGGGCTGCCGAGGGTGAGTTCTTTGAAGTGCTTGAGATCTTCGGGCAAGTGCCACGGCATCGAGCCGTCATGACCGATGATTCCACCGGCGGACTGTGCCCAGATCAAGGCGACAGAGAAAGCGCGGCCGTTGCCGCTCACACTGCGACCGGGGCTTTGATGGCCGGGTGGTGCTCATAGCCGACAACCTCAAAGTCTTCGAAGGTGTAGTCGAAGATGCTCGCTGGCTTCGTAGTGATCGCCAGCTGCGGTGCCGCAAAAGGTTCGCGAGAGAGCTGTTCGGTTACTTGCTCAACGTGGTTGTCGTAGATGTGGCAGTCGCCGCCCGTCCAGACGAAGTCACCGACCTCGAGACCGGTCTGCTCAGCGACGAGGTGAGTGAGCAGCGCGTAGCTCGCGATATTGAAGGGCACACCCAAGAACAGGTCGGCACTGCGCTGGTAGAGCTGGCAAGACAGCTTGCCGTCTGCAACATAGAACTGGAAGAACGCGTGACACGGCGCAAGAGCCATCTTGGGGATATCGGCGGGGTTCCACGCCGTCACAATCAACCGACGGGAATCGGGATTGTCCTTGATTTGCTCGATGACCTCGGAGATCTGGTCGATCTGCTCCCCAGACGGTGTCGGCCAGGAGCGCCACTGAACCCCATAGACGGGGCCAAGCTCGCCGTCGGCATCCGCCCATTCATTCCAAATGCTGACGCCGTTGTCGCGCAACCATGACACGTTGCTTTCGCCGCGCAAGAACCACAACAGCTCGTAGGCGATCGATTTAAAATGCACCCGTTTAGTCGTGATGAGAGGAAACCCCTCGGCGAGGTTGAATCGCAGCTGACGCCCGAACACACTGCGTGTGCCCGTGCCGGTGCGGTCGCCCTTAGCTACGCCGTTCGCGAGAGTGTCGCGCAGCAGGTCTTCATATGGGGTTGCGATCGTGGATGCCATCGAACCAATAGTACTGAGTGCACCGTGCGTGGCGCCACGGTCCGGCAACGCGGCGACCGGCACCGGTTTCACACGGCTTTCTCATGCGCGCTGTATAGCCAACGCATAGTGTTGAGATCGACGAAAGGACAGCAATGCCTGTTACGAGCGAAGCAACAACTCTCTGGTTCGGCGACCTCTTCAGCGGCAAAGGAACCACGTCGTTGGATTCCTCTGACGCCGCAGAATTCCCCGTTACCTGGGCCGCACGATCCGAAGGTCAAGAAGCAACAACGAACCCCGAAGAGCTTTTGGGTGCTGCCCATTCTGCGTGCTTTGCAATGGCGTTCTCTAACGGTCTCGCCGAGAACGGCACCCCGGCAGAAAGTCTTCAAGTCACTGCCGCTGTGACGTTCGATCCCGCCGAGGGCATCACCGGTAGCCACCTGCTGGTGAGCGCCAAAGTGGCGGACCTCAGCGAAGACGACTTTCAGCGATTGGCAACCGAAGCCAAAGAAGGTTGCCCCGTCTCACGGGCGCTGACCGGCATCCCCATCACCCTCGAAGCGAGCTTGGCCTAGCCATGAACGAGCCAGCTCCCCGTCCCCCGATTTCACGAGTCCTTGTTGCCGGCGCGTCTGGCTACATCGGAACAGAGCTGGTATCCCAACTCACCGCGGCGGGATTCGAAGTGATGCAGCTTGTGCGTCGCGAACCGACTGCCGAGGGCGAATACGAGTGGGATCCACGAGCGGGCACGGTGGATGAACGGGCCATCGAGCGCGCAGACGCCGTTATCAACCTCGCTGGTGCGTCCACGGGCAAGCTCCCGTGGACGCCCAGCTATAAGCGCGAGATTCTGCGGTCGCGCGTTGACGGCACGCGAGCGCTGGCCGAAGCTATTCGCCGCGCCTCGAATCCGCCCGTGGTGTTTCTCAGCGGGTCGGCCGTTGGCTACTTTGGCAGCCGCCCCGGTGAAGTGCTCACCGATGAGTCGAGCAAGGGAACAGGATTTCTCAGCGACGTCGTCTACGCCTGGGAGCAAGCAGCGCGGCTAACGCCGAGCACCACGCGGCTCGTCATGTTCCGCACCGGGATTGTGGTCGGCCAGGGCGGAGCATTCACACCGCTGAATTTCTTGACACGCTACGGAGTCGGCAGCCGCCTCGGTAGCGGCGCCCAGTATTGGCCGTGGATCAGCCTGCACGACGAAGCCGCGGCTATCGTCCATCTACTACGCAGCGACTTTGCCGGTGCCGTTTCGCTCGTCGGCCCTACCCCGGCGACAGCCGAAACCGTCACCACAACACTGGCGCGAAAAATGAAACGGCCACACTGGTTCGTCGTACCCAGCTTTGCGTTCCGGATGCTTGGCGACGCCGGTGAAGACCTCATCTTGGTCGATGAGAACGTTCAATCGCCCACGCTAGCCAGCACGGGGTTCACGTTCCGCCACACGACTATCGAGCAGGCCATCGACGCATTCGTCGAGTAGAGGTACTCTCGCCGACTCCATGCGCTCGGCTCGGCACTCGGGCTCTCTCGCCGACCAACGAAGCTAGCTAGGCGGTGGGCGTCGGCTTCGCGCGCGAGAGCGCGATTGCCCGTCGGGTAGCCCAACGAGCCCGCTTGCGGTCGCCGCTGGCGTCATACGCGAGCCCCAAGCGCAGCCAGGCACGCCATGATTCTGGTGCGGCCTCAGCCTCGGTACGATAGCGGTCGAAGGCGCGATCTGCCGTCGCGGGATCGGGGCGGCCGCTCGGCAAGAGCTCAACCACCTCATCCGGCAGCGCACCTTCCTCCTCAAGAGTGGTGAGCAGTCGCTCGGCCCGGAAAATGAAAAACAGTTCTGCGGCGAGCGCCCAAAAACCGATCAGCGGCAGCACGAGCAAAGCCCAGCCCATGACGTTGGCAATGGGCTGATCGATGCGGATGAGCACGATCGAATAGTTGATCACGAAGATCATGTAGAGCGCGAGAAGCGCCACCATGACCAGTGCTGCTATGCGTGTTTTCATGCGGAGGGTGCGCCCGATGCTGGTGAGAGGTCTATGAGTTGGTCGAGACCAACCGTCACGCCGGTAGCGCTGACCACGGCACGGAGCCCCAACAGGATTCCAGCCTCGTAGGAATCTTGCGACATTGTGCGGTGGTCGATGGTGAGCACTTCGCCGGGACCACCGAAAATGACCTGCTGGTGCGCGATCACTCCCGTCATCCGCAGGCTGTGAACGGGAATGCCAGCCACCTGCTCGCCCCGGGCGCGCTGATCGACGTGCGGGGCCAACGCCGGGCCACGCTCTGAGCGAGCATCCGCCATGAGCTCGGCGGTGCGCACTGCGGTTCCCGACGGAGAATCGACCTTGGCGGCGTGATGGCTCTCGATGATTTCGATCGAGTCGAAATAGCGAGCGGCGGCGGTCGCAAAGGACGTCGCAAGGGCCGATCCGACAGAAAAGTTGGGAATGATAACGACGCCAACCTCGGGAGTCTCCGTCAAGGTTGAGCGCAAGCCCTGAACGCGGTCCTCACTCCAGCCCGACGTGCCAACGAGCACGCTCTTGCCATTGCTGATCGCGAAATCGACAACCGAGGGTGAGACACTCGGCTCCGTGACATCCACCACGATGTCTGCCGCGAGCATCTCGCTGAGTTCAGACCGTGAGTTGAGGGCGGCGACGAGCGAGAAATCAGCAGCAGCCTCTACGACGCCACTGATGTATTTGCCCATACGACCGGTTGCGCCGACTACCGCTACTTTCGTTGTCATTGTTCAAATCTACCAATCCTGAGCGGGCTCACCGACTACTCCCCCGCTGCGCCGCGAGTACTCTGGTGCTGTGCCACAGTTTCGCTCTCTTCCCGTGACGGATGCCCTCGCCCACGAACTTCTGACGGAATACTTCAGCTACCGTGCTGAGACCTTCCCGACGCCCTCCGGCTATGTCACTACGTTTCCCACGCCGGAACAGTTCACTGAGCCGCGCGGGGTTTTCCTGGTCATCGAGACGGCCCCCGAGCCTGCTGCTGGCCCCGGACGTGATGCGAAGCCCACCGTTGCATCGGAAGCATCTGCCGTTGATGCTCAGTCGAAGGCGACCGCACTCGGCTGTGGCGGCATCCGCCAACTTGAGCCCGGCAGGTTCGAGGTGAAGCACCTGTGGGTGCGCCCTGATGGTCGCGGTAAGGGTCTTGGCCGCCAGCTTCTCAGCGAACTCGAACGACGCGCACGCGCCTGGGGCGCTACGGAACTCGTACTCGACACCAACGAAAGCCTCGCCGCGGCTGGTGGGCTCTACCGTTCAAGCGGCTTCGAGCCGTGCGAGCCCTACAACGACAACTCGAACGCCACAACCTGGTACCTCAAGACGCTGCGCTAATCCCTGCAAGGGCCGACCCAACCTTGCCGAGCAGGACTGGCTAGTAGGGCTGTTCCGTTGGCAACCCGGTGCGCAGCTCAGCGGGCAAGTGCCCGAGGTCATTGTGGGTCACGAGCACGGGTGGCTTGGCACTGCGCACACGGATAATTGTCAGCCCGCAATTGGCCTGATTGAGGCCGAGCCAGCGCCACTGATCCCCGCCAAGCACTTCGCGCACGAACCACGAAATCACAAAGTTGTGGGTAATAAGAAGGTCATGACGGTCTTCGCGCGCCGGAGTCAAAAACTCGTTGACGGCATCTTCCATTTGCGCCTGCCCGGCGTCGATCTCTTCATCCGTCACGGAACCGAAGAAGGGCTCAAAGGCTGCGGGCATATCGTGAGTGGGGCCGCTGGGAATGCAGTCCATGAGTAGCGTCGTCGGCTGAGACTCAAGGGCGGGCATCCGCTCGGTCATAATCGCTGCCGTCTCCTCGGCACGCTGCAGCGGCGAATGGAACGCGCGCGTAAAGGGAACCCCGCTCAGTCGTTCAGAGATCGCTTGGGCCTGCCGGACACCTTTGCCCGACAACGGTCCGTCTGGTAACCCGTGCTCTGCGTCCTGCTGCTCTCCGTGCCGTACGAGATACAGGTAATGCGCCATCATCATTCCTTTGCTGATCTAGCTCTGGGCAACGCTGCCGAGAGCAAGCCCCGAGAACATCTCTTCGTTGACGGCCCCGACCGCTGCAATAGAGAGGGGGCGCGACGAGAGTTCATGAGCAAGTTCTTGGATGTCGTCGGCAGTAACTGCCGAGATGCGGGCAATGGAGGCGTCGAGGTCGACGAACTCACCGAGAGTGAGCTCACTGCGGCCGAGGCGTGACATGCGGGAATCGGAGTCTTCGAGCGCGAGCGCTGACCCTCCCCGCAACTGGCCAATCGCACGGCTGATCTCTTCGTCGGTGACGTGGGCGGTACCTAGCTTGTGGAACTCCGCGAGCATCAGGTCAGTAACCTGGGTGACTTTCTCGGGCGAGCATCCGGCGTAAATACCAAACACGCCTGCGTCGGAGTAGCTCGGTGAGAAGGAGTAGACGGAGTAGGCGAGTCCGCGCTTTTCGCGCACCTCTTGGAAGAGTCGCGATGACATGCCGCTGCCCAGGATCGAGTTCAACACCGTGAGCGTTGCGCGACGACTATCGGTCGCCGAGAGGCCTTCAACACCGGCAATGATGTTGGCCTGCTCGATCGGACGATGCGTGACGTGCAGGCGCTGGCCCGGGGTCAGCACCGGGGAAAGGGCGCTACCGGAAAGGTCGCGACGGGCCACCGGGGCCGCTTCTGTCGAGAGGTCCCAGCCTGCCGCCACGAGGCACGACGTAATAGCGGCGACAAGTTCATCGTGGTCAACAGCCCCCGCGACCGTAATAACGAGGTCTTGCGGGCGGTAGTTGGCTTGGTAGTGGTCCCAGACGGCATCGCGCGAGATCGCATTGATCGTCTCGGGGCTTCCCCCAATAGGACGGCCGAGCGGATGCGCGCCGAAGACGGCCTCAAAGTAGCGCTCGCTGGCAACATCCGTGGGATCGTCGTCGGCCATCGCCAGTTCCTCAAGGATGACGCCGCGCTCATTAGCGAACTCGGTGGGATCGATGAGGCTTGAGGTGAGCATGTCGCCAATGACGTCGATAGCCATCGGAAGGTCGATGTCTTGCACCTTGGCGTAGTAGCAGGTGTATTCCTTGGCCGTCATCGCGTTGTGCTCGCCGCCGACAGCGTCGAAGCTCACGGCAATGTCGAGCGCCGAGCGAGAGGCTGTGCCTTTGAACAAGAGGTGTTCAAGGAAGTGGGTGGCGCCGAACGTCTCAGGATGCTCGTCACGGGAGCCCGCAGCGACCCAGTAGCCCACGGTGGCGCTGCGCGCTCCGGGTACTTGCTCGCTCAGAATGCGCACACCGCTCGGCAAAACAGTTCTACGAACGAGACTGTCGCCTGTTGCGGTGAACGACAGTTCGGGAAGGTCAAGAGGAAGAATTACAGCGTCGCTCATCACCACTGAGCCTACGTCATTTGTGTCTCTCCTGAGTCGGCGGCTCAAATATGGTCGGATTCCGTCCCCCAAATTGGGGTGTAAAAAAGAGGACAGACAGACTTGTCTGTATGTCCTCATATGCTAATGTTCTTTGTAGGCACCCGAAGCCGACAACCCATCATCCGGACCCGAACCGGTTGATGTAAACCACATAACCCAGACCCGAATCCGGGTTATGAAACAAACCGCATCGCTTGGACCCGAATCTAGCGATGCACATAGTGGGGACAGTTCCTGATCCGAACCTCCACGGAAGGAGTGCGCTGCGATGGTATTTGAGACACCAGAGACCGCGCAGCGCGCTCCGGCCAAAGGCCGCATCTTAGAGACGGCCAACACACTCTTCTACCAAGACGGCATTCTGAACGTCGGTGTAGACCGCATCATCGCCCAGTCGAGCGTGACTAAGGCAACCTTCTATAAGCACTACCGCTCGAAAGACAACCTCATCCTTGAGTACGTCAAGAGCCGCCGTGCCGCCGTCGAGACCGAAGTTCAGTCGATCATCGACAACGCCGCCTCACCGCACGACGCTGTTCTTGGCCTCCTGGAGTCAGTCGCCGCCGAACTCACTAAGCCCGACTTCCGCGGATGCCCGTTCCTCAACGTTGTCGCGGAATTCCCCGACCCCACCCACCCGGTTCGCCTGCTGATCGCTGATCACCGCGACTGGTACAACGAGTCGCTGTACGACCTCATGCGCACCGCAGAACATCCCTTTGCCGGAGACGCTGCTGACGAGCTCATGCTCGCGAAAGACGGCGCTCTCGCCGGCGGCTACGCCGGCGACACCATTGCCGCTGGCGCCGCTATGGCCCGCGTCGTCAAGCGCGTGCTCTCTGACGCCGTCAAGGTCTAGCCAGTCAGTCGCACACCAACAGAGGCGCGCTGGCCTCCTGAGCTCGCTAGTTACGCGAAGGCGCCCGTTATATAACGGCGTCAGCCGTATAAAGGCGTCAGCCGTATGACCGCGATAGCGGCATGACGGCGTCTGGGGCAGAACGTGCTCGTCACCGTCGCGCGCTTGTTCCTGACACGCGTTAGTAGTGAGAAACGCGGTCAAGCTCCGCTGACTGATGCCGCGTCAATTGCACCCGCGCCGCTGCAATCAGCTCGGGAACCTGTTCGGCACGGCTAGCGCTGACCACCGGCGCTACAACGCCAGGCTTGTTCAAGAGCCAGGCCAGAGCGATCGTCGCGACACTCTCATCTTGCTCTTCGGCGACTCCGTCGAGAGCATTCAGAATCTTGATGCCACGGCGACGCAAGTACTGTGCCGCATCGTGGCCGCGCGAGTTGAGCGCCAGATCGGCACGCTGCCGATACTTGCCGCTTAGGAATCCGCTGGCGAGCGCGAATCGGGGCATCACGCCAAGCCCCTGAATCGCTGCCACATGCGCGAGCCCCGTTTCGTACTCGTGACGATGAAGAAGGTTGTAGTGCGCCTGCACAGCGACCATGGGCGCAACCCCCATCTGGCCGCAGGCAATGCGCGCCTGAATGAGTCGGTTGCCCGTGTGATCGGAACCACCGAAGTAGCGAACCTTGCCCTCACCAATCAGTTCGTCAACGGCGAGCAGCGTCTCATCGAAGTCGACACTCTCGTCGTCGACGTGCAAGTACAAAAGATCAATGTGGGATGTTCCCAATCGCGCAAGCGAAGCATCCACTGAGCGCTTGATGGCGTCAGCTTCCATGCCTGGGTTGTCGCGACTCTTCCCGACCTTGGTTGCGACCACAATCTGATCGCGGTTGCGGCGGACGCGCATCCACTTTCCGATCATGAGCTCGCTGCGACCGGACGCGTAGGAGTCTGCCGTGTCGATGAAGTTGCCTCCGCCATCGGCAAAAGCGTTGAGAATCGAGGCGGTTGCGGCATCATCTGCGGTCCAGCCAAAGATGTTTCCACTGAGCGCAAGAGGGAAGACACGGAGGTCAGACGACCCAATGACGCGGGTAGAGAAATGCTGCCCGGTTACTGGACGCGCGCGAGTGGAACCCGTCAGTGATTGCGTCGGGTGCACTTGCGTCATAACGGCCTCCCACAAGGCTTTTGGTAAGAATATGTCGCCATGGGAGTGAATGGCGGGAGGACAGACAGATCGTTATTAGTCCGTGTCGAAAACCGTCATTTTCACGTCACACACCCCTCGAAAGTGTCGTCTGCGCATCATTCTCGTCATACTGGCCACAGCGCCGTTTTTGCTATCGAGAGGACCGTCACCGTGAATGACCCCAATTGGAAACTGCCCGAAGTACCCACCTTTGCACTCGAGAGTCCCGATTTCGAAGAGGGTGGCACGCTCCCCCAGTGGGCCCGTTCAGGGATTGCGAACGCCGGCGGCGAAGATCGCTCCCCCACACTGCATTGGCACGGTTTCCCCTCCGGCACCAAAAGCTTCGCACTGACAGTCTTCGACCCCGACGCCCCCACCGGCAGCGGCTGGTGGCACTGGGCCGTCTACAACATCCCGGCCTCCGTTGAGTCGTTGCCCCAAGACGCTGGCACTCCGGATGCCCAGCTCATGCCCCATGGCGCGATCACCCTTCCCAACGAACTGCGGCTCACCTCGTTTCAGGGAGCGGCCCCTCCGGCCGACCATGGGCCGCACCGCTATGTCTTTACCGTGAGCGCCCTCAACGTCGAACGTCTCGACGTGCCAGAAGGAAGCACCCCGGCCATGCTCGGCTTCGCGCTGCGCGACTTCATCGTCGCGCGCGCGCAACTGATTGGCGTCTCGAGTACCTAGAGGATAGCTAGCGCCTGAAGCGCGCAGCAGCCAGTGCAGGCACGACAAACATCCCGTATCGGAAATACGGGCAATCGGGAGAACGCGAGAGTCTCTGAGTTAGGTGTTGCGGCGGTAGTAATGCGGAACGCGTTCGTAGCCTCGGCTGCGCATCTTCGCAACAACCACGCAAACGACCACGACGAAAACAACAATGCCGAGGGCCACCCACAAATACCATGCGGTCTCTAGCCAAATGAACATGTCGCTCATGAAGGCATCAAGAGGTGTAGTGATTCGGGTCACTCCCACACAATAGCGTGATCGACCCCCCGAAGCGGCACCCCAACGAAGGGCAGACAAGGGTGACTACCCCTGTCTTGCCTGCATTCCGATCAGACAATTTTTCGAAGGTGCACGATCGCGGCGGCGAGACTCACCGTTAACGACACAGCGCCCCTTCTCCACGAGAAGGGGCGCTGTGTGATGTACGTCTAGCGGGACTTAGCTTTCGTCAGCGGGAGCCGCTGCTTCTGCTTCAGTCTCTTCCAAGACGGGAGCAAGCGAGAGCTTGCCACGGTCATCAATCTTCGTGATCTCAACCTGAATCTTCTGGCCGACTCCGAGAACGTCTTCGACGTTCTCAACACGCTTGCCACCGGCAAGCTTGCGAACCTCAGAGATGTGCAGCAGTCCGTCCTTGCCCGGGGTGAGCGATACGAATGCACCGAAGGTAGCGATCTTGACGACCGTACCCAAGAAGCGTTCGCCAACCTCAGGGTTGAGCGGGTTCGCGATGGCGTTAACCGCCGCGCGTGCAGCCTCAGCAGAAGGACCATCGACAGCGCCGATGTAGACAGTTCCGTCATCCTCAATCGAGATGTCCGCTCCGGTGTCATCCTGGATCTGGTTGATGTTCTTGCCCTTAGGGCCAATCAGCTCACCGATCTTGTCGATCGGAATCTGAACCGAGATCACGCGAGGCGCCGTGGGGGCCATCTCGTCGGGAGCGTCGATTGCAGCGTTGATCACCGAAAGAATCGCGGTACGCGCTTCCTTAGCCTGCTTGAGCGCTCCGTCGAGAACCGACGAAGGCAAACCAGCGAGCTTGGTGTCGAGCTGGATAGCGGTGATGAATTCGCTCGTACCGGCAACCTTGAAGTCCATGTCGCCGAGTGCGTCTTCAGCACCGAGGATGTCGGTGAGAGCTGCGTAGCGCGTAACGCCATCAACTTCATCCGAGATCAGGCCCATGGCGATACCGGCGACGGGTGCGCGCAGCGGCACACCAGCGTTCAGCAGCGACAGAGTCGAAGCGCAAACAGAACCCATCGACGTCGAACCGTTGGAGCCGAGAGCCTCGGATACCTGGCGGATCGCGTAAGGGAAGTCTTCACGAGCAGGAAGCACCGGTGCGATAGCGCGCTCGGCAAGGAAGCCGTGCCCGATCTCGCGACGCTTCGGGCTACCAACGCGACCGGTCTCACCAGTCGAGTAGGGCGGGAAGTTGTAGTGGTGCATGTAGCGCTTCTTGGTCACTGGTGCCAGTGAGTCAATCTGCTGCTCCATCTTGAGCATGTTCAGCGTGGTGACACCCAGGATCTGAGTCTCGCCGCGCTGGAAGATTGCCGAACCGTGAACGCGAGGAATGACCTCGACCTCAGCATCGAGCGCACGAATGTCGCTCAAGCCACGGCCGTCGATACGGATGCCCTCGGTAAGCACGCGGGTGCGCATGACCTTCTTGCTGACGGCCTTGTACGCTCCGCCAACCATGCCGAGTACGTCTTCGCTGAGTTCTTCAGCGTCGACCTTGGACTGAACCTCAGCCTTGACGCGAGCCTTGAGCTCGTCGTCAGCGGTCTGTCGCTCGATCTTGTCAGCGATCTTGTACACGTCGCGAAGCTCAGCTTCAGCGATTTCGCTGACCGCGTTGTACGCCTGGTCGGAGTACGGCGGGAAGAGCTGGAACTCGGCGACGGGCTTGGCAGCCTTGTTGGCAACCTCGAGCTGAGCCTTGACGAGCTGCTTGAGGAAGGGCTTCGATGCTTCGAGGCCCTGAGCAACAACAGCTTCGTCGGGCTTCGTGGCGCCAGCCTTGATGAGCTCCCAGCTGTTCTCGGTAGCTTCTGCCTCAACCATCATGATGGCGATGTCTTCTTCACCCTGGTCGTTGGTGACCATGCGGCCAGCAACGGTGAGGTCGAAGACAGCGTCAGCAAGCTGGCTGTGCTTCGGGAAGGCAACCCACTGGTCGTTGATCAGAGCCATGCGGATGCCGGCAACCGGACCATAGAACGGAAGTCCTGAGATCTGGGTGCTGAGCGATGCGGCGTTGATCGAGAGCGCGTCGTAGAACTCGTCCGGAGCGATGCTCAGAACGGTGATGACGATCTGAACTTCGTTGCGGAGGCCCTCAACGAAGGTCGGACGCATCGGACGGTCAATGAGACGGCAGACGAGGATCGCTTCCGTGGAGGGACGACCCTCACGACGGAAGAAGCTGCCGGGGATCTTGCCCGCTGCGTAGGAACGCTCTTCAACATCCACAGTGAGTGGGAAGAAGTCGAAGCCTTCGCGCGGGTGCTTGCCAGCGCTGGTCGCGCTCAAGATCATTGTTTCTTCGTCGAGGTACGCAGCGACGGCACCCTGTGCCTGCTGAGCGAGTCGACCGGTTTCGAAGCGCACGGTGCGCTTGCCGAACTTGCCGTTATCGAGAACGGCTTCGGCGAATGTGATTTCTGGACCCTCCATGCGGGGGTTTCTCCTTTGTTTTACGTCGCGCACCCGTGTGGTGTGCGACTCGTCAAGGAGCAGGAGCGGGCAGAAGGACGCGATGGTTCATGCGCATGCCTAGAGTGGCGGCGCATGTCTGGCCAACAGTAGAAAGCCTCCGAACGACTCGGAAAATTACCACCGGTGACCAGCTTCTTGCCAGCCTGCTCCGTGCGTTGCCCTCTAACTAGCAGGACAACTCCCATAATCGTAGCACCGGGGGCCTGTGAAGCCCCAGAGATTGGTGCGCGACACGGACCAGGCACAGATTGTCATGCAGGTGGCCTACGCTGACGAGTATGGAACCCACAGAAGAAACACCCTCTGCGAGCGAAGAAAACAAGCGCAGGTTCCGCGAGGCGCTTGATCGCAAGCAGGGCAAGCAGACCGACCGGCCGGGACACCTGGATGCTGAATCAGCTATCCAAGGCACCCACGACCGGGCCGACCACAAACGCGATTTCCGCCGCAAGACCGGGTAACTGCACCGCGACGGATTAACGCAGACACGTTGTTATTGCGCCCCGAAGCTGCCGACAGGGCTAAAGCCCTCCGGCAGCGCAAAGGGGTCAATCACGCGGTCTGAACGATCGGAGACCGCGGCGAGCGCCGCAAGTTCTCCCGCCGCACGAGTGATTCGTGCCGGAAGAGTGCTCGAGACACTACCGGCACCACTACCCCAGTCGGCAGATGCCGCATACACGCCGGTCGGTACAGCCACGGCGTGCAGGTAGCTGAATAGCGGTCGCATCGCATAGTCGATCGCGAGTGAGTGCCGATCGGTACCGCCGGTCGCGCCCAGTAGTACAGGCAGGTCCGTGAGTGATTGCGGGTCGAGCACGTCGATGAATGACTTGAACAGCCCGCTGTAGCTCGTGGTGAAGATGGGCGTGACGGCGATAAGCCCGTCAGCGCCGGTAACTGCGGCGATCGCTGCATCGAGCTTCGTGCTCGGAAAGCCCGTGAGCAGATTGTTTGTCACGTCGTGTGCGAGGTCGCGCAACTCGATGACGGTCACCTCGGCATCAACACCACGTTCGCGCAGGTTGTTGACGGTTGCTTCGGTGAGACGGTCGGCGAGTAGTCGGGTGGACGAGGGCTGGCTGAGGCCAGCGGCGATGACGGCAATCTTCTTGACGTCGGACATGATGAGCTTCTTTCTGTGGATCTGACGGTGTGGATGCGCGGCGGGCCGCGAAACTAGACAGTCGCCGGGGCGTCGGCTGCGGAGTCGGCGAGAGCCGCATCACGCTTGGCGACGAGCGAGGCGTGGGTGGGGGCATCCGGAACCTCGGCTGGGCGGTTGGTGGCGAACTCCTTGCGAAGGACGGGAACGACCTCTTCACCGAGAATGTCGAGCTGCTCGAGAACAGTCTTGAGCGGCAGGCCAGCGTGATCCATGAGGAACAGCTGGCGCTGGTAATCGCCGAAGTGTTCGCGCATCCCGGCATACTTATCGATGACCTCTTGCGGGCTGCCAACGGCGAGCGGTGTCTGGTCGGTGAAGTCTTCCATTGACGGTCCGTGGCCATACACGGGAGCGTTGTCGAAGTACGGGCGGAACTCTGCCTTGGCCGCCTGCGAGTTGCTGCGCATGAAGGCCTGACCGCCGAGACCAACGATGGCCTGAGCCGCGGTGCCGTGGCCGTAGTGCTCAAAACGCTGACGGTAGTAGCTCACGAGGCGCATGTAGTGCTCTTTGGGCCAGAAGATGTTGTTGGCGAAGAAGCCGTCGCCGTAGAACGCGGCTTGCTCAGCGATCTCGGGACTGCGGATCGACCCGTGCCAGACGAAGGGAGGCACGCCATCCAGTGGACGCGGGGTTGATTGGAAGCCCTGTAGCGGTGTGCGGTACTTGCCCTCCCAGTTGACGAACTCTTCGCGCCACAACTTGTGCAGCAGCGAGTAGTTTTCGATGGCCAGCGGGATGCCCTCGCGAATGTCCTTGCCAAACCACGGGTACACCGGCCCCGTGTTGCCGCGGCCCATCATGAGGTCGGCGCGACCGTCGGAGAGGTGCTGAAGCATCGCGTAGTCTTCCGCGATTTTCACGGGATCGTTGGTCGTGATGAGGGTCGTACTCGTCGACAGGATGAGTTTCTCGGTCTGAGCCGCGATGTACGCGAGGGTCGTTGTGGGGCTTGAGGAGACGAACGGAGGGTTGTGGTGCTCCCCCAGCGCGAAAACATCGAGCCCGACTTCTTCCGCCTTCTTAGCGATCGTCACGATGGCCTTGATGCGCTCGCCCTCACTGGGCGTTGTGCCGTTTGTCGGGTCAGTTGTGACGTCGCTCACGGTGAAAATTCCGAACTGCATGGTGTGCTCCGGTCTCGCAAAATCTGTCTGGATGAATCAGTTATCCGGTTCAACCACGCCGTTTCCCGATAATTCCGGCCCGGTACCGCCAGATGGCGGTTAAGGGACTCTGAACGTGGAATGGCTGGCGGTACTGATGCGGAGCCGCCACGCTCTAGCGTGGAGATAGGCCGTCACACTGGCGTGACGCAGACCAATGGAGGTCTCATGACTACGAACAATGTTCATCCCGCTCCCCCGTTCGACGCCGAGCTGGCTGCAGTGCTGTCGATCGTGAACGAGCAGCTACCGCCCACGCTCACTCCCGCGATGATCGAGCCTTTTCGGGCCGGGCTGGCTACGCCCGTCGCCGATTTGCTCGAAGGGCGGGCGATTACCCACCGCGAAGAGACCTTCGCTGGTCCCGGTGGGGACCTGCTGGTCTCCATATTCCACCGCAACGATCACAGCGTTGCCGGGCCAGGCATCGTGCACACGCATGGGGGCGGAATGATCATTGGCGACCGCTTCAGCGGCATGGAGACAATGCTCGCCTGGGTCGAAGAATTGGATGCCGTGGTGGTGTCGGTCGAGTACCGGTTGGCTCCCGAGCATCCCGACCCTGCTCCGGTCGAGGACTGCTACGCAACTCTCGTGTGGACGGCGGAGAACGCAGCACGGCTCGAAATCGACGCGACGAAGCTCGTTATTGCTGGCGGTAGCGCTGGAGGCGGCCTTGCTGCGGGCACGACGCTCTTGGCGCGCGACCGCAAGGGACCCGCGCTCGCCGCTCAAATGCTGATCTACCCGATGCTCGATGACCGCAACGAGACGGTGTCGAGCTATCAGATCGACGGCACGGGAGTCTGGGATCGCGGCAGCAATGACACCGGCTGGGATGCCCTGCTCGGAGACCGCCGCAAGACCGATGACGTCTCGATCTATGCGGCCCCCGCGCGCGCGACGGACCTCAGCAACTTGCCGCCCGCCTTTATTGACGTGGGCACCTCGGAAGTATTCCGCGACGAAGATGTCGCCTACGCCTCAACCATCTGGGCATCGGGCGGCCACTGCGAACTGCACGTCTGGCCCGGTGGCTTCCACGGCTACGACGCCATGGCTCCTTTCGCCGCCCTCTCTATCGCCACTCAAGACGCTCGCCTCAACTGGTTGCGCCGCACGCTCGGCGTGTAACGAGCCAGCAGGGTCCAGCGCCACCAGTGCCCCTGCGGTTCGAGCCCTGACTGCGACTGTTCGTTCTGGGCAGGCCGCAATAGAGTAGGGCTCGAACCACAGAGGGCGGAACGAGAATGCAAGAACTAGCCGGGCGCTTGAAAGCGCTCGATCCCGAAGCCAGCGAAACCCTGCGGGTGATCTCGTACTTCGACGCGCTCACCGCAGGCCACGCGAGCGCCGAAGTTCTCTTGCGCGGTGCCAGCATGCTTGCCGGATGCTCCGCCGGGTTTGCCTCGACAGCTCTCACCCTTCGCGTTGACGAGCGCGGGCGCCGCAGCCCGGAAGCGGGCACACCGGCGTCCTGGCCAGCACGGGCAGTCACCGGTGGCAGCACCGTGTGGATCGAACGCGACGGAAATGCCCACGCGAACGACGACATGATTCTCGAACGAGTTGCGCTCGCCCTCGGCATCCTGTTCGAACGCACCGGGCCTGCTGAGTCCGTTCACAACCCGGTCGAAACACTGCTCGATTCGACAGAGAGCGCCGAGAGCCGACAGGCCGCAGCCCACGCTCTCCATTTGGTAGCCACGACCCGCTATCGCGTGATCACTCAGCCGGCGAGCACCACGAACGCCGCGGCCGGGCCGTCTGCCGTGATCACTACCGTCGCGGGTGCTGTGCGCGCCGAGATCGTACTGAGCACGGATGCCGTGGCCGCTCCGCGCGCCGGCATCGGCATCGCTGCCTCCCCTTCCGATCTCATACGTTCCTGGTTATCGGCACTCACGGCGCTGCGCCTCACTTCCGATCATGAGCCGGTGCTTTATGGCGACGATCTTGGTTCGCTGTTGTTGCTCGCCGAAATCAGTCCCGCCGGAGCTCCCGAAAATTGCGATCTGCAATCGCTCGGTGTCGTTATCCGCGAGACTCCGCGCATCTTGCCGATGCTCGACACTCTCGCTGCGAGTGAAAGTTTGAGGGCCGCCGCCGCGACGCTCGGCTTTCACCACTCGACGGTGCAGTCGCGCGCGGAGGAGTTGAGCGCGAAGCTCGGCTTCGATGTGCGAACCTCGCGCGGTCGCACACGCCTCTCTGTCGCTCTTGCCCTTCACCGCTTGGAGACAGCTCGGTTCGACTGAGCTGAGCCCGAACTAAACCGAACCGAACCGACGCTTCAGCAGCGCTCGCTACGCGTCGCTGGAGAGCTGACCTCGCACGATGGAGTCGCCGGAGTGAGCCGGGTTTCCGTCGAACTGTTCCTCCGAGATGTCCACAAGGTCATAACTCGAGATATCGAGACCGTCGGGCACCGTGAACTGACCTGACGTGCCTTCGACGATTCCGAGGCTGACGAGAGCCGTGGCATCCGTCGTAATCAACCACACTTCGCGGTAACCGCCGTCGGTCGCGGGAGCATCGAAGTTGACGTCAATGACGCGCGTGCCGTCGGGCAGTTGCTCGAGCTTTGCTTCGCCGGTGGAATCTGGCCAGTCGGGGAACGCAGCGAGCGTTGCGCTCGCGAGAATGGTGGGCTGTTCAGCCGGGCGGAACGTTGACCACAGTGCGGTTCCCGCGCTCGCGACCAGGGCGACGGCAGCCGCTGCAGCAACGATGCCGATCCACGGACGGCGACGGCGCTCAGCAAGAGAGTGCACGGTGCCACTTTCCGCAATAATCGTTGCGGTCGACTCGTCCACCGCGACATCGACTCGTTCGACGCGTTTCTGGGCCAGCTCGTCGCTGGGCACCCTGTCGTCAGCATCGCCAATAGCGGGGGCGGATGTCGCACTAGCGTCTTCTGCCGTCAGCGCCAGTTCGTCGCTGATGCGCTCCCACACGCGCGAGGGCGGCTGAAGCAACTCACCGGCGTCGAAGGTTGAGCGACCAACCATCGCGGCGCGGGACAAAACCTCGATTTCGCGGCGGCACTGGTCGCACTCGCTGACGTGCACACTGTCTTCGGGGAGGGCAACTTGCTCACCGAGGGCGAGCAGCGCAAGGATCTCTGGATCAACGTGTCGCATAAGTCGCCTCCAATCGTGTTCGCATCCGTTGCAGACTGCGCCGGATATGGCTCTTGACCGTTCCGAGAGGTAGTTCGAGGCGGTCGGCTATTTGGTTGTGGGTGAGATCGTCGAAAAATGCCAATCTCATGATCGCTTGAGCATCTGGTTCGAGTCGAGAGATTTCGTCGGCGACCATGAGCGTGTCCGCTAGGTCGAAGTCTTGCACGACTGCGTCTCCCCGAGATGTTGTGGCGGCCAACTCTTCTTGGAGCCGACGAATTCGAGCCCGTGCCTCATGGGTGTCCGCAATTTTGTTCTTCGTGATTCCGACGAGCCACGCGGAGAGGCTCGAACGTTCGGGCTTGAAACTTGAGCGCCCGGTCCAGGCCGAGACGAAAACCTTTTGAGTCACATCCTCCGCGTCGCCACGGTCGCCGAGCGAGCGAACAGCGAGGGTGAAGACGAGCGACGACCAACGTTTATAGACCTCGGCGAGTGCGGCTTCGTCACCAGCGATGAACGCCTGCGTCATGCGGGCTTCGTCTGCGGCTTCGTTGTCCGTCATTGCTCTCCGGTTGAGGATGTCGTTCATAGCGGGTTAGCGATCGCTACAACGTTGTCAGAATATTGCCGCACATTTTCGTCGAACTGTCCACCACAGGTGAGAAGGACGATGCGTGGCGCTCCGTCTCGATCGAACACTTGGTCGAGTGGGACCTGGGCCTTCTGAATGTTCTGAACCGATTCGAGTTGATAGCGGTGATCGACGCCATCGTCGGTCGTCACAATGATTTCTGCTTGAGCTGGCATCGATGCCAGTCGCGAAAACGGTCCAAGACCTTGAACGAAGTCGTCGACATGGGCCGTGATGACAGTAGACCCTGTGTCGCTGCTCGGAGAAGAGCCGTATTGGTACCAACCCGCAACGGTGATGTTTTCGGGGATCTCCATAAAGCCGTCGGGCTGGATACCGACCGGAGCAATCGAGATGTCCACGCCCACGGCGGGAATCTGAATGCGAACCGGGGCAGCAAGCTGTTCTACCGGCGCAAGTTCGCTGGACTGGCGGGGCACATCGATCTCTGCTGTGGGCAATGGTGCCGGCACCGGGGCGATGGATTCTGCGGGGGCTGCAGCACAGCCAGCAAGGAGAAGCGCCATGACCGCGAGGGCTAGGATTCTCGGGGCCATGACGTTCTCCTTGCTGGGGTATGTGAGTGCTGGTTGTACTGGGTCGTACTGGATCGTGCTGTGGAGGTTGTGCTGGTGACTACTTCGCTGCGCGTGCGGCGGAGAGTCGAGTTGCGGCGAATCCTGCGAGAGCAAGGAGTGCTGCGAGGCCGCCGAGGCCGGCGACGAGGATGCCGTTGTTGTTGTCAGCGGCGAGTCCTGCGGTTCCGGCGTCTACTCCACCGGGGTTCGAGTGGAGACCGTCGATGGTCTGCACGGCGAGGGTGAGGTTGTCGTCTGCGGCGCTGCCCCAGGCGTACACGATCGTGTTGACACCTTCGGCGATTTCGACGTCGGCCGGGCCAATGACGGGGTCAGTGGTTCCGGTGAGCGCGACAGCGGCGGAGATGGTTCCGACCGCGAGGTCAGCCTTCACTTCGTCGGGGTTACTGAGGTTGTCGAAGGCGACTGCATCGTTGGCGAGCACGTCGACAGCAGGGGCTGCAGCAGTGTGGCGAACGGTCAAGCGGCCTTCACCCGCAGCAACAGTGCTGAGGTCGTTGGTGAAGAGGCTGGCCGTGGGGTCACCTGATTCATCGAGGTGAGCAACAGCGGTGTAGCTCGTGTTGGCTTCGAGCGTGAGGTCGATGGGGCCGATAGCGGGCTCCGAGTCGTCGGCAGCATCAGAAGCGGTGATGGCGACCGTGTACGTATCGGCGGGGAGGTCGAGGGGGCCTGCGAGGTCACCGGGCTCGAAATCGTCGAGGGTGAGTTCACCGTTGACGTAGACGTCGACGGTGAGTCCCGGCACAGCGTGCAGAACATACAGGTCAGCGGTGGTGTCCGAAATGGCGTTGGCGGGGATGGCGACTCCTACGGCGGCAATCGCTCCGGCGGCTACACCGGCAAAAATTTTGTTTCGCACTGTTCTTGTCCTCTCATGGTCGGGCGTAAATCGCCTTACATGGAGTACTTCCGGCTGAACCCCTGTTTTGGATGCAGCAATCTCAAAAAACTTTAACGTTTCTTTTCTGGGGCGGTCGGCTCGGCGCCCTCCGGAGTTGATTCTCGGCCAGCGGGCGCGATTGCCGGAGCCTTTTTTCGGCGCCAACCGAGCCACGCCATGATGACCGCTCCCCCGATGAGCGCCCAGAACGCGGAGCCGATTCCGATCACGGTGATGCCCGACGCGGCAACGAGGAAGGTGGCGATGGCCGCGATGCGGTGCTCGGGAGCATCCAGAGCCGTGCGCACCGAGGTGATGAGAGCACCGATGACCGCGAGCCCCGCAATGGCAACAACGACGATCGGAGGCGCTACCGAGACGAGCGCTGTGGCGAAGCCAGCGGCCAGCCCGATCACGACGTAGGTTGCCCCAGCGGACACCGATGCGATCCACCGCCGCTTCGGGTCATCGTGCGCCTCCTCGCTTGCCGTGAGCGCTGCCGTGATGGCAGCCAAATTGAGAGCGTGGCCTCCGAAGAATGCGCTCGCCGCCGATGCTGCGCCCGTGGCGGTGAGTGCTGGACCCGCAGGAACGGCGTAGCCATACGTGCGCATCACCGTGAAGCCAGGCACGTTCTGGCCCGCCATCGTCACGATGAACAGCGGAATGCCGAGGCTCACGATCAGAATCGGATCGAAGACAGGAACGACGGGAGTGAGCTGCGGCACGACGGCGGCATCCCCCAATAAACTGCCCTCGGTCGTGAGCGCGATCGCGACAATCGCCGCCACGAGCGCGCCGGGAACAGCCCAGCGCGGCGCCACCCTCAACAGGATCAGCCACACCACGACCATCGGTAGCCCCAGCAACGGGTAGTCAACCGAAGCCGTGATCGGAGCAAGACAAATGGGAAACAGGATGCCCGCGAGCATCGCACTCGCGATCGGCTGCGGAATGCGAGTGATGAGGCGGCCGAGTGGCGGCACGAGGCCACACACCATGATGAGCACCCCACACACAATGAACGCGCCAACAGCCGCCTGAAACTCGACATCGCCCTGCGCCGCGACGATCAGCAGCGCTGCTCCCGGAGTCGACCACGCCACCGTGATCGGCATCCGGTACCGCCAGGCCAAACCGATCGTGACTAGCCCCATCATCACGGTCAGAATCAGCAGACCGGATGCCGCTTGCGCGTCACTAGCGCCGACGGCCTGGAGCCCAGCAACAACGAGGGTAAACGACGAAGCGAAACCGGCGATGCCCGCAATGATGCCGGTGGTGAGGAGCTGGAAAATAGTGGTTGTCGCTCTCTGCGCAGGGACGTGGCTAGGCCAGGTGGTGCGCTAGAGCGCGAGAACGATCTTTCCGCGGGAGTGACCCTCGAGGAGCTTCGTGTAGGCCTCAGAAACCTGCTCAAACGGGAAGACCGAATCAATCGGCACCTGCACGGAGCCGTCAGCAACCAGCGCGGCGAGCGCCGCGAGGTCGTCGGGGGTCGCACCGGCGGCACCGATACCCGATGTACCGTATTCGGAAATGGCGGCGTAGTCGGCGATCGTGTTAATGCGGTGGGCTGGTGATCCAAGCGCAAGCGCAGCATCCACGGTTTCGCGGCCGTTGTTGTCGAGAGCCGCGGTGATGCCCTCGGGACTAATCTCCAGAATCCGTTCGACCATGCCCTCGCCGTAACGAACCGGATGGATGCCGAGAGAACGCAAGAACTCGTGGTTCGATTCGCTGGCGGAGCCAATGACTTTCGCACCCTTGAGCATGGCAAGCTGAGCGGCAATAACGCCGACACCGCCCGCTGCTGCGCTCACCAAGACGGTATCGGCGGGTGTCAGATCGATTGCTTCGACACTCGCCCACGCGGTGCGCCCGACAATGTCGAGGCCACCGGCCTGTTCCCAACTGAGATCGCTGGGCTTTCGGACGAGCTTGTCGGCGGGAACGACAACGAAATCAGCTTGACCGCTGAAGCCCTTGCCACCGAGAACGTCATCCCCGACGGCCCATCGATCAACTCCAGTGCCAATCTCGTCAACGACACCGGCAAAATCGTTGCCGTTGCCACTCGGAAACTGCACATCTTGAGGAGCAGCCGTTGCTGCACCCCTGAAAACCTTCGAGTCAAAGGGATTGATGCCGGCGAACTTCACCCGCACTCGCACCTCACCTTCGCCCGCATGAGGTTCAGAGACTTCGGAAATCGTGAGCACTTCAGGCCCACCGAGCTGAGAATAAGTAACACGACGCGACATGGTTCGAGCCTAATGGGTGCGTCGCAGTTGCACACCGGGGCAATCGAACTGGGAGAATGAGAGAGTAAGGCACCACTTGACAACTCTGGATAAGGACCCTCATGAGCTCGTCTGACAGCACGACACCGCCAACCACTTCGGTGAATGATCTTCTTCCCGGCTTGCTGCGCGTGCACCGTGGTCAACTCATGGCGGTGGCCGTCATCGGACTCGTCCTGGGAGTGATCGGCCTGCTGTTCCCCGGCGCCACGTTGCTCACCATCGCGGTGCTCTTCGGTATCTACCTCATTGCCTCCGGCATGTACCGCGTCACCGCAGCCTTCGTTGCCAACAACCTCGACTCCCCGATGCGCTGGACGACCGGCCTCCTGGGACTCCTCGTCGTCATTGCCGGCATCCTGTGCCTTGCCAACCCCTTCCAGTCACTCATCGCACTCGCGCTCGTCATCGGAATCGGTTGGATTCTCGAAGGGATCGTTGACCTCGTCGGCGGCGTTCGCGGCACCATCCACCCCCGCTGGTTTGGCTGGGTTAGTGGAATCGTCTCGATGGCCGCTGGTGTTGCCATGTTCGTGCTTCCCGCTGCGGGCGTTTTCTCGCTCGTCGCGATCGGCGCGATCCTCATGATCGCCGTGAGCCTCACCACCCTGCTGACGCTGCCGCGCAAGCCCAAGACCGACGCAGAAAGCGCCACAGCCACCACCGCCTAGGGAGCACTCTCGACCGACCGAATGGGGTCGGGCTAACCGCACGGTTCGCCCGACCCCATTCCGTTTAAACGGTGCAGCTCATTACTGACGAAACTCGCACGGGGTCCAGCCGCTACGCAGTGCAGCTCATTCGTCGGACCGCACTACCTCTGCAGGAAACAACAAAGGCCGCCATCGCATTGCGATGACGGCCTTTGGCAAGTGTGACGAATCGACTAGCGACGCAGTCCCAGCTTCTCGATCAGCGTACGGTAACGCGTGATGTCAACGTTCTGCAGGTAACCCAGCAGACGGCGACGCTGACCAACAAGAAGAAGCAGTCCACGACGTGAGTGGTGGTCGTGCTTGTGCATCTTGAGGTGCTCCGTGAGGTCGAGGATGCGACGAGTCATCATCGCGATCTGGACCTCGGGGGATCCCGTGTCACCTGGGTGGGTTGCGTATTCTTCGATGATCGCCTTCTTGATACTTGCTTCAAGTGCCATTAGGTAATCCCCTCTCTAGTCGTTGCGCGGTGCTCATAGCTGAATGCGCGAGCTCTCTTTATCCGCGGCCGTTAGACGGCAACCTTGAAAGCTTAGCAGAATGGATGCTCCGGCAGAACTATCCCGAGAAGAGCGCAAAGACAGCGGGAATCGCGAACGCCAGCATTGTGACGGTAGCCGCGAGGGCAACCGCTGCCCCGAAGACGATCCACAGCCGCGAGCGCCGGCGGGCGGCATCCACTTCTGTTCGCAATCGTTCGAATCGTGCCGTGAGTCGAACGCTCGCACCCGTGACGGCAGGGCGAACCTGCCAGCCCGCGAGGCGGCCAGCCACCGGCACGAGAGCCGCGACTTGAGCACGCGAATACACCGCTTCATGGCGGATCAACCAGCCGGCTAGCTCGCCGAGAGCAAGCACGGGTACCGGTGCTTTCGACCGGCCACGGATGAGATCGGATGCGCCGGTGAGCGCCACGATCGGCCGCACAGCGACATCGGCCGCGCCTCGTTGCACAAACTCTTCCGACAATTGCACCGCACGAGTTGTTGCATCGCGCACGTAGGCGGCACGGTGACCATTCACCAAAATCATGCGTCCCGCAGTGACAATTCTGTCCCCCGGATGCCGTCGGCTGCACACGATAAAGGCACCGGCCGGGCCTAACACCAGGTGGTCGGCGCCCACGCTCTGATCGTGATCGTCATCGGAGTGCGCGACCATCCAGTCGGATCCCAGCGCGGCAAGCGCCACTGCCGACTCCAGCTCGCCGACTCCGTGCTGGTACAGATCCTTCGCTTCCGGAGACAACGGGCTCGTTCCGCGAAGGGCCCGAAACCAGGTGCGTGGTTCATGATCAGCTTGCGCTCGGAGACATGCAGCCATCGCAGCGCCAAAGCCGCGATCGAGCGTTGGGGTCGCCGGAGCTTGGTCTTCGTGTGCTGACTCGCTCACCGGATCCCCCAACATCGTTCTGTCAGAGAATATCTGGCGTCTCGCTTTCGCCCAACTCGACACGTCACGCGCCGACGCAGTTTAGGCTGAGTCCATGAACGTGGCGCCCTTGCTCGATCTACTCCTCGTAGTAGTTCTGCTGGGGTATGTCATCTATGGCCTTGTCATCGGACTCACTCGCGGCATCTTTGTGATCGCAGGCGTTGGTGTCGGCATCTTTTTTGCCACGATGCTCGCCCCGGCAGCATCCCAGCTCGTCGCTCTCCCCCAGCTGCGGGCGATAGTTGCGATCTCTGTTGCCATCGGGCTTGTTGCCCTTGGCCACGCTGTGGGAGTTGCTGCGGGCAAAGCAATCCACGTAGAAATCCAGACCAGCGCCTTGCGTGGAGCCAACCGCGCGGTTGGTGGCCTGGTGATCGGCGTCGTTGCGGCCCTCGTGATCTCGACAGTGAGCTTCAGTGCTGCCCAACTTGGGCTGCCGGTTCTCTCGCGCACCATTGCCTCCTCTGCGGTCATCCGAACGATTCAAGACATCACCCCCGATGTCGTCGAAGCGAGCATCGCCCGCTGGCGAACAGTGCTCACCGAACAAGCTCTGCCCCTGCTCGGCTCCCCTCTCGGCGACCCCAATGCTCTGATCCCGACGATCGACTCCGACAGTCCAGCACTGGCGGCCGCTGCACAATCGGTCGTACGGATTACCGGAAACGCGTACGCCTGCGGTCAGGGTCAAACCGGCAGCGGGTTTGTCATCGCCCCTGAGCGTGTGATGACAAACGCGCACGTGATCTCGGGCACTACAGACCCCGTCGTGGAGGCGCTGAACGGTCAAGTGTTGCCTAGCACCATCGTGTACTTCGACTCCGTCAACGACCTCGCTGTACTCGCCGTTCCCGGATTGAGCCTCGATCCATTGCGCCTCGGCGTCACCGCTCGCCCCGGAACGAGCACGGCGATCCAGGGCTACCCCTACGGCGGTCCGTTCAGCACCCATGCCGCTCTCGTGCAGCACATCAGCACGTTTGAAAGTCCCGATATTTATGGGGATGGAGCTGCGCCGCGGGAGGTTTACACCCTCGCCGGTCAGGTAAATCCTGGCAATTCAGGCGGCCCGCTTCTCACCCTCGATGGAGAGTTCGTCGGCACCATTTTCGGCAGCAGCACCGAACAAAATAATGTCGGTTACGCTCTCACGCTGGATGCCGTTCAACCGGTAGTAGACAACGCTGCAGACCTGACGAGCACCGTTTCTAGCGGGGCGTGCATCGCGCGTTAGCCGGTGCCATCACGCCGCAGGAACTCGGCGACGGGTTAGAGAGCAACTCTCCGCCCACTCGTTACCGATTGATAGCTCTGCGAGGAGCACGGGCCGCTAGCGACCGAAAATTAGGTACTCCGGTGCATCCGGTGTTCCCGGGCACGTATCAATTGTCGATTCGCCGGCCGCGCTAAACGCAAACCATGACCAGTCATCGCCGAGTTTTTTGCCGATCGAGCGCGGAACAAGGAAGCGAACAGTGGAGCCATCAACTTCGGCGTCGTCAGTGTCGAGGCTGTCGCTGTCGTCGCGGTAGAGCTCATAGGCCGAGACCTCGTCGATTTCGCCATCATCCAACTCCACTAAGAATTGGTAGGCACGCTCACCGTCAGCAGTCTCCGCATAGATCCCGAGCTGGGATGAATTCTGATCGACCGGTGCTGTGAGAGAAAACTCGATCGCGACCTCCTCCCGGTCCGATTGCGCCACCAAAACCGACTCGATATCGAGCGACGCAACCTCACGCGTGAAATCGACACACTCGTTGCCACTCGATTCACCGGCAGGCGCAACCACGGTCGACTCAGGCTCCGGAGCGCGTGGTTCGAGCGATGGTGCGGACGAGGACGACGCGGCAACCGGAATCGCCGGCTCCTCGTTAGTCGATGCCGCCGCCAAGGTAACGACGACGGTCAAGACAACGGCGAAGACCACTAACAGAGCGACCCCGACGACCACAGGGACGACGGCGACGCGTCGGTTCACAGAAGGCTCGGAGGGCTCGGGAGTCACCCGGATACGCTAGCAGTGTTCCGCGAGCCTCTTCGTGCCGCAACAAAGCCAACCGCGATCAGAAGCTGACCACCGGTATAGAGCGTCATGATGAGAGCATCTGACTGCCACCACACCGCTGCTGGTGCAAAAAGTGCCCAGGCAAGCGCGGTGTCAGACGCCAAAAATAACACCGCTCCGGTTGCGATGAGCCGAGTGGTCGCGAACGCTGAGGCAGTGGATGCCGCCAACACGGCCCCGTAGGCCGCGAGTGGCACAAAAAATGACCCAAGGTCAGCCCGCAGCACGACGAGCAATCCCACCCACCACACGAGGAGGACTGCGGTAGCCCACGGAACTCGGCGGGAACGCACGGCCCTCAGGAACAGCACGAGGTACACCGCGTGGGCGGCGAGAAATGCCGCAAGCCCAATGATGAAGCTTGAGCTTGCGGCATCCGCTACAAAAATATCGCCGACCCAGGCCAGAGTGAGTGCACCGATAAAGGCGTAGTCGGGCCACCGAAACCCGCGCGCGGTCGCGAGAATGACCCCCACGCCGAGCGTCGGCATGAGGAGAAATTTGCTGGGGTTGGCCACTGCGTCCCAGCCCGCGAGAAGGCTCACGACGTGCACAATCGCCACCGCGACGTAGATCCCACACCATCGGAAGTTGACCACGCTCATAGCGTAGGGCGAATCACCGTTTTTGTGAATAATTATCGTAATTGGTCCGGCGTTGATGACGCCGGCGAGCGCGCTCGCGAGCCGCCGCCACGCTCAACGTCACCACGACGCCGATCGTGGCCCCCAGCGAATTCGACACAATGTCGCGCACGTCAGATACCCGAGAAGGAATGAACTGCTGCACCCATTCGATTCCCGACGTAAGAATGACGGCCAGACCGAGAGCGAGCCACCAGCGACGCTTACCCACCAACAGCACGAAGAACAACCCGAGCGGCACAAACAGCGCGATATTCGCGACGAACTCAAGATCGTTGAACGTCAGCCACTGCGTCGCCGGGAAACGATCAAGAAAGACAGCAAACTGCCACAGCGGACCATCGCGTTGGTCAGGGGCCTGCGGGCTCAACGTCAACCACGCCACAACGGCGAGATAACTGAACGTGGCAGCGCTCAGATAAGGGTGACGCCGAAACATCCACCAATCGTGCCCTATGAACGCTCAGAAAGTGCTCGACGCGCTAGGAACTCATGACAAGACGGGCCAATACCGACACGAGAACCCACACCGACAAGAAGGTGACGATGAGGGCCACAACGATCCACAAGAAACTTCGGAAGCTTGCAGCGCGAACATCATGATGGATGCGCACGAAAGCGCGCGTCAGATTCCGCGACTTCTGCGCCGCCTGTTGAGGATGCGGCCAGGTTGTTCCCGCTTCAGCCGCAGTCGAGATTGTGGCAACTTCATCCCCGGTGAACACTTCGGGCGCGCTGGCGAGCCATTGCTCTAGCTGCGTGGAGGTGAGGACATGGACGTCAGCGGGGGCGGCCAGTAGTGAAACTTTTACCGGCTCGACCATGACGAGCACAGGAATAACCTCGACCTCGTGACCGAGCGCTGCCGTCAACGCCGTAGCGACCGCACGAGCAGCGGTGCGCGACGCAACGATAGCGGTGCTGACCGCTCGGGTAACGACGAGTTCGTCACCGTTGACCGCGACATCGTCACCCTGGCAGTTCACGACGGTCACCGCGAAGATGCCGGCACGGCCAACCGCAAAGTGATCGAGAGAAGTTTCTCCAAGCGGAACCCCGTGGAGCACGTCCCAACTGTGCCCGAGCCGATCAAGGATTGAGCCGACGAGGAGCTCGCCGACCGCACCGCGATACTGCGCGCGGCTTTCTTTGGTCAACGGAGAGACGCCACACAAGCGCGCCACAAAACCTCGCGGCGCACGGCGCGATTGTGCCTCAACGACGGCAGCCATGGCTGACTGTCCGGCGATCCGGCCGCGAAGATCGATATTCTGCGGCACGCAGACCTCCAGCTCTCACATGCGTCTGAATGCATGCAGAAATACGTTGGGCCGGAGGCTCCCCCGCCTCCGGCCCGACTCGTGGCGAAGAATCGCTCCCGAGTGAAGGTTCCTCCCCCGAGGAATAACTTCTAGGTACATACTGCCGAACCTGTGAATCCGCCGAAACCCCCACTATTGGGCATACCCGAGTGGGGGTCAACTACTCAGACCACCCCTTATGACGGTTGCGGAATACCTTCAGGAAGGCCCTCAGCAGCCACGATGGCGAGCCGCTGAGTGGGTCGCGTCATGGCGACATACAGCGCCGCGGCACCCCGGGAAATCTCCTCCACGATCCGCTGTGGCTCCACCACAATGACCGAGTCGAACTCGAGTCCCTTCGACTCTTGTGGCGTCAGCACCGCGATGGGCCGATTGAGCCCCGCGGCACCCTCCCCGACCTCTCCGGCGAACGACTGCTGCAGGGCATCCACGATGGTTGCAGTCAAAGAATCGCTCACGATCACCGCAATGGTGCCGTCGTGGGAAATAGCACGGTCAGCTGTTACGACCGCGGAGACACTGGCTGCCAGCTGTTCGGGGGTCGAGACAGTGACCGCAACGGGCCACTCACTGTGACGAACCGCGCGCGATGGAGTGATCGAGACGTTGTGGGCAACCGCCACTGCCTCGGCAACCGCAACAATCTGCGACGGCGTGCGGTAGTTGACCGTGAGTTCCTCAAGACGCCAGTGGTCACCGATGTCGGCCGAGAGCGCCGCACCCCAGCTGGAGGTAGCTGCAGCAGCACTCGCCTGAGCGACGTCTCCGACAATCGTGAAGGACTTCAACGGATTGCGACGGGCCAGCAGTTTCCACTGCATGGGCGACAGCTCTTGAGCTTCATCAACGACGATGTGGCCGTATGTCCACGACCGGTCAGCGGATGCCAGCTCCGCCGTCGTTGACCGTTCGACACTCGCCTCGAAACCCTCAGCCAGCGTTTCCGCATCGATCATGCCGTCGACACCCATGTTGCGAATGGCCGCCGTAGCGTTCTCCACATCGCGTTTACGCTGCTGTTTGCGTTCGTGTTCCGCCGCGGTCTGGGCAACATCGACTTCACCGAGCAACTCGGCAGCTTCGTCGAGCAAGGCAACATCACTGATCGTGAACGGAACGTCCCGCTCGCGACGCAACAGTTCGCGCTGCTCGGGCGTCCAGTGCGGCGTGAGGCTCTGCAACCAACCAGGTCGGGCATAGAGGTCGTCAACGAGTTTTTGGGGCGTCAGTGGCATCCACGCCGTGTTGAGCGCCACCTTCACGTCGTGGGCGGTGCGAATGTCTTCCCGCAACCACTTCTGGTCTGCGTCATCAATCGTGTTGCCGTGAGCGCGCAACTGATTTGCGAGCAGACGGCTGATCCCCGCGATCGCTGCCTTGTTGAAAATCACCCGTGCAAGGTTGTGTGGTTTGTGAGAGTCCCACGCTTTTTGCATGGCGGAGCGCAGAAGTTCGGCAGGGACATCCAGGATCTCGCCGTTGATTTCGAGGCGCTGCGTCTCAGTCGGAACGACACGGCGCGAACGAACAGCACGCTTGATGAGAGCCGCCATTTCGCGCGAGCCCTTGAGCTGCGCCACCGCAGCGACATCATCGTGGCGCGCATCTTCGCCAGGGAACAGTTGCCCGAGGCTCGCCAACACAACGCCCGTTTCGCCGAGAGACGGCAGCACAGCTTCGATGTAACGCAAGAATGCGCGGGACGGTCCCACAATAAGCACACCGGATGCCGAAAGCCGTTCTCGATGCGAGTACAGCAAGAATGCAGCGCGATGCAGCGCGACCGCAGTTTTTCCGGTGCCAGGCCCACCCTGCACGACGAGCGCGCCGCGAAGTTCGGAGCGGATGATCGCATCCTGCTCAGCCTGAATCGTCGCGACAATGTCGCCCATACGACCGGTGCGCTCCGCGGTGAGACTCGCCATGAGGGCGGCTTCGCCCTGAAGCGATGCTGCATCGGTCTCGAGGAGTTCAGCGTCAAAAATCTCATCGTCAATGCGCACGATGTCTCGGCCCTTGCTCTGCAGATGCCGGCGGGCGCGGGCTCCTAGTGGCGTCGCGGCTGTGGCCTGATAAAACGCTCGGGCCTGAGGAACGCGCCAGTCGAGCAATAGCGAGCGCTGATCTTCGTCACGCAATCCGATGCGACCGATGTACCGCACCGGGCGTTCAACGGCGCTCTCGCTCTCGGCGTCAGTTTCAGTGCCGGCCTCTGTGTCAGTCTCGGCTTCGAGTTCAAGGCGCCCGAAGGCGAGCCGCTCATCGATTTCGCGCAACTGACCGATCCGGTCTTCGTAGATGCGGGCGAATGCGTCGCGCTCTGAGCGGTTTTGGTGGGTGCCACCTGGCGCACTCCGGCGCACTGATTCGAGCTGCTCCTGAGCCGCATCTCTCAGGGCGTCGAGCCGCCGGTAGAGGCCGTGGACATAGTCCCGCTCGCGTTCAAGCTCACTCGATGACATCAGCTGTCCTCTCCAAATTGCGACCTCCAATCGTACGCGCTTTTTGACTATGAATTCGCCGCTTAACCCTTGCGCTCAGCGAAACTCAGTGGCAATCTAAAAGCAGTTAAACTCATCGCCCTCCAGGTCGCAGGCAGTGCCGCACCGGCGGGCGATGAGTCTGTTAAAGGACAAAGACTGAGCAGATCACCCCCAAAGGGAGGCTGCAGCAGACAGCATCCCAGCCTCTACGATGGGCTGATGCTTCGCTCTATCGACTATTCCGGGTTGATCTATCCGGTGAACCCGCACGATGTCGCAGAGTTCAAGCGCAACCGCCGGGATCTCTTCGGGTATTCGCAAGTGCAGCTCATGGGCAAAGTTGTGCTCGTCGGCGTTGCCGTAGTGGTGTTCATATTCGTCGCCGGCGGGCCACTCATCGCGATTGCGACCCATAACTTTCGCACTGTAGCGGCCACAGGCAACATTGGCCCGTCCGTTCCTGCGCTGATCATCGGTGCTCTTGTCGTATCGATTGCGGGAGGCGCACTCTATTCGCTCGTGCGGGCGTGGCGCAAAAACGGCGGACCATGGCAACGTTTTTATCGGATGAACACATTTGCCGAAGACAACGAACTGGTCTTTTCGCCCCGTGATCGAGTGATCGACTATCCGGGGCTGATTTTCGATGAAGGCGGAAACCGTTCCATGCGCAACCGCTTTCGAAGCGTGAGCGGTCGAACCCTCGACTACGGAAACTACCGCTATACCACCGGTTCGGGAAAGAACAAGCGAACCCATGACTGGGGATTCTTGGCGTTCGAACTCGACCGCGCTCTGCCCCACATGGTCCTCGATGCCACCGGCAATAACCAGCTTTTCGGCGTAAGCAATCTCCCGCAATCGTTCGCGAAAAATCAGATCCTGAAGCTCGAGGGTGACTTCAATTCGCACTTCACGCTCTATTGCCCGCGCGAGTATGAACGCGACGCCCTGTACATTTTCACGCCCGACCTGATGGCGCTGCTGATCGACAACGCGGGAGCGTACGACGTGGAAGTCGTCGACAAGTGGCTACTGGTGTACTCCCCGAAACCGTTTGACCTTGTTGACCCGGCGCAGCACCGCCGCCTCCTCGGCATCGCCGACACCGTCGGCACAAAAACGGTGCGGCAATCCCGTCGCTATGCCGATGAAAAAATCGGCGATTACAGCGTCAACCTAGTGGCTCCCCGCGGTCAACGCCTCAGGGCCGGTATCCCCGCAACCACGCTCGTAATGGTCGCGCTCTTCGCGGTGGTGTGGGGCATCCCCTTCGTACTGGGGATGTTCAACTAACGCTGCAGAGATCGTGTTCGGCCGGTGCGATCAGAGCGCTACGGTCGCCGCTCACCCGTGAGCGCGTGGCGTGCTTCGACGATTGCGCTGAGCAATACTGCCTCGTCGGCAATTGCGCCGATCCTGTCTCGGCCCGTAATGATGCGCTGACGCGCAAAAGCAAGCCGAGTGGCCTCTTGAATGTAAACCTTCATCGTGGCGCGCTTGTTGTTCTGCGCAGCCCAAGCAAGGGCGCGCCGACGGCCCTGGGAGGTCGCGAGCACCGGAACCTCATCCTGATTGAACCAGCCAGCGTTCGCGTACTCTGCGAGCCTTTCAAACGTCATCCGTTCTTCTTGGCGACGCAGGTAGACGACGATGATGATCGCAATCACGAAGAGCGGAACCTGCACGATGGCGTAGTAGCCAAAGAAGTCGTTGACGAAGAAGAGGGCGCCGTTCCACAGTGCGTGCAGCGCAATCGCGAGCCCAAGCCCAGCAGCGAAGACTCCGACACTGCGGCCGTTGCTTCGTGACCGCACGGCGAAGCCCAAAGCGATGCCAGTGCAGGCCGTAAACATGACGTGGGCGAACGGCGACATGAGGCCGCGAATGAGGAACAACTGCAGGATGCCCGTGCTGTTGTCTCCCACATTGAGGAGCTCGGAACCAAAGTACAGAATGTTCTCGGTAAAGGCGAAGCCACCAGCGATCCACGCTCCATAGACGAGCCCATCAACCGGGCCATCGAAGTGGCGTCGTGCCACCCAGAAAATCACGAGGATGCCGAGGGCTTTGCCTGCTTCTTCCACGATTGGCGCCTGAATTGCCGCCGAGAAGAACGCGTAGCCGGGCCCTGGACCACCGAGCGAGTTGATCACGTTATCGATCTCGGCTCCTACAATGAGCGCAAGCAACACGGCAACGCCAGCGCCCCAGAGGAACGCAAAGACTACCGCGAGCCGCGGCTCAGGCTCCCAACGGTCGATCCACCGCACGGCAAAAAATACGACAGCAAGCGGGACTACGGCCAACACCCCGCCGATCGCGAAGGCGTCTGTTCCAATGCCCGAAATCACGTAGACAACAACAAAGAGGAGCACAAACGAGAGTGCGATGACTCCGAGAATTCCCAGAATCAGCAGCCCCGGGCCGCGGGGCTGAGGCACATGGGGCGGCAACTGGTGCCTCCGCGCCTCGTCGGCGATCTCGGCAGATGCCGCAGTGGGGTGAGGGGCTGATCGCCCCGACGATGCCGTGAAATCGGGAGTCGCAGAAGAAGAATGGCTCTCGGTCATGTCAACGAGACTAACGTGCAGGCTGCACCCCGCTGCGTCACTGCTACTCGGTTTCTTGCTGCTCGCGCAGAATGCTGAGCGCGCGAGTGACTCGATCGCCGAGCCCCGCAACACGCTTCTTGGACGAGCGCTCCGCATCCACAATCAGGCTCATTAGTTCACCGCGGTAGACGTCCTGCGTCGACCGCACCGATGCTCCCAGCGCGAGAGATGCCTGCGCAGCGCTGACGCCAATGACGAAGCTTGCCACCAGGGCGATCACGGCGATGAGGACGGCTAAGCCCTGCGACGAACCCTGCGACGTTTCAACGACGGCAGCGATCACCAGGCCGAGAGCAAGAACAGGGGCGATCAGGCGATACGGGGTGCGCACGCTGAGTTGCAGTGCCGCACTGACCGTGCCGGCGTCCGTGTTCACGCGACCACGGGAGGCGCCGTCGATTGCCGAGACGCGTGCACGAAACTCGTCGACCTGATCTTGATGGATGCGCAGCCCGGCAGACTCGATGAGTTCGTCGCGCACGAGACGGTAGCTATCCGCGGGGGGCCGAACGACCACGACGGCAATGATCGCCACAATCGTGACCGCAACAACCACCGTGCTGAGCGCGATAAGAATTGCGGCCGGTGCTTGTGCCGGTTCAGCAAAGAAAAGGCGCGTGCTCCAGTCGGCGGCAATGGTGAGCGCCACAATCCCCAGCCCGGCTGTCGGCACGATCCACGCCACCGGGTGCAAGCGCAACCGGGTTCGAACTCCACGCGCGAGGCGAAGGTCATCAAAGCGGGCTGTGGCGTAGTCAGCGAGTTGCGCCGAAAACGCAATGAGCCAGAGAGCTGCCAGAACGGTAAGGGCTGTCCACGAAGATTCCACGGTGCGACTGTAGCCGTTCACCGTCCCCTTCTGCACCGTCGTCGTGGAGCGTTGGGGAGAAACCCTGCCACAGTGATGTCTGATTTCCGCTGGTCAGGCACCACAGGCAGTGACAGAGTTAAGCCATGGTCTCCCCCACGCTCAGCTTCGACGAGCAATACCGCGCCCTCTGCTCGCGGGATGCTCGCTTCGATGGCCAGTTCATTGCTGGCGTGCACTCCACGGGAATCTACTGTCGCCCCAGTTGCCCAGCCGTTGCGCCTCAACCACGCAACGTGCGTTTCTACCGCACCGCCGCCGCCGCGCACGAAGCGGGCCTTCGCGCCTGCAAACGCTGCCAACCGGATGCGGTTCCTGGCTCCCCCGAATGGAACCTCAACGACGATCTCGCCTCGCGCGCCATGCGGCTCATCGCCGATGGCGTTGTCGAACGCGACGGCGTCGAGGGCCTCTCAACTCGCCTCGGCTACACCAGCCGCCACCTCACCCGCGTGCTCTCTGCCGAGCTCGGAGCCGGCCCGCTTGCTCTGGCCCGCGCACACCGCGCGCAGGCCGCCCGCACCCTGCTCGCCGCGACAGAGCTCAGTATTTCTGACGTTGCCTTTGCTGCCGGCTTTTCCAGCATCCGTCAGTTCAACGACACCATTCAGGCTGTATACGAAACCACGCCGAGCCAACTACGCGCCCTCGCCAGACGCGGAGCAGCAGCGCACCCGCACGCTGCCCACGAACGCCCTTCTTCTCTCACGCTGCGCTTGCCCACCCGCGCGCCGTTCGACGGTGCAGGACTCATGACGTTCTTCGCGAATCACGTAGTAGCCGGCATCGAGACCGCCACCGACACCAGCCTTGAGCGCGCCATCCGGCTCCCCGGCGGTATAGCTCGGGTTCGTCTAGAGCTCGCAGACCAGGGCATCATCTGCACGGCCCAATTAGCCACAATTTCGGATGTCGCCCCGCTCGTCGCTCGAGTGCGTCGCCTCTTCGACCTCGACGCCGACTCGCTCGCGATCGATCACGCGCTGCGCAGCGATCCGGCGCTGGCTGGGTCCGTGGCGCACGTTCCCGGGATGCGGCTCCCCGGCAGCGTCGACACCGAAGAGACTCTCTTCCGAACGCTCATCGGCCAACAGATTTCCGTTGCTGCCGCCCGCACGGTGCACGCCCGCGTCGTGAAAGAACTGGGCAGCGACGGGCTGTTCCCCTCCGCGGCCGTGCTCGCAGCATCCGGAGCACAGGTTCTGCGGGGTCCGGCCACGCGCATTGCCAGCATCCTCGGGGTCGCCGAAGCCATCGCCTCGGGTGACCTCGACTTGGATGTCTCGACCCCTGTCAACGAATTCACAGCAAAATTGGTGGCGATGCCCGGAATCGGTCCGTGGACTGCGGGCTATATGGCGATGCGTGTGCTCGGCAACTCCGACATCATGCTCAGCAGCGACCTCGTGGTTCGCCAAGGTGCTGGGGAGTTGGGGCTGCCCGATACCGCGAAGGCTCTCACCGAATACTCACGCCGGTGGGCGCCGTGGCGAAGCTACGCGTGCATGCACCTGTGGCGATCGAGGCCCGTGCAGGTGGAGCGAAAGGCAACGTCACCGTAGGCTGGGGTCATGAACGCCAGACTCTTCATCCTCGGTTTCGGTATCGCTGTCGGATACGTTGTTGGCGCCCGCGCCGGCCGCGAACGTTACGACCAAATGAAGGGCAAAGCCACCCAGGTGTGGGAGAGCCCTCGAGTGTCGAGCGCACGCACTTCGGTCGAAGAATATGCCCGCACTCAGGCTCCGATCGTGCGCGATAAAGCAACCGCCGTGGCCAAAGCGACCCCCGGCTTCGTGAGCGCGAAGGCGAAAGATGTCGCCGAGAACACTCGGGAATTTGCCGAGCACACGCGCGACACCGCCAAAGATCTCGCGGAGAACGCAAAGAAGTCAGCCAAGGAGCTGGCGGAGAACGCGAAAGAGTCAGCCAAAGAGCTCGCCGATACCGCGAAAGAATCCGCCAAGAGCCTCGCCGATCGTGCTTCCAGCACTGCGCGCGGTGCCGTCGGTCGCGTCACGGAAACGGCCGACGACGTTCGCGAGAACGCCAATAAAGAATTAGCAGAGCTTCGCGAACGCGGCGAAGAAGCCATCGACCGCGCTTTCATCACCGCGGGTAAGGCTCGAGATGAAGCACTCGCGCCCCTCGATGACGAAGACGACGAGGATTACGACGAAACGGCCGCCCCGAAGTAGCGCCACCTGCACCACGCTTCGCTATCGCCAACGAGCGACCTGAGCACACAAAGACGCCCCAGCTTCTCTCGAGAAACTGGGGCGTCTTTCTGCCTTACCGGGTGGTTATTTTTCTTCCAACCAGGGCAACGAGATCGCTGCTGTCATCGGTGAAGTTCCGCTGAGTCGCTCAGGCGTGAGGACGCGCTTGACGTCTTCTTCCTTCATGAGCCCCGACGAGACGACAAGCTGCGCGATCGACGCGTTTGTCGTGAGCGCAGTGTGGGCAAGATTCGCTGCCGCCGCGTAGCCGATGTACGGGGTCAACGCGGTCACGACACCGACACTCGTCTCGACCTGAGCGGCAAGTCGCTCTTCATTGGCTGTGATGCCATCAATGCAGTTTTCCCGCAGCGTGCGGCAGGCGTTGGTCATCCACATCACTGACTGGAGTATCGAGTGAGCAATCACGGGCTCGAAGGCGTTGAGCTGCAATTGGCCAGCCTCCGCGGCCGCCGTGACCGTGGCATCCGCCCCAATAACGCTGAAGGCAACCTGGTTGACGACTTCGGGGATGACCGGGTTGACCTTGCCGGGCATGATCGACGACCCGGCTTGCTTGGCGGGCAAGTTGATCTCGCCGAAGCCAGCCTGCGGTCCGCTCGAGAGCAAGCGAAGGTCGTTACAAATCTTGGAAAGCTTGACAGCAGAGCGCTTGAGAACGCTGCTGAGGGTCATGAAGATTCCGACGTCGCTCGTGGCCTCGATGAGGTCGAACGCGGTCTTCATCTCGATGCCGGTCGCCTCGGTGAGGTGACGGCGCACCGCTTCGGCGTAACGCGAATCGGCGGTGATACCGGTGCCGATCGCGGTAGCACCCATGTTGATCTCGCTCATGAACGGCAGCACCTCAGTGAGACGCGCGTAGTCCTCTTCGAGGGTGTGCGAGAATCCCGTGAACTCTTGCCCAAGAGTCATCGGCACAGCGTCTTGCATTTGCGTGCGACCAATTTTGAGGATGTTGACGAACTCACGTCCCTTGGCGCCGAACGATTCCGAGAGCAACTCGTGCTCCACGAGCAGTCGCCGCACACCGAAGACCATCGCGAGCTTGATCGCCGTGGGGTACACGTCGTTCGTGCTCTGGCTGCGGTTGACGTCATCGATGGGATGCAGGAACGAGTATTCGCCTTTGCCGTGTCCCAAAATTTCCAGAGCCCGGTTCGCGATCACTTCGTTCGCGTTCATGTTGGTCGACGTGCCGGCGCCGCCCTGGATTACTCCGACGCAGAATTCTGCGTGCAGTGCGCCATCAAGGATCTCTTGGCAGGCCTGATCGATAGCGTGCGCCTTGCGTGATTCGAGAACGCCGAGTTCGGCGTTAGCGCGCGCCGCTGCCTGCTTGATGTGGGCGAGCGCGCGGACAAGATCGGGGTAAACGGAGATAGCGCGACGCGTGATCGGAAAGTTCTGCATCGCGCGTAGCGTGTGCACTCCCCAATACGCATCAACAGGGACCTCAAGCGAGCCGAGTGAATCGGATTCGATACGGGTGGCGGTGTTCTGCACAGAGGTGTTGCTCAACTCTTTTTCTCATCTCCATTGATTTTTGGCGCGACGCACAAGCGTTGTGATCACGCCTCAAGTGTACGCTCGCGCAGAGTCGTGCCGGAGGAAAGAGCGGTGACCAGAAAGCCATTTCTTAACGCGGTGCTACTCCTTGATAGCGTCGCGCAAGAGTGCCGAAAGAGCCTGCAATTGAATGTTCGCTTCGGCGACAACAGCCTCATCAGAACCGTCGAGTGCGCGGGCGGCAAGACCGGCCTTGCTGTCGATCAGTTCGGCGATGCGAGCATCGATCGTGTGGGCAGCGATGATGCGCCAGGCCGTGACAGGAAGCTCCTGACCGATGCGGTGCACGCGGTCGATTGCCTGCGTCTGCTCGGCGTTGGTCCAGCTCAGTTCGGCAAGCACGACGTTGGATGCTGCCTGCAGGTTGAGGCCGACGCCAGCGGCGGTGAGCGATGCAACCACGATCGCGACATCCGGATCATTGGCAAAGGAGTCAATGGCATTCTGACGCGCCTTGGCGCTCTGATCGCCACGGATGGAAACAGCCTTGAGGCCGACCTTCGCAAAGTGAGCCTCGGCGGTATCCATGACGTCAATGTGCTTGGCGAAGAAAACAACCTTGCCCACCGAGCGAGCGAGCTGGGCCGTGTAGTCGGCGGCCAGTGTTGCCTTGGCCTGACCGATGCGGCGCACCATCGTGAAGACGTTCTCGCCGGTGGTTGCACTCTTCGACTCTTCGAGTTCGGCGTGGGCAACAACGCGGATGAGGTCTTCAATGGCGACGTCTGGCTTGAGCTTGCGTACTCGCGTAAACCGGTCGACAAGACGAGCGGTGAGGGCTTGCTCGGCAGCACGAATCGAGCGACCGAGGTCGTTGTCGAGTTCGACGGGGATGTCAGCGATACGGCGAGCGGGGATGTCCGCGGCAACGTCGACCTTCTTGCGACGCACGATACCCATATCGATAACGGCGCGGCGCGCTTCGGAGAAGAAGCCAGGGTCGGCCGGGGTGAGATCGGTGTCTTCGAGCTTCGACATGAGCGGCGCGAGCGGCTTGGCGCCATCGATCCAGCCGAGGAACTGCCAGATGGCTCGGAAGTCTTCAATCGAGTTGATCAGCGGGGTTCCCGTGAGCGCCATGAGCAACGCCTTCGGGTACGTCGCACGAATATTCTGCGACAGGTTCAAAACGTGCTTGGAGCGTTCAGATTTGAGGTTCTTAATGAAATGGGCTTCGTCGACGACCATGCCCTTGAAGCCAAAACGACCGAGCCAACCGACGTGGCGGTCAAGAACTTCGTAGTTGACGATGACAACGTCGCTGAAGGCATCAACCGTGTCGCCATCACCGTGAACGACTGTCGCACTGCGACCAGGAGTCCAGAGTTCCACTTCGCGTTCCCAGTTGGTTTTCACCACGTTGGGCACGACGACAAGCAAGGGGTAGGAGTTGGAAGCTTCCGCCGCCATGAGCGCCTGCGCGGTCTTGCCAAGTCCTGGTTCATCGGCGAGTAAGAAGGTGCGATGACCCTGCTTGACGACCTCAACGAAACGCGCTTGGTGACGCATAAGTTCAAGATTTCCGCGCGTGCGCAGAGACTCGGCTTCTGGCAACTCCATCGAGGCAGCTCCACCACCGGAGCCGTGCTCGAAAGCACGGAAGAGTGGATCGATGAGTTCCCAGTTGGCGAGCCGGTTGTTGTGTTCCTGCTGAGGAGCAATCGCGCTGAAATCGGGAGCTAAGAATGGATTCGCCATCTGCATTTGACGAACGGATGCCGGCACGACCTGCTTCTCGATCTGCTTGTCGACGGGCTTTGGCTCTTCGGTGATGATCAGTTCATCGGGGCTCAACTCGACACCAGCGTCGAGGAGGAGGTCACGGCGCAACGCCTTCGCTGCGGGAGTGATCGGTGCCGACTCCCCCAACATCGACAGCAGGCTCGTGTCTCGAGCGGCAGTCTTCGCGAGAATGCCCGCGAGGCCATCGAGGCGCTTTTGTTCATTCGCGCGCTCAGAGTCCGTGAGGGTGGCATCCATCTTCACCCGAGCACGCTCTTCGCGCAGCAGCAGTGCCGCGACTTGGAAGCGAGCACGGTTGGCGGGCTTGAGCGGCCCCTTCTGCACGGCGGTTTCGACCTCACGGGCGGCACGGGCCAACACGGGGATCACGCCGGTGTCGTCACCGGGACGAGCACGACGACGCTGGGCACCGCCCGCTTGACGCTGACCCGAATTTTTGGGTCGTTTGTTGCGCTGTGCGGAATCGGACTTTGACGAGGTGGTCAATTATTCTCCTGGCGCTAGGCGAGCGGCTCAGTCGCGGGTACGAGGACTCATAGCCGTTGAACGAATAGACGTTGCCACGATAGGGACTTCAATTGAGTGACAACATCCACTCAAGTGAGCCAGACCCAACTGCGATGCGATTGGTGGTCTCAAGGGATGCGTGGATCAGTCTACGCAGAAAATCACCAGAGTGCGCTATCCGCGCGAATTAACCTCGACTTGTGGAGTCGGTGACACGTGCCCCAACGCCGACAGCGATGAACACGAGCGCCGCGGTGTAGTGCAGTCCTTGGAAGAGTTGGATGTCGGCAATCTCGATCGGGAAGATCGGATTCCACAGGATGGCAATCGGAATGAGGCCGATGGCCCACCACCACTGGCGCACCTGCCAGACGAGGACGACGCTGATGAGCGCGAGGATGCTCACCACATAGCGCACGACCGTGAAGATTTCGGTTCCGACTACGCCGGCGCCCACCAACAGCACGAGCGCGGCAAGAATTGCGGCGGGTAACGCCACGCGTCGGGGGCGATTCGGATACGTTGCACTCACTCGTTCGAATATACCCGTCTGCACGGAGTCGAGTTCGCCGCCCGGGGCGCTAGACCCCGCCGCCACCGCCACCACCGCCACCGCCTCCTGACGACCCGCCACCGCCGGAACCTCCACTGGAGCTACTGGAGGAACTACCGGAGTATGAACTGGCTACCGTGGTGGAAAAGTTTGAGATGCTCGACGCGAAGATTACAGCGTTGAAGCCGCCGCTTCCGCGGTACCAGTCAGGCGAGCTATCGGCGTAGTAGCGGCCGAGCTCGGTCGACCATTCCTTCTCAAGCCCAAACAGAACCGCGTACGGCAGGAGCTTCTCGTACACCTTGAGGACGTCGGTGTTGCCTGTTGCTTCATTTCGCTCGCGCAAAGCGCCCTCGGGGCTTTGCAACATCCGCAAACGGTCGGCCTCTGCCAGGCGGATATAGAGCTTGAGCCCCTCCAAATGATCGCGCAGCTCGGCCCCGTGAGGGGTGAGCGGTGAACGCGCAAGAAGCGCCAGCGTGATCACGGCAGCAATGATGGCCGCCATAATGACCACGAAAGGCACCGCGGCGCCGTAGGAGCCCGAGATCAAGCTAATGCCGAAGAAGATCGCCATAATGACCGCGACAACAGCGACGAGTAACGGCAGAAAATTGCGGCCGTGAACCTTGCGACGGTAGCCAGCATCCGCGAGACCGGAACGTTCCGCCATAATCAGCTTGTAGAGCTTCTGGCTGAGCTTGGCATCCGTTTTCTTCATATCCCGGATGGCGCCGTGTTGAAGCGACTGACCGAACAGGGCGCGCAAGATGTCGAGCTGGTGCCCCGTCACCCCTGTGGGGTCGGTCAGTTCGAGGCGGTACGTGGTGCGAGATGAAAAGAATCCGCTCGATTCTTCTTCGAGGATGCGCAGCTTGCCCCGCACCGCAAAGTCGAGAATCTGCGCGGCGATTGCCTTGTCACTTTTCTTGATCACGAGGGCAGCGGTCACGACAGGGATGTCGCGGGGCGGCGCATACTCGGCGATGATCGTGGGGCGCCCAGCAGCATCCGCGAGAGTGGTGCGACGAAGTCGGATAGCCCAGATAAGCGCTCCGATCGCCCCGATGAGTCCGAGCGGCTGAACGAATCCTGCCGCCGAACCAAAGTACGAGCTATCGCGCGCGACGAAAGTGTCGGGAACGAATCCGAACGCCACAGTCACGTTCTGGCCGGGCCCTACGAGCTCTCGAGTGGCGACGAAGGTGTCGGCGTCGAGCGTGGCGATTTCGCACGTCTCGGTGGAGCCGTCCGCGCCCCAATAGCAATCGGGTTCGACGCTCAACGCCTCACTGAGCCCTTCGCCCAGATGAATAGTGGCCGTGACCGAGCCGAACGGTTGATTCCAGCCGGTTCCGTTGGTGTCCCAGTAGAACTCGTCGGCGTTGGTATCGGCGGCGAACCGCGTCACGTTCGAGCGGGTGTAGGTGAAGACGTACGTGTGCGCCCCCTCGACGAACGATCCGGAAGCACTCGTAATCAGGGTGAAGTCGCCGTCGTCCTCCACGTCAAAATCACGCGGCTCTCCCGCCTCATCCGTCACAGCGATGTTCTGAATATCGACAGGGTCACCCTTGTAGAAATTGGGGATGGCCCGACGCATTCCGCGGTTTTGGTCGGGCGGAAAGTTGGCGACGAAGGTCTCAACCGTGAGCAGCGTCGAGTGGCCTTCTGCGTCACGATCAAGAAAGAAATCTGCGTCGTAGCTGTCGAACACGAAATCATCGAGGCCCGAGTGAACAACGCTGGTGACAGCGCTACCGGCGTTACTGATGGCGACCGGATGCTCGGCCGCCGTCGCCGCGAGAGGTGCTGTGCCGAGCGCCAGCACGACCGCTAGCGCCCCCACGAGCCGCGCGCCGAGTCGCACGCTCAACCGGGCTCGAGTGCGTCGCTGCGCTCTGGTCGTCATGGCGTCTCCGTTTCCATCACCCTCGCGGGAAAACACGCACCGCCCAGCGCTCGCTAGAGTCGAGGTATGAAGAGTGCTTTGGCTGTCGAACATCTGCAGGAACTCGTTCGAATTCCCACCATTTCGCGGGAGGATGCCTCCGCTACTGAATGGCAAGAGTTCGATCGATTCGTCCAGACGCTGCGCAAACTGTATCCACTGTGCCACAGCCGGCTCGAGCGTGAAACGGTGCTGGACCATTCCCTGATTTTCCGTTGGCGTGGTCGCGCATCAACTGAGCCCGCCGTGCTCATGGGGCATTACGACGTTGTGGCAGCGACCGACGAGGGCTGGAAACGGCCGCCGTTCGCTGCCGAACTCAGCGGTAAAGACGATGAACAACTGATCTGGGGTCGAGGCACGCTCGACGACAAAGGTTCTGTAGTCGCCATCCTTGAGGCAGTCGAGGCGCAGCTCGAGGCTGGTCTTGTTCCTGCCCAAGACATCTACTTGTGCTTCGGCCATGATGAAGAGACTCACGGCTCCGGGGCGTCAGCGATTGTTGATCTCTTGGAAAGCCGTGGCGTCAGCCCCACCTTCGTGCTCGACGAGGGCGGCGCCATTGTCGATGATGTTTTTGAGCAGGTTGACTCCCCCATGGCGGTCGTTGGCGTTGCTGAGAAAGGCACGGCCGCTCTTCGCCTGACGGTCGACCAGTCGGGCGGTCACGCTTCCACCCCACCCCAGTTTCCCGCCGCGGTTCGTCTCGCTCAGGCGATCATGCGCTTGAACTCTCGGCCATTTCCGTCTCGACTCACTCCCACGGGCGCCGACCTCCTGCGTCTGCTCGGCGAGCACGCTGGCGGCGTAACCGGCTACTTGCTGCGCAACGTGTCGTGGACCAAAACCCTGCTGCTGCCGATTCTCGTGCGCAAAAGCGATGAACTCGCCGCCATGATGCGCACAACGCAAGCGGTCACGATTCTGGAGGGCGGTCACGCCGTCAACGCCATGCCCGAACGGGTCAACGCCATCATCAACGTGCGCATTGCCGTGAACTCGAGCCTCGAAGAAACGGTCAAGCATGTCACGCGCGCGATCAACGACAAGCGCGTTCGAGTGACGGTCGACTCCCCCGGCGAACCATCGCCGGTTTCAGCCACCACCGGCCTGGCGTGGGAACTGCTGCGCTCAACGATCGAGAAGAGCTTCCCAGGAACCCTCGTGACCCCGTACGTACAAAATGGCGCTACGGACAGCCGCCACTTCACCCGCATCAGCACCGGCGTCTACCGCTTCACGCCGTTCGCGATGGCACGAGAGGTGCGCGACACTCTGCACGCCCGCAATGAGCGGATGCTCGTGAGCAGCTACCTCGACGGCATTGCGTTTTATCGAGCCCTCATCGCTTCGCTCTAGGCGAGGCGGTCACGGCTGGGTTATCCCGCAGCAGCACGACGAGGCGCTAGCGGGAGGGTATTTGCGTCCGAGACTTCTTTCGCGATCCACGTGCCGAGCTCTGCCGGACGATCGGTGACGATTCCGTCAACGCCGAGGGCGACGGCATCCGACCACGTATCTGAATCGTTGAGGGTGTAGATCAAGATGCCGAGACCCGCATCGTGCACGACTTGCACGAGATTCGGGTCGCGAGTGATGGCTTTCTTGCTCGTGACGAGTGCCACGGCGCCCGACGCGGCCGCGAGTTCAGCCGGATCGCCCACGATGTCACGAACGATAAGCATCCCGGGCAATTCGGGGCTCACCCGCTGCACGGCCTGCAACGTCATGATGTCGAAGCTCCCGATGATCACGTGGTTGTTCACGCCATTGCGGGCAATCAGATCGGCGACGAGCGCGACCTGATCGTCGGTCCACGAGCCTTTGAGTTCCAGAATCGCGTTCTTTGTTGACCAGCGGAGCACTCCCAGAAACTGCTCAAGCGTGGGCACGGTGGCTCCGGCGAATTCCTCGCCGAACCACGAGCCAGCATCGAGGGCAGAAAGCTCCTCGTAGGTGTACTGCCACACCGGCCCAGTGCCGTCTGTTGTGCGATCAACGGTCCAGTCGTGCATGAGCACGGGAACGCCATCGGCCGTCAGCTGCACATCAGTTTCGACATAGTCGGCCGCGCTATCAAGCGCGAGACTCAAGGCCTCGATCGTGTTCTCGGGAGCAACCGTCTTGTCGCCGCGATGACCGGCGATGAACGCGGCCTCCCCCGGCGCCTTGAGCGAGGTGAAAACTCCCGCCGCATGCACGCGGGCGACGTTAGCGTTCAGTACGAGAGCGAGCGTGATTGCCGTGACAATCGTGGCCGCTAGCGCAGCTCTCCGCGCTCGAAGATGGTGTTTCGGGTGTGCCAGGTGATGCGATGTCGCCATTGACTCGCCGTCCTTGTGTCGGGTTGCCGCACGTTCACGGTGACCCCACTATAGCGAGCCTGTTACCAATCCGTTACCTTTTGGGGCGGATTAGTTAAGGCGTGTCTCAATCGCTGCCCGGTGCGGAATCGACGGCACAGCACCGTGGTTCTCCACCGAAATGGATGCCGCAGCCCCGGCAAAGCGCAACGCATCATCCATCATCATTCCCTCGACAACGCCCGCGGCGAAAGCACCACAGAACGTGTCGCCAGCGCCGGTAGCGTCTACGGCCGTGACACGGTGAGCAGGAACGACGACCGGCTCAGAGCCTACGCGGTGAAGAGCAGCACCCTTCGAACCCAAAGTGACGATGACAGTGGAGACGAGGCTCAGGAGGCGCTCGCCCACTCCCTCAAGGTCAGCAGAGAGGCCGTTATCGCGCGCGAGCTCAGCAGCCTCGTGCTCATTGACGATCAGGATGTCAAGGTTGTCGAGGAGTTCTTTGGGCAATGCCTGAATCGGCGCCGCGTTCAGAATCACCTGCGTGCCAACGGCGTGCGCAATACGCGCTGACTCGATCACGGTAGCCAGCGGGATCTCCAGCTGCATCATGACAGCGGATGCTGCGCTGATCGCGGCGGAGTCTTCGCTCGTCAGGTTAGCGACGTCGTTATTGGCTCCGGCCTCAACGATGATCGTGTTCTCACCCGTGGGATCGACGGCGATGAGCGCGGTTCCGGTTGGCTTGTCTGTGGTCTTCAAGTGCGACACATCGATGGAGTCAGCCGCGAGACCGGTACGCACCATTTCTCCGAAACCATCGTTTCCGACGGCACCGATAAACGTGGTGGCTACTCCCGCGCGCGCTGCCGCAACCGCTTGGTTTTGGCCCTTGCCGCCCAGAGCAGTGTTCAGCCCTTGAGACATGACGGTCTCCCCCGGAGAGGGAATCCGTTCCACTCGAAAGACCTGATCAATGTTTGCGCTACCGACGACGACGATTCCTGACATTAGTCAAAAGTAGCGCATTCCCGGCGCGAACGGCGCACTTTATTCGGCAGCGTCAGCTTCGGCGGCTGCCACAATCCGATTCACCATGCCACTAAAGATCACGCCATGGAACGGCAGAATTGCGGCCCAATAGAGCCGGCCGCCTAAACCGCTCGGAAAGAACACGGCACGCTGGCGATACACGGCACCGTCAGCGCCGCGATCCTCCACCGTGAGTTCAAGCCACGCTCGCCCAGGGAGCTTCATCTCGGCACGCAAGCGCAAACTGTGCCCGCGGTCGATGCTTTCCACTCGCCAAAAGTCGAGGGCATCGCCTGTATTTAACGTGCTCGGATGGCGACGACCACGTCGTAGTCCTACCCCGCCAACGAGCTTGTCGAGCCAGCCGCGCAGAGCCCACGCCAGCGGGAAGGAATACCACCCGTTCTCGCCACCGATTCCCTCGACGACGCCCCACAGGGCCTCCGCCGAAGCCGGAGTTTCACGTTCCCGAAGATCGGTAAAGACCGTGTGCCCCGTCCACTCCGGGTCGCTAGGAATCGGATCGCTCGGCGCACCAACAACGGTGGCGTCCTGCCAGCTCGTTTCAACCTCGCCGTCGCCCATCTTCACGAGAGCTAAGCGCACCGAAGCGCGGTATCCCGTAAGGCCGCCCTCGGGTTCCGGGATGAAATCTGACACCGACGTGTCGCGTACGACACAGTCGAACTGCAGAGATTCGATAATCGGCACGGCGAGCAACCGCGGGATGGGCGTCACCAGGTTGACCCACTGCGAAGCCAGCCACGGGGTCAGCACCGGTAATGACGCGATGGGGCGCTGGTGAAGGCCAGCCTCAAGGGCGTAGCCATTCATCATCTGGCCGTAACGCAACACATCCGGGCCACCGATGTCGAAACTGCGATTGAGATCTGCCGGCAATTCGAGGGCCGAAACGAGGTAGTAGAGCACGTCGCGCACCGCGATCGGCTGAATGAAGTTGCGCACCCACTTGGGTGCCGGCATGTAGGGCAGCACCTCGGTGAGGTGACGGATCATCTCGAAGGATGCCGACCCGGAACCGATGACGACTCCCGCATTGAACGCAATCGTGGGCACACCAGATTCCAGCAGGATGTTGCCGACCTCGGCACGACTGCGCAAATGGCGGCTCAGCTCAGCGATATCCCCCGCGGGGTGCAACCCACCGAGGTACACAATGCGTGAGACGCCGGCCTTCTTGGCTGCCTTCGCCACATTGTTTGCGGAGAGCTTCTCGGTCTTTTCGAAGTCGCCGGCAGCGCCCATGGCGTGCACCAAGTAATAGAGCGCATCGATATCGACCATGGCGTCCGTGAGTGAACTCGCGTCGGTGAGATCACCAACGACGACGTCAACATCGTCACTCCAAGGAACGTCCTGAAGCTTGCGGGGGTTGCGCACCAGAACGCGCACCGTGTGGCCTGCTTCGATCAGCCGAGGTACGAGTCGGCCACCCAAATATCCTGTTGCTCCAGTTACAAGAACGCGCATGCGGCAACACTAGGCAGCGCGACTGGGAAGCAGCGCACAAACGCCTAGATACTCGCCGTAGGTTCTTCTATCGGCGGGCGCGACGCGCTACGGGCCGTCGTGACTTCAGACGACGCCACACCACAAACCAGAAGCCTCCGCCGACCGCAAGCAGGGTGAAGAAGATGGTCCACGAAATCCACGTGTAGTCCGGTTGAGTGCCATAGACGCTGGCCTGCAATTCGGCTTGAGTCAACGTCGGGGCTGCGTCGGCATCAATTTCACCGATCGTGCCGTCAGCTGACGACCCCGACGACGAGTTCGACCCCGCCCCAGAATCCCCGGCGTCGGTTGCTGTCGGCGTGGGAGTGGGCGACGCGGAAGACGTCGCCGTTTCGCTCGACTCCTCAGAAGGCTCGGGAGCCGGTGCGGGAGCTGCGGAGGCGGCATCCGGTCCAGTGTGGCCGGGATAGGTCGCGAGGACCTGCACTCCCCACGTCGTGCCGCCGCTCGTATAAAACGCGATACCGATGTCGGTGAACGCGCCCAAGATGTTCTCGCGGTGGCCCTGCGACGACATCCAGCCGTCATGCATGGCCTGCGCGGTGCGGTACCCCTGCGCCACGTTCTCGCCGGCGGAACGCCAACCAGTCGGGATCTGATCCGAATAGTTGGGGTTGTGCGACATCGTGTTGTTCGCCGCCATCTTCTTGGCCCACGCCAACGCAACCGCGTCCATCTCTGCATTGCGGATGAGGCCGAGCTGACCGTCATCCCAGCGAGCTTGGTTCACAAGTCCGTGAATAGTGTCTGCCTCGGCGGCCGAGGCAGAACTTGCGGCACCGAGGGGAACAAGGAACATCGCCAAGAGAAGCGCAAAAAATGCGCTGGCGATACGAGACGGAGTGTGGCGTGAAAAAATCATTACTCAGCAAGTATCCGTAGATACGCGCGCCGGGCAACCCCCACGCCACACTTCTCGGCTAAATCAGAGACTTCGTGTGCCAGACCGTCTTCGTTTCGGTCCACTGAACGATGCGCTCGACGGACGGTGCGGGAACTCCCACGACCGGCCCCAGGACGCGCTTGAGCGTGTCGGCAGCCGCGATTTGAAGGTCAACCCACTCGAGCTGTTCTGCTCCGGCGAGGTCGAGACCATTGACATCCGCGTGGCTCGCAAGCCACGGTGCGATCTCGGCTGGTGACCCCGTGAGGATGTTGACGACGCCACCGGGAACGTCGCTCGTCGCGAGAACCTCAGAGAGGCTGATCGCGCTGAGCGGGGCGTTCTGGTGAGCAACCACGACAACCGTGTTTCCGCTGACGAGAGCCGGAGCAATGACGCTCACGAGACCCAACAACGACGACGAATCCTGCGGAGCCACAATGGCGATAACGCCACTCGGCTCAGGAGTGGAGAGGTTGAAGTACGGACCAGAAACGGGGTTACCGTTACCGGCAACCTGCACGTACTTGTCTGCCCAGCCCGCATACCAAACCCACGCATCGATTGCCGTATCGAGCTGTGCGGTCGCTGCCGACTTCGACAGCGACTCCGTTGCCATGAGCTCGTCGATGAACTGCTCGCGACGACCCTCCAACAGTTCTGCAATGCGGTACAGCACCTGGCCGCGGTTGTAGCCCGTGGCCCCCGACCAACCGCTGAAGGCTGCGCGGGCGGCGACTACGGCATCCCGAGCGTCCTTGCGGCTTGCCAGGGCTGCGTTCGCGAGGAAGGCGCCCTTCTTGGTTGCTACCTCGTAGGTGCGACCGCTTTCGCTGCGCGGAAACTTGCCACCGATGTAGAGCTTGTAGGTCTTAGGAACCGTGAGACGGGTCATTTCTTGCCACCTTTCGTGACGGCGGGCGCGGCCCATCCAGCGGATTCTAGGTAGGAGGCCAGTCCGTGACGGCCACCCTCGCGGCCGTAGCCACTCTCCTTGTAGCCGCCGAATGGCGACGCAGGATCGAAACGGTTGAACGTGTTAGCCCAGATAACGCCAGCACGCAGCTTGTCAGCCACAGCAAGGACTCGTGAGCCCTTCTCGCTCCAGATGCCCGCAGACAGGCCGTAGGGCGTGTTGTTGGCCTTAGCGATAGCTTCTGCTGGGGTGCGGAACGTGAGAACGCTCAGCACAGGCCCGAAGACTTCTTCGCGAGCGATGCGACTCGAGGTCGACACGTTCGTGAAGATGGTGGGCGCGAACCAGAAACCATTTTCGGGAATCGGGCAGTCGGCGGTCCACCGTTCTGAACCTTCCGCTTCACCGATATCGCTGAGTTCACGGATGCGGTCGAGCTGAGCCTTCGAGTTGATCGCACCGATGTCGGTGTTCTTGTCGAGCGGGTCACCCATGCGCAGTGTGGACAGTCGCGCCTTGAGACGATCGACGACCTCATCGTGCACGTTCTCTTGAACCAGCAGACGTGAACCTGCACAGCAGACGTGGCCCTGGTTGAAGAAGATGCCGTTGACGATTCCCTCAATGGCCTGGTCCATGGGGGCGTCATCGAAGACGATGTTCGCCGCCTTGCCACCGAGTTCGAGCGTGACCTTCTTGCCCGTGCCTGCGACCGACTTCGCGATTGCACGGCCAACACCGGTAGAGCCGGTGAAGGCAACCTTGTTGACGTCGGGGTGATTGACGAGCGCGTGGCCCGTGTCGCCAGCGCCGGTGACGATGTTGACGACACCCTTGGGCAGGTCCGCCTGCTGCAAGATTTCGGCGAAGATCATCGCGCTCAACGGGGTAGTCTCTGCCGGCTTAATCACGACAGTGTTTCCTGCCGCGAGCGCCGGAGCGATCTTCCACGCGAGCATGAGCAGCGGGAAGTTCCACGGGATTACCTGAGCGGCGACACCGAGCGACTGCGGGTTGGGGCCGAGACCGGCATAGTCGAGCTTGTCGGCCCAACCGGCGTAGTAGAAGAACCAGGCAGCAACGAGAGGCACGTCAACGTCGCGGCTCTCCTTGATCGGCTTTCCGTTGTCGAGGCTCTCGGCAACAGCAAGCTCACGAGCCCGCTCCTGAACGAGACGCGCGATGCGGAAGAGGTACTTGCCGCGGTCTGCGCCCGAGAGCTTCGACCACGTGCGGTCGTAGGCCTTGCGGGCTGCAGCGACTGCGACATCCACATCGGCGCTGTTGGCGTTGGAGATCGAGGCGATCTCCTTTTCGGTTGCCGGTGAGATCGTGCTGAACGCGTCGCCGCGGCCATCCACAAATTCACCATCAATGAAGAGACCGTAGTGCTTCTTCAAGTGCAGAACCGAAGTCGATTCGGGGGCGGGGGCGTAGTCGAGAAAACTCGGGACCTTCGCGCTCAGTGCTTTGTCGTTCTCTGTCATGGTGTGCCTTAGTCAATCGTGACGTAATCGGGGCCGGAGTAGTGGCCGGTGGTGAGCTTCTGACGCTGCATGAGCACGTCATTGAGAAGACTGGATGCTCCGAAACGGAACAGGTGCGGCTGAAGCCATTCCTCGCCCACCGTTTCAGCAACCGTGACGAGGTACTTGATGGCATCCTTCGAGCTACGGATGCCGCCAGCCGGCTTCACACCGATCTTCTCTCCGGTGAGCAGGTGCCAGTCGCGCACAACCTCAAGCATGAGGAGGGTGACGGGCAGGGTCGCTGCTGGCGCGACCTTTCCGGTTGACGTCTTGATGAAGTCTCCCCCGGCCAGAATTGCCAGCCAGGATGCGCGGCGAACGTTGTCGTAGGTGTTGAGCTCGCCGGTCTCCAAGATCACCTTGAGGTGAGCGTAGGTGCCGTTCTCGCGGCGGCAGGCTTCTTTGACAGCAACGATCTGATCGAAGACGACCCCGTACTTGCCGGAGAGGAAGGCGCCACGGTCGATGACCATGTCGATTTCGTCTGCACCGTTAGCGACGGCTTCTTTGGTGTCCATGATCTTGATCGGCAACGAGGAGCGTCCGCTCGGGAACGCGGTGGCGACGGCAGCAACGTTGATTCCGTTGTCTGAACCGTTCGACCAGGATGACCCGAGGGCTTCGGCCGCGTACGGAACCATGTCGCCATACACGCAGACAGCAGCGACCTGAGGGGTCGAGGCATCCGAAGCATCCGGCAGCACAGCCTTGGCCGCGAGTGAGCGAACCTTGCCAGGGGTGTCTGCGCCCTCAAGCGTGGTGAGGTCGATGAGCTTGACGATGGTGTCGAGGGCCCAGGCCTTTGACGTGGTCTTGATCGAGCGGGTGCCGAGCGCTGCGGCACGCTGCTCAAGACCGACCGCGTCGACGCCCGGGAGTCCCTCAAGGTGAAGCTTGAGGGATTTCTCGGTCAGGTCTGCTCCGATGAGATTGACCGCGCGCTCAGCAGGAGCGAGCGCGATGGCCGATTCGATTGTCATGTTGTTTCCTCCAGAAGGGCGTGAGCGGTGGCCTCATCGGTGACGATGACGGAACACAGCCCACTCGTAACGACGGCGCGCGCGACGTCATGTTTAGCGTCGCCAGCGACGACAAAAATTGCGTGCTCAGCAGCACGAAGCTCATCAAGGCCGATACCGACGGTTCGTTCATCGAGTGCCGAATCGACGATCTTGCCTGCGCTATCGATGTAGCGACCAACAACGTCGCCGACCGCTCCCTTAGCCACGAGTTCGTCGACATCGCTCTCAGTGAGGTAGCCGCTATCGACGTGCACGGAACTCGCTCCCGCAACACCAGCGCTATATAAGTACGCGGATGCCGAAGCACCCAGAGCGCGCACACTCGCCACCGTGCGGTCACGTTCAATCGCACGCTTCGTTTCGACCTGCTCAAGAATCGCGGGGATCGGCAGCAGCGTTGCTTGACCGTGTCCCTTTTGCGCAATGGTCACTGCGGTCTGCGCTGCGGTGCCTTGCTTGCTGTTGAGGCTCACTCCGCCATTGATCTGTACTACTTGCACCCCGATGGTCCAGCCGTCGGCGAGCAAACGAGCGACCTCGTCGAGCGTGCGGCCCCAGCTCACGCCGAGGGTGCGAGGAATGGGACGCACAGCGGCGAGGTAGTCGGCAGCAGCCTGAGCCACACGAGGGCTCACTTCTTCGTCTTCGGCGGGAAGCGGAACAACAACGGCATCTTTGAGGCCGAAGCGGTCTCGCAACTGACGTTCGATATCCAGCCGGCGGGCTCGGGGGTGCACGATCTCAATGCGAACAATCCCGGCTTCGCGTGCGCGGGTGAGCAGACGGCCCACTTTCCACCGGGTTATTCCGAGGAGGGCGCCGACTTCGTCTTGCGTCTTGTTCTCTTCGTAATAGAGCTCGGCAACGCGCACGGCCAAGAGTTCGGTTGATTCATCCACTGCTGCCTCCTGCTTCAACGATAGAGTCACGGACACCGAGCTGCAACATATGCGGGGCCACTTGCTCAGATGAGCAGCAGGTGGCCGACGCGAGTGCGCACACGAGCAGCAAACACCCCCAAGCTGAACACCACACGAACGTCCACAGGTGCACCATGACCACCCCTTGAACCCAATAAGGTGGATGCCGTGACCACCACCACATCGAATCGCTATGCCCTTGCCATTGATATTGGCGGAACCAAAGTCGAAGCCGCTCTCGTCGACCCCCACGGCGTCGTTCTCACCCCGAGCCGCTTTCGCGCGCCAACGGGCCGCGCCTCTTCCAGCGCTCAGCTCGCTGACAGCGTGCGCACGGTCGTGCGACAGTCGATCGCTGAGCTTCCGGATGGCGCGGAGCTGCTCGGTGCTGGCATCGGCAGCGCTGGCCCGATCTCGGTGTCCCGCGGTGAAGTCTCCCCGTTGAACTTGCCCGCGTGGCGCGACTTTGGCGTCCGCGCCCTCGTCGAAGAAGAATTGCCAGGACTCACGGTGTCTCTGCGCGGCGATGGCAACTGCATCGCACTGGCAGAACACTGGATTGGCGCCGCCCAGGGAGTGAAGTACTTCATGGGCATGGTCGTCTCCACCGGCGTCGGCGGCGGGCTCATCCTCGACAATCAGCTCATCGACGGTCCCACGGGCAACGGCGGCCATTTCGGTCACGTCGAAGTTGGCGGAGAAACTGTCATCTGCGGCTGTGGCGGAACAGGCTGCGTCGAAGCTGTCGCCGCTGGCCCGAAAACCGTTGAATGGGCACAGTCACAGGGCTGGACCGGCGCGACCGGCGAAGAGTTGTCTGCCGACTACGCCGCAGGAAACGACATTGCGATCGCTGCAGTTCGCCGCTCTGCGCGTGCCGTCGGCCACGGAATTGCCTCAGCGACGGCGCTCGTTGATCTTGAGCTCGTCGCAATCGGTGGCGGCTTCTCGCACGTTGCCGCCGACTACATCGATCTCGTTGCGGAGGCGATCACCGATCGAGCACCCTTCCCGTTCATTACGAAGGTGCGCGTCGTCGCCTCCGGGCTCTCCAGCGATGGACCCCTTATCGGCGCCGCATCTCTCGTGCATCACCCCGAACGGCTGAGCACGTCAGCTCTCGGCTACTAGTCACGCCGTCGGGATGCCGCGCTGCGGCCGGCATCCGAATTGAACGTCGGTAGCCGCGCGCCGGTTACTCGTCGAGAGCCGCTGCTGGAAAGTCGATCTCGTCTTCGACGAAACTGGGGCGGGCGAGCATGACAGCGCTGATAAGCGCGAGCAGACTTGTGACGAGCAAGAACATCAAGGGCCAAACCCAGCCGCCGCTGAGCTCACGCACGAGAGCGACAGCAAACGGGCCAAGCGCCGCCACTGAGTAGGCAACGCTCTGCACGAAGCCGCTGAGGGCTGCCGAACCTTCATGGCTTCTCGTACGCAGGTTGATGAGCACGAGGCACAACGGGAACAGGATCGAACTGATTCCAACGAGCACGACCCACAGCCAGGTGGCGACCGTGGGGGCGAACGCAAGACCGGTGAAGCCGATCACGCCGGCAAACACTCCCCCGGCAATGACAACACCGATGTTCTGTACGCGGCTGGCAAGAATAGGGCTCAGGATGCCGAGCGGAATTCCGATGAGCCCGAAGAGAGACAGCATTGCCCCTGCTTCGACCGGGGTGAACTGAGCAGACTCGATAAGAATCTCTGGCAACCACGCAAAGAACGAGTAGAACGCGATTGATGAGACTCCGAAGGCGATCGTGATGGCCCACGCCGTTCGCGACTTCGCGACGGCCCACACCGAAATATGCGGTGTCAGCGGCAGTACACTCTCGTCGTTCACAGCCCGACGCTTGGCGTGGCGCCCCCGCAGCGTCAGTACGAGCCACGGGACAAACGCGGTAAGCGCGAGAGCAGCCCACACCGCAACGGACACACGCCAGCCAGAGGCGTCGGCGATCGGCGCCGCGAAGAACGCCGGAATTGCGGCGCCAAGCGAGATGAGCACGACATAGCCGCCCGTTACGGTCGCTAAACGGTCGGGGAAATACTTTTTGACGGCGGGAGGCAGCAGCACGTTGCCGATTCCCATTCCCGCAAGCGCCACGAAACTGCCGATCGCAAGCACGATGTAGTTGTCACTGACGGCACGCAAGCTCGAACCGGCAACCATGGCCGCCGCCGCAATGAGCAGTCCCGCGTCAAGACCGCGGGCGCGAGCGAGCGCTGGTGCCGCGACTCCGGCGATGGCAAAAGCGATCGGCGGCAACATCCCGAGCACTCCCAGGCCCAGACTCGAGATCGGAATATCGTTTTCGATCACGCCGATAATCGGCGAAATAGCGGCAACCGCGGTTCGCACATTCAAAGCGACGAAGAGGATGCCAGCAAGCGCAAGAATGCGCCCCCTCCAGAGGGTGCGCGTGGGGGTAGTCATTCGCACGAGTCTACGTCGTGAAAAGCCCTACCTCTACGATGGTGGGTATCGCCGACAACTCGTGTCGGCTGGCATCTCAGGGAGATAAATATGGGTAACAGCGGATTCGATCTCGGTGACATCGGCGACGTCGTCGGCGATCTCGTCAAAGGCAAGGGTCTTGACACTGACGCTCTAGAGCCCATCTGGGAAGGCATCCAGCCAACCCTCAAAGGTCTCGACACCGACACGATCCTTGAGACTGTCGCGAACTGGGCCAAAGACCTCAACCTGCCGATCATCGGCGATGTGCCCGATGACATCGTGGAGAACCTCAAGAACGGCGTCAAGGTTCCCCTCAACAAGCTCCTCAAGGGCTAACCCTCAAGAACTATTTCTTGGGCGTCTTTTTTGCCGGGACGCCCAAGATTTCTCTCACCGCAATCTCATCAAGGCACATTTGCTCGATTAGAGCATCAACTGTCGTGTACTTGACCATGCCACGAACGTATTCCACAAACTCGATTTCGACGCGCTTGCCATAGATATCGAAATCTTGGTCGAGCGCGTGCGCTTCAACCTGCTTCTCGGGCACCCCATCAAAAGTCGGGTTGTTGCCGATAGAAACCGCGGACGCAAAGCGAACCCCGTCAACCACAAGCCAGGCCGCATACACGCCATCAGCGGGAATGAAACCCTCAGAGTTTCGATCCAAATTGGCGGTCGGATACCCGAGCTCTCGTCCACGTTGCTGGCCGAGCACCACCACGCCGCGCACCGAGTGTGGAGCGGTGAGCAATTGCCCCGCTTCGGCCACGCGACCCTCGGAGAGAAGCTCGCGCACAAAGGTTGACGAGACGCGACGCCCTTCCTCAAGAGCAATGTCATCGATGACGACGACGTCAAAACCATGGTTCTCGCCCAGAGTACGAAGCAGGGCGACATCGCCAGCGCCGCGAGCGCCAAAACGGAAATCAGCTCCGACGAGAACAACCTTGGTGTCGAGCGCCCCCGCGAGCACCGTCGCAACAAAGTCATCAGCCGAGACTTCGCTGAGGGCACGGTCAAAGGTCAAGACAAGAGCGGCGTCGACGTCGGTCGTGGCAAGTCGCTCCAGCTTCTGTTCCTTGCTCAGCAAGGGTTGCGGGCACGCTGCAGGGTTCAACAGGCTCATCGGATTGCGGTCAAACGTCACCACAACAGAGCGCAGACCGCGTTCGGCGGCAACCGCGCGCAACCGCGCCAACACCGCACGGTGCCCGCTGTGCACGCCATCAAACTTGCCGATGGTGACGGCAACCGGACCAAAGGTCGCGGGAACAGCGTCAACTGAATCGAAAACATCCATGTCAGCGTCTCCCCTCAGCACGACGCACCCGATACAGCCAGATAAGGCCAAGCACCGGAAGAGCGAGAGGCACGAAGAGGTAGCCGGCGCCGAAAGCAGACCAGACAGTATCTGCCGGGAACAACACGGCATCCACGAGACTGAGGACGCCGACGGTGATCACTCCGACAAGTTCAAACACGATCGCGATCACAGCGACGCGGAACCAGACACGACCCGAGCGAATGAGCGCGACAGTGGCAACGATGTACACAAGCCCCGCAAGACCAGACAAGAGATACGCCACGGGCGCCTCATCGAACTTGGTGGCGATTTGAAACAGTGACCGAGCGGTAGCGCCCAGCGCCATCACCGCATAAACGGCGATCAGCACTCGGCCGATGCCCGAGGCAGTCGAAGAAGCTTTCCTAGTCATCACATTCAACTTTAGGCGCTCTCGGCTAGGCCAATTGCACAAACCAGATTTGGCTCATGCGGTAAACCATGATGGCGATCGACAAACACGCCACCCCCAAGATCACCGTGCTCCAGCGGTTGCGCTCGATAAGCCCCCACATGACCGCTGCGGGAGGGATCAGGATGGCCGAGACCAAGTAGATCCAGAACTCTAGAGAACTACCCGTCGCCACGTTCCCGAGCAACGGCGCAATGATCGCCATGACAAGTTGGACGATGAGCAACAGCTCAACCAGCAACGTTGCCCCCAGGGTGTAATCATTGGGCTTCACTCGCGCGAAGCCGACAATCACGGCGCCAAGGCCTGCGGTGACCGCCACAACGATCTGAACCCACACAAACCACTCAACCATTGTTCGGGGTTCCTTCCTCAGAGGCGGACTCGCCGTCGCCCGACACCAGAAGCTCAGGCGCTGCTGGCTCGGCATCCGGTCGAAAATTCGAGAGGATTCGGGCGCGACCATCAACAATTTCGAGGAGGCCGACCAAGCGGCCCTCTGAGTTGAGCGCCGCAAGTGCCCCCTCGCCCCGAGGCTCCAAAGCAATTTGCTTGCCCTGCGCCAAGTCGGCAGCCTGCTCATCATCGAGCTCAACAGTGTCAAAGAGCACTCGGGCCACGACGGCCGGCGCCACGAGCTTCGTTTCAAGGTCCTCATCGACAGCACTCGCCTCCTCGACGGAGAACGGCCCAACCCGAGTGCGACGCAGCACCGTCAGGTGACCGCCAACGCCCAGCGCCTCCCCCATATCGCGAGCAAGAGCGCGGATGTAGGTGCCGGAGGAACAATCCACCCGCACCTTCACATCGATGAACTCTCCGCGCGCAATCTCGAGCACCTCGAAAGCAGAAACCGTGACCGCTCGCTCAGCGAGCACGACCTCTTCGCCCGCGCGAGCCAACGTGTACGCGCGGCGACCATCTACCTTGATGGCGCTCACGGAACTGGGGCGCTGCGAGATAGCGCCAGTGAGATTGGCCACGGCGTGCGCGATGGCATCGTCGGAGAGGGCAGCGAGAGCCGCGGCATCCGCGGTCTCAGAGAGTTCGCCCTCAGCGTCGTCAGTGTTTGACGATGCCCCCAAACGAATCGTGGCGGTGTACTGCTTGTCGAGCCCGACGAGATAGGTGAGCAGTCGAGTCGCGTTATTGACGCCGAGCACAAGGAGCCCGGTGGCCATCGGGTCAAGCGTTCCGGCGTGGCCGATCTTGCGGGTGCCCACTGATTTACGGGCCCGTGAGATCACGCCATGGCTCGTGATGCCTTGAGGCTTATCTACGAACAGAATCCCGCTCGTCGGATTGCGCGGCGGCTTAGCCATGACATTCCTTTCCGCACGGGTGCCCAGGACGGGCAGCCCCACAACTTTAGCCAATTCTGACGCGGTCGATGTGCGGCGCTCCATTGCGGTCGCTCACGATAAATGTTCACGCAGTACGCCTAGACTTCCCCTATGCGAATCGGCGTTATTGGGGCGGGTGCCGTCGGCGGTGCAATAGCAGCGTTGCTCGCGCGCGCTGGCAATGATGTCGAAGTGACGGCACGAGGAGCTCACCTCCACGCCATCCGCGAATCGGGCCTGACCCTCACCGGGGCCTGGGGAGACAGCGTCTCTCGCGTGCGCGCCTCTGGCACCCTCAGCCGCGTCAACGAGCTCGTGATTGTCGCCACAAAAGCGCACGACGCCGAAGAAGCGATTCGCGAGAACATTCGCTTTTTGCGTGACCTCCCCGTTGTCATCTTTCAAAACGGCCTCGACTCGCTCGACGTTGCCACCTACGCCTCGCCGCGGTCAGACATCATCGGCGGGCTCGCCACCTTCGCCTCCTCGTTCCTCTCCCCCGGCGCCATCCATGTCACCGCCGCCGGCCCCAGCTATTTGGGTGTTGCCGGAGACAACGATGTGCCAGCACGTTATGCCGCAAACGCACTCAACGCGGTCATGCCAACCTTCGCTGTGCCCAACTTTCGCGGTGCACAGTGGACAAAGCTCGTCATCAATCAGGTCAATGCGCTGCCTGCGATCACTGGCCACAGCGTGCAGGCCGTCATCGGCGATCGTTCGCTGCGCCGGATAATGACCGCGAGCATGCGCGAAACAGCACGCACCGCCCTTGCTGCCGGAATCCGCTTCGAAACACTTCAGGGGCTCTCCCACCGACGCCTTCGTAACCTGGCACGGTCACCACTGTGGCTCGGTCAGATCATCCCATTGCTCATGAGCCGGCGAATGGGGCACACCCCCAATCCTGGCTCGACGCTGCAGAGCATTCGTCGCGGTCAACCCAGTGAAGTGGATGCCCTCAACGGTGCCGTGGTGCGCGCCGCCGACGAACTGAACCGTGCCGCTCCCCTCAACGCGCTGATGGTCGAACTTGTTCACGGCGTCGAAGAGACCGGCAATTTTCTGACCACGGAGGATGTTGCCGCGCGATTCGCTGCGCTCGACGCCACGCCTCCCTCCACGCGTTAGCCAGTGCTACACAGCCTCACACAACGCCCCCACGACCCCGACGAAACCGACACCCCTCCGTGACCACAGAAACCTCGACGGCCGACCGCGCTGAACTCGCCAGGCTCATCGGTGACTGGTTCGTCGAACATGGCCGCGATCTGCCCTGGCGACACGACGGCTTCGGCGCCTGGGGAATCCTCGTGAGCGAGATCATGCTCCAGCAAACCCCGGTCGTTCGCGTGATCCCACGGCTCGAACAGTGGCTCGAACGCTGGCCATCGCCCGCCGCCCTCGCCGCTTCCGCCCCTGGCGACGCTGTTCGGGCGTGGGAGCGCCTCGGGTACCCGCGTCGTGCCCTCAACCTGCACGCCGCCGCAACCGCCATCGCGGAGCAGCACAACAACGTGGTTCCCGAGGATGTGCCGACCCTGCTGGCGCTGCCCGGGATCGGCGACTACACGGCTCGCGCTGTCGCTGTGTTCGCCTACGGCCACCATCACCCGGTCGTTGACACCAATGTGCGTCGCGTAATTGCTCGCGCCGTCAATGGAGAGGGTGAAGCCGGGCCGCCCTCGAGCAAACGAGACCTCGCAGCCATGGAACAGCTCCTGCCTGATGACCGGGCTGCCTCTGCTGCGACGAATGCCGCCGTCATGGAACTGGGCGCGATCGTGTGCACGGCCAAGAACCCGCTGTGTGAGCAATGCCCGGTGCGCGAACTGTGCGCGTGGCGTGCTGCCGGTTACCCGGCTTATGAGGGCAAGCGGCAGGTGGTGCAGAAAAAGTTTGAGGGCTCCGACCGGCAAGTGCGCGGTCTTATCCTTGCCGAGCTTCGGGCCAGCGATGTGCCGGTCACCCCAGACGAAATCACGCAGATATGGGCGGATGCCGAACAGCGCGAGCGCGCGCTGGCAGGCCTCCTGAAGGACGGACTCGCCGTCGCCGAAGACGCGGGATACGCGCTGCCCTAACGGGCGTGAATCAGCCGCTCTGCCGGCACGCGGCAGTCGCTAGGCGTGGGTGGTGTCATCCTCGTCGTCGTCGTCCTCGTCGTCGTCGTCGTCGTCAAAGCCTGCGGCTTCTTCTTCGGCGGCAAAATCGCGAGGCTTCACGTAGGGGTCTTCTTCTCCTGCGTACTTCGCGCTCTTCTTGAGAGCGTCAACCGACGCGTCCCGCTGTTGGGCTTCCGTAAGAAGCGAGTCGATGAGAGCCGCGTTCTCGGGGATGCCGTCTGCAATGAACTGAATTGATGGCGTGAGGCGTGCGGTGAGGTTCTTACCCACTTCACGGCGCACGAGGCCGGTGGCCGATTTGAGAGCCGCTGCGCTGTCGCTGCGTTCTTCGTCGGTGCCGTACACCGTGTAGAAGACCGAGGCATGCTGGAGGTCGCCGGTTACCCGGACGTCAGTGATGGTGACAAAGCCGAGGCGCGGGTCTCGGATGCCACGTTCTAGGGTCTTGGCAACGATCACCTTGATACGGTCGGCCATTTTCGCGGCACGAGCTGCGTCAACCATCTCTACTCCTTCTATAACTTTTGCTGCCTCGAGAATAACCGAGGCGTTGACGGCACCCCGGTCAGGAAGCTTGCGGAGCCTGCGTAGCTCCGCTTCCTGACCGGGGTGCCGTCATAAGCCAGCGAGCTAGACCCGCGGCTTTTCCTTCATTTCAATTGTCTCGATCTCGTCACCGATTTGGATGTCGTTGAACTTACCAAGACCGATACCGGCTTCGTAGTCGGTACGAACTTCAGTGACGTCATCCTTGAAGCGACGCAGCGAGTCGATCGCCAGGTTGTCGCCAACGACGACACCTTCGCGGATAACTCGTGCCTTGGCGTTTCGCGTGATCGTTCCCGAACGCACGATGACACCAGCGATGTTTCCGACCTTGGAGGAACGGAAGATCTCGCGGATCTCAGCAACACCCGACTGAACTTCTTCAAATTCAGGCTTGAGCATTCCCTTGAGCGAGTTCTCAACGTCTTCAAGTGCGGCGTAGATGACCGAGTAGAAGCGCACGTCGACACCTTCGCGAACGGCACGCTCGCGTGCCTTCGGGTCGGGGCGAACGTTGAATCCAATGATGATGGCGTTGTCGACCGTGGCGAGGTTGATGTCGCTTTCGGTAACAGCACCGACACCGCGGTGGATGATGCGCAGCTGAACCGAGTCATCAACATCAATCTTGAGCAGCGACTCTTCGAGGGCTTCAACAGCACCCGATACGTCACCCTTGATGATGAGGTTGAGCGATTCGACCTTGCCGTCTTCGAGGGCCTTCGTGAAGTCCTCGAGGCTGATGCGCTTGCGGCTACGAGCGAGCATTGCGTTGCGCTCTGCTGCTTCGCGCTTTTCAGCGATCTGGCGGGCCATGCGGTCGTCATCGGTAACCAAGAACACGTCGCCGGCCTTGGGTACTGAAGTCAGACCGAGTACGGCAACGGGGCGCGAAGGCTCCGCGTGAGTAACCGATCCACCGTTCTCGTCGAACATGGCACGAACGCGACCGTAGGCGGTACCCGCAACGATGGGGTCTCCGATTTCAAGCGTTCCCGACTGGATGAGCACGGTAGCAACAGCACCGCGACCCTTGTCGAGCTTGGCTTCAATCGCGACACCACGAGCATCCTTGTTGGGGTTTGCACGCAGGTCGAGTCCGGCATCCGCTGTCAGGAGCACTGCGTCAAGAAGCTCGGTGATACCGACCTTGTTGAGCGCTGAGACATCCATGAACATGGTGTCTCCGCCGTACTCTTCTGCGACGAGGCCGAATTCGGTGAGCTGCTGGCGCACCTTGGCCGGGTTTGCACCCTCTTTATCGATCTTGTTGATCGCGACAACGATTGGAACGTTTGCTGCCTGAGCGTGGTTGAGTGCTTCAACCGTCTGGGGCATGATTCCGTCATCTGCTGCAACCACGAGGATGGCAACGTCGGTGACCTGAGCACCACGAGCACGCATAGCGGTGAACGCTTCGTGACCCGGGGTGTCAATGAAGGTGATCGGACGTTCGTAACCGTCGTGCTCCTTGACGACCTGGTAAGCACCAATGTGCTGCGTGATACCGCCGGCTTCGCCAGCAACAACGTTGGCGTTACGGATGGCGTCAAGCAGCTTGGTCTTACCGTGGTCGACGTGACCCATGACGGTAACAACGGGAGGACGGATGACGAGTTCGTCGTCAGATTCGTCTTCCAGCTCTTGGTCGAGGTCCATGTCGAAGCCGAGAAGCAGTTCACGGTCTTCTTCCTCAGGCGAGACCATTTCGATCTTGAACCCGAGCTCTTCACCCAGGATGTCGAAGGTCGCCTCGTCGAGGGACTCGGTTGCTGTCGCCATCTGTCCCAAGTGGAACAGTACGGTGACGAGGTTTCCGGGGCTCGTGTCGATCTTGTCGGCAAAGTCGGTGATCGATGCACCACGGCGAAGGCGAATAACTTCCTTGCCGTTTCCGCGGGGGACGCTAACGCCACCAAGCGACGGTGCTTCTCTCAGTTCGAACTCTGCCCGCTTCGCCCGCTTGGACTTGCGTGCCTTGCTCTTGCCGCCACCGCGACCGAAAGCACCTGCGGTACCTCCGCCGGGACCGCGACCGCGACCGCCGGCTGGTGGACGGTTAGGCCCAAAGTTGTTTCCTGGTGCTCCACCGGGACGGAATCCGCCACCAGCTCCACCTGGGCGTGCGCCGGCACCTGCTCCAGCGGGACCGCCTGGACGCTGACCGAAGCCACCGGGACGCTGACCCTGACCTGGTCCACCCGGACGAGGTGCACCGGGACGAGGTGAACCTGGGCGCGGCGAACCGGGACGAGGTGCACCCGGACGCGGAGCGCCAGGACGAGGCAAGCCCGGACGCGGAGCGCCGGGACGAGGAATCGAGCTTGCGCCACCGGCAGGTGCGGGACGCCCCATGCCTTGATTGGAGGCGAAAGGGTTGTTTCCCGGACGGGGAGTACCCGGACGAGGAACAGAGGAAGGGTTGGGAGCATCTGCTGCGCCGCCCTCGGGCTTTGCACCAGACTCGGCAGAAGCCTTTTCTGCGGCCAGTGCCTTTTCAGCAGCCAGTGCCTGAGCTTGACGCTCGGCAACCGTCAGAGGAGCGGGAGCCGCGCCTTCTTCTGGTTCAGCAGCGTGCTCGGGCTCCGGTGCTGCTGCGGGTGCTTCCTCAGCAACAGGTGCTGGGGTCGGCGCGCTTGGCATCGGAGTTTTGGGCTTCGGTGTCGCTTTAGCGGCAGCCTTCGGCGCGGCCTTGGGAGCAGCCTTGGGCTTCTCCGGCTCTGCCGGTGCTTTCGCTGCGTCAGCTTCGAGTGCAGCCTTCAACCGTCGTGCGACGGGGGGCTCAATGCTCGATGACGGGCCCTTAACGAATTCGCCCATTTCTTTGAGCTTCGCTAGAGCAGCCTTGCTATCGACGCCAGCTTCGGCGGCGACTTCGTGTACGCGTGGTTTTGCAGCCACTTTTCTCCTGTCTGGGTCTGCTCCCAGACAGGGGCAGACCACTAATTACGGACGGAACTCATTTCGAGCCGCTCATTAGTTGTCCATAGGTCAATCAGCCTGTTCGTTAGGGGACATCGGTTGATGTCCCGCCTCATATTCAGCTAACACTGAAAGAAGTGCTCCGGTATCTAGCGGTGGTTCCACCTTCAACGCACGTGCAAAAGCTCTGCGTTTGATTGCAGACTCAAAACACGTGGTTGTGGGATGAAGCCACGCACCGCGACCCGGAAGTGTGGCCGAATGGTCGGCCACAACCGCACCGTGAGATGCGATAACCCTCAGTAACGAGGATCTGCTGGCGCTCGCGCGACAGCCAATACACGTTCTTACTGCTTCCATGATACCCCTACTCTGCAATCCCGCACTCCCCCGCGCCCGACACTGAGCGCACGCGGCGATGGAACGCTACTGGCTCTCCCCTCAGCGCACTGCGCTGAGGGGAGAGCCAGGCGTACGACTATTAGTCGTCGAGAATCGAGTCGGGCTGGATGTCGATGCGCGCGCCGGTGAGCTTGGCAGCCAGTCGGGCGTTTTGCCCTTCCTTGCCAATCGCCAATGACAGTTGGTAGTCGGGCACGAGGGCACGCACTGCCTTGGTGGCCTCATCGATCACGAAGGAGCTCGATACCTTGGCGGGCGAGAGAGCATTAGCAACAAACGTGGCCAGGTTCTCGGAGTAGTCGACGATGTCGATTTTCTCGTTGTTGAGCTCCGCCGTTACTGCCCGCACACGCTGGCCGAGCTCGCCAATGCAGGAACCCTTCGCGTTGATGCCGGTCTCGGTTGCCCGAACCGCCATCTTGGTGCGGTGGCCCGCCTCGCGGGCTACAGAAGTGATTTCTACCAGTCCGCTGGCAATTTCGGGAACCTCAAGCGCGAAGAGCTTGCGAACGAGCGACGGGTGGGTGCGGCTGACCGTAATCTGCGGCCCCTTGTCGCCCTTGTTCACAGCGGTGACGTACACCCGAATGCGTGATCCGTGCGTGTATTCCTCGCTGGGGACCTGCTCTTCGGGAGGCATGATTGCCTCCACCGAGCCGAGGTCGATGTGGATCATGCGCGGGTTGGGACCCTGCTGGATCACTCCGGCAACGATGTCTCCCTCTCGGCCCTTGAACTCGCCAAGAACCTTGTCGTCACCAATGTCGCGCAAGCGCTGGTTGATGACCTGTTTTGCCGCGAACGCTGCAATACGTCCGAAATCACTGGGGCTATCTTCAGCCTCGCCAATAACCGCACCCTCTTCGTCATACTCAGGGACCCAGACACTGACGTGTCCGGTTTTGCGGTCGAGCACAACGCGAGCGGTCGGCTGTACTTCGACAGCCTTACCTTCGGGAGCCTCAACGTGCTTGAGATAGGCGCTCAAAATCGCCTGCTCAATGATCTGCACCAGTTCTTCGAACGGTATCTCTCGCTCGCGCTCCATCATGCGCAGCACGCTCAAGTCGATATCCATTGAGGACCTCCGATATTCATTTAGGGGTTGTGACTCAGAACCGTCTGCGGCTCCGAACTTGCTAGTTTAGCTGGCTTATTTAGAGAGTGCGGCGACGACATCGGCGACAGGAGTGCTCGTGCGCTCGTTCGTCACGCGATCCCAGACTTCGACCATTCCATTGGCGGCATCGCGACCGACAATCACGATCGTGGGAACGCCAAGAAGCTCGGCATCGCCGAACTTCACACCCGGCGACACCTTGGGGCGATCATCGAAGAGCACGTCAAGGCCGGCCTGCTCAAGCGAGCCCACGAGCCCTTCAGCAGTCTCGTAGACAACAGCATCCTTGCCCGCAGCAACGATGTGCACGTCGAAGGGACTGATCTGCTTGGGCCACAACAGGCCCTTGCCATCGTTCGTGGTCTCAGCGATGGCCGCCATCAAGCGGGTGACACCGATTCCGTAGGAACCCATCGTGACGGTGACAAGCTTGCCGTTCTCATCGAGAACCTTGAGCCCGAGAACCTCGGCGTACTTGCGGCCGAGCTGGAAGACGTGACCGATTTCCATGCCTCGAGCGGTCTCGATGGGACCACTGCCGTCAGGGGCAGGATCGCCGGCGCGGACATCCGCAACTTCAACGGTGCCGTCCGCAATAAAGTCACGACCGGCGACGAGGCCGAGAACGTGCTTTTCGTGGAGATTGGCGCCCGTGATCCACTGCGTGCCATCAACGACGCGGGGGTCGAGCACGAAGCGCACGCCCGTCGTCGACTTCTCGCCGATGACAGCGCCCTCGGGCGACCACGGACCGATGTAGCCCTTGACGAAGCCGGGGTTTCCCTCGAGCTTGGCCAGCTCGGCAAAGTCCTTTTCCGTTGCAGGTTCGACCTCAGCCGGCGCGAAGGCGACCTCGGCGCGCTTCATGTCGACATCGCGGTCGCCGGGCAAACCGACAACAACGAGCTCGCGCGTGCCATCGATCGAGGTGAGAGCCAGAACGATGTTCTTGAGCGTGTCTGCTGCAGTCCAAGGACGATCGTCGCGGGGCTGCTCTTCGTTAGCGAGAGCAACAAGAGTATCGATCGTGGGAGTGTTCGGCGAATCGAAAATCAGCGGGGCGGGCAGGCCGTCAATCGGCAATGCCTCGGGAACAGTCGTGCGGTACGCCTCAACGTTGGCGGCGTAGCCACCAGCCGAGCGCACGAAGGTGTCTTCGCCGACGGGGGTTGGGTGCAGGAACTCTTCGCTCTTGGAGCCACCCATCGCACCGGCATCCGCCGACACGACAACGTACTCGAGGCCCAAGCGGTTGAAGATGCGCTCGTAGGCGTCACGGTGCTGCTGGTACGAGACGTCGAGTCCGGCATCCGTGTAATCGAAGGAGTAGCTGTCTTTCATCGAGAACTCGCGACCACGCAGCAGACCGGCACGGGGGCGGGCCTCATCGCGGTACTTGTCCTGGATTTGGTACAGCGACAGCGGCAAGTCTTTGTAGCTCGAGTACAGGTCTTTCACGAGCAACGTGAAGACCTCTTCGTGCGTGGGTGCCAACAGGTAGTCGGCGTCTTTGCGGTCCTTAAGACGGAAGATGCCGTCACCGTACTCAGTCCAGCGGCCCGTGAGCTCGTAGGGTTCGCGCGGCAGCAGAGCCGGGAACAGCACCTCTTGGGCACCAAACGACTCGAGTTCTTCACGGATGACCGCTTCGATCTTGCGGCGAACCTTAAGCCCGAGTGGCAACCACGCAAAAACACCGGGAGCCTGACGACGGATGTAGCCGGCGCGCACCAAAAGGCGGTGGCTTGCTACTTCAGCATCGACGGGATCTTCGCGAAGCGTGCGGACAAAGAGTTGAGAGAGACGTGTAGACACGCCTCAATGGTAGTGCGCCTACGGGGTGAGAACTTGCGGACTTCCCGTGGCACCGGCAGGCATCTCTGCTGCGATGCGATTGGCCTCTTCGATCAAGGTCGCCACGATGTCTGCTTCGGGAACCGTCTTGATGACTTCACCCTTCACAAAGATCTGGCCCTTGCCGTTACCACTGGCAACACCGAGGTCAGCTTCGCGAGCTTCACCAGGTCCGTTGACTACGCAACCCATAACAGCGACACGTAGCGGGACAGTCATGCCCTCGAGGCCCTCAGTGACATCGTTTGCGAGCTTGTAGACGTCGACCTGAGCGCGACCACACGAGGGGCACGACACGATTTCGAGCTTGCGCTCGCGCAGATTGAGCGACTGCAGAATCTGCAGGCCAACCTTGATTTCCTGCACGGGCGGTGCCGAGAGCGAGACACGAATCGTGTCGCCGATGCCCTCCGACAGCAGGATGCCGAACGCCGTAGCGCTCTTGATCGTGCCCTGGAACTCCGGCCCGGCCTCGGTCACACCGAGGTGCAGCGGCCAGTCGCCGCGCTCAGCGAGCATGCGGTACGCCTTGACCATGACGATGGGGTCGTTGTGCTTGACCGAAATTTTGAAGTCGTGAAAGTCGTGCTCTTCGAAGAGGCTTGCCTCCCACACGGCGCTCTCGACGAGCGCCTCTGCGGTGGCCTTGCCGTACTTCTGCAACAGGCTTGGCTCGAGCGAACCGGCGTTGATACCAATGCGCAGGCTCGTGCCCGCATCCTTGGCAGCCTTAGCAATCTCGCCAACCTTGTCGTCGAACTTGCGAATATTGCCCGGGTTGACGCGCACGGCGCCTACTCCGGCATCGATTGCCGAGAACACGTAGCGCGGCTGGAAGTGGATGTCGGCAATAACCGGAATCTGGCTTTTCTTCGCGATGATGTGCAGCACATCCGCGTCGTCCTGATGAGGCACAGCAACACGCACAATGTCGCAACCGGATGCCGTGAGTTCGGCAATCTGCTGCAGCGTCGCGTCAATATTGGTGGTCTGCGTCGTCGTCATGGACTGGACGCTCACTTGTGACTCGCTGCCGACTCCTACTGAACCGACCTTGATCTGCCGGGTCTTGCGACGGGGAGCGAGGACTTCAGGGACTTTCGGCATTCCGAGATTAATTGCTGGCACTAACCCATCCTAAAGCCGACTCCTGAACATCAGCGGAACGCTAGCGCGCGCCGAGGTGAGCAGTCAGTGCGTCGACGAACTCCCTCGGGCGCTCCAGGTGCGCGGAGTGGCCGCAGTTCTCCCACGCCAACTCGGTGTATTGCCCACCGTTGGCCTGGTACTGGTCGAACACGGCACGGGTCTGCTCGATCATCGGCTGCGGCGGAGCAACCTCGGCGCCGGGCCAGCCGGGAATCACGCCAAGCTGCCCCAAAAAGTTCAGGTCGAACCCCGAGGCATCCGACACAATCGCGTCTTGCAGGCCGCGCACCCACAAAATGCGCGGCTTGGTGGCAAGTTCGGTAATGCCGCTGACGTTGAAGTGGTCGGGCGTCATGGTGTTGAGCACTCCGCGACCGCCGGGACCAAAGCCGGGCCACGGCTCAACAGCAACCGAGTCGCCAGGGTAGTTGTCGTCGCCGGTGGCGGTCGTGAGCATCGACTCGACCCACAGATCTTCGTGCTCGGTGTGGGCTGCGGCATCCGCCACATAGGCCGTACGGAACACCATGCGAGCGGATGTCGGCGAATCGTCGGCCGCATCGCCCGCGTTCAATTGAGCGACGAAGTCGGGGTTCGCTCCCCCGCCGCCCGTGCCAGAGCACTCCGGATTCAGGAGCTCACCGTTCGCCCCCTTCGTTCCGCCAAAGCCGTAGGGCGAAACGGGCGAAACGAACGAGACGGTGTCGACACGATCAGCGTGGTCGAGCATGAACTGCATGACGACTCCGCCACCCATGCTCCAGCCGACAAAGCTCGCACGCTCGATGCTGAGCGCGTCGAGCACGGCTGCGATGTCGTCGGAAAAGTCGCGAACGCCGCGGGTGGCATCCACGGGAAGAGTTTCGGTGCCACCGAAACCGCGCAGGTCAACTGCCAGAGCACGGACACTGCTGTCGAGGGCAAGCATGGTGGGCTGCCAGAACAGCGAGGACGAGACGTTTCCGTGCACGAACACGACCGTCGAAGTTGCGATGTCGGATGGGCGCTCGAGAACCGACGCGACGATGCGCGGTGTGGCGACGCTGTGCTGAACGATGCCGTCGAGAAGGGTAGCCATGGTGTGTCCTTTGGTGAGTGGAACTACGGGTGGTGGCGAAATTATTTAGGAGGCGAGCTCGACGATGAGCTCGGGTTCGGTAGCGGCGCGGACGGTTGCTTCGTCAACGCCGGGAGCGAGTTCGCGAAGAACGAGACCACGGTCGGTCACATCGATCACCGCAAGATCGGTGATGATGCGGTGCACGACACTCCGGCCCGTGAGCGGCAGGGAGCATTCGTTCACGATCTTGGGGCTGCCATCTTTGGCGACATGCTCCATGAGCACGATGACGCGCGCAGCGCCGTGCACGAGGTCCATGGCGCCGCCGGGACCCTTGATCATCTTGCCGGGAATCATCCAATTGGCGAGATCGCCGGCAACGGACACCTGCATGGCGCCGAGGATGGCCGCATCAATTTTGCCGCCGCGGATCATGCCGAAGCTCATAGCGGAGTCAAAGAAGGCGGTGCCCGGGAGGGTCGTGACCGTCTCCTTTCCCGCGTTGATGAGGTCGGGGTCGACGTTCTCTTCGGTCGGGTATGGCCCGACGCCCAAAATGCCGTTCTCCGACTGCAGCACAACCGTGCGGCCCTCAGGAACATAGTTGGGCACGAGGGTCGGAAGGCCGATACCGAGGTTCACATAGGAGCCGTCGGCCAGTTCGAGCGCGGCACGCGCCGCCATTTCTTCGCGAGTCAAAGCCATTATGCGACCACCTTCTGCACTGTGCGACGTTCGATCCGTTTCTCGACATCGGAGCCAACCTCAATGATCCGCGTGACATACACGCCGGGCAGGTGAACGGCATCCGGTTCTATCTCGCCTGGCTCGACGAGTTCTTCGACCTGGGCGATGCACACGCGGCCCGCCATTGCGGCAAGGGGCGAGAAATTGCGGGCCGACTTCGCGAAGACGAGGTTGCCGTGACGGTCGCCCTTGAGCGCGTGCACGAGTGAGAAGTCGGTCGTGATCGCTTCTTCGAGCACGAAATCTTTGGCGATGCCGTTCACGTCGAACGAACGAACCTCTTTTTGAGGCGAGGCAATCGCGATGCCGCCCGAACCGTCGTACCGACGCGGCAGGCCGCCCTCGGCAACCTGCGTGCCCACACCCGTCTGAGTGAAGAACGCACCAATACCCGACCCGCCAGCACGCAGCTTTTCGGCAAGAGTGCCCTGGGGAGTCAACTCGACTTCAAGCTCGCCCGTTAAAAACTGGCGCTCGAACTCCTTGTTTTCCCCGACATACGACGATGTCATCTTGCGGATGCGGCGGGCAGCCAGCAGAACGCCGAGCCCCCAATCATCCACACCACAGTTATTGCTGACGATGCTGAGGTCATCTGACCCCAGCTCAAGCAACGCCTGAATGAGCACCATCGGATTTCCGCACAGGCCAAATCCGCCAACGGCCAGAGATGCCCCGCTGGGAATATCAGCGATTGCTTCGGCCGCCGACCCCACTGTCTTATCGATGCTCACGCTCGGACCTCCCGCGGTTGATTCGCCAATATTTCAGTCATGACGCCCGCAACACGGTCTGCACCGCGCGGCGTCAAAGTAATCGTGTAGTGATTGACCCCTGGCGCCTCATGAAATGTCACGTGAGGAAGCTCCGACCGCCAGTGGTCGCACTGTTCCGGAGAATACAACGCCGGAACCTGATTGAGAAGACCCCGCGGTGCCCGGATGAAGTGCACCGGCATCGTGAGCCCCTGAAGCCCTGCGAGATAGTCGGTGTCGCCGCTCAGCTGCAGGGCATCGAAACTCACTGCCGCCAGGTTGCTCGCCGGGTGCAACTCGGGGGCTGTTCCCACCAAGTCATAGTCGACATAGTCGCGGATGGCCTCAGTGAAATTATCGGCAAACGCCGGATGCACTCGCCAGAAGTCTTGGTAACTCTCGCGATCGGCGAATGTCATCGACAGCCGATCAACAGCCGGCCCCAGAATCACCTGCGGCAGGTCTTCCATCGACACACCCTCCGGTGCCGGAATCGGCAAACCGCCATCAATCAAGAGGAGGCTGGAGACACGCTCCGAGGACTGCGCCGCCAAGGTTGCCGCGACGAAAGCACCCATCGAATGCCCGACGACGAGCGCGGAATCAGTGCCGGTTGCAGCCAACAGCGCATTCATGTCCTTGGCGTGCTGCGGCATCCCGAACGGAGCGGGAAGATCACGGCTGGCGCCACGCCCCCGCAGGTCAGGAGCGATCACCCGGTAGTCGGGAAAAGCTGCGGCCACGAGCGGCCATGACATGTGGGAGGCCGTAATGCCGTGGATGAGCAGGATGGTGCCGCGCGGTTCCGACTCGGGCTCCCACACTGCTGCGGTGAGCTCGCCGCCGTCGACCGTGCACGTGATGGTGGTGTGTTGCTCGGTCATCGTGCGCTCCAGCCGCCATCCATCGTGTACGAGGCACCTGTGACCATTCCGGCCGTGTCCCCCGCGAGCCAGAGCACGAGATCGGCAACCTCACTCGGTTCGAGGAGTCGCTTGATCGCGCTCTCAGTGAGCATGACTTTCTCGACGACCTCAGACTCGGGGATGCCGTGCACTGTGGCCTGATCGGCAATCTGCTTTTCGACCAGCGGCGTGCGCACGTAGCCGGGGTTGACACAATTACTCGTGACACCGTGGGCGCCACCTTCGAGCGCTGTGACCTTGGAGAAGCCCTCAAGCCCGTGCTTCGCGGTGACATACGCCGACTTGTACGGCGAGGCACGGAGGCCGTGCACCGAACTGATGTTGATGATGCGGCCGAATTCACGCTCGTACATCTTCGGCAGAGCAGCCCGAACGAGCAAGAACGGTGCCTTGACCATGAGGTCAAGGATGCGGCTAAACATCACCGGATCGAAGCTCTCGATGGGACTGACGTGTTGGATTCCTGCGTTGTTGACGATGACATCCACATCGAGAGTGAGATCGGCGAGCGCCGCAGTGTCTGTGAGGTCAACCTCCCAGACTTCACCGCCAATGCGGTCGGCTTGAGCTTTCGCGGCGTCGCCATTGAGGTCCGCCACGATGACGTGGGCTCCCGCGCGAGCAAGCGATTCGGTGCACGCGGCACCGATTCCGCTCGCTCCGCCGGTGACGAGGGCTCGACGGCCCGTGAGATCGGTCATTTCTCGACTCCTTCGGTGCGCGGCTCTGGCACGGCCAGAGCGCGGCGGATAAACGTAATCATTTGATCGAGAACTTCATCGGGCACACGAGAGGTGCCGCTCGCGGTCGGGTCAGCGTCGTGGCCGGCGTCGGGAGAATCGCCCCACAGCACCCAGCGCATCCCGATCATTTCGCCAATTCCCATGAGAGCCCACGCGGCGACGGTCGGGTCGATGTCACCAATCTCGCCGAGCAGTTGAGCTTCTTTGAGGCCCTCGATGTAGCCGTCGACGATGCGTGAGTAGTGCAGGCGCAGCGACTTGGGCGACACAAATTCTGCCTCGCGCACGACGCGATAGAGGGCGGGGTGTTCGGCGGTGAATTCAAAGAAGGCCCTGAATCCAGCACGCTCTGATTCGATGCGGTTGGATGCCGCCCCCGACGCTTCGCTCATGGCACGACGAACGCGGCGGTTGAGATCCTCAACGAGCTCTTCGAAGATTTCGAGCTTGCTCGCGAAGTAGAGATAGAAAGTGCCCTGGCCTACGCCGGCCTCTTCCGTAATGCGCACGACAGAGGCATCCGTGTAGCCATAGCGGGCAAAGATTGTTTCGGCAGCCTCGATCAGTTTCGTCTTAGTGCGAGTGCCGCGAGCGGTAAGAGGTGTGCTCATGAACTGATCCGTCCGTGTTGTAAGGGCTGTTCTGTCCATTGCTCCAGCAGCACCCGGCGACGAACTTTGTCGCTGGATGACCGCGGAATACGGTCAACGAAGATGACCCGTTTGGGCACTTTGAATTTGGCGAGACTTGCCCGCGCAAACTCAAGAACGTCGGTCTCGTCGGTCGATGCCCCTGATCGCACGACCACCCAGGCGATAGCGACTTCGCCCCACGTCTCGTCGGGAACCCCAACGACAGCGACGTCGGCTATTGCCGGATGCCCGAAGAGCACCCCTTCGATCTCGGCGGGCGCTACGGACTCTCCCCCGGTGATGAAGATGTCTTTGAGGCGGTCGAGAACGCGATAGTAGCCTTCCGCGTCACGACTGACGAGATCGCCGGTTGCCAGCCAACCATCACGCAGAGCGAGCGCGGTGGCTTCAGGGGCACGAAAGTAGCCGCTGAAGACTCCCGGGCCGTGCACGAGCAATTCGCCCTGGCCTGCGCCCTCAATGCGTTCCCCCGTGACGGGGTCGGCGATGTCGACATCCACGTGCGGGTAGGGCTTGCCTGCTGAGCCGATGCGGGTACGTGCTTCTTCATCGGGCAGGCACAACACGTTGGGTGCCGCTTCGGTGAGGCCATAGCCCTGAGTGAGGGCGACGCCACGGCTGTGCCAGACGCGCAAAAGCGGTTCGGGCATCGGCGCTCCCCCGACTATGGCGTGTTCGAGGCTCGAGAGGTCGCTGGAGGCGAAGCGCGGATGCTGCGACAAGATCAAGTAGTTCGCAGGCACGCCCATCATCGTGGTGATGCGACGGTCGGCGATGAGCTGCAGCACGCGGGCCGGATCAAAGGTGCGCTCGAGCACGACGGTCGCGCCCATCCACCAGGCCAGCAGCGGCTGAATGTTCCAACCACCGACGTGGTACTGCGGCATGACCGCGAGCACGGTGTCGGCGCTCGTGATCTCGGCGGTGCGCGAGAGCGAGAGGTTGGTCCAGAAGCAATTGGCGTGAGTAAGGATCGCGCCCTTGGCCTGATCGAGCGTTCCCGAGGTGAAGATGATGAGCAGGGCATCGTCGTCGCGCACGGGGCGACGCACGGGCTCGCCGCTCGCGTGCTGGAGCGGGGCGACCATGTCGCGTTCAATACCGTGAGTGCCGAGGATGCCGCGAGCGATTGGCACGATAAGACGATCGGTGGCGAGAGTGGCCAGGGTTGCAAATTCGTCCTCAACGAGCAGCAGTGCGGGGTCGGCCTGTTCCAGTTGCTGGGCGATCTCTCGCGGCGACAAACGCCACGAGAGCGGCACGAGCACGAGTCCTGCTTTGGCGCAGGCGAAGAACACGACAACGTGATCCGAGCTGTTGCCCGTGATGGTGGCGATGCGATCGCCGACACCGTAGCCGCCATCGAGGAAGGCTTCGGCGAGCGCCGTGGCACGGTCATCCAATTGGCGGTAGGTCAGTACGACGCCGCGGTCATCGACAGCAACACGGTCTGGGGTGGCGAGCGCGCGGTCAGCGGTCCACCGTCCTAGCGTGTGGAGCCCTTCAGACTGGGTCATTCCGCCTCCTCAAGCAGCTTGCGCTCTGACGGCGTGGCAGAGGTGCCTGTGGAGAGGCGCTGCACCGCACCGGCGATTCCTCCGGGAAGGAACAACACCACAAGGATAAACAGGGTGCCGAGGATAAAGAGCGGTTCGGAGAGAGGAATGCGCAAGATTGCCGGAAGTCCGTCGATGGCATCCGAGCTGGCCAGTGCCGTGAGGCGCTGATCGAGCAGCGTGTAGATGATGCCGCCGACGATGGCGCCCCAGCGGGAGCCAACGCCACCGAGCACCACGATCACGAGGATCGTGAGCGTGAAATCAGCAGACGTGGCGCGGGGCGTTGTGCCACTCTGCAGCAGCAGATGGACCATTCCCACGAGCGATGCCAGCACGGAGGCGATAACGAAGGCCATGAGCTTGACGCCAAACGGGCGTAGTCCCAGCACTCGCACGCGCAACTCGTTTTCGCGCGTCGCCGTCACCGCGTGACCGGCACGGGAGTTCTCGAACCAGGCGACAACCACGAACACCACGACGAGCAGCGCGAGGGCGAGCCAGTACAGGTTGCGAGTGTTGACGACACCGATGAAGAAGTCGGGGATGTGCTCAGTATCGAGTCGCAGCCCTTCCTCACCGCCCGTGAGGCCGGGGTTACGGCGCACAAGCACGTTACCGGCCTGAGCGAAGGCGAGGGTCACCATGGCGAAGGAGATGCCGGTTACCCGCAGGCTCAGCGAGCCCAGCAGGTACGCCGCCGTAATGACAATCGCGAGCGTGAGCCCCAGCGCCGGCAGCAGTGTCAGTTCGGTCTCGTGGAGCACAATGCCGAGGCCATAGGCCCCCAGAGCAAAGTACAGCGCGTGGCCGAAGGAGAGCATCCCGGCGGTGCCGAACAGGAGGTGGTAGCTCAACGCGAGAGAGGCGAAAAGCAACGCGAGCGCGAGCAACTGCAGGGTGCCCGGTGTGTAGGTTGCCCCGGGCAGCACGCCCGGAATGGAGATGTTCAGCAACGGCAAGATCGCTGCGACGACAACGAGAACGCCACCGACGATCCACCAGGTGCGCTGGCTCAACTTCGAGAGCGACTTCATGCTTTCTTCCCCAAGATTCCGGTCGGGCGAACCAACAGCACGACGGCGAGCAACAGCACGACCATCAAGTCGCCGGTTCCGCCCCAAAAGTAGTTAGCAAACTGCTGAAGTACCGCAACGACAACCGACGCGATGGCGGCACCCGCGAGTGAACCAAGCCCACCGATCACGGTGACGATGAAGGCAAAGATCAGCAGGGATCCGCCCAGTTGAGGCGACACGTAGCCGAAGTAGTGCGAGGCAAGAACTCCACCGAGACCGGCCGCAGCGCCACCGATCGCGAACACGACCGTGAAGGCCTTGCGCACATCGATACCGAGTGCAGTCACCATGGACCGATTCTCAACACCGGCCCGAATGATGAGGCCGAAGCGGGTGTAGCGCAGGAACGCAACGATTCCGAGCAGCACCAGGACTGCCGCACCGATCATCAAGAAGCGATCGTTGGGAACGCGTGCCCCTAAAATTTCGGTGGTCTGCGACAGCCACGGGGGTGCTGTCACGTAGATCGGGTCGGTGCCCCAGATGCCCTCGAACAGAGCAACCGTCGCGAGCGCCAGTCCCACCGTCACGAGCACTTGCTCGATATGCCGGTTGTAGAGGCGCCGGATGAGCAGAAACTCGGTCGCGGCAGCAACAGCAGCGCCGACGACCATTCCGAGCAGCATCGAGGCGATGAGGGTGCCCCAGCTTTCACCGCCCATCCGTCTCGATAGCTCCCAGCCGGCGAAAGCACCGAGAGTCAGGAACGAGCCGTGCGCAAAGTTCAGCACGCCCATGAGGCCGTAAATCAGCGAGAGACCGGATGCGACCAAGAAGTAGAGCGCACCGAGGCCGAGTCCTGTGATGAGCAGGAGAATTATGGTGCTCACGCGACCCCCAACAATTCTTTCGTGAGGGCTTCGTTGCCCAAGAGTTCTTCGGCGCTGCCGTCGTAAACCACGCGACCGCCTTCGAGCACGATGGCCTTCTCGGCGAGCATCCGCACGACCTGCAAGTTTTGTTCGACCAGGAGCACCGGCACGGTTTGAGCGGCACGCTCGAGTGCTTTCGCGACGTCCATCACGATGAGAGGGGCGAGGCCCTTGGTCGGTTCGTCGACGAGCAGAACTCGGTTGTCGTTCACGAGCGCTCGTGCCAGTGACACCATCTGCTGTTGACCACCCGAGAGGGTGCCGGCAAGCTGACCGGCCCGCGCAATGAGGTCCGGAAAAAGTTCTTCAATGAGCTGGCGGTTCGGCGCGGAATCACGCTCTGCCAGCCGAAGGTTTTCGTTCACGGTGAGCGAGGCAAAAACTTCGCGGTCTTCGGGAACATAACCAACGCCCCGCTGCACGATGCGGTGAGTCGGTTCGCGATCAACGCGCTCCCCCGCAATTGTCACTTCACCCGAGCGCTCGATGAGGCCCATGATCGCTCGCAGAGTGCTCGTCTTACCGACGCCATTGCGGCCGAGAAGCGCCGTAACACCGACGGGGAGCATCTCAAAGCTCACATCCTCGACAACTTGCTGACCCTCAATGTTGGCGTTCAAACCAGCAACCGTCAGAATCGATTCGGTCATAGTGGAGCCCCCAAATAGGCCTTCTGCACCGCTTCGTCTGCCATGACGGCATCCGGGGTGTCACACGCGAGCAAACTGCCATGGTGCATCACTGCCACCCGGTCGACCAGGCCAAGGACGACATCCATGTGATGTTCGACCATCAGCACGGTGCGACCCGACTGGTGAACCTGGCGAATAACTTCGGTGAGCCCGGCAACATCGCCAGAAGCGACACCGGCCATCGGCTCGTCGAGCAGGATGACGCTGGGATCGGTGGCCAGCAACATGGCGATTTCGAGCTTGCGCTTGTCACCGTGCGACAGCACCCCCGCCTCCGTAGCGGCGTGGTGGCTGAGCCCGACCTCGTCGAGGCGAGCTCGAGCAATTGTGGTCGCTTTGTCGTGAGACCGCGGGAAGCGAAGCACCGAGGTGGCACCGCCCAGTTTCACTTGCGCGGCGAGGCGCACGTTCTCCAGCGCACTGAGCGCCGGGAAGAGGCTGGATGTTTGAAAGGTTCTGCCGAGCCCAGCCCGGGCCCGCGCATCGATGGTCTGATTTGTGACATCGCGCCCCTCGAGGGTGACTGTTCCCGTTGTCGGAGTCATCACTCCCGAGATGAGGTTGAAGAGCGTGGTTTTTCCGGCCCCATTCGGGCCGATCACGCCGAGCATCTCACCCTGGGCGATCGAGAGAGACACGTCATCGATGATGACGGCTCCCCCGATCGTGAGGGCAAGGTGCTCGACCGTGAGCACGGGCTGGTTCGACATAGTTCGCTAGGTACTTACTCTGCGATGGGCGGGGTTACGGCGTCAGCATCAACGGCCGTGACGAGCTCAGGAATCCACGAGTCGCCATCGGCAACAAGCGAGACCTGGAACATCGGCTGGATCATCGCGTGGTCTTCAGCGCGAACCGTGATCGATCCCTTGACGGAATCGAAGGTCCAGCCTTCGAGCGCGGCGATCATGGCGTCAACATCGTCGCCACCTTCGCGCACTGCCTGAACAACCATCTGAGCGGCAACGAAGCCGTCTGGCGAGAACAGGTCGGCTTGCTTACCCTCTGCTTCGAGGTAGCTGACCATGGCGCTGTTGGCATCATTGTCAGTTGCTCCCGCAAAGTAGTGGTTGAGGAAGCTGATCTTGTCGCTCGCGGCACCGTAGGCGCCATAGGTCGAGATGTCACCAAGACCGGTTGCGACAGGAACGCTGTCAAACACACCCTGCTGGCTGAGGGCCTCCCACATCGCACCCGAGGTTGCACCGGCCCACGCCACGAACACGAGGTCAGGCTGCGCATCAACGATCTGCTGGGCAAACGGGGTGAACTCAGTAGCATCTTCGGGAACGAGCAGGCTCGTCACGTCAGCACCCTGGCCGCCAAGAACGGCGGTTGCTGCGGCAACGTTGCCCTGACCGAATGCAGTGTCTTGACCGAAGACCAGAACAGACTGGCCTGCCGGGTCACCGATGAACGTACCGGCGGTTGCGACGTCTTGGTAGCTCTGACGACCCGAGCGGAACGTGTACTCGTTCACGCCGGTGATGCCGTCAGCTGCTGCCGGTCCTGAGATGTAGAGAACCTTGTTTTGCTCGGCCTGCTCAGCAAGCGCGAGCGCGATTCCGGAGGAAACCGTGCCGATGATGATCTTCTGGCCTTGGCCAATCACATCTTTCGCTGCCGTGACCGCCTTGTCGGCGTCGCCAGCGTCATCCGTGATTTCGATGTTCAGCTCACGGCCATCAACGGCGCCTGTGCCGTCGGTGGCGTAATCGAGCCCAGCGTCGAAGCCAGCGAGGTAGGCCTCACCGTAGGCCGCGAGGGGGCCGGTCTGGGAAGTGATGATTGAAATGTCGACGGGGGCGAGCTCGTCGCCGCCACTTCCGCCGTCAACACTGGGGGCACAGCCCGCCAGTGTGAGTGCAACCGTCGCAATTAACGCCGGAGCGAGGTACTTTTTACTGACCCGCATGATGGGACCTTTCCTGCTGCCTTAGGAGGATTGTGATCTGAACCTGAGACCCGGTTCAGGTTTCATGTAGCCTATGGTTGCGCAACCGCGCTGTCAACAACGGCGCCCAAACAAAGGAGTTTGCACAGTGGCCAACACCCCCGCACCCAACGACGTAGTGATCCTTTCCGCCACACGCACCCCACAAGGGAAACTGCGCGGACAGCTCGCTTCGCTCACCGCCGTCGAGCTCGGCGCCATCGCACTTCGGGCCGCCGTTGAACGCTCCGGCGTGGATGTCGACTCCATCGATCAAGTGATCTTCGGTCAAGTGATCCAGGCCGGCGCTGGCCAAAACCCCGCCCGCCAGACCTCCATCGCGGCCGGCCTCGCTTGGAAGACCCCGGCCGTCACCGTAAATAAGGTCTGTCTCTCCGGACTTGCCGCCATTGTGGATGCTGCACGCCTCATCCGTCTCGGAGAAGCCAACGTAGTGGCCGCCGGTGGCCAAGAGTCAATGACCAATGCCCCTCACGTGCTCCCCGGGTCACGCATGGGTTGGGCGTACGGAACCGTGTCAGCACTCGACACTGCCGCGCACGACGCCCTCACGGATGCGTTCGATGCTGAATCGATGGGCGCAAGCACCGAACGCCACAACGGACGCCTCGAGATCGGCCGCACCGAACAGGACGAGATCGCTGCCGCCTCGCACCAGCGAGCAGCCGCCGCGATTGAGGCCGGAGTATTTGCCGACGAAATCGTTCCCGTCACTATCCCCCAGCGCAAGGGCGATGACCTCGTTCTGGACACGGATGAGGGCGTACGCGCCAACACCACGGTCGACACGCTTGCTGGGTTGCGCCCCGCCTTCGATCCCGAGGGCACCATCACCGCGGGCAACTCGTCGCCGCTGAGCGACGGTGCTTCTGCCGTGATTCTGGCCAGCCGTGCGTGGGCCGAAGAACACAATCTTCCGTGGCTTGCGGTGCTCGACCGCTCGGGTCACGTCGCTGGCCCCGATAACTCGTTGCACTCGCAGCCCGCTCGCGCGATCGCGGCAGCCCTCGATAACGCGGGTTGGACGGCCGACAACCTCGACTTCGTCGAAATCAACGAAGCCTTTGCCGCGGTAAGCCTGCGTTCAACCTCCGAGCTCGGGTTGAGCCACGACATCGTGAACATCCACGGCGGCGCTATTGCGATCGGCCACCCGGTCGGAGCATCCGGTGCTCGCCTCGTCGTACATGCTGCGCACGAGCTGGCACGCCGCGGCTCAGGCCGCGCTGCCGTTGCCCTCTGTGGTGGCGGCGGTCAGGGCGACGCCCTGCTGCTCACGCGCTAGAACAGCGTCAGTGCGGTCGCTGCGGTCTCGTTCACGTGAACGAGACCGCAGCGCCCACCAGAACGATGCGCTCTGTCAGAACGGCCTGTTCTGCTAGCAGCCAGCTCAGCCAGAACAGCCCGTTCTCCTAGAACGGCGAAATCGGCTTCACAATGTCGGCGTACACCAGCAGCAGTGTCATGATGCCCAGCAGCACGACAACTACGAGGGTCAGCGGCACAAACTTGGCGGTGTCGAGCGGACCAGGATCGGGCTTGCCGAACAGTTTCGCGAAGAAGCGGCGCACGCCTTCGAAGAGTGCGCCCGCAACGTGTCCGCCATCGAGCGGCAGCAGCGGCACCAGGTTGAACACGAAGAGTGCAACGTTGAGTGAGCCCACCAAGCTGATGAGGTAAGCAGCACGGTCGGTGACCGTCGCCGCTTCTAAACTCGTTGCTTCACCCGCGATGCGACCGACGCCAACAAGACCGATGGGGCCGTTCGGGTCGCGCTCCTCGGGACCGAACGCTGCATTGACCACGTCAATCATGCGCTGCGGGAGTGTCAGTACAACTTTGGCCACGGCAACCACGTTGTCTCCCACTGCGGGCAACACAGCGGTCACCGGCTGCTGAACCGTCTCTGCGGCCGGGCCGATTCCTAAGAAGCCGTACTCCTCGGTCTGCGCTTCGCCCTCATCGTTTTCTACGATCTGACCGCTGTCGTCATACACGTAACGTTCCGCAAGCAAAGGCTCAGCGGTGAGGGTGACTTCTGCTCCGGCACGCTCGACCACGATCGTGAGTTGATCCCCCGCGGCGGCGCGAATGTGCTCGGTAATCTGCTCCCAGCTCTCGATCGGCTCGCCATCCATCGACACAATGCGATCGTCAGGTTGGATGCCGGCAGCAAGAGCAGGGGCAGCTGGGTCGCTATCGGTGCAGGCGTCGCGGTCGGCAGAGGCCGGGATCACACACTCCGAGACGCTACTGATGGTCGTCGAGGCCTGAGCTGTTCCAAAACCCATCAACAGAATCGCAAACATGACGATAGCGATGAGAAGGTTCATGAACGGACCACCGAGCATGATGATGATGCGCTTGAACACCGGAAGTTTGTAGAACGCCCGCGACTCATCGACATCGGTGAGCGTATCGGCGCTGGACTCCCGGGCATCCTGCACGAGAGTTTGGAAGACACTCGTCGTGGAACTGCGTGAATTGTCGTGTGATTTGCCGGGTGGGAACATGCCCGCCATGGAGATATATCCGCCGAGTGGAATGGCCTTGAGTCCGTACTCAGTCTCACCGCGCTTGCGGGAGAAAAGAGTCGGGCCGAACCCAATCATGTACTGACTCACGCGCACGCCGAAGAGCTTCGCCGGCAGCAAATGGCCAATTTCGTGCAGGCCAATAGACACAGCAAGCCCGACAACAAGAATCAGGACACCAAGAATGTACAAGAGCACGTTTTCCACTCGCTAAGAATAGTCACGAGCACCGACGCCCGCCTGTACTCGTGCTGTGGAAGCCCCAGAACAACCCCGCTTGGGGGGCGAATACCGCGTTAGGAGCGGGTCGCTACGACCGCGTCCGCTGCCTGTCGCGCCCACGACTCGGCAGCCGCGAGCGCCTCGAGAGTGAGCTCGGTCGCTTCGTGGCTCTGCACAACCTGCTCAACGACATCCAGAATATCGAGGTAGCCGATTGCGCCGGCGTGGAACGCGAGCACCGCCTGCTCGTTCGCGGCGTTGAAGACAGCCGGGAACGTGAGGCCTGCGGCGCCAACGGCCTTTGCCATTTCCACAGCCGGGAACACCTCGTTGTCGAGTGGTTCGAAGATCCACGTGCTCGTCGTCGTCCAGTCGAGTGGCGCTCCAACACCGGCAACTCGTTCCGGCCACGCCAAACCAAGAGAAATCGGCAACCGCATATCGGGAGGACTCGCCTGAGCGATCGTCGAGCCATCAACAAACTCAACCATCGAATGCACAATGGACTGCGGATGCACGGTGACCGCGATGCGGTCATAGGGCACGCCGAACAACAAGTGCGCCTCGATCACTTCGAGACCCTTGTTGACGAGCGTCGACGAGTTCGTCGTCACCACCAGACCCATATCCCACGTGGGGTGGGCGAGCGCTTCGCGCGGAGTCACGTTCTGGAGCGACTCCCGGGTGCGACCACGGAAGGGACCGCCGGATGCCGTGAGCACCAGGCGCCGCACCTCTGAGGGTTCGCCCGAGCGCAACGCTTGAGCGATCGCCGAGTGCTCCGAGTCAACAGGAACAATTTGGCCGGGTTTCGCCCGCGACATGACGAGCTCACCGCCGACGATGAGGCTCTCTTTGTTGGCGAGGGCCAGTGTTGCACCGGATTCCAGAGCCGCGAGCGTGGGCCTGAGACCTACAGAACCGGTGATTCCGTTGACGACGACGTCGGCAGGGACATCCCGCACCAGTTGGGCGGCCTGCTCGGCGCCGAAAGCAATGTGCTTCACTCCGAAGCGTGCCGCCTGCTCTTCGACGAGCGTGCGGTTAGTGCCTGCCGCCAGACCGACGACCTCGAATCGATCACGGTTTGCCTCAATAACTTCGAGGGTTTGCGTGCCGATCGAGCCCGTCGATCCGAGCAGAATTATCTTGCGCATCCCGCTACTTTAGTTTGCTCGCACAAATGTGCGCCAATACTGAAGCGGAATTAGCCGAGACCGAGGATGTCAACGACAAACACGATCGTGTCGGTGCCCGCAATACCTGCGCTCTCATTGCCTGCTTCGCCGTAGCCTTCGCTTGGCGGAAGAACAGCGATGATCTGCGATCCGACTTGCTGACCTTCGAGTGCAGTCTTGAACCCACTGACAACCTGGCCAGTGTTGAACGTGGAAGGTTCACCGCGAGCCCAGCTCTCATCAAAGATTTCGCCCGTAGTCCAGTTCATGCCCACATAGTGGACAACGACATCCGAGTTCTCTTCGACGGTCTCGCCAGCGCCCTGCTTGAGCACAGCAACCGCGAGCTCGGCGGGCGGGTCAGTGTCGGGGATGGTGATCGTGGGGCGACCATCGTCATCGAGCTCGACAGCCGGGAATCCGTCTACGGCCGGCTGGTCTTCGCCATCGGCACGCGGAAGAGCAGGCTCAGCGGGCTCGTCAACGGAAATGACATCAACAACGAAAACGATGTCGTCATCGGCGCCGACTCCGAGCGATTCGCGGCTGGCGTCATCGGCAAAGGACTCCTCGGGAGGAATAACACCGACGAGGCGTGAGCCAGCGGTGGAACACTCAATGGTCTTGACGATTCCGACCAAGAACTGCTCGGCGTCCACGGGGAAGGGGGTGAGACCTGCCTCGTCGTACGTTGTGGCGGAGAGTTCTTCCCCGGTCGTGCCGCTGTACAGCGAGAACTGAACGTTCGCTGTCGATGCTTCAACCGCGAGCAGATCGCCGTCACCGGCAATAGCAACCGTGCGCTCAGTCTCTGAGACGTCGGTCGGGAAGTCGATCGCGACCTCAGGCTTTGCGCCAAAGTCGCCGCTGACCTCAACAGCATCCGAAGCGGAGCCGGATGACGTCGGAACGCAATCACCAGATCCCTCTGCCGTCGTGGAATCTGCGGGAGAACACGCCGCAAGCGACGCCACAACGCCGATGGTCAACAGAAATGGAATCGCTTTACGCACAAGAACCCTTCACAACACGAACACGGAGCACCAATCCTGCCCCACCGCGGCTGTACAAAGCGTGTGGAATCGCCGCCGAAACCTCGACAGTTCGCCCTGTAGTCGCTATGACAGACGCTGCGGCGCTCCTGAAACCGGCGCACACCAACGCTACTCCCCTGCTGGGGCCTCCACGATGATGCGGGGCTGGTGCAGCACGGGGAAGTTGACGGATGAGGCAATGAAGCACTTCTGGCTTGCTTCAGCGTGAGCATCCATGGCATCTTCCACACTGCCGGCCGCAATCGTGACAACGGGTCGCAGGGTGACCGACGTGAAATGCCCGCCACCGTTATCCGTCTGCTTCATCGTGCCTGAAACCTCGTCGTGATAGGCCGTGACGACGATGCCGCGACTCACGGCAACGTGCAGATAGCTCAGCATGTGGCACTGGCTGAGCGCCGCAATGAGCAATTCCTCGGGATTCCAGCGATCTGCCGATCCGTGAAAGACGCGAGCGCTCGAGCCATCAATCGGATGCTTGCCCACTGCTGTGATCTCGTTGTGGCGAGAGTAACCACGGTAGCTCGTGGTGCCCTCACCCAGGTTTCCCGACCATTCCAAGCGCACTTCAAAATTGTGGTCGATGTTCATCAGAACCTCCTTGGCCAGCTTCAGCAGCCAGCATCGGCGAACGCGTTGGGCGATCGGGCAAACTTTCTCTCGCCATCACGCTAGCGGTCAACGCTGGGAGTGAGCGAAACCATTCCCCATCATGAAGGCTGCCGTGCCCACACGCGCTCTCGCGGCGATAACGTAGGAGAGTGAACTCCCCCTCGACAACTGCCGCTGCCGCTCTCACCGTTAACGACACCGTTCAACTCGCCGTACTTGAACGCTCGGGCATGATCGAGTCACGCCATTTGGGTGCCGCTGTAGTGCTCTCCCCCGACGGCACTGAGCTACGACGCCTCGGCAACCCCGAGGCTCTCATCTACCCGCGTTCGACTCTCAAGCCCATGCAGGCGATCACTGTGCTTCGTGCGGGAGTCACTCTCACCGACGAACAGCTCGTGCTGGCGAGCGCCAGCCACACCGGCAGCCAACGTCACCAAGATGTCGTGGCTTCGACTCTGGCCGCATACGGTCTTACCGAAGACGACCTGCGCTGCCCGCCCGACTGGCCAGCCGACTCCGAAACCCGACGCGCCTCCGACGCTCCCCGTCGCCTCGCGATGAACTGTTCAGGCAAGCACGCGAGCTTCTTGGCGGCCTGCGTCGTGAATGAGTGGCCGCTAGAAAGTTACCTCGAGCACGAGCATCCGCTGCAGGAGCGCATTCGGCAGACGGTGATTGAGTTCACGGGTCAGCCGCTTGCCCATGAGGGAACGGATGGATGCGGGGCTCCCGTCTTTGCCATGAGCCTCGTCTCACTGGCCACGGCCATTCAGCGCGTGGTTGCCGCCACGTCAGACACCGATCCGAACGCCGCCGCCCTCGTGAGCGCCATTCGGGCCAACGCGTGGGGACTCGACATGCCCCAGGTTGCCGAGGCGATGGACACCCTCGGGATTATCGCGAAACGCGGGGCCGAGGGCGTGCTCATTGCCGCTGCCCCAGACGGCACCACGGTGACTCTCAAGATTCTTGACGGATCGATCCGCCCGCTGCTTCCCGTCGGACTCTCGCTGTTGGCCGAAGCTGGCGCGCTCGATGCGGATGCTGTGGCAGGTGTGCTGGCAGCCACGACCGAGCAGGTGCTCGGCCGTGGGCTCCCCGTTGGCGAACTCCGTTTCGAGCTCGCCTAGAACTCTCCGCGAACTCGCGCGCTAACCCTTGCCTGTTATGCGGCGGAATTCAGCGTTGAATGACTGATCGTCGGTAGTGCTGAGCGTGCGGAAAGTGCGCGCTCGCGACATTGCCGTCGCATTCGGGAAGGTGAATTGATTCGACGCCAGCGCCGGGAAGTTCTCGATGGCGTACTCAAGCGTTCCGTCGACGGGGCTCACACAGTGAATCCACTCCACGACTTCAGTGGCGACGGAAGGCTCGTAGTAGTAGTTCATGAGCTTTTCTGCACTCGCTTTGTGGACCGCACCTGCAGGGATCACGAGAGAGTCAGTGAAGAATGTTCCGCCTGAGCCGGGGAGCAAGAACTTAAATTTCTCGTAACCCGCTTGCGCATTAAGAACGGCAACGTCTCCAGCGCGAGCGAACCCGGCGATAGCTTCGCCCGACTTGAGCTTCTCTAGGTATTCACTACCGTAAACACCAAGAATGTGCTTCGACGTCAAGTGCTCTTCGAGCACGGCGCTTGCCTTCTTGTATTCCTCGATACCCCAGTTTTCCTCGGCAATATCGATCCCCTGCGCAAGCAGCAGCATGCCCATGGTGTGGCGCATTTCGGCGAGGACGACAACTTTGCCCTTGAGGTCATCGTTCCAGAGTTGATCGACCGAGAGCACTCCACGGGGGTACTCTTCAGCGTTCCACGCGAGTCCGATAAAACCACTTTGCCAGGGAAGCGAGTAGCTGCGATCAGGGTCAAAGTCGGGACTCGCAAGCGACTCTGTGAGATTGACTTTGTTGGGGATATTCGCGGCGTCCATCTCTTGGGCGTACCCGAACCGGATGAGCCGTGCTGCCATCCAGTCGCTGACACAGATGATGTCTGTGCCTGTCGGCTCGCCCAACGAGAGCTGATCTTTCATCGTCAGGTAGAAACCAACGTTGTCTTCAACGACAGCCTTGTATTCGACCTCGACGCCGGTCTCCTCATAGAAAGCTTTGAGCGTGGGAGAGCGTCCGCTGAGGTCTTCGTCGATGTACGACGGCCAGCTTGCCCAGACGAGCTTGTTGTCGCTGTCGGAAATATCATTCGCATCTGACCCATCCGGCGCAGCACATGCTGCGAGAGCGAGCGCGGACGCACCAAGCCCCGCTCCTTGCAGCAGTCGCCTGCGGCTGAGTTGAGATTGCTTCGCCTGCAGCATTAGCTGCTGGATCGCAGGATCCTGCGGAAGTGGTCTCGTCACTGTTTCTCCTTCGCCCCCACCAGTTACCCCGATGGTAGTGAGCGCGGTCTGCTTTGTTATAGCCCCAGTTAGGAGGGGCCTTGCGGGTTCGTTGCAATAATTCCATGTTTCCGAACTAAATTCGCCCAATAATTGTGCCCAATTCGGGTACCGCACGATTTTGGTCCCGGCTGCTGAGATCGCTGTTTCCTCTGGGGTCACAAACACCGTGCTCACGAGCTAGCGGTGTGGGGCCAGCACCTCGCTGTGGCTGGCGTGAGGCAGCCGCACCCGGCGAACTGGTCCAGTTTCGCTCAGGCCCCAGTACTCGCGTGAGCCTGCCGTCAGCGGCGGCGGCAGCTCGCGAGTGCGGGCAAGTTGGCGGTAGTCGCTGAGGGTGCAGCCATCGAGCACGATGGTGGAGTGGGGACGTAATGCCGCCAGGGCACCCCACCGTGATTGCCATTCATCGACGGATCCAATGATCGCGATGGGAGAACGCGACTCATTCGGGCTAACTAACAGCTCCCGTTCGGCTCCTGGTACCCCTTCGACGTGCCTTGTTTTCCAGCCAGCAGCAGCACACGCTGCTGCGGCGACCGAGGGGCGACTGCTGACGACAACAATGTGCTCGGTGCCCGACAGCGTCGTCGCCGCACTTCGTTCTGCCACCGGAAGGTAGTGATCACTCTGCGCGATTTGCACTCTCTTGCTCTGCCAGAGGCCTCCCCCGGCTGGCACCGCGGGGATGTACTCATCCGTAGTCCCGCCGGAAAGGATGAATTCTTGCCTACTGCTGAAGCGCAGGCGAAGAACGCTCGGCATCAGCTGTGAGAGTGACTGCAGCGGTGAGGTGATTCGTTGGGCGCTCGCAATAACCCACATGTTACTAGCGGGGCCTTCCCTCAGCACGCGAGTGAGCCGTTCCACAACGACAGCCCGGTATTCATCGTCGAAACGAGCGAGCACGGCATCGATGTCGTCAATCACAATGTGGCTTGGTGGCCGCGGTATCGCTGCGTCATCGCTGTAGTCGAGTCGACCGTAGACGCCTGCGAGCGTGTCCCAGAAGGCGGCGGGCTCGGCACTCATGACGATCACCGTTGCCGTGCTGAGGTGGGCAAGCGTGGTGAGAGCCGTTGTTTTTCCACTGCCAGCTGACCCCACGATCAGCAGGTGCCCGTCTGCGGCTGACGACCAGCCAGCACGCCCGTGGCGTTGAAGTTCAGGCAGATCTGTCAACCCAAAATAGAGAGTGTCTGAGTTCACTGCATCCGAGGGTTCGCTGTTGTGCTCCTCCGCCGCAGCCCCCAGCACCGCCGCGAGGGCAACGTGCTCGCTGAGCGGTTCGCACCACGGCCGTCTCGGCGGAACAGAGATGGGCCAACGCTCAGCAACGTCACGAATATCGTGAGGCGAGACGAGCGCGAACTGCACGAGTTCGGCCGAGGACGAGCCATGGGCAACCCACGCACGACCTTTGGCGTCAGCCGGGAGCTCTGCAGCACGATCGCTGCCAATGACGGCCGAACTGTCGGCACCATTGTTGACGCGGAGGGAGATCCGCAGGTCTGCGTTGGCGAGCAGCGCGTCGCGCACAACTCCGGAAGGTCGCTGCGTGCAGAGGATCAGGTGCACGCCCAACGAGCGGCCGCGCGCCGCGATATCGCTGAATAGGGCATGCAGCTGTGGGTAGTCCGCCATCATCGCCGCGAACTCGTCAACGACGATCACGAGACGCGGCACACTCGCGAGCTCTGAGATATCTCGCACGCCGGCCTGAGCCAGCGCACGCTCGCGGTATCGGAGCTCGGCACGAAGACTCGCGAAGGCCCGCGCCGCCGCTGTCTCATCAAGATCGGTAATGATGCCCACGGTGTGCGGCAGTTGCGTGAGGGCCGCAAACGCGGAGCCACCTTTGAAATCGACCAGCAAGAAGGTCACGTCGTCTGGCGACACTTCGGCCGCCATTGCGAGCACCCACGCAATGAGGAGCTCACTCTTGCCACTGCCAGTTGTGCCGCCCACGATGGCGTGGGGCCCGTTGACAACAAGATCAATACTGAGCTCTCCTGACACCGCGACGGCGGGGCGCGCGGCTAGCGATCGTCGAGATTCCACCCGAGAGGTGAGGAGCGAAACGGGGCGTTTCTCGAGTTCATCGAAGGCAAGTGAATCGGGAAGAACATCCTGGCCCGAAGCAAGACCATCGCGGGCAGCGATATCGTGTGCCGCTCGCACCCAAACTAACGCTTGCTCTCTGCCGAGGAACGACGGCTCGAAGTCGCGGCGTTGATGACGGTCAGGATGTCTGACCACAGCGACGCTGGCGGCGTTCGTGCGGATCACAATGCGATGCCCGCTCGGCACTTGGTTTTCTTCCCCCACTATCGTGATGGAAACGCGCGGCTGGGAATCGCCAAGCGTTCCCCACTGCACGCTCGCGATCTCTCCGCCCGTTCCAGCAGCATCCGCACCTCGTTCTGTTGCCCCGCTCGAACGCAACAGTCGGTGCGGAAGTCGTTCTCCCCAGGATTCTGTTGCAAATACTCCTGTGAGTCGCACCCAGCTTGAGGTGGGCGCGAGGGTGCGAGCGAGTTGGATCGCGAGTGATCGCGCCAGTGACAACGCCATCGGGCTGTTGCCACAGAGTGCGATACCTAGGCGCGCGTTTACAGCAATCGACGCTCGACTCAGATGCTCTGCCTGCTCCGTCAGACTCCGATACGCGTCTTCGACGTCTGGAGACACAGCGTCATGCGCCGCAGTGCGATCAATGGCGATGCTGCTGCGTACACTGCCGTAGCCGAGGTGGACGGGAAGGACATCGTGGGGCTCGCGCATCCACTTCGACGCATCAGTGAGTACGTCATTGACCAACATGATCGCCGCAGGGGTTTTCTCAGCCAGTTCGACGAGTTCACGGCGATGGTAGGCGCGAATTTCTTTCGTCGTTGTGGCTGCGTCGGCACAGAAGCGCGCCCGTTCGACGCGCCTCGTTCTGCGCGCCGTCACTCGTGAATCGATGTAGCTACCGGTCGCCGCCAGTGGCCCCAAAGCGGCGAAAATGAGGGCAAAGGTCGAGCCAGTGATCAGCCAGATCGCGACCGACGCCACCACCGGTACCGTGGCGGCCACTAGCGGGAATCGAAAGGGGGCAGGCGCCTGCGGCGGAGCAGGCAAGAAAACACGGGTGTCAGGGGTTCGAGATTCGGTCACGTCCCTACTTCATCAGGGCTGGCTAGCGCACAACAGAGCGCGCCCTCGTCAGTGGAGAGCCCCGCTTAATGCACGCTGTGCAGGGGTGGTTGCAGCGATCGATACGCTCATCGCGTTCGATGCCGGCAGCCCGTTAGCTGACGATGAAGAACTGTTCCCCGATTTCAACTCGCGTTCCGCGGACGACGCGGTAGCGCTTGCCTGGCTCACATCGCTTCGGCTCTCCGCCTGGCTCGCGAACGATCGTTCCGTTTCCGGAATACCGGTCGCTGATCCAGAACACTCCACTCATCTGCCCGAACTCCAGGTGAGTCTTGGACACCGACTTGCTGGGGTCAGTAATCGGCACGACGATGTCGAACTTTTCGGAAGGCTCTGGGATCGGATTACGACCGACAAGCCCGGTTCCTGTCACGATCACGCTATCCCCCGTGCTGAATTGGAGCACGAAACGAGTGCCAGTGACGCTGCGAACAACGATCCGGGTGTCTTCAATATCCTCATCATCGGCGCCGACAGACGCGAGCGGCACCGGCGGCGAGATGGGAAGTTCTACGCGCTGGTGAGACTTCGGAGGCGGAGCGAGTACCGAGAATGGTTTTGAGCCCGTAGAGAGCGCGTCAGCGGCATCCAGAGCATCGTCAGGCTCGTCTTCGGGCTCGAGAGCGGGTGCAGCTGTCAGATCCGGTGCCGCCAAGGAATATGGCTCCGGCTCGAGCAATGGCTCCGGTTCAGTCACGGTCGCTGCGGGTTCGGGTTCATCCACGGAGGCGAACTCATCGCTCACTACTGACTGCTCGGCAATGGGAACTGCGGCTTCGACTGGCTGCAGCGCTTCTGGGGCTGCTACCTCAGCATCTGGCGCTGCGGCCGAGTCTGTAGCCGCCGGCATCTCTGCATCCGGCTGCATGTCGTTCGCAAGCGGAGCGTGCGAGTCTTCGGCCACGGGGACGAGAGCTTCATCAGCCGTGACCTCGCTGTGGTCGATCGTCTCTACCTGGTCATGTGCCCTTTCGTCGGAAGAAGCTGCTTCCTGCACGATGGTGTGTGGCGTGGATGCTGCGGCGCGAGCACCAGGGCCAACGCCGTGACGCACGAAACCGCAGGAGCCACAGAAGATGTCGGATTCAGCCAGAACGGTGCCACACTGCTGACACGTCTCAACGGATGAGCCAATCAGTGCGGCCGCTTCCTCGACTGCGGGCTCTGCTTGGACAGCTGCTACCGCCGCCGCGACTTCACCGCGCGGTTGGGTCCCGTGCTCTCCTGCTCCGTGAGGTGCCGATCCGGTTGCAACAGCGGCCGATTCTTCGGGCCCGGCTACCGCAGAGGGAGCTGGCTGGCTATCGACACGTTCAGAGGCGACGGGCGCGAAGGCGGATGCACGCAAGCGGTCTGCAGTCGTGAAGAGCGGTTCCTCAGCCAACGGACGTACTGGCTTCACGTGAAGGCGCACTGGCTCTTCTTCGACAGCTTCAGGACGACCCAACTTACTCAAGTCGGGCTCGAAAGCGGACCGAGAAAGCGGTGCTGGCTCTACAAGCGGCTCAGGTTCCACTAGCGGTTCTGGCTCTGGCTCTGGCTCGGGTTCGGGCTCGGGCTCTGGCTCTGGCTCTGGCGCGGAATCGAGTTCCGGTTCGAGCACTACTTCAGCGTCGGCGCCGGACTCAAGCTTCGTGTCGAGCGATGCCTCGGACTCGGGCGATCCGGCCAGTTCAGGCTCAACAAGCGCTTCAAGGCGCGCCTCGGGCTCACCAACCGCAGCATCAGCATCGTGCGCTACAAACTCTGCGACAGGCTCCGGTTCATTAGGTTCGTGTGCTTCGACGTCGATCTCTGCCGTCGTCCCATCGGCTTCCGTGTCAGCCTGAGATTCCGAGTGAGTTTCGGGCTCTTCCGCAGATTCGGCTGCGACTTCTTCGGCACGCACGAACTCGGAAACCTCCGATTCAGCGGCCGCGGGCTCGGTCTCCCGTTCAATTTCGGCGACGGGCTCAACATTGCTGACTGGCTCGGCATCAGCCTTGGGCTCGGCATCAGCCTCGGGCTCGGGCTCGGGCTCGGGCTCGGGCTCGGGCTCGGGCTCGGGCTCGACAGTAGCCACGGGCTCAACTACCGCACGCTCGGGAGCCTCGTCGGTCGCCGGTTCGGGCGCAGCGTCAGTGTCCTGTTTTTCGTCAGCGACCGCGACATAATCCGCATCTACCGCGAGCGGAGTCGATTCCTCGAGGATCGGCGCCGGCAGACCTCGCCAGCTTTCGTTCGCGTCAGATTGTGGCTGTTCGCGCACAACGTCATCGTCGACTACGCCGCCAGAGGAAGGTTCGGCTGCAAGCGCAGCAGCCGCTTCAGCAACTGTCGTGAAGTACGGTTCAGCATCCGGCGCGGCAGACGATGCGACGGGGAGGTTCTGGTCGAAGGTGAGAAGCGCAGGGTTTGCGACCTCGTCGTAGGGGCCGTCCTCATCGAACGGAAGCACCTCGTCATAGGGGCCGTCTTCATCGAACGGAATAGGGTGTTCAGACTCGTCCGCAGCAGCTGGCGCTGCATCGCTCGGGATCTCAACGTCGGCGGAGTCAGACACGACCGCCTCCGCGGATTGCTCTGCACGCGAAGCATCAGCCTCGGAACGAACTACGTCAGCGGCAGCCGAGAGCACAAGCGGGTCACCCAGCCGCAGCGTGCGGGCGCCATCCGCCAGCACGTCAGGCGCTGACACCAAGGCATCGCGAAGTGCCGCAGGCAGCTCTGTGTCGCTGTCCGAGTCGACATCGTCAATGTCCACAGCGTCAGTTGACGCGTTCTCGGCAACGTCCACCGGCTTCTCTACGCTGACAGGCGCCAGCTCGGCGAGCACGGGGGCAGAAGCATCCACACCATCGGATGCCGTAGCCGGATTGTGCCCAGCCGGTGCCTCTTCAGCGTGTTCGGGAACGGAGCTCGTCGCAGCCGCAACGGAAGCAGCCGCAGCGGAATCACTCGCAGCGGACCCACGATTCCGACGGCGCCGCAGGTTCGTTGGTGTTTCATCGGTGGCGCGTTCCGCGCGTTCAGAACGCGCAGGAGCGACAGCAGCAGGCGGGGTCACATCGCCTCCGACAGCACCCCGGCGGGCGCGACGAGACATCGCAGGCCGCCCACACTCAGCACAATAGACGGCATCGGCGGGTAGTTGCGTCGCGCAGAAAGAGCAATTCACGGGTAGTCCTCTATCGCTTAAACAGACTTGTGACACTATAACCACCGAGCGATCGCAGTGATATTTTGGTCCTGAACCGCGCCCAGCGCGACAGTCCAGTATTGAGTTGAGTTTCCAGTTCCGTCACGTTCGTCCAGAACGCGTCGGCTTCAACAGTTTCCGGTTCAGCTCCGGAGAAAATCGCACGGTCAGCGTGCTCGGCGAGTCCGCGAGCATCCGGAGTGGCCATCACAGCAGCGACTTCCGTTCGTGTTCCCGATATGGGGGGCGAATAGCCGTGGTCGATGAGGGAATCCTCGAATTCTTGCCATCCACCGCTGATCTGTTCGACCGTCGAATCGGCACGCTTACGAAGCTGACGGCGTCGCACCTTCGCGGCAATAATCAGCAGGAAAGGTGCCGCAATGACCAAGATCACCAACAGCGTCCAGCCCGCAACTCGCAATACGGCGAGCACGGCTTGGAGCACAGGGTCGAGGTCAGGTTGCAGCGCCTGTTCGCTGTCAGGATTCGACTGGCGGTTGGTCGTGTCCGATTCAATTTCGGGCGGCTGAACCACAGTTTGGGGCCGCGCAACCTGCGCAATATCGTCAGGATTCTCTTCCGGAATCTCGCGCAGCGGCGGGTTGGGATCGATCGTGACCCAGCCGTACTCGGCTGTGTTCACTTCGATCCACGCAGAAACGTCGTCGCCTCGAATTTGAGGGTCTGAGGTGATAAACCCCAGAACAACGCGGGTGGGGAATCCCAGTTCATTCGCCATCATGGATGCGGCCACCGCATATTGTTCGCCATCACCAATCATGCGCGGGGCGGTAAACAGCTCTGCAATACGATCGGCAGAATGCCCCGACCTACTGGCGGGTTCATCAACACCGACACCGTGACTGATGTAACCATCTGCCGCAAGGCCGTCGAGCATGGCGGTGAGGCGCTCCCCCGGCGTCGTTACTGCGCGAACGTATTGGTCCAGTCGCTCGGTGAGTTCCTCCGGCGAATCTTGGACCGGGGGCACTTCTGCCAGTCCAGGCGTTACGGTGCTGAGTTCTTCGGCGCTCGGTTGCACCGGGACAACGCCCTCAAACGTGTAGGTATCACCGCTCTCCAGACCGCCAACGACCGCGGCCGTTCCGGAAACTTTGTTGTAGTAGAAGGAATCACGAAGGTCCGGTGCGCGCTCACCGGAGAAATCGACCTGTTCGAACAGGCCGACAGTGGGCAGCCAGACGCCCTCATACCCTGCGATCGTGATCGTCAAATCGACCTGATCACCGTCAACGTCGGATTGATCGAAACGAGACGGCACTCGCGAGAACGAACCCGATTCACTCGAGACTCGTCCGCTACCCACTGCATACACGACACCGTTGTAGCTATCGAGTGTCGCTAGTCTCACGCGGGTACCCAGCGGAACTCCCGACACCTCAAACAACACAGAGTTCGCGGTGCTGGGTTGCCAATAGCGACGGAAACCCGAAAGCGGGCTCACATAATCCCGAGGATCGAATGGCTCCACAATCGCCGTCCTGAGCACGGCACGATTGTTCGTAGGCGGCGCCACGTTCGCCGCCACCAACGCCACTCCCGAAGCAATAGCCAAGATGACGACAGCGCTGACCATGGTGCGTACACCCGCAAATCCAAATTCGCGTTTGCGTCGAGCGACTCCGGGCGCATCCATCGCTGCTTCAAGCGCGTTGACGGTGTCGCGACGACGACGCCAACGGAACCACACCATCGCGAGCGCAATCACAATCAGGAGCGCCAGCGCGAGAGGTGCAGGCTGGTCGGGGTAGGTCGGGCCCAGTGCGATTGCCATAACAAAAATGACGATTGATGGCACGACAGACAGTTCCGCGAGAGCCGTGCGATATGCGACGCTCAAAGAAATAACGGTTCCGAAAAAGACCAGAACAAGGGCGGGCACGAGTAGAGCTTGATAGTTCCCGACCGGCAGCGAAATGGTCAACAGCTGCTTCCACCCGAGCGCCACACCCAACACAAGGTCGCTCAGGCCCTCGGGTGTCGGCACGACTCCCCATTGCGTCTCTGACGGGACCGCCACGGGAACACCGATGACAACGAACACGATCGCGGCGACCACCGACGTCGTCAGAAATGTCCAGCGACGCCAGAGCGAGATAATGGCCACCGCAGAGCCCGCAAGCACGCCGACAGCGATCAATACAGTGAGATCTGTCGTGCGATAAATCGGCCACAGCGCTGCAGATGCGAGCGCGACAGTGACCCAGAGCAGAGCTCCGGAGACAACAACGAAGGATCGAGAGACTGGTGCGGTCATGCACCCGCCGATCGTGCGAGGGCTCTCTTGAGCTCTTCGAGATACCCGATGGTGAGCACACTGAGTCCTGAAACTCGGCGTAGCCCCGGAACCGCTTCCGGGTCACACACAATCGCTACGACTTCGACATTCGTCGCGAATTTGGTCGACGCTGCACGCAACTGCTGTGAAGTCACCGTCGATCCACAGATCAAGAACGCAACAGAAACTCCACTGGTCTGCTCTGACGTTACGCGCGCAACGTCGATGAGGCGCAGCGCTGTATCGGCACGTTGAACGCGGGTGAGGTCATCCAGAAGGCGGGTACCAGTGAGGGTAGAAAGCGCCCTTACCGCGAAGATCTTTCTCTTGGCGAACTGCGGCGTTTGCTCACTCGCGACGACTGTCACCGTGCGGGCATCCCGGATCGCCTGAGCGCCGAGCGAACCAGCAACGCTCACTGCCATTTCGAACTCGTAGTCGTTCGAGTAGTCGGTCGTCGCCAAACTCAAGGCGATGACGAGATGGCTGCGTCGGGTTTCCTCAAACTGGCGCACCATGTAGCGGCCTGTACGAGCTGTTGTTTTCCAGTGGATGTTGCGTCGCTCGTCGCCGCGCACGTACTCCCGCAGCGCATGAAACGAGATGTCGTTGTTGGCGAGGTCCTTGGTGGGGTTACCTTCCAAGTCGCGGATTAGGCCCGTGCTCACACTCGGGATGCTGATGGTGCGGGGGTGCACAAAAACTTCTGCGGACTCGGTCCAGACCAGCTCGCGGCGCACGAGTCCCACCGGGTCGGCACGTACCGTGCGCACGGGGCCGACCGTGATGACACCGCGTCGATGAGTAGGGATCGGAAACTCGTGAGTCGCCGAACTGCCCGGGCGCAAACTCTGTAACACGGCTTCGGCATAGGTAGCTGCAACGGGGATCTCCGCGATAACGCCGAGGCTGCGACGCTTGCCTTCGTTTTCTCCCCGCACCTCGCCGCTCGCGAGCTCACCGACGACGACACGATGGTGTCCCACGTGAAGGCTGATGGTTAATTGACTGCGCCCAAAGAGATAAATCGCGGCCATGAGCGCGATTGCAGCGAGCGCAAACCCTACGACGACAAGTTCTTGCCAGGCGATCGTGTACCCCACGATGAGCGTGACCGGCACGAGCACAAGCACGACCCAGCCGACAGGGGTGACGACTGCCGTAATGCGTTTGGCGTACCGGGAAAAGGTCGTGCGTGCCAGCACCGCGAAACGTACAAGCGCGACAATCAGGTCAGCAAGAAACCCCGTGCGGTAACCGACAATCCGGGTTCGCGCATTGTCGAGCCCACGAATAGCGGTGGGAAAATCTGCATCCGAGCGTGACTTATCGCCGCTCGGACCTGATTGTTCCGGCGCGGTGTACTGTGGCTGCCCTTTCGCCGAGCGGTTGAGGAGTGAACTCACACGGCTTGCCGCTCTGTGGGCGGTGGGTTCTCGATCAGAATCTGAGCGATCACGCTAGAGGCAGTAACGCCCTCGAACTCGGCTTCAGCATCGATGACGAGACGATGAGCCAAAACCGATTCGGCAAGAGCCTTGACGTCATCCGGCACAACGTAGTGACGACCATTGGATGCTGCGAGAGTCTTTGCTGCTCGGATCAATGCCAGCGCACCGCGAACACTCACACCGAGGCGCACTTCGGCAGCGCTTCGCGTCGCTTCGACTAGGCGACTCACGTAGTCGTTGATTGTGGGATCGACGTGCACTGTGCGTGCGAGCTGCGCCATTTCGACGACGAGTTCTGCGCTCACAACAGGATCGATGGCGGTCGAGTGTGCGGCGACGCCGGCACCGTCGAGGATGCGCAGCGTGGACGCACGGTCGGGGTATCCGATGGAGGCCTTCATCAAGAAGCGGTCAAGTTGTGCTTCGGGCAGGCGATACGTTCCGGCTTGCTCGATAGGGTTTTGGGTTGCGATAACCATGAACGGCGAGCCAACGGGGTGCGTGACTCCGTCGACAGTCACTTGCCCCTCTTCCATCACTTCAAGAAGAGCGGCCTGAGTCTTGGGGCTTGCGCGGTTGATTTCGTCGGCGAGAACGATGTTGGAGAAAATCGGTCCGGCGTGAAATTCAAACTCGTTATCGCGCTGATCAAAGATGCTGACACCGGTGATGTCACCCGGCAAAAGGTCGGGAGTGAACTGAATGCGGTTGGTCGTTCCCGAGACGCTCTGCGCAATGGCGCGAGCAAACGAGGTTTTTCCCGTTCCGGGGTAGTCCTCGAGAAGTAGGTGTCCTTCGCTCAGTAGTGCTGTGAAGCCAAGGCGCACGACGAACGTTTTTCCGAGCAGCACTTGCTCGACGTTCGTCACGAGTCGATTAAAGCTTTCCGCGAACCATGCGGCTTCGTCGGGAGTCATGGTCATAGCGCACCTCTAGTCATAGTCATATCCGTTATAAGTTCTGTCGTAGATCTGACCGCCATTGGCGATCACGCGAATAACGAGCGTGGGGTTCGCCACGAGGAGCGCCACATCGGCGTGACAACTTCCGCCAGGCACGGTGGTGTCTGCCGTCTGCCACGGACCTAAGGTGAGTCCGCCGCAACGGTAGCGCACACTCTCGTACGTTCCGCTTGGCCAATCGAGCCATTCGAAGGTGCCACTTTCGTTCAGCACATCATTATCCGAAGTGAACGTGAGCCCCGCTACGGAAGGATTCACGGGAATGCCGAGCGCAAAGGGCGCTGACCATTGGGGCTGACAGATTGGTCCGGATCCGTAGCTGCGGCAGGCACGAACTTCCACGGAGATGTTTTGACCGTACTGCTGGCCGCCATCAGCGGTGAGGAAGGAGCCGAGAGCTACTGGCCCATAGATGGTTCCTGGAACGCTGCCACCGCTGAGCCTGTAGTACAGGGTGTAGTCGCTGTTGAGCGTGTCAGAGCCCATCGCTCCCCCGTTCACGGTGAAGTCAAAGCGGTTTCCGTTCGCCACCGGGCCTGCAGTCGTGAGCGCCGTCACAACGGCTGGCGGGGTATGGGCGACAACCGTCGGCGACGCCGTGCAACCTTGGCCGTTGTAGGCGAATACCACCATCGTGTACGTGCGGTTGGGCGCGAGCCCGGTGAACGTCGCTGACGTGCCAGAACCAACCGCAGCAATCTTCGCGCCATTGCTGGTGACCGACCCATTGGCCGAGCAGGTCGGTTCCGTTCCGGTATATGCGGCGGCCGTGTAGGTCGTGATCGGACGACCGTTTTCGTTGAACGCACTAGGCCAAGTCAATCCAGCGGTGGTGTCGTTGACGACGGTAGCCACCGGCGCAGTGAGAGCGATGGGCGGACCGGCCGGGATCGCACTGCGCGGTTCACTCGTGTTCCAGACCGAGAGCGCAGTGTAGGCGGCGTTTCGAGGGCTCACGGTGTATGTCACCGCTACGCCGTTATCGAGAACCCATGTCGACGGAGTCTCCCACGTGCAGGTCGTGTCGTCGCACTGAGCGAGGCCGAGTGTCGTCTCGAAGCCACCAACTGCAACGCGGTAGCGATCAACAGCGGAACCGCCTGCCGGTGTCGGCACCGCGTTCCACGTCAATCGAAGACCATGATCACGTGGCGACGCGCTCAGCGACGTCGGCGCTACGGGGATGATGTCTGACCACACAGAGTCGGCAAGCGTAACGGGGTCCGACTCTCCAATGGCGTTGATCGCTACGACAGTGACCTTGACGGAGTTGGTCGGTCCGTTTCCGGTGGTCGGAATCGCGCACGTCGTTCCAGCACACTCGACCGTGTTGACGAGTACACCAGCGGCTTTCGTCGTCACCCGGTATGAAGTGATTGCCGAGTTGTTGGCCGGTCCAGCGTTCCAGCGCATCATGATCGTCTTGTCGCCAAAACCGCTCGGTCCGAGGTTCGAAACCGGGTCTGGTTTGTCTTGGACCGACACGACAACCGTGCCCCAGACATACCGCGTTACGTCATTGGTGGCATCCGCGACGCGATATTGCAGGTTTACGTCACCGGGAACCGCTTCGCTAGAGACTGTGACGGTCAGTGTGCTGTTGTCGCTGCTCGGGACGATCGAGAGTCCCGCGGGAATAGATCCGCCACCGAGTCCACGGATATCGACCACTCGCAGTGGCGCTCCGGGGAAGGGATTGGTGGAGGCATCATTGGCAAGCACATCAACGACAGTTGTCTCGCCGCGTTTCGCAATAGCGAGATCGGCGGCTGGGCTCGCGAGGGGGCGCGTTGACGGCACCACGTTCAACTCGATGCGACCAGATTTGCCCTCGGAGAGATCATCGCGAACACCGAGCGAAATCGAGGTGCGCGTTCCCTTGAACGCGCTGTTATTCGCCCGAAGCGTCAACATCGTGCCCTCGAGCGCGTAGCTGAAGCCTTCCGGCAGCGGGCTCAGGACCGAATAAGCGAGCTCGTCGAGGTCGTCAGGGTACGGGTAGTTTGTCAGCTTGAGGAGATCGATCTCCTTTTCCTGACCCGGTTCAAAGTCGATGACAGCGCCGCCGAAAACGGGGGCCTGATTGTCGCGGGGAAGCACGTCAATGGGCAGCACCAAAATAGCTGTACGGCCCTCAGGATCTGTCGCCGAAGTGCCATCGGTCACTTCAAACGAAATGGATGCCGGCCCAAAGTACTTTTCCGCCGACGTGAAGACGAGAGTGTCCTCGTCGCGCACGAGGTCAGCGCCATCGCTGTGGGTGGCCAGCACGGTGCTGGAGTCGGTGAGGCGCACGGGCTTGTCGCCGACCGCGATGATGTAGTCGTTGAGGTCGATTACGAGCGTGCTCTCGCTATTGATGCTGAGTTTCTGAGCTCGGCGATCAATTTGCGGCAAAGCGTCGTTATATCCCGGCACCTTAATGAACGCGTAGCTGAAGACGGTGGGGTCGGCGGGGTTCGTCACACGGAAGGGAATGATTTGCCCGACATCGCCTACAGAGACTTCGATCTGCTTGTCTGATGTCACGCGGGCTGCATTGCCGTAGCCCGGGTAGATCCCAAGTGTGAGGGTTCCGGGGTCGCCGTCGGCGAAGAACACTCCCGAGAGAACATCGACAGTGACGCGGTTGCGATCCAGCACATCTGAGAGGGTCAAGACGCTATCGGTGGCGATGGGATACGCCGGTTTGGCCTCGGGGTCGACCGTAACGCGGATGAAGTTTTGGCTCGAGCCGCCCGTCTCGTTTTCGATGACGTAAATGATCCCGTAGTCGCCAGGTTCTTCGGGCGGCGTGACCTTCACCACATCCCCATCGATCTCTGCGACGGTGGTGGAATCGTTGGGCTCTACCGACACCACCGACAGCTGGCTGCCGTCGGGATCGGAGTCATTCGCGAGCACCTGCACCGACACAGTGATGCCCGGCTTGACCGTCACTTCATCGATGATCGCTACCGGGTTGCGGGCACCATCAAGGCGCGGACTAATCCCGATGTTGATTTCGCCGTTTGCGCGCGCACCGAGGGAGTCAATGAGGGTGTAGCTAAAGGTGTCGGTTCCGGCCGAGTACTCACCAGCCTGATAAACGAAGGTATTGGACTCAACATCGATGACGGCACCCTTGCTCGGGTTCGTCGCTTGGCCAAGCAACTGCACCGAGTCGCCGTCGGGGTCTGCCGATGTCAGCGGAATCTGCACGCGCACGGTGTCGCCTGCCAGCACGCGGGCTGTCACGGTTGGGGGCACAGGAGGGTTATTGCTTGAGGCGTCGAGCTCGCGCACCGCGATTCGCACGATCGCGGTTGCCGACTGTCCATCGGGGCCAGCAACTTGGTACGCGGCCGTGAAGTTTCCCGTGCGATCAGGCGCAAGGTAGCGCAGCACTTCGCCGGAGGCAAAGAGCAGTCCCGAGTCTTCAGGGAGGTCTTGCGCAAGCTTGGGCACCAGAGTCAGTTCGAGCCCGTCGGGGTGTTCGTCATTATCGAGCACGCGGATGTCGACGGCTTGTCCCACACGAACGGTGACGGAGTCGTCGTTTGCGATCGGCGCTTGAAGCCGGGACGGCGCCGCAATTTCGACAACCGTAATGACACCGACGGCATCCGCTAATCCATTGCTGATGCGGTAGTTGAAGCTGACCGGCCCGTCATCGAGTGGGGCCTCCAAGCTCACACGAACGAGTCGTTGTTCCAAGATTTCCGCACGAACGCCCGAGCTCACGGGGAGGTTCATGATCTCGGTGACGAGCAGCACTCCACCGGCCGGGTCTACGTCGGTACCAGCGACGTCGATTCTCTCGTTCTGAAGGGTTTGCACGAAAACAGTTTTCGGAACGGTAATGGGCGAGGTGTTGGCGTCTGGCGGAGCAACCACATCGATTCGCACAATCGCGGTGAACGTGAGGTTGCCATCGGTGACGACATATTCGAGGTTGTGGCTTCGAATTTCGTCGCTCTGGAATCGGAAGGTACCGGTCTCGTAGCTCGGCAAGACTTGAGCGCCCGTCTTAGCGGGAACGCTATTGAGGCGGATGTTGCCGTTGCCTCCGCGCACGTGGCTCAGCGGCGAGACGGTGACTTCCCTGCCCGCATAGGCGAGCACAACGAACGGGTCTGCCTCGATGGGCACTTCGCCCGCTGGTTTGACCGAAACGGATACACCGCCCGAGCTTTCGCTCGTGCCATCCGATACGACGAGGGTGACGACCTTGAGCTCTCCACCGGCACCAGAGTCCGAGAAGACGAGGTCTCCCCCTGGCTTGTAGCTGACAGCATCAGGTGCCGAAACGGAGGCACTCGTCAAGTAAAAAGGGTCGCCATCGGGGTCGACCCAGTCGCCCAAGATTTGGTTGGAGACCCGGCCGCCAGATTGGACCGTAAATTTCGTCGCTCGCACCTGTTCTGGCGGTGAGTTCTCGGAGTCGGCTCTGATATCAATCGTTGCGGTCGCGCTGGCGGTACCCCCGCGACCATCGCTGACGGTGTAGTCGAAACTGACTTGACCGCTCGCACCGGGTTCTAGCGTGATCTGAATCTGCTGGCGCTCGTTGATGCGGTCGATTCGTCCGAGGCTGGGGTTGATCGTCGGAAGATTCTCTACCACCAGCACATCGCCATTGGCGTCGTAGTCGTTGAGCAAAACGGGCAAGACTGTGGCGCGCCCGGGGCGGGCCCCAAAGCTGTCGTCTACCGCAACCGGGGGTTGCTGAACAGTGTCAACCTCCGGTTCGACATCGAGAAGGTTCTGTTCTACTTCAGGCTCTTCATCTTCAGCCGTGATGAGTTGGTTCCAGTTGTCGATCAACTCACCGGAGCTTTGTACCGCCCACGTCCGGCCGGAGAGACGGTCGTTGAGCACGGCGCGCGAACCATTGACCGAATAGGAGAGCTGAGCGTTAGCTTCCATTCCGCTCAGTTGCAGCATGACACCCTCACCGGCATCGCTGGGGCAGCGGCGCCAGTTCTCGCCACTCGTCCAAGCTGCGAACTCGCAATCGCCCAAGCGGAGCGGAGGCGCCGCCACCCCGGATTGGCCCGTAGCGAGCCCTACTGCTGCTGCGCCGCTAAGCGGAACGCTAATGACTCCCTGGCTGTATCCGATGAGCACGCGTTCACCGTTTATCGAGGGAATCTGCACGACCGTGCCGTTGCCGCCGTCGACGAGGCCGGTGAGGTCGACAGTGCGACCGTCCATGTACAGCAGTTCGGCATCCGAATCGAGAACGGCCCATTGGCCAGCAACCGACGTAATGCTGAGTTCCGCATTGGGATCGAGTTCTAGACTCACGCTTGATTCAGCGGTGTCAGAAATCGCCGCGTTTACCCGGAAAAGTTGGCTTGTCGACGGAGAGAACGCGAAGAGTAAGCCGTCGTCGTCAACGCTGACGATCGCATCAGCGCCCAGGCTCAAGGATGCCGGTGATTCCGCATCGAAATTGAGGAAGTCCTCGTAGGACCTAATCCAGAGGTCGCCCGTGCCATGTTCGAGAACAACAACGTTGTCTCCCGCGAAATAGACCTCGGGCTGATTGGGCGGAAGAGCAACGCTCTCCTCGATCTCTGACACGGCGGGATCGACAACATCGATCGCACTTTCCGATCGGTCGAATAGCAAAACGCTCTCACCGTGCTGAATAACTTCGAGGTCAGCACTCCGCGCATTCACGACAGAGTTGATCTCAAGAACTTCCGTGCTCGCGCGCCCGATCGCTTGCTCTTGATTATTCGCCACCCAGACGGCACCGTCTGCCAAGTCGACCTGCTGTGCGGTGTAACCGGTCGACACAATTGCGACCGTGGCCACCAACGCCACGATCGCAGAGACACTCACCACGCCGATCACTGTTGAGCGACGCGCTTTACCCCAGCGCTTAATCACAGCCACCCATCATCACGGCAACACCGCGCATTTCTGCGCGCTCGCTGCGCCCGATTTGCCGTCGCGGGTGACTGTCACGGAAATGCAGACGTTTTCGCCAGACTCCGCATCAACCACAAAGCTGGGTTCTCGCTGTTGCAACGGCGGTTGGTTGTCTGTCGTTGTGATTTGGTACGAATCACCTGGTTTAAGTCCAGGGTCGAACCACGAGAACTCAACGACATCGGTCGAGACCGTAGCGTTAATGTCGCTCACAGTCGGGATGTCGGTGGAACCAGTCTGCAATTGCACGAGCGTGACAGTGGCGCCGAGCACAACCGCGAGCGCGGCAACCGCAACACCAATCCACGCAATAGTTTGCATGCCGCGAGTACGCGGAATCGGACTCATTCCTGTTTTGCGGCGAGACATCTTGCCCTCTGCCGCTTCACTCTCGAATGAACCAAAGCTGTCGTCGACCGCGGCAGGGCGACGACGTTTGCGACGCTGTGACGACGTCATCGCTGCAGCTTGACCCGGACGAACCCGAGTGCGGTCTTCAAGCTCAGCCACGGTTGCGAGCGCCCAGTCATCCATGGCAACTTCTATGGCGGTCTGGGAGAGGCCGAGCTCAGACTCCACAGCCTGCAGCTCGTGCACGAGTTCTAGCACGCTGCCCTGGCGCGCTTCAGGTTTGCGTGACATCGCCCGGTTGAGCGCACGTTCAAGACTCTCGGGCACATCGCTGCGACCGGTCGTACGGGGCTTCGCGCGGTTGATTCGAGAAATAAGGTCTGTCGACTTGTTCGACTCCCCCGGCACCTCGAAGGGTGAACGCCCGGCGAGGAGTGAGTACACCGTCGCGGCATAGGACCACAGCTCGGATTCAATAGTGCCGGCCGTCTCATCCATCAACACTTCTGGAGCAGACCACGGGATCGACATTCCCACGGCTTCAAGATTCTCGGACTCACTCAGCGTTGCCGCGATACCGAAGTCTGAGAGCACAGGATGCCCGTATGCGGTCGTCAGAATATTGGAAGGCTTGATGTCGCGGTGCAAGACACCAGCGCGGTGGGCAGTCTCGATCGCGCTGCCAATCTTGATAGCGATCCGCAGCACCTCGGGCACGGGAAGTCGCTCAAGGCGGTAGCGCTGGCTGAGCGTGGAGGAACACAGTTCCATCACCAAGTACGGGCGACCATCCGACGAGACGCTCGCCTGGTAGACGGTGAGGATCGAAGGATGCGAACTGAGCTGCGCCATAAGGTTCGCTTCAGCCTGAAACATGAGGCGAACCTGGTCGTTGACGACCTCGCTGAGCATAACCTTGACGGCGACTTGGCGACGCGGCATATTCTGCTCATACAAGAACACATCGGCGAATCCACCGGAGCCCAAAACGTGCACATGTGAGAACCCGGGCAGGGCAGGAGGATCTGAGGGCAGTCTTCGAGCCACAGAAACACCCCTTACATGTCGTCGAGTTCGATCATTCTAAGTGAGGAAAGCACTCACAAATCGGATTCTGCCCCTTGTCTGGGGGCAGATGGTCTGTCCCCAGTATGGAGGACTAGACGACTATGCCGCTGTAGGCACTTCTAACACGTCAACGACAATGGCCGTGATGTTGTCGCGACCGCCGCTGTCGAGTGCGGAATCAATGAGCTCTGACACTGTTTCCTCCGCCGAATTATGCTTCGCGAAAATCCGCGAAATCTCGACATCGGAGACCTCGCGGGTAAGGCCATCCGAGCAAATCAAGAGCCGTTGACCGCGCTGAATCGGAAGCATCCAGAAGTCGGGCGATGGGGTCGCGTTGAAGCCCACCGCGCGAGTGATGATGTTGGCATCAGGATGGTCCTCCGCTTCTTCGCGCGAAATCACCCCGGCATCCACAAGATCTTGAACAACCGAGTGGTCTCGCGTGACCTGTACCAGTCGATCGTTCTCGTAGTCGTAAACGCGGCTGTCCCCGACGTTGAAGACAGCGAAGCTTGCCGATTCGTGGTGCTCCGTGACGACGACACCTGTTACCGTCGTACCGACCCCCAACTCGCTATCTTGAGCGATAAGTCCGATGTAGTCCGTTGCTCGTTCAAGAGCTCGTTCAACGGCCCGCGCTGGCAAGAAGTCGCCCGTGATCGCGTCATCCAGTCGCTCGACAACGGCAGCGCTCGCCAAATCGCCGGCAGAGTGGCCGCCCATGCCATCTGCGACAGCAAACATCGGAGAACGCGCGACGTAGCTGTCCTCGTTTGCGGCGCGCCGATGGCCCGTATGAGTTCCCGCAGCCCACGCAAACGTAAACGTTTGCTGTTCTCGCCCTGGTAGAGCGATGGTGTGCTTCGGGTTGTTGCCGCCGATTTCGGTCACGGCTACCTTCCTGCCCGTTTTACTCCAGACGCCGCCGAGGCAGAATCCGAATGATGTTTCCGTCACCAATATCCACTAGCGTGCCGGTCGAAACGACCACCGACTCACCCTGACGGAGTTTTCGTGCAGCATTGCCTGGTACTTGAACGATGGAGCCGTTCGTCGATCGAAGATCAGTCACGATCACCGAAGCTCCCAATTGTCGCACTTCGACGTGCGTCTCAGAGACCTCCCGCAGCGGCGATTGCACCGCAACCAAGCGTGGTCCAACACCTTTCACAATGCGCGGCGGTCGCGGATCACGACCGAATACGCACGCATGTTCAAGCGAGTGAGCTTGCCCCGTTCCGTCGAGTTGCACTCGGTAGTACAACGCAGACGACGCGGATGCTGGCGGTGCCGACGACTGCTGAGGAGGCTTCACTTGCGCTGCAGCGCGCGCTCGCAATCGTGCCGCCTCTTGAGCGGTCGTGGCTGACGCTTGCTTCGCCTGAGCTTCCGCCGGGCGTTCGTACGGCTGCACGGTGGGGGGCCGACGCCGAGAACTGAGGATGATCGTGTCCTCGAGGTCGGGAACGTTCGACCACACCGTGGGCCGTTGGCCCGCCGTTATCGTGTCGTCAAAGTCATGCCTCACGCCGCAATCTTAGACACGCTTGACGATTTCTCGTGGGAGCCGGTCACGCTTGTCCGATAAAACTCATCACGTGTTTGATGCGCGTGTAGTCCTCGAAGCCATAGCTCGACAGATCTTTGCCGTATCCGGAGTGCTTGAAACCACCGTGAGGCATCTCTGCGACGATCGGAATGTGGGTGTTGATCCACACGCAACCGAAGTCGAGGTGTTTCGCGAATCGCATTGCACGGCCGTGATCGCGAGTCCACACGCTGGAAGCCAAACCGTAGTTTACGTCGTTGGCCCACTCAAGGGCTTGGTTCTCATCCGTGAATTTTTGAACGGTGATGACCGGGCCAAAGATCTCGTTCTGCACGGCAGAATCGTGTTGCTGCAACCCGGAAACAATCGTGGCTTCGTAGAAGTAGCCCTGGTTGCCTTGGCGCGCTCCCCCGAGTTCAACGTGAGCGTGCGACGGCAGCTCTTCAATCACGCGCGATACTTGTGCGAGCTGGTTTGCGTTGTTCACGGCCCCGAAGTAAACGTCTTCGTCGGGTGCACCCGTTGTCGCGTTATCGCGGGTCCAGGCCACGAGGGCTGCGACGAATTCGTCATGAACCCGCTCGTGCACGATCACCCGCGTCGCTGCAGTGCAGTCCTGTCCCGCGTTGAAGTAGCCGGCGGCTCCGATGCCTGCAACAGCGGATTCGATGTCGGCATCGTCAAAGACAATGACCGGAGCCTTGCCGCCCAGCTCCAAGTGCACACGCTTGAGATCAACGGATGCCGCCTTAGCAACTTCCATTCCGGCCCGCACTGAGCCCGTAATCGACACCATTTGCGGCGTCTTGTGGTCGATCATGAGGCCGCCGGTGGTGCGGTCTCCGGTGAGAACGTTGAAGACGCCCGCTGGCAGAAACTCGGATGCGACCTCGGCGAACAGCAGGGTGGCCGACGGTGTCGTGTCGCTGGGCTTCAGCACCGTCGTGTTGCCGGCCGCGATGGCGGGGGCGACTTTCCAGACGGCCATGTTGAGCGGATAGTTCCACGGCGCCACTTGACCAATAACACCGATGGGCTCACGGCGAATCGATGACGTGTGGTCCTTCATATATTCAGCAGACGCCATCCCGGAGAGGTGTCTGGCTTCTCCCGCGAAGAATCGGATCTGGTCAACCGAGAGCATGATCTCGTCAGCGACGAGGCTGGCGCGGGGCTTTCCGGTGTCTTTCGATTCGAGGTCAGCGAACTCGTCGGCGCGCGCTTCCATCGCGTCGGCAATGCGGAAGAGGGCGAGCTGACGTTCCGAGGGAGTGGTCTCACCCCAGGTTTCGAAGGCGGTCGACGCTGCGGCGTAGGCGGCATCCACGTCAGCGGCTGACGAGACAGGCGACTCGGCGTAGCTGTGCTCGGTCGCGGGGTCGATCACGTCGAAACTTGACTCGGTGCGCGCGGCTACGTACTCGCCGTTGATGAAGTTCTTGATTTCTGAAGCGCTCATGCGTCAACGATAGCGAGGGTGTCATCCGGAATCTACCCTCAGACTGACGGTTTCCGCAGCAAAATCACTATTTTGATTCGGAATCGCTTGCAGAAGCGGGTTTCAACTGACAAAATCGAGGCATGACCACCCCGTCGCGTAGTTCCGCAAACAAGCCTGTGCATCTCGACGATGTTTCGAAAGCCATCATTGAGCAACTTCAGAATGATGGCCGACGCTCCTACGCCGAGATCGGTAAGGCAGTTGGCCTCAGTGAAGCCGCCGTTCGTCAGCGCGTGCAGAAACTGACAGACTCCGGCGTCATGCAGGTCGTCGCGGTTACCGACCCCATGCAGCTTGGCTTTTTTCGCCAAGCCATGATCGGCATCCAAGTCTCGGGAGACACCACAGTCGTTGCCGAAACGATTGGAAAACTGCCCGCTGTCGACTACGTCGTTCTCACCGCCGGCAGCTTCGACATCCTCGCCGAAGTGGTCTGTGAAAACGATGACGACTTGATCGACCTTCTCAACCGCGACATTCGCGGGATCGACGGCGTGCGTTCGACGGAAACCTTCGTCTACCTGCGCCTCCACAAGCAGTTCTACAACTGGGGAACGCGCTAAGCGTTCCTCACAACCCTCAAGAAAGTGTCAGCCATGTCAGAGTACGACGAAGCCGATCTTCAACAAAAAGCCAAAGACCACCTGTGGATGCACTTCTCTCGCCAATCGGTGATGGAAGACGGTGCCGGGGTTCCCATCATCGTGCGCGGCGAAGGCCACCACATTTATGACAGCAAAGGCAACAAGTACTTCGACGGCTTGAGCGGACTTTTTGTGGTCAATGCTGGCCACGGCCGCAAGCGACTCGCTGAGGTTGCTGCCAAGCAGGCCGAAGAGCTCGCGTTCTTCCCGCTTTGGTCCTACGCGCATCCCAGCGCCATCGAGCTAGCTGATCGCCTGGCTGGCTACGCGCCCGGTGACCTCAACCGTGTGTTCTTCTCCACCGGCGGCGGCGAAGCCGTTGAGACTGCATTCAAGCTAGCCAAGCAGTACTGGAAGCTGCAGGGCCGTCACACCAAGCACAAGGTGATTTCCCGTGCGGTTGCTTACCACGGCACCCCGCAGGGCGCACTGGCCATCACCGGCATCCCCGGAATGAAGGAGATGTTTGAGCCTCTCGTTCCTGGTGGATTCCGCGTGCCGAACACCAACTATTACCGCGCAGAAGAAATGGGCTTCCACGGCACCGAAGAAGAATTCGGCCTGTGGGCGGCTAACCGCATCGAAGAAATGATCCTCTTCGAAGGCCCCGAGACTGTCGCAGCCGTGTTCCTTGAGCCCGTGCAGAATTCGGGTGGATGCTTCCCGCCTCCCCCCGGCTACTTCCAACGTGTTCGCGAGATCTGTGACGAATACGACGTACTGCTGGTCAGCGACGAAGTCATTTGTGCCTTCGGTCGCCTTGGCCACATGTTCGCGTGCGACGCCTACGACTACATTCCCGACATGATCACGTGCGCCAAGGGCATGACGAGTGGATATTCGCCCATCGGTGCCACGATCGTGTCTGACCGCGTCTACGAGCCCTTCAAGCACGGCGCGACGACGTTCTACCACGGGTACACCTTCGGTGGACATCCGGTGTCTGCCGCGGTTGCGCTGGCAAACCTCGACATTTTCGAGGAAGAGAAGATCAACGAGCACGTTCGCGAGAACTCACCGAAGTTCCGCGCTGCGCTTGAGCGCCTGCTCGATCTGCCCATCGTCGGCGATGTGCGCGGCGACGGCTACTTCTTTGGCATCGAACTCGTGAAAGACAAAGCGACGAAGGAAACCTTCAACGACGACGAGTCGGAGCGCCTGTTGCGCGGCTTCCTGTCGAAGGCACTCTTCGACGCCGGGCTGTACTGCCGCGCGGATGACCGTGGAGATCCTGTGATTCAGCTGGCACCGCCCCTCACGATCGGTCCTGCTGAATTTGACGAGATAGAATCGATGCTGCGCTCGGTCTTGACCGAAGCATGGAGCCGTCTCTAGAACTCACCACGTTCGCCCTCCCTCTGACCCCACGGCTCAGATAGAGTTCTTTTCGTGAGCATTGAGGATAAATCGCTAACGCAGCGTCCCCACGAGAGCGATACGCGCATTACTGTTGCGCGCGTTATCGCGATCGTGCTCGCTGTCGCGCTCAATCTTGCGGTTATCGCGACTGGCGTCTGGGCGCTCACTAATCAGCAGCGCATTTCGGATCAGTTTGCGGTGTGGGATTTTGAACCGTCAGCGACTGTCCAGGCCTATGTCACCACGGCGGCTATGTCTGACGAGGGCCAGTTCCTTTTCTATGCCAGTCACCCTGAGATTCAGACGAACCCGATTTTCAACACCACGTGCTCCAACGTCGAGGAGAACTTCGGCGTGCTCGGATGCTACTTTCCGAGCAGCAAGTCAATCTTCCTTTACGACGTCACGGATGAGCGTCTCGACGGCATCGAAGAAGTCGTCGCTGCCCACGAGATGTTGCACGCCGCATGGGACCGCCTCTCCAGTGCCGAGCAGGATCGTTTGACGACTCTGCTCGAAGCAGCAGCCGAGAGCATGAAAGACGATCCCGAATTCGCGACCATCCTTGAGTTCTATGCGAAGACTGAGCCGGGGGAACGGTCGAACGAGCTGCACTCAATCATCGGCACCGAATTCGCTGATGTCAGCCCTGAGCTTGAGGCTCACTACGCGGAGTACTTCACTGACCGCGCCACGGTGGTGGCGCTCCACGAGAAGTCGAACGCGGTGTTCACCGAGCAGCTGGAGGCCAGTGCAAAACTCGTCGACCAACTCGATGTGCTTCGCGCGAGCATCGACGACGACTACGCGACCTACAACTCCGGCTATGACGAGCTCAACAACGACATCGACAGTTTCAATTCACGCGCCGATGAGGGCGATTTCAACACCCTCGATCAGTTCAACAGTGAACGCAACGAACTCATTAGTCGTCAGGATTACCTCAACACTCTCTACGACTCCATTGAAGCGGATGTCGACACCTACGACGACCTCGTGAAGCAGCTCGAGGCACTCAACACCACAATCAGCGAGCTCAACCAGAGCATCAACATTGAACCTCGCAACGAAGACGGCATCTAGCACCTCTCCTCACCAGCGCAGCGAATCCTCTCGGAATTGCAATGTCCGAAAATAGCCAGCAGGTCGCGAACTGCGCAGCGTACGCTCGACACATGCACACGATCACATCCCCCTCCACAGAGGTCGCGTACCTGCTCAGAGTGCCGTCACCCATCGGCCGCATTGAGCTCACGAGCGACGGCGAACACATCACGGGTCTCGCCATCGAGAACGCTGGCGCGCTCCCCCACGATCACCAGGCTGAGGCCTCGTGCGACGTACTCACGCACGCCGCTCAGCAGCTCAGCGAATATTTCGAAGGCAAGCGTCGCTCCTTTGATCTCCCCCTTTCCACCACGGGCACTGAGTTTCAGCGATCGGTGTGGCTCCAACTCGGCCAGCTCCCTTTCGGTGCCGCTGTGTCGTATGCCGACATCGGCCGCGCCACCGGGCGACCAAGTGCGGGCAGGGCCGTTGGCGGCGCTGTCGGCGCCAATCCCATCCCGATCATCGTCCCCTGCCACCGGGTACTCGCTTCCAACCAGCGCATCACCGGCTATAGCGGTGGCGAAGGCGTTCCCACCAAGCAGTGGCTGCTCAAGCATGAAGGGATCGCTCACAAGTGAGAGAACGTGAAGCACTGATTGTTGGCCCCGACGGGCGCTCTCGGTGCAGCTGGGTTGGCGACGACGAGCTCTATCGCAATTACCACGACGAGGAGTGGGGCAATTCGCTCCGCGGCGACCACCGTCTGTTCGAGAAGATCATGCTCGAAGCATTCCAAGCCGGGTTGTCGTGGATCACGATCCTGCGCCGGCGCGAGGGCATCCGCGAGGCGTTCGATCAGTTCGATGCGGCAACGATCGCGCACTACGGCGACGACGACGTGGCCCGCCTCCTCGACGATCCGCGTATCATTCGTAATTCGCTGAAAGTCTCCGCTGCTGTCACCAACGCGAAGGCAACTCTGGCGCTAACGGAGAACGCCCCGGGTGCGCTCGACACTCTTCTGTGGAGCTTCGCTCCTCCCGCTCGCCCTGAACGGCTGCGCACTTTTGACGAAGTACCGGCCATCACCCCAGAGTCCACCGCGATGAGCAAAGCGCTCAAGGCACACGGCTTCCGCTTTGTCGGACCGACGACAATGTACGCCCTCATGCAATCCGCCGGCATGGTTGACGACCACCTCGAGGGCTGCTGGCGCGTGGCGTAATCGTAGAGCGGCGTGAGCTACGCGTTCTCTACGACGAGATCCAGTTCGCCAGGGGCGCCAGGTTCAAGACGGAAGCCTGCGCCGTTTGCCCAGGTCAGTAGCGAATCGATTGAGTCATGGTCGATCCCCGCTCTGATGAGAGCGCGCGCAAAGAGACCCTTTGACTTTTTGTTGAAATGGCTGAGCGCAACCCGTTTGCCGTCAGCGCCTTCAGTCACCACCCGGAGGTAGACGCTACTGGGAGAGGTCGCTCCGAGTTGGGCGTACGCCTCCGACCGAAAATCTAGTTGGAGCCCCTCTACCGCAGCCAAGGCAGCCGTGACGGATGCTCTCCAATGACGCTTCAAGGGAACGCCGGGCACCTTTGAGTTATGGGAGAGTCGGTATGCGGGAATGGGATCTCCCGCACCGATGGGGCCGAATAGCGCTGAGTGCACGACTACACACTTCTCGGCGAAGGCCCATTCTTCCGGCGTCAACGAGGCGACGTCGAGTCCGTCAAACAGCACTCCCGTGTAGCGCTTGAGCGCCGGCATTACCGGAGCGACAGCAAGTGTGCGGTTGCGTTCAACTTCAAAAAGTTGTTTCGTGCTGATGCCGAGAGCGCTCTGTGCGGCGTCGGGATCGCCGGAAAGCTCGATGAGCGCGTTCGAGACAGCTTGTCGTTCCTCAGTCAGTTCTGGGAACGAAAGCTGCCCATAGTCGAGGGTAGCGTTGTCGTCTCCCCCGTCACGTTTTGTCTCCGAGGGTGGAAGAAGAATGATCACGCGTCAAGAAATGCGGATGCCCGTTCGACGTTCACGCCGATGGGGCCCGCCGAGTCGAGAGTGATGCGCGCGACAGCGCCGCTCACTCCGCCCCACGGGGAATACTCTTCAACACTCTGCTCTACGGCGTCACGGTCGGGCGCGCCTGCAAGCGCACGCTTCGCAGCGCGTTCCACGAGTCGTTGTTCATGCACGGCTTCGTCTGAGCACACTACTTCAATGAAGCGGATGCCGGAGCCAGTGCGCTCCGCGAGACTGACCCATTGTTCACGGGCCGGATCCACCGCGTTGACAGCATCGATGATGATGTCGTCGTCGTTCAGCAAGACTGATTCTGCTAGCGCCTCAGCCACCAGATAGGCAGCAAGTCCGATGGGTTGTCCGGCACTGATGCCGGCCTTCAGAATTGCTGTCTCGATCTGGTCGACGGAGAGCACGGTGGTCTTGCGCCGGGCGCCCACGACCTCTGCGATCGTGGTTTTTCCTGCACCCGGCAACCCGGCCATCGCTATAAGCATGTTAGAAAACTAGACGAGTTCAGCGGTGCTTGCCACCACTGTTACGGTGTTGTGCTCAACCGAGAGGAAGCCGTTATCCGCGGTAGCGGTCACGTTCTTGCCGTCTGTGGTGGTCACACGAACCTCTCCCTGAGCCAGAATCGCGAGTAGCGGTTCGTGGCCGGGAAGAATACCGATCTCACCTTCAGTGGTGCGAGCGATGAGCTGGCTCGCCTCCCCCGACCAGATTTCCTGGTCGGCGGAGACGACGCTCACTGTCAGAACTGCCATTGTTAGGAGTTCTCTTTCTGAATCTTGGCCCACTGCTCTTCAACATCGTTGATGCCACCGACGTTGAAGAACGCCTGCTCAGCAACGTGGTCGAACTCGCCCTTGACGATCGCGTCGAACGACTCGATGGTCTCCTTGAGCGGAACAGTCGATCCCTCAACACCGGTGAACTTCTTCGCCATGTAGGTGTTCTGCGAGAGGAACTGCTGGATGCGACGTGCGCGCGATACGGTGATCTTGTCTTCTTCAGAGAGCTCGTCAACACCGAGGATCGCGATGATCTCCTGGAGTTCCTTGTTCTTCTGCAGAATCTGCTTCACGTTGGTCGCGACACGGTAGTGGTCGGCACCTAGGTAACGGGGGTCGAGGATACGACTCGTCGAGGTGAGCGGGTCAACGGCGGGGTACAGACCCTTCGATGCGATTTCACGGCTGAGCTCAGTCGTGGCGTCGAGGTGGGCGAAGGTGGTTGCCGGAGCCGGGTCGGTGTAGTCATCGGCAGGCACGTAAATTGCTTGCAGCGACGTAATCGAGTGACCACGCGTCGAGGTGATGCGCTCCTGAAGGATACCCATCTCGTCGGCGAGGTTCGGCTGGTAACCAACGGCAGAAGGCATGCGGCCGAGAAGCGTCGAAACTTCACCACCGGCCTGCGTGAAGCGGAAGATGTTGTCGATGAAGAGCAACACGTCTTGCTTCTGAACGTCACGGAAGTACTCAGCCATAGTGAGAGCCGAGAGCGCAACGCGAAGACGCGTTCCTGGCGGCTCGTCCATCTGGCCGAAGACTAGAGCAGTCTTGTCGAAGACTCCCGCTTCTTCCATCTCGACGATGAGGTCGTTACCTTCACGGGTACGCTCACCGACACCGGCGAACACCGAAACACCACCGTGGTCGGAGGCAACGCGCTGGATCATTTCCTGGATCAGAACGGTCTTACCGACACCGGCACCACCGAAGAGACCAATCTTTCCACCGAGCACGTAGGGCGTGAGAAGGTCGATGACCTTGATACCGGTTTCGAAGAGTTCCGTCTTCGACTCAAGCTGGTCGAATGCCGGGGGCTTGCGGTGGATGGGCCAGCGCTCGGTAATTTCAACGGTCTCGCCGTTGACCTTGCCGTCTTCATCTGCGTTGAGGATGTCACCCGTGACGTTGAAGACCTTGCCCTTGGTGACATCACCAACAGGAACAGTGATCTGCTCGCCGGAGTCGCGAACCTCTTGGCCACGGACCAGTCCGTCAGTGGGCTTGAGCGCGATGGCGCGAACTACGTCGTCACCGAGGTGCTGAGCTACTTCGAGAGTGATCTCGGTTGTCTCGCCGCCGATGGTGACGTTGGTCTTGAGCGCGTTGTAGATTCCGGGGATCGAATCATGCGGGAACTCGACGTCTACAACTGGGCCGATTACGCGCGAGATGCGACCGATACCGGCAACATTCGCAGCAGGAACCGTCTTGGCAGCTGCCTTCTTTGCAGGCGTCTTCTTGGCGGGGGCCTTTACGGCTGCCGCCTTCGTCGCTGCTGCTTTTGTGGTTGCTGCCTTTGCAGCGGGGGCCTTCTTGGCCGGGGCTTTTTCAGTCATGGCTTCCCTATCTATGGTTCTTACTTAGCCGAGCTGAGGGCGTCCGCGCCGCCCACGATCTCGGAAATCTGCTGGGTGATCTCCGACTGACGCGCGTTGTTGGCCAAGCGCGTGTAGTCGTTGATGAGCTTGTCTGCGTTATCGCTTGCAGACTTCATTGCCTTCTGCGTTGCTGCATGCTTTGCAGCGGCAGACTGGAGCATGGCGTTGAAGATACGGCTCTCGATATACACAGGAAGCAAGGCGTCGAGCACCTTGTCTACCTCTGGTTCGAACTCATAGAGCGGAAGGATCTCCGACTCTTCGGGTGCTTCAACACCTTCAACGATCTCCAGTGGGAGAAGACGAACAACCTCAGGAACCTGCAGAAGCATGCTCACTAGGCGGTTGTACACGATGTGGATTTCGTCCACTCCGCCTTCGCTTGCCGGCTGCAAGAATTTGCTGACGACCGCGTCACCGATTTCTTTGGCGACCTCGAACTCTGGTGAGTCCGTGCCGCCAGTCCAAATCTGCTCTGCATCGCGCTTGCGGAAGGCGAAGTACGCGGCGGACTTACGTCCAACCAGGTAGTAAACGACCTCTTTGCCTTCGGCTTCGAGTCGAGCTGCGAGTTCGCCAGCTTCGCGGAGAACGTTCGTGTTGAACGCTCCCGCAAGTCCGCGGTCGCTCGAGAAGATAACGACCGCAGCGCGGTCAATCGTCTCGGGCTCAGTTGTCAGCACGTGATCGACGTTCGAGAAAGTCGCCACCGCCGAGACGGCACGCGTGACCGCACGTGAGTACGGACCCGATGCAGCTACTCTCTGCTTCGCCTTTTGAATGCGCGACGCGGAGATCAGCTCCATCGCGCGTGTGATCTTCTTGGTCGTCTTGGCAGAACTAATTTTCTGCCGGTAGACCCGAAGTTGCGCTCCCATGGCTTTCTAACTTTCTATGTCGTGTTGGTCGATGATCACTGGTGCGAAGCTCAGCGCTTCTGCTTGACGATCTTCTCTTGAGCGATGTCTTCTTCAGCGATCTCTTCGAACTGCTCAGAACCAACGGAGTTGAGGGACTTGCCCTCACCCGTCTGGAAGCCAAGCTTGAAGGCTTCAACTCCGGCATCCATGTCAGCGATCAGCTGGTCATCGAGTGCGTTCTTCTCGCGAAGGGTGTCGAGAACCTTGGTGTTGCGGGCGAGGTAGTCGTGCAGCTCGCTCTCAAAACGCAGGATGTCTTCGACAGGAACCTCATCGAGCTTGCCGTTGGTGCCCGACCAGATCGATACAACCTGCTTCTCGACGGGGAACGGCGAGTACTGCGGCTGGCGAAGCAGCTCGGTGAGGCGAGCGCCTCGAGCGAGCTGGCGACGGCTGGTGGGGTCGAGGTCGGATGCGAACATCGCGAATGCTTCGAGCGAGCGGTACTGAGCGAGCTCAAGCTTCAGCGTTCCCGAAACCTTCTTGATCGACTTGACCTGAGCGTCTCCACCCACACGCGAAACCGAGATTCCTACGTCGACTGCTGGACGCTGGTTGGCGTTGAACAGGTCGGACTGGAGGAAGATCTGGCCGTCGGTGATCGAGATCACGTTGGTCGGGATGTAGGCCGCGACGTCGTTTGCCTTGGTCTCGATGATGGGCAGACCCGTCATCGATCCGGCACCGAGCTCGTCGGAGAGCTTGGCACAACGCTCGAGCAGACGGGAGTGCAGGTAGAACACATCACCGGGGTAAGCCTCACGCCCTGGCGGACGACGCAGGAGCAGCGATACTGCACGGTAAGCCTCAGCCTGCTTGGAGAGGTCGTCGAAGATGATCAGTACGTGCTTGCCGCCGTACATCCAGTGCTGGCCGATGGCCGAACCGGTGTAAGGAGCGAGGTACTTGAATCCTGCGGGGTCGGATGCGGGAGCAGCCACGATGGTGGTGTACTCCATGGCGCCGGCTTCTTCGAGTGCGCCCTTGACGGCAGCAATCGTCGAACCCTTTTGACCGATAGCAACGTAGATGCAGCGAACCTGCTTGTTCTCGTCGCCGGACTCCCAGTTTTGCTTCTGGTTGATGATGGTGTCGATCGCAATGGCCGTCTTACCGGTCTGGCGGTCACCAATGATGAGCTGGCGCTGGCCACGGCCGATCGGAATCATGGCGTCAATTGCCTTGATTCCGGTCTGCATGGGCTCGTGGACACTCTTGCGGTCCATGACGCCGGGAGCCTGAAGCTCGAGCGCGCGACGGGCCTCAGCCTTGATCTCGCCGAGACCGTCGATCGGGGCGCCCAGGGGGTCAACCACACGACCGAGGAAAGCGTCGCCGACGGGAGCGGAAAGTACTTCGCCAGTGCGAGTAACTTCCATACCTTCGACGATGCCGGTGAACTCACCGAGGATGACGACACCGATCTCGTCTTCGTCGAGGTTCTGAGCGAGGCCCAGGGTGCCATCGGCGAAGCGGATGAGCTCGTTGGCCATGACGCCGGGAAGGCCGTCAACGTGTGCGATACCGTCGGCAGCGTCTACGACGGTGCCTGTCTCGGTCGTCGCAGCCTTGCCAGGCTCGTAAGCCTTGACGAAGTCCTTGAGCGCGTCGCGGATGTCGTCCGGACTAATGCTGAGTTCTGCCATTGTGTTTTCCTATTCCGTGGAAAGGTCTGCTAACTCGCTAGCCCGCGAGTTGGATCCTGAGGTCATTGAGCTTGGTGGAAACGCTGCCGTCGATGACTTCGTCACCGATCTGAACGCGTACCCCACCGATGAGCGAGGGGTCGATACGAACGTTGAGTTTGAGCTCGCGTCCGTAGTTCTTGGTGAGGCCGGCGCGCAGACGTTCGAGCTGTGCGGCCTTCAACGGGGCGGCAGTCGTAATTGTTGCGACTGACTCGCCCGCTTGGTCGGCCACGATGTCGGCGGCCGTTGCGACGAGTTCACCGATACGGCGGCCACGCGGCTGCTGCACGAGCTGGTCGATGATGGCGATTGACTGATCGGAGGCTTTGCCTGCGAGCAGTTCGCGGACCAATGACGACTTCGATGCAGCGGAACCAAGTTTGCTTCCGACAGCGAGTTCTAGCTCAGCATCAGATGACACGGTGTCGCCGAAGGCGAACAGTTCGTCATCAATGGAGAGCTTCGCCGGAGCGGACTTCGCAATTGCGCGAATGCCGATCTCTTCAATTCCTGCGAGCAGGTCATCGGCATCCGACCAACGAACACTCACGATGGCTGAAAGTACGGTGCGCGCTGACGCGCTCAGCGACGAGAAAACCGAACCGACAATGGCGGCCTTGTCTTTCGCAGCGGCGGCAGGATCGGCCAAAGCGGAGCGCAGTTGAGCGGAATCGCCCACGACACGCCCTGCTTCAAACAGCTCTGCGCCAGTGGCCAGAGAGTTCTTGACAGTGACGGATGACAGAGCATCCTTCGCTGCTACAAGCGCTTCTCTCGTAGCTGATCCCATTACTTCTTCGCCTTCGCCTTCTCTGAAGCCTCAAGGTCAGCCAGGAACTGGTCGACGAGTGCCGAGGACTTCTTGTCGTCCGTCAAGCTCTGCCCGATAACGCCCGATGCGAGGTCGATGGCCATTGAGCCAACTTCGCTGCGGAGCGAGACGAGAGCTGCTTGGCGCTCTGCTTCGATCGTGGCTTGGGCGTTCGCAGTGATGCGAGCAGCTTCAACCGTCGCCTGCTCTTTGAGCTCGTTGACGATCTCGGTGCCCTCAAGTCGTGCCTGTTCGCGAATCTTCGCGGCCTCGGCACGCCCCTCGGCGAGTTGCGTCTTGTACTGCTCAAGAGCTTCAGCGGCTTCAGCCTGAGCGATCTCAGCCTTCTTGATGCCACCTTCGATGGCATCAGCGCGAGCATCAAGCGTCTTCGTCAGTGCAGGAAGGAACTTCTTCCAGAAGAAGAACAAGATGATAGCGAAACAAACCGCTGACCAAATAATGTCGTAATCCGCAGGAAGAAGCGGGTTGATTACATCACCCTCAGTTTCTTCTGCAGCAGCCAGTAGTGCGCTAAGCATCCCAGCCTCCTCAATCAGTTGTTAGTAATTAGCCGGGGAACGGGATGAATGCAACTGCGATCGCGATGAACGCGAGCGCCTCGGTGAATGCAATACCGAGGAACATAAGGCCCGTGAGGCGACCCTGAAGTTCTGGTTGGCGTGCAACGGACTCAACGGTCTTGCCCACAACGATGCCCACACCGATTGCGGGTCCGATGGTTGCAACACCGAATGCGAGGGGTGCAATGTTTCCAGTCAGCTCTGCGACGTTCATTTGTGTTTCCTTCCGTGGTTTTCTAATCCAGGCGAGTGCCGGGATCGGTCTAGTGCTCTTCGACCAGCGCGAGCTGGATGTATACGGCGGTCAGGAACGTGAAGACGTAAGCCTGAAGTACCGCAACAAGGAGTTCGAAGATTGTGAAGATGAAGCCAAAGGCGAGGGTTCCAATGCTGAAGAGACCGAAGAGGCCACCAGCAGTGAACAAGAAGAAGTGCGTTGCCGAGAAGCACAGCACGAGAAGCATGTGACCCGCGATCATGTTCATCAGGAGTCGCAGTGCGAGAGTTACCGGACGAAGGATGAACGTGGAAACGAACTCAATCGGAGTAACGATGAAGTAGAGCGGCCACGGCACACCGGCGGGGAAGAGCGACGCCTTGAAGAAGGTGATGCCCTGCTTCTTGATACCGGCGTAGATGAAGACGACATACGCGACAAGAGCGAGAACGAGTGGCACGCCGATTACCGCTGTACCAGCGACGTTCAGACCAGGGACAATACCCGTGAGGTTCATCGCAAGAACCATGAAGAACATGGTCGCAAGCAACGGCATGAACCGCTTGCCGTCTTCCTTGCCCAGCGCGCCATCCGCGATGTTTGACTGGACGAAACCAACAGCCATCTCGAGGATGCTTTGGCCGCGACCCGGAATCATCCGCATGCGACGGGTGCCGACCCAGAACAGCAGGATCAGCACGGCGACCGCGATGAAGCGGACCAACATGAGTCTGTTGATTTCGAAGGGGGTATCTACGAAAAGAAACCCGGGCGGGACAAATTCAATGAGCGACGGGCCATGAAAGCCCCCATCGCCTGATCCGTCATCGGTGGCAAAGGGCGCTAAGAGCGCGAGAGCGTTATATAACAGCGCTGTCTCCAGAATCGGGGCGTGTAACTACGCGGCGATGAAAATTGGGGGGTTGTAACAGGAACTAACTCTATCAAGAGAATTACGCTCACGACGAATCTGCGGGCGAATCCGCCAGATTAGTTTGACGTCGAGGTATCTTCACCTGGCAGCTGCACTCCGGGCACGTAACTTTCGCGCGCCCGAACGAACGCCAGCACGTCAACGATGAGGCTACCGAGCACCGCCGCGAGGATCGAGAAGAAGAATACGACGGGCTCCAAGAACGGCTGGCCGCGCAGCACCACCAAGATGGCGATGAACAGGACGAACTTGATCAGCCACGCGCCCAGAACGATGGCGAAGAAAATGGTGCTCGATGAATCGCCCCCGGTTGCCCGCGACGCGATCACAATGCTGCCGGCAGTAAGCGCCATGAAGAGGGCGGTGAGCCCAGCGCCGATCAAAGCACTGATCAACCCGGAGGTGTCTGCGACGAGGTACCCCACGATGGAGCCGACCACAGCGATGCTGACGGTCAAGATTGCCCCGTAGGCGATCGCGCGGCCGAGAATTGCGGAGGACTTCATTCGGTGGGTTCCTTTGTCTTGTGCTGGGTCGACCTGTCGTTGGAGGCGGCATCCAGACCGTCATATCGTGCAACGTCGAGAGATTCTTGCTCGGCCGCGAGACGCTGGGCAGCGGCCTCACGCGACTTGCGTCGGCTGAGAGGCGCAAGCGTGAGAGCAGCACAACCAGCGAGGCCGACGACGAACATGAGCGCCGCCCACCGCCACGGCACGAACGTGAAGGCGAGAACGCCGACGGAGGCCACAAACGTCCAGCTGTAGAGGATGAGAACAGCGTGCAGGTGGGAGTGGCCCATGTCGAGCAGGCGGTGGTGCAAATGTTTGCGGTCTGCCGTGAAGGGAGACTTGCCAGCGCGCAGACGACGGATGACCGCCATCCCGAAGTCAAGCAACGGGATGATGAGCACTGCGATGGGCAACAGGATGGGGATGAAGGCCGGCAAGAAATCAAGGGTGAACTTGTCTGGCTGAGCCAGATAGCCCGCATCCACTTGACCGGTAACCGAAATGGCGGATGCCGCCATGAGAAGGCCAACCAGCAGCGCCCCAGCATCGCCCATGAACATCTTCGCGGGATGGAAGTTGATGGGCAGGAACCCGACGCACGCACCGATCAAGATCGCGGTTGTGAGGGATGCCAAGTTGAAGTATTCCGTCTGCGCTTGGCCCTGCAAGAGGTACGCGTAGATGAAGAAGACGCTGTTGGCGATGACCGCCACCCCGGCGACGAGACCATCAAGACCATCGATGAAGTTGACGGCGTTCATCACGAGCACGACGGCGAAGATAGTGAGGATCAACGAAACGTAAGGCGAGACGATGGTTTGCCCACCGATCGGCAGCGTCGAGAGCTGGACGCCCTGCCACGCGAGAACACCGGCCGCGATGATCTGCCCGGCCAGTTTGGTCAACCAGTCAAGGTCCCACACATCATCGGCGACACCAATAACGACGATGATGAGCGCTGCGCCGAGGAGACCGAAAACCTTGCCCGGCTCGTTGAAGATCAGCGAGAAATTGCCCAGCGAGGACGCAACAGCAAATGCCACAACGATGCCAATGAACATCGCAACTCCGCCCAAGCGCGGCGTGGGCGTCGTGTGGACGTCACGCTGGCGAACCTGCGGATACAACTTATATTTGAGGCTCAGCTTGAGCACCAACAGCGCGAGGCCGTAGGTGACCATTGCGGCGATACCCGCAATGAGGAAGTAAAAAACTATTCGCACCGATCGGCCCCGATCAGCTCGCGAATGGCGTCGGCCGAAATGACGCCCTCACGCACGATGCGCAGCTTGCCGCCGTCGACAAGCAAACCCGTGGCATCCACAATCGTCGAAGCGAGTTCGCCGCCCTCGCCATCGTCGAGGTACACCGAAACCGACTCCCCCAGCATCTCCTTTGCCGCCGCCGCCGAGCGTGCTGCCGGCAGACCCGTGCTGTTGGCGCTCGAGACCGCAAGCGGGCCCGTCTCCGACAGCAGTTCGAGAGCAATGCGGCTTGATGGCATGCGCAAAGCAACCGTGCCCTGGGTCTCGCCCAGATCCCAGATCAGCGAAGGCTGCGCCGGAAGAATGATCGTGAGGCCACCGGGCCAGAACTCGGCGACCAGAGTGCGCACTTCGTCAGGCACCTGAGCGGCAAGCGCATCAAGGGTCGGGATGCCCGGGATCAGCACCGGTGGAGGCGACTGCCTCGTGCGCCCCTTGGCATCAATCAGCTTCTGCACCGCCTCGGGCTGGAAAGCATCAGCAGCAACCCCGTAAACAGTGTCAGTAGGGATCACGACGAGATCGCCGCGGCCAATAGCCACGCGAGCGAGTCGCATGCCGGTCAGGAGCTGTGCTTCGTCGGCACAATCAAAAAGGTCATCCATGTCCCCAACATGGTACCGGGCGAAACAGTGAAAGACTGATCACGACTAACAGATAGCGATGGCCAACAATGACGCTGCTTTTCATCTTTGATATGGATGACGTGCTCTATGAGTACGACTGGCGTGCACGAATGGCTGCTCTCAGCGAGCTGACCGGCCGCAGTTTTCTCGAATTGCGACGCCTCTGGTGGCACGACGATGGCGAATTTGGTGCCGAAGCAGGTCTGTATCCGACCGGCGAAGAATACCTCGCGGCCTTTGAAGAAGCGATCGGGCGGAGCGTGGATGTCGAGCGCTGGTTGGAGATTCGGTCCACTGCGATGACGGCCTGGCCTGATTCGCTCGCGGCCGCCCGACGCGCGTCAGAACTGGGTCAGGCGACCCTGCTCACCAACAACGGGTCACTGCTCGGAGACAACCTGCCCGTGGTCGCCCCCGAGCTCGTGGATATTTTCGGCACCCATTTGCGCACGTCGAGCTTCTACGGTGCTCGCAAACCTAACCCGGTAGTGTTCGAGCGAACCCTGAAGGCTTATGGCGTGGATGCCCACAACGCGTTCTTCGCTGACGATATGGCCGAGAATATTGCGGGCGCCGAATCTCTCGGCATCACCGGCCACCATTTTCGCAGCGGCGCAGAACTGCACCAGGCGATTGAAGAGTTTGCGGCCGCTCGCACCTAGAGCGCCTCTGCACTCACGCTGCGGGCACTAGACCCGGCGATACCCCGTCGTTACAGCAGCGCTGTAGTGGCGCGGTCGCGGCCGAGGAGGTCTTTGTGGTGAGCTACGGCGTTCCAGCCGTCCGCTGTGAGCAGCGCGGCCAATGCCGGAGCTTGCTCCTCGCCGTGCTCAAGCACGAGAGTGCCACCCTGGTGCAACAGACGGCGCGCCGTCGTTGAGACGCGGCGTACGACATCCATGCCGTCTTCTCCGCCGTAGAGCGCCAGAGCGGGGTCGTGGAGTTGCACTTCGATATCGCGCGGGATTGCGGCCGCGGGAATGTAAGGCGGGTTCGAAATGACCACGTCAACGGTGCCGTCGAGTTCAGGGAAAGCGTCCCCCAAGTCGGCGTTGATGAGTGTCGCGTTATCGGCGCCATAGCGACGAAAGTTCTCGCCTGTGTACGGCATCGCGTCCGGTGATAGCTCGACCGCATAAATACGAGCGCGCGGCATCTCGGTGGCCATCGAGAGCGCAATTGCGCCGCTGCCGGTGCCGAGATCGACACCAATCGGCTCGGGAGTTGCGCTCGCGTTGAGGGCGTCGATCGCGAACTGCACGACAGTTTCCGTTTCGGGCCGCGGCACAAAGACGCCGGGACCAACGCGCAATTCGAGATTGCGGAAGGGCGCGAAGCCCGTGATGTGCTGCAATGGTTCGCGGGCAGCACGGCGAGCAAAGAGTTCGCGAACGGTAGCTTCTGCCGCAGCCGACACCAGCGCACCGGTGACCAGGCGAACCCGCAACTCGCCACGGCTCAACTCGAGCACATGCGCAACCAGCAGCTCAGCATCAACGCCAGGAGAAGGAACTCCCGCAGCACTCAACGACTCAGTGCCGCTGCCTACAAGGTCAGCGACACTGATGTTGTGCTCGGCAGTCACTGCCTCGCTCAGGAGTCGTTTCCTACAGCAGCCAATCGTGCCTCTTCATCAGCCATGATGCACGACTGGATGACAGGCTCGAGTGCGCCGTTGATCGCCTGATCAAGGTTGTAGGCCTTATACCCGGTGCGGTGATCCGCAATCCGGTTCTCAGGGAAGTTATACGTGCGAATGCGCTCGGAGCGATCCATCGTGCGGATCTGGCTCTTGCGGTACTCGCTCGCCTCGGCATCCGCTTCTTCTTGGTATCGAGCCAAGATGCGCGCACGCAGCACTCGCATACCGGCTTCACGGTTTTGCAGTTGCGATTTCTCGTTCTGCATAGCCACGACGATGCCGGTCGGAAGGTGAGTAATACGAACAGCGGAGTCAGTGGTGTTCACCGACTGGCCACCGGGGCCCGAGGAGCGGTAGACATCGATCTTGAGATCGTTCTGGCTGATCTCCACCTCTTCAGGCTCGTCGACCTCAGGGAACACGAGCACACCAGCAGCGGAGGTGTGGATGCGGCCTTGAGACTCGGTGGCGGGCACACGCTGAACGCGGTGCACTCCCCCCTCGTACTTCAAGTGCGCCCAGACGCCCTCAGCAGGATCGCTCGAGTTGCCCTTGACAGCCAACTGAACATCTTTGATGCCACCGAGGTCGCTCGAGGTCTGCTCGATGATCTCTGTCTTCCACTTCTTTGACTCTGCATAGTGCAAGTACATGCGCAGCAGGTCGCCAGCGAAGAGCGCCGATTCGGCGCCGCCCTCCCCCATTTTGATTTCCATGATCACGTCACGGGAATCGTTGGGGTCACGCGGAATCAGAATGCGACGAAGCTTCTCTTGAGCAGCCTCGAGAATCTCGGTGAGCCCGGGGATCTCTGCAGCGAACGACTCATCTTCGTCAGCCATTTCGGTGGCTGCCGCAAGGTCATCCGTCAACTGACGCCAGTTATGGTAGGCCGCAACAATGCGCGACAACTCGGCGTAACGTCGGTTGACTTTCTTCGAGCGGACCGGGTCTGAGTGGAGCTCGGGGTCAGCTAGCTGACCTTCGAGCTCCCCATGCTCGGTCAGCAGCGACTGTACTGACTCGAACATAGTTAGTCCTCTTTTGTGCCGTTAGTGGAAGGAAGTGACTTCTGGATCTGCATGAGGAACTCAACGTTCGACTGCGTCTCCTTCAGCTTATTCAACACGATCTCGAGCGCAGCCTGCTGGTCGAGACCCGCAAGGGCGCGACGCAAGTTCCAAGTGACCTTGACTTCGTCGGCACCGAGAAGCATCTCTTCGCGACGTGTTCCGGATGCATTGAAGTCGACCGCGGGGAAGATGCGCTTGTCAGCCAGGTGGCGCGACAGACGCAGTTCCATGTTGCCGGTGCCCTTGAACTCTTCGAAGATAACCTCGTCCATCTTCGAACCGGTCTCGACGAGCGCGGTAGCGATGATGGTGAGCGAGCCGCCCTCTTCAACGTTGCGAGCCGCACCGAAGAAACGCTTCGGCGGGTACAGCGCTGCGGAGTCGACGCCACCGGAAAGAACGCGGCCCGAGGCCGGTGCAGTCAGGTTGTAGGCACGGCCGAGGCGCGTGATCGAGTCGAGCAGTACGACTACGTCGTGACCGAGCTCGACGAGACGCTTAGCGCGCTCGATAGCCAATTCGGCAACCGTGGTGTGGTCTTCAGCGGGACGGTCGAAGGTCGAAGCAATAACTTCGCCCTTGACGGTGCGCTGCATGTCCGTAACTTCTTCTGGGCGCTCGTCGACGAGAACGACCATGAGGTGAACCTCGGGGTTGTTCTTGGAGATCGCGTTTGCGATGGCCTGAAGAATCTGCGTCTTGCCTGCCTTGGGCGGCGAGACGATCAGTCCGCGCTGGCCCTTGCCGATCGGAGCAGCAAGGTCGATCATGCGCGTCGACAGCATCGACGGCTCAGTCTCGAGACGCAGACGATCCTGCGGGTAGAGCGGGGTGAGCTTGCCGAATTCAACACGGTTCGCCGCCTCTTCAACGGGAAGACCGTTGATCGAGTCGATGCGCACGATCGCGTTGTACTTCTGGCGGCCCTGGCTGTTGTCACCCTCACGCGGCTGGCGAATAGCGCCAACAACGGCATCACCCTTGCGGAGGTTGTACTTCTTGACCTGGCCAAGCGACACGTACACGTCACTGTTACCGGGCAGGTAACCAGTGGTGCGCACGAAAGCGTAGTTGTCGAGAACGTCGAGGATGCCGGCAACCGGAATCAGTACGTCATCGTCGGTGATCTCGGGCTCGAAGTCGTCGCCCATGTTTCCACGGCCACGCTTGCGGTCACGGTAACGACCGCGTCCACCGCGCTCGGAGTCAACGTCACCGCCGCGCGAGTCATCGTTGTTGCGGCTGTTTCCGCCGTTGTTGCCATTGCGGTTTCCGCCGTTGTTGCCCTCAGCGTTGTTGCCATCGCCATTGTTGTTCTGGCGGCGGTTGTTGTTCTGACGGCCCGAACCTTCACCGTTTTGGCTGCTGCCATTGCGGCTGCGGTTGCGGTTACGGTTACGGCCCGAACCCGACTCATTGTCGGAGTCGTTGTCGTCGTTGCTGTCAGAACCGTTGTTCTTGTCAGAACCGTTGTTCTTGTCAGCGCTGTTGTTCTTGTCAGCGCTGTTGTTCTTGTCAGCGCTGTTGTTCTTGTCGTCGGAGTTCTTGTCAGAGTTGTCGGCGTTGTTGCTGCCCTTGTCACCCTTGTTGTCGCTCTTGCGGTTGTCGTTCTTGTTGCCGCCCTTGGCAGCCTTGGTGTCGTTGTCGGTCGACGTTGCGTCGGCCGAAGCTGCGCTGTCGTCGCTCGAAGCATCCGCTGCTGCAGCGCTACGGCTGGAGCTGCGACGGTTGCGCTTAGGAGCTGCATCGGCTGCGGGAGCATCGGTGGATGCTGCTGCGCTGGTAGATGCGGTGGTGCTTGCTGCGGCATCCGACTCGGGAGCAACTGCAGCGTCAGTCTTCTTCTTGCGAGGAGCCGTCTTCGGCTTGTCTGCTGCACTGTCGGCGGAAGGTGCCTGAGCAGCTGATTCCTTCGACGATGAAGCGCTCTTGTCTACCTGAGGAGCGCCAGCGGGGCTCTCGGTGCCAGCGATGGCGGCACCGTCAGTGCTCGTGACACGGCGCGAAGCGCGCTTGCGAACCGGAGCTGCTGCAGCCTCTGCGGGTGGGGTTGATGCGGTGTTGCTGTTGTTCTTCTCGTTAATTGCGTCCACGAGATCTCCTTTGCGAAGTTTGGAAGTACCGGTGATGCCGCGTTCGGCTGCCATAGCTTGAAGCTCGGGCAGTCGCAACGCGCTCAGCGCGGCACGGGAATCCACGCTTGATGCGTGGTTGTTGACGTCAGTCACTACTTGGGGTTCCTTTCCCCAGCCAAGATTGATTTCCTTGGTGGAGAGCTAGTCGCTCACCGATGTCTGCGCGGATGCGCAGGAATCTAAATTCGGGGATACGACGGGTGAAGTGCGACCGGGAGGCTACGACTACGCCGTAGCTTCTACCTGGTGCTCATTCACTGTAGCACCTTTGAAGTCCACGGCTAAGAGGAGGCTTTCCCACGGCGTTGCGGCGTGCTCCTGCACGAGAGCCGCGGCCTCGAGACGCCTCGCGGGGTCATCAGCCAGCACCAGAACCGAGGGCCCGGCACCGGAAACAACCGCAGCATGGCCGTGCGAGCGCAGCATCCGGATCAGCTCTGTGGTCTGCGGCATCGCTGCAGCGCGGTAGTCCTGATGCAGGCGATCGCCGGTGGCTTCGAGCAACACTTCAGGGCTCTGCGTGAGTGCCGCAATGAGGAGCGCAGCCCGCGAGACGTTGTAGACAGCGTCGGCGTAGGGCACGGCATCCGGTTGCAAACTGCGCGCATGCGCCGTCGAGACCCGGAAGTCGGGCACGAGAACAAGAGGTGACACTCCACGGTGCACCATCAGCTTCTTGGCCTGCGGCCCCGAGTCGGTGGTCCACGCGATCGTGAGCCCACCCAAGAGGGCAGGCGCGACGTTATCGGGGTGCCCCTCAAGTTCTGTGGCGAGCACGAGGAGGATTGCGGCATCCATCTCGACGATGCCCTCAAGCAGCCCCTTGGCCGCCATGACGCCCGAAACGATTGCCGCAGCAGACGAACCAAGCCCCCCACCGTGCGGGATGACATTGGTCGCCGACACGTGCAGTGCCGGCATGGTCTGCCCGAAGTGCGTAAAACAGTGTTGGATCGCCTGAATGACGAGGTTTGACTCATCGGTTGCGACGATTCCGGCACCAACACCCGTGACATCAATCGTGACGCCCGCGCCGTCGACCGCAGTGACGATCAGCTCGTCATAATGCGACAGCGCAAGCCCAAGCGTGTCGAACCCCGGGCCAAGGTTGGCCGAAGTCGCCGGCACACGCACGACGACACTGCGACCGACGAGCGAGGTCATGCCTTCGCCAACCCCAGAAAACGGGCACTGACGTTGCTGAGCTGTGCCTTCGGGGCCGCCGTTGCCACACCGAGACGGTCGGCGTGCTCGTGAAGAAGACTTTCCCGCTGCTGGTTCTTGAATTCACTGCCCATTGGCTACAGTCCTTCAACTCTCAACACGGACACCACATCGCGCACAACCGAGTTCTCGGTCAGCGCTGCCACCGTGGCGGCTAGCGATTCATCGGTCGCTTCGTGCGTGACCGTAATGAGGGTAGCGCTCGGCACTCCCTCAGTTACCGCGCCGACAGTCTGATTAACCGCCTCGACCGAGACACCGTTGTCGCTAAAGACGGCGGCAATTGTGGCGAGCACACCGGGCTCATCAACGACCGTCACGGTGATCTGGTAGCGCGTTGTGACGCGAGAGATCGGCAAAATGGGCAGATTAGCGTGCGTCGACTCGGCAACGCCAGGGCCACCGATGACGTGGCGGCGAGCAGCAGATACGACATCACCGAGAACTGCGGATGCTGTTTCGATTCCGCCAGCACCAGCGCCATAGAACATGAGGCTGCCTGCGGCTTCGGCCTCAACAAACACAGCGTTGTTCGCGCCATGCACCGCAGCGAGCGGGTGAGTCAGCGGAACAAGTGCGGGATGCACGCGAGAGCTGACACCAGCGGTGGTGCCGTCAGCGTTGAGGATGCGTTCGCAAATGGCCAGCAGTTTGACGACATAGCCAGCCTTGCGGGCCGCAACGACCTGCTCGGCGGTGACGCCCGTGATTCCCTCACGGTAAACCGATTCCAGCGGAACGCGAGTGTGGAACGCGAGGCTCGAGAGCAGGGATGCCTTCTGGGCGGCGTCATAGCCTTCGATATCTGCCGTGGGGTCGGCTTCGGCATACCCCAGTCGAGTCGCCTCGGCGAGGGCGTCGTCGAAGCTGTCGCCCGTGGCATCCATGCGGTCAAGAATGTAGTTCGTGGTGCCGTTGACGATGCCGAGGATGCGCTTGACGCGGTCGCCAGCGAGGCTGTCGCGCAGTGGACGAATGATGGGGATCGCGCCAGCAACGGCAGCTTCGTAGTAAAGCTGCGCGCCGACCTGGGCGGCCTCTTCGAAGAGTTCAGCGCCGTGGTGAGCCAGAAGCGCCTTGTTGGCGGTGATGACGTCGGCGCCCGAGTGCAGAGCCTTGAGGATCCAGGTGCGCGCGGGCTCGAGGCCACCAATCAGCTCAATCACGATGTCCGCTCCGACGATGAGCGACTCTGCATCAGTCGTCAGGAGTTCTTTCGGGATGCTGGTGTCGCGGGGAGCGTCGAGGTCACGAACGGCAACGCCGACGACTTCGAGTCCGGCTCCGGCACGGGCAGCGAGTTCATCAGCGTGTTCAAGCAACAGTGCGGTGACCTGCGATCCGACACTCCCTCCGCCCAAAACTGCGACGCGAAGGTTGCGGTATTCGATCATTCAGAGTCTCCCGATGGTTTAATTCCCGCGTCGCGGCTGAGTAGGTCGTCTTCGGTTTCGCCGCGCACAATGATGCGGGCGTGGCCATCGCGCACCGCAACGACGGGCGGGCGCGCAAGATAGTTGTAGTTGTTGGACATCGCCCAACCGTAGGCACCGGTCGCAGGCACGGCAATCACATCATCGATCGCAACGTCACCGGGCACATATTCGGCGCGCACCACAATGTCGCCGGCCTCACAGTGCTTGCCCACAATGCGTGCAAGCTCAGGGGCAGCATCCGAAACCCGATTGGCGATGCGAGCTGAATAGTCGGCCTCATAAAGAGCGGGGCGAATGTTGTCGCTCATGCCGCCATCAACGCTGACGTACTTGCGCACGGCGACACCATCAACGAGCACATCCTTAATCGTGCCCACTGTGTACAGCGTGGTTGTCGACGGGCCAATGATCGACCGGCCGGGCTCAATCGCAATGATCGGCACCGGGATCTCGAGCCGAGCGCACTCAGCCTCAACGATCGTAGCCAGCGACGCAGCAAGCTCAGCAACCGGCAAAGCCTGATCAACCGAGGTATACGCGATGCCAAAACCGCCACCCAAATTGAGCTCGGGCACCGGAGCAACTACCGACAAACGCGCATGCAACTCAAGCAAACGACGTGCCGCCTCAGCAAAGCCCGCCGTATCAAAAATCTGCGAACCAATATGCGAATGGATTCCCACAAAATCCAACGAAGGATGCGAGCGGATCTGCTCCACGAGCGCTTCAGCCTCAGCGAGCGGGACACCAAACTTCTGGTCCTCCCGCGCCGTCGCCAAGTACTCGTGGGTTGATGCGTGAACCCCGCTATTGATGCGCAAACGCACCCGCTGGGTTCGACCGTGCCGTGTGGCGGCTTCAGCAACCCGACCGATTTCGACGACGCTGTCGATAACGATGGGGCCGATGCCCGCGCGCACGGCACGGTCGATCTCGGAAAGACTCTTGTTGTTGCCGTGGAATCCCAAACGCGACGCATCGACACCGGCCGCGAGTGCAACCGCCATCTCGCCAGCGCTGGCGACATCGATGTTGAGGCCGGCGGCCGTCATCCAGCGAACCACCTCTGTGCACAGGAACGCCTTGCCCGCGTAATACACCTTGGCTGCGGAGCCGATGCGAGCGAACTCGGTATCGAAGGCGGCCTTGATCTCGGTCGCGCGAGCAATGGCATCCGCTTCGTCGACGACGTACACGGGGGTGCCGAAGCGGGAGACGAGATCGCCAGCGGTAACGCCAGCAATCGTCAATTCACCGTTTGCAGCGCGCGCTGCAGTGCGTGACCAGACGGTCGACGGCAAAGAATTTGCTTCGGCGGGAGCTTCGAGCCACTCGGGCGCCAGCGGGTTCGCGAACACAGTCGCACCTCACAGAGATGTAGACGGAAAACGGCGGATTGTGTCCGCACGGGCGTTGGGGATGCTGACCACTCTAACGGCTGGCGCGGCTAGCGTTGAATCGGGTTACGGCGCTGGACATGTGCCGTATTGCTTCCACGCGGCATCATCGAGCGCGATGCCATCAGCGTTGAGTTGGATGACCAGGTTGTCGTTGGCTACCGCAACCGAATCGATCGTTAGCGCCGTCGGCAACGAGGACGCAACGCAGAACTCTTGAGAGCTGAGCAGGCTACCCGCCAGACCCGAAACGAGCGGATTCTGTCGCAAATCGGCAACCGAAATCTGCTCGTCGCCCAGGATGACCGATTCTGGTTCGAAGGCGATTGAGTCCCCCGCGGCAACCGGCACCAGATCGAGGGCAACGGGGATCTCAAAGAACAGGAGCTTAAAGACCGTCGATACCCGGATGGCGCTACCTTCGAGTTCAATCGAGTCGAGCCCGGTACCGCTCAGCGTTGTCGCAAGCTTCGATACCTCTGCGCCGGTGATCGCGACATCCATCGAGACTGTGTCGATCGGCTGCGACGACACCACGGGAACCCCGGTAGCAACGACCTGCACGGATGACTCGAGGCCGTTTACCTCAAACCGATCGATGTCGATCGTCACCGCATCGAGACCGCCCGTGAGCGCCTGGAGGATCAGCGAGCCCGAGCCTAAATCGACAGCAACGCCCTCACTGGATTCCAAGCCGAGCGACGAGGCAATCTCGTCTTGAGCGATGCGGACCGCTGCGGTGCGCCCGACAGTCTCTACGAGGACAACACCGACGATCAGGATGAGGAGAATGACCCCGGCGACAACCCAACCAATCCAGCTGCGTCGCTTGCGCTTCGCAACGGCGTAGCCGGTGGCTGCCTCAGGGGCAGAATCCGCGGCGCCATCGAGGCGCAACTCAATGGTGGGCTGATCGTCGGAAGCCACGGACGCTACATCCGCTCCGGGGCGCTGACTCCGAGCATCCACAGGCTGTTGCGCAGCACTTGACCGACAGCATCGTTGACCCAGAGGCGCGTGCGGTGAACGTCGGTGACTTCTTCATCGTTCATTGGCGTGACGCGGCACTGGTCGTACCAGCGGTGATAGCTGCCGGCGAGCTCTTCCGCGAAGCGCGCGATGCGGTGCGGTTCACGCAACTCTGCCGCCTGAGCGACGATGCGCGGGAACTCAGCAAGAACGCCAAGAAGGATGCTCTCGGTTTCGTTCGTGAGCAACGAAGCATCAAAGACGCTGCGATCCACTCCCGACTCCCCCGCATTGCGCGCGACGCTGTGAGTGCGCGCGTGAGCGTACTGAACGTAGAAGACGGGGTTGTCGTTCGTGCGCTTTTGCAGAATCTCGGGGTCAAGGGTGAGCGGCGAATCAGCGGGGTAGCGCGCGAGCGAGTAGCGCAGGGCATCCGTTCCGAGCCATTCACGCAGATCGTCGAGCTCGATGATGTTGCCGGCACGCTTCGAGAGGCGAGCACCGTTGATGCTGACGAGTTGCCCGATGAGCACCTCGATGTCCTTATTGGGGTCGTCACCGGCAGCGCCCGCGAGCGCCTTGAGACGGTGAACGTAACCGTGGTGGTCGGCGCCGAGCAGGTAGATCTTGTGGGCGTAGCCCCGGTCCCCCTTGCTGAGGTAGTAGGCCGCATCGGCGGCGAAGTAGGTGTAAATGCCGTTGCCGCGCTTGATCACGCGATCTTTGTCGTCGCCGAAGTCGGTGGTCTTGACCCACACCGCGTCGTCACTGTCGGCGACATGGCCCTGAGCCCGCAAGCGCTCAACGGCAGTATCGATGGCGCTCTTGCCGTCGTCCTTTACCGCGTGAAGGTCACGCTCGCTGAACCAGACGTCGAAGTGCACATTGAACGCCGCGAGCGACTTCTTGATCTCGCCAAGCTGAAGCTCATAGCCACGCTCGCGCGCAACGGCGATCGCCTCATCGTGGTCGAGTTCAAGAATTTCGGGGTTCGAGGCGAGCACACGCTGAGCGAGCTCGGCAACATAAGCGCCAGGGTAGCCGTTCTCCGGAGTGGGCTCACCCTTCGCCGACGCCAGAATCGACGCCCCAAAGTTGTCCATCTGGTTGCCGGCATCGTTGATGTAGAACTCACTCACCAACTCAGCACCAGCGGACTTGAGCACGCGCGCAAGCGAATCGCCCAGAGCAGCCCACCGAGTGTGACCAATGTGCAACGGGCCGGTGGGGTTGGCCGAAACAAACTCCAAGTTAATGGTCTGACCCGCGAGGGAATCATTGCGACCGTAGGTCTCGCCCTGCTCAACGATGGTCTTCGCGAGCGCACCCGCGGCAGCGGCATCTAGGGTGATGTTAATGAAGCCGGGGCCCGCAACATCTACCGAGGCGATGCCGTCGATCGCACGCGCCTGCTCGGCGATTTCAGTCGCCAGCTCACGGGGGTTGGCGCCCAGCGGCTTCGCCAACTTCATAGCGATATTGGATGCCCAATCACCGTGATCGCGATTGCGCGGTCGCTCTAACACCAGGTCACTCACTGTCAGGCCCAAATCGGGCGTGCCGCGGTCAGCCGCAATGCGGGAGACGACAGAGAGCAAGGTGGCAGAAAGATCAGCAGGATTCACCCCTTAAGAGTACTGGGTGGCGACTGAGCTCCTGGCGCAGTTCGCGACAATGCCGGGTCACTGCACTTCGTTGGTGTCAGAGGTCACCAGAATGGAACCATGGCTTCTCGACTTCGCGTTATTCCTGCAGTGATCGCACTGAGTGCATCGGCTCTCCTCTTGAGCGCGTGCGTTCCCACCGAAACAACTCCCAGCGCATCCCCCACCAGCACCGCCTCGCCGACCGCCACAGACTCTACGAGCACACCAACGGCTTCGGCGGAGCCCACCAAGACCGCGGCGCCAGCGCCCGAAGCCACCCCAGTAGACATCGATTGCACAGCGCTCATTACGCCCCAGCAAATGTATGACTTTAACCCCAATTACCTGTTGCTGAACGGCTTCACGCCCGACGCAGGGTCAGTCGCAGAAACCGCCGTTCAATCGAAGGGCACCGTGTGCCGTTGGGAAAACGGCACCAGCGGAATCACGATTGACGTCTCGGTCGTTCAGCCAGACACGAGCGCCATCAGCGCCCTCACGTCGAACGCAGGCGCAAGCACTGACAGCTTCGCCGGCTACTTCGCATCCGAAGGTCGCACCGGCATAGCTCAAGTCTTTACTGGCCCCTACTGGGTGACCCTCAGCTCACAAGAGTTCTCTCGTGCCGGGGATGCCAAGGCCCTAGTCTCGCTTGTCACTGCCGCCCTGAAGTAAGGGAGACTCGCTCGCGGCACACCGCTTGGGCGCGATCCAACTCGAGCGCGACGCTACGAGATCGGAAAGCTAGGGAAGCTGAACCGGCGAGCGGTGATCGTCTACCGGCAGCGTGTCTGCCGTCACCGTGATCGAAAGTTTCTGCAAGAACAGGTCAGCCCAGTGATTGGTGAGGAAGGCCGTATCGGCTGCATCCCTGCCCGTAGCGATGCGCACGAGCGACTGACGCGGAGCAAGTCCGGTGGAATCCACAACCCACCAGGCGCCGTCTACATACGCCTCTGCGACGGCATGGAAATCCATGGGGCTCAGCCCGGGCGCATACACCGAGGTATACCGCGCCGGCACATCTTTGGCGCGCAGCATCGAAATGGTGAGGTGCGCGTAGTCGCGGCATACGCCCTGGCGCGCCAACATCGAATGGGCTGCACCATCGGTCGCCAAGGAGATGCCTGGCGTGTACCGCATGTTTGCCCCGACCCAATCCCGCACAGCCAGGAGCAACTCGTGCCCGGTCTGGCTCGGGAACAACGAACGAGCACTCGGAAGCAGAACATCGGATTCGCAATACCGACTCGGCCGCAAATACTCGATCAGGTCGATCTCGTTGACCGGCGCAGGTTCGGGGGTTTCCTCAACGGTGGCGGCGTAGTCCACGACAAGACGCCCTGGGCCAGCAATCAGCGAGTGCAGGCGGGTTCCGCGCGCATCGACCAACTCTGTTGGCTGCTGGGGCACGCCATCCAACACAAAACCAACGGACTCGGATGCCGTAGTCCAGCGAGCAGACACCGCAACGCTAAAGACCATTTCGGTGCGACCACGAAGGTCAAGTTCTTGGTGGGATGACACGGTACGCAGCATCCCCCGATAATGTCACGAGAAGCTGAACCGGGCATCACCACAGCGTGCTAAATGTGGGAACGATTGCTTGCTAAGATGGAGCCCTTGCCTTCGTAGCTCAGGGGATAGAGCGCCGGTTTCCGGTACCGTAGGTCGGGGGTTCGATTCCCTCCGGGGGCACTGTTATTTTCACCGCACGTTCGCTGCGTGCTGTTCTGGCCACGTAGCCGCTGATTGCTTTTGGCTGCTAGTTAACGACGCAGCAGGCCTCAGCGCCGGCATCCGTGCTTGTCGCAACAGACGCGAGCATCTTGACGGGCTCTGCGAAGGCTTCGCAGCAGAGTTCATAGACGTTGGAACGACCGCGGGGTGTGACCGTGACGAGGCCGTTGTCGCGCAGGGGCGCCAAGTGGTGACTCACGAGCGTTTGACTGAGGCCGGTGGCATCCGTGAGTTCACGCACGGTATGCGCGCGTTCAGTCAGCAACAGTACGAGCTGCAACCGGTTAGGGTCGCCGAGGGCACGCAGGAGTGGCGCTAGGCTCTGGGCTCGCTCGGCCGAGGCAGACCAAGTGGGCTTCTGAATTGTCAGAAGTTCGACGCGTTCGCTCATAACAGTGATCCTACATCGTTTCTTTGTTATCAACAGCAGTTGCTGTTATCGTGAGCGAACGCTAGTAGTGCTGCTGGCGAACAACATGAGGAGAGCGATGACCGCCGCACCTTCCCCCGCACGCCCGCTACCCGTCGTCGTTATCGGAGCCGGCCCCATCGGGCTCGCCGCCGCCGCCAACCTCAACAAACGCGGCATCGACACCATCGTGCTCGAAGCTGGAGAACACGCCGGGGACTCGATCAGCCAGTGGGGTCACGTCTCACTCTTCTCCCCTTGGCGCTACAGCATCGACCCGGTCGGCCGTGAATTGCTCGAAAAAACGAACTGGGTCTCCCCCGACCCCGAAGCCCTACCCACCGGCTCCGAACTCGTTCACGACTACCTCCTGCCGCTCGCCGCAGCCCCCGAACTTGCCCCGCTCATCCGCTACAACAGCCGCGTGATTGGCACGTCGCGCCAGGGCATCGATTCCGCCAGAACTATTGGCCGCGAGCGCCACCCGCTGCTGGTTCGCGTTGACTCCGCTGATGGCGTGTACGACATCCTCGCGTCGGCAATTATCGACGCCTCCGGCACGTGGGGTCATGACAATCCCATCGGCGCCTCTGGGCTCCCGGCGACCGGCGAAGCCGACAGCGCTGCGTGGCTCGCGGGCCCGCTGCCCGACGTTCTCGGCACCGATCGTGCGCGTTTCGTCGGCAAGCACACCCTCGTGATTGGCATGGGTCACTCGGCCGCCAACACCCTGCTTGCACTTGCCGAGTTGCGTGAGAGCGCACCCGGCACAGAAATCACGTGGGCCATTCGTGGGCGCTCCGCTCGCCGCCTCTACGGTGGTGGCACTGCCGATGAGTTGCCGGGCCGTGGCGCACTCGGGACCCGACTGAAGGCTGCTGTGGAATCCGGCGCTATTACGCTGCTCACTGACTTCACCATCACCGAGCTCGCACCTCAGCCCGATGGTCGACTGCGCGTGATCAGCAGTAACCCCGATGGCGAACAATCCGTGACCGTGGATGCTCTCGCCGCCGCCACCGGCTTTCGCCCTGACCTCAGCATCCTGCGTGAACTGCACCTCAGCTTCGACCCCGTGCTTGAGGCTCCCGTCGCGCTTGCACCTCTCATCGACCCGAACGTGCACAGCTGTGGCACCGTCGAGCCACACGGCGCTAGCGTGCTCGCCCATCCCGAGAAGAATGTCTACGTGGTCGGCATGAAGAGCTATGGCCGGGCGCCAACATTCCTCATGGCTACCGGGTACGAACAAGTGCGCTCCGTGGTCGCTGCGATCGCGGGCGATACGGCGAGCGCTGGTCACGTCAACCTGATGCTGCCTGAAACGGGCGTGTGCTGCAGCTCCAGCGGCGGAGGCTGCTGAGCCGGCTCCACGACTCGTCAGGGGCGTTCGTTGCGGTCTCCCGCCGGGCGCCCCTATTCTTCGAGCACGATGCCCAAGTGGGCAGCAAGCATCGGGGCGAACTCAGCCAGTTGGTAGGAGTTGATGGTGGCGCCCTTGAGATGCTCGACTCCAGTGACGTGGCGCAACTCGAGGGCACGCAGGTCGAAATTCGTCAGCGTTGCGCGGGTGATATCGAGGGTATTTACCTGGGTATGGGCGAATGAAACTCGGTTGGCTGTTGCGGCACCTAGATCAAGTTCATCGATCAGGCAGTCGTCAAACAGCACATCCTGAAGGTGGGCACCGCGCAGATTTAGGTAGCCAATGCGGCAGTGCGTAAATCGAACCGACTTCCACGTGGACTCATAAAACTCAGCGGAGCCCAGGCGGGACCCTTCGATGCTCACATCGCGAAGATTCGAGCGCGGTGCCGTGAAGATGGGAGCGTTGAGCTTCTCGAACCGGCTCTCTACAAAAGTCGCCGCCCGAAGGTCAACGCCGTTAGCCTCCAGCTCAGAAAATTCACACTCCGAAAAAGAAGAACCCGCTAGGTCGTATTCGCTCAGATCGGATGCCGCAAATCGCTGGCCGTCATAGCTTTCGTGTGCCCGCAGCAGCGTGGCCTCGCCCTCAGCGAGGTTCTCAAGCTGCAGAGCATCGATGAGCGGTGCAGCGGTTGCCGTTTTCTTAGCCATGCAATCAATTGCTCCCTCAAATAGCTGGTGTTGTGCCGAACCGAAGTTACCCCACGCGACCGACGCCGCCCACTAATCTGTTGCCATGATGCCTCCCGCAAGTGCCGCTGACCGAGTCGCCCACTTTTCACGCAAGCTTGACTTCGAAACTGATTCCTCGGATGTCGGAGCGGCCCTCGAGACACAGGAACGTTTCGTATTGATCGATTCCCGAGGCGATGCCGCATGGAACCAGGGCCACGCTGTCGGAGCCGTGCACATGCCGACTGCGGACATCAGCGCGCGGGCCAGCGGCGAGATCGCCCTCGAAATGCCCGTTGTCGTGTATTGCTGGGGCCCAGGCTGCAATGGCGGCACGAAAGCCGCCCTCGAGTTCGCACGACTCGGCTACGAGGTCCGCGAAATGATCGGCGGCTTCGAATACTGGGCGCGCGAAGGCTACCCCGTCGCTGGCAGCAACGGACCAGTTATCCGCGAAAAAGATCCACTCACCGCTCCCGTTTCAGCGATCTCCTGCGACTGCTAACCGCGAGGGGCCTAGCCCCGCAATGCGCCGCTAGTGCGCGTCGCTCGCGTGCGACTCCAAGAATTCGTAGAGCTCACGGTCATCCACGCCTGGGAAGGTTCCCGAGGGCAGCGGCGAGAGAATGTGGGCGTGCAGCTTGGCGCTCGACCATGCGTTGCCTGACCAGCGATCGCGCAATTCGTCTTCTGGTTTGCGGCAGCAGCTTTCGTCGGGGCAGGTTGACGACTGGCGCACGTCCGTAGCCCGGCCGCGGAACCATTTAGAGTGCGCGAAGGGCACCCCGATGGTGATGGAGAATTCTTCCGCATCCGTTGTTCCCGTTTGGGTTGACTCGAAGAAGCTGCCCTCTGGGGTGTCGGTGTATTGGTAGAACTCTGTCGTGCGGTTGGTGCGCGTGAACGCTGTTCGCGCGCTCCAATTGCGGCACACAAACTGGCCCTCCGCTGAACCGGTGACGTCAACGGGCAGCCGCAAACCATCATTTTCGTAGGCCTTGTAGACAGCCCCATCGTCACCGACGCGTAAGAAGTGCGTTTCGAGATCGAGGTGCGAGGTTGCCAAGTTGGTGAAGCGCAGCGCAGCCGCTTCGTGGGTGACACCAAAGGCATCCCGAAAATCTTCAACAGCGATATTGCGATTCGTCTTGGCTTCGCTCAAGAATGCAACGGACTGCTTGAGGGGCATGAGTACTGCCGCCGCAAAGTAGTTAATTTCGAGACGCTGGTGCAAGAACTCGGCGTAGCTGGTGGGTTCGGTGTGCCCAAGAACGCGGTGTGCCATCGCTTGAAGCGCCATGGAGCGCAAGCCGTGACCACCAGGAATGGATGCCGGTGGCAAGTAGATGCGCCCATGTTTGAGGTCCGTTACCGAGCGTGCTGAATGCGGCAGGTCGTGCACATGCACGAGCTCAAAGCCGAGCGATTCTGCCATCAGGCTCACGGCCCGGTGAGTCAGGGCGCCCGAGGTGTGATTTCCGGCAATCGTCAACTTTTCGGCTTCTTTTTCAAGCTCAGGCAAGTAGTTGTCGAGGGCACGCATGCGGATCCGCAACTCCGTGTTGGCACGACGGGCCTCTTCTGGCGTGGCAATTGCTTTGCGCGACCGCGTCGAAAGTTCATGGTGAAGACCCACGATTGCCTCAAGCGTCTCATCGGGAATGCCCTTTGACGGGCGAATCTTGGGCAACCCCAGCGAGGCGTAGATAGTGCTGCGTTGCAAGCGATCCAGCTCAATTTCGAGGGCTGCGCGCTTGGTAGGCGGCGACTCCTCCAAGAGATCAGCAAGTTGGATGTCCGTGGCTGCGGCAATCGCCGACAGCAGTGAGAGGCGAGGTTCGCGTCGCCCGTTCTCCATCAGCGAGAGCTGACTACCGGCCACACCGACCTTGTCTCCCAACTGATCGAGGGTCATGCCGGAGGTTGTGCGGAAATGTCGGATGCGTTGCCCGAGAGTCACAAGATCATTCACACGTTCACTATAACTAAAGAATAGTGATTCTTTCCACTCGATTCGTCAACATCACCAGCAAAACTGGGTCATCATCGAATAACAACAGTTTTTTCAGCACTACAACTCTTCAGCGGAAGGTAGAAATGAGCATCGCCGAGATGACAAGGACGCACTTCTCCGCACCCGACGGAACAAACCAAAGCGTTATTACCTGGGTGGAACAGATCGCCACCCTCACGCAACCCGACGACATTGTCTGGTGCGATGGTAGCGCCGAAGAAGCAGACGAACTCGCAGCCGAGATGGTCGCTGCCGGAACGCTCACCCGCCTCAACGATGAGTACCGTCCCCACAGCTACCTCGCCCGCAGCGACCCGAGCGATGTCGCTCGTGTCGAAGCGCGAACCTTCATTTGCTCCGCCGACGAAGCAGACGCTGGCCCCTCCAACAACTGGGCCGAGCCTGCCGAAATGCGCAACACGCTTGACGGCCTCTTTGCCGGCAGCATGCGCGGTCGCCGGATGTACGTCGTTCCCTTCTCCATGGGCCCGCTCGGTTCCCCGCTCGCCAAGATCGGCGTGCAGGTAACAGACTCCCCCTACGTCGTCATGAGCATGGGCATCATGACGCGAATGGGAACCGCCGTTCTCAATGCCATCGATGACTCCACTGAATGGGTGCGCGCCATCCACTCGGTCGGTGCACCGCTGGATGCCGGCCAGGCTGACGTGCCGTGGCCCTGCAACCAGACCAAATACATCAGCCACTTCCCCGAGACTCGTGAGATCTGGTCATTCGGCTCCGCGTACGGCGGCAACGCGATTCTCGCGAAGAAGTCATTCGCACTGCGCATCGCTTCAGTGATCGCTCGCGAAGAGGGCTGGCTTGCTGAGCACATGTTGCTCCTCAAGCTCACCAACCCCCGCGGTCGCGTGTTCCACATCGCGGCAGCATTCCCCAGCGCCTGCGGCAAGACCAACTTGGCCATGCTCAAGCCGACCATCCCCGGCTGGAAGGCCGAGACGATTGGCGACGACATCGCGTGGCTCGGCAAGGGAGCTGACGGCCGCCTGCGCGCCATCAACCCCGAAGCTGGCTTCTTTGGAGTGGCACCGGGCACCGGCTACGCCACTAACGAGACCGCGATGGACACCATCTGGGGCAACACCGTTTTCACCAACGTCGGTTTGAAAGACAACGGCGACGTCTGGTGGGAAGGCATGAGCGATGAGGTGCCTGAGCACCTTATTGACTGGCAGGGTAACGACTGGACGCCAGAATCTGGCACCCCGTCGGCTCACCCGAACTCACGTTTTACTGTGGCAGCAGCACAATGTCCCAGCATCGCAGATGACTGGGAATCGCCACAGGGCGTCGTAATCGACGCCATAATCTTCGGCGGTCGCCGCGCGACCAACGTGCCGCTAGTGGTGGAGGCACGAGATTGGGAGCATGGCGTCTACCTGGGCGCCACTATCTCATCTGAGCGGACGGCGGCTGCCGAAGGCACCATTGGTGAACTACGGAGAGATCCGTTCGCCATGATGCCCTTCTGTGGATACAACATGGCAGACCATTGGGCCCACTGGCTCTCGGTCGGCCAGGATCTCCGCGGATCCGGCACAGTGCCACGCATTTTCCAAGTCAACTGGTTCCGCAAGGGTGCCGATGGTTCCTTCCTGTGGCCAGGATTTGGCGAAAACTCACGCGTGCTCGAGTGGATTCTCGACCGCGTTGACGGAACGGTTGCCGCCCGCGAAAGTGCCCTCGGGTTGATGCCGCGCGAAGGCGACCTCAACATCGACGGCCTCGAACTCGGCGATGACACCATGGAACAGCTTTTCGCGATCGATAACGACTCGTGGATCGCCGAAGCCGAAGCCACCGAAGAATTCTTCGCCACCTTCGGAGACCGTGTTCCTGCCGCAGTTTCTCGCCAACTTGAGCAACTGAAAACGCGTCTCCAAAGCTAACCAACGAAACCGCCTCGCCGTTCGTCTTTATTAGTGTGACCGCAATTGCGCTAACTATTGGCCATTCCTCGGCCACAATAGAGACGACGGCGAGGAGGGGCTCAGTGACTGAGACCGAAAACACCCCTGCCCGCTGGGAAGACGTAGTTACTCAACTCGTCGAAGAGCGCGGCGAAGCACTGACGCGCTATGCGTACCTCATTTCGGGGAACCGCGACGATGCCTCCGACCTTGTGCACGATGCCCTCGTGAAAACATTCGGTCGCCTGCGCAACGGTTTTGGCATCGCCAGCGCCGAAGCCTATGTGCGTCGAGCGATTCTGAACACCTACCTTGACCGCGGTCGAAAGATCAGCCGCTGGCGCAAGATTGCCCACCTCACGGTAGAGCCCGACATCCACGAATCTGCGGATGCCGACACCGAGGCTCGCTTAGATTTGCAGTCTCAACTGATGAAGTTGCGACCCCGCGAGCGCGCCTGTGTTGTGCTGCGTTACTACGAAGACCTCAAGGTGGACGACATCGCTGCGACGCTAGATATCAGCTCCGGGGCTGTAAAACGTTATTTGAGCGACGCGCTCGGCCGCATGGCTGTGAGCCTTGATCGCGATGCTGCCGACACCGTAGGAGGCCACCGTGGTTGATGAAAACGAGCTTCGCGCACAGCTGACGTCGGGCGAACCGCCCGCCATTGCCATTGATACAGCGGCTGTAATTTCGCGAAGCAAGTCGCGTCGTCGACCGCGCCAGTGGGCTGTGGGCGTGGTGGGGGCTCTCGCCGTGAGTTCGCTGATCTTTACGGGAGCCAACGTTATTCCGCTGTTCTCGAGCAGTGATACCGCGGTGAGCATGTTGGCGGACGATTCTGCTCCGGAGTCGGCCGCGGATTCGTCGGACGCAGGAGCAGCGCAGGCCGCTCCCGACGATTCTCGCGTTGTGGGTTTGTGCGGCGTAACGATTCCGGTGGAGTCCGCGTCGCCCTTCGGTTTGACGCTCGAGCTCGAATTACCGGCAGAAGTCGTGGCGTCGGGCAGCGCCTTCGGAACGGTACGACTCACCAATGACTCGGATGCCCCCGTGCAGGGAACGACCGCGTCGGTGCCTGACGTGAATCTCCTCGACGATTCCATCGTGATTTCCCACAGCCCCGATGCGCAGATTCTCTCGGTCATGCCGGTGAATTTGCAGCCTGGCCAAAGCATCGAGTTCTCCGTGGCAATCGCCATCTACGACTGCACCACCATCGACACGGGCGGAATGGTTGACCCCGGTGCGTATGCGGTCAGCAGCACACTCGCATTCGTTCCCACCGACCCTGCCGACGGCGCCGCCGCCGAGGTGCGCAGCGAACAGATGCCGATCGTTCTGCAATAACCCAAGGTTCCTGTCGTTAGACTCGCCGTGTCACTTTTGTCGACGAAGGAGCACCCTGTGAAGGCACGATTGGGCACCGTTTTCGCCCTCGCTGCGGCATTAGCTTTACTCACCGCAACCCCTGCCCTGGCCGATGACCCGGTGAGCCTCGATGGCGCGTACGTCGTCGATTCCGCTGGAGTGCTTGCGGGCGATAGCGGCGACGTCACCGACGCACTTGATCTTCTGTATGACCGGGCCGGCATCCAACTCTTTGTTGTGTATGTCGACGAGTTCACTAACCCGTCGTCTCCCATTGATTGGGCGGATGCCACAGCCGAAGCTAACGGGTTAGGTGACGACGATCTTCTGCTCGCGGTTGCGGTCTCGCAACGCCAGTATGCGCTGTCGGTGTCCGCCGACGCTCCCCTCACCGATGTCCAGTTGGATGCAGCGGAAGCGGCCATCGAGTCGCAACTGCGCGACGATAACTGGGGTCAGGCTGCGATCGCGGGCGCTGACTCACTCGCCAGCGATTCTGCGGCGGGCTCCGGCACAGGCAGCGACTCCGGCACAGGCACGGAATCCGGCACGACCGAGTCGTCGAGTGGCGGCATTTCGGTCCTGCCGATCCTGGGCGGGGTGGCCGTGATCGGTGTCGGCGCTTACGCGTTTTACCGCGTTCGCCGCCGCGGCAACACAGGTGCAGCTGCTGGCGCCCCTGTCGAGAGCGTGTCGCAAGAGGAACTCGACCGCCGGGCCGGCAGTGCGCTGGTCGAGCTGGATGACGCTCTCAAGACAAGCGAGCAAGAGCTCGGTTTTGCTGAGGCTCAGTTTGGCGCGCAGGCCACGACCAACTTCGCAGCATCGTTGAAAGAGGCGAGCGCTGCGGTGGCGCAGGCGTTCCGCATCCGTCAGAAGCTCGATGACAGTGAGCCCGAGACTGCTGAGCAGAAGCGGGCGATGACGATCGAGATTATCGGGCTGTGTGAGCGGGCAGACGATTTGCTTGATGCTCAAGCGGCCGCGTTCGACGAGCTGCGCAAGCTCGAAACGAATGCCCCCGCAGCCCTCGCCGAAACGTCCACGCTGATCGCGAAGGCGTCGGAGCGTTTGCCCGCAACCGAGAGCGCCCTCGAAGCGCTCCGAGGTCGCTATGCGCCGGTTGCTATCGAAGCCGTGACTGACAATGGTGAACGCGCTCGCGCCTTGCTCGCCTCGGCCGTTGCCGATTCCACCGCCGCCAGCGCTGCCATCGAGGCCCAGAAGCCGAGCGAGGCCGCTGTCGGTGTTCGCACCGCTCAGGCAGAACTCGGCCAGGCCATCCAACTCATGGATGCCGTTGACTCGCTGGCGACAGAGCTCCAGTCTGCCGAGACCCAGCTTGCGGCCACGATCACTGACACCACGGGCGATATTGCGGCTGCTCGCGCACTGCCGAGCGATGCCACTGCTGGAGCGTTGCAGCCGGCGATCGCGGCTGCCGAGGCGGCTCTGGCGACGGCGCAGTCCTCCACGGATAACCCGGTAGCGAGCCTCAGCACTCTGGGTGACGCCAATGCGGCGCTCGAGACAGTTTTTGTCGGCGTGCGCGATCAGCAGGCTGCGTTCGCCCATGCTGCTACGCAACTGTCGGCGGCTTTGGCTGCCGCTCAGTCCCGCATTACGACCACGGCGCAGTTCATCACCACCCGCCGCGGCGGTGTGGGGGCGACGGCGCGAACGAGAATCAGCGAAGCAGACCGTCAGTTCAAGCAGGCGTTGGCTTTACAGACTTCGGATCCCGTGACGGCGTTGACGCATGCGCGTCAAGCTGATCAGTTGGCGGCAAGCGCTTATGACCTCGCTCAGCGTGAGGTGTCACAATTCTCGACGGGCAGCAGTTCCGGTTCGGGAATGCTTGGCGGTCTGGGTGGCGCGGTTGGCGGCAGCGGTGGTGGCGACCTCTTGGGCGGCATCATCGGCGGTTTGATCGGTGGCAGCCTCGGATCGCGGTCGTCACGACCGTCCAGTGGCGGTTCGTGGGGCGGGGGCTCTCGCTCGGGTGGATTCTCGGGCGGCGGCGGTAGACGTTCCGGTGGAAGTTCTGGACGCAGTGGTGGCGGTCGCAGTCGCGGCGGTAGATTCTAAGTACGGTTTCTTCGAAAACTCACGAAAGGCACTTCGCATGGCAAAGCAGTCGATTCTCGGTCGTATTTCACAAATGGTGAAGGCGAACATCAATTCAATCCTCGATCAGGCTGAGGACCCGCAGCTTATGCTCGACCAGCTGGTTCGCGACTACACCAATTCCATTGCGGATGCGGAGAGCGCTGTCGCGCAGACCATCGGCAACTTGCGCCTCATGGAGCAGGACCACGCCGAAGACCGCGAGGCTGCATCAGATTGGGGCCGTAAGGCTCTTGCCGCCAGCGTCAAGGGAGACGAACTTCGCGCCGCCGGCAATGCCGCTGATGCCGACAAGTTCGACAACCTCGCCAAGATCGCTATCGGGCGTCAGGTTTCTGCCGAGAACGAAGCTCGCGCTGCTGCCCCCACGATCGCCGCACAGACGCAGGTCGTTGACCAGCTCAAGAGCGGCCTCGACGGAATGCGCGCCAAGCTGAGCGAACTCACGTCGAAGCGCGATGAGCTCGTTGCCCGCTCGAAGACGGTTGAGGCCCAGTCGCAGGTGCACGATGCTCTCAAGTCAATCGACCTCCTCGACCCCACCAGTGACCTCGGTCGTTTCGAAGACAAGATCCGTCGCGAAGAAGCCAAGGTTCTCGGTCAGCAGGAGCTTGCAGCATCCAGCCTCGATGCTCAGTTCGAAGGTCTCGAAGACCTCGGCAAGGTCACCGAAGTCGAAGCACGACTCGCTGCTCTCAAGGCTGGCGGCACTCAGGCACTCACCGCCGGCGAATAGTTCGCCCGCACGAAAGTTCACACCATGGCACTCACTTATGTTGTCGTGCCCCAGTGGCAGGGTTCGGGTTCTTCTCGAGCCATGCAGCTGGTCGACGGAGCCGAGTCAATTCGGGGAGATCTTCCCTCCGCAGCGACTCGCTCCGTCGACGTCCCGCTCGAGGCGGGCGACCACCAGGGCACGGGCATCCACCGCTACAGTTCCCTGTTGCTCGTGCGCGACCGCACGCGCAACGCTCTCGCTGCCGACAACACACCCCACCTCACGATTGGTGGTGACTGTGGCGTTGAACTCGCCGCAATCGAGCATGTGAGTGCGCAGCAACCGGCCGTGGTGTGGTTTGACGCGCACCCCGACCTGCACACTGCGGCCTCCAGCCCGTCTGGCGCGTTCGCCGGCATGGTGTTGCGCACCCTGCTGGGTGATGGGCCGGCTGAACTCGTTCCCGAGCATCCGGTGCGCGCTGATCGGGTCATTCTCGCCGGAGTGCGCTCAATCGACACGGCCGAAGACGAATACATCACACAGTCCGACATCCGGATGCTGGGCCCTGCCACCTTCTCAACGGAAGCGTTGCTCGAGGCCATCACCGCAACCGGCGCCGAGAGCGTCTACCTGCACATCGACCTCGACGTGCTCGATCCTGCCGCGCTGGCTGGGCTCGGCTCCCCCGTGCCGTTCGGGCTCGAAGCATCCGCGCTCACCGAGGCCATTCGCGCGGTGCTCGCGAAGTTCCCGCTTGCAGGAGCGGGCATCACCGAGTTTGCTCCTTCATCCGCCGCCCATGCCGTGGATGATCTGCCGACCATTTTGCGATTGATTGGCGCCCTCAGCAGCGCCAACACTCATTCGCGTGGTTCTTCAGAAACCTCGACAGAAACCGAGTAGTTCGCGCCGTCGACATCACTGAGGGTGACACGGCTGTCGAAGTCTTCACCGAGCGTGGTGTCGGTGACAACGCAATCGAGCTTCGTGCCGTTCTTGAGCGGGATGCTGTCGTCACCGCAGTCCATTTCGGGCAGTTCTCCCGTGGATTGTTCGAGCGCGCCTGCTGCCGTGGCAGCGATCTCACTCGCGGGGACTTCTACCGGAGGCTCGCTCGAGCAGCCGGCGATGAGCGCCGTCGACGCGAGAGTAAGTACGAGGATTGCGGAACGCAACACAGGAGCCTCCGAAAAGTTGGTGTGGGTATGAGCTTATCGCCAGCATCCGGCGACAGAACAGTCGGTGAGTCGTAGTCTGAAGACATGACTGACGCCAACACCAGCACGCCCAAAATCACTGTGGAGCGAGACGGTCACGTCTTGCTCATCGGACTCAATCGCACCGACAAGCGCAATGCCGCCGACATGGAGATGTCGCAGCAGCTGGCGCTTGCGTACGGCGAGCTTGAGCGCGACCCCGAGCTGCGGGCGGGTTTCGTTTTTGCTCACGGCGACCACTTCACTGGCGGCCTCGACCTTGCCGACATCGGCCCCCGTATTGGAGCGGACGGGCTCGATATGGTTCCCGAGGGCGGCATCAACCCGTGGCAGGTGTCGGGCGAAAAGCTCTCGAAGCCTGTCGTGATTGCGGTGCAGGGCACGTGCCTCACGCTCGGTATCGAGCTGCTGTTGGCGAGCGACATTGCCGTCGCCGCTGATTCGACCGTCTTCGGTCAGGTTGAAGTATCGCGTGGCATCCTGCCCTTTGGCGGAGCCACCATCCGCTTCCCCCGCCAGGTTGGCTGGTCGAATGCGATGCGCTGGATTCTCACCGGCGACAGCTTCGATGCTGCCGAGGCGTACCGAATCGGGATGGTGCAAGAGGTTGTGCCCCACGGCGAGCAGTACGCGCGCGGCCTCGAACTGGCGCACCGCGTTGCCGCCCAGGCTCCTTTGGCAGTGCAGGCAGCGCTCGCTAACGCCAACCTTGCGATTCGCGAGGGCGATGCCGCGGCTGAGGCTGGCCTTCAGCCCGCCCTCGTAGCCGTTGCTCAGAGTAAGGATGCCAGAATTGGCATGGAAGCGTTTATGACCCGCACGACCGCCGAGTTCATCGGCAAGTAGGATCGCCGGCACAACCAACCCCGGCACCACGCGCACCACCAACGCGAAGGAGTTCGAAATGACCGAGAACAACTGGGATGTCATTGTCATTGGAGCCGGAGCGGTTGGTGAAAACATTGCAGATCGTGCCGTTCAGGGCGGGCTTAGCGTCGTACTGATCGAAAGTGAACTTGTAGGCGGTGAGTGCTCGTACTGGGCGTGCATGCCGTCGAAGGCTCTCATCCGCAGCGGGCTTGCGTTGCGCGCCGTCGAGAAGCTTCCCGGCGCTGCCGAAGCCGTGACGGGTGGCATCAACGTCGAGGCTCTGCTTGCGCGCCGCAACAGCTTTACGAGCAACTGGGATGACGCTGGCCAAGTGAAGTGGGTCAAGAAAGCGGGTATCGGCCTCGAGCGCGGGCACGCGCGCCTCGCGGGCCCCAAGACCGTCACGGTCACGGCCGACGACGGAACCGTCACGACGCTCACTGCCAATCACGCCGTTGTCGTGAGCACGGGATCTGACCCGCAGCTTCCGAACATTCCCGGCCTCGTCGAAACCCAGCCGTGGACTCCGCGCGAAGCCACCGCGGTCAAGGTCGTTCCCGAATCCCTCGCCATCATCGGCGGCGGCGTTGTCGGCGTTGAAATGGCCACTGCCTACCGTGATCTCGGCGCTGAGGTCACGATGTTCGCCCGTAGCGGGCTGCTCAACGGCCAAGAAGACTTCGCCGGCGAGATGGTGGAGAAGGCGTTGAAGGAGCGCGACGTCACCATCGTCAGAACCTCCCCCACGCGCGTGGAGCGCACCGCCGACGGCGTCGTGATCGAGACTCCAGAGGGTAGCTTCACGGCATCCGAAATTTTGGTTGCCACCGGTCGTGCCGCTCGCACGAACGATATTGGGCTTGAGAGCGTTGGCCTCACTCCGGGCGACTGGATCCGGGTCGACGACACCATGCTCGTGCCGGACACCGACTGGCTCTACGCCGTGGGTGACGTCAACCACCGCGCGCTGCTCACCCATCAGGGCAAGTACCAAGCGCGTGCTGCCGGTGACGTAATTGTCGCTCGCGCCAAGGGCGAGACCGTGGATGACGCCCCCTGGGGTGCGCACGTTGCGACGGCCGACCACGGCGCTGTGCCGCAAGTCACGTTTAGCGATCCTGAGGTCGCTTCGGTCGGGGTCATGTCTCACGATGCCGAGAAGCAGGGCATTGACGCTCAGGTCGTCGACTACAACATCGGGTGGGTTGCCGGCGCGAGCCTGCAGGCCGACGGCTACGAAGGTCACGCGCGCCTCGTCATTGACCGCGAGCGTCAGGTCATTATCGGCGCGACGTTTGTGGGTCAGGATGTTGCGGAGTTGCTGCACTCGGCCACCATCGCCATCGTGGGCGAGGTTCCGATCGCGCGCCTGTGGCACGCGGTTCCCTCGTACCCCACGATCAGCGAGGTGTGGCTGCGCCTGCTTGAAACGATCGGGCGTCCGTGAGCCGAGCACTAACGCTGGGCACGAGGCTCGGGCACGCTCTCGCGCGCGCCGAACACAGTCCGCGGGCTCAGCGAGTGCTGCTGCACCCCGTTATTACGCGACCCGGTTACTGGTTTGCTACGGCATCCGGAGCTCTGTGGGGCGCGGCGCTGAGCAAGCGCACGCTGAAGTCGCGGGGTGGAGTGCTAGTGGCGACGCCACTGCCGAAGTGGGCGTTCGGGCGCGGCGGCACGACGATTGGCGCCGTGTTTTTGACCGGCGGCAATGCGAGCGATGCTGTGTTGGAGCATGAGGCTGTTCACCGCGAGCAGTGGCGAAAGTATGGGTTGTGGTTTATCCCGCTGTATTTACTGGCGGGGCAGAATCCGCTGACGAATCGCTTTGAGGTTGAAGCGGGGCTTGAGCTCGGCGGCTATATGCGCGCGAAATCATCGCGTGCGCCGAAAGCCAGCACGAAAAACTAGCGGGCGGATGCGGGGCGCGCGCTAGCGGGAGGGGCGCGAGCTAGTTGGAGCTGAGCAGGCGCGCGGGGCCCTGATGGGCAACCCACGCGTAAACGGTGCTCTCGCCGAATGCACTAACCGGCAGCATTTCGCTGAGCCACGCGTCGACCGAACGGGCAACGCTCTGACCGCGCTCGCGCAACAACCAGCACACGCTGAAACGGCCGGGAGCCGATAGCGGCTGGATGGCGTCAGCCGAGTCAACTTCGATGAACACTTGGCCGCGTGAACGGGCCGGCAATGTCGCGAGGATCATCGAGATTGCGTCGATCGAGGTCTCGTCTCCCGCGAGCAGCACGCGGTCAGCCGACTGGGGATTCCAGGCAATCTGCGGGGTGAAGAGTTCGGGAAACATTGATCCCAGTATAGGCATGCCTTACCTAAATTACGAAGCGCTCTCGGCGGACTCCAAGCAGCGACTTTCAACGGTCTATCTGGACGTCCTGGGTCGGTGAAAGCCGCAGGCTCCGGCTTCAGTTCCCCTCGCGCCGCCACACGTAATTCTGAGAATTCATCTTGTTCATAAGAGGTTCGGAACGTACGCTGGCTCCATGAAGCGAGCAACAATCGGCGCATTTTGGGGCTTGGGGATCAGCCTTGCGCTCTATCTCGGCATCCTAGGATTCACTTCGGTCGCGCGCACGCAAGGACACGACTGGAGCAATACCGCGACTGAATGGATGTCGACAGTCTGGTATTGGTCGATCTGGCTCGTGGCTACAAGCGCCATTCTTATCGTGGTTCTGATCGCTGCGCAGATTGTGTGGGCTTATCTGCCACGATCGTCGTCGCGCAGCTGAATCGCACGCTATCGGCCCCGCGGGTTCGTCATCGGGCACATGCCCATAACCCGAGGCAGGCGGCCGCGGCGCGAAAACGAGTCTGGACTAAGCCCCAAACGCCGCCGGATGCCGCGAGCCCCAGTGGAAGCGGCGCTCGAGCTGCGCGCCAATCGCGAGCAACACATCCTCGCGACCGGGGCGGCCAATGAGTTGCACGCCCATCGGCAACCCTTCTACTGTTTCGTGCACGGGGAGGCTGATCGCGGGTAGGCCGGAGACGTTGACGAAGCTCGTCCAGGGTGTGTACTGAACCTGCTTCGCAAAGTTCTCGAAGGCATCCTCGGCATAAAACCAGCCGAGCGGGCGCGGCGTCATGGCCATGGCGGGGGTCAGCACGGCGTCGTAGGTCGAGAACTGGCGGATGACGCTGCGCTCGAACCGAGACAGCGTCGCGATGGCGACGCCCACGTCGCGCGCGCTCATCCGACGTCCGCTTTCGATGAGCCATTTCGTGAGGGGTTCCACAAGCTCGAGTTGTTCACCATCGAGCGGGATTCCGGCGGCTCCCGCTTGCCACAGCACCGTGAAGGCTTCGGCGTATTCGGGTGAGGGGTCGAGCGCGAAGTCTTCGCTGCCGTGGCCGAGCTGGTCGAGCGCGGTCCGGGCGAGGGTGAGAGCATCCTGAGCCTCGGGCGAAACGGAAATCTCGTAGGTGTCATCCCACGGCGAGGTTGTCATGACGCCGATGTTGAAGGTGCCCTCACCACGGATAGCGGCGTTGAGGAAGGCGCCGCCGTCCCACGTGGGCGGACCAACAGAGAAGGGCGAAGGGCCGGCGATGCCATCGAGGAGGAGGGCAGCATCCGCCACCGTACGAGCCAGTGGTCCGGTCACCGGAAGTTGGCCGAGACTGCCGAAACCGCTGCCCGCGGGCACGCGACCACGCGAAGGCTTGAGTCCGACGAGTCCGGTCGCGGCGGCGGGAATGCGAATCGAGCCACCACCGTCCGAGCCCGGAGCGAACGGCAAGAGCCCCGCCGAGACGGCGACGGCCGCTCCCCCGCTGCTGCCGCCGGAGCCCAGTGAGGTGTCCCAGGGGTTCACGGCGGGGGCATCCGAGAGCGGCTCGGTGTAGGCGGGCAAACCGAATTCGGGGGTCGCGGTTTTGCCGAGACTGATCGCGCCGGCCGCATCGAGAACGTCGGTGATCTCATCCGACACCTCGGGCACGTAGTCGGCGAAGGCGCGGGATCCATAGGCGGTTCGCACTCCGGCGCGGGCCCACAAGTCTTTTTCGCCCGAGGGCAGCCCCCAGAGGGCGGCAGCGCGGGAGCCAGAGGCCTCGAGCTCGGCAGCACGTTGGCGCGCAGTATCCGGAGTCACGACCGTGAAGGCGCCCAACTCGGGGTTGAGGCGTTCGATGCGATCGAGATAGCACTCCACGAGTTCGCTGGGCTTCAGCTCGCCCGCTCGCACGAGATGAAGCTGCTCAAGAGCGGTGAGGCGATGAAGTTCTGACACGGATTCAGCCTAAGGGGGTTGACAACGACCCGCCATGCTGGTTGGTTAGTTACATCACCAACCAACCAACTAGCCGCCGCACTGTTGCTGCTTCACCGCAGCACCGCAACACCGCGGCACCGCTAGACCACAACCCGCACCCAGAAAGGAGGCTCACATGGATGACTCCCGCCCCATTTTCGCGCAGGTCGCCGAGAACATTGAGAACGACATCATCTCCGGCGCCCTGCCCGAAGAAGGCCAGGCTCCCTCGATCAACGAGTTCGCAGCCTTCTATCGCATCAACCCCGCGACCGCCCTCAAAGGCGTGAACGTGCTCGTCGATGCCGGAATTCTCTACAAGAAACGAGGAATCGGAATGTTCGTCGCCACCGGCGCTCAAGAACAACTCAAAGGTGCTCGCCGCGACAGCTTCAGCAGCGAGTACGTTCGCCCTCTCTTGGCCGAAGCAGAAAAGCTCGGCATCGACTCCGCCCAACTCACCCAGATGATCGCCAAGGAGGCGAATAACTCATGACCTCCACCATCGAGGTAACTAACCTCAGCAAGCACTTCGGCAAAGTGAACGCCGTCAACGACGTGAGCTTCACGGTCGCCGAGAACAAGATCTACGGCCTGCTCGGTCGCAACGGTGCCGGCAAGACCACGCTCATGCAGTTGCTCACCGGCCAAGAATTCGCCTCGAGCGGCACCATCTCCCTCTTCGGGCAACCTCCGGTCGAGAACGCCAAGGTTCTGCAGAACACCTGCTTCATCAAAGAAAGTCAGCGCTACCCCGAAGATTTCCGCCCCAAGGACGTCTTCAAGACGGCCCCCTGGTTTTTCGCCAACTGGGATCAAGAATTCGCCGACCGCCTGATCGCCGACTTCCGCCTCCCCCTCGACCGCCGCATCAAGAAGCTCTCACGCGGCCAACTTTCCTCCATCGGCGTCATCGTGGGTCTCGCCTCACGCGCGCCGCTCACCTTCTTCGACGAGCCGTACCTGGGGTTGGATGCCGTGGCTCGCCAAATCTTCTACGACCGCCTTCTCGAGGACTACGCCAACCACCCGCGCACCGTGATCCTCTCCACTCATCTCATCGACGAGGTCAGCAACCTGCTCGAACACGTTCTCGTGATCGACGAAGGCAAACTCCTCATCAACGAGGATGCCGAAACTCTCCGCAACCGCGCCACGAACGTTGTCGGCATGAAGACCGCCGTCGAGGCGTTCATCGGCAACCGCGAAGTGTTGCACCGCGACGGCATCGGCGGGCTCAGCTCGGTAACCGTTGCCGGGCTCAGCGAGAGCGAGCGCCGCGACGCACACGCTGCCGGGCTGGAACTGTCACCGGTGTCGTTGCAGCAGCTCATCATCCAACTCACCCGCACCGAGACCAAGGAATTCGAGGCCAGCGCATGACCACCACAACGGCTCTCGCCCAACCGGCAAGCCCCCTGAAGCGCATTACCAACGTAGCCAAACTGCATTTCGCCAACCCCTGGACAACTCTGGGGCTGCCGTGGATCATTCTCGGCGTGATCTTTGTGGGGTCGCTCACGATTTGGTGGCTGATCTACTCGGCACTCTCTCCCGAGCAACGAGAAGGCGCACTCGAGGGAACGGAATTTGGTGGATCCAGCTTCTTCATCTTCATCTACATGATGGTGGTAGCAATTCAGGCGATCAGCATCACGTTCCCGTTCGCGCTCGGCTACGGCGTCACCCGCCGCGACTACTACCTCGGCAGCACTCTCGCCTTCGTCGCTCTTGCGGTTATCTACACAACTGGCCTCACGGTGCTCGGTGCGATCGAAAAGGCAACTGACGGGTGGGGCATGGGCGGAACGATGTTCGCACCGATTTACTTCGGTGAATCTGCGCCGGAACGCATCTTCGTCACATTCGTGCTGTTCCTGTTCTTCCTCTTCTTCGGTTCCGCGATTGCTGCGGTCTGGGTGCGGTGGAAGGCAACTGGCGTCACAGTGTTTTTCATCATCGTCGGGGCACTCCTCGTGGGCCTGATCGCGCTGACCACCTTTACCGACTCGTGGGGTGCCGTGGGCGCCACGTTGGTCGACCTTGGCGTGCTCGGAGTCGCAGCCTGGAGCCTCGTGCTCACCGCGATGAGCGGCGTCGCCGGCTTCGTGTTGCTACGGCGAGCGACTCCGCGCAACGCCGCCTAGCGAGAAGGCTGAGGTCGCCAGACCAACCCAGAGATGCAGATGCCCGGCTCTCCCCTTCGCGGGAGGCCGGGCATCCGTGTGTTCGTGATGTCGTGGTTCGTGGGCGAAGCGCTACGCGTCGATCGACTTCTGCATCAGGAAAGTGCCGACCCAACGATCGAACTTGAAACCGACGCGCTTGAGGTGTCCGATGGATTCGAAGCCCAGTTTCTTGTGAAGGTGCACCGAAGCGTCGGCTCCGTCATCCGAAATCACGGCAATGATCTCGCGGATGCCGGCTTGACGTCCGCGCTCAATGAGTTCGTTGAGTAGCGCACCGCCAACACCCTGCCCGGTGGCGGCCGGCGAAAGGTAAATCGAACCTTCCACGGTTCGTTTATAGGCGGCTTTGGGGCGCCACGGAAACATCGCCGCATAGCCGAGAACGCGCTCATTCTCGTCAACCGCAACAATGAACGGCAGCCCCGACTCTTCGACGCCAACCCGCTTGGCGGTCATGATCTCGGGGGTGACCTCGACGATGTCGAAGGTGACAACGGTCGTACTCACGTAGTGGCCGTAGATTTCGGCGAGCGCCGCATCGTCGGCTGCGATGGCGTCTCTAAAGTGGTGTGCCATAGCTGCTCCTGAAGTGTCGTGAAAGTGATGCAGGCGGTGAGGCCTGCAGGTGGTGAGGGGTGTCGCGACTTTAATTTTAGGGGTCGAATTACCGGTCAACGCGCCAGTCAATAGGTGCAACCCCTTGCGCCTCAAGCGCCGCATTCACCCTGCTAAAAGGCTTCGAACCGAAGAAACCGCGGCGCGCAGACAGCGGGCTCGGGTGAGCACTCGCCATCGCCGGTGTATCCCCCAGCAATGGCGCGACGGCTGCCGCATCCTTGCCCCACAACACAGCAACCAGTGGCTGCGGCCGAGCCGCGAGCGCCCGAATCGCGGCAGCCGTGATCTCTTCCCAACCGTGACGGCGGTGGGAGCCCGTCACCCCGGCCTGCACCGTCAGCACCCTGTTGAGCAACAGCACGCCCTGGGTCTGCCACGCACTCAGGTCAGCGTGCGCTGCAGGCGGGATGCCGAGGTCGTCGTGCAATTCCTTGTAGATGTTGCTGAGGCTCCGCGGTAGCGGTCGCACGCCGCGGTCAGCCGAGAACGCGAGCCCCACGGCGTGCCCCGGCGTCGGATACGGGTCTTGGCCGACAACGAGCACGCGCACCTCATCGAACGGTGTTGTGAAGGCGCGCAGTACCGCATCCGGCTGAGGAAGCCACGGTCGCCCGGCTGCGCTCTCGGCATCAAGAAACGCACCAACCGCCGCCAACGGCCCCTCGAACGGGTGCAATTCGCGAGCCCACCCGGGGTCGACACTACTCAAGTCCATGTCACTACGCTAATGCTCGCCCTGTATACCGATAGCATCCGTTCATGTCATTCCTGCGCGGAAAATCCGGGGCCATCACGATGGGCCTCATCGGCTACCTCTTTTTCGTCGAGCTGGTGAGCGGAATCATTCAGGGGTATTACATCCCGCTGATCCCCGACATCGTGGATCACCTCGGCATCCGCGATGCTGACTTCAACTGGTTCGAAGCCGCCCAGCTGCTGTTGAGCGCCATTGTGGTGCCGATTCTGGCGAAGCTCGGCGACATGCATGGCCACAAGCGCATCCTGTTAATCTCGACCGTTCTGACCGCCGGCGCAACCTGGTGGCTGGCGTTCACAGGTGACTTCACGAGCTTCTTGATTGCGTGGGCTCTGCAAGGCTTCTACGTTGTTTGGCTCCCGCTCGAAGTCGCACTGATCTTTGACCGTGGACGCGTCACCGGCATGGGCGCATCACAGACCCGTCGGGCCGCAGGATTCCTGGTGGTTGCTCTCGAAGCCGGTGCCATCATGGGCGCCCTCGGTGGCGGCCGCATCTTCAAAGCCTTCGGCGAGAACGTTCAACAGACTCTGATGATCCCTGCGATCGCCGTTACGATCGTCTTCTTCGTGATCCTGTTCGGCGTTCCCGAATCGAAACCGCTCCCGGGCCGCAGTCTCGACTTCTGGGGTTTCGTGATCCTCACGATCGGCCTCTTGCTCATCACATCAGGGCTTACGTTCTTGCGCATCAACGGGCCAGGGGCTCTGTGGGTGTACGTCATCATGCTCGCCGGTGTCGCCACCTTCATTCCGTGGGGCCGCTACGAACTGCGCCAAAAAGACCCTGCGATCGATCTTCGGATGCTGCGCGACCCGAGCATGTGGCCCATCCAGCTCACGGCGGGCCTCGTCGGTATTAGCTTGCTCGGCGCCCAAGCACCGCTCGCGACCTTTGCCGGCACCGACCCGATCAACGGCTACGGTCTCGGCATGGAATCGGATGAGATTTCGTACATCATCGGCGCGTACCTCGTTTCGATGATCGTGGGAGCGCTGCTGTTCCCGATTCTGTCGAAGTGGAAGAGCCCGCGCGTCGCGCTCATCGTGGCCACGTTCTTGGTCGCCACTGGCTACCTGATGTTCTTGCCGTTCCACACCACGGTGTTGAGCGTCTTCCTCAACATGAGCATCGCGGGCCTTGGCTCGGGTGCGCTCGTCGGCGCCCTCCCCGCTGCTGCCGCCGCGGCCGCTCCGCGCGGCCAGACCGGCATCGCCACGGCGCTGACCAACACCACGAAGACGATCGGTGGCTCGTTCGCCTCCGCCATCTTCGCCATCGTGCTGCTGGCCGGGGCGGCATCCGCCGTCACTGAAACCGCGTCAAGCCTCTTCGGCTATCTGACGGTCTTCACGATCTGTGGCGCTGGCGCCCTCGTTGCGGCGGTGCTGTTGTTCTTGGTGCCGAAACTGGCCTTCGCGGATGTCGTGGACGACATCGAGGAGATCGAGCCGGCCGACGCGGCCGACGAGACGTCCGAGACCGACGCAGCCCGCTAGCGCGGCTTGAGCTCGCCGCGAATCATCTTGTGCGGCGCGGCCTGAGCCACGGGCTTGATCGTAATGAGGTCAAGGTTCACAAACGGCGGCAGCTCAATCGCGTGCACGATCGTTTCGGCGATGTCGTCAGCGACGAGCGGGTCGGGAACGTTGTCGTACACCGTGTCTGCCTTAGCAGCATCGCCGCCAAAACGAACGAGCGCGAATTCTTCGGTCTTCACCATGCCGGGAGCGACCTCGATTACCCGAATCGGCTCCCCCGCAAGCTCAAGCCGAAGCACAGCCGTGAGCGCATGCTGGGCAAACTTCGCGGCGTTGTAGCCGCTGCCACCTTCATACGGCACGGTCGCCGCAATCGAGGTGACCATGAGGATGCTGGCCGTATCGCCCTCCGCGATTCCTTCGCGCAACAGCGGCAACAGCGCACTAGTCACTCGCTTCGTTCCCACAACATTCACGTCGAACATGCGGATCCAGTCATCCGCGTCGCTGTCTTCAACACTGGCGACGCCGAGCGCACCACCCGCGTTGTTGACGAGAGCGTGGATGGGGCCGAGCTTACGCAAGAAGGCCGCGAGCGCGTCGACGTCATCCTGTTTCGTGACATCGGCAACGAACGTGTCAACGCCCGTATCTGCTGCGAGCGCCGCGAGCCGTTCCTCACGTCGCGCAACAGCAACGACTTGCCAGCCGTGCTTCACGAAACGGCGAGCAGTCGCTTCGCCAATGCCTGAACTTGCGCCGGTAACTACTACTCGCTTGATCGCCATGCTTTAAAAGTAGTGGCTCCGGCCAGCACCCAGCCACCGGATGCTGAACTGGCGCACGGAACAGCGGCGCTAGCGCTCGTTCGCTACAAGATATTCGGCTGTTGCCAGGATGGCGTCGGTGGAGGAAATGTAGGTGAAGCCCAAGTCACGCGGGGCGTCCGAGCCGTCAACGTCAAGGTTGCGTTGAATGGAACCGGCAAGGGCCCGCACTGCGGGGTTGAACGGCGCCACAATTTTCACCAGCCAGTTGGGCAATTGCCGAGTCGTGATCTTGCGCTCGGGATAGACATTCTTGAGTACCGTGCTCGCTTCAGCAATCATCATCGCGCCCGCATTCGCCGGATACCGCTTGCCGATCGCCACCGCACTGTCGATCGCTGTGACGTGCATGCGGGCAACGTCACGGACATCCACGATGGGCAGATTCGACTTCGGGTAAGCCGGGTCAACACCCCCGAGGAAGCGCTCTACGTACGCCAAAGAAGTCGCGTAGTGCTCGTCCATGGGCGGGCCAAACACAGCGCCCGGGTTGATCGTGGTGAGCTGCATTTCAGGATGCTCGGCCACGAACTGCCACGCCGCTCGCTCTGCCAAGGTTTTGGATGCTTCATAAGCGGTGGTGTCGGGATGCGTCGAGTCTGTCCAATTCGCGGGCGTCGAGACATCCATTCGCGGCTTGGTGGAATCTTTATAGATTGCGGCGCAACTGGAGGTGAGGATGACGCGGCGCACTCCCGCGGCCTGTGCCGCCACCAGTGCGCGCCGAGTGCCCTCGACAGCGGGACGAATGAGTTCCTGAGGATCTTTGGGCTCATCGACCGGGAACGGAGATGCCGTGTGGAGCAGCACATCCACCCCAGCCATCGCCTCGGCCCAGCCCTCGTCGGAGAGCAGGTCGAGAGAGACAAAGCTCAGGTCGGCACCGGGAAACAAAGCCTCGACTTGAGCCTGTCCCGTTCCGGAGCGCACTGCGGCTTTCACCGAGTAGTCATGCTCCAGCAGCTCGCGGACGATGTGTTTAGCGATGAAGCCCGAGGCGCCGGTAACGAGCACGGTAGTCATGTGTCTCCTCTAAGGGTTCCTGCAGCGAACTGTCGGTTCAATCTAGTTCCCACAACTGGAGAAAAGGCACACGAACCTCACGGCCTCGCAGATTACACTTCAACGAATGACCGGAGCTTCTCTCACCACTTCGCCGCCTGCGCGCGCCCCCAAAGTGCGACTCCCCCACTGGGACAACGCGCGCTTTCTCGCCGTCACCCTCGTGGTGATTGGCCACGGCATCCAGCGGCTCACGTACGACTCCAACAACGCCTTAGCGCTGTACCTCTTTATCTACGCGTTCCACATGCCCGCCTTCGCGATCATCAGTGGGTATTTCTCGAAGCCCGGACCGCCATCGGCGCTTCAGATGCGTCGGGTTCTTACCGACATTTTGCTGCCGTATTTCATCATGGAAGCCATCTGGTCAATCGTGAAGTTCTTTACCGAGGGAACAACCGATCTGAACCCGTCGAAGCCCAGCTGGACGCTCTGGTTCCTTCTTGCTCTCGGCATCTTCCGCCTGGTGCTCCCGTACCTCGCACTATTGCGCTGGCCGCTGCTGTGGGCAATCATCGGCTCCGTCGGTGTCGGGTACTTCGACAACGTTGACAGCACCTTCTCGCTCTCTCGCGCCATCGGCATCCTGCCCTTCTTCGTGCTGGGGTGGAAACTCAATGAGTGGAAGCTCATGGAGCGCTGGAAGGTCGCCGAACGCTCGGTCTGGCTCATTCGGGCCCTCGCGGTCACGATCTTCTTGGGGTGGATCGCCATCATCCTCAGCAACATTGAACTGTGGCGCACGATCAATCTGCGCTTCTGGTTCTTCTACGACGACTCCTACCAGGGGCTTGGCGAAGACCAGTGGTGGGCTGGTGCGGTCCGGCTCGGCCTCATCGCGCTCGCCATCCTGCTGAGCGCATCGTTCTTCGCTCTGGTGCCTCGCCGCCACACGTGGATCACGGATGCCGGCCAAGCCACCATGTACGTCTACCTCCTGCACAGCTTCGTCCTTTATCCACTGCGCGAAAGCGGACTGCTGCTGGATGAACGGTCCTCGGCCATGTGGCTCGTGAGCATGGTGCTCGGCTCCATCGGTATCGCGCTCGTGCTGTCGACGCCGCTGATCAAGAAGATTTTCCGGCCCATTATTGAGCCCAAACCCAACTGGGTATTCGCCCCCTTGCCGAAAGAGACAGATCTGTCTACTAAAAAACGGTGAGTTACGACATATTTCACGAGTGATTGACCACCCCACGGGGCCTGCTTAGGCTCACAGTGTGGCGGACATCCCGATCCACCAACCGACCTAGGAGGCCGCCGTGAGCGACTGGAACTTTGAAACCAAGCAGATCCACTCGGGCGCGCAGCCTGACCCCACGACCAACTCGCGGGCAACACCGATCTACAAGACCACCGCGTATGTGTTCAATAACGCGGATCACGCTAAGAACCTCTTCGCGCTGGCTGAATTCGGCAACATCTACACCCGCATCCAGAATCCCACCCAGGATGTCGTCGAGCAGCGCGTAGCCGCCCTCGAAGGCGGAACCGCAGCGCTGTTGCTTGCTTCGGGCCAGTCGGCAACGACTTTCGCCGTGCTCAACATCGCACAGGCCGGCGACCACATCGTCTCGTCGTCGTCCGTCTACGGCGGAACCTACAACCTCTTCAAGTACACGCTCGCGAAGCTCGGCATTGAGACGACCTTCGTTGAGAATCAGGATGACGCTGCCGAGTGGGCTGCTGCTATCCGCCCCAACACCAAGCTCCTCTTCGCGGAGACCATCGGTAACCCGCGCATCAACGTGCTCGACATCGAGCTCGTCGCCGACGTTGCCCACGCTGCTGGCGTTCCGCTGATCGTCGACAACACCATTGCGACTCCGTACCTGATTCGTCCGTTCGAGCACGGCGCCGACATCATCGTTCACTCGGCCACAAAGTTCTTGGGCGGCCACGGCACGGTTCTGGGTGGAGTCATCGTCGATGGCGGCAAGTTCGAGTGGTCGAAGAACGTCGACAAGTTCCCCGGTCTCACCGAGCCTGACCCGTCGTACCACGGCGCCAGCTACACCGGCGTTCTTGGCGATGGCATCGCGTACATCATCAAGGCCCGCGTTCAGTTGCTGCGCGACCTTGGCTCGGCCATCTCCCCCGACAGTGCTTTCTCGCTCATCCAGGGCATCGAAACACTCAGCCTGCGCATCGAACGTCACGTGCAGAACGCTCAAGCAATCGCCGAATGGCTCGACAGCCACGACGACGTTGACACGGTCTACTACGCCGGACTCCCCTCGAGCCCGTGGTACGCGAACGCCAACAAATACGCGCCCAAGGGGGTCGGTGGAGTTCTCTCCTTCGAACTCAAGGGTGGAGTGGATGCTGGCCGCTCGTTCGTGAACAGTGTCGAGCTCTTCAGCCACGTCGCCAACATCGGTGACGTGCGCAGCCTCATCATTCACCCCGCATCGACGACCCACTCGCAGCTCTCCCCCGAGCAGCAGTTGACCGCCGGAGTCACACCAGGACTGGTGCGACTCTCGGTGGGCCTCGAGAACATCGAGGACATCAAGGCCGACCTGCAAACTGGTTTTGATGCCGCACGCGCTACCGCCGCAGAGGCGCGCGCCCGCGTCTAACACTGCTGGCTTCACCAGTGGCGGCAGTGCTCTTCGGAGCACTGCCGCCACTGCCTCGTTAACGTGGTCGGCATCCGCTGGCTCCGTAATAATTTCGTGCCACACAGAATAGTTCGCGATACTTAAGACGACATGGACTGGCAGACACCTGAAGACACTGTTCCTTCGGCATTCATCACTGACGCAAACGTGCGTTCGCTCCTCGGCAAGCCCCCGGCGACGGGCGCGTGGCGCGAGGGCGATCCGGTAGGTCACCGTCAGTTTGTCACCGTCACCGATCTCGCTCTGGAGTTCAGCCGCCGCCTTCCGTCAGCGCGTATCGCTTACGAAACGCACGGCACTCTCAACGACGACGCGTCAAACGCGATCCTCGTCGCCCACGCCCTCACCGGTGACAGCCACATTGTGGGCAACCCCGGAAACGGACACGCTACCGCCGGATGGTGGAACGATCTTGTGGGTCCAGGCAAAGCCATCGACACGGACCGCTGGTTCGTCGTCTCCCCCAATATCTTGGGCGGCTGTCAGGGCAGCACCGGTCCGGCATCCCACGCCCCCGACGGAGCCGAGTTCGGCGCTCGCTTTCCCTTCATCACGATCCGCGATCAGGTAGCCGCGCAGGTCGCCCTGAGCGACGCCCTCGGCATCGACAAGTGGGCCGCGGTGATCGGCGGCTCGATGGGTGGCATGCACGCGCTGGAATGGGCGGTCGCGCATCCGGATCGCCTCGACAAAGTTGCCATATTGGCCGCACCGCCGGTCTCCACAGCCGACCAGATCGCTCACAACTCGGTTCAGGTCGAGTCGTTACGTACCGACCCTGCCTTCGCCGATGGTGCTTACTACGATGCCGCCGATGGCGATGGGCCCCACCGCGGGCTCGCTCTGGCGCGTCGCCTCGCACTGCTCAACTACCGTTCTTCCGACGAGCTCAACGAACGCTTCGCTCGCACGTGGCAAAGCGACGTGAGCCCGTGGGGCAAGGGTGGCCGTTACGCCGTCGAAAGTTACCTCGACTTTCACGGCAACAAATTTGCGCGCCGCTTCGATGCCAATAGTTACGTCACTCTCGTCGAAGCAATGAGCTCCCACGACATTGCGCGCGGTCGCGGCACCGTCGCTCAAGCGCTGGCTCGCGCCACGATGCCCGCGCTCGTGCTAGGCATCGACAGCGATCGACTCTTCCCCGTGTCCGGCCAAGAGATCATTGCCGAGCACCTGCCAGGCAATATCGATGGAGCGCTGCCGCATGTCATCCATTCGCCCTTCGGTCACGACGGCTTCCTGATTGAAGATGCGCTCGTGAGCGCCCAGCTAAAACGCCTGCTAGCCCTCTAAATCTCCTGAGAATTACCCCGTACCGAGCGTGTTGGGCGAAAAAATGTCGCTTTCTCATGACAAATGGCGGTGCGTCACCCCCGATGGAGGGGCGGAATGTGCAAACATTGCCACAAATGGACCTCACCACAAAAGAACGAGATCGCCTACTTCAGCGCACTGCGCGAGTAGCGAGTCTTAGTTTTCTGATCGTTTCGGTCGTGTGCCTGAGCATCCCCGATGCAGTGTCGACGACGACACTGCTGCTGTGCCTCCCGCTGTACGTGGTGATGGGCGTTGTGCAGTTCCAAACCGGAAACAGCCGGTCGCTCGGCTGGGTCATTTCGTCGTTCGCGGTTGGCATCATCGCCACCCTGCTTATCGCAGGCACACCGGGTGGGCCAAGTCAGGCCGGGCTCTCCGCTGTTGCCCAGCTCTCGTCAGCTTCCCTCGCCTGCCTCGCGATCGTGCTGACGACCACCCTGCTGCGCCGCGTCGTGCTGCTCGTTAGCTTTCTCGCCGTCGCGAGCGTCACGATTATTTCGCTCGCGCCGTTCCAACCGCCCGTGCGCACTCTCGCCCTCGTTATCTTCGGCTGGATCCTCGCGGCACTCATCGGCTTCTGGATTAGCTCTGGCGTCCCCCAAGCCGTGCGCCGCATCGCCAGCATCGGTCGCGCCCACCGGGCAGAACGTCAAGCAAGCGAGACTGAAGCCCAGCGCCGCCAGGGTGCTCGACTACTTCACGACACCGTTCTGGCCACCCTCACCCTGCTCGCCCACTCCGGTGTCGGCGTCTCAGCAGAGGCAATGCGTCAGCAAGCGGGCGACGATGCCCGTCTCTTGCGTCAGCTGCGTCTCGGTGCCACTCCCACACCGCAAGCATCCGGCGACTACAACCTCAGCGCCCCCGTGAGCGAGACGGTGCTCGGCACCACGCTCGAGTCGGTTAAGCAGCGCTTCGGCCGCATGGGCCTCGAAGTCAGTTGGCACGGCACCGGTCAAGTTCTGCTCCCCAGTGACGTCCTCGATGCCTTCCTTCTCGCGCTCGCTGAGTGTCTCGAAAACGTTCGCCGCCATTCCGGCGTTACAGAAGCTCACGTCACGATCACCGAAGACAACACCACCGTTCGCGCCATGATCACCGACTCCGGTGTCGGCTTCATCCTCGACGATGTAGATTCGGCAAGCCTCGGCTTCAAAGAGTCCGTCGTCGCACGGTTGAAAGAAGTCGGCGGGCAAGCACGACTGTTCTCCACGCCCGGTTCCGGAACGACCGTCGTCTTGGAGGTTCCCCGATGACCTACGCTCCCCCCGAAGAAAACACTCTCGGCGTCATTGTCGGCGGCAAACCACGCCATGCCAAGAGCGCCGCTGTCCGGCGCCTCGCGGGCGACGACACTCCCCGGCTCATTAGCCTCGGCACGGGCTTCGTCGGCGTCGGAGCGGCCATTCTGGTGAGCCTTCGCGCGATCTACGGTCTCGTGTGGCTCGTAATCCAATGGGACATCTACCCCAACCCCGTCACCGCAGCTATCGCGTGGGTGCTGCTGATCATCATCATCATTGGTACCATCACGGTGGTGCAGCTCACGAGCGGCCAACTTCCACTCTGGATGTTCGTGCTCTTCCTTGTGGGTCTCGCCGCCGTCATGGCGCTCGACATGTTCGCCATCTGGGATCTGCACAACATCGGCGGCCACGCGACCTCCGCGGTTGCGGCCGGAATGGCGCTGCTTCTTGTGCTGACGGTTCGCCCCAGCGCCGACATCATCATCGGCGTGTCTGCCGTCGGCGCAGGCCTAGTCGCCGCCATCGTGGTCAATGTGCCCCTGACCAACGACAACATCGCTCCTCAGATCACGACCGTGGCGTTCGCCGTGCTCCCCACCGTGATCGGGCTCACCCTCATCGTCAACTTCCGCCAACTCGTGCAGGTCGAGCTCGACCGAGTGCTCGTACAGAGCACCCTCACGGCCCCACGCTTTGCCGTCGGCATGATGGCATCCGAAGAACTTGCCCGCCTCGACCTCGCCGCTGAAAAGCTGCTCGACTCCGTGGCAAACGGTTCCACCAAGCTGCCGTTGCAACCCAAAATTGCGTCAACCGCAGCATCCCTCGCCACCGAATTGCGGCTGCACCTCATCGAGGGCCGCCGCGAAACCTGGCTTTATCACGCGATCACCGAGTCTGACCTGCTCGGCAAATCCGTAACACTCACCGACAAGGGAAGCCTTGCCGGTTTGCTCGACCCCACCCAGCGAGATGGCTTGCTGTCCACTGCGTGGCTCTTTGTGACCGACACCACCAAACGCGGAGCCAAGAACTCCGTCCACATCACAATCGCGCCATCAACTACCGTTTTGGCGTCCGGTTTCGAAGACAAAGTGGCAGTCGGAATTTCGATCAGCTCAACCGGAGTGGCACGAAATCGTGTCGACGCCTCCACGTGGGAAGCGGTCGCAAAAGTCGGAACCTATACCGACTCCATCGAGAACTCCAGCGTGCGCCTCGACATTGAATGCCTCGTCGAGAACCCCGCCGACCAATAATTTTCGTAAGATAGACGAACGACCAGAGGACCTAATCGTGACTGAACCAACAAAGCGCATCCGGCTCGCCATCGTTGACGACCACCGAATGTTGCTCGGTGCGCTCACCGAGTGGATTCGCCAGGCCGCCGCCGACATCGACATGGTTGTTGCCGTGCCGACGTGGCCCGAACTCACGATCCACCCCGAGTTCCCCGTCGACGTTGTGCTCCTCGACCTCGACCTCAAAGACAACATCCCGGTCTCGCTCAAGATCAACACTCTCAAGTCGATGAACGTGCGCGTCGTCCTCATGAGCACCTATTCCGAGCCCAATGTGGTTCGCGAAGCTCTCGCCGCTGGTGCCCTCGGCTACCTCGTCAAGAGCGAAGACGCTGACATGATCGTGGAAGCGATTCGCGCAGCATCCAAGGGTGAGTCGTTCATTTCCGCCGAACTCGACTTGGCGATCAATGCCGACGAAATCGGTGGAGCCCCCAAGCTCAGCGCCCAAGAACGTCGCGTCATGGCGCTCTATGGCGGCGGCGAGCCCGTCAAGTCGGTCGCTTACCAACTCAGCATCTCTGAAGAGACCGCCAAGAGCTACCTCAAGCGCATTCGCGAGAAGTACCGCGTCGCAGGCTTCGATGTTGGCACTAAGGTAGCGCTGCGCAAGCGCGCCCTCGAAGACGGCATCCTCATCGAGACCGACACGATGCACCACCTCTAGGCTGCACCGCTCGGCACCACGCTTAAACGCAATCGCCCTGTCCCACTGCGTGTGGGACAGGGCGATTGCGTTGCGCGGGTTGCGCGGAATGCGAGCCCGCACACATGCTGATGCTGGCGCTCAGCGACTAGCTCTCAGCGCGGATGATCGCTTGCTCTAGGCGCTCAACCTTGCCGGTCATCTCCCCGGTGCGACCGGGGCGGATGTCGGCCTTCAGCACGAGCGAGACACGGGAACCAAATTGCCCGACAGCTTCTGTCGCGGCTTTGACGACGGCAAAGACTTCATCCCAGTCTCCCTCGATGGTCGTAAACATCGAGTCGGTCTGGTTCGGAAGCCCCGAGTCGCGCACCACTTTTACGGCGGCCGCTACGGCATCGTGGACCGAATCGGTTCCGTCGGAACCACCACTGGGTGCGATTGAGAATGCGACGATCATGCTGACTCCTTTGCCGTGAGGCGTTCGAGGGGCGGGCTGTAGGGGGTTGAGAAGAACGGCTGCGGCGTGTGTTCCCCGCTCGCAGACGAGCGCGAACCGAGCCGTACGAGCTGCACAATTGCCCACACCAGCAGGGCGAGAAGGAGCGCGTTTCGCACTGTCAGGATGGCAACCATGATGGGGTCGGCAGCCAAGAGCTGGTCATAAAAGTACGGATACACCAGCTGGGTAAGGGCGGCAATGATAAGGGCGAGCACCGCGGGCATCCGGAACCGAAGCGACCCCTCGGCGCGAGCGGTGAGCAGCCCAAGAACGATCGGTACCGCGAGCCAACCAACAAACTGAGGCGAACCGACTTTATTGACCACGATGAGCGCGGTTACGAGGGCGAGACTCAACATCGAAAGAACGCCGAGAGTTGAGGAGCCCGCGCGCGTTGCTCTCACGCCCAGCACAGCGATCACGAGAATGACCACTCCCAGCAGCGGTGTCATGAGGGCCGCCGCGAGTTGCACTCCAGCTCCGGTCACTTGAAAAGTGAGAATCGAGGCGTCGTAGTAGATGAAAGTGTTGGGCACGCCGGCGACGGCCTGCCAGAGCCAGAACGCGGCGACGGGAGATTCAATCTGGATGCCGCGGCCCGTCTGCTCGCTGACGAAGCTGAAGATGTTCATCCCGGAGCCTGCCAACAGCGCGAACACCACGACCGTGGCAGTCGTTCCCGCGGCAGCGATCGCAATGGCCCAGCGATGGCGCAGCGTGATGAACGCCGCGAGCAAGAGCGCTGCAGGCCACACCTTGATCCAAGTGGCACACGCCAACACGATTCCTGCCGCTCGCGGGTACCTGCTCAGCAGCCGCACTCCGACAAGTGCGACGGCTACCGTCACCGCGTCAACGCGACCGAGCGCAATCGGGCCGAGCGCCAGCAAGAAGACCAGCCACCACCATCCGATAATCACTCCCGCGCGGGAGCGACCCCAGCGGGTGAGAAAACCAAGCGCGACGAGGTTGAGGAGCATCACGAGGGCCAGCCAGGTCGCGCCAATGTGACCGATGCCGAAAGTAACTGACGCGAGAATCGGCACGATCGCGAGCAGCGGATACACCCACGGCATATCGACGCCCACCACGATGCCCGAGGCGTAGGCTTGCTGCGCCCAGCCGGCGTACACGATGGTGACATCCCCGAAGGGGTTTCCGGGGCCCTGAAGGTTGAGCAGTCCCAGCGCGAGGTGCACGGCGATAAAGAGAAGCCAGAGCGCGAAGGCGCTGACGGTGTGGCGGTTCAGCACGTCGGTGCAGAAGCAGGTGCAGTGCCGCCAGCGATCGCCGCAAGTTCCGCGCCGATCTGCGGAACGTGAGCACACAGGTCGAGAATGGTGAGCGGGCCGCCAGCGCTGGCCAGCTGCGCGGCGCGGCCGTGAACGTAAGACGCGGTGGCAGCGAGCCCCACGAGCTGTGTCGGATCGGCGAGCACCGCGTCGCTGTGAGTTGCGACCAGAGCCCCGAGGATGCCGCCGAGAGCGTCACCGGCACCAGCAGTAGCCAACCAGGCCGGTGCTGCCGCAACCGCGACTGTCGTTGTTCCGTCGGAGATGTACGTCGTGTGGCCCTTGAGCAGCACGGTGCAGCCGAGTGTGGTCGCGGCGGATTCCGCCCAGTCACGCGGCGCCGCAGCGATATCGTCAACGTCTGCGCCGAGCAACCTCGCGAGCTCACGGTAGTGCGGGGTGATCACCGTCGGGGTGTTCACGCGGTGCACTACGTCAAGGGCTCCCCCGTCGAGCACAATGGGCACGTTCTGACTGATCGCCGCGGCAATGCGTTTCTCAGCATCCGGCTCACGGTCGGCATGGTCCATGCCCGACCCGATCAGCCAGGCTTGCACCCGGCCGTCGGCCATGACCGCTTCGGGGCGACGCTGCAAAATCAGGTTCTCGGCACGCTCAGCACCGAGGTAGCGGATCATGCCCACCCCGGTTCGAGCGGCAGCTTCGACACCGATAACGGCGGCCCCCGGATACTGCGCAGATCCCGTGATCAAGCCAAGCACCCCGCGGGAGTACTTGTCATCAGAGTCCCGGGGCAGAGCGATGTGACGTGCCGCCTCAGCAGCACCCCACATCGGCTCAGTCTCCATGGATGTCAACGATAGTTGAGAACGCCGCTAGCGACGCCGAGTGGCGTCTTGCACTTCGCCGACGAGCACTTCAATGATGTCTTCGAGGAAAAGCACACCGGTGGTTTCACCGGTGGCATCGAAGCTGCGAGCAACGTGCACACCCGAACGACGCATTGTCGCCAGCGCATCTTCGAGGTCAGTCTCGCAGTACATCGAAATGAGCTGACGAATCCGCTTCGGCGGCACTGGCTCCGAGAATTCACTCTCGTCGAGGTCAATGACGTCCTTCAAATGCAGGTAGCCCGTGGGCTCCCCCGCATCGTTCAGCAGGATGTAGCGCGAAAATCCACGCTGCGCGACCGCCTTTTCGAGATCGGCAGGTGCGGCAGCTTCGGGCAGCGTGACGAGCCCCGACATCGGGATTGCGACATCCCGAACCTTTTTGGAGGTGAACTCAAACGCACCGGTGAGAGTGCCACCGGCATCCATCAGCACGCCTTCTCGCTTCGACTGGGCAACAATCGTGGCGACCTCGTCGAGAGTAAATACGCTGTTCGCTTCGTTCTTCGGCACAACCTTGAAGAGCCGCAGGATGCCGTTCGCGATCGCGTTGAGGGCAACGATGATGGGGCGGAAGACTGTCGCGATGAACACGAGCGGCGGCGCCAAGATGAGCACCGCACGATCAGGAATCGAGAACGACAAGTTCTTGGGCACCATTTCTCCGAGCACGACGTGCAAGAACGAGACAATGATCAGCGCGAGAATAAACGCCACAGTACTGATCAGTTCTTCGCTTAGCCCGGTCAGGGCCAATGGCACCTCGAGCAAGTGGTGAATCGCCGGTTCTGACACATTCAGGATCAGCAGCGAACACACGGTGATGCCCAGTTGGCACGCCGCGAGCATGAGCGTTGCGTGTTCCATCGCCCACAGTGCGGTCTTTGCCGAACGTGAACCGGATGCCGCAAGCGGCTCAATCTGTGAGCGTCGCGCCGAAATGACGGCAAACTCTGCCCCCACGAAGAAGGCATTGATGATGAGTAGAACGAAAAGCCAGATGATTCCCCAGACGTCCATTAGCGCACCACCTCGGCATCGCTTGTGGCGTCAATCGGATCGGGGGTAAACCTCACGCGGTCGATGCGTCGACCTTCCAGTCGTTCAATGCGGAACACTCCGCCGGCGGCGGAGATGGTGTCGCCGGTGCGCGGCACACGGCCGAGTTCGCTCATGAGCCACCCCGCAACCGTTTCATACGGTCCCTCTTCGGGAACTTCAACGCCCGTGCGCTCAAGAAGCTCATCGGGGCGCAGAATTGCGGGGAACGTGAACCAGTCACGAGAACGCACCACATCCGCTTTGGAGCGGTCATGCTCGTCGGACACTTCACCGACAAGCTCTTCCACGAGGTCTTCGAGAGTAGCGACTCCGGCAGTCCCGCCGTATTCGTCAACGACTACAGCCATCTGATAGCCGCGTCCGCGCAGTTCTGAGAGCAGAGCATCCAATCGCATCGTTTCTGGCACTTGGAGCGCTTCGGTCTGCAGCGCAGAAACGGGCACGTCGGCTCGCTTCTTGTGGGGCACCGCAACGGCCTGCTTGATGTGCACAAAGCCCACAACATCGTCGATGCTGTCGTCGATCACAGGGAAGCGAGAAAAGCCGGTGCGCTTGGCGAGGTCAATGACGTCTTGCGCACTGTCGGTGCGGTCGATGCTGTCAACCCGCGGCCTCGGCGTCATCACGTCTTGCGCCGTGTGATCGGCAAAGGCGAGCGTGCGCGCGAGCAGGGTGGCCGTGTCCGCTTCCAAGCTGCCTTGGCTAGCCGAGCGGCGAACGAGGGATGTCAGCTCTTCTGCTGTGCGAGCGCCCGACAATTCTTCTTTCGGCTCGATTCCCACGGAACGGAGGATTGCGTTTGCCGTGTTGTTGAGCAGGCTCACGGCCGGCTTGAACACCGTCGTGAAAAGAACTTGGAATGGCACGACAAATTTTGCGGTGGCACGTGGCAACGCGAGAGCAAAGTTCTTGGGAACCAGCTCGCCCACGATCATGGAGAGCAGCGTGGCAAAGGTGATCGCCAGCACGCTAGCGAGCACGACCACAACGCCCTCAGGGAGCACTTCGCCGAGCGGAACCGATAGCCAAATACTGAAGGCAGGTTCGAGGGTATAGCCAGCGAGAAGAGTCGTGAGGGTGATTCCCAGCTGGGCGCTCGACAGGTGAGTAGACGTGTGCTTGAGCGCCGCGATAACGGGGGAAAGTCGCTTTTCGCCACGCTCTTGTCGTGACTCAAGATCGGAACGATCGAGGTTGACGAGAGCAAATTCAGAGGCGACGAAGAAGCCGGTGCCGACGGTCAGCACGAGGCCGGCGGCGAGGAGAAGCCATTCATTCATGACAGTTCACCTCCAGCCGCGGAGGTAGGTAGAGAACAGGCGAGAAACAGGTGATGGTCGCACGGAGAAGGGCCCCGGCGACAACTAGAGGGAGGGTCGTCCATTATGGGCCCAATTATAGGACAGATTCCTTAGGAACTGCCGATCTACTACCAGCTGACGGGCAGGGCTTTTCCCTCTTCGTATCCGGCAGCCGACTGGATGCCCACCAACGCCCGCTCGCGGAACTCTGTCAAAGTGGCCGCCCCGGCATAGGTGCACGAGCTGCGCACCCCCGACGTGATCATGTCAACGAGGTCGTCGAGAGACGGTCGAGCAGGATCAAGATAGATCTTGGAGCCAGAAATCCCCTCAGCAAAGAGTTCTTTGCGAGCGAGATCGTAGGCATCGAGGCCACCAAAGCGAGCCCGCACGGCCTTGGTTGACGCCATCCCCCAACTGGTTTTGTAGAGCGCACCGGCATCATCGTGACGCAGTTCGCCTGGGGCTTCGATCGTGCCAGCAAACCACGAACCGATCATGACGGATGCTGCGCCAGCGGCGAGCGCGAGTGCAACGTCGCGCGGGTAGCGCACCCCGCCGTCAGCCCACACGTGGGCGCCGAGTTCGCGCGCGGTTGCCGCCGTCTCAAGCACTGCGGAGAACTGCGGACGGCCGACCGCGGTCATCATGCGCGTGGTGCACATAGCGCCGGGGCCGACACCGACCTTGATGATGGTTGCTCCTGCTCCGACAAGGTCTCGCACGGCGGCGCTCGTCACCACGTTGCCTGCAACTAGCGGTACGCCGAGGTCGAGGGCGGCGACGGTTTCGATCGCGCGCACCATGCCTTCTTGGTGTCCGTGCGCGGTGTCAAGAACGAGAGCACACGCACCGGCAGCGACGAGAGCGCGCGCACGCGCCCCAACGTCGCCGTTGATGCCGAGTGCTGCAGCAACGGCAAGCTTGCCGTGGCTGTCGAGGGCTGGTGTGTAGAGCGTCGAGCGGAGCGCACTCGTCTTGCTTGTGGTTCCCACCACTGTAGCGCCCACTACGACGGGCGCGAAGGAGATTCCTCGCTCTACGAGGAGGTCGAAAAGTTCACGGGAGCTGCCAAACTCGGCCCGCTCGATCGCCTGCGTGTCAGCGCGAGCGATATCGCCGAGCGCTGCACCGGGCATTGCCGAGGCCAGCTGTTCGGCATCCACGACTCCGGCGAGTTCGCCGTCGTTCAGGAGCACAACCCCGTGCCCCGGCAGCGGAGGAACGAGCAGAAGCGCCTTCTCGACGGTGTCGTGCGGGCTCAAGAAAACTGCCGAGTCGAGGTCGCTTGGCTGATCGCGCACCCACGCGAGGGCGTCGGCCATGTCATCGTCGCTGAGGTCTTGCGGGAGCACGCCGAGTCCGCCGCGGCGTGCGAGGCTGGCGGCCAGCCGTGGCCCTGTCACGGAATTCATGTTGGATGCTACGAGCGGAATGGTCGCGGGCGTTCCGTCACCGGGTGCCAGCGAAACTGCCATCCGACTCCCCACCGCGGAGTGGCTGGGAACCAAAAACACGTCTGAGTAGGTCAAGTCGTGCGTGGGTCTGGTCTCGTAGAAATCCATGGTGACGAGCCTAATTGCCACCAGATGAAAACAATCTGCAGAAAAGTCAGGAAAATAACGGAGATCGCCGCCCCACGACCAGCAGACGCACAACAAAGCGATTAACATTGGGAGGGATGTCTGGCGCGCAGACCGCGCGCCGTTTTTGTGAACACCAGAACTGAAAGTAGGCGGTTTGACGTGTCAGGCCAAGTAACCGGAACCGCAGCGGACGGAGACTCCTCGAGCGACTTCGGGGCCAACGAATGGTTGGTCGACGAGATGTACGAAAAGTACCTCGAAGACAAGAATCTAGTAGCGGAATCCTGGTGGCCCTTCCTCGAGAGCTACCAACCCTCGGCTGACTTGACTCCGTCAAGCGCTGTTCCCACGTCGACGACTCCGGATGCTCCGGCCGCAGCCCCGGCGACGACGCCCGCTGCACCGCAGCCCGCCGCCGCAACTTCTGAAGCTCCCGCGGCTCCCGCCACGTCGGCCGCCACCGCAGTAGCTCCCGCAGCCGCTGCTAAGCCCGCAGCTCCCGCAGCCGACGCCAAGCCCTTCGTCGATGAGGCAAACCCCAGCACGGGCAGCCAGCCAATCGCCCGCACCACGTCGATTGAGCCGAAGCCGCAGCCGATCCCGGCCGAGGCCCCTGCAACCACTCCGATCGAGACCCTCAAGGCCGAGGCCGCTGCTAAGCCCAAGACGGAGAACGCGGTTGCTCCCCTGCGAGGCGCTGCGAAAGCCCTCGCCTCGAACATGGACTCTAGCCTCACGGTTCCGACCGCTACGAGCGTTCGCACCATTCCCGCGAAGCTCATGATCGACAACCGCATTGTCATCAACAACCACTTGAAGCGTGCTCGCGGTGGCAAGGTGTCGTTCACCCACCTCATCGCGTGGGCCATCATCGAAACTCTCAAAGAGTTCCCCAGCCAGAACGTCTTCTACGACGAGCCAAACGGCAAGCCATCTGTTGTCACTCCGGCGCACATCAACCTCGGCATCGCCATCGACATGCCGAAGCCGGACGGCACCCGTGCGCTTGTTGTTCCCGGCATCAAGAACGCCGAGACCATGGGCTTCGGCGAGTTCCTTGCTGCCTACGAAGATGTGGTGTCCCGCGCTCGCGCGAACAAGCTGACCGGCCCCGACTACATGGGCAACACGATTTCTCTGACCAACCCGGGTGGAATCGGCACCGAGCATTCCGTTCCCCGCCTCATGCGCGGTTCGGGAACGATCGTCGGTGCAGGAGCGCTTGAGTACCCGGCCGAGTTCCAGGGTGCAAGCCTTCGTACCCTCACCGAATTGGGTATCGGCAAGACGGTTACCCTCACGAGCACCTACGACCACCGCGTTATTCAGGGTGCTGGTTCGGGTGAGTTCCTCAAGAAGATCCACGAGCGCCTCATCGGTGCCAACAACTTCTACGAAGACATCTTCGCGGCGTTGCGCATCCCCTACGACCCCATTCACTGGGCTAACGACATCAACGTCGACCTCGCCGACAACATCAACAAGACGTCGCGCGTTCAAGAACTGATTAACTCGTTCCGCGTTCGTGGTCATCTCATGGCTGACACTGACCCGCTCGAGTACCGTCAGCGCTCACACCCTGACCTCGACATCTCGAGTCACGGCCTCACCTTCTGGGATCTCGACCGTGAGTTCGTCACTGGCGGTTTCGGCGGCAAGCGCCAAGCACTCCTGCGGGAGATTCTTGGCACCCTGCGTGATGCTTACTGCCGCACCGTTGGCATCGAGTACATGCACATTCAGAACCCGGAACAGCGCCGCTGGATCCAGGATCACGTCGAGAAGCCGTACAGCAAGCCTGGCCACGACGAGCAGATGCGAATCCTCGGCAAGCTCAACGAAGCCGAAGCTTTCGAGACCTTCCTGCAGACCAAGTACGTCGGCCAGAAGCGCTTCAGCCTTGAGGGTGGAGAGTCGACGATTGCGCTGCTGGATGCTGTCATCCAGAAGGCTGCCGAAGCAAACCTTGAAGAGGTTGCTATCGGCATGGCCCACCGCGGCCGCCTGAGCGTTCTCACGAACATCGCCGGAAAGACCTACGGTCAAATCTTCCGTGAGTTCGAGGGAACCCAAGACCCCCGCACCGTTCAGGGTTCGGGTGACGTCAAGTACCACCTCGGCACCGAGGGCACCTTCACGGCAGCTGACGGTCGTCAGATCCCTGTCTATCTTGCCGCTAACCCTTCGCACCTTGAAGCGGTGGATGGCGTTCTCGAGGGAATCGTCCGCGCCAAGCAAGACCGTCGCCCGATTGGCTCCTACGCCGTTCTGCCCGTCATGGTGCACGGAGACGCGGCTATGGCCGGTCAGGGCATCGTCGTTGAGATTTTGCAGATGTCGCAGCTGCGTGCCTACCGCACGGGTGGAACCATCCACGTGAACATCAACAACCAGGTTGGCTTTACGACTCCACCGAGCGAGGGCCGCACGTCGCAGTACTCGACGGATGTTGCCAAGACTGTTCAGGCACCGATCTTCCATGTGAACGGTGACGACCCTGAAGCTGTTGTTCGCGTTGCTGAGCTCGCCTTCGCCTATCGCCAAAAGTTCCACCGCGATGTTGTTATCGATCTGATTTGCTACCGCCGCCGCGGTCACAACGAGGGCGACGACCCCTCGATGACGCAGCCGCTGATGTACAACCTGATCGAAGCCAAGCGTTCCGTTCGTACTCTCTACACCGAGGGTCTCGTCGGTCGTGGCGACATCACTCAGGAAGAGTACGAAGCCAGCCACCAGGACTTCCAAGACCGCCTTGAGCGCGCCTTTGCCGAAACGCATGCCGCTCAGACCGGTTCGATGCCGATCCTCAGCAAGGATGGCAACGGAGTTTCTGACCTTGAGCGTCCCGGCTCGCAGCGCGACGATGCTATCGGAGAGCCCATCACGACGGGCATCGACGAGAGCGTTGTTCACCTCATTGGTGATGCTCACGCGAACCCGCCGGCGAACTTCACCGTGCACAAGAAGCTGCAGGCTCTGTTGAAGAAGCGCACTGACATGAGCCGCAAGGGCGGAATCGACTGGGCATTTGCCGAGTTGCTCGCTATCGGTTCTGTTCTTCTCGAGGGAACCCCGGTGCGCATGGCCGGTCAGGATGCTCGTCGAGGCACCTTCGTTCAGCGTCACGCTGTGCTCCACGACCGCGAAAACGGTCAAGAGTGGCTGCCGCTGCAGAACCTCTCCGAGAACCAGTCGCGCTTCTGGATCTACGATTCGCTGCTCAGCGAGTACGCCGCTCTCGGCTTCGAGTACGGCTACTCAGTAGAACGCGCCGATGCTCTGGTCATGTGGGAAGCCCAGTTCGGTGACTTCGCCAACGGTGCCCAGATCGTCGTCGATGAGTTCATTTCGAGCGCCGAGCAGAAGTGGGCGCAGCGTTCAAGCGTTGTCATGCTGCTGCCGCACGGCTATGAAGGTCAGGGGCCCGACCACTCCTCCGCCCGCATCGAGCGCTACCTGCAGATGTGTGCCGAGAACAATATGATCGTGGCTCGCCCGTCGACGCCGGCATCGTACTTCCATTTGCTACGTCGCCAGGCCTACTCGCGTCCGCGCCGTCCGCTGATCGTGTTCACCCCCAAGGCGATGCTTCGCCTGCGCGGTGCCACCAGCGACGTTGCTGACTTCACGAGTGGTCGCTTCGAGCCCGTTCTCGACGACGTGCGTCTCGACGACAAGTCAGCCGTCACCCGCGTCATCGTGACGTCAGGCAAGACCTACTACGACATCGTCGCTGAACTCGACAAGCGCGAGATCAAGCACATTGCCGTAGTGCGCATGGAGCAGTTCTACCCGCTCCCCGTTGCCGACATGACCGAGGTGCTCGACAAGTACCCGAACGCTGACATCGTGTGGACTCAGGATGAGCCTGAGAACCAGGGTGCCTGGCCGTTCATCAGCTTGGAACTCCAGCGCCACATTCAGTCGCGCGACATCAAGCTGGCCTCGCGTCCGGCATCCGCCTCACCGGCGACCGGTTCGTCGAAGCGCAGCGCTCTCGAGCAAGCTGAGCTGATTGATCACGCGATCACCCAGCCGTAACCGCACCAGCGTTAGCGACGAAAGCGGGCATCCTCCGAGGAGGGTGCCCGCTTTCGTGTTCGCGGTGAGCAACCGTAGACGCTCAGCGCTAGAGAGTGTTTAGGCGCCCGCCAGCTTCGACAAGATCGCGCTGCGCAGATCATCCGGGGCCGTCTCGCGGCAGGCCTGCTTGACCTTGAGCTTCAACGCGAGCGCCACAAGGTGTTCGCTTGAGCAGGACTCGCAGTTGTCGAGATGGTTTGAGACATCCTGAAAATCGGCCTCGTTGAGTTCGCGGTCGAGGTATTCCTCGAGTTCGGCTTTTGCTTTTTCGCAACCGCAGTCGGTCATTTCGTGCTCCTTGATGCTGCTGGCGTGCCGGGGGTGCGGTCACGCGCGTAGTCGGCTAATAGTTCACGCAACATGCGACGGCCACGGTGCAGTCGACTCATTACGGTGCCTACGGGGGTTTTCATGATGTCGGCGATCTCCTGATAGGAGAAGCCTTCGACGTCGGCGAAGTAGACCGCAAGGCGGAAATCTTCGGGAATCGACTGCAGAGCATCCTTCACTGCACTGTCGGGCAAATGATCGATAGCTTCTGCTTCAGCCGACCGCGTCGAGACAGACTGAGTGACGGATTCTGCGCCGCCCAATTGCCAGTCTTCAAGATCATCGATCGTGCCCTGATAAGGGTTGCGCTGATTCTTGCGGTAAATATTGATGAAGGTGTTGGTCTGGATGCGATACAACCAGGCCTTCAAGTTCGTGCCCTGCTGGAATTGTCCGAACGCCTGGAACGCCTTGATGAAGGTCTCTTGAACGAGATCTGCTGCGTCCGTAGGGTTGCGGGTCATCCGCATTGCAGCGCCAAAAAGCTGGTCCATAAAGGGCAGCGCTTGCTCTTCAAACTGTCGTCGCTTCTCGTCAGCGGCAGCATCGGTGGCGCTGGGCTCAACTCTGTCGGTAGTCATTAGCGACAATTCTAGTTCGCTGATGACGGCATCCTGCTGAGTATTCAGTACTACGGTCATACGGGCGCCTCCTCCGTGGGGTCTTAAACGCCGATACTCTTAGTAACTGATGTTCGTATCTAAGTATTCCAACCCAGAGTTCAGCCCGTATGACGACGAGACGGTGCCAGACACCACGATGCCCGGAAACTGGCCGGCGCCGACCGTCACTCACGCACTCTCCGCATCGCTGAGTTTGCCGGGAAGCAAGAGCCTCACGAACCGCGAATTGGTCTTGGCTGCCCTCGCCGATGGCCCATCGCGATTGCACTCGCCTCTTCATTCGCGCGATAGCGCCCTCATGATTCAAGCTTTGCGTGCGCTTGGCGTCGGGATCACGGAGATCCCGACCGGCAACGCCTTCGGTCCCGATCTGCACGTCACCCCGGGCGAACTCGAAGGTGGCACCTCGATCGATTGTGGTCTCGCAGGAACCGTCATGCGTTTCCTGCCGCCCGTTGCGGCGCTCGCCCTGGGACCGGTAGCTTTCGATGGCGACGAAGCTGCCCTTCGTCGCCCCATGCGCACCACGATTGACTCGCTGCGAGCGCTCGGCGTGGATGTGTCCGACGACGGTCGCGGAACCCTCCCCTTCAGCCTGTACGGCATGGGCACGGTTGCTGGCGGCGACGTCAGCATCGATGCTTCGGCATCCAGCCAATTCGTTTCTGGTCTTCTTCTTGCGGCTGCTCGCTTTGAGAAGGGGCTGACGCTTCGTCACACCGGCGACAAGCTGCCGAGCATGCCGCACATCGAGATGACGGTCGCATGCCTAGCTGCACGTGGGGTCACGGTGGAGAGTCCGGAACCAGGGGTGTGGGTGGTTCCCGCTGGCCCGATCCGTGCGATCGACGTGGCGCTCGAGCCCGACCTCTCCAATGCCGCGCCGTTCTTGGCGGCTGCGATCGTGGCCGGCGGAGCCGTCACGATCGAAGGCTGGCCAGAGTCAACCACTCAGGTCGGTGCTGACCTTGAGCAGCTGCTTCCCCTTTTCGGCGCGACGGTCACGCGCAAAGATGGTGCGCTCATTGTCGATGGCGGCATAGGCGTCGTGGGCGGCCAGCGCTACCCCGGCATTGAGCTCGACCTCTCTACCGGTGGCGAACTCGCTCCCGCAATCGTGGCGATCGCAGCGCTGGCGTCATCCGCGAGCACGATCACAGGAATCGGCCACTTGCGTGGACACGAGACTGACCGCCTCGCGGCGCTCCGCACCGAGATCAACGCACTCGGCGGATCCGTCACCGAACTCGACGACGGTCTTCACATTGAGCCGGCCGAACTGCACGGTGGCGTATGGCACAGCTACGAAGACCACCGGATGTCGACCGCCGGCGCCATCATCGGTCTCGCCATTGAGGGCGTAGAGATCGAGGGCATCGAGTCGACCGCCAAGACGCTCCCCCAGTTCCCGGAGCTGTGGCGCACGCTCATCGGCGACGCACCGCTGACCGCCGACACTCTCGGATTGCTCTAACGATGAGTTGGCTCACCGGCGACGACGACGATGACGACCGCAAGTACAGCGAATACGACGAGAGCTCGATTCGCATGCGGCCGAATCCCAAAGCCAACAAGCCGCGGAGCAAGATTCGCCCCGACCACGCCGACGCCATTGAGGGGCGCGTCTTTAGCGTCGATCGCGGTCGCTACGGAATTTGGGTAGACGAGGGCACGCCAAACGAACGCCAAATCATTGCCGCTCGGGCCCGCGAACTCGGTCGCAACCAGCAGGGCAAAGTCTCTGTCGTGACGGGTGACTGGGTCGATCTCGTGGGCGATACGAGCGGCACCGACGGCACTCTCGCGCGTATCGTCCGCATTCGCGAGCGCACCACGCTGCTCCGCCGCAGCGCCGACGACACGGATGCCGTTGAACGCATCATTGTCGCCAACGCCGACCAGATGCTGATTGTTGTCGCCGCTGCCGACCCGGAGCCACGGCCGCGCCTAGTTGACCGCTATCTCGTGGCGGCCTTTGATGCGGGGATTGATCCCATCCTGTGCATCACCAAGACTGACTTGCAAGATCCGGCGCCGTTCTTGGAGAACTTCGCTGGTCTCGATCTGACAGTGATCGAGAGCCGTTCAGATGAGGTTCCCCTTGACGAGCTGCACGCGCTTTTGGAAGGCCACACTACGGTTGCGGTCGGCCACTCGGGAGTGGGCAAATCGACGCTCGTGAATGCTCTTGTGCCCGACGCTAATCGCGCCGTCGGCCATGTCAATGCGGTCACCGGGCGTGGGCGTCACACGTCGTCGTCGACCATTTCGTATCGCGTGGGCACCGGCTGGGTTGTCGATACTCCCGGAGTTCGATCCTTTGGCCTCGGTCACATCGACCCGAGCAAGATCTTGTCGTCCTTTACTGACTTGGCCGAGCTTGCCGAAGAATGTCCGCGCGGCTGCACTCATTTGCCCGATGCCCCCGACTGCGCGATTGCAGAAGCGGTCGCTGGCGGAGCGCTCGGCGAGGTCGGTAAGTTGCGCCTCGACTCGTTCCAGCGGCTCATCACGACACTCGGTTCCGCTAGCGTGTAGTCGTGACCGAATACACTCTCGCCGACGATCTTTCCCTCGCGCTCGCACTGGCTGGCGACGCTGACCTCATCTCGCTCGATCGCTTCACCGCGCTCGACCTTGAGGTCACGACAAAGCCCGACCGCACGCCTGTGACGGATGCCGACAAGGCTGTTGAGCGCAGCATCCGAGCCGGAATTGCTGCTGCCCGCCCCGGAGACTCGATTCTGGGAGAAGAGTATGGCGAGGCTGGCGACTCGAACCGCCAGTGGATTATCGACCCCATCGATGGCACTTCCAACTTCTTGCGCGGCGTCCCCATCTGGGGAACCCTGATTTCGCTCGCCATCGATGGCGTGCCACAGGTCGGCGTGGTTAGCTCTCCCGCTCTCGGCAAGCGCTGGTGGGCCGCAACAGGTCACGGCGCTTTCGCCCAAGCCCACGGTGGCGAGCCTGAACAGATCGCGGTGAGCAAGGTCTCCTCGCTTGAGGCGGCGTCCATCAGCTACAACAGCCTGCCGGGCTGGGATGAAGCTGGTCGCCTGGATGCAGTCGTTGCGTTAACTCGCGCCACGTGGCGTTCGCGCGCGATCGGCGATATGTGGGCGTACATGCTGCTCGCCGAAGGCGCGCTCGACGTCGTGGGCGAATTCGATTTGAAGCCGTATGACATGGCCGCGTTGATCCCCATTGTGTTGGAGGCGGGCGGTCGTTTCACTTCTGTTGAAGGCGTTCCGGGACCGTGGGAAGGTAACGCTCTGGCAACAAATGGCGTACTGCATGACGAAGTTCTGGGGTTTTTGCGCTCTCACTAAGGTTTCACCCGCTTCTGTTAGCTGTGAATACGCTGAGGGTCACTAAGCTTGACCAGTACGAAGCGTGACTACCTCAGACGAAAGAGACCCACTTCCATGACGACAGAGAACATCTGGCGCCGGACGCTCGCCATCGCCACCATTGCTGTTGCAGCAGTGGCGCTCAGTGGCTGCAGCATCCTCGATCAAGTTACCAACCAAATTTCGGATGCCGTCGACCCCGGAGCCGGCACCACGCAAGACATCTTCAGCCTCGTTATTGGCGACTGTGAAGTCGGCAACCAAGACGGTGGCGAAGTTTCCAGCACCAAAACCGTCGACTGCGCGGAGCCGCACGATGCTGAGGTCTACGCTGCGTCCTACATGGCCGAGGGCGACTTCCCCGGTGACTCCGCAATCGAAGATCAGGCGACGGCTGACTGCTACGCAGAGTTCGGTACCTTTATCGGTGCGGACTACGACGACTCGGTCTACGACTTCTCCTGGTATTACCCCACCGAGGGCAGCTGGTCAGAGGGCGACCGCGAAATTTTGTGCCTCGTCTACGACCCCTCTGGCAACCAGATCAGTGGTTCGCTTGCCGGTGCAGCAGAGTAATTTTCTTACCCGATCGGCCGACGAAGACACCGTCTTTGTCGGCCGTTCTGGCGTTAACGGGAAGAACTGAGAGCATGGGGACGTTGCATCCGGTATCGGGATAGGAAACGCTGGAGCACGTCGATACGAAAGTGGTAACGGATAATGAAGATCGAATTCCCCGGCTCCAACGGCTCTATGCTGGCGGCGCGTCTCGACCTCCCCGATGGCACTCCTTCTGCTTTCGCCCTTTTCGCGCACTGCTTCACGTGCTCGAAAGACTCATTCGCTGCCTCACGCATCTCGAAAGCACTTGTTGACTACGGCATCGCCGTATTGCGTTTTGACTTCACGGGCCTGGGCGGCTCCGACGGTGATTTCTCGAATACCAACTTCAGCTCGAACATCGACGATGTCGTCGCCGCCACCGAATACCTCGGCACCAACTACCGTGCGCCCACGATTCTTATCGGGCACTCCCTCGGTGGAGCCGCAGTGCTCGCTGCCGCGCACCGCGTGCCATCGACTCGTGCTGTCGTGACACTCGGCAGTCCGAGCGATCCGGCGCACATCACGAATCTCTTCGCCCATGCCAGCGCCGAGATTGCGACTGCGGGAGAAGCGATGGTTCAGCTGGGCGGTCGCGAGTTCCGCATCCGCAAGCAACTCCTCGACGACATCGCCGCACAACCGCAGTCCGCTCGATTGCGCGATCTTGATGCCGCCCTGTTGGTCATGCACTCGCCCATCGACCAGACGGTGGGGGTCGACAACGCGCGAGAGATTTTCGAAACAGCGAAGCACCCCAAGTCTTTTGTGGCGCTCGATGGCGCGGATCATCTCCTGAGTAATCGGGATGATGCTGCTTTCGCGGCGAGCATGATCGCGGCCTGGTCAGCTCGCTACGCTTTCGACGGCGCTGCGGCTCCTCAGCCGACAAAGAGCGACACTGGCACAAACACCGCTGCGGTTGTCAATCCGAGCGCGGTCGTTACTGCCGACGGCAGCTCGGTGATCGTCACCGAGAGCGGTCCGGCGCGCTACGAACAGCGAGTATTCGCGTCGGGGCACGAACTGATTTCTGATGAGCCTGCACCGCTGAGCGAGAATCATGGCGCTGCACCGTATGACTTCGTCTTGGCTGGTCTCGGAAGCTGCACCTCCATCACGATCAGGATGTACGCCGACCGCAAGAAGATGCCTCTGAAGTCGGTAAGCGTGCGCCTCACTCGCGAGCGGATCGATGCGGCCACCTGCGAGCATTGCACCTCAACCGAGGGCATGGTCGAGCATTTCACTCGTGAACTCACCTTCGAGGGTGAACTCACCGATGAGCAACGCGCTTCTCTGCTCGTTATTGCCGACAAGTGCCCTGTACACCGCTCTCTCGAGGGCGAGATCTCGATCACGACTACAGAACGCTCCTCGGTTCACTAGCCCTCTCAGCATCCGAGGGTTACAGTAGTTAGGTAAGCCTAACTTTTAGTGAAATGAGCCGGCGCCCGCGCCCATCGCCTATGACAATTGAACGTGACTCCGTCAAACATCCCCTCGTTATCCGCCACCTGACGGTCAGCGCCGTCAGCCACCCGGCGCCGTCGATTGCGCGCATCACCCTCAGCGGTGATGAACTCGCCGAATTTGTCAGCAGCGGCCCCACCGATCACGTCAAAGTATTCTTTCCCGATCCCGCAACTGGTGTGCTCACTGCACCCGCGATGACCGCCGATGGAATCAAGAAGCCCAAGGGCAAGGTTATTTCGCGTGACTACACCCCGCTCGGCTTCCGCAGCGATGCTGGTCGGCACGAGCTCGACATCGACTTCGTCGTCCACGGTGATGAGGGGCCTGCCTCCGCCTGGGCCGGCACAGCCGCCGCTGGCGACAGCCTCGTGATCGCGGGCCCGCGCGGATCACGACTGCTGCCTGTTGGCGCAACCCACGTCATCCTGATCGCGGACGAAACTGCGTTTCCTGCAGCCTCGCGCTGGATCGACATGCTCCCCACCTCGGTAAACATCACCGCCCTGTTCGATGTCGCCGACGACAGCCTTGAGAGCTACTTCAGTGACGAGCAGAAGGCTCGAATGGATGCCGAGTGGTACTACCGTCGCGACGGCCTCGGCCAGCTGGAGGCTGCCCTCCGAGCGCTCGGCGAAATTGGTGAGTCGACCTTCGTGTTCCTCGCCGGCGAAGCAACCACACTCGTGCCACTCCGCCGCTACTTGCGTCGCGAGTTGGGATTGCCCAAACAGCAAGTGACGGCCGACGGTTACTGGCGTCGTGGCGTGACGAACGCTGACCATCACGAGCCGATCGACCCCTCGGACCCCGAGGACTAAACGGTCTTAGCTAGCGTGCGTTCCTCGCCGAGAGGCCGGGCACGCATGCTCGCCTGAGCACTACCCCGGCGTGAGATTGGCGGGTCTGCGAGGCAGGCTCAAGTGTATGCTGATGGCACAAGTGAACAGCCGTCATTCCGCTGCGGGAGAGTCCTTCCGATCGATGGTTGGCGCCGTAGGAGCAAACCCTCTCCGGGAATCTCTCAGGCCCCCGTACCGCAGTGGATAGGCAACTCTGAAAAGTAGTCGGCCCTGCCCGACTCGCCGACGGGGCAACGCAACGCCACAAGCGTGCGGAAACTCTCAGGCCCAATACAGAGCGGAGAGGACTCAACGACGCCCGCACGACGCAGTGTGGTGAAGAAACGGAGTCACCGTGGCCATTCGCAATCTGACCCCCCGAACTGAAGTACCGACGCCCTCGCTCGAAGAAGTGCCCCTGAGCAGCTTCGATCTGTTCACTGTCGGCATCGGCCCTTCCAGCTCGCACACCGTCGGCCCCATGCGCGCGGCTGCGTCCTTCGCCGCTGATCTTTCCGAACACGGGATGCTCAACTCTGTCGCCACTCTCAGCGTTCGCCTCTACGGCTCTCTCGCCGCAACCGGTGCTGGCCACGGCACGATGAGCGCGGTGCTCATTGGCTTGGAGGGAAAGCTCCCCGACCAGGTTCTCCCCGCCGAGATGGACCAGACTCTGGCCCGCATCGAAGAATCCGGGCTGCTGCACGTGAGCGCGAGCCGCGATGTGCCGTTCCGCGAATCCGATATTGCCCTGCACCCGCTCACCGTGCTCGACGGGCATCCCAATGGCATGCGTTTTGCAGCATACGATGCGGATGGCGCCGCAATTCTTGAGGCAACGTACTTCTCGATCGGTGGCGGTTTCATCTATCGTGAGGGCGACAACCGTGATGGCAGCTCCTCTAGCGGCCCAGCCGTCGTGGCGGATCCGCTGCCGTTCCGCACTGCCGCACAATTGCTCGCGCACTGCCGCACCGAGGGGCTCAGCTTCAGCGGTGTGATGTTGCGCAACGAGTTGGCCCGCCGCCCCGAGTCTGAGGTGGTTGCTGGCCTCCTGCACATCCGCGATGTCATGGATGAGTGCAAGAACAACAGTCTTGAACGCACCGGCAACCTGCCCGGCAATTTGAAGGTGCGGCGCCGGGCTCCCGAGTGGCACCGACGCTTGCGCGAAGAAGACCCCAACCGCGATCCGAACTTTTGGCAGGAATGGGTCAACCTCGTTGCCCTTGCCGTCAACGAAGAGAATGCCTCGGGCGGCCGCGTTGTGACAGCCCCCACCAATGGCGCTGCTGGCATCATCCCGGCTGTGCTGTTTTATGCGACCCACTATGCGCCTGGCATGAAGGACGCCGACCAAGCGACGAAGGATGACGCTACCGTGCGCTTCTTGCTGGCCAGCGCGGCCGTGGGCGTGCTCTACAAGCGCATGGCTTCGATCTCGGGCGCCGAGGTCGGATGTCAGGGCGAGGTTGGCTCGGCCTCCTCTATGGCGGCTGCGGGGCTCGCAGAAATTCTCGGCGGAACTCCCGCACAGGTCGAGAACGCGGCCGAGATCGCGATGGAACACAACCTCGGCCTCACGTGCGATCCCATTGGCGGTCTCGTACAGATCCCGTGCATTGAGCGCAATGCGATTGCAGCCTCGAAGGCGATCAACGCTGCGAAGATGGCGTTGTGGGGCGATGGCGAGCACCGCGTCTCGCTCGATGAGGTCATCATCACCATGGCCGAGACCGGCAAGGATATGAGTTCGCGCTACAAAGAGACGTCGATGGGCGGTCTCGCCGTCAACGTCGTCGAGTGCTAACGCGCACGTAAATACCGCAGCGGCTGCGCTAACGCGCGGCGCGGAGGTAGCGCAGCAACAGTGTTCCGTCGGGCGCGGACAGTGCGTGCGCGAGCGACATGTTCTGCGGTGTCGCATCCGCGGCATCCACAATTCGCCGAGCAGACCCGCCTTCGAGCCGCGGGCTCACGGTGAGACAGAGTTCGTCGACAATTCCCTGGGCGATCATGGTCGCGAAGAGTGTCGGACCGCCTTCGCTGTGCTGCTGAACTAGCCCGCGTTCCGCGAGAAGGTGTTTCATCTCGACGGTATCTACGGCAGCGTCTCCTGCAACGATCACGTCAGCAACCTCTTCGATCCGTTTGCGGCTCTCCGCGGGGGCGCTCTCGGTGGTCACCACGAGGGGGCGCGTCGCGTAGCTTCCGAGGTCTCCCGGCTCCAGCCGCAGGGATGCCGTCACAATGGCAAACGGTGGCTGAGCAGCGAGTCCTTGCGAAGTCCGCCACCCCGCAGATTCCTCGTCGAGAGCGAGGTTGCGGTAACCCTCTTGGCGCACTGTTCCTGCGCCAACGACGATGACATCCGCAAGCCGTCGAAGCAGACCGAAGACACGACCGTCTGAGTCCGTGCCAAGCCCACCCGATACTCCCTCGTGGGTGGCAGCGCCATCGATGCTCGACACAAAGTTCGCGCGCAACCACGGCACTGATCGATCAGCCACCGCGTAGCTCGCGAGAAGTTGCTCGTTGGTGAGCGGCGCCCCAGCGCTGAGGGAGTGAATTTCGGATGCGTCGGCCACAGTGCCTACCTTTCGTTGATGTCGGACATGTTGTGCTTCAGCAGCGCGGGCTCGCGGAGCCCCAGAATGGCTTCGGTCATGCGCACGGCAGCAACAGTTTCCGCTACTTCGTGAACTCGCACGACCCGCGCGCCATTGAGGATGGATGCCACGGCGGCAGCCAGTGAACCCTCGAGGCGCTCGCGCTTCGGCTTATCAAGCACTTCGCCGATGAAATCTTTATTGGAGAGCGCGACGAGGGTCGGCAACCCGAGTTCGGTGATTACATCGAGGCGACGGGTGAGTTCGAGACTATGCATGGTGTTTTTGTTGAGGTCGTGACCGGGATCGACAAACAGTCGTTCGTCGGGAACGCCCGCGGCACGAGCCTGTTCCACTCGGCTCTGCAGAAAGTCACGCACTTCTGTCGCTACATCGTCGTACTGCGGCCGAGCGAACTGGGTGCGTGGCTGCGCCCGCGAATGAACAAGAATGAGCGATGCATCGCTGGCCGCAACAACGCCGGCGAGGTCAGGGTCGCTCAAGCCCGTGGTGTCATTAATAACCGTGGCACCGGCCTCGATACTGCGGCGTGCAACCTCAGCGTGGAAGGTGTCGACCGAGATCACGACGTCGGATGCTTCGCGAAGCGCCTGCACAACGGGAACGACGCGCTCGCACTCCTCCTCGACACTCAGCGGGTCGCCTGGAGCGAACGGAACGCCACCGATGTCGATCCAATCGGCCCCTTGCTCGACAGCCCGCAGCGACGCGGCAACAGCATCCTCGAGCGCGTAGTTGGTTCCCGCATCGTAAAAGGAATCGGGGGTGCGATTCACGATCGCCATCACCGCAACGTTGCGCGAGAAATCAAAGGTTCGATCGCCAATAGTCCGTCGTGGATTCCGCAGCGGCGGGAGGTCAAAACTCATACTCCCTATACTGGGCGACAATGCTGACAGCTGCATTCATGTCGCGACAGCGATCCGGGCTCGGAGTCGAGCGTCAGAGAACCTGAGAACTGTCGGTAGCGTTCAGAGGAGAGTAATCAAGGATGACAACTTTCATCGCCGCACGAATTTACGAGCCCGCTCATGCAGCGGACGGCTACCGCGTGCTCATTGATCGGCTGTGGCCCCGCGGCATCAGTAAAGAGCGTGCGGACCTCGACGAGTGGTGCAAGGAACTCGCCCCCAGCACAGAACTGCGCACCTGGTGGAACCACGAACCCGCCCGGCGGGCCGAATTCGCCGCGCGGTACCGTCACGAATTGGACCAGAGCGCTGACGTGCCCGACGCAATCACGCGTCTAGCCAGTCACGACCGCGTCACGTTGCTCTACGCCGCTCATGATCCTCAGGTCACTCACGCGAACGTATTGCGAGACTATCTCGCCGAAGCTGCTGCCTCTGCAGGCAACGGCTAACCCAGCAGCAAGAGAATCCCGGCAAGCACAGATGCTGCGGCGATAAGCAGCGCAATACCGAGCAGCACAGCGTGCACGCGATAGAACGCAGTGGCTTTCCCCGCTACGTCGCGCGCGCGGGGGTCAGCGCTGACGCGCTTGAAGAACCGCGGCCATGCGATGACATTGAACAACGCGCTGATAAACAGAATAATTGCGGCAAACAGCTCCATGATGTTCTCAGCCTACGCCGCGCTCGAGGGCCGTTGCGCCACCCCTCCGATCCAACCTGCGAGACAATGGGTGGATGCTCGAGTACACGTTACGCGGAGGCCCCGGCGCCAGCGCCGAAGCCGAACTCGAAGCCAAACGCTCACGCTTCCTCTGCCGCATAGTCCGAGTCGACAACGAAGCGGATGCCCGAGACGTCATCGAACAGGCGCGTAAAACTCACTGGGATGCCCGGCACCACTGCTCGGCGTTTGTCCTCGGCTCCACCACGGAACCGGATCAGGTCCGCCGATCAAACGATGATGGTGAGCCGTCCGGAACCGCCGGGCGCCCCATTCTCGACGTGATCACTGGTCGCAACCTCGTTGATTGCGTTGTGGTGGTGACACGCTATTTCGGTGGCACCCTCTTGGGCACCGGTGGTCTCATTCGTGCCTACTCGGATGCCACGGCACTCACCGTCGATGACTTACGGGCACAGAAGCGCCTTGTGCTTCGAGAACGTCGTGAGCTGTTTCAGCTGGCGCTCCCCCATGCGGATGCCGGTCGGGTTGAGTCTGAGCTGCGCCAACACGGCGTCACGGTAATCGGCACCGAATACGGCAGCGCAGCGGTGATGACGTTGGCGGCAGACCCTGGCGACGAATCAGCTCTGGCCGAGCGGGTTGCCGGCATCACGTCCGGTGCACGATCGCTAGAGCCTGTCGGCTCCGAGTGGGTCGACGCGGAGCTCCGTTAGCCCAGCGCTGGGCGTCTGTCCGCTCGACGCCGAGCCTCGATCGAACGAACGAACGAAAACTGCACCCGGCGGTGGACGGAGATTGTCCGGTGGTTAAAGCAAAATAGCCACACCCCGAAGGGTGTGGCTATTTTACAATTGAAGTCCGGCGGTGTCCTACTCTCCCACAAGGTCCCCCTTGCAGTACCATCGGCGCAGAGAGTCTTAGCTTCCGGGTTCGGAATGTAACCGGGCGTTTCCCTCTCGCTATGGCCGCCGAAACACTATTGATTTATGTATCAGTCTGGGCCAGTTCACATCACAGAGCATTCCACCGAGGTGGGTGCTCAGCAGTGTGTGCTGGGCGCAGTTCCCGACCGTAAATCGGGAACCACAAAGTGGACGCGAGAATTCTTCTCAGTCACCATTCGAAGTCCTTACGGACTCCCAGTGAGGTGGGGTGTTATCAATTTATCGACTTATTAGTACTGGTCAGCTCCACAGGTCGTTAGTCCCTGCTTCCACATCCAGCCTATCAACGCAGTAGTCTAGCTGCGAGTCTCTCGG
>NZ_JADYWW010000002.1 GCF_015864575.1 Salinibacterium sp. SWN248 | reverse complement strand
GCTAAGACTCTCTGCGCCGATGGTACTGCAAGGGGGACCTTGTGGGAGAGTAGGACACCGCCGGACTTCAATTGTAAAATAGCCACACCCTTCGGGGTGTGGCTATTTTGCTTTAACCACCCACCCGCACGGGCCGCAAACAGACTCACGGCGTAGCGTGAAGAGTAGATGTACCGCTGGCCCTCCCGCGAACTCCTCACCTCAGGGCAACCCCGCGGTGCACCTCACGTGCCAGGAGGCAACCATGCAGGTCATCGTCAATACCGATAACAACATCACTCTCAGCGAAGACACGATTGCCGCAATCACTGCGGAGATCGAGAGCAAGCTTGCGCACTTCAGCGCCCACCTCACGCGACTCGAAGTCCACCTGAGCGACGAGAGTGCCGGCCGCAGCACAGTCGACGACATCCGCTGCCAGCTTGAAGCCCGCCCCGAGAACCGCACCCCGGAACTTGCCACCGACAACGCGTCAACAGTGGATGCTGCGCTCAACGGCGCCACTCGAAAGATGCAGCACGTGCTCGAGACAACCTTCGGTCGTGCTGACCACCACAAGGGCGCCAGCTCAATGGGCGGTGTCGAACCCCGCTAACGCGCGAGCAGCCGCTGCGCCGCGTTAGCGTGCTTCGAGGCGGCCGGCCGCGATTTCGCGATCGGCCATCGCCTCGAGGGCCTCGGCGAAGGCCGTGGCAGCGGGCGATAGGCGGCGGGTGTTGGCCCAGCGTAATCCGATCTTGCGGGAAGCATTCTCCGCGTTCACGGGAACGACAACCAGGCTGTTGTCGCGCACGATTCTGGTACCCAACGCACCCATGATTCCGATCCCCAATCCGGCACGGACGAAGGAGAAAACGGTCGTCGGCTGGGTTACCGCGAGGCTGCGTTCGTAGTCGAATGCGACATGCTCCAGGAGTTCCCGGAACTCGAGTCCCACGTGCGGGTCAAGGCCAGCCTCCCCGGTCGTGATGATCGGTTTGCCCGCGAGCTCCTCCAGCTCAAGAAAGCCTGCTGAGGCCGCCGGATGATCGAAGGGCACGACGGCGCGGAACGGGTCAGTCAAGAGGGCCCGCTGCGCGATACCGAGGCGCGGCGTGATCTCCATCGGGCTGATTCCCAGTTCGATCGTGCGGTGGGCGAGCGCCTCATCCAACCAATTGTTGGCGCCTTCGTGCACTTCAAAGCGGACTTCGGGGTGGGTCTCGGAGAATTCAGCGATCAGCGGAGCGATGAGCATAGCGCTCACGCTCGGCACACTTCCCACTGCGACATTGCCCCGCACCTGGCCCTGACCGGCCGCCACTGCGGCTAGCGCCGATTGCCACTCCGTGACGGTCGCGCGAGCATGGGGCAGAAACGCGGTGCCGGCAGCGGTCAGCGTTGGCGGGTGCACATCTCGGTGGAAGAGTTGAGCGCCAAGCTCCGTTTCGAGGGCTGCCACATGGGCGCTGATCCGAGACTGCGAGCGATGGAGGGTGCGGGAGGCCGCAGTGAAGCCGCCCTGCTCGTGCACGGCGAGAAACGATCTGCACCAGACGAGTTCCATGCTGCAACCTTAGCGACCGAGCGTCATCCGTTCATCAGCCGGACGCTTCGGTGCGGCCGGTGCGGAAATGGGGCCAGCGAGAAGTGGATCGTGAGTGTCCCGCATGAGCTTTTCAAGTCGAGCGGCGAGGTCGGCTCGCAACTCGGCGTACTGCGGATCGTCGATGAGGTTGGTGAGTTCCGAAGGATCCGCGGCGAGGTCATACAGTTCCTCGGCGGGACGCGGATCATTGGGCCAGTCACCCATACCGGCACGCGTTGAGCTCTCTTCGAGGTCGAGGGGGAGCGGCACTCGGACGCCCTGCTCGAAGTTGCGAATGTACTTAGCGTGAGGGGTGCGGATGGCGCGGATCGGGTCATAGCGATCGTGGAAGCTCTTTTCGAGCAGGAGCTCTCGGACATCCGGCGCTGCATCATCCGTTCCTTGCAGGCGAGTGAGGATGCTCTCGCCCGCGAGCTCGTCAGACGGGGTGCCGCCGGCAACGGTGACGAGTGTCGGCACGATGTCGAGGTGGCTGATGATGTGGTCGCGGCGGCCAGGCTCGACGTCGAAAGACTCCGGCGGACGCACGATGAAGGCAACTTTGACTCCCGAGTCGTAGAGGGTGCTCTTGGCGCGGGGGAAGGCGACGCCATGGTCGGTCGTGAAAATGATGAGGGTGTCGCGGCCCTTGGGCGACGCGGTGATGCGGTCGATGATCTGGCCGACCGCGGCATCCATCTGGCGGATAGCACCGTGAAAGGCGGCGATGTCGTTGCGCGTGTCAGCGTTATCGGGCAGGTACGGCGGCACGTCGACGGCTGCCGGATCCGCGTACTCGTAGTCTTCAGCAGGCCAGGGGCGGTGGACTTCCCAGATGCCGATCGTCAGCAGCGTGGGGGTATCGTCGCGCGGTTGCTCGTACCACCAGTCAACGCGGCGGGCCACCTCCATCGCGCGAGGCAAGAATCCGAGGCCGTGCACTTCGTCGTAGCCGAGGACGCGGGCGTCGAAGTCCTCATGCTGCAGCCCGATGAGGGCGCTGCGGTAACCCTCGCGGCGCAACAATTCCGGCAGCGTAGTGACGCCCGGCTTGTAATGCCAACCAGCATGGGTGAGACCCATGAGCCCGTTTTGGTGCGGCAGGCGGCCGGTGAAGATGGACGAGCGTGCGGGAGTGCACAGCGGTGCGGTCGCGAAAGCTGCATCGAAGATGACGCCGGAGTCAGCAAAAGCCTCAAGGTTGGGGCTGGGCACCGACGGCATGTCGTAGCAGGAGAGCCAATCGCCGAGGTCGTGGCAGTGGATGAGGACGATATCTGGCTGGGAGACCATCGGGGCAACTTTCGTGTGAGAAGGAATGAAGAAGGAGTGCTCAGCGCGGGGGACCGGTGGTGAGCCCGGCACCCCCGCGCTGAGAGGGAGTGACTAGCCCATCGGGTAGCCGGCATCCTGGACCACTTGAGTGACCTGCTCCTGCAGTTGAGCCATACCGTCTTCGGGGCTTACGTCACCAGCGGCGATCGCGGCGATGATGGGCTCCGAAACGGTGAGGAACTCGGTGATGAAGGTGAAGCGGAAAGGACCAACAGCGGTCGGCGCTGATTCGCGAACAACATCCAGATAGGCGCTTGTTTCGGCGCTGAGTCCGTCAGCATCGTAAGCGTCGTCGCGCGTGGGGATTCCGCCGGCTTCAGCGAAGATCTCCATGCCGTGCTCGGACGTGACCCAGTCGATGAAGTCGACGGCAAGTTCGCGACGGTCTTCGGGAAGGTCAGCGGGAAGAGCCAAGTTCCAGAGTCCGGTGGCGGATGCTGCTCCGGGCAGTACCGCGTAGCCGACCTTGCCGACGACATTGGAACTGGATTCATCGTTCATGCTGCTCGCTGCGGCGGCTACGACATCCAGCTGTCCGGCGTCGCCACCCTGCATAGCGGCGATGGCTTCTGCCTGACCGACAGCCTTGGGGTCGGCGGGGCCGAGCTTGGCAAGTTCGCGGAAGTCACGAGCGGCTTCGAGAGCTGCGGGGGTGTTGAAGGCGGGGGTCCAGTCAGAGCCTTCGTCGACGAAGAAGCTTCCGCCGACTCCGTGAAGCAGGCCAGCGAAGTCGTAGGTGACGCCGGGAGCGCCGGGGATTCCCTGATATCGCTGCACGTAACCGTACCGGGCGGCATCCGCATCAATCATTGCTTGGCCGTTGGCAATGGTCTCGTCCCAGGTCGTGGGAACCGAAAGGCCGAGGTCGTCGTAGATGTCGGTGCGGTACATCAGAACCTGCAGGTTGCCCATGAGCGGCAGGCTCGTCACGTCGCCGTCGGCAGAGAAACTGCGCGTCTCTGAGTTCCAGTTAGTGACGTTGTTGTACGTGAAGATCTCAGGGTCGAGGGTATAGCCCGCTTTCGCCTCGGTGAAGGGCATCAGAATGCCGGAGTCGTTGAGCTGAGCGAGATCCACTTCGTTGACCTGATAAACGTCGAAGGTGTGGTTGCCGGTCTGGGCGTCGTTGAGGACCTGGGTTTTGACGTCGGGGTTGGGGAAGGGGCGAAGGTCAACGTCGACCCCGGTCTCTTCCTCATAGGCCTTGACGACGGCGTCGTAGGCCGGGTTCCACGGAGCCTGACTGGTGATGACGACGAGGCTGTCGCCGGAACCGAGAGCTCCGCCGGTAGTGCTGCCTGAGCATCCGGTGAGGGCAATGCTCATCGCGGCGACACTGCCGATTGCGATGAATGCTTTCTTCATGAACATGTACTCCTAGCTGTGAGCGGAAACCAAACAGGACGGGCCTGTTTAGCCTTTGATAGCGCCGGCAGTGAGCCCAGCGACGATTTGGCGGTTGGCGAAAATGGACATGACGATGATCGGGATGGCGGCGAGGGTTCCCGCCGCAGCGAGTTCGCCCCACGTGACGGCGAACGGTTGCAGTAGGCCGGCGATGCCGACGGTGACGGGCGCGGTAGCCCCGCCCGAGGTGAGGGTGAGGCCCATCTGGAACTCGTTCCACGCCATGATCGCGGTGAAGACTCCGACGGCAGCGATGCCGGGGCGAACAACGGGAAGCATGATCCGCAGCAGCACTGTCAGCTCGCTGGCACCATCCATGATTCCGGCTTCGCGGAGTTCTTCAGGAATGGTCGAAAAGTACGACGACATGAGCAGCACTGCGAAGGGAAGGTTGAGGAAGGCATTGACCAACACGAGCCCCCCGACTCCGCCGATCAAGCCGAGATCAGAAAGCAAGACGTAGAGGCCGGGCAGCAGCGTCATGGGTGGAATCAACGGGATGAAGCCGGCGATCACGAGCGCCGGGATAGTGATCCAGCGTGGCGGGTGCAGTCGGCTAAGCGAGTAGCCGGAGAGCGTGCCGATGACGAGGCAGATGGCGACCGTGCCGAGCACGATCAGGAGGCTGTTGCCGATCTGGGCAATGAAAATGCCATCTTTGAAGACACGCTCAAAGTTGCCGAGCCAGAACGGGAAGTCCCAGCTCGAGGAGACGATGGCGCGGTTGGGGAGGAACGCGAGCAGGGTCGTGAAGGCAATCGGGATGATGCTGAGCACCAGCACAACCCCGAGAGTAATCTCTACGCCAAGGTTGCGCTTGGTGCCGGCGGTCTGGGCGTCGCTCATTTTTCGACCTTCGATCGGGTGAATAGCACGGCGCCAAGAACCAGCGCAGTGAGGATGACAACCACGAGCGAGAACGCTGACGCTTCGCCGAACTGGAGGCTGTCGAAGAAGAGAGTCTTGATGTGTTGCGTCACGAGCGTTGTCGCAAAGTTGGGCCCGCCCGAGGTCAGGAGGTACATCTCGTCGAAGGCCTTCACTCCCATGATCACTCGCACGACAACGACCGCAGCGATGGCGGGGCGCAGAGCGGGAAGCACCACGTGTTGGATGATGCGCCACTCGTTAGCGCCATCGACCCGAGCGGCCTCGAGGGTTGCTCCGTCGATGCTCTTGAGGGCCGTATAGAGGAAGAGGAAGACGACCGGAGTCCAGTGCCAGACATCCACCACAATCACCGCAGCCATAGCGGTTGATTCTTGGCCGATCCACCCTTGGAGCGGCAGGCCGAGGGAGTAGAGCGCCTTGTTGAGTCCGCCGGCGGTAGGGCTGAGCAGAAGCAGCCACATCAGACTGACGACTACCGGGGCGATCACAGCGGGCCAGATAAGAACGTTGCGCGCCAGCGGGAGGAGGGTGATGGCGCGATCAACGAGCAACGCGAGGGCGAGACCAACGATCAACGACAGAACAACGGTTGCCGCAACGAAGATGACGGTGTTGCCGAGCGAGCGAAGACCATTTGCATCGGTGAGCACGGCGCCGAAGTTCGCAAACCCGATCCAGGTCCACTCAAAAATTCCGCCCCGGATCTGAACATCGGAGAGAGCCATGCGGATGACTTGGCCGAGCGGGTACGCGGCGAAGATGGCGCCAAAGATAATGAACGGGGCGAGGGCTACGATCGCGAAGACGTGCTTAGGGCGAGAACGCTTGCGGGCGGTCGGGCGCGGAGAGGCCGTTCTCGTGGCGTTGGCGGTTGCGACCATTCTCGATACTCCATCGTGTCGGGCGGCCTGCGAAGCGCCGCAAATCCCACGGTAGGGCGCTCCCCAACTATCTGTCCAACACGTAGTTCAGAAGGTCGCTATCTGCTTAACGGATAGGGCGTGCAGGCACTGCCGTCGCCGTCGCCGTCGCGCCAGCGTGGGCCGAGGCTCAGACGCGGGCGGACGGCTCTCCGGCGCGGGGGAGGTGCAGCTCAAAGGTTGCACCGCCTCCGGGGGTTGGCCGCAGCTGCACAGAGCCGTGATGCTGGATCGCGATTTCCAGCGTGACGGCGAGGCCGAGACCGGCGCCGTCGTGACTGCTCCGTACGCGAGAAGGATCTGAGCGGTAGAAGGGCTGGAAGATTTTGTCCCGCTCGTCTTCGGGGATGCCGGGGCCGTGATCCACGACGCTGATCACGGCTTCGCGCTCGGTGATGCTGGCCAGGAAAGAGACGGCGATGTCATCGGGGGTATGCCGGCAGGCGTTCGCTCCGAGGTTGAGCAACGCTTGATGGAGCTGTGCCGGATTGCCTACTAAGGGGACGTCGGTGATGGCGCTGAGGTCGGCGGCAATGTCGCGGGAGGGGAAGGCGACCCGCAGATCGTCGATGACGTTGCGGGCGACTGTGACAAGGTCCACCTGCTCGTGGGCAACTTCAATGGGCTTGCCGTCGCGTACGACTTGCAGCATTGAACTGACGAGAACATTGAGACGGATGCTCTCATCGCCGACCCGCGCCATCGCACGGTCAAGCGCTTCGGGGGTGGTGAGCATGTTTTGCGCGTAGAGGTCGCTGTAACCCTTCACAGCGGTTAGCGGCGTGCGGATTTCGTGCGCTACGTCGGCGAGGAGGCGACGCATGTCATCGCGGGCGCGGGTGGCATCAGTGGCGGACTGCTCACGTTCGGCCAAAGCGTCGCGCAGACGATTCACCATGCGGTCGATGTCTGTCGTGAGCTCGGCGATCTCCTGGGATCCGCCAGCGGGCTCGATCGGGGTTTCGAGCTCGCCGTCGGCAATGCGTGTCACACTTCGAGCGACACCGGCGATAGGGCGAGCGATCTGACGGGCGAGGAACCAGGCCATTGCCGCTTCAAGCAAGGCAATCGTGACGCCGCCGGCAACGAGGGTGCCGCGCAGGCTGGCGAGGGCGGCGTTGTACGTGTCGAGTGAGAGTGCGGTGATCTGTACGACACCATCCGGGGTCGGTGAGATGAGCACGCGATAGTTGTCGACCGTAACGGTGGCGGTTGAGGTTGCGGCTCCGAAGCCCGCGAGGTCTTCTGCGGTGAAGGGGTGCGCAACTCCCTGATTCTCGAGCAGGGTGTCGTCGGGGGCGAGGGTGAACTGAACCGGGAGGCCGGAACCGTCGCCGCTCGAGGAAGTGCTCGGTCGCGGCGCGGGCAGCTCGGGCGCATCGGTCGCGGGCGGCGGAACGGTGGTCACTTCGGCGCGGGCGAGTTCGGCATCCAATTCGGCTAGGCGTAGCGAGCGTTCGCTCACATCAACGGCGATGGCGAACGCAAGAAAACCGACAATGATGGTTGCGAGAACGGGGAGCAGCAGCATCCACCGCAGTGAAAGGCGCCTCATTCGGAAGCCTCGCGCAGAACGTAACCTATGCCGCGACGGGTATGAATGAGGGGCGGATGACCGGCGTCAAGCTTGCGGCGCAAGTAACCGATGTACAGCTCGACCACGTTCTCGCTACCGGTGAAATCGTCTTGCCACACCTCGACCAGAATCTGGGCTTTCGAGAGCACAACCCCGCGGTTAGCCAACAGATAGTGAATGAGGCGGTACTCGGTCGCCGAGAGGTCGATGAGGGTGCCAGCGCGGCGCACCTCGTGGCCAGCCGGGTCGAGGGTGAGGGAACCGAGTTGCAGCAAGGCCGGACCTGCCGGCGGGGCGGTTCTGCGCAAGATGGCGGCAACCCGAAACACGAGCTCGTCCACGGTAAAAGGCTTGGTGAGGTAGTCGTCACCTCCGGTAGCGAAGCCCCGGATGCGGTCTTCGGGTTCCGCGAGAGCGGTCAAGAAGAGGATGGGCGTTGTCGAGCCGGCAGCGCGCAAACGCCGACATACTTCGAGACCATCGATGCCGGGCAACATGACATCGAGCACGATGAGATCTGCCGGCTGCGCGAGCGCAGACGAGAGCGCTTCGTGGCCGTTGGCGACGTGGGAAACCATGTGGCCCTGAAAACAAAGGGCCGTCGTGACGACATCGCTAATGGCCTCGCTATCTTCAGCAACAAGGATGCGGTGGGTGGGGGCCTGAGCAGGGTTCGACACGGCCCGAATCTAGCAACAAAAACTGTTTCAATGTTGTGCCGATTTCCACAGCGTCACCACAGTAAAGCCGCTGACCCTGTAACTATGAACAACATCCTTGGGCGTGCACTCCGCCACAAACGATCCACGCTTCTCGTGGGCGCAGTGGTCATGGCAGTTCTTGCCACCGCTGCCTGTAGCGCCGTTGATGCTACCGACTCTGCGTCAACCGAAACCGCCGCTGTCACAACCGGTATTGACCTCGCCCTGTTCGCGGACGATGCCATCGTCGGTGACCCCGAGACCGTCGACTGCACCCTCAGCGGTGGAACGGAAACCACGTGCTACGAGATCACCATCTCGGGCTACCCCTCGACCTACGAAGTAGGGCCTTTCTGCCCCGCTACAACCGAGACCTCCGCCGATGACGCGGGAATTTGGTTCGATGGTGACGCTGTCTACGACCTCGACGGAGAGTTCATCGCAAACCTCGCTGAGACCTATGGCGACGACGGCTGGAAAATGTATGACGAAGACGGCAACGTCTACGTCACCGACACCGTCGAAGCATTCGAAGCTGCCGCTCGGCCCGACGTTGATCCCGAATATCAGAACTACTGCATCGAAGGCAGCCTTGACTTCCTCGATGGTGGCGACCCGATCGAGTCGACCGTGCTGATCCCGACCACTCCTGTTGTCGCAGACTCGGCGTCAGCGACATCCGGAAATTCAGGCATCACTCTGGACGGCATCGTTATCGCCGAGCCAGCTCCCGTTGATGCCATTCTTGGCGCCTACACGATTGCCTCGTTCGACGACTGCGGTGGACACTTCAACCCCTTCGAGGGCTACCACCTGCACGGCTCACTCGGCTGTGGAGAAAACGGCGACGCTTCCGACGATGAAACTGCGATCTTCGGTTACGCCATGGACGGGTTCGCCGTGCACAGCGCGTACACCGAAGAACAACTGGCCAACGTAGAACTCGACGAGTGCAACGGTCACACCGCCGAAGAAGACGGATACCATTACCACGCCAACTCGGCCGAGAAGAATCAAGTTCTCGAGTGCTTCATTGGCGAAACCGTTGCGGGCGATGAGGCCGCTGGCGGACCACCTGCCGATGCGCCGGCTGGAGGGCCTCCGGCTGGAGAGGTTCCCGGTGAAGAACCAAACGAATAGGACGATCATGAAGACATCCCTACGGACCGCGCTGGTTCCCCTCACCTGCCTCGTGCTCTTGGCGAGCGCCTGCGCGACTGGTGAGACAACGACGGAGAGTTCGAGTTCTGCCTCGGACGACACAAGCCTGAGCACGGTCGCGGCATTGTTTGCCGACGGTGCTCTGACCGAAGAAGCGGTCATCGTGGACTGCACCCTCGAAAACGGTAGCGAGACCACCTGCTACCAGTTTGAGGTCGACAGCCTCTCGACGACCGTTAACACGGAAGGGCCCTTCTGTCCGGCGACCACGACCGACACTGGCGGCATCTGGGTCTGGGACGGCGATGAGCCGGGGCTTTATGCCCTCGATGAGGACTTCTGGGCGCTCATGGAGGCCCAGGGCTTCGAGTTCGCGAATGAAGACGGCGACATCACTATCGTTGACCCCGCTGGCGGGCAACCTGACTCATCCGGCACCGAGAACTCGTGCCTCGAGGCAACAGCCGACGGTGACTACCACCTGCAGGTGCTGATTCCCACGAGCCCCGAGATGCTTGACGAAGTGACGGATCTTTCCACGATCTCTCAGGTCGGGCTCGCGCTCGACGGCGTCACGATCTTCGGCGACGCGCCCTCTGTTCTCGACACCGGTGGACTGCCCGCACTTGACGCCTGCGGTGGACACATCGACCCCTCGGGGTACTACCACTGGCACTTCGGTGCCGAATCGATCCAGTCGAACCTTGACGCTGCAGGAGCTGGCGTCACGTGCGACATCGAGCAAGACAACGAGGCAGTGATTGCGTTTGCCTACGACGGTTACCTCATCTATGGACCGGAAGAAAACGGAACGGTGCCGACCAACCTCGATGAGTGCGGCGGCCACGTTTCTGACACTGAAGAGTTCGGTGAGGTTTACCACTACCACTACAGCACCGAGTCGCCGAACTTGCCGGAGTGCCGCGTAGGCGCATCAGCGGTGGGAAACCTGACGAGCCCGGATGGTGAGAGCGTCAACCTCCCTAACGGTTCTGGCGGCGGCGACGGTGGGCCACCCGCTGGCGACGCACCAGCTCCCGGCAACTAATTAGTGCACGCCTCTCGCACCACTATTGCTGCGCACCGCGGTGGACTGTCGCCCCTGGCGAAGTTCACCGCGGTGGCGGGCATCGTTCTCGCCACACTCAGCCTTGCCGTACCCACCGCAGCATGGGCCCACGACGGAACGAGTGAGGCACTAATCTTCTCGATCGACGAAGGCCGTGTTGTCGGCACCGGATTGGTCGAGTTCTCAGCGCTCGGGCTCGAAGACACCTCGGGTGACGGCCTCATTGACGCCACCGAAGTCAGCGAGCAAGAAGCAACCGTGGCGACGACTCTCGTTGACACTATCCGCGACAACGTAACGATCGCGGTCAACGGCGAGGAGCTGTCGATCATCGGGGCGGGGCTCTCATTCCAGAGCGCCAGCGCGACGACAGACACCACCGCTGAGACTGAAACGGACACGGATGCCGTGGTCGAAGCATCCGAATATGTCGGCGTTGCCTTTGCGACGTCTGCATTCGAAGGCGACATCAGCGAGATCGCTATCTCATGGTCTTTTAGCTCGCCGAGCAATGCCATCCTGCTGTCGGATTCTGGCAGCGCCGTACTCGGGCACCTCAGCGATGACGGCGAGGTCTTGTTCTCTCTCGGAACCTGGGCAACCGCAACCAGCTTTCTCGTGCAAGGTTTTGAGCATATTCAGCTCGGGCCCGACCACATTCTCTTTCTCGTCGCCCTCGGGCTCGGCGTGCTTGGTGTGAAGTCGGGTCGTGCTGCGATCTGGCCCGCCGTGAAACTCGTAACCGCCTTTACGGTGGGGCACGCCATTAGCTTCAGCCTGGCGTACTTCAACCTGGTCTCGGTGCCCGCTGCGATCGTTGAACCGCTGATCGCGCTTTCTATCGTCGCGGCCGCTGGGCTTGCGTTGAGGCGAAAGGGCGGCGACTTCCGCTGGTGGATCGCGGGCCTCGTGGGGCTCGTGCACGGTCTTGGTTTCGCCTCGAGTCTCTCCAGCCTGGGACTCGTGACGTCGGAGCACGCTGTCGCGCTCATCGCCTTCAACCTAGGTATCGACCTCGCGCAGACCGTCGTTGTGCTGCTGGTGCTCGCGGTCGCCGCTCTGCTGACACGACTGCTGCCCAAGGGATTCGAAATCATCCGCATCATCATCTGCGTCGCGATCGGCGCGATGGGGCTGTTCTGGACGGTGACGCGGGTCTTCGGGCTGTAGCTCGCGATTGGGGTTGGGGTTCGCGGTGTGAGTGCTGGTCGCGCCGGCCGTAAGGTGGCGCGTGGGCCGGGCGGCCGGCTTAGGTTATATCTTCGTAGCTAGCGCGTGCAGCAGCCCGGGCGTCGCACGCAGCGCACCCGCGCGGTCGACCGCGACGACATCCACATCCCACCGGTCAGTCACATCGTCGAGGGCAGTCTGGCCGCCCGCCACAATCGCCGTTGCCAACACGTCTGCGGTCACGATGTCATTCGCGACGACGCTCACTTGAACGAACGAGACCGGCTCGGTGCTGCCTGCGCGCCAGATATGGTCACCGCGTTGCGCGCTGCCCGACGTCGCAATCGCGCGCCGCGGATGTCGCAACTCCAGCGAACACAGGAGCTCCGTAGGCGAGAGCGGCTCGGCGATCCCGGCACGCATGACCCGCGGCCCGAGCGGCGAGGCCGACGCGGTGGCAGGAGTGGCTGCGCCGGTGGGGGAGACGAGAATGTCGCCACCGACGTTGATGCTCCACTCCGGGCATCCGACCGCAGTAAGGTGCTCGCCGGCTTGCTCGATAGCTTCGGCCTTGACGATGCCGTTGAGGTCGATGGTGCCATCGGGGCGGTGGGGGCTGAAGTTGCCGCCGGTAGCGGAGCGCCACTCGAGGGCGCGCGCATAACTGGCGAGTAGGGGAGGGCTGGCGTGGGAGAGCGAGGTGGTACCGGCGGCGATCAGGCTCAGCTCGGAGTCGGGCGAATAGAGGCTGTAGCGGTCATCAATCGTGCGAAAGATGCGCTGCACCTCGTTGACTTCGGAAGCCCAGGCGGCAGGCAGCTCAACCGACGCCATCGTGCCCATCGTAGGAAACGCAGTCCGCATTAGGCACCGGCTTGATCGAGCGCGGACTGAAGCGAACTCAAGTAGGCATCGGTGGTGTACGTCGCCCCACTCACGTTCGAGACCTGTGCGGACTGCGATGACAACACCTCAGTGCGCAAAATTGGCGCGGCACGGTTACTGATCTGCACCGAGCGCCCATCGTCGTCGGTCAGCTGCAGGGCGGTGACATCGGTGATGCTGCCGGAGGCGATGGTGACCGCCACCTGCACGTTGCCGAACCGCGTGCTGACACTTGACCCGGTGAACGTACCGTCGGCGGGGCCGGATGCTGCGGGGGCAGCGGCCGCGGTGCCCGTGCCCGGGGTGCTTGAGCCGTTGCCGGCGTTCGTGTTGCCCGCGGTGCCGTTAGTTGCAGCATCCACCGGCAACGACACCGAGGTGCCGTCGCTCGTCGTGACGCTGACGCCGGCCTGATAGCCGACGATCAGTACGCTCGTCGAGGCGAGAATGCTGCCTAGTATCGCTCGTGTTCTCACCAGTCGAACCTTTCTGCGTGAATCTGTTCAGGGCGGATGCCGGAAACATGAACGTCGGCCTCGATGAGATCGAGCCACATGGTAGGGCCGCAGAGGAAAACGTCGGAGTCGGCCAGGTCGGGGAAGGCGCTCTGCAGGGTGACACCGCGCTCATAGTCCGCAGCGGTCATCCAACTGTCGACTCCGCGGGGGCGGTGGCCGATCATTGTGTAGCAGGTGGCACCCTTGGCGGCCGCAATCGCTTGGATTTCGTCCCAGTGGTAGGTCTCTTCGGGGGTGCTGGCGCGCAACAGGATGATCGCTTCGCCGGGGGCAAACGACGCCTGCTCGAGAAGCGCGCGCACCGGCGTGACACCGATCCCGGCGGCGATGATGGCGAGTTTGGGGGAGGTGCGGGCAGCATCCGAAAACAAACCATAGGGCCCCTCGATGCTCACCCGGGTGCCGACGGGAATGGTCGTGAGTTGGGCGCTACCCGTTCCCAGATTGCGCACGGTGATGCGGGCCGAGCTGGCCGTCGGTATTGCCGATAGCGAAATGGGGTGCGAGTGCCACCAGGTGCGCGGCGTCCAGAAGCGCCAGATGAAGAACTGGCCGCCGGATGCTTCGAGCCCCCGCAGGTCGTTACCGGCGAGTTGAATCGTGCTGACGCCCGGCGCGATCTCGGTGACCGCGGCCACACGCATCCGGTGGCGGAGGCTCGAGACGAGTGGCTCGGCGAAACGGAACGTCACGATGCTGCCGAGGGCGACGACGTAGAGCGCGATCCAGTACACGCGCTGAAGGGTGCCGTCGGCGAGCACGCCGCCGACGCTCAGCTGATGGGGAAGCGCGAACGCGACCGACACGTAACTGAGCAAGTGGACCAGGTGCCAGCCTTCGTAGCTGAACCGGCGACGAACCGCGATCAGCGACGATACGACTACGGCGATCATCAGGCCGAGCGCAATAAACGCGAGGGGCATGTCGGGCAGCGACAGCATCGGGCCGATTTCGGCGATCGGGTTGATGCCCGAACTGAGCCCGTAGCCGGTAAGCAACAGGGCGCCGTGGGCGAGAAGAAGGTAGAGCGCCGGCTTGCCGAGAGAACGGTGAACGGCGATGGCGCGGTCGTGGCCGATGGTGCGATCGATGAGCGGGATACGGGCGGCGAGCACCAGCATCACCAGAATGAAGTCGGTGCCGACCAGGCCGGAGACGATGCCGATGCTCGTGACAGTCTCGGCAACCGAGGTAAATTGGTCGACCCCGCCGGATGCCAGAAAGAGGGCGGCCGCTGCTGCGCCTGAAGCCCAGAGCGCGACGACGAGCAAATCAGAGAGGCGTGCCCGCCGCGCAAAATTGCGGCGGTAATCGGGCGCGGTAGCGACGGCCGCTAGGGCAGTGCGAGGCCGGGCCGTAGCGGCGCGAGGGCGAACCTGAGTGGACATGTCCCTACTGTGCTGGCTTCAGCTATGGGATCGCTAAGAAAAACCGCCCATTTGCGTGAGCGAATTCACATGTTGGGGATCAGCACCGTTGCACGCAAGCCATCGCCGGTGTTGTCGACCGTGGCCGACCCTCCCGCCGCCGTCGCGATGGCCTGAACGAGAGCAAGCCCGAGTCCGCTGCCCCCGGTCGCGCCCGTGCGTGAGACGTCGGGGCGCGAGAAGCGATCGAACGCGATCGGGAGGAACTGCTCAGGCATGCCGGGACCATCGTCGGTGACCTCGAGATGGAGACCATCCACTTCGATACTCAGGGCCGCAAGAATGCCACCGCCAGTCGAGATCGCGGCAATCGCATTGGAGAGCAGATTATCGACGAGGCGACCGAACGACTGCGCCCCGATTCGAAAGCGCGCATCCTCATCGACGGCGGAACACGTGAAATCGACTCTCGCCGCCTTCGCCATACCGAGAAGACGAGCGCGGTCAATGCTGCCCGTGAACTCATCAACAAGTTGTCCGGCGCTCGCCGTCGCCGTGCTCGCCTCCGTTTCGATGCGACTCAGCTCGAGAAGGTTGGTCGCCAATGACGTCAGGCGATCCACGGATGCTTCCGCCGCGGTGACCTGGACGGCGAGAGCCTCAGCATTGCCAAAGTCGGCGTGTGCGAGCTCAAGCTGGGTGGTGAGCGCCGCCAGCGGCGTGCGCAACTCGTGGGCGGCATCCGACACCATTTGTTTTTCGCGATCGGTGGAGGCTCGCAGGCGGGCGAGGAAGGCATTGAGGGTTGTGGCGAGGGCCGCGAGCTCGTCATCCGCACCGCCTACGGGGAGGGCGGTGTCAGTATCGCCGCTGAGCTGTTCCGCTTTGCGGCGCATTGCGTTAACCGGGCGCAGCGCAGCGCTGGCGAGCCCCCACGAGGCGAGGCCGAAGCCGAGCAGCAACACGACCCCCGCAACGATGAGGATGCGATCGAGGCCGTGAAGCGCGAGTTGGCTCGCGGCGGTACTGCGTGCCGCCCACAGCTGCCAGGTGCCCGCGTCCGTGGTGAGGGTGCGCCCGGCAACGACAAACGATGGGGCATCGTCGTCGTCGGTGGCTTTTCCCTCGTCGTCGGCGTGGTCGCTGCCGTCATCCTGCACGACAATCGAGGTGTCGCTGGGGTCGGTGCGCGTGACTTCCTTGGTGATGCCCCGGGGAAGAGTGTTCACTTGCACGTCGGCGTTGGGGTCGGTGATGTAGACGAGAACCCCGGTGCCCGGGTCATCCACTGATTCATCGGGGTTCGCCGTGATGTCGGCAACAAACGGTGTGAGGTCACTGGTGGCGAGGGAACGATCAGCTTCGGTAAGAATGTCTTGCACCGCAATGCGCACCACGACGAGCGCGACGAGCAGCAGGATTGTTGCGGCGGCAACACTGCCGAGAGTGATGCGGGCGCGAATGGACAGCTTCGAGAACATCACTCCACCGCCGCCAGCGAGTAGCCAACACCGCGAACCGTGCTGATGGTGACGCCCGACACTATCGGGTCTAGTTTGCGCCGCAAGTAGCTGACGTACTGGTCGACAACCGTGGCATCAATGTGGGCGCTCGTGCCCCACACCTCCTCCAAGATCTCGGCGCGGCTGAGCGTCTCGCCGGTGCGAGAGCTGAGCATCCAGAGCAGAGCAAATTCTTTGGAACTCATCGGCAATGCTGTGCCGCCGGATGTTGCCCGCACGGTGGCAGCGTCGAGCACGAGGTTGCCAATTTTGCGGCTTGCTTTCGCGGCAGTCGTATCGCGGCGAACAAGGGCACGGATGCGGGCCGCGAACTCTGCAAACGCGAACGGTTTGGTGAGATAGTCGTCGGCGCCAGAGTCGAGGCCGAGCACACGATCCTCCACCGCGTCACGCGCTGTGAGAAGCAGCACGGGGAGGTGGTTGCCTTGTTCGCGCAGGTGCCGACAGATTTCGAAGCCCGACATTTCGGGGAGCATGACATCGATGGCGGCCGCCGAAAAGTCGTCGCTGGCTACCGCAATGAGCGCATCCATGCCGTTAGCGACCAGGGTCACCGTGTAGCCCTCAGCTTCGAGACCGTGCTGAACGAGCGCGCCCATGGTCGCGTCGTCCTCCACGACCAGGATGTTTGTCATGATGGCCAGACTACGCCCGCGAACAGGGAACTCGACGAGGATGAGCGGGCGGATGCCGCGATACCATTGGCCCCGCAGGTGTTGAGAGAAGGGGCATCAATGTTCGAGCAGAATTCGCCGGTCGAGCCCCGCCCAGAAACCCCTATTTCGCGCAGCGCAACGGCGCCCGCCTACCTCGACGACGCCGCCGTGCGGGCAGCGATTGGCCCCGGCGCGGCCGTTGCTGCCGTTCAGGATGCGCTGAAGGCGGGCTTCGAAACCGGCACAGACCATGCGCGCGTTTTTGAGGAACTGACGCGCGGCGACTTTCTGTTGATGCCCTCAGAAGTTGGCCCGTATGCGGGAATCAAGGTGCTCACCGCTGCTCCGGATAATCCGGGCGTCGGGTTGCCTCGCATCCAAGGTCTCTACATTCTGTTCGACTCCGAGACGCTTACGCCGAGACTGTTGCTCGACGGTGCTGCGTTGACGAGCATCCGTACCCCGGCGGTGTCGCTGGCCGCCACGGCGGGGGCGCTGCTGCGCTCGTCGGAGCCGCTCGACGTTGTCATCTTTGGGGCGGGACCCCAAGCGGTCGACCACCTCGCGACCCTGCGTGCTGTTCTTGGAGATCGTCGGCCCCTCGCCTCGGTCACCGTGGTGGTGCGCACGCTGCGTTCGGTGGAGCTGCCGGATGCGCGGGTCGTGCAGACCGGAAGCGCCGAGGCTGCGGCTGCTGTCGCCGCGGCCGGGGTCATCATGTGCGCCACGACCGCGCGAACTCCGTTATTCGACTCCACTGCCGTGCGCTCGGACGCTGTGATCATTGCGGTGGGCTCTCATGAACCGGATGCTCGTGAAGTCGATAGTGCGCTGATGGGACGATCTCAGGTCGTTGTCGAAGATGTTCCGACAGCGTTGCGCGAATCGGGAGACGTGGTCATGGCGATCGCGGAAGGCTCTCTCGCGGCGAACGATCTCATTCCGCTGGCGGAGGTTATCCGGGGCACGACAGTGCTCGACGCCACGCGCCCTGTTCTCTTCAAAAGTTCGGGGATGAGTTGGGAAGACTTGGCCATCGCGGCTGCCATCGCGCACAGTATCGAGCGCAGTATCGGGCACAGTACCGACGCGCCGCAGTAGAACTAGCTGGCCCCACGACTCCCGCGGCTCCCTCAGGTTTCACCCTCACACGCCACAACGAAAGACAGCACCATGCACTCGACTTCTGATTCTCACCAGCACACCGCGCCGGCGGCTTCGACGGCACCGTCAGTTTCGTCAGTTCCGCACCCCGATCGGGGAGACCCGCGGCTGCCGCACTTGCGCAACGCTTCGGGCTTCATCGAGTACATGGAAACTGGATGGGCAACCCCCGACCGCACGCCCGACACGGTGCCCGGCATTGCGGCGGCGACGGCAGCACATCGTGCACGCCTGAGCCCGGCGTTTCCCGGTCGCACGATTGTGGTGGCCGGTGGCGTTGCTCCGGTGCGCGTGAACGACAACTACTACGGGTTCCGCCCCGACAGCAGCTTCTTCTGGTTGAGTGGCTGCTCGGCCGAAGACGCCGTGCTTGTCATGAGCCCGACGAGTGGCGGCCACGACGCCACCCTCTTCATTCCCGCGCCGGCATATCCCGGTGAAGCGGACTTCTTTGCGGACGCTGCGCACGGCGAGTTGTGGGTCGGCTCTGCACCAGGGATGCCCGAGTGGACGGCCGCGCTGCAGATTGAGACGCGTCCACTCTCGGAACTCGAAACAGCGTTGAACCGCGCGAGTGACATTCTGCTCACCGGCTCGCTGCACGGAGCCCACCCGCTGTTGCGCGACATCCCGGTGTCGCAAGATCTTGGCCGGGTGCTCTCGGAGATCCGCATGATCAAAGACGAGTGGGAGATCGCCGAACTGCGCGGTGCTGTGAACCACACGATCGAAGGCTTCAAGGCGGTCGCTCGGGAGATCCCGCAGGCCATCCAGTTCGGCGGCGAACGCTGGTTGCAGGGAACCTTCGACCGCTACGCGCGCACCGTCGGCAACGGCACCGGCTACACGACGATTGTCGGAAGCGGCAAGAACGCCCCCGTGTTGCACTGGGTGCGCTGCGACGGCCCCGTGAATCCTGACGCCGCCGTGCTGCTCGACATGGGAGTGGAAGCTCGCTCCTTATATACGGCGGATGTCACGCGCACGCTTCCGGCATCCGGAACATTCTCGGCCGCCCAGCGTCAAGCCCATGACCTGGTCGAGAAGGCGCACCGTGCGGGACTCGCGGCGGTTGGCCCCGGCAAGATCTTCAGTGACTTTCATCTCGCTGCGCTCGAAGTGATTGCGACCGGTCTGCACGACTGGGGCATGCTTCCTGTCTCGGTCGATGAGGCACTGAGCCCGCAGGGTCAGCACCACCGTCGCTACATTGTCTGCGGCATCGGTCATCACCTCGGTCTCGACGTGCACGACTGCGCACAGTCGAGCTACTCTGCCTACCAGAGCGGCGAACTCGTGCCCGGAATGGTCATGGCGGTCGAGCCCGGACTGTACTTTCACGAGTGGGACATGACCGTGCCGCCTGAGCTGCGAGGCCTCGGCGTGCGCATCGAAGACAATGTGCTCGTGACCCCGACCGGCCACGAAGTTCTCTCCGAAGCGCTGCCCATTACGGCAACCGGCATCGAAGAGTGGATGCGCGGCCTCTAACCAAGGACAATGGGTGGTGATCGCTCATTTTTTGAAAGGTGCATACATGGAAATCTTCGCCACCGGCGGACTCGTTCTCCTCATCGGAATCGGGGTGGTCATCCTTGTTGTACTGTTCTTGGTCATGTTGCTGATCGCTCGCGCCTGGTTCAAGGTCGCGCGCGCTGACGAGGCCCTCGTTGTTTCGGGTCGTTCGCAAAAGGATGGTGCGGGCAACGATTCCGCCGTCACCGTTATCGTCAATGGCAAGGCACTGGTCAACCCGATCACGCAGCGCCACGAGACGATTTCGCTTCGTTCGCGCCAGGTGTCAATGACTGCAGAGGCGCAGTCGGCTGACAACGTAACGCTTCAGGTCGAAGCAGTCGCGATCGTGAAGATCGGTTCTGACCCTGCCCTGGTTCGTCGTGCTGCCGAGCGTTTCGCTTCGCAGGATGCCGCCATCGAGCAGTTCACAACAGAGCAGCTTGAAGGTGCTCTTCGTGGTGTTGTCGCAACCCTCTCGGTTGTTGAACTCATGCGTGAGCGCAAGAAGTTCTCTGACCAGATCGCTACGGATGTCTCGACCGAGCTGTCGGAGCAGGGACTGATTCTCGACTCCTTCCAGATCAAGGGCATCGGCGACAAGGTTGGCTACATCCAGTCGCTCGGAACTCCGCAGATTGAGTCGAAGCGTCGTGAAGCAGAACTCGCCACGGCTGACGCCAACCGCGAAATCTCCAAGCGCAACATCACCGTTGCCGAGGCGAACCTGATCGAGCAGACCGCGCTCGACAAGAACACTGCAGACTCCAAGGCTGAGGTCGGTAAGGCCAACGCTGAAGCTGAGCAGGCTGAAGCGCTCGCTCGCGCCACGGCCGAGCAGGGTGTTCTGCAGCAGCGTGCCGAGAACCGTCAGGCAGAGCTCGACGCTGACGTGAAGCGTGTAGCCGATGCCAACCTGTACAAGGCTCAGAAGGATGCCGACTCCGACGCCTACCGTCTCGTCAAGGGTGCCGAAGCTCAGGCCCAGATTGCAGCAGTTGAAGCAGAAGCAGTGCGCGTTCGCGCCGCCGCCGACGCGGATGCCGTTCGCCTCTCGGGTGAAGCTCGCGCAGCAAGCATCGAGGCAGAAGCTGCGGCTCTCGCCAAGCACCAAGATGCGCTCCTCGCCCAGCGTGCTCTCGAATCACTGCCGCTCGTCATGGAGCAGTGGGCAAAGGGTTACGGTCAGATCGGTTCCGTCACCGTCATCGGTGGCAGCGGATCAAGTGCAGCCGACACCATCGGAAACGAAAGCTCAATCGCTTTGCGTAGTTCATTTGAGTCGATCAAGGCAGCTACCGGACTCGACCTCGCGTCGATCATCCAGGGCCGCGCCGTTGGTCAGGCTGTTGGTGAAGGTGCTCGCGGCAGCGCCGGCACCAGCGCAAGCGCAAGCTCAAACGACACCTCGCTCGCAGCAAAGCTTGCAGAAGTAGCACTCAGCGAGACTTCCGCCGGCGCTACCGAGGGCAGCGACAGCTCGGAATAATTGCATAACGGCGAAGGGCGGGCATCCAGATCATCGGATGCCCGCCCTTTCGTTTGCCGCGCCGTGAACGCTAGGCGTGGTCGCTGACCTAGTCGGGGCTCGCTGCACCGCTGTCGGCGATGCCGAGACCGAGGTAGTTGGCCGTGCGCGCGGCCCGGCGCTGATCGTTGTCTTGGCTCTCCAGCTCGGCCAGTTGGCGCACGATCGCGTGGCCGACTCTGCGGCAAAACTCAGCGGGTTCGACGTCGGCTGTTGGCCGCTCTTCGACGATTTCGTGCACAATTCCGTCGTCGAGAAGATCCTGAGAACGTACGCGCTGGTCGACGGTCATACTCGCGGCGTGCGTGGTGTCACCGAACATGATCACGCTTGCGCCCTCGGGCGGCAGCGGTGCGAGCCACCCGTTTCTGGCCGCAATGACGCGGTCGGCGGGCATGAGAGCGAGTGCGCCGCCCCCCGTGCCTTCGCCGAGAATGACGGCAATGGTCGGCACCGGCAGGTCGAGCATCTCCGCCAAGCAGCGTGCGATCTCTCCGCCGAGACCGCCCTCCTCTGCTTCGCGAGAAAGGGCTGCTCCCGGAGTATCAACGACGGTGATGAGTGGCAACCCGAGCTCGGCGGCGAGAGCCATTCCGCGGCGGGCTTGGCGCAGACCATCCGGCCCCAGCTCGGCTTCGCCCTGTGCTCGCCGGTCAAGCCCGACAACGACAGTTCCTCGTCCTCCGATGGTGGCCAAGGACACCACGGCCGACTTGTTCGACTCGCCTTGACCGGTTCCGCTCAGGGGAACGATGGAGGTCGCGGCGTAGCGCAGAAGCGAACGCAGGCCGGGGCGCCCGCTGCGGCGCGAAATCTGAATCGACTCCCACGACGAGGGAATTTGCGTCGCGGGTTCCTCCGCCGGCGGGGGAACGGAATCATCAGCGGCAGCGATGATTGCCAGAGCCTCACCGGCCATGGTGCGCAAATGCTTGGCATCGAGCACGGCGTCGACAATGCCGTGGGCGAAGAGGTTCTCGGCGGTTTGAACACCTTCCGGAAAGTCGGCACCATAGAGCGCCTTGTAGACCTTGGGGCCGAGGAAGCCAACCAAAGCGCCCGTTTGAGCGACTGTGATGTGGCCGAGCGAACCCCACGAAGCGAAAACTCCGCCGGTCGTGGGATGCCGGAGGTAGACAAGGTAGGGAAGTTTCGCTGCTTTGTGTGCCACGACTGCTTCGGTGATCTTGACCATCTGCAAGAACGCCCGGGTGCCTTCTTGCATGCGCGTTCCGCCCGAGACTGGGGCGGCAAGCACCGGCAAGCCCTCTCTGGTTGCGCGCTGGATTGACTCCACCATCCGGGTCGCGGCGTTGACGCCGATGGAGCCACCGAGAAAACGGAACTCACCCACGACGACAGCGACGCGCGCCCCATTGAGTAGGCCTTCGCCGGTGACGAGGGATTCGTCTTCACCGGTCTTGGCGCGGGCCGCCTCCAGTTCGCTGCGGTAGTTCTCCTCGATGGCCAACGGAGCCAGCGGCGAGTTCCAGCTGACGAAGGTGCCATCATCGAGCGTCATGGCGATGAGCTCGCGAGCACTGGGACGGGTGTTCATTGGTTAAGCCAATCACGCACAGAGTCGTTGTGTTGTCCGAGGGTCGGCGGCGCGCTGTGTGCCGTGCGCGTGTGTTCTTCGCCGTCGGCGCTGAAGAAACGCAATGGCGGGCCAGGCAGGCTGATCTCGCCGAGCGTCGCGTGGTCGACATCCACAATGAGTCCCTGCGACTGCGTTTGGTCCCACTCATAGACCTGCTGCAGATTGCGCACTCGCCCGGCGGGGATGCCTGCTTCTTCGAGAGCGATCAGCAGGGCATCCGCATTCCAATCCGAGAATACTTCTTCTAAGGCGGCGATGAGGGAGTCACGATTATCTACACGTTGACCATTGGATGCCCAGCGCTCGTCATCGACTGCGATCCCGGTCATGGCGCACAACCGCGCCCAGAGGCTCTCAGAACCCACCGCAATTTGCACCGCTCCGGATCCCGTGTGAAAGAGCCCATAGGGAGCGATGGATGGATGATGATTGCCATTCGCTAGCCCGACTTCGCCGGCGACCGTCCACCGCGTGCCTTGGAAGGCGTGCACTCCAACGACGGAAGCGAGAAGCGACGTGCGAACAACCTGCCCGCGTCCCGTGCGCTCTCTTTCGAGCAACGCCGCGAGCACGCCATAGGCGCCGTACATGCCGGCGAGCAAGTCGCCGATCGGCACACCAACGCGCTGGGGATCGTCTGGCTTGCTGCCCGTGATCGACATGAGCCCGGCTTCGCCCTGAGCGATCTGGTCGTAGCCTGCCCGTCCGCCCTCGGGACCGTCGTGGCCAAAGCCACTGATCGACAACAACACGAGGCGCGGGTTGAGCTCTTCTAAGCGTGCGGGGGAAAAGCCCAAGCGATCGAGCGTTCCTGGTCGAAAGTTTTCGAGCAGAACATCAGCACGCGTTATGAGGTCTGCCAGCAGAGCCGAGTCTGCTGCATCCTTCAGGTTGAGGGTGATCGATTCTTTGTTCCGGTTGGTGGAGAGAAAGTAGGTCGACTCCCGAGCTCCCTCGTCGCCGACAAAGGGAGGGCCCCAACCGCGAGTGTCGTCGCCGGTGCCGGGGGTCTCCACCTTGACGACGCGCGCACCTAAGTCGCCCAGCATCATCCCGGCGTGAGGGCCGGCCAAGGCGCGAGTGAGGTCGAGCACGAGATAGCCCGTGAGCGAACCGGTGTCGTTCATGCTCGTGCCTCCAGCGTGGAGACGCCGAGCTGGTCGCTGAAGGCGAGAATCATGGCGTTGGTCTCGAGCCCAGTGGCGGCGCCAAAGGTGTAGAAGTCAGGGCGAATGAGAACGCTCTCGGCGTTGAGCTGGTCGAGCCATGCAGCGTACGTGCCGTCGACTTCGTCAATCGTGATGACGGCGGGATGCTCGCCGGAGAGGGCCACAACGGTGATGCCCCGATCGCGGATCGCGGCGGCGGCCTCAGGGGAGAGAAGCGTGTAGAGCTCGGCCTGCGCCATCATCAGTACCGCCCCTGAATACAGGTCGTCGAAGCGGGCAGCGGCCCCGTCGAAGTGAATAGTCGCTTGGGGCGAAAGCTGTCCGCCGTCGGAGAGATGAAGTCCGGGGCCCAGAAGCGGGGCTGGTGGCGCAGGGGGAGCGTGTCCCTTGGCGAGCTCGGCGATCATCCGTTCGTCTCGTTCTGCTGCTTCTGCGGGATCAGTGATGCAGATCACGCGCCCCAGTGAAATGGAGAAGTCGATGAACTCGCGGATGTGAGTGAGGCGTTCGGTCTCGTAGGTGTCGAGAACACTCTCGGCGGCGCGACCGTCAAGCACAGCCCCGAGTTTCCAGAACAGATTCATGACATCGCGCAGACCGGCGCCCAAACCCTGGCCGGCGAAAGGAGGCATGAGGTGGGCGGCGTCCCCCGCCAACAACACGTGGCCCTGACGCCAGCTGGTGGCCCAACCGGCTTGGAAGGTGTACACCGAGTGTCGTTCGAGTTCAGAGTTGTCGGGGCGAATTCCGAACGGTTCGAGCAGCTCCCACGCCCGCTCGGTCTTGTTGAGCGACTCGATGGTCTCGTGCGGCAAGCGCATGAACTCCCAGCGCCGTCGCCCGGGGCCACCGGGAACCATCGTGGCGGGGCGAGCGATGTCGCAGGTCTGAATCGCGACGTGAGGAAATTCGAGAGAGGGATCGGGGATGACGTCGACGACAAGCCAGTCGTAGAAAAATCCCATGTCGTGCCAGTCGATACCGGCCCACCGGCGAACAGTGCTGTTCGCTCCGTCAGCGCCCACCAAGTAGCGGGATTTCACGATGAGCTCGTCTGCTGTGGCGAGGTTGCTCAGTCTGGTTGAGACAACGTCGTCGTCGGCGATGACCTCTGCCGACCATCCGCGAAGCACCGTCACAGTGGGCAATGCCAGGAGCACCGCCTCCATGCGGTCTTCAAGCGCAGGTTGGCTGAAAAAGTAGGTGTTGTACCAACCGGATGATCCGATTCCGCTCCAGTCGACTTCGACAAGGCTTTGGCGCTCGGCATTGCGCCAGACATACATATCGTCGTACGGCTCGGTGATCTCCGGAATCGTGTCAGGGGCCAGACCGATGGATTGCAAGATGCGCGCGAACTCAAAATCATGAGTCACCGCACGGGGCAGGGGATAGCCCTCAGTCTTGCGATCGGCGATGAGGACGCGATGACCAGCACGGCCAAGTTGGATCGCCAGTAGCTTTCCCACGGGACCAAGTCCCACGATCATCACGTCATAGTTGTCGATTGCCGCTGTTGGCGGCGTAGCTTCATTGCTCACGTCGCCGAGCCTAGAAGTAGCGAAAGCGGGCGCCGAAGTTCTGTCCCGAAATACGGGATGGAAAGTTGTTTGCTCGCCAACGGGGTTTGAGTATGGGGTATCCCGTGCACCACGGGCCGCAATCAAAGGAGATTCGCGATGCACCTCAGTACCCGACGTAGGCGCTTGGCTGGCGGCCTCGCGTTCATCACGGCAACAGCACTTGCCCTCACCGGCTGCAGCCCCATAGGGGCGGATGGCGGCACCTCTGATTCCTCAGAACCCATCCGAATTGGAGCAACAATTCCGCTCAGCGGAACCCTCGCCGGCTTCGGCAGCTTCCTTCAATGGGGCTACCAGCATGCCGTCGACGAAGTGAATGCCGCTGGCGGCATCATGATCGATGGAACAGCCCGCGAGGTCGAGCTCACTCTCGTTGACGACAAGTCTGACCCCAACGAGGTCACGTCGTCGATCAAGACCCTCATCTCCTCCACCAAGGTGGATGCCCTGCTCGGCTCGTGCACCCCTGACCTCGTCAACCCGGGCGCTGTTGTTGCTGACTCTCAGGGCGTTCCCTTTGTCGCGGAGTGCACCCCCATCGAGGTGTTCAAGTCCGTGAAGGAGTGGACGTACGCGTGGGACATCTTCTTCTCGGTTGCCGACCAGGCTGTCGCTCCGTTCGAAGCGCTTGAGGCCAATGGGATCGAAACGAACAAGCAGGTTTTCATCCTTCACGACAACGGCCCTGACGGCCAAGCAATCGGCAACGAGATCTGGCCGGTCGTTGCGGCCGAGCAGGGCTACACAGTCGCGGGCAACATCGAGTTCCCCGCCGACAACACCGACTTCTCGGCCGCCATTCAGAAGGCGAAAGAGTCGGGCGCTGACATCGTTCTCATCTCGTCGATCACACCAGCGGCGATCTCCATCCGCAAGCAGATGGCAGCCATCGGGTGGACCCCGAAGGTCATCGTGGCCGAAAAGGGCGCCGAGCCAGTGCAGTTCGCTGAAGCGCTCGGAGACCTCGCCGACGGCATCATCGTCGGAGCCTACTGGGACCCGTCCTTCGGCTACCCCGGCGCGGAAGAGTTGAAAGACGCGTTCGAATCCGAGACCGGCCTGACCTCGAGCCAGCACATCGCTGATAGCTACACGGCAGCAATGGTGCTGATGGATGCCATCGCAGCAGCAGGGTCGCTCGACAAAGACGAGATCAACGACGCCATCGGCGAAACCGACGGCATCTACGCCGTCGGTCCGGTGAAGTTTGACGACGAGCACGCGGCAAAGATCCCCGTCGTGTCGTCGCAGTGGCAAGACGGCGTTCCGATCATCGTGTGGCCTACGGAACAGGCGACAGGGGACTTCCTCTTTCCCGTTCCCTAATCCCGGTGACGCGGGGGCCGGCACTGCGGTGTCGGCCCCTCACCCCACCGCCCCTACAACGATGTGGATGACTCTCGGATGAACTCGATTGACCCTGTAGGACTGGCTAATACAGTCCTCGGCGGAGCCCTTCTTGGTGGGCTCATCGCCCTCAGCGCGGTAGGGCTCTCCCTCGTGTTGGGAGTGATGAAGCTCGTCAACCTCATGCACGGCCAGATTGTCGTGCTTGGTGCTTACGCCGCCTTCTACCTGGCCGCGTTCTGGGGCATCAGCCCTCTGCTCGCGTTGCCTATCGTCTTTGTGCTTGGCTTCGCCTTCACCGCGCCCGTGCAGCACTTCATCCTCGCTCCCGTCGCCAAGCACGGCGAAGAAGCGGGATTGCTCACCACGTTCGCCCTCGCGATCATTCTCGAGAACCTGTTCATTCGGTTCTTCTCCGGCGACAGTCGATCGCTCGACACGGCCTTCAGCCGCGAAACGCTCGCTATCGGCCCCATCAACCTCCCGACGATTTACCTCATCGGGTTCGCCATTTCGCTGACCGTCTGTCTGGCCGTCTGGATGTTGGTGACCCGCACCTCGTTCGGTCGCTCGCTGCGGGCCAGTTCTGAAGACCCGATCTCGGCGGCCATTGTCGGCATCCACGTGAGCCGCGTGCGCTGGGGCACCTTCGCCCTCAACGGAGGGTTGGCATCGATGGGTGGAGTGCTCATCGCACTCTGCTTCTCGTTCACGCCGTCATCCGGGTCCGAATACTTGCTCACCGCGTTCGCGATCATCGTGCTCGGCGGTCTCGGCAACATCATGGGAACGTTCGTGGGCGGAATTGCCCTCGGCGTTATCCAATCGCTCGGCGCCTACTTCTTCGGTGACGGCTACCGCACTTTTGTTGGACTCGTCATGCTCATCATTCTTCTGGCCATTGCGCCTAACGGAATCCTCAAACGGAGGCGCTCACTGTGAAGAACGGAATTTCTATCCTGCTCAGTCGCATCGCGACCCCCACTCGTGTGGGGCCGAGGGACTTCATCATCGTCGCCGTGCTGGCCGCAATCGCCTTCGCTGTGCCGTACTTTGCAGGAACGTATCAGCAAGAGGTCGGCTTTCGCATCCTGCAACTAGGAGCGCTTGCCGCCGCCTGGAATATTGCCGCCGGTTACACGGGGCTAGTGTCGCTCGGCTCGGCAGCGTTCTTCGGAATCGGCGTCTACACGATGGCGATAGCCAGCAACGCGGGCCTCCCGATTGCGCTGTGTGTTGTGCTCGCCGCCGGAGTCGCGGGGCTGTTCGCGCTCATCGTGAGCCCGGCGTTGTTCCGCCTTCGCGGCCTGTACTTCACCGTGGGCACTCTGGCGCTCGCCGAAGCGATGCGCATCTTCGTCGTCAATAGTCCGTGGTTCGGTGGCCAAGCGGGGATCTACCTGACGGCCAGAGCGCCCAAGGCCTATGACCTGTACTGGATCGCGCTCCTCATTGCCGTGTTCGTCGTGGTCTGCGTGCTGCTATTGCTGCGCAGCCGGTGGTCGTACCGGATGCAAGCGGTGCGCGACGATGAAGATGTCGCAAGCCAGCTGGGGGTGCGCACCTATCGCACCAAGCTGTGGGCATTCGGACTCTCTGGTGCACTCATCGCCATCGTCGGCTCGATTCAGGCGCTCAACCAGGGCATCGTTCAGCCCAACGGTGGGTTCGGAATGAGCTGGACGATCGACATCGTTTCCGTTGCCATCATCGGCGGCATGGGCACCAAGGTCGGCCCGTGGGTCGGTGCCGTGTTTATCGTGTTGCTTGGCGAGTTTCTCATCCAGTTCCCCGAGATCCACTTGGCCGTCGTCGGTGTGGTTCTCGTGCTGGTCATCCGCTTTATGCCCAATGGGATCTGGGGCACGCTCACGCTCGCTCTGCAGAAGAACAGGAACTTCTCATGACCGCCGTATTGCAGCTCGAGTCGATTACAAAGTCGTATGGCGGGGTTCGTGCGCTCGATAGCCTTTCGCTCGAAGTAGCGCCCGGCGAAGTTTTGGGTGTCATTGGTCCCAACGGTGCGGGCAAAAGCACCCTCATCGGAGTCATTGGGGGCGCGCTCACGCCGAACTCGGGCACCGTCACCTTCGATGGCCGCGACATCAGCAAACTTAGCTCCGCCGATCGGGCGCGCCTGGGCATCGGTCGCACGTACCAAATTCCACGACCATTCACTCGGATGACCGTGGCCGACAATGTGCGCCTCGCCGCGACAAACTCGGGCCACCACATATCGCAGCGCGAGCTCGAGCCCTTCGTTGCTGGCATCCTGGAACGCCTGGGGCTCACCCCTTTTGCCGAAGAGGTTGCGGGCAAGCTGCCGCTGCTGCGTCGCAAGCGATTGGAACTCGCCCGAGCGTTGGCGTTGAAGCCCCGCGTGCTGCTGCTCGACGAAATCGGCGCTGGTCTGGTTCGCTCAGAGACCGAAGAGCTGATTGCGATCATCCAGAGCCTGCGCACCGAGGTCGAGTCGATGGTGCTCATTGAGCACGTGATGGATGTCATTTCGCAGTGCTGCGATCGCACTGCGGTTCTCGACTTCGGCAAGATGGTCACGATTGATGAGACGCCCAAGGTGCTCGCTGACCCCGTGGTCGCATCGCTCTACCTTGGCTCGGTTGCGGAGAGCGCCGACGCTGTTGTGGTTGACGAGGATAAGCGGGCGGGCATCCGTGCCTCGCTCACGTCGCTTGTGAGCGTAGCGACGTCAGTGCCCGGCACGCCTCTGCTCGCCGTCGACGATATTTGGGTGCGTTATGGCGGCCTGAATGCGCTCAAGGGCGTCTCGCTCTCGGTGAATGCCGGGGAATGTATCGCCCTCTTGGGGGCGAATGGTGCGGGCAAGACGACGATGGCTCGCTCGCTCGCCGGCGCTGTTCCGCTGACCTCGGGAACGATCTCCTTTGCCGGCAAATCAATTGCTGGGCTGCGACCGGATGAGGTAACGGCATTGGGCATCGCTCAGTGCATGGAGGGTCGCAAGATCTTCGGAACCCTGTCGATCGAGGAGAACCTCATCGCGGGCGGTCTGGATGCGCGCAAGCACGTCAAGGCAGAACGACTCGAGGCGGTCTACTCGATCTTTCCCATTCTCAAGCAGCGTCGCAAGAATTCAGGAACCGCCCTGTCTGGCGGGCAGCAACAAATGCTTGCCATCGGCCGCGCGCTCATGTCGGCGCCAACGCTCCTGGTCTTCGACGAGATCTCTCTCGGTCTCTCGCCGATCGCGGTCGACGAAGTGTATGAAGCGCTCGGAGCGATTCGAGATTCTGGCGTCGCGATGATCGTCGTTGAACAGAGCGTGGACCGTGCGCTGGGGCTGGCTGACCGCGCGATGGTGCTCGGCCAGGGCGAGATCACTCTGGAGGGCAAGCCTGCAGAGTTGCTCGCTGATGCCCGGCTGTTGTCGAGCTACCTCGGCTGACCTGCGGGCGGGGTGGCTAGCTAGCTGGCCGAGGGAATGTTGCGAGAGTCGAACAGAAGGTTTCGGGTATCGATGCTTCCCTGCAACTTCATGAGCCGTTCCACGAAGAGCGCCTGCAAGACGTCAAACCGTTCGGTGGGGGCCACGATGGCGACAGCCTGATTGACGCCAGCCGAGTTTTGGATGCACGTGGCGACCGCCGAGATGCCGACGTCGCGTTCTTCGTGGTCGAACGCCAGATTGTTGGCGCGCACTTCATCGAGTTCGGCGATGAACTTGTCGACGTCAGTAATGGTCTTGTTGGTGTGTCCGACAAGTACGTCAGGCAGTACCTCACGCACTTTTTGGTCGGGCAATTGTGCCAGCAGCACTTTGCCAATGCAGCTTCCGTGCAACGAAAAACTCTTGCCCACTTGAGTGACAGCGTGAAGGCGCGCGGTCGAGGCAACCTGGTCAACGACAACGACTTCTCGGCCGCTAAAGATAGCGAGCTCCACATTCTCGTTCACCGCCCGGGCGAGCGAGGTGAGCACGGGGCGCATGCCAGCGACGAGTTGCAAGTGGCTGTTCATCCCGAACTTCAAGACACCGGGACCGAGCGAGTAGCCGCCGGCGGATGACGCTCGAATGACGAAGCATTCACGTTCGAGTTCTTGAATGATGCGGTGCACGCTCGAGCGGGGCAGGCCGCTGCGCTGAGAAAGGTCAGTCAGAGAGAGCTGCCCGCGGCCCTCAGCGACAATATTGAGGATCGTTGTGGCGCGGCCGAAGATGGACATCAGCTCACCGGCCACGTTCGAGTGACGATGAGGGAATCGATACCCCAGGTGTGCCCGTCGCGCGAGAATGACATCTCGTACTCTCCCATCGTCGTCAAGAGTGGGGCAGGAGTGAACTCCCACCGGGTATATAAAGCTACGGCTGAGTATCCCAGTTCTGACTCAACAAGGCGAACATTGGTGATGATGTGGCGGTGGCTGTTGGGTTTGCCCCACAGCTCGGAGTAGAGCTCAGTGAGTTGATCGTCACCCGCGACGGTGCGTTGAGGAAACGTGACGGTGGCGCGGCGAAAGAGCTCCAGCGCGGCGGGGATGTCTTTGGCGTCGGCGATCGCTCCGTAGCGATAGAGGAGCTGCTGGGCTGCCGAATATGCATCCTCAGTCATGAGTCGCCTCGTACCGTCGCAACAGTGCTCTGCCGTAGTCGTTGCCATTGGGGGTGCGCACGATGGTGTGAATGTGGAACCCCGCAGGCTCGGTGTTGCTGAGGAAGACACCGCAGTGGTGATCGAGTTCGAGGATGACGACGGGGCTCTGTACGCGGATGTAAAACACATCCTCGGGGCCGGTTCCGCCAATCCACGAGATCCAGGTGTCGTCGAAGTGCGCTTCGATTTCCTGTTGCCGGGCTCGAGCCGGGCCCTCAGGCAAGTAGTCGATGAACTCGTGCACGAGCTCACGGAGTCGATCGCGCGCATCCGCTTCGAGCTCCGACGCGCGAACTCCCTCGTAAGGAATCACGCGGTTGTCTTGAAACGCGCCGGCAAGGTGGCGCTCATCGCCGGGATGGATGCGGCCCGCCGGCATGGCGGGATCCACCATCGATTCAAAGAGCACGGCGGTGTTCCTCTGAGCCGGAGTCAGCGCAGCCAGCAGCGCGCGAGCCTTCGTCACGCGCGGGGTCAGCGCGGGGTCGTCGTCATCGTGAAGCTTGTCGGGTTCGGCGCCAAAGAAGATCGGCGAAATCACGAGTTGGTCGGCGACGACCGCGCAATTCAGGGCGAGGTGGTGCCCGAAAATCTGCCACCCCCACGGTTCGGTGAGTGAAGGAGTTCCGTAGAGAGAAACGTTGTAGCTGAGGTCGTTCATGATCGGCTCAAGGCCGGTAAGCCCGCCCAGGTAGCCGTTGATGTGCATGAGCGTGCGAGCGAGCGTGGCGCCCTGGGGGCTCAGCGTTGCATCGAGGAGCGCCAGGAGCGCTTCGCGAGCGTCGGCGTTGAGAAACTCGAGCCGCAGACCGGTGTCGTGCTGCATGAATTCGGGGTTCGCCCATGATTGCCATTCCACGGCATCGACGGGGTACTGCAGCGTCTCGCGTTGCTCAGGAGTGAGCGCCGCCAGCGCTGCCGTTGCTGCGCTCGCCATCGCTGCGACGGGCGCACCGTTGGGGGCTGCTTCGAAGAGGTCGGGGATGATCGTGCCATCAGAAGTGACGCCGACGAACTCTGCGGGGTAGAGCGGCTGCCACCCCCGAATCAGGTCTCCCGTGAAGGCGTCGTGCTTTGCGGCCTCCCGATAGGAGTACGCGTCGAGGCCCCGGAGGCCCACGATCCGTTCATCGTCGGATGGGTATAGGTAGTGCCGGAAACCAGCGTCGTCGCTCATCACGTCGCTATTGAAGCACAGCAGTTGTGCGCTCCCGTAGGAGGTGTCCCGTGAAGTGAGACAGGCAGTTGACCGGGGTCGCTGGCGGGCTCAGGATCGATCTCAAGCAGGGTCGCTTAGCGCTACGCCTGCATCCATCGCTTAGAAAGGCGCGGCATGAGGCTTGTCGGAGCACGACTCTCCCCGGGGAGCGATACGTTCATCGCAGAATTGACGATGAAGGATGGCGTGGAGGCCGCCCGCATCCTCACGGATCTAGAAACTTTTTGGGCCTCACCGGCCGCCGCCTTGGCAAGTTACTCGTCCGAGGGTGGAACGGTTGTTCCGCTCGACCAATTGCAGTTGGTGCCTCCCGTGTTGCCGGGTGCCCGTGTCATTTGCATCGGGCTCAATTACCTCGATCACGTACTCGAAGGAAGCTATGCCGATGCAGGCTTGCCGGAGTACCCGACGCTTTTCGCACGCTGGACTTCGTCGCTCACCGTGAGCGGTGCGCCCATTCCCGTGCCGTCTAATGAGGACGGAATCGACTGGGAGGGCGAGATTGCCGCCTACATCGGTGTGCCGCTAATCGATGCGGATGCGGACAAAGCTCGCGCGGCAGTGATGGGCTATTCGGCATTCAACGACGTCACCTCACGCCGGGCGCAGAAGCTCACCTCGCAGTGGATCTTGGGCAAAAACGGCGACAACAGCGGCCCTCTTGGCGCCCTCGTCACGGCCGACGAAGTGGGAGATCTGCGCGACGGTTTACGGGTGCAAACCCGGGTGAACGGTGAGCAAGTTCAAGACGGCAACACCAAGAACATGATCTATGAACTGGGCGAGGTTCTCTCGCTCGTGTCGCACAGCTTCACGCTGAAGCCCGGCGACATCATCTGCACCGGAACTCCCTCGGGCGTCGGCTACTCGCGTAAACCAGCATGGTTGCTGCAGCCGGGCGACGTGGTCGAGGTCGAGATCGAACGCATCGGAACGATCAGCAACCCGATCGTGTCGAACTCACTGCGCAGCGAAAGCTAGTCGTCGTCGCTGACCAGTTCTGAGCCTTCGGGATACACGTCGAGCTGGGGTTTGCGCGCGAGGAAGATGATGCTCGCAATGAGGCCGCCCCACACGAGCACGGCGGCGACGATGAAGAACGTGATGGCGATGCCGCTCATTTGCTGAGCTCCTTCAGTGCTTGGGCGCTGGGCCACGGGGTGAAATCATCCGGATCGTGCTTCCAGCGCAGCGCGGTCATGGTGATGGCGCCGATCAGGATTACCGCGATGGTGCCCCAACCCGCAATCGCGAGGTACCAGAGCGGGTAGCCCTCGTATCCTTCCGTGACGAGCACGATGATTCGCTGGATGAGCATGTAGAGCAGAACGGCCGGCGCCAGAACTCCGACGAGCAGTTGCCACAGGCGCCCCACCTTGAAGGTGGAGACCGAGTTCAAATGTGCCGCCAGCTCTGGTCCCTTGCGGAAGACCCAGATCACCAGGATGGTGGAGGCGATAGCCGCCCCCACGATTCCGATATTGTTCGCCCACTGATCGACGGTGTCGAGAGTGATCACTCCGGTGGTGGTCGAGAACAGCAACACCGAGACGGTCGCTAGCGCGACGCCCACGCGAATCGATGCCTGACGGGCGGTGATCCCGAACTTGTCTTGGAATGCGGATGACACGACCTGCAGCACTGACAACAGCGAGGTGAAGCCGGCCATGACGAGCGAGCCGAAGAAAAGGATGCCGAAGAAGGGGCCGCCCGGCATTTGCGAGACGATCGCGGGGAAGGTGACGAACGAGAGGCTTACTCCCGTGATGTTCTCGAGCTCATCGATGCCGACTCCCTGTTGGAACGCGAAGAAGCCAAGCGTCGCGAAGACTCCGATGCCGGCGATGATCTCGAACGACGAGTTCGCAAAGGCGACGACGAGCGCGGGCGCCGTGACGTTAGCTTTGCGGCTGCGGTACGAGGAGTAGGTGATCATGATGCCGAAGGCGATCGACAGCGAGAAGAAAATCTGGCTGTAGGCCGCGATCCACACGCTCGGGTCACTCAGGGCGGAGAAATCGGGGGTGAAGAGGGCATCCAACCCGGTCATAGCGCCGTCGAGGAAGAGAGCGCGAACCACAAGAATGAGGAAGGCCACAACCAGCAGTGGCAAGAAAATCACGTTCGCGCGCTGCACGCCCTTGGCTATACCGGAGCCGAGCACGGCGAGCACGGCAACCCACACGAGCACGAGCGGGATGAGCACGGCGGGCACGAACTGCGAGCTGAAGCCGGGGTCAGAGGTTTGAAGGAATTCTCCGAAGAAGAAGCCAGCAGTGTCGTCACCCCAGCGCAGGTCGAAACTAAACGTGAAGTAGCTGGCCGCCCACGCAACAACGGCCGCGTAGTAGACGGCGATGATGATGCAAATCCAGACTTGGAACCAGCCGAGCGACTCGAGCCACTTGCCGGCCTTGCCGCCGAGACGACGGAACGCGGTCGGCGATGATCCGCGAAAGCGGTGCCCGATCGCATAGTCAAGGAACAGAATCGGGATGCCGGCCGTCACCAATGCAATCAGGTACGGAATCAGGAATGCCCCGCCACCGTTCTCGTAGGCGACACCGGGAAAGCGCCAAATGTTGCCGAGACCCACGGCGGAGCCGATGGCCGACAGGATGAAACCCCACTGGCCCGACCACTGCTCACGTGGTCGCGAGGCGACGGATCCGTGTTCGCCCGATTGTTGCTGCACCGACACAGTTGCTCCTCTGCGTAGTGGCCACCCGAATGGCCGTCGCTGGGGCCACCCCGAAATTGCGGCCCGCTACCCCCGAAGAGGGTGTTCTCACGTTAACACTTGGGGGTACAGAGTTGCGACATGTGACGGTTCGAAGCGGTCAGCGGTCAGCGGTCAGCGTCTGGCGGTCAGCGTGTAGCGACCAATCGGATGGTTGTTTCGGCAGTGGCGTCTTTGGGGGAACCGGGAGAGACAGTGATTGCTCGTGCCGCGGCATCCAACGTAATGGTGGCTAATGTTGCCCAGCGGTCGCCGAACACTGCGCCAATGGCGGGAACGCAGCAAAGTTGGGCGGCGTCACCCGGTTCGGAGAAGAGGTAGGGGATCAGGGCGCTCGCCGCAGTCGGCAGCGGTGCGGCGGCTGCTCGTTCGGTAAGAACGTCGTAGCGTGCTTGGGTGTCTGGATCGTAGAGCCCCAATTTTTCGCCCTTGCTCAGTTCGGGGTCAACAAAGTGATTGGTGTGGATGAGCACGCCATCGGTCGGCTCAAGCACGGCGGCGCCGTCGGGGTTCAGCTCGACTGTGACGGAACCTTCGGGGCTCACGACGGTGATGGCGCTGGACGTGCTCACGGGTGCAGTGCGCAGAATTTCGACCGCTTCGGCCAGGGTCGAGGCTTCGGCGAGAACGCGGGCGGCAACAAGGTGCACGGGCACACCGTCTGGCCGGTCTGCTTGGTGGCCGAGGATGTTGAGCATGATGCCCACTCCGGCGTCATTGATTCCGATTTTGCCGAGGATGCCGTGTTCAGTCAGGCCGACAAAGGTGCGGGGAGTGCCGGTGACTTCGTGCAGGTGCCAGCAGTCGGCGAGGTCGTCGTGCCAGTCCCACGTTTGGGCTCCGACCGGGCTCTCGCGGGCGTTGACGATGGTGGAGCATTCGCCCGGTTTGGTGCCGATCGCTTGAGACAGAATCTCGGTGCGAGCGTTCACGGCGGCGATCTTCCAGAGCGGCAGGTCGCTTCCTTCGGCTACTCCGCGCATTTCGGCGGCGAGGTCGACGCTCCAGCGTTCGGTGACGAGCACGGCGTTGTCGGCATACTTCTGTACATCGCCGAGGCTGATTCCGGATGTCTCGAAGAGGTCGAGATAGATGGCAACGCCGCGTTTCAGAGTCTCAGCAATCGCGACGCCGCGGCTCAGACCGCGGTGGAAGGCATCCGCTGAATTGATCTGAATAAAGGGAGGGGTGGTGCTCATGATGCGATCTCTTCCCGAAGCTTGCGGATCATTCCTCGTTCGGGCTTCCAGCCGGGGCGGGGCGCGCAGGCGAGGAGAAGTTGAGTGTACGGATGCTGCGGGTTGGTGAGCACTTCGGCGGTCGTTCCCCGCTCCACGATGCGGCCCTGGCGCATCACCACAACCTGATCGGCGATCATCTGCACAACAGAGAGGTCGTGCGTGATGAAGAGGTAGGTGAGGCCGTGAGACGTGCGCAGGCTTGCGAGCAGTTCAAGGATTTGGGCTTGAACCGTCACATCGAGAGCGGCGACGGATTCGTCGAGCACGATGACCGCGGGGTCTGCCGCCAGCGCACGCGCGATAGCAACCCGCTGCTTCTGGCCGCCCGACAATTCGCTGGGGAGGGCGTCGAGAAACCGAGGTTCGAGACCGACAAGAGTGAAGAGCTCAGCGCAGCGCACCTGTCGCTGCGCTCGGTTGAGGTGTGAGTGAGCTTTGAGCACTTCGTCGACCGCGACGCGCACGGACAGCCGTCGATTGAGCGAGCTTTGCGGGTCTTGGAACACCATCTGGATGTCGCGGGCGCGGCGTCGCAGTTCGCGTCGGTTCGCACGCGGTGCGACGGGCTTCCCGCTCACCGTCACGGCTCCGGAGTCTGGTGTTTCGAGCCCGACTATGATGCGCGCGAGCGTGGTTTTTCCTGAACCGGACTCGCCAACGACGGCCAAGCACGAGCCCTTGTCGACGCTGAGCGTGACGTTATCGAGTGCCTTCACCTGCTGTTTTGGCCCGGTGTGGAAGGTCTTGTTGAGTGCGTCTACGGTGATAGCTGGGGTAGTCATGAGGTCGGTCCGCCTTCCGGGGTCCAGGCGAGTCCGGCCGGGCGCGACTCCATCAGGGCTCGGGTGTACGGATGTTGAGGGTTGTCGCGAAGCTGTACTGGCAATCCGATTTCCACTATTTCGCCATCTTTCATCACAGCGATTCGGTCACACACTGCTGCGGCCAAATCGAGGTCATGAGTAACAAACAACATGGCCATTCCGAGCTCGTGGCGGCACTCATCGAGGATGGCCATCACTTCTGCTTGGGTGGTGACATCCAGAGCGGTGGTTGGCTCATCGGCGAGCATCAACCGTGGCCGTCCGGCAATGGCGCCCGCGATGACAACGCGCTGAAGCATTCCGCCGGAGAGCTGGTGCGGGTAGGAACGCAGCACGCGGTCAACGGCATCGATGCCGACCTGTTCGAGCAGTTCGCCAGCGCGAAGCTTCGCGGTTTTCGTGGGCTGCCCTTGAGCGTCATGCATTCCCTCAATGAGGTAGCGCTCGACCGGGAGCACGGGGTTGAGCACTGCGTGCGGGTTCTGGGCGATCATCGAGACGTCGTTGGCCCGCATCCGCCGTAATGCTTCACCGCTGAGACTGCGAACGTCGACGCCATCGAACGTGATCGTGCCGGTGACCTGCGATCCCTCCGGTTCGATGTGCAAGATGGAGCGCAGGGTCATGGACTTGCCACTGCCCGATTCGCCAACAAGGCCGACTGCTTCGCCCGCAGCGACAGCGAGCGATACTTCGCGCAGAATCTGCAGATCCGGGCCAATCGTGAGCGAGAGGTTGTCAATGTTAAGCATCAGGCTTTCCTCCCTGCGGCGGCACGGCCACCGAGTCGTTCTCCGACGTAACCGAAGGCGGCCACGGTGATGACGATGCTGAGTCCCGCGAGAACGCTTTCTGCGGGGTAGCCGTTCAAGAGTGATTGCTGTCCGCTCGACACCATGAGTCCCCAGTCGGCTGCCGGCGGTTGCACGCCGAGGCCAAGGAACGAGAGTGCCGCGAGCTCGATCATCGCGAACCCGAAGTTGATGGTGGCGCCGGTCACGATGAGGGGTGCGACGTTCGGCAGCAGGTGCCGCGCGGTAATCACAATTCCGGGGATGCCCTGCAATTCAGGAGAGCGGATGTAGGGCAGGTTGCGCTCCCGCATCGCCATACTGCGAACCACGCGAGCGGAATACGGAATGTAGGCCACCGACAGCGCCAGTGCTGCTGTAGTGAGGCTGGGACCGAAGACCGCGATGGCGAGCATGGCGAGCAACAGGTTGGGGAAAGCGAAGAGCAGGTCGAGTACGCGGCTGAGGAACGAGTCAACGATGCCGCCCCACCAGACGGCGGTGAGAGCGATCAGGGTTCCGAACACCGCAGTGACAGCGACGACGATGAGTGGCCCGGTGAGGCTTGACCGTGCTCCCCAGAGCAGGCGCGAGAAGATGTCGCGGCCGGCCTGGTCGGTTCCGAACAGGTGCTCGAAAGACATTCCCTGGTAGCGCTGAGTGACAGATCCGATGGTCGGGTCGTAGGGCGCAATGAGGGGGGCAAAGAGCGCACCGAGGACGACTACGGCGATAACTCCACACGCAATGAGGCCTAGTGTGCCCATTCGTTCAGCGAATTGTTTCATCGGTTCGTCTCCACTTTCACTCGCGGGTCGATGGAGGCGTAGAAGAGGTCAACGAGAAGGTTGATGATGCCGAACGCAGCGACCAGCACGATGGCGATGGCTTGCACGACGGCGAAGTCTTTTCGCTGCACGGCATGAACCAGCAGCGTGCCGATTCCGTCGAGGGTAAAGGCGTATTCGACAACGAATGACCCGGCAATCAGCCCGGCGATGTGAACGCCGACGATGGTGCTCACGGGAAGCATCGAGTTGCGGATGACGTGGCGTCTCATGACGAGACGTTCGGCTACTCCACGAGCTCGAGCCATCACCGAATGCTCGGAGTCGCGTTCCTCACGAATAGAGGTGCGAGTGATGCGCGCAACGACGGCAGACGAGGGGAGGGCGAGGGCGAAGGCGGGCAAGGTGAGATGCCACACCCGGTCGATGAAGCCGTCTCCAGATCCGAAGACAGGGAACCAGCCGAGGCCAACGCTGAAGATGCTCATGAGGATGAGAGCGGCGAAGAAGGTGGGAACGGCGAAGCCCAAGTTGGAGCCGAGGAGGATGATCTTGTCGACGATGCCACCGCGGGTTCCGGCCAGAATACCGAGGCCGACGCCGAGCACGATGATGATGAGGGCGGCCAGTGTGACCAGCATCAGTGTGGTGGGCAGCCGGGCGGCCAGGAGGTCGCCCACATCCTGCTGGTTGGCAAGCGAGCGACCGAAGTCGCCGTGAAGCACGTTGGTGAGCCAGTTCCAGAATCGCACTAGGAACGGGTCATCGAGGGAGTACTGCGCTCGAATAGCTTCGAGCACTTCTGGGCTTACCGTTCGTCCTTGAACGAGAAAGTTTTCTGGGCTTCCCGGCGCCGCATACATAGCGGAAAAGACCAAAAAGCTGGATGCGATGAGGACGCCGATGAGCGCCGCCAGTCGTCGAAGTATGAAGGTCACGGAACGAGCCTTTTCATTGGAGCCGAACCCCGGGGGCCGCGCGCGTTAGCCACGCGACCCCCGGGCGTGTGAACTATTCGCCCGAAGCGCCGAGGTCGGCAGCCCAGGGGTAGTACAGGTAAACGAAGGATGCGGGAGCACCCGTTACGCGGTCATTCATGAACAGTCGAACGGCAGGGTCGACGATCGGGATCCAGGTCAGATCCTCCATCACGAGCACTTGCGCTTCGTTCACGAGTTCAGCGCGCTCGCTGTCATCGGCGGTTGCAGCGGCCTCGTCCAGCAACGCGTCGATGGAGGAGTTGCTGTAGTCGTTGTAGTTCTGCGATCCACCGGTTCCGGCGATTGCGCGGAGGAACGCGAGCGGGTCAGGAACGTCCATGTAGTTGTAGGTCACGAACGCGTCGTGTCCTTCGCGGGCTGCAGGGTCAGAGAAGAATGCACCAAACTGGGCGCTGGGCACACCTGCCGGCTCAACAGTCAGGCCAATGGCGCGGGCGCCGTTGGAGATCTCGGAGATGATGTCGGCGTAGTAGGTGCGCTCTGACGGGTACACGATCTTGATCGGCTCGGTGAGGTCGACCTCGGCGTCCTTCAGAACTTCCTTGGCGCCTTCGATGTCGATTTCTGTCGGGGCGAGTTCGTCGCGGCCAGCAGTGAATTCAGCGTCGCCGTATGACCAGCCGTTGTCGGGAACGAGAGAGCGTGACGCGCTCGCCGTGCCTTCAAAGACTGTCGCGGCAATGGCATCCCGGTCGGTCGCCATCATGAGTGCCTGGCGTACGGCGGGGTCGGCAAAGATGCCGTTTCCGGTGCCGATGATGCCGACGATCTGCAACGAGTTGCCGAGGTAAAGGGATCCCTCGGTCGAGCTCTGTAGCGACTTGAGCGCACCGAGCGGCACGTCGTACGAACCGTCGATCGCGCCCGTGTCGAGTGCGGTGGCGATAGCGGCTGCGTCAACGATGAAGTTGATGTCGACCTGAGCCGTCTGAGCCTGCTTGTCACTGTTCCAGTAGTTGTCGTTCTTGATCAGCGAGATCGACTGGCCCTGGTCCCAGTCTCCAACGGAGAAGGGGCCGGTGCACATGACCTTGCCGGTCGGGTTACCGAAGGTGTCGCCAGCTGCTTCGCGGAAGTCCTGCTCCACGATCGTGCCGACGGGGGTCACCATGTAGGAGTTGAAGGCGGCATCCGGCTTCGAGAGCGAAACGGTAACTTCCCAGTCAGCGGTCTTCTCGATCGAAGCGATGTTGCCGACGAGGCCGCCGGCCCAATAGCTTCCTTCGTCAGCATCCAGGTGACGACCGAGGCTGTACACGACGTCATCGGCGGTCATTTCCTGGCCATCCCAGAATTCGACGCCCTCGCGAATTGTGTAGATGTAGGTGAGATCGTCGGGCGTTTCGACCTTTTCGGCCAACCCGGGTTCGATCGTGAAGTCGGGCTGCAACTGCATGAGTCCTTCACACAGGTTGGCCACAACGGTGTTCTCGGCGTAGTTGAACGACTTGATCGGGTCGAGCGATGCTGGCTCGCCGAAGGGAAGGTTCCACGTCACCAAATCGAGCTCGCCGGTGGCGGCAGGAGTGAGGGTGAGGAGGTCGTTGTCGTCAACGCTGGATGAGGTGTCGCTGCTGGTGCCTGCTGCGCACCCGGTCAGTGCGAGGGCAAGAATGCTGCCGATCGCTATTGCTTTTTTCTTCATTGAATTGCTCCTAGGTAGATCGAACCTGAACGCTAAGACGCTTGATGTGTGTGAAAACCTAGTTGACCAAAACGTTTTGGGGGAAAAATACCCAAAACGTTTTACATGCCGGAAACTCAGGTAGCCTGCCAGAGTGACCAATAACCCGCCACGCAGACGAGCGACAATTCACGACGTCGCCAAGCGGGCCGGGGTCTCGATCACCACCGTTTCGCACGCCCTCAATGGCAAGGGAGTCATTGCGGATGCCACTAGGCAACGAGTCGTCGAAACCGCCGCTGATCTGGGATATAGCCCCGATGCGATCGCTCGCGGACTCCGCAGCCGTCGCCTCGGAATCCTGGGACTCGTCATCCGCCCGCTCGACACTCTGGGCTCCTACCAGCCGGAGGGTGTTGACTACTTTTTGCGGTTTGCGGGAGCCGCCGCAGTCGAAGCGTTGGATCGCGGTTACGGGCTTGCGTTAATGCGGGACCCCACCGTTGGTAATGCCCCCGGCATCGCTCTGGCCGCCGATGGTTTCATCATTTCTGACCCGGTGGCCAGCGATCCGGTTATCGAATTGCTCACTCGAAACGGAATCGCGGTCGTCGCGGTCGGGCGTGATATTGAGCGACCGGAATTCAGCGCCTGGCTCGGCGCAGGCACTCACACCAACACGGATGCTGTTATCCAGCACTTTCTCGAACGCGGTGCCACGCGCATCGCGATTGTTACTGGCGAGGACAACAACTCGTGGAACGCCGATAGCGAGTTGACGTACCGGGCGTGGGCTGCGGAATGCGGACAAGCTCCGCTTGTGTACCACCAAGATGAGGGCTTAGGCGAGGCGGGTGGTCGCGCACTGGCCGAGCGGATGCTGGCCTCAGGCGAGCCGCTTCCGGATGCCATTTATTGCCTGACCGGGCGCCACGCTGCGGGCATGCAAGCTGGGCTGCAAGCGGCCGGCTATCTGATTCCCGACGACATCATGATTGCCTCAGGGTCTGACTCGGAGCAAACCAGAAACAGCGCTCCGCCCATAACTTCGATCGATTTGGCGCCCGAGGCAACGGCGAAGGCTGCGGTCACGTTCTTGGTCGAATTGCTCGATGGCGTGCCCGATGCCGATCCGGGCGCCGACCCTGACAGCGACGGCGGTGGCGATCCGGTTCCTCCGGAGGTGGACTACCGGATCAGAGACCGTGCATCGACTCGCTCAATCGGCTGAATGACAGCTCGTGCCCGAGGATCTTCTCGGCCGCACGATGACCGGAGCGTAGCGCCGCGGTGACGGTGGCTGGATCATCCGTCCACGTCGCTTCGCCCGCAAAGTGCAGCACGTTCTCGACCGGTGTGGCCATCAGGTCGTGGTCGTCGGGCGTGGACCCCGGGCGCATGTACGCGTACGACCCATACGAGTAGGGATCGTCTTGCCAGCGCGTCACGATCACTTCGTCGGGGTGCTCGACGCGCTCGCCGTAGAGCCCGCGCAGAGCATCGAGAACCGACGAGCTGATCTGTTCGTCGCTCCAGTCGCGCGCCGCGATGGCGCTGGGGCCGGCGGCAAACGTGAGCAGGGTGGGAACGCCGTGCAGGTCGGTGAGGTCGTACCAGGAATGCCACCACTTGCCAGCCTCGCCCTGCTGGCGAATCGCGTAGACACTCTCATCCCAAAAGCGAGTGGGAAAGCGCAGAAAGACCTTCTCGAAGTTGTTCATCTCGAAGCCGTCGATGGCGTGAGTGAGCCACTCGGGCAGCGCCGGCTCGAATGTGAGATCGCCGCTCTTGAGCACCCCAATCGGCACCGTCACGACCACGCGGTTCGCAGCGAATTCGCCCTGCGCGGTCGACACCGTTGCACCCTGCTTCGACCAGCGGATGCCGGAGACCACATGCTCGAGACGCACGTCGAGTCCCTGCGCGAGATTGCTTGCCAGCACGTCATAGCCGTGGGGGAACACCACCTCGTCGCCCTCAACCGTGTCATCGTCGAGACCGTGCGCATCGAGCAACCCGGCGTGCACGCCGTACTGCTCCTCGGAGCGGTGCAGCACGAACTCGCGCACGCGCTCTGCCCGATCGGGGTTCCAGCCGAGCGTGGAAAGCGCGACGCCCATCGCCTGCTCATAGCTTGTGCCGAGAGTGGAAGCCTGCACCGCCGTCGCAAGGTGCGCGTCGAACGTGCGTACGTCATCCGCGAACTGGGCGACAGCGTCGTCGCTGAGGCGCTCGCCGGTGGGGCTGTAATAGGCGATGGGGCGGCCGGTGGGCTGGTAGCTGCCAACCGTGAACTCGACCGTGCGCATGCCGAAGGCGTTGACGATATCGGTGAGGGGGTTGTCGTCGACGCCGTGGATCCAGGATGCTCCGCGGTCGGTGGCAACGTCGCCGGAGCGTTCGGTGTGCGTGCGGCCACCCGTGCGGTCGCGGGCTTCGAGCACGAGCACTCGTTGGCCGGACTGGGCGAGAAAGCGTGCCGCGGTGAGCCCGGAGACTCCGGCGCCGACGACGATCGTGTCGAAGGCTGTCGCAGCCGGGTCTGCGGTAGGCGCGCTAGCGATGTCGGTCATGAGGTCACAGTAGCAACGTGGTGCTGGGTTCGGCTGACCTTGACGTCGGTTTGGGGTGTACCCCACGTGGACGGTTCGCGACCGCGACCGCCCGTAAGCGGAACCTATTACGGTCGGTAGTCGTCGCGGTCTTCGTAGAGTGAGCGAGCGCTGGGATCCGCGCTTCGGCCACCGTTGGCCGCTCCGCCTAACTGGGTAAACACGAATGCCAGGCGTTTAGCGACCCGACCCATCACATTGAGAAAGCGTTTCAACATCGTTGGACCCTTCTCGGTTAGCTCAACTATATTCAGCAACGCAGTTCGACTGCAATGCTCGCCTCCGCATCCTGGAGTGCGAACGGTGTCACGAGCGGAGCGCCGAATGCGCTGATGTCGTCACACACGCTTCGGCCACTCACTACGAGATGCCGATGCCGAAGTCAGGTGTCGCACTTCTTCTGACTCAACCGTGCAGAAGCGCCTAACGTCCCGCTTCTAACTCTGCGACGTTAGTCAGGGTGTACTGGGGAAGCGCAAGAAATATGGCGGGGTTGCATGTCTCATCCGACACTACAAAGTCGCTACCCGTTTGGGCGTCGAAGTTCAGAGACCAGCACAAGCTGTACACGCGGGTTTGGGCGGACAGCCCGGAGTCGGCTCGTCCAAAACTGGTCGTGAACACAGCCACCTTTATGCGGTCCTCGGCGATGGAGCTCGACGTGAGCCAACTAGCGTCACCGCTTCTGAACCCGGACACGATCTCGTCATCTGTCCACCCGTAGATATTCAGGCTCACACAGCCGTCGATGCTTTCCGCAAATACTTCCGGGTCAGTCACCGGAGCAGACTCTTCAGCACGGAGTTGAATGCAATTGCGAGCATCTTCGAAAATAAAGGCGGTGCGGCTGAAAGCTGCGTCATCCGCTTGGGCCGGCATGTTATTGATGGAAGTGACGTCGCTGCACCCAGCCAGCGTCGAGATGGTCAAACCGAATGCCGCTAGGTAAGCGGCTGCCTTAGTGAAGCGCAAGTTCTGCCTCCAGTACGTCTGAATGCGAACCCGTTTTTTCTTCGAAAGCGGGGATGGATGCATCGGGTGTCCAGACGTAAGTAGCGTTCCGATACGCGCCGAAAACGCTTAGTTCGCTCTGCCCCGAAGTTGCGACAGGGGAAACCTGATCGTCAGTGATCGCGCCGTCAGCAGGCCAACACAAGTGAGCTCTCACTTTCAAAATCCGAATATTCTTCGCTTAGGGCGAGGCTACCGCTTGTCTTGCTCTTCGGGCAATAGCGCAGGTGTATGGCCGGGGCCGCCCGAGTTGGTGTCCGTCGCCCTCTCTGTTTCGACTCGCGAGCTAATGCCGGGAAGATAGACAGGCCGGCAAAATATGAGACATTATTGATTTCAGTACGTCTCGGCTCGGCAAACCGGTGCTTGAGAAAACCTGGCGCCTGTGCGCCTACTCGAACGGTACGTGGGGACCGCAACTAACTAAGGAGCCTTATGAGACATCTTCTGTCCGCGGCCGTATGTGTCGGAATGCTGATCTCTGTTTCTGCATGCACCGAAGTCGAGCCGCCGCCGCCCGCCGAACCTTCGTCAAGCGCCGCCGCGACTTCGTTGGAGGAGGGCAACGTCGGGCTGTGCCATTCGCTCTCGATCGAACTCATGACGGTGAACGGCGTGGTCTCGGGGTATGAGGCCGGCGAGTTGAATAGGGAATCGTTCGATTACATGATTGCCACTATTGCCGACGGCTTCCCGATCCTTGGAATCTTGCACAAGGACGCGCTTTTGAGCAGCCAAGTCGACGACCTACGTTCGGCAATCACGGAGCTAGGCGCCGACGGTGCCGAACCGGCCGTAGGGGACGCGTCAGCGTTGGGAGAAGCGACGACGGCGCTCGCTGTCGAATGCGATGCAGTCGGCGCACCTTTGAGCTTTTACCAGTAGCCACAGGCGAGTCGTACTTACCGGTAGCCACAGCCGAGTCGTTTTCGCGTGGTTCAGCGAAAAGACGAAGCGACACCTGGCGCGAGTCGCGTTGGGTGTCGTTCGTTTTTCTCCAACTCCACAGTTGAGTTCCAGCGGGCTCTCGTCGTTCCATAAAAGATTCGCAATTATTGCTGGTTGGCCGCATTTTCATGGAACTACGTCTAGACGTAGTTTCTTAAAGAGGCTCTCCCAACATAGGATCAGAACATGGGAATGAGAGCAGCAACAGGTCGCACGCACACCGCACGCACGACGATGATCGCGGCTGCAGCATCCGCCCTTCTGCTCGGTCTCGCTGGCTGCACTGCGGTGTCGGATGCGGGCGCCACGACTGACCCGAACGACGACCGCCCTGTCGTGCTCACGACCTTTACGGTGCTCGCCGATATCGCCGAGAATGTGGCCGGCGACAACCTGCGGGTGGAATCCATCACCAAGGTGGGGGCCGAGATCCACGGCTACGAGCCCACGCCCGGCGACATTGCCAAGGCGGCCGAAGTCGACCTGATTCTCGACAACGGGCTCAACCTTGAAGCCTGGTTCGCGCAGTTCGTTGACGGTCTCGACGTGCCGCACGTGGTTGTTTCTGACGGCGTCGACACCATCAACATTGCGGAGGATGCCTATGAAGGGCTGCCCAATCCGCACGCGTGGATGAGCCCCCTCAACGCACAGATTTACGTCGACAATATGGAGGCTGCGTTCGCTGAACTAGACCCCGAAAACGCTGCCGACTATGCCGCCAATGCTGAGGCGTACAAGGCGGAGTTGCAGCTTGTGAACGACGAGCTCACGGCCGAACTCGCCGAGTTGCCGGCGTCACAGCGCGCTCTCGTCTCGTGCGAAGGAGCGTTCTCTTACCTGGCGCGCGACGCTGGACTGAGCGAGCAGTACCTGTGGGCGGTCAACGCTGAGCAGCAGTCGACGCCGCGCCAGATTGCGTCGGTGATCGAGTTCGTGCGGGACAACGACGTGCCCGCCGTGTTCTGCGAATCCACAGTCTCCGATCGCGCGATGCAGCAAGTGGTCGAGGCCACTGACACGACCTTCGGCGGAACCCTCTACGTCGACTCGCTGTCGGAGGAAGGTGGCCCGGTGCCGACCTACCTCGAGTTGCTGCGCCACGACGCCGAAACCATCATCGCTGGATTGACCGGGGCCACGGAATGAGTGTGCCCGCCATCGACGTGCGTAACGTCACCGTTCACTACGGCGACGTGCTCGCGCTCGACAACGTGAGCCTCAGCCTCGCGCCCGGCCGCATTTATGGCCTTATCGGAATGAACGGCTCGGGCAAGTCCACGCTCTTCAAGACGATTACCGGGATGCTGCGCCCCGACCACGGAACAGTCACGTTGGCCGGTCGGCAGCCTGCACTCGCTCGCAAGGCCGGAGCCGTCGGCTACGTTCCGCAGAGCGAAGACGTGGACTGGGCGTTCCCGCTCTCGGTGCGCGATGTGGTGATGATGGGCCGCTATGGCCACATGGGTTTCTCGCGTCGCCCCAAGGCCGCCGACAAGGCCGCCGTCGCCGAGGCTCTCGAGCGCGTTGAGCTGACTGATCTCGCCGACCGCCAAATTGGCCAACTCTCGGGCGGCCAGAAGAAGCGCGCGTTTGTGGCCCGCGGAATCGCTCAGGGCGCGACGATCCTGCTTCTCGACGAGCCCTTTGCCGGCGTCGACAAGCGCTCCGAGGGAACGATCACGACACTCTTGCGCGAGCTCGCCGCCGAGGGAGCCACGGTGCTCGTCTCGACCCACGACCTCAATGCGCTGCCGAAACTCGCCGACGAGGCAATCTTGCTGATGCGCACGGTGCTGCTGCAATCCACTCCGGCTGAGGTGCTGAAGCCCGAAAACCTTGCGCGCGCCTTCGGCCTCGATGTCACGGCGGGAGACGCCGCGTGAACCCTCTCGACTTCCTCCTCGAACCGCTGAGCTACGACTTCATGGTGCGGGCGCTCGCCACGAGTGTGACCGCGGCAATCGTGTGCGCGGTGCTCTCGTGCTGGCTGGTCCTCATCGGCTGGTCGCTCATGGGCGACGCTGTCTCGCACGCCGTGCTCCCCGGTGTCGTGCTCGCCTACGTCGTCGGCGCCCCCTTTGCTCTCGGTGCGGTCATCTTCGGCTTCCTTGCCGTCGCCCTTATTGGCATCGTGAGAAACACGAGCCGCATCAAAGAGGACGCCGCCATCGGCATCGTCTTCACCACCCTGTTCGCCCTGGGAATCGTGCTCATCTCCGTGACGCCCTCGCAGACCGACCTGAACCACATCATCTTCGGCAACCTCCTCGGAGTCTCCTGGGCCGACCTCGCTCAAGTTCTCATCCTCGGCGCGATCACGCTCACGATCCTGCTCGTGAAGCGCCGCGACTTCACCCTTTACGCCTTCGACGCCACCCACGCCCACGCGATCGGCCTCAACCCCAAGGTTCTCGGCGCTGCGCTTCTCGGGCTCCTCGCCCTTACCGCGGTCGTCGCGCTTCAGGCCGTCGGCGTCGTTCTCGTCGTGGCACTGCTCATCATCCCCGGCGCCACCGCGTACCTGCTCACCGATCGCTTCTCGCGCATGCTCGTGATCGCCCCGGTGATGTCGGCGCTCGCGGCCGTCACCGGGCTCTACCTCAGCTACTACTTAGACACGGCATCCGGCGGCATGATCGTGCTCGTCGAAGGCTGCATCTTTGCGCTCGTCTACCTGTTCAGCCCCACGCAGGGCGTGATCGGCAAGCGACTCGGTGCGATGAAGCGGCAGCGGATGCTCGCCGCCCAGTAAGCGCAAAGACACCGCCTGCACACCGAACCCGCGCGGTGCGCCTCAGGTCATTCGGCGAGGGTGCCGCCCGATACGTAGAGTGCGTCGGTCGCGCTCCGGCCGAGGCTAATCGGCACAGCGGATTGGCGCCCGCCGTCGTTGCTCGCTTCGCCGCTCGCCCCACTGGTTTCGCCGTCGACGCCGCTCAGCACAACCACCTCGAGCGCATCCGAATACGGTGCCCCGGCGTTCACGTTGAGGGTCGCTTCGAATCCGATGCCGCGCTCTTCGAAGAACTTGAGTAGCTCGGGGTCGTCGTCGGAGATGCGTTCGACGACGACGGTGCTGCCGGGGGCGACGCGGGTGAGCTGCACGGCATCCGGGATCGTAATCACGCCGTCGGCGCTGGGGATGGGATCGCCGTGCGGGTCACGGGTGGGGTGTTCGAGAAACTCATCGATGCGTTCGACCATGAAGTCAGAGACGGCGTGCTCAAGGTTTTCGGCTTCGTCGTGCACTTGATCCCAGGTGTAGCCGAGCACGCTGACGAGAAACGATTCGATGAGGCGGTGGCGGCGAACCATCGCCACGGCGTGCGCGCGACCCACGTCGGTGAGTGCAATGGACCCGTAGCGGGCATGATCCAGAAAGCCTTGATCGGTGAGGCGACGCACGGCATCCGAGACGCTCGACAGCGTGTAGCCGGTGCGCTCGGCGATCACCGTTGCTGTGACGGGGGCATCTGACCATTCGGAAAGACTCCACACAGCCTTCAAATAGTTCTGGGTGCTGACCGAGAGCTCTGTAACCGACATGCGCCCAGTCTAAAGCCGAAGATTGAAGTACGGCCAGACGTAGTCAAAGACGCTTGCCCCCGCCCGGAGAACATCAGGCGAGGGCAAGCGGGTGAAGAAAGTTAGTTGAAGATGCCGTTCAAGCCGAGGTCACCGGTGATGTCACCGATGATGTCGTCTGCGTCGACAACGTCGTTGAGGATGTCGTCAACGTCTACGATGTCGGTCACGTCGGTGACTACGTCAGTTGCGTTGTCCACAACGTCGGTCACCTGAGTCGCGTTGTCGACGACGCCAGAGACGTTGGCGTCGTTGGCTACATCAGACACGTTCGCGGAGTCGCTCACGTTGCCGACGGCGGTGTCGTTGCCCGAAGCTACGGGTGCGTTGACCTCGTTGCCGGACGCAACAGCGTTTCCGTTGAGGAGGTCACCGTTGAGGATGCCTCCGCCGAGTACGTCGCCACCGAGGAGGTCAACGTCGCCAACTTGGGGCGCTACGACGACGGGGATGTCGATCTGCTTGGGGGATGAGTAAGAGTATGACTTCGTCGAGGTGTAGCTGTCGCCGGTTGCTGCCATGGCGGGAGCAGCGGCTCCAACAGCGATCAGGGCTACTGCGGTAGCGGTGGCGCCGATCGTGGTCTTCTTCGTAAATGCGCTCATTACTGAACTCCTTCTTACGTTTGTGGTCTCCGTGGAGGCCCTGCGTCTCGAGGCTTTCCCGAGCCGCAATGAGTACTCCGGAGCGAGGCTGTGACCGGTTTGGGGGTCATTTCGCGAAGTGCGAAATTGGAGCAATCGGGCACGCGGATGCGGGCGACTCTCGCCCTCAGATCCGCATGTTTCCGGGGCTGTTAGCGCAAGCTGGCAGTCAACTGAGCGAACTCTGGCGAAGTGCCGGGTGGTGCATCCAGTGGGCTATTCTGCCGCCGCGGCCTTTACGGCCGTGTACGCCTCGAGGGCTTCGCGGCGGGTTTCGGCGAGATCCACGATCGGTTCGGGATACGCATCGGTGCCGAGTTCGGGAATCCAGTACGAGACATAGGCGCCCGTGGGGTCGAACTTTTTCTGCTGCAACACCGGGTTGAACACACGGAAGTAGGGGGCAGCATCCGCCCCGGATCCCGCGACCCATTGCCAGTTGGCGGGGTTGCTGGCCTCGTCGGCGTCGACGAGGGTGTCCCAGAACCACTGTTCGCCGGCTCGCCAGTCGATGAGCAGGTTCTTGATGAGGAAGCTTGCGACGACCATGCGCACGCGGTTGTGCATCGTGCCGGTGTGCCAAAGTTCGCGCATCCCGGCGTCGACGAGGGGGATGCCGGTGCGGCCGCGACGCCACGCCTCGACTTCGCTGACTCCCGCAGGTTCGTCGACGGCGCCGAGTTCGTCGACCGTGTATCCCCAGGGGAACGCGTTGTAGGCCGGGCGATAGCTGTCGGTGGCGAGGCGCGGGTTGTCGAAGAGCAAAGCGGTGGAGAATTCGCGCCAGCCGATCTCGCTCAGGAACTTGGCGACGTTCTTGCGGGCCGCGGTGGGGATGCCGGCCGAGCCCGAGCCTGAGCCTGAGCCGCGCAACCGGTGCCAGATCTGCGCTGAACTGATCTCACCAAACCGCAGGTGCGGGCTGAGGCCACTCGTGGCATCCACGGAGGGCTCGTCACGGCGGTGGTAGTCGGCAAGCCGGTCGGCCACGAAGCTTTCGAGGCGATCGAGCGCGCCCGCCTCACCGGGAGTCCACGTCTCGCGCAAACCGTCGGCCCAGTCGGGGCGCGTCGGCAGCAGCGACCACTCGGCGAGGTCGTCGCTCGCGGGGGAGTCGGCAGGCCAGCTCAGCTCGGCTGCGGTCGGCGCCGGCAGCGCATCCCGCACCGGACGATCTTGTGCCGCACGCCAATACGGGGTGAAAACCTTGTACGGCTCGCCCTGCCCATTGCGGATATGCCACGGCTCGTTCAACAGATTGCCCTGATGGCTTTCGACCGCGAGCCCCTGCTCGCGCAGACTCGTTTTGAGGCCGGCGTCGATATCGCGGGCCGCCGTGTAGCGACGGTTCCAGTGCACCGAGGCGGCGCCGAGCTCGTCCACGAGCGCCGGCATCACCTGCGCGGCAGGGCCATGACGAAGGGTCAGTTGGCCGCCCAGATTCTGCAGGGCGGCATCCAGAGCAGTGAGGCTGTGATGCAGCCACCACTTGCTTGCCGCACCCAGCGGGCGGATGCCGTCGCCAGTTTCGTCGTGAATGTACACAACCACGAGTGGTCGGCCTTCACTCGCGGCCGCCGTCAGGGCTGGGTTGTCGGCTAGTCGTAGGTCGTTTCGCAACCACACGACGGAGGGCTGATTCTGGTTTCCGCTCACGGCTCAACTCTACGTTTCGTACGTGAAAAGAGCTGGCGTAGAATCGCGCCTCACAGGTTGCGTTGCCGATGGTGGTGATGCGCGAGAGGGGTGACCGGCTATGACTGCTTTCACAGTTCAGCTCGAAACGGCCGACTTCGGCGATGTGCTCGACCGGGTGCAGGGCATTTTCACCAGCCTTTTCTTGGCGTTGCCCAACGTCATTCTCGGCGTGCTGGCCTTTGTGCTCTTCTGGGCAATTTCGTGGTTGGTAGCGAAGCTCGTGCGCTCGGCGGCGCGGCGAGCAGGGCAGCCGCGCGGCTTGCAGGTCGTGCTGAGCCGGTTGGTCGCATGGTCGATTCTCGCGTTCGGGCTGCTGGTGGCGTTGACGATCATTTTTCCGACGATCACGCCGGCGTCGCTCTTCGGCACCCTTGGGGTGAGCGGTGTGGTGATTGGGTTCGCGTTCCGTGACATTTTTCAGAATCTACTGTCGGGCATCCTGATCCTGTTCACGCGCCCGTTCCGTATCGGCGATCAGATTGTGTCGAGCGATCACGAGGGTGAAGTTATTGACATTCAGGTGCGAGCCACGCGCGTGCGCACCTACGACAATCGGGTGGTTGTGATCCCGAATAGTCAGCTCTATACCGAGCGCGTTGTCGTCAACACGGCCTTCGCCAAGCGGCGGCTGAGTGTGGCGGTCGGCATCGGCTATGACGACAGCATTGCGGATGCTCGTACCGCGATCGTCGACGCCATCGCCGCCTTGCCCGGCATCATCGACGACCCTGCCCCGACCGTTTTGGTGACGTCGCTCGGTGACTTCAGCGTGAACCTTGAGGTGCGGTTCTGGATCAACCCGCCGAATCGCCGGGAGGCTCTCGAGGCACAGGATCAGGTGCTTGAGGCGATCAAGAAGGCGCTCGGCGACGCGCAGATTGAGATTCCCTTCCCCATTCAGCAGCTCAAGATCGAAGACGGCTCTGCACGCACTCGCGAGAGCGACGCGGAGTAGATCGCGGGGCGGCTAGCGGGGCTGGTTCACTGCAATCGGCGCGGTCGTCGCATCCGGAATTTTCGGAGTTAGTTGAGCGGGTGAAAGTGCTCGCACTGCCAGCGCTGGGTGCTCTGTGCTTGGCGATTGCGGGTATCTGCCGAGGGCGGGTACACGCGAAATCCGCGCCTGCCGCCGTGGCCGTCGACCGAGACGATACCGCGGGCGATCAGTACGCTGAGCGGAAAGACGAAGGCGCCGAAGCCGTTTCTGTCGCGGGTGACGACAACGAGGTGCTGCGTGCCATCGTCGCTGGGGAATGGTTGCGTAGTGCCGTCAGTGTCTCGCCGCCAGACCGTGACGAAGAAGCCGGGCTTGGTGGGGGTGAGTTTTGCGACCCGAAACCGGGTTGCAGCAGGAAGCGTGGTGACGGCGCCGTATTCGGCGTTGTCGGGCTCGACCACGAGTTGATCGTGCTCGGGCAGTGCGTCACCGAGGCTGTGGATGGCGTGGGCGACATCCGGATGCAGCGGGGCAGTGGTCACGGTCATCCGTTCGATTCGGCGGTCGTGCCAGCGTAGGCCGAAGCGAGGGGGATCGCGTGCGGCGCGTGCTGGTAGCGCTATGCGTTCTGGGTAATACTCAAGGAATGACCATTCGCACGCCAAGCCCGCTGAATGAACGACATGAGGTGCTTGGCATTCTGCTGTTCGTCTTCGCCGGATGTGGATTTGTGGTGCTGAGCGCTCTGGCGGGCACTGCGGCCACCATGGCGATTGGGGTGCCCGCGGTGGTTCCGGTGGCCTGGAACGTTGAGTCGTTGCACGTCGCTAGCGCAGCATGGTGGCTAGGGCTGTTGGTGGCGCTGGCGGGGTTGGCGATCTGGATTATTCGAGCCAAGGGGAAAAGAACGTTGCTGCCGTGGGCGATTGTCGACTTCGCCGTGATGGTTTCACTTGTCGCGACCGTGTGGCTCTGGGCTTTCTAACATCACCCGTTAAATAGTTCGAGGGCCGGTTTCAGAGGCATGAAACCGACCCTCTCCCTTTGCACCAAGAGTGTCCTGCAATCACATTCCGCAGTAGCTGCCACAGCAAACAACTTCTGCTCTATGAATGTATAACGGAAACATAACGCTGTCTAGTTACCGTTCCGTTATTTTTGAGAAATTTCCAGAAAAGTTTGTCTACCCCCTGTGTTTCTGGGCAGAATATGCCGAAATTGCATGTTTTCCGCGCAGATGAGCAGCGACGTTCGGCTGCCGTTCGCTCCGGCAGGAAAGCTAGTTCAGTGCCACGATCTGGCCGACGGCGGTGTCGAGCTGCACCATGCTGCCAAAGGTTGCCCCAGTAAGCGTCATGACGTAGTTGGAGCCATCTGCCGAGGGCGCATAGTTGACCACGGTGCCTTCGGGCAAGATCGTGAGCGCGTGCCCGTCCGGTGTCGAGAGGGTGCCGCCGGGGGTGGCAAGGCTGAGGCTGGCGGGCTTGCTCTGCGGCGCGATCTGCTTCAGCACGAACTGCACGGTGCCGAGATGTTGAATCAGAGCCATCCGTTCTTCGGCGGCGGACGCGAATGACGCAGGCGCGGCGACTGGCGCTGGCGTAATGATTTCGGTGGTCTGGCCGGTCCCGTCCGTAGCCGCGCTTTCGGCGGGCGTCGACAGGGCTAAGCCTTCCGAATCAAACGTGAATTCTGTTTGCGCGACCTGAAATGTAATGGGGGAGTTGAGCGCGGCACTGTTGAAGTAGAAGCTGGCCACGAGCGCGGCCATGAGCAGCGTTCCGAAAGCTCCCAGAAGGATGCCAATGATCGGACTTAGCCGGGCGGTAGCCTCCCGGTAGTAGCGAAGCCTGAGGGCGTAGAAGCCGTAGCCGATCGCGGTGATTCCGACCGTGGACGCAATGTACCCGTTCCCTGCTCCCGCTGAAGCGATCGGGAATAGGGCCAGCCCGGCAGCGGTGATGCCGAGGAGTAGCGAGAGCCGTCCGGGCCAGTTGCGCACCAACTTCCGCGGGGCGAAAGTGGTCGTCGATTGATTCGACGGGTAACGGTAGTTATCTGCCGGACGATAGTTGCTATTTTCGGGTGGCGACCAATCCCGTGGTCCAGCTTGCTTCATCAATTCCCCTCGACTCGCACCCCCGCGCGAGCATCACTCAATTCTCGCAGCCTAGTGTCAGGCGGGGACAACCCCAGAAGGGGTGGGCGACTCGGCCGGTTGCGACGGCCGACAGGTGTTCCTTGCCCCACGTTTCCTGCGCAAAGCGGTGAAGCGGCTGACCCCGACCGCGGGTCAATACCGCGAACGCTTCAGCCCGCCAGCCCGCCAGCCCGCCAGCCCGCGACCCACCCTCATTCGCGGGCTGGCGAGAGCGCGCAAAGTGACGCATGCTCGACAGATGATCCTCGGCGCTGGCACTGATAAGTACGCGGCGTTATTCGCTTACGTGGGTGCCACTGCGGTCATGCTCTCCGGTGCCTATCTCAGCTCGCCCGCCGGCGACGAATTCGTTGTGTTCTTTGGCATAGCCATCTTCTTTGTGCTGGGCCCTCTCGGTGTCATTACGTTTTCCACGCTCGCGCTTCCGATCGTCTTCGTCCTCTGGAACGCCGCGTTACCTTCTGTGCTGGGTCTCGCCATTGTTATCCCGCTATCCGTGGGCACCGCACTGCTCAATGTTGTTGTTGTCTTCGGCTGGATTGCCCACCTGCGCAGCGGGGTGCGAGTCGCCGACCGGCGTGCCGGTGACACCGTGTTGGGTCGAGTAGCCGCGGCAGTCTTGTTTGTCGTCGCGGGGTTTGTGTTCATCGTGCTGTGTGTAGTGACGGGATACCTGGCTCTGAGCTCTGGCCCGGGAACAGCCCAACCCGATGCCGGACCTTACCTGGCACCGTTCTTGTTCGCTGTCTGGTTGGTGGGGCTCGCCGCAGCGCTCGGCGGTCTTGTGCTGTGGGTGCTGAACGAGGTCCGAGGGAGGGGCAGTCTGTCTTGGGCGCTTGCCGACGCCCTTCTCCAGCTCGCACTTTTGGCGACGCTGTTGCTCGGGTCGGCTGGAGTCTCGCACCTCGGATAGGAGAAACCGCTCAAGCCGTCACGAGCTACCCGCGGCGCGACATGAGCCACCCTCATTCGCGGGCTGGTGGGGTGCGGCCGTGTGCCCCATGATCAACTAATGACTCTGATCGACAATGCCACGCGCACACCGAAGAAGTGCAAATACATTGTTGGCGCCGGGGTGATGACCGTGGTGGCATTCTCGCTAGCAGGCCCGGGCATTGTGTTCTCGCCGATCGCCGAGTTGACCCTAGCCATCTATTTGGGTCCTCTAGGGCTTGTCGCGCTCTTCTTGGGAGCGCTCCGTCTTCCCGAGGTGTACGGGATTTACGAGTGGATCGCTGCTCTGTTTAGCCTAGTAATGGCGGTCGGCATTGCGTTCGTCAATGTCGAAATTCTTGCGCGGTGGCGCAGGCCTGCACCTCCGCTGGAGAGGCCGTTTGAAGCTTAAGAGCGTCGGCACGGTTGGCGCCAGCAGCTCGCCGCCGTTCTGTTCGTGGCGGCTGGGCTCGCGTTTATCGTTCTCTGTTTCTTCGCCGGGGGTACGGCGGGAACCACTGCCGGTATTGCGGTTCGCGAGTCGGCCGAGCGGGCGAACCATCTGATCTTCCTGTCGGCGATCGTGTGGGTGCCGGGTCTTGTCGTCGCGATTGCAGGCCTGCGGCTGTGGATTGTGAATACCCGTCGCGGGGAGCCCGTGCTGCGGTGGGCGATCGCGGACCTCGCGATCATGCTGACGCTCATCGGCATTCTGTGGGCCGACGTCACGCAGGGCGCTGCGCCCTAATCCTGCGCCCTCGGTGCACACTGCGCGCCGCGAGGGGCGGATCGGGCTGAGCCTGCCGCAAGGGCATGTTGGGTTACGCTCACTATATGACTCTCCGTGCCGTCGTCGATCGCTGGGCTATTCAGCTTGAGAGATGGCCTGTCACGGTCGGCTATATCGCCGGGGCCGGCGTGCTGAGTGCACTGTTCATCTGGTTCTCTCAATTCGACCTGCGAACTCTTCCGCTGCTGATGATCCTCTACCTTGGACCGCTGGGGCTTGCGGCCGCTGCCCTTCTCGCATTCCCCGTCACCGCGGTGTTTGCTCTAGCGAACTCTGCTTCAGACGTGGCGATCGCGGTTGCGATGGGAGCCGCGGTCGCGATGGCTACCGCGTCACTCAACGTGATCATCGTGAAGGGCAGACGTCGCCGACGAATCGCTGCTGCGACGCCTTTCTCTGAGGGGCTGAGTGGGGACGAGCCGGACGTGGCGCGGAGGTATGGGCTAGCGTTCAGCAAGCTGCTCTTCGCGCTTGCCGGTTGGGCGTTCATCGCGCTCTCCGTGATCGCGGGAGGCGTCATCCTGCTGGCGGATGGAATGTCGTCCGGCGTCTCGGTAGACGAGGCCGCCCCGGTGAAATGTGCAGCTGCCGTCATCTGGTGGCCGGGCTTACTGATTGCTGTCGCCGGTCTTGTGACGTGGATTATTCGCGTCGATAAAGGAAGACCCGCTACCGCGTGGGCAGCGATCGATCTCGTGGCAATGCTCGTGCTCATCAGCGTTCTCTTAGACGTCAGTTCCCGCTAGTGGGCGGCGATTCGCGGCACACTATTGATCGTCGGCCCGCGCAGATCGGCTACATCGTCGGCGTGGGTGTCGTCGCGGTGGTTGTTTCATCCCTCGGCCTCGCCGGCATCCTTCAAGGATGGATGCTCGTTCTTCTCGTGGTGGTCTGCTTGGGGCCGCTCGGTCTCGCTATTTTTATCGTGGCCAGTTCGATCGCTCTTTTTGTGACGGCGGTTCCCGGTTGGGCGATTATTGGTCTCGCCGCTGTCGTTTCCCTCGGCGTCGCATCCGTCAATGTCGTCAGCACCCGCCAATGGAGGGCCAGACGGCTAATCGAACCCGATGCCCTCGCTCCCCGACACTTTCCGCGTGGCTGGGACCAACTCTATGGAGGCATCCTCTTTGTGTTGGCGGGCGGCGCGTTCATCGTGCTCTCCATCGTCGCAGGCTACGCGGCAGGTACCGCGGGTTATAACGTCGTCGCGTCCAATCTTGCGGATCGTGCTGACGAAGTGAAGTTTGTTGCCTCGGTCACGTGGTGGCCCGGACTGCTCATCGCAGTAGTGGGTCTCTTGTGGTGGAGAGTGCGCGTAGGGCAACGGCGGCGGATCTTCTCGTGGGGTGCCCTCGACTTGGCCGCAATGCTGGGGTTAATTGCCGCGGTCGTGCACGTCTCGCGATAGCCCCTGCACTGTGCCAGAGCCGTGGCCGTCGAAAAGCTAGTGCGCCGTGTCGACGAGTTTGAGTCCGACGATGCAGCCGATCAACCCGGTGATGAGTAACACCTTGACCCACGAGATGGGTTCCCCGCCGAACACCATGGCGTAGGTCACCGTGAGCGCTGCACCAATACCCACCCAGATGGCGTAAGCGGTGCCGATCGGAATCTCGCGCATGGCATAGCCGAGACCGCCCATGCTTACGAGAATGGCGACACCGAAAATCACGGTTGGCCAGAGCTTTGTGAAGCCCTCCGATTTGCCCAGAGCGGTAGCCCAGACGGCTTCGAGCACGCCAGAAAGAATCAAAACAAGCCAATACACAAGAGTCTCCTTGGCCAGTCTTTTCGCGTACCCGGTACTGATCCGTCGTCGGGAGCCGTCGTTGCGGCTACCCGTTTAGAGTATCAAAGCGGGGGTGAATTGGCAGAGCGGCGGTGTTTGCCGCTAGCGGACATCCGCTACTCGAACGCCCGAACAGACTCAGGCACGCGGATGCCGGAGCGCAGGTCAGGCGTGGCAACAACCTCAACGGCTCGAGCTCCGAATCGCACCTGCCCGCCCCACGCGTTGCCGGCGATATCGTCGTCGGTGTCATCGGGCCAGTCGTCGGAGGTGCGCAACGACCATTCGGCGATCGGCAGCGCAAGCACGAGGGTGGCGGCGAGTTCTTTCTTGCTGTTGGGGCGCACTTCGGCCAGACGGCCGGGGATCATCTTCTCGGTGATGGCGTTGACGGCGGCAGCCTTTTCCTCGCCCTCGAGCACGCGAAAGGAGCCGAACAGTACGGCGCTGCTGTAGATGAGCGACGACTCGAAGGCGGAGCGCGCGACCACAATGCCGCCGACTGCTGTCACCGAAACGGCGACGGGCGCACCAGAAACGAGCCGCATCCAGCGTGAACCGCTCGACCCGTGCACGATCAACTCGTCGCCGAGGCGAGCAACCGCGGTCGGCAAAACGCCGGGGGTTCCGTCGTCGTGAACATAGGCGACGTTCCCGACGATCTCCGAGTCGAGGAGGGCGTCGAGCGCTTCTCGATCCCGTGACATCTTCTCGGGCATCCGGGTGGCATCAGTCGTTGTCATCCGGTCAGTGTGACACGCGCCAGCGCTGAACCTCTACGCCGAGCGAGAGTGGTTCTCTGCACCCGCAGCGACGGCGCGAACAGCCGTTAGATGAAGTCGGGGCTGGGGGTCGAGGCGAAGCGCACCGAGACATCCGGATGACGGTCGTAGCGGTACCCGATGCCACGAACCGTACGAACAACATCTTCGTACGCGCCGAGCTTGGAGCGCAGGCGACGGATGTGCACGTCGATGGTGCGTTCGTTGGGAGCTTCGTCGTCTTCCGCTGACCACAGCGTAGAGATGAGCTGGGCGCGGTCGATGGTCTGCGATTCGCGCAGGATGAGGAACTGCAGCAGCTCGAACTCTTTGTAGGTGAGGGCTGCGGGCGCGTCATCGATGAGCACGCGCTTGCGGGAGAGGTCAACGACCACACCGCTCGCGGGCTTCTCTTCGGGCTCTTCAACCTGGCGGTGCTTGGCGAGAGCGGAAGGGTCTTGCAGGGCGAGGCGCACGACGTCGACGTCGCGTCCACCGGCGCCCACGGGGGCGAGGGCAACGGCGGCGTGAGTTTCGGCGTTCGGCACGAGCTGCTGCGTGAGGAGCTTGAGCTGCTCCACAATCGCGCTCAGGTCGGTGCCGGCTGCGGCGGCCTTGAGCTCGTCGATGCCGACGTAGAGCACGAAGCCGCGAGCTTCGGTTCCCTGCGGAACAGCGCGCAGGTGTGGTGCGTCAGCGGCTGGCGCGGCGGGTGCCGGGGTCGGCGTTGCCGGGCGCACCGTGCGAGCGGGCTGCACGGCAATCGACAGGTCGCGGGCCGGCGGAGTGTAGGTCGGTGCCAACGCGGGAGCCGCGGAAGCGAAAGAGGTGCGAGTGGTGCGTTCGATTGTTGCAAGTGACATGGGTCCAGAAATCCTTGGATAAGGGGTGAAGGGCCTCTGATGGTGAGGGTGTGATCCTTCGGAAAAAAATAGTGTGTCGAGCTAGATAGTCGCCGTTATGAGGACGAAGATCTGGGGGCATCCCATCTGGTGAGAATGCCCGGCGCAGGTAGGCCGACTAGGCACACATTCGACAACACGAAACGTCGCCCGCCACCGCAGTGCTCGTAAGCATCGCGCTAGCGGTCCTGGAAGCCACGAGGGCGGTCAGGTCGCGAGTTTGTACAGTCATGGTTGCAATGATGTTTCATACAGCGCGCCTCTGTCAAGTTGCGCGCGACAATTGTGCTGCTAGACGAGACCGTACAGTCGGTCGCCAGCATCGCCGAGGCCGGGCACGATGTAGCCGTTCTCGTTGAGGCGTTCGTCGAGCGCGCCGAGCACGATCGTGACGTTTTGGCCTTCCATGGCCTTCTCGACAGCGGCGAGACCTTCGGGAGCTCCGAGGATGCAGACGGCCGTGACATCCGTTGCACCGCGGTCGAGCAGGTACTGGATGGCCGCAATGAGCGAGCCACCGGTGGCCAGCATGGGGTCGAGAACGAAGCACTGGCGGTTCGACAGATCGTCGGGCAGGCGTTCGGCGTAGGTGTCTGGCTTCAGCGTTTCTTCGTTGCGCACCATGCCTAAGAATCCGACTTCAGCGGTCGGAACGAGCTTGACCATTCCTTCAAGCATGCCGAGTCCGGCGCGAAGAATCGGCACCACGAGCGGCTTGGGCGAGCTGATTGCCACACCCTTCGTCGCGGTAACGGGGGTCTCAATGTCGACCTCTTCAACGCGCACCGAACGGGTCGCTTCGTACGCCAAAAGCGTCACTAGCTCCTCCGTCAGCGCCCGAAAAGTGGGGGCCGCGGTGTTCTTGTCGCGCAGCACGGTGAGCTTGTGCGTGATGAGCGGGTGGTCGGCAACGTGAACTCGCATAGGCTAAATCTACTTGAGGTACGGACCACTTGGAGAACCGATCGTGACAAAGTTCGATCAATGGATGACGCTGGCCATCGCTGAGGCCAAGCTCACAGCCGATTCTGCCGACGTTCCTGTCGCTGCTCTCGTCTTTGATCAGAACGACAATCTCGTCTCCGTTGGGCGCAATGAGCGGGAGCTCACGGGCGACCCCACGGCGCACGCCGAGGTAGTGGCAATCCGGGCAGCGGCCGCGGCCACCGGTTCGTGGCGCCTCGACTCCATGACTCTCGTGGTCACGCTTGAGCCGTGCACGATGTGTGCTGGCGCGATTCTGCAGGCCCGCATCCCGCGCGTGGTGTTTGGGGCGTGGGACGAAAAAGCCGGCGCATCAGGCAGCGTTAACGATTTGCTGCGTGACCGCCGGCTTCCGCACAAGGTCGAGGTTGTGGCGGGCATCCAAGAGGCTGAATGCGCCGCGCTGCTGACGGACTTTTTCGAAGCCCGCCGCTAGCCCGCTAGGCCTGGCTTAGTGCCAGAGCACCGCAACGAACACGTTGATGAGGGCGCCCATGCCCGCAAGGTGCAGGAACGGCAGGGTGGCTTTCTTTTCGCTGGTTCCAGCGCTGAGGGCCTTGGCCTGGCGCGAGCGCGCGATCATGACGGCGACGAGAACGATGATCGCGAAGATCAGCTTCACGGCGATCTTGGCGTTGTTGACGTCTTCGTCGTTCATCTGCACGAGGCCCACGAGGATGAGCCCGGTCACGAGTTGCGTGATGGCGCCGATCAGCATGGTGCCGAGTTCGAAGCCTTCCTTGCGGCGCAACTGAAGTGCGAATGATCCGATGATGAGCGCAAGTCCCAAGATGTGCAGCGCGAGCACGGTGTGAATGATTGGTTCAAAGTTCATGATGGCGGGATCTTTCTTTAGTCGTTGCCCACGATGACGATGGTGTCAGTGGGTGGGGCTGCTTCGGGCGGGCGACGGTAGACGTCAGGTTCGATGTAGATAACGCGCGCCATTGGCTCGGCTTCGCGGATCTCTTTCTCCACGCTATCGATGCTGGCGGCGACATCCACCAGTCGGGTCTGAGCGCCGAAGTCGACCTTGGCGGCGACCATGAGCTCTTCGGGGCCGAGGTAGAGCGTCTTCATGTGGATGAGCGAGCGAACGTCGGGGTGCGCGTTGATGGCGTCGCGGATGGTGTTGCGTTGCTTGACCGTGGCACCTTCACCCACAAGCAAGCTCTTGGTTTCGATGCCGAGGATGATCGCGACGATGATCAGCAGAACACCGATGGCGATTGTGCCGATGGCATCCCAGAGCGAGTCGCCCGTAATAATCGTCAGCCCAACGCCGAAGAGGGCGAGAACCAGACCGAGCAGAGCGGCAACGTCTTCGAGCAGCACGACGGGAAGCTCCGGAGCCTTGGCGTGACGCACGAACGCCACCCAGCTCTGCTTGCCGCGCACGAGGTTCGACTCTCTTACTGCGGTGCGCAAGGAGAAGCCCTCAAGCACGATCGCAATCAACAGCACCGTGATCGGCAACCAGGCTTGCTCGAGCGGGTGCGGGTCTTGCAGCTTGCTCACGCCCTCGTAGAGCGAGAACACGCCACCGACCGAGAACAGGATGATTGAAACGACAAACGCGTAGACGTAGCGCTCGCGGCCGTAACCGAACGGATGCTCGGCATCCGCGTGCTTCTTCGCTTGCTTGCCACCGAGCAGCAGCAGGGCCTGATTGCTGGTGTCTGCCACGGAGTGCACGCTCTCCGCGAGCATCGAACTAGACCCCGAAATCAAGAAGGCAATGAACTTGGTGACAGCGATTCCGCCGTTCGCCAACATTGCCGCGAGGATTGCTTTGGTTCCGCCTGACGCGCTCATGCGATCAATCCTAGGATGTTCACGTGACTACTTCTCTTCCTAGCATTGCAATTGTCGGCGCCGGATCAATGGGGGGTGCCATCCTGCAGGGTTTGCTTGACCCCTCGGTGACGGTAAGCGGGGGCATCCGCGTAACCAATCGCACCGAAGCCAAGGCTGCTGTGGTGCGCTCTGAAGGCGTGGAGTCCTTTGCGCTGGAGAATACTCCTGATGGCAATGCGCGCGCTGTGAAGGGGGCAAAGGTCGTGATGCTGGGGGTAAAGCCCGCCATGATCCCTGACACTCTCACTGACCTCGCTCCGTTCTTGGAACCCGATGCGATCATCATCAGCGTTGCTGCCGGGGTAACAACCGCGCGCATGGAGGGCATCGTCGACAACGTCGTGTTGCGTGCCATGCCCAACACCCCCGCTATCGTCGGCAAGGCCGTGACCGGACTCAGCGCCGGATCGCGCGCCAGCGACGATGACCTCGCTCTCGGCCGCGCCGTATTCGAAACCGTTGGCACCGTCGTCGAAACACCGGAATCGCAAATTGATGCGCTCAGCACCATCTCGGGTTCCGGCCCGGCCTACGTGTTCCTGATTCTCGAAGAGTTTTCTCGCACTGCGGTCGACATGGGGTTCACTCCCGAGCAGGCTCTGACTCTGGTGGCCGGAACGTTCGAAGGATCGCTCGCACTGCTGGCGTCATCCGATAGTTCACCGGCGCAACTGCGTAAGCAGGTTACGAGCCCCAAGGGCACAACCGAGCGTGCGGTTGAACAGCTGCAGGCTGCCGACCTGAAGGCTATTTTCGACAAGGCGACCGCTGCGGCGCTCGCTCGGGCCACGGAGCTCGCTGCGGGCTAATCGCTCTTACCCATTCGTGCGGCCTCGTTCGCTTCGCTCCGCGACCGTTTTTAGAAGCGGCCGTGGAGCGCGCGCGAACGACGAGACATCGAGTCAATGATCACGGCGAGCAGCAACACTGCTCCCGTGACCATGTAGCGCACCGAGGAGTCGAGGCTCAGCAGGGTGAGGCCGCTCGAGATCGACTGAATGACGACGATGCCGAGCAGGGCAGACCAGGCGCTTCCGCGACCACCAAAGAGGCTTGCGCCGCCGATAACAGCTGCTGCGATAGCGGTGAGGTTGGTATCGCCACCGCCGCTGCTCTGGTTGGCGGCCGCAAGCCGTGATGCGGCCAAGACACCACCAAGAGTGGCGAGCATTGCGCTCACCATAAACACCGAAATGTAGACGCGATCCACTCGGATGCCGGCACGCCGGGCTGCTTCAACGTTGCCGCCGATGGCATAAATTGAGCGCCCCCACCGCGTGCGCTTGAGCGCAAAGTTGACGGCCATCACGAGCACGACAAAGAGCAGAAACATGAGGCCGATGCCGCGGTCGGTGTTGAGGTACCAGGTTCCCAACAGGAGCGCCACGAGCATGAGCCCGCCGCGAAGCAGGATTGCGGTGCGTGACTCGGGCAGCAGGCCAGCGCGGATGCGGCGGTTGGCCAGCGAGAGATGCGTGCCAACGTAGGCGAGGCTTGCGAGCGCGACGAGCAGGTAGGAGAGCCACGCCGGCAAAAACATGAGCTGGGCGAACTGCACGATCCATGAATCAAACGGAATATTGATCGAGCCGAGCTTGCCAAGCACCCACAGCTGGAGCCCAAGCACGCCGAGGAGGCCCGCGAGGGTGATGACGAAGCTGGGAACGCCAAAGCGGGTCAGCAAGAAGCCATAGAACCATCCGAAGAGTGCTCCGGCGGCGAGCGCGGCGAGGATGGCGAACGGCAGCGGCCAGTTCAGCTGAGTAAACGTGACGGCAAGAATCGCGGCGGCAAGCCCGGAGAGCGAACCGACCGAGAGATCGATTTGGGCGAGCAGCAACACGAGCACCACGCCGAGTGCGATGGTGCCGAGCGCGGCGGACTGCATCGCCAAGTTCACGAGGTTGGCGCTCGACAGGAACGTCGGGTTCAAGATTTGGAACACGGTCCAGATGAGGGCAAGACCCACGACAACGGGAATCGCCCCGAGATCGCCCCCACTCACGCGTGATCGGAACCCGGCCCAGGACTCTGCGAGACCTGACGCGGGCGGCAACTCGACGGCTGGCGAGTTGTTCGTGGGCGGTTGCGTAGCGGAGGTGCTCATGAGCTGAGTCCTTCCTTGATACGGGTGAAGGTCGCGCCGGTCAATCCAGCCCGACGACTCACCGCGTTGTCCGTTGCGCCCGTAATTGCCGCAATGATGTCTTCGTACGTCACGTCGGCAACAGCGAAATCGCCATTGTTGCGACCGAGCCGCAACACCACAACGCGGTCAGCCACGGCCTGCACGTCAGCCATGTTGTGGCTCACTAAGACGATGCCGTGACCGCGCTCGCGGAGGTGCTCAATAAGGTTCAGCACCTCAGCAGTTTGAGCGACGCCGAGGGCGGCGGTGGGCTCATCCAACACCACAATCGACGGATTGCCGATGAGTGAACGCGCAATGGCAACGGTCTGGCGTTGCCCGCCCGAGAGCCCCGCAACGGGAGTGCGCACGGAAGGAATCTTGGCCGAGAGCTGCCGCAAGAGCGCCCAGGTCTGCTGCTCCATCTCGACCTCATCGAGCGCTCGAGTGCCGAGTTCGCGACCCAAGAACAGGTTCGACACCACATCGAGGTTGTCGCACAGCGCCAAATCTTGAAACACCGTCGCGATGCCGAGATCGCGGGCATCCGTGGGGTTCGCCAACGACACTTCGTCGCCGCGATAGGTAATGGTGCCCGAAGTGGCCGGATGCACGCCAGCGAGCACCTTCACGAGCGTCGACTTTCCCGCACCGTTGTCGCCAACGATCGCCACGACCTCGCCGGGATAAATGTCGAGCGACACATTGCTCAGTGCTTCAATCGCACCGAACTGCTTACTGATTCCGCGCAGCGAAAGGATCGGCTCATCGTCTGAGGTGGCCGGAGTGACATTAGTCATTGTGGCTCTCTTCCTTGAGCTCGTTGACCGTTCTGAGTTCGTTGACCGTTCTGGCGTCGTTGGGCATTACTGAATCCCCGCCGCGGCACACGCTTGGGCATATTCGGTCGTGCAAATTTGCTCAACGGTGTAGAAACCATCAGCGACGACGGTCTCCATAATGTTGTCGATGGTCACGATCACGGGAGTGAGCAGTGTTGTCGGAACGCCGTTGGTTTCCTCGCTCTGTCCCACGAGTTGCTTGCCGTCGAGCAGCGCCACCGCGTGCGTCGCCGCGATCTCAGCCTCGCGCTTCAGATCCTTGTAGACAGTCATGTACTGGTCGCCGCTCACAATGCGTTGGATGGCGGTGAGTTCGGCATCCTGACCTGTCACGGGAGGCAGCGGGCTCACTCCGCCCGCTTTGAGCGCGGCGATCGCTCCGCCGGCTGTGGCGTCGTTGGCGGCATAGACGCCCACCAGACTGTCGCCGTACTGCGTGACCTGGCTCGCCATCCACTCCTGGGCTTTGTCTGGGCTCCAGTCGGGAGTATCGAATTCGGCAACGACCGTATAGGCGCTGCCATCGATCACACTGTGCGCGCCCTTCTTGAACAGGCGCGAATTGTTGTCGGTGGGGGAGCCGTTGATCATCACAATGTTGCCCTCAGAGAGACCCTGATCGGCGAGACGCTCAACGAGCGCTTTGCCCTGCAACGAACCCACTTTTTCGTTATCGAACGACACCCAAAATGCGAGTTCGGGGCTGCCAATCAGGCGGTCGTACGAAATCACGGGAACCTTGTAGGACTGGGCCGTAGCCACGATCGTTACCGCCGCTGACGAGTCGACGGGGTCGAGCACGAGCACGCTAATGCCCTGCGCAAAAGCCGACTCGGCCTGCTGTTGCTGCTTCGCCGGGTCCTGATCGGCATTCGCATAAATCACGTCGCACTCAGGGCACAGCTCGGCAACCTTCGCCTCAAAGAACGGGCGATCATAGGCCTCGTAGCGCGCCGTCTTCGATTCGGGCAGCAGCAGCGCGATCGTGCGGGAGTTATCTGCCGACGCATTGGGGGAAATCATCGCGCAGCCGCCGAGAGCGAGAACCGTCGCAAGCGCGGTCGCCAGCAGTCGCACAATTCGAGAACGGGCGGATGTCACGAGGCCTCCGCTATCGAAGGCTCGGCGCTCAGCGTGGCGTCGGCTCCAATCGTGAGCTGATCAATCGCAAAGGCGATCGACCCCAACAGCTCGCTGCGCGGCCCCAGCTGGCTCTGTACAAGATCAGCAGCCTGCCCAGAGCCCACAATGACCGAACGTTCCATCGCGTGCCGCATCGGGCCCAACAGCAGCTCACCGGCCTGCGAGAGTTCGCCACCCAACGCGATGCGCTCGGGATCAAAGACGTTACTCAGATTGCCGGCGGCGATGCCGAGATGGCGTCCCGCATCGGCAATGGCCCGGATGCACGCGTTATCCCCGGCGATTGCCCGCACCACCACATCGTGAAGCTTGAGACCGCGACGGCCAGTGCGCACCGACTCAACGATGGCTTGGCCACCGGCAAGGGTTTCGAGACATCCACGATTGCCGCAGCGGCAGAGCGCGCCATCTTCGTCGAGAACCATGTGGCCAAATTCACCGGCAGTGCCGTGGTGTCCACGGAACACCGCGCCGTTCAGGATGAGGCCAGCGCCAATACCGTCATCGATGCTGACGTAGAGAGAGTTGGGCTTGCCCCGCAGCGCGCCCGAGCGGTACTCGGCCAGTGCCCCCATGTTGGCGTTGTTGTCGACATACACCGGGCTGTTGAGGCGGATGCCGAGCGATTCAGCGACAGGAACGCCGTCCCAGCCGCGCATGATCCCCGTGCGCGAAATGATGCCCGTCGATTGATCCATGGGGGCGGGCATCGCGAGTCCGACCGCCAGGATCTCGTCGTGAGTGGCGTCGACCGATTCGAGCATGTCGGTGATGAGTTGGGCAGCCCGATTGAGCTCGTTGTCAGCACGGTGGTCTTTCGCGAGCGGCATGTGATGCTCGGCGACTACCGTGTGGGCGACATCCGAGAGCGCTACGCGCATGTGGCGTTCCGAGAAGTGAACGCCAGCGACGAGGCCGAGGGCGCGAGCAAGCGTTATCTGGTGGGCGCGACGACCACTGCGCGTGCTCATGGTGGTCGCGAGCACTCCGGAGGTGACGAGCTCTTTGACAATGTTGGAGACGGTGGCTGGCGAAAGACCGGTAACCCCGGCCAATTCGATCTGCGTGAGGCCACCATGGTGCTTGACCGCGTCGACAATGCGAGCGCGGTTAGCTTCGCGGAGCGAAGTTTGCGACCCCGGGGTCGCCCGTTTTTTGCTCACGGAATCAAGATACAGGTAGCGAGTGCGCGCAGATCAGTCCACAAACGGGGCTAGGTCGCTAGTGTCGCGAACTTTTCGATGTCAACGGAGTTGCCGCTGACGATCACGAGGTCGTGATTCGAGATCACCGTCTCGGGAGTGGCGTAGGTAAATTCCTTACCGGGCGACTTCACCCCGACCACCGTGATGCCGTACTTGCGGCGTACTTGCGATTCGCTCAGCGGAAGGCCGCGGATGGGCTTCGGCGGGTACATCTTGACGATGGCGAAGTCGTCATCGAACTCGATGAAGTCGATCATCCGGCCAGACACGAGGTGCGCGACGCGCTCGCCGGCCTCAGCTTCCGGGTAAATCACGTGGTTGGCGCCGATGCGGTTTAGGATCTTGCCGTGGGAGCGACTGATGGCCTTGGCCCAGATCTGCGGAATCTTGAGGTCGACAAGGTTGGCCGTGATGAGCACGCTGGCTTCAATCGACGAGCCGACAGCCACGACAGCGATCGAGAAGTCTTGCGCGCCGATCTGCTGCAGAGCGTCGAGGCTGCGAGCGTCAGTTTGCACGGCGTGAGTGACGCGCTCCGACCATTTTTGTACGAGGCTGAGGTCAGCATCGATCGCAAGAACTTCGCGGTCGAGGCGCTGAAGTTGACCGGCAGTGGCCGCACCGAAGCGACCAAGCCCGATTACTAGCACCGGGGCATTGTGGGCGATCTTGTCAACCAACGATGGGCCTCTCTTCTGCTCTCGTGAACAATTGACGGCGCTGACTGGCCGCAAGGGCTGCCGCCAGCGTAACCGTTCCCACTCGTCCAGCCCACATTGTGGCGGCGAGGATGTACTTGCCGCCATCGGGCAGGGTCTCGGTCAGTCCCGTGGAGAGTCCACAGGTGGCAAAGGCAGAAATGACATCAAAGAGCACCCGGTCGAGCGGTTCTTTGGTTATCTGCAATATCGCGATGGTGGAGATGGCGACGATCGTTGCGCCCCACAGCGTGACGCTGACGGCGAGGCGAAGCACGTCGGTGGGGATACGGCGCTCGAAGGCGTGCATGTCATTGTCGCCTCGCGCTTCGGCGAGGGCGGCCAAGAACAGCACGGCCAGAGTCGTGACTTTGATACCGCCCGCAGTGGAGGCGGAGCCGCCGCCCACAAACATCAGCATGTCGAAGACAAGCAGCGTCGACCCATTGAGCTCGTTGATATCGATGGTGGAGAACCCACCCGAGCGCGTCATGGTCGATAAGAAGGTGGATGTCAGGGGTCTCGAAATAAGGCTTTGCCCACCAATGGTGTTGGTGTTGTTCCATTCGAGAATCAGCACCGCTAGCGCCCCGGCAAAGATCAACAACACCGTCGTGAAGAGGGTGAGGCGGGCGTGCACCGAGAGACGAGCGCCGCTCTTGAGGTTGCGAACTACCGCGAAAATTACCGGAAAGCCGAGGCTACCGAGGAAGACGCCGACGCCGATCGCTCCGAGCATCCACGGGTCTTGAGCGAAGGCTTCCATGCCGCTGACCGCGGGCACAAAGCCGGTGTTGGTGAAGGCGGATGCCGCGAAGTAGAAGCCCTGCCAAATGGCGGGCCACACGTCGTAACCCTCCACGAGCAGTCGCGGGATGATCACGAGGGAGAGCACGAGTTCAATGGCGAGCGCGCTGATCGCGACCGTCGCCAGAAGCCCACCGATCTCGCCAAGCCGGATCGCTTGTGATTCAGAAACCGGCCCGACGTGGATGCGCGAGGGGTTGGTGTCGCTCGCGGCGATGAGTCGTTGGCGTAGTCCTAGGCGGCGCGACACAACGAGGCCGAGCATGCTCGCCAGGGTGAGAACGCCGATTCCGCCGACTTGAAGACCAATGAGAATTGCGGAGTTGCCGAACGCTGACCAGTGCGTCGACATATCGACGGTGGTGAGGCCGGTGACGCAAATCGCGGATACCGCGGTGAAGAGCGCGTCAACGAGGGGAGTCGCCTGACCGTCCCGAGCCGAGATCGGCAACACGAGAATCGTCGTGAGTACGACTACGAGCGCCGAAAAGATGGCGATCGCGAAGCGCGCGGGGGTTGCCGCAGCGAAACGATCGATCACATCACGAACGCGGGCGAGGATGCTGCGTTCACGAGGGTGCGCACGCATAGGTGCCCAAGAACTCATAAAATTATCTCCCCACGCACAGGAGGCCATGGTACTCCTCAGAAACCCCCGGTACCCTATTGCAATGGCCGACATCTTTGACGTAGTAGCCGATTCAACGCGGCGTAGCCTTCTGACCGTGCTGCTTGAGCAGTACATCGCCTCGGATTCTCCGAGTGGCGAGCTGAGCGTAAGTGAGATTGTCGAGAAGCTCGATTTGAGCCAGCCGACCGTCTCTAAGCACCTCAAGGTGCTGCGCGATCACGGGTTGGTGTCGGTGCGTGAAGACGGCCAGCATCGCTACTACCGTCTCGACTCTTCTCCTCTTGAAGAGGTTGAAGACTGGCTGATTCCGTTCTTGAGTGCGGACTTCCAGGAAGACTTCGATGAAGAACTGCTCGCGTCGACCGGCGCTTTCTCGGCCTGGTCGGGAGCGGATGTCGGAGACAACTTGGGTCGCCAAGTCGCCGATCGTGCCTACCAAGCTCGCACCGCACTTCACGATGTTGCGGAGGCTGCGAAGCACCTCCCGGGCACCGTTCGCTCTCGCATCTTCCGCAAGGATTAAGTGCGAGGCGCGCCGGGGGAGCGCGTTTAGGGGTGGACAGCGAGTCACACCAGCCCCTATTGTTACCGATTAGCACTTCAGTCACATGCTGGGTGCTTTGTGCAGTCGCTTTGTGCGTTCTGCAGTTGGTGAAACTAAAGGGGCTGGTCCGATGTCACGGGATCTATCTGAGATGCGCTTTCTCACCGTCGCTGAGGTGGCGGATATGATGCGCGTCTCAAACATGACCGTGTATCGTCTCGTTCACTCCGGTGAACTCCCGGCTGTTCGTTTTGGTCGCTCATTCCGCATCCCGGAATCGGCTGTAGCGAGCGCCGTTGCGCCCCCAATCTCCGAGGTTGGATAGCGGCGAATCGTCGCTGAGGGTTCATTCCCAGTTCATCGAGACTTTTAAACCCGCCCGGTGCGGTAAACTCTTCCGGTATGTCTTTCCGCGGTTCTGAATCGGACCGGGTCGGTTCGTTCAGAAATCAGTGAGGTTCCTATGGGTTCAGTCATCAAAAAGCGTCGCAAGCGTATGGCAAAGAAGAAGCACCGCAAGCTGCTTCGTAAGACACGCCACCAGCGTCGCAACAAGAAGTAACTAGTCCCAATGACTAGCGGCCGTCTTTCGAGACGGTCATAACTCGAACACCCGAACGTTCATCTGAACGATCGGGTGTTCGGCGTTAACGAGCGTTTTTGCGCACGATCTTGGCTTGCCGCTTCACGCGGCGCCGGGCTTCTTTGAGGCCGGCGCGGCTCAGCGGCAATACCGGCCAGCCCATTTTTTGGGCATAGTGCGTGAGTTTCACATCCGCGTTCACGGCAACACGATTACCCACTGCACTCAGTAGAGGGATGTCGTTGCTGGAATCGGAGTACGCCCAGCAGTCAGCGAGGTCGGCGCCCAGCCGCCCAGCGAGCTCGGTGGCGACGGCAGCCTTTTCTAGGCCGTGAAGCACGTGGCCGTCGAGTTCTCCCGTGAGAAAGCCGTCTTCGGCGCGCACGCGGGTGCCGAGCGCCCCGGTGAGGCCGAGTCGTTCGGCAATCACTTGTGCCACGAACTGTGGGGTCGCAGTGATGAGCCACACTTCGTGGCCCTTCGCGAGGTGCTCTTTGGCCAGGTCGACGGTTTCGGGCCACAGGTTGGGCAGAATGTCGCGCTCATAGATGGTCTCAGCCAGCTCAATGAGGGTCTGCAAAGAATGCCCGCCCACGATCTCAAGCGCCCGTTCCCGTGCGGACGTCATGTGTTTGTGGTTTTCTCCCACAGCGACGAACCGAAACTGGTGCCACGCAAAGCGAGCAATATCTCGCCAGCCCACGATTCCCCGCCGCCAGGCTTCCTTGCTCAAATAGAAAGCACTCGCACCACGCATCAGCGTGTTGTCCACGTCAAAGAAGGCCACAACGGCGTTCTGGCTGGGTGGGGGCGACGTTACCTCGTGCATTCGCATTATTCTAGGGTCGTGCCTACGAAACGTCTCACTTTAATTGGCAAACCCGGTTGTCATCTTTGTGACGATGCCCGCGAAACGATCGATCAGGTCGTCGCGGCACTTCCCTTAGCCCCCGAGATCGAACTCTCTGAGCAGTCGATTCTCGACGACGAGCAGTTGCATGCGCAGTACTGGGACGAGATTCCCGTTGTGCTCATCAATGACCGCGTACACGCCATCTGGCGTGTCGAACCCGAGCGGCTACGCGCTGCTCTTCTGGAGGAAACAGAATGATCCGTCACGTTGTTATGTGGAAGCTCATCGCCGAAGACCCCGCTGGCCAGAAAGCCGCGGTGGATGCCATGGCAGCGGCGCTTGAGCCGCTCGCCGGCCAGATCGAAGGGCTCGAAAGCTTGGTCGTACGTCTCGATGCCGGGAACGTAGCGGGCAACTGGGACGTCGTTCTTATCTCGGAGCACACCTCCCCAGAAGCGCTCGTGGCCTACGGAACCCACCCGCTCCATGATGGGCCTGCCGCCGTTGTCGGAGTTCATACCCGCGACCGGGTGTGCGTCGACTTCGAGTTCTAACCGAGGGCACTGCGTACGCTCTTGTGGGCTGCTCATGCCTCCGCATTAGGATGTGGGGCACTTACCGCGCTCTCGCGTGGTCCCGAAACGAGGATCGAAAGAGGAAACTATGAAGTTTCAAATCGTCAAAGGCAAGAGCGAGACGCAACCATTCTTTTGGCGCATCGTTGCCAGCAACGGCCAGACTCTTGCGGTGAGTGAGAATTATGTCGCGAAGGCATCAGCCAAGAGCGCTGTGGAGTCGGTCATCAAGAATGCCGGCGGGGCCAGCATCGAAGATCTCACGTAAAACAGGGTGTCAGTACTCGCGGGGCATCCTCGCGAGCACGACCGTCGTGACTGCTAGTTGCTGACTTCGATCGGGCCCGTCATGTGGTCCTTGATGGAGTCGCGCTCGGCAGCCAATGACGCGAGCGTTCCGCTGTCGAGTCCTGGCTGCAGCATGTCGTCGAAGGGGTTGCCCATTCCACTCTTGGAGTGCACTACTTCGGCATAAGCCGTTGCTGCTGCCGCTACCTTGGCGCTCGCACGCTGGGCCTTCTTCAGCGACACAGCACTGCTGCCCACGACCTCAGCATGCTTGTTGAGTGCCTTCTTCAGATCTTTGAGTGCCGAATCAATTTTCTTTGACATGAGGTCATCCTGTCTTAATTGGCTATGTGCTGGCTATGGGTTCGGTGTGTCGAACTGGGAGGCCCTCGCGAGCCAACAGGCCGGCTACGGAGTGAGGCGGGTTGGTCCCCGGAAGAGATAGGTGGCTTCCCGCAAGTTGGGCAGGCCGAGCAACAGCATCAGCACTCGGCCGAGGCCCATGCCGAAGCCTCCGTGCGGCGGTACGCCGTAGCGGAAGAAGTCGAGGTAGAAGTCGAGCTCTGCAGGGTCCATGCCCTTGTCGCGGATCTGCGCCTCCAACACGTCAACGCGGTGCTCGCGCTGGGCGCCAGTGGAGATCTCGACGCCGTTGAACACAAGGTCGTAGCTGTTCGTGAGGCCCGCATCATCCGCGTGACGCATGTGGTAAAACGGGCGGATGCTGGCGGCGTAGTCGGTCAAGAACACGAAATCGTGGTCGTACGTTTCTTTCACGTAGGCGGCGATCTGGCGCTCACCCTCCGGGTCCATGTCGGCGTCGGCGCGCGGCACCGTGTAGCCGCGGTCGCTGACGATCTGCTTAGCCTCGGCGAGCGGGATGCGGGGGAAGGGGCGAGTCGGCACCGTCATCTCGATGCCGAACAGCTTCTCGATCTCTTCGCCGTGCTTGTCTTTGACAGCCTGGAAGCCGGCAACCATGAGCTCTTCGTGCAAGTTCATGACGTCTTCGTGGCTGGAGATCCAGCTGATCTCGCTGTCGACCATCGTGAACTCGGTGGCGTGACGCGACGTGAAGCTCGGGTCGGCACGGAAGCTCGGTGCGATCTCGAAGATCTTGCCGAAACCTGCGGACTGAGCCATCTGCTTGAAGAACTGGGGGCTCTGCGCGAGGTAGGCCTTGGTGTCGAAGTAGTCGACCTCAAACAGCTCAGCCTTCGATTCGCTCGCGCTGGCCATGAGCTTGGGGGTGTGAATTTCGATGAAGTCGTTCTCAACCCAGTAGGTGCGCCAGGCGTGCTCGAGCGTGGTCTGGATGCGGAAAATCAGGTTATTGCGCGGTACCCGCAGGTCGAGGAAGCGCCAGTCCATGCGCTTGTCAACACTGGTGTCTTCTGCAATTGGCGTCTCAGGGATGGCCTCGGCGGCGATCTCGATGTCGGCAAGCTTGATCTCAACGCCGCCGAGCTTCACGCGCTCGTCGTGCTTCAACTCACCGGTTGCGGTGAGGAAGGTGCCCTGAGCGAGCCCCGAAATGATCTCGGCGAGGGGATCCTCTGCCGGGGTGCCGTCTTCGTTGAACGAGCGGGGGTGAACAAGCTGCACCGCACCCGACTCGTCGCGCAGCACAACGAACTGCACCTTCTTTTGATCTCGAACAGTGTCGACCCAACCCGAAACGGAGGTCTCTCCATCGCTAGCGGCGGCCAGGTTCTTAATGAGGGTGCGTGTAGTCACAGCGCCGAGTTTACAAGGGATCACGGGAGAGAAAGTGCGGGAGGGCTGCCGACGTAGACTGAATACCGTGCCAGCAGACCTCATCCATCTTGTCCGCCATGGTGAAGTGCACAATCCTGACCGCATTCTCTATGGCCGTCTTCCCGGGTATCACCTCAGTGAACTCGGTCATAAAATGGCGGATGTCGCCGCCGCAAGCTTCGCGGATCGACCCCTCACCGCCCTCTACGCGAGCCCCCTGCAGCGCGCCCAAGAGTCGGCGCAGCCCTGGTCGGAGCGCTATAGCCTCCCCATCACGACCGAAGAGCGCATCATCGAGCCGTCCAATTGGTTCGAGGGAGGTCGCCTGCAGTTTCCCCAAGTTCTCGCTCAGCCGCGCGCGTGGCCGCACCTGATCAATCCGTTCAAGCCCAGTTGGGGTGAGGCGTACGTGAGCATCGAAGCCAGGATGCTCGCCGCCATTGACAAGGCATGGTCCGCGGCCGATGGCGGCGAAATCGTCATGGTCAGCCATCAGCTGCCCATCGTTGTTGTAGCCCGTTCCGTGAAGAAAATGCGGCTCGCTCACGACCCCCGCCACCGCCGCTGCACCCTGTCTAGCATCACGACTCTCGCCCGCGAGCGAGACCATTTCGTCGAGGTTGACTATCAGGAACCTGCGGGAGACTTGCTGGCAGCATCCATCGATTTAGGAGCCGTGTGAATCGCCGTCTCATCGCCGCTGTTGTGGCGAGCCTTGCTCTGTTTACCGTGTCGTGCTCCGGCGCCACTGAAAGTCTCGCGCAGCAGTACGAGAACGGGTCAGAAGAGGGCTACATCTCGGGTGACGGTTCGACCGTTGAGATTCCGGCCGACAGCCGCGATGAACCCATCACGTACGACGCAATCCTCGACACGGGCGACTCCGTCTCAAGCAACGACTTCGTCGGCTCCGTTTACGTTGTGAACTTCTGGTACTCGAGCTGCCCGCCGTGCCGCCTCGAAGCGCCCGATTTGGCTGCGCTGAGCGAGGAGTACACCGAGGTTCCGTTCTTGGGCGTCAACGTGTCTGACACGGCCGAAACGTCGCTCACCTTCGCTGATGAGTTTGGCATTCCGTATGCCTCCGTTGTGGATGCCAGGACCGCGGGCGTGCAGCTTGCGTTCGCCGGCTCCGTGCCTCCCAACGCAGTGCCGACCACACTCGTGGTCGACCGCGAGGGCCGAGTGGCCGCTCGAATCAGCGGACTCGTGCGTGACCCGAGCATCCTCGCCGCGATGATCGACTCCGTCATCGCTGAGGAACAGTAGTGTCGAACCCGGTCGGGGAGCTCATTCTCGGCGGCAACCTCCTTCTGGCGATTCCGATTGCGCTGCTCGCGGGCCTCGTCTCGTTTGCTTCACCGTGTGTACTGCCTCTCGTGCCCGGCTACCTCGGCTACATCGGTGGGTTCACGAACAATGAGGAGAAGGGGAGCACGAAGCGCCTCGTTCTCGGCGTGAGTCTCTTCATCCTTGGTTTCACTGTGGTCTTCGTGGCCTTCACGGTTCTGTTCGGCACAGCCGGGTTGCTGCTGCGCCCGTGGCTCGATCTGATTACCCGCATCGCCGGGGCGCTCGTGATCGTGATGGGCGTCGTGTTCATCGGGCAAGTTACTTTCGCCCAGCGCACGATCAAGCCGAAGTTCAAGGTCGCGACCGGTCTTGCTGGCGCGCCGTTGCTCGGCATTGTCTTCGCCTTGGGCTGGACGCCCTGCGTGGGCCCCACCCTCATCGCCGTCGGAAGCATGGTGCTGGATGGGGGAGACCCCGGCCGGGCCGCTATCGTCGGCATCGCCTACAGTCTCGGTCTCGGCATCCCGTTCCTGCTGGTGGCTCTCGGGTTGAACTGGGCAACTGGTTCGGTGGCGTGGATGCGCCGCCACATCCGTCTTATTAATCTGATCGGCGGAGCGTTGCTCGTGCTGATCGGTCTACTCATGGTCACCGGTGTGTGGCGTGCAATCGTGACAAGTTTGGGGGCGGTGATCGGTGGCTTCGACACACTCCTCTGATTCAGTAGCTGGCGACGCAGAGGCCGGCAAGGCAGCGTCCGGCGAGGCAGAATCCGGCGATCTGGTGACTGGCGGGGATGCGACGCGTCCCAGCGACCACATGGATGCGCCAGCGCCCGAGAGCAAGATCCAACAGCCGAAGCTCGGCTTTGTGGGCTACGCGCGGTTCTTCTGGCGCCAACTCACGAGCATGCGCACCGCACTGTTCTTGCTGCTTCTCTTGGCCGTAGCGGCGATTCCGGGTTCTCTCGTGCCGCAAATCACATCCGACCCTAACGGTGTCATTGCCTACCGCAACAATTATCCCGACACTGCAGCGGTGCTCGACTTCTTCCAAGTGTTCAACACCTACTCCTCGGTGTGGTTCTCGTCGATTTATCTTCTGCTCTTCATTTCGCTCATCGGCTGTGTGCTGCCGCGTACCAAACACCACTTCGATGCGCTTCGCGCTCGCCCGCCCAAGACTCCAGCGCGTCTCTCGCGGTTGCAGGGTTTCACGACCCGCACGACAGCGGCGGATGTCGCGACGACGATCGATTCGGCACGTGGCCTGTTGCGCTCGCAGCGGTACCGCACCGAACTGTATGGCGATTCGGTCAGCGCCGAACGTGGCTACCTGCGGGAGACCGGAAACCTCGTCTTTCACGCCGCGCTCGTTGGCGTGCTCGTCACGGTGGGGATCGGCGGCGGCTTCGGCTACACGGGCCAACGCGTCGTCGTTGAGGGGTATGCGTTCAGCAACTCTCTCGCCAGTTACGACTCCTTCAATCCGGGGCGTTTCTTCACGGATGACTCGCTCGATCCGTACACCGTCGCGCTCGACTCCTTCGAGCCGGTCTACGAAATCGAGAACCAACAAGCGATCGGTCAAGCGATTGACTTCACCGCGAATGTCACCACCACGGTGCGTGGCGGCGAACCGCAGCAATCTCAAATCAAGGTCAACGCGCCTCTGAGCCTGAGCGGCACCAACCTGTATCTTCTCGGCAACGGCTACGCCCCGATCATCACGGTGCGTGACGCGGACGACAAGGTCATCTGGTCGCAACCCACTCCGTGCCTCCCGTTCGACGCCAACCTCGGCAGCACCTGCATCATCAAGGTCCCAGACGGACTCGATCAGCAAATCGGGATGCTCGGTTTCCTGTATCCGACCACCGGAACCCTCAGCTCTGGCGCACTTGCTTCCGTGTATCCCGACCTGGTCTCACCCGTGCTCACGCTGGAGGTGTACGAGGGTGACCTCGGCCTCGATAATGGGCAGGGCACCAATGCCTATTCACTCAACACCGACTCGCTCGATCAAATCGCGGGTCGAAACTCTGAAGCTGAAACCTTGCGGCTCACTCCCGGCGACAGGCTTGAACTGCCCGACGGTTTGGGCAGTGTCGAGTTGACGAGCATCCCGCGTTTCGTCTCCATTGATGTGCACCATGACCCGTCGCAGCTGCCCGTGCTCTTGTTCTCTATGTTGCTGTTCGGCGGGCTCATCACGAGTCTCTTTGTGCCACGCCGTCGCATGTGGGTAGCAGCTACAACCGACCCGTCGGGCGTGACAACGATTGAATACGCCGCCCTAGCCCGCGGCGACGACCCCAACCTTGAGTCAGCGGTCGCTGACTTCGCCGATAAGCATTCCCAGCAACTGAGAGTTAGGGTGGAATCGTGACTGAGACCTTCGTGTCGTATTCGCTGATTGCGGTCTATTCAGCGATGGCGATCTATACCTTTGCGTTCGTAATGTTCGCCGTCGACTTGGCGCGCCGCTCGGCAGAGTCGAGTGAGGCTTCCGCAGCCGGCGCGACCGGCCTTGCGTCGGCATCCGCCCAGCAGGCAGCTGTATTGCAGGCGGCGGGTTCTGGCCGTACGGCAACGCTGACCGCGGGCCCCGCTTCAACGGGTGATGCTGCTGTTGCGCACTCGCCTAAGTCGTTGCGAATCGCCATGGCGCTGACCGTCATCGCGTGGGTGCTGCACGTGAGTGCCGTCATTTTCCGTGGAGCTGCCGCTGGCCGCGTTCCGTGGGCGAACATGTTTGAGTTCACGCTCACCGCAACGGCCCTGATCGTCGGCGTCTTCTTGCTGGTGCAGTTCTGGCAAGACCTGCGCTTCCTCGGCTCGTTTATCACCGGGTTTGCATTGCTCGCGCTCGGCGTCGGCACCTCAAGCTTCTATGTGGATGTCGTGCCGCTGCCGCCAGCGTTGCAGTCGGCCTGGTTGGTCATTCACGTCTTCGTCGCGAGCCTCAGCACCGGGTTCTTTGCCCTCGCCGCCGGGCTTTCGATTGTGCAGCTCATGCAGTCGCGTCGCGAAGCAGGCAAGGCACTCAAGCTGCGCTTTCTCGATACCCTGCCGGCCGCTGACCGCCTCGAAACTCTTGCGTACCGCCTGACGGTCGTTGGCTTCGTCATGTGGACCTTCACCCTCATCGCCGGAGCTGTCTGGGCTGAGCGGGCCTGGGGTCGTTACTGGGGCTGGGACACCAAGGAAGTCTGGACGTTCATCATCTGGACCATCTATGCCGGTTACATTCACGCCCGGGCAACCCGCGGCTGGCGCGGCTCGCGTTCAGCGTGGCTCGCGATTGTCGGATTCGCCGCCATCATCTTCAACTTCACCGTCGTGAACCTCTTCTTCAAGGGACTTCACTCCTACTCAGGCCTGTAGAACCAGGCTCAGCGAGGCGCGTCATTAGAGCCTCTGTTTCGCCGTGCCCGGAGGGCTAGGCCCGCCGACGTCATGGCGGAAGAAAAACGCTGGGGCCGCACCGAGCTGAACCCCAGCGTTTGATCGGGGAGAGCCCCAAGGGCTCAGTGTGGTGCGCCGCGTTAGCCTGCTGCAGTGAGCTGGATTGGCACAGTGGGTTTTCCCTCACCGGTGCTGAACTGCAACAGCGGACCTTCGGCGCCGCATTCATACGGGGCCGAGTTGATGGGCGCGCTGGACAGGAAACTGTTCGTGAGGTCCGCGCCATCCATTGTGACGCCAGACACAGTCACCGTGACGGCAATATCGCTCACCTCTTGAGAGGTCGTAATCACTGTCTCGGTGGCGCTGTACTCCCCGCTGATGCCGCCGGTGATAGCGCCGGTTCCTTCGGTGCCTGCGACCTGCAACAGGATCGCAAAGTCGGGAGTGTAGGTGTAGCTCGTGGCGGTGAAAGCGAGCCCGGTGCCGCCCTCCACCGTGATGTCGAGTCCTTCGTTGGTGCCGCTGACTGCGGAGTAGAAGCTCTGCATCTGATCCTCGGCGATGTACCAGTCGCCGATGAGGCACTCGGGGCCGGTGGCGGCTTCTTCTTCCACTTCCTCGGGGGCCGTGGCATCCACTGCGGCATCGGTCGCGGTCGGCTCGTCGGACGGTGACGCGCAGGCCGTGAGGGTGGCGAGGCTGAGCAGGCTGACGGCTACTACGGCACGCAAACGGCGCGACTCAATACTCATTCTTGCTCCTCGGATGTGCTTGCCGGTGGCGGCAACCAGTGAACCCACCCTACTGAGCGTCCGCGTTACTGAGGTGAGTAGTTTTTACCTAGTTCGTGGCAGCGAACGACGCGATCGCGCCACCACTGCGTGCGTTCAGGGTTTGCGGCCCAGCGCGTGAGCAACGCCTCATCGGCCTCGATGCGACGCACTTCGAGGTGGCCGTCGCGAGCGCGCAGGGGAGCGGCGGTGACATCGGCGGCCAGGAGGGATGCCGTGGCAAGTCCACAGTCGTACTCGAGGGGGTCGATGGCGGCGGCCAGATGCGCGCCCATAGCGAGCCCCACGGAGGTCTCCAGGGCGCTCGAGACCACGACGGGCAGCCCGGCATCCTTCACGATTGTCAGGGCTCGAGAGACGCCTCCCAGCGGCTGAGCTTTGATGACGAGCAGATCGGCGGCACCCGCCCGAGCAACCGCAAGCGGGTCGGCGGCTTTGCGCACACTCTCGTCAGCCGCCACAGGAATCCCCATGTACGCGATGCGGGTGCGCAACTCGCCCAGCTCGTCGACGGTCGCGCACGGCTGCTCGACATATTCGAGGTCAAATTTGGCGAGGGCATGCACGGCACGTTCGGCCTCGTCGACTGTCCACGCGCCGTTGGCATCAATGCGGATGCGGCCGGTTGGCCCCATGACGCGACGCACTTCGGCGACGCGAGCAATGTCATCCTCAAGGGTCTGATCGGGCTCGGCGACCTTTATCTTGGCGGTTCGGCAACCATGGAAACGTTCGAGAACCGCTTCGACAAGGTCGGCGGGAACAGCGGGCACGGTGGCGTTTACCCAGATGCGATCGCGCACGAGCGGCGGCATCTCATTCCAGGCGTAGTCAATTGCGGCCAGTAGCCACGGGGTCGCTTCGGCATCGTCGTATTCCACGAAGGGCGAGAACTCGCTCCACCCCTGAGGGCCGCGAAAGAGGAGAGCTTCGCGCTGATCGATGCCGCGAAAGCGTGAGGTCAGGGGCAGAGACACCACGTGTGCGGTGTCGAGAATGTCGTTCACTGAAGGGAACATGTTCCCAGTCTGACAAGTTCCTCTGTCAGTTAGGGTAATTGCGTGACTAATCCGGGGGATATCGAGCGCGTAGCGACCAAAGTCGTGCCGTACTACGTCGTGGGCGTCGTCGACGACGAAGAAACTGAGCTGCCCACCGACGGCGAGCAGGAGCCAGCCCCCGACGCCGAAGAGGGTCCGGTTGTTCGCCGACCGCGCCCTCGCTGGTTGGGATTCGTGGCCGCAGCCTTCGGCGTCGCCACCCTCGTGCTGTTCATCATCGCCATGATCGTGTCAGCCGCAGGAGACTACCCGACCGGCACCGCTCTGGCGTATGCCGCGATCGTGGTGTCGATCTCGGCCGCGATCACTGCCGTGCTCTGTCTCATCTTCGGCCTGCAGCGCCGCTGGGCCGCCTTTGGGCTTGCCCTCGCCGTTCTCGCGAATCCGCTCATCGTTTTGTACGTGTTCCGCTTCTTCGGCGGCTAAAGGGTTCGTCGCGACGAACGAAAGCCGAACATCCCCGGTTCGGCATCAGCCCGCTCTGCACCCCGATGGATAGGGTGGAGCCATGGCGCCTGTTTCTGAAATTTTTGACGAGAAGTTGTGGCGATCGGTCGCCGGGTTCGATGACCTCACGGATGTCACCTACCACCACGATGTGACGGGCACGATTGCGCGCATCGCGTTCGATCGCCCCGAAGTGCGCAACGCCTTCCGGCCGCACACCGTCGACGAGCTGTATCAAACCCTGGACGACGTGCGTCAAAATCCGCGCATTGGCGTCGTGCTTCTCACCGGCAACGGCCCGAGCGAGAAAGATGGCGGCTGGGCGTTCTGTTCGGGCGGCGATCAGCGCATCCGTGGCCGTGCCGGTTACGAGTACGAAGGCCAAGAGGGGGCGACGAACCCCACGGCGGCCGGTGTTGCCGCTGCGAATGCTGATGCCCAGCTCACTGAAGCAGACGCTGCTGCTGCCGCAGGAAAGCGCCGTGCCGCCGCCGGTCGCCTCCACATTCTCGAAGTGCAGCGCCTCATCCGCTTCATGCCCAAGGTCGTTATCGCTGTCGTGCCCGGTTGGGCAGCGGGCGGAGGGCACTCTCTGCACGTTGTCTGCGATCTGACGATTGCCAGCGCCGAGCATGCCCGCTTCAAGCAGACGGATGTCGACGTCGGGTCATTCGACGCCGGTTACGGCAGCGCCTACTTCGCTCGCCAAGTCGGCCAAAAGTTTGCGCGTGAAGTGTTCTTCCTCGCCCGCGAGTACGACGCGCAACGCGCCCTCGACGCGGGAGCGATCAACGCTGCCGTGCCCCACGCCGAACTTGAAGCAACCGCCTATGAGTGGGCGCAAACCATCATGACGAAGTCGCCGACCGCGATCCGCATGGTCAAGTTCGCCCTCAACGCGGTTGACGATGGCCTTGTTGGCCAGCAAGTTTTCGCTGGCGAAGCGACCCGCCTCGCCTACGGCACCGACGAAGCTGTCGAAGGCCGCGACTCATTCCTGCAGAAGCGCGAACCCGATTGGTCGCCTTTCCCCTGGCAATACTAGGCAACGGAGCCATAGCAATGACACGAGAACTCTGGTCAATTGACGCGCGCGATCCCCGCAAAGTGTGGGCAGCGCTGAAGCCAGCACTCGATGGTTCGGGAGCCGCGATTCTGCCGCACCCGGCCTCCCCCTCTGGACTGCCAGAAACAGTGCCCGCGAACGTTGCGGTGATCGTAGAAACGAGCGGATCGACCGGCCGACCCAAGCGCGTGATGCTGAGTGCTGCCGCGCTGAAGGCGAGTGCTGCGGCATCCGATGAACTTCTGGGTGGCCCCGGGCAGTGGCTTCTTGCCGTGCCTGCGCACTACATCGCCGGTATCAATGTGTTGGCGCGTTCGCACTGTGCGGGCACCGAGCCGGTCATGATGGCGACTCGAGACTTTAGTGCCACCACGTTCGTCGAGGCAGCAGCGCAGCTCACGGAGGAGCGTCGCTTTGTGTCGCTCGTGCCCGTGCAACTGGCGCGACTGCTCGAGTCGGAGGAGGCTGTTGCCGCGCTTTCGACCTTCCAGCGGATTCTGGTCGGAGGCCAGTCGATCCCGGTAGCGTTATTGGCGACAGCCCGCGCTCGCGGTCTGGCCGTATCGACCACCTACGGGTCGAGCGAAACCAGCGGCGGCGCTGTCTGGGACGGCAAGCCGCTACCCACCGCCCGGGTGCGTCTTGTGGATGACCGCATTGAACTAGCTGGCCCCATGCTCGCCGAGGGATACCTTGACGACCCACGCCGCAGTGCCTTCTCCTTCCGCATGCAGGATGGCGTGCGCTGGTACCGCACCGACGACGTCGGTGAACTCGTGGATGGCGTGCTGCGTGTACGCGGTCGCGCCGACGACATGATCATTTCCGGCGGAGTAAAGGTCTCGATCGCGGAGGTTGAGAACGCAGTGCGCTCGTTGCCCGGCCAGGATGCTGCTGTCGTTGTCGCCGCTCCCCACCCCGAGTGGGGTGAAGCCCCGGTGGTGATCACGACGCGGGCGATCGACCTCGACGTGGTGCGTCAATCGGTGTCGGCCCAGCTGGCTTCGGCCGCGGCAGCGCCCGCGCGGATCATGCTGATCGATGAGATTCCGCTGCTGTCGACGGGCAAACCGGACAGACTCGCCTTAGCCACAGTCGTGCTTAAGTAGAATCCCTCCGTGGCCTCTCCTAAAAAGCAACGCATCGACCCCGCAACCGTTTCCGCCTCCGCGGCGAAGAAAAAGGGCGGACGCCCAGGTCCTCGACCGCCGAAAGCACCCAAGATTGCCAAAGCCACCGCGCGCGATTGGATCAGCGGTGCCCGCATCCAAACGTTGCCTTTGGCTTTTGCCCCCGTTGCGCTGGGTACAGCGGCGGCCTACGTGCTTCCTCACGAAGACGATGGCGCCGGCTGGCACTGGGCTCGCGCACTGCTCTGCCTGATCGTTGCCGTCTCGCTCCAAATCGGAGTGAACTTCGCCAACGACTACTCCGACGGAGTGCGGGGAACGGATGACCACCGCGTTGGTCCTCGTCGCCTCACCGCCTCCGGTGCCGCCCGTCCGCGCACCGTCATCACTGTAGCGTTCGTCTGGTTCGGCATCGCCGCCATCGCCGGCCTCATCATCGTCGTGCGAAGCGGACACTGGTGGATGCTCGCCGTCGGTGCTGCGGCCATCATCGCCGCCTACTTCTACACGGGAGGCAAACGCCCCTACGGCTACCTCGGCCTCGGTGAAATATTCGTCTTCATCTTCTTCGGCCTTGTCGCGACCGCCGGCACCACGTTCGTGCTCGCTGGCACCGTGAATCTTGAGTCGTGGTTGGCGGCCGTTGCTGTCGGGTTGTTTGCCGTTGCAACGCTCATGGTCAACAACATCCGCGATATCGCCCAAGACAAGATCGCCGGAAAGCGCACACTGGCCGTGCGGATGGGCAACCTGCCATCGCGCATCTTCTACGTCGTAGCGATGCTCGTGCCGTTCGGCATCCTGGGCGTCTACTCGTTGCTGTACTTCAACGCCTACCTGGTGAACTTCGTACTGCTCGTGGCGCTGCCCGCCTGCGTGATCGTGCTCACGGCAAAAACGCCAGCCGAGCTGATCTTGGCTCTGCGCCTCACCGGGCTCACCGCGCTGTTGTTTGGGCTGGGGCTCGCGGCAGCAATCGCGTTCTAGGCGTCGCTACGGGGAGTCGTTGCGAGGCGTTGGCGTCGTGCTCTGCTCGGTGGGTGACGCGCTGGCTTCCGTTTCGGACTCCGCGTCTGCTTCAGCGTCTGCTTCGGCAGCATCGCGGTCGGCGGCGGCATCCTCAGCGTCACGATCAGGATCGTGGGCGGGGCGTCCGCGGCGGGAGGCAAGGTCGAGAGCCACGGCATCCCGCAGCTTGGAAAAAAACACATACGAAATGGCGAATCCCAGAATTGCGGCGATGAGGGCGGCGATCCACGGCTCGACGTTCGCGATCATCAGCACGGTAAAGGCTGCGGCGAAGACTCCGACGCGGAGAAGAGAGTAGGCGATCCAAGGTTTCACGGCAACAGTCTAGGCTCGCAACCCGCGTGCAGACTGCGAGCGGTAGAATGGTGGCATGCCTCGCCTATTGGTCGTCCTCGCTTTCGCGATCGTCGCGGTAGACGTGTTCTCCATTGTGGATGTGATCCTTACCGAACGCAGCCGGGTTCGCGCTATGCCGAAGGTGTTGTGGATCATTGTGATCCTGCTGCTGCCGGTTATCGGAGTGGTGCTCTGGTTCATGCTCGGCAAGGCACGTAGTGCCAATTCTGGACAGACGCGCACTGTTGCCCCCGACGATGATCCTGACTTCTTGCGCAAGATGCGCCGTCAGGAAGAACAAGATGAGCGCATTCGCCGCCTCGAACAGGAACTTGCAGATCTCGACGATGACGATAAGACCAACTAACTCTCCAGCCACCAACTTCTCGGTAGCCCTTCTCGAAGAGTTCGTTCGTCTCGGCGTTCGAGACGTTGTGCTGAGCCCAGGCTCGCGCTCGCAGGCTCTCGCACTGGCTGCTGCCGAATTCGAGAAGCACGGCTTGTTGCGGTTGCGCGTGCGCATCGATGAGCGCGTTGGTGCCTTCCTCGCCTTGGGGCTTGCCGTCGAAACAGGCTCGCCCGTGCTCGTCGTCACCACCTCTGGCACCGCCGTCGCCAACCTGCACCCCGCCGTTCTTGAAGCGCACCACTCGGCCGTTCCGCTGATCATCATTAGCGCCGACCGCCCCGACTCCTTGCGCGGTATTGGCTCCAACCAGACCACGCAGCAGCCGGGTATTTTTGGCACCGCGGTGCACCAGACGTGGGATGTTGAAGCGCCGACCGGCGCTGATGGTGAGATGGATGCCGCAGCGCAACTCGCTCGCGATGCTGTCGCCGCGGTCAATGGCCCCGTTCACCTCAATCTGTCGTTCGACGACCCGCTGTCTGCGCCGTTCGTGTGGCAACCCAGCGCGAAAGACGTCGCTCCCGAACCGTCAGGCACGCGCGAGCCCGTCTTTCCCGATCTCTTCAGCGACCTCGATCCTGTGATTGAAACCACCACGCATCAGTCGCCGGGCGCTCCCACAAATCTCGCCATCTCACCGTCGCCCGCCACCGTCGTTATTGCGGGCACCGGCGCTGGCCCACGCGCCGAGCAAGTAGCCCGCGAGCTCGGCGCACCGCTCATTGCGGAGGTCGCGAGTGGAGCCCATTTCGGGCCCAACCTCGTGGTCGCGTACCGGGAGCTGCTGAATGCCGCCAACTTCGGTGACCGGGTGGCACGCGTGATCGTGTTCGGGCATCCGACTCTCAGCCGAGAGATTCCCGCGCTCATTCAGCGTCGTGGGGTGCAAACCATTGTGGTGCGGCATCCGTCGGCCGACGATTACAACCCTGGTCGGTGCGTTCGCCTCTTTGTCGATGAGGTTTCGGTCTCGGGCGAAGCCACCGATCGCGCGTGGTTGGGTCGCTGGGTGATGTCGAGCCGCCAGTTGCTCGAAACTGAGAGCATCGCCCCTGACATCGAAGCGGATGCCGGAACCCACGCCAAGTCAGAACTCGCGATCGTGCGCACCCCCGTTGACCGGCGGATGCTCGCCGAAGCCGTCTGGCGTGCCACGTGGCCGCACGATCGTCTCGTCCTTGGCGCGTCACGACTGATCCGCGAGGTCGATCGTGTGGTGCCGGGCAAGAAGATTTCGGTGCACTCCAATCGTGGCCTCGCCGGTATTGACGGCACGATCTCGACCGCTCTCGGAATCGCGCTCGCGAGCCAAGCCGAAGCTGGCAACGAGGGAGTCACTCGTGTGCTTCTTGGTGATCTTGCGATCTTCCACGATGTGGGCGCGCTGATGTTTGGCGTTGGCGAACCTCGCCCGCGCATCCAAGTGATTGTCGGCAACGACAACGGCGGCACCATCTTCGACGGCCTCGAGGTGGCGAGCCAGGCTGGCGACAGTTTCGACCGGGTGCTGCTCACGCAACAGAACGCCTCCATCGAGGCGCTCGCTGTCGCGTACGGCTGGCGTTATGTTTCTGCGGCAACGCGGGGCGAACTTGATCAGGCCTTGTCTGCTCACCCCGAGCCGACCATCATCGAGGTTCCGCTCGGCCGCTAACGTCGATGCCCTGGCCGCAGTTGGGCCAGGTACCCCTAGCGCTGAGAAGCGTGCCGAGTAGCCTTGAGGCATGAGCACACTCACGCCTGTCACCGCTGATTTCGAGCTTGCCAGCATCGATCCGTCATCCACTCCTGAGTTTGATGGCAACAAGAAGGATGCCGAAAAAGCTCTCAAGAAAAACGGCGAACGTCTCGCTGCGCTTCAAGAGCGGCTCTTCGCCGAGAGCAAGTTCGATGGCAAGCGCCGCGTTTTGCTCGTGCTGCAGGCGATGGATACCGCGGGCAAGGGCGGCATCCTGCGCCACGTGATTGGCGGGGTTGATCCGCAGGGCGTGCAGATTCATGCCTTCAAGGCGCCGACCGTCGAGGAGAAGTCACACGACTTCTTGTGGCGCATTCGCAAAGAACTTCCCGGGGCGGGCTTCATCGGGGTCTTTGACCGCTCGCACTATGAGGACGTGCTCATCCACCGCGTGCGTGGGTTCTCAACGCCCGAGACCGTTGAAGAGCGCTACGGCATCATTCAGGAATTTGAGAACGAATTGATCGCGCAGGGCACGACGATCATCAAGGTCATGCTGCACATCGGCGCTGACGAGCAGAAGGACCGCCTGCAAGAGCGACTTGACCGCCCCGAGAAGCACTGGAAGTACAACCCGGGCGATGTCGACGAGCGACTGCTGTGGGATGACTATCAGGAGGCCTACGAGATCGCGCTGCGCCGTACGACGACCAAGAACGCTCCCTGGTATGTGATTCCGGCGAACCACAAGTGGTACGCGCGCTGGGCTGTTCAGCAGCTTCTGCTCGAAGCGTTGGAGAGCCTTGACCTGCAGTGGCCGAGCGCCGACTATGACGTCGAGGCTGAGAAAGTGCGACTCGCGAACAGCTAGTCGGCTGGTGGGGGCTGGCCGTTCGTGAACGGGAAATGAATCTGCTCGCTAACACTCGAAAATACATAGACGTTCATCTATGCTTTGAGTGTTCAAGCGAAACGAGGAATCATGCGCACCCCATCTTCTGGTCAACTTCCGCTTACTGACCCCAACGACGTTCTTCGCCGCGGCGCTGAACGTCTTGCGGTGCAGTACGACGGCCTCGTGAGCGAGGAAACCATCGAGCGCGTTCTCTTCGAGTCCTACGCTGCGCTCGCGCGCACCGCGAAAGTTTCGACGCACCTAGCGAGCCTCGCCTACCGCTTTGCGCACGACCGCCTCGCTGCTCTCGCTCAGGCGAAGGGCGTGATTCCGAAGACGGTGCCTGAGGTGCTCTTTGTCTGTGTGCAGAACTCCGGGCGCTCGCAGATGGCCGCAGCGTGGCTTCGCGAGCTCGGCAAGGGGCGCGTTCACGTGCGCTCCGCCGGATCAGAGCCGGGCGCGAGCATCCTGTCTCTCGTCGTCGATGCGATGGCAGAAGAGGGCATCGCCCTTACCGACGATTTTCCCAAGCCGCTCACCGACGATGTCGTGCGTGCTGCGGATGCCGTGATCACGATGGGCTGCGGCGACGCCTGCCCGATTTACCCGGGCAAGCGCTACCTCGATTGGCAGCTCACTGACCCTGCCGACCTCGACCTCGACGGAGTGCGACGGGTGCGCGATGAGATCCGCGCACGTGTGGATGAACTACTGCGCGAGATCGCGCCCTAGCGTCCGGCGACGGCAGCAGAGGAGGCGGCAGCGGCGGCTTGCCCGCGTCGCTAGCCGAAAGCTTCGACGATGGGGCGGAATTTCAGTTCGGTCTCGGCGAGTTCTTTCTTGGCGTCAGAGCCCGCCACGATTCCTGCTCCGGCGTAGGCCGTGATGCGCGTGCCGGTCACTTGGGCGCAGCGCAACGCAACAGCCCATTCGCCGTTGCCGTGGGCATCCACCCAACCAACAGGGCCGGCGTAACGCCCGCGGTCGAATCCTTCGAGTTCATCGATGATGCGGATGGCGTCGGGCGTTGGGGTGCCAGCGACGGCCGCGGTCGGATGCAGAATCTCGATCAGGTCGAGCGCACTCGCGTGCTCCCGGAGCCGGCCATCGATGTCAGTCGCGAGGTGCCACAGGTTGGGCAGCTGAAGGGTGAAGGGGGCGGATGCCGCATGTAGTTCGCTGCTGAGCGGTGCGAGCGCATCCATGACGCTGGCAAGCGCGAGCGCATGTTCTTTCTGATCTTTGGGGGAGTTCATGAGGCTTCCGGCGGCTCGCCCGTCGGAGATGCGGTCCCCGCCGCGCGCGGCACTGCCAGCAAGCACGCGCGCACTGACGGCGCCGTTCTGCACTCGCACAAGGGTTTCGGGGCTTGAGCCGATGAGTCCGTCGACGGCAAAGGTGAAGGTGTCGGGGTAGCGCGCGGCGAGGGCGCTCAGGGGGATGCGTAGATCGGCGTTCTCGGGCAGCGCAGCGTGTTGGTCCCGCGCGATGACGATCTTGGCTGCGGCGCCGTGCGAGATCTCGCGCAGGGCAGCTTTAACGGTTCTGGTGAAATCTTTCGCGCTCATCTCGCCGGGGATGAAAGAAATGTGCACGGGGTCGCCGGCGGGTTCGTGGGGCGCCGAGGGAAGGCCATCCGAGGTGACGGGAAGGCCGCTGGCTTCTCCTGAAGTGATGGTGGTTACCCATTGGATGCCGTCGCGGCTCCCGACAACAATGCGGGGAATGATCAGCACACTCACGGCATCCGAAGAATCGGCGAACGCGAAGCTGCCGAGGGCGATCAGTCCGGTGCCAGCTCTCTTCACGCTGTCGTGGATGATGGCGGTGCGCGAGAGCTCGTTCCAGGCGGCTGCAGCCTCGGTGAATCGGGTGGCACCGCGGAACTCGAGTCGCAGCAATTCGCCAATGCCGACAAGCCCATCGCCATCGCGAATGAAGCCGAGAGGATGCTGCGGGGTGATCCAGTCGAGTAGTCGATCTACGGCTGCAGTTGGCCGCGTAACACTGCTCAGGACGGCATGGGTGCTAGCCATGGCACCTTCTCCGATTCTGCCCGTGACCGGACGGCTTGTGCCCCAACAATGTCTCCCAAGTATCAGAGTACCTGTCAGTTGCGGGCAGGAAAGTGAGCATCCGCTCTGAGCGCCCTAGACTAGTGATGTGGGTAAGGCTGACATGAACAAGCGACCGGAAGACGTAGCCGGAATGTTCGATGGTGTCGCAAAACACTACGACCGCACAAATAACGTCCTTTCCGCCGGCAATGCGGTGCTGTGGCGCGCTGCAACAGTGCGCGCGGTAGCCCCAGAAGCGGGCGAACGCATCCTCGATATTGCGGCTGGCACGGGCACAAGCTCGGCAGCTTTGCACCGCAACGGTGCCCGCGTTGTGGGTCTCGATTTTTCGACCGGGATGGTCGAACAGGCCCGCAAGCGTCACAAGAAGATCGAGTTCATTCAGGGCGACGCTCAGCAGTTGCCGTTTGGCGACAATGAGTTCGACGCCGTCACGATCAGCTTCGGTCTGCGCAACATCAACGATCCGCGCGCAGCGCTTTCGGAGATGTACCGCGTTCTCAAGCCCGGTGGCCGTCTGGTGATTACCGAGTTCTCCAAGCCTCCCGTCGCGATTGTTCGTGCCGGTTACTTCACGTATTTGAACCGCGTCATGCCGATCATTGCTGATCGTTCAAGCTCGAACCCTGAGGCCTACACCTACCTCGCCGAGTCGATTCGCGAGTGGCCAGACCAGGGCGAACTCAGCCAGTGGATTCGGGCTGCCGGGTTCACTCGCGTCGCGTACCGCAATCTCACCGCAGGCATCGTTGCCATGCACCGTGGCCACAAGCCTGTTGATGAAACAGTGCTGGCCTCCGTCGCTAAGCGCAAGGGCAATGCCACTCGTCCGATCAAGACGATCACTATGCCCAAGACGCCCAAGACCTCTTCTGACAGCACACCGAAGCCGTAGCGCTTCGCAAAAGAAACCGGTTGATAGTGAACCCGAGTGTTCCGTCTGCTCGCCGCAGCAACACCCTGAGCTCCTCACTGGGCTTGGGCGAGAAGCTCTTTGCCTCGAGCGATGAGCGTCGTTTTGCTGCCGCGATTGAGGAAGGTCTCGATCAGGTCGAGGCCGGCCTCTTGGCCCACATGGCCTTTGCTGACGACGTTGCGGATGCCACGAGTCGCTACTTGCTCGAAGCGGGAGGCAAGCGCGTGCGTCCGGTGCTTGCGCTGCTCACGGCTCAGCTTGGTGAGGGCAATAACGCTGATGTGGTGACGGCGGCTCAAGCCGTAGAGATCACTCACCTCGCGTCGCTCTACCACGACGATGTTATGGACGAAGCGCAGTTGCGCCGCGGTGTTCCGAGCGCTCAGAGTGTGTGGGGCAATTCCGTGGCGATCCTCACGGGCGATCTGTTGTTCGCCCGGGCCAGCAAGCTTGTCGCGGGTCTCGGCGAAGAGGCCCTGATGTTGCAAGCGAATACGTTTGAGCGGTTGTGTCTCGGGCAGTTGCACGAAACTCTCGGCCCGAAGCCGGGCGAGAACCCTGTTGAGCACTACTTGCAGGTACTGGCCGACAAGACGGGGTCGCTCATTGCGACCGCCGCCGAGGTTGGCGTGATGTTCTCGAATGCGCCGGTGGAGTACACGAAGCCGGTTCGCGAGTTCGGCGAAAAGGTCGGCATCGCCTTCCAGCTCATCGATGACGTGATTGATCTGTCTGATGAGACCGGCAAGACGGGCAAGCAGGCGGGAACCGATCTGCGCAGTGGCGTTGCCACGCTGCCGTTGCTGTACCTGCGCGAGCTCGCCGTCACCAACAGCGATGCTGCCGAGTTGTTGACCCGCATTGAGCGCGACGTGAATGCCAACTTCTATGGTGAAGGCGACGACGAAGCTCTCGATGCCGCCGTGACCGAGCTCCGCGAGCATCCCGTCACGAAGAAAACGTTGGACGAAGCCCGTCGTTGGGGTCGCGAAGCTGTTGACGCTCTTGCGCCGCTGCCCGATGGTCCCGTCAAGAAGGCACTCACGCGCTTCGCCGAAAACGTCGTCGAACGCTCGAACTAACTACTCCATACTCGCCCGCGCCCCGGGCGCCCCGAGATGAACGGAAACGACAACTGATGAGCAAACTGCGACTCGCCATTGTTGGTGCTGGCCCCGCCGGAATCTATGCTGCCGACATCCTGCTGAAGGCGGAGCGACAGTTCGAAGTGTCGATTGACCTGTTCGAGCAACTGCCGGCACCATACGGTCTTGTGCGCTACGGTGTCGCGCCCGATCATCCGCGCATCAAAGGCATTGTGAATGCGCTGCGCGACGTGCTCGACACCGGCAACATCCGCCTCTTCGGCAATGTCACGTACGGTCGCGACATCACGCTCGACGACCTCAAGAAGCACTACAACGCCGTGATCTTCTCGACCGGTGCTGTGCGGGATGCCCCGCTGCCGATTCCCGGAATCGAGCTGCCAGGCAGCCACGGTGCCGCCGACTTCGTCAGCTGGTACGACGGTCACCCCGACGTTCCGCGCGAGTGGACCCTCGACGCGAAAGAGACCGCCGTCATCGGCAATGGAAACGTCGCCCTTGACGTCGCCAGAATGCTCGCTAAGCACGCGGATGACCTGCTGCCGACAGAGATCCCCGCCAACGTCTACGAGGGCCTTAAATCGAGCCCCGTGACCGACGTGCACGTCTTCGGCCGCCGTGGACCGATGCAAGTGAAGTTCACGCCGCTCGAACTGCGCGAACTCGGCGAACTCAACGACGTCGACCTCGTCGTGTACGAAGAAGACTTCGACTACGACGCTGCCTCGAAAGCGGCCATCGAATCCAACAAACAGATCATGGTGCTCGACCGCATCTTCACGAAGTGGCGTGGCGAAGAAAAGGGCACGGCATCCCGCCGCTTGCACTTGCACTTCTACGCTGGCCCCGTTGAGGTGCTCGGCACCGATCGCGTTGAAGGCTTCCGTTACGAACGCACGAAGCCCGATGGTGAAGGCGGAGTGGTCGGCACCGGCGAGTTCCGTGAGGTTGCGGTTCAGAGCCTGTATCGCGCTGTCGGCTACTTCGGATCACCGCTTGACGGCATCCCGTTCGACGACCGCCGCGGAGTGATCCCCAACCGCGAGGGTCAAGTCATCGACGACAACGACGAACAGGTCAATGGCGTTTATGCGACCGGGTGGATCAAGCGTGGGCCAGTCGGTCTCATCGGCCACACCAAGTCTGACGCGATGGAAACCATCAGCCACGTCATGAATGATCAGGCCAACTGGTCGGCTCCCGAGCATCCCGATGAGCAGTCGGTCATCGACCTCCTCACGAGCCGTGGTGTCGAGTACACGAACCTGCAGGGGTGGCAGTCGCTGGATGCCCACGAGATCGCTCTCGGTGAGCCTGAGGGCCGCGCGCGCATCAAGCTCGTCGACCGCGACGAGATGATCGCGGCATCCAGAGCCACTAACTCGGAATAGCAGTTCAGGGCCGATCGCCCACGGAAAGCCGAATGCGGCGTGACGTGCCGCTGTCGTTACTGAACGGCGGCGGTGAGCCGCGCGAGGTTATCGAGCACCTTGGACCGTCGTGGTCGTTTCATCCACTCCTCAAGGGTGAGTTCGCGGCTGACACCGCGATACTCGGACTCGAGCTCGCGCATCTCAGCGATGAACTCCGGCCCGCGAACCATCACCGAGATTTCAAGGTTGAGGCTGAACGAGCGCATGTCCATGTTGCTCGAGCCAATCACCGCGACTTGATCGTCGATGGTGAAGTGCTTGGCGTGCAACACCGTTGGGGTGGGGTAGAGCCAGATTCTTACCCCGGCACGAAGCAGCGTCTCGTAGTAGCTGCGTTGCGCGTGATAAACCAAAGCCTGGTCGCCCACCTCCGAGACGAAGAGCTGCACATCGAGACCGCTCTGCGCGGCAGTAGTGATGGCGTAGAGCATCGAATCGTCGGGCACAAAGTACGGGCTCGTGATGATCACGCGCTCTTGAGCGGCATAGAGCAACGAGTTGAACAGCCGCAGGTTGTTCTCTCCTTCGAAGCCAGGGCCGCTCGGCACAACCTGAGCATCGAGGCTCGCTGTGGATGCGGTGGGAGGTGCCAGCGACGCCTCACGCACTAAGAGTTCGTTGGTTTCGCTGTACCAGTCGGTGATGAAGAGGGCATGGATTCCCGCAACGATCGGTCCCTCAAAACGCACCATGAGGTCTTTCCACTGCAATCCGCGCTTTTTGTTCACACGCTTGTTGTAGGTGGAATCGACCATGTTCTGAGAACCCGTGAACGCAAGCTTGTTGTCGATGACGAGCAGCTTGCGGTGATTGCGCAGATCAGGGCGCTGAAACTTCCACTTGAGCGGCTGGAGGGGGAGCATGACCTCCCACTGCAAACCGATTTTCTTGAGGCGACGGATGGTGGTGAGGTATCCGGGAGCGCGAAGCGACGCCAGATGATCGAGCAGAACGCGCACCCGAACACCGCGGTTGTGGGCAGCTTCCAACGCGTCAAAGAATGGCGCAGTGGTGGGGTCGAGACTCAGAATGTAGAACTCAACATGAACGTAGTTGTTGGCATCGTTGACCGCTGCAGTCATCGCCTCCAACGATTCTTGATAGTCGGAGTAGAGCGTTGCAGAGTTGCCGCCCACGAGAGGCATCGCGCCAAGCGTGCGATTGAGCTCCACCACGGGAGCAAGCCATGGCGGCCATGGTTGATCCTGTTTGACCTGGTCCATGCCCTCCGTGGACTCGACGATGAACTGGTTGATTTCGGACTGCTTATCGCGTCGCCCCTTGGGGAGCTTGCGGCTGCCGAAAATCAAGAACAACAGGATGCCGACATAGGGAATGAAGAAGATAGCCAGCAGCCACGCCATGGCGGTTTGCGGTCGCCGATTGCGCGGAACGTAGATGAGCGACAGCACCCGAATCACGAAGTCGAGAAGCACAAGAAAGGCAGCTAGTACCGCTGTAAAGCTGAAGTCGATGCCGCTCAGGTCCATGGGCGAAGTCTACCGAGTTCTCGCCAGTAACCGACTGCCTGGTCGCGGTGACGCGGCGGCTACCAGCGCGGGGGAGGGCCCTGCCAAGCCGGGGTCTCATCGGGCTCGACAAACGATCGAGCCACCACGACATCCGTCGACGAATGGGCGATGATCGACATCGCAATCGTGAGCGCCACGATGTGGAAAATAAGGTCGCCAGCAGGGATGTCGGCCGAGACCACGACAAGCACGTACACCACTGAGGCGAAGCCCTTGGGCCCGAACCACATGGCGGCGACCTGTTCACGCATGGAGAGGCCAGAGCCTAGGAACGAGAAGTACAACGCGATCGGGCGAGCAGCGATCAGCGCGAGCACGGCGAAGAGCCAGCCCGTCCACGCGATTTCGCCCAAGAACTTGAACGACAAGAGAGCGCCAAAGACCATGAGCGCCAAGAGTTTCAGAAGCTCGGAAATGATCTCGCCGAACTCCTCGAAGGCTTCGCGCTCCTTCTGTCCCACCGTTGCCACCATCACACCAGCGGCAAACGCAGCCAAGAAGAGGTTCGCGTGGGTATAGCTTGCCAGTGCGAACACCAAGAGGCCGATAGCGATCGGCACGATCGGCTCGAAGACGCCGGCAGCAGCAAACAGCCGAGTGTGGAGGGCCTTGATGACGATCCACGGCACCGCAATACCGATGGCGGTGCCCGCGAGAAGTTCTATTCCCAGCTCGCCCAAGTGCAAATCTTCTGAGCCCGAGCTGACAGCCAAGAACACGACCACAAAGGGCAGCGCTAAACCGTCGTTGACGCCCGACTCCACATTCAGCAGCTGACGCAACCGCTCCGGCACCTGTTTGTTGCCGACAAGGGCGGCCGCGAACACCGGGTCTGTGGGGGCAAGGATCGCGCCGATCAGTAACGCTTCAGGCCAATCCAGTCCCAGCATGAAATGCGCCAATACCGCTGTGATGCCGAGAGTGAGAGGCAAACCCCACCCGAGAGCGCGACCGGGAAGTCGCCACGCCTTGCGCAGGTCACCCCAGCCCATCTTCATGCCATCAGTGAACAGCACTACAAAGAGTGCGATCTCGGCGATTGTCGAGACCTCGGTCGACGACGAATCGATATCGAGGATGCCCGTTGTCTCCGAGCCGATCACAAAGCCGACAACCAAAAACAGCACAGCGGCCGACAGTACTGTTCGCCCCGCGAGCGCAGAGAACAGCACCGCAACCAGCAGGGTCGCAGCAAAGATCAGCAGGAAAACATCCATGCTGGGGGAGTCTTAGCGGAAGTTCACAAACTGGAGAGCGACTTCGATGTCTTTGCCCTTCAGTAGTGCCATCGTGGCCTGAAGGTCGTCGCGGCTCTTCGACTGCACGCGCAGTTCGTCGCCCTGAATCTGCGACTTGACGCTCTTGGGAGCTTCGTCGCGGATGATCTTCGAAATCTTCTTGGCGTCTTCTGACGAGATGCCGTTCTTGAGGCTGATCTCGATGCGGTATTCCTTGCCGCTGGGGAAAGGCTCGCCCGCGTCGAGGCTGCGAAGCGAGATACCGCGCTTGATGAACTTGGCCTCGAGCACCTCAAGAACCGCTTTCACGCGCTCTTCAGCGCTCGCCTTGAGGAGGAGGCTCTCGCCAGTCCACTCCACCGAGGCGCCTACGCCCTTGAAGTCGTAACGCTGAGCAAGCTCTTTTTGCGCCTGGTTGACGGCGTTTTCCGCCTCCATTTGGTCAACTTTGCTCACAATGTCAAACGAAGAATCAGCCATGCGCCCATGCTACCCGGGGTCAGCCCGGAACTCCCACAGGCGAGTTTTGGCGAAGTGGTCACGTGAAGCTCGGATTCCTTGTATTCTGGTTCAGCGCGTTCGGTCAGATGAATACATGTGGCCGGAGGCGTCTCGGCGAGTTACCCAAGTGGCCAAAGGGATCTGACTGTAAATCAGACTGCATCGCATTCGAGGGTTCGAATCCCCCACTCGCCACCGAGATACCGAAAGGCCCCGCGCGCACAGTGTGGGGCCTTTCGTGAATAATAGGCGCGTGACTCTAACTTCATCTCCCGAGAGCCCGTCTTTTCGTCATCGGTTAGCGCAGTTCGTTGACTCAGCCGCAGTGCAGAACTTCGTACTCGCCGTTATCATCGCGAACGCCGTGGTGATTGCCCTCGCTACCGCGGCCGAGGAGGGAACGACCACCTACAACGTGCTTCATGCCCTCGACAGCATTGCGCTCGTGGTGTTCGTTATCGAGCTGCTGCTCAAGCTCGTCTCCTACGGCCCGAAACGCTTCTTCACCGATGGCTGGACCGTTTTCGACTTCATCGTGGTCGCGATCGCGCTAGTTCCGAGTTCTGGGCCACTTTCGGTGCTTCGTGCACTGCGGGTGCTGCGGATCCTGCGAGTGGTGAAATTCCTGCCTCAAGTGCGGATGGTCGTGGAAGCGTTGCTGCGTTCATTCCCCGGTATCGGCGCTATCGCGCTGTTGATGTCGCTCGTCTTCTTCGTGGCATCCGTCATGTCAACTGAACTGTTTGGGGAGGCCTTCCCCGAGTGGTTCGGTGATATCGGAAAGTCAACCTACTCGCTGTTCCAGATCATGACGCTGGAAAGCTGGTCGATGGGAATCGTGCGCCCCATCATGGAAGTGATGCCGTTAGCGTGGCTCTTCTTTGTGCCGTTCATCCTGATCGCCGCCTTCATCACACTCAACCTCTTTATTGCCGTCATCGTCGACACCATGCAATCGCTGCGCGTGGAGCGCGAAGAGGCAGCAGGCGCTGAGGCGGAAAAAGAGAGTCCGCGCCTGGCCTTGGAATTGGACGACGACGAGCTCGCCCTGCTATCCACCGGCCTAGCTCGGTTGTCGGCGACAGACTCTGCTCCGCACGAAGTTCTTCAGGTGTGGGGTATCGAAACTTCCGCAGCGTTGAAAGAGGAAGCGCAGCGACTGCACGAGGCGCTCGCCGGTGACAAAGAACTGTCGCACGCAGACTGGGCGCGAACGTTGTTCGCCGCCGATATGGCACTGATTAGGGGGCTCTCTGATGGGGCGGCTGAACAGCGCGCCGCCGACGATCAGGCTGCCCTCGCTCTCTCTCGTTCAATTCGCGCTCGGATCAATGCGCACGGTGCGCTGACTTCACCCGCGATCGGATGACATTCTTCCGCCGAGTAGGTCCGGCACTGTTGCCGGGGCTCTTATGGTGCGGGTCGCGCATCCTCCGCTGAGCCCTAGGCTTAAGTCATGCCTCATGACGAACTCCTCGACCTTGCCCGCAGCGTTGCCACGCAGGCGGCAGAGCTCGCCGCTCGGCGCCGCATCGAAGGTGTCGCCGTTGCCGATCGCAAGACATCGTCAGTGGATGTCGTGACCTTCGCCGACCGCGAAAGCGAAGAACTCATACGCAGCTTGATTGCCGCCGCGCGCCCCAACGATGGATTCTTGGGCGAAGAAGGCGAAGCGAATACGGGCACGAGCGGACTGACCTGGGTTGTTGATCCCATTGACGGCACCGTGAACTACCTCTACGGCATCCCGCACTACGCCATCAGCGTTGCCGTTGTCGAAGGCGACCCCGACCCTTCGACCTGGCGCGCGCTCGCCGGGGCTGTCGTGAATCTTGGCGCTCAGGAGACCTATACCGCCACGGCCGGCGGCGGTGCGTTCCTCAACGGCGAACGACTTCAGGTGGCCGAAGCGGTAGACCTCTCACAGGCTTTGGTAGCGACGGGGTTCTCCTATTTGCAAGAGCTGCGAGTGAAACAAGGGCGAGTGGTTGCAGGGCTGCTTCCCCAGGTTCGCGACATTCGCAGAATGGGCACCGCATCCTTGGACCTCTGCATGGTGGCATCGGGGCGCGTGAATGCGTATTACGAAGAAAGCCTGAACCCGTGGGACCATGCGGCCGGTGCGCTCATTGCGCGCGAGGCTGGCGCTACGGTGAAAGGCCGGGGAACGCAGGCTGAAGGCAAGGACTTTATCTTGGCTGCGGAACCAGCAGTTGCCCAGAAACTTGAGGCAGTATTAACGCAGCTAGACGCGTGAACTAGACCACTTTAAAAAGGTGTGGCAACTAGACCACTTGAGCGCTAGCCTTTATGAATCTGTTACCTGCGTGCAACCCGTACGCGCGTAGGTTCATACCCGAATTATGCATTCACACCTAGCAGGTGAATCGCGTGGAGGAGAAGAATGTCACTGACGAGCGCCAGCGCCGCAGCGACTCTCTCCTCCCGTCACGCCGGTCTCGCTCTATGAGCCAGGACCACCTGTTCCCACAGCAACCGGGAACCGCGGGCAACGCCCCGCTCACTCGAAAGCAACTGCGCGAGCTCGAACGTGTCGCTCAGCTTGACGCTAAGCAGAAGCACGGCACTAAGCAGCGCAGCACGAAGCAGTCCGCTGCTACCCCGTCGGTGGAGGCGCCGACTATTCCCGTGCTCGCTGATCTGTTTACGCCGCACTCGATGGATGAGCCCTCTGCCGACCACGCGCCGGTAGTGGTTGAGCAGGCACCCGCCATTGACGTGGCTGTTGTCGTCGAAGCGGCTCCGGTTATCACTACGGCCCCGGTGGTCGAAGCTTCGCTGCCCAGCCGACGCTCTTTGCGTGCGCAGCAGGCCAACGCAGCGGCAGTTCCGGCGATCCCCACAGCGCCCGCCTCGGTTTCGGCGTCGGTGCTCGGCGCCACTGCGCCAGCAGCGGGAGCCCCAACCGTTTCAGAACGACTCTTCACCGCGCCGATCACGACGGTGCCCGCATCCACCGCGTCGGTTGCGTCGGATCTGGTGGCTGAACGGGCTTCGTCCGACGAGCCGCTCAGCATTTTTGGCATCACCCCAGATCCGGCTATCGCATCCACTTCTGTGGCTGTCGCCCCAGCTGCGCACGTTGCTCAAGATCTGCCGAGAAAGAAGCGGGCGAAGTCGGGCAAAGCCGCCAAGAATGCTCGTGTGCCGAAGCCAACGAAGGTTGCCACAGCTCCGGCTGCCCGCGCGCTACGTGGCTCCGCCGTGAAGTCGAAGCGCGTCTGGGTTTCGAGTGCAGCATTCGCGCCAAGCGGAACGCCCCGCCGCCGCACGAAGGCGGCCGCATCCAAAGCCTTCTCCTTCGTCGCCATGCTTTTTGCTGGAGCGATCCTGGTTGGCGTCTCGGTGCCCTCGAACGCGTTCGTGGATGGCGACGCTGCAATCACGGCGGCTATTGCTCCGGAAGCAGATCTCGCGGCCCTCAGCAACAACGTTCGCCCCTCGCAGTCCTTGGCGGTGTCGGGCGAAGTCGAAAGCGAACTCGCTGCCCACGACAGCATCAAGGTCATCTCCTACGCCGAAGTTCTGGCGCTGCAGTATGCGGGAGTCGACTACGACTACAACGCGACTGTCGGTGCTGTGCGCTGGCCGTTCCCCTATACGGTCCCCATCACTGATGGTTTCGGCGATCGCGTCGGCGGCTTCCACAAGGGAACAGACTTTGCGGCCGCATCCGGTACACCCATCTATGCAATCGCAGACGGCACCGTTGACCTCATTCAGGCCGACTGGTCGGGCTACGGATATCACGCGATCATTAGTCACGTCATCAACGGGCAGCAGGTCGAAAGCCTCTACGCCCACATGATCACCGACTCCAGCCCGCTTGTGGTTGGACAAGAGATTAAGGCCGGCGATTTCATCGGTCTCGTTGGTGAAACTGGTATCGCTTACGGCGCACACTTGCACTTTGAAGTGCACCTCGATGGTGTTCCCGTTGACCCCTATGCGTGGCTCACGACGAATGCTGTCGACTAATCTTCTTGCAGGGTTGATTTTGGCCCAAAAGCGTACTTAGAGGCCCTAAACGGGTGCTAGTCTCTTACGGTGCCAATTGCGCGTTCAGCGCTTTTGTGTGCCCCCTTAGCTCATTGGTAGAGCACTTCCTTGGTAAGGAAGAGGTAGTGGGTCCGATTCCCACAGGGGGCTCGCTTATCCAGTAATTGGATGATGCGGCTGAGTAGCTCAGTTGGTGAGAGCGCACGACTCATAATCGTGAGGTCGCGGGTTCGAATCCCGCCTCAGCTACAACTAAAGATGCCCGAGAATCCGCAGATTTGCCGCGTTCTGCCTCTCTGCGTCACGCTCACGATGTGCCACGTCACGCACTCGATAATCCTCTGCTTCGGGGAGAGCTTCGCCCTGATGCGGGTGGTCACCGGTAGCCTGTGAGAGAGCACCGATCGATGCGATCGTGATCGATCTGGAAGGGACTGTGTCATGAATGACGAGTCGGCTGGCGAAGTTAAGCTCTATCGTTCGCGGGATGGCTCCGTTTCTTTGGAAGTACGAACGGGCAGTGACACCGTCTGGATGACGCGGCAACAGATGGCCGAATTGTTTGGGCGAGATGCGAAGACGATTGGCAAGCACATTGGCAACGCCCGCAGCGAGGAGCTTGCTGATATTTCAACTGTCGCAAAATTTGCGACAGTTCAACACGAGGGTGACCGGGTTGTTGAACGAAAAGTCGAGCATTTCAATCTCGATATGGTGCTGTCTGTGGGGTATCGAGTCAAGTCGGCTGAGGGCATCCACTTTCGCCGGTGGGCAAGTGATGTACTCACTCGATACGTAGTTGACGGCGTAGCGCTTAACCAGCAGCGTCTCGAACAGGTCGGATCGATCGTGCGTATTCTGGCGCGGTCGTCTGACGAGCTAATTGCCGGGGTCGCGGATGTGCTGGCCGGTTATCTTCCGAGCTTTCAACTTCTCCGTGACTATGACGCGGGACAGCTCGATGCTGGGCCCGGCTCCAAGCCCGGCTGGACGCTCACTATTAACGAAGCGCGATCGGTGATCGCCGAGGTTCGCGCAGAGTTCACTGAAGACAACCTGTTCGGCTACGAGCGCGGCCAATCGCTAGAAGGCGTGATCGCGTCGATCTACCAAGGGTTTGCCGGTCAGGAGCTTTACCCGACGGTGCAGTTGAAAGCCGCAAACTTGTTGTACCTGGTGATCAAGGACCACCCGCTGTCTGACGGCAATAAGCGCAGCGCGGCGGCTCTCTTCGTCACGTTCCTCAGCCGCAACGGAATTCTGTTGGATTCTGACGGCCTGCCCCGCATTTCGAATAACGCCTTAGCCGCGATCACTCTTCTGGTTGCCATGAGCGACCCCAAAGAGAAAGAGCTCATGGTCGCGCTGGTCGTGCGCATGCTGTCGGAGCCTGCACGGTGAGCAGCATTAACGAGTTGATCATCGAGCACTGTCCGGACGGGGCGGAGTCCGCGCCCTTTGACGAACTTGTGCGGATTCGCAACGGTAACGCGTAGAAAGCTTGGGCCTGCTGAAGGTTCAGCAGACCCTCGAAATGTGCTCAGATCGAAAATCGGCCTTTTAGTCCTCGCCCCGTAGTTTCGTAATTCGCGACTACAGCCTGTGACACAAGCACTGTCATTCGAACTATTCGGAGTTCTCCCGAAATCTTCTATACAAGATCAAGGCGAGTCCTGGGCCACATCGACCGCCTCTGAGAAGATGATGTTGTGGACCCAACTCTAAACGCCGTGACTGACCCTACGGCCGTGACCATATCCATCGTCGCGTTGGCAGTATCCGTAGTGGCGCTCGCTTTCGCGGGGTGGCAGGCGATCACGGCGCACCTTGCGAGGACTGCCCCGTTGCCTGCGAACTTCACCATTGTCCATCCGCGGCGGGCGCAAGATCTGGTCAGCGTATATAACTCAGGCGGGTCATCCGCCTCGGAACTGCGGATCACAATAACGAGGCCGATGGCAGCTGCGGAACATCGGACGGCCACAGTGCACATTCCCGGTGTCATTGCGGAACGCACGTCAGTTCCAGCGCTGAGCGTGCAGCAATCAAATCCCTTCGTGGTTGACTTGTTCGTGCCTTCACCTGACGAACCAGGCATGTGGGTGAGAACTGATACGCCGTCACCAGACGCCAGACATATGGTCGATAAATGGGCCAAGACCGAGTGGGTCGACTGGCGTGGTCGGCGCAGGAAAGGGCGGATCGCACTCTGGTGAACCACGCCCATGCGGACGTTACCGCCTGAGTTGTCCGACATGAATATTTAGAGCTCGCAGCGCATGGTTGATGTCTGCGAGACTCTTCTTCTCGTCAGGAGCTGAGTCACTCGACGTTGAACCTTCTTGAGGGAGTGGCGTAGCTGCGCCGACGATACTCAAGCTGAAGCTGATTTCTGAGCGGTACTCTTTCTCAAGCTCATCGGAGTATGTCAGCAAGAACTTCCCATTCTCGGGGGCGCCGATCGGTGGATATGAAGCCTTAGCGGCTTTTACAGCGTCAGCCCGCCACATAACTCGTTTGTGAGCGCCCGGCATTAAGGTTTGGGGTTCTTTGAGGAACCGGATCAGATTCTCAGTGATGTAGTCATCTTCGCCATTAGCCACCCAGTCTTCGAACGAAAACTTCACTGCAAGCGCCACGCTTCGACCAGAATTCGTAAGAACAAGATCCCATGTTCCCGCGCCTTGAACCCCTGGCACAACATCCGCAGTCACGTACGGGCGACCATCGCGCTCCGCTTGTTCGCGCAGGAGCCGTAGTTGCGTGTTGGTGCCGCCGAGCGCTCGCTTGGCTACCCACCAAAGTAGGCCAGTAAAAGCGGCGGTGGCTAACGTGCCGAACGCTGTCACAGCGGCAAACGTAAGTGCTGTCAATGCTGCGAGCGTCGATATCAGTTGCAAGATGTCGTCCATCGTGACATTCTGCACCACTTCACCGCCTATGCTGCTGCCGCCCTTCGCGCTTCGCGCTACGGTTGCCCTTGGATTCGTGGCTGGCTTCCCGGCGTGGCCGGGTTGATGGCCCGGCATGCAGGCGGGTGGCCGTGCGGGGCCGCGCGTTCGCCCCTCCGGGGCTACCACGCGCGACACCCGCCCAGCCCGCCACCTTCATAGCCGGCTACATCCACCAGTCAGACGCAGTACGCGCACAACTCGCGCCCAAACGCGTCACGTTCTTCTTTCGGCGGGGTGGGGTTTCCGCACGCATCACATGCGCGAAGGCCCATCATTGCGCAGATTTGGCAATCAGGTTCAGCCATTCTCATCACCTCCCTTCCCGCTCACGGAACCGCCGCCGCACAGGGGGCTAGTTCTCGTCGGATACGCAGCGAGCGGCCCTCGACGGCCTCCACTTGCTCCGTTGGATGTGCCGCAGCTGCCGATGATTCGACGTTCGCTAGAAACCACTCGAGCCGCAGCCGCCGCTGCACCGTGCGAGTAAGGCCAGTGAATGACCAGCCGGGGCGGTGCTTCGTGCGTCGGGACGCGCTCACCACTTGAGAGCGTGCGCCGTACCGCTCGTGCACGCGCCCACGACAGAACTCCGGCTCACAGTCCGGCGCGCAACGCATGGCCCGCGCTGCTTGCTCGAGTGCGAGCAGATGCGACCAGACGCGAGGGTGCACCGTCTCGCCCTGGTGCACGACATCCTTCATGACGTAGTTCAGCGCTTTGGAGAGATACCAGATCGTTTTCGCGCCGTCACCGTCAGCCCGGAACGCGTCACACTTCGCTTGTGCGCCCCACTCGACCCGCGCCCCGTCGATCTTGGAGAAGGCGACAGCTGAGCGCGCAGCGTCACGCAAGACGGCAGCGTTGGGAGCTTCGGAGCGTTCGATGCGCACCAGTACGTGAACGTGCAGCACGCCCCGGTCTTGCCACTCCCGCACGATGAAGTACTCCACCGAGTCCCAGCGATCCCGCAACCGCCGCCGCGTGCGATCCCACAACAGCCCCGCGTCACGGTTCCAAGCAGTCTGCCCCGCGTAGTCGTAGGTTGACGGGCGAAGCGGCACACCGCGCAAGCCAGCATCTTGCACCGAGTGCTGCACGCCACAACCGCACACCGGCGCGGCCTTCTTCTCGCTACGCGGCACACGGTGGACGGCACCGAAGGAAGGCGCTGTCAGCGTCAATAAGTAGAAGCGGTAGTTCTGTACCGGGCCGTCGAAAACGCCGGAGCGAGCGATGGATGCCCAGTCGCCCCGGTACAGTTCCGCGCACGAGCCGCAACTGCTTTTGATGCGAGAACCGCAACGCACCCAGATGCCCGTGGAGGTCTTGATGGGGCGCACGCAGCCGCGCGCGATAACCTCAGCTGCGCCGGTTTCGGTGGTGGAAGTGTCTGCTCGCATAACGAGCGGCTACAACGGATACACGTCTCATAATCGTGAGGTCGCGGGTTCGAATCCCGCCTCAGCTACCACTGGCGGTTTCATTCTGTGAAACCGCTTTCTTCATTCGATTACTTGAGCGCGAAGATCTCGATGAGATCTGTCTCTTCGCCGTCCATCGGGACTGCTCTTTTGGTCGCGGATACTGTTCGAGCCAGAGGTCGCTTGTTCTCGTCTTTTCGGCGGCGTGCCCGGATGGGCTTCTCGATGGCCCAGCCTCTGAACTTCAGGAAGAATGTGGCTGTCGAGCGCAGGTTGAATGAGCTGATAGCGAGCGCGGTCACGAGATAGTTCGAGCTAGATCCGTGGCCGGAGCGCGTCCCGCGGTTTCCCAAGTCTTCTCGATTGGCATCCCTGGACCGCGAGATCGGTCGTGGCGCCCTTCCCTTCGCGGTTACCACCGCGACAACGTGGATGAAATACAGTGCTCAAATCCCGAATGGGGGGTACAGTTTCTTCACCAGACTCGATCTGGCTTTAGGGCTGAAGTCGTCGAAGCGTAACGAAAGGGAGCAACACCATGGCAACACTTCTCTGGATCATTGCGGCAGTGCTCGTTATTTCTGGCATTGTCGCGCTCGTTCGCCGCCAGCTACTCTGGGGCATTGTTCTCATCGTCGTGGGACTGCTGGTTGGTCCAGGTGGTGTGAGTCTCTTCACCTAAGGTCGCGGCCAGCGCGGTATGGAGCGCACGCCGAGTCCTCTGGTTCCCGAGCGGGGGCGTGGGGCAGTAGCAGCTGCGTTGGCTGTGTGGTGCGTCGAGGGTTGTCTGTTTGCCGCTTTCTCTTTGCTGCACTCAATGCCCACTGGGGCGCTTACGCCGAACCCCTCGATCGGACAGGTTTACGCGTCGTTAAGTGAAACACCTTCAACTTTAGGGGCGTTCTCTTGGCTGTTTCATAGAAAGCTGTGGTTTTCTATCGGAATGAACCTGCAGTCGACATTCAGCGGGTTCTCACCGAGAGCCAACCCACCCCGACCGAATGAGGAAATCGCTTGATGAAGCTGAGCCTTCGCCCACGCTTCGTGCGCGGTCCGTCAATGGACCGAACCATTAACGCGCCGACGCTGGTCACCGACCGTCTCGCCCTGCGTCCACACCGCGCTGATGACTCCACGCGGTGGTATGAAATTCAGTCATCGCCTGACGTACACAAGTTCACGTCGTGGCCCCAGCGCGATCGCGCGGAGTCTTATGCGCACCTGCTTCACCGCACAAAGCATGTGACGTTGCGACAGGCGAACGACTTTCTAGCCCTCGGCATCGAGCGCGAAGGGCAGCTCATTGGCGATGTAGCACTTCATCTTCGGTCGGTCTCGCTCTCGAGCCGGACAGCTGAAATCAGTTGGATCTTGCATCCGGATGCGTACGGCCAGGGCTATGCCCGCGAGGCTGCTGAAGCGATCATGGAATTCGCCTTCACCGGGGTGAATATCCAATGGCTCGTCGCCGTTATTGACGAAAGCAACGAAGCATCGATCGCCCTTGCGAAACGCCTTGGCTTCCGCGCAATGTCCCGCGACGGCAACGATCTGTCGTTCGTGGCCGGCAGCTTGCGGGAATAGGCTCGCGCGGGTGGGCCACACCCTAGCTAACGAGAAAGCCGCCTAGCTCACTCCCTTCGGAGCAAACTAGACGGCATTCGTCTGTGCTGCGCAGTACTAGCCGCGGGCACCCATCAGGTGCTCCATCGCGAGTTGCTGGAGGCGAACGAAGCCGAAGCCTTCGCCATCGAAGAAGCGTTCAGGCTTGAAGTCTTCGAATGATGCGCGGTCTGCGAGGAAGTCATCGTACGACTCGCCTTCACCGAGCGTGGGAACCCTGAGCTCAGCAACCTTTGCCGCAGCCAGAGCTTCCTGCACCTCTGAATCAGCACGGAAAGCCGCAGCGCGCTCCTTGAGCATCAAGTACATGCTCATATTGGCCTTAACTGATTCCCACACGCCCGTGCTGTCTTCGGTGCGCGAGGGCTTGAAGTCGAAGTGACGGGGGCCGTCATAGGAAGGGATGCCGCCGGGGCCACCGTTTTCGAGCAGGTCGACGAGCGAGAACGCATTCTGCAGATCGCCGTGACCGAAAACGAGGTCTTGGTCGTACTTGATTCCGCGCTGACCGTTGAGGTCAATGTGGAACAGCTTGTTGGCGTGCAGCGCTTGGGCGATGCCGTGGGTAAAGTTGAGTCCAGCCATCTGCTCGTGACCCGTCTCAGGGTTCACGCCGACCAGCTCGGGGCGTTCGAGGGTGGCGATGAAGGCCATCGCGTGACCAAGAGTCGGGAGCAGGATGTCGCCGCGAGGCTCGTTCGGCTTGGGCTCGATCGCGAACTTGATGTCGTATCCCTTGTCGGTGACATAGTCACCGAGTAGGTTCACGGCTTCGCGGTAGCGGTCGAGTGCGGCACCGATGTCCTTAGCGGAGTCGTACTCGCTGCCTTCGCGGCCACCCCACATAACGAAGGTTTTTGCTCCGAGTTCGGCGGCGAGGTCGAGGTTGCGCATGACCTTGCGGAGCGCGAACCGGCGAACGCCACGGTCGTTGGAGGTGAAGCCGCCATCTTTGAAGACGGGGTGGCTGAAGAGGTTGGTCGTCACCATGGGAATCACGATGCCGGTGTCAGCCATGGCCTTCTGAAGGCGGTCGATCTCGTGCTGGCGTTCGGCGTCCGTTGCTTCGAACGGAAACAGGTCGTCGTCGTGGAATGTCATGCCCCAGGCGCCGAGGTCCGAGAGCTTGTTGACCGCGAAGACGGTGTCGACAGGCGCGCGCGTCGGGCCACCAAAGGGGTCGGCTGCGGCCCATCCGAAGGTCCACAGACCGAACGAGAACTTATCGTCGCGAGTGGGGGTGGGTACGGACATGGTTACTCCTTGAATAGTGGTGACGAGTGGAAAGAACGGGGGCGTGGTTAGCGCTTATTGCGGGCGGCGAAGCGTTGCTGCAGGAGAACTGCCAGCACGATGATGACGCCCTTGGCGACGGCCTGAACCGACGTGTTGAGGTTGTTCTGGGTGAACACGTTAGTGAGGGTCGCGAAAATCAGGACGCCGAATACGGTGCCAACAATCGTTCCGCGACCACCGATGAGCAGTGTGCCTCCGACAACGACGGCAGCAATAGCGTCGAGTTCATACAGAGTGCCGTGCGTTGAGGTGCCGGCGGTCGTGCGTCCGAGAATCATGACGGCCGCGATGCCTGCGGTCATGCCAGCAATCGCATACAGGTAGACGGTGTGGCGCTTGACCTTGAGGCCGGCGAGGCGAGCTGCTTCACGGTTGCCACCGATCGCGATCGTGCGGCGCCCGAACGTGGTGCGGTTGAGCAGGATCCAGCCGAGTGCGGCAACCACGATGAAGATCCAAATCAGGATGGGGATGCCCAGAAAGTCGGCACGGAAGACTTCAATGAATTCCTGCGATCGCACGATCTGAGTTGAACGGTTGGAGAAGATCTCCGCAAACCCACGCGCAGCAACGAGCATGGCGAGAGTCGCCATGAAGGCGACAACGTTGCCATAAGAGATCACGATTCCGTTGACGATTCCGGCGAGGGTGCCGACCAGAATGGCGACGATAACCATCACGATCCACGACGTCTGCTCGGCGAAGGTCTGGATCACCGAGAGCGTCGAAATCACGCTCGCAAGCCCCATAACGGAACCCACCGAAAGGTCGATGCCGCCACCGATGATCACGAAGGTCATGCCGATGCTGAGCACACCGATGATCGAGGCGAACCGGATGATGGTGAGAATGTTCTCAAAGTTGGTGAACCGTTCGCCAGCGGTGAGGGCCCCAATCGCGAACAGCACGAGTAGCGCGATAACGAGCCCGAGGTTGCGGCCGGCGCTGCTGGACATGACGCGCGAGAACCAACTGCGGCTGCTCGGGGTCACGATGTCGGTGGATTCCGTGGCCGGGTTGGGGTGCTCGGCTGAGGGAACGGTGGGCTGCTCGCTCACGCGGCACTTCCTTTCATCACGAGATCGAGCACTCCGTGCTCGTCGATCTGGGTGGCTTCTGTTGTGGTGAGTACGTGACCGTCGGCAATGACGAGCACGCGGTCGGCGAGACCGAGGACTTCCTCGATCTCGCTGGAGACGACGATGATGGCGGTGCCGGCGGCGGCCAGGCGACGAATGAGGGCGTAGATTTCGGCGCGGGCTCCGGCATCCACTCCTCGGGTGGGTTCGTCGAGGAGCAGCACGGAGGTTCCGTGAACAAGCCAGCGGGCCAGCAGAATCTTTTGCTGGTTACCGCCAGAGAGGCTGCCTGCAGGATTGTCGGGGTCGGCCGGGCGCAGTTCGAGTGCCTCAATTTGTTCGACAGCGGCAGCCCGTTCGGCGTTCTCATTGAGGAACCCGAAGCGAGCAAAGCGGGCAAACGAGGAGAGGGTCACGTTGGTGAAGATGGGCTGGTCGAGGAGCAGGCCCTGGCTCTTGCGTTCTTCGGGGGAGAGCCCAACGCCATGCTCGACCGCATCTGTAACGGAGCCGGGGGAGAGTTGTGAACCGCTGACCCGCACGGTGCCGGTGCTGGGCTTGCGGGCGCCGTAGATAGTTTCGAGGATCTCAGAGCGGCCCGATCCCACGAGGCCAGCGATGCCCAGAATCTCGCCCGCGCGCACGCTCAGGTCGACGCGATCGAAGACGCCTTTCAGCGAAAGGTTCTCGACCGTGAGCACTTCAGGGGAGTCGGCGGGCACGGGCACTCGCGCCGGGAACACGTTGTCGATGTCGCGCCCCGTCATCAGGCGAATGAGTTCGCTCGTTGACGTATCGGCGACGGGGAGGCCATTGGCGGTGCTGCGGCCATCCTTAATGACGGTGATGCGGTCACCAATTTCGCGAATCTCCTCGAGGCGGTGAGAGATGTAGACGACAGCAACGCCGGATGCCGTGAGTTCATTCACGACCCGGAAAAGGTTCTTGACTTCCTCAGAGTCGAGCACCGCCGATGGTTCATCCATGACGATGAGTTGAGCGTTGCGAGACAGGGCGCGGGCCATGCTCACGATCTGTTTGTTCGCGGGGGAGAGTGATCCCACCTCGCGGCTGGGGGAGAGGTTTCCATGACCGAGCCGATCGAGCAGCTCGGTGGCGCTCTTGTTAGCGCGGGAGCGTTGGGAGAACCCACCGGTAGCCATCTCGTGGCCGAGGTAGATGTTTTCGGCGATGGTGAGGCCATCGACGACATCCAGCTCTTGGTACATCGTGGCGATGCCGAGTTCGAGGGCGGCAACAGGGTTGCTGATGGTGACGAGCTCACCGTGCCAGCGCAGCGTGCCTTCGTCGGGAGTGTGCACGCCGGCGAGCATTTTGATGAGGGTGGATTTGCCCGCACCGTTTTGGCCCAGGATGACGTGCACTTCGCCGGGAGCAATGGAAATGTCTACGCCTTTGAGGGCGCGCACCGCACCGAAGCGTTTGGTGGCGCCGCGCACCTCGAGCAATGCGGGCTCATGGTCGACTTTGATCATGGTGGCAACATATCAGACGTTGGAGCCGCGGGGAATGGGAATTTCGCAGATGTAGCGCCCCGGAATGCCGGGAATTCGTCATTCCCTACGGGTCATCTTTATCGGACGAAGTTGCGAGCACTGCGGGGGAAATTGCGGGTCACTCGCCCACCAAAATACCTGTTGACGCGGGAAGCATCTCTGTTATGTTGTTCCAAACGTCAATGTGGACACAGCCAAACCCCTCCTCGTGAGATCCGGTTTAGCTAACGCACCTCCCGTTGGCGAACACCACTGCATTTCACTTACCTAGGAGGACGTACATGTTGGCAACTCGCATGAGCCGCAAGCTGCTCATCACCGCGGGGGCATCGATCGCCGTCGCAGGCCTACTCGGAGGCTGCACGGCTGGCACCGCAGAAAACAACACCACAACCGGTGGAACCAGTAGCGAAGAAAACGAAGCCGCCGGTGACACCATCACCATCGGCTTCTCTGGCCCCGCCGCCGACCACGGCTGGCTCGGCGCCATCAACTCAGCCGCGATCTCAGAAGCGGAAAAGTACGAAGACATCAACCTCGTTGTTGCCGAAGGCACCAACGACGCCAACCTGCAGATCAGCCAGGTCGAGACCTTCATCAACGACGGTGTTGATGCAATCGTTCTGCTGCCCACCGACGGCGCAGCGCTGACCGAGGTCGCCATCAAGGCGATGGAAGCCGGAATCCCCGTGATCAACGTTGACCGCGAGTTCTCCAGCACGTTCGCCGCTCGCGTCACCATCCTCGGTGACAACTACGGCATGGGCGTCAGCGCCGGAACCTACATTTGTGAGCAGCTCGGCGACAACCCCGACGCCGTGATCGCAGAAATCGCCGGCATCGACTCGCTTCCTCTTACTCAGGCGCGCAGCGAAGGATTCGCCACTGCACTCGACACCTGTGGCCTCGAGGTTTCTAACCGCGTTGCTGCCGACTTCACCATCCAGGGCGGCGAAGCAGTGACCTCGCAGTTGCTCTCCGCGGCCCCTCAGATCGACGCGATCTGGAACCACGATGACGACCAGGGAATTGGCGTCCTCGCTGCCATTGCTGCCGCAGACCGCGATGAGTTCTTCATGGTCGGTGGCGCCGGATCCGCAAACGCAATGCGCGAGATCCAGTCGGGCGATGGCGTGCTGCAGGCGACGGTAATTTACCCGTCGACGCAGGCTGCTGACGGCATCCGTCTTGCTCGCCTGATTGCTCAGGGAAAGTCGCTGAGCGACATCGTTGAGGTCGAGGTGCCCAAGCGCATCGTTCTCAACGCACCGGTAGTCACGAGCGACAACGTCGACGAGTACCTGCCGACCGCGTTCGAGTCCTAAACCGCATGAATGGAGTGCCCGCCCGGATACTCTGGGCGGGCACTCTGGTCGGTATCTCGCACGCGATAGCTGACCAAAGAACCACACAACGAAGTGAAAGGGTCACGCACGATGTCAGATAAGCGCCACTTGAAGGTTGCAATGATCGGTTACGGCTTCATGGGAGCCGCTCATTCACAAGGCTGGAGGGTTGCGCCCCGATTCTTTGATCTGGATGCCCAGCCAGACATGCAGGTGCTGGTCGGACGCAATGCCGAAGCAGTGGCGGATGCCGCAACTAAGTGGGGCTGGGCAGAAACCGCCACCGACTGGCGCGAAGTTATCGCTCGCGACGACATCGACATCGTAGACATCGTGACCCCGGGTGGATCGCACGCTGAAATCGCGATTGCCGCTCTCAACGCTGGTAAACACGTGCTGTGCGAAAAGCCGCTCGCAAACTCGGTAGAAGAAGCAGAGCTGATGGCGGCGGCCGCGAACGCTGCGGCCACGAACGGGGTGATCTCCATGCTGGGGCACACCTACCGTCGCCTTCCGGCAACAACGCTGGCCAGGGATCTCGTGGCCGCGGGCAAGATCGGTGAGATTCATCAGGTGCGGGCTTGCTACCTGCAGGACTGGCTCACCGACCCCGAGACGCCGCTCGTCTGGCGCCTCCAAAAGGACCTCGCGGGCTCAGGATCGCTCGGCGATATCGGCGCCCACATCATCGACCTCTCGGAATACATCACCGGAACCCACCTCGTTGAGGTCTCCGGAACGATGGAAACGATCATCAAACAGCGCCCCGTGCTCGAAAGCACGGCCGGGCTCGGCGGCACCGGCGGAACCGAAATGGGCGACGTCACCGTCGACGACGTCGCACTCTTCACCGGCCGCTACGACAGCGGAGTGCTTGGATCCTTCGAAGCCACTCGCTTCGCGACCGGCCGCAAAAACGGTCTGCGCATCGAAATCTTCGGATCCCTTGGCGCCATCAGCTTCGACCTCGAACGCCTCAACGAACTGCAGTTCTTCGACGCGATAGCGCCCACAGAGACGCAAGGCTTCACCACCATTCTGGTGACCGAGCCCGAGCATCCGTACATCGCAGCCTGGTGGCCCGCCGGGCACATGCTCGGCTACGAACACGCGTTCAGCCACCAAGCCAAAGACTTCATTGACGCCGTGACCAGCGGCACTCCCGCATCGCCCTCCTTCGATGACGGAGTTCACGTGCAACGCGTGCTCGCCGCCGTCGAAGAAAGCTCCAACGCCCGCAGCGCGTGGACAACCATCTAGCAGAACTGGAGAAAACCATGACTCGACCAATTACCCTCTTTACCGGCCAGTGGGCTGACCTCCCTTTCGAAGAAGTTGTTGAGCTCGCCGCAGGGTGGGGTTACGACGGACTAGAAATCGCCTGTTGGGGTGACCACCTGGACCCCAGCCGCTGGGATGACGCCGCTTACGTTCAAGGCAAGCTCGACCTTCTCGAAAAGCACGGCCTCAAGGTGTGGGCCATCTCTAACCACCTGCAGGGACAGGCGGTCTGCGACGACCCCATTGACCAGCGCCACGAAGACATCCTGCCGCCGGCAATCTGGGGCGACGGGGATGCCGAAGGTGTGCGCCAGCGTGCCGCCGAAGCCATGAAGAACACGGCTCGCCTTGCCGCGAAACTCGGCGTGAAGACCGTGATTGGGTTCACCGGCTCGAGCATCTGGAAGTATGTCGCGATGTTCCCGCCCGTGAGCCAAGAAGCAATTGATGCCGGCTACCAAGACTTTGCCGACCGCTGGAACCCCATCCTCGACGTCTTCGATGAGGTCGGTGTGCGGTTCGCTCACGAAGTGCACCCCTCCGAGATCGCGTTCGACTACTGGACAACAGTGCGCACCCTCGAAGCCATTGGCCACCGCGAAGCCTTCGGTCTCAACTGGGACCCCAGCCACTTCGTGTGGCAAGACCTCGACCCCGTGAGCTTTCTCTGGGACTTCAAAGACCGCATCTACCACGTGGACTGCAAAGACACGAAGAAGCGGATGGACAACGGCAAGAACGGTCGGCTCGGCTCGCTTCTTGCCTGGGCTGATGGCCGTCGCGGTTGGGACTTCATCTCCACGGGTCACGGAGACGTGCCGTGGGAGAGTAGCTTCCGCATGCTCAACCAGATCGGCTATGAAGGCCCCATTTCGGTGGAGTGGGAAGACGCTGGAATGGACCGCCTGATCGGAGCACCAGAAGCTCTCGAGTTCGTGCGCCGTCTCGCTTTCGACCCGCCAGCAGCGGCGTTTGACGCAGCCTTCAGCTCGAAGTAACTATGCTGAACTGTCGAAAGGAACGTGAGTGAACGCGGACGTACGAGCTGAGCTCCGAGGGAACAACTTCGATGTTGTTCGTCGCCGCAACCTCTCCATCCTTCTCGGCCGAGTGCATGCGCTCGGGGGTATCTCCCGCGCCAAGATGACCCACGAGACAGGGCTCAACCGCTCAACAATCGCCGACCTGGTTGCCGAACTTGTGCAACTGGGGCTCGTCGTTGAAGCCGGTCCCGACCAGACCAGTCTGGTCGGGCGGCCCAGCTCTGTCATCGTTCCGAGCGAACACATCGTCGCCATCACCGTGAACCCGGAGGTGGATGCCGTCACGATCGGGCTCGTAGGGCTCGGTGGTCGCGTCATCCGCCAAGTTCGCTACGACACCGGGCGCCTTCTCAGCGCACGCGAAGCAGTAAACATTTCTGCCGCCGTCATCGCCGGGATGAAGGGTGAGCTCGATTCGAACTACCGCACCGTAGGGATCGGTATCGCCGCTCCTGCCCTGGTGCGGGAGAGCGATGGAGTGCTGGCGCTGGCCCCACACCTGGGCTGGATCGACGAACCCATTGCCGACATGATGCGCGAAGCGACCGGCTACCCCGTTTATGTTGCCAACGATGCGAGTCTCGGTGCCGTAGCCGAGTCGGTGCGTGGTGCCGGCGTAGATGGTCAAGAGCTGATCTATCTCAACGGTGGCGCGAGTGGTATCGGTGGAGGCGTCATCACGGGCGGTGCGCTGATGACCGGTACCACGGGCTACGCCGGAGAAATCGGTCACACTCTCGTCAACACCAACGGTCTTGATTGCCACTGTGGGGCCATCGGATGCCTCGAAACCGAGGTGCGCCAAGAGCCGCTTCTTGAGGCGGTCGGTCTCGACCTCTCGCAGCCCGACCAGCTGGATGCCCTGCTCAAAGAGCGCTACGTCGCCGGCGACCCAGCAGTTGTCGCAGTTGTCGACTACCAGATCAGTTTCCTTGCCCGTGCGCTCGCCAATGTCGTGAATATTTTCAACCCTGAAGTCATCGTGCTCGGCGGGTTTTTGGCGTCGTTGCTTGCGGTGGCCGAAGAGTCTCTGACCCGGCAAATGCGACGGTCAGCGTTGGAGGAACCAGGACTCGCAGTGCGTTTTGCGCCGGCGACCTTCGGCGACGAAATCCTCACGCTCGGTGCCGCTGAGCTCGTCTTCTCGCACCTCATTGCGGACCCAGCGGCGACCATGCGGCCCACAGTCGAGCGCTCTCTGCCCGACGCGGAAGCGCATCCGGCGTAATTTACCTCCTGTTTACAGGGCCGGAATCCCCGCGACTAATTCGTGTCAGTGGTTGTGTCAGACTTCTGCGAACACCATGGTTGGCACGCTCGACGGATACATCGGTTCGGTAGGTTCATGCCCAGAAATGATGCTCGGCCCACGCTCGAGTCGCCTCTGCGTGTTCCGAGCATGCGCACCGAGCGATTGGTACTACGCCCGCATCGGTTGGCAGACGCCGAACGGTGGCACGAAATCCAGTCAAGCCCGCACGTGCGCCAGTACACGACGTGGCCGCAGCGCACCGCGCGATCCTCCTTGCGGCAGCTGAAATTGAGAACACGGCAAACGCAGATGCGCCGCGTGGATGACGTGCTGGCGTTGGCCATTGAACACGACGGCGAGCTGGTGGGCGAGATCACCCTGCAGTTGCGGTCGCTCACGGCCGCTGCGCGGTGTCTTGAGGTGAGCTGGATTGTTCATCCCGCGTATCAGGGCCAAGGAATCGCGTACGAAGCGATGCGTCCCCTGCTCGCCTATATGAGAACCACCATTGAGGCGTTACTGCTCGTGGCGGTCGTGCACCCCGCCAATGCTGCTTCGGTTGCGCTCGCTCACAAACTGCACCTTCACCCTTTGCCGGGCACCGCCGATCGCACGGTATTTGTCGGCAGGAATGGGCCCCTCGCCGCGCTACCGTGAGGGGAGGGAGCGACCGCGCTAGAGGGCTCGTTCGCTGGTGCGGCCGGTGCTAACGTGGCAGCCACCGTCGAAGGGAATATCCCGTGTCAAAGAAGACCTATTCACCGGAACAACAAGTCGACCGACTGCGCGTCTACAACGTTGTGGCGGGCAGCTTGCACCTGCTGCAGGCAATCGGCTTTGCGATTGTTCTCACAATGCTCAGCACTCAAGTGCTGTTCGCCGTTACGGCCGACTACCTGGCTGGCCCTCCCGGAGCGCCCATTCCGCCCGAGCGGGTGACCGTTTTTGAGGTCAATATCGGCGTCGGCGTTGTGGCTTTTCTCGCGCTCAGCGCGTTCTTCCACTTTCTGGTTTCGAGCCCGTGGTTCTTCGGGCGCTACAAGAACGGCCTTCTCGAGAGCCGCAACTACTTCCGTTGGACCGAGTACTCGCTGAGCTCCTCGATCATGATCTGGCTCATTCTCGCGATCAACGGCGTCACCGATATCGCCGCACTATTCGCGGTCTTCGCCGTCAACGCCGCGATGATTCTGTTTGGTGCTCTGCAAGAGAAGTACGAGAAGCCAGGATCGGGCGGGATGCTGCCCTTTATTTTCGGATCAATGGTCGGCGTCGTGCCGTGGATTCTTATCCTCATCTACTTCTTGCGACCGGGCAGTGCGAATGAAGTAGCGGCCCCCAGCTTCGTCGTCGGCATCGTGATTTCGCTCTTCGTGTTCTTCAACACGTTCGCGCTCAACCAGTGGCTGCAATACAAGCAAGTGGGAAAGTGGAAGAGCTATCTGCAGGGGGAGCGCACCTACATCACGCTCAGCTTGGTCGCGAAGACTGCGCTCGCGTGGCAAGTGTTCTCGGGCGCCATCATCCCGGCACTCACGAGTTAGCGGGCAGAAGGCCTCCAGATTAGTTAGACCACTTGGTGGGGCAATAACGCTGATCGCGCTGGGCCGATAGGGTTAGTCGGGTCGGTTCTACTCACGCTCTGCGTCGACGATTTCAACCACGTGCGTGTGACCTGAACTGATTGTGGATCTGACGATGAATAGTGCTGCCTCTAGCCCCGCGCCGATTGCCGGCCGGCCCGCGAACAGGATGGGGCGAATCGCCGCAGTCCTCGTCGCGTCTGCTCTGGTTGCGGCTGGTTCCGCTATCGCCGCGACCCCGGCCTATGCCTTCGCCGTCTTGATCACTCAGGATGGGATGACGTTTGAGGGCGACGACTTTGACCCGGCTGCTGGTGCAACCGTCACCGCCTACAACCCCACGGCCGCAAGCGGCGGCACCGATGCCGATATCCCTTCGTCAGTCACGATCTCTGGCGACACTTACCCCGTGGTTGCTATTGGTTACGCCGCGTTCCGGGATGAAGGGCTCACGTCGGTCGTTATTCCGAGCAGTGTTAAAGTCATCGGCAACTCCGCGTTCGAAGCCAACTTCTTAGATTCTGCAGTGATCCCCAACTCGGTGACGTCTATCGGCGATTCTGCTTTCAACTACAACAGATTGACAACCGTGACTATCGGGAATTCGGTAGAAACTATCGGAGATGACGCGTTTGAGGACAATGATCTAGGGACGGTGGTGATTCCGGATTCTGTCACCACGATCGGCGAGTACGCGTTTTACGAGAACTCCCTCACGTCGGTGACATTGGGCAGTTCCCTCGTAACGATCGAAGAGTCTGCTTTTGAGGACAATCTGCTCACCTCAATCACTTTTCCCGCGTCTATCGCGGCCATCGGGGCTGGCGCGTTTGAGGGCAACGATTCGCTGTCCGACGTTGTATTTCTTGGCGCGGCTCCCACAATGTTCGTTCCGGCGGGTCTAAACGGGGCCTTAGGTGCGTCTTCGCCAACCCTTGTGCACTACGGCAGTGCCTTCGCTGATCCTGCAGCTGCAGCGGGATTCACTACCCCCACCTGGCAGGGCTACAACGCCGTCCCGAACCCCATCGTGACTTTTGACCTCTCCGGCCGTGGCGTCGCGATAGCACCGAAAGAAGCAGTGTTCCGCACCGCCATTTCGGCCCCGACTGCGCCCACAGCAGCCGGCTATACATTCGAGGGCTGGTACACGGATGCTGCGCTGACGACTCTTGCCGATTTCTCCACGCTGATCACTGCCGACACCGCGCTGTTCGCCGGTTGGAGTGCGGTCGCTGCTGCGGATGCCGAGCCGATGCTCGCGGCGACGGGCAGCTCAGCTCCGCTTCTGCCGATCGGTGCACTGGCAGCGTTGCTTCTCGCCGCCGGAATTGTGTTGCGACGTCGGATGGCCTGACTTGCGCGTTAGTTAAGAAATGCCCCGCAGTGTCAGCTGCGGGGCATTTCTATTTCACGCGAGGTGTGTGGTGTGTGCCGTTCGGGTCGGCCGTCACGAAACGGTTAGAGGCGAACGATCGCCTTGCCGGTGTTTGCACCGTTCATCATGCCGTTGAAGGCGTCGAGCGCATTGTCGATGCCATCGGTGATGGTTTCGTCATAGGCGATCTTTCCTTCGGAGAGCCATCCCTGCATTGCCGCACCGAACTCGGGGGCGAGGTGGAAGTAGCTCCCCATGGTGAAGCCCTTGATGGTCAAACCACGGGTCACGATGTTTGCACTGTTCTTGATGCCCTCATCCTTGCCGTTGATCAATGACATGACGCCGCAGACTGCCACGCGGCCGCCGTCCTTGAACGCGCCGAGTGCTGCCGAGAGGTGCTCGCCACCCACGTTGTCGAAGTAGACGTCGATGCCGTCGGGTGCTGCAGCATCCAGCTGGCCAGCAACGTCGCCATTCTTGTAGTTGAAAGCGGCGTCGTAGCCGTACTTGCTGGTGAGGAGCGCAACCTTCTCGTCGGTGCCGGCTGAGCCGACGACGCGTGCTGCACCGAGGAGGCGGGCGATCTGGCCAACCATGGTGCCGACTCCACCTGCTGCACCAGAAACGAAGACGGTGTCGCCTTCCTTGATGTGTGCGATCTGGGTAAGGCCGGTCCAGGCGGTAATTCCAGTGATGCCGAGAACGCTGAGGAACAGCGAAGGCGAGATGCCGGGAACGTTCGGGAGCGCCGTGAACTGGCCAGCAGGAGCCTGCGCGATGTCGCGCCATCCGAGCTGGTGCTGAACAAGAGTTCCAACAGGCAGTGATGCATCGTTCGACTCGATGACTTCACCAACGGCTGCGCCGCCCATGGTCTCGCCGAGGTTGAAGGGAGCAACGTACGAGCGCCCTTCGTTCATGCGACCACGCATGTAGGGGTCAACGGAGAGGAAGGTGTTGCGTACGCGAACATCGCCGTCAGCGAGCTCGGGGAGCTCGATCTGAACCTTCACTACGTTGTCGGTGGTCGGAACGCCGGTGGGGCGTGAGGCGAGCTGCCACTGGGTGCTTGTAACAGTTGTCATGAAAATCTCCTTGAAATTGATGAAGTGTGAAAAGTGGGAAGTGTGTGGTTATGACTTGTCGGCGACGATGCGCTCGGCAACGGCGACGGATGATGCGGGGTTCTGACCGGTGTACAGCGCGCCATCAACGACGACGTATGGGGCGAAAGGTTCTGCTGCCTTCGAGTAGTCGGCACCCAGCTCAACGAGGCGGGTTTCGACGAGCCACTTGACCTTGTCGGCGAGACCACCGAGTTCTTCTTCGGTGTTCGCGAAGCCCGTCATCTTGCGACCCTTGAGGGCCCATTCGCCGGTTGCCTTGTCGTTCGCGGCGAGCAGTGCTGCCGGAGCGTGGCAGAGCACACCGAGTGTCGTGTTCGATTTCACGGCTTCAACAATGAGCTGGCCGGAGTTGTCGTCGACGGCGAGGTCTTCCATGGGGCCGTGGCCTCCGGGGTAGAAGATCACGTCATAATCACTGGCGTTGACGGCATCCAAGCGGAGCGGATGCTGCAGCACAGACTGGAGGTCGACGATGCGGGTCTCAAAGTCAGCAAGGCGCTCGGCGGAACCGACGCCACCTTCGCTGAGGCTGATCGCATCAAAAGTGGGGGCAACTCCTGCGGGGCTGGCTACCTGAACCTTCCAGCCAGCTTCGGTGAAGATGCGGTATGGCTCAAGGAACTCTTCTGCCCAGACGCCAGTGGGGTGCTGCGTTTCGTCAGCGAGCGTCAGGTAGGACGCTGCCGAGAGGACCATCAATACGTTTGTCATGCTGACTCCTTACACAACCATGGTGCTCGTTTCCGAGCCCGTTGGTTTCTTATCAAACCAATTGGTTCGACAGTACGTCGGCGTGTAGGCTAAGTCAAACCAACCGGTTCGATTAGGGGGTGTTTGGTGGTTTCGACAGAAATGCCGCGTGATCAACTCCGTGGCCGCGAAACAAAACAGCGCGTAATTGAGGCTGCAGCAGCCGAATTTGCGGAGTACGGCGTTGCTGGTGCGCGCATAAACCGCATCGCGGAAACAGCGAAGGCGAGCAAGGAACGTATTTACGCCTGGTTTGGCGACAAAGATGCTCTCTTCGATCACGTCATGCAGACCGGGCTTGACCGCCTCGCTCATGCTGTGCCGATCGATGCTGATCTCGTGGAATACACCGTGCGACTGCACAACTACTTCGTCAACGACCAGAGCGCGCAACGGGTCACCATGTGGGCCTGGCTGCACGATGCCGAAACGCTCGGATCATTCTCTGAAGGGCGCGTCGAGGGCTACAAACACAAGCTCGAAGTGATCGCCGACGCCCAGCAACGAGGGGTCGTCGATTCCTCGTGGAAGCCCGAAGAGCTGCTCGCTCTGCTGCTGTCCGTTGCCAGCAACTGGGAGCGCGCACCAGCAGAACTGCGCTCCATCGGATGCCCCGAGTTCGCGGGCAGCGAGAAAGCCCGCTGCGACTCCGTGCGCGAAGCCGCCCGCCGGCTCGTAGAGCCCCACTCCTAGTAGCCCGGCGACGGCATCCGTGGGGTGTCCGGGTTCGTTCGGGATCATCCAAATCGCACGGGTGCAGTGCTCGCAGGGGGTGTACTGGACCCAGACGACTAGACCCGTGAGTACCGACAGGGGCGGCATGACAATACACACCAGCGACGATAAACGAGCTATTTCCGCCATCCTCAGCGAGGTGATGATGCAGGCGGATAGCCGGCTCGTTACCGCATCATGCGTTGCGCCCGACCTGGTCGCGATCATCGAACGCACCGATGTCACTCGCCTCAAGGGAATCAGCAAACTGGAATTCGCTGCCGTCACCTCTGAGCTGCGCCGAGCGCTCACCGCCTACAACGCGAACCACCATACGATCGCGCTCGAGGTAGCGGAGAAAGCGCGACACCTGAAGAACCACGATCGTGGACGGATGCTCGCTCAGGGCCTGCTTGTGGCTCTTGCGGTGGGCGGATTCTTCGTCGTTCCGTTCGCGATGGTCTTCTCGCTCGTCATTCTTGTCGGAACGTTCGCCATGCGATCGGTGTGGAGCGCTCGCCTTGGGGAACGCGCCGAAATGCTGTCCCACGCCTTCGAAGGTCCCGAGGCAGAGCTGCGGGAGAAGCTAGGCACGACCCCCGCGCAGGCGCGACAAACGATGTGGTCGAGCGCGACAGGCCTCTGCGCGCGCGCCGACGCTCTCTATCTCGAGTCGCTCGAACCAGCGCAACGAGCGTCAGAACTCGCGACGCGCCATCAGGACGCGCAGCGCTGGGCCGATCGTCGGTTCGCGCGGCAGTTCGGGAGCGAGCGATCGCACGACGAACGGTCGGCGACCTCTCCGGGGCTCAGCGTCGCGTGTTGAGTGCTGGGCCGTCGCGGCGGCTGATTTCGGACAGGCCAAGCCTGCCGAGCAGGTGAATGATCGCGAGAGCCGCGTAACCGGTGATGAGCTTGTCGGCGAGTGAGATCGAGATGTTGACGGTAAAGACCGACGCCCACAGGCCGTCGCCAATCGCCCGCAGCGTCGCAATAAAGTCGTCACCGGCGTGACCGGCAACGCCTCCAAACACCAGCACGGTGATGGGGACAGCGGTGATCGTGCAGGCGAGCGCCACTAAGACGTTGAGCAACAAAAAACGTAGCCGGGTCTTATCGAGGTGCCAGAGTCGCGCCCCGTAACCCCAGACGAGCGCCCCCACAACATTGACGATCGCGTAGGCGAGGGTCGCGGGCACCGTAGAAAAAACCCCGACGACGTTGGTCGAGAGCCCGACGAGGGCTCCCTGCCAAGGCCCAAGCACGATCGCGACGACCGCGGTTCCGATCATGTCGAGAAAGATGGGCAACTCAAACTTTGAGACAACGCTGCCGCCGAATAGGTTGAGGCCGACAGCCGCGACCATCAAAACGACGACAAAAGCGAGCCGTGAATCGGAGTTCGGGGTCGGGTTCAGCGGCGCGTTCGGGGTCTGCGCTTTCGCCGTTACACGAACCGCAAGACAGCGAGTTCGCCAGGCTTCTGCCTCACGGTCGTCGCGGCCAAGGGCGATGACAATTTCGGCCACAAGCTCGGCATTGATACGGCTTCGTCCGGTGCGGAAGATGTCGAAGACCGTCGAACGGGCAACGCGCGCAGCGGCAGGATTGACGCCGTTTTCCTCACGGCGATGAGCGATGCGCGATGCAAGCTCGGAGTAGGACACTTCTCCGGCGGCGATCCGCAGTCGTTGCAGGTCATCCGCTATCTGATCGAGAGAGTCGGCAGGCAAAGACGAGTGATCTCTCCCAGTGCTCACGTCTGCCCCAGACTCTCGACGCCTGCAATAGGCCCATTCGATTCTGATTGTGCCACAGCGAAACGAGAGAACAGCCCGAGGTAACCCGAACTGGGTGGGGCTACTCGGGTGGACGGCTCGTGCTCGACCGCACGATGAGCTCGTAGTCGATCGGTGAGTTTTCGGGGATCTCGGGATGCTTGCCAGGCACGAGCAGGTTCATCAGGATCTCGACGGCATGCTCGCCCTGAGCCTGCGGGGACTGCGACACCGTGGTGAGCCCGAAGAACTCGGAGAGTTCGTGGCCGTCGATTCCCATGATGGAAATATCGCGCGGCACTACGAGGCCAAGGTCTCTGGCGGCCAAAATGCAGCCGATGGCCATCTCATCCGATGAGGCGAAGATTGCCGTCGGGCGCAGTAGCGGGTTGCCAAGCAGCTGCTTAGCGGCGTGATAGCCACCCTGAATGGTGAAGTCGGCGGTGGCAAAGAACTCTGGTCGTGGCTCAATTCCCGCTTCGCGCAGAGCAGCTTCGTAGCCGTGGCGCCGATTCGTGGGGATGTGAAATTCGAGATCGTAGTCTTCAGAGCCACCGATGTGAGCGATCTTGGTGTGGCCGAGCGCCAAAAGATGGCCGGTGGCGAGGCTCGACACGGCGTCGTCATCCAAGGTCAGAGTGCGCACTCCGTCAATGGGGCCACCGACTCCGACTGCTGGCCGGTCGAGGGCATGCAGTCGCTGCACTTCAGTGGGAGAGAGCTTGAGGGAAACAGTAATGATGCCGTCGATGCGCTTGCGTTGCAGAAAGACGTCGAAGACCTTCTCGCGTTCGGCGACGCTGCCCGAAAGGTTGTAGAGAGTGACGTCATAGCCGTGGCGCATCAGCGCTTGCTGGGCGCCTTCCACCACGGACGTGAAGAACCAGCGGGTCAAATACGGCACCATCAGTCCGACGTTTTTGGTGCGGCCCGATGCCAAACTCGACGCGCTCGACGAGACAACGTAGTCGAGAGCGGCCGCAGCCTCCGTCACTTTGAGACGCGCAGCCGCCGATACGGGGCCATTGCCGCTGAGCGCCCGAGATACGGTCGCAGTGGACACACCAGCGCGCTGAGCAACATCTTCGATGCTAGCCATCAGTTGCCCTCCGTTGGATTCTGACGAGAATGGATGCCGCCCTACAGCGGTCGCGCCGCTGCTGATTCTATCGACCGGCATCCATTCGCGAGAATTCGGTGCCGCGTTGGTCTATGCCCTCAGCCACACTGTCGTGTCTGCCGGCAGTTGATCGTCGACCAAGGGGCCGCTCGACAGCAGCACGTCGCCGGCCGGCAACGCCACGCCGGTGTCGCCGGTGTTGGCAAAGACACGCACGTCGCCGGTGCGGAAACCGAGCACGGTGTCGGTGCCGGTGTCGAGCCATTCGAGCTCGTTGGTTGCCAACTCGTGAGCGCGGCGAAGGGCGAGAGCGTTGCGGTACAGCGAGAGTGTCGAGGTGCTGTCGTCGCGTTGGGCGTCGCGGGCGAGAGTTGCCCATTCTTCGGGTTGCGGCAACCACGAGGCATCCGTGGGGCCGAAGCCGTAGGAGGGGGAGTTCGCCTCCCACGGGATCGGAACGCGGCAGCCGTCGCGGCCGTAGCGCTCACCATTGGTGCGGAACCACGTCGGGTCCTGGCGAGCCTCATCGGGGAGGTCGATTACTTCGGGCAGGCCGAGTTCTTCGCCCTGATAGAGGTAGGCACTACCCGGCAGGGCGAGCATGAGGGCGGTCGCGGCGCGGGCGCGACGAAGACCCAGCTCGGGAATCGGGAGGCCGGCAGACTTCGGTCCGATGCCGTGACCCTGCGGGTTCTCGGCGGTCAGCGCGAGGCGCGACGCGTGACGAACAACATCGTGGTTCGAAAGCACCCACGTGCTGGGTGCTTCTACGGCAGAGAACGCACTGATCGAGGCGTCGATCACGGAGCGCAGCGGGCCAGCAGCCCACGGTGTCTCGAGGTAAGGGAAGTTGAAGGCCTGGTGCATCTCATCCGGACGCACCCAATTGGCCATCTCGGTGAGCGGATCGACCCACGCTTCGGCAGCCAAAATGCGCTCGCCGTCGTAGCTGTTCAGAATCTCGCGCCACTCGCGGTAAATCTCGTGCACGCCATCTTGAGCCCAGAACGGTGCGCGGGATGCGGCAAGCTCGGCGTCAGTCGTGCCGGCCCCGCCCATGCTGCCGCCGGCGACCGGGGGAGTCCAGTCGGGCAGGCCGTCGGCTTTGATCATGCCGTGGGCGACATCCACCCGGAAGCCGTCCACGTCACGGTCGAGCCAGAAGCGAAGGATGTCGGCGAACTGGTCGCGCACCCAGCGGTTCTCCCAGTTGAAATCGGGTTGGGTGGTGTCGAAGAGGTGCAGGTACCACTGACCGAGCGTGCCATCGTGGTTCGTTGTGCGCGTCCAGGCGTCGCCACCGAACACCGACTGCCAGTTATTGGGTGGCAGCTCACCGTTCTCGCCCAGGCCATCGCGGAACATGTAGCGGTCGCGCTCGGGGCTACCGGGCTCGGCGGCAAGCGCGGCCTGGAACCATCGGTGGTCGCTTGAGGAGTGATTGGGCACGAGGTCGACGATGACCCGCAGTCCAAGCTCGTGGGCGCGACTCGTCATCGAGTCGAAGTCATCGAGCGTGCCGAACAGGGGGTCGACGTCGCAGTAGTCAGCAACGTCGTAGCCGGCATCGCGCTGCGGTGAGGTGTAAAACGGCGAAAGCCAGACGGCGTCGATGCCGAGCTCAGCTAACTCGGGAAGGCGGTCGCGGATGCCGAGCAAATCGCCCATCCCATCGCCGTTTGCGTCGGCAAATGACCGCGGGTAGATCTGGTAAATAACGGCGGAGCGCCACCATTCGGTGTCCTGAAGCACGGAAGTCATAGCCGCCACACTATCGCCATCGGCACTAAAAGCTAAGCGCTTCCACATTGTTCTTCTCATTCCTCTTGCCGTAAATGCTGAAAATTTTGTGAACGACTGTTGCCGAACCCTGCCTATAGGAGGTATACATGGAAGCGCTTGCAGTTTGCAATGCTTTCACTGACGAAAGGCAGCACCAATGAGGGTGAACAACAAAGGACTGTGGGCCGTAGGCGCACTCACAGTTACTGCATCGCTAGTACTAACCGGATGCACAGCAGCATCCGACACAGCAGATAACAGCGCCGGAACCGGCGAAGCACTCACCGTGTGGGTCGACGCCGACCGCGCGGCCGTGCTCAAAGACGCCGCAGCAGACTTCACTGCCGAGACCGGTGTCGAAGTGAAGCTTGTACAAAAAGAATTCGGTGACATTCGCGACCAGTTCATCGCGCAAGTGCCCACCGGAAAGGGCCCCGACGTTGTCATCGGCGCCCACGACTGGCTCGGAACCTTCGTGACCAACGGTGTCGTTGCTCCCGTCGAACTCGGAGACAAAGCGGATGCCTTCCAAGACGTCGGAATCACCGCCATGAGCTACGAAGGCCAGGTCTACGGCGTTCCTTACTCGATCGAAAACATCGCTCTCGTGCGCAACACGGCCCTCGCGCCGAGCACCCCAGCGACCTTCGACGAGATGGTCACGATGGGCGAAGCCGCCGGAACCGAATACCCGTTCTTGGTAGGGCTCGACCCTGAAGCGGCCGACCCGTACCACCTGTACCCCTTCCAGACCTCGTTCGGTGCACCCGTCTTCGGCACCGCCGCTGACGGAAGCTACGACGCCGACGCTCTCGAAATCGGCAACAACGGTGGCGATAAGTTCGCGGCCTGGCTCGGTGAACAGGGCGCCGCAGGCGTACTCAACACCAACATCACTGGCGACCTCGCCAAGGAGAAGTTCATCGCCGGAGAATCGCCCTTCTACCTGACCGGACCATGGAACGTGCCCGCCGCCGTCGAAGCAGGCATCGACGTTGCGATCGACCCGATCCCCTCCGCCGGTGGCGAAACCGCACAACCATTCGTGGGAGTGCAGGGCTTCTTCGTCAGTTCTAAGAGCGAGAATGCGCTCGCCGCAAACGAGTTCATCGTGAACTACATGGGCAGCGAAGAAGTGCAGACCGCACTGTTCGAAGTTGGCGGACGCGCACCAGCGCTCACGGCATCCTTCGAAGCAGCAAGCGCCGACCCGATCGTTGCCGGATTCGGTTCCGTCGGAGAAAACGCTGTTCCCATGCCGTCGATCCCCGCTATGGGAGCCGTCTGGGAGTTCTGGGGTGTCACCGAAGCCGCCATCATCAACGGCGGCGACGCAACGTCGCTCTGGCAGAAGATGTCAGGCGACATCGAAACCGCTATCGCCGGATAGCTCACGGTGGCCGCCCGTCTGCATGCGAGCGGCCACTTCCGCTGCACCACCGAGCCGGGCACTGCGTTCTCAGAACGCAGTCCCGGTTCGCACCGCTCGACTGACCTGCACGCCTTCAATGGAGAATCCCCGTGACGACAACCCCCGAGACTGATCCCGGCCCCATCCGGCAGTCTGCCCGCGCGAAACGTGCGACCAGAATTGCGGATGCCGCAGCCGGTGGCTGGAAAATTGTCGCCGTCAAGATTCTGGGTCTCGGTGTCGTCGACGCCATCGCGATCTATGCGCTGTTCGTGCTCGTGCGCAGCGAATCGTGGCTCGTGGCTGGACTCGTCGTTGCGGTCACGTTGCTCGTCAACTGGATCTACTTCTCCCGCGGAAAGCTGCCCGCCAAGTACCTCGCGCCGGGCCTGATCTTTCTCGCGATCTTCCAAATCTTTGTGCTGCTCTACTCGGGCTACATCGCGTTCACGAACTACGGAACCGGCCACAATTCCACGAAAGCGGATGCCGTCAATTCGCTGCTGCTGTCATCGCAGAACCGCGTCGCCGATTCGCCAAACTACCGTCTCACGGTGCTCGAGCAATTGGGCGAAATCTCCTTCCTCGTCACCGAACCCGACGGCAGTGTGAGCATCGGTGGCAACGAACGGCCACTCAAAGAGGTGCAGAACGCCCAGCTTGAGGGAGGTGTCGCGGTTGGACTCGACGGGTATACGAGTCTTGGCTTCCAAGACATCCTCGGCAAGCAGACCGAAATCGCCGCCATCAGCGTCCCACTGACCGACGATCCCAACGACGGCATGCTGCGCACCCCCGACGGGTCGAGCGCCTTCCTCTACACCTCGTCACTCGACTACGACGAAGCCGCCGGCACCATGCGCGACAAGAATTCCGGCATTACGTACTCCGACATCGGCACCGGCGCCTTCACCTCGGATGCCGGCCAAGAGCTGCTGCCGGGATGGAAAATCGAGGTCGGACTCGACAACTTCGTTCGCGCGTTCAGCGAGGACTCCATCCGTGGTCCGCTGATTAGCGTGACGGTATGGACCTTCGCGTTCGCGTTCCTCTCGGTCTTCACGACCTTCGCGCTCGGACTGTTCTTGGCGATTGTGTTCAATGACAAGCGGATGAAGAGTCGCAAGTACTACCGCATCATCATGATCTTGCCGTACGCCTTCCCTGGCTTCCTGTCGGCACTGGTGTGGGCCGGAATGATGAACCAGGAGTTCGGCTTCATCAATGTGGTGCTGCTCGGCGGAGCCGAAGTGCCGTGGCTCACGAACGAGTGGCTGGCCAAAGGCTCGATACTGTTCGTGAACCTGTGGCTCGGTTTTCCGTACATGTTCTTGGTGACGACGGGGGCGCTGCAGGCAATCCCTGAAGAGCTCACCGAAGCTGCGACAGTGGATGGCGCTAAGCCGTGGGCCATCTTTAGATTCGTCAAGCTGCCCCTGTTGTTGGTCTCGGTTGCGCCGCTGTTGATCTCGTCGTTTGCGTTCAACTTCAACAATTTCAACCTCATTTACATGCTCACCAACGGTGGGCCGCGCGATGTCTCCGCGGGGGTGAATGTTGGTGCCACGGACATCCTGATTTCGATGGTCTACAAGGTCGCCTTCGTGGGAGCCAACCGCGATTACGGCCTCGCGAGCGCGTTCGCGATCATCATCTTCATTCTGGTGGCGGGCATCGCCATCATCAGTTTCCGTCGCACGAAGTCGCTTGAGGAGTTGAACTGAGATGGCTGCAACAACTCAGAAGCAGAACCCGGATGCCGCCGTGCGCTCGGACGTAGTCGTCGGTCACCCGAAGCGGCCCTTCAAGCGCTATTTCCGCGAGACCGGCTGGCGTCACCTCATCGGAATCGTCATGTCGATCTTCGCGGCGTTCCCGCTGCTCTACGTGTTTAGTGCGTCGCTGAACCCCGGCGGCACCCTCGTGACCGCCAACTCGCTCTTCTCGAACTTCAGCTTCGAGAGCTACGTCGATCTCTTCAACCGTCCGCAACAGCCTTACGCGGCGTGGTTCGGCAACACTCTGCTGATCGGCGGTATCTCCTCGCTCGGCACCGTCTTCCTCGGGGCTCTCGCGGCATATGCCTTTTCGCGCATGCGGTTCATCGGCCGCCGGGTGGGGCTGCTCACGCTGCTGCTCGTGCAAATGTTTCCGCAGTTGCTCGCGGTCGTCGCCATCTTCTTGTTGCTCTCCGGAATCTCCGAAATCTTCCCGGCAATCGGGCTCAACAGCCAAATCGGGCTCATCATGGTCTACCTCGGTGGCGCGCTCGGAGTGAACACCTACCTGATGTACGGGTTCTTCAACACGGTTCCGTCATCCATTGATGAGGCGGCGAAGATCGATGGCGCCGGTCATGCGCGCATCTTCTTCACGATCATCCTGCGCCTCGTTGCCCCGATCTTGGCGGTCGTGGGCCTGCTGTCGTTTGTCGGCACGACCAGCGAGTTCGTGATCGCGAGCATCGTTTTGATTGATCCTGATAAGCAGACCCTCGCGGTGGGTCTCTACCAATTCGTCTCTCAAGAGTTCTCGCGCAACTGGAGCATCTTCGCCGCCGGCGCCGTGCTCGCCGCGATCCCGGTGATGACCCTGTTCTTGTTCCTGCAGAAATACATCGTCGGCGGGCTGACCGCAGGAAGCGTGAAGTAATGGATGCCCTTCTCCCGCACCACGATGGCTCGGCGCTACACGTCTCGACTCAGACTCCCGCTCTCGGCGACGCCGTCACTCTGCGTCTTCGAGTGCCGGTCGGCTACGGCCCGCTGAAGGCGGTGCGGGTGCGCGAGAATCCCGACCACGAACCACGCTGGACGGATGCCCGCCTCACCGGAACCGCGGCAGGCTGGGACTGGTGGCAGGCCGACATCGTGGTCGAGAATCCGCGGCATGGCTATCGGTGGTTGCTCGTGCACGAGGGAGCGGCTGGGGCTTCTGATGCAGCGGCAGCGCCAGCAGGCCACGGCAACGCAGGCCGTATCGAGTGGCTCAACCAGAGCGGGCTGCACTCGATCGAGACGCTCGACTCCGAAGACTTCGCGCTGCTCGCGACTCCGGCTGCTCCCGAGTGGTTGGCGGAGACGGTGATGTACCAGGTGTTCCCCGATCGCTTTGCCCGGTCATCCGCCGCCGACGCTCACGCCAAGCCCGAGTGGGCGATTGCCGCGCGCTGGGACGAGCCGGTTGATCCGGTGCTGCCCGGCCGCTCGCAGCAGTTCTATGGGGGAGACCTCGATGGCATCACCGAGCACCTCGATCACCTGACCTCGCTCGGCGTGACGATGCTGTATCTCACGCCGATCTTCCCGGCCCGCTCGAACCATCGCTATGACGCGTCGAGTTTCGTGGATGTCGATGAGCTGTTGGGCGGGCGCGAAGCGCTGATCCGTTTGGTCGACAATGCCCACGCTCGCGGTCTCAAAGTCATTGGCGACCTCACGACGAACCACTCGGGCTCTGCGCATGAATGGTTCCAGGCCGCGCTCGGAAAGCCGGACGCGCCCGAGGGCGACTTCTACTACTTCACGAACGACGAGCACACCGAGTACGTGGGCTGGTTGGGCACTCCCAGCCTGCCGAAGTTCAACTGGAACTCGACCGAGCTGCGTCGGCGGTTTATCGAGGGCGACGATTCGGTGGTCGCGCACTGGTTGAAAGAGCCCTACAACTTCGACGGTTGGCGCGTGGATGTCGCGAACATGACCGGGCGCATGGGCGCGGAGGATCTCAACGAGAAGGTGCGGCAGATCATCCGTCGCACCATGGAAGACGTGAACCCGGACACGGTGCTGTTGGCGGAGTCGACGAACGATGCCGCGAGCGATCTGCAGGGTGATGCGTGGCACGGGGCGATGACGTACCCGTCGTTCACGAGGCCGGTGTGGGGCTGGCTCACCGAACCCGGTGACACCTCGCACGTCACCGCGGATGGCTCGATCGACCCCGAGGCGTGGTTCTTTGGGCAGCCCATCGGCGGCATCCCGAACTACAGCGCACGCGACTTTGCGGAGATGACGGTGCGGTTCACGGCCAGCATTCCGTGGCGCATCCGGCTCGGCAACATGAACGCGCTCGACACTCACGACACCGCGCGGTTCCGCACGCATGCGCCCGCCGAGAACGTGCCGCTCGCTCTCGCACTCTCGGTGACGCTGCCGGGAGTGCCCGTCGTCTTCGCGGGCGACGAGTTCGGTCTCAGCGGCGACGATGGCGAAATGTCGCGCACGCCGATCCCGTGGGGAACCGAAACCGACCCCGCCGTGGCGCCCACGCTCGACGTGTACCGCCAGCTGATCGCGCTGCGGCGTGAGCTGCCCACGCTCTCGCACGGCGGCCTGCGCTGGCTACACGTTGCCGATGACGCGCTCGTCTTCGTACGCGAGGATGCCGCCGCCACCGTTCTGGTGGTTGTTGCGCGCTCGCCGCTGACCGTGACGCTGCCGGCCACTGTGCTCGGTGTTGAGCTGGGGGCGGATGTTGCGAGCCCCGCGTTCCTCTCCGGCGACGCGACTCTGGCATCCTCCGCCGCCGGGCTCACGCTCTCGGCGGCCGGTCGCACCTGCGCTATCTGGACTCTGCCAGGGGTCGCGCACCCCGCTGCGCGCTGAGGTGCGCAAGCACAGGCGTTGGGGCTAAGGCGCCGTAACGTCGATCAGTACTTTGCCGACGGCACCGCTCTCAACAAGAGCGTGAGCATCCGCGGTGTGAGCAAGGTCGAAGCGGTGCAGCGGCAGGCCGGTCTCTTCGCCGATGCCGAGCGCTCCGTCGTCGATGGCGCGGTTGATGGCGTCGGCCGCGGCACAAATCGCATCAATGCCCACGGTGTAGAGCAACACAAATTGGTAGCGCACGTTGAGGGCGAAGTGGCGGCGCACATCGAGGGTCATCTCGTCGCCGCCGTTGTTGGCGTAGACAGAGATCGAGCCTCGATTGCGAATGACCGCAAGGTCGAGGTCAGCATTCTGGGCGGGCGCGACTTCAACGATTTGGTCGACGCCCTCGGGAGCAATCGCGCGGATCTGCTCGACAATGTCGGCGTCGGTGTAGGTGAGAACGTGGTGAGCGCCGGCGGCGGTAGCGAGGGCCGCTTTCGCCGGTCCGCTTACGGTTGTGATTACGGTCGCGTCAGCCCAGCGAGCAAGCTGAATCGCGGCATGACCTACGGCACCGGCTCCACCGGCGACGAGTACGACCTTGCCGCTGAGAGCGGTCGGATGCAGTTCGTCGGGGCCGTCTTCAGCCACGGTCAGCGCGCGGTACGCGGTGATCGCGGGAACCCCCATGCTGGCGCCCTGGTCAAAGCTTGCGCTCGCGGGCAGCGCGAAAACACGTTCGGCGGGCAGCACGGCCTGCTCTTGGCTCGAGCCGCTGTTCGAGCGCTGGTACGCGGCGAGGGCAAGCCACACGCGGTCACCGACGCGGACATGCTGCACGTCAGAGCCGATCGCTTCAACGATGCCGGCACCGTCCTGGCCGGGTACAACCTCATCAAAAGGCAAGGCCTGACCGGATGCCGCACCACGGCGTGACTTCCAATCGGTGGGGTTCACCCCGCTCACGACAATGCGCACGCGCACTTCGTCGGGCCCGGGTTCGAGCACGGGTCGCTCGACGAGGTTCAATACGGAGGGGTCGCCGGTCTCGCGGTAAACAATTGCTCTCATGTGGAGGTCAACGGGTTGCCGCTGCAGGTAATTCCGAAACTCAGGAGATCAGCATCCGAATTCCGCCCGCCGCTGGTTGTGGCACACGAATCGCGCTAGTGCCCGGGGATCGCACTCCACGGTGCCCGCATCGTGCGTACGAAGGAGTACATCACGAGGGTGGGGTGGTGGTGTTCGAGGGCGTAGAAGATGCGCTCGCCGCTGAGGGTGACGCCGATGGTCTCCCACATCTTCGCTTCAGTGCCTTTCTCGAGTTGCAGAAGGTCGGCGTACTTGTCGTCGAGCAGCGCAACACCGGCGGTCACGATTTCCCACGCAATGCCTTCGCCCCACAGGTTCTTTGCGGATTCGTAGACGGGGTCGGTCGGGTCGATCGCGTCGTGTTCCCCGGCGGGCAGCGGGATCGTGTATTCGGCGACCATCGCGGCCTGCTCGTCGGCGTACCAGCGCAGCACGATCTTCACCGCACGGTTGGTGCTGAGCGGTGACAGGAGGGGAGCAAGATCGGCGGGAAGCTCGACCGTTTCGGCCGTCAAGATTTCGACCGAGGGCGTGTAGCCCATGCGCGCGAGCACCTCGCCATAGGAGACGCTCGCCTCGAAGCGTGCGCTCAATCGCAGCGCAACCGGGTCGACGACGGTGGCCGCGCCCTGGCTGCGAATCACAATTCCCTGACGCTCCAACTGCGCGAGCGCCACCCGAACCTGCGGGCGGCTGCAGTCCAACCACTCGGCGAGTTTGAGTTCGCCGGGCAGCAGAAAGTTGGAGTCGTGGGCCGCTTCCCGCACATGACGAAGCACTCCACTGAGGATGCGCTCATCCTCCGTGAGTGACCCGGTGACGATGCGGCCTTCGGGGACCGTAATTTCCATGTGCGCTCCTATGCGGCGATCGACTCTCGTGCGGCCACAAAAGCCTCAACGCAACGGCTGATGTCCTCGCTTGAGTGTCCAGCCGACAACTGTACGCGAATACGAGCTTTTCCCAGCGGCACGACGGGGAACGAGAAGGCGATCACGTAGACGCCGAGCGCGAGCAGGGCATCCGCCATCGCTACTGCTTCGTGCTCGTCGCTGAACATGACCGGAATGATCGGATGCTCGCCCGGAAGCAGCGTGAACCCGGCCTCGGCCATTCCGGCGCGGAACTGTTCGGCGTTCGCCGTGAGCTTGGCGCGGCTCTCGGCCCCTTCGGCCACGAGGTTGAGCGCTTCGATCGAGCCGGCGACAACCGAGGGGGCGACGGCGTTGGAGAACAGGTACGGGCGAGCGCGCTGGCGCAGCAGTTCAACGATTTCGGCGTGAGCGCTGATGTAACCACCGGATGCTCCGCCAAGCGCCTTGCCGAGTGTGCCCGAGATGATGTCGACGCGGTCGGAGACACCGCAGTGCTCGGGCGTTCCCGCTCCGGTCTCGCCGACGAAGCCGACAGCGTGCGAGTCGTCGACCATGACCATCGCGTCGTACTGTTCGGCGAGGTCGCAGATCGCTTCGAGCGGGGCGAGGTAGCCGTCCATCGAGAAGACACCGTCGGTGACGATGAGGCGGCGGCGGGCATCCTTCGCGGCAATCAACTGCGCTTCGAGGTCGGCCATGTCGCGGTTCTTGTAACGGTAGCGGGCGGCCTTCGAGAGGCGGATGCCGTCGATGATCGAGGCGTGGTTCAGCTCGTCCGAAATTACGGCATCCTCAGCGCCGAGCAGCACCTCAAAGATGCCGCCATTGGCGTCGAAGCACGAGGGGAACAGGATGGTCGCCTCCATGCTCAGCAGTGCCGAAAGCCGGTTCTCGAGCTCAACGTGCTGGGTCTGGGTGCCGCAGATGAAGCGCACGCTCGCCATCCCGAAGCCCCACTCGTCGAGGGCATCCTTCGCGGCAGCGACGAGGCGCGGGTGGTTGGCCAGACCGAGGTAGTTGTTGGCGCAGAAGTTGAGCACCGGCTTTCCGCCCGATTCAACGTGGGCAGCTTGCGCCGTGTCGAGTTGGCGTTCGGTCTTGTAGAGGCCAGCGGAGCGGATCTCGCTCAGGGTCTCGGTGAGTTGTTCGCGAACTGTTCCGTACATGGTGTTCTCCTAAAAAAATGTGGGGTGGTGCCGGTAGCGAGAGCGACAGGCGCTACGACCAGTCGATGATGACCTTGCCGCCATTTCCGCGGCGAGCGGTCGCGAATGCTTCTTCCCACTGTTCGGCGGGGAAGCGGTCGGTGACGACGGCGGAGACATCCAAACCGGTGTGCACCATGGCATTCATGGCGTACCAGGTCTCGAACATTTCACGACCGTAGATGCCCTTGATGGTGATCATGTGGGTCACGACGGTGGCCCAGTCGATGCCGATCGGTTCGGCGGGCAGGCCGAGCATCGCGATGCGGCCGCCCTGGTTCATGTTGCTGATCATCTCGGGCAGGGCGGTGGGGTGACCGCTCATTTCGAGTCCGATATCGAAGCCCTCTTTCATGCCGAGCTGTTCTTGGGCTTCAGCGATGCGGGTCGTCGAGACGTTGATCGCGAGATCCACACCCATGTCGCGGGCGAGCTGCAGGCGTTCTTCATTCACGTCGGTCATCACAATGTTGCGAGCGCCGATGTGGCGCGCGACCTTGGCGGCCATGAGTCCGATGGGGCCGGCACCGGTAATGAGCACGTCTTCGCCAACCATCGGGAACGACAGTGCGGTGTGCACGGCGTTGCCGAGAGGGTCAAAGATGGCAGCAAGCTCGGGGTCGATATCGGTGGGATGCGCCCAGACATTCTGTTCGGGAATGACGACGAATTCGGCAAAGGCACCGTCGCGGTTTACACCAATGCTTGAAGTGAATTTGCAGAGATGACGACGGCCGGCACGGCAGTTGCGACAGTGGCCGCAGACGACGTGACCTTCGCCCGAGACGAGCGCGCCGATCTCGACCGAAGTGACTCCTTCGCCGAGCTCCACGACGTGGCCAGAGAACTCGTGGCCAGGAATCAGGGGAGCGTTGATGGCGCCGGCGGCCCACGCATCCCACGACTCAATATGCAGGTCAGTGCCGCAAATTCCGGTGCGGGCGACCCTGATTTTTACCTCACCGCGACCGGGGGTCGGCTCGGGGCGTTCGGCCAATATGAGGCCGGGTCCGGCCTTGTCCTTATAGAGGGCCTTCATCGTTGATTCCTCTCAGGCGGCGCGACACCGGCGCATGGTCGCGCTTGTGGCGCGCCTCATTTGACGTGTCCGCTGCTGTGTTTCAGGGTACTGTCACTTGTTTACAAGTGCCACTCTTCTGCTAGCGTCGTACAAATCATAAGTTGAAGGAGCCATTCGTGACCGAAATATCCCAGCGCATCGAGGGAATATCGCTATGGGATGGAACGGCCACACGCGGCATTGGCTCCCTCAGCTGGACAGGTGACCGGATCGACGCGGTAGAAACCGTCGCCGACAGCACCGCCACCGATTCGGATGCCGCAACCACGACATCCGAATACAGCGTGATCCCGGGCCTCATCGACACTCACGTTCACCTCGGCGGCTACGCCGGTCCGAACACGGTCGACTGGGTTTCGTGGCCGCTCATGACGCCGTGGGAAGAGCAGGTCTTCCACATCGCGGCGAACGCCCACCAGGCAGCCCGCAACGGCGTGACCACGCTGCGCGATCTGGCCGGCGACGGACGTCAACTGGCCGTCAAGCGCGCCTTCGATCAGGGCATTCAGCAGGGGCCGCGCATTCTTGTGCACGGCCCCGTCGGTATGACCGCGGGCCACGGCGATCTCTTCATCCCGCCGCACTACCCGCACCGTACGCCCACCGCCGACAGCCCAGACGAGTGCCGCAAACTCGTGCGCGAATACGCTCGCGCCGGTGTTGACGGCATCAAGATCTTCACGAGCGGCGGCGTTCTTTCGACCGGCGACAAGGTCGGCTGGCGTAACCAGACCACCGCCGAAATCGAGACAACCCTCGATGAAGCCCACGCTCTCGGCCTCAAGGTTGCCGCGCACAGTCACTCCACCGAGGGCAACCAGATTGCTCTGGATGCCGGAGTCGACTCCCTCGAACACGGCACTGGGATTACCGAAGAGCAGTGGCCAATGCTGCTCGAGCGCAACATCTCGGTCGCTCCCACACTCATGATCAACGACGTGATCGCCGAAGCCCGCATCCCGGTCTCGGCCGAAGCGCAAGAAAAAGCGCAGGCCGTCGTGATCGAGCGCAACACCAACTTTGCTGCCGCAGGTCGCGCCGGGGTGCGCTTCGTGCTCGGCACCGATGCCAATGGCATCTTCGTAAAATTCGGCGATCAGATGGAAGAAGTGCGTCTGATGGCCGAGATGTTTGGATGGAGCGCCGAACGTGCGCTGCAGTCCGCGACCTCGGATGCCGCCGACGCGATCGGCCTGGCAGACAAGGTAGGAACCCTCGCGACCGGATGGGGCGCTGACTTTGTCGTGCTCAAGGGTCGTCCGTGGGAAGACATCACTCAACTTCGAACCGAAAACATCGTCGCGGTTGTCTCGCGCGGTGTCGTCGTGTTCGGAGAGCTCCCGCAGTAATCACGTCACCAGCATCACCCGCATCACCCGCACCACCCGCGTTACCAGTACGACTACCTCCAGTAGTAAGTGCAGCACCAGCACCACTTGCAGCATCCGCATCACATTCCGCAGTACCACCGCAACGCTCACCACGTTGCGTCGACAGCACTGAAAGGACCGAGTATGAACTCCCCGAAAAACCGAGTACTTCGCTGGGGCATTGCCCCCATCGGAGCGCTTGCCGCACTGGGCCTGTTGGCCTCTTGCGCGGCAGGGCCAGCCGCTTCGCCCAAGACGGATATCACGATGGCAGTCACGGGCGACCCCGTGTGCCTCGACCCTCAGCAGGTCACCCTCACCACCGCGCTCAACATTGGCCGCCAGGTTGTTGACTCGCTCATTGATCAGGATGCCGAAACCGGCGAACTGGTGCCGTGGCTCGCAGAGAGCTGGGAAACCAACGATGACCTCACCGAGTTCACTTTCGAACTGCGTGATGACGTCACCTTCAGCGATGAGACCGCGCTGACGGCAGACACCGTGGTCAAGAACCTCGATGCTCTCTTTGAGATGGGTTCCACCGCATCCCTCGCCTCGCAGTACCTCGCCGGTTACGAAGGCAGCACCGCTGTCGACGAGAACACGGTGACCGTGAACTTCGGGTCGTCGAACGCTCAGTTCTTGCAGGGTGCCAGCACCATCACGCTCGGCCTCGTCTCTGACGCCACCACCGAGCTCAGCCCCGAAGACCGCTGCCAGACTGTCGTCGGCACCGGCCCATTCACGATCGACTCCTACGTGGCTAACGACTCCGTCGTGATCGCCAAGCGTGTCGGTTACGACTGGGCATCCGAACTTCGCGGCCACAGCGGTGAAGCACTCGTTGACACCGTCACGTTCCCGATCACGCCTGAGGCAGGCGTGCGCACCGGTGGACTCCAGACCGGCGAATTCGACATCATTCAGGATCTTCCTGCCGTAGACGAGACCCGCTTCGACACCGCGGACTACACCATCTACTCTCGCGGAAACCCCGGAATGCCCACGAGCCTCGTGCCCAACACCACACGTCCTGTCGTCAGCGACGAGATCGTGCGCAAGGCAATGCTGCTCGCCACCGACCGCGAAGAGATCACCGCACTGACCGGTTCTTCACAGTCGCAGCCCGCATCGAGCGCACTCAGCTCCGCCACCCCCGGCTACAGCAGCCAGGCAGACGCTATGGCGTATGACCCGGATGCCGCCGAGGCACTTCTCGACGACAACGGTTGGGTAGTCGGTACTGACGGCATCCGCGAGAAGGACGGCCAGCGTCTCACCATGAGCGTTACCGCCTTCTACGGCCAGGATGTTCTTGAAGCAACTCAGATTCAGCTCGCCAAGGTCGGCATCGACCTGCAGCTCAACATCGTGACCGCCGGAGACTTCTTCGGAGCCATCGCGACCGGTGAGTACGACTTCTTGAGCGCCAGCCTCACCCGCACTGACCCCGACGTTTTGCGGGTCACGTTCTCGAAGGATGCCGTCTCGAAGTGGGCCATCATCGATGACGCTGAACTGGAGTCGCTCCTCACCGAGCAGGCCACTACGGCAGACACCACCGAGCGCACGGCACTCATCGCCGAAATTCAGGAGATGATTATTGACCGTGCGTACCTGATCCCGCTTCTCGAAGTAGCTCAGGTGCACGCCTCAACCGCCAACGTTTCTGGTCTGACCTTCGACTCGTCGTCGCGACTGATCATGTACGACGTCAGCGTCTCGGAATAACTCTCACTAGGTGATGTGACCAGCATGAAAGAGCGTCAGTCGTGACACAGGTGAAAGCCTGGGCAGGCTACTTGCTGCCCAAACTCGGACAGTTCCTGTTCGTTGTTGTGGCTACCTACACGCTCGTTTTCGTACTGGTCCATTTCCTGCCCGGTGACCCGTTGATCGCCGCCCTTGCAGCAAAGGGCGGCGCATCAACGGTCATCGATCCGGCTGAGCTCGACGCCTTGCGCGTGCAGTATGGGCTCGACGGAACACTCTGGCAGCAGTACTTCGGCCACCTCATCGCGGCGGCACAGGGTGACCTGGGTGTCTCCATCTCCACCGGTGTTCCCGTAACCGAAATGATCGCCCGGGCCTTCCCCTTCAGCGTGCAGATCGCCTCGCTCGCGCTACTTTTCGGCGTCACCTCCGCCGTTCTCATCACTTTCTTGGCCTACGCCGCACCGTGGCCGTGGCTACGCCAACTGCTGCTGCAGATTCCACCATTCGGGATCGCGGTTCCCGCCTTCTTGAGCGGTCTGCTGCTGATCAGCGTCTTCGCTTTCGCTCTCGGCTGGTTGCCCTCCGCCGGCGCTCGCAGCTTCGACGCCGCCATCCTGCCCGCGATCACGCTCGCCCTGCCCGTTGGCGCCCTCTTCTTTCAGGTCTTCTCTTCTGCCGTGCTCGAAGCCCAGAACAGTCCCTATGTCTTTACGGCCGTCGCGAAGGGTGTGCCGCCGCGCCGCATCTTCACGAAGCACTTGCTGCGCAACGCGATGCTGCCCTCCATCACCATTCTCGGATTACTCATCGGGTACTTGGCGGGCGGAACCGCTGTTGTCGAGACCGTCTTCTCGCGCGACGGAATTGGCCGCATGACCGTCAATGCCGTGCTTGCTCGCGACATCAACGTCATCCAGGGCGTCGTGCTGGTGGTGGGCGCGATCTATGCGCTCGTCAACCTGCTCGTGGATGTTGCCTACGGCTTCATCGACCCGCGAACGCGCATCGGTGGCGGGGTTCCCTCGCGCGCTCGACTGGGGGCTAAGAAGTGACCAATCTGCGCAAGCCCGGCTTCGTTCTGGGGCTCATCATTATTGCGTTGGCGATCGTGGCCTCTCTGGCGCCTCAGTTGCTTGCGACCCACGACCCCTTCGAGTCGGTCGCGACCGACCGGCTGCTGCCGCCGAGCGCTCAGTACCTGTTCGGCACCGACAACTTGGGCCGCGATCTCTACTCCCGCGTTATCTATGGAGCCGCCCTCTCGCTGCTCTCGGCATCCCTCGCTGTCGTCGTCGGTGTTGTCGTGGGTGCCGTTGTCGGTCTCATCTCGGGCTTCGTCGGCGGCCGCACCGACTTCATCATCATGCGCTTCGTGGATGTGCTGATTGCCGTTCCCGGAGTTCTGCTCGCCCTGATCGTCGTCGCCAGTCTCGGTTTCGGCCCGGTCTCGCTCGCTCTCGGTGTTGGACTTGGAGCGGCCGGCAGCTTTGCTCGTGTGATGCGATCGCAAGTGCTGCGCATCCGCAGCGAAGAGTATGTCGAAGCGGCTCGCACGCTTGGCGTTCGCTCGCCAGCAATTCTCGTGCAGCACGTGCTGCCCAACGCGGCACGCCCCGTGATCGCGATGGCGGCGCTCGAAATGGGTACCGCGATTCTCTCGGTCTCGGCTCTGACCTTCTTGGGCTTCGGTGCTCCGCCGCCCGCTCCCGAGTGGGGTGCGCTCGTCGCGGCGGGCCGCGACTATGTGGCAACCAACCCCGGCCTCAGTATCATTCCGGGTGCCGTAATTCTTGTGGTTGTGCTTGCCGTAAACCGGGTAGCGCGATCGATCGGAGGCGATGAATGATCGAGCAGAAGACTTTCGGCGACGACACGGCAGCGGACGACAACATTCTCGTCGTGCGTGACCTGCACGTCTCGTACGCAACGCGCTCCGGCTCGGTGGCGGCCGTGCGCGGCATCAGCTTCGTCGTTCCGCGCGGCAAGATCGTCGCGATCGTCGGCGAATCGGGCTCGGGAAAAAGCACGACCTCGCAGGCGCTGATTCGGCGGCTGGCATCCGGTGGCAGTATCGACAGTGGCTCGATCGAGTTCGAAGGGCGCAATCTCGGCCCGATGTCGGAGCGCGAGCTGCGTTCCATTCGCGGTGGCCGCATCGGCTTCGTGCCGCAAGACCCCAGCAAGTCTCTTAACCCGCTCATGCGCGTCGGCGACCAGATCGCCGAAGCACTGCGACTGCACCTCAAGCTCGACAAGACAGCCGCGGCTGCCGAAGCTGTGCGCATTCTTGCCGAGGTCGGACTGCCCGATCCGGATGCTCGCGCCACCCAGTTTCCGCACGAACTCTCGGGCGGCATGCGCCAACGAGTGCTCATCGGAATCGCGTGGGCGTGCAACCCGCAACTCGTTATCGCGGACGAGCCGACGAGCGCCCTCGACGTGACCGTGCAACGCCACGTGCTCGACAACATCGACGAACTCGTGCGCCGCCACAACACCTCCGTCGTTCTGGTCACGCACGACCTTGCCGTCGCCGCCGACCGTGCTGACTACGTCGCCGTCATGAGCAATGGCGAAATTGTCGAACAGGGCACCACCGCACAGGTGCTGTCGGCCCCTACCCACGAGTACACGAAGAAACTTGTGGAATCCGCTCCGGGGCTGGCGAGCAGACGCCTCACCCCGTCATTGACGGCTCTCGGCGAACAACAGCAATCGAGCGCGGGAAGGCTATTCACCCACACCCGCCCGGCGCAGCCTGCGGGCTCAGCCACGGCATCCGGAGCCGTCCCTGCACACAGCGGGGCGGATGCCGCTGGAGCCACCAACATTCTTGAGGTCTCGAACCTGGTCAAGACCTTCGCTCTGCGCCGCCAAGGTGGTGGCTCGCAAGTGTTGCGCGCCGTGGACGATGTCTCGTTCGTGGTTCCTCGCGGCTCGACTTTCTCGATCGTGGGCGAGTCGGGTTCGGGCAAGACGACGACCGCCCGCATCGCGGCTCGTATCGCGTCGGCCGATTCGGGCACCGTCAGCTTCGACGGCACCGATGTCACTTCGCTCTCGGGCGAAGCTTTGCGTCAACTGCGTCGCCGCGTGCAGGTCGTCTACCAAAACCCGTTCGGCTCGCTCGACCCCAAGATGTCGATTGAGCGGATTATCGCCGAGCCCTTGCGCGCGTTCCGAGTGGGCGACCGCACGCACCGCGCTGAGATGGCGCGGGAACTTCTGGAACACGTGAGTCTCAGCCCCTCACTCGCACAGCGTCGCCCCACCGAACTCTCGGGCGGCCAGCGTCAGCGCGTCGCCATCGCGCGTTCGCTCGCTATCGGCCCCGAACTGATCGTGCTCGATGAGCCCGTCTCCGCTCTGGATGTCTCGGTGCAAGAGCAAATCCTGCAACTGTTAGTCGACCTTCAGGTGCAATTCGGGCTCAGCTACCTCTTTATCTCGCACGACCTCGGAGTCATCCGCCAGATCTCTGACCACATTGCCGTGATGCGCTCGGGCAAGGTGCTCGAAGCGGGCACCGCCCACGATGTGATGTCGAACCCGCAGCATGAGTACACGCGGGAACTGCTCGAGGCGATTCCGGGCCAGCGCGCGGTCTAGGCTCCACAACGCCCTCTATATACTTAACCCGTGATGGGTACTGCACGGCTAGCGATGATCGGTGTGCTCGCGATCGCAATTGTGCTGAACACCGTCCAGTTCTTGGGGATCGATGAAGTCGCCCCCGATAACTACGAAGCGATCAGCCGCAAACCGAGCTCCGATATCGTCGAAATCGCACAGCGCAATGCTGCGGTCGACCGGGCTTACGGGCTGTCGTGGGCGATCTCAGAGCAGCAGCCTGGCGCAAAGGTGCTGATCTCGGCAGACGACGACACTGCGTTCATCGGTTTGAGAGCCTTCATTTTGGGGTTTGGCAAGGCCAGCACCGTTTCGCTCGCTTCTGATTCGCTCGACGAGCTGACAACTCTTGAGGAACTCCGGGCCAATCCGGCAAACGCGTCTGTACAAAAGTTTCTGGGTGACGGCCACGGCCATCGCCTCGAAGACTGGTTCTACATCCGTGGCGAATGCTCCGATGATTCCGCGCCTGAACTAGCCGTCGGCCATGTTCCCCTCGACGCTGAGACTGCGGCTGAAACACAGAGCGACACAGGCTTGGCGCTCGTCGTTGTCGATAGTTGCCTTGTGCCGAACGGCGGGCTGAGCGAATGATTATTGAAGTCGTTTACATTCTTTCGATGATTCTGGGCGGTGCTGCCCTCATCCACGTTGCTGGCGCGCGCGGGCTAGGCGTTCCCATTCTTGGCGCGGTCGCCGGTCTCGCGCTCTATCTCTGCATAGGTGCAGTGCAGGTGTTGACGCCGATCACGAGTTCACCGGTGCTCACAATGAGTCTCACGGTCGGCGTTCCGAGTGCGCTCTGGTTGTGGCGACGCTCTCAAGGCGCCGATCTGCCCATCCGTCCCCTGTGGGCCGGCATCATCGTGGCTGGAGTTGTCGCGGCGGTCGCGTTCTTCCGCGCCATGCCTCAGGTCGCGTGGTCGAACGACAGCCTCCAGTACCTGCTCAATGGCTCCCTGATTGCCAGCAACAACATCACGATTGCCTCGACTTCGCTCCTTCCGAAGCGATTGATCGGTGTTCCCGAACTGCACGCTGTCGCGAATCTTGGCGGCGAATACTACATACAGTCGATCACACCACTGATCTCGGTGCTCGTGCTTGCACTGCTCGGTTGGATGCTCTGGGAATCCCTGTCGCCGCGACTCAGCAAGCGTGCCCTACTTCTCCTTATCGGAGGAGGACTGCTGTTTCTTATCTCGATGAACCGCTTCGTTTTCCACGCCTTCTACCTCAACGGCCACTTGCTTTTCGCTCTGTTCATGCTCGTCGTTGTCGGCGGAGGATGGATGCTCGTCTCAACCGACGCCGTCAACAGGGCGGCGCTGGTCACAGCAATGACCCTCGCGGTGGGCGCACTTGTTTTTGTTCGAGCAGAATCCTCGATTCTTATCGTTTTGATGCTCTTGCCGATCATTGTCGACGGTTCGGTAAGCAGAATCCACAAGTCGATTCTTTTGGCCGTTCTTGGCGTTGCCACAATCGCGTGGCAGTCGTTTATGGCTGCTATCTATCTCGCACAGGGTCTCTCGATCGCCTTCGAAATTTGGGGGTTGTTGGCCTTCGGCGTAGCGATCCTCGCGGTGATTCCATTGCTCAGGTGGAACGCGCTGATGAAGCGAGGCCGTCTTCTGTTGGTGCTCGCCGAGGTCGGGCTCTGGCTGGCGCTCGCCGTGCTCGCTCTTCGCGAACCACAGATTCTCAAAGAAAGCCTCACAGCGACTTTCGAGAACGCCATCCTGGGCGCTGGTTCGTGGGGCTTCTCGCTCATCTTCATGATTGCTCTGCTCGTGCTGGCGTCGTTCATCGCTGTGCCCAACCGCGTCAACCTGCGCTTTCCGCTGACGAGCTTTATCCCGCTGGGCTTCCTCTTGGCATACCTTCGTGATGCCGCTTATCGCGTAGGGGATGGCGACTCCCTCAACCGCATGTGGATTCAGCTCATCGCGGTTGCCTTGTTCTACGTGCTCCTCGCGATCGGATTGGGCACGTCGCGCCGACGTTCCGCTCCCGCGGTGCAAGCCCCTGCGTCAGCCCCCGTAGATACTCAGCAGATATAGTTGCTGTGGCGTTCACGTGCCCGCGCTCAGGTGAGCGGGCACGACGCCTTTTTACGTTCCGGAGTGCGGAGAGAACTTGCTGAAGAAACTCAAGACCATCGCTACCAATTTGTTGGCGATCACGTGGATTCGAAAGACCTATGAGGTCGTCAATCGCGTCTTCTTGGAGACCTTCGGCTCGAGCCGCATCCTTGCGCACTTCTTCTATATGTTCGGCTTTCTTGCTTTCAACCGCGAGCAGGCCGGCGTGCTCCGGGGGCGTCGCAACTACTACCGCAACAAGAACCAAGACCGCACCTCCCGTGTAGAGCTGCGCCGCAACATCCACCGCCTCGAAAAGGGTCTCGTCATGAGACCACGGCGCGATATCTTCGCGCGTGACTACATCACCGAGACGGTCGAGTTCTATGAGCTCGCGGCCCAGCAATGCGCAACCGACACCAGCACGATGGAGTCGAGCGAAATGGAGTGGGCCCACAATGTCTTGGCGGAGTACTTCCGGGCCAGCACCGGCAGTGACCCTGTTGTGGATGCCGCGCGCGCCCGTTTTGCGCAGTTGGCTTACCAGCCGCAGACCAGCGACAAGATTCCGTACGTCAAGAAGAACCTCTCCAGCGTCAGCTACGAGCAGTTGCATGAGCTCGCGATGCAGCGACGTTCGGTGCGCTGGTTCGACGAGAAGCCGGTTCCGCGCGAACTTGTTGACAAGGCATTAGTAATCGGGCGCCAGTCCCCGACTGCCTGTAACCGCCTTCCCTATGAATTCCGAATCTTTGATGACCCAGAAATGGTGAAGACGGTCGCCGGGTTGCCCTTCGGCTCCGCGGGTTATGCGCAAAACATTCCCACGATCATCGTCGTTGTTGGCAAACTCGAGAGCTACTTCAGCCCCAGAGACCGCCACGCGATTTACATCGATTCCTCATTGGCAGCGATGTCGTTCATGTATGGCCTCGAAACTCTTGGTCTCAGCTCGAGCGTGATCAACTGGCCCGACTTCGAACCGCTTGAAGCCACAATGCAAAAGACTCTTGGGCTTGATGTCACTGATCGTGTGATCATGCTGATCGCGGTCGGCTATGCGCACCCCGAGGGTCTCGTGCCGTACTCGCAAAAGAAGGAACTCGATACGTTCCGCTCGTACAACCAGTTGCGATGACAACGCCCGTTCCCTCGCGCTTGCCCAAACGCCTTCTGCGGTATGGGCTCACCGTTATTGTGCTCGCGCTCGTCGCCGTTCTCTTTTGGCGCGCGCTGGCCGACAATTGGGCCGAGGTTCAAGCGCAAAACCTCCAGTTCAACTGGCTGATGGTTGCCGCGGTTGTCCTGTTTGCGGTTGCCGTGCCGGTTTCAGGGTTGCTCTGGGGTGCGATTGTCAATCGGATGAGCGCGTCGGCAACCGTGACTCCGCGGGAAGCGATGGCCGTGCATTCGGCGTCGTGGCTCCTCAAATATGTTCCCGGCCAGGTCGGTTCCCTTCTGAACAAGGTGATTTGGGGAAAGAAGCGGGGCATCAGCCGCAGCATCATGGTGATCTCGTTCATTTACGAGAACGTGTTCCTTCAGGTTTCGTCAATCGTTCCGAGTGCCGCGATCTTGCTTGTCAGCGTCGGGCTGGTGATCTTTCAAGACAACCCGGTCACGCTTCTTCTTCCGATGCTCGCCCTTATCCCGCTGCTCGTGGTTCTTGACCGCAGGCTCTTTCATCCCGTGCTCAACTTCGGCGCGCGTCGAGTGCTCAAGCAAGATCTTCCTCGCGAGTACTTCCTCCCGCCACGCGCAGTCGGCGGGTATCTCGTTGCGTTCGTAGCGCCGCGCATCATCAACGGGGTCGGCTTCGTCTTGGTTGCCGCATCGTTCCTCGATCTCACGCCCGCCTCGTGGCTTCCTCTGGGGGCAACGTACGTTCTCGCGGGCGCGATCGGCATCCTGGCGGTCTTCGTGCCTAGTGGGCTTGGCGTTCGCGAAGCCGTTATCTTCCTCTTCGCTCTGCAGTACATGACCCCAGCGCAAGCGGTCATCCTTGCACTTCTTTCCCGTCTGCTCAGCACCATCGCTGACGCCTTTGTTGCGCTGTTCTATGCGGCGCTCACGCTGTCCCTTAAGCGTTTACCGCCTAAACTCATTCAGGGTTCTTAATGTTCCCTCACCAACTTTCTGCTTTGCCGCCTCAACCTAAGGTCCGTCTTGTGGCCTTTTCGCACTTGGAGATGATTTTCTCGTGAAAGTTTTCGTTCAAATCCCTTGCCTGAATGAAGAGCACACGTTGCCTCTCGTTCTCGAGTCGATTCCGAAACACATCGACGGAGTAGACGAGCTACACATCTTGGTGATTGACGACGGCTCGACTGATCGCACCATTGAGGTGGCGAAAGAGCACGGGGTCACTCACTTTGTGCGTCATCCCGGCAACCGTGGCTTGGCCCGGTCGTTCTCCGATGGCGTCAGCTATGCGCTCGCTCAGGGTGCCGACATCGTGGTGAACACCGACGGTGACAACCAGTACCCCCAGAACCGCATCCCCGATCTCATCGCTCCCTTGATGAATGGAACCGCAGACATTGCGATCGGTGACCGTCAAACGGCAACCATCGCGCACTTCTCACCGTTCAAGCGCCTTCTTCAGCGTTTCGGAAGCCGCGTGGTCAACATGGCTGCAGGCACCGATGTTCCGGATGCCGCGAGCGGATTCCGCGCTTACTCGCGTGAATCGCTCCTTCGACTCAACGTCGTCACCGAGTTCAGCTACTGCATGGAAACGATCATCCAGGCCGGCCACAAGCGCATGCGGCTCGCAAGCGTTCCGGTTGAGACGAACGCCAAGACACGCGAATCGCGTTTGTTCTCGTCGATGTGGCAGCACGTGGGCGAATCTGCGCGAGCCATCATTCGCAGCTACCTGATGTTCCGTCCTTTGGCGTTCTTCCTGCCGCTGGGCACCGGGCTCACCGTTGCGTCGCTCATCCCCTTCGTGCGCTATCTGATTCTCTGGTTGTCTGGCACGGCTGGCGACCATATCCAGTCGCTCATTTTGGGAGCGGCGCTCCTCGTTGGTGGACTATTGGCCTTCGCCCTTGGCTTGCTCGCCGACCTGATGCGAATCAACCGCATCCTGCTTGAGGACTCTATGGAGCGCACGAAACGAATTGAATTTGGCCCGGGCTATACCCAAGCCAAACTGAAGCGAGAGGCTGGAAAGTGACCGCTCCCCACGTCACCATCATTGGGTCCGCACTAGCGGGCAACAAGGGCGCTTCGGCAATGCTGGAGAGCGCGATCCAGACTCTGGAACCGCGGCTGCCCGGAGTTACCTTCACTCTCTTGAGCATGTATCCCGAAGAGGATCGCGCTCAAAACACCTACAAGAACCTTGAGATTGTTGCCGCGAAGCCGGCGCAGCTGGGCGTCGCGATCAACTCGCTCGCACTGCTCTACCGCATCCTTCCCCCGCTCCGCCCGGTGATTCGCAAGAACTCCAAAGCAATCGGTGCCTTGGTTCGCTCGCAGGTGCTGCTCGATCAGGGCGGCATCACGTTCACAGACGGCCGCGAGAAGTTCTTGCTCTACAACGTGGCGTCGATCCTTCCGGCGATGTTCGTGAAGACGCCGGTGTTCAAATGTGCCCAAGCAATTGGGCCATTCAAGAACCCCATCAACCGTCGGGCTGCTCGCTTCTTCTTGCCCAGGGTCAATACGATCGTTACGCGTGGTGCAAAGACGCATGAGTTCGCCGAGGGCCTTGGCCTGAAGAACCTGTACGCCGGTGCAGACTACGCATTCTCCCTTCAACTTGATGGCACCGAAGCCGCCGCCGTGGCGAAGAAATTCGACATGAGCTTCTTCGAGTCAGGCACCGTAGTGGGCGTATCGCCCAGCGTGGTGTTGCAAAAGAAGGTGGATGCTCGCGACGGTGACTACATCGGTCAGACCGCATCCTTCATCAGTCATCTTCTAGAGTCAGGCCGCAAGGTTGCGCTGCTGCCGCACAGCGCGCGCGACGATGCGTCTAAGACGCATAACAACGACCTGCCCCTGTGCCGCGAGATCTTTGAACGAGTGGGCGCGAACCCTAACCTTCTGTTTGTGGATGACGAGCTTCCGTCGCAACAACTTCGCTACATCATCGGCGAATGTGACCTTTTCGTAGCCAGCCGTTTTCACGCCATGGTGTCGGCACTCGCGATGACTGTTCCCACCCTCGTGATTGGGTGGAGCCACAAGTATCAAGAGGTCTTGGAAATGTTCGGCGCTGAAGAGTGGGCGATGCCGCACAGCGAGGCTGAGCTGGCGTCGCTTATTGTTCGGTTCGAGCAGCTTGCTGACTCGCGCGAAACTGTCGCAGCGTCGTTGAAGGAACACCTTCCCGCTGTCGTCGAGCGTTCGCTGTCGCAGGCTGACTTGATTGCGTCGATTGTGACCGCACGAACCAAATAGCTAGTCCGCTCGGTCAGACCTAGTGGTGGTGCACGTGTTCTTCGTCGATGTTGCTTTCTGGCTCGATCTGGAATGTTGAGTGTTCGATGCTGAGCTCGAAGTGTTCGGCGACGCATTTTTGTAGCGCTGGCAGCATTTCGGCGGCGTGACCGTCGCGGAAGCACGCATCGCCAACAATGACGTGCGCCGTGAGCACGGGCAGGTCGGAGGAAATGCGTGTGATGTGCAGGTCGTGCACTGCAGTGACGTGCTCCATGGCCAAGATGTGGGCACGCACTGCTTCGGGGTCGATGCCCTTGGGCGTGGATTCCAGCAGCACGCCGAGGCTCGCTTTGAGCAGGATGATGGTGCGCGGCACGATCAGGAGAGCGATGAGGATGCCGACCACGGCATCCGCCTGATACCAACCGAAGAGGGCGATCACGATTGCGCTGATGATGACGCCGACCGAGCCGAGCGCGTCGTTCACGACTTCGAGAAACGCTGCCTTCATGTTGAGGTTGGAGTTGCGTCCACCGGTCAGCACGATCATGGCGATGAGGTTGGCGACGAGGCCAATGATTCCGAAAACCAGCAAGCCGGTCGGCTGAATCTCGGGTGGGTCAAAGAGGCGGCGCACGCCTTCAACGAGAGCGTAAATTCCGACGGCGAAGAGCAAGCTCGATTGCGCCATAGCGCTCAGCACTTCAGTGCGCTTGAGCCCCCAGGAGTGTTTGCTGGTGGCCGGGCGTTGCATAAGACCAGCAGCGAGCAACGCCATGAGGAGGCCGGCAGAGTCGGTGAGCATGTGGGCGGTGTCGACGAGCAGCGCGAGGCTGCCCGTGATGATTGCCCCAATGGCTTGGGCTATGACAACGCCGACGGTAATGATGAAGGCGATCAGTAGCCGAGTGCGGTTGGAGGTGCCCGCGGCGTGGTCGTGCCCGGCGCCCATCAGTGCGCTCCGCTGGCGTGTGCGCTGGCGACTGCAGGTCCGGGCGCGTGGTGGCTGTGGCGCAGGGTGTCGTCTACAGCGTGCTCCGCTTGGAACACGGCGACGCGGATGAGTTCGAGTGCGTGATCGTTGCTGAGCCGGTAGTAGACGCGGGCACCTTCGTGGCGCGTGGTGACGACTCGGCTCATGCGCAGTTTTGCGAGGTGTTGCGACACGGTGGCTTGCGGCTTGGAGACACGTTCCGCGATCTCCCCGACGGCCAGTTCTCCTTCGCGGAGGGCGAGCACGATGCGAAAGCGGGTGGCATCGGCGAGCAGGGAGAAGATTTCGACAGCGACTGAAACGTAATCATCGCTGGGGTCTGACCAGTCCGAAATGTCTGCGCTCATACGAATATAATCACATGCGCAAGTTCTAATATCAATAGCGGGGCGAGGAACACAGCCACCGCACAGCTGCGCAGTCGCACAATTCTGTGGCGGTCTCCCGAGCCACCTCCACCGCCACGGCCGCCGCCGAGCGGCGCGCGTGGATGAGGAGCGGGCGGGCGTTCGGCTTAGTCGCGGCGTTCGGCGTTGGTGAGCAGGAACTGCCGGTTGTGGCGCGCTTGTGCTTCATCGAGTGTGGAGCAGGTGCCGAGCGGCTTGGCGCGGTGATCGGTAATGAAGAATTCACCCGCCGAACTCCGCTCGATCATTCCAGCGAATTCTCCGGCGGCATTGCCGACCCAGAGACCAGCTTGAATGGGGGTCCACACGACGGTGGGGCGTGCTCGGTCTGTTGAACTTTCGGTCGGCCGGGGCGCGGCTATCGTCATAGTTTTTTACTCCTTCGAGTTCACACTATTGAAGACCTCAGACACTGCAAGGTTGCATCCCGCTGCTGTGCGGGTGGTGCTCACTAAGATTCAACTCCTTACGAGCGAATCTGTCGAGGCCTCATTCGAGCAATTGTGTTGTTCGTAACATTCGCTGCTTAAGCGGGTGTCGGCTGTTCTTCTGCGCGGGCATCATCCAGCATCTTGCGGCGCCCGATGAGGAACCAGCAGAGAGGGCCAGCGATCGTAATGGCGAGCGAGATTGCAACCCACGCGGCGAGCTCGATGCCCCGCAGTGTGGAGCGATTGCGATAGATCGACACGAGTGCGAGCACGGACACCACGGCCGAGGCGAGCCCCAGCACGACGAAGAATCCGATGTAGGCGAACCAAAAGATCATCATGAAGACGACCGCGAACGCTGCCGACCCGTCGGGCCCACCGTTGCTCACTGCTGCAAAAATACTCATGTTTCAAGGGTACCGGGCTGGAGCGACGCACCATAGCCCTCAAAGGGGCGTCGCGTCATTGCGTTCGACGCAATAAAGCTGCACACAACCGACCACGAGAGGGAGCCGCTATCCGGCACCACTCGCCGCGAGATATCATCGACTAAGAGTGGCTCGGAGCAGTGCTGATCGTTGCCGAACACTCGACTGATTCGCTTTCTGCGGTGGCGATTCGGTCTAGTAGCGCTCGAGGCCCAGGGCCCGAGGCGCATCCGATTGGCATTCCCTATTTCTCGTTTCAGAAAGCTGCCATGACTCCGACCGATTCCATCCTGCGTGGCTATTTGAGTGACAATGCTGCCGGCGCCTCACCGCAGATTCTGGATGCCGTCGTTGCGGCATCCGCTGGCCCCGCAGCGCCCTATGGAAACGATGAGCTCACGGCTCAGATGCGCGCGAAGATGGCGGCGGCGTTCGAGTGTGAGCTTGATGTGTTTGCGGTCGGAACCGGCTCTGCGGCCAACGGCATCGGCCTTGCGTCGCTCACGCGACCGTGGGGCAGCATTCTCGCTCACGCCGACAGCCACATTCAGAACGACGAGGCCGGAGCGCCCGAGTTCTTCACTGACGGTTCGAAGATTGTGTTGCTCGGGGGCGAGCACTCCAAGATTGACCCCGACGAGTTGCGGGTGGCGGTGAAGGCTGGTCGCGGCGACGTGCACAGTGTCCAAGCATCCGTGCTCAGCATCACGCAGGTCACCGAGACCGGCAGTGTGTACACGATCGACGAATTGCGGGTTCTGGCAGACATTGCGCGCGATGCTGGCCTGCGCGTCCACATGGATGGTGCTCGCTTTGCCAACGCGCTTGTCGCCCTCGATGTGAGCCCCGCCGAGATGACCTGGAAGCTTGGCGTCGACATGCTCTCGTTCGGGGCAACCAAGAATGGTGCACTGACGGCGGATGCCATCGTGTGCTTCGATCCGAGCCTGGCGACGGAGTTGTCGTTCCGTCACAAGCGCGGCGGCCAGCTCACCTCCAAGATGCGGTTCCAGGCCGCCCAGCTCGACGCCTACCTGACCGATGATCTGTGGCTCGACAACGCGCGCCAAGCCAATGCCATGGCTGCGCGCCTTCGTGCGGGAATCGCGGATGTCGCGGGCGTGACTGTCACGAGTGAGCCCGGCAGCAACATCCTCTTCGCTGTCTTTTCGGACGAACTTACTGAAGCCCTCCACGATCGCGGCTTTGGCTTTTATGCCAACCGTTGGGAGCCCGGTGTCGTGCGCATCGTGGTGTCCTTCGCGCACCAGGCGGTAGACATCGACGCGTTCGTCGCTGCCATTCGCGAGCTCGCGTAGCGCGCACGGCTAGCACGCACGGCTAGCGCGCACCCGTAACGCGCACGCCCGCAACGCGCACGCCCGCAACGCGCACGCCTAGCGCGAACGTCATAAACGGCACTGGCCCGACGCACACTAGCTGTGATGGCGAAGTGTTCGTCGGGCCAGTCCCTTAAGCGAGCCAGCGCGGGTTAGTCCGTACTGGGGCGATCAGTTCGTTCAGTCGAACCTTCGGATGTCTCTCCGGCTGCATCAGCAGCTGGGTCTCTGTCCGCAGTTGCGTCGGCAGCGGGGGTCTCGGCGCCGGTCTCGGTGACGGCAACGCCAGCGGGAGGTGCCATGCCAATTGTGGTGCGGAGCACTGAGCCGCGAGCTACCGCGATGGCGATCACTGCGGTGGCGGTGACGAACGCGGCGATCATGAAGATGGAACCGAACGCATCCGCGTAGGCGTGGTGGAATGCCGTCTGGATGACGTCGGGCAGGCCAGTGATATCGAGGCTGGTTTCGCCGGAACCATTCGAGAGCGCGCTGGGGTCGACGCCGATCTCGGCAAGGTCATCCTTGATGTTACTGGTCACGTGGTTCGTGAGCACAGCACCCAGGACGGTCACGCCAACAGCGCCACCGAGCGAGCGGAAGAACGCAATTGCAGCGGATGCTGATCCCACGTCCTTGACGTCCACGGTGTTCTGCACGGCGAGCACCACGTTCTGCACGAGGGCGCCGATGCCGACACCCATGAGGGCCATGTAGATCGCGACAGCCCAATACGGGGTGTCGTGGGTGATGGTGCCGAGGCCGCTGAGGCCAGCGAGCATCAGGATGCTGCCGACGAGCATGACGGGCTTCCAGCGACCGATGCGGCTGACGATGATTCCACCGATGGTGGCGGACAGCAGTTGGGCGATGATCATCGGAATGGTCATCAGTCCCGCTTGGGTCGGGGTCGCGCCGGTACCGAGCTGGAAGTACTGGGTGAGGAACACCCCGGAGCCAAACATGCCGACACCGATGCCGACGCTGGCGATGATCATCCAGATTGTTGTCGAATTTCCGAGGAGACGCAGGGGAATCATGGGGGCGGGAGCGCGTAGCTCGACGACGACAGCGAAGAAGCCGACGATGAGGAAGGCGGCGAGAAAGACGCCCGACTGCCACGAAATCCAGTCGTAGTCGCTTCCGGCGAAAGTCACCCAGAGCATCGGCAGTGCTGCCGTGATGGAGACGAGAACGGCTCCGAGGTAGTCAAGCTGAGTCTTAGCGTGCGGGTTGGTGGGCAGGTGAAGCTTCAGTTGCAGCACAATGAGCGCGATGATCGCCAGCGGCAGGCTGACGAAGAAGCACCAGCGCCATCCGAGCGAGTCGGTGATGATGCCGCCGAGCAGCGGTCCGGAGACGGTGGCGACTGCCATGACCGCACCCATATAGCCGGCGTAGCGTCCACGCTCACGCGGAGCAATGATCGATCCCATGATCGACTGCACAAGGGCGGTAAGGCCACCCAAAGCAACGCCTTGGAGCGCGCGGGCGATCATCAGAACGCCTATGGAGCCAGCGAAGCCGGCGGCGATGGAGCCGACGAGGAAGAAGACGATGGAGAGCTGGGTCAGCATCTTCTTGTTGTAGAGGTCAGAGAGCTTGCCCCAGATCGGGGTGGTGATGGTCATTGTCAGCAGGCTGGCGGTGATCACCCAGGTGTACTGGCGCTGAGTTCCGTCAAGCTCGGCGATGATCGTCGGCAACGCGGTTGACACGATCGTGGTGGAGATCATGGCGGTGAAGAGGGCGGCAAGGAGGCCGGTCATCACCTGCAAGATTTCGCGGTGGGTGTACGTCACTGGCGCGCCGGGCTGGGCTGGCGTCTGCGCTGTGGAGCGTGCGGTTGCTGTCATTCGTTGTTCTCTTTTTCGTCTTTGTGGTGAGGGCGTCAGTTGATTGGGGTGGTGTCGGGCGTAGCGCTGGTTTCAGCGTCGGCCGAAGCTTCGGAGGGCTGAAGTACGTCAGCCAGTCGTTCGTTGAGCACGCTGAGCAGGCGGATGGCGCGCTCGGCTTCTTCGGGAGACCAGTCGTCAAGGGCGGTAGCAAACTTGCGGATGATGTGGCTGTCGCCTTCGGCCACTGCCGCGCGCCCGTGGTCGGTGATAGAGATGAGGATGGCGCGCGCATCGCTCGGGTCGGGGCGGCGTTCGACGAGCTCTTCGGCCTCGAGGGCTTCAACAGCGCGGGAGGCGACGGGCGCCGAGACGATGAGCTGGTTGGCGAGCTCACCGAGGCGAGCATCAGAGTCGATCAGGCACCGCAAAAATCCGTACTTCGTGCCCGCGAGGCTGCGCTCGCGACTGCGTTGACCAGCCTTGCGAAAGGTGCGGCTGATCGTGACCAGTCCCGTGAGCAGGCCTGAGGCATCCGTCTCGTCAATCATGGCTCATCTCCTTAAGTACTTAGCGAGAGTAACTATATTACTTACCTTAAGCAACTAAATCTTTGGTGGAGTTTTCTGGCCTCGATCTGACCGTGCTCAGTGCTCGCGCACGGGAGGCGCAGGCGGAGTAGCGTCGGGGCGTGAATACCACTGCAGCAACTGAGGTGATGGCTGAGTTGGCGGCGCTCGAGGATCCAAAGGCTCGCGCCATTAACGAGCGCCACGGCGACGACCATGGGGTGAACCTCAGCACGCTGCGGGCAATTGCGAAACGGCTCAAGGCGCAGCATCCACTCGCCGTCGAATTGTGGGAAACGGATGACGCCCCCGCGCAACTCTTGGCGCTGCTCATCTGTCGGCCCACAGAGTTCACTGCCGCCGAGTTGGATGCCATGGTGCGCCAGGCGAGGGCATCGAAGGTGCGCGACTGGTTGATCAACTATGTCGTCAAAAAGAGCCCCCACTTCGAAGAGTTGCGGGCGGCGTGGACGGATGACCCGGATGCCGGAGTGCGTAGCGCCGGCTGGGCACTGACCGCCGAGCGAGCGCTCGAGATTGGCGAACGGCTCGAGGTGCTGGAGGACTACCCCGCCCCGCGGGGCTGCACCTCTCCCTATGCACCGCTGTGGATTGCGGAGATGGTGCGTCGCCAAGAGAAGCGGTAGCGTCGAAGCATGAGTGAGTCGGCGAAGACGAACACGAGTGTGGGTGCGGCTTCAGGCAGCGCAGCTATGCCGCCCGAGGTCGCAGCGACCTTCAACGACTACCCCGAGGCGATGCGCGCCGAGTTGCTCAGGCTTCGCGCTCTGATTCTTGCCACGGCATCCGAAACGGACGGTGTTGGCATGATCACTGAAACCTTGAAGTGGGGCGAGCCCGCGTACCTCACGAAGGAGACGCGCAGCGGCAGCACGATCCGTATCGCGCCGACGAACGCGAAGTCGGCACACGACTATGCGATGTTCTTTATCTGCAGCACGAACTTAGTCAGCGACTTTCGGACCCAGTTCGGCGATACCTTCGCGTATGAGGGCGACCGCGCGGTGCAGTTCAACGTCGGCGACAAGATCCCGGTCGACGAGTTGAGCGAGTGCGTGCGGCAGGCACTGACCTATCATCTGGGTCCAGAAGCTCGGCGCTGAGAAGCGCAGCCCGTCTTCGTTATCGGCTATCGCCCAGCTAGCGAGAGTGCGCCGTCGATTACGATCAGTGGGACGTAAGGCAGGGAGGGTGACCGTGACGCAGCAGGCGACGAACGTTGTTCAATCGCTTCGTGCTGCCCTTCTGGTGATCGCAACACTGCTGGCAGTGGTGGCGCTTCTCGCTATGCACTCAGCGGCAGCAGGGGCGGCTCCGGCTATGACCGGCCACGCTATCGCCCAATCCGCCGCAGCATCGCACGACTCGGAGCCTTCGAGCGCCGAGCATTGCCCCTGCCCGAGCGACTCCGATTCGTCGATGTCGATGGTGGACTGCACCCCGGTTGCTGCGTTGACCGGTGTCGTCGCCCCGGCCTCGTTGCGCTCGCAGTGTGCACTTGCGGGTCCGCTGACGGCCTCTCACTCGCAGAGCACCGGCGCCATCCTGGGCGCTCCCGCACCTTCGCTTCACGCGCTTTCTATCAATCGCACCTAATCGGCGGGATGTCGGCTTAGCCGAGATCTTTACGGCTCCTTTCGGGGCGCCGCCGATTTGAGTACGAATGAGAAGGAACACAGTGAAGAACAGAATTACCATGAACCCCGGTGCGCTCGCAGCCGTGACAACCATTACTGCTATTGCCTTGACCGGGTGCACCGCGGTAACGCCGATTGTGGAGGCGGACAGCACGCCGTCAGCTCTCAGCGTTTTCGAGCACGTGCATGGCCTCGGCATCGACTCCAGCGAGAACATTCTCGTGGCAAGCCATTCGGGTATTTACCGGGTGGATGCCACGGGTGAGTTGAGCGGTCCGCTTGGCGGAGAGTCGTTCGACGCGATGGGCTTCGCGGCGGCGGGCGACCAGTACTTCGTCTCGGGGCATCCGGATCCCAGCTCTAACGCCTTTAACGGTCCCAACTTGGGGCTGCTCTCGAGCGCTGATGCGGGGGAGTCATGGGCGAGCGTCTCGCTAGCCGGGGCCACAGATTTCCACTCGCTCACGGTCAACCAGAATGACCCCAGCCAGCTGTACGGATTGTCATCGGACGGTGCGCCGCTGTCGGCAAGCACAGATGGCGGGGTGACCTGGAGCGCCGGTGCGAGCATTGAAGCCTATTCACTCGTTGCTGACCCGAGCAGTGTTGACCGGCTGTACGCCACCACGCCAGATGGCCTAACGGTGAGCGATGATGCGGGGCAGTCATTCGCGCTGACGGCGGGGGCGCCACTGCTGTATTTGCTTGCCGCAGCGCCGCAAGCGCCTGGTGTGCTCGTGGGAGTGGATGTCGAAGGCATCGTCTGGGTGCGTTCGGCTGAGACAGAGGCGTGGTCTGACCGCGGAACCGTGCAGGGCACAGCTTTCGCCCTTGCGGTTGGGGCAGAGGGTGACCGCATTGCCCTGATCGACGAGCGCGGACTCGTCGAGTCATTCGATGGCGGAGACACCTGGACGGTTCTTACGGCGGGATAGGCCGAAGGCGAGGGGCTGTAGCTGCCCCTCGTTTTCTCCGCTCAGCGCTGCACGGCTTCGTGCGGCCCGTGCTCCGCCTTAGAGGCGGCCTTCCTCCTCCATAGGGATGAACTCCGCCAATTCGTGAGGTTCTCTCCGAGCCGCGCACCTAGCATTACCGCATGCTCATCATTCTTCGCAAATATCGCTGGCTGCTCGAGCCGACCATTGCCGTCGTTTTCTACGTGCTGTGGATCCTCGCCGAAACGGGTCGCACTATCGGTGCACCCTGGCCCGCATACCCGTTCACTCTCGCCGTCATTGCCGCAGCCATCGGCTTGGCGCGCGCCTATCCTCATATCGCGATTTTGCTCCCTGGGGCGGTGCTGCTGTTCCAGCTTGCTTTCGCGCCGGCTCGGTATGGGGAGACAACGTGGGCTGTCTACTTCGGCATTGTGATCGCGTGTTTCATTGTGAGTTCTAGTGCGCACAAGCGAATCCGTCTTGTGGCGCTTCCCATCATGCTGGCGTACGCCGTGATGTGCGCGCTACTCACGGGGGTGCCGCTCTTGTCTGACGGCGCGGGGTGGCCGGCGTGGGTCGGTTCTCGATTTCTCGCCAGCCTCCCCGTTCACCAAACTTTCTTTCTCGTGCTCGCGGCAAGCGTCGTGTGTGCAATCGGCACGTGGGCTGTTGCTTTCGGGCTTCGGTCCTCGCAGCAGCTTCACGAAACGGATGCCAAGTTTGGTGCGACCGTCGAGGAACTCCACTCTGCTGAGATCGACCTCATCGTGTCGCGTGAGCGCGACCGTATTGCCCAGGACGTGCACGACATCATGGCGCACTCGCTCGCGGTGATCATCGCTCAGGCCGACGGCGCTCGGTTTATCGGCCCCCAGCGGCCCGATGCGATGGGAGAATCATTGGAACGGATCGCGAGCTCTGCACGCTCCTCCCTCTCGGAGGTGCGCATCCTTATCGAGTCGTTGGTGTCTGAGCCCGAGGGGCATTCGAACCCGACGATCGAGAGCCTCGACGAGTTGGTTGAGCGGATGCGCGGGGCTGGGCTTGCTGCCACGATCGAGAGTTTTGGGTACCCGCGACCGCTCACGCCTGGTCAACAGCTCGCCGTGTACAGAATCGTTCAAGAAGCTCTGACCAATGCTCTGAAGCATGCCGGGCGAGAACCAGCGGCACGCATCACGCTGGACTGGCGCGGGCCGGGTTTGGCGTTGAGCGTTTCTTCGACAGGTGCTCCGGCGGTCGCCGATGCCGTCGCGGAGGCTGCTCCGCGCACGACTCGGGGGCTGTACGGAATGCGCGAGCGTGCACGGTTAGCGGGCGGGTGGCTCACGACGGGTGCCGCTGATGAGCGCGATGTCTATCTCGTTACCGCGTTCATTCCCTCAACCAGCGAGGAGAACCCGGGTGACGGGGAACGCTACGAGAAGCCGCTGGTCGCAGACGAGGTGGCCGCTCAATGAGCCCCATTCGTGTTGCTATAGCTGACGATCACCAGTTGTTCTGCTCGGGCATCCAGATGTTGATTGAGTCACAGGACGACCTCGCATTCGTGGGTGCCGCCTACGACGGAGAAGCGGCCGTTGCGTTGGCTCACGAGGTGAACCCGCACGTTCTGTTGATGGACATTCGGATGCCGCTTCTCGACGGTATCGAGGCGACGACGCGCATCATGAGCGCGCTCGCCGAGACCGCGGCAGAACGCGAAGGGAGTGAAGGGAGTGAAGGGTCAGCACCCCGACTGGGCCCGAAGATCATCATGCTGACGACTTTCCAGCGTGATCAGGCGGTGGTTCGCGCGATTCAGGCAGGTGCCGAGGGATTCTTGGTGAAGGATGCGACTCCCGAGTTCGTTCTGGCCGCCATTCGGGCTGTGCACGCTGGGCAGTCGGTAATCGCTGCGAGTGACACGGTAGACCTCATCCGCGCGCAGACATCATCCGTGCAGCGCGAGCGCGTCGCCGAAGCAATCGATGTTCTCTCGGTGCGCGAGAAAGAAGTTTTCTTGTTGGCAGCGCGAGGGCTGAGCAACGCAGAGATCGCGCAAACCGCGTACATCGGCGAGACGACAGTGAAGAGCCATATCCGCAGCATTCTTGCGAAGCTGTCACTCACCTCTCGGGTGCAGATTGTCGCGCACGCGTACGCGAATGGACTACTGCGTTAGAACGTTCAGCGAGAAGGACCCCAATGACTGACCCCAGCAACACGTCACCATCGGCCGCGCCGTGGTTGCCCGCGGGCTGGCAGCATCCGACCCACGTCTCCCTGCCGACCGGCCACCACCTCCGCCCGATCCGTGCCTCAGATACTCAGCTCGATATGGATGCCGTGAGGGGGTCGCGGGAACGGCTGTGGTCGATCTATGGCGAAGCGTGGGGCTGGCCGCCGGCGACGATGACCGCCGAGCAGGATCGCGCGGATCTGCAGCGGCATGCCGACGAGATGCAGACCCACGAGTCGTTCAACTTCGCGCTCTTTGACGAGACAGCGGATGCCGACGTTTCCTGGTGGGTGCGCGACGAGTACGTCGGCACCGAGCTCGAAGCCGCACTCGATGAGTTCGTGCCCGCGTGGATCGAACGCGACTGGCCGCTTACGAGCCCGTGCTTCGACCAGTTCTAGGCGAAGTCAGTAGCAACCGCGTTGCGGTGGTATTCGAAGATCATGCTCGTATTGGTCGAGGCAACGCTGTGGCGGGCCGACAAATGGTCGACTACGAATAGCCGCACCTTGGACGAGTTTTCGACCGCAATGTGCACGAGAAAGTCATCGCCGCCGCCCACGAAAAACAGCTGAATCACTTCGGGCAGCCGCCGGATTTCTTCCGTAAAGGCTTGGATGCTTTCTTGGCGAGCACCGGGGCGCAGCGAGACTCCGATGATTGCTTGCAGCCCGCGCCCGAGTTTCGCCTGGTTGAGCGCGGCGTGATAGCCCGTGATCAGGCCGCGGTCGAAGAGCGACTTGATGCGAGTGTGAGCGGTGGATGCTGCGATGCCGACCGTGCTCGCGATAGCGGCGTTGCTCATCCGGGCATCACGCGAGAGCAGGGTGAGGATCTTCATGTCGATCGAATCGAGTTCGTCTTGCATGCGAATATCCTTCGGTTGGGATGGGGATTGAGCGCAATTTTGGCATGAATTGCGACAACCAGAGATGATTTTCCGATTAAAATTCTGACTTTTCCACAAAAGACAGAATTCCTGACAGGCTTACCCCACTCCACCGCGAAAGGCTAGTCGATGCAAATTTCTGTGCCCACTGAGATCAAGAACAACGAAAATCGTGTCGCGATTACCCCTGCGGGCGTCGACACCCTTGTAGCAGCCGGGCACACCGTGACGCTGCAGTCCGGTGCCGGTCTCGGCAGTGGTTTCACTGATGAGGATTACGCTGCTGCGGGCGCACGCATTGTCGTTGCGGCCGACGAGGTGTGGGCATCCGCCGACCTCGTCGTGAAGGTCAAGGAACCCATCGCTTCGGAGTACGGCTACTTTCGCACAGACCTCACCCTTTTCACGTACCTGCACCTCGCTGCCGATCGCGCGCTGACCGAGGCCCTCGTTGCTTCCGGCACCACCGCGATCGCCTACGAGACCGTTCAGGGCGACGACCGTTCGCTTCCACTTCTTGCCCCGATGAGCGAGGTCGCTGGTCGACTCTCGATCGTTGCTGGTGCCCACGCTCTGCTCAAGGCTGAGGGTGGCAGCGGTCAACTGCTCGGCGGAGTTGCCGGAACCCCCAAGGCCAAAGTTGTTGTCATCGGTGGCGGCGTTGCTGGTGAGCACGCTGCGGCCAACGCTCTCGGTTTGGGCGCAGCCGTCACGATCATTGACATTTCGCTGCCGCGCCTTCGGGTTCTCGAAGAGCGCTTCAACGGCCAGATTCAGACCCGTGTTTCGACGCGCTACGAAATTGCCGAACAGCTTCTCGAAGCCGACCTCGTGATCGGTTCGGTGCTGATCCCCGGCGCTGCAGCTCCCAAGCTCGTCACTGACGAAATGGTGGCGTCGATGAAGCCCGGTTCGGTGCTCGTCGACATCGCGATCGACCAGGGCGGATGCTTCGAAGGCTCCCACGCCACGACCTACGACGACCCCACCTTCGCCGTTCACAACTCGCTCTACTACTGCGTTGCCAACATGCCCGGCGCTGTTCCGCGCACCTCAACTCGCGCGCTCAGCAATGCCACGCTGCCGTTCGTTGTCGCCATCGCGAACCTGGGCTGGGATGCCGCCGCTGCCGCATCCCCAGCACTTGCTCGCGGCTTGAACGTAGCCGGTGGCGAAATCGTCAACGCTGGCGTTCGTGCCGCAATGGCGGTTCGCTAGTCCTTGATCGCTAGCTGCGGACTCACGCGCACCCATCCGGCTTCGAGAGGTATGTTGAAGCCGGTTGGGAATAGGTGAGCTCCGCCGCTGCGGCCTCCGCCGCCGTACGACACCATTGCGCCGTTCTCGGCGAAGCGTGACGGCGGCACGCACCCTGCTGAGAGGAACCAGTCATCGCCATCTCCGCCGTCGGTGGGAGGGGTTGCAATGACGACGCACACAAAATCCTTGGTGTTGCGTGCGGAATATATGAGATCCTCGCCGACTTCATCGGTGGCTTCGCTGACAAGCGTGAGGTCGGAATATTCGTTCGTGAAGTCCTCGCGCACCCACTCCGGGAATTCGGCCGGCGACCCACTGGCGGGCGCAAACTCAGGGTTAGCGGAGGCAGTGCAGCCCGCGAGAGCGAGTGCGGCACTACCGGCAAGGAAGGCGAGGGCTAGTTTCCGCATGCTCTCAGCGTCGCACTGCGGCCATCCATTCGCAAGGATGCTTCAGCTTTGGTGACCGGCTCTAAGCGGCTACTTCGCTCTGGCGTGCGTGAAATTCGCGCGCCTGCGTGGTGAGCCAGCCGAAGAGAAGTTCGCGGTCGCATTCGCTTGCCTTGTGGTCTTCGGGATGCCACTGAACCGCGATCAGGGGAGAAGTCGGGTCGGTGCTTTCCACCGCTTCGACCACGCCGTCGGCAGCGCGACCGGTGGCGGTGAGTCCGGCGCCGACGACATCCACCGCTTGGTGATGACCGGAGCGAATCGTCATCGTGCCGTCGCCATACAGTTCAGAGAGTTGCGAAGCGGGCTCAAGCGTCACGTCGTGATCGACCATCGCGTCGACTCCGCCGCCGCTGTGCACAACGGCGCTCGGTTCGAGGTGCTGGATGAGTGTTCCACCGCGCGCAACATTCACGATGTGCATCCCGCGGCAGATTGCGAGCAGCGGCAGGCGGCGCTCGGTGGCCTGGTTTACGAGTTCAATGTCGACGCGGTCGGTCGTGCGGTCGATGTTGTAGAGCTTCGGATGCCGCTCCGTCGCCCCATACTCGTCCGGGTCAACATCGCCACCGCCGAGCAGCACGACGCCGTCTGCCTGGCTGAGCGCGGCATCCACGTCAGCCTCGGTAAAGCCGTCAACGCTGATGACGCGAGCACCCGTGGCTTCGATGGCCGATTTCATGGATGCTTCGAGCCCATGGATCAGCGTCGTCAGCTCAGGCTTTTCGTGAGCGCCACCCGCCGACGCCTTCGACAAAACGATGGTGGGAACGTGCTCAGGGGTGGTGGTCATGGGCGGAATCCTCTTGCCTGCATCCGGTCGCTCAGACCGCTGCGTTCAGCCTAAATGAAGCGGGGTTGTCTGGGCTGCAGCGCCGAGTGCTGCGAGCCGCCAATGGAATCCGCGACGGTCTTATTGCCGTCGCACGTCTTGACGGCAATAAGACCGTCGGATACTCTGAAGGCAATAAGACCGTCGAGGGGAGCAGTCATGGCAGCGCGAGGAGAAGTGAAAAGTGCGGAGGCGCTCGGCCGGATGCTGCAACAGGGCCGTTTGGTCAGCGGTCTCTCTCAGCGCGAACTCGCCGAGCGACTTGATGCCGATCAAAAGTACATTTGGGCTCTGGAATCCGGAAAGAAGCAGATCGTGCTTGAGCGCATTTTCGAGATCATGAGAGCGACGGGCATCCGGATGTATCTGGAAGTCGGCGAGCCGCAGGCGGAATCAGCGGAGAACGCTGGGGATGCCAGCAATGGCTGACCTGCGCGTCGAGCTCTACGGTGAGTTGGTGGGACATCTCGTAGGCAGTGACCGTCGCACTTTCGACTTCATCGCGACCCCAGAGGCCATCGCCACGTGGGGGCTGGGGAGCACGATCCTCTCGGAGTCGGTGCCGTTCGACCTCGTCGCGAACCGCAGCCGCGCAGGGCGCCGCCGCAATTTCTTCGCCGAGATACTTCCTGAGGGTCGGGCTCTCGAGAACTTGGCCGCGGAGATCAGGGTCTCTGCCGATGACGTTATTCCGCTGCTCGCCAGATTCGGAAGAGACGTAGCCGGCGCGGTGCAGATCTACGACCCGGAGGCTCTGGGGGAGCCCCGCACACCCGCCCGTGCGGCGGTTAGCTCCGCCGAAATTGGTCGGATGCTCACCAACACCCAAGCAGCTCCGCTCGGAAATCGCCCCCAGTCGGGCCGAACTTCGTTAGCTGGCGTTCAAGACAAGATTGTTCTCGCGCGTAGCGAGGGGCAATGGTTTCAGGTGTTGGAGGGGTATCCGTCTACCCACATCATTAAGCCACCGTCATCCCGTTACCCCACCATTACGTTCGACGAGGAGTATGGCTATCGAGCAGCGAAGGCCGCAGGCCTGACCTCGCTTGAAGCAAAGATCGAAGACTTCGATGGCATCCAGGGCCTAGTGATCGAGCGATATGATCGCTCGCCAAACGCGCCGCAGGGGCGCATCCACCAAGAAGATATGAACCAGGCGCTCGGCGCATCGAAGAACGAGAAGTACCAAGAATTCGGCGGCAAAGTAACGCTCAAACGAATAGCGGATGTTCTAGGTCGTGACGGCGATCGGGAGGCTGTCGAGCAACTGCTGAGACTTCTCACGGTCTCACAAGCAGTCGGAAACCTCGATATGCACGGCAAGAACATCAGCATGCTCCACCTGCACGACGGCACCACGAGAATCACCCCGGCCTACGATGTGGTGCCGCAAACCCACCTTGACAGTGACGGCAAGATGGCGTTGGCGGTGAACCGAAAGTATGCGCATAGCGCCATCACGATCGACGACCTCGTCGCGGAAGCTGAGACGTGGAAAGTGCGTTCAGCGCGCGCGATCGTCACGGCAGCGCTCGAAAGTGTCGAGGACTTTGTGCGCGCAGAGGCACCGGTTGCGCATGCCCACACGGGACTCCACGATGACATTTCGCGATTTACCCGGAATCTACTTGACGGTAGGCCGACCGGCTACGTTTCCTAAAACATAGAGGCACGATGGCAGTGAGCAGCCGCGTTCTTCGCCTCGCTCGATCATCAGGGCTGCGCCGTGCGTGAAATGAACTAGGCTCAGCTACTGGGTTTCGCTGAAGAAGCAAGGAGCGCAGCATGTCGGAGCAGGATCGCGCGGCCGAACACCTCGAGGTTCGCATCGAAAAGCGCCGCGACCATCCGGTGCGTCATGCTGCCCGATTCGCGGCTGAGCTTGTCGGAAGTCTGCTGATGGGCGATACCAGTCCGAGAGGGCCAGGTGCCGATCTCGTGGTGGTGCGCCGCGATACGGGCGCGGAGATCCTCCGCACTTCGGTCGACTCGGTCGAAGAGGCCGATCAGCTTCTCCGCGTAGTGCGCCACGACCTAGAGCAGAAGACGGTCGAAGAGTTTACTGACGAGTGACACGACTCCCCTTAGGGCGTTATGCGATTAAACGGATGCCCCAGCCTGTGACTACTCGCTACCGCGACGCGCTTTCCCTGCCTCAGGTGCCGCTCACTTTTGGCACCGCCCTGATCGGTCGTTCTGCGTACGCTTTGGTTTTGCTTCCACTGTTTTATGCGGTGGTGGAGGCGACAGGTTCTGTTGCGCTCGCCGGCACTGCCCTTGCGCTGTATGGAGCGACGGCAAGCGTGCTCGCGCCCGTACGTGCATCACTAATCGATCGCTTCGGTGCTCGTCGAGTTCTCACCATTTTGGTGGTGCTTTTCAGCGCCACGCTCGGTGTGCTCGCCGCCACGTCACTGATTGGCGGACCGGGACTGCAGCTCGTGATTCTTGCGGCGGTCGCGGGGGTTGTTGCCCCGCCGGTTGGACCGACGATGCGGGTGGCGTGGGGATCATTGACCCCGAACCCCGAGCTGCTCAAGAAAGGCTTGAGTTTCGACGCCGTCGTGGAAGAGCTGCTCTATCTCGTAGGCCCGGCCATTGCCGGACTCGCGTTGGCGTTCATCGCCCCCGGGGTGGCGCTCATCATTCCCGCGGTGTTGGTGCTCGCGGGTGGCCTCATCTTTGTTGCTACTCCTGCAGTCGGGGCGATGAGGCCGCGCGATGCGCATCCGGAAGCAGGCGGCCGTGAGCTTCCACAGCTCACACCGTTGATTCTGGATGCTCGCTTCGTGGGTCTTCTCTTGCCGGCACTCATCGCGGGAAGCGTCGCGGGATCACTCAGTGTTGCGGTGCCGGTCGCGCTGGCAACCTATGGCGGATCGGCAGCCGCGGGAATCGCGCTTGGCTTGTTCGCCGGAGGTAGTGCGCTCGGCGGACTCCTCTATGGCGCGCTGAAGCTGCCTGGCTCGCCGGCTAGGCAGCTCGTCGTACTCTCGGTTGTGCTTCTTGCGAGCACCTCTCTCGTTGCCATCGTCACGGGTGCGGTCGCGGTCAGCGCGGTGCTTGTTGTCGCCGGGCTGTTCTTCTCTCCTGTGATGATCGTCACCTATGTTGCCGCGCACGCTTCGGGTGGCGAGCACCAGCAGAACTCAGCCATGACGTGGGTGAACACCAGTCACAACATTGGCGGTGCCGCCGGCAGTGCGCTCGCAGGAGTGCTCATTCAGGCGAGCGGTGTACCCGCCGCGATGGGCGGGATAGCGCTGGGTGCGCTGCTACTGCTTGTTGTTAGCGCGATGCTCAGCGGTCGCAAACCCTAAAGTCAGCTATGGGCGCAACACAATCTTGCCGACGTGCGCCCGGCGAGCGAGTTCTTCCTGGGCTTCGGCAGCCTCCTCGAGCGGGAAGATCGCCGCGACGAGAGGTGTGATTTCGCCCCGCCGCGCCATCTCCATAAGCAGCTCGAAGTGCTCCGGGGTGTGCATCGTGGAGCCGATGAGTTGCCGGTTGTGCAGGTAGAGGTCGCGCACGTCGAAGCCGATAGTGTGACCGCCGAGGGCTCCGGCGACGACCCAGCGGCCGGCCTTGCGCAATAGGGGGAGTCCGCCGTGGACGAGGTCTCCGGCGACAACATCGAGAACGACGTCGATGCCGTGAGGGGCGGCGGCGCGCACCTGCTCGGCCACGTCGGTCGCGCGGTCGACAACGACGTCGGCGCCGGCATCCCGAACCGCCTGAATCTTGGAACCGCTGCTGATCGCGATCACCCGAGCACCGCGGGCGCGCGCCAACTGCACGAGCGCAACGCCAACGCCACCGGATGCTCCCGACACCAACACCGTTTCCCCCGACTGCAGGCGGCCACGCTCGATCATGCCGAGCGCCGTTCCATAGGAGATAGGCAGGGCGGCGAGCTGGTCGTCGTTGAGGGGTGACTCGGTCACATCGTGGATGCGGTCGGCCGGTGCGATCACGTATTCGGCGTAGCCGCCGTCACGTTCGCTGCCCATGAGTCCTGTGATGTTCGCATCGGGTTCGTCCGCGTCGTAGATAGCGGGGTCGATGACCACGCGAGAGCCGAGCACGTTCGCGTCAACGCCGTAGCCAAGAGCGACGACGTGGCCGGCAACATCCGCTCCCTGGATGCGCGGAAAGTCGAGCGGACCACGCCAGCCAGCGCGCGGGCCCGGCAGGCCGTACTCGCCTTCGCGGGTCCAGAGATCGGTGTTGTTGAGGGCTGCGGCGCTCACCTTCACGAGCACTTCGCCAACGCCGGGGGAAGGCGTCGCCACCTCGGTCACGCGTAAAACCTCGGGACCTCCGTGCTGGGTGAGCTGTACGGCGCGCATGGTGGCGGGAACGTCCATGGGAGTCTCCTCGTGGGTATGCTGATCGGTGAACTAGACCTACAGTACACCGATCGGTAAAGGAGCGTCGAATGTCGGAGACGAAACCGATGTCAGTTGCAGGACAGCGCATTCTGGATGCCGCCGGCGACCTCTTCTACAGCCGCGGCATTACGGCGGTTGGCGTCGACCTCATCGCCGAGCACTCGGGCGTGACCAAGCGCACCCTTTACAACCAGTTCGGGTCCAAGGATCAGCTCGTGGTCGCGTACCTCGAAGAGCGTGAACAGCGTTGGCAGCTACTGGTTCGCGAAACCATCGCCGCCGCCGAGTCACCGATCGAGGCAGTGCTCGCCCCTCTCGAAGCCCAGCGCATCTGGAACCAGAACAACCCGCGCGGCTGCGCCTTCATCAACGCCCTCGCCGAACTGCCCGACCCGACTCATCCCGCTCACGTCGTCGCGACGAAACAGAAGCAGTGGCTGATCGACCTGTTCCTTGAGCTCGCCACGGCGGCCGGATGCTCGGCTCCCGACACGCTCGCTACTCAACTCTTGGTGCTGCACGAGGGCGCCCTCGTCACGCAACAGCTCTCGCTCGACACCCTCGCGGTGAGCATCGAATTGGCGCGCGGGCTCGTGCGAGCTGCGGTGCCAGCGCAGTCCTAGCTGCGGGAGTGCGGCACGCAAACTCGATAGGCTGGACTGAGAAAATTTCAGGCTGATGGGGGCGTCATGGCAGCGGAGCAAGCGGCAGCGGAACCGACAGCGGCGCAGTCAGCGCAGCCGATCGCGGTGATCGCCGGGGCCAGCGGCTTCGTCGGGCCAGCGATTGCGAACGCCTTCCGCGACGACGGCTACGACGTACGGTTCATCGGCCGCAGCGCCGCCGTCACGTGGGACGATCCCACCGCGATCGCGCAGCTCATCGACGGCTCAGCGATCGTCGTGAACCTCGCCGGCAAATCCGTGAACTGCCGCTACACCGTGAAGAACCGCAACGAGATTCTGCGCTCGCGAGTGGAGACGACTCGGGCCTTGCGCACGGCAATCGCTGCAGCATCCGCCCCGCCGGCGACCTGGATGAACGCCTCCACAGCGACGATCTACCGCCACTCAATCGACCGCCCCAACAGCGACGACAACGGTGAACTTGGCAAGGGTTTCTCGGTGGATGTTGCCCGCAACTGGGAGAACGAATTCTTCGAAGGCGACCTGCCGCACACGCGCCGCGTTGCCCTCCGCATGGCGATCGTGCTGGGTGATGGCCCGGCCACCAACCTGCTGCTGCGCCTTGCGCGCGTCGGCCTCGGCGGCCCGCAAATCGACGGCTGGTGGTTCGGTCACAACCGGTACCGCGGCATCGGCCCGACGCCGACCGGCAGCGGTCGCGCCACAGGCCACAAGACGGGCGGGCGCCAGAAGTTCAGCTGGATTCATCTCGACGATGTCGTCAGCGCGATCCGCTTTCTGCGCGACACCGACACCATCGCCGGCCCCGTCAACCTCGCGAGCCCCCATCCCTCCGATAACCGCACCCTCATGGGCATCCTGCGGCGCGCAGTCGGTGCACCGTTCGGGTTGCCCGCTTGGCGTTGGATGCTCGAGCCCGCGATGTGGGTGCTCAGAACCGAACCCGAACTCATCCTCAAGAGCCGCTGGGTGGTGCCCAGCACTCTCACCGAGGCGGGCTTCACGTTCGAGCATCCCGACCTCGCGGGTGCCATTGCCGATGTTGCGGGCGGCAGCTCTCACTCCTAGGAACGACTTCGGTCCGACGTGCTCACGGGTGCTTGAGCGCTGCTGGCGACTAACGCGGCATGCACTACAACCGCACGCTCTCGGTCGAGCTCAACTCGACCCACCGCGCTTCGTGGTCGCCCTCCGCGCTCGCTGCCGCCACGGGCTCGAGTACATCCGCCGCGCTGAGCGCGTCCATGGTCAGCCCGGCGATCTCATCGATCTCAACGATGGGCACTTGGAAGGTGCGGAATGGCCCCAACGGTGGGGGAGCGCCAGTGGCGACGGCTTGGGCGCGTGCCTCATCGAGATCGACATCAGCTAGCTGAGGGCGTTGGTCAAGCACGAACCCGGCGGCGCGAAGTTCGACGGCGCCATCGGTCGTCGTCGCCCACGCGGCGATCTTCCAAAACAGTTGCGGGATGCCCACACCTCGGTACACCGGATCGTCGTCGCCGAGCACTGGCGCTGTAAATACGCTGATGCGGTTTCGGTTCGTACGCGCGTACTCCAATACGTGATCTTCGAGACCGAGCCACAACTCTTTCGATTGATTGAATCCCGCAGCTTGAGGCGCAGCGTTCGTGAACGCAAACGTGTCGTAATTCGCTTGGCTTGCAGTCGCCCCGTCACCCCACACGGGGTCACGCCGCCGCACAAGATGCCCGCGGTCGAGATCGTTGCGGGCGTACACCGCTTCGCCGGTCTGCTCCTGCTCCGGGATGCGCGAATCCAGATGCCAGTCATTGCCGCGACCCACATCAACGAGCTGATCTCCATCGATATTCACGCCGGTCGCGCTGGCGAGCCCCCGCAGCGGATCCAGATTTACCGTGAAATGCGTGTAGGGCAACTCACGAATCGGGGCTCCTGAGGCCGGAGAAGGAAACGGCACGGGAACACCCAAGAAGTCAGCGTCGTACCCGTCGGAACTGAGCGATGCGGCATCCATGGAGGTAGTGAAGCAGCCGCGCCTGACATTGAGCCGGACAATTCCGGAGGCGCGCACCACCCAGCGCACACCCGCACACCACAGCTCCCATCGCGGCCGCGCCGCCGCGCGAGTGGGAGACAATGGGGCAGTGCCACTCGTGCACAGAAGAGGTGAGGAACTATGCCGACCGTTGCACAGCCCCGAATCGGATTTGTCGGCGCAGGCCTCCACTCCTCGCTCAACCTTTATCCCGCCTTTGCCGCGACGGGCGTTCCTCTGGTTGGTGTTGCGGAGCGCAATCTTGCCCGCGTCGCTGAGGCTGAAGCCCGCGGCATCCATCCCATCTTCCCGAACCACCTCGCGCTGATCGAAGCCTCGAACCTCGACGGCATTGTGGTGTCGCTTGCGCCACACCTGCAGGCTGACGTCGTTGCCGACTGTGTTCGCGCGGGCGTCGCCGTGTTTGTCGAGAAACCGCTCGGGTCAACCGAGGCCGAAGCCCGAAAAATTTCCGAAATTGCAGCGGATGCCGGTGTGCCCGTGATGCTCGGATTCATGAAGCGTTTCGCCCCGGCCTACACCCAGCTGAAAACCCTCATTGGTGAAGACACCGAGCAGGGCCCGGTCATCTCCTACGCCTGCGAGTTCGGCTTCGCCGCGTGGAAGCCTGACTTCACGCCTGTCGAGTTCATCACCCAGGCGGTCATCCATCTGATTGATCTCGTGCGCGACGTATTCGGCGAGGTGGTTGACGTGTCGGCGATGCAGAACAGCGTCGGCGACGGACTCGCGATTATCGTGCAGGTCCGCCACGAAAGCGGAGTCATCGGATCGTTGAACTTCGTTTCAGCGAAAGCGTGGTCGCGCGAGGCCGAAGCGCTCAGTGTGACGTGCGCCAACGGGGTTGTGCGCGTCTCCGACCTGAGCCGCATCCAGGTGCTCACGGGCGAAGTAGCTGGTGCCGGCACCGGGCCGGGTGAAACCCTCGCTGAGCGGTCCGTCACGTTCGACGTCTCGAACTCTCCCGGATCCGGAAGCCTCAAAGATCTCTATCTTCGTGGCTACATCGGCGAGATGAAACACTTCCTCGGAGTGCTGCAGGGCACCGAAGAGCTCAGCCCGTCGGCAGCGGATAACGTGCGCACGATGGCGCTCTGCGACACGATTCTTGCCGCTATCTCCAACTGAGTCGTTAGTCGTTGAGAACGACCGCGCGCACGGGTGCACCGTCGGCATCGATCGGTAGCGGGAAGAAACCGACGCGCACGCGCTCGGGCAGTCCCTCAAGGCCGGTGATGTTTTCCACGATGAGGCCGTCGCCGCCCAGCACAATCTCGTGCACCGGAAAATCAGTGGAGCCTTCGCCCGTGGGGTCGGGGCTGAGGGTGTCGACGGCGAGCAAGCGCATGCCACGGCTCCAGAGTTCAGCTGCGGCATCCGGAGCAATCGCGGGATGATTCAACGCTTCGTCTGAACCAAAGTGCTGAGCCCATCCGGTATTGATGATGACGATGGCAGGCACAGCGGCGGGAAGCTCCCCGAGGGCTGCCGTGATCTCGTCGATGTCATAGAGCGCGTGGGGCTTCTGCCCAGCGAGGTGCACGACAAGCGCTTCGCCGACGAGTTCGTCAAGGCTGATTGCCGCTGTCGTGCGGCCGCCGGCGACGGTGTGCGACGGGGCGTCGAGGTGAGTGCCGGTGTGTGATCCCAGGTGGAGCAGGCTGACGTCAACGCCATCCTGCTCCACGCTGAGTGCGCTATCGACTGAGACCGCAGGGTCACCGGGGTAAACCTGCATTCCACTGGTGATGGGGTGGCTCAGTTCGCGCATGGGGTACCTGATTCCTGGTGAGGCTAGTGCGAGTTAGTCGACGTGGCGAGTTAGTCGACGGCGCGAGTTAGGCGACGGGGCGAGCGGCGGCATCCACGTCGGCATCCGCAGTGTCAGCAAGGTGCTGGCTGCGAACGGCTTCGTGACGCTTCCGCTCAGGAAGCATGACTGCAAGATAGAGCACGAAGGTGAGAACGAACGCGGGGATCGTGGCACCGATCGGCAGCGGCCAGACGTAGGCCCACACGTACGACATGGTGGCGCCGATGACCCAGATGGCGACGGCGAACCAATTGACGCCGGCCTTGTACCAGTAGCGACCGCCTCGAGCCTCAAGGATGTCCTTCGTGTAGGCGCCCCGCTTCACGATGTAGTAGTCGACGATCATGATCGCGAACACCGGCACGAAGAAGGCACCGATGACGACAAGGAAGTCGGTGAACTGGTTGAGCAACTGCAACCAGGTCGAGCCGAGGATCGAGATACCACCGAGGATGAGTGCTGTCGGCAGGAACTTCAGCCGGCTACCGACCTTGGCGTTGACGACCGAGGTCACCATTCCGTAGACGACCATTGTGTTCGTGGCCATCACCGAAAGGAAGATGATGATCGCGAGCGGTGCACCGAAGGCGGCGACGATCGTGGTGGGGTCGAACGCAGCGGCTTCGTCGCCCTTGAGGATCACGTAGACGAAGGCGGTGAGGCCGAGCGTCATCGCGGTCACTGTCGAGACGGTGTAGCCGATGCCCGATCCGATCACGCCAGCCTTGGTGGTGCGGGCGAAACGGTTGAAGTCGGCTGACAGCACGGTCCACGAGACGGCGGTCGCGATCACGATGTCGAGCACGATGATCGGCGTGAAGCCGAGGCTCTCATCGGGGGCAACAGCCTGGAAGTCGCCAAGGTCAAATGCGGTGAACGCGGCGATGAAGACCCACGCGATGATGCCGAGAATGAGAACGGCAAGCCACGGCTCAATCTTGGAGATACCTTCGTGGCCCAAAATCGCGAGAATTACGACGATGCTCTGGCAGAGAACGGAGAACAGGATGGGGTTGGAGTATCCCGTAGCGCTCTCCACCATAAAATTCACGGTGACGCCCGCGAGCATCGCCTGCACCCAGCTCCAGCCCATAAGCACGATCACGTTGGCGGCGACGGGCAGCAGGCTGCCGCGCGTTCCGAAGGCGCCGCGGGTGATTGCCATGGTCGGCAATCCCGTGCGGGTGCCAATGGCTCCGATGGCGGTGAGCACGATGGCTCCGCCGAGGGTTCCGAGAATGATCATGAGAAACGCGGTAGCGAAGTCCACGCCGGGAACGAACAGCGTTCCCGTGAGCAGCGTCGTGACAACGAGGTTGGCTGCGAGCCAAATCATTCCAATGCGCAGCAGTGAGTAGGTGCCCTTGACGGGCTTGCCGCCATCGGACTGATCTTGAGTGTGTTTGCTTAGACGGGAATAGAGCGACATTGCTGCTGTCTCCTCAGTAGGGTGCGGTTGGGTTGAGTGTTCGGGTAGTCAGATAGTTATGCGGCGGCGGCGGCGGCGGACACGGGCGAAAGGTGCTCGTGCACGGCCAGTAGCTGATCATTGTCGAGGCGGAACACGATGGTTTCGCGCTCGCGGTAGGAGTCTTCGCCGTCGCCGGTGTCGACGCGAGTGAAAACGGTGTGGCTGAACACAGCGCCGCCGGGGAACGACTGCACTGAGGCATCCGACGATTCGCAGTCGAGTACTTTCCAGCCGCCCTCAACCCAGCCAGCCCAGAGGCCTTCGTATTCGGCACGGTCGTTTAGACGAGCGGGCTCGGTGTGAAAGATGAAGGTCGCTTCGGGCGCGAAGCCGCGAAAGTACTGGTCGCCGTCGGTGGCCCTAAAAGCGTCAACGATGGCGGATGCTGCGCTGAGCACGTCATCCTGATGCGGGGTTGTCGTGCTCATGGTGCGCTCCTCTAGCTCTCGGGCGTTGCGGTCGGGGTCTGGTTATCGCGGGGAGCCATCGCGCTCAGCAGCTCGTAGGCGACGTGGCTCGCGGCAACGGCCGTGAGCTGCGCGTGGTCGTAGGCCGGGGCGACTTCGACGACGTCGGCGCCAACGATGTTCTTGTCAGCGAGGGCGCGAAGAATGCGCAGCAGTTCACGGCTCGTGAGTCCGCCGGCTTCGGGGGTTCCGGTGCCCGGTGCGTGCGCAGGGTCGAGAACGTCAATGTCGATAGAGATGTAGAGCGGCTTGTCGCCGATGCGGTCGCGGATGCGCTCGATCGCGACGGCTACTCCGTCGTCTTCGATGTCTTCGCTTGTGACGACTGCGAAGCCCAGGCGGCTGTCGTCGGTGAGGTCTTCGGCGCTGTAGAGCGGGCCGCGGGTGCCGACGTGCATGCTCGCGGTGAGGTCGATAAGACCCTCTTCGGATGCCCGGCGAAACGGGGTGCCGTGAGTAACCGGCGCACCGAAGTAGGTGTCCCAGGTGTCGAGGTGAGCGTCGAAGTGGAGCACAGCGACGGGGCCGTGCTTCTTGGTGACGGCGCGCAAGAGGGGGAGTGCGATCGTGTGGTCGCCGCCGATGGTGAGGATGCGGTCGGCGCGGGTTGCGAGGTCGAGGGCGGCGGCCTCGATTTCGAGGATGGCGTCGTCGATGCTGAAGGGGTTTGCGGCAATGTCGCCGGCGTCCGACACTTGCTGGGCCGCGAACGGCGATACGTCTTGCGCGGGGTTGTAGGGGCGCAGCAGACGCGATGCTTCTCGCACGTGGGCCGGACCGAAGCGGGCACCGGGGCGGTAGCTCACTCCGCTATCGAAAGGGATGCCGACGATCGCGATGTCGGTGTGCTCGACATCTTCGATGCGCGGCAGACGAGCGAATGTGGCGATACCGGCAAAGCGAGGGACAATACTTGCATCGACCGGGCCAACAATAGGTTTCGTCATAGTAAACTTTCGATAATCAGCAGTAAACGTGAACTCACAGTAAACCCAGAGGTGCGCCTCGTCAACCCCGGTAAGTGATGGAGTAGAGCCATGAGACCCCTGTCGCCCTCACCCAGTGCCGAAGCGCTCGCCATCGGGGCGCGCATCCGCAGCGCCCGCAAAGCACAGGGGTTCACCCTCGAACAAATCGCCACAACTGCTGGGCTGACCAAGGGTTTTCTCAGTCGGCTCGAACGCGACGAGACTTCCCCAAGCGTCGCGACGCTGGTGCAGTTGTGCCAAGTTCTCTCACTCGAAATCGGGTCACTCTTCGCCGAACCTGAAGCAGTAAAAATTTCTTTGGCGGATGCCCCGCACATCAATCTCGGTGGTCAAGGAGTGGATGAGCGGCTCATCTCCCCGCGTAACGAATCGCGCGTTCAAGTCATCCGCACCCACATGCAACCCGCCGCCAACGGTGGGGATGCGTTCTACACGATCAGTTGCGAAGTCGAAGTCCTCCACGTGATCTCTGGTGCGGTGACCGTACATTTCGTGGACCGCGAAATTCCGCTTGCGGCAGGCGACTCGCTCACGTTCCCGGGCCGTGAACCGCACAACTGGGAAGCGGATGCCGAACTCGGTGCCGAAGTCATCTGGACAATCGTGCCGGCTACCTGGCGCGGAGAATAGCCGCGCGCGCTGCACGTCAGTCGTTCAGCGGCACGACATCCCACTGCCCAAAGCGGGTGAAGCCTGCGGCGAGGGCCGCTGCCACAGACCCAACGTTGTCGGGCTGACAGCGGTATTGCGGTTCGTAGCCTCCGCCGAGGGCGTGGGCGCTGATGGCGCGAACGGTCTGGGTGGCGAACCCTCGACCGCGGTAATCGGGCAGGGTGACGATGCCGAGGTCCGCAAGCTGTGATCCTTGCCACGGGTACATGCTGGAGGCGGCGACGAGGCGGTCGTCGGCAAAGGTTCCGTACACGAGCCAATGGTCGAGTTCGACGAAGGCCTCGTCTAATTCTCTTTCCGGAACGGCCGCAGTGAACTGTTCGAATGCTGTCGCATCCGCTCCAGTCAGCTGGCGCGTTGTCTCAGGAGTCACCTCAGCGCGGAGCACATCCTGAGCATGCCGGGGTAAATAGAAAAGCTGATCTGCACCGTTGAGAGCGACTCCGGCGGCGTCGAGATCTGAGCGCAATTGCTGGCCGCTAACGCGTTGCCCCTCAACGAGGTCGAGGCGTTCCGCAAAAGTGGGAATCATTCTGACGATGCTGGGCCCTTCGGCGACATCCAGCAGCGTGACTGCGGTGTTGGTGGGAAGCGATTCGGCGATCCGCACCACATACAACTCGTCGAATGCGGGCTCGCGTTCGTAGGTCGGCAACCAGTAGTCGAAGACGATCGGTGAATACATGCGAACCCTCTCGGATGCCGCGACGAGGCCGCTGGGCTGTCGTTGCGCTGCCGCTGCGGCAGGTTCGCAGACTAGCAAATGGTCCTCCGGATGCCGCTACTGGCCTGTGGAAAATTGCTCAGTGAGGGTGGGTAGATCGCACCTCGCGACAAGCGCCCGGTACTCCCGCACGGCCTGAGGGAGAGGAGTAGCGTTGGCTATATAGCGGTGCATTGATGGACTGTGAAAGGCACAGCCCAGAGGTCGCCGCAGAAGGCACGGCATCCCATGAAGTTGGTCGTTGTTGGAGGAGTCGCTGGAGGCGCATCGGTCGCCGCTCGCGCTCGCAGGCTCGATGAAAGTGCAGAGATTGTCGTGCTGGAGCGCGGTCATCACGTCTCGTTCGCAAACTGCGGATTGCCGTACCACATTGGTGAAGTCATCACCGAGAGAGACCGACTGCTTCTGCAGACGCCCGAGAGCCTGCGCGAGTCTCTCAACATCGAAGTGCGTATCGCTCACGAGGTCACTGCGATTGACCGCCAGGCCAAAACCGTTTCGGTACGCGAGGTCGACACCGGGCGTGAATATGTCGAAAGTTACGACAACCTCGCCCTGTGCACGGGGGCGGAAGCCATCCGCCCACCGCTGCCCGGTATCGACCTTCCCGAGGTGCATGTCCTCCGTCGCATAGGCGACATGGATGCCATCAAAGCCGAACTCGATGCTGACCTTGAGAAGGCGGCCAGTGGCGCTCGCGGTCCCGTGCGTTGCGTCGTGATCGGTGCGGGCTACATCGGCCTTGAGATGGCCGAAAACCTGAAGCACCGTGGTGCGCTCGTGGATGTCGTGGAACTGAGCGACCAGATTCTTCCGCCTCTCGACCACGAGATGTCGGTTCCCGTAGAACACCACCTCCGCAGCCGAGGAATCGCTCTTCACCTCTCGACGGGGGCTGCCGCGTTCGCGCCGCGCACCGGCGGAGGGGTCATGGTGGAACTCACAAACTCGACCACTATCGAAGCGGACCTCGTCATTCTGTCGGTCGGAGTCCGCCCCAGTGTTGGCCTTGCCCGGGATGCCGGTCTCGATCTGGGCGAGAATGGCGGCCTAGCCGTCGACACCCATATGCGCACGTCTGACCCGAACATTTGGGCGGCGGGCGACTCGGTTGAAACCCCGAACGCGGTGTTGCCGGGGTCGTGGCTCGCTCCGCTTGCCGGGCCAGCTAACCGCGAAGCGCGCGTTGCAGCTGAGAATATCTGCGGCCGCGACACGGAGTACAAGTCCACTCAGGGCACCTCGATAGTGAAAATCTTCGAGATGGTCGCGGGTGGCACCGGCGCGACGGAACGCCAGTTGCGGGCAGCGGGAGTGACGTACCGGGCCGTGCACGTGCATCCATCCGGTCATGCTGGTTACTACCCGGGCACCGCGATGATGCACATCAAGCTGCTGTTTGCGCCCGACACAGGAAAGGTGCTCGGCGCTCAAGTCACCGGTTTCGATGGCGTCGACAAGCGCCTCGATGTCTTCGCTACCGCGCTTCGTGCTGGCCTCACCGTCTGGGATCTTGAAGAACTCGAGCTCGCTTACGCCCCGCCGTTTGGTTCGGCTAAGGACCCGGTCAACATGGCTGGCTTCGTCGCCAGCAACGTACTGCTTGGCGACCTCAACCTCTGGTACGCGCAGGACTACCCCCACGCCACCGACGGTGCACGCATTATCGATGTGCGCACTGCAGAAGAGTTCTCCATCTTCCACCTCCCCGGCGCCGAGAATGTGCCGCTCGCAACCCTCCGCACCGACACGGTCGACTGGGACCGGTCAGTAGGCCTGCGCCTCTACTGTTCCGTCGGTTTCCGCAGTTACCTGGCGTACCGCATCCTCGTGCAGCTGGGATTTACGGATGTCGCCACACTGTCGGGCGGATCCGAAACGTTCCGAGCGTGGCATGAGGTCGAGCCCGACACCGACGGACCGATCGAACCAGAAACGTCGTACGCCGAAGCCGCTGAAGCGCTCAACTCGGCTCGCGTTGCCGCCCACGTCGCGAACGGCACGGGCGTCTCAGTAAACCTGGACTGCACGGGCCTCGCGTGCCCGGGGCCCATCATGAAGCTTGCCACCGAGATGAAGGGGCTCAACCTGGGCGACGAGATCGTGGTGCACGTCTCCGACCCCGGCTTCGCGAGCGATGCCCCCGCGTGGGTGCGTCGCAACGGTCACGAACTCTTGGCTATCGAACCGGAGGGGCCAGGCTATGTGGCCACCATCCGCAAGGCTGGTCCCGAGGCACTCTTGCTCGCTGGCGGTGGAGGAGTAGTTGCCGCCCCTGCGAAACCCAAGGTGTCATTTGTGGTGTTCTCGGGCGACCTCGACAAGGTGATCGCCGCGTTCATCATCGCCAATGGTGCGGTCTCGATGGGCGAAGAGGTTTCGATGTTCTTCACCTTCTGGGGCCTGAACGCGCTGCGTCAGCAGAAGCCACCGAAGCGTCAGCGTAAGGCGATGGACAAACTCTTTGCCGGAATGATGCCCGCCGGAGCCGACAAGCTCACGCTCTCGCAGATGCACATGATGGGGGCGGGCACCGCGATGATCAAGAAGACCATGAAGAAGAACGGTGTGCACTCGCTGCCTGAGCTCATGGAATCGGCGATGGCGGGCGGCGCTCGCATCATCGGCTGCACCATGACGATGGACCTGCTCGGCATCGCCGAATCAGACCTCATCGACGGTGTCGAACTTGGCGGTGTCGCGACGTTCCTTGGAGAAGCAGCTGAATCCACGACGACGCTGTTCATCTAGCCGCGTGTTGGTTGTCCACACACTCTCACTCGCGGGTCCTCCCCGCATCCGATGTCGCCGCCTGTGACGCACATCTCGGGTACTACGCATTTATCGCAAGGCTAGGTGCTGTTTTCTCGTTGCTAGAGCGTCAACGGAGAATTCGAAGTCATCCATCAACTCGGCCAGGGGAGCGTTGGCTCAGTCGACGATCTCAGTTTGGGTGGCGATGAAAGCGCGCTCGTCGTCGTTGAGGTGCTGGGGCGCAGCCGGAACAGTGCTCCCCGAAAGCGTCTCGATTTCTTCGAGCACTGACGCGCTGATCTCGCCGTGAAGATCCTCCTGAATCGCATGCTTCGCCGGAATGCTCAGTTCGGGCCACCAGCGTTCGATGGGGGGAAGGTCGGTGTGTGAATCCATGAGGTTCCTTTCGCTATCGGTTGACCTATTCTGCACTACATCGATGCTGATACTGAGGGTGCCTGCTAGCCAGCGTTCGACCTCCTGCTGGGAACGCAGCCGCACAATGACGAGCTTCGGATGCTTCCGCACGAGAGCGGGAATCTCGGTGTGATACTTCTTGCGGGTTGAGATCGCCCACTTCACGACGTGTTCGGCCCGCACGGGCCGTGCGGAATCGCGAGGGTGTCGGCAATCCGCAGAGCGAGAGTCGTCTTTCCCGCGCCAGAGACTCCTGCCACGAGAACACGGCGCGGGCGCTGAGGTAGGGCATCTTCGCACGACAACATGAGGCAATTTTAGGCGGGACAGCGGTCAGCGCGGCTTGGCTGCAATCTGAAGTTGCGGCCAAATGTCAGCGGGTGAGAGTAGATTTAAAGAAAGTTGGCCGACACGCCGAGACACTACATCTGGGGTAATGACATGGGTGTCATTACCCATATATAGTGAAATCTCCGACAAACCGTCGGCAAACTTCTAGCAGACTTTTAAGGAGGATCGAATGGATAACGAAAACGACACCGTTGGCGGATATGCAATTCCCGTCGACCCAATGGATCTTCTGCAGTGCGACAGCTGCCAGTAAAAACTTACTGAGCTAACGCCTCACAGAATTTCTGAAGCCCCGGCAGACCTCACGGTCACCGGGGCTTCACCCATTTAACAGCCGCAACCCAATCCGCCCGCAACACAATCCCGCCGCAATAAGCCGGCCCACAAACACAACCCCAATCTCACCCACGCGCGTATCGCCAACATTGCCTAAGCTGGACACCGTGCCAGTGAATAAAGAACTAGAAGGCCGGGTTTTCCCGCCTACGACCCCCTACCTCGTCGGGCGAGAAAAAGTACGCGAATTTGCGCGCGCCGTCTTCGCTCAAAGTCCGCTCAACCACGACCCCGAAGCCGCGAAAGCAGCAGGCTTTGTGGATGTCGTAGCACCGCCCACCTTCGCCGTCGTCATCCAAGAGGCAGGCCTTGCCCTTCTCCTGGCCGCCCCCGACACCGGCATCGACTTCTCGCGCATCGTGCACGGCGAACAAAAGTTCACCTACACGCGGCCCATCGTCGCCGGCGACGAACTCACCGCCATCCTCACCGTCACGAGCATTAAGTCGCTCGGCGGCAACGACATGATCACCGCCGAAACCGCCATCAGCGACGCCACAGGCGAGCACGTCGTCACCGCAACCTCCGTACTCGTCATGAGAGGCACAGAATGAGCGACCTCGTCGTCGGCCAAGAACTGATCACCGGCAATATCACCCTCACCCGCTTCTCGCTCGTGCGCTACGCGGGAGCATCCGGAGACTTCAACCCCATCCACTACCGCGATGACGTTGCTGCCTCCGTTGGCCTCCCCGGCGTACTCGCCCACGGCATGCTCACCATGGGCCTCGCTGTGCAACCCGTCATTGACTGGATGGGCGACCGCGGCGAACTCGTCGAATACGGTGTGCGCTTCACTCGCCCCGTCGTCGTCGACGGCAATGGGGGCGTCGTCGTTACCGTCTCCGCCAAAGTGGGCGCCATCGAAGACGACGTGACGCGCATCGACCTCACCGTCAGCGCCGCTAACCAAACCGTGCTCGGCAAGTCGCAAGTGAGGGTCAAACTCAACAAATGACCGACACCGCCCCCAGCGAAAGCACACCGCCGCAATACAACGTGGCGCTCGCCGACCTCACCACCATCAAGGTAGGAGGGCCAGCGCACACGCTGCTGCGCCCCGCCACCGAGCAAGAACTGATCGCGAACGTGCGAGACGTGTGGCAACGAGGCGACGAATGGCTGCTCATTGGGGGCGGCTCCAACATGGTCATCAGCGATGAAGGATTCGACGGCACTGTCATCCATATCGCAACACGCGGCATCCAACTCGTCTCTCAAACCGAGACCTCGCTGAGCCTTCGCGTGCAAGCCGGCGAGTCCTGGGACGGCCTCGTGGCGAAGCTCGTTTCACGGGGCTGGGCTGGGCTCGAAGCGCTCAGCGGCATTCCCGGTTCAGTAGGCGCAGCCCCCATTCAGAACATCGGCGCTTATGGTCAAGAAGTCGCCAGCGTGCTCGATGGCATCGACTTTCTCGACTACGACAACGGTGAGTTCGTTCACCTCACGACCGCCGAACTCGAACTGGGTTACCGCAACTCGGTGATCAAAGAGGGGCGCGCCGGCGTTGTCCTCGCCGTGTACGTCACCCTCGCGGCATCGCCCGAGAGCACCGTGCAGTACCAACAGCTCGCGACCGCGCTCGGTGTCAACATCGGCGACCGAGTGCCCGTACAACAAGTGCGCGACACCGTGCTCGCCCTGCGCGCCTCCAAAGCAATGGTGCTCGACCCCAACGAACCAGACTCCGCCAGTTGTGGCTCGTTCTTCACCAACCCGATCGTGCCAGAGCACATCGCAAGAGGGCTTCCCGCGGATGCCCCACGCTGGGTTATCGAGGACGAACCCGTCACCGACGTTGCTGTTCCGCTCGGGGAAGAACCTGCCCCGCCACCCGCGCCCAAGCCGCGCCTGGTCAAGCTCAGCGCCGCCTGGCTCATCGAACATTCGGGCGTGAACAAGGGCTTTCGTCTGCCAGGCTCACGAGCCGCCGTGTCGACGAAACACAGCTTGGCGATCGTCAATCGCACTGGCGCGGACGCTGCCGAAGTTGCAGAACTCGCCCGGTACATTGGCGCGTGCGTACTCAGCCGCTACGGCATCTACCTGCAGCCAGAACCTGTTGGCGTCGGCGTCGAACTCGCCTAGCTCGCCCAACTCACCTCACAACCTGCGCTCACGCGCCAGGCTCGCCTCACTCAGGCGCGCTAATGCGAGCGAGGCAGCAGCCCCAACTCCATTGCCTTCGTGACGGCCCGCGTACGGTCCTTCACGTCGAGCTTCTCGAAGACATGGATGAGGTGTGTCTTCACGGTCGCCTCGCTCACGAACAGAGCTGCGGCAATTTTTCGGTTGCTGTTGCCCTCCGACACAAGTGCCAGCACTTGAGTCTCACGGTCGCTCAGTGTCACCTTCGCCGGCTCACGCATGCGGTTCACGAGCAGCGCCGCAATCGATGGAGCCAGAGCGACTTCGCCGCGCGCGACCGAACGCAGCCCGGCCAGAATCTCCTCTTGCGGTGCCGCCTTCAACAGATAGCCGCTCGCTCCCGCCTCAATCGCGGTCAGAATGTTCTCGTCAGACTCGTAGGTCGTGAGGATGAGCACGCGGACGTCGGGGCGTGCGGCCACGAGTTGCGCGGTCGCTTCTGCGCCTCCGAGGCCGGGCATGCGCAAATCCATGAGCACAACGTCGGGGGAGAGCTGCGTGGCCAAGGCAACCGCCTCGGTGCCGTCGCTGGCTTCTCCGACGACTTCGATGTCATCCGCCGACCCCAGCAGGCCGACGATTCCACTGCGGACGATCGGATGATCGTCGGCAACAACGACACGGATCATGCAATAACTTCCTTCGGAATGGTGGCACGCACGGTGGTGCCGGCGGCCGAACTATCAACGTCGAGACGGCCGTTGACGAGAGCCAAACGTTCGCTCATCCCCTCGAGGCCGAAACCGGGGTGAGCGGTGGTGGGGTCGAAGCCTACGCCGTCGTCGGCGACGGAAATCGTCAGCCCCATATCATCAGCAGAGACTGTGATCGTCGCGCGAGTGGCCTCAGCATGCTTGCGCACATTAGCGAGAGCCTCCTGAGCGCAGCGCAACATAACCACCTCGGTTTCGCGGGCCATCGCGGGCAGCTGTTCGGCATCCACGGTTACAGTCAGTTGGGTTTCGCGGCTGTAACGCTCGGCCAATCGGTTCAGGGCGCTTGTGATGCCGTCACCCGTCAGGCCAACCGGAGCGGATGCCGTGACAAGTGCACGCGCTTCCGCAAGTGCTGCGCGGGCACTGTCTTCAATGAGCTCGAGTTGTTCGGCTGCAGCGGCAGGGTGGTTGTTGTCGAGTTCGCGCTTAGCTCTTTGGGCAACGAGTACTAGTCCGGTGAGGTCTTGCGCGATGGTGTCGTGGATTTCGCGGGCGAGCCGCTCTCGTTCGCTGGAGACTCCGGCATCCCGACTGATGGCGGCGAGTTCGTCGCGGGTGGAGTGCAGCTCGAGTACGAGGTCGTGGCGTTGGTCGCTGAGGGTAGATATCTGGGTGATCCAGAGGCCGAGGGCGAGGCTGAAGATGAGCGAGAGGGCGACGATCGTGCTGCTGTAGAGCAGGGCATCCGCGCTGAGGCCCATGTTGATCAGAAAGCCGACGCCGACAGAGAGGGCGAGGGCGACGTTGCCGATGATGGCGTTTCGCGTGCGCTCGGCGAGCACCCAGACGAGGGGATAGGCCAGCGATTGCAGTGTGGCCATGACCGGCATGAAGGCGACGGCAGCACCCACGGTGACCACGAGCACACCGACGTAGATGACGGCGATGATGCTGTTGTCCCTCGCGCGGATGCCGAGCGTGAACCAGGCGAGAGCGAAGGCGGCGAGGGCCACCGCAGCACCGAGTCGGCTACCGGGGCCATAGCCACCGGAGCCGGCGATGAGCACTGCCATGACCGCCGTGGTGACGGTCACAGCAATGCTCATCCAACGCGCGAAACCCATTTAGCTATCCTTGCGGATCCAGCGGAACGTGATGCGCGTCACGATGAGACCGATGACCAACCAGAGGCCGGTGGCGATGGCGACTCCTGGCAGGTTCCAGCTTTCAGATTGCTCCATCACTTCGAAGCTTGCCGGCAGGAACACTTCGCGCATCCCCTGTGCCATCCACTTGAGCGGGAAGATGCTGGCGAAGTTTTGCAGCCACTCAGGCAACATCGAGAAGCCGAGGTACACGCCGGAGATGAACTGCAACACGAGCGCGACGGGGATGACGACGGCAGTGGCACTCTTGCCGCTGCGGGGGAGGCCGCTCAGTGCAATACCGAGCACGGCGGATGTTGTAACACCGAGCACAAAGACCCACGCGAACGTCAGCCATTTGCTGGGTTCGCTCGGCAGTTCGACGTCGAAGGCGAGGCTCGCGACCAGAATCACGAGAGTGGCCTGCAGCACACCGGTCGTAAAGACTTGCCCGATCTTGCCAATGAAATAGCTCATCACCGGCAGGGGTGTTCCGGCCAGACGTTTGAGCGTTCCGTCGCTGCGTTCCATAGCAATGTCGATCGCCATGTTCTGTAGGCCGCTCAGCAGCAGACCCGCGGCGATCATCCCTGGCAGGTAAAAGGCGGCTGCCGTGAGTGGTTCTTCTTCGGTCCCGAAGTTCTGCTCGCTGAAGGCAACCGCGAAGATCGTGAGCATGACGACAGGAAAGAGGAAGGTGAAGAAGACCGAGTCGCCCTGGCGAAAGTAGCTACGCACTTCGAGCTTGATGCGGCTGAACCCGAGCCTGAGGCTGCGGCCGATTCCGAGACCGAAGCTCGGCGCGCTGGCAGCAGGGGCCGTCGGTGTTGTTGTCGTGCTCATCGTGCGTTCTCCACTTCGCGTGCGTGCGCGTGGTCGGAGACCAGCTGCAGATAGATGTCTTCCAGACTGGGGCGAACAATCTCGAGCCCGGCCGGTTCTGCGCCAGACGCCATGAGGGATGCCACGACAGCGCCAGGGGTGTGCGTGCGCTCTTCATGCTTGCCGTTGGCATCGCGCCAACGCACGACGGGGGTGCGCGCTTCTTGCCCGCCGATCTCGTCGATAGCGCCGATGTCGATCATTTTTCCACCCGCGATTACTCCGGCACGGTCGCCCAGCTGGGCCGCTTCGTCGAGGTAGTGAGTGGTGAGGAGGATGCTCGTGCCGTCCGCCTTGAGCGAGCGAATCAGCTGCCAAAACTGCTGACGAGCCTCGGGGTCAAAGCCTGTGGTTGGTTCGTCGAGAAAGAGCAGCTCGGGGCTTCCGATGATGCCGAGCGCGACATCCACTCGTCGACGTTGTCCGCCCGAAAGCTTGCGGATCAGCTTGCCAGCCTTCTCTTCAAGACCGACTGAAGCGATAACTTCTTCGACGTCGCGCGGGTGGGGGTAGTAACCAGCAAAGTGGGTGAGCTGTTCGCGCACCGAGACGTTGCCGCTCTCGCCGCTTGACTGCAGCACGATGCCGAGGCGCGCCTTCCAGTCGAGGCCACCCTTGCCGGGGTCGACGCCGAGCACGCTCACCGAGCCACCGGTTCGATCCCGGTAGCCTTCGAGAATCTCGATCGTGGTCGACTTGCCTGCACCGTTTGGACCAAGCAGGGCGAAGGTCTCGCCGCGCTGAATCTCAAAACTGACGGAGTCAACAGCGGCAAACGAACCGTAGGTTTTGCGCAGATTTTCGACCTGCACGACGGGAGCGGTGGTGTTCATGCTTCTATCGTCGCTTGTCTGGCCCAGCTGCGACAGGTGCAGACGGTTAGAGGTCTATCAACCGATCGGTTGATACGCGGTGTTGGTGCGCAGTGTTGATGCGCGGTGTTGGTGCGCAGCGTGGCGGTGACATTCAGCCTGTCCCGCTACCGTCGAACCATGATCACGCCGGCCCGCTCCCGAACCTCCGCTCTGGCGGCGCTCCCGCTCGCCGTCACCTTCGCCGTGACGGGATGCTCCGCTGCGAGCACCTCGAGCAACACGTCTGAACTCAGCACAACACCGCCAGCCAGCTCAAGCGCCGACGCCGCCACGTTCTTCCCTGATGTGGAAGACGTGAGCGTCTCGCCAACGGGCACCAATCTTTTCGACTTCGCGGTCACGATCAGCTCGCCGTACGACACTCCTGAGCAGTATGCCGACGGATGGCGCGTGCTCGCCCCCGATGGCACGGTGCTCGGTGAGCACACGCTCACCCACGATCACGCCGCCGAGCAACCGTTCACCCGCACCCAGCCGGGAGTGGAAATCCCTGAGGGCATCGCCGAGGTCACGATCGAGGGTCGGGACCAGGCCAACGGGTACGGCGGAACCACCGTGACGATCGAGCTTCCCGGACGCTAGTAACGGCGCACGGCAGGCTATTCGCCCGCGCCGGCATCCGCCAACAGCACCCGCAACTCCGCGTCGAATAGCGCCGCTTCGTAGCCGTCGTCGGGAGATTCGCACAGCAGCAGCGTGGTCATGGCGTGAAGCCGCTCATCGCCTGCGCCGTTCTCGGCGATGTCGTTCAGCAGCGCGGCGGCGTGCTCCCCGAGTGCCACGAGGGATCGGCTGAGACTCATGTGGGCTTCGCGCTCACCCCGACCGAGGTGCGCCACGAGCGCTCTCGCAAGTTTCGTTTCGCTACCGTGGGGCACCAGTACCGTTGCAACGCGCCACGCGGTGCGGGCCACCGCCTCAGCCGAGTCGTTCAGCAACTCAGGGGTGATCGCTTCCCACCCGGCGGGGTCACCGATCTTCGAGAGAGTGTGCAGCGCTTGGCTGCGCGCCTGCGCTGTCGCGGATCGTGTTTCGGCAATCAGCAGCGGCACGGTAATCGACGACGGATGCCGCATGAGCGCCCACGTGAGCGTCTCGCGAACGTTGAGGTCGGGTTCGATCGCGCACCGCTCTAGCAGCACGCGCACGAACTCGTCTCTCGGGTGCGTTCCGGCGGAGAGGGCAGCCTGAAGCCGTTGGGAGGGAAGCGCGGCGGTGAGGGCTACGTTCAACCGGCCTGCCGCATCGAGCGGCGGTGTCGCATCCATAGTTCCTCCACCGCCCCGAGGGCGGTTCGGTTAGCTAAAAAGCTTCTGTAAGCGCTGCACGCCTTCGAGGAGGGCGTCGTCGCCGAGGGCGTAGGAGAGGCGGAGGTAACCGCTTGGCCCAAACGCTTCTCCCGGGATGACCGCAACTTCGGCCTTCTCGAGAATCAGGTCGGCAAGTTCGAGGCTTGTGGTCGGAGTGACTCCGTCCCATTCGCGGTTCAGTAAGCCGGACACATCCGGGTACACGTAGAACGCGCCCTGGGGTGTTGGGCAGTTGATGCCGTCGATCTTGTTGAGTTCGGAGACCATGAGCTTGCGGCGGCGGTCGAAGGCCACACGCATCTCTTCCACGGCATCCTGTGGGCCGGTCAGGGCTTCGATGGCAGCGCGCTGCGAGATGTTGGAGACGTTGCTCGTGAGGTGTGACTGCAGGTTCGCAGCGCCCTTCATGGCGTCGACGGGGCCGACCATCCAGCCGAGGCGCCAGCCGGTCATCGAGTAGCTCTTGGCAACACCGTTGACGAGGATGGTGGTGTCCGCGAGTGCCGGAACAACCTCGACGATGGAGACGGCACGCACTCCGTCGTAGACGAGGTTTTGGTAGATGTCATCGCTGATCACCCAGATGCCGTGCTCGAGCGCCCATTCGCCAATGGCTTTGGTCTGCTCGGGGGTGTAGACGGCACCGGTGGGGTTCGATGGCGAAACGAAGAGCAGCACCTTGGTGTTTTCGGTGCGAGCGGCTTCGAGCTGTTCCACGGTCACGAGGTAACCCTGGTCTGCGCCAGCAAAAACTTCGACCATGGTGCCACCGGCGAGCTTGATCGCTTCGGGGTAGGTGGTCCAGTACGGGGTCGGAACGATGACTTCGTCGCCCTGATCGACGAGCGTCGCAAAAGCTTGGTAGACGGCTTGCTTGCCGCCGTTGGTGACTACAACCTGATTGATGCCGATCTCAAGGCCGCTGTCGCGCAACGTCTTGGCGGCGATGGCCTCACGCAGTTCGGGCAGGCCGGCTGCTGGCGTGTAGCGGTGGTTCTTGGGGTCGAGCACTGCCCTGGATGCCGCAGCCACAATGTTCGCGGGAGTGGCGAAGTCTGGCTCGCCAGCCGCATAACTGATGATGGGCCGCCCTGCCGCAAGAAGCGACTTGGCCTTGGCATCCACCTTGAGGGTGGCTGACTCGGCGATGGCGGAAATTCTGGCGGAGAGGCGAGGTGAGGTCACCCTTCAAGTGTATGGCTTCAGAAGGGCGGATGCCCAGAGATTGCCTACCCAGCGAGAGCAGCGCTGGCGCAGAAGACTGCCCCTACCGCGAGAACGCGGTAGGGGCAGAGGGAAGCGGCCGGAGCTGTGATCCTGGGGGGACGATAAGCTCCGGCCGCTAGAGGTTACTTACGCAGTCCTAGAGCTCGGACTTGGGGTGTGTACGTAGGTAACCCTGACGCGCGAAGTAGGCACCCGCTGCCAACAACGCGACGATGAGGGCGAGGAGCGTCGCAACACCGGCACCGGTGTATGCGAGCTGCCCACCGAGGGCATAGGTCGGAAGGTCGAGGAAGTCCGAATCACCAACGACGCAGATACCGACACAGGGGTCAGGGTCGCCATCGGGGTCTCCGCCGGTTCCACAGTTTTCGGTGCATCCAGGATCAACGACGGTCTGAACGTTGGGTCCAACAACGGCGCGAGCCACATTGAGTGTTGCAACTCCAGTCGAAGCGAAGCTTGGGGCCGCTGTTGCCTGGCCGAGTGCACCGTTCAGGAGGCCGCCGGCGCTGGAGAGCCCCGCTGTGGTGAGCCCTGATCCGACGGACACGCGCACTGCGGTTTCGCTGAACATGTCACCCGAGACTGCACCGGTCGATGTCCACTGCTCTTGCACGTTGACCTTGATGGAGACCAGATCGTGGAGCACTGTCGCTACTGAGTTGTTACCGAGGAGGCCGGTGACAGCGGGATTCACGAGGCCGGTGTTGAGGCTGTTGACGAGCGAGGTCACTACTCCGCCGTTGGAGAAGAGCGACGTGTTGAGGCTCTGGCCGAGGCTGCCGATCAGCGTCTTAACGTTGAGGCCGGTCTTGACCGTTCCACCGAGCAGCGAGATGTTCGCCTTCGCAGAGGCTGCGGTGCCGTTGATGAGATCGTCAACGTTTCCGATGATGCTGACGTCCACGGTGCTGCGGAGGTCGGGAAGAACAGTGTCGACGAGGTCGCACACGGTGTCCGTTGTGTAGCCGATGATGCCCTGCGTGACACCGTCTGTGAGGCCGCCAGTGAGCCCACCGAGGAGTCCGCCGACGAGCCCGCCGCCCGTCGAGTCTCCGTTGAGAATGTCACCGATGATCGGTACGCGGATGTCGCGGCACACCGTGTTCTGCACGGGGTCCTGTGCGGTCAGGAGGTTCAGCTTCGCCGACACCTCAACGTTGGCGTCGCGCAGAGCCAGCTCGACGCGATCAACGATGTCGTCGGCGAGAGTGGCTACGGTTTCGCTGATGCCGTTGAGGATCTTGTTGACGACAGCATCCGTCAACAGCTCCGTGTTCGGCGGAAGATCGTTGAGGTCGCTGCCGAGGAGAGTCTCGAGGTCAACCATGACTGCGCCAGTTTCGAGGTTGAAGCTGACGCCGCCGTTGCCGTAGCTGCCCTTGAGCAGTGAACTCACGGCTTTGTCGAGGTCTGCATCAACAACGACCTTGACGTCGGCCGAGGAGCCGACCACTCCAAGAACAGGGTCGAGGATGCCGTCGATGGAGTTACCGAGAGCGCCGTTATCGCCGCCCAAGCTGATCAGTTTGCTGTCAACGCCGCTCAGCGCAGAGGTGACTTTGCTGGTCAGCTTGCTGATGGCGGGGCTGGAGAAGCTGAGCGTTGCGTCGGCGAGGGTGTAGTCCCCGGATGCCGATGTCATGTTTCCATCGGCGCGAGCGGCTACGGCGTCCAAGTCGAGCTTCAGGTCGGTGAGCACCGAAGTGAACTCATTGTTGAGGAGGCTGTCGAGGTCGAGCGTGAGGTCGCCGGCGGGGCCGGAAGCAACGTTTCCGATGCCGATTCCGCCGTCATCCTGAATGGCTCCGGTGGAAGCGAATGATTCGCCGTTCTTGTCGGCTTCGGCGTACTGGTTGACGACTCCGGCATCCACTACATCAAGAAGGGGCAGCTGCAGGCCGCCTGGCTGGTTGAGCACGGTTGCGCCGAGAGCGTCAACAGTGAGGGGATCGCGGTGAACCTGTCGTGCCTGATTGCCGTTGTTGGTGGCGACTACCTGGCCGAGACCCGCAACATTGCCGAGGTCCGTTCCGAGCACATCGCCGGAAAGGAATTCTGCGTAAGCATAGGAGGCGCCGGTGGTCTCCTCTGCGCTTGCTGCAACGGGTGCAATAAGAGTGAAGCCCGATACGAGGGCTACGGTTCCCAGAGCCGCTCCGAAACGGACTGCTGGGGTGTGCTTGGTGTTCCCGACTGGCTTCCCAGTGCGCGGGATGTGTTGTGTAAACACGACTGGTACCTTCCTGATCCTGTTCGGATAAGGAAGCTGATACGACGATGAGGCCAACCTGAGGGTTGTGCCACGAACTACTGCCTGATCTCAGCTTCGCTTGCCCATGTGGTGGTGCTTGTTTTTGAGTTATGCGGCGAGATGGTGAGGTCTCGCGTGGTGGTGCCCGAATGGTGGTGCTGGTGTTGCTGGTGTTGCCCGAATAAGAAGGGTTGGTTTGCCCTGCTTGCATAGAGAGACTGAGACCCCCCTCGGTTATGACGCGGGTTTTCAAACTTTCTTGAAAACTTTTTCTGAGAGACCCAAATGGCGGGTGAAGAAGTGGGCGAATTGCCGCCCATTTCTGCTGGTTCTCTGTATTGATCTCTCTACAGGGGGAGTGGGCACTGCGGGACGGCCCAGGATGACGTACACTTGTTCAGGTTGTTGATAACTGCCATACTTTCGCGCGCCTGCTCCTCACTTCTCAATGTGGATGTGTCGTAGTGTTTGTGCGAAAGTGTGGGTAAGAGATTTCGATCTCTTGCAAAGGGTGGTGGCTCAATTGGTAGAGCAGCGGTCTCCAAAACCGCAGGTTGCAGGTTCGAGTCCTGTCCGCCCTGCAAGTCCCTCTCTGTGAGAAACGGAGCGGGTCGAGTAAGCCGAAGTATCGGAAGGTAGTAAGAGTGGCCAAGAAAGACGTAGACGAGCCCAGCGAGGACGTCGTCGCCAAGGCGAAGAAGGAGAGCGCGCAGCGTCGTGGACCCTTCGGCCGCATGACACTCTTCATCCGCCAAGTTATTAACGAACTCAAGAAGGTAGTAACTCCGACTCGGCGCGAGCTGGTCAGCTTTACTCTCGTTGTTCTTGTGTTCGTCATCATCATGATGGGTATCGTTTCGGCCCTCGACTTTGGGTTTAGCGCGTTGGTGAACTTCTTGTTCGGCGACCCGAACCTGGTCGTCTAAGCCCTTCATAAACCGCAGCGGTTACGGCCGAACTGCAGAGCAACGAAAAGAGATTTAGTGTCCGAGAACCACCGCGAAGACTCCGAGCTCGCTACGGCAGCAGAGCAGTCCTCCGAGGAGGATGAGGCGCAGACGGGTAACACCTTGGCTGCGGCAGAGCGTTCAGAAGACTCCGCCGAGCACCAGGCAATGCACGTTGAAGGCGACTCGGCTGATGTCGACGCCGATCTTGCTGGTCTCCTTGAGGCTCTGGATGCCGCAGTCGACCCTGCAGCAGATGCTGAAGTAAACGACGCGCTCGACATCGATAACGCTGCAGAGGCTGACGCTTCTGTTGCTGCAACCGATGACGAAGCAGCGGATGACGCTGAAGCGGAAGGCACCGACGCTGCTGAGGCAGTCGAGGGCGAAGAGGTTGAGGTCGACCCGTACGCCGAATTCCGCATGGATCTGCGCCTGCAGCCAGGCAAGTGGTACGTCATCCACTCCTACGCTGGTTTCGAAAAGCGCGTCAAGCACAATATCGAGAACCGCAAGGTTTCCATGGCGATGGAAGATTACGTCTTCCAGGTCGAGGTTCCGATGGAAGATGTTGTCGAGATCAAGAACGGTCAGCGCAAGCTCGTTAACCGTGTTCGCATCCCCGGCTACGTTCTGGTTCGCATGGACCTCAACGAAGACAGCTGGTCGGTTGTTCGTCACACTCCCGGTGTTACTGGCTTCGTGGGCAACGCCCACAACCCCGTACCGCTGCGTTTCGAAGAAGCATTCAACATGCTAAAGAGCCTTGTTGAGATCGTTGAAGCTCCTGTTGCTAAGGGCGCATCGCAGAAGAGCAAGACCGCTGCACGCGCTATCCCCGCAGAGATCGACTTCGAAATCGGCGAGACCATCACCATCAAGGAGGGTTCGTTCGCGGGCCTTCCCGGTTCGATCAGCGAGATCAAGGCGGAGAGCGGAAAGCTCATCGTTCTGGTTTCCCTCTTCGAGCGCGAGACCCCGGTCGAGCTCAGCTTCGATCAGGTCACCAAGCTTTAAGGGCTTACGCCCCTAAAAAACCACCGCGCCCTTCGGGTGCGGGAGAGCTGGCCACACGGGTCAGTTCGTACTGAAAAGGAAACACAATGGCACCGAAAAAGAAGGTTACAGGTCTGATTAAGCTTCAGATCCAAGCCGGCGCCGCTAACCCCGCACCGCCCATCGGGCCTGCGCTGGGACAGCACGGCGTTAACATCATGGAGTTCTGCAAGGCGTACAACGCCGCTACCGAGGCTCAGCGTGGAAACGTTATCCCGGTAGAGATCACTGTGTACGAGGACCGTTCGTTTACGTTCATCCTCAAGACCCCGCCGGCAGCAGAGCTCATCAAGAAGGCTGCTGGAGTTGCAAAGGGTTCGGGCACGCCGCACACCGTCAAGGTTGCGCAGCTCACCAAAGACCAGGTACGTACGATCGCCGAGCAGAAGATGGCTGACCTCAACGCCAACGACATCGACGGCGCAATGAAGATCATCGCGGGCACCGCTCGCTCGATGGGAATCACGGTGGAGGCATAATGTCCAAGAATTCCAAGGCATACAAGTCCGCCGCTGAGAAGCTCGAAGAGGGCAAGTTCTACACGCCCACCGAGGCTGTCTCTGTTGCTCGCGAAATGAGCTCGAAGAAGTTCGACTCCACCGTTGAGGTTGCTCTTCGCTTGGGTGTAGACCCTCGCAAGGCTGACCAGATGGTTCGTGGCACCGTTATCCTGCCTCACGGCACGGGTAAGACTGCTCGCGTTATTGTTTTCGCAACCGGTCCTGCAGCAGAAGCAGCAATCGCTGCTGGCGCTGACGAGGTTGGTGGCTCGGAGCTCATCGAGAAGGTAGCCGCTGGCTACACCAGCTTCGATGCAGCAGTTTCGACCCCCGAGCTCATGGGCCAGGTTGGTCGTTTGGGTAAGGTTCTTGGTCCGCGTGGCCTCATGCCAAACCCGAAGACCGGAACGGTTACCCCTGACACCGCAAAGGCTGTCTCGGAGATCAAGGGCGGAAAGATCGAATTCCGCGTTGACAAGCACTCCAACGTTCACTTCATCGTGGGCAAGGCTGGCTTCACGGCTGAGCAGCTTGACGAGAACATCAAGGCAGCGCTCGACGAGGTTCTGCGCGCAAAGCCCAGCTCTTCCAAGGGTCGCTACATCACGAAGGCAACGGTTTCGACCACCTTCGGTCCTGGCATCCCGGTCGACATCAACTCGATCTAATACTGCTTAAATGAACGGGGGTCGGCTTGCGCCGGCCCCCGTTTTTTGCATTCCCTAGGCATTGTGCTTGGGGAATATGCTGGTCAGTATCTGCCGTAGGGAGCCTTGTTGTGACCACCACTGTTCGCCGCGCTATCGAGAGTGACGCCGAGTTGCTCCACGAGATCGCTCGCCAGACTTTTCCGTTGGCGTGCCCTGCCACAACAACGCTCGACGCGATCGCGTCCTACATCGCAGAACACCTTTCGGTATCGGCGTTCCGTCACTACCTCACTGACCCTGCCCGCGAGGTTCTTCTCGCCGAGGTAGATGGCCAGCCCGCCGGCTACGCGCTGTTTTCTGCCGCCGAGCCCAGTGATCCGGATGTCGCCCAGGTGCTTACCCTTCACCCCACAGTAGAACTCAGTAAATGCTACGTTCTCGGCCTCTTTCACGGCGCTGGCGTCGCGCCCGCGTTGATCGGTACGGGAATCGCGTGGGCTCGCGATCAAGGCTTTGCCGGGATGTGGCTGGGCGTGAATCAGGAGAATGCTCGCGCCAATCGTTTCTACGAAAAGATGGGCTTCGAGCTCGCCGGCACCAAAAAGTTTCTGGTCGGAGAGCGCTGGGAAGACGACTTCGTGCGTCAGCTTTCGCTCAACGAACCGCTGTCCGCCCAGTAGCCAATGACTACTATTGCGCCGCAGCGCGTGTCAACCGCTGCCATTGAGGGAGTCGCTGCCGTCGTCGGCAGTGTCGCTGTCGGCATCGCGCTTGTCGTCATTTGGGCGTCTCGGCTCATGGTGCCCCGAGAGCTGTATGTCAGCGAGTTGGGGGCGGAAGGCGAACCTACAGCGGCCGCCTTTGAGATCGCGCTCTTGCTCATTGTGGGCGGTGGCTCAGCAGTTGCGTGGAGCGCCCGACGGGTGCGCGCCTGGCCGCCATTGCTCTCTGTCGGTTCGCCAGCGTTATCTCTCTGGGTGGGGTGCGGCTTCTTCCTAATTGCATCGCAAGTGACCTGCACTTCTGGCTGCCCTTTGCCCTACGGCCCGAGTTTCACCTGGCAAGACTTCACGCACACCATGGCGGCGGTCATTGCATTCGCAGCAGCATGTTGGGCGATGATCCAAACCTCGTTCGCGCGGGAACACCGTGTGCTCGCCAGAATGTCACTCATCACCGCCGTTGCGGTCGCAGTAATTGCGGGAACGGGTGGGCTCTTTTCGCTCTTCCGCTTTCAGGTTGTGCTCGGCAGCAGGCTTGAATTTGTTGCCACGACGATTGCGATTGCGTGGCTCATCATCCTCGGCACAGTGATTGCTGCTCGCGCGCTGTCACGGAATGCACGCGAGTAACGAGCTCGCTGAGTACAGAGGGCTAGGGTGCTCGCATGAGATCGAGCAGTCGATCGGCCAAGCCCACCAGGGTGTGGATCTGATCTTCGTCGCGCTCAACCCACTGGCACTTCGGCTCAGAATGCACGGGAACAAAGTCAGTGTGTTGCTCCCACACTACGAGCGTGCGGTCAGCGCCCAGCACATACTGTTGCCACCAGACCTGACGCAGGTACGAGCGCGGGATGGTGCGCCACGCTTTCGCCGTCGTCTTGATCTCCGAAAGAACGAGCGAACCATCAAGCACCGAGACGCCGTCGGGGGTTGCTAAATGCAGGGGCTGATCGTGGGCGTGATAGAGCGCCGAACTTGACTGGATGCCGTGCGCACCCAGCACCCAGCGTGCGATTTCTGGTTCCCGAGCGCGGCCATGATCAGTGAATGCGTTGCCGCTGAAACCGGAGCCGAGAAGCTTGCTCTCCACAACCGCACGCAAGGATTGTTCAGTGGCTAGGCGGGCGGCATCCGTTGCTGTCACGCCACGACTGCGGGCACGAAGCCATGCGACTCGATCCTCAGAATGGGCAACAATGCGGTCGCGATGATTGGGCGCAACCGGCTCCCAAAGATCGAGTTCCGGTTGCATAGTCACACCCCTATTGTCTCCCGTGCCGGTGGCATAGCGTGCGCGCACGACAGAGAAAGGAGGGATTCGTCGCTGCTAAGTGGCCACGAGGCACGCGTCCGCGCATTCAATGCCGGTACGAACTGGCAGACTAGGCCCATGCCAGCCATGCACCCCGACACAGCGTCAACCCCGAGCTTCCGTCGTCGCTGGGTCGGAGTAGCAGCGGCTGCAATGGTGGCAATCGTGACGCTGGTTCCAGTTGTGGGAGCTTCGGCATCCGTGGGTTCGACGCCGCCGGATGTCACGCTGTTCGCCAACGCTGATGACGGGTTGCTCTTGGAACTCGAAGAGTTTTTCGGGCAGAATCAACGCGGCAGCGGACTAGATTTCACCAATGGAATCGAGCTCGGAGCCATTGATCGCGTCTTCTTGTGGTCGAACGATTATCACTCGGGCCAATCGACAGAGACTCCGGTGCAGTACGTAAACCGTTGGATGGTCCCGGTGACAATCGGAGAAGAGCCCGTCGGCGTCGCAATGATCGGCATTGATCCCGCGACCGTTGACCCCGAAATGATTGACTTCATTCGCCGCCCCGGCGTTGCGCTTGCACTTGACGATGTCGACGACGATGCAACCCTTGTGCAGGAACCCGAGACCGGTGCCTGGTTCAGCCTCCTTGACGGTGTGATCACGCCCCTTGTTCGTGGCTCTAGCGAAGTAGCGGGAGAAATGACGCTCGAGGCATACCAGCCCATCGTGTCCACGCGCCTCGTTGAGGTCGTCGACGAGACGCCACAGCCTGACCAAGGCTCAGTGCAGTCTGTGGTGCTGATCGTGACGACAATCGTCGTGGTGTTGTTGGTCCTGCTGATTCCGACGGTCGTTGGCCAGGTGCGCGAACGCCGCGAACGTCGCGCGGCAAGAGACGGACCGGCAGCCGACATTAGCGAAGCTATCGACGAAGCCGCCTCGGCTGGCGACAGCGACGCCACGGAATCGGATGTTGCGTTAGAGACCGCTGTGCCCGCGGGCACAGCGCCGCCAACTTCTGTTGACGATGAGATCGCGGTTGAGAGCGAGATTGCGGAGGAGGTTGCTGGAGTACAGGCGGCAACCGCCGCAGTGAAGAAACCTGCCGCGAAGCGAGCCCCCGCGAAGAAGGCCCCCGCGAAGAACACACCAGCGAAAAAGGCGCCCTCGAAGAAAGCGGCAGCTCCGAAGACGCCCGCTGCGACGGTCACGCCACGAAAGACTCCGGCGAAGGCATCCGCTGCTAAGGCCACGACAACTGCGGTGAAGAAAACTTCCGCCCCGGCAGCGCCGAAGACTCCCGTGAAAGCGAAGCCAAAAACGGCATCGACATCAGCGCCTAGAAAAGCGGCGGCGAAGACGACGGCGAAGACTCTGGCGAAACCCACTTCACAGTCCGCGACAGCGACAGCTACAGCGACCACGGCAGCGTCGAAGCCCGCTGTAGCGAAACCAGCAGCGAAAAAGCGTGCGCCCCAGCCAGCCGCAAGCAAGCCGACCACGAGCGATTCGGCCGCGAAAAAGCCGGCCGCGAGCGAACCAGCCACAAAGAAGCCTGCGCCAAAGAAGCCTGCGCCAAAGAAGCCCGCGCCGAAAAAGCCTGTACCGAAGAACACTTCACCGTCCGCGGGTGCAGACGCGACCGATAGCGCAGCAGACTAGACAACCGTGGGATTGCTGCACTCTCCACTTGATCGTGACATCCGCCGCCTTGCCGTGCCGGCGCTGGGCGCGCTTGTGGCGGAACCGATCTTTCTGCTCACCGACACCGCCCTCGTGGGGCACCTCGGCAGTGCCCAACTTGGCGGCTTGAGCGTCGCGAGTGCTGTGCTGCAGACGGCCGTCGGGCTCCTCATTTTTTTGGCGTATTCCACCACTCCCGCAGTCGCTCGCTGGCTGGGGGTCGGCAATCGGGCGCGTGCTGTCGCCGCCGGCGTTGATGGCGTGTGGCTGGCCATCGCACTCGGCGTCGTGCTCGTGGCGGTCGGCATCCCCACCACTCCCTGGCTGATTAGCCTCTTCAACCCGGATGCCAGTGTCGTCGGCTACGCCACCGAATACCTGTCAATTTCGATCCTGGGCTTGCCCGCGATGCTCATCACCTTCGCGGCATCCGGATTGCTGCGGGGATTGCAGGATACGCGCACCCCGCTCGTGGTTGCCGTTGCCGGGTTTGTCTCGAATGCGCTGCTCAACACACTCTTCATTTACGGTTTCGGCTGGGGCGTTGCAGGGTCAGCAATCGGCACCGTCGTCGCAAGTTGGGGTATGGCTGCCGCCTACCTAGTGATGCTCGTCACTCTTGCCCGTCGCGAGGGTGCCCGGCTGCGACCGCACGCGACAGGCATGCTGTTGGCTGGCCATGCAGGAGCTTGGCTTCTATTGCGCACTGCCTCGTTACGGGCAGCGATGCTCGCCACGATAGCCGTCGCCACGAGCTTCGGAGTGCCCGAGCTTGCGACGGTTCAGATCGCACTCACCATCTTCGCCACGCTCGCCTTTGTGCTTGATGCGCTCGCGATCGCCGGGCAAGCGATGATCGGTAAAGAACTGGGGGCGAGCGACCTCCCGCGCGCGCGTGCCATAACGCGGCGCCTTATCGAGCTGGGAATCGGCAGCGGTGTCGTTCTCGGAGTCATGGTTCTTGTGTCGTCACCGTGGATCGGTTTTGCGTTTAGTTCAGACCCAGAGGTGCACAGCGGCTTGGCGGCGCTTCTGCCGGTGCTTGCCCTCGGCATTCCGATCGCGGGCTTTGTGTTTGTCCTCGATGGCGTATTAATTGGCGCGGGGGATGCGCGCTATCTGGCGCTCACTGGCCTCATCAATCTGGCGGTCTACGTGCCCCTGCTGTGGTGGGTCGACACGGCACACTTCACAGCCGTGTCCGCAATCGTGGCCCTGTGGTTCGCGTTTGGTCTCGGCTATATCGGTGCCCGCGCTGTCACTCTGGGCATCCGTGCGCGAGGCGATCGCTGGCTGATCCCTGGGGCGACGCGCTAGCGACCGCGCGCCGCCCGTCCGAGGGATACGACCCTGCTACTTCTTCTCGGTCACCGCACCGTGCTTCAGCGTCAGTCGGCGCTCGGCACGCTTCGCGACGGCTGAGTCGTGGGTGACGATGATGAGAGTGAGGCCCTGATCCCGCCACAGCCCCTCGAGCAATTCCATGATTTCGTCACGGGTCTGCTCGTCGAGGTTCCCTGTCGGCTCATCGGCCAACAGCACGGTCGGCTCTTTGACGAGGGCGCGCGCGATCGCAACACGTTGTTGTTGACCACCCGAGAGCTCGGAAGGGTGGTGGGTGAGACGCTCGCCAAGTCCAACTTTTTCCAGAGCCGCCGTGGCTCGACTCTTGCGATCCTGGCTTGAGAGCCCGAGAGGCGCTAGTGCGGTCTCCACGTTTTCTTGAGCGGTGAGGGTGGGGATGAGGTTGAAGCCCTGAAAGACGAACCCGATGGTGCGGGCGCGAATTTCTGCGAGCCGCGAATCCGGCATCTTCGATAGTTCGTCATCGCCGAGCGTGACGGTGCCACTGGTGGGGCGTTCGAGCGCGCCCAACATTTGCAGCAGCGTTGATTTGCCACCACCGGTGGGGCCCTGGATGGCCACCATCTGTCCGGTCGGGATGGTCAAACTCACCTTGTTAAGGGCCGTTACCGTGCCCCGCTTGGTTTCGTAGGTTTTTGTAAGTTCGTTGAGTTCATACATAGAAAGTCTCCTTGAGATCTACAGGGTGCGGGGGATCAGGCGACGCTGCGGAGAGCTTCGGCCGGGCGCAGTCGCGCTGCACGCCATCCACCGAATGCTCCGGCGATGAGGCCTCCCGCGATGGCGAGAACAACAGCGATGCCGATGATTCCGAAGGTCACGGGAATCTGGAGAGCGATATCGGTCGTTGCGGCTGCGGTGGTTGCGGCATCACCGAAGCGGTTTCCGCCTCCGCCCTGACCGGCACCCTGGCCTGCGACCGCTGTTGTGGCGACTGCGCTCGCGCTGAGCACCGGAGCGATGAGGTTGATGGAGAGGATGCCGAGCAAACCGACGACGACTCCGATCACTCCACCGATGGCGCCCTGCACGAGTGATTCGCCGGCAACTTGACGCACCACGGCGCCATTGTTCCAGCCGATTGCTTTCAGAGTTCCGAACTCACGAGTGCGACGGGCGACGCCCGACGTGGTGAGCAGTACGGAGATCAGGAAGGCAGCGGCGAGCACGATGATCGACAGCCACGTTCCGAGCTTTCCGACGAGGTCGGAGGCGGTGGAAAGCGAACCAGAAACGCTCGAGGCGAGGTCTTCTTGGGTCTTCACTGAGGCATCCGGAAGCGCAGTTTGCAGTGCTGACTGAACACTCGCGATGTCTGTGGAGCTTGCCGCCTGCACGTAGACAGTGGAGACCTGACCTTCAAGGTCAGCTACACGCTGGGCGGTATCGAGCGGAATGTAGGTGTTGGATGCCGTAGTCGCGTCAGACGAGGTAGAGGTGACGGTTCCGATGATGGTGAACTCTTCGCCACCAATCTCGAGGGTGTCGTCGACGGCGAGTGAGCTCGTGGTGGCGTAGCTCGTGTCGAGGATGACGACGTTGGAGTCGCTGTCGCTCGTCTCGAAGGCGCGGCCGTCGACAAGTTCTACGGAGGTGAGTGGGCCGACGCTTTCGCCAGCAACGTCAATTCCGGTGACGGTGAAGGTATCAACGTCGAAGGCGCTTCCGCCTGCTCCGTCTGGGCCGCCGCGGCCGCCCTGTGCTGCACCTTCTCCTGGCACTGCACCTTCCTGTCCTGTGCCTTGTTCGGTTGCGGCATCGGGCGCTGCTACTTCGCCGCTGAAGCTCACGTTGGTGAGGGCCAGAGTGGCGGTGGCTGCGGCTACGGTGTCGAGGCCCTGTGCTGTGGTGAGGGCATCCGCATCGAAGGTGGTGCTGGCGATGCCGCTGGTGAGGCGGGATTGGCTGATGGCGGTGGTGCCGTCTGTCGTTTCGCCGTCATCAGCGCCGAATTCGAAGCGGGGCTGCTGTTGTTGCGTCTGGCCTTCTTCGCCTTCGACTGGTTGTGCGGGGTCTTGCGTGATGGTGATGTCGGTGCCGACGCCGTAGACCGAGGCCAGCACGGTAGCTTGGGCATCCTTGACGCCGGCGGCTACTCCATTGACGATCATGACAAGGGCAATGGCAAGAGCCATTCCGGCCGCGATAATGGCTGTTTGTTTGCGTCGATTGCTGAGCTCTCGATACAGGTACGTTCCGAACATGGGTCTCCTCGGGTGATGCGGACGGTGCGGTAGTTGACACAAACCTAGAAACGTCGTCTATCAGGGCTCTATGGCAAGGCTGAGAGTGGGCTTTGAAGGTCGTAAGCCCGTGGACGTGTGGCAGTTGCATCGATGGCGCACAGAAATTTCATAGGAAACTCCGAATAACTAGACGACATGACCCAGTCACACCACCTCCCCGCCGTCCAGGCTCAACCGCGCCTCAGCCGCGCCGATGGAACCGCTATTCGTGCGGTTGTGGTCGACGATGAAGACTCGCTCACCGATTTACTCTCGATGGCGCTGCGCTATGAGGGGTGGGATGTTCGGCTCGCGTCCGATGGTCCACAAGCGCTGTCGACCATCCGCGAGTTCAAGCCAGACGTCGTCGTTCTCGACATCATGCTTCCTGGCCTCGATGGCCTCTCGGTGCTTTCTCGCTTGCGGGCGGATGGCATCCAAACCCCGATTCTTTTTCTCACCGCCAAAGACTCCGTTGACGACCGCATTGCCGGTCTCACGGTGGGCGGCGACGACTACGTCACGAAGCCGTTCAGCCTCGAAGAGCTTGTTGCGCGATTGCGGGCACTGCTCCGTCGTTCAGCGCTCACGATCTCGGGGGAGGCTAACCCCATCATCGAAGTCGGCGACTTGAGTCTCGATGAAAGCACCTATGAAGTAAGCCGCGCCGGCACCGCGATCGAACTCACGGCCACCGAGTTTGAACTGTTGCGGTACCTTATGCGTAACCCACGTCGAGTTCTGAGCCGAGCCCAGATCCTCGACCGGGTGTGGAGTTACGACTTTGGGGGCAAAGCTAGCGTGGTCGAAATCTATATTTCTTACCTTCGCAAGAAGGTCGATGTTCTTGGCCCGCCCATGATCCAAACCGTGCGCGGGGTTGGTTACATGCTGCGAGCTCCGGAATGACCAGACCTCGAGAGGTCCGGGCTCCGGGCACACGGCGTCCACCGCTGAGTCTCCGCAAGCGTTTGGTGCTTGGCAGCGCTGCACTCATTGCGCTTGCCGCGATTCTTATCGGTGTTGTGAGTGTGTTGGCCCTTCAGGGCTTCCTCGTGAATCGGCTCGATGATCAGCTCGAGTCAGCGACGAATCGTTCTCAGGGTGCCCTCGATATTCGTGAATCGAACGATCCGGCTAAGCCGCCACCAGCAAGAGATTACCTTGCGCTCCCGGGGCAAAGCGAGGGAACTATTGCGGGACTCGTAAGCTCCAGTGGTCAGACCACGGCGGGTGTTCTTGGCAACAGAGGAGCCTCGACGCCGCTCACAGAGGAGCAACTCGAGGCTCTGGCGTCACTTGCAGAAATTGACGAACCCACGACTGTTTCTTTGGGCGGCGACCTCGGCGACTATCGGGCTATCGCGTCGCACAATGCGGCAACCGGGGAATCCCTCATTGTCGCCCTGCCGTTATCTGATGTGCGTGCGACGGTACTTCAACTCACGATGCTTGTTATCGGAATCGGCCTCCTCGCGATTCTGATTGCCGCTTTTGCTGGCGCGATCGCCGTGCGCTTCGCCCTTCGCCCGCTTGAGCGAGTCGCGAGCACCGCAACACGGGTGTCTGAGCTCCAACTTGATCGCGGTGCTGTCGCGCTCGCAGAACGAGTCTCGGCCGATGACGCCGACCCGCGCACCGAAGTGGGGCAAGTGGGATCCGCTCTCAACCGGCTGCTGGAGCATGTGGCATCCGCTCTCTCCTCTCGTGAAGCCAGTGAGAAGAAAGTGCGTTCCTTTGTGGCGGATGCGAGCCACGAGTTGCGCACGCCTCTAGCCTCGATCCGCGGCTACGCCGAGCTCACCCGCCGGGGTGGCCATGAGATTCCGGATGACGTTGCTCACGCGATCGGACGCATCGAGTCAGAGTCCGTGCGCATGACCGGTCTCGTTGAAAGTTTGCTCCTGTTGGCCCGCCTCGATGAAGCTGCGCCAGTCGAGCATGCCTCTGTCGATCTCTCTCGACTCCTGATTGACGCAGTCGGGGATGCCCATGTGGCTGGCCCCGACCATGTGTGGGAGCTTGAACTTCCGGATGACTCGATAGTGGTCAGCGGCGACCACGCCCGATTGCATCAGGTCGTCGCCAACCTGCTCGCCAATGCGCGAGTGCATACTCCCGCGGGCACCACGGTTACCGCGTGTTTGACGTTGGAGGCAGATCGCGCCGTCATCGAAATCCGAGACACCGGTCCTGGCATTGCTGATGAGTTGCAGGCGACGGTCTTCGAACGCTTCGTACGTGGAGACAGTTCACGCTCGCGCGCTGCGGGGAGCACTGGGCTGGGCCTCGCTATTGTTGCTGCGGTAATCGAGGCGCATGGCGGTTCGAGCTCAGTTACGAGTGAGCCTGGCAATACGGTATTCCGCATTGAGCTGCCGGCGGGCGTTGTTCTTTAGCTGAGGGCTTCTGCTGGTTTGCGCAGATGCTCCCCATCACGTACTCTTATCGAAGCCAAAGACCGCCGGTCGTTTGCATGCGCGAAAGTGTGTGTGATCGAAGTTCGTGAAAACGAAGGCCAGCGCAGGTGTGTGAAGTAGTTTTTCGGCCAGTTCTGGCCGCAACTCAGCTCCGTGCCTCTGTGTTAGCGCAGTAGGATCGGAGCTTTTTCTTTTCTCCAGCCACTCTTTACACTTCCGTGCGGCTCTGAGGCAGACACACATCAACCAGTAGGGAGCACCATGGCGAACAAGGAAGCATCGGTCGCCGAGCTTACGGATCTTTTCCGCAACTCGACCGCCGTTCTGCTAACCGAGTATCGCGGACTCACTGTTGCCCAGCTCAAGACGCTGCGCAAGTCAATCAGTGAGCACGCAACATACGCCGTGGTGAAGAACACGCTGACAAAGATTGCAGCTAACGCAGCAGGCATTTCGTCGTTCGACGAAGAGCTCGTTGGTCCGTCTGCAATCGCATTCGTACACGGAGACCCTGTCGCCGTTGCGAAGGCTATGCGTGACTTTGCCAAGGCAAACCCTCTTCTCGTGGTGAAGGGTGGTTACTTTGACGGTAACGCGCTCACCGCTGAAGAGGTCAACAAGCTGGCCGCACTGGAAAGTCGGGAGGTGCTCCTTGCGAAGTTTGCTGGAGCAGCCAAGGCTTCACTGTTCGGCGCCGCGTATCTGTTCAACGCACCGCTCGCTCAGGCCGTTCGCACGGTCGACGCGCTGCGCGAGAAGCAGGATTCCGCGCAGTAACGCGCGGGTTAATTAGCTTAAGAAATATAGGAGAAAATCATGGCGAAAATGTCAAGCGACGACCTCATCGAGGCCTTCAAGGAACTGACCCTCATCGAGCTCAGCGACTTCGTTAAGAAGTTCGAAGAGGTCTTCGAAGTTACTGCTGCTGCTCCGGTTGCTGCTGCTGCTGCACCTGCTGCTGCTGCTGAAGAGGTTGAAGAGAAGGATTCCTTCGACGTCATCCTCGAAGCTGCTGGCGAGAAGAAGATCCAGGTTATCAAGGAGGTGCGCGCACTCACGAGCCTCGGTCTCGGAGAGGCGAAGGCAGTCGTTGACGGCGCTCCCAAGGCTGTACTCGAGGGTGCAAACAAGGAGACCGCTGAGAAGGCAAAGGCTGCTCTTGAAGAAGCCGGCGCAACCGTAACCCTTAAGTAGTCGAATCCTTTAACTAGGTTCGAGTCTCTTTGGAGACTTACTTGCCAGAAAGGCGTCACCCTTCGGGGTGGCGCCTTTCTGCGTTAATCAACACTCGGGTCGCGGTTCGCCCGGGAGGGGCGGAGAGGGCGCTCTGCGGCCTCATGTGTGGATGCGTGCGGATAGCGGGGCGCGTGTGTGACGAGAGCACGCCCCAAGGCTTGTTGCGCGAGCGGGCGCAGGGCTAACAAGAACACTGCCGGGGAAAGTGTCTCGGGGGAGAACCGGTGTGAGAGAGGGGGTGGGGCGCCTGGTAACCAGCCGGGCGCCCCACCAACGTGCCGAATCCGTTGACACCAGGGATCAGGTTCCGGAGGCGGATGTTTCGGCACGAGACCGCTAGGCGCGTAAAGAATACGGGGCTAGCGGAAGTGGTGTCACTAACCTATCGAGGTGAAAGTTACGCAGCAACAGCGGCGAGGGTGAATAGAGGGTTAGTCGCGGGTGATATCCACCTGAAGGCCTAACTCGCGGGACTTGTGGATTGCCTCGACTCGCGATGTCACTCCCAGTTTTCGGTAAATGCTCTTGAGGTGAGATTTCACTGTATTCACCGAAATGAAGAGCGTTTCCGCGATCTCTGCTGAGTTGCGCCCGCGTACGAGTTCGCGGGCGATTGAGCGTTCTCGGTCGCTCAGGGCTAGTGAGTCACGCCGTACGAGGACGACCGTAAGGCCGTCGAGTCGTTTGATGAGCGCTCCAACTTCAAGCGGCTGGCTTCGCGTCGATGCGCGAGTGAGCATTTCTTGAACCACTTCGCTGGGTATAAGGCGGAATGGGCTGTGCATGCGGTTGCGCGCAGCCAGGCGTAGGGCGCGGTCGAAGGCAACATCCGATTGTTCTTCGCCCCCGAGGGAAAGATGCGCGGCTGCCTTCACGAGAAAGACATCGGCAAGCGTGCGACTTGAGTGATTGTCGCCCAAAGTCTCACATTCGCGCAGCGCATCCAGAGCACCTCTGGCGTCGCCGGTGACGAAGCGCAAGTGAGCTACAAGCCGGCTAGGGCAGACGGTGTGGTGCTGGGTGGGGGAGAGGCTGGCGAGTACATCCCAGGCTGCTCCGCTGTCGCCGAGTTGCAGAAAAGCGGCGGCGCGCAGTCCTCGAATCTCAGAATCAACGAAGCCGACGGGCTGCCATTCATCGAGCGAGAAGAGCGCTAGCCGAAGCTTTTCTAGACCTTCGTGGGCGTTTCCGACGAAGAGTTCAGTGAAGGCTTGTGCGTAGAGCCCTAAGGGTTCCCAGTCGCTCTCTCGAATCGCTTTCTGCAGCCTGTCTACGAGCGGTCCGACGGAGTCTGTGCCGCGTTGCATGGCGCCGATCAACAGCTCGGTGATCAGCGCCGGGGCATTGAATCTGCTGTCGCGCAGCGCGGGGCTAGCCCCCGTGGATTCGGCTCTGGCGACGTAACTGAGGGCATGCTCAAAGTCGCCCATGAGGAGTTGGATGAGAGCGAGACATCCGAAAACTTCCAGCTGATTGGCAACACTCAGATTCGTTTCCGCGAGCGAGCCGGCTAAGCGGAAATCTGCTTTTGCCCGATCGAAATCGCCACCGTGGAGAGCGATTGCTCCGCGCTGAAGCGCAATCTCTGCGGTGAGCGGAACGCGCCGGGCGAGCGGGATGACATCGCGACTATCCGCGATGGCACTCGCGCTTGTGATCGCGGCGAGAGCGTCATTGAGGCGGCCAAGCGAGCGAAGAGCTGCCGCATATCGCACGTATAGGGTCGCACGCACGAACGCGGGGGTCTCGGGGGTGAGGAGCGCGAAAGCGGCTTCGTAGTACGGGAGCGCTGTAGTGCGGCTCGCAGTGTCTGCTGAGCGGAAACTTGACGCGTAGCAGGTAATCAACCACGGGTCACTGTGCCACAAATCGTCTGGGGTGGAGTCGAGCATTGTGCGCAGTGAAGCACCCGCCGTACTTACCACTCGGGGCCACGCTTCGCTCAGTTCGTCGAGTGCAAGCGTGAAGTCTCCTGCGGAGCGGGCAGCATCGAAAGCGCGTTCGAGCGCGCTAACGTCGGCTGTCGCCATTGCTGTATTCCCCCCTTCGAGACAGCTGTCTCGATGAGTTCGAAGATCTCGCCTGGTCGGGTGGGTGACGCGAGGATTTACAGACTACTCCCTCCGCGCGCCGCGCTTGCATTATTTCCTCACGACCCCCCATAATAGGCACGTCGCATTCTTGACCCCCGAACGTGTGACAAATCCCGATAGAGCTACCCGGAATCCCCCGCCGGGCTAACGCGCCCCCCAGCGTATTGGTTCGAATAGTTCCAGGTCCCTCGTTACCCGAGAGCGAAACCCGAAGTGAATAACTTTTTGGCGCGCTGGCGCGCCGCAAATCGAAGCCCCCGATTCGATAAGGCCACTGGCCAGCAACGTAAGCGTTGGTCGTTGCGAGACCTGCGTGGCATCTCCGCCATGGTCGCTCTCGCACTTGTGGTCGGTTCTGGACTGGCAGTCGTTTCTGTCTCCTCCGCAGCCGAAGCGCACACGCCGAGCATCGACGTTACGTGTGAAGGTGTAACCGTTACTGGTCGCTACTACGAAGCTAGCGGCTCAGGCGAAGGCCAGCAGAACCTCATCAAGTTCCAACTTGAGGGAGGCAAGCAGCAGGTTATTGAGTTCAGCAAGAACGGATCGCACTTCTTCGCGTTCCCCAACTCCACCGAAGCCCACACCTTCACCGCATCGGTGACCGCGTGGAACAACCCCACAAACTCGAGCTGGAACCGCACCTGGACCAAGACCTCCGAACCGTGCGTCGCGCAGAGCATCGTCAGCCTGACCGCTCCTCGTTGCGAGGTTCCTGGTGGCTCGACCGACATCACCGCAGAATTCAAAGATCTCGTTGCTAACCGCACCTACGAAGTGACGCTGTCCGACACTTCCGGTCACAGCCAGACGGTTAAGTACACGCCGACACAGACCACGGGAAGCTACACGTGGGAGGGAACGGCTGCCGGCCCGACCTACACCGTGACGATCACCGACACGACGAACCGCTCGCTCGTGGCGTGCAAGACCGTTCACTCAGTGCCCTGCCCTGAAACTGCCGGTATTGCAATCCTTGCGAACGAATGCACCGTGCCTGGTGAAGGCGCATCGCTGAAGATCAACGTGAGCGATCTCGTTATCGGCCGTGAATACCGCATCGACATCATCAACGCAGCGTCTGACGCCGTCGTTGACAGCAACACCTTCACGGCAGACGCAACCAGCGGGGTTTACAACTCGCCTGCAACACCGTCCGCTACCTACTACGCCACGATCGTTGACACTCGTGAGGCAAATGCAACGCCGCTGAAGAGCAGCACGCACACGTTCCTTCCGTGCCCCGGTGAAATCGGCGGGCTCACTTTGATGGCTACGCAGTGTGACGTTATCTCCTCTGATGCAGCGGGCGAGATCACGTTCGCCGTTGATGGTTTGGTTCCTGGCCGCACCTACACCATCGTCATCACCGACGGTTCTCAGCAGCCGGTTCTCTCCGAGAACAACTACGTTGCAACGACCGACCGCTATGACGCAGCACTGACCGGTCTTGCCGAAGGCAAGTACACCGCCACGGTGACGGATGCCGCCCAGCCGGAATACACGAACAGCGTTACCGCTACGCTCCTTCCCTGCGCCACCAACGAGACCACGGTCGAATTGGCAGCAGAGCAGTGCACCGTTCCTGGCGGAGCCGCAGCAATCACTGCAACGGTCTCGAACTACGCAGTCGGCCGTGACTACACCGTCACGCTCATGCTCGACAACGTTGCTGTAGATGCCAAGTCGCTTGATTCCAGCACCGGCAACGCGCAGAAGTTCACGTTTGACGGCCTCGAGCCCGAGAACACGTACCGGGTAGTCGTAACAGACACGAAGTCGAGCCCGACAGTGACTGCTGCAGCAGACATGTACCTGGACGCCTGCCCGCAAATGCCAGCCGTGCTCGGCTCGCAAGTGGAGTGCACCGTTGGTGGAGATTCCAGCATCGAAGTAACGGCAGACAACCTCTTCGTCGGAGAGACCTACACCGTTACGGTTGTTACGAAGTCGACCGGTGAAGCGGTAGAGGGTGTCGTTCCTGTCACCTTCGAAGCAGACATGACGACTCGAACGGTCACCATCGAGAACGTTCCCAATGGCGCCACCTACACAGTGACTGTGGCTAGTTCCGATATGGAACTGATCAGTCAGAGCGAAGTGACACTCGAAGTGTGCGATCTGCCCACTTTGCCGCTTCCTCCCGAGGAGCCGCCGACCACGGTGCCTTCCTCAGTTGAGTTGCCTACCCTGGCATACACAGGCTCGAGCACAATCGTTCCGACACTGGCTGGACTCGGGTTCCTGCAGCTCGGATTGGTGCTCGTAGGGTTCAGCGTTGCGCGACGACGTTCGGTAGTTCGCGGAAACTGATCCTGACTGTTCGGCGGGCAACCCTAGTTGCCCGCCGAACTCCCGTGTGAGGTTTCTCGCACAGCGCACTCGGGCGCTGTGCGATTGGCCGTTAAGGGCAGAACTGCGAACTAGGCTCGAATTATGAGCACAGTAGGTGGTCCGCGACGCGGTGGCCGAGTTAGCGGCGGAGACTACTCCGCCCAAAAAGCAGAAAATGCTGCAGCCCCCAAGGTCCCCCATCTCCTCCAGCGCATCGCTCACCTCTTTGAGCCGCACAAGTCAGCGCTAACGCTCACCATCACTCTTGTGCTGATCGGCGCCGGCATAAGCGTGCTGCCACCGCTGCTCACCAAGCAAGCCTTCGACGAAGGCCTCTTCCCGGCGTCAGGCACACCCGATATTCCCGTGCTGGCGCAACTCGTCATCATCATGATCGCCCTCTGGATAGCGTCTGCCGCGCTAGGCGTCTGGCAGACCTACCTCACCGCAACAGTGGGCAATAAGGTCATGGGTGCACTCCGGGTGCGTCTCTTCGATCAGCTGCAGCGCATGGAGCTCGCATTCTTCACCCGCACTAAGACGGGCGTCATCCAATCCCGGCTTCAAAACGACGTTGGTGGCGTTGCTGGCGTGCTCAACAACACCGTGTCGAGCGTGATCGGCAACACCGTCACGGTGATCGCGGCGTTCATCAGCATGCTCGTGCTCAGCTGGCAGCTCACCGTGGTTGCCGTCATTGTGCTTCCGGGCATTGTGATCGCTCAACGTCGCGTTGGGCAGATCCGCGCGCGCATTGCCACCAAGACTCAAGAGTCGCTGAGCAACATGACCGCAATCACGCAAGAGTCCTTGAGCGTTTCGGGCATCCTTCTCTCCAAGAGCTTCAACCAACAGGACATCGAAACGCTGCGGTATTCCGACGAGAACGAACAACAGGTCGACCTGCAGGTGCGCCAGCAGATGAGTGGCCAGTGGTTCTTCGCCACCGTCAATATCTTCTTGTCGGTCATTCCTGCGATCGTCTATATGGTTGCCGCGTACCTTATTACTGGTGGCGTTGACGTCACTGCCGGAACAATCGTGGCCTTCACGACAGTGCAGGCACGTCTCATGTTCCCTCTCCTTGGACTTATGAGGGTGGCGCTCGACCTTCAAACATCTTCGGCTCTCTTCGCTCGAATTTTCGAGTACCTCGACCTCACGCCAGCGATCACCGACAAGGCCGATGCCCACGAGGTTAATAGGGCCGAGCTCGGAGCGGTCGCTTTCGATAACCTGACTTTCCGCTATCCCGACGCCGAGGCATCCACTCGGCCAACGCTCGACTCAGTCAGCTTCTCGATTGAGCCCGGACAGTACGCGGCCTTTGTCGGTCCCTCCGGTGCCGGCAAAACCACCGTGTCCTATCTGATTCCTCGGCTCCATGAAGCGAGCAACGGGCGCGTGCTCTTCGCCGGCGACGATGTGAAGGATCTCACCCAAGATTCGCTTATCCGCAACATCGGCATTGTGACCCAGGAAACCTACCTCTTTCACGCGACCATCGCCGAGAACCTCTCCTATGCGCGACCGGATGCGACGACCGAGCAGATCGAAGCCGCAGCGCGTGCTGCGAACATCCACGAGACGATCATGTCGTTTCCCGATGGCTACGCCACGACGGTGGGGGAGCGCGGTTACCGCCTGTCGGGCGGAGAGAAACAGCGCATTGCTATTGCGCGCGTGCTGCTCAAAGACCCCAGTGTGCTGATCCTCGATGAAGCGACGAGCGCGTTGGACTCCATCTCTGAGCGCATTGTGCAAGCAGCCCTCGATACCGCTTCGCGGGGTCGAACGACCATTGCCGTAGCCCACCGGTTGTCGACGGTGCGTTCGGCGGACGTGATATTCGTTGTCGTCGCCGGAGCGATTGTGGAGCGCGGAACCCACGCCGAGTTGATCATGCGCGGCGGCGAGTACTCACGGTTGTATGCGGAGCAGAACCGCGCCGACTAGGGGCCACGTGCATCCCGCCGGAGAGCGCTGTTGCGTCGAGCGCCAACGTTCCGGGCGCTGGGCGTAGGCTGGGGTAGCCCTCGGGGTTGCGGGCACACTACTTTTGCCGCGCCCACAACCGGGCACTCTCTTAGCTAGGAATCGCTTGACTACCGTCGTTCATCCCGGTGACTCACTCTCTGCACGTCAACGGCTTGTGTATGTCCTCGTGCTTGGCGCGCTCACTGCGCTCGGGCCGTTTACCGTTGATCTGTACTTGCCCGCGTTCCCGCTCATTGAAGCGGATCTCGACACCACGGCCGCCATTGTGCAGCTCACGCTGACCGCGACGACTCTGGGTTTCGCACTTGGCCAGCTCATCGTCGGTCCGCTGAGCGACCGCATCGGTCGACGCCTTCCGCTACTCGTTGCCACGAGCGTGCATCTCATGGCGAGTATCGGAGTTGCCCTCGCAGCCAACATCGAACTTCTCTTCGTCTTTCGCCTCATCCAAGGAATGGGAGCGGCGGCCGGTGCTGTCGTCACGATGGCGATCGTGCGCGACCTCTTCGGCGGGCTCCCTCTTGTGCGGATGCTGTCACGCCTTGCCCTCGTGCAGGGGCTTGCGCCCATCTTGGCTCCGCTCATCGGGTCTCAGCTTCTGCTGATCACCCCGTGGCGTGGAATGTTCGTCTTCCTGGCGATCTACGCCGGTTTGGTATTGATAGCTGCGTGGTTCCTTATTATCGAAACCCTGCCGCCAGCCCGGCGCCGAGATCTCGGCCATGCCACGGCAGGGCAGCGCTACAAGGCCCTCTTCACTGACCGGGTGTTCGTGGGCACGGCGATCATCGCGGGAATGACATTCTCTGGGCTCTTCGCCTACCTCGCCTCATCTCCGTTCCTCTTGCAGAACGTCTACGGCCTTGATCCTCAAGCGTTCGGTCTTGTCTTCGCCGTGAACTCGGTGGGCGTCGTGATCGGAGTCCAGTCCGCAGCGTTCCTGATGCGATTCATCGGGCCGCAGTGGATTCTTGCCGGCTCCGGAGTCATGCTGCTGCTCTCGGCATCCACGATCGTGTTCCTCGACATTGTGAACGGCGACCTCATCACGGTGCTGATTCCCCTGTTCTTCTTCGTGATGTCCTGTGGCTTCTCGTTCCCCTGTACTCAAGTGTTGGCGCTCGCCAACCACGGGGGAGAAGCGGCGACGGCGGCGTCAGTGTTGGGCGCCGTGAACTTTGGGCTTGCCGGACTCACCTCGCCTATCGTCGGCGCCTTCGGAATCACCAACGCAATCCCGATGGGCATTGTGATGGGGAGCACCGCAATCGTGTCGATCATCGTCATGTGGACTGTCATCCGTCCGCGAACCGTGCCCGCGCTATCGCGCTAGGCATCGCGAGAAGTGCTGAGGCTCACGAAGCGCTGACAGCCGCGGATTGTCTCGGCACTCGCCAAGATTCACCCGGTACCGTAAATGGGTGAATACTGAAATTTCGCCCGCGGAAGCTCGTCAGGTTACCCAGCGATGGCCGCTTATCAGTGGAGTGACCGCCGTGGTGCTGGCCGTGCTGCTCGGTGTTCTTATCGCGACGCGAGACGGCGTGCTGAGTCTCGACCAGCTCGTACTCGACGACCTGCTGAGCGTCCGTGCCGATATTTTCACCGCGCCAGCTCTGGTCATGGATTTTGTGGGTGGTGGCTGGTTCGGGGTATTTGTAGTCCCGCTGGGGGCCGCGCTTGCGTTCTTTATTGCGAAACGTCGTTCGGCAGCGCTCTACTTTGTGCTGGCGTCAGCACTGAGCGCTGGCGTTGTTCAGTTACTCAAGTCACTCTTTGGTCGCGCGCGTCCCGAGGAGATCTTGGTCACAGCCGATATCGGTTCATTCCCGTCGGGGCATGTGGCCAACGCCGCTACCGTCACGGTCGTGCTCATCATCCTGTTGCAGCGTCGGTGGGTGCTGGTGGCCGGTATCGCCTACACAATTCTCATGATCTTGAGTCGCACGTATCTGGGGGCGCACTGGCTGAGCGACACCATCGGAGGTGCACTCCTCGGTGTTGGTGTCGCGATCATTGTGTGGGCGCCATTCGCTCATCGCTTAGCGACCGAAGACCCACAATCTGGCATCAATAAGAGCGCTGGGCGACCTCACTCCGTAGGCTAGAAGAATGACGGATGCCGCAGCCCAAGTAGAAGCCGCCAAGAAAGCCTTAGCCCAGGCGCAGGCCGCGCTCGCGGCCGCCGAGCTGGCATCGGCTGAGGCCGCGCTTGCCGCCGAGCAGGCCGCGGCCGCAGTGTCGGAGGCAACGACCGCCGAGACCGCACCGGAGGCCGCGCCCTCAGAACCGGCAGCCGACAGGCCGGCAGCGGCGAAGTCGGCCCCAGCGAAAGCCACCCAGGCGACCGACTCCGGTGATGGCCCTCTCAGCGCGGCTCAGGTAGCCGACATCCGAAAGGGCTACGCCTTTGACGGTGAGGTGCTCGAGATGGGCGCTCTCGTCAATGGAGATGCGCTCGCTGACGTTCCGGTGCGCATTCCGATCGCGATGCTCAACCGCCACGGTTTGGTGGCGGGTGCCACCGGAACCGGTAAGACGAAAACGTTGCAGGTGCTGGCCGAGCAGCTTTCGGCTGCCGGTGTTCCCGTCTTCGCCGCCGACATCAAAGGTGACCTCTCGGGCATTGCTACGGCAGGCAGTTCGAGCGAGAAGTTACTGGAGCGCACCGAGTCGATCGGGCAAGACTGGCAGCCCGCGGCATCCCCGACCGAATATTTCACGCTCGGCGGCAAGGGCATCGGCGTGCCGATTCGTGCGACCGTCTCAAGCTTCGGGCCGTTGCTGCTCTCGAAAGTGCTCGGTCTCAATGACACGCAGGAGTCGAGTCTTGGCCTGATTTTCCACTACGCCGATCAGACAGGACTGCCGCTGGTTGATCTCAGCGATTTGCGCGCTGTCGTGCAATACCTGCTGAGCGATGATGGCAAGGCCGAGTTGAAGAACCTGGGCGGCTTGTCGTCGGCGACTGCTGGCGTCATCCTGCGTGAGCTCATCGGTTTTGCGAACGAGGGCGCCGACGAGTTCTTTGGCGAACCGGAGATAGATACGTCACTCTTCCTGCGCACCAACGCGGAAGGCAAGGGCATTGTGAGCTTGCTTGAGCTGCCGGGCGTGAGCAACAAACCAGCGCTCTTCTCGACATTCTTGATGTGGCTTCTTGCTGACCTCTTCAATGACCTTCCCGAGGTCGGAGATATCGACAAGCCCAAGCTCGTGTTCTTCTTTGACGAAGCCCACTTGCTGTTCAACGATGCCTCGAAAGACTTTATTGAGTCAATCACTCAGACGGTGCGGCTCATCCGTTCCAAGGGCGTCGGTGTGGTGTTCGTCACCCAGACCCCCAAGGATGTTCCGAGCGATGTGCTTGCCCAGATCGGTTCGCGCTTCCAGCATCAGCTGCGCGCGCACACGCCGGATTCGGCGAAGGCACTCAAGGCGACCGTCTCGACCTACCCCACATCGGGCTACGACCTGGGGGAGGTGCTGACGTCACTCGCGACTGGCGAGGCCATCATCACTGTCATGAACGAGAAGGGCGCTCCGACTCCCGTGGCGTGGACGCGATTGCGCGCACCGCAAGGTTCGATGTCGCCCACTGACGCCGCCACGATGGAAGCTGCGGTCGCCGCATCCCCGCTGATGGAGACCTACGGCACCGCGGTCGATCGGGAATCTGCTCGGGAGATTTTGGCCGGCAAGATGAATGCGGCGGCTGAGGCAGATGCCAAAGCGGAGGCGGCGGAGGCGGCGGCAGACGCTGCTGCGGTTGCCGCTAAAGACGCTGAGAAGCTCGCGAAGGCGCACGCTAAGGAGCAGGCGAAGGTGCAAGCCGACTACGAACGAGCGCTCAAAGACATGAACAAAAAGACCACGTCGCGCACCACTACACGCACGACAACGCGCAAGCAGCCCAACGTTTTGGGCGACGCCTTGAGTTCACGAACTGGACAGACGGTCGTGCGCGAGGTGCTTCGCGGAATTTTTTCGACCCTCAAGCGTCGGTAGTTCCGACCCGTATCCGGAGCTCTCCGCAGCGGGTATTCGGGCACGCAAACGCGCCTAAAACCCAGTGTTCTAGCGGAAGTAGAGCGCAAGGTTCGCTCCAGTCGGCGGTGGCAGTGAACCAAAACAAGCTCGCTGTTGCCAAATTGTGACCATACGAATGTGCAAAAACTTGCTGCGTTCACTTGTCAAACCCAACGGTTAGACAGTTTACTGGTGAACGTCCGATTCACTTCTTGAACGGAACAGCACTCATATTCCAATGGAGGAACACAGAATGCGTAAGCCACTTTCCATTATCGCCGGGGCGGTGGCCTTAGGCCTCGTTCTTGCGGGCTGCTCGAGCACCCCTAGCTCAGACCCCGACAACGCTGACCAGGTTGAGGTATTCACCTGGTGGGCCTCAGGATCCGAAAAGGTCGGCCTTGACGCTCTCGTCACGGTATTCGCAGAGCAGAACCCTGACATTGAGTTCATCAATGCGTCTGTAGCTGGTGGCGCCGGCTCCAACGCCAAGGCAGCTCTTGCATCACGCCTCGAGTCGAACGACCCGCCGGACACGTTCCAGGCCCATGCCGGAGCAGAGCTCACGGACTACATCAACGCTGGTCAGCTTCAAGACCTCAGCTCGTTCTACCAAGAGAACGGCCTCACGGATGTCTTCCCCGAGAGCCTGATCGAGCGCATCACCGTTGACGGTGCCATCTACTCGGTACCCAGCAACATCCACCGTGCCAACGTAGTCTGGGCCAACACCCAGGTGCTCGAGGATGCCGGGATCGACCCCAAGGCTGCTCCTGCTGACATCGACGCGTGGCTTGTAGACCTGAAGAAGCTCAAGGACGCTGGAGTCGAGACTCCTCTCGCGCTCGGCACCGAGTGGACTCAGATGCAGCTCTTCGAAAACGTTCTCATCGCTGACCTTGGCGCCGAGGGCTACTCGGGACTCTGGACCGGCGACACCGCCTGGGACGACGCTGGAGTAGAGACCGCGATCGGTCACTACGGCGACCTGCTCGAATACACCAACAGCGACTTCGCTGGCCTCGACTGGGATGCTGCAACGCAGATCGTTCTCGATGGCAACGCTGCTTACAACGTCATGGGTGACTGGGCCGAGTCTGCATTCCAGCAGGCTGGTTGGACCTACGACAACGAGTACACCACCTGGGCAACCCCCGGCACCGATGGAGTCTTCGACTTCCTCGCTGACTCGTTCACTCTCTCGGTAGGTGCTCCTCACGAAGCAGCTGCCATTGACTGGCTGACGACCATCAGCTCGGCTGAAGGCCAGAAGGCATTCAACCTCGCTAAGGGTTCGATCCCGGCACGCACCGACACGGTTGCTGCTGACTACCCCGCGTACCAGCAGACGGCTATCAAGTCGTTCGGTGAAGACACCGTTGTTAGCTCGCTCGCACACGGAGCAGCCGCAAGCATCGCTTGGTCAGGAGACATCTCTTCGGCCATCGGTAAGTTCGGCGCCGACCGCGACGCAGCATCGCTGCTTTCCGGACTAGTTGCTGCTTCTGACAAGGCTCAGGGCTAACTAGCACCACGAGAAATAGTGGGTGAGGGTGGAGACGCCCTCACCCACTACCGTGCAAACCGAGGAGCTCGCGCGTGAAAAAAGGATACAAAAACTGGGGCCCACCGCTCCTCTTAATATCCCCGACGATTATCGTTCTCGGGATATTTGTTTATGGCTTGATCGGCGCCAACATCTCGGTGTCGCTCAGCAACCGGAACAGTCTTGTTCCCGCTACCGAGTTCGTTGGGCTCGATAACTACATCGCTCTGTTTGGCGAAGAGCGCTTCATCCACTCGCTTCAGAACCTTGGTATCTTCACCCTCTTCTTCATCGGTGGCACCATGATCTTCGGATTCTTGTGGGCGTGGATGCTCGACAAGGGCGTCACCGCAGAGGGCGTTTTCCGCTCGGTGTTCCTGTTCCCCATGGCGATCTCGTTCGTGGCATCCGGTGTCGTCTGGCGCTGGTTGCTCAACAGCGCTGAGGGTGACCGTGCATCCGGACTCAACCGGGTCTTCGAGAACCTCGGGCTCGACTTTCTCCAGAACTCGTGGTGGAACGATCCGACCTGGGGCATGGCGGCCATTGCGTTGCCCGCCATCTGGCAGCTCGCCGGCTACGTCATGGCGCTCTTTCTTTCGGGCTTCCGTGGCATCCCTGAAGAGCTGCGCGAAGCAGCGCGCATGGATGGCGCGACCGAGTGGAAGCTCTACCGCTACGTGATCTTCCCCCAGCTCAGCCCCGTCGCGCTGTCGGCTCTCATCATCGTGGGCCACATGTCGCTGAAGGTCTTCGACCTCATCATGGCGATCACGAAGTCGATCTACCAGACCGAGGTTCCCGCAACCTACCTGTGGGTTGCTTTGACCTCTAACGACTACGCCAAGTCGGCCACGATCGCGACGATCCTGTTGCTCTTCGTTGCCGTCGTAATCGTCCCCTACTTGATCTACACCGCTCGCGCAGAGAAGAGGCAAGGATGAGTGTCGCAACTGGACTCGACAAGAAGCCAAGCGAACCCACCACTGAGTCGCACATGCCGCAGAGTTCGGCGATTCGTGCGCGGGCTGGTCTGAGCCGCACCGCGAAGTATGTACTGCTGGTGTTCTTCCTGGTCATTGTGTTGATGCCCGTGTACGTATTGATCGTCACGAGCCTCAAGCCGCCACAGGACGTCAACCCCGCCACCTCGTGGGGGCTTCCGGTTCGTTGGCCGTGGGAGCCTGCTTTCGAGGGTGGACCCACCGGCTTCGACAACTGGGCTCTCGCCTGGAACGCGTTGTCGGCATCCATCGGTCGCACGTTCTTGCTGGCGATCCCTGCCGCACTGATCGCGTCGTTCCTCGGAGCAATGAACGGCTTCGTGCTTGCCCGCTGGCGCTTCCCGTACGCCGACGTCGTCTTCACGTTCATCCTGTTCGGAATGTTCATTCCGTACCAGGCGATCATGACGCCGCTCGTGCAGATGAAGACCAGCCTCGGCTTGCCGAGCGATGTCTCCACCCTGCTCGTGGTGCACGTGATTTACGGTCTGCCGATCTGTACGTTGATCTTCCGCAACTACTACGCCGGCATCCCTCATGAGCTCATGGAGGCTGCCCGCATGGACGGTTCGGGGATGCTGCGCACGTTCCGCAGCATCGTCTTGCCACTGTCGCTTCCCGGCTTTGTTGTCACGATCATCTGGCAGTTCACCTCAGCGTGGAACGACTTCCTGTTCGCGCTGTTCCTGTCGAACCAGAATGAAGGGCCCGTGTCACTCGCGCTCAACAACCTGGCGCAGGGCGCTCAACTGGCGAACTACGGTGCCGCGATGGCGGGTGCGCTGCTTGCATCGCTGCCCACGCTGGTCGTGTACATCGTGCTTGGCAAGTACTTCATCGGTGGTCTGATGAGCGGCTCGGTCAAGAGCTAGCTCAGATCTCCTCGCCGCGAATGCCGCGGTGCTGTTGCCCATCCAGAGGGCGCCGGCACCGCGGCATTTGCGCGTTAAGGGGAGCTGCGGCCGTCGCTAGCGCGCGAGGGCGTTGATGACCGTGAGCGCTGCGGCAAAGACACCGGCAACCGCGGCCGTGGTGCCAATCGCAATAGCGACCACGAGGAGGGGGTACCGCTCGTAGGTATACAGGGTTTCGGGGTAATCGCGCCGAATTTCGCCGTGGGAAACGGTGCCGGGAATTGTTTCGACTGGCACGTTGAAGTGAGAGGCGACGAATTCGAAATCCTCGGGAGCCCAATACTGTCCACGCATGCGCAACAGGCGACGGCCGTTGTGACCCATCACGGAGAGTTCAGCCCGCGACTCCAAGCCATCGCTCGTGAAGACGGTTGACCGCACGATCAAGGTGGCATCTGACTTGTCAAAGTGCGTCAGTCGCCCGAAGAAAAAACCGCGCTCGGTGACGAGCGGGGAGTTTGCACCGATCCAGATGGCGCTGCGAAAGTAGGAAACACACGCGGCTATGGCGGCGGCGATAGCGACCGCGTGAGTGATCACAACCGCAAGCCACGGCCCATCCGGAATCGTGAGGGTATACAGCGCGCCGAACACGATTACCGTGAAAATCAGCCAAGCCTGAAACCCGCGCCACAAGAGCGAACGGGGTTGACCTAGCCGCCGACGAGGATCGTCACGGCGAGGTTTGAGGCTCACTGGCCTAGTCGACAACGGCGTTCCCTTCGGTTTTTCGCGTGGGCGATCACAATGGGGTAAGTGCGGAGAATGGGGGATTCGAACCCCCGAGGGCTTGCACCCAACACGCTTTCCAAGCGTGCGCCATAGGCCACTAGGCGAATTCTCCTGAGAGGTTGAACGCGCGTTAGCGCAAACAGCCTCAAGTGATCATAACGGGGTGGGCGGCCCAGTGGTAATCGACGTTCCGAACGCCGTGAATTCGGGGAGTGCCGCCGGCGCGCGAGGGGCAATAATTTTGGGTAGACTGGGGGCGGCTCCTCGCGTGGCGCCATCCAGGCCAATTCCCCCAGGACGGAAACGTAGCAAGGGTAACCGGGCTCTGGCGGGTGCGCGAGGGGTCTTTTCTGTTAAGCGCCCGGCATCTCCTTCTGGGGCGTATCTTCCGGCGTAGGCTGGAGAGGTGACGCGGAATATCTACATCACCTCCATCGAGGGCCACGCTGGCAAGTCCACCATCGCCCTCGGTCTGCTCGACACGCTTAGTCGCGAAGCGAAACGACTTGGTGTGTTTCGGCCCGTCGCTCGCACCAGCGATGAGCGAGACTACGTCTTAGAGATGTTGCTCGGTCACGAAGCAGTCAATCTCAGCTACGACGAGGCTGTCGGCGTGGGCTATGACGACGTGCACGCTGACCCCGAGCTGGCGCTCAGCCGCATCATCGAGCGGTTCAAGGCCGTCGAGGCGCAGTGCGACGTTGTCGTGATTGTGGGCTCTGACTACACGGATGTCGGCAGCCCGACAGAGCTGTCCTACAACGCACGCGTCGCCGCAAACCTCGGTGCTCCGGTGCTCCTAGTACTGGGTGGTCAGTCTGAGGACGGCGAGAGCCGCAGCCCCGCCGACATGGCTCAGGTGTATTCGATAGCGCATCAAGAATTGGATGCCGCCCACGCGCGGTTGGTCGGCGTGATCGTCAACAGATCTGACCCCGACTTCATGACCGACATCATCGCCGGAGTCAGCGCGGCGGTCGGCGACGATACTCCGGTGTGGGCTATCCCCGAAGACCCCTTCCTTATCGCACCCAGCCTTGCCTCTCTGCTCACTGCCGTTGATGGTGAGTTGCTGCGCGGCGACGATGATCTGTTGCAGCGTGAAGCGCTCGGCGTGGTCGTGGCCGGTATGACGATGGAGAACGTGCTGCTGCGTCTTATCGAGGGCTCGGTCGTGGTGGTTGCTGGCGACCGGTCGGATGTGTTGCTGGCGACGCTGATGGCGCACGCGTCGGAGACGTTCCCTTCGCTTGCGGGCATCATCCTCAATGGTGGCTTTGATCTGCTGCCCCAGATCGAGCGCCTCATGGATGGTCTCGATGTGTCGTTGCCGGTGATTCGCACGTCGTTCGGCACCTATGACACCGCGCGCATTATTACCAAGACGCGCGGTCGCTTGGCTGCCGAGTCTCCCCGCAAGTTCGACACGGCGCTTGCCCTGTTTGAACAGCACGTGGATGCCGCAGAGCTGCTGCGTCGACTCGACCTGCATCCGCCCACCGTCGTCACGCCGCTCATGTTCGAGTACGGTCTGCTCGATCGCGCTCGCAGCATCCCGCAGCACATTGTGTTGCCGGAGGGCAGTGATGACCGCATTTTGCGCGCGTCGAGCACGCTGTTGCGCCGTGGCGTTGCCACGCTCACGATCCTGGGTGACGAGGGTGAAGTGCGTGGCCGCGCCGCTGAACTCGGTCTCGATATCTCGGCCGCGAGCATCCTGAGCCCCTTTGATGAAGAACTGCGCACCCGATTCGCGACGGAGTATGTGAAGCTGCGCGCCCACAAGGGAATGACGATGGAGGTCGCGCGCGACACCGTGACCGACGTCTCGTATTTCGGCACCATGATGGTGCACTTGGGGCTGGCCGACGGCATGGTCTCGGGCGCCGCGCACACCACGGCTCACACCATCCGCCCGAGTTTTGAAATCATCAAAACCAAGCCCGATGTGTCGATCGTGTCGAGTGTGTTCTTGATGTGTCTTGAAGACCGCGTCCTTGTCTATGGTGACTGCGCTGTGAACCCCGACCCGGATTCCGCTCAACTCGCTGACATCGCTATCTCTTCTGCCGCGACTGCCGCCCAATTCGGCATCGAGCAGCGCATTGCCATGCTGTCGTACTCCACCGGCTCCTCAGGCAGCGGTGCTGACGTCGACAAGGTTCGGGCCGCTACCGCGCTCGTGGTCGAACGACGCCCGGATCTTGCCGTCGACGGCCCTATTCAATACGACGCTGCCGTGGATGCCGCCGTCGGCAAATCTAAAATGCCCGACTCAGAAGTTGCCGGCCGCGCGACCGTGTTCATATTCCCCGATCTGAATACGGGCAACAACACCTACAAAGCCGTGCAGCGCAGCGCCGGAGCAGTGGCCATCGGGCCTGTCCTTCAAGGCCTCCGCAAACCGATCAACGATCTCTCGCGTGGGGCGCTCGTGCAAGACATTGTGAACACCGTCGCGATCACTGCAATTCAGGCTCAATCGGTCGCCGCCGAGGCTGCCGCGCTACAGGGCATCGCCGATGATGCCGCTGCCAAGGAGTAAGAATGACAACCGTCTTCGTGGTGAACTCCGGTTCATCGTCGATCAAGTGGGAACTGCTCGATGCCGAGTCCGGTTCCGTCTATAGCGGCGGCATCGTGGAACGCATCGGGGAACCCGGCGGAGGCGCAGCGGACCACGACGACGGGATGCGGCAGATCCTTGCGGAGCTCGGGGACGAGCATCCGGCCGTCGTTGGCCACCGCGTTGTTCACGGGGGAGCCGAGTTCACGCAGGCGACCGTGATCACCGATGAGGTCGAGGACCGCCTTGAAGAGATTTCAGTGCTGGCGCCGTTGCACAACCCCGCCAATCTGAAGGGCATTCGCGCAGCGCGAGCGACGTTCTCGACCGTGCCTCATGTGGCGATTTTCGACACCGCATTCCATGGCACGCTGCCACCCCACGCGTACACCTACGCGATTGACACGGAACTGGCTCGAGTGCACGGCATCCGTCGCTACGGTTTTCATGGCACCTCGTATCGATACGTTTCGGAGCGGACCGCTGCGGTGCTGGGCAAAGATCTCGCCGATCTCAAACTGATCGTGTTTCACCTGGGCAATGGAGCATCCGTGTGCGCGATCGATGGTGGTCGCAGCGTCGACACCTCAATGGGCATGACTCCGCTCGAGGGGCTCGTGATGGGCACCCGCTCGGGCAACATCGATCCTGGGGCACTTTTTCATCTCGGCCGGGCCGGAATGGACCTCCCCGGCTTAGACCACTTGCTCAACCGTGAGAGTGGATTGCTCGGCATGACCGGCACCGGAGACATGCGCGATGTGCAATCGAAGGCGGATGCTGGCGATGAGCAGGCGCAGGCAGCGCTCGGTGTTTACTACCACCGGTTGCGTCACTACTTGGGGGCGTACCTCGTGGCCCTTGGCGGAGCGGACGCCGTCGTGTTCACCGCGGGCGTCGGCGAGAACAACGCCAACACGCGCCTCGCGACGGTCGAGGGTCTCGAATCGTTTGGGATCGAGATGGATGTCGCGGCTAACGCCGCAGCCAATCGTGGCGAGCGCGTCATCTCGGCATCCGATTCGAGCGTGAAGGTTCTCGTCATTCCAACGAACGAAGAACTGCAGATAGCACGGGAATCGGTTGAAGCTGTAGCCCGATAGACGACGAGCCGTGCGGGTACTTCCGCGGCGGCGCTGCGAGGATTAGACAACTCTTCGCCCAGCGGAGTGATAGTCTGCCGACGGTTCGGGCAGGCCGGGCAAGGCAGGGGAGACGTGTCACAAGTTCGGAGCAGCAGTTCCGCTGCGCGGCCAGCTCATTGGTTTCGCGGAGACATTAACGGGCTCAGGGTCCTTGCCATCGGCCCCGTTGTCGCTTTCCATGCTGGTTTCCCCGGATTCAGCGGCGGCTTCATCGGCGTCGATGTCTTCTTCGTCATTTCGGGGTTCTTGATCACCACGAACCTCGTGCGCGAGGTCACCGCAACGAGCCGCGTGAACGTTGCGCAGTTCTGGGCGAAACGAGTGCGACGGCTCCTGCCCGCATCGGTGCTGATGATTCTCGTGACGCTACCGCTTGCTCTGTGGATACTTTCTCCGCTGCAGTGGTCGACACTGGGGCGGGATGCCGGATCGGCCCTGCTCTACATCTCCAACTTTGTTTTCGCGCAGCAAGCGACTGACTATTTTGCGGTCGATCTCGGCGATCCGAGCCCGTACCTCCACATGTGGTCGCTCGGTGTTGAAGAACAGTTCTACGTGCTGTGGCCGCTCCTCATCATTGCCGCGGCCGCCTTTGCGCGCCGTCGTGGGGTGTCGATTCAGCGCATCCTCCTCGTTGCGTTCTCGGTAACGATCGTGCTGTCGTTCGCTCTCTCGCTCTACTGGACCCAGACCGCCCCGGCGGCAGCGTTCTATCTGCTTCCCACCCGAGCGTGGGAATTCGCAGCGGCAGGTTTAGTCGCAATGCTGTCGACCAAATTCTTGGGAGCACCGGCGCTTCGCGCGACGATGATCGTGGTCGGTGGAGTCGTGCTTCTTGGCACTGTCTTCCTGCTGACGGAAGCGGCACCATTCCCCGGTTTCGCCGCGCTGCTGCCTGTCCTGGCAACCATCCTGATCATTCTTGGCGGTCGCACGCGCGAGGGCGAGACTCAAGTCTGGCCTGCTCGCCTCTTGGCGATAGCGCCGATGCAGTGGGTCGGTAAGTTGTCCTACTCCTGGTACCTCTGGCACTGGCCCTTCATTGTCTTGGCGGGAGTGGCGTTTGAGACGCAAACTTCATGGGTCCTTGGCACAGCTGCGCTCGCGTCTTTGGGTGCTGCAGTCCTCACGTATTACCTCGTGGAGAACCCGATTCGATTTAATCCCGCGCTAACGCAATCGCTGCGGCGCACGTTTATCGCTGCCGGTGCTGCCACCCTTGTCGGGCTGTTAGCGGTCGGCGGTGCCATCGTGCAGGGAAACAATGCAGGGGAGCGGTACGCGGTATTTCAAGATGTGCGCCTCGATAGGCCAGCTCCCGAGTGCGATCGTGAGACCACGATGGTTCTTGACATCGCGCTGTGCGAAATGGGTGCGGTTGATAGCCCCGTCACGGTAGTTCTGGTCGGTGACTCACATGCCGGTCAGTGGAAGGATGCTCTGGCGGAGGCGGCAAAGCAAGAAGACATTCGTCTGGTGGTTCGCTGGCTTACCGCGTGCGCGGCAATTGGAGCTGACACTGTGAGCACACGGGGGACGTTCACGGAAGGATGCCCGTCGTTTGTCGAGGAGACCCGAGCCATCATCCAAGAAATTGAGCCGGATGCGGTCTTGATTTCTCAAGCGGAGGCTTATGACGGCAGGATCGTTGAGCCAGATGGCGGGGAACTGGATCTCCCTGCGCAACTCGACCTGTGGCGATCGTCCTACGACGAGACCTTGACGCTGTTCAAACAGTGGAGTCCTCGCGTCGGCATCATTCAGGACAACCCTCGCGTTGATTACGACCCCAGTACGTGTCTGGTCGAGCCCGGAGCCACTGCGGAGAGCTGCGCTTCACCTCGGGATGAGGCATTAGACGCGACCGCCGTGCTGCAAGAGGTCGCGAGAGAAGCTATGGCTGGGCATGAAATTGATGCATTCTTCACCACTAACGACGTTCTGTGTGACGAATACTGCAAGGTCATGGATGGTGACATACCGGTTTACCGGGACTACAACCACTTGACGCGATCTTGGACGATGACCCAGGTCCCAGAGCTTCGAAAGATGCTTGTGGAGCTCGTCGGGTAGCTGACCATTGCCGATGTGGAACTGCGTCTAGCACGGGAATCGGTTGAAGCTGTAACCCGATAGACCAATTTTCTTGTCCCCCATTGTGGACTCTTGTATTGCCCAGCTGTGAGCTTTTATTATGGTTTCGAGACCGAATTCGGGCGGTCTCAACGTTGGGCCAACCACCCTGCGAGTAGCTCACCACTATTCGAGTTGAGACTGTGTGCACGCGGTGCACCGGTCTCGCGATCTGGGGGGCATTGTGGTTTTCAGGGAACCAATTTTTAGTACAAACAAGCGTACGAGCGGTCAGGCGCGCACCATTCGCGCGAGCGTAGCTACGTTCGCCGCTGCGGGGCTTGTCACGCTCTCTGTCTTCTCTACTGGCGCTCCGGCGCACGCGGTCGCGGGCGATGCCTCCACCGCGGAGTCTGCCTACCTTTCGGGGAGCGTGCTCTCGGGACTGCTCGCCGGCGAATTGGCTCTTCTCGGCGCATCAGCCGCGAGCAACGACGGAACCCAAGCTCTACAGACGGACACCTCCGGAGTCGGCGTGCTCGCGGCGGTCACTGCCACCGTGGGTGGAATCGGTGTGCCGATCGCGCTCGCCGATGCGGGTGTGTTGAGCGCGTTCTCGCAAGCAGCCGACGACGGCAGCTCGATTGCTGCCACGGGACTCGTCGATGTTGATGGCGATGTCGGCGTAGCGCTCTTCGATGTGAGCGATCGTCCCTCGCCGCTCGCTCTTGATCTTGCTGACGTTCTTGACTCAGGGCTGGCGAGTGAACTCACGGCGCTGTCGCTTGAACTGGGAGCAACGAGTTCGCGCGCAGAAGCGGCTGCCCCTGCCGCTGCCACAGGCACCTACGAAATCGTTGGCGCTGAACTCAAACTTACGAGCGACACCGTTGCCGGAGTGAGCTCGACAGTTGACGGGCTGGCAGGAACTCTTTCCGGGGCCGTGGATACAATTGCGGGCTCCGGCGGTTCTCTTGTGGGCACAATATCTACTGTCGCTTTGAGCGCGCTCGGCGGACTTGGTCTCGTTTCGACGACGGGAACGTCGGCGAGTGTCACGCTGGATCTTCCCGGCGCGATCGCGCCGCTCTACACTCCGATGACCTCCGACGCTGTAACGATCGACTTCGGCACGGGAGAGATCACTGTCGATCTTGCCGAGCTGAAGGGTGGTTCGCTTTCTGGGCAGCCGGCAAACACATCGGTATTGACCTCCGCAGAGCTCACCGCGATTACCGCATCCATAACAACTTTGGTCGGGCAATTCGCCGACAACGTCGAAGACGCCGTCACAGCGGCACTCGAGGCCGCAGAAGTCGACATCGAGGTGAATTTGGGGTTGGGCGCAGCTCCTCTCGCCCAAGTGACTGTGTCTGGCACCCTCGCTGAACTCGCAAGTTCGTCGGCAACGATCGGCATTACGGCCCTCGGCATTATTCCTGTCACTGCGCTAACGGACGCGATCGTCAGTGCGGCGCTTGCACCTCTCGTATCCGATCTTCTCGACCCCAGCACGTCGGCACTGCAGATCTTTATTGCCGGTTTACAGTCGGGCGTCGTTACGCCCGTGATCGATGCGCTTTCGCCGGTCTTCACAGCTCTAGAGTCCGTGCTCGCGATCACTATCAACAACCAAGAGCTCATCGGCACAGCACCCGAACAGCAATTTGTCGAAACGGCACTGCGCGTGGGGCTGCTCGCCCAAGGTCCGGTGGCCAGCCTTCTTGAGTTGGATGTCGCACGCTCCGCCGTCGGCCCGAACCATGCGGGTGTGATCCCCGTCATTTCCGACGTCGATCCCTCCAGCGGCCCCGCAACGGGCGGCACCGCGGTGACCATCACGGGTACCGGTTTCACAGGCTCCACGGGAGTCACCTTTGATGGGGATGCCGGAACAACGTTCACGGTCGTGAGCGACACCGAAATCACCGTGACGAGCCCCGCGCACGCCGCGGGCGACGTCGATGTGATCATCCAACATCCTGCGGGTGCTTCGGATGCTGCCGAGTTCACTTACACGCCGGTACCTCTCATCTCCTCCCTCACACCGAACTTCGGCCCGATCGCTGGCGGCACTGTGGTGACCATCACCGGTTCTGAATTTACGGGTGCCACGGGCGTCACTTTTGATGGCATCGATGGCACGTCGTTCACCGTCGATAGCGACATTCAGATCACGGTGACGAGCCCGGCACACGCCCTGGGCGCTGTCGACCTGATTATTGAACGCGCAACCGGTAATTCAGCTCCCGCCACGTTCACGTACCGCGGAGCGCCAACGGTTTCCGGTATGACACCGACCGAAGGTCCGCTCGCGGGCGGCACTGAAGTGACGATCACGGGTACCGGTTTCACCGGCTCCACGGGGGTCACCTTCGATGGGGATGCCGGAACGTCGTTCACTGTAGTGAGCGACACCGAGATCACCGTCTCGAGCCCCGCGCATGTCGAGGAAACCATTGAGGTGGTCGTGCAGCATCCGATTGGAGACGCTGCCGCGGGTGACTTCACGTACACCGCTGCTCCCATTATCTCGTCGCTGTCACCGAACATCGGTCCGGTCGCGGGCGGCACTGTCGTGACGATCGCGGGCACCGGTTTCACCGGAGCGACAGGCGTCACCTTCGATGGGGATGCCGGAACGTCGTTCACGGTCGTGAGCGACACCGAAATCACTGTGTCCACCCCGGCACACGTTATTGGCGTTGTTGACGTGATCGTGCAGAACACGCCATCCGATTCGTCGCCGGGCACTTTCAGCTATCAAGCCGCACCGACAGTGTCCTCGATCGCTCCCGATGAGGGCCCGCTCGCTGGTGGCACGGAAGTCACGATCACGGGCACTGGCTTTACCGGAGCAACCGGCGTGACGTTCGATGGCGATGACGGAACGTCGTTCACCGTCGTCAGCGATACCGAGATCACTGTGACGACACCCGCGGGCACGGTGGGTGCTGCCGCGGTCGTGGTCGAGCACCCTGCCGGCGACGCCAACGCAGGCGACTTCACCTACGTTGCCGCACCGACGGTCTCTGCAATGAGCCCTGACCTGGGACCAATCGCAGGCGGCACAGCCGTGACGATCACTGGTTCCGGATTCACCGGAGCAACCGGTGTGACCTTTGACGGGGATGCTGGAACGTCGTTCACGTTCGTGAGCGATACCGAGATTACGGTGACGAGCCCGGCACACGCAGCCGGCGCGGTTGCTGTCGTAGTGGAGCACGCGGGTGGAAACGCCGCGGCGGGAGACTTCACCTACCTCGCTAACCCCAGCGTCAGCGACCTCACTCCTACCTCGGGTCCTTTGGCTGGCGGCACTGAAGTCACCATCACAGGCTCTGGTTTCACCGGGGCGACGGGCGTGACGTTCGACGGGGATGCCGGAACGTCGTTCACTGTCGTCAGTGACACCAAAATCACGGTCACGAGTCCAGCCCATGCGGCGGGTGACGCGGCTGTTGTCGTCGTGCATCCGATCATCAATGCTGCTGCGGGCGACTTCACCTACACTTCGGCACCAACGATTGCGTCGCTGGCTCCCGCAACCGGATCGACAGCGGGAGGCACGGTCGTCACCATCACCGGCTCTGGTTTCACCGGAGCGACGGGCGTCACATTCGACGGGGATGCCGGAACGTCGTTCACGGTCGTGAGCGACACCGAGATCACGGTGACAAGCCCCGCACGCTCGGCCGGAGAAATCGATGTCGTGGTTGCTCACGCAGTTGGCAACTCTGCCCCCGCTGACTTCACTTACGTGGCGCCGCCCACGGTGACCTCGATCAGCCCGAATGAAGGGCCGCTCACAGGAGGAACCGAAGTGACGATCATCGGTTCCGGTTTCACCGGCGCAACCGGAGTGACCTTTGACGGGGATGCCGGAACGTCGTTCACGGTCGTGAGCGATACCGAAATTACGGTGACCACACCTGCAGGTTCTGAAGGCGCAGCGGCTGTCGTAGTGCAGCATCCGATTGGTGATGCTGATGGCGGCAACTTCACCTACGTCGTAACGCCCGTCGTCATGTCCATGACGCCACTGGTCGGTCCCGATGATGGTGGCACTCTGGTGACGCTTCGTGGAACTGGATTCTCGGCCGCTACCGGAGCTCGCTTCGGCGCTGTGTGGGGCTCCAACTTCACCGTTCTGAGTGACACAGTCGCCACCGTGATCACTCCGGAACACGAAGCGATGTGGGTTCCCGCGATGGTCGCGTCGGGTGCGCTGGAGGTCAGCACTCCTGGCTTCACCTTCGAACTCACGACGCTGGCGGCCGCGGATGACGGCCTCGCCTTCACCGGTTCGTCCGGCTCCTCAGTTGCTTGGCTCGCTGTCGCCCTCATCGGTGCCGGCGGACTATTCATGATTTCTCGACGCCCCACCGGGCGCCATCGCGCGTGAATAGGGGCGGCAGCGCACTGGAGTGCTGCCGCCCGTTCACTCGCCTCGAGAGCTAAGTGCGTGCAGGGTTTTCCCACCCCCCGGGTGAGCCCTGCACGTCTATTCGGGTAACGCATGCCACGGATCAGGTGTGGCTGTGGTCGGTAACCAGCCGACCAGAGATGATTCGGAACCGGCGGCCGGGTAGTTTGGTCGATTTCGAAACACGTTGAGAAGAGCGTGAGCCACGCGTGTTCGCTCAGCGCGCGTTGGGATCGTCAGCGGGCACGACTACGCTAGGGGCGTGGTTGCTGCCCTATATCGCCGATACCGGCCCGAGACTTTTGCTGAACTCATCGGCCAATCTCAAGTGACCGATCCGCTGCGCACAGCGTTGCGCACCGATCGAGTCAATCACGCGTATCTGTTCAGTGGTCCGCGTGGCTGTGGCAAGACGACATCCGCCCGAATTCTGGCGCGCTGCCTCAACTGTGCCGAGGGCCCGACTGACACTCCCTGTGGTGTGTGTGCGTCGTGTGTAGAGCTGTCGCGTGATGGTGGCGGTTCGCTCGATGTTGTTGAGATTGACGCGGCAAGCCACAACGGTGTTGAGGATGCCCGTGACTTGCGCGAGCGCGCAGTGTTTGCCCCGGCCCGCGACCGTTTCAAGATTTTCATTCTCGACGAGGCGCACATGGTGACGCCTCAGGGATTCAACGCGATGCTCAAGATTGTTGAAGAGCCGCCGGAGCACGTGAAGTTCATCTTCGCGACTACCGAGCCTGACAAGGTGATTGGCACGATTCGTTCGCGCACCCATCACTACCCCTTCCGTTTGGTTCCGCCTGCCCAGATGCTCGACTACGTTCAGCAGTTGTGTGAAAGCGAGAACGTCGAGGTTGAGCCAGGAGTGCTTCCGCTCGTTGTTCGTGCCGGTGGCGGTTCGGTGCGCGACACTCTCTCGCTGCTCGACCAACTCATCGCTGGTTCCGACACCGCCACGGTCGGTTACGAACGCGCCGTTGCGTTGCTGGGGTACACCCACGCTGAGCTGCTCGACGAAGTGATTGATGCTCTCGGCACTGGCGACGCTGCCGCTGCGTTCTCGTCGGTCGACCGCGTCATCCAGACCGGTCAAGATCCGCGTCGTTTCGTTGAAGATCTTCTAGAGCGGATGCGCGACCTCATCGTTGTTGCGGCAACCGCAGACAACGCGGCCTCCGTGCTGCGCGGCATCCCGCAAGATCAACTTGAGCGCATGGCGCAGCAAGCCCACACGCTCGGCGCTGCTGAACTTTCGCGAGCGGCTGATGTCATCAACGCAGCGCTCTCCGAAATGACCGGTGCGACCTCGCCGCGGCTGCATCTCGAACTGATGATTGCGCGCATTTTGGTTCCCGCAAGCGATAACACGCAACGTGGTGCTCTGGCCCGGGTCGAGCGCCTCGAGCGTCGTATTGGTATTGAGGGTGACGCACCCATCGCGGCTGCTCCCGCTGCGAGCGCGGCACCGTCGCGTGCTGCGGCCCCTGCCTCTGCGGCTGCACCGGCTGAACGTCCCGGTGCGGAGGCTCCACGCGCGTCGGCACCGGAGACACCTGCCGCGACATCGGTGGCACCAGCAGGTGCGCCCGCAGCCGCTTCCTCGCCGCCCGCGCCCGCAGCATCCAACACGGGTCTCTCCGCCCCCGCTGCACCGCGCACGACGCCCGTGTCGATTCAGCAGGTGAGAGACGCCTGGCCCGAGATTCTCGATGTTGTCGAAAACCTCAAGCGCACCGCCTGGATGGTGGTATTCACTGCGAAGCCTCTCGAGCTGCGCGATGACAAGATTTTGGTGCTCTCGTTCCCCAGCCAACGTGACGTCGATGCTCTCAAGCAGCGCAGTGCTCCTGGCGAAGGAGTCGGCGACTATCTCAAGAAGGCCGTGGTGCACGTGCTCGGTTTCGAGCCCGCGTTCATCGCCAAGGTTGAGGGTGCGCCGTCAGCGCCGCCCGCAGGTCGTCCCGCCGCGGCAGCACCTCAGCAAGAATCGCGGATGCCCGCGCCCGAGATGTCGCCGGAACCTACGGCTCAGCCGCGCTCGCCGCAGCGCACCGCGCCCGCCGTTGATGAGGGCCCGGAGCCTGAGGAACCTGCGCCGGCCGAAGATCGTGAACCCGGGGGATGGGCTGTAGCGGCTATCCCCGAGTCCGAGCCAGAACCTGAAGGCGATCCTTCTGCAGCACGCGGTGGCGCTGCAGCTCAACGCACTGCTAACGCGCAAGCGCAGCAAGCCCAGCAAGCGGCGAAGAAGCCAACGGCCGACCGGCTGGCAGAAGCGGCAGCTGCTGCGCCCCCAGCCCCGCCAGAATCAATGGCGAAAGCAGCGATGTCGGCAACGGCAGCGCAAATGGATCGTTCGCGTTATGGCGAATCCGTGGTGCGCGAACTGCTGAACGCGACCTTTATCGAAGAAGAGCAAGTGGCGCCCCGTGTGGTGCCGCAGCCGAGAGACGAGTAACCCGTGTACGACGGAATTGTTCAAGAACTGATCGACGAACTCGGTCGGCTTCCCGGCATCGGGCCCAAGTCTGCTCAGCGCATCGCTTTCCACATATTGCAGACCGAAAGTTTTGATGTTCGTCGACTTGCAGAACTGCTCAACGACATCCGCGACAAAGTGCATTTTTGCGCCATTTGCGGCAACGTCACCGAGCACGACACGTGTTCAATTTGTCGGGATGCTCGGCGCTCGCCGGCCACGATTTGTGTGGTCGAAGAGGCGAAAGACGTCGTCGCTATCGAACGCACTCGCGAATTCCACGGGCTGTATCATGTACTCGGTGGAGCTATCAGCCCCATCGATGGAATTGGTCCCGACCAGCTGCGCATCAAGCAGCTGTTGGGCCGGTTAGCTGACGGTGTCGTCACAGAAGTCATCATCGCGACCGACCCCAATCTCGAAGGTGAAGCAACCGCTACCTACCTCACGCGGCTTCTCATTCAACCCAACCTTCGAATCTCGCGCCTTGCATCCGGGCTTCCGGTCGGTGGAGATCTGGAATACGCCGACGAGGTAACCCTCGGCCGTGCATTCGAAGGCCGTCGAACGATCGACAACTAGCGCTCCCGTAATGAACTGCGGCGGATGGTGCTGGCACCGTTAGACTCGCATTTTGGGCACCAGCTGCCCGATCAACCACGCTTCAGGAGAACAATGAGCCTCATCGTTCAGAAGTTCGGTGGCTCGTCCGTTGCCGACGCTGAGAGTATCAAGCGCGTCGCCAAGCGCATTGTCGAGACCCGCAAGGCCGGAAACGACGTTGTTGTCGTCGTCTCAGCCATGGGTGACACCACCGACGAACTCTTCGACCTCGCCGCACAAGTCGTGCCAGTGCCGACCGGCCGTGAGCTCGACATGCTGCTCACGGCAGGCGAACGAATTTCAATGGCGCTGCTCGCGATGGCCATCAAGAGTCTGGGCGTCGATGCCCGCAGCTACACGGGTAGCCAGGCCGGAATGGTCACGGATGCTCAACACGGTGCCGCGCGCATCGTGGAGGTTTCTCCCCGCCGCGTCAAAGAAGCCCTCGATGATGGCGCGATTGCGATCGTTGCTGGTTTTCAAGGATTCAACCGCGGCACCGGAGACATCACGACTCTCGGTCGCGGTGGGTCAGACACCACCGCTGTAGCGCTTGCTGCTGCCCTCGGCGCAGAGACGTGTGAAATTTATACCGACGTTGATGGCATCTTCACGGCCGATCCCCGCATCGTGAAGTCCGCGGGCAAGGTCGATGTCGTCACGAGCGAAGAGATGTTGGAGCTTGCTGCGGCAGGGGCCAAGGTTCTCGACGTGCGCGCAGTGGAATATGCGCGTCGACACGGGGTAACGATTCACGTGCGGTCGTCGTTCAATAACAAGACAGGCACGTTGGTAGTCAATCCGAAGGATGGAGAGAGCGTGGAAGAAGCAATCATCACAGGTGTTGCCTCCGATCTGAGCGAAGCGAAGATCACGGTGGTAGGAGTTCCTGACGTTCCAGGAAAGGCCGCGCAGATCTTCACGATTGTGGCCACCGCTAATGCCAACATCGACATGATCGTTCAGAACGTTTCTGAGGCAGCCACGGGTCGCACCGACATCTCCTTCACTCTGAAGAAGTCGGATGCCGAAGATGTGCTCCGCGCGTTGACCTTCAATCAAGAAGAGGTTGGCTTCGAGTCGCTGCAGCACGATGACCAGATCGGAAAGCTCTCCGTGGTCGGCGGCGGCATGCGCACCAACGCTGGAGTGTCGGCTCGACTGTTCACGGCTCTGTTCGAGGCGGGCATCAACATGGAAATGATCTCCACGAGCGAGATCCGTATTTCTGTAGTGACGCGTGCGGATACGGTCGCTCAGGCGGTGCGTGTCGTGCACACCGCGTTCGGTCTCGACGGTGACGAAGAGGCTGTTGTTCACGCGGGCACGGGTCGCTAACCGCGCTTCACGGCCAAATTTTCTTCTTGTTCGGCGCTAGTGTGGCGAATACAAACTGTAGGTAGAGGTACTCATGAGTAACGCAGGCATCCGTATTGGTGTTGTTGGTGCAACGGGTCAGGTTGGCGCTGTTGTGCGTCGTCTGTTGGAAGAGCGTGATTTTCCGGTAGCGGAGATTCGCTACTTCGCGTCCGCTCGCAGTGCCGGAACGACGTTGCCGTTCAAGGGTGAGCAAATCACCGTTGAAGATGCGTCTATTGCTGATCCCACGGGCCTTGACGTTGCCATTTTCTCGGCTGGTGCCACGACGTCGCTGGCGCAGGCTCCCCGCTTTGCTGCGGCTGGCGTCACGGTGATCGATAACTCGTCGGGCTGGCGCATGGACCCTGAGGTTCCGCTGGTCGTCAGCGAGGTCAACCCGCACGCGATTGATCAGGCCGTCAAGGGCATCATTGCGAACCCGAACTGCACGACGATGGCAGCGATGCCGGTGTTGAAGGTTCTGGATGCCGAAGCCGGTCTTGAGCGCTTGATCGTGAGCACCTACCAGGCTGTGTCTGGCGCTGGCCTTGCCGGTGGCGAAGAGCTACTCGAGCAGGCTGCTGCTGCGGTCGCCCAAAACACGATGGGACTCGTCGAGGATGGCGCGGCCGTCACGATGCCGGCCCCGAACAAGTTCCCCAAGAACATTGCGTTCAACGTCGTTCCGTTTGCGGGCAACATTGTCGATGATGGACTCAACGAGACCGACGAAGAGAAGAAGCTGCGCAACGAGAGCCGCAAGATTCTCGAACTGCCCGGCCTGCTGGTCAGTGGCACGTGCGTTCGCGTCCCAGTCTTCACCGGTCATTCGTTGTCGATCAACGCCGAATTCGCTAAGCCCTTGAGCCCCGAGCGGGCGAAGGAATTGCTGGCGGATGCTCCGGGTGTCAGCCTCAGCGACATCCCGACGCCTCTCGACGCTGCCGGCGCCGACCCCAGCTTTGTGGGTCGCATCCGCACGGATGAGGGTGTGCCGAATGGCCGCGGCCTCGCCTTGTTCATCAGCAATGACAATCTCCGCAAGGGTGCCGCTCTCAATGCGGTGCAGATCGCGGAGCTCGTTGCCGCGAAGCTTCTCGCGAAGGTGTCGGCTTAGCGGGCACGCTTTATTGCCCGCCGCTCCGAACTTCCCGTATGGCCTTTGGTTCCGCTGCCCGCACGATCATTGCGATGATCGCGGTCTCGGTCACGGTGGGTCTTGCGGGGTGCGCGACGAGCGCGTCTTCGACGGAGCCTCTCGTTGTGGCGGCGGCTGATTCCGATGCTCTCCGGGTCGCTTTCTATGGCGACTCGTATACGCGGGGAACCGGAGCATCGGCGGAGCAACTGCGCTGGTCGACGCTTCTCAGCAGCCAGCAGGGCTGGAGTGAGTTCAACCCGAGCGTGAGCGGTCTTGGGTTCATGCGCAACCGCACGGAGTTCGGCGACGGCGACCTGCCTGGCCTCATTATTTCGGATGATCCCGACGTCGTTATCGTCACGATGGGGCTCAACGACAACTTCGCCTACGACGCCTATGCCGACGAGCTGCCCGGCCAGGTCCTGAGTGATTTCGAGCGACTCGTGACGCAGCTTCCGGATGCCCAGATCATTGTTGTTGAACCGTTCTGGTACAAAAACCAGCGCCCCGCTTCGGTCGACGTGATCATTTCGTGGGTGCGCGACGCCGCGACTGAAGTCGGCGCCGATTACATCTCGGGGGCGTCCTATTGGCTCACGGGGCATCCGGAGTGGATGTCCGACGACAACCTGCATCCCAACGATGCGGGGCATGCGGCGATCGCAACCCAGATGGATCACGCGCTTCGCGAACTCGGGCGCTAGCGCTCGTGAACCGCTCATGGTCTCCCGCCTCCCAGACCACAGCAATCGTTTGGGCCACCCGCGCCGAACTCCTTCCATGAAGTTCGATTCAGTAGCCCGCATTATCGCGACGACCGTTGTGGTCGCAGCGGCCCTCAGCCTTTCGGCCTGCAGCTCCGAGGAGCCCCCAGCCGAACGCAACCCGAACGATGTGCGCGTCGCGTTCTATGGCGATTCTTACACTCTCGGAACAGGCGCGTCGTCGGCTGACAACCGGTGGTCGACGGTGATCAGCGAGCAGCGGGGGTGGAGCGAGTTCAATCCGAGCGTGAACGGACTCGGCTTTATCAACAACCGCAGCACGTTCGGTGATGGCGACCTGCCGAGTCTGATCATCGCGGATGCCCCAGACATCGTGATCGTGACGATGGGCCTCAACGACAACTTCAGTTTCGATGCCCGCGCCAGCGACATCCGGGCCCAGATCGCTGACGACCTCGATCGGCTAACAACCGCGCTGCCGAATGCCCGCTTCATTGTTGTCGAGCCGTTCTGGTACACGGATGAGCGGCCAGAGTCGGTGGAGACGATCATCGGCTGGGTTGAGGCTGCGGCATCCGACAGCGGTGCTGACTACATTCCGGGAGCCTCCCACTGGATCGAAGGTCACCCCGAGTGGATGGCCAGCGACGGCTTACATCCCAACGATGAGGGTTACGCCGCGCTGGCGACAGAGATGGATCAGGCTCTTCGCACTGTGGGTCTCTAACAGAAGGCTAAAGTGGAGTTGTGAAGAAAACCGTCGACGTCGCGCTTATCGGCGGCGGAATTATGAGTGCCACCCTCGGAACGCTGTTGAAGCAATTGCAGCCTGACTGGGAGATCCAGATTTTCGAACGCTTGGGCGATCTTGCCCTGGAGAGTTCGAATCCGTGGAACAACGCTGGCACCGGACATTCCGCGCTGTGCGAGCTCAATTACACCCCGCAAAAGAGCGATGGCTCTATCGAGATTTCGAGTGCGGTGAAAGTCAACGAGCAGTTCCAGGTGTCACGTCAGTTCTGGTCGTACCTCGTTGACGAGGGAGCGTTGCCCGTACCCGAGTCGTTCATCAATGCGACCCCGCACATGAGCTTCGTGTGGGGCGAGACGAACGTTGAGTACCTTCGCAAGCGTTTCGAAGCGCTCAAGGATCACCCGCTCTTCGCGGGCATGGAATACAGCGAAGACCCTGCCGTCATTCACGGCTGGGCGCCGCTCATGATGCCAGGTCGCCTCAAGTCAGAGCCCGTAGCCGCAACCCATATTGCTTCAGGCACAGACGTCGACTTTGGCGCGCTCTCGCACTATCTCGTCAACAACCTCGTGGAGTCGGGCGCTGAGCTCAACACGGGCATCCTGGTCACAAACCTCACGAAACAGCGCGACGGCCTCTGGAAGCTCAACCTGCGTCACGACATCGGCGGCACTCCTGTCGAGCCCGTGACCGCACGTTTCGTCTTCGTGGGCGCTGGCGGTTACGCCCTCAACCTTCTTCAGAAGTCAGGCATCAAAGAGATTCGTGGCTTCGGCGGGTTCCCCGTCAGCGGCGAGTTCCTCCGCACGGACAACCCCGAGATCGTGGCAGCCCACAGCGCCAAGGTCTACGGCAAGGCCGCTGTTGGTTCGCCTCCCATGTCGGTTCCTCACCTCGACCTTCGTGTCGTGGAGGGGGAAGGCAGCCTCATGTTCGGCCCCTACGCCGGATTCAGCCCCAAGTTCTTGAAGACAGGTTCAGTTCTTGACCTGTTCGCTTCCATCCGCTGGCACAACGTGCTCCCGATGGTCGCCGCCGGGCTCAGTAACCTTTCTCTCGTCAAGTACTTGGTCGGGCAGCTGATGGCGAGCCCCGAGACCAAGTTCGAAGAGCTCAAGGCATTCGTGCCGAATGCCAAGCCAGAAGATTGGTACAGCATTACGGCTGGGCAGCGCGTGCAGGTGATGAAGAAAGACCCGAAGAAGATCGGTGTCTTGCAGTTTGGCACCGAGGTTGTGTCCTCCGCCGATGGCAGTATTGCTGGCCTTCTCGGAGCATCGCCGGGAGCTTCCACGGCCGTTCCGATCATGCTCGGTCTGGTGGAGAAGTGCTTCCCGGAGCGCATGGATGAGTGGCGTCCGAAGATCGAGAAGATGATTCCGACGTTCGGTCAGCAGCTTGCTGACTCGCCCGAACTTGCGCACGAGACGATCACGCGCACGGCGACGGCGCTTCACATCAACCCGTAAGCAGCCCGCACGAACTGCTTGTCCCCCGTTTAGTGGGCCATTGGCCTCAACTGTACCCCGCACGCGGGGTACAGTTCGTACCCCGAATGCTGCCATACTGGAGCTTGTGCATTCACGGCGCGACGAATGGGGGCATGCATGTCTATTGGCTTGCCAGCCCATCTGCGCAAAGAGAGTGTGAGCCGTGCCTTCGCGCGAGCAATCAACACTGTTGCATTCATTTGTTTCTCCCTCGCTTTCGTCGGCGTTGTGACCCTGTACGCCGGAGACCCCTCCCGCTACCTCCTGCCGGCTGCGATCGCGCTGATTCCGCTTTTCGTCACGATCACACTCGTCAATCGCTATCGCACCGTGTTCTTTACGGTCGCGCACCTAGTGATCGGCGGTCCGGCAGTTTATTGGTTCTCTCTCACCGTCATCTCGCAACTGCAACCAGTGGGCGTCGTCGGCCACTACTTGCTCAACCTGGTCGGAATCGCTCTCATGCTCGTCGGCGGCGCGAGTCGCACCGTGGGATGGAGCATCCTCTGGTGCACGGTGGGGCTCGGCGTCTCACAGGGTGCCGTGGCTTTGGCCTCGCTGCAGTGGCAGGGCTACGTGCATCCGCACCCGGCGCCTGTAGTTGTTTACGTGGCAGTCGTAGCAGTGCTCGTTATTTTGCGGCTCAGCCAACGTGGGGTGCGACGGGTGCAATCGCATTTGCACCGGGCGGCCCGCGACGATGAGTTCGCGAGCCTCCGTTACGGCATCGAAGCTACTTCCGCTGCTGTCATGCACGACACTGTTCTCGGGCATCTTGCCGCCATTGCGAATGCTCCGTTTGGCGCGATGAATCCGAAACTTCAGCGTGACATCAAGCGTGACCTTGAAGTGTTGGTGGGCGAGGAGTGGCTCTCAGAGGCGACGCTCGACTCAACGGACAGCGTGAGGCACGATTGGCAGAACAGTGCACTCCTCGCGGCGATTACTGAGGTGCGCGCTTTGGAGTTAGTCGTGGAAGTGACCGGCGATCTGACCGCATTGTCTCGACTGGATGCTCGAGGTGATGCTGCACTGGGGCCCGCCGTCAAGCAGTGTCTCGTCAACGTAATTAAGCACTCGGGTGTGATGCAGGCGGAAGTCGCCATCTTCGGGTCTGACCATGAAGTAAGCGTGCTCGTGGTCGATGCGGGCAAGGGCTTCAATGAAGCAGAAACTGGTGCTGACCGACTCGGATTGCGGCAGTCTGTTCGCCGCCGCATTGAAATTGTCTCCGGGACTGTTCACGTCTGGTCGACTCCGGAGCTCGGCACCTCCGTGATGATTCGCGTGCCTGTCGGCGAAGACGCGCCGGCCCTCACCGCGAGTGCAATCCAGTGACGGCGCTAGCGGACACGGAATCGATCCAGCAACTCGATCCCCTCGGAACCCTCGACGGGCGCCCGGTGAGCGTAGTAGCCGGGGTCGGTCTTCTCACTTTCGGATCTGTGATGACCTGGGCGACCGCGTCAGCTGTCGCGCAGCCCCTCTTCGCCAACCTGGCGTTAGTCTTCATAGCGCTGTCATCGCTGAGTCTCATCGTCGGTACTAGCCCGCTCCGTGCCCCCTTCAGCGGAGGACTGCACGCCGCAGTGATTGGGTTTCTGGTTATTGCTTTCGCGCTCAGCTCGGCATCGCTGGGAAGCTCAGCTGAAGTGCTGACTGATTTCTGGGGGCCGCTCCTCATCGGAGTTGCCTGCATGGCGCTCGCGCCGTATCGGCCCATCGCTGAGCTGGTGACGATGGGGGTAGTGGCTTCCATCTTTACGGGCTTCATTGCGCTCGTGCAATCGTCAGTGTCAGATGTCCATGCACCAGCGATGATCGTGATTCTCTATTCCGTCACCCCCGTGCTCACGATGTCTTTGGGTGGCGCCGCGTTTGTGCGGTCGCTCATCCGGACTCATGAGCGTTGGGTGTCTCGCGCTCAGCGAGCAACAATGCGTCAGTTGAGACGGCAACACGAGGGCGTTGCCCGTTCGGTGCAGCAGGACAGAGTGACCATTCTGAACCGCGACATTGTGCCGCTTTTTGCCGAACTCGCTCAGCGCGGAATTATCTCGCCCGAGGACCGTGCCCGGGCGGCCGAGTATTCGGAATCCATTCGCGAGCTTATGGTTGCTGAAGTCAACCGTAGTTGGCTCGAATCCGTGGTCGCCAGCTCTTTCGGTTCTCTCGACGACGGCAATCGCGTGTACGACCCTCATCGCCTAGCGGGAGCGATGACGCCCCATCAGCGCACAGCGCTGCGTGCTGCTGTGCTGGCCGTCGCGACCGGTGGTGAAATCGATCGGCAGAGCGTGCGTCTCTCCATCGAAAAGACCAAAGTCGGGGCGGCGATCACCGTAACGGGCGTCATTACCTCCTCCGAATCGTCGTGGCGCTCATCACTGGCGCCCTATCTCGCAGTATTGCGCGTCGTCTTCACCGGACTTCGTATTTCCTATCGATCGCCCTCACTCACCGTAAGGTTCACTTATGACACCCCCTGAGACCCACCTCAGCGCTCACCTCGGCGACAGGCCGCCCATTCGCCTTGCGATCCTCGACGATCACGAGGTGCTGCTCGACAGCCTCAATAGCTGGATCACGAACAACGCACCAGACTTTGATGTGGTGCTCACCGCGAGCACGTGGCTTGAACTCGTGCACAGCGATCGCTTTCCCACCGAGCTGGTCTTTCTCGACTTCCAGTTGAAAGAGCCCGTCTCGATCGAAGCCCGTGTACGCACGTGTCGCGCGGCGGGAGCCAAAGTGATTGTGCTCTCCAGCCTCGATAGTCGTGAAGCCCGTGATCGGGCTCTGGCGGCCGGTGCGGCCACTTTCCTCTCGAAGTCGTTGCCGATGCATGAAGTGATGGATGCCGCCCGCCAGATCATGGGCGTCGAGGGCGAAGGTTCGCAGCAGCACGACTGGCGCCCTCTGCCCTCAGGTTCGGCGGACCAGTCGAAGCCGAAGCTCAGCGCTGGCGAGGCTGACGCCCTCACCCTGTACGCTTCTGGACTAAGCACACCGCAGGTCGCCGAGCGTATGAATGTGCAATACGAAACGGCAAAGACCTATCTTCGGAGAGTGCGCGAAAAGTACGCAAAGGCCAACCGGCCGGCAAGTAAAAAGGCTGACCTGATTCGTCGGGCTGCTGAGGATGGATTTCTACGCTGATGAGCAAACTGTATTTCCGCTACGGAGCTATGAACAGTGGCAAGAGCACCGCGTTGCTGCAGGCCGCCTTCAACTACGAAGAGCGCGATCAGCAAGTGTTGCTGGCGAAGCCGCACATCGACACCAAGGGTGACAACGCGATCATTTCGCGTTTGGGGGTGACTCGTCAGGTCGACTTCACCATTTCACCCACCGATGACGTGTACGAAGTGTTCGCCCGAGAACGCGCCCGTGTCTTCGAGAAGACTGGGCTGCCGGTGAGCTGCTTGCTCGTCGACGAGGCTCAGTTCTTTACCGAGGCCCAGGTCGATGATTTGCTCCGCATCGCCATCGTAGAAAAGGTTCCGGTGCTGGCCTACGGCATACGCACAGACTTCCAGACGGTGGCGTTCCCGGGCAGTCGTCGCTTGCTCGAAATCGCGCACTCCCTTGAGGAGCTCAAGACGATTTGCCGCTGCGGTCGCAAAGCGGTCTTCAACGCTCGCACTGTCGGGGATCAGTTCATCTTCGATGGCGACCAAGTCGCGATCGATGGGGTGGATGTCGGCTACCAGTCGCTGTGCGGAGCGTGCTACCTCGAAGAGAGCGGCGGCGTTCTCAATAGCGGCTGGCGCCCCAAGATTGAGTTCAGCTACGGAAGCGCGCCTGACGCCGACTTCTCGTAAGGCTGGCGACGGCACAGCTGCCGTGCCGTGAAGTTGTTAACGACGAAACGCCCTCCCGAAGGAGGGCGTTTCGTTGTACATACTGCAGTTTGTCGGGGTAGCGGGATTTGAACCCACGACCTCTTCGTCCCGAACGAAGCGCGCTACCAAGCTGCGCCACACCCCGATCATCGGTCACTTGCGCGACCGATAGATCAAGAATAGCCGATATCTCCGGCGGTGAGAGTCACTATCACCGCTTCTGGTTTGCAAGCGAAGCGAACGGGCGCATAAATCGATGTTCCGAGGCCTGCGCTGACGTTGAGGAACGCAGCACGACGCAAGTGGTGCCAGATGCTGAGGCCGCTCGCTTGCTCGCGAGGGATATCGCAATTGGTCACGAGGGCAGGCATGCCAGGGACCCGAACTTGGCCTCCGTGGGTGTGCCCGGCGAAGATGGCGTCAGCTCCGTTAGTGACGAGAGCGTCAAGCACGCGACGGTAGGGCGCGTGGGTCACACCGATTGCGACCGTTTCGGGCCCGTGCGGGTCATCCGCCCAGCCCACGTTCTCGCGCATCTCTTCGACATTGGCGGGAAGCCGGTCAAGGCGCTCCCAACCGCGATGCGCATCTGCCGTGCCGAACAGTTCGAGCCGTGACCCGCGCATCTCGATCGCCCGCGCGTGGTTATTGAGCGAGAGCCAGCCGAGTTCGTCTTCGAAATACTCGTTGAGGGCATCCGTATCGAGGTGTTCGACGGGGCGATGCCCAGACGACGGTCCGGTGAAGTAGGTGAACGGGTTTTTGAATTGGGGGCCGTAATAGTCATTCGAGCCGTGCACGAACACACCGGGCACCCCCGCGAAGGGTTCGAAAGCACGTTTGATGCCCGTGATGCCGTTGGCGTGACCGAGGTTGTCGCCAGTGTTGATGACGAGGTCTGGTTCGTAGAGTGCGAGCTCGCGAACCCAGTCCTGCTTGCGGGTTTGCCACGGAGCCATGTGCAAATCGGAGATGTGCAGCACCGTGATGTCACGCGCGCTCGGGTCGAGAATCGGAAGGATCTCGTGTCGAACGGTGAACGCATTGCGTTCCACTAGCGAGCCCCACGCGAACGCGGCGGCCCCTGCCACAGCTACCGCACCGAGTGCGGTAGCTGTGGGGGAAAGACGTCGACTCATGGACAGGGCAGAATTTGCGCGACGGTCAGTGTGATCGTCGTACTCGTCTTGGCGAAGGTGCCCGCCGACGGGCTAGAGGCTGTGACCTTTCCGTCGCTCGGATCGCCCGGCGATACTTCCTCACAGGACTGGCTCACGTTCGAGAATCCAGCGCTACTGAGAATGCCCTGCGCGGTCGCGAAGTCGTTCGATTCACCGTCTCCTACCGCATCCGGAATCTTCACCTTGTTGCCCTTGCTGGTGTAGACCGTGACGGTGGCGCCGGCTGCGGACTGGGTGCCGGCACCGGGGCTCGTTCTGACGACCTGTCCGGCGGGCAACTCAGAGTCGACTTCGCCGCCATCTCTGAATGAGAAGCCGAGGCTTTCGAGCACTGACTTGGCCTGTTCCAGCGACTGCAGAGTGAGGTCAGGAACTTCAGTTCCCGAGCCGGTCAGCAGCTTGGAGTCAGGCTCGGGCAGTGCGCCACCCGGGTACTTGATGTTGAGGGCGCCGTCGGTGGCACGCGTGATGTAGTGGCGCAGGCGGTAGCCCTGAACATCGGCGTAGTAGACCTGGCTGATGTCTTGGAATCCGGAAATGTTCCCGACCCAGGTTGCCGTGCCGTAGCGGGTTGTTCCGCTGGCCATCCACGTGTGTACAGCGCCGTCGGTGGTTCCCGTCTTACCGAAGATCGGGATGCCGTCATTGGGGTCGGAGTACGCAGCGTTACCGCGGTTCAGCACCTCAGTGAGCACGTAGGCCGTGGTTGCAGCGACCTCAGGTGAGATTGCCTGGCGGCAGTTCTGCTCCTGACCACCAAGGTCGGTGTTGTTCGCGCTGATGGCTTTGTCGATGATGATCGGCTCGCACCAGAGCCCGCCAGCGCCGATTGCGGCGTAGGCGGAAGCCATGCTGAGCGGGGTTACATCGTTGGTACCGATGATCGACGACGGGAAGCTCTCCAGTTCGGCGCCATCGGCTCGCTCGACACCCATGCTGGCGGCGACGTTACGGATGTTGCAGAGGTCGAGTTGGGTCGCCATCGAGAAGAAAATACCGTTAATCGACTCGGCAGTACCTTCGGCCACCGTATAGATTCCGGCTTCGTTCGCGTTGTTACCGAATTCGACGGTGCCGCCGTACGGGCCATTACAACTGTCGAGGAACTGAGAGCCAGGGATGTCGCGAGCGGTACCTTCGAGGCGCTCGTTAATGCCCTTGCCCTGATTCAGCCACTCGATCAGGGTGAAGACCTTGTAGGTCGATCCAGGCTGGAAGCCGCTCGATCCACCGTACTCATAGCTGGTGTTGTAGTTCACGGCTGTGCTCTCAATGCCGCCACCGTCGAGGGTGTCATTGAAGAGCTTGTTTTCGGCCATGACGAGCACTCGTCCGGTGCCGGACTCAACCGTGGAGGTGGCGCTTCCGAGGCTGAAGGCGGTCTCGTTGTTGGGCGCGTAGGTCCAGGTTGCCTTCTGCGAAGGAATCTGAGCATCGAGGTCGAGGGTGGTGTAGAGCTTGTAACCGCCCTGCTTCCAGCTCTCATTGCGCTCGTCGACGGTGTCGCCGAGGAACTCAAAGTCGGGAACGCTCTTGACGACATAGTCGCAGAACCACTTGGCGTACTTGTAGGCCGAGGTGCAACCGTTGTTCGGGGCCGAGAGGTCGACAGATTCTTCGTCGACCTGAATGGCGACGGCTTCGTCGTATTGTTCGCGATCGATGGAGCCGACGTCGAGCATTGCGCTCAGGATCACGTCGCGACGGTCTTGGTTGGCCGCGTAGTACTCAGGATCCGACAGGTTTCGAATACTGGGTTCTTGCACAATGGCGATGAGGCTTGCTGACTGCTCAAGAGTGAGGTCCTTCGCATCGACGCTGTAGTAGCGCTGCGCGGCGGCTTGAATTCCGTACGTCGCGTTGCCGAAGTTGGCGATGTTGAGGTACGCGGTCAGGATTTCCTTCTTCGTGTACCGCTTCTCAAGACCGATTGCCAGCTTCATTTCCTTGAGCTTGCGGTCGAAAGACTGACTCGTGGCGGCGAGATACGCGGCCGAGCGCTCATCTTCGGTCGGCAGGGATTCTGCTTCCGAAATGTAGGTGTTCTTGACGAGCTGCATCGTGAGGGTGGATGCACCACTCTCGATTCCCGAAGAAACGAAGTTGCCCACAGCCGCACGCACGAGCGACGTGAGGTCGACTCCGCCGTGATCGAAGAAACGACGGTCTTCACCGGCGACGACTGCCTCTACGGCAAACTCGGAAATCTCGTCGTAGCTGACCTCTTGGCGGTTCTGGTCATAGATGGTTGCGATAGGCAGGTAACCGTCAACATTGCCCTTGCCCGTGTACTGGGCGTAGATCGTGTTGCGTTCAGGCTGCTGGTCGAGTTCGAGGTAATCGGGAAGCCCATCGAAGATGCCGATGGTGCTTGTGGCGGTGATGCCAGTGACGGCGAGCGCGGGAGCAACCATGGCTGTGACAAGCACGCCAGAGAGGACGCTGAAGCTGATCAATCCGGCTACAGCCGAGAAGATGCCGCGACGCGGAGTTTTTTGGGCAGACATATGATCAAGAGTAGGGGATCATTGATAACGCCATGCTGAACGGGAGCCGCAAATATGCCTAAATGGGAGTACTTGACAACACCACTGATGGTGCACAATTCCACCGCAATCCTCAATAACTGGGGATCTGAGGGCTGGGAGCTTGTGCAGGTCGGTACCGGCCCTGAAGGGGGCCCGGTCGCTTATTTCAAACGCATCAAGGAAGAGAATAAGTAATGTCACAGCTTGACCAGCGGCTCGCAGAGCTGGGCCTGACGGTCCCAGAAAGTTCAAAGCCACTTGCCTCCTATTTGCCAGCAATGGTTTCTGGAAACCTGGTGTACACGTCGGGCCAACTTCCCATGGTCGACGGTGCTCTTCCGGCCACAGGCAAGGTCGGTGCCGAGGTGGATGCTGCTGCAGCGCAGGAGTACGCCAAGACCTGTGTTCTCAATGGCCTCGCTGCCGCCCGCGGTGCGATCGGATCGCTCGACCGCATCACGCGCGTGGTCAAGGTTGTCGGTTTTGTCGCATCCGACCCCAGCTTTACCGGCCAGCCCGGTGTGATTAACGGAGCGTCTGAGCTCTTGGTCGAGATTTTTGGCGAGATCGGCACGCACGCTCGCAGTGCTGTTGGTGTTGCGGTGTTGCCGCTCGATTCTCCTGTTGAGGTCGAGTTCGTGTTCGAGTTCGCGTGATCGAAGTCTGGCAGTCCGGCCAAGCCGGAGAGAATGCGCCGCTTCGTTCGCTAGATCTGAGTGCGTGGGATCCTACGCTCGTGGGCGTCACGCTGCAGGCGCGTCGTCTGGTGCAAGACAGTCGAGAGGCTGGGCCAGATGACGTGTTTGTCGCTATCGGCACCACTGCGTCGTCGGCATTGCCGTACATCGATGCCGCTCTCGCCCAGGGTGCTGTCGCTGTGCTCGTGGACGCGAAGGCGGCCGAGAGCGCCCACGGTGACGACCGCGTGTTCGCGATTGCGAACCTTCGCGACGTGATCGGCACGATGGCAGATGCGTTTGTGCAGCATCCATCCGCTTCGATGGCGATGGTTGGCATCACGGGCACGAACGGTAAAACGTCTACCGCTCACTTGCTCACGCAAGCGTGGCAGCGGCTCGGAATGACGTCGGCGACCATCGGAACGTTGGGCGCTGGCATCACGGGCGAACGCCGTATCAACATGGGGATGACGACCCCCCAAGTGACGGCGGTGCACCATTTCTTGGATGACTTCCACCGTGCCGGCGTCACGAACGTGGCTATGGAGGTCAGCTCTCACGCGCTTGAGCAACGCCGAGTAGACGGTGTCGCGTTCGACATTGTGGCGTTCACGAACTTCACTCGCGATCACCTCGACTATCACGGGTCGATGGAGGAGTACGCGGCGCAGAAGGCGAAGATCTTCACGCTGCCCGGCATCCAGACGGCTCTGCTAAATCTTGATGATGCCGCCGCCGAGAACCATTTTCACCACACCGTTCCGGCAGGAGTGCGGGCCATTGGCATGACGTCGCACGGCCATGCCGAAGCGAGCGTGTGTGCCGACAACGTGCAGCTCACCACGGAGGGTCTCGAGTTCGATCTCGTGATCGAGGGCGAGAGCAATCATGTCTCGAGCGGCCTCATCGGGCGCTTCAACGTGGACAACTTGCTTACCTGCGCGACGGTGTTGTGGGCGCAAGGCATCGAGCCGCGAGCGATCGCTGAGGTATTGGCGCCGCTCGAGCCGGTGCTGGGGCGTATGACCCGCATCCGCGAAAACGACCAACTGCCGTTGGTTGTAGTGGATGCCGGCCACACTCCCGATGCGGTGCGTCAGGCAGTCACGGCTCTGCGTGACTCGGGCCACACCCGCATCGTGACGGTCTTTGGTGCCACAGGCGACCGTGATCCGGGCAAGCGCCCGGTGATGGCCCGCATCGTTGAAGAGGCCTCTGACGTAATCGTCGTTACCGACGACGATGTGCACAACGAAGATGGCGACCAGATTGTGGATCACATTCGCGCCGGATTCGAACACCCGGAGCGGGTAGTGGAAATTCGCGACCGGGCGACCGCTATCGCCTACGCGATTGATGCAGCGAATCCGGATGACGTGGTGCTCTTGCAGGGCAAGGGTCACGAACCGTACCAAATTGTCGGCAATGAGCGCGTACCGTTCAGCGACATCGACACCGCTATTCGCTTGCTCAAGGAGCGCGCGAAGTAGCGAGAATTCAGTTGTAACGCAACAAAGGCCGGGTCCCGTGGGGCCCGGCCTTTGTTGTTGCTTCGAGAGCTAGTTGAGCTTGTCGGAGATGATCTGCATCACGGTGGTGTCGGCGAGGGTGGTGGTGTCGCCGATCTCACGGCCCTCTGCGACATCCTGCAGCAGGCGGCGCATGATCTTGCCCGAGCGGGTCTTGGGCAGCTCGGCGACGATGAAGATTTCGCGGGGGCGAGCAATCGCCCCAATCTCCTTCGCAACGTGCTGACGCAAGAGGGCACTCGCCTCGGCGGCGGTCTGAGCGTGCTCCTGATTCGACTTGAGGATCACGAACGCGACTACTGCCTGACCGGTCGCTTCGTCAGCGGCGCCGACGACAGCGGCTTCTGCCACGATCGGGTTGGAGACGAGAGCGGACTCGATTTCGGTCGTCGACAGACGGTGGCCGGAGACGTTCATGACGTCATCCACACGGCCGAGCAGCCAAATGTCGCCATCTTCGTCGACGTGGGCGCCATCGCCGGCGAAGTACTGTTCGCCTTCGAGCTGCGCGAACTTTGACCAGTAGGTTTCCTTGAAGCGCTCGGGGTCGCCCCAAATGCCGCGCAGCATGGCGGGCCACGGTTCTGAGACTACGAGCAACCCGCCGTTGGGCGGATCGACGCGAGTGCCATCTTCACCGAGGATGTCAATCTTGATGCCCGGAATGGGCACCTGGGCTGAGCCCGGCTTCAACGTCGTGAGCCCCGGCAGAGCGGCGATCATGATGGCGCCGGTTTCGGTCTGCCACCACGTGTCAACGATGGGGGCGGTGCCCGCACCGATCACGTCGCGGTACCAAATCCACGCTTCAGGGTTGATGGGCTCGCCCACCGAACCAAGCACGCGAATCGAGCTCAGGTCGAACTGCTCGGGGATTTGACGCCCGGCCTTCATGAACGAACGGATGGCGGTGGGCGCCGTGTAGAAAATGCTCACCCCAAACTTCTGAATGATCTCCCACCAGCGGCCAGGGTTGGGGCTATCGGGGGTGCCCTCGTAGAGCACCTGAGTCGCACCGTTCGCGAGCGGACCGTAGGTGACATACGTGTGGCCGGTGATCCAGCCCACATCGGCGGTGCACCAATAGACATCGGTCTCGGGCTTCAAATCGAACACGTTCTTGTGAGTGAACGCAGCCTGAGTGAGGTAGCCGCCACTCGTGTGCAGGATGCCCTTCGGTTTACCTGTTGTGCCTGAGGTGTAGAGCACAAAGAGAGGGTTCTCGGCAGGGAACCCCTGCGCCTCGTGCTCGGGCTCCGCTGCCTCAATCTGATCGTGCCACCACAGATCGCGACCCTCGGTCCACTCCACCTCGTTGTCGCCGCGCTTGACGACCAACACATTGGTGACGCTGGATTCCCCGTTGGCGAGTGCGGCATCCACTGCCGCTTTGAGCGGGAAGACTTTGCCCTTGCGCCAGCCACCATCGGCGGTGACAACAAGTTTGGCGCTCGCGTCGTCGATGCGGCTGCGCAGGCTTTCGGCGCTGAAGCCACCGAACACGACAGAGTGCGCTGCGCCGAGCCGAACCGTCGCGAGCATCGCGATGACGGCCTCGGGAACGAGCGGCATGTAGATGGCCACGACGTCACCCTGGCCGACACCGAGGGCAGCCATGGCGTTGGCCGCGCGCTTGACCTCTGCGGTCAGTTCGGCGTACGTGATGCTGCGGCTATCGCCGGGCTCACCCTCCCAGTGGATGGCGACGCGGTCACCGTTGCCGGCGAGCACGTGACGGTCGAGACAGTTGTAGGCGACGTTGAGCTCGCCGTCGGCGAACCACTTGGCGAAGGGTGGGGTAGACCAATCGAGAGTTTCTGTGAACGGCTTGTGCCAGTGCACGTATTCACGCGCTTTATCGGCCCAGAACTCAACCCGGTCTTCTTTAGCTGAAGTGTAGAGATCAGCGCTTGCCTCGGAAGCCGCAGAAAAGGCCTCTGACGGGGCAAAACGGCGTGATTCGTGCAGAAGACTGTCAATGGAATTACTGGGCATTTGATCCTCTTCGATCGTGTGATTGCATTTCTCGACCACGTGCTTTCTGAAAGTATTCCACCGATTCTAGAACCTCCGTTGCACCCCCATACCGTTGCGTTACACTGAAAGTCGCTGAGCGTAAGTTCAGCAAGTGGCCAATACGATTCCCCCCAATCGTCGGCCGCTGTGGCGGCGCCCTTTCCCCCCAATGGGCGCCGCCCCTCTCTCTTTAACGGCCAATTGTGTTGGCACGTTTCGCAGGCACGCTGCAGGCCGGAGCCCGGCCCAGGCTGGCAGTTCCTTGCAGTGCTTTGTGCACGATTAATTTGTGTGCAAAGCTTATCCAATGGATGACGAACAGAACGAGACAGAATCGGCTTCATCCGCCCTCGACACCATGCTGTGCTTCGGCCTTTATGCCGCTGCTCGGGCGACGAATCGTCGCTACACCGCGCTTTTGGCGCCGTGGGGGCTGACCTACCCGCAATATTTGGTCCTGATTCTCCTGTGGGAACGTCGGTCGTCGACGGTGAGCGGCCTCGCGGAAAGCCTCATGCTCGACCTCGGCACCACCTCGCCGCTGATCCGGCGGTTAGAAGACCGCGGCTTCGTCACGCGTGAGCGATCAGAATCTGACGAACGTCGCGTCATGGTGTCGCTGACTGCTGCTGGTCGTGCGTTGCGCGAGGAACTCGCTCACATTCCCGGCTGCATCGCCGAGGCCACCGGCATTACGCTCCCCGAATTCACCTCAACACTGTCGACGCTTCATCAGGTCACCACCAACCTCTCCACAGCACCTGCTGCTGGAGCTCATGTCATTGAAAGGCAGAACTAATGGAAGCTCTCTACACTGCACAGGCTCTCGCGACTGGCGCCGGGCGCAACGGCCACGTTGCTACGACATCCGGCTCCGTTGACCTTGACTTGGCTGTGCCGAAGTCGATGGGAGGATCTGGCAACGGTGGCAACCCCGAAGAGCTCTTTGCCGCCGGTTACGCCGCGTGCTTCCACTCCGCGCTGCAGTTGGTGGCGCGCAACGAGAAAGTCGCCATCGAGCACTCCTCCGTGGGTAGTGCTGTGCACCTTCTCCCGATCGACGGCGGTGGATTCAAACTCGCTGTCGACCTCGAGGTGGTTATCCCCGAACTCGAGCACGAGAAAGCGCAAGCGCTTGCGGATGCCGCCCACCAGATTTGCCCTTACTCCAACGCCACTCGCGGCAACATCGAGGTAACTGTCACCGTTACTCAGGACTAATCGTCAGCGGGCGCGTCGTGACGCGTTCGTATGAATATGAAACGAGGGGGTGCCGGTAGGCGCCCCCTCGTTTCTGCTCTCTATGTAGTGTGCTTACTAGAGGATTGCGGCCTTCAGCGCGGCGGCTGCTGCCGTTGGGTCAGCTGCGCTATAGATTGAGCTCCCGGCAACGGCAACGGTCGCGCCGGCACGCTGCACTGCTGCGATCGTGGAGGCGTTGATGCCTCCAGCGACCGAGAACGGAACCTTCGCGGTCTCACCGTCATTGAGCAGCGTCTCGAAGGTGAATCCGGGTTCCGCCTGCTCATCGAGTCCCGCATGCATCTCGACGAAAACGGCACCAAGAGCGGTGACCTCCTTCGCGCGAGTGACCTTGTCGGCTACGCCGATAAGGTCAACAACGATGCCCTTCTTGTGGGCTTTCGCCGCCTTCACCGCACCGATGATGGTGCTATCTCCGGCGGTGCCCAAGACGGTGACGTAGTCGGCGCCTGCAGAAAATGCGATGTCGGCTTCGAGCTCTCCGGCATCCATCGTCTTCAGGTCGGCGAAGACCATCTTGTCGGGGTGAGCATCCTTGATGGCGCGCACGGCACTGAGGCCTTCGTGCTTGATGAGGGGTGTGCCCAATTCGATGATGTCGACATACGCAGCAACCTGGCCGGCCAGAGTGAGGGCGGCTTCTGTGGTGAGTACATCCATTGCTACTTGAAGCTTCATTGAGTTCTCTTTCTTTATGGGGGAGTTGGCCGACGGGAATCGGCCGACGGGGAGAGTCGGGGAGAGGGTGTAGCCGGGGAGAAGGGGTGTGCTGCTACTCGAGGTTGGCGTGCCGCGGCCACAGTTCTACGGCGGTCGCGCCGGACTCTTGCCACATCACGTGGAAGAGTGCGTCGCCAAGCAGCAGCAGCGATTGCTCGAACAATCCGCCGGAGTATTGAGCCGAACGAGTGTGCCCGTGATCTTGTTTCTGCGCGGCGGGGATAATCACGGCGACCTGTGCGAGCTGCGCCAGAGGCGAGTCCGCTGCCGTGGTGACGGCGATGACCTGAGCGCCAACCTCCTTCGCAGTCGTTGCTGAACGGATGATGCCGGCGGTCGTTCCCGAGCCGCTTGCTGCGAGAAGAACATCTCCAGCAGCAATCGCGGGAGTCGTTACCTCGCCAACGACGTGCACGGTGAGGCCCCCATGCATGAGGCGCATCGCGAGCATCCGCAGGGCCAGTCCGGAGCGGCCAGAGCCGAGTACGAACACTCGGGATGCGGCGCTGAGGAGGTCGATTGCTGATCGCGCTGCCTCGGAGTCGTCGCGGGCGATTGCGGTGCTGATGCGGGTATTTTCCGCGAGAACAAGTTCGATTGCGGAGGAAACCGTAGTGGTGTCGTTGCTGGCCATTACTTCACTGTGCCACCCGTTTGGGCAGCAGACAGCCCACCTTTTGGCCGGTTTTCCCTATCCGAACGGGTAGGTCATGCCTAAAATGGGGGAGTGACTGCTCTCAGTAACGCCAGTTCCCTTGACCTCCTCGATGCCGTCCATTCGGTGGTGTCACGTTCGCTACTTCAGATAGCGAGCGCATTTTCTGCTGTGCTCGCGCCCATGGTGGCGCACAGCTCTCTATTGATATTCACGGAAGACTGCACCGGGCGCCCCCAGAAGAAAGCGGGTGATCCTTCGATTACCAATCACGTGAGCATCGCCGAACTCGACGCCGTGCGTGAGACAGTGTCGAGCGTCGGGCATCCGGTGTGGGGAATCACGGCGGTAGTTGCCCGCCACGAGCGCCCCGCAGCGGTGTGGATTGCGCCGACCGGTTCGCTGCTCGTCCTCACCGATCCTGTGCTCGTGTCTGGTGCGCAATCACAGGAACAGGCGTTGGCGACGATCGCGTCACTGTGGCGATTGGTGGCGGTGAGCATCCAGCAGCAGGTTGCCGTTGCAAGCCCCGACTACCTTCGGGATTCGCGGATGGCATCGCAGGACCGCGCCCAGGTCATTGCCGATCTCACCGATGCGCACTCCACGACTCTGGAACAAATTCTTGCGACGTTGCGCTCTCGTAGTGCGTCGGATGAGACGGCGCGCCAGGAAGCTACCGAGCTGGCCGCTACGGCGATGGTCAATCTGCGGGCGGTGTCTGATCGGGATCGCAGTTTGGCTGAGGAGCCGGTTGCGCGCGCTTTCGAACGTCTCAAAGCAGACTTGCGGCCCTTGGCCCGGTTCGGAGGCCTTGACGTGCAATTTGTGGAACCACCCGCCAACGGTCGCGCATTGCCGGGCGAAGTCGCCCACGCTGGCCGAGCGATTGTTCGGGGCGCTGTGCTTGCGCTCGTTGACCAACCGGGAGTCGCGCGATTGCGGGTGGAGTGGGATTGCGACGGTGAGAATCTGCTGATTGGGATTCGCGATGACGGGCCTGGCGAGCTGGCAGTGGAAGACCCCGCGGTGCGGCAACTTGTTGAAAGGGCGGATGCTCTTCGTGGTCGGTTGAGCGTGAACGGTACTGCGGGGTGGGGTTCCGAAATTTCGGTGGTCTTGCCCCTGAGCGCTGAAGGACTCGATCGCTCGCCCAGCGTGCAGTGGCAGATCACGCAACGGGAAGCCGATGTGCTGGAGCTGGTTGCCTCGGGTGCCCGCAATAAAGCCATCGCACTCTCGCTATCCATCAGCGAGAACACGGTGAAGTTTCATGTGGCTAACCTGCTGCGCAAGGCGGGGGTCTCGAACCGGGCTGAGCTCGTTTCGGCCTATCGCTGACCCGGTTTCCTGCGCACTTCTCCCCAACAAAGTCAGGGAGTCGCCGTTCGGCACGAGTGCGGTTGTGCCGCCGAAACTGCAGTCGGAGTCTCCTTAGCGTTGCCCTGTGACTACGACCCCTTCGCACCCCGACATTGTTCCTTTCGTTGCTCGGCGACGGTTTACGGCTGAGGCCACCCCTGCGGCCAGTGCACAGGCTCGGGGCGTGCCGGGAGCGGGTGGCGGCGCTGGCCTCGGCTCTGGGGCGGCAAACGGGGACGCAATGACGCGGGCACTCCACGAGTTCGGCCCATTAGCCCCCTACGTTGGGCGCCCGAACACCACCGACGTGTTCGTCAACGGTGCCCAGAATGTCTGGATCGACCGTGGCGGAGGGCTCGAACTCGTCGGCGATGTCGGCATGACCGAAGCAGATCTCCGTGCGCTCGCCATCCGCCTCATTAACCTCGGTGGACGCCATGTCGACGAAGCGACTCCGTGTGTGGATGTTCGGCTCGCCGGTGGGGTGCGCGTACACGCTGTTCTCCCTCCCATCTCCGCCACCGGCACCCTGCTCTCAATCCGTGTGCCCAGCCGAGAACCGTTGGGGTTGGCAGAACTCGACTTCGCTGGCTTCTTCAACGAGGTGCCGCTGCAGCGAGTGAAAGCCCTCATCGACGGGAGGGAGAATGTGCTCATCTCGGGCGCATCAGGAGCCGGAAAAACCACGTTTCTTGGCGCACTGTTGGCGGCGGCATCCGACACCGAACGCATCGTCGCTATCGAAGATGTCGCGGAGCTGCGCGTCGAACACCCACACTTTGTATCGCTCGAGGCGCGTCAAGCCAACCTCGAAGGTGCCGGCGGCTACGGGCTGCCCGCGCTGGTGCGCGAAGCTCTGCGAATGCGCCCCGATCGGCTCGTCGTCGGCGAATGTCGGGGCGCGGAGATCCGCGAACTCCTGAGCGCGCTCAACACCGGCCACGATGGCGGAGCCGGCACGCTGCACGCCAACTCGCTGAAAGACGTACCAAGCAGGCTCGAAGCGTTAGGGGCACTCGCCGGATTAGACGCGACCGCCATCGCACGCCAAGCCGTCAGCGCCATTGGTGCCGTGCTGCACGTGGATCGCGTCGACGGCCGCCGACGCCTCACCCACCTCGGCCGGCTCGTGCTCGACGACAACGACCGCCTCGCGATCGCCGAAATCGAATGAAACGCCCGCCATCGCAACTGCCCGACGTCGCCAGTGTCACCCAACGGCTCGCCGTGCTGCTGCACGCCGGGCTGTCTCCCACTTCGGCCTGGCAGCACGTCGCGCGCGGCCGCGCCGAGGGGGGCGTGGCGGCGGCGGTAGCGGTGGAAGGCAGCGATTCGGGAGGGGCTCCAGAACGTATTTCACGGGCATCCGCGGGTCTGCCAGCGTTGGATCGGCAAGCGTGGAACTCGCTTGCCGCCGCGTGGTTTGTTGCGGGTCAAGTCGGGGCCCCGCTGGCCGGTGCGCTCCGAACCCACGCGCGGGCATTACGGATGCTCGTGCACATCCAGCGCGAAGTAGCCACCGCCCTCGCTGCCCCCGTCGCCACCGCGCGCATGGTCTTGGCGTTGCCCGCCGTTGGACTCATCTTTGGAGCGCTACTGGGTTTCGACACCCTGGGAGTGCTCTTCACGACACCGATCGGGTGGGGGTGCCTCGCGGTCGGCGGTGGGCTCATCGTGATCGCTGTGAGGTGGAACAACAGGCTCGTGCGGTCGGCGACGCCCACACGCGCAGCACCCGGTCTCGAGTGCGAACTGATGGCCGTTGCGGTCTCAGGTGGTGGCTCACTCGTGCAGGCGCGAGTTGTTGTGACGCAGGCCCTGGAACGCTTCGGGTTGCCCGGGGACGGCTCCCACCTCGACGAGGTGCTGCAACTCTCTCAAGAGGCCGGAGTACCTGCCGCTGAACTCTTGCGGGCTGAAGCCGACGAGGTGCGGCTGGCGGCCGACGCGGAAGCTCGCGCCGGTGCCGCAGCGCTCTCGGTGCGGCTCATGCTTCCGCTCGGGCTCTGCGTGCTCCCGGCCTTCATGGTGCTCGGAGTGCTGCCGCTCATGGTCGCGGTCATCTCATCCACCGTTGCCGGGTTCTAGCGGTGTTCCACACATCGGGCCCTGCTGAGTCGCGCGACCCCCGCTCTCGGCAGGCTGGAGTCACTCGGCCGCAGACTGCGCGACAGCGCACGAAGGAGTACCTCATGAATGATCCGCACCTTGTTCCCTTGCCCATTCTCGAACCGGGCCGTGCCCGCTGCCTCCGGTTCGGCGACGCGGGGATGTCGCTACGTGCGCGCCAGCTCCGTGCCCGCGTGCGCACCCGCCTGCGCTCCGAGCGCGGCGCAGCAACCGCTGAATACGCCATCACCACTCTGGCCGCAGTCGGTTTCGCCGGACTGCTCGTCGTGATTCTTCGTTCCGGAGAGGTGCGCGGCATGCTCACTGACCTCGTGCGCAATGCTCTCTCGATCCCGGCGTGATCGAGCACGAGCAGCGATAAACGAGCGTGGCAGCGTCACCGCAGAGTTTGCGTTGGCGTTGCCCGCTGTCGCCCTCGTACTCGTGTGCTGTCTCAGCGGGGTGCAACTCGCCGGGCTGCAAATCCGGTTGCAGGACGCGGCAGCTGGGTCAGCACGCAGCCTCGCTCGCGACGAAAGCTCCGGCACTGTCGCGGCTACCGCATCCGCTCTGGTCGCGTCAGCACGACTCAGTTCCCATCAGCGCGACGGCCTCGTGTGCGCCACGGTGAGCGCCCCCGCGCGCAACGCACTGCTCGGGCTGCTTCCGATCACGCTCAGTGCCACCAGCTGCGCTCTCGCGGGAGGCCAATAATGGCCACATTGCGGGCAGGCGCTGGGGTGACGGTGTGCGCTGCGCGTCGCCGGCTGAATGACGAACACGGTTCGGGCACCATCCTCATGGTCGGTCTCATCGCCACCGTTATCGCCGCCACTGCCCTCGTCATCCCTCTCTATTGGGCGCTCAGTGTGAGGCACGCGCTTGCCGGGGCGACCGACGCTGCCGCGCTCGCCGCAGCCGACACCGCGAGCGGGCTCATCGCTGGCTACCCCTGCGACAATGCGACGCGGCTCGCGAGTGCTAATGACTCCCTTATAGAGGACTGTGTGGTTGATGGGCGTATCGTGACAGTTACCGCTAGTCGCCGCATCCTCGGCATACTGGTCACAACGAGCGCTACAGCAGGCCCACCCCCAACCAGGGCGGATTAGGCAACTGAGCGGTCGGTGTGTGTATTGTGTCGCTGATAGTGGCGCTGCCACCGGTCAAGTGCGTCATCACCCAAGGAGTCCCGTGTCTGGCACCAAAAAGCTTGTCATTGTCGAGTCGCCCACCAAGGCCAAGACGATAGCCAAGTATCTCGGTGACGACTACGACGTGCTCTCGTCCGTCGGTCACATTCGTGACCTCGTCGAACCCCGCAACCTGCCACCCGAACTCAAAAAGGGCTCCCTCGGCAAGTTCTCTGTCGACGTCGACAACGGCTTCGAGCCCTACTACGTGGTCTCCGACGCCAAGAAGAAAACCGTCGCCGAACTCAAGAAGGCGCTCAGCGGAGCGAACGAACTCTTCCTCGCAACTGATGAGGACCGCGAAGGTGAGGCCATCGCCTGGCACCTCCTGCAGGTGCTGAAGCCCAAAGTTCCCGTGAAGCGCATGGTGTTCCACGAAATCACCGAAGACGCCATCGAAGCCGCCATCAACAACACCCGCGACGTCGACACCGCACTCGTTGACGCTCAAGAAACCCGCCGCATTCTCGACCGCCTCTACGGCTACGAAATTTCGCCTGTGCTCTGGCGCAAAGTCGGCCCCGGCCTTTCCGCTGGCCGCGTGCAGTCCGCCGCGACCCGCCTTGTTGTCGAGCGTGAACGCGAACGCCTCGCCTTCATCACCGCCAACTACTGGGATCTCATCGCCCAGCTCTCGCCCGACAGCGAAACCAACGGCTTCGAATCCAAGCTCGTGCGCCTCGACGGCAAGCGCGTTGCTGCCGGCCGCGACTTCGATGACCGCGGAAACCTCAAGGGCGAAGCAGTAGCGCTCGACGAGAAGGCTGCCCAAACTCTCGCAGACGCACTGCGGATGCCGAGTACCGCCATCACCGTAAAAACGGTCGAGACCAAGCCATATACGCGTCGCCCCGCAGCGCCCTTCACCACCTCAACGCTGCAGCAGGAGGCCGGCCGCAAGCTGCGCTACTCCGCACGCCAGACCATGAGTGTTGCCCAGTCGCTGTACGAAAACGGTTACATCACCTATATGCGAACCGACTCCTCGTCGCTCTCGCAGCAGGCCATCACCGCCGCCCGCACCCAGGCCGTTGCCCTCTACGGTGCAGACGCTGTGCCCGACAAGCCCCGTGTCTACGCCAGCAAGAGCAAGAACGCTCAAGAGGCCCACGAAGCTATTCGCCCCTCGGGAGACACCTTCCGCACGCCAAGCGAACTTCAGTCGACGCTGCGCGGAAACGACTTCAAGCTCTACGAACTGATCTGGAAGCGCACCGTCGCCTCGCAGATGGCTGACGCCAAGGGGTCAACGGCATCCATCACGATCGCTGCCGGCGAAGCTCCCGTTGCCGAATTCTCGGCCAGCGGAACCATCATCACCTTCCGCGGCTTCATGCAGGCCTACGAAGAAGGCCAAGACGAAGAGCGCAACGCCACCGCTGAGCCCAAAGAAGCGAAACTGCCTCCGCTCAAGGAAGGCCAGACGCTCACGCTTCTCGATATCGAAGCGAAGGGCCACGAGACTAGCCCGCCGCCGCGCTACACCGAAGCGAGCCTCGTCAAGAAGCTCGAAGAACTCGGCATCGGTCGCCCGTCGACCTACGCGTCGATCATCTCCACGATCATCGACCGCGGCTATATCACGCCGCGCGGCCAGGCCCTCGTTCCGAACTGGATTGCGTTCTCCGTGATCCGTTTGCTCGAAGAGTATTTCGGCGATCTGGTGCAGTACGACTTCACCGCTGGCATGGAAGACGACCTCGACCGCATCGCTAGCGGAACCCAGAACCGCGTTGAATGGCTGCAGTCGTTTTACTTCGGTGACGAGAAATACCGCGGCCTCCGCACCGTCATCGACAACCTTGGCGAAATCGATGCCAAGGAAATCAACTCGATGAAGCTGTCGGATGACGTGACGCTGCGCATCGGAAAGTACGGCCCATACCTGGAGACCCCCAGTGACGACCCGGAGAAACCGCGTCGGGTCAACATCCCCGAAGCGCTCGCGCCCGACGAACTCACCCTTGCCAAGGCGATCGAACTGATCGAAGCTCCCGTCGTCGGCGACCGTGTTATCGGTGTCAACCCGGAGAACGGCAAAGAGATCGTGGCGAAGGATGGCCGCTTCGGCCCCTACGTCACCGAGCTCGAGCCAGAACCCGAGCCTGTTCCTGAGCCCGTCGAAGAGATCGATCCCAAGACCGGCGAAGTGAAGAAGGCCAAGAAGCCTAAGAAGGCTGCCGTCGTGAAGCCGCGCACGGCTTCCATCTTCAAGACCATGGAACTCGACGCGATCGACCTCGACACCGCGCTCAAACTGCTCAGCCTGCCTCGCGTCGTCGGCCTCGACCCTGAAACGGGCGTCGAAATCACCGCGCAAAATGGACGCTACGGCCCCTATCTCAAGAAGGGTGTCGAAACCCGATCGCTCACGAGCGAAGACCTCATCTTCGACATCGACGTTGCCGGTGCAGTAGAGCTCTACGCCCAGCCCAAGTACGGCAACCGCGCAGCATCCAGTGCTCTCAAAGAGTTCGATGCTGACCCGGTCAGCGAGAAGCCGATCAAGATCAAGGATGGCCGTTTTGGTGCGTATGTAACCGACGGAACCACCAACGCCACCATCCCGCGCGGCGAAACCGTCGAAGACGTTGACTTCGAGCGTGCCGTTCAGCTGCTCGCCGACAAGCGAGCGAAGGGGCCGGTCAAGCGCAAGACGGCTGCGAAGAAGCCGGCAGCGAAAAAGCCTGCTGCGAAGAAACCAGCGGCCAAGAAGCCAGCCGCCAAAAAGCCGGCAGCGAAGAAACCAGCTGCTAAGACGACGGCGGCTAAAGCAACGGCAGCGAAGACGACGGCGGCTAAAACCGCTGCCGCCAAGAAGCCTGCAGCGAAAAAGCCTGCTGCGCCCAAGGCCGCCACTACTGAAGCGGAGTAGCGTGCCCGGATTGTTTATCACTCTCGAGGGCGGCGATGGCGTCGGTAAGACGACGCAATCGCAGCTTCTCGTGAAGTGGCTTGAAGAGGCCGGTCACACCGTTATCGTGACCCGCGAACCCGGTGGCACTGATCTTGGACTTGAGCTGCGCGAAATCGTGCTGCACCGCCGCGGCGACATGGATCCGCGCGCCGAAGCGCTCATCTATGCCGCCGACCGCGCTCATCACATCGCGACGCTCGTGCGGCCAGCACTGGAACGCGGCGAGATTGTCGTTCAGGATCGCTACATCGACTCCTCTGAGGCCTACCAGGGTGCGGGTCGAGTTCTCGGTTCTGACGAAGTGCGTGACCTCTCGCTGTGGGCTACGCAGAACTTGCTTCCCGACGTGACAGTGCTGCTCGATCTTGATTCTGCCGATAGCCGTAAACGCCTCGACAGCGCTCGCACTCGCTATGACCGCCTCGAAGCAGAGAAGCAAGAATTTCACACCCGGGTGCGCGAAGCGTTCCTCGAGCGTGCCGCGAAAGAGCCCGACCGCATTCTTGTGGTGGATGCCGCCCGCAGCGTGGACGACATCGCCACGACGATCCGTGAGCGCATTCAGAACCACCTCCCGCAACCCGCCTAGACTGAGCGCATGTCGTTGTGGGAAGGCCTGACGGGCCAAGCTGAAGCGATCGCCGTTCTTGAGGCCGCCGCCTCGTCATCGGCGTTGGGCAGTGCAGGTCAGTCGTCGATGACGCACTCCTGGTTGATCACGGGGCCGCCCGGATCTGGCCGCTCCAATATTGCCTATGCCTTCGCTGCTGCGCTGCTTGGCACACGCGGTGATGAAACCGAAGAGTCGGTCTACAAGCAGGTTGTCGCGCGCACGCATCCTGACCTCGGTGTGCTCAGCACTGAACGCGTCATCATCTCGATTGATGAAGTGCGCAAACTTGTCGCGTCATCACAGTTCTCGCCGTCGGTCGGCCACTACCGCGTCATGATTATTGAGGATGCCGACCGCATGGTCGAGCGCACCTCCAACGTTCTGCTCAAAGCACTCGAAGAGCCACCACCGCGCACCGTGTGGATTCTGTGCGCGCCCAGCGAAGCAGACCTCATCCCCACCATCCGTTCGCGCGTGCGCAGCGTTCGCCTCCGCACCCCCGCGATCGAAGACGTCGCCCAGCTGCTGCAAGACCGCGATGGCGTCGCACCCGACATCGCCCTTCGCGCGGCGCGGGAAGCCCAAAGCCACATTGGCATGGCCCACCGTCTCGCAACCAATTCAGAGGCCCGCGAACGACGCGAACAGGCGCTGACAACGGTGCTCAACATCCGCACTGTCTCAGACGCTGTGATCGCCGCCTCCCTCTTGCTGGAGCTGTCGAAGGCGGATGCCACGGCCCTCACCGAAGAGAAGGACGCCCACGAACGCGAGTCAGCGCTTCGCTCGCTCGGTGTTGCCCCCGGCGGCACTATCCCGCCGGCGCTGCGGGTGCAGCTTAAGAACCTCGAAGAAGACCAGAAGCGCCGGGCGACTCGGAGCCTCCGTGACGGCATTGACCGCATCATGGTTGACCTGCTGTCGCTCTATCGCGACATTCTGTTGACCCAAATCGGTGCCCCGGGAGAACTCATTAACCTCAGCATCATCAACAACATCACGGCCGTAGCGAACCGCACGACAGCGCCAGCGACGCTCGCCATCATGGATGGCATTGCTGAAGCGCGCCGTCGTATCGAAAGCAACGTTGCTCCGGCGCTCGCCCTTGAGGCGATGCTCGTGAAGGTTGCTGTATCGGGGCGCGGCGCATGACCCGTCGCACCTCCCGGGTCTTCGGGGTGACTGCGGTCGCGCTGGCTGTATCACTCGTCTTGAGCGGCTGTGTTTCCTGGTTCATGCCACCGGCATCCGGCACAACGTCGACGCCGACGCAAGAGGCTGTTGCCCCGAACCTGACGAAGTTCTACCACCAGGTGCTTGAGTGGGCGGGCTGCGGAGACGATCTGCAGTGCGCTACCGCCATCGCGCCGGTGGATTGGGAAAGCCCCGAGGGAGACACGATCGAGTTAGCCCTTGTGCGTCAGACCGCACGCGGCAACGACCGCATCGGGTCGCTGCTGGTGAACCCCGGCGGTCCGGGCGGCTCCGGCTTCGATTTCGTTGCCGACAGTGTGGATTACGCCACCAGCGAGGCGCTTCAGTCCCAGTTCGATGTGGTCGGTTTTGACCCTCGGGGTGTGAATCGTTCGACGCCGGTGTCGTGTTATTCCGACCCGGCTGAGCTCGATGAGTACATTTATGGGATCACCCCGGGCGAGAAGGGCAGCGACGAATGGATCGCCGCGGCGACCGATGCTTCCGCTCAGTTTGCTCAGCGCTGTAGCGAAGAGACGGGGGAGCTGTTGGGCTTCGTCGATACCCCCAGTGCTGCTCGCGACCTCGACATGCTGCGCGCTGCCCTGGGCGATGAGACGCTCAACTATTTGGGCTACTCCTACGGAACGTTGCTCGGCCAGGTCTATGCCGAGTTGTTCCCGGAGAAGACCGGGCGACTTGTGCTTGACGGTGCTGTCGACCCCGAGGCATCCGAATTCGAGGCCACTAAGGCGCAAGCGGAAGGCTTCGAGGGTGCGCTTGACGCGTTCTTGGCTGACTGCGCTGGTGCGAGCGATTGCCCGTTCACCGGTTCGGTGGAGCAGTCGCGCACAACAATTCGCACGCTGCTCGACCGCCTCGATGCGAGCCCGCTCACGAATGCTGACGGCCGCAAGTTGGGCAGTGCAACCATGTTCACGGCGATCATTTTGCCGCTCTACAGTCAAGATAACTGGGCGTATCTTCGCCAACTTTTCGACTCGGTAATGAGGGGCGACGCCAGCATCGCCTTCGATTTGGCCGACAACTACAACGGCCGCAGCGCTGACGGCACATATGCCGAAAATCAAACAGAAGCGTTCATAGCGATCAACTGTTTGGATGCCCGTGAGCCGGCCGATAACGACAGCATGCGTGCGCGGGCGGCTGAGCTTGCCGTCGCGGCTCCGGTCTTTGGCCCGCAGATGTCGTACGGTGACCCCGGTTGCGCGAACTGGCCCGTCGAGGCTAAACGGGATCGCGTGGCCATTGCTGCCCCTGGCGCGGCCGACATGCTGGTGATCGGCACGACGAATGACCCGGCGACGCCGTACATCTGGGCGCAAACCGTTGCCGACAACCTCGATTCGGGCCACCTAATCACCTACAACGGTGAAGGTCACACGGCGTACAACAAGTCGAATGAGTGCGTCAACGTGGCGGTAGAAGACTTTCTCCTCAGGGGTGAAGTTCCGAGCGCCGATCCGAACTGCTAACCGCTAGGCTCATGCGGTGAACTTCATCGCCGCAGCCCCAGCCTCTCGCGCTCGCAGGTTTGCCCTTGTGGTGCCGGCTCTCGCCCTCACTCTCGTTCTGAGCGGGTGCGCGAACCTTTTCTCGGAGCTTTTCGCACAGACATCGGAGCCGACGGGGGAGGCTGTGTCGGAGGAACTCGCTCCCTACTACGAGCAGGTTCTCACGTGGGTTGATTGCGATAACGGCGCTCAGTGCGCGACGGCGATTGCTCCGATGGATTGGGCAAACCCGTCTCCGGAAACGGATATCGAGATCGCCATGGCCCGGCATCAAGCGACCGGGCAAAGCATGGGCTCGCTGTTCGTGAACCCGGGTGGGCCGGGCGCATCAGGTTTTGATCTCATCCACGACGATGTCGATTTTGCGGTGAGTGCGAACCTGCGCGAGAACTACGATGTGATCGGCTGGGACCCGCGCGGGGTTGGCCGTTCGACTCCCGTGACGTGCCTCGACGACGCGGGTCTCGATGACTTCATTTTCGGTATTCCGGATTCAGCGGTTGGCAGTGATGAGTGGCTTGCCGAGAGCGAGCAAGCGGCCATCGATTTCGGCCAAGCGTGCCTCGAGAATACGGGCGAGATCCTCCAGTTCATTGACACTCAGAGCACAGTGCACGACCTCGATATGTTGCGCGCGATTGTGGGCGACGAGAAGCTGCAGTACTTGGGGTACTCGTATGGCAGCGATATTGGTTCGTATTACATCGAGAATTTCCCCCAGAATGTCGGGCGCATTGTGCTTGACGGCGCCACCGACTCGTCGATTTCGGTGTTCGAGGTTGGCCGCGTTCAGACGACCGGTTTCCAGCGCGCGCTCGAAAACTATTTGGCGGCCTGCCCGACGTCATTCGATGACTGCGCGTTCACCGGCGGAGTGGATGCTGCCTTAGCGACGATCCGCGAACTCTACGACCGCTATGACGCGAATCCGATTGCTGCCCCTGATGGACGCATGATGGATGCCGGAGTGCTCGATATTGCCATGAGTACGGCTCTTTACTCTCAGGATTCCTGGCCGTTCCTTAACGATCTTTTCTCGGAGGCAGCGCGGGGTGAGACGGATACCGCTTTCTTCCTTGCCGACTTCTATTACAGCCGCGACATTGACGGCAGCTACACCGACAACTCACTCGAGGCGTTTATCGCGATCTACTGCGTTGATTACCCCGTGGAGACCGACCCGGCGGTGCTCGTGAAGCAGCAGGAACTCATGCGCGAGGCCTCGCCAACGACGTACCGGGAGTTTCCACCAACGGGCGATCTGACCTGCCTGAACTGGCCGTACAAATACATCGGGCCCGAGATCACCGAGCTGACCGGTGAAGGGGCACCGCCCGTACTGATCATCTCCACCACGGGCGACCCGGCGACGCCCTACGAGTGGGGAGTCGCACTCAGTGAGCAGCTGCAGAGCGCCCAACTCATCACCTACAACGGTGAAGGACACACTGCCTACAACGGTGGTATCGGCTGCATCGACGGGGCTGTCGACGCCTATTTCATCAATGGCGTTGTGCCGAATGACGATCCAGATTGTGGCGCATAACGGCCAGTTGGTGTTGTGGGCTTTCGGGCCCGAAAACTTCGGCTAAGCTATCTTGCTGTGCCTCATGAAAATGTGGCCGGCCGCCTTAGCTCAGTTGGTAGAGCATCTCACTCGTAATGAGAAGGTCGTCAGTTCGATTCTGACAGGCGGCTCCGTTCACTCACGAGGGTCAGAGAAATCTGGCCCTCGTTGTGCGTTGTGGTGGCGGCAAACTCTCATACCGGAGTCTTAAGCTGGAGGTATGAAGTACCGCAACGAACCCATCTACACCGCAGCCATCGGCGCTGGCCGCGCCATGTTCGGCGCGCTTCGCGTGCGGCGCACCGTAATCGGATCGCAGAATTTGCCCGCCGAGGGTGGGGCCGTATTCGCGATGACCCACTTCGGTTACCTCGAATTCGCGCTCGTCGAGTGGGCGTTATGGCTGCACAATCACCGTCGCATTCGATTCATGGCGAAGAAGAGCGTGTTCGAAAAACGTGTGGTCGGTTCGTTCATGCGGAACATGAAGCACATCCCCGTCGATATGAAGGCTGGCGCTAACGCCTACGCCTCCGCGGTTACAGCGCTGCGCACCGGGGAACTCATTGGGGTGTTTCCCGAAGCCGGAGTGAGTGCATCCTTCACCATCCGCGATTTCAAAACCGGTGCGGTTCGTTTGGCGGCAGAAGCAGGGGTTCCTGTGATCCCCATCGCACTGTGGGGTGGGCAGCGCCTCATGACGAAGAACCGCACGATCACGTTGCGCGAACGCGTGGGCATCCCGATCGTGATGGTCGTCGGGGACCCGATGATGGTTGCGCCGACGGATGATGCAACAACGGCAACTGCGCGGCTCAAGAGGACAATGGAGGGGCTGCTCGAAACGGCACAGAAGGCCTACCCCCTCGACGGCACAGGTCAGTGGTGGCAGCCGCGGCACCTCGGCGGAACTGCGCCGACGCCAGACGAGGCGGCAGCGGCCGATGCCGAACGTGATCTGCGACGCGCAGAAGCTGCACGCAAACACAAATAAGGCCCCCATTGTCCCCAGCGCCAATAGCGGCAGTTTCGGGCCACGAGGGTGTCCCCCAAACAGAGGATAGACCCGTCACCCAGACCCCCCATTAACGGGTATTTCCTTATGTTTCCGGGGTTTTTCCCTTGTGGAACGCTGCTTTCGCGCCTAGTTTTGGCAGCAGGAAGCAGAGGGGTCTGCCTCCTATTCATTCGTCTGGGGGACGATTTTTATGGGGAGAATTCCGTTTTTAACGGCTTTTGTCACAGTAGTGATTGTCGGAGTAGTACCGTTCGTCGGGGGAGGCGGACCTGGTCTTACTGACAGTGCAACCGCTAGCGCCGCCGCACGGTCGCCGCTGTTTGCATCTACCGCCACAGCGCCGCTCGAAGAGTCGGTCGATGTCGTCGCGATTGCCAGCATCGAACGCGTCACCGAAGAGTCACTGGCTGCAGCAATCAAGGCTGAAGCCAAGTCGCTGACCACTGACTCCGAACACCTCGCTCAGAAGGCTGTGCCGAAGCCGAAGCCGATTGTTGTCGCATCGACCGGCACCGCGTCCGTTGATCAGATCCGTGCAGCGTACGCTTCCGCAGGCCAGTCCTGCCCGGGCAATGTTGGTGGCGGCGTCTCTGGTGCACCAAGCCGTAGCTCATCACAGGGTGTCGCCGGCACGACTTCGGGCGACCTGGCATCCTTTGCCTACGCCTACAACTCGATCCGCGTTGCTAACTGCTTGCAGCCCATCGCGCTGTCGAACTTCCGCTACGACTCCTGCATGGAAGAGCGCCTCTTCTGGATGGCAGAATCGCCAAGCTCGAATCCGCTCGACGGTTGGGGCCACAACGGCACCACTCGCTCCGACGGCGTTGCTGCTCGTGGTTGCGACGGAAACCTTGCTGGCGGTTCGGGAAACAGCGGCGCCACCGTCGCATCCAAATGGTGGGAATCGTATTCACACCGCGCATCTCTTTACCGCCCCGGTGTCAGCACCGGTGGTGCGTGCATCGCCTTCGCAATGACCCATGGCGGAATCGATGAGCCCTATAGCTTTACCCGCGCTGCAGCACGATGGACGTACTGCTAGGCCCACTCGAAGCGCTGGGTTGGAACATCCGGGTACTATAACCGGGTGACTGATTCAGCCAGTAGTGAGCCAAAAGCGCCGGGAGGAATACGCGCGTTTATAACTCAACACCCCACCGCATCCACGGTGACGGTTGCGGCGGTTGTATTCGTACTACTCGCAGTAGTAGCAGTATTCGCCGGAATTTCGGTTGGCTCCGCTAACTCGGCAGTTGATGTCACCCCAGACGAAGTCACTGCAGAGCAGCGGAGCCAACCGGATGTTACCCCCGGAGCGATCGCGGTGCGCACGTGTTCTGTTGAACCACTTGCTACGGTCGCGACCTTCCCCTCGCTTGTCGGCGTAGTGACGGATGCCGCTACGGGCGACGTGCTGTGGGGCCGTTCTGCCGACAAAGCGGCCAGCCCCGCGCACATCGTGACGGCGATGACGGCGGCTGCAGCGCTTCAGGCTCTTGGCGCTGACACCCGTATCAGTACCAAAGTTATCGACGGTTCATCAGCTGGCGTGATCGTGCTGGTGGGTGGTGGTGACCCGACCCTCGCGACGACCAATGCGTCGTACTATCGTGACGCTCCCCAGATTTCAGATCTCGCCTCGCAGGCAATGACACGGTACGAAGAGCTTCATCCCGGTATTCCGATCACCGAGATCGTGCTGGACTCCACGCTGTGGAACACGAGTGATGCCTGGGATTCCAATTGGCCCGAGCGTGAACGCACCGGCGGGTACCACTCGTATGTCACCGCGCTCATGGTGAATGGGGATCGCGCTGACCCCACTATTGCGATCAGCCCGCGCGGCACCGATCCCGTGCAGTCTGCTGGCCAAGCATTCGCTCAGGCCGCTGGTTTGCCCGCCGTCACGTTCTCGAACGGCGCCGCGGTCGGTTCCACCGTGCTGGCTGAAGTAAAGTCGCAGCCCATCAGTGTGCTCGTCGAGCAGATGCTGATCAGTGGCGATGACTCCTTGGCTGAGTCGCTTGCCCGCCTCGTCTCTAAGCAGCAGGGTCTCAGCGGCGCTGCAAGCACTCTGAACCAGGCCATCCAAAGCGTGCTGTCGGATGCCGGCCTCGATGATGCCGGAAGCATCACCATCACTGATGGCTCCGGGTTGAGCCCCAAGAACCAAGTCCCGCCGTTGTTTGTCGCGCAGTTCATGGCGGCAGGGGCATCGGGCAGTGGCGCAATCGCGACAGCGCTATCGATGCTTCCGGTCGGAGGCGAAAGCGGTGACCTCTACAACCGTTTTGAGGGTGATGCCGCTGCGGCATCCGGTCACGTGGCTGCTAAGTCGGGATGGACGAACCAAGAGCACTCCCTCGGTGGCGTGCTATTTGCCGAGGACGGCACTCAGCTGGCTTTCGCGTTCTACGCGATCGGCGAGGGGATCTCCACCGACGCACGCACCGCGCTAGACAACCTCGTTGCCGGCGTCTATGCCTGCGGAAGCAATCTCTCCAACTACTAGGGCGCTCTGCGCGGCCAGTTGCGGCCTGCGCGACTTAGACTGGCAGCGTGGTTGCTGCACTCTTCATCATTGATGTCCAGAACGATTTCACCGAGGGTGGCGCATTAGGCGTCGACGGCGGTGCCGCTGTGGCGGCCGGAATCACCGACTATCTGCGGGCCAATCCTGATCGCTACGACGTCGTGATCGCCTCTCGCGATTGGCACGATGCTGACAACAGCAACGGTGGCCATTTTGCGACGGATGCCGAACCCAACTTCGTCGACACGTGGCCGGTTCACTGCGTGGCAGGCACGCCCGGTGCGGAGTACCACTCCGCCCTCGATACCTCGCTCGTGAACGTGCACGTGCGCAAAGGGCAGGGAGTTCCGGCGTACTCGATCTTTGAGGGCACGACGGACGATGATGAAACGCTGCCGGCGTTGCTGCAGCGCCTTGGCGTAGACACTATTGACGTCGCCGGGCTCGCAACCGACTACTGCGTTCTTGCTTCTGCACTGGATGCCGCCGGCAGCGGCCGCGAAGTGTCGGTGCTGACCGGGCTGGTCGCTGGTGTCGCCCCCGAGTCGAGCACAGCTGCTCTGGCCACGATGGCAGAGACGGGCATCACGCTCGTCTCTCACGAAGCGTGATGCGCGAATGACGGATTCTCCTGAGGAGCTTCACCTTCCCGGCTTCGTGGCCGAGTCTGAAGTTCTCCCGCCCAGCAAAGGTTTGGGCTGGCGATTGCTTGCCCTGCTCGTGGGGCTGGGGCTTGTTATCGGGATCGCCGTGGCTGGTGGTGCCGCACTGTTTACTGCCATCTGGCCCACGACCGCAACGCTGTGCGATGCCTCTGATGGCACCTGCAGCGATGTGTCGCTTGACCAGATCGCCGAGTTCTCTCAGATCGACCTTCCCGCAGAAGCCGAAGTCGAGAGCGTGCAATACGCCACCGTTGAAGGCTCTTACGGGTTGCTCTACGCCACTGTCGTCTTGCCGGAGGGTGCTGCCGACCCGGTGCGGTCCGGTAATTACCGGGTCGCACCGACGCTGTCGTGGGCTGCGGAAGCGGATGCGCTTGGGCTCGACAACCTCCTGCTCTATCAAGGTGTCGAGTCGGTCACCGGGCCCGACTTTGAGGCCGCGAGTGGGCAGCGTGCCGATGGACGCACCGTGATTCTCATCCGCGTGAGTCGGGCACTCTAGCGTGCCCGTCATACCCGTCACCGAGCTCAGCGATCCGCGGCTAGCTGACTATTCGCACCAGACCGATGTGGCGCTGCGTAAAGCGCAGGGCACCGAACACGGTCTCTACCTCGCCGAATCGACCCTCGTATTGCAGCGTGCGCTGCGCTCCGGTCATCGCGTGCGCTCGGTGCTCGCGCTCGGCACTTCGGTGGACGAGATTGTTGACCTCGTCGGCGACGAGGTTCCCATTTTCACGGGCGACGGGTCGCTGCTCGCGGAGCTCACCGGTTACGTATTGCACCGTGGTGTTATTGCGTCGATGCACCGGCCGCCGTTGCCGACTCCCGAGGCCCTGTTGGCGGATGCCCGCCGCATCGTGATTCTCGAAAACGTCGTTGATCCCACCAACGTAGGCGCGATCTTCCGCTCAGTCGCCGGTATTGGGGCAGACGCCGTGCTCGTCACCGAGCAGTGCTCCGACCCGTTCTACCGCCGCGCGATCCGTGTCTCGATGGGAACCGTGCTGCAGGTGCCGTGGACTCGCATCGGCAACTGGACAGACACTCGCGCGCTGCTCACGGCATCCGGCTTTCAGATCGCGGCGCTCGCCCTCGAGGACGGTGCGGTGTCGCTGCGCGATTACGCGGCGGATGCTCCCGAGAAGGTTGCGCTCGTGCTGGGCACCGAGGGCCACGGTCTCACCCGCGAGGCCATCGATGCCGCCGATTCGATCGTGCAGATTCCGATGCGTCACGGCATCGACTCGCTCAACGTTGCGGCGACCGCTGCGGTCGCGATGTTCGCGCTCGCGGTCGAGTAGCCGCTGCAGTAGCGCCGCAACAGCAGCGCGGAGCAGCAGCAGCCGCGTGCCTCCACAGCTGAGCGGGCCGCGCGCTAGCGGGCGGGCGCACCGCCGAAGCGGCGCACCCGCGAACCGCTAAACGAGCAGCTGGTGCTTAGCGAGGTCCTTGTAGAGCGGGGTCGACTTCACGAGCTCGGAGTGGGTTCCGACGCCCACGACCTTGCCCTTGTCGAGCACCACGATCTGGTCGGAGTCGACGACCGTTGAGAGTCGGTGTGCGATCACGAGGAGGGTGCGGTTCTCGGCCACAGCGTCGATGGCTTCGCGGAGCATTTGCTCGTTGAGGCCGTCGAGGCTGGAGGTCGATTCGTCGAGCAGCAGAATCGGGGGAGCGGCGAGCAGCGTGCGGGCGATTGCGAGACGCTGACGCTCACCACCGGAAAGCATCACTCCGTCTTCGCCGACAGCGGCATCCAGACGAGCAGGGTTTCGGTCGAGCACGCCGGTGAGGTTCACCGCAGCGATGACGTTGACGCATTCGTCGTCGGTCGCGTTGGGCGCACCGATGAGAAGGTTTTGGCGGATGGTGCCGGCGAGCACGGGAGCATCTTGCTCGACGTAGCCGATCTGGGCGCGCAGCTCTTCGCGGTTGAGGGCGCGGAGGTCGTCGCCGCCCAGACGCACAACTCCACCGGTTGGATCATAGAAGCGCTCGACGAGGGCGAGGATGGTGCTCTTGCCGGCGCCCGAGGGGCCCACGATAGCGGTGCGTTCGCCGCGCTTCACAGCGAAGCTGACTCCGCGCAGAACCGTGAGGTCGATCTCGTCGGCGGCAGCTTCGGTGCCGGCGTGCTTGAGCGCGGCCAGTTCCGTTTCGGCTTGAACGAGCACCGAGTCGCGGGGGTAGGAGAATTCGACGTTGTCGAAAGTGATGGCGGCATCCGATTCGATGCTGGCGACAGCAACCACGTCAGCGTCAGATTCGAGCTCGCTGGGCAGTTTGATGATCTCTTGGATGCGACCGAGGGCACCGAGCGCCTGGTTGACGGCGGTGACGGCACCGAAGGCTTGGCCGAGCGGCATGATCATGAGGAAGAGGAACAGGATGAACGCGACGAGGTCGGCGATCTCGATGGCGCCACTGGCCACGCGGTAGCCACCGACGCCGAGTACGACGAGGAACGACACCTGAAGGGCGATTCCGGCGATCGGCACCACGAGGGCCGAGATCTTGGCAACGCTGATGCCCATCTTCCAGGCACCGAGAGCGTCTTCGTTCACGGCCTCGATTTCACGCTCGGTGGCGTTGGATGCTCGCAGCGTGCGCACAGCGGAAATCGCACGTTCTACGGCGGCGGCCAGGTCGCCGACCTTGCGCTGAGCGCGCTGACTGGCCACGCGGATGCGCTTCGAGAGCGTCGTGACGGTGACGATCGCGATCGCGATCACGAGCACCGTGAGACCGAGCAGCACGGGGTCGATGATGAGCATCGCGATAAGCGCACCGATGAAGGTGATCGACCCACCGATGGCTTCGACGAGGCCCTGGGTGAGTACCGCGCGCAGCAGGGTCGTGTCGCTGCCGACACGGGAGACGAGGTCACCGGTGCGGCGACGGTCGAACTCCGAGATGGGGAGGTTGAGCATCCGGCTCACCAGTCGACGACGGCTCGAGAGCACGACACCTTCGCCGGTGCGCTGCAGAAGGTAGTGCTGGTAGCCGCTGATGAGGCCCGAGATGACGACCAGGCCGATGAGCAGCCACACGAGAGTGCCGAGCGATTCGCGAGCCTCAACGATCGTGATGACCTGGCTGACGAGCAGCGGCTGGGCGAGCGAAGCGCCCGCGCCGAGCACGCTGAGGATGATCACGAAGATCATGACCTTGCGGTGCTCAAAGAGGTAGGGGAGCAGCTCGCTGAACTTGGCGCGGGGGCCGTCGTCGGGGTTGTCGCGTGATCCAGAACGTCCGCGACGCGGTGCAGCGGTGTGTGAAGTCGAGCTCATGAAGTTTCTCGTTGTCCCAAAACTGGAGGGCGAAGGTGCCGCGAATGTTCAGCGACATCGGCATCAGCAATCAGCCTCTAAAACACTATGCCTTTCCGCTGGATGTTGCGTACAACATCCGGTGTATCTGTGCGGATGCTGCTGCGCCGTTGGGTGGTGAGCGCAGGCGCCGATGAGTGGCGTAGTTGTTCCTGTTGAATGCCGAGCCAGCTACGACTGGAGCGTCGCGACGATGCCGAGCGCGGCAAACACCGCACCCACAACGGCGAGCACAAACACGGCCAGCGCCCACAAGAACAGCGGGGCAGCACTCGTGAGACGGATGCGATCGGTGGATGCCTGAACGAGTTTTGTGTGCACGGTGCGGTATCGGCGGTGCCCCACATAGAACAGCACCGCGGTCAGGATGAGGCCGATCGCGGCAACCGCATAGCTGCCGATGCTGACAGTGTTGAGCAGGAGGCGTGCGGAGACGAGCGCGGCGATGGCAAACGACAGCACGGTGCGCTGCCAGGCGAGGGCGGTGCGTTCCGCTTGCAGGCCGGCATCGAAAGGGCGGTCGAAGGCGCGCGTCACTGGAGGAGGATACCGATCGCGAGCAGCAGCCCGGCCACAACAACGCCGCCACCGATAGGGCCAGCGAGGTTAGGGGAGGGCAGCGGGCGCCCGAGACGCAGCGACTGCTCGGCCTTCATCCAGCCGAACCACGCCTGCATCGGGGCGAGCACGCCCAACAGAATGAGCAGCACGGATGCCCCGAGTCGGAACCCGGGAGCGATCGGCAACACGAATGCCTCCAGTGCCACCCCCGCAGCGATCAGCGCGAGAGCGGTGCGGATCCACGCCAGAAAGGTGCGCTCGTTGGCGAGGCTGAAGCGGGCATCCGGCTCAGTGCCGACGCCGTAGACGCGGCGCGGAAAGCGGCGAGGAGGTGGCTGTACTGGTTCGGTCACGAGCGATCCTTCATGCGTCGATCCTAGCGTCTGGCTTCCGGGTCGTCCCCGGTTGCGACGCTTTCAGAGGACGTGCGGGTCAGACTTAGCCCTGTGAAGCGGCTAGTGGTCGGGAGTGGTCTTCGCGGAGTTCGAATACCACCACAGCGATCCAACCGCGATAAGCAAGACCACGGGCACAGCGGAATTGATGCTGCCCTCAGCCAACCAGCCGACCCACCCTGGTTCGATCCCTATCGACGCGCCAACCTTCGGTCCCCTCAACGGACCAAGTAGGAACGAGGCAGAAAGCAGCAGGACTGTCGCGGAGCTGAACCCCACCACTAATGCCACCCGGAATCGTCTGAGCCTGTTTTTCGCCGCCACGGTCAGTAAGAACGTCACAATGGTGCTCAGCACAGCGATCGCAATCATCGGCAGGAATGGCACGGTGGCTGAGGAAACTGCCGTCACCATGTTGTTGAGATCGAGAATTGCGCCCAGCTTTCGGGCTACAACCTGAGCGCTCAGCATGCCGATGATGAAGACGAACACCACTCCGAGCAACATCCCGTAGATGCCCCAGGCTGCACTTCTCAGCGGGATGTTAATGGGCCTCGGCATTGACGCTGTTGCGTCACGATGTGTGGGCTTGGGGCTTTTGGAGTGCAGCCATAGCAAGCCAACTGACAGAAGAAGTACTAGATGAACGGCGGAGCTGCTTCCTCCGCGATTCAGCCAGCCTTGCCATCCCGGCGCTACGCCAATCATTGGGGTTTCCGGCGTCATGCCGGTGGCAGCGAAGGCGAAAGACGCAATGATGAGGAGCAGTGTCGCGGCGCTAAAACCGCTCGTGAATGCCATCCGCGAGACAGCGGAACGGTTTCGCATGGCCACGGTAAGGGTAAAGACAACCGCGGCACTCAGCACCGCGAGGGCACCCATCATGAGGTACGGAACGCGTGGAGTAATGATCGAAGCAAGAGAATTGTTGAGGTCATACTGCGCGCCAGCCGCAAGTCCCGACGCTTGAATCGTGAGGACGCCGGCGACCAATACGAACACCGCGCCGGCTACGATTCCACAAATTCCCCACGCCTCACTCTTCTTCAAAAAATCCCCTTAGTTGGATGCCGCAGAACTAGGCATCCGGGAGGTGCGCCCGGTCTGCCTCGCTCTCGAGTACTAAAGCTTTCATCAAATTCAGTGGGTAGCAAGCGTGAGGGGCGGGGGAGACGCCGAGGGGCCGCCGCCCGAACTACTCCGTCGGCCTCACGAACTCCTCGATGAAGTCGTAGTCGTCGAGGGAGCCGGTAACGAGGAATTCGCCGAATTCGCCTGCAGGAAGGGAGTCGACGGCCACGCTAGGCGCGCCCTGCCTTATTTCGAGAATCACGGTGCCGGTGTCGGGGCCGCCGCCCAGTAGCTCTAGTCCATCACCCGGGCGAAACACTCCCGTTACCGCTTGGCCAACGATGATGACTACGCCGGGGCCGTCTTCGTACTTCGTGTACTTGTCGTGCATCTGAAAGGCGACTTCGCTGCCGGGCGCCGTACTTTCGATCGGCTCGCTCGTGCCATCCGCCGAAGCTGACGCGCTAGCCTCAGCCGGGATGAACGTCGGCGTTGCGGTGGAATCCGCATCCGAGGGGCTTCCGGGCGTGCATCCGGAGACCGCAATCGCGAGGCCAAAAATCACTAGCGCGGCGAGGGATCGAGCAGTGTGCGTCATTCTCTGTGAGTTTCGCATGCCGCCAGCCTAGGACGGGTCTTGAGTCGACGGCTAGGGTTTCTGAAATAGTTTCATCCCCAATAGTGCTCGTTGTATGAGTTTTCTCGCTCGTACGCTCTACGCTCGCGGGATGGAACAAGTGCGGGAGGTCATTCTGGTGCATGGCCTGTGGCACCAGCCAGCGCACCTGTCGCTCGTCACGCGCGAACTTCGGGAGAATGGCATCCGAGTCATTGCACCGGAGCTGCACCGGGGGTCGCTTGCGGCCGATACCGCCGTCGTTCAGGACGCAGTGGATGCCTGTGCAAGTGCACCGGTTGTAATGGGACATTCCTATGGTGGATCGGTGATCACCGGGCTGCGGGGCGTGCATCACCTCGTATTCGTGGCGGCTTTCGTGCCCGACAGCGGAGAGAGCAGCGCTTCGCTTGGTGGCCCGGAGCCGCTGATTAAGACGGCTCTCATCACTACTAGTGACGGTTCCACCCGTGTCGATCCGTCGAAGGCGGGGGAGTACCTCTACGGAGAATGTTCGGAAGAGGTCAGTGAGTGGGCGACAACCCTGTTGCGCCGTCAAGCTCCGGGACACGGTCGCGGAGTCCCCAGCCACATTGGCTGGCATTCCACGCGGTCGACCTACGTCGTCTGCACCCGGGACCGCGCTCTTGACCCTGAGCTCCAGCGGGAGATGGCGCGTCGTTGCGGCGATGCCGTCGAGATCGCGACGAGCCACTCGCCGTTTATCAGTGAGCCGAAGACGGTGGCGAGTCTTCTGGCTCGCGCGGTTTCGAACTGACGAGTGCGATACCGCTGATTCCCGGATGGGTTCGCGGGGAGCGTGCGACGGTTATTCCCCGCGCAGCTGACGCAACAGCACCGCGGTCGCGATAGCGGCGTTGGCAGCCTCTTCACCCTTGTCCTCTTTTGAGCCTTCAAGCCCGGCACGATCGAGGCCCTGCTGTTCGTCGTCGAGCGTGAGCACGCCGAAGCCCACCGGTTTACCGGTCAGGATCGAGACCTGCGTGAGGCCGCTGGTGGCGGCATCCGACACGTATTCAAAGTGGGGTGTTCCTCCACGGATGATGACGCCGAGAGCAACAACGGCATCCGCCCCAGCATCGAGGGCTGCCTTGCTCGCGACGGGCAGCTCGAAGCTGCCGGGAACCCGCACCTCGGTCACCTCGGCATTGGCTGCGTTGAGGGCACGGTGAGCACCAGCGAGCAGTCCATTGGTGATGACTTCATGCCACTGCCCGGCGATGATCGTGACCTTGAGGCCGGTTGCGTCGGTAACGATTTCGGGGGATCCTGCGCCACTCATCAGAGGCCTTTCGCGGTAAGTCGTGCTTCATCGAGCACGGCGGTGGTGGGGAGTTGGTGACCCATGCGGTCACGCTTTGTTTCGAGGTAACCCTCATTGCCGGCGCCGACACCAACCACGAGAGGAACAAGTTCGGTCACCGTCACGCCGCGCTCTTCGAGCTGACGCTGCTTCTCCGGATTGTTACTGAGCAGCCGCACCGACGAAATTCCTAGGTCTTTGAGGATGCCAACAGCAGCCCCATAGTCGCGGGAATCAGCGGGCAGGCCGAGGGCCAGATTCGCATCCAGAGTGTCGAGCCCATCTTCTTGCAGGCGGTAGGCGCGCAGCTTGTTGATGAGCCCGATCCCGCGGCCTTCGTGGCCACGGAGGTAAATCACCGCGCCACCCTCACGCTGCACGGTCTCGAGCGAGACATCCAGCTGGGGACCGCACTCGCACTTGAGCGAACCGAACGCTTCCCCCGTGAGGCACTCGGAGTGCACGCGCACGAGAGTGGGGCCGTCGCCGGTGTGTTCGAGGGTTCCTGGCGCAATAAAAGCAACATGATCGGCACCGGTCGAGTTGTCGCGGTAGGCGCGAACGGTGAAGGAGCCGTGCACGGTCGGGATCGTGGTTTCGACCTCGAACGTCACCCGGCTCATCTCGGGGATCGGCTCAATCGGTGCCGGGATGGTGTCGCAGCGGTTCTCTTCGAGCCAGCGCATGAGATCCAGAATCGTGATGACGAGAACGCCTTCGCGCGCGCCAAACTCGATCAGTTCGGGCAGTCGCATCATCTCGCCCGAGTCATGCACGATCTCCGAAATCGCGGCAACGGGGCGAAGACCGGCAAGCTTCATCAGATCGACGGATGCCTCGGTGTGACCGTCACGCTCACGCACGCCACCATCGACCGCGCGCAGCGGCATGATGTGGCCCGGGCGGTGCAGACTCGACGGTTGCGAAAGGGGATCGGCGAGCACCCGCAGAGTGTGGGCCCGATCGGAGGCGCTGATGCCGGTGCTGAGACGGTTCGCGGCATCCACCGACACGGTGTACGCCGTGCCGCGGGGGTCTTCGTTGTGAGCAACCATCGGCGGCAGCGCGAGGGCATCGGCGATCTCGTTGGTCATCGGGGCGCAGATGAAGCCGGAAGAGTGGCGCACCATCCACGCAATCCACTCTTGGCTGGCGAGCTCGGCGGAGATGATGACATCGCCCTCGTTTTCACGACCCTCATCATCGGCAACGATCACGGGGCGGCCAGCGCGGATCGCTTCAATGGCCTGGGGGATGGTGGCGAGGCTCATGACCCGCTCCTTTCGTGACGCTGGTCAGCGTCGGTGAACTCCGCCATCCGGGCCACATGGCGTGCGAGGATGTCGGTTTCGATGTTGACGGAGTCGCCCACAGCGAGCGCTCCCAACGTTGTTGCGGTGAGGGTTTCGGGAATCAGCGAGACCTCGAACCAGTCGCGCCCCACAGCACTCACCGTGAGCGAAACACCGTGCACCGCGATCGAACCCTTGCGGGCTACGAGCGGGGCGAGTTCTTCGGTGAGGCTGAAGCGCAGGATGCTCCAGCTACCCTCATCGGTGATGCTCAGAACTGTGCTCGTGCCGTCGATGTGACCCTGCACGATGTGGCCGCCGAGGCGATCGCCGACCTGCATGGCGCGCTCGATGTTCACGCGGGCGCCGGCAGCGAGCGAGCCGAGCGTGCTCATGTCGAGGGTGACGCCCATGACGTCGGCCGTGAACCAGTCGGGGCCCTGATCGACGACAGTGAGACACACACCGCTGACGCTGATCGAGTCACCGTGGCCGGCATCCGACACCGCCTGCGGAGCGCGCACCGTGAGGCGGGCCCCATCGTCGGTCGCCGCAAACTCGACGACGTCGCCGAGCTCTTCAATGATTCCGGTAAACATGGTTACGCTCTCGTTTCTATCGCCGGGCGGGCGACAATCAGCACGTCGTTGCCCAGCGGGCGAAGTTCAGTGATGCTGAGGTCTTTCGCCTCAGCCATGGTCGATACCCCGAGATCGCCGAGCGCGACCTTCGGTCCGCCCAACAGTTTCGGGGCCAAGTAGATGAGTAGTTCATCCGCCAGCCCGGCGGCGATGAACGCGCTCGCGATGGTCGGGCCACCTTCAACGAAGACGCGACGGATGCCCGCCTCGAACAGTTCACTCAGTGCGGCGTCGAGGTCGCTGCCGTCGATCTGACGCAGTTTCTCGGGGTGCTGGCGCAGTTGCGCATCCGCCGGAATCTCGCGCCGACCGAGCACCACCGGCTGCGGTTGCCACTCGAGCAGTTCGCCGGCGTTGCCCCGCGCGGTCAGGCTCGGGTCATCGGCGAGCACTGTGCCCGTGCCCACAACGATGGCATCGGCGCGCGCTCGTTGCTCGTGCACGTGCTGGCGGGCGGCGGTGCCGGTGATCCACTGGCTCGTGCCGTCGGCTGCCGCAGCACGCCCGTCGAGGGTGGATGCCCACTTCACCGTGACGTGGGGACGCTGCAGTCGAGCAGCGGTCAGCCACGAGTGCAAAAACTCTTCAGCGTCGGCCTGAGCGATGCCGGCGATCACTTCGACGCCACCGTTGCGGAGTCGTTCGGCGCCACCGCCGGAGTTTGGGCCGGGATCTGGCACTGCATAAACAACGCGGCTCACGCCAGCATCGAGCAGGGCTTGAGCGCAGGGGCCGGTGCGGCCGTGGTGGTTGCAGGGCTCGAGAGTCACGACGGCGGTGAGGCCCGCGGCAATCCCATCCGCGCCCGTGCCTGTCGCGCTGCCAGTAAGTTCGCTGGTATCAACTTCGCCGGCACCGGGTTTGCTAGCGCCAAGCTTGGCGAGAGCATCCACTTCGGCGTGCGGGGTTCCCGCGCCGTGGTGCCAGCCCTCGGCGATAATCGTGCCAGCAGCATCCACGAGCACGCAACCGACTTGGGGATTGCCGCCCGTGATCGGCCCGTGGCTCGCCAACGACAGCGCATGTCGCATCAGCTTCTCCAGCTGTGCCTGCTGTTCTGGTGTGGTCATCCGGGCTCTCGTCTCATGGGACGCGCTCCGGGAAAATGGGTTCCAAAAACCCACTGAACTATCGAGTTCGCCCAGAATATGGGCACGCTAGATGGTTCAGCTCGTGCTTCCTCTTATCCGGACTGAGAAGTCTTGCGACTTCATTACCGTCGGTCCCGGAGTTTCACCAGGTCAACCGTTTCGAAGTTCTCACTTCGGCGCGGGTCGCGGACTATAACCGCCGGTTCGGATTCTCACCGAGCCCCGGAGCACGTTTTGCTTTGCTTAGTCTACTCAACGCGTTTCGCCGCAAACTATTCCCGCCCCAACCTCTCAGTTTGTTACGGAGCTATGAAGATGCTCTAGTCGAGCAGCGCCGCCAATTCATCAAGCGAGTGGATGACGCTGACGCCGGCCGCCCGAGCTTCGTCGAGTTGTTCGGTGGTTGCGTTGCGCTCGCGATCAAGCCACACCCCGGTGAGTCCGGCATTCGCGGCTCCCAGCGCATCCGTCGCTAGCCGGTCGCCGATGTAGACCGCGTTGGCGGGTTCAATGCCGAAGAGTTCGCAGGTGTGGTGAAAGATGCGCGGGTTGGGTTTGGTGTGCCCGAATTCGCCGCTGGCGACGAGGTGCTCAACCCGGTGGGTGAGGCCGACTGTCTCAACCTTGCGGGTTTGAAAGTCGAGTTCGCCGTTGGTGATGATGCCGAGGCGGGCGGCGGGGGAGCGGGCCTCCAGCGAGTCGAGGCAGGCGAGGGCGTCGTCGTGCAGGTGCCACGCGTCGCGGTACGCCTCGAAGTAAGTGTCGAACCAGAGGCTCGCTTCGGCATCGGAGAGGGTCACGCCGTAGGGCTCGACGAAGCCGCGGGCGCGGGCTTGCCGTTGGCCCTCGAAGGTCAGCTCGCCGCCGAGGTAGCGGTGGTAGTGGTGCTCTTCGAGCTCGGTCCAGCGCACACTCTCAGCCGCGTCGTCAGGCCACACGATGCTGCCGTCGCTGGTCGGCCCCGCAGCGAACGCAGCGCCGAGTGAGCGACGGTGGTTACGAATGCCGAGATCCACGGATGCCCGGTGGGCGAACAGGGTGTCGTCAAGGTCAAAGAGGGCGACGGTGATGGTCAATGCACGTCCGTTTCGAAGGAGTGAGGCCACGGCAGGGCGGCGCCTGGCGGTTCGGCTAGCTCACCGTTGTCGGCAGTGCGGTGAGCGTGCCAGCACAGCGGGTGCGTTTCGTCACGAAATTGACCCAGCGAAGGTGCGGTGCCGGTGTACTCGAAGCCGACTTTCTCAGCAACGCGCGCCGAAGCGACGTTGCCCACGATCGCTTCCCAGCGGAGGTCGGTGTGCTCCGCTGAGTGAAGCCAGTTCACGGCCGCAGCCACAGCCTCGGGCATGAAGCCGTTGCCGCGGTGCGGAGCCCCTAGCCAGTAGCCGATCGCGGCGCTCTTCACGTTAAATCCGACGACGCCGAGCAGCAGCGGTTCGCCCCTGCGACGAATCGCCCACGTGAATTCAGAGCCCTCTGCCCACCACTGGCGTGCTAGTTCATTAATGAACCCGTCCGCGTGCGCACGCTCGTACGGCCATGGAATGGGAACCGCATCTTTGAGCGCGCTGTCTTGACAGTACGAAGTCATCACATCGACATCCGCGTCAATGAGCGCGTCGAGAGTAAGCCGTTCGGTCGTCAGGACAACGGGCTGCATAAGTTGCTCGCTAGACCGGCCAGGGCTGGCCGGATTCGACCTCATAGGTGGGGTTCTCATCCGGAGCGGTGATTGTTGCCCACCACGATGGCGGATGCGTTCCGCCGCGGTATTCGCTCGAGGCGGGCTCGATGCCGGTGTAGATGAAGCCGAGGCTCTTCGCAATGGCGGCGGAGGCTTTGTTGCCCACGAGGGCTTCCCAGCGCACTTCGGGGCGGCCGGTGGAGAACACCCAGCGGCAAACCTCAGCGACAGCTTCTTTCATGTAGCCATGGCCGCGGTGGGGCGCACCCATCCAATAGCCGATCGTGTCGTTGTAGAGACGGAAGCTGATGACGCCGAGCAGCTCGGGCTTGCCGGTTTCGCGGATCGCCCAGGTGTACTCGTCGTCGTCTTCCCACCACTGAGCTACGAGGTTGTTGATGAAGAATTCGGCATCCGACTTTGCGTACGGCCACGGGATCGTGAGCGTGTGCTCAAAGATCGGGTCTTGGCAGTAGGCGGTCATGAGTTCGACATCGTCGCCGGTGAGGGCGTCGAGAGTGAGGCGTTCGCTCGTGAGAGTAAAAGTTTGCATTAGCGCACCCGCGGCAGGAAGCCGATTCGGTCGTAGACGCGGTCAAGCGTCTTTTGGGCCATTTCGTTGGCACGTTCAGCGTTTTTGCTGAGCATGCGGTCGAGTTCGGCAGGGTCATTCAGCAGCTCAAGAGTGCGCTCGCGCACGGGGGCGAATTCAGCTGTCACCACCTCGGCAACCTCTTTCTTGAGATCGCCATAACCCTTGCCCGCGAAGTGCTCTTCGAGGTCGGCGACGGATGTTCCACTAAACGTGGAGTGCAGCGTCAACAGGTTCGAGACGCCCGGCTTCGCTTCACGGTCGAAGCGAATCTCGCGCTCGTCATCGGTCATGGCCGACTTGATCTTCTTTGCCGTCTTGTTCGGCTCGTCGAGCAACCACAGCACGCCGGCATCCGTCGTCGCTGACTTGCTCATCTTCGACTCGGGGTTCTGCAGGTCGTAAATCTTGGCCGTGGCCTTCTGAATCTGCGGCTCCGGCATCACGAAGGTGTCGCCGAAGCGAGAGTTAAAGCGTGCCGCGAGGTCGCGCGTGAGCTCGATGTGCTGACGCTGATCTTCGCCCACCGGCACAATGGCGGTGTCGTAGAGCAGAATGTCGGCGGCCATCAGGATGGGGTAGGTGAAGAGACCAACCGAGGCGGCATCCGACCCCTGCTTGGCTGACTTGTCTTTGTACTGCGTCATGCGCGAAGCCTCACCGAAGCCGGTGATGGTGTTCAGCACCCACGCGAGCTCAGCGTGCGCCGGAACCTGCGACTGAACGAACAGCACAGAGTTCTCCGGGTCGATGCCGCCCGCAATGTACTGCGCGGCGGTGCGCCGAGTCTGAGCGCGCAGCAGCGCCGGATCTTGCGGAACCGTGATGGCGTGCATGTCAACAACGCAGAAGACCGCGTCGTAGTTCTGCTGCATTTCGCGCCACTGCATGAGCGCGCCAACGTAGTTGCCCACGTGGAGCGAATCGGCAGACGGCTGCATACCTGAGAACAGGCGAGGTGTGGTGCTCATGGGCTAATTCTTTCAGATCGAATAGTCAACAACGACGGGAGCGTGGTCGCTCCAGCGCTCATCCCAGGCGCCGGCCTTGTCGATGCGGTAATCCGCAACGGTGGCTGCAAGCGCGGGGGTGGCGACGTGGTAGTCGATACGCCAACCAGTGTCGGTGTCGAAAGCTTGGCCGCGCTGCGACCACCAGGTGTAGGGGCCGTCGACTTCACCAGCGAACTGACGGCCGACATCCACCCAGCCGAGGCCGGGGCCTGTCGTGCCGTCGACGCATTCGATGGTCTCGCCAGCAGCGCCGAAGATGCGGTCGAAGTAGGCGCGTTCTTCCAGCAAGAACCCGGCCTTCTTGCGGTTGCCGCGCCAGTTCTTGATGTCGAGTTCGCGGTGACCAACGTTGAGGTCGCCCACGATCAGGGCGTGGTCGCTGTGGGCGGCAAGTTCGGGCAGGCGCACGAGCATGGCCTCGAGGAACTTGTACTTCTCGACCTGCTTGGGGGTATCAACGACGCCCGAGTGAACGTAAGTGCTGACGACGGTGACGGTCGTGCCGTTGACATCGAAGTCGGCTTCGAGCCAGCGACCGGCGCTGTCGAAGTCATCGGCGCCGAGCGCTACGCGGTGAGCAAGAGGGGCGGATGCCGCCGACCCCTTGCGTGAGGCCAGCGCGACGCCCGCGCGGCCCTTCGCGGTCGCGGCATCGTGCAGAATGTTCCAGCCATCGCCGAGCAGACCTTCGATGTCGGCATCAGCGGCGCGAACCTCTTGCAACGCGAGAATGTCGATGTCTCGGGCATCCAGCCAGTCGCCCATGCCCTTGCGGTAAGCGGCGCGAACACCATTGACGTTGACGGATGCGATGCGAAGACGTGTTGCCATGCCTCAAGACTACCGAGCGCCACTGACCCTGTGGTGACCGTCAGCTACCTCTTGCTGTTGCGCTTCATCATCCGTTTGAAGGTGCGCTTGAACTTGACTTCGTTGGCTTTGTCGAGTTCGCTCTGCTCTTCGGGAGAGTCGTTGCCGCTATCGACTCCAGTGTCGGCTCCTTTGTCGGCGCGCTTGCGTTTGGTTGTGCGCTCCGTCTTGACAGCCTTTTTCGCTTTCGCCTCTTCGGTGGCTTTCGTCGCAGCCACCGCACGAGGCGCATCTTCGTCACGCTTGTCACCGCTGATATCGAGGTCCGCATCGTCGGCAGAGACCGCAATCCACGCCGAACCGATGAGAATGATCTGGCAGATCAGGTTGAACCAAATCAGCAGACCAATGATCACCGCGAAGGAGGCGAGCAGCGGGTTGCGAGTTGCGCCCTCAAGCAAAAACGCGCCACCAAATTTCAGGGCCCCGAGCGCGACGGCGGCAATAATCGTTCCTTGCGCGAGGATCCGGAAGGGAATCTTGATGCCCGAGACCACACGGTAGAACACTCCCAGGGTGGCCGCATCGAGAATCAGCACGATGACGAGCGCGACACCGCGGGTAGCAATGCGCGCAGCATCCGAATCTTCATCGATTGAGATCAGATCGAGAATCCAGTTCAGGGCGGCGGTGCTCGCGACCGACATCGCGGCAGACACGAGAACGGCGAGTCCGAAGCCGATAGCGAGCCCGAGGTCCTTGAGCTTGAGGATCAAGAAATTCGTTTCGGAACTCTCGAGGCCGAACATGGAGCGCACAGCGTCGCGGCCAGAGGCGATCCACCCCAGCGCTGTGAAGATCAAACCGAAGGCGGCAATCACACCCGTAATGCCCAGGATGCTGGTGTCGGCCAAGGTCTCACGACTGATCGCACCGTTGCCGCTCCCGTCGCCAATGAGCCCAGGGATGTTCGTGGAGATGAAGTTGTAGACCGCATCGAGCAAGACGGGATCGCCCTGCACGATGAAGCCCGCGACAGCGAAACCAACCCAGATTGCGGCGAAGACGGCGAAGATCGCTTGGTAGGAAAGTCCCGATGAGAGGAGTGGTCCTAACTTGTCCGCGTAGTGCATGAATACACGTACCGGTCGCAGTTGGAGCACCCAATCAATGGCTGGTTTCAGTCGTTGCGCAAGCTGCATCCGTTAAGAATAGCTAGGCTGACTGTGCGTAACTCAGAGGAGAGGTCAGATCACATGGAACTTCAGGGTGTTGGAGTCGGACGATCGGTAGCTATCGGGAAAGTCGTGCGTATGCCCGACCCCCTTCCGGAACCGAAAGATGCTCGCCATTCAGGCGATGCTGCAGCAGAGAAAGAAGCGGCAGCCTCAGCACTAACTTTCGTGGCAGCTGACCTGCGCGAACGTGCCGCGAAGGCGGATGCCGAAGCCAACGAGGTGCTTACCGCCACGGCGCTCATGGCTGAAGACCCCTCGATTCTCGATAGCGTCAACGAAATTATTGACGGTGGCAAGACTGCCGAGCGTGCCGTGTTCGAGGCTTTTGCCACGTTCCGCGACATGCTTATTTCCCTCGGCGGCATGATGGCCGAGCGCGCAACCGACCTCAGCGATGTGAGCCAGCGTGTTGTCGCTCGCCTCCGTGGCGTTGCTGCTCCTGGTGTTCCCCAGCGCGATGAGCCGTTTGTGCTGGTGGCCGATGACCTCGCTCCGGCCGACACCGCGCTGCTAGAGCTCGACAAGGTGCTCGCTCTTGTTACCCGTCAGGGTGGCCCCACGAGTCACACCGCTATTCTTGCTCGCTCGAAGGCCATTCCGGCCATCATGGGCGTTGCGGAAGCTCTTGGTCTTGCCGATGACACTCTGTTAATTGTGGATGCCGGTGCTGGCACCATCACGACGGAGCCCACCGCTGAGCAAGTCGCCGCAGCAGAAGCCCGCATCGCCGAGCTCGCTGCCGCAGCAGACGCCCCCATCACCGATGGAGCTCTCGCTGACGGAACCCTCGTTCCGCTCCTCGCCAACCTCGGCACTCCGTCTGAGGCCGCGCAGGCTGTCGAACTCGGCGCTGAAGGTGTTGGCCTCTTCCGCACCGAGCTCATGTTCCTTGACGCCACTTCGGCCCCCACGGTCGAAGAGCAGACCAAGGAATACACCGAGATGCTTCAGCACTTCCCGGGTAAGAAGGTTGTCGTTCGTGCCCTCGACGCCGGTGCTGACAAGCCGCTGAGCTTCATGGACATGGGCGAAGAAGTAAACCCCGCCCTTGGCCAGCGCGGCCTTCGCTCGCTTCGTGTCAACGAGAACATCCTGCGCGATCAGCTCACTGCTCTTGTCAACGCTCAGAACGCCACCGACGCCGACCTCTGGGTCATGGCCCCGATGGTGTCGGATGCCGAAGAGACCGACTACTTCGTCGCCCTGGGCCGCGAACTCGGCCTCAACACCGTGGGTGTCATGGCCGAGGTTCCCTCGCTCGCCGTTCTCGCCGACCAGGTCGCCGAGCGCAGCGACTTTGTTTCGATCGGGTCTAACGACCTCACCCAGTACACGCTGGCTGCGGACCGGATGCTCGGCACCCTCGCTAAGTTCCAAGACCCGTGGCACCCTGCCGTGCTCCGCATGGTGAAGATGCTCGGAGACGCGGGAGCCGCTGCGGGCAAGCCTGTCGGAGTCTGCGGTGAAGCTGCCGCCGATCCGCAACTCGCCATCGTCCTTGTCGGTCTGGGAGTCACGAGCCTCTCGATGACGCCCGCGGCGCTCGCCGACGTGCGCGCCGAGCTTCTGACGGTCACGCTCGAACAGGCCAAGGCTCGCGCCGCGGCCGCCATCAACGCGACCACCGGACCGACCGCTCGTGAAGCTGCGGCGAACGCTGCCTAGCTCGCTCGAATAACTCTTTCGTAGCGCCACGATTCCTTCGGGAATCGTGGCGCTACGTCGTTAACCGGCAGTCGCAGGTCTTGGTGTGCGGTGTGCACAAACTTTTTCGACGATGTCTCGGTGTGGCCGTAACTGCGGTGGGGGTGCACCCTGTGGCTTTCGGTATCTCCACCAGCATGAAAGTGGTCCAGCTAAAACGTCTATCTCGCATGAACTGGAGGGTGCACGTTTGGAGCTGAACTCTTCTCAAAAATCTCGTCTCGAATAATCGGGGTACAAAACTCTCCCACCGTCAGCGCTGCCAGCGCGAGCGATTTGTTAGCCTGACCAGCAAAAGTGGTTCGCGCGGTTGCGGGGGAGCTCCCGGGCGGGACGAACTCTCCGTTGACTGTCGTGCGCCCGAGAGAGTGTTTTCATCCCGTACAGGTGGTCTACCAGTGGCAGTGCTGGTGAACTCGTCAGCGCTACTCTGAAACTGGCTATAACGCTTGATCATTCGGGACAGAATGAGCTGTTCCCCCCTAAGGGGGGCACACATTTCTGAGAACTTTCGATAGTCTGCGTCATAGAGAACGGGTTCATCAGTCTCTTTGGGTAAGAAGGTTTTGTGTCTAAAATCTTCGCCCACAAGGGACAAAGAGAGGCCCGGGAAATGGATCAGGGGGATGAGCGGAATCGTGGCACCGAAGCTAACCACTTCGGACGAGCAGCTGCTGGCACAGGCGCGTACGGGGGTACAAAACGCCTTTGCCGAGCTCTGGAGTCGCCACTACCGCTCGGGAATATGTGTCGCCCGTCAGTACACGTCGATAGACGCGGACGATCTCGTGTCTGAGTCGTTCGCGCGTATTTACCAGCGTGTGCTGGCGGGTGGCGGCCCGCAGGGCGCCTTCCGCCCCTACCTCTACACGACCATCCGCAACCTCGCGTCGACCTGGGGCGCTGCCTCCCGCGAAGTGCAAGTGGATGAGATTGCCGACTTCGAAGACCCCAAGACTCTCGACGACCCGATTGCGGTCGCACTCGACCACTCGCTCACCGCGAAAGCGTTCCGTGAACTTCCGGAACGCTGGCAGTCAGTGCTCTGGTACACCGAAGTTGAAGGCATGGATCCTCATGAGGTGGCACCACTACTCGGGATGAGCCCCAACGGAGTCGCTGCGCTGTCGTATCGCGCGCGTGAGGGCCTTCGCAAAGCCTGGTTGCAGGCCCATATCAACGATGCAACGGCATCCGGTGAATGCCAGTGGGCGATGTCAAAGTTTGGCGAGCATGCTCGCAAAAGCCTCAGCGGCAGAGACACTACGCGTATTGAAGCGCATCTTGCCTCGTGCACTCGTTGCGCGATCGTGTGCGAAGAGGTCGATGAGGTTGGTTCACGCCTAGCACTCGTGATGATCCCGATGCTGCTGGGCGGCGTTGCCGGTGGCGGTTTCCTGAGCGCCTTCGGGCAGGGCGGTGCAGCGTCGCTCACCGCAGCTGCAGCGCCGGCCATGCCAGCAGCCGTCGTTGCCAGTACTCATCTTGCGGGTGCCGGCAGTGCGGTCGCTGTGGGTGGTGCTAGCGCGGGCGCGCTTCCTGTCGCGGTCGCTGGCACGCTTGCTGCGGCGGTGGCTCTGACGGGTTCGCTTGTTGTGCTCGGACCGACGGCGCCAGACTCGACAAGTGCAGAAGGCACTTCGACGAGTGAAACCTCCCCTGGCCAGAACAATGCCGACGTCACGAACTCGGGAGTGAGTGACAATCTCGGTGGCTCCCGCACTGATCCCAGCGACATCACGATTCCTACCGTCCCGTCTATTGACGATGCCACCGACGCCGACGGCATCGCCAGCGGCACTGGTGGTCTCGTCGGTTCTGTTGGTGACGCTGTCGGTGGACTCGTCGACTCGGTCGTCGGCACCGTTACGGGAGGAGCACCCCCCGAAGGCCACACGGCCCCTGGCGGCGTTGTGGGCGCGGATGTCAACCTCAACCTCGTCGGCACTGCCACTCCCGGCGCGCATCTGTCGTTGCAGGCAGCTGGGCTCGTTTACGCGACAACTACCGTGTCAAGCGACGGCACCTTTGCGCTCAACGTCACGGGCATCCCCGGCGGGCTGTCGTCTCTCGACTTGGTTCAGACCGTTGACCGCGGCTATTTGGGTGGCCTCGTCGGCACCGGCGGTCTGCTCGGTGGCCTCCTCGGCACGGTCGATGGCCTCATCAACGATCTCATCAAGCCGCTTCAACTGTCGTCGGGCAACAACCAAGGCATCAACGTTCGCCTCCTGAGCTAAACCCCAATTCGGGGGTGATTGCCGAATCTTCTCGTCATAATGTGAGCGAAGACCAGTCTCTTTCATTAGGCAACCCGAATGCCTACAGTGGGCGTCCGCCGTGGGTGACGGACGCACACAAACAAATCGCCCCTGGCGCTACCTCGGTAGCGCCAGGGGCGATCTTGTTTTAAGCGAAAAACGTGGTTACGGCTTGCCCTTGATGATGGCCTGCTTCACTTCAGCGATTGCCTGAGTGACTTGGATGCCACGGGGGCACGCGTCGGTGCAGTTGAAGGTGGTGCGGCAACGCCACACGCCCTCTTTGTCGTTGAGGATGTCGAGGCGAACGCCAGCACCCTCATCGCGCGAGTCAAAGATGAAGCGGTGCGCGTTCACGATGGCGGCAGGACCGAAGTACTGACCGTCAGTCCAGAACACGGGGCAGCTCGACGTGCACGCAGCACACAGGATGCACTTGGTGGTGTCGTCGAAGCGGGCGCGCTCCACAGGGCTTTGCTTGCGCTCTTTGCCGCCCTTGACGGGACCGGCCATGAGGAACGGGTTGACCTCTTTGAACGAGTCGAAGAACGGCTCCATATCGACGATCAAGTCCTTCTCCAGGGGGAGACCCTTGATGGCCTCCACGTAGATCGGCTTCGAAATGTCGAGGTCCTTGATCAGGGTCTTGCAGGCCAGGCGGTTGCGGCCGTTGATGCGCATCGCATCCGAACCACAAACACCGTGCGCGCAGGAGCGACGGAAGGTCAGCGACCCATCCATCTCCCACTTGATCTTGTGAAGAGCATCGAGAATACGGTCGGTCTCGTACAGCTCAACGTCGAAGTCTTCCCAGCGCGGTTCTTCATCCACCTCGGGATCGAAACGACGAATCATGAGCGTCGCAGTGAAGGTCGGAACGACCTCTGCTGCGGCAGGCTTGTTTTCAGCGACGGCAGTGCTCATTAGTACTTTCTTTCCATCGGCGGGTAGTTGGTGATCACTACCGGCTTCCAGTCGAGACGGATGTGGTCACCCGCCTCTTCTGATTCTGGGTCGCCCGTGAGGTACGCCATGGTGTGTACGAGGAAGTTCTCGTCGTCACGGTTGGGGTAGTCCTCACGCATGTGGCCGCCACGGCTTTCCTTGCGAGACCGAGCTGAGAACACGAGTACTTCAGCGAGGTCGAGCAGGAAACCAAGCTCTACGGCTTCGAGCAGGTCGGTGTTGAACCGCTTGCCCTTGTCGTCGAGGCGGATGTTCTTGTAGCGAGCGCGCAACGTCTGGATGAGCTTGGTTACCTCTTCGAGGCTTTCATCGGTGCGGAAGATTTGCGCGTTGCGGTCCATCGAGACCTGCAGTTCCTTGCGGATGACGGCAATACGCTCGGTGCCATCGCCGGCACGAACCATGTCGAGGATGTTCTTGACGCCCCCGGCAGGGTTCTCGGGCAGCGGCACGAATTCAGCAGTCTTGACGTACTCGACGGCTGCCTTTCCGGCGCGCTTTCCGAAGACGTTGATGTCGAGCAGCGAGTTGGTTCCCAAACGGTTAGAACCGTGAACGGAAACGCACGCACACTCGCCAGCGGCGTAGAGCCCCTTGACGACATCCGTGTTGTTGCGCAGTACTTCGGCCTGAACGTTGGTGGGAATACCACCCATCGCGTAGTGCGCGGTCGGCAGCACGGGAACGGGCTCGGTGTACGGCTCGACGCCCAAGTAGGTGCGAGCGAACTCGGTGATGTCAGGCAGCTTCTCGTCAATGACGGCCGGCTCGAGGTGAGTGATGTCGAGGAACAGGTAGTCCTTGTCGGGACCAGCTCCACGGCCTTCACGAATCTCAGTGGCCATCGAGCGCGCAACGATGTCACGCGGCGCGAGGTCCTTGAGCGTCGGCGTGTAGCGCTCCATGAAGCGCTCGCCCTCGGAGTTGCGCAGAATCGCGCCCTCTCCACGGGCAGCTTCGGAAAGCAGGATGCCGAGGCCAGCCAACCCGGTGGGGTGGAACTGGAAGAACTCCATGTCCTCCAACGGAAGGCCCTTGCGCCAGATGATTCCGACGCCATCACCGGTGAGGGTGTGAGCGTTGGATGTCGTCTTGAAGATCTTGCCGAATCCACCGGTAGCGAAGATGATCGCCTTCGACTGGAACACGTGGAGCTCGCCGGTAGCGAGCTCGTAGGCAACAACGCCCGACGGTTCGTCAACGCCATCGACCTCGGTCATGACCAGGTCGAGAACATAGAACTCGTTGAAGAAGTTGATGCCGAGCTTGACGCAGTTTTGGTACAACGTCTGAAGGATCATGTGACCGGTGCGGTCAGCGGCGTAGCAGGCGCGGCGAACCGGAGCCTTGCCGTGCTCGCGAGTGTGGCCACCAAAGCGACGCTGGTCGATCTTGCCGTCTTCGGTGCGGTTGAACGGAAGACCCATGTTCTCAAGGTCTACAACGGCGTCGATGGCCTCTTTAGCGAGAATCTCTGCCGCATCTTGGTCGACGAGGTAGTCGCCACCCTTGACGGTGTCGTAGGTGTGCCATTCCCAGTTGTCTTCTTCGACGTTGGCGAGGGCCGCAGCCATGCCACCCTGCGCTGCACCAGTGTGCGAACGCGTGGGGTAGAGCTTGGAGATGACAGCGGTCTTGGCGTGCGGGCCGGCTTCGATAGCCGCTCGCATGCCAGCGCCACCGGCGCCCACAATAACGATGTCGAACTGGTGGTAATGGATTCCGTCAATAACGGTTCCGTCGGCGATGTCGCCGGTGTTAATCGTTGCCAATTAAGATGCCTCACAGAAGCTGGGGAGCAGAGCTGGGTCAGCTCCGGCTGGGCAGGGGTCAAAGGTAGTGATCACGAGCGTTCCCAGAATGATCAGGATGACCGTGGATGCGGCAATTCCGATCAAGAGAACCTTGCGCACCTTGGGGTTGGTTGCATAGTCGTTCACGAGCGTGCGCATTCCGTTGCCGCCGTGGATGAGCGCGAGCCACAGCATGAGGCCGTCCCACACAATCCAGAACGGGTCAGCGAGCTTTCCGCCGACGAACGCGAAGTCGATGGCTTTGACACCCTCGCCGGCAACAAGGTTGACGAAGAGGTGGCCGAAGATCAGAACGATCAGCACGACGCCAGAAGCGCGCATGTAGATCCATCCCCATTTTTCCCAGTTGATTCCACCGGTGCGGTGGCCACGGGTAGGGGTGCGGGGGGCTTCGATGAGACTCATGCTCAACCTCCGAAGATGTGCATTAGCTGGCGGGGGATGAACGCGGCAAGCAGAACCACCCAGAGACCAATGACAACCCAGAACATGGTGCGCTGGTGCTTGGCACCGAACGCCCAAAAGTCGATCAGGATGATGCGCAGTCCGTTGAAGGCGTGGAATGCGATCGCCGCGACGAGGGCAATCTCGCCAAGTCCCATGAGGGGCGTCTTGTAGGTGTCGATCACCGCGTTGTAGGCCTCAGGACTCACACGCACGAGGGCGGTGTCGAGAATGTGCACGAGGAGGAAGAAGTAGATAGCAACACCGGTAATACGGTGCAACACCCACGACCACATGCCCTCTTTACCCCGGTACAGGGTGCCAGCAGGTCTCTTGGGTGAGCGAATCTTGGGCGGCGACTGCGGCTCCGCCACTAGGTTACTCGCCGACTTCTCTGGCACGAGGACCCTCCTTGCGGTGTGGGGTCGCGTCCACCGCGACCGATGAGTGTCCGCACAGGCGGACTCTCTCATTCTATTCCCGCGTGAAGGCCCTCGCTTCCCAGTCGACCCTAAATAGCGAGATATCCGGAATGTTTTCGAGAATATTGTGAAAGTTAACGAGCCGTGTTGCCAGCGAAGCGCTGAATCTAGGGCGCAATCGCCGTTGACGCCAAAGATTCTGAGAACTGAGCCCCGGAACTTTCGCGCTGATCCATCGCCGCTCGGTACCATTCGATTTTCAGTGTGATCCCGTCGAGGTGCTTCTGTTGTTCGGCCAGGTCACGAATGACATTTTCGCGGTGCTGCTCGAGCAAGCGCATCCGCTCCGCTGAGGTGTCTTTGCCGCTGCGCACCAGATCGGCATACTCCCGAATGGTGCGGATGGGCATCCCGGTGCGGCGAAGATGGCCGATGAACTCGACGGCCTTGACATCCATTTCGCGGTAACGCCGCTGACCGTTCGCGAGGCGGGGAACCACAAGAAGTCCTGCTTTCTCGTAGTAGCGAAGCGTGTGATCGGTGACGCCGGTCGCCTCGGCAACCTCGCCGATGGTGAGTACTCGTTCGTTCGTTGTTGTCATCGTGCCACCCATGTTTGTTCCTAGAGCGCACTCTAAGTCAAGTCACTGTGGGCACAGTGTGCAGCTACCTACCGAGGAACCGGTGCGGATGCAGCAGCAATCGTCGCTTCGTAGTGCTGAACAAGTTCGCTGCAGACTCCGCTCCACGACTTTCCGAGAACAGTGCGCCGCCCGGCCTCACCCATGCGAGCTCGAAGCGCCGGATCAATAGCGAGCGCCTCTATATACGCACGCAACTGATCTTCGTTGTCGGCCTCAAAGAGGAAGCCGTCAATTCCGTGGTCAATCAAATCAATGGGGCCGCCAGCGCGGGGCGCCACTACGGGCAAACCTGCCGAATGTGCTTCCTGCAAAGTTTGGCCAAAGGTCTCTTCAGTTCCCGTGTGCGCAAAAATGTCGAAGGCGGCATAGGCCGTGGCCAAATCCTCGCCACCCAACTTGCCCAGCCACGTCACGGGGATGCCGGCGAGCTCCTTCTTAACCAGAGGTACCGATGAACCGTCTCCGACGATCGCAACGCGCACCCCGGTGAGGCCCCGAAACGCTCGCAGCCGCTCCACCTGTTTCTCGGGAGCGATGCGTCCCACATATCCAACGACGATTTCGCCATTGGGGGAGAGGCGCTTGCGCAGCTTCGCCGTCGTAGGCGAGAGCTTCTTGGCGGGGTGATACATCGCGAGGTCGACGCCGCGACCCCAGCGTTCAAGCTTCGTGAGGCCGATGGCCCGCAGATCCGTCATTGCGGTGCTCGACGGGGCAAGCGTGAGCTCAGCACCATCGTGGATCCAGCGCACGATGCGCCAGGCCAGCTTGGTTGCCTGACCGAGGTGGTGACGGCGAGCGTAGCCTGCGACATCCGTCTGAAAAATCGCTACTGCGGGGATGCCGAGGCGATTCGCCGACGAAATGGCTTGAGCGCCGAGAAGAAAGGGAGCAGCGGCGTGAACCACATCGGGGCGAAAGTCGGCGATCAACTTGTGGACTTGCGGATTAGGCAGGCCAACAGGAAACTGCCGATAAGCCAGTGCGGGCACCGCGTGCACTGTGAATCCCGCGTAGGTCTTGGGGGCGCCAGCCGATGGACAAATCACAATCGCCTCGTGGCCTTCGGCGCTCAAATAGTCGAGCACCTTCAGCACGCTGTTGGTGACGCCGTTGACAGTGGGGAGGAAGCTTTCGCTCACAATGGCGACTCGCACAATCAGCACCTCAATCGGTTGTCGTGACCCTGACAGTAGAAGGTGCAGACAACCGGCGAGTTAACGGGTGCTGAAGTCTAAGGTGGAGGCATGAGCCAACATCAGGCCCCGTTCGACAACTTCTATAGCGTGATCCCCGCCGGCGGTATCGGGTCACGGCTATGGCCGCTGTCGCGGGCCGACGCCCCCAAGTTCTTGCACGACCTCACCGGATCAGGCCAGACCTTGCTGCGGGACACCTGGGATCGCCTTGCGCCGATCTCTGGCGCCGACCGCATTATGGTCGTGACCGGGCGCGCGCACCGTGCCGCTGTCGAAAAGCAGCTGCCTGAGCTCAGCGACCCCAACGTCGTGCTCGAGAGCGAGCCCAAAGACTCCTCTGCAGCGATCGGGCTTGCGGCCGCGATCCTGCTCAAACGCGACCCCAACGTCATCATCGGATCGTTTGCTGCTGACCATGTGATCCGCGACATCCGCGGATTCAGGCGCAGCGTGCGCGAGTCGATCGCCGTGGCCAATGCCGGTTACATCGCTGCCATTGGAATCACGCCCACCGAGCCCGCGATTGGGTTTGGCTACATCCACTGCGGCGATCCGCTCGAGATCGACGACGCTCCCAGCGCTGTCATGGCGAAGTCGTTCGTTGAGAAGCCCGATTTCGAGACAGCCCAGGCCTACGTGGCCAGCGGCGACTACCTCTGGAACGGCGGCATGTTTATTTCGCGTGCCGACGTGCTTCTCGAACAACTGGGCAAAGCCGAACCCGAACTGTTGGCTGGCCTCACCGAGCTCGCTGAAGTGTGGGACACCCCAGAACGTGGCGCCGTCGTCGACGCCGTCTGGCCGCACCTCGCCAAGATCGCCATTGACTACACGGTGGCCGAACCTGCTGCCGAAGAAGGGCGCCTCGTCGTGATCCCCGGAGACTTCGATTGGGATGACGTTGGCGACTTCGCTTCGATCGCCAAGTTGCACTCGGGCGGGCGCAAATCAGACCTCGCGATCCTCGGCGAAAATGCTCGAGTACTGGCCGATAAGTCCACCGGAGTGGTGATTAGCCAGACTGATCGGCTTATTTCCCTAATTGGGGTAAACGACATTGTCGTGGTCGATACGCCCGATGCTTTGCTGGTTACTACAACTGCAAACGCTCAGAGAGTGAAATCTGTAGTGGATGCTCTAAAAGTCTCCGGACGCAATGATGTGTTGTGACAACCGTATTTCGCGTTTGTAACCATTCGGCTTCGGCGCTCATATTCGCACAATGCATTCCTTGATTCTTCGGTAGCGTAGGTTCACTATGTTTCGACAATTTCTGTCGGACAGCATCTTGGAGGACACCTTGAGAATCAGCACTCACGGCCGCGCACTCAGCGGCATGGCGCTCGTTGCCACCAGCGCACTCGTACTCGCCGGTTGCGCATCAGCACCCGAAGAGACCGACGCCGGATCAGGCGAAATGCTTGACTACCTTCCCTGCATGGTTTCTGACTCGGGCGGATTCGACGACAAGTCGTTCAACCAGCTCGGCTACGAAGGTATCGAAAAGGCAGCCACCGAACTCGGTGTTGAATTCAACGCTGTCGAGTCGACCAGCGATGCAGACTACGCACCCAACATCGAAAGCCTCGTAGCTGAGGGTTGCGACCTGATCGTCACCGTCGGATTCAACCTCTCCGCAGCCACCGTTGAGTTCGCTCTCGCGAACCCCGACATCGACTTCGCAATTGTTGACGACGCGGCAGACAACGACTTCGATGGCACCATCGACGCTCCGAACATCAAGCCGATCCTCTTCGACACCGCTGGTGCTGCATTCCTCGCGGGTTACGCTGCGGCTAGCTACTCCAAGACCGGTGTTATCGGAATGTACGGCGGAATGAACTTCCCCACCGTTTCGATCTTCCTCGACGGAACCGCTCAGGGTGTTGAGTACTACAACTCCGAAAAGGGCACCGACGTCACCGTTCGTGGTTGGGACATCGCAGCACAGGACGGAACCTTCATCGGTACCTTCGCTCCGGGAACCGACTCGCGTGCAGCAGCTCAGAACCTGATCGACCAGGGTGCAGACGTTCTGCTTCCTGCTGGTGGACCCATCTTCCAGAGCGCGGTTGAGGCAATCCGCGACTCCGGCAAGGACATCGCCATGATCGGTGTAGACGCTGACCTGACCGAGACCGAGACCGCAGCTGCGGACTTGTTCCTCACCTCGATCCTCAAGCAGATCGGCGTTGCAGTTGAAGACGTCGTCAACGAGGCATCGACCGGTTCGCTCGACACCACGCCGTACATCGGAACCCTCGAAAACGGTGGAGTTGGCATCTCGCCGTTCCACGACTTCGAGTCGATGGTTGACGGAGGGCTCGAAGCTGAGCTCGTCACCGTCAAGGACGGCATCATTTCCGGCGACATCGCCGTAACGTCGTACCTGAACTAATTAGATAGAACTGAGGGGGCTGGCCTGAGGGTCAGCCCCCTTCGTTTTGGACTAGTCCTCTGAGGCTATTCTTGTGAAACCCGACGACGGCGATGATGCCCGTCACAGTACTGAGGAGAGATTGTGAAGCTTGAGCTGCGAGGTATTACCAAGCGCTTCGGTGACCTAATCGCGAATGACCATATTGATCTCACGGTCGAAGAGGGCGAGATTCACTGCCTCCTCGGCGAGAATGGCGCGGGTAAGTCAACGTTGATGAATGTGCTCTACGGCCTGTATCAGGCCGAGGAGGGCGAAATTCTCATCGATGACGAGGTGCGTCACTTCGCCGGACCAGGAGACGCGATGCGCTCCGGTATCGGCATGGTCCACCAACACTTCATGCTGATCCCCGTGTTTACGGTTGCAGAGAACGTGGCTCTTGGTCACGAAGAGGTCTACGGTCCAGGGCTCCTCAACCTCGAAGCCGCGCGCACACTCGTGCGCGACATATCCGCTCGCTTCGGTTTCGACATCGATCCCGACGCTCTCGTCGAGGATTTGCCGGTTGGCGTGCAGCAGCGTGTGGAGATCGTCAAGGCGCTCTCGCGTGAAGCCAAGATCCTGGTCTTCGATGAGCCGACCGCGGTACTGACGCCTCAAGAGACTGACGAGTTTATGGCCATCATGCGCCAGCTCAAGTCCGAAGGCACCTCCATTGTTTTCATCACGCACAAGCTGCGTGAAGTTCGCGAAGTAGCGGACCGCATCACCGTCATCCGCCTAGGAAAAGTTGTTGGCGAAGCAGACCCGAGTGCGAACAAGGAAGAACTGGCATCGCTCATGGTCGGCCGTGCTGTCGACCTCACGATCGACAAGGCTCCGGCGCAGCTCACCGACAACTCTCTCGTGATCGACAAGCTGTCGATCGCTGATGAACTTGGGCACCGTGCAGTCACAGACCTCAGCGTCACGATTCGGGGTGGCGAGATTCTCGCCATCGCGGGAGTGCAGGGCAACGGTCAAACTGAACTGGCTGAAGCGCTGCTCGGCATGCAAGAGCGAGCATCGGGTTCCATTACGTTGAACGGCACCGAATTGCTCGGCCTCAACGCCCGCCAAATCCTCGATGCTGGCGTTGGTTATGTCCCGGAAGACCGCACTCTCGATGGTCTCGTCGGTGCCTTCTCGGTTGCCGAAAACTTGATGCTCGACCGCAGTGACGGGGAACCGTTCGTCAAGTACGCCACGTTGCAAACGGACGTGCTCACCGAGTTTGCGACCGAGAAGCTTGAGGAATACGACATCCGCGCTCAGAGCATTGGCGAGCTCGTCTCGAAGCTCTCGGGCGGTAACCAGCAGAAGGTTGTGTTGGCTCGAGAACTCAGCCGCGAGCTGTCGTTGTTGGTCGTCTCGCAGCCGACTCGTGGACTCGACGTTGGTTCTATCGAATTTGTTCACGAGCAGATTGTTCGAGTGCGTGATCGCGGAGTTCCCGTGATCGTCGTCTCGACTGAACTCGACGAAGTCGTTTCCCTCGCAGACCGCATCGCGGTCATGTACAAGGGACAAATTGTTGGAATCGTGCCTGCGGATACCCCGCGCGAAAAACTCGGCCTCATGATGGCTGGCGAACGCATTACGGAGGAGGCAGCATGAGCGAGCCAACACCACAGAAACCTGAAGACCAGAAGCCTGAAGACCTGAAAGCCGAAGAAGCGGCCGTGACAGAGACTGCCACGACCTCGGAAACGAACCAGGACACTGTCCGCTGGACGAACGCGTTCCGAGAAATCGCGTCGGGTAACGCGCTGCTTTCGCTGCTCGCCGTCGTCTTGGCGATCCTGATTGGTGGAGTGCTCATCGCATTCACCGATTCCGATGTGCAGGATGCAGCCGGTTACTTCTTTGCTCGTCCCGGTGACCTCTTCGCGGCCATCGGCTCCGCTGTCGGCGGTGCTTACCTCGCACTGTTCCAAGGATCGATCTACGACTTCCGTCGCGATGACTTCCTTTCGGCCATCAAGCCGCTAACGCAGACCTTGGTCTTCGCAACGCCGCTGATAGCCGCCGGGCTCGGTGTCGCGATCGCCTTCCGTGTTGGTCTGTTCAACATTGGTGGCCGCGGCCAGATCATCGTCGGTGCAGCATTCGCCGGCTACGCGAGCTTCGCGTGGGATCTGCCCATCGTCATCCACGTCACCGTTGCTGTGATCATGGGAATCATCGGTGGTGCCCTCTGGGGTGCGATTGCTGGTCTCTTGAAAGCGCGCACCGGTGCTCACGAGGTGATCGTCACGATCATGCTCAACTACGTTGCCTACTACCTGATCAGCTTCTTGCTGCGCACTGATCTGCTCAAGAACCCAGGTTCCAACAACCCGAAGACACCACCGGCAGCAGAAAGCGCCGTCCTGCAGCCCATCTTTGGTGACGGCTTCAAACTGCACTGGGGCTTCGTTCTCGTGGTTGCGGCTACCGTTGTGGCTTGGTGGCTCATTGACCGCTCAAGCCTCGGTTTCAAGTTCCGCGCTGTGGGCCTCAACCCTCACGCGGCTCGCGTCGCCGGTGTCAAGGTTGAGCGCATCTACATCTACGTCATGCTGATTGCGGGTGGCTACGCTGGTCTCGCTGCGAGCACCGAGGTGCTCGGAACGACCACGAGCGGATTCACCTCTGGAGTCGATGCGGGAATCGGCTTCGACGCCATCACCGTTGCTCTCCTCGGGCGTTCAACCCCGTGGGGAACCTTCGCTGCCGGCCTCCTCTTTGGTGCTTTCAAAGCAGGCGGGTTCACCATGCAGGCTTCGCAGGGCATCCCGATTGACATCGTTCTCGTTGTTCAGTCCCTCATCGTTCTGTTTATCGCAGCTCCGCCGCTCGTGAGGGCTGTGTTCCGACTGCCGCAACCCGGCGCTCGCGCAAAGAAGGTGGTCAGCTAATGACTTTCACCAAAACTTCTGAAGGCAAAAGCCACGCAGGATCGAAGATCGATCGTCGTAGCTGGAAGCTCCCGATCGCATTCGCGATTGTCTCGCTGATCTCTGGCGTGCTCTTCGTAGGCTTCGCTGAGGACGCCCCCACCGGGTTCAACCTCTCCACGGGGTCCGACCTGTTCCAACTGCCGGTTATTCACTTGCCTGCGCTCGCGACCGGCGTTGTCGTGACGATCCTGACCGCGCTCATCGCGGTCGGCTCGGCATTCATGATCTCGCAGGATCGCGCGGTGCCTAAGTGGATTCCGATCGTGGGTGCAATTCTCGCTCTCACCGGCTTCCTCACCTGGGCTGCTGCCGATGAGACGCTTCGCGTTCCTGAACTGCTTGCCGGTTCTCTCGTGCTTGCCGTTCCGCTCATATTTGGTGCTCTCGGTGGCGTAATCTCCGAGCGCGTCGGTGTCGTCAACATCGCGATCGAAGCCCAACTGCTGGCCGGTGCGTTTGTTTCCGCCGTCGTCGGAACCCTCACGGGCTCCGCCTTCGCGGGACTCTTCGCGGCGGCTGTCGCCGGAATGCTCGTGTCGTTCTTGCTCTCGGTCTTCGCGATCAAATACCTCGTCAATCAGATCATCGTCGGTGTTGTCATCAACGTTCTGGTTTCTGGTCTCACCGGATTCCTGTACTCGACTTGGCTTACGGACAACCCCGAGCAGTTGAACAACCCGGAAGGGTTCTCGACGCTGGCGATTCCGCTGCTGAGCGGCATCCCGATCATCGGCCCGGTGCTGTTCCAGCAGACGCTGATCGTCTACTTGCTGTACGTCATCGTGGCCGCCGTTGCGTTCGCGCTGTACCGCACTCGCTGGGGACTGCGTCTGCGTGCCGTCGGTGAGCACCCCAAGGCCGCCGACACCGTCGGCATCAACGTGACGCTTACCCGTTTCTGGAACGTCGCCCTTGCCGGCGCGATCGCCGGTCTCGGTGGAGCATTCATCACGCTGAGCCAGACAGGCCAGTTCGGCAAGGACGTCACTGCGGGCGCCGGCTTTATCGCTCTCGCCGCCGTGATCTTTGGTCGCTGGGACCCGATCAAGGCAACGCTCGCGGCGCTGCTCTTCGGCTTCGCCAGCAACCTGCAGAACGCTCTGAGCGTGGTGGGTTCGCCGGTTCCGAGCGAGTTCATGCTCATGCTGCCGTACGTCGTGACAATCATCGCCGTCGCCGGTCTGGTCGGAAAGTCTCGGCCGCCAGCAGCATCCGGAACACCATACATAAAGGGGTAACGCTATGACGATCGAGCCGCAATCTATTGACTGGGATGCGCTGAGGCTCGTCGCCACAGACGCCCTGACCCACGCCTACGTTCCCTATTCGAAGTTCCCGGTCGGCGTCGCCGCAATTGTCGACGACGGCCGGGTGATTTCGGGGGCGAACGTCGAGAACGCGTCCTACGGCCTCACTCTGTGTGGGGAGTGTTCTCTGATCTCTGCCCTGCACATGACAGGCGGCGGAAAGCTCGTTGCCTTCACGTGTGTCGATGGCAAAGGCAACGCCCTCATGCCGTGCGGGCGCTGCCGCCAACTGTTGTTCGAGCACTCCGCCGAAGGCATGTTGCTCGACACCGTTTCTGGCATCAAAACGATTGACGAAGTGATCCCCGACGCGTTCGGGCCACGCACTCTTGAGGAGTACCGCAGTGAATAACAGCGCAGAAGCCAAGCAGGTCGAACGTTTCGACGCCGTGGACCTCATCCACACCAAGCGTGACAAGGGTGTACTCAGCGCCGACCAGATCAACTGGCTCGTGGATGCCTACACTCGCGGTTATGTCGGCGACGAGCAGATGGCTGCCATGACAATGGCCATCTTCATCAACGGCATGGAGCGCGAAGAAATCCGTGACCTCACCCTGGCCATGATCGCCAGCGGCGAGACGCTGAGCTTTGAAGGACTGGGCAAGCCCACGACCGACAAGCACTCGACCGGTGGCGTTGGTGACAAGATCACCTTGCCGCTCGCCCCGCTCGTCGCCTCCTTCGGCGTCGCCGTGCCGCAGCTTTCGGGCCGCGGTCTTGGCCACACGGGTGGCACGCTCGACAAGCTCGAGAGCATCCCCGGCTGGCGTGCTGACCTCAGCAACGAAGAGTTCTACGCCCAGCTGCGCGGCGTTGGCGGAGTGATCTGTGCTGCCGGTTCAGGGCTCGCTCCGGCCGACAAGAAGTTGTATGCCCTTCGCGACATCACCGGAACGGTTGAAGCGATCCCGTTGATCGCATCCTCGATCATGAGCAAGAAGATTGCGGAAGGAACGTCGGCCCTCGTGCTCGATGTTAAGTTCGGCTCTGGCGCCTTCATGAAGGATGCCGACCGTAGTCGCGAGCTCGCCGAAACCATGGTTCGCCTAGGCAAGGATGCGGGAGTCAAGACTGTCGCGCTGCTCACCAACATGAATGTTCCCCTCGGTCTCACCATCGGAAACGCTAATGAGGTACGCGAATCGGTTGAGGTTCTCGCCGGTGGCGGCCCCGCTGATGTGCGTGCGCTGACGGTAGCGCTCGCCCGCGAAATGTTGGCTCAGGTTGGTCACGAAGACGCGGATGTTGAAGCCGCTCTCGATAGCGGCCAAGCGATGGATGCCTGGCGCGGCATGATCTCCGCTCAGGGTGGAGACCCCGACGCTGCCTTGCCGCAGCCGAAGGAAAGCCACGTTGTTGTCGCCGAGCGCGATGGCGTTCTCGTGGAACAAGAAGCTCTCCCATTTGGCGTTGCTGCATGGCGTCTCGGCGCCGGTCGCGCTCGCAAGCAGGACCCGGTGCAGCACGCCGCTGGCATCGATTTGCATGCCAAGCCGGGCGACACCGTGCGCAAGGGCGAGCCGTTGTTCACGATGCACGCCGACGAGCCTGCTCGTTTTGAGCGCGCACTCGAGTCGCTCGAGGGCGCGTACCGCATCGGTGATGCCGGGGACACCATCCACGATGGCGGTCCGCTGATCGCTGGGCGCATCGACTAGCGCACCGCCCCGAATGCTGGCTTCGTAAGCTGAATGGTGGGTCTCATCCGCTGACGTAATGTTGTCTCAATGACGACCGCGGATGAGACCACCGCCAGTGCTGATCCGGCACCGGGTGGCGCACACACTACCGAGACCGAAGCCGAACACTCGGCTAAATGGCGTGCCTTCTGGGTGTGTGTTGTGGTCGCCGCAATCACGATCCTTGACCTCTCGAAGGTCAACGTGGCTCTTCCGTCGATCGAGGATGCTCTCGGCGCGACATCCACACAATTGCAGCTCATTGTGTCAGGCTATGTGCTGACCTTTGGCCTTGTGCTGGTGCCCGCGGGCCGCCTGGGCGATCAGCGTTCGCGCAAGAAACTGTTTCTCGTGGGGCTGACGCTCTTCACCCTCGCCAGTGTCGCGTGTGCCCTCGCCCCGAATGCGACCCTGTTGCTGGTGTTCCGGTTGCTGCAGGGTGTCGCGGCCGGCATCCAAATGCCTCAGGTCATTGGCCTTATCCAGCAGTTGTTCCGGGGGCCCGAGCGTGGCCGCGCTTTTGGTCTTTTCGGTGCGATGATCGGTGTCGCCACTGCGTTTGGCCCCACGCTTGGTGGGCTGATGATCGCGATCGGCGGCGCCGAAGACGGCTGGCGTTACATCTTCTGGATGAACGTGCCCCTCGGCATCATCGCCCTCGTCCTGGCATGGCGCATTCTCCCGACCACCTCCAAGGCAGGCTACGAGCGTCTCAGCCTCGACCCGGTCGGTATCGCGATCTTCGGCATCACGGTGCTTGCGTTGATGTGGCCATTCCTCTTCACGACGGGTGCTCCGACGGATGACCCCAACCGTTGGTGGCTGCTGGTGCTCTTTGTGCTTTCTGCCGCCGCTTTCGTCGCGTGGGAGCGTCGCTACGCAGCAGGGGGACGGGCGCCTCTCGTTCCGCTTCAGCTGTTCCGCATCAGCTCGTTCCGCAACGGAACGCTGCTCGCGACCGTGTACTTCGCGGCAATGCCAGCGATGTTTCTCATGACGACGCTGTATTTGCAGCTAGGGCTTGGTCTCGAGCCCGTCTTCGCGGGGATGGTGACGATCGGTTTTGCGCTGACCAGTGCGGTGTCGTCGTGGCGCGGCGGCATCCTGGTTGAGCGCTACGGACGCTCGCTCGTTGTCGTGGGCCTCGCCATCTTGCTCGTGGGGCTTGGGCTCCTCATGGCCGCCGCGATTCTGACTCCGCCGGAGCTGACGCCCTACATGATGGCGGCAGCCCTCATTATCGGTGGCACCGGCGGTGGGCTCGTCGTCTCGCCCAACCAGACCCTCACACTGCACGACATTTCGCCCGTCGAGGGTGGCCTAGCGGGATCCGTAGGGCAGCTTGGCCAACGAATTGGGACGGCGATCGGAACCGCCGTCGCACTCTCGTTGTTCTATTCCACTCTGTACAACGAACGCAACAGCGGCGAAAGCACCGTCGAGCTGTACCACCACGCTTACGGCACCGGGATGCTCGCCACAACGCTCTTCTTCTCGATCGCGATGCTTGTTGGCGTTATCGATCTCGGTGCACGCAAGCGCCGGGCACGCGCGCTGCAGGTCTAGAGCTTCGGGTCGCCGATGCGCTCGAGGGCGTCGACGATCATGTCCCAGAATTTGGGAACGTCGATGTTGCGAGCGACCTGAGTCGTGCAGTCGGCGGGGGCCGGCGCGCGGAAGTCTGTGACGGTCATGCCGAGCGTGAGCTGACCCGTGAGTTCCACATTCAAGGGGACCTTGACGGTGTCCATGATGGTGGGGTCGATCACGAACGCGACGGCACATGGGTCGTGCACGGGCGGGTGCTCGAAGCCTTGAGCTTCGCGGTACGTAGCGCCGAAGAATTCAAGGAGTTCACCGACGAATGCTGCGGGGGCGGTGCCTACGGCGGCGATCGCAGCGGCGACGTCGTCGGTGGCGAGGGCGTCGTGAGTGACGTCAATGCCCACCATCGTGAGTGGCCACGATTCGTTGACGACGATGTGGGCGGCCTCTGGGTCGATCACAATGTTGAACTCGGCGGTAGCGCTCCAGTTGCCGACGTTGACGCCGCCACCCATCATGACAACTTGCTTGACGCGCTCTGCGATGCGGGGCTCCTTGCGCACGGCAAGAGCGAGGTTGGTGAGCGCGCCGGTTGGCACGAGCGTGACGGTGCCTGGCTCGTTCTGCATAACGGTGTCGATGATGAAGTCGACGGCGTGACGAGCATCCAACTCGATAAGAGGCTCGGGGAGCACGGGGCCGTCAAGACCGGATTCGCCGTGAATGGATTCGGCTACTTCGACTTCGCGCACGAGCGGGCGGTGGGCTCCGCGGGCGAAGGGCACGTCGGTGATGCCGGCGACGCGGGCAACGGCCAGAGCGTTGCGAGTGACTTTCTCGATTGTTTGGTTGCCCATCACGGTCGTGACTCCGAGGAGTTCGATGTGCGGGCTACCGTGAGCGAGCAGGATCGCAATCGCGTCGTCGTGCCCGGGGTCGCAGTCGAGGATAATTTTTTCAGCCATGATCAAAAGCATATATGAAAACGTCATTCATATATGTAGAGTTGAGATATGACAAATGATCTTATTGACGGTGCCGCCGCCCGGTTGCTCTGGGTGAGATCTCGTATGCCGTTGCTCGCCGAAGTGCGAAAGCGGTTCGAGCAAGCGAAGCCCTTCGCCGGGCACCGCATCGGCATGGCGATGCACCTCGAGCCGAAGACAGCGGTGTTGCTCGAGACCTTGAAGGCCGGGGGAGCGGAGATCGTCGCGACCGGCAATCTCGGGTCGACGCAGGATGATGTTGTTGCCTATTTGCGGTCGCAGGGAATGACAATTTTTGGTGCCCGCGATGACTCTGAGTGCGAATATGAGGCACACATTCGAAACGTGGTGGAGTCGAAACCAGACATCATTCTCGACAACGGCGCCGGCATTGTTGCTCGTCTCGTTGAGCTCGGAGAGACCGATCGCATTGTCGGCGGCACCGAAGAAACCACCTCAGGAAGCTACCGTCTGCGCGAGGAACTCGCTACGCACATCCGCTTTCCCATCATCGTTATCGACGACAACCCCCTGACGGTGATCAATGAGAACAAGCATGCGGCAGGTCAGTCAGTTGTTGAGAGCTTTATGCGTGTCACGAACGTCATGGTCTCTGGGCGCCGCTTTGTGGTCGCTGGCTACGGGTGGTGCGGTCGCGGCGTGGCGCACTATCTTCGTGCTTTGGGCGGCAAGGTAGCTGTTGTAGAAGTCGATGAGATCAAGGCCCTTGAGGCAGCACTCGATGGCTATCGAGTGGCAAACGTATTCGACCTCGCCGGCTGGGGCGAGGTCTTCATTACGGCTACCGGCCATCCGCAGGTTCTGACTACCGACTTCTTCGAGGTTGTCGCAGACGGGGCGATGCTCGTGAACTGCGGTCACTTCGACTGGGAAATCGACGTTCTGGCTCTGCGCGATGCGGCGACGAGCACGACCGTGATCGACGGTGCAATCGAGCGAGTTAACCTCCCAGGAAACCGCCACGTCACCCTGCTCGCGGACGGCCGCATGATCAATCTGGCGGGGCGCGAGCCTCGGGGCAACTCGATCGAATCGATGGATCTCGGATTTCTGCTTCAAGCGCTTTCGCTTGAACGCATTGCGACAGCGGCAGGCACGCTCGAACCAGGTGCGCAACCCGTGCCCGACAGCATCAACCGCGAAGCGGCCCGGCGGATGCTCGCCGTGATGAAAGCGGACCGCTAATGGCGACCACTCCCGAGTACACTGCGCCAGCCCTCGACAAAGGGCTCGACATTCTCGAGCTGCTCGCCGAAACATCGGGAGCCCTCAGTCAGTCGGAAATTGCGGAAGCAACCGGGCGCAGTATTGGCCAGATTTTTCGAGTTCTTTCCACTCTCGAGCGCCGCGGCTACGTGTTCCGGGACAAGCAGTCGGGGCTCTACACGCTGGCAATGAAACTCTTGGAACTCGCGCACCGGCATCCGCCACTTCGGGGATTGGTCAGCGTGGCGCAACCCATCATGCAGGTTCTCGCGGAGCAGGTGCGGCAATCGTGCAACCTCGCCGTGCTCGATGGCAGTGAAGTGCGCGTCGTCGCCCAGGTGGAGTCTCCCGCCGACTTCGGTTTTCGAGTGCGCGTCGGGGCAACATTCGATTTGACGACGACGGCGACAGGTTCGGTGCTTGCGGCAACATCAGCAGTGACGGCTGACACGGTCGTGCGCGCCGATACCTTGCACCCCGGAATCACCGATGTAGTGGCGCCGATTCTCGGGGCGAGAGGTGCTGTGGTGGCCGCACTGACGGTGCCATACGTGGCACCAACGTTCAGCGAAGTGGGTGTGGACCGCGTTCAAGAATTGGCATCCGCCGCCGCAAAAGAAATCTCGATTCTCCTCAGCGGGGAAGCATTCACAGGATCGTAACGCCGTTCAGGTTAACCTCAGCGCGCTTTCAGCCAGAGGCACGGTAGATTTAGACGTATGAACGCCGCTGTTGAGAACTTTTTGATGCCCGGAGGTGGCGCGAGCATTACTGCGCTTCCCAAGGTTTCCCTCCACGATCACCTCGATGGAGGGTTGCGGCCTCAGACCATCGTCGAACTTGCCGATGAGGTCGGCTACGCGCTCCCCGAGAATGACTCGGAGGCGCTGAAATCATGGTTTGCGACTCAGGCCGATTCCGGCTCGCTCGTGAATTACCTCGCGACTTTCGACGCCACCATCGCTGTCATGCAGACCACCGAGGGTCTCCAGCGGGTCGCCCGCGAGTTCGTGGAAGACCTTGCTGATGACGGTGTCATTTATGGTGAAATCCGTTGGGCGCCAGAGCAGCACCTGCAGAAGGGGCTCGACCTCGATCAGGTTGTCACCGCCGTGCAAGAAGGCTTGGAGCAGGGTGTGGATGCCGTGCGCTCGAGCGGCCGCAGCATCCGGGTGGGGCAGTTGTTGTCTGCCATGCGCCAAGCCGATCGCGGCACCGACATCGCCGAGCTGGCAATCCGTCACCGCGACCGCGGTGTTATCGGTTTCGACATTGCTGGTCCCGAAGCAGGATTCCCGCCGAGCCGCCTCCGTGGTGCGTTCGACTTGCTCGCGCACAACTACATTCCTGCCACCGTGCACGCGGGGGAAGCAGACGGCCTCGACAGCATCCGCAGTGCCCTCTTTGACGGTCGCGCGCTTCGTCTCGGGCACGGCGTTCGCCTGGCTGAAGACATCACGATTGCCAACGAAGACGACGAGAACACGTATGTGACGCTCGGGGACTTGGCCCAGTGGGTCAAGGATCGCGAGATCGCGCTCGAGTTGAGCCCGTCATCCAACCTTCAAACCGGTGCGATCGAGCAGTGGGGCGACGAGATCATCGATCACCCCTTCGATTTGCTCTACCAACTCGGATTCCGCGTCACCGTCAACACCGACAACCGGCTGATGAGTGCCACGACTCTCAGCCGTGAACTCGCGTTGCTTACGGAAGCGTTTGGCTACGACCTCACCGACATCGAGGTCTTCCAGCTCAATGCTGCGGCCGCAGCCTTCCTGCCCCTTGAAGAACGCGAAGAGCTCTCCGAGGCCATCAGCGTCGGTTTTGAGAAAGCGTAGCTATGTCCCTCCCTCCGCTGCCCGAATCAGCGATTGAAATTGATGCTTTTGCGGTTGATTGGCGAGCCGCTGTTCGACTGTCGGGCGAAGCCCTCGTGCGTTCTGGCGCGGCGAAGCCGGGGTATGCCGACGAGATGATCCGCATGATCGAGGATCACGGTCCCTACGTCGTTATTGCGCCCGGTCTTGCTTTGGCTCACGCTCGCCCTGGCCCCCAAGTGATCGCAAACGGGCTCTCGGTTGTCACTCTCAAAGAACCTGTACGGTTCGGTCACGCCCACAACGATCCGGTGAGGGTGGTGCTTGGCCTCGCTATTTCTGAGGCGGGCGCACACTTGGCAGCGGTCGCGGCTGTCGCTAACATTTTCAATGACTCCTCGGCGATTAACGAGCTCGCCGCAGCAACGTCCGCTGCCGAGGTCCAACGCATTATGGGAGTGAATCCGTCGTGAAAATCGTGACCATCTGTGGTGCTGGCATCGGCAGTTCCGGTGTTCTCAAGGTCAACGCAGAACGTGCGTTGCGCGCGCTTGATCTCGAAGCCACTGTCGTTGCCGCTGAAGTGAGTACCGTTCGCACGGTTGCCGCGGATGCTCAGATTATTCTCACGACGCAAGAGTTCGTTGAGGCGATTGGCAAGACCAACGCCGATGTCATCGTGATTGTGAACCTCTTTGACACGTCGGAGCTTGCCCAAAAGCTAGAGGACGCCCTCGGCTAACCGAGGACGCCCTCCCCACGTTTCTTCGCGCGCTGCCGTTCGGCAGCAGCACCTGCGGTGCTAGCCGAGAACCTCGCGCATCCCCGCTTCAAGCTGGCTCGCGACGGCTTCGGCCGCAGCCTGACGCTCAGTGCCTTCGCCTGACATGCTCGAGGCATCCACATAGAACTTGAGTTTGGGTTCTGTGCCACTGGGGCGCACGATGACGCGTGCTCCGCCCTCGAATTGCAGGCGAATGATGTTGCTGGGCGCGAAGCCGTCAACACCGTTTTCAAAGTCATCGAAGGATGCCACAGCGAGACCACCGACGGTGGCGGGAGCGTTCGCACGCAAGCGCGTCATCGTCTCACCAATCTCTGAAATCTTGGCGAAGCGCAGCGATACCTGGCGAGAGGCAAAAGCGCCGAAGCGTGCCGCGAATTCGTCAAGCCTGTCGAGCACGGTCTTGCCATCGGCCTTGAGCTCGGCGGCCATCGAGAGGAAGTCGACTGACGCCGAGATGCCATCCTTGTCGCGAACTTTGGCGGGATCAACGAGGTAGCCGAGAGCTTCTTCGTAGCCGAACACGAGCCCATCGATACGGGAGATCCACTTGAAGCCCGTGAGGGTGTCTGTGTAGTCCAGGTCGTAGCCCGCAGCGATGGCACGCAGCGCCGGAGACGAGACAATGGATGCCGCGAGAACGCCGTGACCGTTGGCGCGTTTTGCCGCGCGCCACCCCAGCAATATTCCCACTTCGTTTCCGCTCAGCCGGCGCCATTCGCCGTCGCGACCGGGCACTGCCACCGCGAGGCGGTCGGCGTCGGGGTCGTGAGCAATGGCGAGGTCGGCCCCTACTTCGCGTGCTTTCGCAAAGCTGAGGTCCATGGCACCTGGCTCTTCCGGGTTAGGGAAGGCGACGGTGGGGAACGCGGCGTCGGGGTGGGCTTGTTCTTCGACGAGGGCGGGGGCGGCGAATCCGGCCTTCTCATAGACGGCTTTGCTAGTTTCCCAACCCACGCCGTGCATAGCCGTGTAGGTGTAAACGACGTCCTTGATGGGGCCGGCGAGGGCCGCCGTGAGGGCAATGTATTCGTCGACAACACCCTCGTCGGTGGTGACAAAATCGGTGGAGCGTGGGAGGTCGGCAATCGACCCCTTCGCAACGAGATCAATGGCGTGGGCGATGTCGGCGTCGGCGGGCGGCACGATTTGTGAACCGTGGTTGTCGCCGCCCAGATAGACCTTGTAGCCGTTGTCGATTGCGGGGTTGTGGCTGGCGGTGACCATCACACCGGCGCTGACGTTAAGGTGGCGCACAGCGAAGGCGAGCACGGGGGTGGGCAGCAGTCGCGGCAACAGGATGGCGCGCACACCAGCCCCTGCCATGATGGTGGCGGTGTCTCGAGCGAAAACTTCAGAGTTGATGCGGCCGTCGTAGCCGATCACGATGCTCGGGCTGAGCTCATGGGTGAGAAGGTAGGCGGCAAGTCCCGCAGCCGCCTGAGTGACCAACACCCGGTTCATGCGGTTGGGGCCGGCACCCAGCGCGCCGCGCAACCCCGCAGTGCCGAACGCGAGCCGCGAATCAAAGCGGTCATGAAGGCCAGCGATAGCGGCCTCGTCGCCCTGGGCGGCATCCGTAATTAGAGCTTCGAGCTCAGTGTGGGTGACGGCGTCGGGGTCTTGCTCTAGCCACGCGTCGGCCGCAGCGATGAGCTCGGCGGTGGTGAGAATTTCGGTGCTCATAGTGCGGTCACAATCTGGGCGAGAAGACCACTGATCTGTACTTCAGCATCCTTGCCCGCCTGAATTACTTCTTCGTGGCTGAGGGGAGTGGTTTGGATGCCGGCGGCCAGGTTCGTGATGAGTGACATTCCCAGGATTTCCATGCCCGCTTGGCGCGCGGCAATCGCTTCGAGCGCCGTGGACATTCCCACGATGTGGCCGCCCATGGTCTTGGCCATCTGGACTTCAGCGGGCGTCTCGTAGTGCGGGCCGCGGAACTGCGTGTACACACCCTCGTCGAGGCTCGGATCGATCGACTTGGCGATCTCGCGTAGGCGCTTGCTGTAGAGGTCGGTGAGGTCGATGAACGTCGCACCTTCGAGGGGCGAGTCTGCCGTGAGGTTGAGGTGATCACTGATCAGCACGGGGGTTCCGGGCTTCCACGTCTCTTTGATGCCGCCGGCACCGTTCGTGAGGATCATGGTCGTCGCGCCGGTGGCGGCAGCGGTGCGTACCGAGTGAACAACGCGGCGAACGCCGTGGTTTTCGTAGTAGTGCGTGCGAGCGCCAATGACGAGGGCGCGCTTGCCGCTCGGCAACAGGATTGACCGCAGGGTTCCGACGTGGCCTTCGAGGGCAGGCTTGGAGAAGCCGGGGATGTCGGAGGCGGCAATCGTTGCCGTTGTTTCACCGATCAGGTCGGCGGCTTTGCCCCACCCACTTCCGAGGGTGAGGGCAATGTCGTGCTTCTCGACTCCGGTCGCGGCTGCGATTGCTGCAGCGGCGTCTTTCGCGACCTCAAACGGGTCTGCTGTGGGGTCGTCGAGGGGGTTTGTGGTTGGCGACTGTGACATGGCATCCACTCTAAACGGTGGTGACTGCGACTCACCGGTACATTCAGCGCGAATGTGAGCAGGCCGACGCGCACGACGCGGGTGATTCGAGCCGCGCAGTGCGCTGACGCACACCGGTGAGCGTGCGGTTTGTCGATGAGGCAGAACCGCGAGAGAATTGGCGCATGGCCTATGAGTTCGAGCGCACCCAACGAATTGCAATACTCGGCGGTGGCCCCGGTGGCTACGAAGCAGCCCTGGCGGGCGCGCAGCTGGGCGCGGAGGTGACCCTCGTTGAGCGCGAAGGTGTCGGCGGATCTGCTGTGCTCACTGATGTGGTGCCGTCGAAGACGCTCATCGCCACTGCAGAAGCAACCAACGCGATTCGGGATGCCGCAGAGCTGGGCGTGCAGTTCTACTCGCGCTCCGATTCCGGTCGTGCCGTTCGCCCCGAAATCACCGTGAACCTTGCTGCCGTGAACGCGCGCCTCATGCGCCTTGCGCAGCAACAGTCCGACGATATGAAGTCGCAACTCATCAAGGCCGGGGTGAAAATCATCCACGGCGAAGGCCGCCTCGATGGCCCGCAGCGCCTGGTCGTGTCGACCGGCAAGGGCAAAGCAGGAACAGACTTCGACGAAGTGGATGCCGACACCGTCATTGTCTCGGTCGGCGCCCGCCCGCGCGTGCTCGACTCCGCACTGCCCGATGGCAAGCGCATCCTCACGTGGACGCAGCTCTACACGCTCACCGAAACCCCCGAACACCTCATCGTGGTCGGTTCCGGTGTAACCGGTGCCGAATTCGCGTCGGCGTACACGGCGCTCGGCGCCAAAGTCACCCTGATTTCTTCGCGCGACCGCGTGCTGCCCGGTGAAGACGAAGACGCTGCCCGCGTGATTGAAGACGTGTTCAAGCGCAACGGTATGACCGTGCTCTCCAAGTCGCGGGCCGAATCCGTCACCACCACCAAGAATGGCGTGATTGCTACGCTCAGCGACGGACGAACGGTTGAAGGCAGCCACTGCCTCATGGCCGTGGGTTCGCTGCCGAATACCGAAGGTCTCGGACTCGAAGAGGCTGGCGTGCAACTGACCGAGTCTGGTCACATCCGGGTCAACCGTGTTGCCCGCACCTCGATGCCGTCGATCTACGCGGCCGGTGACTGTTCAGACTTCTTCCCGCTCGCCTCGGTTGCTTCTATGCAGGGCCGCACCGCCGTATTCCACGCGATGGGCGACGGCGTGACGCCGATCGAACTGCGCAACGTGGCATCCAACATCTTCACTCAGCCTGAAATCGCCACGGTTGGCTGGTCGCAAAAGCAGATCGAAGACGGGCTCGTTCAGGGCACGATCTACAAGTTGCCGCTGGCATCGAACCCGCGCGCCAAGATGATGGGCATCAAGGACGGCTTCGTGAAGCTCTTTGCTCGCACCGGTTCTGGCACGGTGATTGGTGGAGTCATCGTTGCCCCCAATGCCTCCGAGCTGATCATCTCGATCGCGCTCGCGGTAGAGCACCGCCTTACCGTCGACCAAATGGCTCGCGCGTTCTCTGTTTACCCGTCACTGACGGGAAGCATCACGGATGCCGCCCGCGCCATGCACGTCGTCGCCGAGTAGCCTGCCGGAGCTTTTTCCGCACGGTTCCGCGATTGACGCCAGCTCGATTCTCTGATGTCGCAATTTTCGCACTCCCACATACGCGTGTGGGTGGCCTCCTGCGGCGACCGCATCTTGGTCCAATTCACGCCAAATCGGTTTGTTGTATACCTAAACCACCAAACCATGTTCTACTGGAGGTGACATCGCGCGATTTCCCCTAAATTGTATGCAGGGAAATGGACGCGGTGAAGAATTCGACAGAAGAGAGAACGAATGGTTAGGGCGCGGCTTCCCAAAGAAGTGTGGATCGTATCCCTGATAGGGTTCATCGTCACGCTGGGGTTCGGAGTCATCGGGCCGTCGCTCCCGGCGCTCGGCCGCGAGTTCAATGCTGGCACCACTCTTATGAGCCTGGCCATTAGCGGTTTCGCTGCCGCCCGTCTCATCACGAACTTGGCGTTCGCCAAATACCTCGACCGGCTTCGACTCCGAACGGTTCTGTGGGTCGGCCTTTTGGTCCAATCGGTGTGCAGCATTATCGCGGGCTTGTCTCCTGATTATCTCGGCTTTATCACGTTCAGAACCATCAGCGGTGTCGGTAGCGCGGCGTTCACAATCGCATCCTCGGCGCTGCTGCTCGTGCTGGCTCCCGTCGCCGTGAGAGGCCGGGCCATGAGCGTCTTCGCCAGTTCAACGGCGTTGGGGACAGTGGCAGGCCCAGCCCTTGGCGGCCTGCTTGCCATTTTCGATCCGCGGTTGCCTCTTCTCGGCTATGGCGGTGCGCTGGCCCTAGCATCCGCGGTCACTGTGGTTTTGCTCCGCTCTGCACGTGATGTAAAAGCGGTCCCCGCCGAGGTCGCTCCCGAAGGGGGAGTAATCGGTGGTCGTAGAGCTGCTTTTGCCGCGATCTTTTCCGATCGGCTCTTCGTCGCCGCTGTTGCATGTCAGGTTCTAGTGGGGTGGGTTTTCTATGGAATGCGCACTACCACTCTGCCGCTCAACCTCTCCAGCATCGGGTACTCGGTAGGCGTCATTGGACTGTTGCTCTCGATTTCTGCAGTTCTGCAGATCGTCGGGTCATCCACTGGTGGTACCATCTCCGACCGAATCGGGCGCATTAAACCCCTCGTCGTCGGACTCGGTCTCGCTTTCTTAGCAGCCGTCGGCTTGAATTTTTCGGAGTACTTCACTATTGCGGTCATCACGTTCATGACTTTGGGACTTGCGGGTGGCCTCATCGCGACAGCCGCTATCTCTCTTTTGGGCGATTCCAAGGTCGGCCGTTCTGGATTTGGTCTCGCGGCGTACTGGGTTGGAAGCGACCTTGCCGGAATCCTTGGGCCGCTCGTTAGCGGCTTGCTCGCTGAGAGCTTGGGCTTCGGGGCCGCCTATGTAGTCGCTGCAATGCTCGTGGTGACGACGTTGATATTCGTGCTCCGGGCGGGTCGATCTTTGGGCCCTACCTTCCCTGGCGCAAACCAAACCGGGCCGACCGCTCCGTACAACCGGCCGGAACTGGGTTAGAGCAGCACGCAGCTTCGTCGCCGATAAGCGGAGCCTGTGTGTAGTGCGCGGCGCTGGGGCCTAGTCGTCAGTCAGCGGAAGCGTTGACAATACGTTGGCAAGACTATTGTGGAGATGTACAGCCGTAGCGTGCACCGCGAGAGCTTCGTTTTGCTCGAGGATCGCTTCGACGATGAGGAGGTGCTCCTCGGTAGCGCGTTGAAGTCGACCGGGAACGGAATGAGCATTGCGTCGGACTCGAGCGAGGTGGCCCCGCAGAGTGGTCTGAGCATTCCGCAGGTAAATGCTATCCGCGGCCTGATCGATGGCGAGATCCAGTGCGTCAGCAAGAAAATAAGGACGTGGCTGATCGAGACCTTCTGGTTCGGTCTCACTTGGTCCGGCAAGGAAGTCTGCTCGCAACTTTTCGAAAACGATTGGATCTCGTTTGCGTGCCGCCAGCCTGGCAGATTGTGCCTCGAGCGCTTCGCGTAGTTCGAAGAGCTCGATGACGTTGGCGCGCGAGAGGCTTGACACGGCCGCGGTTCTTCCATTGACGGTGTCAACTAGCCCCTCTGCCGTAAGGCGAGAAAGAGCCTCACGAACCGGAGTCCGTGAGACGCCGATGCGTGCGGCGGTTTCCACTTCACCGAGAGGCGTGCCGGGCTGCAGCCGCCATTGAATGATGTCATCCCGCAGTCGACGATAGGCAGTTTCACTAGCACGCATAGGAGTTATACTAGCGCTCGGTTTCCCCCGAGCACTCTTTTTGCTTGTGCGTGGAGGCAAGCGAGGTTGCTCGCCGTTTTTTCCCGATTCCGGAGTTTCGCGCTTTTCTCGCTTTAGCGAAGGCATCGCGAGCGCGCTAGTTCTCTTTGTTGCTGAGCACCAAGCTGCCAGCGGCGCCGAACATCATCCCCACTCCCTGAACGAAACTGATCTCGACATCAGGAACTTGCGCAGCGGCTTCGCCGCGAAGCTGGCGTACGGCCTCTTGGATGGCGAACATGCCGTATTTGCCGGTGTGAGTGTAAGAGAGACCACCGCCATTGGTATTCATGGGTAACGAACCACCGGCACGCGTGTGACCTTCGCGAATAAACGCGCCAGACTCTCCGCGGCCCACGAAACCTGTGTCTTCGAGCATGTAAAGAGGAAGGTGCGCGAAAGCGTCGTAGAACATCGCGTGATCGACGTCGGCGCGTTCGATGCCTGCTGTCCGAAATGCTTCATCGCTTGATCGGCGGAACGCGCCGAAGCTGTCGAGATCATCCATCTGCGAGATGATGGCGCTTTCTGACGACTCTCCAGACCCGAGCAGATAAATCGCCCGGTTAGCGGAAGGAAGGTCTTTGGCCCGTTCCGCGCTCATCATGACGAGCGCGCCGCCGCCATCCGTTACAACGCAGCACATATCGCGCGTAAAGGGGTACGCGACGGGGGGTGCGTCGAGCACCTCGTCAACGGTGATGGGAGTCTGGCGAAGCGCTCGAGGGTTGCGCTCCGCCCACGAGCGCTGTGCTGAAGCAACTTCAGCGAGATCTCGCCTGGACATTCCTCGAGACTCAAGGAAGCCCATGACGGGAAGGGTGAAGCTCGAGTACGGGGCGAGGGCGCCATAGGGGTGTTCGAACTGTCCGGCCAAGGAAGACGGGTCGCCTACGTAGGGCTTAGTGCCGACACGGGATCGTCCTGATTCACCGTGCGTAATGAGCACGACGTTGGCTGCGCCAGAAGCAATGGCGGAAGCGGCGTGGCGGACGTGCAGCATAAAACTGCACCCTCCGACCGAAGTGCCGTCGAGCCACCGCGGACGAATTCCGAGCATGTCGGCAACTTCATACGCCGGCATTACATCGTTAGCGATGCCATCAACATCCGCCGGGGTCAGGCCGGCGTCAGCGAGCGCGTTAAGGGCGGACTCTACGTGCAGCTCAAGAACAGACATATCCGGGATGGTCCCGAGACGGGTGGATTCTGAAGCGCCAACGATTGCTACATCGCCACCGTGCATCGAGGTCATTTGTTTCTCACTTCTACTGGGCCAAACACCGGCAGCATCTGGTCGCCTCGCTCTTCGAAGCTCACATATAGAGCCATCCCAATAGAGATGGCTTCGGGGCGCGGTTCCACGCCGATGAGGGTGCAGACCATTCGCGGCCCCTCTTCCAGATCAACGAGTGCGATGACTTGGGGTTCCTTCGTCTCGAAGAACGGCAACGGGCGGTAGTTGATGATGTAGGACGCGAGCGTTGCTCGTCCAGAAGTCGTCACCCACTCCAAGTCTGACGACTGGCAGTACCGACAAATCGGTCTGGGATAGAAAAAGTGGCGGCTGCATGCGCGGCAGCGTTGCACCCGCAATTCACTGTTTCGCGTTCCGTCCCAGAACGGAGCTGTCTGGGGAGTGGGTAGGGGTACCGGCCCGGCTGTCATGGTTGCCCTTCGACGACGATGTCGGCGCGTGATCCGCGCTGCTGACGCCCACTGTATACGAATTTCACGTTCTGTACACAAAAAGCCCAAAAGGGGCGCACGAGTGAGGATCATCAGACCCCTCTCGCGTTGCGACTATTGGGTTAAGAAACTCCAATTCAGGCCGAAAAATGAAGAAAATTGTTCAGTTTCACGATGGCACGATGGTCAGTCCTAATGTCTGCGCGCGTGGGAAGATAAATTCGACAACCTGATAATTGTCGCCAATTTGCAACAGTTGTATACAAGTGCCCAAATGGCGGCTATTGTTCAGCTAAGTCAAAGATAAAACAGAACACAAAGGAGTGATTGTGGGAATTCTCGAAGGTAAAGTAGCCATCATTACGGGCGGCGGACGGGGCATCGGCGCTTCCATTACCCGCGCCTTCGTCAAAGAAGGCGCATCGGTCGTAGTGAATGACCTCGGTTCCACCGAAGATGGCACCGGGCTTGACGCTGGGCCTGCAACAGACATCGCCGCTGAACTCAACGTAAATGGGCTCCGCGTTGTCGCAGATGGCGGAGATATCGCTGATGTCGCGACCGGCGAGCGCCTGGTCGCCGCAGCTATTGAGAACTTTGGAAAGCTCGACATCGTGGTCAACGTCGCCGGCATTCTTCGTGACCGTATGATTTTCAACCTCGAAGAAAAAGACTGGGACGCGGTCATCCGTGTACACATGAAAGGCGTGTACAGCACCGTGCGCCCTGCATCCGCCTACTGGCGTGAGCAGCGCAACCCCGAGGGAAACTACCGAATCATCAACTTCACCTCGGTATCGGGCCTTCACGGTTCGCCGGGACAGCCCAACTACGCTGCAGCGAAGATGGGCGTCGTCGGACTTACTCAGTCGCTCGCGCAGGGATTGGCTCGCTACGGCGTAACGGCCAACGCAATCGCACCAGGCGCCGCGACTCGTCTCGTCGCTACGATCCCGGATGGGAAAAAGATGGGTGAGGCGCCGGCTGACGAGAGGGCTATGTCGCCGGACAACATTGCACCTGTTGCCGTGTACCTCGCTTCGGATCGCTCAGATTGGATGAGCGGCCGAGTTGTCGCTGCCGCCGGCTACAAGGTCGGACTGTACAACGTGCCCGAGCAGATTGCGGAAATCTCAGGCGACGAGCCGTGGGCAGTTCAGGATCTTGCCACCGAGATCGAGAGCACGTTCCGCCCCCTCGCTGAGGGCCTCGCTCCGAGCCCGTTCTCGTCCCAGACAAAGAAGTAGCTCGTTCAACGAGCACAAAGAAATAGGAGCAAAGTCAATGACGACAGTTTATTCCACAGAGCACGAGTTGACGACCGACGAAGACATCTCCAGCGAAGATTTCTGGAGAAAGAGTTTTGAACAGCGAGACGAAACATTCGCGCGACTTCGCAAGGATAATCCCGTCAGCTGGCACCGATCGCTTGAGGTTCCGACAATGCCTCAGGAGGTGCATGGGGAAGCTGGGTTCTGGGCTGTAACTCTGGCCGAAGACATCCGCTTCGTTAGCGAGAACAACGAGATCTTTAGCTCCGCTGAGCCAGGACACATCAGTTTGGCGCCTCGTTATCCTGGGCTTCTGATTCCGCCGACATTCCTCAGCATGGACCCTCCATTTCATACCCGATACCGCCAGATCATGAGCCGGGCCTTCACTCCCAAGGCAGTCGGTGTGTTGAGCGTCAAGATTAAAGAACGAGCCGCACAGATTGTCGACCGGGTCGTCGGCGCTGGTGAATTCGACTTCGTGCACGAAGTGTCGGCAAAGCTGCCGATGCTGACTGTTGCGGACATGGTGGGTGTTCCAGAAGACCTCGTAGGGGCCTTCGCGCAAGCCGGCGACAATCAGGTTGGTGCGAGCGACCCTGACATTCTTCCGGCCGGAGTGAATCCGTTAGATTTCGTGCTGCAGCAAATCGCAATTCTGCAGGAGATTGGCGTCGACATTGTCAATCACCGCCGCAAGTACCCTGCTGCAGACATTGCGACGGCACTGGCAAATGCCGATTTCGACGGCAAACCGTTGAGCGATGACGACATCGGCGCAATGATGCTGTTGTTGAGCGTCGCCGGCAACGATACGACGAAGCAGACGACGTCACGGACTGTTGTGTCACTTGACCGTAACCCGGACCAGCGCGACTGGCTCATGGAAGACTACGAAGGCCGTATTGCTGGGTCGATCGAAGAGTTCGTTCGCCATGCATCGCCCGTCATTGAGTTCGCGCGCACCGCACGCGAAGACATCGAGCTGCGTGGACAGAAGATTCTCAAGGGCGACAAGGTCGTCATCTTCTACGGATCGGGAAACCGTGACGAACGCGAATTCGAGGATCCTCACAAGTTCGACCTCACCCGTGGACGCAGCCCACACGTTGGTTTCGGTGGCGGTGGAGTGCACTTCTGTCTCGGCAATGGTGTCGCGAAGGCTCAACTGAACGCGCTCTTCAGTGAGATTACGACCAAGCTGCCGAACATGGAGGTTGGTGAGCCAGTGAACCTGTACAGCAATTTCATCAATGGCGTCAAGAACCTTCCAGTGAAGGTGAGCTGATCATGAGTGACGTTCACACCGAAGCGGCACGCATGAGGATCGTTGTTGACCGCGGCCGCTGCACTGGCATTGGCATCTGTGAATCCTTGGCACCCGAGCACTTTGAAGTCAGTGACGATGGGTCACTGCTGCTGCTCAGCGAAACAGTCACGGATGCTGATCTAGAAGACGTAGAAACGGCCGTGCGCTCGTGCCCAGCAAAAGCGCTCAAGCTAGAGGTAATCTGAAAATGACTAATGAAGCAGGAGCCGGGCTCGTTGTAGTTGGAGCGAGCCTGGCCGGCCTTCGCGCGGTTGAATCCGCGCGACGTGGTGGGTATACCGATTCCATTACACTCATCGGGGCCGAGATCTATCTCCCGTACGACCGCCCTCCGCTGTCAAAAGGATTCCTCGCTGAGGGAGCGTCTCCCGACTACTTCCTCACAGAAGAGGAACTTCGCACTGAGCTCAACGTAGATCTTCGGTTGGGTACTTTCGTCGACGGCGTTGACACGGAACGAAAGGTGGTCACGGTTGGCGATCAAGAGATTCCCTATGAACGCCTCATCATTGCAACGGGCGCAGAGCCACGGGTACTTGCGCACCTTCCCGCGATTGACGGCATTCTGACGCTACGTACCCTCGAGGATGCGCGTCAGATCCGCGATGCAATCGGCGAAGGTAGCAACCTTGTTGTCATCGGTGCAGGCTTCATCGGTTCAGAGATCGCGTCCTCGGCGCAGGCCAGAGGTGCGACGGTCACGGTGATCGAAGCCGCACCTGTTCCGCTAGTGCGTGCGGTCGGCGAAGTTGTGGGAAAGGCAATCTCTGCGCTCCACGGGAGAAACGGAACTCGCCTGCTCACCAGCGTACAAATCGATGAGGTAATCGGAACGGATCATGTCGAGGCGGTGCGCCTCAACAACGGCGAGATCATTCCTGCCGATCTCATTATCGTGGGAGTAGGAGCCGCACCAGCAACCAGCTGGCTTGCCGACTCGGGCCTCGAAATGAGCCCTATTGACGGTGGCATCGTCTGCGACGCCTTCATGCAGACATCTGCTGAGGGTGTGTACGCGGCAGGAGATGTCGCTCACTGGCCGAATGGGCTCATGGATTCTACGATGCGCCTCGAGAATTGGACGAATGCCGCAGACCAAGGCACGCAGGCCGCGACTAACGCGCTCTTCTCTGAAAAGGCAAAGAAGTACGAAACTGTGCCTTACTTCTGGAGCGATTGGTATGGCAATCGGATCCAGTTCGTAGGAACGGCAATTGCCGACAGCGTGAGTTTTGTCTCCGGTGGTCCCGACGAAGACAAGTTCGTCGCGCTCTACCGTGCAGGAGACCGCCTCGTCGGGGTAGCGACGCTGAACGAGCCACGACGAATCATGAAATACCGTCGTTTCATCGCTGAGCGCGGCGACTTCGATCGTGCAGGCGACATTCTTCAGCCCGCCACAGCGGCATCCTCCAGCCGCTGACCCCACCCCCATTTCAACAGTATTCAACAAGGAAGTTGTCAAAGAAATGAAAGCAGCAGTACTCAAAGGCCACGACCAGCCGTTCGTAGTGGAAGAGGTCACTCTAGGCGAACTCGCTCAGAACGAGGTGCTTGTTCGCGTGGTCGGAGCAGGCATGTGTCACACAGACATGTTGCCTCGGATCCCCGAATTCGGCGCCATGGTCGCGCCGGTAGTTCTCGGACATGAAGGGTCAGGTGTGGTCGAAAAGATCGGTTCGGCCGTAACCCGCACCGCCGTTGGCGATCACGTACTTATGAGCTTTGACTCCTGTGGCTGGTGCGAATCGTGCCTTCGCGGAGCGCCGGCGTATTGCGTTGAATTCGAGCTGCGGAACGTGACAGGTCGTCGTGCTGACGGCTCCGTCAGCGCGACGACCGAGTCTGGGGATCCAGTCGCCAACCGTTGGTTCGGCCAATCCTCTTTCGCCGAATACTCGATTGCGACAGAGCGCAACATTGTTGTAGTCGACAAGGAAGTGCCGCTTGATCTTCTCGGGCCGCTTGGCTGCGGCATCCAGACCGGTGCTGGCTCAGTGCTCAACGAGATGAAGCTTGCCGCAGGCCAGAGCATTGCAATCTTTGGAGCGGGTGCTGTTGGTCTCTCCGCAGTGATGGCCGCCAAAATTGCGGGCGCCAGTGAGATCGTCGTGATCGATCTCAATGAGAGCCGATTGGAGATGGCGCTTGAGCTCGGAGCGACCCGCGTCGTGCGGGGCGACGACCCTGACGTTCAGGCGGCAGTGGTGGCAGGCAGCAGTGGGGTTGACTTCACGTTCGAGACGACCGCGGTCAGCTCAGTGATCCAAACCTCCATCACCGTGCTCGCTCGTCCGGGCAAAGCTGTTCTTGTGGGCGCTGGTGGTGGAGACCTAGTTGTCGCCCCCAATCTCCTCGCGGGACGCACCGTGACGTATGCCCTAGAAGGTAGCTCAATACCTCAAATTTTCATTCCGCAGTTGCTCGAATTTTGGAAAAAGGGGCTGTTTCCCTTTGAGAAGCTCATTCGAACCTACCCGCTCGCGGACATCAACCAGGCGGAAGCCGACTCATTGTCGGGCGTGACGATCAAGCCTGTACTCGTTGTCAGCGAAGCCTGATCGAAGGGGGGAAACAATCATGACAAGTGCAGACCTATTCTCGATGCCAGCTCTGGCGACAGTGAACGGCGCAGATTTTGCGACCGAAACAACCTTTGGCGTTATTAACCCGTCGACAGGCGCCGTCTTTGCCCAAGCACCCGCGGTGACTCCGCTGCAGCTAGATCTCGTTTTTGCTGCAGCGGATCGAGCCTTCCAGATGTGGAAGCGGGACGACGAGTTCCGTCGTGCCGGCCTGCTGGCCGCAGCAGCCGCGATTGAGGCTGCCGTCGAGGAACTGGCGCCTATCCTCACCGCTGAACAGGGGAAACCACTCGCTGACTCACGGATGGAATTTCTCGGCGCTGCCATGTGGCTGCGTTACTTCGCGGAGCTCGAGGTGCCGAGGGAAGTAATCCGAGACGACGCCGAAGGGTACGAAGAGGTTTTGCGCCGCCCGATGGGCGTCGTGAGCGCCATAACGCCGTGGAATTTTCCCATCACGCTCGCTATGTGGAAGATCGCACCAGCATTGCGCGCTGGAAACACAATTGTGGTGAAGCCTTCTCCCTATACGCCTCTAGCTACACTCGCCCTCGCGAAGGTTCTGCGCGGGGTGTTGCCGGATGGCGTGCTCAACGTTGTTACGGGGCCGGATCCGCTTGGTGCCGCAATGGTTTCGCATCCAGTTCCGCGTAAGGTCAGCTTCACCGGATCGACCGCAGTGGGCAAGCGCGTTGCTGTTGCAGCCGCAGAAGATCTCAAACGAGTCACTCTTGAGTTGGGCGGCAACGACCCCGCCATTATTCTCCGGGACGTCAATGTCCAGGAGGTCGCAGACAGCCTCTTCTGGAGCGCGTTCGCCAATAACGGCCAGATTTGCCTAGCCGTCAAACGTGTATATGCGCACAAAGATGTCAAGCAGGAACTGGTAGAAGCACTCGGCGAGATCGCGCGTAAGGCCCGCATCGATGACGGTATGACTGACGGGGTGCAGCTCGGTCCGATCAATAACAAGCCACAGTTCGAGCGAGTGAAAGACCTTGTGCGCGACGCTGTGGGGCGGGGAGCTCGGGTGGTTGCCGGTGGTGAAGCGCTTGACCGGGACGGCTACTTCTACAAGCCAACCATTCTCGACGGTGTCGAGGATGATTTCAGAGTTGTTGACGAAGAACAGTTTGGACCTGTTCTGCCGATTCTCGAATTCACCGATGAATCCGACGCAATCGACCGGGCGAACAACAGCGAGTACGGGCTCACCGCATCAGTGTGGTCAGCCGATACCGAGCACGCGCTTGCGGTCGCGTCACACATCGACAGTGGGCAGGTTTCGATCAACGCCCATGGGCGAGGAGTGTTGCCACACCTTCCATTCGGTGGCCACAAATGGAGCGGCGTTGGAGTTGAGAACGGCCCGTGGGGGCTGCACAGCTTCACCGAGCTCCAGGTCGTCGCGGGCCCACCGCGAAAGAAGAACTAAAGGACTAGAACACCATTTTCCGGGGTGGCGCGCAGGCGTCACCTCGGTCTATCAAGGCCAACTGGTCGGGCGACCGTAGCCGCTACATGAAACTCAATGAGGAGAAATAATGAGCATGACTACAGCTGTTCGAAAAAGACGGAGCCCGTGGTGGGTGGTATTTGGCGGGGGTGTCGCTGGCGCGTTCGGTCCCGGTCCGGTCGTTCTCAGCACCCTCGGTATCTTTGTTATCCCGATCACTGATGAGACGGGGTGGGGGAGGACTGTCGTTACTGGCGCCTATTCTGTGGCGGCTATCGGCATGGCCATCGGACTTCCCATCGTCGGCCGTATGGTCGACAAGTATGCGTTGCGCCCGGTCCTTGTGATTTGCTGGACCGGCTTCACAGCCTTCACCGCGGTCATCGCGCTTACGCCGGCTGATAACGTCGTACTTTTCTTGGTACCTTTCTTCCTGCTTGGCTTCTTCGGAGCTGGAACATCGCTCACCTTCACCAAGGCGTTAATGAGTTGGTTCGACAACAAGCGGGCACTCGCCGTCGGTGTCATGGCAGCGATTACTGGGCTCGGTACTTCGTTCGTGCCCATCATCGCGGGTGTATTTATTGGCAACTACGGTTGGCGTACCGCCTACCCGCTGATGGCTCTCATCGCCTTGGTTGTCGCGCTCACCATGACCTTTGCGTTTGTCCGCGTGCGTGCCGAGCGCAGTGTTAAGGGGCGACTAGTTACCGAGTCCGTCGAAGATGGCGAGGTTGTCAGCCTTGAATTGCCAGGGCTCACCTTGGGAGAGGCGCTGCGAGGGCGCCACTTCTGGATGCTCGCGCTCGCACTTGGTTTTGTCGGTGTCACAATCGTTGGCTTGCAAGTTCACTTGGTGCCCATGATGTCGGACCGCGGGCTTGGTGTGCCGCAAGCGGTATTGCTGGTGACGATATTCGGGCTCGCATCGCTCGTTGGGCGACTTGTTGGGGGCGTGCTCATCGACAGGATTGATGGCCGCATTATTGGCCCGATCGTGATTATCGCGCCGGCCATCGGCCTTTTCTTCCTTCACACCCCCTTCTTGAGCGCCGCGATCGCGGTCGGTCTCATCGGGCTTGCGTACGGAATCGAAGCGGACTTAATCGCTTTTTTTGTCAGCCGCTACCTTGGCATGAAGCACTTCGGACGTATTCTCGGCGTCGTGCTTTCTGCCTTCCTGTTGGGAACCGCCTTCGGCCCGCTCTTGCTCGGTCTTGCCTACGACACGTTCGGGGCGTACGACCCGGTGATTCCGGTACTCGCGGGTGTACTCGTGGTTTCTGCGATCACGATTGCGTTTCTCGGTAAGTACCCCTACCCCGCTATCGAAGGCTTCGATAAGGTCGCGGCGACAGATGAAATGGCCGCTGCTGAAGCGCTGAGCAAACTTGCTCGGCAGGAGGACTCGCAGGCAGAGGCAAGTGAGACTGTGCTGACCAAGTAGTACCCGTTTGTTTGAGTGCGCCGCGCAGGAATCAGTTTTTTGCGCGGCGCACATCAATACCACTGAGGAGTAACCATATGTCAGGACCGGTCAGCCCTTATTTGGCATGGAATGTAAAAACGGCATTCCGCTCTTACGTTGAAGACGTCGGTGGAACTATCGAGGTGACTGATGGTGCGGCAAAGCAGCAGCAAGCTTTTTTGTTCCCGTTTGTTGCGGAGGGCGACGGGGTTCTGAAATTCGGTGGAGCGGTTCGGTTTAGTGCCCACGCTGGAGCCATGAACTTGTTGATTTCGGACCCCTGGGTCCACGTGGATAATGACGGCAGTCGGCTCAGCGTTGCTGGCACAGAGGCCACCCGCACTGCCGGGCTCCGCTTGTTCCTTGCGCAGTTGAGCACTCCGGCTCACGGCGCCGAGGGGGCCGATGTTTCTTCAGTTCTTCTCGAAGCAGCGTTGCTTTCAGAGGGCGCTGTAGCGTTCGATTTCCGCTACGCGGCCGGCACGCAGCTCGACCCCGTTCGCCATTCTGTTTCTACGTGAGCGTCAGAGCAGTTCATTCCTAAATCGAGTTCACCTCTCCCTGTAGCGGCGTCGCTAGTTCCGGCTATGCATACATTTCTCACGGTTCAGGCGGTTTGAGCCTCAATTTCTGAATTGAATGCGCTGAATGTATACAAAAAGTCTAAATCCGGCTAATCTGGATCCATCAAACAAAGGAGTTCGATCGTGGCCATCGATACGTCATACGTAGGTAAAACCGGCGCCCCGCTGCGGCGCACGTGGGAATCAAAAGATGCATTGCTCTATGCGGTCGCTGTGGGTGCTGGCCAAGGCGATGCGTCAGCCGAGCTGAAGTTCACTACAGAGAATTCTGCTGTTCAACAGCGCGTGCTGCCGTCATTCATTTGTGTCGCGGCTGGCGGACCACTGCCCGACGGCTTCAGCATCGATATGACCAAGATGCTGCACGCGGACATGGGGTTCGAGTTGTTCGGCGACTTGGATGCCAGCGGAGACGTCACATCCACCGCTTCGATCACTGGAATTTTTGACAAGGGTTCAGGCGCCCTAGTATCAACCGCTACCGACGTGGTCGACACGGCTAGTGGAGAGCTCGTTGCGCGTCTACAGTCGGGAATGTTCGTGCGCGGTGAAGGCGGATTCGGAGGCGAGCGTGGACCCGGCGATGGTTGGGAGCAGCCCGATCGAGAACCCGACGTCATCATCACCTACGAGACTCGCCCAGAACAAGCACTGCTCTACCGTTTGACTGGCGACCGCAACCCGTTGCACAGCGACCCAACATTTGCCGCACGTGCAGGATTTCCGGCGCCGATTTTGCACGGCATGTGCACCTATGGCTTCACCGCCCGAGCACTCCTGCACGGCATCGCGGGTTCCGATCCGTCGCGATTCGGCAGTATGCACGCACGATTCACAAAGGTCGTTTCCCTCGGGGAGACGCTCACTGTGCGGATGTGGTCGGAGGATTCGGGCGCCCGGTTCCAGACGCTCAATAGTGCGGGCGAAGTTGTGCTCGACCGCGGATCGATGACGCTACGATGAGCGTCCGTAAACAGGCCGGGGGCGACGATACGAGCGCACTGGCAGACATCCGAGTACTCGATCTCAGCACCGGAATCGCGGCGCCCGTCGCGAGTATGTTCCTTGGTGACTTCGGCGCAGACGTGATCAAAGTCGCCTCGCCTGAACCAGACGTCTACGATTCGCTGCCCGGTGCCGCTGTATGGAATCGTAACAAGCGCTCCGTCGTCATTGATCCGACGGTGGAAGCGGACCGAGACTGGTTAGTGGCTGCCATCGGCAACGCGGATGTGTGCATTCTGGGCGCCGCAGACAGCTTAGCGGCCTGGGGCCCGGAGGTTGAGTCTGCGGCTGCGGCAAACATCAGACTCATCGAGCTTCGAATGCCGCCCTACCTTGACGGTTACGCACCGTGGGAGGGTGAGTCAAATGGTCTCTTGGCAGCATATGGCGGACAAGCGATGCGGCAGTCGTCAGTCGCGGGCGGTCCGATCGAGACCATGTCGCCGTATCTCCTCTATATCCATGGCGTGTGGGCAGCGGCATGTTTAGTTGCTGCGTTGGTCGAACGCACGGTTTCCGGGCTCGGGCAAGTGGTGACGGTCACTGGTGTTCAAGGATTGATCGAGGCAACAGTCACTGCGATGAGCGTCGATCCCACCCTGCCTGACCCCTCGATGAAAGTTGGTCCAGCGGGGCGTCATCCTACCTACCGTCAGTTCCGCTGTTCCGACGGTACCTGGATTTCCTGTGGTGCTCTCGGCCCGAAGTTTGAAACGGGTCTGCTGAAAGCCCTCGGCCTCGACGCCATTCTCGCTGACCCAAGAATCGACGGGGTATCAGCTCGAATGGCGCTCACGGAGAATTTCGAATGGTGTTTGCCAAAACTCGTCGACGCTTTCGCTTCGCGCACGCGGGAGGAATCGCTCGCGCTGCTTTCCAGCATTGGCATTCCTTGCGGCCCCGCGATGAGCAGGGAAGAATGGCTCGATCACCCACAGATTCGCGGAATCGGTATGCGGGTGGAGATCGACGATCCGGCCCGTGGTCGTGTCGTAATGCCTGGCTCAGCGATTAATCTCACACGCACACCAGCACGATTCGACCGCCATGCTCCCTCGCATGGCGAACACAACGGCGCCACGCCCTGGAGCGCTCGTCCCGTTTCTGAGGAGCCGGCGCCCCGTTTCGTTGAGGGCCCGCTCGCGGGATTCCGAGTACTCAATATGGGAACCTTTGTGGCCTCGCCCTACGCAGGATTCCTCTTGAAGGAACTGGGGGCTGATGTGATCAAGGTTGAGCCACTCACAGGCGACCCATTCCGCGGTTCGGGTTACGCCTACAACAGAGGGATGCGCAGTCTTGCGATTGATCTAAAATCTGAGGCAGGGCAGGGCGCGTTCCATCGGCTCGTCAAGGTCAGTGATGTCGTGATCGACGGCATGCGCCCTGGGGTGATGTCCAGTCTTAATATCGACTACGAGAAACTCGCCGAAATCAACCAAAATATCGTCACGATGTCGCTCTCTGCCTATGGTGAAGGTGGGCCGCTCTCGCAGGCTCCGGGGGTCGACATGGTCGTTCAGGCGATGAGCGGAATGATGACATCGTGGGGCGGGGAGGATGACCCTGTTGCAAATACGATTGCTATCAACGACGTGACTGCAGCCGCGCTCTCTGCGCTCACGTGCGTTCTAGCGCTCTACGACAGGCAGCAAACTGGTCGGGGGCAGCGCACCTGGGACTCGCTGGCGGCGGTTTCGGTCTTCCTGCAGATGGGAGACATGGTCAAGTACGATGGCCGTCCGGAGCTGGCCGTTGGGCGCAGCGACCTTCGAGGCCTCTCACCAGTGCAGTCATACTATGAGACTTCGGATGGGTGGATCTACGTTGATTCCACGCTCGTCAAGGGAGGGCCGGCAGCAGCAACCTCGATGCTGGTGTTCGCGGAACTCATAAACTCAGACACTTCTTCCGGTGACATGGACGCTGTTCGTGAGTCGCTGGCAAAGTCGTTGCGCGAGTTGACGAGCGAGGAGGCGGTGGCTGCTGTTTCGGCGGCAGGGCTTCGTGCAGTGCAAGCGCGGCCGCTGAGTTCAGTGCTCCGTGATCCACGTTTGCTTGACGCAGAGGCAGTGCATGTGCGCACAGCCGACGATAAGAGCAGCTTCATGATGACAGCGCGTTATGCCGGATTCAGTCGGACTCAGCGTCGCGGGCCTTTGAGCCCGGATGGGGTCGGGCAAAGCACGGTAGCCGTGCTCACAGAAGCCGGGTTCGACGACGACGAGATCACTGCGTTGCTTGAGGTTGGCGCTGTGCGGACGGGCGGCCCTGTGCAGCACGTCTTGCCGATCGCGTACCGCTAGGGGACCAAGCCAGAGTGACTCTCTTCCGGCCCAGTACCGCTATGCGGCTGGGCCGGAAGCCGAGTTTAACCGTGGAGTGAAGCGAATTGCTCGTCAGTCAGAGTGATTTCTTCCGCTCCGAGATTTTCGCGAAGATGCTGTTGAGACGATGTACCTGGAATTGGCAGCATGACGTCTGAGCGCTTGAGCAGCCAAGCGATGGCGACCTGCGCGGGAGTGCTTCCCGTCTCCGATGCAACGCGAACCACGGCGTCTGCCGTCGTGAGGTTGCCGGTATCGAGCGGAAACCACGGGATGAAACCAATCCCATTGGCTGCGGCGTAATCAAGTACATTCTCGAAGTCGCGGAATCCAAGGTTGTAGCGATTCTGGACGGTGACGATCTCGGCGACAGCGCGAGCTTGCTCGATTTGCTCGACGGTTACCTCGGAGAGTCCAATGTGACGAATCTTGCCTTCTTGCTGCAGCGCCTTCAGCTCACCGACTTGATCCTCGAGTGGAACCGTCGGGTCAACCCGATGCAACTGTAATAGGTCGATGCGTTCGAGGCCGAGGTTGCGCAGGCTTAACTCAGTCTGCTGACGAAGGTACTCGGGGCGACCAAGGGGGATCCACTGGTTGGGGCCCTGTCGGGTGAATCCAACTTTGGTGGCGATTACGACATCGTTGCGGTAGGGGTGAAGTGCCTCTCGGATAAGGGCATCGGTGACGTACGGGCCGTAGACGTCTGCGGTGTCGATCAGCGTGACGCCGAGTTCCACAGCGAGTCTGATCACCGCGACGGCGTCGTCGCGGTTGGTTGGCCAATCCCAAACGCCGGGCCCAGTGAGTTGCATGGTTCCGTAGCCGATTCGACGCACGGGGAGGTCGCCGCCGATTGCTAGTTGCTGGTTGATCGCTTCGGTGCTCATCGTGTTCCTTTCGATCTGCGTATTGTATACTTTTGCGCCCAGAACGCTAGACTGTTAGGCGTGAATCGCTTAGAAATTGTTTCATTGGTATACAACATCGGTCTCGCGTGATGACGGACGGAAACCTCACCGTGACGCAGGACTGTGCCGTCGCGACCATCACAATTTCCAACCCGCCCCGACGAAACGCGATGACGCTATCGATGTGGCAGTCGTTCGAGCCGACTCTGGCGAGGCTAGCGGATGACTCAACCGTCACCGTCGTGGTGATTCGCGGTGCGGAGGGGCACTTCTCGGCGGGCGCAGATATTGGCTCGCTCGATTCCATCCTTGATCCAAGCGTGGGGTTAGGAGGGTGGGTTTCTCGTGCAGAGGAGGCGATCGCTGCCTTCCCCAAGCCGACAGTGGCCGCGATCGAGGGGATTTGTTTTGGCGGTGGTTGGGAAGTTGCGGCGGCCTGTGACCTACGTGTGGCGGCCACGAGTTCAAGTTTGGCCATAACGCCGGCAAAAATTGGCATCATCTACCCGTTGTCGGGCATCACGAGGCTAGTGAATATCGTCGGCCCGGCCCGGGCCAAGTACTTGCTCTTTACTGGCAATAGCGTCTCGGCTACCGAGGCTTACGAAATGGGATTGATCACTTCGGTCGTCGCGGATGAACATTTCCCATCGAGCCTTGAGTCGCTCTGTGCCGATCTGGTGGCTAGATCTCAGCTCTCGATTCATTCTACTAAGCAGCTCATCGGCGCTCTCGTGTCAGGCGATGGCGATGTCGAGCAGCTCTACGCGCGCTGGTGGGAAGAGCTGAAGGTGAGCGAGGACCCCTCGATCGGGGCCGCAGCTTTCGCCGCACGGGAGAAACCTAGGTTCGTGTGGGGGCGCGACTAGCTGTCACGCCCTGTGTCGCAAGAATGCATGATGTATACAATCTTGCGTTTTAGGATCCCTGTGAGGATGAATACCCCACATTTTCAGATTAAAAAGTATACAAACAACGCACGTCGGACTATTCTGGCGAGTACGCTTTCAACGGCGTCAAAGGGTTTAGCAACACCAGGTCGTCGGAGTCGATGACCTCGGTTACGAGAGGAAGATTTCAATGACGATTTCCGACACGCAGATGCTGAAAATTGCGGCCACCAGTGGCGGAAAGGACCTTAACGCGTCCAGTTCCTTCTCTGTCATTAACCCAGCGACGGGTCGCTTTTTTGCGGAGGCACCCTCGATCACCGCAGAGCAGCTCCACGGTGTCTTCGAAGTGGCTCAGTCTGCTTTTGCTACGTGGAAGAGGGACGACAACTACCGCCGCGAAGTGCTCAGAGAGATGGCGAACGCGGTTCGGAACGGAGTCAGTTCGATTGCGCCCATTCTCACTGCCGAGCAGGGGAAGCCATTGGATGTGGCGGCGAGCGAACTGATGGCCGCGGCTGCATGGTTCGATTACTACGCAGAGTTAGAGATTCCGCGCGAGGTGATCCGCGATGATGCAGCCGGTTACGAAGAAATCTTCCGGCGCCCGCTCGGTGTCGTCAGCGCGATCACTCCCTGGAATTTCCCTATCGCACTCGCCGTCTGGAAGATCGCCCCGGCGCTTCGTGCGGGCAACACCGTGGTGGTCAAGCCATCGCAATTCACCCCTATGTCAACTCTTGCGCTGGGGCAGCTTTTCCGCGGGATCGTTCCGGACGGCGTGCTCAACGTGGTCTCGGGAACCCTGGGGTCGGCTATGGTCTCGGATCCAATTCCGCGCAAGGTGAGTTTCACGGGCTCCACTGAGATTGGCAAGATCGTCGCCCTTAACGCAGCGGATGACCTCAAGCGCGTCACTCTGGAACTGGGCGGCAACGACCCGGCGATCATCCTTCCGGACGTAAACGTCTCCGAGGTAGCCGAGACTTTGTTCTGGAATGCCTTTTACAACAACGGTCAACTCTGCTATGCCGTCAAGAGGGTTTACGCGCACGAGAGCATTCGCGCTGAGCTCACCGAAGCACTGGGTGAGATTGCTCGCTCCGTGAAGGTCGATGACGGCACTGTGGCCGGAGCACGGCTCGGCCCGATCAACAACGAACCCCAGTTGAGCCGCGTGGCGGAGCTGGTCGAGGATGCGACAAGCAACGGCGCACGTACCGTTGCTGGGGGCTCACGAATCGACAGGGACGGATACTTCTTCCAACCTACGATTCTCGACAATGTTTCTGACAGCACACGGGTCGTTGCTGAAGAGCAGTTCGGGCCTGTGTTGCCCGTTTTGTCATACACCGATATCGATGACGCAATCAAGCGTGCAAACAAGAGTGAGTACGGATTGACGGCATCCGTTTGGTCGGGTGATCCGGAGCGTGCCTATAGCATCGCCGGCGAGCTCGATGCCGGTCAGGTTTCGATCAACGAGCACGGGCGTGGTGTGCGGCCGCACCTCCCGTTCGGCGGGCATAAGTGGAGCGGTGTCGGCGTTGAGAATGGTCCCTGGGGGCTTCACGGTTTCACCGAACTTCAAGTCGTCGCAGGGCCTCCGCGCGTATGACCGTTCGATAGTGCCACGCTACGAAGCGCGGTAAAACCTCAAGACGATCATTTTCTTCCAACCACACTAGCGAGCGCACTTCGAACTGAAAACTGTGGCGGATACCACGAGCCCTAGCTCGGGGTACCCGCCTCATCGTTGCGCTGCTCGCCTTGGAAGGCGATTTCGCCGTCGGATGCCGCGCCATCCTTGAGCTCGAGAACGTGTTCGACGAGTCTCGTCGCGGTCTGTTCATCGATTACGAGGTCAGTAATAACGCCTGCCCGCAGAGCTGCGAGTAGCGGAATGACCTTGTTGTCGCCGGCGACGCCGCAGATGCGGCGGGGGATTGACCGCAGTTCGGCGGGGGTCGGTCCGGTTGCACGTGCGTTCATCGAGAGGTCTTCGTAGGTGCCATCTTCACGCAAGAAAATGGTGCACACGTCGCCCACAATCCCTTCGCTGTCGAGGGTGGCGATGTCTCCGGCTTCGAGGTAGCCGGCGGAGTAGACGTGGCTGGGCACCTCTCCCGCAATCGCACCGATCGAGAACAGCGCAATATCGGCTCGGCGCTGATATTCGAGCACGCGCACAATTGACCGCTCTGACCACATCGCGTTGCGGGTTTCCGCGTAATCGAAGAACGCGGGCACTGGGAAAAGGTGCACCTGGGCATCGAAGGCGTCACCGAAGTTGGCGATCAGATTACCCGCGTATTCGACTCCCGAGGTGCGCACGTTCGCCGCACCATTGAGCTGAACAACGGCGCTTCCCCGGGTGGGTTTTTTGCCTAAATACTTGGAGATCGCGGCCAAAGTGGTACCCCAAGCAACCCCCATAATCATGTCGGAGTCGAACCAGCTGGTCACCATTCTGGCGGTGGCACGGGCCACTTGATCGAGCCGTTCTGCCTCATCCGCCAGGTCAGCAACCGGGACAACGTGGGTCTCGACGCCGAAGCAACCCTCGATCTTTTTCGCGAGACCGGGACCGCGCGTGGGGGTGGGGCGCAGAGTGATCTCAACGAGACCACTTTCGCGAGCATCTCGAAGCAGCCGAGACACGCTCGAGCGCGACATATGTAGGTGGTTGGCGATGGTGTCCATCTTGATGTCTTGCAAGTAATACATCGATGATGCCGACAGCATTGCCTCTTCGCGTTCCATGCCTTCCATCCTTGCACGTTCGTGCAGATGTGCTGCTCAGTTTGTCATTGGGTATAGATACCGTAATACGCTGCTCAACGTGACTCATCTCAGAGGATTCACAGCCGCCCTCGGCGGTACCACCACCACACGTTAGAAGAGCATTGTTCATGGCTGATCAGTCCCTCACTCGAGAAACCCGCGACAGCGCTATCCAGCGCCTCGTTGATAGTGCACAGCCGGGCCGTGAGCTTGACGTGCTCGTTATTGGTGGAGGAATCACCGGTGCGGGAATCGCACTGGATGCCGCAACTCGGGGTCTCGACACCGTCGTTGTCGAAGCCCAAGACTGGGCCGCGGGTTCCTCCAGCCGCGCCAGCAAGCTCATCCACGGTGGACTGCGATACCTGCAGATGCTCGACTTCAAGCTCGTGCACGAAGCACTCACCGAGCGCGATCTGCTGCTGAACAATGTGGCACCGCACCTCGTGCGTCCGCTGCCCTTCCTTTACCCGCTGCGCCACCACGTGTGGGAGCGCGCTTTCGTCGGTGCCGGTATCGCCCTCTACGACTTCCTCGCGTCCGTCACGGTCAAGAACTCTCGCGGCAAGCGCAGCGTGCCGTGGCACCGCCACCTGTCGCGCAAGCAACTCGCGGCTCGATTCCCCGGCCTCGCTCACGACGCTGCCGTTGGTGCGATCGAATACTGGGATGCCAACGTCGATGATGCTCGCTACGTTGTCAGCGTCATCCGCACCGCTTCGGCCCACGGCGCAGCAGCAGCTAGCCGCACCCAGGTCATCGAAATCACTCACAACGATGAGGGTGCCGTCAACGGCGCCGTCATGGTCGACCTCGAAACCGGAAAGACCTTCCCGGTACGGGCCAAGGCCGTCATCAACTCCACTGGCGTCTGGACTGGCGAGACCCAAGAGCTCGCCCACGAAAGCGGCGGACTCAAGGTGCTGGCCTCCAAGGGCATCCACATTGTTGTTCCTCGTGAACGCATCAAGGGTGAAGCTGGGCTGATCTTGCAGACGTCCAAGAGCGTGCTCTTCGTTATTCCGTGGTCGCGTTACTGGGTCATCGGCACCACGGACACCCCGTGGAAAGAAAACCTGCTCAACCCCGCAGCGACTGCCGACGACATTGACTACGTCATCGCCGAAGCGAACGCCGTTCTCGCCCACCCCATCGACCGCACCGACGTGATCGGCACCTGGGCAGGTCTTCGCCCCCTGCTGCAGCCCGGCACGATGGAAGGCACCAACTCTGCCAAGGTGTCGCGCGAGCACACCGTGGCGTCGCCCATCCCCGGCCTCACCGTGATTGCCGGCGGAAAGTTCACCACCTACCGCGTCATGGCCAAGGATGCCGTCGACTTTGCCATCGGCAAAGACGCTGCCAAAGCTAACCCTTCGACCACCGCTCGTGTTGCGCTTCTCGGTGCTGACGGTCTCGAAGAGGCCCGCGCTAGTGCCGCCGGCCTCGGCGCCACGTACGGCTGGAGCGATCAGATGATCGACCACCTCCTGCACCGCTATGGCGCCAACATCAGCGAAATCGCTGCAATGGCGGATGCTGACGCAACGATGGGCAAGCCGCTCACGCACGCGTCCGCTTACCTTCGTGCCGAGATCGCCTACGCCATCACGCATGAAGGCGCTTTGCACCTCGAAGATCTCATGACGCGACGCACTCGAATGAACTACGAGTACCTCAACGAGGGAATGGCCGCCGTGCCGGAGGTCGCTGAAATCGCAGCGAGCTTGCTCGGTTGGGACGAGCAGACCACCGCTCACGAAGTTGCCGTGTACCACCAGATGGCGGATGCCGTGGCTGCTGCCGCGCTCACCCGCGATGACGAAGCCGCATCCACCGTGCGCGAAGCAGCACCGCAAATCGTGCCGCTCGTTACCCCGCCCGCAGCACTCGAATCGAAGTAACCGAACTACTGAAACCGGGCACGAAACTGCCCTACAGAAGTACAGACGATCAATGGAGATACGCCAAAAATGACACAGTACATCTTGTCAATTGACCAGGGAACGACGAGCTCTCGCTCGATCATCTTTGATCATGACGCGCGTATCGTCTCGAACGGGCAGCTCGAACACGAACAGATATTTCCGCGCGCCGGCTGGGTCGAACATGACCCGATGGAAATCTGGGACAACGTTCGAGAGACAGTAGGCCTTTCGCTGTCGCGTGCGAACCTCACGTACCAGGACATCGCCGCCGTCGGCATTACCAACCAGCGTGAAACCACGGTGGTGTGGAACAAGCTCACGGGCAAGCCGGTCACGAACGCAATCGTCTGGCAAGACACTCGCACTCAGCACATCGTGAACGAGCTCGCGGGCGCCGAGGGACTCGAAAAGTACAAAGCCATCACTGGCCTTCCGCTCGCACCGTACTTCGCCGGACCCAAGGTCACCTGGATTCTCCGCTACATCGACGGTGCTCAAGAAGCGGCCGACCGCGGTGAACTGCTCTTCGGAACCATTGACACGTGGCTGCTCTGGAACCTCACCGGCGGTATCGACGGGGGAGTGCACGCGACCGACGTGACCAACGCATCCCGCACCATGCTGATGGACCTTGACACCCTGCAGTGGCGTGAAGATATTGCCGCCGATATGGGAATCCCGATGTCGATGCTGCCCGAGATTCGTTCATCGAGCGAGATCTTTGGCCATTGCCGCGACCACGGTTCGCTGCCGGGAGTGCCGATTGCGGGCATCCTCGGAGACCAGCAGGCTGCCACCTTCGGTCAGGCGTGCTTCAGCGAGGGCATGGCCAAGAACACCTACGGCACCGGCAACTTCTTGCTGCTCAACACCGGCAACAAGCGCGTGCACAGCAATAACGGCCTCATCACTACGGTTTGCTACAAGATCGGTGACGCCGCTCCCGTCTATGCCCTCGAGGGCTCGATCGCGGTGACCGGATCGCTCGTTCAGTGGCTGCGCGACAACCTCGGCATGTTTGCCGATGCGCCTGACATCGAACGCCTCGCTCTCGAAGTTGAAGACAACGGCGGCGCCTACTTCGTGCCTGCCTTCTCCGGACTCTTCGCCCCCTACTGGCGACCGGATGCTCGGGGGGCCCTTCTCGGACTCACTCGCTACGTCACCAAGAACCACATCGCTCGCGCCGCGCTCGAAGCCACCGCGTACCAAACGCGCGAGGTTATGGACGCCATGAATGCGGATGCCGGAGTCGACCTCGCTGAGCTCCGCGTCGACGGCGGCATGGTGGCAAACGAACTTCTCATGCAGTTTCAGGCTGACCAGCTGGGCGTGGATGTTATCCGCCCCCGCATCACCGAAACCACCGCCCTCGGCGCCGCCTTTGCAGCCGGGATCGCGATCGGTTTCTGGGAGAGCGAGCACGATGTGCTGTCGACCTGGAACGAAGACAAGAGGTGGAAGCCGCAAATGGCTCGCCTCGAGAGAGATCAGCTTTACCGCAACTGGAAAAAAGCGGTAACCAAGACCATGGGCTGGGTTGATGAGGACGTGGAGACCTGATCTGCCTGATTTACCCATGACGGACGTGCTGTCAGTCACGTTCATAACCACACAGCAATCGATACCCACGAAGGGGTAGGGAATCAATGAAAACCTCGTTAGTAAAGAGGAACAGCTTCTGGCTCGTTCTCTCGCTAGTCATGATGTTGGTCACATCCATCGGTGCGTCCATCGTTCAAACCGGTGCAGGCTCAATCAGCGTCAAGGACATGAACTGGGAGACCTCGTCGGGCCAGATGATGAGCGCGCTGCTCTTCAAGCCTGACAGTGCAACCGTCGACAACAAGGCTCCGGTCATCGTGGTGAGCCACGGTTGGTGGAACAACCGCGAAATGCAAGACGCCAACTACGTTGAGCTTGCACGTCGCGGCTACGTTGTTGTGTCGATCGACATGTACGGTCACGGCAACTCCTCGCCGTTGACCACGGATGTCACCCTCGGTGGAACCGGTATGTACGACGCTGTAAAGCTCGTCGCTGACTTTCCCTACGTTGACACCGACAAGATTGGTGTGAGCGGTCACTCGAACGGTGCGCGCGCAGCAAACTTCTCGACCGTGCTCGACAACGCCGCTGACGAACAGCTCATCTCGGCCATCCTGCTCGTCGACAACGACGCCGTCTACACGGATGCCGAAGCTGAGAACGCGTACTTCAACCTCTACGGTGCCCGCGATGTCGGAATCGTTGCTGACCAGTACGACGAGTTCTTCTTCCGCAGCTACAGCCCCGAGGGCGAAGTTCTCACGCCGCCGCGCGACTACATCGGAACCCCGAACGCACAGTCGTTCCTCCACTTCGGTGCAAACCCGGAAGAGGTTTCCTCTGACGTTCGCGAAGCGAGCGAGTTCTACACCGACTCCGTCGATGGTGAGGATGCTCTCCGCATCGTTTACACGCCAGCAGAAAACCACCCCTGGGGAACCATCTCCCAGACGACGGTTGCTAGCCAGATCGAGTTCTTTGAAGAAGCGTTCGGCGCTCCCAACGAGATCGCATCCGGTTCGCAGGTGTGGCAGGTCAAGGAAACCTTCACGCTCTTCGGACTGATCGGCTTCGGAATCTTCCTCGTCGCCTTCACGCGTGCACTGCTCTCGACCCGCGCCTTCGCTGGACTGCGCGCTCCTGCCGCAGCAGTAGTACCCGCAACTCGTAAGGGACTCGCCTGGTTCTGGGGTGGACTGGTTGTTTCGGCAATCATCTCCGGTTGGAGCTGGTTGATCCTCGCTAACACCCCATGGATGGGCGCGATCGCGTTCAACGCTGTGTCGTTCTTCATGCCTCAGGGTGCCGTGTTCTTCGTAGCCTTCTGGGCCGCGGTCAACGCGATTGCCGCGATCATCATCATGACGATCTCGTACCTGGTCTTCGGGCGCAAGAACGGTCTCGACCTTCGTGCCTCCGGAGTGCTGCCTGGCTGGAAGAAGTTCTTCCACGGACTCGGTCTGTCGTTTGTCGTTGTTGTTTCGGCGTACGCGATCGTCTTCGTGCTCGACTACTTCTTCAAGACGGACTTCCGCTGGTGGGTCATCGCTGTCAAGGCCTTCACGCCTGACAAGGTCGGCATTGCGCTCATGTACCTGCCGCTCTTCGCGATCTACTTCGTGGCGAACTCGGTGGCGGTCAACGCCTTCAACCGCTTCTCCATCCGCGGCAAGGAGTGGATCAACACGGCACTGCTCGCGTTCTTCAACGCTCTGGCACCCATCGTTCTCGTCGTCGCTCAGTACACCAACTTCTTCACCACGGGGTACACGATCGACGGCTTCGGCGGCATCTTCAGCATCTGGCTCTACCCGGTCATTCTCATCCTGGCCGTAACCGCAGTCATCTCGCGCAAGATCTACCGTGAGACGAACAACCCGTACATCGCCGGCTTCATCAACGCGGCAATCGTTACCCTCATCTCGGTAACGAACACGCTCACCGCAGCGTAAGTACGCTCTCTCCGATCATCTGATCGGCTCCAGCAGCGCCCCGGTCACCATCTTGACCGGGGCGCTGTTGTGCGCGGAGCCCGCGCGCCCGCGGGACAAGTGCGTGCGGTGCGGCATCCGCTATTTCGGCGGGGGATGCTCAGCCGCCCGCCGAAAGCCAGACGGCTTAGGTGACGACAGTGATATCCACGCTTCGGCTGTCGTTCGTCGTCACGGAGTGAACGGGCCCGGAGATCGTGACCGTTCCGAGCGGTACAGCTTCGGTCTCGCAGTCACTGCCGAGCCACAGCCGCACGTCGCCGGGCTCGACGATGCGCGTCAGGCTGCGGTCGCTGAACGCGATGCGCGTGGTCGGGATGCTCATCGCGAAAGTGCGCGATTCGCCCGGCTGCAGCGTCACTCGTGTGAATGCAACCAACTGGCGCGTGGGCCGGGTAACAGAACCCACGACATCATGCGCATACACCTGAACGACTTCGTCACCCTCGCGGGCGCCCGTGTTCGTCACCGTGAAGTGGATGTCGAACCTGCCATCGGCAGCGATCGTCTCGGAAGCGACGCCCGCATCCGAATAGCCGAAGCTCGTGTAGCTGAGCCCGAAGCCGAAAGGGAAGGCGGGAGCCGTCGTGAGGTTCGATACTTCGCTCGGTTCCCCGAGACGCGGGTGAAGGTACGAGTACGGTTGCGACCCCGCTGAGCGCGGTACTGAAACGGCCAGCCGGCCTGAGGGATTGATGCGACCGGCGATCGCACCGCTGATCGCCGCGGCGCCCTCTTCGCCGGGGAAGAACGCTTGAACGATGGCGGCGCCACGAGCAGCAGCCCAATCGATGGCATAGGGGCGTCCGGAAATGACCACGAGTACCACCGGGGTTCCGGTGTCGAGCACTGCTTCGACGAGCTGGCGTTGAACGCCGGGCAGCTCGAGCGAGTCGCGGTCGCAGCCTTCCCCCGAGGTGCCGCGGCCAAAGAGCCCGGCGTGGTCGCCGACGGCAATGACGGCAACCCCTGCAGTGGTGGCGAGTTCAACAGCCTCGGCAATTTGTGAGGTGTCGTCGTCATCCACGGCACACCCCTGCGCGAAACCAAGCACCCCACCAAAGTCATGGTGCAGGCTCTCGAAAAGAGTCTCAACCTCAATGCCCATTTCGACATCCGGATGCTGCCCGAGCACGTGATTGGTAAAGGAGTAGCAGCCGAAGAGGGCAGCGGTGCGGTGAGCATTAGGGCCAACCACAGCGATTCGCGCATCCGGAGCAAGCGGCAGAATCCCACCGTTACTCAACAGAGTGACGGACTTTTCGGCGATCGTCGCGGCAATCGCGCGGTGGTGCGGGGGATCGAGATCGATCTCCTCGTCAGTCGCGTCTACTGAGAAAGCGGCGGACTCGGGGTCGAGCAAGCCGAGCTGTTGTTTCTGTGCCAACACCCGGCGCAGTGCCCGATCGACGAGGGCGATGTCGACGTCACCGTTGCGCACCTTCTCGGCGAGCGGTGCCAAGTAAGCCTTGCCGGTGGGTAGCTCGATATCGACGCCGGCGGCCAAGGCTTGAGCGGCCGCGTCGCCGAGATCGCTCGCAACCTGATGCAGCGATTCGAGAAATGCGACGCCAAAGTAATCAGCCACCACGGTTCCCCGAAAGCCCCAGCGCTCACGCAACAGGTCGGTCAAGAGAGTGGGGTCGGATGCTACGGGCACGCCGTCAATTTCGGCGTACGAGTGCATGACCGAGCCCACGCCCGCATCCAACACCGCCATCTCGAAGGGAACAAGCAGCACGTCGGCCACTTCGCGCGGGCCGGCATGGACGGGAGCCAGGTTGCGCCCCGCTCGCGAGTTCGAGTACCCGACGAAGTGCTTAAGGGTGGCGATGACGCCCGTGGATTGCAGTCCACGAACGTAGGCAGAACCGAGTTCCCCAACGACGAAAGGGTCTTCGGCAATGCACTCTTCGACCCGGCCCCAGCGCACGTCGCGGATCACATCGAGCACGGGAGCGAGGCCCTGGTGAACCCCGAGCTTCGCCATACTCTCGCCGATCGCGTGCCCCATCTCTTCGATGAGGGCCGGATCAAACGTTGCGCCCCACGCCAAGGGAGTGGGGAACGTGGTCGCTTGCCACGCCGCCAAACCGGTCAGGCACTCTTCGTGGGCGATCGCCGGGATACCCAACCGAGTGTTGTCGCGCAACCACCGTTGGGTACGGCCCAACGCGGACCTACCAGCGGCGGGACTGACCGGAACCGTACCGAACACGCGAGTGAGGTGGCCGAGGCCGTTCTTCGAGAATTCGTTGAAGTCGTCGGCCCCGTCGTCTTGCGCACTCTGCATGGGGGCAACACTCTGGCCATCGACGCCAGCGCCTACCCAGATGCCGACGAGTTGGGCGAGTTTTTCTTCGAGAGTCATCTGCGCGATGAGATTCTCGACCTGATCGTTGGTTTCGCTGGCGCCAGCGGGCGTGGTGATAAAGAGAGTCATGGTTTCTTTCTGGGGTGGAAGCGAATTGGTGATGCCGACAGGGGAAGGTGATTACCCCTTGAAGGCACCATCCATGACGCCGGCGACCATCTTGCGGCCGACGAAGATGAAGAGAATCAGCAGCGGAATTGTCGCGAGGAATGACCCGGACATCGCGAGGCCGTAGTCGACGAAGTACTGCCGCTGCAGAGCCTTGATGGCCAATTGCACCGTGTAGTTTTCGGGCGACTGGATGACGATCAGGGGCCAGAGGAAGTCGTTCCACGCCGTGACGAACGCGAGCAGTCCGAGCACGAATCCAGCGGAGCGCACGAGCGGGAAGGCGATGCGCCAATAGATCTGCCAGGTGCTGCAGCCGTCGATTCTTGCCGCCTGCATGAGCTCGTTGTTGAGAACGGTCGAGAGGTGCTGGCGCATCCAGAAAATGCCGAAGGCGCTTGCCATGCCGGGCACGATCAGCGCCTGAAGGGTATCGATCCACTCGAGGTTCGACATGATCATGTACAGGGGGATCACCGCGAGCTGGGTGGGAACCATCATGGTGATGAGCACAATGATGAAGAGCGGATCGCGCCCACGGAACTCCAGCTTCGCGAAAGCGAAGCCGGCGAGAGTGCACAAGATCATCTGAGAAATCGCGATGCTTCCCGCCACGACGAACGAGTTCGCCAAGCTCTGCACAAACGGCACAGTCGTAAAGACCTGCTCCGCGAGAACAAAGAAGTTACCGCCCGGCACCACAGTTGGGGGAGTTTGGGAAACCGCTGCGGAGTCATTCGTCGAGACGACGAACATCCAATACAACGGAAACGCACTCACGGCGACCGAGGCGAAGAGGAACGCGTAGGTCCACCAGCGCACGCGACCGGCGAAAGCACGTTTGCGGAGGCGAGGAGCAGTGGTGACGACAGCGTCAGGGGTGGAAGTAGTCATGATGGCGTCCTTAGTCGTCTGAGGTGATGCGACGAGAGAGCAGATAGTTGATGACAGAGAACACGACGATCAGGGCGAACAGGGTCACGCCGATGGCGGAGCCGTAGCCGAACTGGAAGTTGCCGAACCCTTGCTCGTACATAAACAGGCTGAGGGTCTGGAACTGGCGACCGGAACCGCCCGTGAGGCCAGGGGCGGAGAGTAGTAGAGGCTCCGTAAAGACCTGAAGGCCACCAATGGTGGAAACGATAATCGTGAAAATGATGACGGGACGAAGCGACGGAATCGTCACATAGAAGAACTGTTTGAAACCTCCCGCACCATCGATGGCGGCAGCTTCATAGATGTCCTTGGGGATCGCTTGGAGCGCCGCCAGATAGATCAGAGTGTTGTACCCGAACCAGCGCCACAGCACCATGGTCGAAACCATGATGTGACTGGCGAACGTGTTGGCCGCGAAGTCAATCGACTCGACTCCGAAGAAGTTGAGGAAGCTATTGATGAGGCCGTAGTCGCGACCAAAGAGCGAGGCAAAGACGATCGTTGTCGCCACCACCGAGGTGATGTAAGGAACGAGCATCGTCATGCGGAAAAGGTTCGCGAACTTCAATCGAGCGTTGTTGAGTAGCTGAGCAAGGAAGAGGGCGAGCAGCAGCTGCGGAACAGTCGAGAGAATCCAGATGCTGAAGGTGTTGCGCATCGCGTTCCAGAAACGCTCGTCGCCGTAGAGGGTGACGAAGTTGTCCAGGCCGATGAAGGTCTGGCCGCCGATCGGATTCCAGTCGAAGAGAGCGACATAGAACGTGAAGACGGTGGGGAACAGGCCGAACACGGCGAAGAGCGCGAAGAACGGCGCAATGTACATGTAGGGGGCAAAAGCATCCACTCGCGACGCCGACTTGATGCGACGGCGAGGCTTGAGGGCGGTGCTCTTGGCGCTCTTGGTGCTCTGAGGCGCGGGGGTGGAACGGGGAGGGGCAGACAGAACCATGGCGAACTCCTTGACAGGGGATGGGAAGGGGCGGACCCACGCGAGTGAGCCCGCCCCGGGAGCACTAGCCGCCTAGGGCAGTCTTGACGTTCTTAAGTGCAGTGGACCAGGCATCAGCCGCAGGTTCTTCACCGTTCTCGACTTGTGAGAGCGAGTTCAAGATTGCGGTGTCGATGATGCGCTGCTGCGGACCTTCGAAGATCGGCTCGATGGACGCCACGCTGTTGGCGTAGATCGGTCCGACAGGGGCATCGTTGAAGAACTCACTGGTGAAGTTCTGGATGTCTTCCGTTTCGTAGAGTTCCGGGGTCGACGGGAAGTTGCCGTGGGCCTGGAAAATCTCGAGCTGACGCTCCGGCGACATGAGCCACTCGATAAAGGCGAATGCCTCTTCGGGGTGGTCTGACTTAGCGGGGATAGCGAGCTGGCTGCCGCCCCAGTTGCCGGCGTTCTCGGGAACCGCTGCGATATCCCACTTTCCTGAGGTGTCTGGCGCCTGCTGGGAGATGTACGTCATCATCCACGCTGGTGCGGCAAGCACGGCGAAGTCACCGTTGTTCATACCGGCGTTCCACGCTTCACTCCACGACGGAGTGCGTGAGCTGATGCCCGCATCGATGGCGTCGAGAGCGTAGCCAAACGCCTCCCGCACGTCGGGGTTGCTGTCGTAGATGAGGTCGTCGTCGCCGTCGCCGTAGTACATTTCGCTGCCCTGGCGTACCGCAGGGTTGAAGATCGCGCTGTTAACGTTGTCGATCATTCCCTTGCCGGTAGCTGCGCGGTACTCTGCGCCGACCTCGATGAAGTCGTCCCACGTCGGCCAGAGGGCGCTTACCTCGTCGCGGTCGCTGGGGAGTCCGGCGGCTTCGAAGAGATCGGTGCGGTAGGCCATTGCCAGCCCGCCCACGTCGGTGGGGATGCCGACTACCGAGCCGTCAGCGGCGACGCCTTGAGACCAGCGCCAGTCGAGAAAGCTGCTTTCAATGTCGTCTGAACCGAGAGTGCGCAGATCAACGAAGTTTTGCGGTTGAGCCTTGAACTGCGACATGTAGCCGACTTCGATTGCCGCTACGTCGGGCCCCTTGCCGCCAGCGAGGGCGGTGGTCAGTGCCTGAGCTTGTTCATCGGATCCGCCGGCGTTGGTGACCTTGAGGATGATGTTGGGGTTTTCTTCTTGGTACGTTGCAAATGCTTCGTCGAGGCCCATGCCACCGAAGGTCCAGACGTCGAGAGTGATCTTTCCGTCGGTGTCACCTCCGCCCGAGCATCCGGCAAGAAGCGCAAGAGCTGCGCCTCCCGCGATCACTGTTCTGGCGATTCTTTTCGCTGACATTACGTCCTCCACGTTGAGGTGTGATTGGGGATTTGAGGGGGCATCCATCGGGGAAGTGCGTTCGAGGACTGTCCGAGGAAGCGCTTCCTTGATGAAGTAATGCCACCGTATAGGCTTATGTCGGGAAAGACAACAAAAAGATTGCGCTTCCCTAAAATTCGCAACGACGAGCGGTGCGCGTTCCACGAATTACGACGAGGCAGGGGATGATGTGCAGATGGTTACCCTCGACGACGTCGCGCGTGAGGCCGGCGTATCGCGCACAACGGCTTCTCGCGCAATCAACGGCAAGCTCACGGTTCACCCCGAGCGCAGTGCAGCGGTGCAGCGTGCAGCTGAAAAGCTAGGCTTTCGCCCCAACCCTGCCGCACGCTCGTTAGCCCGTGGTCGCCACGATTCGGTCGCGCTCATCGTCTCGGAAACGAACATCGAAGGCATGACCAACTCGTTCTTCGCGATGGCGCTCCACGGAGCCATTCGGGAGATCGCCAAAACGGACCAACAACTCGTGATGCTGCTGCGTGCCAACGATGAGAGCGACGAGAAGTTTCTGCGCTTTCTCGAAGCCAGCCACGTCGACGGCGCCATGGTTATTCTCGAAGCGCACAACACCGAGCTTCCTCGCTTGCTCGCGCAGTCCGATCTTCCCGTCGTGTTTCTGGGACGGCCCACTGAATCGGTCGATGCTCCGCTGTCGTATATTGACTCCGACAACGTCGGCGGCAGCACGCTCGCTGCGGAGGCACTGATCGCTGCGGGTCGACGCCGCATTGGCGTCATCACTGGTCCTCACGGAATGGGCGTCTCTCAAGACCGTCTTCGAGGTTTTCAGCAGGCCCTCGACGCCCATGGTCTCGATAGTTCCCTTGTCGCCGAGTCAGACTTCCAAACGGTTGGGGGTGCGGAGGCCATGGGGCTTCTGCTCGACCAGCACCCTGATCTCGACGGCGTATTCGTGATGTCCGATCTTATGGCGGCTGGGGCGGTAGGAACGCTCAAGGCGCGAGGGCGTCGCGTGCCCGAAGACGTCGCGCTCGTCTCCTTCGACGACACCGTGATTGCGACAACCCTTGAACCTCGGCTCACGACGGTACGCCAGCCGCTGGAAGAACTCGGCGCTCGAATGGTAACCGCGCTCGCCGAACTCATTGCTGCTCCGGCGGCGGGGCCAATCAGGGACACCCTGCCGACCTCTCTCGTGCGGCGCGACTCGGTCTAACGCACCACGGCCGCGCGCCCCGCATCCGCCCGACCGCCATCTGGCGGGTGCCTGCCTCAGAATCGTGGAATAGCGGATGCCCGGCTACGGTTTTGCCTACAGACGCGATCGGCGTCTCAGCGAAAGGGAGCTCGTGAATCAGCAGGTTCAGTTTGGACTCGGCACATTTGGCGACGTCACGGTAGATGAAGATGGTGCGCCGCTCAGCCAAGCGCAGGTCATCCGCAACGTTGTTGCTGAAGGAGTGCTGGCCGACAAGCTCGGCATCGACTACTTCGGTGTGGGCGAGCATCACCGCGACGATTTTGCGATTACCGCTCCCGAAACCGTGCTCGGCGCTCTTGCCGCCGCGACCACCAACATCCAGCTGGGCTCGGCCGTTACGGTCTTGAGCTCTGACGACCCCGTGCGCGTCTACGAACGCTTTGCCACCGTGGATGCCCTGTCGAACGGCCGCGCGGAGATCATCCTCGGTCGCGGCTCCTTCACGGAGTCGTTCCCGCTCTTCGGCTACAACCTCGCCGACTACGAAACGTTGTTCTCCGAGAAGCTCGACCTCTTCTCTGAGCTCATCAAGGAAGAGCCCGTCACTTGGTCGGGCACGCTGCGGGCGGGCCTCAAGAACCAACAGGTCTTCCCGCGCACCGAATCCGGCTCTCTCAAGACGTGGATTGGCGTCGGCGGAAGCCCCGAGTCTGTCGTGCGCGCGGCCCGCTACGGGATGCCGCTCGTGCTGGCCATCATCGGTGGCCAGCCCGAGCGCTTTGCTCCCTACGCGCAGCTGTTCCAGAACGCGCTGGCCGAGTTGGGGCAACCCGACCTGCCGATCGCCGTTCACTCGCCCGGCTACATCACCGACTCCGACGACAAGGTCGTTGAGGAGCTGTGGCCGCACTACAAGACCATGCGTGACCGCATCGGTCGCGACCGCGGCTGGCCCGAATCGAGCGTTGATGAGTTCATCGGCGAAGTGAAGCACGGCTCCATGTACGCCGGATCGCCGGAGACCGTGGCGCAGAAGATAGCGAACACTATCTCTGCCCTCGGCATCCAGCGATTCGACATGAAGTACAGCGCAGGAACCCTGCCTCACGAACGCATGATGCGCAGTATTGAGTTGTACGCCACCGAGGTCATTCCCCGGGTGCGGGAACTGCTGGCAGAGAAGGCCTAGTCGGCCTTCACCTCCGCGGCAGGCTCCGGGGTGGTCGGGGGAGTCGAGACTGTCGCCGGGGTGACGCGTCGGTTTCGTAGGGCAAATCGCACGATCATCACAACGATTGCGGCGACGATCGCGAGGAAGATGATCCACGGGAGCAGTACACCGGCGAGGACCAGCAGCCCGGAGAAGAAGGTGACGAGAGCGGCCCAGCCTGCACTGAGTCCGTCGAAGAAGTTGCCTGGTTCGACACTGGGCGCCTCGGCCTCAGAGACCAAACTGAGAGTCAGCGTGGACATCGCTACTTGATCATCGAGGTACCGTTTTTGTGACTTCAGGCTCTCCAGCTCGCCCTGACGGCTCGAGATCGCGGTCTCCAACTGGATGAGCGTATCGGTGTCCTCTGCCTTGGTGAGCAGTGCCAGCAAACGGTCGACGGATGCCTCAAGTGCGGTGATGCGAGCCTCGAGGTCCCGCGACTGCATCGTGACGTCGACCGCGTTGGTCGATACCTCCTGCAGTTCACCTAATCCCTTGAACTTGTCGAGAGTGGCAGTGAGATCGGATGCCGGAATGCGCAGCGTTAACGTCGAGCTCCCGCCGTTTCCCTCCGACGGGGCGTATTCGTTGCGGGCATCGACGTGTCCACCGACGGCTTCGGTGATGCGAATCGCCTCGGTGGTGGCGTCTTCCGGTGTTTCGACGATCACCGACATGTAGCCCGTCGTGATGACCTCGCGGCTGATGTCCGATCCGCTTACTAGTGCGCCGTCGGCGGCGGGTGCGCCTTGGTCCAGAACGGCCGAGTCGCCGGAGCTGCCGGCCTCCACCTGATCGACAAGGAACTCTTGGGACTCACTCGTGGATGTGTCGCTCATCCCTGCCGAACATCCCGACAGGGTTAAAGCGGAAAGTGCCAATGCTGTGGTGATGAATAGTGTGCGCCTCATGGTTTCCATGGTGGGCTGAACAACGGCGAAAAACTACCCAACGTTTGTCACGATTCGGGCGTCACCCCCGGATTGTTGTCGTGCGCAGAGTGAGCGAGGCCGGAGCGTGACCTTGACGTTATCTGGGAGCACTCTTGGTGTTCCATGGAAAATATGAACCTGCTCTCACCGCGTAGGTATTGTGAAATTGTGCCTCGACAGGGGCGCGAAAGACGCGGATTACCAACACAAGGAGCAATCATGGGTCTCATTGATAACGCAAAGGATGCCGGCGAAGCTACAGCCAAGAAGGTTGGCGAATTCGTCGATGACACCAAGGAACGCGTGAGCGACGCCGCCGATCAGGTCGAGGCTGACGCCGAAGTGTCGAAGGCTGAGGCCGACCTCGAACGCGCGAAAGCTGAGAGCGAAGCTACGAAGGCGAAGAACGAATACAAAGAAGACCTTCGCTAATAAGTGCTCTGGTCCCGCATCCGACCTTCTAAGGCTGGGATACTAGGGCCATGAACTTATGGGGCGCACTTCGACGCAGAATACTGCCGTCACGAGCACCCCTCCTGAACATCGCCGCGGATGAGGGTGATGGTCCCGTGATCATCTTCCTTCACGGAATCGCCTCATCAGCGGCGACGTTCGCGCACGTCATCCCGCAGCTGTCTGATCACTACCGTTGCATCTCGTTCGATCTGTTGGGCTTTGGGGAATCACCAAGCCCGGCAGACTCGAACTACACGATCGAAGATCACGTCGATTCCATCAGGTCGACGGTGCACTCTCTCAAGTTGGATGCCCCCTTCATTCTCGTCGGGCACTCTCTCGGAAGTCTTCTCGCGGCCCGCTACGCTGCAGCTCACCCGAGCAAGGTGAGCAGGCTGGTGCTCGTGAGTCCGCCCATCTATGTCCCGCCGAACCAGATCGGCGACCCGCTCATACGGGCGCGAGTCGGGGCCTATATGCGAGCCTACGAATTCTTGAGGACGAACAAAGAGTTCACCATGAACACCGTCGACACTCTTCGTCGACTTTTTCAGCTCGATGACATTCTCGATGTCTCTGAGCACAATTGGCGGGCATTCGTGCTGAGCCTTCAGAACTGTATCGAGACACAAACCACCGTGAGCGACATCGCCGCAGTGCGCGTCCCCATCGACGTTGTCTACGGCTCGCTCGACCAATTCATTGCGCCAGGCACCATGCGCATCATCGAACAGATGAGGCACGTCACCATGCACCGGGTCGAGGCGAACGATCACCTCGTGCGCAAACGTCTCGCAAAGCGTTTGGTCGCCGTTCTTGACGCGGGCCATGAGCTCGCAGAGAAGCAGCGATAGCGCGCACCGTGGCGCTTAACGTCGTCAGACGGCCCTGCTCGAAATGCTTGAGCAGAGCCGCCTGACGTAGTGCGTCGACTAGCGAGACTTAGCCGACACCGTTCATCTGATCCGTTTCGGTCTTACCGATAGCGGCAATAACGTCCGGGCGCTTCTTGGCAAGGTTGCGGTACCACACGACAGCCGCGACCATCACCGCAAGGAAGATGTAGGTAATCAGGTTCAGCGGGTACGGCGGCACGGGGTAGACGTTCGCAATGAACACCCAAATCATGCTCGCGACGGCGACGGTAGCGGCGATCCACACAAGCACGTTGGGGATCTTCTCGCGCTGCGTGTAGATGACACAGGCGATCGCAACGAGTGAGTACGCCACCATATAGCCGTAGGTGCCGAACGTGTCGACCCAGACCACGATGTCCATGGCGTGAACGCCAAAGGCGAGCATGACGACGTCGAGGGCGATCGCGAGCGGTCCGGCAACCAAGAGCACGCGGTGCGGGGTCATGTGGCGCTCGTGGGTGCGACCGAAGCGCTCAGGAACAACGCCTTCTTTTCCCATGACGTACAGGATGCGGCCCACAACGTTGAGCGGAGCAACAACAACGGCGAAGAACGATGCGCCAACGCCGAAGGTCAGAACCGGAGCGAACCACGCTGGCATGCCGATGGTGGTCGAGATCTCTTCGAGTGGGTTTGCGCTCGCGCCGAGACCGTCGCCCAAGATGACAACCTGTGTGTACGCGGCGAAGACGTAGAGGATGCCGACGGTGACAGCACTCCACATAATGGCGCGGGGGATAGCGGTGTAGGGGTTGCGAGCTTCACGGCCGAGTGCATCAGCCGACGAAAAGCCGACAAAACCGAGGATACCGAGAACCATTCCGGTCGCAACGCCCGATATGGGCACTCCAGTGAGCGAGAACTGCGAGGGGTCCCAAGCGTTTGCACCAGCCCAGACGAGAGCCATCACGAGCAGAACCAGAATGATGGCTACCGAGACGAGTTCAAGCACCAGCGAGATGCGAGCGGAGAGGCGGATGCCACGAATCGTGAAGAGCGTCGCGAGTCCACCGAGCAAAATGGCGAGACCGATCTGCGCGAGAACACCGCCAGCGGGAACCCCGATCGCGACGAGGAACTGGCTCATGTACGAGACGGAACCTCCCAATGATCCGGCGGCGATTCCCCAGCATCCGATCAGCAGGGTGACGCCGGCCACGTAGGCTCCGAATGGGCCGAGACCCTTGGAAACATAGGTGTAGAGCGAGCCGGCCGAGGCATGACGCTTCGCGAAGACGGCTACGCAGTAACCAACGCTCAGGATAACGACCGTGGCCAGGATGAAGGAATAAACAGTGCTGTTGCCGGCGCCCAAGAAGATGGCGGCGGCGGTGAACGCGATGACCGCGCTCGGGGCGATGTTGGCAATGGCTTGAGCGGCGAGTTCTGGGCCGCTCATTACTCCGCGGCGCAATCCCACATCGGTGGGGGTCGCGCTCGCGGTTGGTGGCGTGCTGGTTGGTGCTGACATGAACAAACTCTCCTCAGAGTGGGCGTAGTGACGCGAAGTGTCAGGGAATGAGCAGGGTGCGAAGGGCACCGCGGAATTCGAGATCATCGAACGCTTCCGCTGCCTCTGCGAGGGGACGTCGCCCAGATACGAGCGGGTCGAGTTTGAGCTGGCCGTCCATGTAGCGGTCGACGAGCGCAGGGATATCGATAGAAGGGCGAACGCTGCCGTAGTTCGAGCCGATGATGCGCTGGTCGGCTTCGGCAAGAACAAGAGGCTCGAAGGATGCACGAGCACCCGTCGGGGGGAGGCCAACGATGACCGCGGCTCCACCCAGACCAAGCATCTTAATGGCCTGTTCCGTCGTCGAGGTGCGGCCGATGGCATCGAAGGCGTAATCGACACCATCCGGAATCAGCTCGTAGAGGGCGGCTACGGCATCCACCTGCGACGCGTCGATTGCGTCGGTGGCGCCGAACTGGGTAGCGAGGGCGGTCTTCTCGGCGCGCACGTCGATCGCGATGATGCGTTCGGCGCCGGCGAGCTTTGCGCCCTGAACGACGTTGAGGCCAACGCCTCCACAGCCGATGACAACCACGGTCGAGCCTGGTTCAACGGCCGCGGTGTTGAGTACGGCACCCACGCCTGTCGCTACAGCGCAGCCGACGAGAGCAACGATATCCAGAGGGGCGTCATCGCGGATTTTTACCGCTCCGGATGCTGGAACAACAACTTCTTCAGCGAATGACGAGACGCCGAGGTAGTGGTGCATGTTCTCATCACCCTCGCGGCTCAGTCGAGACGTGCCGTCGAAGAGAACGCCTTTGGGGGCGACGACGGTGGCAACCTTTTGGCAACGAGCTTCGTGACCAGAGCGGCAATAGCGGCACTCTCCACACGGCGGAACCCACGAAAGGACTACGTGGTCGCCGACGGAGAGTGACGTGACGCCTTCGCCGAGTTCGACGACAACGCCGGAGCCTTCGTGGCCCATGACGAGGGGCGCTGGCGCGTCCCATTCGCCGCGCTTGATATGGAGGTCTGAGTGACAGACCCCCGCCGCAGCGATCTTTACGCGCACCTCGCCAGCCTTGGGGGCGGCAAGTTCTACGTCGGTGTATTCGAGTGGCTGGTCGGGGGAGCGGAAGACGATGGCCTTCATGGGTGCCTCCTGAGTGCGTGGATGATTACGCCGATGGTAGGGCGCGGAAATTCGCTGGGCACTGTGAAAGAGTGTGGAAACTTCCTGAGTTTCCACGATTATGTACACTCAGACAATGGCATTCGACGTTCTTTCCCTGACGCGGCTGCTCGGTGGAACGCTCAAAAATGCTGATAGGAGGGCAACTACGCCCATCGACTCCGTTATTGTGGCGCGCGATCTCACCGTGCACGCCCACCCTCAGTTTGTAACGGCGATTGTGGTGACCTCAGATGAATTAGCCGCTCTCTTGCGCTCCGACGACCACCGAAAGGATGCAGTTCGTGCAGGTGTACTCATCGTGGACGCAAGCCCTGCGGGAGCTGAGGGTGCCGATGGAATAGTTGTCGAACGGGTGATCGAAGACAGCGGCGTGATGGCAATACTGTGTCCGCCGCGAAGCCGGAGCGCCGTGCTCACCGAGATTGCGGCGGCGTTGGCAGTTGACCAAGCGGCGGAAGACCGACTCGTGACGAGCGGCACGAAAGTGCTCACGCAGGTTGCGCGACGTGGTGGAGTGAAAGCTGTCATGGCGGAGCTAGCTCATCGGATCGATGGTTGGGCAGTACTGCTCGACAGCCAGGGGCATGCAATTGCCAGTTCAGGCGCGGGAGCCCTGCACGTGCGCGATGCGGCCGCCGTTGCGCTCAATCAGCCGGTCCGAGTGCGGCACCCCGGTCTCCAGTTGCACCCGGTGGGCGCCAGCGAGGACCTCACCGCCTATCTCGTAGTCGCCTCGAGAGCCGGAGCGATGAGCCGCATTCGGGACCTTTCGTCACACGGAGCGGCGCTGCTTGACTTGCTGTTGCGCACCCACGACAACACCACCGCGGACAGACTCGGTCGGGACGTCATGATTACCAGCCTGTTGACTGGTCAGTCAGCAGATCCGCGAACCCTGCTCCGTCGCTGGGGTGTGCATGACGATCGCCTTACTGCTTTCGTGCTCAGCTCTCGGTCCAAGTCGGTCGACCTCGAGCGGCTTGTGACGCGTTGGTTCGATGAGCTCGGCTGGATGCACGTGATGACGTTGGAGAATGGGGCCGTCTTGGGCTTCATCCGTGACGACCGCGTTGATGCCGTGGCTACGCGAATTATGGACTACGCAAGAGAAGTGAACGTGCCCCTTCGGTGCGGATTCGGAACAAGCTCGCCGATTGAACACCTGGAGCAGAGTGCATCCGAAGCTCGCCAAGCGCATCAGGTTGCACTTGCTGACGGGCAGGTCCACGTTCAATACGAAGCGTTGCCGACTGTGCGGTTCGTGCTCGATCAGCTCGATAGTGACGCGCAAGCGAACCTCGCCAGAACCCTCAACGGGTTGCGCGAAAACGATGGTCAGCACGGTGAGCTCACGCGCACTCTCCGCGTATACCTTGCAGAGAATGGATCGCTCGGGATTACGGCAACGCAACTCGTCATCCATAGGCAGACTCTGAGTTCGCGACTGCGTCAGATCGAAGACCGCACGGGGCTCTCTATGGAGAACCCAGACGACCGCACTGCTGCGTGGCTCGCATTGCGAGCATTAGAAAGGTAGAGGTAGAACTCACAGCGGTCTAGCTGATCCGCTGCGGCGGGGTAGTACCGTGGAGGCCAACGGAGGGAACTCTCATGGCTCAACAACTCGATGCCACTGTCTGCATTGCGGGCGGAGGTCCGGCGGGAATTGTGGCCGGGCTCATCCTTGCCCGCGCTGGCATCGATGTTGTGGTGCTGGAGAAGCACGCGGACTTTCTGCGCGATTTTCGCGGCGACACGGTGCACCCGTCCACGCTGAATCTGCTCGACCAGTTGGGGCTGGGCGCCTCTGCGAAAGCGATCGAGCACAGCGAACTGTCGAGTCTGGATGCGGTCATTGATGGCATCCGAGTGCAGGCGGTTGATTTCACAACCCTGCCTGCCCCGCATCGTTATGTCACGCTCATGCCGCAGTGGGATCTGTTGACGTTGCTCGTTGAGGAAGCGCGCACACAGCCTTCGTTCCGGCTGGTGCTTGAGGCGACCGCGCAGTCGGAAATTCAGGAAAACGGCCGAGTGGTCGGTGTTGAGGCGAGCACGCCTGATGGCCCTGTGCGCGTGAATGCCGCGCTCACGATTGCGGCTGATGGGCGCGATTCTGCCGTGCGAGACTCGCTCGGTTTGGTGCCCGTTGATTACGGCGTTCCCATTGATGTGTTGTGGTTTCGGGTGCCGCGGCCGACACAACCCATGCGGGATACCTTGGCGAACATCCGGAATGGTTCTGCTCTCGTGACGATTCCGCGGCCGGACTATTTTCAGTGCGGGCTCCTCATCCGCAAGGGCGCTTTTCTTGAGTTTCAGACGGCCGGCATCGAAGCCTTCCGTCACAAGATCGCGAGCATCGCCCCGCGTCTGGCTGACGTCACGGCCGAGATCGGCAGCTTCGATGATGTGAAGCTGTTGTCGGTGCAGATCAACCGCTTGCGCGAATGGTCCGTTCCTGGCGCGTTGTGTATCGGCGACGCTGCCCATGCCATGTCGCCCGCTTTCGGCGTGGGCATCAACTACGCGATTCAGGATGCGGTTGCTCTCGCAAACATCCTGGTTCCCACACTGCGGAGCAAGGGGACGGATGCCGCAGCGATCGATGCGGCGTGTGCTGCCCTGCAGCGTCGCCGCGCGCTTCCAACGGCGCTCATGCAGCGCATGCAACGGGTAGCGCATCGGCTTATCAATCGCGCGACAAGTGGAGTCGTTCTGCACAACCCACCGCGCTTGCGCGAACGTTTTGTGATCGCGGTGGTTCTCCCGCGCCTTCGTCCTCTGTTAGCGAGGCTTGTGGGCTACGGGTTCCGCCCGGAACGCATCGCGCGCGGCATTCTGCGACCGCGCAGCTAGCAGCGATCAGCGCAGCTCCGGCCGTTGTGGCCTAGACAGGCGAGACCGCGCTAGTACGTTTCGAGAACCATAGTGACGGCCCAGACCACGCTGGCACCGATCAGCGCAGCAAACACGAGCAGCCAGAAGACCGACGGTACGCCTGTCCGCTTGAAGAGCAGGTAGGCGTCTGAGGTGTTCAACTGGTCGCGGCGACGAGTGTGTACGCCGATCACGGTGGCGAGGCCGCGCACGCTTCCCACGAGAAGCGCAATCGCGATAATCAGCAATACGTAGCTTTGCTGTTCCGGTGTTGCCCACACCCAGAGGGCGGCGCTCGCGGCGGCGGAGACGGCGACAACGAGGAAGCCAAAGAGGTTGCGGATCACGAGCAGGGTGAGCACGAGGATGATCCCGCCGACGAACAATGCCATAGCGGTGTAGCCCTGCGTGACACACCAGAGTTGCACGGCTCCGACGATTGCGGGAGCCGGGTAGCCAAGCGATCCACTGATGACGGAGCCGAGTTTGCCGCGCCCACTGCTGACGGCTTCGCCCGAGTGATTCATGCGAATTTTCATGCCGTGAACGAAGCGACCCGTCAGGATCGCGCCAACGGCGTGCCCGAGTTCGTGCACGAGGGTCGTGAAGAGTCCAAACCATTTCCAAATCGGCTGCGGGATGCTCAGCACGGCTGCGGCGGCCACAATCACGATCAGCAGGGTCGGCGAAATGTCGACGGGCGTGGTGCGGGCGAGAGAGTCGAGGAGGGCATCCATTGTCGAATTCTCTCACCTGCACTGGGTATTGCGAGCCATCTTCAGACTCCCACGCCGCGCGAAGTCTGTTCATAGAAACCCCATAGGGTTCTCGGGCTCAATGGGTACCAGCGTGAAAGCGCGACTACATCTCGCACCAACCTGGAGGCCCGCAATGAGCCAACTCACCATGATCGCCCTTGACCTTGTCGCCATCGGCCTTCTCACCTTCGCTCTGTACTTTGCTCGCCACCGCCGCCGCGACCTGCTTGTGGCGTACCTCATCGTGAACGTGGGTGTCATGGCTGTCACGGTCATGCTCGCCGATAGCGCGGTGGGCGTTGGTCTCGGTCTTGGCCTATTCGGCGTGCTTTCCATCATCCGTCTGCGCTCTTCTGAGATCGCACAACACGAGGTGGCTTACTACTTCGCCGCTCTCGCTCTCGGTCTCATTGCCGGGCTCGGCGCGGCTGACCTTTCGAGCACCACTACCACCACGGCCCTCGCTAGCTTTGTGGCTCCCGCTCTCATGGCGATGATTCTGCTGGTGATGACCTTCGGAGATAGCCCGCGACTGTTCCGCGCTTACCGTCAGCAGACGGTGACTCTGGATGCCGCAATCGCCGACGAGTCCATCCTGCGTCTGCGCCTCGAAAACCTTCTTGGCGCTCAGGTGCACTCCCTCACGATCGCCAAGCTTGACCTTGTCAACGACACCACCGTGGTGGATGTGCGCTACCGGATCACCGGCGGCGCCCACACCTCGAGTGCCACCGCCCCGACCACCGCGTCAGAGCTCCTGGAAGGAGCACGCCGATGACTACCCCCGACACCGAACGCTTCGCCACGATCTCGCTTGAGGAGTTGGCCGAACGGGCCTCTCTCCTGACGCGCGTTGACCGCAAGTATCTGGTGCCGGCATCCGATCTGGTCGCATTGCTCGGTGAGCTTGAAGACCAAGCCAGGGTGCTGGAGATCAACAGTCAGCAGCACTTTGACTATGAATCGGTCTACTTCGATACTCCGGGTGCCGCCAGCTACTTGCTGGCGGCCCACCCGCGTCGTCGCCGCTTCAAGGCTCGCACTCGCAGCTACATGGACACCGGCGACTGCTACCTCGAGGTCAAGACCAAGGGCTCGCGGGGAACCACCGCCAAGCAGCGTTTGCCGTATAGCTTCGACGAGCGCGATCACCTCACGGAGGCCGGTCGTGGTTACATCGACGAACTGCTACACGACGCTTCGGTCGAAGGAATCGATACGGAGACAATGGAGCCGGTGCTCACCACCCGCTACACCCGCACCACCCTGTTCTTGCCTTCCAGTGGCAGCCGCTGCACGATCGATAGCTCTCTCGTCTGGCAGCGCACTGCCGCCGACGAGCACGCCGCCGACGGGCCCGACAGCTCCGAGTTCGACGATGCCGAGTTCGGCACTACTGAACTGTCGTTCGCAGACACGGTGATTGTGGAGACGAAGTCGTCAGGTCAGGCCAGCGAGGTTGACCGCATCCTGTGGCGAATGGGGCACCGCCCCGACCGCATTTCCAAGTTTGCGACGGGGCTCGCTGCGTTGCGGCCAGAACTCCCCAACAACCGGTGGGCGCGCGTATTGCGCCGCCACTTCACTCCCGCGCTTGAAGCACAAGACCAGGCCTCGATTCTCGCTGCCTAACAACCCCACCCTAAGGACGCCGTGAGAAAGTCGAATCTCGTCGCCGCCAGCCTGTCCACGATTGTGCTCACAGTGGTGCTGGCCGGATGCTCCACTGCGGCCCTCAGCGACGCCGCAGCTGAGACGGCCGCGGTGGGGGCTCTGGGTCTTGACGCGACGCAGAATGCCGAGCAGATCATGGCGGCGAACGACACCGAGCCCACGGCATCCACCGACTTTGACTACACCGTGGCGCAGGCGGTGTCGATCGCTCTGCAGGGGTCGACGGCGATCGCCAGTGGTGCCGGTGCGGTTATTGAGGGCAGCACGATCACGATTACCACGGCGGGCACCTATGTGCTCGGTGGCACTCTCGATGATGGCCAGGTCATTGTCGATACCGCGGACGATGGCATTGTGCGTCTGGTTCTCGATGGTGCTGATATCTCCAGCTCGACCACGGCCGCGATCCATTTCGCGGCAGCGGACGAGGCGCAGATTGCTCTGGCGGGCGGCAGCGCCAATTCGCTCAGTGACACGAGCGCTTATGCCGAGGATTCCGAGGCGGGGGCGGCGCTCGATAGCAGCACCGACCTCCTCATCTGGGGTGATGGCTCGCTGACCGTCACCGGCAACGCGAACGATGCGATTGCGAGCTCCGATGGGCTCACGATCGACTCCGGAAGCATCGCTGTCGACGCCGTTGATGACGGCATCCGTGGCAAGGATTACCTCGTGATTCAGGGCGGCGAAGTCACGGTCACTGCGGGCGGCGACGGACTCAAAGCTGACAACGAAGACGAAGAAACTCGCGGTTTCATTGCGATCACGGCAGGCATTGTGGTCGTGGATGCCACGGGCGACGGCGTGCAGGCAGAAACCGATCTGGTCGTCACGGGCGGCTCACTCGCAGTGGTGGCCGGTGGCGGGGCCGCTGTTCTCGCCGATGCTGATGTGTCGTCGAAGGGGCTGAAGTCAGGCGACTTCACCGTGCTTGAGGGCGCTGGCGTTACCATCGATTCTTCCGATGACGCGGTGCACTCCGATGGCGCCATTCACCTCGCCTCGGGCAATATCACGCTCGCAACCGGTGATGACGGTTTCCACGCCGAGGGCACCGCTTACATCAGCGACGGAACCCTGCTCATTACGCAGAGTGCCGAGGGAATCGAAGGTCAGGCCGTCACGATTTCTGGTGGCTTCATCGATGTCACAGCGAGCGACGATGGCATCAATGTGTCGTCATCAGACGGTCCTGACGGCGACGAAGCTGGTGGGTCAGCGACGGGAACAGAGGACGCCGCCGAAAGCACCAACACTTTGCTGATCACCGGTGGGGAGATCCTGATCGATTCTGGCAGCGACGGTATTGACGTGAACGGTGCGGCCAGCATTGAGGGCGGAACGATCGTTGTCACCGGCACCACCGACAGCCGCAATGGCGCGCTCGATACCGACAGCACCTTCACCATTTCGGGCGGAACACTTCTTGCAGCAGGCAGCTCGGCAATGGCAGAAGCGCCGGACGCCGAATCCGAACAGGCCACTGTCTCGTTCACGTTCGATACCGACCTCCCCGCGGACACCGTGGTGACTCTCGTCGATAGCGCCGGCAATGCGGTGGCGGCCTTCACCACCCTGAAAACAACCCAGTCGATTGTCTTTAGCTCTGACGTGATCGTGGCCGGTGCAAGCTACGACGCCTATACGGGCGGCGCCGTGGGCGACACCATTCTTGGCGGCTTTGCGCACGCGGGCGACTACTCAGCCGCCAGCCTCGTCTCGACGGCGATCGGCGGCGAAGACCCCGTCGGTAGTGTTTCGGGAGAGCGCGCAGGTGCCAGATCAGGAACCGGTGCTAGCGACCGCCCCGAGCGCTAAGCACCGCTGATGGCGTACTAGCTGACCGCTAGAGGGCGTAGCGTTATCCCATGGATATTCGCGCTCTCGGCCGCACCGGCCGCTCTGTTTCCGCAATCGGTCTTGGCACCTGGCAGCTTGGTGCCGACTGGGGCGACGTGAGCGAGGCGGATGCTCGCAGCGTGCTCGACACCGCAGCGGATGGCGGAGTCACCTTCTTCGACACCGCCGATGTCTATGGTGATGGTCGCAGCGAAAAGTTCATTGGTAGCTACCTCGCCGACCGCCCCGGCCTCGACATTACCGTCGCGACCAAGATGGGGCGCCGCGAAGCACAAGACCCCAGCAACTTCACCCTCGCAAAGTTCCGCGAATGGACCGACCGATCGCGCCGCAACCTCGGCGTCGACACCCTCGATCTCGTGCAACTGCACTGCCCTCCCACCGCGGTCTTCAGCATGGGTGCTGTCTTTGACGACCTCGACACCCTCGTTGCCGACGGTGCGATTGCGGCCTATGGCGTGAGCGTTGAGACCGCGGATGAGGCGCTCGCCGCGATTGCCCGACCCAACGTTGCGAGCGTGCAAATTATCCTCAACGCCTTCCGCCTCAAGCCGCTGGATGCCGTACTTCCGGCCGCTCTCGACGCCGGTGTTGGAATCATCGCCCGCGTTCCGCTGGCCTCCGGTCTGCTCAGTGGCAAGTACCGCGTCGACACGACCTTCGCGGAGAACGACCACCGCACCTACAACCGCAACGGCGAAGCGTTTGATGTGGGCGAGACCTTCTCGGGCGTCGATTTCGAGACCGGCGTTGCTGCAGCGGGGGAGTTTGCGGCGCTGCTCGCTGCCGAGCCCGCTGTTGCTGACTTCTCGACCCCGCAGGTTGCTCTGGCGTGGGTGGCTCAGCAGCCCGGCGTCAGTTCGGTGATTCCTGGTGCCCGCAACGTTGCTCAGGCTCAGTCCAATGCGGGTGCTGGCGAAGTGCCGGAGCTGAGCGAGGGCTTCATGGCCGGGGTGCGCGACATTTACGACCGCCACTTCCGTGCGGCCGTGCATCCGCGCTGGTAGCACGAGCAGGAACGTGCTTCGTGCCTCAAGCGCGAACGCTTAGCGTGACCGCCTGACGCGGTACCTATTGGCGCAGGGTGCTGATCGGTTCGGTGTCGGGGATGGGGCTCGCGTCTTTGCCGCGCAGGTCGGGGTGCCAACCGCGGAGTAGTGCGGGGACGAGTGCTCCCAGTGCGGCGATGACGGTTGCCGCCCAGAACCCGCCGATGGGCCCGTGAAGGTCGATCAGGAATCCGGCGATTGCTGAGCCGAGCGCTGCGCCAATGAGCTGACCAGTGCCGACCCAGCCGTAGGCTTCGGCGGTATCGCTGAACTTTACGCTGGCGGAAACGATGGCGAAAATGACAGCGAATGCCGGCGCGATGCCGACACCAGCGATGAGCAGCATGGCGGCGAGCCACCAGAAGTCGAGGTAGATCATCGCCAAGGCCATGCCGACGAAAACGATGAACATGCGACGGGCGAGTGCCCATGGTCCGATGGGCAAATGGCCCAAGAACAGGCCGCCAAGGAGTGAACCAATCGCCCAGATGCCGAGCACGAAGCCTGCTTGAGGGCCGTCATGACCGAACACTGAAACGACGGATGCTTCGACTGCTGACGCCGCGCCGACGAGCAGGAACCCGGTGATCGTTGCCAGCAGGACGGGGCGGCGGCGAAGTACGGTGCCGAATGAACGTTTGCTGCGCGGGATGCGCACCTGGCCGACTTCGGGGCTGGCAATGAACCAGGCTCCGCCCCCGATGAGAAACGCGCCAGCAACCACAATGGCCGTGGTGGTCGATATCTGGATCGCGAGGAAAGTAGCAACTACAGGGCCGGCAACCCAGATGATTTCTTGGGCGGAGGCATCAAGAGAGAACAGTGGGGTGAGCTGTTTCGAGTTCACCATTTTGGGGTAGATCGTGCGCACCGCAGGCTGCACGGGCGGGTTGCTGAGTCCCGCGATGAGCCCGACGACCATGAACATGCCGACGCTCAGCGGAGCGAGTGCGATGGTGAAGATTGCGGTCGCTGAAATGATGAGGGTGAGGATGAGCACTTTGCGCATGCCCCAAATGCCCATCCAGCGGCTCGTGAGGGGCCCGGCGACACCTTGCCCGATGCTCGTTGCGGCGAGTACGAGGCCGGCAGCACCGTAGGAATTGTGGATCTGCTCGACGTGAAGAAGGATCGCCAACGAGAGCATGCCGCCGGGCAGTCGCGCGGTGAGCTGGGCGGCAATGATTCTGGCGATGCCCGGAGTTTTCAACAGGTCGATGTATGCGTTCACAAGGACTCCAGCTTAGCTGGCCAAATGGCCCGGATTTCAGCGGGTTTTCGGGTGTCAGTGGTTATCCCTAGGCTGTGGAAAACTCCGCGAAGTTATCCACACCTGTGGAGGACACGCCCACTACATCTAGGGTTGGCGACAGGTGGCACCCACGATATATAGTGGTGAGACCGCTTGGCCGGGGGTCGCGGTTTTCGAGGTTTTATGGGGATTTTAGGGAGTTTTCGTGGCAATTACAGTCGTCAAGCGCAACGGTCAGCGAGAGCCGTATGACGCCAACAAGATCAACCTCGCAATTGAAGATGCCGCCACTGGTCTCGACGACAACATCACGTGGGTAACCCAGATCGCTTCCGAGCTCGAACTGACGCTGTTTGACGGCATCACGACGCAGCAGCTCGACGAAGCTGTTATCCAAGTAGCGCTCCAAAACGTTAAAGACGACCCGGCCTTCGACACCGTTGCAGCCCGTCTTCTCCTCAAGACCATCTACAAGCGCGTTCTCGGTGACTACACCGACGCAGCTGACCTCAAGCGCCTGCACAAAGAGCACTTCGGCCCCAACGTCATACGTGGCGTCGAAGAGGGATTGCTCGACCCGCGCCTCACGACCATGTTCGACTTGGATGCTCTTGCCGAGCACCTTGAGCCCGCTCACGACGAGCTGCTCAAGTACATCGGTGTTGTTACCCTCAACAACCGCTACGGCATCAAGGGTCGCAACGGCGACGCTCTTGAGGTTCCGCAGTACTTCTGGATGCGCATCGCGATGGGCCTCTCGCTCAACGAAGCGAACCCGAATGAGGCTGCCCTCAAGTTCTACGAAAAGATGTCGAGCCTCGAATACTTGGCTGCCGGCTCCACTCTCGTGAACGCGGGAACGATCTACCCGCAGCTCGCCAACTGCTTCGTCATGGAAATGCAAGACGACATGGAGCACATCGCCAAGACGACGCGCGATGTCATGTGGCTCACCAAGGGCACCGGCGGAATTGGCCTCTCGGTCACCAAGCTTCGCGCTCAGGGTTCGCCCATCCGCTCCAACAACACCACCTCAACCGGTCCCATCCCGTTCATGCACACGATCGACTCGATCCTGCGTGCGGTCAGCCGCGGTGGCAAGAAGTTCGGCGCCCTCTGCTTCTACATGGAGAACTGGCACATGGACTTCCCAGAGTTCCTCGAACTCCGCAGCAACTCTGGTGACCCCTACCGTCGCACCCGCACCGCCAACACGGCCGTGTGGATCAGCGACGAGTTCATGAAGCGCGTTCAGAACGACGACTCCTGGTATCTCTTCGACCCGCTCGAAGTCACTGACCTCAACGAGCTGTACGGCCAGGCATTCTCCACGCGCTACAACGAATATGTTGCGATGGCGGATGCCGGCGAAATGCACATGTTCAAGAAGATCGGTGCTCGCGAGCAGTTCAAGTCGATCCTTATTTCTTTGCAAACCTCCAGCCACCCGTGGCTGACCTTCAAAGACACGATCAACAACCGTGCGCTCAACAACAACACGGGCACGATCCACCTCTCCAACCTGTGCACCGAGATCACGCTTCCGCAAGACGAAGACAACGTCTCCGTCTGCAACCTCGCATCGATCAACCTGTCGCGTCACCTCCTGCCGGAAGGCGGAGTGGACTTCGTGAAGATCGCCGAGAGCGCTCGATTGGCTGTGCGCCAGCTCGACAACCTCATCGACATCACTCGCTCCAGCGTGAAAGAAGCAGACTTCTCCAACGAGCAGAACCGTGCGGTTGGTCTCGGCGTGATGGGCTTCACCGACATCATCGAGAAGCTCGGCTACAGCTACGAGAGCGAAGAGGCCTACGACCTCATCGACGAAATCATGGAGCACGTTTCTTACGCTGCGATCGACGCCAGCACCGAGCTCGCTAAGGAGCGTGGCTCGTACACGAACTTCGAAGGCAGCCGCTGGTCGGAGGGCCTCGTGCCGCTCGACTCCATCGCGCTCACGGAAGAAGACCGTGGCATGGAGATCAAGGTCAACCGCAAGACACGCCTCGACTGGGATGCCATGCGCGAGAAGGTCAAGGGCGGAATGCGTAACGCAACGCTCATGGCGATCGCACCCACCGCATCCATTGGTCTCGTTGCGGGCACCACGCCCGGCCTCGACCCGCAGTTCTCGCAGATCTTCAGCCGCTCAACCTCGAACGGCAAGTTCCTCGAAGTGAACCGCAACCTTGTTGCGACTCTTCAGGAGCACGGACTGTGGGAAAAGAACCGCGAAGCCATCCTGCGCAGCCAGGGTGACATCCAGAACGTTGCCGGCATCCCCGACGACATCAAGGCCGTATTCAAGACGAGCTTCCAGCTCTCGCCGTATGCGTTCCTTGAGGTTGCCGCTCGTGCCCAGAAGTGGATTGACCAGGCGATCAGCCGCAACATGTACCTCGAGACGCGTGACCTCGGAGACATGATGGACATCTACTTCGACGCCTGGTCGCGCGGCGTCAAGACCACCTATTACCTCCACATGAAGCCCCGCCACCAGGCAGAGCAGTCGACCGTCAAGGTCAACAAGTCCGAGGAGATCTCGTCGACTAAGGCTGCCGCGTCTGAGACCGGAGCAACAGCAGCATCATCAACCCCCGCACGCCGAGGCTTCGGCGGGTTCGCAAAGAAGGCAGAAGCATAATGAACCGCGAAAACACCACAGACGACTACTTCGTTCCCGTCGATCCCATGGACGACCTGCAGTGCGATAGCTGCCAGTAATGGGAATTCTAGGAACGGGCCTCCAAGACGGCCTCCTGCTGAAGCCGATCAAGTACCAGTGGGCAATGGACCTGTACGACCAGGCCGTCGCCAACACGTGGTTCCCTAACGAGATCCAGCTGGGCGAAGACATCGCCGACTTCAAGAAGATGACTGATGAAGAGCGTCACGCAGTGACGTTCCTCATGAGCTACTTCAACCCGAATGAGCTGCTCGTCAATAAGGCACTCGCTTTCGGCGTGTACCCCTACGTTTCTGCCGCAGAATGCTCGCTGTACCTCGCGAAGCAGATGTGGGAAGAAGCTAACCACTGCATGAGCTTCGAGTACGTTCTCGAAACCTTCCCCATCGACCGTGAAGCGGCCTACAACTCTCACGTTGATGTGCCGTCGATGGCGCGCAAGGAAGAGTTTGAGATGAAGTACATCCGTCGCATGACGGAGCAAACTCTCGACATCAACACCATCGAGGGCAAGCAGGACTTCATCCGTAACCTCGTTGCCTACAACGTGGTACTCGAAGGCATCTGGTTCTACTCGGGCTTCATGGTTGCTTTGTCGTTCCGCCAGCGCAACCTGCTGCGCAACTTCGGTTCGCTCATGGACTGGGTTGTTCGCGACGAGAGCCTGCACCTCAAGTTTGGTATCAACCTGATTCTCACGGTGCTCGAAGAGAACCCCGAGATTCAGACCGAAGAGTTCGCTGACGAAATTCGCCAGATGATCTTGGACGCTGTGGAGATGGAAGAGGCCTACAACCACGACCTGCTCCCCGGCGGCATCCTCGGACTCAACGCCAACTACATCAACCAGTACGTCAAGTACCTGGCTGACCGTCGTTTGGAAGAGCTCGGATTCGAGGCGCACTACAAGGTCTCGAACCCGGCCAAGTGGATGGCGACAGCCAATGACACTCTTGAGCTCGTGAACTTCTTTGAGTCGACCAATACCTCGTACGAGGCCAACGCGTCGGCAACCACCAAAGCTAAAGTCGAGTGAGCCTGACCGTTGCGCGGGTCGGTTGGTTAGACCCGCGAGCGGTCGAGCAGCGAGCGGCGATGGATGAAGAGACGGGCGCGATCTATGCCGGCCGTCAGGCTGATCTTGACGATGCCGGACGCACCGCAGTGAGAGCTGCGTTGACGGTCTCGCCCGATGACATCAGCCACACGCTGTTGGTGCTCGACGGAGACACAGTGATTGGGCATGCGGCCCTTCGTCCCTTTGATCAATCGCTTGAAGTGAAAAAGGTCTTCGTCGACTCTCGTCACCGTGGCAAAGGCGCAGCGCGTCTGCTGATGCTCGAGCTAGAAGCAGTTGCTCGCGAAGCGAATGCACGCTCACTGATTCTGCAGACGGGCAACTTGCAGACGCCCGCAATGGCGCTCTACGAGAGCCTTGGTTATGAACGCATCGATGTGTTCGGCGGCTACGCAGCGATCCCTTTCAGCGTCTGTTATGAGAAGTCTTTATAGTCCGTTCAGCTTCGCCGTCTAAGCTGCACCGGATGGGGGATACCCCTCATCGACCTAACCCGGAACAATTGCACTGTGAGTATTTTTCGGCGGCGCCCGCGCCTTAACTTGGGCAAGTTTAAGGCGCCCGAGCCTGTCGAAGAGGCACCCATCGAACGGGTCGTCGAAGAGGGCGTGCTGATCGCGCGTAATGCCGTGCGCATGGCCGTCAAAAACCGCATTATTGTGGATGCCGCCCGTGACCACCTCGACTACGACGACGGTGCGTTAGCTGGCTTGGTGCACGTCGAATTCGACCACCTCGCCGAGCAGACGGAACCCCTGCTTCGTGGTTCGCACACTGATCGCAACCGCGCCGTGCAGGCGGGGCTCGCTGAGGGGCTGCGCCAAGCATCCATGAATGGCGAACTCATTTCGGCCATCATCGATGAGGCGCGCGAACTAGCGTGGAGCGAGATTGGCACGGCGATCATCGCGAAGCTGCGCGATTCGTATATTCCGACCGCTGATCCGCAGTATCTGAAAGACCGCGATACGCGACTGCGTGAGCTGCGCACCATCAACTTGGCCGAGCTCGAAGCTGCGGCGCAGGGCGAGTACTAAGCCCCGCATTCGTGCTCCGGGGTTGCCGCTGAGCCGTGTATCCGCTGAATATTCGTCACTGCTCTCTTGGCGCCGCAACTACACGGCGCAAGTGAGCGTAATATTGCGCGCACCCGGGGGTAGGCTTCCAGCGTCGATGATTCAGCGGCGCACCCGTCAGGGGCGACGCCTTATCGCCGGCACCAGCTTTCATCGGGATAAAGAAAAAGGTTGCACCATGAAAATCACCTACGCGCTGCCAGCATTGGCCGTCGTCACCGTTCTCGCACTGTCGGGATGTGTTGATAACAGCACCGACACCGACACCGGTACCACCGGCGGCAGCACTGTTGAGGTCGGCATTGACGAAGCAGCTGTTGCCCTCTTGCCCGACGACATCAAAGAGGCCGGCGTTCTCGTAATCGGTATCGACCCGACCTACGCCCCCAACGAGTACAAGGATGACGCGGGTAACCCCATCGGATGGGAAGTTGACCTCGGCGACGCCATGGCTGCCAAGCTCGGTCTCGACACCCAGTACCAGCCCTCCAGCTTCGACAAGATCATCCCCAGCGTCACCGGCGGCAGCTACGACATCGGGCTTTCCTCCTTCACCGACAACGAAGAGCGCGAGAAGGTCGTCGACTTCGTCAACTACTACGAGGCTGGAATCCAGTGGGCCCAGCTCATCGGCGTCGACGTTGACCCCGCCAACGCCTGTGGCCTGACCGTTGCAGTGCAGACCGCAACGTACGAAGAGACTGATGAGCTTCCCGCCAAGTCGCAGGAGTGCACGGATGCTGGCAACGAGCCCATCGACATCCTCAAGTTCGACACTCAAGACGAAGCGACTAACGCTCTCGCTCTGGGCCGTGCGGACGCGATGAGCGCTGACTCGCCCATCACGCAGTACGCGGTGAGCCAGGTTGACGACAAGATCGAACTCGCGGGCGACTCGTTCGACACCGCGCCGTACGGCATCGCCGTGCAGAAGGATTCAGAGCTCTCCGCGGCCCTTCAGGCTGCACTTCAGTCGATGATCGATGACGGAACCTACAAGACGATCCTCGAAGACTGGGGCGTCTTCAGCGGTGCTGTCTCGTCGATCTCCATCAACGCGGCGACCACCAGCTAGGTATTGGCTGTGTCAGACTCTGGCCGTTCGGCGACACCGTTAAGCGTGTCGCCGAACGGCGCTGACCAAGCGGAGGCAATCAAAGCGATTCGCCTTCGCCACCCGTGGCGAAATGTTGTCGCGGTCATCCTTGTCGCGATGCTCATTCTCTTCGTCGTCGATGCGTCGCAGCGCGAGGCCTATGGCTGGGAGAACTTCGGCAAATACATCTTCGATAAGCGCATCTCTCAGGCCGCCGGTTACACCATTCTGTTGACGGTCTACTCGATGATCATCGCGATCATCCTTGGTGTGACTCTCGCAGTGATGCGGCTTTCTGACAACCCTGTCGTCAAGGGCATTGCGTGGTTGTACCTCTGGGTTTTCCGTGGAACTCCTGTCTACGTGCAGCTCGTGTTCTGGGGTCTTTTCGCCACGATCTACTCAACGATCGACGTGGGCATCCCCTTCACGGAGCCGTGGCTCTCCCTGGAAACCAACGACCTCATCAGCGTGTTTTGGCTTGCCGTGATTGGTCTCGCGCTCAACGAGTCCGCCTACATGGCCGAGATTGTGCGTGCCGGAATCCTTTCGGTCGATAAGGGACAAGACGAAGCAGCAACTGCCCTCGGAATGTCGTGGCTGCAAACAATGACGCGCGTCGTCATCCCGCAGGCAATGCGCATCATCATCCCGCCGACCGGCAACGAAGTCATTTCGATGCTGAAGACCACCTCCCTGGTCACTGCCATTCCGTTCAGTCTGGAACTCTACGGACGCTCGCGCGACATCTCCGTGGTGATCTTCGACCCGATCCCGCTGCTGCTCGTTGCTTCTGCTTGGTACCTGCTGTTCACCTCGATTCTGATGGTGGGCCAGTACTTCCTCGAGAAGCGCTTCTCGCGCGGTGTTGGTCAAGCGCGCCCCGAAAAGGCGGGCACCGAGACCGGAGCGATCACGCTGAAGACGGGTGCGATTGTGGCTCCGGGTGAGGCATCCGATTCCAGTACGGATCCGTCAGGAAAGGAGCACCGATGACGAACGCAACGACAAGCGGCGCACCGATGGTGCATGCCGACCGCGTCTCGAAGAGTTTCGGTTCTAACGAAGTCTTGAAGAGCATTTCGTTGTCGGTGCCGCAGGGCGAAGTGATGTGCCTTGTTGGCCCGAGTGGTTCCGGCAAATCGACGTTCCTGCGCTGCATCAATCATCTAGAAAATGTGGATGCTGGCCGGCTCAGCGTCGACGGAGTTCTCGTCGGATATGAAGAACGCGGCGACAAACTCTACGAGCTGAAGCCACGCGAAGCCGCCCGCCAGCGCCGCGATATCGGCATGGTGTTTCAGCGCTTCAATCTCTTCCCGCACATGACAGCGCTGGAGAACATTATTGAGGCGCCCATCCGCGTCAACAGGGTGAAGAAAGACGCCGCGATGGCGAAGGGCCGCGAACTGCTGGCTCAGGTTGGACTGGCCGAGAAAGAGGACGCCTATCCCGCTCACCTTTCCGGTGGTCAGCAGCAGCGAGTGGCCATTGCGCGCGCTCTCGCCATGGAGCCCAAGCTCATGCTCTTCGATGAGCCCACCTCGGCGCTCGACCCGGAACTCGTGGGTGAAGTGCTCGACGTCATGAAGGGTCTCGCCGAATCCGGCATGACCATGATTGTGGTCACGCACGAGATGGGGTTCGCGCGCGAAGTCGCCGACCAGCTCGTGTTCATGGATGGCGGTGTTGTCGTCGAGTCGGGCGATCCCGATGAGGTACTCGGCAACCCGCAGCACGAACGAACGAGGGCCTTCCTCTCGAAGGTGCTCTGAGCGCGGCTCGCTCGGTTCCTTTGGCTCGCTTGCGGGCGTCGGTCGATCCGGATGCTGCTGCTAACGCGGCTGCATCCGGATTGCGCCGTCAAGGCGAATGACCTCGCCATTGAGCATGGGGTTCTCCACGATGTGCTGCACGAGCGCGGCATATTCGTCGGGCCGTCCGAGTCGTGACGGATGCGGCACTTGAGCGCCGAGAGAATCCTGCGCCTCCTGCGGCAGGCCTGCCATCATCGGCGTCTCGAAGATGCCCGGAGCGATCGTCATGACGCGCAGCAAGCTCGCCGCGAACTCGCGGGCGAGCGGCAGGGTCATTCCGGCAACGCCCGCCTTGGATGCGGCGTAGGCGGGCTGACCAATCTGCCCATCAAAGGCGGCGACGGATGCCGTGTTCACGATCACGCCACGCTCGCCGTCGATGGGTTCGGTTTCGACCATCGCGGCCGCCGCCAGGCGGATGACATTGAATGTTCCCGTGAGGTTGATGCCGATCACGGTTTCAAAGGTTTCGAGCGGCAGCACTCCCTTGCGACCGAGCGTCTTGCCCGGGGTCGCAACGCCGGCGCAGTTCACGACGATGCGCAGTGGTCCGGTTGAGGAGGCGAGTGCGACGGCAGCCTGAACATCCACCTCTGAGCGAACGTCGGTGGGCGCGAACTGGAAGCCATATTCGGCGGCGATCTCGATTCCACGGGAGCTGGGCAGGTCGGCGATGGTGACCTTCGCCCCCTGCGCGGCGAGAGCGCGGGCGGTAGCAAGACCGAGTCCGCTTGCGCCACCGGTGATGAGTGCTGCGGCATCCTGAATCTTCAATTAGAGCCTTTCGATGAGGGTTGCGTTGGCCATGCCGCCGCCTTCGCACATGACCTGGAGGCCATAGCGACCGCCGGTGCTGTCGAGCTGGTTGACGAGGGTGGTGAGCAGGCGCGTACCCGAGGAACCGAGCGCGTGACCGAGGGCAATGGCACCGCCACGCGGGTTCACAATCGTGGGGTCGACGGGGAACTCTTGCAGCCAGGCGAGCGCGACCGAGGCGAACGCTTCGTTGACTTCGATGCTGTCGAGCTGATCGAGACGGATGCCGCTGCGCTCCAACACGCGGTGGGTTGCGGGGATGATCCCGGTCAGCATTTCAATCGGGTCGGAGCCGACAACCGCAAAGGAGTGGAACCGTGCGAGTGGCCGGAGCCCCAAAGCGGCAGCGCGCTCTTCGCTCATGATGAGCACCGCCGAAGCGCCGTCGGTGAGCGGTGAAGAGTTGCCCGCGGTGACCCGCCACTGAATCTCGGGAAAACGGGCGGCAATCTCGGCATCGTAGAAGGCCGGACCGAGGCCGGAGAGACCTTCTGCCGTAGTGCCGGGTCGAATCGTTTCATCGTGGTTGAACTCGCCAATGGGCAGAATTTCGTTGCTGAAATCGGCGGCGGAAGCACGCGCGTGGGAGAGCGCGGCGAAAACATCGAGGTCGTCGCGGTCGAGCCCCCAGCGTGCCGCAATGAGTTCGGCGGAGATGCCCTGATTCACGAGGCCTGCGGGGTAGCGGTCGTTGAGCAACGAACTCGTGGTGCCGTAGCCGAGAGTAGCTTGGCCGATGGGGTGGGAACTCATCAGTTCGATTCCGCACGCGATGACGACGTCATTCACGCCAGCCATAATCGACTGCGCAGCAAAGTGAGCGGCCTGCTGGCTCGAGCCACACTGACGATCGATTGTGGTGCCCGGTACCGTCTCGGGAAGCCCCGCTGCGAGCACTGCGTTGCGGGCGATGTTGACCGCCTGCATACCGGATTGGGTGACACACCCCGCCATCACATCATCGATGGTGGTGGGGTCGAGATCATGGCGGTCGACGAGGCTGCGCAACACAACAGCGAGAAGATCCACCGGATGCTCGCCAGAGAGCGCTCCGCCCGGTTTTCCCCGGCCCGAAGGCGTACGAATTGCGTCAACAATGACTGCCGTTGTCATGGTTCAAGACTAACGGCGAGTGCGCTTAAGTACTACGGTTAGGCCGGTTCGACACCGAACGCGCGAGCGAGCTTGTCGATCTTCTGTGCGCGGCCAAGGCGGGGCAGGTCGCTGCCGTCGCGGATGACGCGGCCGCGAGCCTCGAAGTCTTCCAAGAATTCGCGAGCCCACGCGACATCCGAACGAGTAGGGCTGATGACTTCGTTGATGATCGGCAGCTGCTCGATGTCGAGACACAGCTTGCCTGTCATACCGAGGGAGACGGCCATGCTGCCCTGTTCGCGAAGAACGGGGTGGCTCGTGCCGACGGTCGGGCCGTCGATGGGGCCGGGCAGGTTGCCGACGCGGCTGGCGATAACTAGGCGCGAGCGAGGGTAGGCCATGGCGAGGTCGTCGGCGCTGGCACCGGTGTCGCGACGGTAGTCGCCACTGCCAAAGGCAAGACGGTAGGCGCCGCGGGCGCGGGCGATCGAGACAGCTTCTTCGATGCCGAGGGCCGACTCGACGAGGGCGATCACGGGCGTGATTCCCTTGAGGCGGTCGAAGGTTTCAGAGACATGAGCCGCTGCTTCGGCCTTAGCCAGCATGACCCCGCGTAGTCCGGGAAGTCCGGCGAGGGCATCCACATCGTCTGACCAGAAATCAGAAGTGCGGTCGTTGATGCGAACCCAGCCACTGCCACCGTTGCTCAACCATTCGACAACGGAATCGCGAGCGATGGACTTGAGGCGAGGGTCTACGGCATCCTCCACGTCGAGGATGATCTGGTCGGCGCGTGAACGCTCAGCGGCGTCGAAGTCTTCGGGGCGAGTGGCTGCCACCAGAAGCCACGAACGCGCGATCTCGGCGGAAACATCGTGGGTGGTCGGGTGATCGGTGGTGCTTTCGGACACGCGTGAACTGCTTTCTTTCAGAAGAGAGGCCGGTTATCGTGCTTCTCGCAGCCTCCAGAGTAACTTGTGGGGGTGATGGGCCGCTGAATAAAAGGGTTTAGGAAGCGAGCACTTTGGCAATGCGCTGCAGGCTCACCGATTCGGCGGTTCCCAAGTGTTGCGCAAAGAGGCTCAACCGCAGTTCTTCGAGCATCCACCGGGCACGCACGATCTGCGGTTCGGGATGCTTTTCTAGCGGCAGAGTGCCGCCCGCGTCCTTGTAGCGACGGGTCGCTAATTCGACTTCGGACATCCACCCGCGGTCGCGGCCGGGGTTCTCGGTGAGTTTCGCCACCCGATGCTCGATGCCCTTGAGGTAGACCGGGAGGCGTCGCAATTGAGTGAGCCCTGTCGCCGAAACAAAGCCGGGGAAGACGAGCGCATCGAGCTGTTCGCGCGCATCCCCGAGCGGTGCAATCAGATGCATACTTGTCGCGGCACGGATCGCCTTATCGGCCAGTCGAACCCCCGACACAATGGATGCCACGAGCGAGACGGTCGCAAACAGCGAGTCGACCAGCCCTGCCGAAATTTCGTTCCGCAGCGCCTCGAATTCGCTCTGCGAGAAGACATCGCGATCGCCCATCACGGAGTCAACGCACGCGCGCAAACAATCGTCGAAGAGAGCATTCGTGGAGCGGTAGGGGCTCTGGGCGAGCACCAGCTTTTCGGTGCCGGTGAGATGTTCGTTGATGTAGCCGAGGGGCGAGGGAATCGCCAACAGCAGCAGGCGACGCACACCGCCCTGGTGCGCGATGGCCTGATCGTAGGGCGTCGACATGAGGCGGAGGGAGACCGAGTCGCCGTCGTCTACGAGTGCAGGGTAAGCGCGGATGGTGTTGCCGCCGTGCTGGGTGTCGCGCGATCGATCGAGCTCTCCGAAGTCCCAGGTTGTGATTCCGGAGCGTTCGAGGGTGTCTGCCGGGCGCTCCGGAGACCGCTGAGCGGCGCCTTCCACGGCCCGGGCAACACTCTCCCGGGCGGCCGGCTTGAGGCTCGCTTGCAGGCTGCGCAGCGACTTGTTGGCACCGACTTTTTTGCCACGCTCGTTGATCACCGCGAAGGTGACCTTCAAATGGGCGGGCACGCGGTCGAGTTCGAAGTCGGATGCCGCGACCTTCACATAGGTCAGTCGCGTGATTTCTTTGGCCAGATATTCGGTCACGCCTGGGCCCTCGTCGAGGGCGGCGGCGGCGGGGTCGTCTGGAGCGTTTTCGAGCAAGCGGCGAGCCCAGTCAGCGGCGGGGACGACGTTGCGGCGAATAGGCTTCGGCAGGGCCTTGATGAGCGCGGTCACGAGTTCGTCGCGCAGGCCGGGCACTTGCCAGTCGAAGCCTTCGGGGCGAAGTCCGGCGAGTAAGGGCAGCGGCACAGCGACGGTAACACCGTCATCGTCCGTGCCGGGCTCGAAGCGGTAGCTCAGGCTCAGCGTTTGATCGCCGCGCACCCATGTGGTTGGGAAGGCAGTCTCGTCGACTTCGGCGTCATCCGCGTTCTCAAGGAGATCGTCGGTGGAGAGGGTGAGCAGGTCGGGGGAGTCGTGACGAGCTTTCTTCCACCAGCCCTCGAAGTCGCGCACCGAGGCGACGGTCGGTGGAACGCGTTTGTCGTAGAACTCGAAAATGGTTTCGTCGTCGTGCAAGATATCGCGGCGACGGCTGCGCTCTTCGAGTTGCTCAAGGTCGCGGCGGAGCGCTCGGTTCGAGGCGTCGAAGCCCCACACGCGCTTGTCGCGTTTCGTCAGGTCGTCTTCGCCCTCAACAAGGGCATGGCGAATGAAGAGTTCGCGGGCGGCGGGCAAATCTACGCGCGAGAACTGGATGCGACGGCGAGCGGCCAGGGTGACGCCATAGAGCGTCACGCGCTCGAACGCGACGGCCGCGCCCTGCTTCTTCTCCCAGTGCGGTTCCGAATAGCTGCGCTTCACGAGATCGCCGGCAAGCTTCTCAGCCCACACCGGATCGATTGACGCATTCATCCGTGCGAAAAGCCTGCTCGTTTCTACGAGCTCAGCGCTCATGATAGCGTTCGGCTGCTTCTTGGCCAGAGCCGAGCCGGGGAAGATGACAAACCGAGTCTGACGGGCGCCGATGTAGTCGCGTTTCGCGACATCCTTGAGCCCAATGTGGCTAAGCAAGCCAGCCAGCAGCGAGCGATGGATGCCATCGGGGTTCGAGTGTGCATCACCGATCACAAGACCGAGCGGCTTGGCCATGCGGCTCAACTGGCGGTAGACATCGTGCCATTCGCGCACGCGCAAATAGTTGAGATATTCGTTTTTGCACATACGTCGAAACTGGTTGCCCGAGAGTTCTTTCTGTTTCTCTTCGAGGTAGTTCCAGAGGTTGAGCATGGTGAGGAAGTCACTTGTGGGGTCAATGAAGCGCGCGTGCTGCTGGTCGGCTTGCGGGCGCTTGTCCAGTGGGCGTTCTCGGGGATCTTGGATGCTGAGACCGGCAACGATCGCCATAACCTCGCGCGTGGTGCTGTGCTGCTTCGATTCGAGCACCATGCGCGCGAGGCGAGGGTCGATGGGCAGCTGGGTGAGTTGCTTGCCGATGCGGGTGATGCGCGGGGCGGCATCTTTCGGACCGGCGGCCTTGTGCCCGGCTTTTGTCTGGCCGACCATCGCATTTTCGACAGCACCGAGCTCGGTCAGCAGCTCAAGGCCGTCTTTGATGCCGCGAGAATCTGGCGGCTGCAAGAACGGGAACTCGGCGATATTTCCGAGCCGAAGCGAGATCATCTGCAGGATGACTGCCGCGAGGTTGGTGCGCAGAATCTCGGGTTCCATGAACTCGGGGCGGGAGTTGAAGTCTTCTTCGGAGTAGAGGCGGATCGCAATTCCGTCACTCGTTCGTCCAGAACGGCCCGAGCGCTGGTTGGCGCTGGCCTGGCTGATCGCTTCGATCGGCAGACGCTGAATTTTGGCGCGCGTGCTGTACCGGCTGATGCGCGCGGTTCCCGCATCGATGACGTAGCGGATGCCGGGCACCGTCAGGCTGGTTTCGGCAACGTTCGTGGCGAGCACAATGCGGCGTCGAGTGCCGGGCGTGCGGCGCGACTCGAACACGCGGTGCTGCTCGGCGGAGCTCAGCCGCCCATAGAGGGGGAGCACTTCGGTGCCCTCGGAGAGCTTGCCGGCGCTGATGCGTCCGCGGATGGATTCTTCGGCATCCCGAATCTCGGTCTCGCCGGAGAGGAAGACGAGCACGTCGCCGTCGCTCTCGCGAGAGAGCTCGTCGAGGGCGTCATTGATGCCTTCGAGGTAGTCGCGGTCGGTGCGGTTCGCGGCAGCTTCTTCGGCATCCTCCGCTTCGAGATCGTCGCCAGTGCTTTCTTCGGCGACGAGAGGACGGTACCGAATCTCGACGGGGAAAGTGCGGCCAGAGACCTCAATGATGGGGGCGCCGTCGAAGTGTTTCGAGAAGCTCTCGGGGTCGATCGTGGCACTCGTGATGATGATGCTGAGATCGGGGCGGCGGGCCCTCAGCTGCTTGAGATAGCCGAGCAAGAAGTCGACGGTGAGGCTGCGTTCGTGGGCCTCGTCGATGATGATCGCGTCGTACTTCTTGAGGTCGCGGTCGCGGTGAATCTCATTCAGCAAGATGCCGTCGGTCATGAGCTTCACGCGCGTGTTTTTTCCCACACGATCGGTGAACCGCACTTGGTAACCCACGAGGTCGCCGAGTTCGCTGCCCAATTCTTCGGCGATGCGCTCCGCAACGGTGCGCGCGGCAATTCGTCGCGGCTGCGTGTGCCCAATGGATGTCTTGCCCAGTTCCAGCAAGATCTTGGGCAGCTGGGTGGTTTTTCCGCTACCGGTCGCTCCCGCGATGATCACGACTTGGTTCTCGCGAATGGCCTTCGCGATGTCGTCCTTGCGCTGGCTGACAGGCAGCTCGGGCGGGAAGGTCACCACGATGTCAGCGCTCGCGACAGTCGCGGTGCTGGCGGAGTGAACTTCGGAGGCAGACATAGCCCTTCAGCTTACGCGGTGTGCCTTGGGCAGCAGGAATCGGTGCAGACTTATTGCGTTGACAAAGTACTTTGTGTTACAAAGTAGATAGCGAAACGAGACACCGAACCGGGGCTTCTTGGTCGCAACACAAAGGAGTTCACTATGGCGAACAATGACGGCGCTCCGATTTCTGTAGACGTGGCTGGTGTCGACCACGATGAGTCGGCGCTCTCACCGGAGCAGATGCTCAAGCTGGTCGACGACCAACAAAGTGTGATGGTGCGCCAACAGCTTTCGCCTATTCCGTGGATGCTGGGCGTGTGGGGAATCGCGTGGCTCATCGGTTTCGGATTGCTGTGGGCAGCGGCGCAGAGCGGCAGCTCATGGATCTCGGTGCCCTTGGTTCCCGCTCGCGTCGCGTTCGCTGTGCTCATCGGCGGCGCCATCGTGATTTCAACGATTCTCGGCATCCGGATTAGCACAGGAGTGCAGGGCAACTCCACGTTTGCGGGCACCGTTTACGGACTCTCATGGCTGGTGGCAAGCACTGGATTCAGCACCGTTGGCGCTGGGCTCATTCAGAACGGGTTATCCCCAGAGCTTGCTTCCCTCTATTTTCCCGCGGTGTTCGGAATCATGGCGGGAATGATCTATTTCTTGGGCGCCGCCCTCTGGCAAGAAAAAAGCCAACTGGTGTTGGGTAGCATCTTGCTGGTGGCTGGGGCGATCTCTCCCTTCTTCGGCGCACCGACCAACAATGTGGTGATGGCACTCGTCGGGGGCGGAAGCATGCTGATCGCCGCCATCGTGTTCGCGCTCCACCTTCGCAGAATGGCCTAAGACAATGGATGAACTCGATCCCGTCATCCATGCTTCCGCGCGTTTGCGCATTACTGCAGCTCTCGCCACCCTCGCCGCGGGCGATCGCCTCGCATTCCCGCGGCTGCAGCAGCTGCTCGAAATGACGCCGGGCAATCTCTCAACGCACCTGCGAAAACTCGAAGATGCGGGTTATGTCGAAGTCACGAAAGCCCACCAGGGTCGTAGCCCCGTCACCTATCTCAACTTGACGGCGCGGGGGCGTTCAGCGTTCGAGGTCTACACCGCGAGTCTCAAAAAACTGCTGGGGTAGGGCGCTCGCTTAGCTAGTCGGTGACAGCCAGCGTCGCAGCATCCGGGTCACGCCGGGCAGCAACACGTAGGTCATGACCGGGGTGAGGCACAGGGTAGTGAGGAGTACCCGCAACACGATCGGCAGCTCGTCCCAGCCAGGAACCAGCAGTGTCACGAGCACCGTGAAAAGGAGGTTGAGAGGAAAGAAGCCCAGCCAAATAGTCACGGCCTGCTTCCAGCGCGGTGGTGCGGCAGGGGCCGCCGCAGCGAGACCCGCATGCTCGACAGTGACCTCGGTTGGTTCATCGAACCAACCTTCGATGCCGGTGCGGCGTTCGCTGCGGTGCTGGCTCATAAACCCGCTGCCGCTCTGGAGCCACCACGCACGTTCGGGGGATTGTTCCCAGTGCAAGAGTGCTGCGTCATCCGCGAATCGGTAGAGCATGTGCCACGTGGTGCTGTCGGTGCCGGCGCGTACCCAGCCGGAGCCGAGAAAGCCGGGGTAGGTCGTGGCGAGGTTGATGCCGGTTTGCATCCAGGCTGTGGCTTGCGCGATGCGGGCGGGGTCAACGGTGCGTTCGATCGAGATCGTGATTGGGGCGTTTTCGGGCGACATCAGCGCACTCCTTATCTGTTGTCCAGCGGCAACAGTGACGGCCGGTGTGGGCTTCGCTGGGTTCAAGTCTAAGTTGGATGCCGCGAGCCGACACTGCCCTGATGTGTAAATTTCTTGTGTCACAGCTTTCGATCGCCACTGCGGCGATTTCTTGCGTCGAGGTTCTGCTGCAACTTTGCGGGCACCCCCGTGGACGCCACAAATGCTGTGCCCTCTCACCCTCCGCTCATCCGCGCATCACCCCCGCTGTGGGGTAGACACATATATCCACGCAGGATTGTGTCGTTCTTGTTGCGAATTGTGCGAATCGTCAGTTTCTATTGCCCTGACGTTCAGCAATACGGTGTAATGGCGGCCATGGGATTGGTCTACACCGTCCCTTCGACCACCTTTCTACTGGAGGAAAGATGAAGAAGAAGCGCGTCTCAGCTGCCATAGCTGTGCTCGCGGCCGGAGCCCTCGCCCTAACAGGGTGTACTCCGCCGTATGAGTCAGAAGTAATTGCCGACACCGAGATCACGGTGGCGTGGAATGACCTGATTGACAACTTCAACGGAAGCAGCGCAGCGGGCAACAACACCGCTAACGCCGTTGTGTTGTACATGATGAACTCGTCGTTCCTGTACTACAACAGCGAACCGGCACTCGTCCGTAACACCGATTTCGGTACGTTCGAAAAGACGAGCGACGACCCGCTAACGGTCAAGTACACGATCAATGACAACGTCACGTGGTCTGATGGCACCCCCATCGACTCCGCCGACTTGCTGCTCGCGTGGACCACTATCTTCGCCGGCGTCACGGATGCTGACGACGCGCCGCTCTTCACCCACGCCAACCCGCGTGGTGACCTCGCTTCGGCGCTGCCCGAGATCGACGACAAGAGCATCACGATTGTGTACGACAAGGCCTACGTTGACTGGGAGATCCAGTTCGACCTCGGTGTTGCCGCTCACGGTGTCGTTGAGCTTGCTTACCCCGAGATCACTGATCCCGAAGAAGCAAAGGCGATGTTCGTTGAAGCAGTACAAAACGACGACGTTGACTGGCTCACCCCGGTAGCTAAGGCATGGAACGACGAGTACCAGGCGCCGAGCACCCCCGACAGTGACCTTGTTGCCCTCTCTAGCGGTGCCTACGTTCTCGACGAACTCGTCGAAAACGAGTACGTCGCACTCGTAGCAAACCCGCTCTACACGTGGGGCCCGTCGCCCAAGTACGAACGCATCATCGTTCGCCAGATCGAGGACTCGACCGCTCAGGTTCAGGCCATCGAGAATGGTGACGTGCAGATCGCAGCCGGCCAGCCGACTCCTGACGTGCTTGAGCTCGTCAAGGGACTCGACAACGCTGACTACGTCACTGCCGATGAGGCAACCTACGAGCACATCGACCTCACCTTCAACAACGGTGGTCCCTTCGACCCCGCTACCTACGGCGGAGACGAAGACACCGCTAAGGCTGTTCGTCAGGCATTCCTGAAGGTTGTTCCTCGTCAGGAGATCCTCGACAAGCTGATCCTCCCGCTGAACGAAAACGCCACTCTGCGCGACTCGGTCCTCCAGATTCCTGGTGCTCCCGGCTACGACGATATCGCTTCGACCAACGGTTCGGCTGACTACGCCGAGGTTGACATCGAAGGCGCCAAGGCGCTGCTTGCTGACGCCGGAGTGACAACTCCTGTTGAGGTCAAGTTCTGGTACCCCGAGGGCAACGTTCGTCGCGCATCCGAGTTCGAGTTCATCCAGCAGTCGGCTGCTCTTGCCGGCTTCACGGTTGTTGACGACTCGGAGCCCACGTGGGCATTCACCGACAAGGAAGCACTGCCGATCAACCCGCACGACGCGGTTATCTTCGCATGGCAGTCGACGAGCCTCGCGCTCACCGGTTCTGACCAGTACCTCGGTAGTGGCCAGCCCAGCAACTTCGGTGGATACTCCAACACCGAGGTAGACGGACTCCTCAAGGACCTCGAGACCGAGCTGGACCCCGAGGTTCAGACCGAGATTCAGGTTGAGGTCGAGAAGCTGGTCTGGGAAGACGCGTACGGCGTTACCCTCTTCCAGTTCCCCGGAATCACCGTCTGGAACAACTCAGTAACGAACGTGGACCCGAGTCCGCTGTCGCCGACCTACTTCTGGAACTTCTGGGAGTGGGCACCGACCGACACCGAGTAATTTCTCGGTAGCGCTCACGAGTGGGCCGGGCTCCAAGTCCGGCCCACTTGCGTGCACGTCGTTATGCCGCTCAGCGGCACTGTTTTGTTCCGTTTTTGCATGCCCCCGAAATGAGGATCTCCGGTGCTGACCTTTGTCGCCAGGCGCCTTGTAGCCACTCTTTTAGTTCTTTTAGTGGCTTCATTTATCGTCTATGTACTAACCGCCAATTCCGGCGATCCGCTCCGAGAACTTCGGGGCAGCCGAGATCCCAGCGCTCAAGATCAAATTGCGTACTTGAGTGGACTGCTCAATCTCGATCAGCCACCCGTGATTCGCTACTTCTCCTGGCTCGGAGGAGTGGGGGCCTGCTTCATTGGCCAGTGCGACCTCGGTATCTCAGTCGCGCGAGGCCAGCAGCCCGTGATTGAAGCCATCGGTGGAGCACTCGGCTCCACGCTTCAACTGGTGCTCGCCGCAACGATCCTCGCGATCGTCATCGGTGTCGCCATCGGAATGACAACCGCCCTTCGCCAGTACAGCGGTTACGACTACGTCGTCACGTTCCTCACCTTCGTCTTTTACTCGCTGCCCATCTTCTGGGTAGCGGTGCTCCTCAAAGAGTTCGGCGCTATTCAGTTCAACTCGTTCCTCGGCGACCCCGTCATACCGTGGTGGTCGATCCTCATCATCGGGCTCGTGATGGGCTTCATCGCCTCCTCAATCGTTGGCGGCGAGCTGCGAACGCGCGTCATCTCCTTCGTCAGCGTCGGCGGCGGTATTGCTGCGTTGCTCATCCTTCTCGATGTCACGCGCTGGTTTGAAAGCCCCTCGATCGGCTTCGTCGGAATCGCGCTGATGTCCATCGCGACGGGCGCGGTGGTGCTCTTCACCTCCACCGGCTTCCACAACCGACGTGCCCTGCTCGCGGTAGGAATTGTGGTTGTGCTGACGGTCATCTTGAGCTGGCCCTTCCAGTTCCTCTTCTACTACGTCAATAGCCCCTGGACCGTGCTGCTTGTTCTCGCCATTCTGGTGGGGCTCGGCCTGCTCGTCGGCTTCTTTGTGGGAGGCGATGGCAAGGCCGTCGTCGCTCGCACCGCCGCCATCGTTGGCGGTCTGGGCGTGCTTCCCCTCGTGCTCGACCAAATGTTTATCCGCTGGGATGAGTACGTCGCGCGCATCCCGCTCAGCAACGGTGTGATTGCGACGATCGGTGCTTCGACTCCCGCCATCCGCCGCGTGGATGACACCTGGCTGAACATGCTCGACTCGCTGACCCACATGCTGCTGCCCACTATCGCGCTCATGATCATCTCACTGGCGGCCTACACGCGCTACGCTCGCGCCAGCCTGCTCGACGTCATGAACCAGGACTACGTGCGCACTGCTCGTGCCAAGGGACTCGGCGAACGCACCGTGGTGATGCGTCACGCCTTCCGCAACGCCATGATCCCGATCGCGACCATCATCGCGCTCGACTTCGGGGCGGTGATCGGTGGTGCCGTGATCACAGAAAGAGTCTTCGCCTGGCAGGCGATGGGCTCCCTCTTCAACGAGGGGCTTCAGCACATCGACGTGAACCTCGTGATGGGCTTCTTCCTCGTCACGGGCATCCTCGCCGTTATCTTCAACGTAATTGCCGACCTCTTGTACTCGGCCCTTGACCCCAGAATTCGGGTGAGCTGATCATGACCGACAAGAAGCCCGTCGCCGACGAACAGTCGGTGGGCCAAGAACTCAGTATTGAACAGCGCGCCACGGTTGGTCTCAGCCAGGGTGCGATCGTGCGCCGCCGCTTCCTGCAGCACCGTGGTGCCGTCGTCTCGGTCTTCGTGTTGCTCTTTCTTGTGCTCCTTGCGTTTACTTCGGTGGGTACCGTTATCGGCGGCACGGGAAAGCTCACCCCGGATCCCACCGGCACACGCCTCATCGTCGACGGTTTCCGCATCCCCGGCTGGTGGGGATTCACCTGGTGGGAACGCTACGACATCGTGCTCCCTGGCGGTGCCCCCACGTTCACCTGGTGGCCCTTCTCCTTCGGCGAGCATCCCTTCGGCCAAGACAACACGGGTAAGGATGTCTTCGCTCGTGTGATGCGCGGCATGCAGCAATCGCTCAACGTTGTGTTCATCGTCGGAATCATCTCAACTGTCATCGGCGTCGTGCTTGGAGCCCTCGCCGGTTACTACCGCGGTTGGATCGACCAGGTCATCATGCGTCTCACCGACGTGATCATCATCGTGCCGCTGCTCATCCTCGGTGCCGTTCTCGGCCAGACGATCGGTGGCGACGCGTTCCTGTTGGCCGTCATGATCGGGCTCATCGCGTGGACCGGAATGGCACGACTCGTGCGTGCCGAGTTCTTGAGCCTGCGCGAACGTGAGTTCGTTGATGCGGCCCGAGTGGCTGGGGCCAGCGACTTCCGCATCATCTTCCGCCACATCCTGCCCAACACGGTCGGCGTGATCGTCGTGAGCGCGACGCTGCTCATGAGTGCCGTAATTCTGCTCGAGACGTCACTGAGCTTCCTCGGATTCGGCATTACGGCTCCGGATATTTCACTCGGTCAGATCATCAGTGAATACAACGAAGCGTTCAAGACGCGGCCGTGGCTGTTCTGGTGGCCAGGTCTCTTCATCGTGGTCATTGCGCTGTGCATCAACTTCATCGGTGATGGTCTGCGCGATGCGTTCGACCCCCGCCAGAAGCGCGTACCGCGTCAGCGAAGCCTAGGTTCCGAGGTCGGCAACTTCTTCAAGGCCTACATTCCCGGAGCACGTCCCGGCGACAGGACGTCGAACAAGTGATGGCGTCGCAGCTAGTTGAACGACGTGAGCATGCTGAGCAGCGTCAGCGCAACGAGAGCCGCGATGGTGCGCCAATGCCACGTGACTCGCAGTTTGGTGAACTCGCTCGTGGCGGCATCCAAGTGACCGGCATCGCGCAATTGCTCCCAGTGCGTGCGGATGACGAACGCGGCCTGACCGGAATCCGACGTGATGAGGTCGCCAGGTCGCACCGTGCCCGCAAGGTAGCTCGACTCGGGCAGGTTCTTGCCGTCTTGGCGCACGGCGCTGAAGACCGCATGGCGGCCCGGAGCGGGCGCGGCCCACGCCGTGGCTTTGCCGTGCGCGGTTTCCAGAGTGAGAGCGTATTTGGTGTCGATGCGGCGGATCTCGGGCCACGCGACCTCAATGGTGCGCAGCACGTTATGCAGGGTCACGCCGGCAGCGGTCACGCGCACCTGGGGGCGCCAGAACATGGCCCACGTGAGCACGCTGAGCAGTCCGAAAACGGGGGCGACTTGCAGGGCATCCAGCCACCGGCCTTGAACAGCCGTGACAACGAGTCCCGCCGCAAAGGCAGCAATGACAACAATCGAAAGTACGCGCCCGAATCGCGAGTGCAGGGTGAAGTTTGGCGACACGGAACCATGTTCCCACGAGAGCCACGCATCCAGGGTGAAAGGCGAGACTCCTGATGACTGAATCAGCTACTACCGAGGCAACCGCAAAGGTTCCCGCGATTGAGGTCACTGACCTGGGCGTCGACTTTTGGGTCGAAGGCGAGTGGGTCACGGCGGCCAAGAACGTCAGCTATACGCTGCACGGCGGCGACGTTCTCGCCATTGTGGGCGAGTCAGGTTCGGGCAAGAGCACGAGCGCCATGGGGCTGCTCGGACTGCTGCCCGAGAACGGGCGTCTCTCGGGCAGCGTGAAGCTCGCCGGTGAAGAACTCGTGGGTGCCTCGCTGCACCGACTGCGTCAGCTGCGCGGTGCCGGCATCGCGGTGATCTTCCAAGAGCCCATGACGGCGCTCAACCCCGTGTACACGATCGGCTTCCAGATCGTTGAGGCGCTTCAAGTGCACAATGCCGGCATGCTTCGGGTGGATGCCAAGAAGCGCGCCCTCGAACTGCTTGCGATGGTGGAGCTTCCCGACCCCCAGAAGGCGTTCGATTCGTACCCACACCAGTTGTCGGGAGGGCAGCGCCAACGCGCCATGATCGCGCAATCCATCTCGTGCGACCCCCGCGTGCTCATCGCCGATGAGCCGACGACGGCTCTCGACGTGACCGTGCAAGCCGAGATTTTGGAACTGCTGCACCACTTGCGTTCGAAGCTCGACAGCGCGATCATCCTCATCACTCACGATATGGGCGTTGTCGCTGACCTCGCCGACCGCGTGATGGTGATGAAGGATGGCGAAGTTGTGGAGACCGGAACAGCAGATTCGCTGTTCGCCGGTGCCACGCATCCGTACACTCAGGCTCTGCTCGCGGCCGTGCCTCACCTCGGTGAAGCTGGCGAAGCATCCGCCTCGAAGGATGATCGTGAAGTCGTCGTGACGATGACTAACGTCGCCATTGAATACCCCAAGCGGGGTCGGGTTCCCGCGTTCCGCGCCGCCGATAACATCAACCTCACGATTCGTCAGGGTGAAGTGCTCGGCCTTGTGGGGGAGTCTGGCTCGGGCAAGACCACGATCGGTCGTGCCGTTGTCGGCCTGCTCCCCGCGGTAGAGGGCACGCTCGACATCGTCGGCACCAACATGGTCGGTATCAACAAGGCCAAACTCCGCGCGGTTCGTCGCGATATCGGCATCGTCTTTCAAGACCCGGGTTCGTCGTTGAACCCCCGGATGCCGATTGGCGAGAGTATCGGAGAACCGATGCGTCTCGGTGGCGGTTTCAGTCGCAAAGACGAAGAAGCCCGCGTGAGTCTTCTGCTCGACCGAGTGCAGCTTTCCTCTCACATGCGTAACCGGTACCCGCACGAACTGTCGGGCGGTCAGCGCCAACGTGTCGGCATCGCGCGCGCTCTGGCGCTCAGCCCCAAACTGCTTGTGGCCGATGAGCCAACGTCGGCGCTCGACGTGTCGGTGCAGGCGAAAGTGCTCGAGCTCTTTCAAGAACTGCAGAAAGAACTCGGATTCGCGTGCCTGTTCGTGACCCACGACTTGGCGGTGATCGATATTCTTGCCGACCGCATCGCAGTGATGCACCGCGGCAAGATCGTGGAGCAGGGAACGCGCGATCAAGTGCTGCGTAGTCCGAAAGAGGAATACACGCAGCGACTCATTGCGGCTGTGCCGCTACCGGATCCGGAAGAACAGCGTCGCCGCCGTGCCGAGCGCGAAGGCCTTTTCTCCTAGCGGAACGGAAACTCAGCAGACGGCGGGAACCCGATTCCCGCCGCCTGCCTCCCGTGACCAACCGGGCATAGAACGAGAAATCTAGCGTTCTGTGCTGGCTGGAGCTAGTGTCGTCGACTCGTCAATCGTGCTGCTGTCGGCGATGGCTTTGACTTCTTCAGAGGTGAGCGGAATCCACGGTGATCCATCTGGATCAGAGGAGAACGCTGCGGGACTGTCGCCCTGGGTCCACCATTTGGCTTCGTAAGGAACACCGTCGAAGAGAACGCGATCCTCTTCTTCGTAAATTGAAGCGCCATCCCAGTTGGGGTAGGTGCCGTCAGGCACGGTTGGAACCTCGACCGGGGTCTCGCCCTGAAGAACCGGGCCGACAAGCGTCCACGGGGTCTCCCACGAGTTGAGTACGGGGTTATCGGGAACATCTCCGCGAGTCCACCACTTGGCTTGATACACGTTGCGGTGCAGCACGACCTTGGTGCCGGCAAGGTAGCTGGCGTCTTCTTGCCAGATCGGGTACGGGCTGGTGGCCGGGTCGTCGATGAAGTCGGCGGGATCAGTTGGCTCTTCGGTGGTGATGGTCTTGGCAGAACTCGCGAGCTGTCCCTCGAAGTTCTCGGCCAACACATCAGCGAAGAAGAGATCGCCCTGAGCCACACCACTGCAGGCATCGGAGACGCGAGTGACATCGGCATAGTTCGGGCCACAGGTCGTGTCGCGGTTGAGCGACCACATCGACATTCGGCCGATTCCTTGTTCCGTCGCGAATTCGTTGAGCGTGGAAGCATCGCTCATGGTGAAGACTTCTTCTTCGATGTCGTTCTGGCCGATCATCGGGGTTGCACCGAGTTTCGTCCAGAGCGTGGCATCCGTCAGTTCGATTCCGACCTGGTCGTAGAGGATGCCGAGCTGGCGGTGAGTCTCCTGAAGGGCACGAATCGAGGCGTCACCGCTGGTTTCGCCATCGGCCAAGCTCTGACCGAAGTTCATCGTCATGATGTTGACGCCAGAGACGTCTACTCCGGCATCCAACATTTGCGTGACTGCTGTGGTGCCATCTTCGGTGAGACCGAAGGTGGCAGCGGGCAGCGTGAGCCACACGGCGAGGTCTTCGCCAGCAGCGCGACGCGACTGCTGCAGATCAGCAATAGCGGCGGCGCGACGTTCACCGGCAGCGGTATCGCTGAGGTTCTCGCCCTCAATGTCGAGGTCGATCGTGGTGGAGGCGTAGCGGTCAATCACCGAGCTGTAGGCCTCAACGAGACTGTCGTGATCGGTGCAGGATGTTGCGAGCTCGTCGTTCAGCAGGCCGCCGAACGATACCCCGACATCCCCACCCTGCTGTTGCAAGCGTGCGATGCGGCGATCGAGGTCGAGCGATACTGCTGCCTCATCCATTGTGTAGGCGGTGCCCCAGGTGGGAGTGCAGGCATCATCTGTCGCGGCGACGATGAACGACAGCATGACCTCTTTTCCGCTGTCGTTCACAGCGGACTCGAACTCGTAACTTGGCGTTGCCGTGACATCCACATAGGCGGCGAACCACGGGTCGGGGGCTGGTGCCGCTTGGGTGGATGCCCAGGCTTGATAGGCGAACAGGCCGCCAGCAGCAACGGCGACAGCCACAATCGCTGCAATAACGAGTCGCCAGAAGGAAAGACGACGGGTAGCTGAACTCATGATCGAACCTCTCTGGTTTCATCAATAGGGGGGAGCATCTCGGCGAAGACAATCGAGTCGCGCACCTTGCGGTGCGATCCGCTGTCATCCCCGTAGTAGAGGATCGAACGCCAGTCGAGCGTGGTCGATTCCGGCTCGGGTTCCGCCTTCTCCTCCTTGGGTTTGCGTTCGACGAACAGAGGACTAGTGACACCAATCCAGATGTCGACGATCGCATTCCAGATGCCGATGTAGGAGACGAGTGCGAGCCCAGCGAGGATCGTGTTGAACGCTGCGAAAGCGGCGTTGCCCCAGTTGCCGGCATTGAGGTCGCGCCAGAAGGTGAAGGCGGAGAACCCAATGATGATCAGCGGTGCAATCACATACAGCAGCGGGGTTGCCGTGCGGTTGCGCACCTTGGGGGTGCGAGCGAACGGAATCTTCTTGCTCGTGATGGCTTGCTCGAGCGACTTCAGCACGCCGGCCAAGTTCACCGGAAGAAGGATCAGGTTGAAGCCGTAGATGCGGAAAATGTCGCTGAACTTGTAGCCGCTATAGCGCAGGTCGCTTCCCATTGCCAAGAAGTACGGAACCGCCGCCAGCAGAACCACCGGGCTCAGCAGTCGGCTGTCGTACGGGTAGGCGAGGAGGAAGACGAGGCCGAAGCTGGCCCACGTAATCGACGTCATGTAGTTCACGCGCAGGAAGAACTCGGTCCACGGCACTGTTTCGCCACGGGCCCGACGTTCACGCATCTGGCGCATGAGCTTCGGCATGATCAAGAGACCGCCGTTGGCCCAACGTCGGCGCTGAACAACCAGCGATCCGAAGTCGGGTGGGGTGGCGCTGTAGCTCAGGCGCTCAGGGTAGTTGACGAGCGTCCAACCGTGGGTGCCGAGGTCGATGCTCGATTCGGTATCTTCGATAACCGTGCGGTCTTGAACGTACCGTTTGACGGTGAAGCCGCCCTCGGTTTCGGTCTCGACAATGTCATCCAGAGCAGCCTTGCGGATGACGGCGTTGGCGCCCACCCAGAAGGTGGCGCCGTAGTACGACTTGCCCTGGTGCAGGATGTGCTGCAGGTCGGTGGTGGCCCCAGCGAGGCGTTCGATGCGCGTGCTAGCACCGCGGAACGATGAGTACGGAGTCTGCGTCACGGCAACGCGAGCGTTGTCTTTTTGCTCGAGAAGGTAGACGAGGCGCAGGCAGTAGTCGCGCAGCAGGAGCGAGTCGGCATCGAGGGTGAGGAGGTATTCCGAATCGGGAATAGAGAGGTCGCCGGCTCCGGCGTGGCTCACGGGCCGCAGCACCGTTCCGTCGGGAGTTTCTTCGGGGCGGTAGTTGCCACCCATCAGGCCGATGTAGGCGTTGAGGTTCATCGCCTTGTTCGCTTCGTGAGAAACGGAGGCGTACAACTTGCGCTCGAAGGTCGACAGCTCAGCATCGAAAGTGCGCGCGAGACGGCGGTAAAGCTCGTGCAGTCGAGTTGCTGGCGGAACCATGCGCTCGTCGAGCGCTGCGCCCAACGCGTCAGCCGTCAGCTGCAGTTCGCCAGCCAAGCCCTGAAGAACCTGCGTGACAAAGAACTCATCAACGTGGTCAATGCGCTGTTCGTTGTCTGCCTTGTTCTCGAGCCACGCGGATGCCCACTGGTACTGACCGGCAAGATCCGCGAGCTCAGCGATGCCCATCGGGCGTTGTTGGCGAAGTCGTGATTCGAAGGTCGACAGAGCATCAGCGAAACGTGAGCGGGGCGCTGCGAGCTCACGCTGAATCTCTTCGGTGAGCTGGCGTGACTTCGACAGCTGGGCTGCGGCATCCGGGTCATCGGGAAAGGGCGGGTCATCGAGCAGGAGCACGACACGAAGGCTGGGGTACTCCTGAAGGCATGCCGACCAGAGGGTGGCACGAACGACATCGGGCTCTTCGCTGTAGCTGGGCACCAACACGGTGATGGAGCCCTGGTTGTCGGCGAAGTGTCGGTCGAGTTCAGCCCGCGGCACACGAGCGTGCGCGCGAAAGCGTTGGAAGGCTCCGTGACGGGCGATCAAGTACATGAGCGCCGAGAAGGTCAGGAAGGTCACCACGATGACGTAGGAGATGGCCTCCGTCGTGAAACGGAAACTCTCGGTGCCGTTGTTGATGAACTGACGAACGATCGTGTAGATCACGTAGGTCAGCCAAAACACAACGGTGGCGACAATAGCGAGGCGAGCGAGCGCGATTTTGCGGTCGCTCGGCGCGGGATGGACAGTGGGCAGCGGTTCGAGGCGCGACTCAGCGCCCCACTGGCGACGCCGTGAAGGCGCAACCGTAGGAGTTTCGGGCATAGTGGTTAGATCCCTTGTGTGCAAGATCGGCATCTTTCGGGTAGATGCCGGCGGGTATCCTGCACGCCCAGTATTCGCACTGGGTTTAGTTCTTGCAACAAAATGCTACGCCTCGACAAATTGGTCTACCCGCCAAAAACGGTCTAGTAGGCTGCGGAAACGCCGTGAATATCGTTGTTCATCCCGGGAGGAACGAATGCCCCGCACCATCGCCATCATCGGCGCTGGTCCTTCGGGACTCGCCGCTGCCCGCGCTCTCGACAAGGCAGGCATCCATTTCGTCGGTTTTGAGTCGGCTAATGACGTTGGTGGCCTCTGGAATATCGACAATCCGCGCAGCTCAATGTACGAATCTGCGCACTTGATTTCGTCGCGCACCACCACCGAGTTTCACGAGCTGCCTATGCAGACCACGGCAGATTACCCCAGCCACCGCGAACTCAAAAAGTACTTTCGGGCCTATAGCGATCGGTTCGATCTGGGCGAGAAATTCCTCTTCAACACCACCGTCGACCGTCTCGAACCGACCGACGACGACGGCTGGAACGTCACGTGCACTACCGCGGGGCACGAGCCGCGAACGGAACGTTTCGATGGTGTTGTGCTCGCCAATGGCACGCTAGCCCGCCCCAGCATCCCGCAATTTGAGGGTGAATTTGCTGGTGGGATCCTTCATTCGAGCCAGTACAAGAAGGCGACGATGTTTGCGGGCAAGCGGGTTCTCGTGGTGGGTGCCGGCAATAGCGGCTGCGATATTGCGGTGGATGCCGTGCACCATGCCGACAGCATCGACCTGAGTGTGCGCCGGGGCTACTACTTTGTTCCGCGCTACCTTTTCGGTAAACCGGCGGACACCCTCAATCAGGGCCGCCCGCTGCCGGCCCGCCTCAAACAATTTATCGACAAGCGAGTGTTGCGCGCGTTCACGGGCGACCCGGTGAACTTTGGTTTCCCGAAGCCTGACTACCGAATCTACGAATCACATCCGATCGTGAACACTCTCGTGCTCGGTCACCTCGGTCAAGGCGATCTGCGTGTGGTGCCTGCTCCCGAACGTTTCGACGGCAACACCGTGCACTTTAGCGATGGCACCGAGGCAGACTACGACCTCATCGTGTTGGCTACCGGTTACACGCTCGCGTACCCCTTTGTGGGGCGGGAGCACCTTAATTGGTCTTCCGACGCGCCCGAGCTGTATTTGAATATTTTCCCGCCCAGCTTTAACGGTCTCTACGTGATGGGGATGATCGAAGCGAGCGGTATCGGCTGGCAGGGAAGATACGAACAGGCGGAGCTCTTGGCGGCGTATCTGGCAGCTCAAGACACCGCTCCGCGCGCCGCCGCCCACTTTCGAGAGACCGCCGAAGAACCGTGGCCCGACCTCACCGGTGGCTACAAATATTTGGCGCTTGAGCGCATGTCGTACTACGTCAATAAAGATGCCTACCGGCGCACCATTCGACGCTTGCTTGAGACGCTCACCCGGAAGGTCAATTCATGACGATCGATGATGCGCAACTCAACTTCAGCCCGGGTTCACTCATCGCGCTCAGCATTGTGCTCGGCCTCATCATGTTCGGAATCGCACTCGATACGAGCCTCGAAGACTTTCGGGCAGTTCTGAAAGCACCCCGCGCGTTCGCCATCTCGCTCGTTGCTCAACTTGTGCTGCTGCCTGCGGTCACCTTCGGCCTCACCCTGCTGTTGCAGGTCGGCCCGTCGATCGCCCTCGGGATGATTTTGGTTGCGTGTTGTCCGCCGGGAAACATTTCCCAAGTGCTCACCTATCGGGCGCGGGGCAACGTTGCTCTCTCGGTCTCGATGACGGCGGTCACCAACGTGATCTACATCGTCATGCTTCCCGTGAACTTGTCGCTGTGGGGCGGCTGGCACCCCACCGCATCCACGATTCTGGAAAGCGTCAGCATCAATGGCTGGCAGATGCTGCTCGAAATTGTGCTCATCATCGGGCTGCCGTTCGCCGTGGGATTCGCCATCAAACACCGCTGGCCCGCCTTCGCCAAAAAGGTGCAACCCACCGTGAAGTGGATCAGTCTGCTCGCGCTTCTCGGCTTCATCATCGCGGCGCTCGCCGGAAACTTTCAGTTCTTCATCGCCTATGTAGAGGTCGTGCTGTTGGCGGTGTTCCTGCACGATGCGGTCGCGCTCGGTCTCGGCTACGCCAGTGCGCGACTCGGTGGGCTCGCGCTCTACGAAGCCAAAGCAGTCACGTTCGAAGTCGGAATCCGCAACGCCGGTCTCGGCCTTGGTTTAGTCTTCGCCTTCTTTGGGGGACTAGGCGGAATGGCCGTTGTTGCGGGATGGTGGGGCATCTGGGACATCATCGCCGGACTCGCACTCGCGACCTGGTGGGGACGCCGTAAGGCTCGGGGTGCCACAGACAGTTCGGGGCCGATCTCCGGTAGCCCAGCGAATGAAACGGAGGCACACGCATGAGTCGAGTTCTTGTGACGGGTGGCACCGGATTCTTGGGTACCTCTGTGGTGGCAGGGTTGGCTGCATCCGACGCCATTGAGTGTGTGGTGAGCGCTGATATTCGCGCCCCCAGCCCCGGCGTGCGGTTGCCTGGTGTGCTCTACGAACGCGTCGATGTGACGGATGCTCCTGATCTGCCTGCACTGCTGCGACGCCATGAGGTCGACACGGTCGTTCATCTCGCCTCCATCGTTAACCCGGGCAAGAGCACCACGGTCACTCAAGAATTTGCGGTTGACGTCGAGGGGTCGCGCGCCGTGCTCGACGCCTGTATCGAGGCCGGGATCTCGCGCATCGTGGTCTCGTCTAGCGGGGCCGCCTATGGGTACCACCCCGAAAACGCGGAGTGGATTACCGAGGGTGATCCGATGCGAGGCAACGACGACTTTCCGTATAGCCGCCACAAGCGCCTGGTCGAAGAGATGCTGGCCGAAGCGCGCGAATCGGCACCACAACTCACTCAGACGGTGTTCCGCATCGGCACGATTTTGGGGCCTGCAGTGGAGAACCAGATCACCGCGCTCTGGGACGGGAAGCGAGTGTTGAAGCTCACGGGCTCCGACAGCCCCTTTGTGTTCATCTGGGTGGATGACGTTGTCGAGGTCATGGTTCGTGCTGCGAGTGGTGGTCCGGCCGGCATCTTCAACGTTGCCGGTGACGGCAAGATGACCGTTGGGGAGATCGCAGCAGCGCTCGGCAAGAAGTTGATTGTGTTGCCGCCGTGGCTCTTCGCTGCGCTGTTGTGGGCGGCTCATGGGTTACGCCTGACGCCTCACGGGCCTGCTCAGGTGAAGTTTTTGCGCTACCGGCCGGTGCTCGACAACGCGGCGCTCAAGAAAACGTTTGGCTTTACGCCAAGCAAAACCAGCCGTGAAGCTTTCGCCGCTTATCTCGAGACTCGCGCGCTGGCCAATAGCCCCGTCTATACACCACGGTTTCGCTTTGCCCCACAACACGATCGCGGCGCATCTTGATGGGCGCGCGACGCCGCGGCGGAAAGCTCTTGGTCGCTCGGCGGGACGTCGGCAACCGAGCGATTGGGATCGTTGCGCCGCGAGAACGGCACTAGCGCTCAAGTCTGTATGCAGATAGATGGATATTTACTTTGATTTCTGGAAAATACTGCTTATACTGAAGTTTCTGTATACAGAACTTTGTCTAGTGCGATGGAGAGGATGCGCATGTCAACACCGCTACGAGCTAGCGAGCGCGCATATCAGACCCTGCGCGACGACATCGTAGGCTGGAAGCTCTCACCCGGTGTGGTTTTGGGCGAAGTGGAGCAGTCGACTCGACTTGGGGTGTCTCGTACACCGCTGCGAGAAGCTCTTTCGCGGCTGATGGCTGACGGATTAGTGGCAAGCCAGACCGGGCGGGGACTAGTCGTCACCGATATCTCCGTCGAAAATATTCGCGAACTTTTTGCCGTGCGTGAAGCCCTCGAAGTGAAAGCTGTGAGGCTCGCCGCTGAGCGCCACAGCGGAACGATTTTCGCCGACCTTGAACGTGAGTTCGAGGCAGTGCCAGGACTTCTTTCGCTCGACAGTAACGACCGCAGCGCTTACTTCGATCTCGTGCGTCGTTTCGACGCTGCAGTCGATGAAGCAGGGGAAAACATTTATCTCACTGGCGCACTCAGCTCTCTCCGCACTCATCTTGCACGCGTGCGTCGCCTAGCGCAGTCCAACCCGCAACGCCTAGCGGACGCTGCCCGGGAACACCTCCTTATCGTGCGCGCGATCGTGATGCGCGATGCCGAACTTGCCGCGCACGCCACTCATGTTCACCTCCATCACGCGCTCACGAGCGCGTTAGCTATGGCCGCAAATTCTCCGCTGCGCGCCGCCAATTGAAAGGCTCTACCGTGAAAAACCATGCCCTCCGCGTCTACCGCAGCGATGAAAATTTGGCTCGCGAAGACCAACTCGCGCACAAGATTGCCGAAATCGCGTCGGAACAACTCGAACCCACCGACGCCGTGACCGACATGGTCATCAATCGAGTCATTGACAACGCTGCCGTTGCCACCGCTTCCCTCAACCGTGCGCCGGTAGTGTCCGCTCGCGCGCAGGCTGAACGCCACCCCACGGAGCCGGGTTCCACTGTGTTCGGTTCCAACCTTCGTGTCAGCCCGGAGTGGGCAGCCTGGGCTAACGGCGTTGCCGTGCGCGAGCTCGACTACCACGACACCTTCTTGGCCGCCGAGTACTCGCACCCCGGCGACAACATCCCGCCGATCTTGGCGGTTGCTCAGCACACGGGTCGCACCGGCGCTGACCTGCTTCGCGGCATCGTCACCGGGTACGAGATTCAGATCGACCTCGTGAAGGCGATTTGCCTGCACAAGCACAAGATTGACCACGTGGCCCACCTCGGCCCGAGCGCGGCCGCCGGCATCGGAACCCTCCTCGGGCTCGACACCGAAACAATCTTCCAGGCCGTTGGCCAAGCTCTCCACACGACCACCGCTACGCGCCAGTCGCGCAAGGGCGAGATCTCCACGTGGAAGGCACACGCTCCCGCTTTCGCCGGCAAGATGGCCGTCGAAGCCGTCGACCGTGCCATGCGCGGCCAGACCAGCCCCACCCCGATTTATGAAGGCGAAGATGGCGTAATTGCGTGGATGCTCGACGGTCCAGACGCACACTACGAGGTTCCGCTGCCTGAGCTGGGGGAGGCCCGCACCGCGATCCTCGACTCCTACACAAAGGAGCACTCGGCTGAGTACCAGGCACAGGCGTGGATCGACCTCGCCCGCAAGTTGGGGCGCGAGCATCCTGAACTGGTCGAAGAGAACATCAACCGCATCGTGCTGCACACGAGCCACCACACGCACTATGTGATCGGCTCGGGCGCGAACGACCCGCAAAAGTACGACCCCAACGCGAGCCGCGAAACGCTCGACCACTCCATCCCGTATATCTTCACGGTCGCGCTGCAGGACCAGGCGTGGCACCACGTCAACAGCTACGCCCCCGAGCGTGCCAACCGCGCAGACACGGTCGCATTGTGGAAGCGTGTGACCACCGAAGAGGACGCCGAGTGGACGCGTCGCTACCACTCGATCGACCCCGCCGAGAAGGCATTCGGCGGTCGCGTCGAGATCGAAATGACTGACGGAAGCCGCATCGTTGAAGAGATCGCCGTCGCTGACGCGCATCCGCTCGGTGCTCGACCCTTCGCCCGTGAGCAGTACATCAACAAGTTCCGCACCCTCGCGGATGGTGTGCTCGCGAGCGACGAAATCGAACGCTTCTTGGACGTCGCCCAGCGCCTGCCGCAACTCGCGGCATCCGAACTTGGTGAGTTGACCGTCCGCGGCAACTTCCCCGCTATCACTGCCAAAGGAATCTTCTAATGTTGTACGCCCAAACCGATCCAGCAACCAAGCGTGCCCAGTTTCGCGAGCGCCTCGCAAGCGGCGAGCTGCTGCGGGTACCCGGCGCGTTCAACCCGCTGAGCGCTCGCCTTATCCAAGACAAGGGCTTCGACGGCGTCTACATTTCGGGCGCCGTCATCAGCGCCGACTTGGCCCTGCCCGACATTGGGCTGACGACTCTCACCGAGGTGGCCGGCCGTTCGCAACAGATCGCGCGGATGACCGACCTGCCGTCGCTCGTTGACGCCGACACCGGCTTCGGCGAGCCCATGAACGTCGCGCGCACCGTGCAGACTCTCGAAGATGCGGGCGTCTCCGGGCTCCACATCGAAGATCAGGTAAACCCGAAGCGCTGTGGACACCTCGATGGCAAAGCGGTTGTCGATACTGACACCGCCCTCAAGCGCATCCGCGCCGCAGTCTCGGCCCGTCGTGACCCGAACCTGCTCATCATGGCCCGCACCGACATCCGCGCCGTCGATGGTTTAGACGTTGCGATGGACCGCGCCAAGCAGCTCGTGGATGCCGGGGCTGACGCTATTTTCCCCGAGGCCATGAAGGACCTCAGCGAGTTTGAGGCGATGCGTAACGCCGTGGACGTTCCGATCCTCGCAAACATGACAGAGTTTGGTAAGAGCGAACTTTTCACGACAACCCAATTGGGCAATATTGGCGTAAACATTGTTATTTACCCCGTAACCCTGTTGCGTAGTGCCATGGGTGCTGCGGAGCGCACTCTCGATGCAATCAACGCCGACGGCACTCAGCAGTCTGTTGTCGGCGAAATGCAGACGAGGGCTCGCCTGTATGAACTGCTCGATTACGAAAGCTACAACTCTTTCGATTCATCAGTGTTCAACTTCACCCTCGACAACCACTTCTGACAAACGCGCACATCAACGCACACAATTTCGACTCGACAGACACCTCCGAGGAGCACCATGACTGAAACACCCACAGCCCCCGCAAGCGAGATCCGCAAAGGGCTAGCCGGCGTTATTGCCGATACAACCGCCATTTCGAAGGTTAACCCTGAGACTAACTCCTTGCTCTATCGCGGCTATCCCGTGCAGGAACTGGCCGAGAAGTGCACCTTTGAAGAGGTGGCTTATCTGCTGTGGCACGGTGAACTGCCGACCGGCGAACAGCTCGAGGAGTTCCAGCGCGTCGAGCGGGCGCAGCGTCACCTCGACGCTCACACCAAGCGTGTGATTGACGAGCTGCCGCTCAGCGCGCATCCGATGGATGTCGTACGCACCGCCGTCAGCGTGATCGGCGCGATGGATGACACCCTCACCGACCCCGCCAGCATGATCGACGCAGATCTCAACTTTGAGCGCTCGCTGACTCTCTTTGCGAAGCTGCCCGCGATCATCGCGTACGACCAGCGCCGTCGCCGTGATCAGGAACTTGTTGAGCCGCGCGATGACCTCAGCTATTCGGCCAACTTCTTGCACATGACCTTCGGCGAGGTTCCTGACCTCGTTGTCGTGAACGCGTTCGACGTCTCGATGATTCTGTATGCCGAGCACTCCTTCAACGCGTCGACCTTCACCGCTCGCGTTGTCACCAGCACGATGAGCGATCTCTACAGCGCGGTCACGGCAGCAATTGGTGCACTCAAGGGTCAGTTGCACGGTGGAGCGAACGAAGCTGTCATGCACGTCTTCGACGAGATCGGCACTGCAGCGAATGCTGAAGCCTGGCTCGAGACGGCGCTCGCCGAGAAGCGCAAGATCATGGGCTTTGGCCACCGGGTCTACAAGAACGGTGACTCGCGGGTTCCCACCATGAAGGCGGCGCTCGAAACTCTGATCGCCGAGTATCGCCGCCCCGACATGATGGAACTCTACGAGGCACTCGAAACGGCCATGACGAGCCGCAAGAACATCAAGCCGAACCTCGACTACCCGAGCGGCCCCGCGTACAACCTCATCGGCTTCGACACAGACATGTTCACGCCGCTGTTCGTTGCTGCGCGAATCACCGGCTGGACCGCTCACATCATGGAGCAGGCTGCTTCGAACGCCCTCATCCGCCCCCTCGCGGCGTACTCGGGTGTTGACGAGCGCCACATCAGCTAGAAGGTTTGCCCGTTCGCTGGGAGCGTGATCTGCGAGGGTGGAATCGTCAGTTGTGAGTGGCAGGATGGGGACATGACTGTTCCCCAGATTGAACTCAACGACGGCAATTCCATCCCGCAGCTCGGGTTCGGAGTCTTCAAAGTTGACCCCGCAGAAACCGAGCGCATCGTCACTGACGCGCTTGAGGTTGGCTACCGCCACCTCGACACCGCCATGATTTACGGCAACGAGCAGGGTGTCGGCAACGCCATCAAAGCCTCGGGCATCCCGCGTGAAGAAATCTTCATCACGACGAAGCTGTGGAACAGCGACCAGGGCACCGACTCTGCTCGCGACGCCATGGATCTCAGCCTTGAAAAGCTGGGTCTCGACTACGTCGATCTGTATCTCATCCACTGGCCTCGCCCCGACCTCGACCGTTACCTTGAGACCTGGCTCACCATGGAAGAGCTCAAAGCTGCGGGCAAGACGCGTTCGATTGGTGTCAGCAACTTCCACCGCCCGCACCTCGAGAAGATTCTTGCGGGAAGCGAAACGGTGCCCGCAGTAAACCAGATCGAGCTTCACCCCGCGTTTGCTCAGCGCGAGCTGCGCGCCTATGGTGCCGAGCTTGGCATCCACACTGAGGCGTGGGGTCCACTCGGCCAGGGCAAGTATGACCTGTTCAGCGAGCCGGCGTTGCAGACCGCTGCCGCAGCCCACGAGGTTTCGCCTGCTCAAGTTGCGATCCGTTGGCACCTGCAGAACGGCATCATTGTGTTCCCCAAATCGAACTCGCGCGAGCGTATGGCCGAGAACTTCGATGTCTTTGGTTTCGAACTGTCTGCGGATGAGATGGCCTCCATCGACGCGATCGACCGTGACCAGCGCGTGGGCACGAACCCCGACGAAGCTACTTTCTAAGCTTCGCTTGGTGCTTCGCTTGGTGCTTCGCTCAGGGGCCGGCCTCCGTACTCGTCTCGATGAGCGGATGCCGGCCTCTGTCGTTAAGGCGCTGGTACGCTAGACGCTCACAGAGTGTTGCTCGGGCTGAGTGGTCTGGGCGAAACACAACGAATTGAGCGGCGAGGACCAGAGTCATGACAAACCCCGGTCTCTATCAGAGCCCCGCTGAAGGCTGGGCTTTCCTCCCGTTTTTTGGCGCGCTCGCAACTTTCGGTATCGCAGTGATTGCCGTGCTGTATTGGCTTGCTGGCCCGGGTCGTAAGTTTCGGCTCCGGGCGTTGGGGCTCACGGTGCTGGCGATAGCTGCGGGAACGGCAAGTGCGCTCGGCCTCAGCGCTGCCGCAGACAGCTTCGAAGAGCGCCATGCTGCGACATTTGCGGAGTACACGGATGCCATGCAGGAATGGGCGGCGGAAGAATACGGTGTCACTCTCACCGACGATGACGTGCTCGATATGAGCCAGGGACGGCCCGCTGTCGTTGAACGCAACGGCGGCGAGTGGCGTGTGCTTCTCGAAGTTGCCGGGCTCAACGGCGCTGTCGAGCTGCACGACGCTCGCGAACTTCCGGCTCAGTAACCCGCAAGCGAGGAAGGCAGCATGGACCGGACTGTTTTGCTCGCGCTCCTGAAGGATCTAGCGGCGTCGACAGAGGGCGTGCACGCCGAAGTCGGTATTGGGGGAGTGCACCCGCACGACGAGACTTTTCTGCAGCTCACCTCGCTTGCGAACCGCGATGAGTACGCGATTGTTTCCGTGGGGACTGGCGGTTGGTTCCAGTTGGAGATCCCGGGCAAGCTGATGCATGTTGTAGCGGATGACTTGGCCACTAATGATGATGCTCGCGAGTATCTGGAGAAGTATGTCAGCGCTGCGTTGGCGTACTTTTCTGGCCACTGGAGTGCTCGAACATCGCGACTGTTCCGGCTGCCGTCTGTTGTCATCGACACTGGTGATGGCTCGATACCGCTCCCCCTCTCGCTCTCGATCGATGAATCGTGGAGGCGGGTGTTCCGGCGTCGGGCGGTTCCGGCGGCCGACTCTGGCACGTCGACGTTCGTTCCCGTGAGTGATAGAGATCGGGTGGATTTCCCTATTCCATTGCTTCCTACGGTGGGCGTCTGTCGCGCCGGCAAGTATCGAGGGAAGTGCGTCTTTTCCAATCTGGTCAAGCTCTTTCCCCGTGCTGAGCGCATGTGGGAGATCAGCATTGCGGGTGGAGGCCCCGATGGCGAAGACGAAGTTTTTGTAGCCCAAGATAGCTTCGGAGTCGCAACCGTTCGCGACTTCGACATCGAGTGGGCTCCGGCGCACCTTCAGAATGTTGCCCGCCGCGAGTTGTTCCACGGGCTCGCGATTGATGAACCCATGCAGCATCCCTCTGGTTGGGAAAGCGATGGCGAGGAACCTCACATTGCCTCACGCGTCGCCGCGGACGGCCCGTGGGCTCGTTTCGAGCAGCCCGCATAGGCACGCCAGAGAGGGCGGCGGTGATTCATGCCTCCGGATGCTTCGCGCTGGGCGCTGCTGCCGCTACATTGAGTGAATGATCCGCGGAATCCGACGAACGCTCAACGTGGGCCCGTGGGTCGTTGCGCTCTACGGGTCGCTGTTCGGTGCAGTCGCAGGGGCGGCTTTTGCGCTCGCCCTCATCAGCGAGTACTGGGGAACTGAGGCGTTCTCCAGGTTCCTGCCGGCATCGCTATTCTTCGGGATCATCGGCGGGAGCATCGTAGGGCTGCTATCTGTCACCGTGGGGCTTGGCCTCCGTGCCATCCTCAACACAGGCGACCGTCTCAACAGCACCATGGTGGCATTGGGCTCGAGCACCTTCCTGCTGGCAGCCGCAGTGCTCTCGACCTGGTTGATGGGAGAGTCTCTCGGCACCACGTTCCCCACGTGGCTGCCGATCACCTTTGCCGTTGTTGGTGTCGTGTGGTTCGGCCTCTGGTCGCGGATGCGGTCCTCGCAGGCCGCCGCAACTCACCCAAAGTTTGTTAGTCCTTCGCCGGAAAGCTACCGATCCCCGACCGAGGCAGAGCTGCGGCTTTTGCGTGCTTTGGTCGAACGAGCCCTGCGGTTTTCGGGTTCGCTTTCTACCCTCTCAGAGCTGACCGTTGCGTCAATGAACGATGGCGGTATGGGCAGCTTGGCGATCGGCCCTCCTTCGCTAGAACGACGTTTCGAGGATCAAGTAGCGGAGGTAACTTTTTTCGATGTTGACGGCATGCGGGTTTCCGCCACGCTGAACGTGGATCAGTTTGGTGAGCTATTTGAGCTCGACGTGTTCAAAGCTGATTTTTCTACCCTGCGAGAAATCCCGCAGAAGTTCCGGTGACACGTCCGCGGGGGCGCTTAGCTGCACAGGGTTCGAAGGCGTCGCGCGAGCGTTCAGATTAACGGAGACATCGCTGGAGTAGCTCTAGAAGTTGATCGGCTTTGGTCGCACGGGGGTATCGCTTTTCCCGTCGGCAAGTATCGCGGTCACCATCGATACCGCTCGGGGGTAGAGGCTGTCACACGGGCAGAACTCCTCGTGCAGCTCGTCAGCGTCGTCGAGGGAACTGATCGCGCACAAGCTCACAAGTAGTCGGATGTCGCGGGTGTCGGGACCGGGGCGGTTGGCGCGCAGCTTCATCGCCAAGAGCGGTTGCCACGACTACACGCTCTCGAACGTGTCACGCCACGCAAGGACGCCGCGTTTAGCGAACTCGGCGGGGACTTCGGCGAGTGGAGCAACAGGGTCTGCGGGATCTACGTCAAGAGTTCGGTGTTTGCTGAGGAACCGGTGGGGGAGATCAACCCACTGCGGCAGAGGAATGCCCTCGTCTGCGAGTCGCCACGCTACAAGCGCTGCTAGTGCGGCATCCCACACCGGGTCTCGAGTCGACTCGGGCTCGGCAAGCCCGAGGACTCCGCGAATCAGCCCGTGCTCGGCTACAAGGTTGTCGTTGAGTTGCAGCAGTACCCGAAGAGCCCTGTCCTTGTCGCCGGCTGCGAGCTGGTGACGGATTTCGGTAGCGGCGGTTGCGGCGTCGTCCCGGCGAGTGGGGGCGGAATACAGCCGGTGCCCCGCTCCAGCTAAGAGGCGGTCAATCGTGTCGAAGCTTGCGTCGCGCCCTCGTTCTGACCGCGAAATGCTGCCCTGATCGATCGAGGAACGAGAAGCAAGCTGCTCTTGAGTGAGGCGTCGACTTTTTCGGGCAGCGCGAACCAGCGTGGATGCATTAGCCATAGTGGTCACCGCCGTTCTTTCCCACAAATAGCTTAGAAACCATATTTTGGCACGCTCAGCCAACTTCGGATGCTTCCGCTCATCGGGCTGTTCGCGAAGGCGACAAACCACCGAGAACTATTGAAACCCGAGGAAGGCAAGCCCATCGACCCCTCAGACGAGTACAGTGCCGGAATCTATCGGCGCGAGCCGGACGAGATCGCGGTGATCTCGCGCATCCGTTGATGATGCGTCATCGGGTTGGGGTGGAGGCACGCGGTGGCAATGAGCGCTGCAGGAGCCGACTGAGGGCCGCGTTGCCTACGAGCGGCAGATTCGGTCTAGCTCCGCCCTCTGGCGTTCGAATGCCAGCACGAAGTAGATTTGCACTCATGAATACAGGGGCTGGCTTTTGGCCGATATCGTGAGCGCCGGATGTCAGGCTTCTTCCGCTCGGCGAGAGCCGGAGCCTCGATTTGCCCGAGCCCAGCTCTGCCAGGCAGGACGAACGCTATGAGCGCTGAGGGCCGCGAAAGATTGAGTCGCTCTAGCGCCGCTGTGGTGCCTCTAACTGTGAGCTCCTTTGTTTTTCTTGGCGGTTTCCTCGTTTTGATGAGCGGCCTGATGTTCGCATTTTGGTTTGGAGCGATCAACAACCCCGAATCCCTAACCCCTCCACTGGTTCCTCTCTCGCTTGCTATTTTGGCGCTTCTCTGTCTTGTCGGGCCGTCTGCATATCTACTTTCCCTTCAAAAGTTCAAGGTGCGCCACCGAGTTCTTGCGCAACGGTTTCCGAAAGCGATCGTGTTATCGACGGCTAACGGCATTGACCGGTGGGAGCCTGAAATAAATGCTGAGGAGGTCAAAACAAATAAGAATTTCACTACTGTGGCCGATGACGTAGGTCTCACGTTCTGGGGCGGGCATCGAGAACCTCGGGAGTTCATGACCATCTCGTGGCGGGATGTCGCCAAGGTCTCAGTAACCAGATACGAAATAAACGGCCTTCACTATCCCGCGGTTAAGATAGATGGAAAATCGGGTGCCCCGAGTGTCACGATTTCGTCGCTCTCCATGCGACCGCTTCGACTGGAAATCGTGGATCGAGCCGCTCACCAAGCACTCGTTAGGTCGCTAGAGAACCTGCGCCTCGGCGCGGTCAGTGATTCTCGGACAGCGCAAGCATGACGAAGAGTGATGTCGACAGCAGCCTTCCGGCAGTGCGGCCACGTCGGGTACGGGTCATCCGCTCAGGCCGTTATCTTCAGTACCGTTTTGTTCCCGCCGGAATCGCGGTATTGATTGGTGTCGTCGTCTCGCTGTATCGCGCGGACCTGGCGCAAGAACCAGAGCTGCTCATCGCTGCCATTCCACCTGTTGCCATCATCGTGGCGTCGATTCGGTCGCTCTTCCTGGGAGTGTGGTTGTATGACGATCGGATCGTGGCCCGTACCCTGTGGCGCACCATCACGGTAAATCGTTCGGAGCTGGAAGGTTGTTTCAGTATCTCGCTGAGCATGATGCCTTCTCCGAAGCCGTCTCGCGGAACACGAGAGCTTCAGCTTGACCTTTTGGATGACACGCAACGACGGCTAGGAATGGCAACAACTACGCGCGCACGGTTGTCGGAACTGCAGGTGCGGCAGGTGAGAGCGTACATAGCCGGCGCACCAATCGAGCAGACCATGGCCATCGCGCGTGCAGGCGAAGCTGCATCCGATGCTCAGCTTTCCGAAACGAAAACAGGTCACGTTCCTGGCGGATAGCAGCACTCGCACTGCACGCATCCGCGATGTTGAGAGTTTGAATCCCGCCAATCTATGTTTGGCTTCGGGGGAGAGGAACCGTATGTGGAGAGACAGCGACGGAGTGCAACACTCGGTGGCGATCACTGACTATGAAGAGGCTTTCAGCCCGGAGCTAGTTCAGCGCGTGCGCAGGGCTAGCGGCAAGGAGCTGCGAGCCACTATTCACAAGCTCGATGCTTACATCGACGATGTCGTCAATCGGCCCAAGCTGGAGAGCTTCGACCCTCACGAGGAGGAGCAATTCGAGGATACTTACTTGCCCGAGGAAATCGTCTTGACGGTGGGCCCTAATGTCCCGGATCTGGGAGAGGGCGTGATCGCTGCGCTTGAGCAGCAATCTGAGCGCTGGCATTTCGAACTGCTGGTTGGCTTCCAGATGTTTGTGGGGTACGAGGTCGATAGTCGTTCGTTGTCGTCTCGGGTCAAGCGTTGGTTCGGTGCGAAGTATCGTCCGTTCCGAAATCGCTAACTCGACAAGCGCTGCCGATGTAATTTCGTGTGGAATAGTCATCACTATTCAATAGAGAGGCAACTTCGATGTGGAGATCCGCAGACGGCAGGATGAATTCCGTAGCTGTGCCCGCCGATATTGAAGAACTGAGCAATCTCAGACGATACCTACTTGGGCTTAGCCCAGAGGAGCGGGATCTGCTCTGCGACGAGTTGTTTGAGCTCGATCCGTCTATCGGTCTGGAGATCGAGTTGTCTCCTTTCGACGAGGCTGTCGAGGAGACATTCTTCGCGGTGCAAATATCTCTTGACTACCTCGCTGATCTCGACTGGGAGCGTCTACTTGGCGCCCACCGTGAGACTGAATTGAGCGAGATCGACGTCCGGTGGCGGTTGGACGTAACCGGGGTAGTCCAGGGCGTCATTGTGGAACTGGAGTCTGATGTTCCTCCCGCGGAGCAGAACTCGGGAGAGCCAGGGGTCGGGGCGAACCGCTGGAACCCCAAGGCGCACATGTTAGCTGGGTCCCACGGACCGGATTCGTCGGCCAGCAATCGAGTTTCTCTGTTGCCTGGCCTGTCAGCGCTTCGCCTCCACAGGCAGCAGAATGCTGTCGCGGGAGTGGCACTGCTTGTGATGCTGGTGTCGGGCATCGTTGGGTTTGTTGGCACTCAAGGGAACACCGTTCTGCTGTATATCGCGCTGCCTTTCTTCGGGTTGGTTGCCGACGCCATCGTGGGAAGTTCCAGCGGGAACCCTGCAAGACGGTGGTACCTACACCTGGGTCGTGCAAACCAAAGACGGTGTTGACGACAGCATCGACCCGTCGTGGGTTAATTCATTCAAGGTAGACCAGCGCATCGGTTCGGCGGGTCCCGCTCCGACCGATGCTGCAGGTCCCGTCTCTGTCAACCTTGCGAACGGTAACGTGAGCTTGGGCTTCACGTCGCCGATGGTGTCGACTGTCGGCGGGCCGATGGGCATGTCGTTCGCCTATAACTCGCTGCGATCGCCCGCCTCCAAGAAGGGGCTTATCGGTAGCTACTACAACGCGAAAGCATCGCCGACATCCACCCCGGATTTTGATTTTGATGACAAACAGCCGGTGCTGGTGCGCACAGACCCAGCAGTGTCGTTCGAGTGGACTGATGAGTCACGTGCGCCGGCAGTGCCAGAAGAAAACTTCTTGGTTCGATGGACAGGTTTCATTACTCCGCCCACGGGTGGCACTGGCGAGTATGTGTTCGAGGTCGTAGGCGATGACGGCGTGAAGTTGCGCGTCGCGGATACTGAATTGCTTAGCGCCTGGACGACCGGCGCGAAAGATCTCCCCGCCACCCCCATTTCGTTGACCGCGGGCGTTCCTGCGCGCTTCCAATTCGACTACTACCAGGCCACAGGTGCGGCCAACGTCAAGCTTCTCGTGAAATTCGACGGTGCTGCAACGGCGATGGAGGTTCCGCCGGACTGGTTTACGACAGAGATTCCGGTTCTGCCTTTCGGGTGGAACGGTTCCGCGCCGGTGAACGGTAACTCTGGTGTCTACGCTTCGGCGACTGTCACCGAGTCATCGGTGACCCTCACCGACATCTCCGGCTCCGTGCATATCTACGCCAAGAAGTCTGCGGGCGGGTACACAACGCCGAAGGGTGAGTACGGTGTGCTCTCGGTGGATGGTGCGGGGTTGGTCATTCTCACTGAAGATGACGGCACGGTCTATTCGTTCACCGCGCAGGGCAAGGTGGGTTCGGTAACGAGCCCGGCAGATTCACAGAAGCCTGCGACACCGATCGTGCACTACCGGGAGGGTACTGGTCAGATTGACCGGATTTCGGATCCGCTTTCTGAGGTGCTACCGGCGACGTCTCCGCCGACATACTCTCGCGAGGTCCGTTTCGCCTATTCTGGCGATGTTGTTGGCGATGTCGGCCTAGGGATAACCGATTCGACCGACCTGTCAGGAAATGCCTGTCCGTTCGAGTCGGGCCTCGATTATGCAGCGCCACCGGCGAACATGTTGTGTCGCATCATTTACCCTGGCCATGTCGAGGGTGCGGATGACACGACCCGCCTGTTCTACAACAGCAACGGGCAGTTGGCCGCGATTCTTGATCCCGGCAACGAGTTGTCGAGCTTCGGGTATGACACCGAGGGCCGCATGTCGTCCATCCGCGATTCGCTTGCTAACGACTGGCTCGCGGCGACGCCGAATACTCCGGCAGCGGAGTCGACTGTCGAGATTGCCTACGATGCTGAAGGTAAGGCAACGTCGGTGACTTTGCCGGCACCCGATGGCACGACGGCTGCGGATCGTCCCAAGAAGACTTACACCTACAACGGCAGCAGCACCTATGTAGACGTTGACGGCCTCACGGTTCCTTCTGGCGCCCACGCCAAAACAGTCACCTTTGACTTGGCCTGGCGTCAACTGACGGCAACATCCGCGATGGGACTCACCGCATCACAGGTGTGGAACGACGACGACATGATTCTGTCGGCGACGGATGCCACCGGACTGATGACGACAACGATCTACGACGGCGAAGATCGCGCGACCGATAGTTATGGTCCAGCGCCGACAACGTGCTTCGGCACGGACCGGCTGCCTTTGCCGTCCTGTGCGATTGTGCCTGCGCACACTGAGACCGCGTTCGATGACTCACTTGAGGGTTTGCACGTCGCGTTCTACTCGAACCCGATTTTGTCGGGCTCCCCGAAGGCATTCAACTTTGGGCTGGAGGGCCCCGGTGGCGCGCTGGCCAAGGACTGGGGCGCAGCAGCACCGGCAGGGCTGGGCGTCACCGATAATTGGTCACTTCGGGCTACTGGTTTGATCACGTTCCCGGATGCTGGGGTCTACAACTTCCGCACGGTCGCCGATGACGCGACGCAGTTGTGGATCGATGACATTTTGGTGATCGGCGACTGGGCGGGGGAGAACGCTCACACGTCTGCTGAGCGCGATATCCCTGCGGTCACGGCGGGTCAAACGAAGAGCATCCGTCTGGCGTATGCGGATCGCACGGGCAATGCCAAGTTGGATCTGCAGTGGAAGGTGCCAGGGTCGGAGACTTGGACAACGGTTCCTGGCTCTGCGTTCTCGCCCGATTATGGGCTGGCGAACCGCACCACCGTGCACGATTCAGCACCGGTATCGAGCGGGCTGTCTGATGCGCAGATGCCCGACATCGTGACTTCGCTGCAGTATGAGCACCCGTGGTTGGGCGCGGCGACGAGCACAACGATTGACCCCGACGGGTTGGCGTTGACGACGGCGGAAAGTTACGAAGCTCCGGGCGGAAGCGGGTACCTGCGTCGTCTGACACGTCACCTTCCTGCTGCGGTTGCCGCGGCAGGGGCCTCCGCGCCGGCCGCGTCGGAGGGCAACTCCTCGGTTTACTACGGCGACACCGAGACTCTGGCCGAGGCCGGTTTCGCGGCTGAGGTGTGTGGGGTTCCGTTGAGTACACCGCAGCACGGCTTCATGAAGACTTCGACCGGCGCAACGCCCGCTGTGGGCAGTGCCGTGGTGACGGAATTCGTTTATGACTTGTGGGGGCGCACGGTCGGAACGAAGCGTTCCGGCGACACGAGTTGGAGCTGTAACTACTTCGACGATCGCGGCAGGGCAACCTCGAGTGTGCTGTCTGCATTCGGTTCGTCCGCGGCCCGCACGACCACGACAACCTATGCCTTTGACGGCGATGAAATGGTTGTGACGACTACGGATTCGGCTGGCATCATCACCGCAACCAGTGACCTTCTCGGCCGCACGGTGAAGTACACGGATGTGTGGGGCACGGTGACGACGCCTGAATACGAGACGAAGACGGGTCGTGTGACTTCGGTCACCACGGTCACTGCTGGTGCTGGCGGTGTGACCGGCAAGCAGTCTTTCGAGTACGACGCTGACGGCAAGGTGACCGTGGTCAAGCACAACGACGTTGCCATTGCGACGCCGTCGTATGCCACGGCTACACAGCTTCTGGAGTCGGTGGCATATGCCAATGGCAGCAGTCTGGGCAGCATCACTCGTAATGAGGCTGGTGCGGGTACTGGTTTCAGTTGGAGTTTCTCGGATGCCACGGTGGTGTCGGATTCGGTGGTGCGGTCGCAGTCGGGTCGAATTCTTCAGAACACTCTGTCGGATTCGTGGGCGGCTGATCCGCGAACGGAAACCTCGACTTACACGTTCGATGCTGCAGGCCGTTTGGCCCAGGCGGTCATCCCGAGGCATGTGCTCTCGTATGGTTTCGGCGATACCACGTGTGCTGCGGGGGCGAGTGATCTTGCCGGTCGTAACGGTAATCGCACGTCGTTCTCTGATGTGAAGGATGCCGGCATCCCGATCACAACGGATTACTGTTACGACGCCTCTGACCGGTTGTTGTCGACGGCAGTGGCGGGTGCTCCGGCAGGCGCGAACACTCTGCTCTCGACAAACCTGGGTGCGGCAACCCTCACGTATGACGCGCATGGCAACACGACGCGGTTGGCTGATCAGCAGCTGTTCTATGACGGTGCTGATCGGCATATGAAGACGGTGTTGGATGACGGCACCGAGATCGAATATCTGCGGGATGCGACGGGGCGGATTGTTCAGCGCAGCTCCACAGCACCGGGCGAGTCGCCGGAGGTTATTCGTTACACGTTTGCTGCTGGTGGCATGTTTGGTGTGTTGGATGGTGCCGGTGCTCTGATTGAGGAGACCCTGTCGTTGCCGGGCGGGGTGAGTGTTTCACTGCCGGTGGGGGCGGATGCGCGGTGGTCGTACCCGAATTTGCATGGTGACTCGATCATCCTCACCGACCATGTTGGTATCCGGATTGGTGCGCGGGCGGCGTTTGATCCGTTCGGGCAACCGATCGACCCGGTCACCGGCGACATCGGCACAGAGGTCGCGGATGATGCCGTCACGGACACCTCCCCGGGCGATGCGGATTACGCCTTCGTTGGTCAGCACCGGAAGCTGTATGAGCATCAGGGCTCGATCGCGACGATCGAGATGGGTGCCAGGCAGTATGTTGCCGGACTTGGCAGATTCTTAGAGGTTGACCCGGTTGAGGGTGGGGTGACGAATGCTTATGACTACCCGGCTGACCCGATCAACCAACTCGATTTGAGCGGGCGCTGCTCGTGGGACGTAGCTTGCGGCGTAAACGGGGCCGATGAAGATAGAACTTGTGGTAGCTGGGACGGGTATCGAGGGTGCGAGCGCTTTGATCCAGTGACCGAAGATGAGATGGTGTACGCAGAAACAGCGGCTACCGCTCTTAGCGTACTGATTCCGGGCGGGCTTTTAGCTGTCGGTCTGAGAAAAGTTGGCGTCTCTGCGAGTATGGCGGCGGTTCGCAAGTTCGTTAAACCCGTCATACGTTGGGGGCCCCAGACGCCTGGAACGGTGAACAGGGTGTCATTGGGCGCCGCACCTAAATACTGGGAGAAACTTTCTCCGTTGAAGAAACGCTTTCTGCCCGTTCATCTGCACCTATCACGTGAAAAGGTTGGCTTCGATATATATCGTCCGATCCGCTTCAGTAAATATTGGACTCTGAGATAAGAATTGGCATGGGAACACAAAATGAACGTATCTGATGCACAAGAGCTCTTGCGTGAACTTGCTCCATCAGCGTCTGAAGTGCACTCTGAGGTAGGCATGGCTGGAGTGATGCCGCACAACTACACATTCCTCAAGCTTGTCTCAACCTCAGATTCCGGAGATTACGCGGTCATCTCCACGCCGGGAGACGGCTGGTTCGAACTTGGGGTCGCGGGTGGCTTTGTCACTGGCCAAACGAGCGATCTCACACCCGACGACGATGTGCGGGAGATTCTCGAATACTACGTTCGCGCCGCGCTCGCGTACCTTGATGGCCGCTGGTCGAACGAGAAATCTCGGGCGTTTAAAATTCCGTTTGTGAAGTTGCACGCTGACGACGATTGCCTCAAGCTTCACTTGTCGATCGTTGACACATTCAAGCAAGTTTTTAGATTCACAAGGGTAGGTCGCGATGGCTGAAATGCAGCGGATGCACTGATCGATGCTCTTGGACGGTCGACGCGATGTGGCGCACCGTGATGACAGTAATTCGTGTCTCGATAGCGACGATCGTCGATGAAGGGTTGAGCAAGAACCAAGATGAGTCTTCAGCTCACCTCAGTCTCGCGTCCAATCCCTTGGAGCACAGCAAGTCACAGTAGGCTCTGCGGCGCCGCGTGATTGTTCCTGGCAGATGTAGCCTTCGCTGAACCAGTGCAGCTGGCGAAGAACATCAACCTCCACCACAACTCCTGGCGGCGTGTCCACGAGCAACCCAGTCCCCGCGAACGCAGCGTCAAGATTGCCCCGGGTTTCGGTGAAGTGTTCCACTCTTCGGTGTGGAGACCGACCACGTGGTGAACGCCCAAGATATTGGCTGCCTTTGCGGCATCCGCTTAGGGTCAGGGTTAGGAGCTCGTTGACGGCATCGTTGCGGGTGGAGGCTGCGATGAGGCTGGTGCGGGTACTGGTTTTAGTTGGAGTTTTCCGGATGCCACGGTGGTGTCGGATTCGGTGGTGCGGTCGCAGTCGGGCCGGATTATTCAGAACACTCTGTTGGATTCGTGGGTGGCTGATCCGCGTACCGAAACCTCGACCTACACGTTCGATGCTGCTGGTCGTTTGACCCAGGCGGTCATCCCGAGGCATGTGCTCGCGTATGGTTTCGGTGACACCACGTGTGGTGCGGGGGCGAGTGATCTTGCGGGGCGTAACGGTAACCGCACGTCGTTCTCTGATGTGAAGGACGCGGGTGCCTCGATCACGACTGATTACTGTTATGACGCGTCCGACCGGTTGTTGTCGACGGCGGTGGCGGGTGCTCCGGCCGGGGCGAACACTCTGCTGTCAACAAATCTGGGTGCGGCAACTCTGACGTATGACGCCCATGGCAACACGACCCGGTTGGCTGATCAGCAACTTTTCTATGACGGCGCCGACCGCCACATGAAGACGGCGTTGGATGACGGCACCGAGATCAAATATGTGCGGGATGCGACGGGGCGGATTGTTCAGCGCAGCTCCACAGCACCGGGCGAGGACGCGGAGGTCATCCGCTACACGTTTACTGCTGGTGGCAGGTTTGGTGTGTTGGATGGTGCCGGTGCTCTGATCGAGGAGACTCTGTCATTGCCCGGTGGGGTGAATGTGTCACTACCTGTGGCCGCGGATGCGAAGTGGTCGTACCTGAACCTGCATGGGGATTCGATCATCCTCACCGACCACCTCGGTGCTCGGGTTGGTGTGCGGGCGGCGTTTGATCCGTTCGGGCAACCCATCGACCCGGTCACCGGTGACATCGGCACAGAGACAGCGGATGACGCGGTCACGGACACCTCGCCGGGCGAGGCGGATTACGCGTTCGTAGGGCAGCATCGGAAGTTGTATGAGCATCAGGGTTCGATCGCCACGATCGAGATGGGCGCCAGGCAGTATGTTGCCGGGCTTGGCAGGTTCCTCGAAGTTGACCCTGTTGAGGGTGGGGTGACGAATGCTTATGACTATCCGGCTGACCCGATCAATAAACTCGACTTGAGCGGCGAGGGGCTGGCAGAGAATATGGAACGAAAGGCATTGGCCAAGAAAGCAGCCATTGCGGCTTCGATGAATCGCCAAACAAATGCTGTCATCATCAGAAAATATGGAGGAAGAAAAACATACCCAGGCAACTGGCTTGTAGGAAGTTCCCGCCTCCATCTTAAGCAGGAGGGCTTGGTTCTCACTGTCACGATGACACCTCTCGGGGCCGCGCTCTCACAACCAGGAGCGCTCCATGGTGCGCTCATAACGTCCGAGTGGGAAAACACAATAAGACCTCGTTACGGCGAGATGAAGTATTTCCCGGGTGGCATTCTCGGTCAAGACACCGGGGCGCAGCAGTGGCAATGTCACGCCTTGGGCGGCATCGCTGACCTTTCGAGGGAATACGACATCGAGTTGTATCGGACGTCGAATCCCTATTGGATGGGCAACTCTGGCGGTAGAATCGGAAACCCAACAGATGGTTGGGCGCTTGGGGGCGCGTGCAATTGGTGATGAACAACGGGTCAAATAGTAGGCTCAGGCGATTTGCGCCGGTCGCCGGAATCGTAATCCTTATCGCCGTTTCTCTCGGCTGGTTCGCGTACGGGGCAGTCCTCATATACTCGCGGTTGCCACTCGAGATATCCGATTCGCTCCACGAGGCTTACAGACAAATGTTTGCGATTGGTAAGACAGGCAGCTTGTCATCAATCATGATCAGCACTTTACCTTGGCCAGTCTTCACGCTTATTGTCATCGCCACGGCAATATTCTTCGCCCACCAACCAACATCTGGACGTTGGGGCGGCCGATACTCGATCAAGCGATTTATTGTTCTAAGCCTGTGGTCGATAGTCGGCGTGACTTTCGGTTCGCTCTGGCCCCAGATAACGATGGGAACTTCAATCGGGAATGTGATTGGGTACGAGCAAGAGCGTACTGTGCTCGGTACGTTCGCCATCTACAGCCCAATCAGCTTCGTAGCCTTTGCGGCAGCGATCACGTTGACCATTCTCTGGGCGAAGCCCACGGTGAACCCCACGGTGAACCCCAACCCGTAATGAAGCTGGTGCGGGTACTGGTTTCAGTTGGAGTTTCCCGGATGCCACGGTGGTGTCTGATTCTGTGGTGCGGTCGCAGTCGGGCCGGATCATTCAGAACAGTTTGTCGGACTCGTGGGTGGCTGATCCGCGTACGGAAACCTCGACTTACACCTTCGATGCTGCTGGTCGTTTGACCCAGGCGGTCATCCCGAGGCATGTGCTCTCGTATGGTTTCGGCGATACCACGTGTGCTGTGGGGGCGAGTGATCTTGCCGGTCGTAACGGTAATCGCACGTCGTTCTCTGATGTCAAGGATGCCGGCACCCCGATCACCACTGATTACTGTTATGACGGGTCTGACCGGTTGGTGTCGACGGCTGTGGCGGGTGCTCCGGCAGGGGCAAACACTCTGCTGTCCACAAATTTGGGTGCGGCAAGTCTGACGTATGACGCGCATGGCAACACGACGAGGTTGGCTGATCAGCAACTGTTCTATGACGGCGCCGACCGCCACATGAAGACGGCGTTGGATGACGGCACCGAGATCAAATATCTTCGGGATGCGACGGGGCGGATCGTGCAACGCACCTTGACCGCGCCGGGTGAGGCGGCAGAGGTTATCCGTTACACGTTTACTGCGGGTGGCCTGTTCGGTGTGTTGGATGGTGCCGGTGCGTTGATTGAGCAGACTCTGTCGTTACCGGGCGGGGTGAGCGTGTCACTCCCGGTGGCTTCGGATGCGAAGTGGTCATACCGGAACTTGCATGGTGACTCGATCATCCTCACCGACCATGTTGGTGTTCGCATCGGTGCGCGAGCTGCGTTCGATCCGTTCGGGCAACCCATCGACCCGGTCACCGGCGACATCGGTACTGAGGTGGCGGATGACGCGGTCACTGACACCTCGCCGGGGGAGGCGGACTACGCGTTCGTGGGGCAGCACCGGAAGTTGTATGAGCATCAGGGTTCGATCGCCACGATTGAAATGGGTGCCAGACAGTATGTTGCCGGACTTGGCAGGTTCTTAGAGGTTGACCCGGTTGAGGGTGGGGTGACGAATGCTTATGACTACCCGGCTGACCCGATCAACCAGCTCGACCTGTCTGGTATGAGTGCTGATTCCGATTCCGGTGGTTTCTGGAGCGTATTCATAGCAGTTGCAGCGACGGTGGCAGTTGTCGCCGCAGGTATCGCCTGTGCGGCAACGGTAGTTTGTGGGGTCGTCGTCGGTGCGGTGATCGGCATTGCCGCAGGAGTCGCAACATACGCCGTCACTACGGACGCAAGCGAGTATTCGGCGATGGGATTCGTCTCAGCGGGCGTGGTTGGAGGTCTGCTGGGCGCGGTTGGCGGAGGTACAGCGAGCATAGGTAGCGGTGTGTTGAAAGTGCTGAATGCCACACGTCGACTTACGCCCGGTGCAGGTAACGTGGCGAGTGTCTCCGCGAGTAGGCCCGCCGCTGCAATTGCTGGGCGAGTGTGGACAAGATCGTGGCAACACACGGCCATCCGTGACCGTTCCAGAAGTGGGTCAGGCTGGATTCAAAACGGTTCGGCTGGTTTTCGGGGGGGCTTCAAAAGGAAGATTCGGTGTATCTTCGAACCTTACATACGGAAACCGCGGGAGTCACTTATACTCCAACCTCCACGTCAACCATTGGGGCCGATTTTAGAATGACTCGTGCTCTGGAGTTTTGGGGTAGTCAGGGCCGAGTTGGTCTCGCCAATTCCGGCCCCTGGCAAGGGCGCTATGTGTTTGTTTATCCAGACACGCTCCCGGAATGGTGGACCGTAGTGGTGCATCCTTCTCCAACACCCGGAATCCCGGGCGACATGCACTTCGAGGGCGATGACATCGTCGACTGGATAGAAACGGAATGGGCTATTGACTGGATCCCATATGGATCTGAAGATGAACAGGCCCTAGAGAAACTTCATTTCGGTTGGCGGCCTCTGTCAGGGCCCGTGCGCTGGCTCAAGTGAAAGCGACCCAACTATTGGAGAGCTGTAGGACCAAATGATTCGAAGGCTCAAGCGAACGCTTACGGTCCGACCCTTCGTCGTTGCCCCTTACGGTCTGCTATTCGGCGCCGCCGCGGGGCTTCTTCTCGCACTCGCAATACTCTTTAGCCGTAGCGTCAACGTTGATATGTTCTTCATTTTCCTGCCGATAGCAATTGTGCTCGCGTTAGTCGTCGGAGGAGTTATGGGCTTGCTTAGTGCGGGAGTTGGACTCGCGGTTCGAGGTGTGCTGAGTATCAACGGCAGGCTGGAGACGGTGTTAGTTTCCGTTGTTTCCGGCCTCTCGGCGCTAGGTGTCGCCGTCGTCGCTATCTTGGTTCTAGGCCCAATCATGGAAATCCAGAGTTTGGTTTGGGTGCCAATTGCTACGGCGTTTATCGGAGCTGTGTGGTTCGCGCTTTGGTCGAACCGTCAACCCGCGCGGGAGAAGCAGACACAAGGCGACCTTCAGGATGGGGATTAGCCTTCTGCTACGCCCAAGCAGGCGAGTGCCCAACTCACACCGCAACCCCTGGCGGTGTCTCCACGAGCAACCCCGGCCCCGCGAGCGAAGCTTCGAGGTCGGCCCTGGTGCCGCGTACGGAGAGATCGGAGTCGGTGGGGATTCTGGCTTCCCAGTTCGCCATACGGGAGCAAGCTGGGCGCCTAGAGCGGGGGCTGGCTGCAACGCAGGCGATACGTAATACTCGGGGGATGGTGGAGCTGTGGTGACTGTCTTGGGGCCCCAATTGATTGAGGTCGGGTTGATGACTGCCCTAGCTGGAGTTGTGATGTTCTTCGCGAGGTATGCGTGGGCTGAATTGGTTCACCGAAATTTGAAGGGGCGCGGAATTCTGTCCCGGTCACGAGAACAATTGGTGCTCATCGCTAAAGTTGGCAGCATTTTGTTTTTCACTCTGGGAGCTTCAGCAACGGTGTTCGGGATGTTACTTGGGGCGTAGCGCCAATTTTCGCACCAAGTGGATTGCGTTTTCGAACCCCTAAAGCTGCTGAACTGCACGCCTCGGCGTAAGAAAGTGTCGATGCGACAATGCCGATTGTGTAGATCCCCCCCCCCCCCCCGTGTGTGTGGTGACCGTTAGCCTGTTCCCTTCGGCGGTGGCGGGTGCTCCGGCAGGGGCAAACACTCTGCTCTCCAGCAGCCTAGGCGCTGCAACGCTGACGTATGATGCGCAGGGCAATACGACCAGGTTGGCTGATCAGCAACTGTTCTATGACGGTGCTGACCGGCATATGAAGACGGTCTTGGATGACGGCACCGTAATCGAATACGTGCGGGATGCGACGGGGCGGATTGTTCAGCGCAGCTCCACCGCACCCGGCGGGTCGCCAGAGGTTGTTCGTTACACATTTACTGCTGGTGGCCTGTTTGGTGTGCTGGATGGTGCCGGTGCTCTGATTGAGGAGACGCTGTCGTTGCCGGGCGGGGTGAGTGTGTCACTGCCGGTGGGTGCGGATGCGCGGTGGTCGTACCCGAATTTGCATGGTGACTCGATCATCCTCACCGACCATGTTGGTATCCGGATTGGTGCACGGGCAGCATTTGATCCGTTCGGGCAACCGATCGACCCGGTCACGGGCGACATCGGTACTGAGGTGGCGGATGACGCGGTCACGGATACCTCGCCGGGCGACGCAGATTACGCCTTCGTGGGTGCACATCGGAAGCTGTATGAACACCAAGGTTCGATCGCAACGATCGAGATGGGTGCCAGGCAGTATGTTGCCGGGCTTGGCAGGTTCCTAGAGGTGGACCCTGTTGAGGGCGGGGTGACTAATGCTTATGACTATCCTGCTGACCCGATCAACGAGCTGGACCTCAGTGGCGAGATGACTGCGGATAGGGCGGAGCGTTACGGAACTAAAGCTCGAGTAATGTTCCAAGCCAATCGACCTCTTCCTCCGTGTACGACTTCGCGATCTTCGGTTTGTGGTCACTTCATTGCCGCACCCCGCCCTGTTCCAGTGTCAGCGGCTCAAAACGATAAGAACTGGGCAAATTTTGGTCTTGGGTTATCCGCGGTAGCAGTAGCCACTGGGGTGGTCTCGCTTGCGCTCGCGGCGACAGGGGTTGGTCTTCCAGTCGCTGCTGTTTTGTACGCAGTGTCTTCGGCCGCAAATTACGCGGCTGTTGCGATTGACTGTGTCCGCGGGAAGACTGGCATGTGTATATTTGGTCTGGCAACAGTGGGTATGGGCTTCGGCCTCGGAGCAGCGGTGCGATCTGCGCCTGTGGGGTTGCGTCAAAGCTTGACAATCGGAGGGATATTCGATGTGCCAATCGGAACGGTCACATCGTTCCAATACCTTCAAGAGTAGGGGGGCAGTTTTGTCTACTAGTGGTCGAGTTGAGTTGTGGCCGGGCTGTTCTGCTCGCCGCTTACATCAGACGATGCGCTCGATCGTGATTTGGAGCGTCGTCTTGATGGCAGTTTCGCTAGCGTTGGTCGTGGCGGGAACTCAAGGCTTTGATTTATTGCTGTACATCGGGCTCGCGAGTTTCGGACTCGGTGCTTTCGCTGCGCTTTGGGTCCAGCTATTGGGATATAACCGAGTGGAAGCAAGAGAAATTGTCGAAACCAGTAAGGGCTATAACACCATCAGTAGCCGTCGATACGAGTTGCCGCTTGTCGACGACCAGACAGGCATTGTGCTGAGAGCGGCTCGTAAATCGCCAGTGGGCTAAGCGTTGCTAGAGCATCGTCAATAGCAACTTCGCATGAAGTATCGCGCCGACGGAGTTCTCTACGCTTCCGAGGCCAAACGCCCAATCCCCACCGCAACCCCCGGCGGCGTCTCCACGAGCAACCCCGTCCCTGCGAATGCAGCCTCGAGGTCGGCGCGGGTTTCGGTGAAGTGTTCCCAGCCTTCGGTGTGGAGGCCGACCACATGGCTAACGCCCAAGATACGGGCGGCTTCTGCGGCATCCGCTGACGTCAAAGTGAGAGGGCCGTTGACCGCAGGGATGCGGGCAGCACCCGCGAACAGCACCGCGATACTGATGTCGGGGAAGCGGTCGGCGATTTGCTGTACGAGCGGCAGGGAGGCGTTGTCGCCGCTGACGTAGATGGTGGGTTCGCCCTCGGCCTGCAGCACGAAACCGGTGACCGGGCCGAGCCGGGCTTCCGCACCGGGAGGGCCATGCAGGGCGGGCACTGCGGTGACGGTGACAGCGCCGACCTCACGAGACTCCCAAGAGTCGAGACCGACAACGCCGCCGCCGAAGAGGTCAGAGCCCGCCTTCATGGTGCTGATCGTCAGCACGCCGGTGGCGAGAAGTTCGAGTCCCTCGTAGTCGAGGTTGTCTTGGTGTTCGTGATGCGACAGCAACACGAGATCGACAGCGCCAACATCCGCTCGGCTCAGTGCTGGACCCGCCGTCTTGGTGAGCGGCACACCGCCCTCGTCGGGGTAGAGCTGTGGGGCATCGAAGGTGGGATCAGTCACGATGCGCAATCCCGCATATTCGAGCAACGCGGTGGGGCCGCCAATGTAGGTCACGGTCAACTTCGACATACTCTGAGACTATGCCCAATCGTCTGGAAACTGCTGCGAGCCCGTACCTGAGATCACACGCCACCAATCCGGTGGACTGGTGGGAGTGGTCTGCCGAAGCTTTTGCCGAAGCGGAACGCCGAGATGTGCCCGTGCTCGTCTCCATCGGCTACTCCACCTGCCACTGGTGTCACGTAATGGCGCGCGAATCCTTCAGCGACCCCGTGCTGGCCGCCTACCTCAACGACAACTTCGTGGCGATCAAAGTCGACCGCGAAGAGCACGCCGAAGTGGACTCCACCTATCTGGCGGCGGCATCCGCCTTCACGCCCAACCTGGGCTGGCCCCTCAACGTGTTCGTCACGCCCGCGGGGCGCGCATTCTTTGCCGGCACCTACTGGCCGCCGACCGCGGTGGGGCAGCATCCGGCCTTCCGGCAAGTGCTCGAATCGGTGACGGATGCGTGGACGGCGCGGCGTGAGCAAGTGGAGACCAGCGGTGCTGCGATTGCCCAGGCGCTCGCCCAAAGCCGCGGTGTGGAGAGTGAGCTCGTCGCCGACTTCGCGCCCGTAATTGATGCGCTCGCTGCCGCCGAAGATCTTGACCATGGCGGATTCGGCGACGCCCCCAAATTTCCGGTCACGCCGGTGTTACGGTTCCTCCTCGATCGCGGTGCCCGCTCCGCCGAACACTCGCCCGAGGCAGCCGGCCTTGCCGACCGCACGCTGACGGCAATGGCGGCATCCGCCCTGCGCGACCCGGTCGATGGCGGCTTCTTCCGCTACTCCACCCAAGCCGACTGGACCGATCCGCACTACGAACGCATGCTCTACGACAACGCCCAACTGCTCGCCGCGTATGCGCTCGCCGACTCGGCTGAGATCGCGACGGGCGTCGCCGAGTTCTTGCGCGACCGGTTGTTGCTGCCCTCAGGAGCATTCGCGTCAGGCCTCGACTCTGAAAGCACCGTCGACGGCAAACGTGTTGAAGGCTTCTACTATTCGCTGGATGCCGCGAGCCGCGCCCGCGTCGAAGCCCCGCCCCGCGACGACAAGATCCTCACCGGCTGGAACGGTCTGGCCATCGAAGCCCTTGCTCTCGCCGGCGCTCGTCACGGCAACCCCGAGTGGATCGCGCTGGCCCGCGGTGCCGCTGACTTCCTGCTTGCTGAGCATGTGGGTGTTGGTGGTGCGGGTGCGGGGCAACGGCTCGTGCGCACCTCGATCGACGGCATCCTCTCCGACGCGGCAGCAACCCTCGAAGACAGCGGGATGCTCGCCCAAGGCCTGCTCGAACTCTCCATCGCTACCGGCGAGGTTCGCTACGCGCTCGCTGCCCGCGACCTCGTCGACGGGGCGCTCGCAGCCGGAGCCGCGGGCTCGGGGAGCTCGCCCTTCGGCCTCCCCGGTGGCAGCGACTCCGTGCTCGCCGCGCAGGGCCTGTCGACCGAAGCTGACATCAGCGACGGAGCCCACCCCAGCGGTCTCAGCGCCATGGCCGCCGCCGCGCACACCCTCTTCGCTCTCACCGGCGACGCCACGTACAGGGATGCCGCCGAGGCTTCCATGAAGCTGGTCGGCCAACTCGCAGCCCAGCAACCTATCTCGTTCGGAACCGCCCTCACCCTCATGTCGGAGCTCGGTGCGCCCTTGCGCCAACTCGTCGTCGTGACGGCAGATGAGGCGGGCGGCGGGGCTGCCGGTGCGGCTGGCGACGCCTCCGACGAGAGCGCCACAGGCGGCGGCGAGCTCACGCGTCTTGCTCACACGCTGCACCGCGCTGGAGGCATTGGTGTTGCGGTCTCGCAGACTCAGGCCGACGCTTTTGCGGCATCCGGTTTCGAGTTATTTGCTGCCCGCACCGCTACCGGCGGCGAACCGACGGCGTACCTGTGTGAAGAGTTCGTGTGCCGCCTGCCGCTGACAGATGCGGCGGCGTTGACGGCACTGCTGGCTTCGCGCTAGCGCTCTAGGCTGAGCCTCATGAAGATCACTAGCGCACGCAAGGCACCACGAAATTGGCACCGGGTTCACGACGATTCCCTCACCACCGGTCAGCGGGCGGCCGATCGGTTGCGCAATTCGATGGGCAGCTGGGTATTCGTTATCGGCTTCCTGGCGTTCATGGGAATCTGGGCGGCGGTCAATTCGCTCACTGCGGCGAACTGGGATCCGTATCCATACATCCTGCTTAACCTCTTCTTGAGCATGCTCGCGGGACTGCAGGGTGCAATCCTTCTCATCTCGGCGAAGCGGCAAGACGGCATCTCTGCGGCGCTGGCCCAGCACGATTACGAAGTCGACGAGGCAGCGAAGCTCGACATTGAAGAAGTATTTGCCCTCAACCAGCAACAGTCGATCGTGATCGCCGAGCTGCACGAGATCCTCAAACGTCTCGATGAAGATCGTGCTGCCTGGATTAGTGTGCGAGAAAAACTTGGTGGAGATTCAACGCCGCCACTGTAGGCGCAACTGTCACGGGCCTAAATCAGGCCCAGCGCCTGCCGCACGTGCACGTACTGCGTGAGGAAAGCGCGTTCATCGAGGCGTTTGCGACGCATCCATGACGTCACTTCGCTGTTGCTTTTGCTCGCGTTGCAGGAACCGCAGGCGGGAACGACGTTGCCCACGGTGTAGCTGCCACCGCGAGAGATGGGCTGAACGCAATCTTTCTGCAGTGCAGAGTCGGTGGCGGCCGTGGCGCAATAAGCGCAGCCGCCCCACTCGCGCTTGAGCGATTCCCACTGCTCGGCGGTGAGATCGTTGTCGGCGGCATCGACCCGGCGTTTGCGGCGTCGGGCAGCACGCGCGCGTCGAGTCTGAGCCACAGCCATAGGGCTAAGTTAGTGCACCGCGGGCCTCAACGGACTGACGACGCTGCGGACGACGACCGCGACTCGCAGTTTCTGCCTGAGCTCAAGCGCGAGTTGGCGTAGAGGCGGCAGCAGCAGCATGCGACCGCCGCGAGCCCCCGCCCGGATTCTCTAGAGTTCCCGGCGTCATCAGCAGCAGTGCGACGCCACCAACCACGGCAGAGGCGACGAGCAGCACGATGAGGGGCGCCGTCCAGTTGCCCGAGATGGCGTGAACGACACCGACCGACAGCGGTCCGAGGGCTCCGAGCACGTAACCGACTCCCTGCACGAAACCGCTGAGCGCGATCGATCCTTCGAAGGTGAGGGTGCGCAGGTTGACCAGCAGCAGGCTCAGCGGAAAGATCAGCGTGCCGATTCCGAGGATGGATACCCACAGCCAGGTCATGACCGATGGCGCCAGAATGAGGCCGAGATATCCGACAACGAAGGCGGCGACGCCCGGGTAGACGAGGTGCAGGGGTTCGCGCATCCGATTCGCGATAATGGGCACAAAAATGGCGGCGGGGATGCCGATGGTCGCGAATAGCGAGAGAAGTTGCCCGGCTTCGGTTTCGGTGCTTCCCGCGGTCGCTACCAGCAGGGGTGGCAGCCACGCGAACATGGCGTAGCCGTTGAAGCTGGAGATGGCGAAGATGAGCGAAACACCCCACGCGATTCGTGATTTCCAGAGGCCACCGATGCGGGGCGTCGGGATTGTGGAGGCGGCATTGGCGGTGTCTCGACTGCGGCGCCCGATAACGAGTGCGATCCACGGGATGATCGCCAGCATGCCTATGAGTGCCCACGAGCCGAGCGACTCACGCCACCCCGTCGCCTGCGCGAGAGGCACTGCCAGCAATGGTGGCACGAGCGCGCCAACGGAGATAAGCGTCACATACAGCGACGTGACGAGCCCGATGCGTCGCGGGAAGTACTTCTTGACCAGCGGCGGCAAAAGAACGTTCGCGATGCCCATGCCGAGGAAGGCAAAGATGCCACCGACGAGCAGACCCGCGAAGGAGAAGCTCGTCGCACGCACAAGCTGACCGCCCACAATCGCTACGAGAGCGCCAAGCAGAATCCACTCGGCGTGCAGGCGACGACTGATCAGATGCATCGTGAGGCCGGCGACAGCGAAACATGCCGGCGCAAGCATACCGAGGATGCCGAGAGCAACGCTGTCGAGCGAAATGTCCCGCTGCACGGCGACAATAATCGGTGACAACGACGCAACCGCTGGGCGAAGGTTCAGGGCGACGAGCAGGATGCCGGCCAGGGCGAGGGGGCCGCCCCAGCGTCGATTCACAGTGGCCAAGCCGGGGCGGCGTCGGACGGGCGGGTCTGCTCGTACCAGTGGCTGGCGCGCATGACTTCGAGGTCGTCATAGCGGCGCCCGGCGATCTGTAGTCCGATCGGGCGACCGTCGGCGGTGAAACCACAGTTCAGTGTCGATGCTGGCTGTTCCGAGAAATTGTAGGGAGCCGTGTAGGCAATGTGGTGCAGCGAGGTTGCGGCATCATTGCTGGGCATCGGCCACTCGGCAGGGAACGCCGCGACGGGCGAGGCAGCAGACAGCACCAGATCGTAGGGCGCGGTGGAGCGCACCGTGCTGGCACGCATCGACTGAATCGTTTGGTAGTGACGCAGTGATTCAACGCCCGTGACTCCCTGACCGGCGAGTACCCAGTCTTGGATGAACGGCAGCACCATCGCTTGACGCTCCGGGCTCAGCGCCTCGAAGTCTCCGAGCGAACGCACGCGCAAGAACATGTCGAGGTCATCGAGATACTCCTCGGTCATGGGCGGAGCTATCTCTGTGATCTCGGCACCGGCGGCAGCAAAGTGGCTGACGGCATCCTGAATTGCAGCAGCAACCTCGGGGTCGGTCGGCAAGCCGGCGCCACCCTCCAAGTGGAAGGCGACCTTCTTGCCGCGCATCGCAGAATCAAGGTCGGGATAGTGGATGTCGCTCCAGTCGAGATCTTGCTGGCCGAGGCTCGTGTAGTCACGAATGTCGGGTCGCGTCATCACGCTCATCATGAGAGCAGCGTCATCGACCGTGCGGGTGAGGGGGCCAGCGACGCGCCCCATGTAGGGCGGATCGACGGCGACGCGTCCAGAGCTGGGCTTGAGCGTGACAAGCCCGAGCCACGTTGCCGGAAGGCGCAGTGATCCGCCGATGTCAGAACCAGAGTGCAGCGGGCCAACGCCCGCCGCCGCTGCAGCACCGGCTCCACCACTGGAACCACCAACAGTCCACGCGGGGTTCCAGGGGCTGCGGGTGATGCCGTGCAGCGACGAGACACCCGAGGAGAGCATCCCGTAGTCAGGCATCACAGTGATGCCGAAAATGACGCAACCCGATTCTTTGAGGCGGGCCGCGAGAGGGCCGTCGGCGGTGGCCGGAGGCGCGTCGAACTTCGCTGCCGTGCCCGAAGGCTGGCTGAAGCCGGCCAGCGCTACGTTCTCTTTGATCGTGGCCGGAACGCCGTCGATGGCGCCCAGTGGTTCGCCAGCAGCCCAGCGCTTCTCGCTCGCCTCAGCCGCAGTGGTAGCCCCCGCGGCATCGATGGCATAAAAACAGTTCAGCTCAGCCTGCTTGGCTTCCGCTCGCTCGAGCACAGCGCGGGTGACCTCCACGGGGGAGATCGCTCGGCTCGCGAAGAGAGAAACAAGTTCAGTAGCGGTCAGCGTTGCCAGCGATGCGGTGCTGCCGGTGGGGGTGGCGGTCATGCGAGGACGCTCCAGTCGAGGTCAGTGGGGAGAGGGAAACGTTCCAGAGTCACGACCGGGGTCGTCACGGTGCGAGCGCAATCAATGGCATCCAGAATGGCGAGACGCATCGCTTCTGCTGCTGCCGTCTGCAAGGCGAAGAGCGACGCTACGCGGCCGCTGCGGTCATCGCCGGCCAGTTCCTTCTTGGACGTAGCGAGCACAAAAATGGTGTCGCCATCGGTGAGCGTGTGCACGGGGTTCAACACCCGAGCGAACCCATCGTGGGCGGTCGTCGCCGTGCGCGACGCTTCCGCCGGATCGAGAATCGCATTCGTCGCGACTACAGCGATGGTCGTGTTGAGTCCCTGCGGCGGCGATGCCGAACGCACCGGCTCGAGGCCAGCCGCCGCGGCTGCAGCTTTACCGCCTGCGGTAGTGGACGCAGCCGTCTGGGGAAGCCACGGCATCCCGACCGCATTCACGACCACGATGGCCCCGACAACGATGTCTCCGTTGTCTCCGGGGAGAGTGACCGAGGCTGTGCCGACGCCGCCCTTGTAGAGTCCGCCGAGCGCGCCACCGGTGCCAGCACCGACGTTGCCGCGCTCAACAGGGCTGAAGGGTGGGCTGGCGGCAGCGGCTGCTGCGGCGTCGTAGCCCATCTGCTCGGTAGGGCGGTTGCCGAATTCTCCACCGCGCCCGAGATCAAAAATTGCGGCAGCGGGAACAATCGGCACCACCTCGTGGGGGAGAGTGCCGACGAGAATTCCGCGCTCATCCTCGGCACACCAGCGCTGAGCGCCCTGGGCCGTAGCGAGCCCAAAAGCACTCCCGCCCGTGAGTACAACTGCATCGACCGTGGGCACCAGCGTGCGTGGATCGAGGGCATCGGTTTCGTGGGTGCCGGGGCCACCGCCTCGCACATCAACGCCGCCGATGGTGTCGGCGTCAGGCAACACCACGGTCACACCGCTGAGCCAGCCATCGCCCTGCTTGTTGACCTGACCAACGCGGATGCCGTCGACATCAGTAATGGAACCAACGTCGCGACGGCCGGCGCCGGCTGCGCCGCTCACGAGCGGGCCCGTCCGGCGAGCTCGGAGATCGACGGTGTCGCACTCACGAGCTTCTGGGTGTACGGGTGAAGGGGATTGTCGTAGACGTCGTCTGTCGGTCCGCATTCGACGATGCGACCATCCGACAGCACCGCAACGGTGTCGCACGCGTGCCGGATAACCCCGAGGTCATGCGAGACGAACAACAGCGTGAGTGCGTACTCGTCGACTAGGTCTGAGAGCAGGTTGAGCACCTGTGCGCGTACCGAAACATCCAGAGCGCTCACTGCCTCATCGGCCACCAACACGCGAGGACGCGTGATGAGGGCCCGCGCGATCGAAATGCGCTGGCGCTGACCACCGGAGAACTGGTGCGGATGACGGTGCATGACATCCGCGTCAAGGCCAACAGATTCCAGCTGGGCAATCACTCGCTCGCGGGACTCATCGCGGCTAACCCCGCGCAGTGGCTCAGCCACGATCTGCTCGACCTTCATGCGCGGATCGAGTGACCCCATGGGGTCTTGGAACACGATCTGCACTTGGCTGCGGAAGTCGCGCAACTCGCGCTCCTTCGCGCCCGCAAGCTCTTGCCCGGAGACCGTGATGCTGCCGCCGGTGGGCTCATCGAGGGCACACATCAAGCGCATCAGCGTCGACTTTCCCGACCCTGATTCGCCGACGATGCCGAAGCGCTGGCCCTTGGCCACATCGAAATCAAGCCCGCGTAGACCGTGCACGACGGGCGGTTTGCCGAAGAGCTTGCCACCACCGCGGCGCTTGTACTGGCGCGTGAGGTCGCGCACCCGAATCAGCGGCTCGCCCTCGATTTCGTTAAAGATGATCCGCTCATCCGGGTCGGTGCGGCGCTGGTGAGGGATGACGAAATCGAGCGTGCTTGCTGACGCCGGAGTGGCGATGGTCGGCTCCACCGGGGCGGTCGGAGCAGCAGGCTCCTCCAGCGCAGCGGCGAGCTCGGCAGCGGTGGGAAGCGTGATCGCACTGGTCGCAATCGTGTGCAGGCGACCCCGCTCATCCACGACAGAAAGGTTCGACGCGGCGATGAGTGCTTTCGTATACGGATGCTGCGGGTTGGTGATGACCTGCTCCACCGTTCCGTCTTCCACAATGTCGCCCTTGTACATCACGAGCACGCGCTCGCAGACCTCAGCGACCACTCCGATGTCGTGGGTGATGAAGAGGAGCGAGGTGCCGCGTTCGGTGACGAGCCCCTCGATCAGGCGCAGTACTTCTGCCTGCACCGTGACATCCAGAGCGGTGGTCGGTTCGTCGCACAGCAGCAGCTGGGGGTCGTTGGCCATCGCCATGGCGAGCATGACGCGCTGGCGTTGACCACCCGAGAGCTGGTGGGGGAACGCGAGCGCGGCTTCGGCGGGCTTCGGCAGCTTCACTTGCGCCAACAGTTCTACGGCGCGGGCGGCGGCAGTCTGGCCGGAAGGCACCGTGCGGTGCTGGGTCATGATCTCGGCAACCTGCGCGCCAACCTTCATGAGCGGGTTCAGTGCGGTCATGGGCTCCTGAAAGACCATGGCCATGGTGTTGCCGCGCAACTGGCTCAGCTTCGATTCGGAGGCGTGTACGAGATCTCCGTGGCCGCCGGCAAGGTGAATCTCGCCATTGGCTGCGAGCGTCTCGGGCAGCAAGCCCATGACGGATGTTGCGGTCAGGGACTTGCCGGAACCGGATTCTCCGATGAGTCCGACGCGCTCTCCGGGGGCGATGTCGAAGCTGATGCCGTGCAGTAGCTCGGCGAAGGCGGAGTTGACGGTGAGGTTGCGAACGCTGAGCGTCGGTTCGATGGGGGAGTCTGTCGTGGTCATCGTTTTACCTGCATTCTGGGGTCGAGCCGGTCGCGTAATCCGTCACCGAGGAGGTTGAAGCCGAGCACCGCAATCGCGATCGCGATTCCGGGCCAGACGACCAAGAGCGGTTGAACGTAGAGGTAGCCCTGGGCGTCTTGCAGCATGCGGCCCCAGGAGGGGGTCGGCGGGGTGGTGCCGAGGCCGAGGTAGGAGAGGGCTGCTTCGGCAAGCACGGCGATGCCGAAGGAGACGGATGCTTGCACGATAAGAATTCCGGAGATGTTGGGCAGCACGTGCTTGACGCCCACGAACCAGCCGTTTTTTCCGGAGGCTTTGGACGCCTGCACATACTCACGGCTCATCACCTGTTGAGTGCCACTGCGGGCGATTGAGGCGAAGGATGGCGCTGAACCGATGCCGAGCGCGACCATCGCGGTGGTGGTGTTTGCTCCGAAGACGGCACCGAAGATGATGGCGAGCAGCAGGGCGGGGAAGGCGAGCAGGATGTCGTTGCCGCGCATCATGAACTGGTCGAGTCGTCCTGGGTTCATGCCAGCGACGATTCCGAAAGGAACTCCGAGTACAGCCGCAATGCCGACGGCGACGATTCCGACGATCAGTGAAATTTGGGCGCCACGAAGGATCGAGCTGAGTACGTCGCGACCGAAGTTGTCGGTGCCGAGGAGGTGCTCGGCACCGGGCGGAAGCAGAAGTTCTCCGGGAAAGACACCTTCGGGGTCGAACGGAGTCCAGAACGCAGAGAGCACTGCGGCAAAGACGATGAGCCCGATCAGGATGATGCCGACGACGAGGTTGCCGTTGCGGCGTTTGCCCGAAGGAATGGCGTTTTTGCGCAGGCGCGGGGCTGCGGGAGCGGGAGTGGTTGTCGTCATGATGCGCTCCGGAGTCGGGGGTCAACGATGGTGTAGGCGATGTCGATGAGAAGGTTGAGCAGCAGTACGAGGGCCACGAGAACCATCACAATTCCTTGGATGCTTGGCAGGTCGCGCAGGGCCACCTTGTCGAGCAGGAGGCTGCCGAGGCCGGGGATCGCGAAGACGCGTTCGATGACGACGGCGCCAATCAGCAGCGAGGCAATTTGAAGGCCGAGCACGGTCATCACAGGAATGGCGGCGTTACGAAGGCCGTGTCGCATGAGCGCACGGTTGGGGGCGAGGCCCTTGGCGCGGGCGGTGCGAAGGAAGTCCTCGCGCATCACCTCGAGTACCGACGAGCGAACGTAGCGGCTGAGCACTGCGCCCTGCACCGAGCCGAGCGCGATGGCCGGAAGGATGAGGTGCTCAAGGAACCCGACGAAGTCTTCTCCCGGGTCGTCCCAGCCTCCAGCCGGCAGCCATTTGAGCTTGACGGCGAAGAGCGCCACAAGAAGGATTCCGAAGAGAAAGCCGGGGATCGAGATTCCGATCTGGCTGATGCCGGAGATGATCACGCCGTCGGCTTTGTTCTGGCGAACGGCCGAGAGGATGCCCATGGGGATGGCGAAGAGCAGCGCGAGGATCACGCTGGAGATCACGAGCACTCCGGTGATGGCAAGAGCGTCGCCGATCTGGGGCCCAATTTCTTGACCCGACACCGTTGAGGTGCCGAAGTCGCCGATGAGGAGGTGTCCGAACCAGTCGAAGAACTGAGCGTAGAGGGGGCGGTCGAGGCCCATGAGTTGCTCTTGGGCGGCGACTTGAGCTTCGGTGGCGTCGATGCCGAGGGCGACGCGCGCCGCGTTGCCGGGGAGGATCGACAGCATCAAGAAGGTGATGATGGATGCCGCCACCAGAGTCGCAGCAAAGATGCCGATTCGGCGGGCGATGGTCAACAACATGATTGGGCCTTTTCGCAGTGATGGATCTGGGGCCTGGCGGGCGGAGCCGGAGCGTCAGGGATGGTGACGTACCGGCCCCACCCGTCAGGGGAGTGGTGCTGGTGAGGCTAGTTCTAGCGTGCGATTGTTGTCAGGTCGAATGACAACGTCGGCGCGTTCAGCGGAACCCCGGTGAGGTCAGCGTCTGCCGCCGTCACGTTCGGGTTCAGGAAGAGCCAGTCGGCCGCGGCTTCTTCGGCCATGGTCGCGGTGGCTTCCTTCATCAACTCGACGAAGGTTTCTTCGTCGCTCGCGTCTGCTTCAGCGAACAGTGCCATTACTTCGGGGTTGTCGTATCCCGCGTAGTAGGTTGGCGCCGCAAATGCGCTGACATCGCGCGGTTCGGTGTGAGCGATGATCGAGATGTCGTAATCGTGGTTGGTGAAGACCTCGTCGAGCCAGACTGCGGGGAACTCCAGCGTGGTGACGTCGGCGGTGATGCCGACCTGCGCGAGCTGATCCTTGACGACCTGTCCGGCATCCACCGCGTAGGGCAGGTTCGGGAGCTTCATCGAAACGGTGAGGTCACTGACGCCTGCTTCGGCCAAAAGTGCTTCTGCCTTGGCGGGGTCGTAGGGGTAGAGGTCAACGAGTGAGTCATCGAACCAGGGGTCAGTCGGCGGAACCATCGAGCCGATGATCGAACCGTAGCCGCTGTTCACGGTGTCGAGCACTGCCTGGCGGTCGACGGCGTACATGACAGCTTGACGAACGCGAACGTCGCTGAAGGCGTCGCTCTGGTTGTTCAAGGTCATCGTGGTCTCGCCGGTTGATGTTCCTTCGTAGACGGCGAAGTCGTCATCCGATTCGAACTGGCCGATGAGCTGGTACGCGGTGAGCGCGGAGATGAGGTCGATGTCTCCACCCAACAGCGCGTTTGTCTGGGCGGTGGCGTCGGCGTAGTAGTTGAACGTGACGTCGCTCATGAAGGGTGCTTCGCCCCAGTAGTCGTCGCGTTCGGTCAGCTCGAGGCTGGTACCCGAGGTGAATTCGCTCACGTCGTAGGGGCCGGTGCCGACTGGATCGGTGGCGAGATCATCGATGCCGTCGGGGCTGAACATCGTTCCGACCGGGCCAGCCATGTTGAAGAGCCAGCTGTTGCTCGGGGTGCTGAGTGTAATGGTTACTTCGGTGTCCGACACCACATCCACGGAGGAGATGGGGTCGAGGTAGCCGGGGCCGTTGGCGGTCCAGTTGTCGGCGACGCGTTCGAGGCTGAATTTGACGCTCTCGGCGGTGAAGGGCGAGCCGTTGGAGAAGGTCACGCCCTCGTGCAGGAGGAACGTGTAGACGAGTCCATCATCACTGACCGTGTAGGACTCGGCGAGCAGTGGCTGGATGTCGCCGGCGTTGTCGATTTTGACGAGGCCTTCGTAGACGTTGTAAAGCAGTGCCTGCGGGATCGCGGCACCGCCGGTGGTCGAGTAGTCGAGGCTTGCCGGGGAAGCAAGCAGGCCGACAACAAGCTCGGTGCTTGCGGCAGCATCGCTGGAATCGTCGGCGGCTGAACATCCGACGAGCGCGAGGGAAGCAACCATTGCGGTTGCGGTGATGGCGAGGGATTTCCGCCGGGTAAAGGACCTCATGTCTTGACAATCTCCTTGGTTTGTTTCCGATTTATTGCGGGAAAGGGAGTGGTGCGAAACGGGGGTGAAATGTGATGGATAACGGCCCGAAACAACTGGTCTGACCAGTACACTTGGGACGTGTCCGATAGTGTTGCACGCTCCACGAGGGTCGTCAACACGGGGCGCGAAATGATTAAAAATCGGCAACAATGATGTGCAAAAGGAAAGTAGATGACTGACAAAACTGAGTTCGTCGCCGTCAAGCCTGTGCGCGCGTATGAAGCGATCGTGGAACAGATCGAGCAAGCGATCGCCACGCGTCAACTCAACCCCGGAGATCGTCTGCCGAGCGAACGAGACCTGATGGGCACCTTCGCTGTGAGCCGCGCGACCGTGCGCGAAGCCCTTCGTGTGCTCGAAAGCGGTGGGCTGGTGCGCTCACGCCCCGGCGATCCTCGCGGACCCGAAATTCTTCAAGCGTCGCCAGCAACGTTGCACAAAGCGATGAACCGGCTGGTGCGCAGTGGCACGATCAAGCTCTCTGAACTGGTCGAATTCCGCGTCATGCTCGAAGGGGCATCCTGCACCCTGGCTGCCGAACATCGCACACCAGAACAGCTTGAAGTAATGCGCACCGCGGTCGAAGCCATGGAGTCGAGCATCGCTGGCGGCTCAGCGGCGTTTAGCCAAGCGGATGTCGAATTCCACGCCACGGTGTGGGAGGCAAGCCACAATCAACTCATGCAGATCTGCGGTGACGCCGCCCGCGGCGCGCTCGTTGATCTGGTGAACGACCGCATCGACAGTGCGCCAGACTCCGGCGCGCAAATGAAGCTGTCGCTCGCCCATGACTACGAAATCTTCAACGCCATCGAAGCCCAGGATGGCGCTCGGGCTGGGCAGCTCGCCCGCACCTTCGTGATTGAGTACTACGGCGACATGATCGAGCACGGCGATCGCAACGGCCTTGCCCTGCTGGGAGTGCCGAGCGAGTAACGCCCCGTGAGGCTAGCGCCGGGCGCGACGTGACGAGATAACCCCGGTGTCGAAACCCATGAGGTTGAGGCCACCGTTGAAGCGTGCGTGCTCGACTTTAAGGCAACGGTCCATGACGATGGTGAGTCCCTGCGATTCGGCGTAAACGGCGGCCTCTTCATTCCAGATTCCGAGCTGAACCCACACGGCCGGATTCTGGCCATGCAGTGCGCCGATGGCGAGTACGTCCTCGACCACGGCGGGAATGTCGCTGGCCTTGCGAAACACGTCGACGATGTCGGGCACTTCGGGCAGCGACGCGAGGTCGGGATAGGCCTTGTGGCCCAGAATCGTGTCGGCGTTGGGGTTCACGAAGTACACGCGGTAGTCGGTGGACTGCAGCAGATACGTGCCCACGAAGTAGCTCGACCGTGAGGGATTGGGGGAGGCCCCGACAATGGCGATTGACTTCGCCGCGCGCAGGATCGCGGCACGCTTTTTGGCATCCGGCCCCACCCAGGTTCGCTGCGACTTGAGCAGTTTGGCGAGCGGAGAACTGGCGGGCAGATCGCACGTGAGCCCATTGCTGAGCTGGGTGGTCTGCACTTCTTCTGTCGACATCCTTAGCCCTTCACTGCGATGGTCAACGCCTGATCGAGGTCGGCGATGATGTCTTCTGGATCTTCGATTCCCACGCTAATGCGCACGACACCCGGCAGTACGCCGCCGTCGATGAGCTGTTGCTCGGTGAGTTGCGCGTGAGTCGTTGACGCGGGATGAATCACGAGCGTCTTCGCATCACCAATGTTGGCAAGGTGGCTGGCTAGCTCAACGCTCTCAATGAACTTCTGACCGACGGCCCGACTGTTCTGCGTTCCCGCGCCGCGAACCTCGAACGAGAACACCGAGCCGGCACCCTTGGGCAAATACTTCTGCGCACGCTCGAAATGCGGATGCCCCGGCAGGCCAGCCCAGTACACAGTTTCGATGCGCGGGTCGGCTTCGAGCCACTCGGCAACGATGCGGGCGTTGTCGACGTGGGCTTGCATCCGGAAAGGCAGAGTCTCAACACCGGTCGCGAGCAACCAGGCCGAGTGCGGCGCAAGGGCGGGCCCGATGTCGCGCAACTGCTCAGCGCGCAGCCGGGTGAGGAAGGCGTATTCGCCAAAGTTGCCGCTCCAGTTGAGGCCGCCATAACTGGGAACAGGCTCATCGAAGAGGGGGAAGTGTTCGTTAGCCCAGTCGAAACGGCCGCTCTCCACGACGACACCGCCGAGAGTTGTGCCGGCACCGCCGAGAAACTTGGTCGCCGAGTGAGTGACGATATCGGCGCCCCACTCGATCGGGCGGCTCAAGTACGGGGTCGCGACCGTCGAGTCGATAACGAGCGGAATGTTGTGGGCGTGCGCGACCTCAGCGAGTCCCTCAATGTCCGCGATCTCGCCGGAGGGATTCGCGATGGTCTCCGCAAAGATCAGCTTCGTCTTCGGGGTGATCGCTGCCGCATAGTCGGCAGGGTCGGAGGAGCGCACAAACGTGGTCTCGACCCCGAAACGGCGCAGCGTGACATCCAACTGCGTAATCGAGCCGCCATAGAGGTTGGCACTCGAGACAATGTGATCGCCAGCCCCCGCGAGCGCCGCGAACGTGATGAATTGCGCGCTCAGTCCGCTGCCGGTGGCCACAGCGCCGAGGCCACCCTCGAGCGAAGCGACGCGTTCCTCAAAGCTGGCGACCGTGGGGTTGGCCAGCCGGGAATAGATGTTGCCGTACTTCTGCAGAGCGAAGCGGGCTGCGGCATCCGCGGTGTCATCAAAGACGTAGGCGCTGGTCTGATAGATCGGCAGAGCGCGAGCGCCCGTCGCCGCATCAGGGATGTTGCCCGCGTGAATTGCACGCGTGCGGAAACCATAGTCGCGATCAGCCATGGCTTCAGGCTACAGAGAACGGATGCCGCCAGCGGTCTTTCGCCGTAACAGAACGCCACGAAAGTGGTCGGTCTAGATCCACGTCGGCAGCCACCAGCGCAGTCGCAGCAGGTCGTAGTCGATGGTTTGGCCGGTCCAGAGCGGCCAGAAGAACACGCTGACCGCGATGGCGACGACGACAAAGACGGCGACGACGCCGAGCCCGCTCGTGCGTCGATAGCGATCGTCGTCGGATCTGCCGATGATCACCCCGAGTGCGGCCACGAGCGCCAGGATCAGGTACGGCTCGAACACGATTGTGTAGAACTGGAACACGGTGCGGTTCAGGTAGAGCAACCACGGCAGGTAGCCGGCGGCGACGCCCATCAGAATGAAGCCGGTCTGCCACTGGCGGTAGCGCACCAGTCGGTACACGAGATACAGCATGGCCGCGGTCGCAGCCCACCAGATGATGGGGTTGGCGATTCCAGAGATGGAGGCGCCGCAGGCATCCGCGAGACAGCCGTCGTCGCCGCGGGACAAGTTTTCGTAGAACATGCTCGTGGGGCGGATGAGCAGCAGCCAGGTCAGCGGGTTTGCTTGATACGGATGTGGTCGGCTTTCGCCCACGTGGTAGCTGTAGACGCTCGACTGAAAGTGCCACAGGCTTTGCAGGTCGAGCGGCACCCAGCTGAAGAAACCTGTCCACGCGTTGCCGTCGTTTTCGGCCCAGTTGCGGTCGTAGCTGTTGTCGCTGAGGAACCAGGCGGTCCACGTGCTGAGGTACACGAGCAGCGCAATCGGCACGGTCAGCAGGAAGCTGACGGGGGCTTGCTTGAAGAGAGTGCCGGAGCCCCAGAAGCTGATGCCGGCGCTGCGGCGCGCCAGAGCATCCACTACCAGGCTGTAGACGGCGAAGGCGGCCAAAAAATAGAGACCATTCCATTTGACGGCGGCAGCAAGCCCGAAGGCGACGGCGGCGAGAATGAGCCAGGGCCGCCACCACAACGCAGGACCCCATTCGGTGCTCGCGCCGCGGAGCCCACGGCGACTGCTCCACAGCGCCAGCCGGGTGGCCGAATGCTCGCGATCCAGCAGCATCGCACCGACCCCGAGCAGGGCGAAGATCATCACAAAGTTGTCGAGCAACGCGACCCGACTCATGACAATCGCGTTGCCATCGATCGCCATCAACAGCCCGGCGAGAGTCGCCAACAGCGTGGAGCCAAACAGTTTCTTGGCGATCAGCATGAGCACCACGACCGCGAGAATGCCGACAATGGCGGTCGCGATGCGCCAGCCAAAGGGATCTTCGCCTCCGCCCGGCAGCATGCCCAACCCGATCAGCCACTTGCCGAGTGGCGGATGCACCACAAACGACGGGTCATTCAGAAAGATGTTGACCTTGCCGCTGTTGAACAGGGCATCGGCTTCGGCTGGCCACTGTGCCTCGTAGCCGAGATTCACTAGCGTCCACGAATCCTTCACATAGAAGGTCTCGTCAAACACCAGCGACGACGGATGCCCGAGGCCAACCAGTCGCGTGAATGCTGCGATCAGCACCACAATCGCCGGCCCAGCCCACCCGAGCCAGCGGCGGGTCAGCGGACTTCTCGCCGCCCACCAATGATCGAGCCCAGAGCCCTCGTCGGCGGCATAGTGGCGGCCCGAGGGTGCTGAAGAATCCGAAGCCTCTGAGCCGTCCGAAATCTCAGACGCACGTGCCGGCGACTCGTTCGACAGGATGTCGTCGAAGTCGCGCGGGTTCGTCTGGCTCACCCCGCAATGGTACTGAGGGAAACCATGCGCTGCAGACCGGAGCCCAGTGTTCTGGGGGAGTCGACGCTAGCTCGCGGGAAAGATTTCGTCCCAGCGCCCACTCGGGGTTCCGAAGGACTGCCAGATCCAGGTCACTGCGGTCTCGGCCGATGGGCGCGGTTCCATGGCGAGCCACGCTTCGATGATGCCGAAGGTTGCGCCGGTGATGCTGGCACTTTCGATGTCGAGGGCGATGCCTTCCAGCTGGTCGCTGCCGTGGTTGATGATTCCTTCGCGCACGATCTGTTTGAGCCGGGTGCGCATGCGCGAGGCGACGAGGGCTGAACCGCGTGGTCCTAGGGCGCTGGAGTAGACCGCCGCATTGGCATCGATGTGGCCGAGATAGTTGCTGAGCGCGGGCGGGGCTGTGGCACTTTCGGGGTCGAGGTCTGCCAGTTGAACGCCGGCCTCATCCGCCGCGGCTTCGATGGCGAAGGCCAACAGGGTCTCTTTGTCGGCGTAGTGCTGGTAGAAGCTGCTGCGGTTGACGCCGGCGCGTTCGGCGATGTCGCTGACGGTTACTTCGTCGAAGGCGCGTTCTTGGGTGAGGGCGAAGAGTGCCTGCTGCAGGCTCTGTCTTGTTCGTTCTACGCGCACATCCATTCTTTGATTCTGGCAGACAATCTCGCCGCGAATGTGAGTTTTCCGACAGTTGTTGGAAAACTCGTCAAAGACGAATACGATGGCCATGGCCCGATGAAGTGCCCCGTACTGTTTTCTACGAGAGGTCCTCTTCAGCATGGCTGAACTTCTGTATCGCCTTGGCCGTCTCTCGGCCCGCCGCGCTTGGCTCTTTATCGTGAGCTGGATCGCTGTTCTTGGTCTCGCCGTTGGTGGCTTCGCCCTCTTCGGCGGCACGCTGTCGTCGACGATGTCGATTCCCGGCACTGAAACAGAGCGTGTGGCCTCCGAACTCACCGACCGCCTCGGCGACATTGGCGGCATCTCCGCCACCGTTGTGTTCGGTTCAAAAGACGGCGAAGCGTTCTCTGCTTCGCAGCAGTCTGAGATCACGGATGCTCTCGCCGAGCTCACCTCACAGAACGATGTCAGCGCGGTCATCGACCCCTTCGAGACTGACGCCCAACGCGACGAGCAAGCGCAACAGATCGTGGACGGTCGCGAGCAGATCGACGCAGGCAAGCAGCAGATCAGTGACGGCCAGGCCCAATTGGATGCAGGCGCTCAAGAACTTGAGGCTGGTCAGACCCAACTGGATGCCGCGATTGAGCAGGCCAAAGCGGCAGGCTTCTACGAGGCATCCGTCGCTCAGTTCGATGCCCAACAGGCTCAGATTGATGCCGGACTAGCCGAGCTCACCGCCCAGCAGGCCACGATCGACGAGAACACGACGCTGCTCGACGAGCAGGAGCAGCAGCTTGGCTACGGCGAGCGCCTCATGGATGCCGCCGCCGCAATCACCTTTGTCTCCGACGATGGCGCTACGGCGCTCGGCCTCCTCACGTTCGACAGCGAACTGCTCGACCTCTCGGGGGAGACGAAGAGTGCGATCGCTGCTGAGCTCGATGCCATCCAGATCGATGGAGTAACCGTCGACTACTCGTCGTCGATTGCGACCTCGACCGATGGCCTTCTCGGCATCGGCGAGTTGATCGGTGTGCTGCTGGCCGGGCTCGTCTTGCTCGTGCTGTTCCGCTCGTTCTTGCCTGCGGTGCTGCCGATTGTGTCATCGCTCATTGGTGTTGGTGTGGGTGTTGCGGGTTCGCTCGCTCTGTCGGGCGTCGTAGAAATGACCTCGGTTACTCCGATTCTCGGTGTGATGTTGGGCCTCGCGGTCGGCATCGACTACACCCTCTTTATCGTGCAGCGTCACCGTCGTCAGTTGGCGGCGGGCATGGAGCTCCACGAGTCGATCGGTCTCGCCAATGGAACGTCGGGCAACGCGGTGTTGTTTGCCGGGTCGACGGTGTTGGTGGCTTTGCTCGCCCTCAATGTCAGCGGCATCCCGTTCCTCGGTGTGATGGGAACGGTCGGCGCTGTCTGCGTGCTCGTCTCGGTTCTTATTGCGGTCAGCCTGACTCCGGCACTGTTGTCGTTGCTCGGCACTCGCGTTCTGTCGCGTCGTGCCCGCCAGGAAATCGGTCATGAGGTGCACAAGCAGGTTGCCGCGCGACCGATGCGCACGAGCCGGGCGATTGCGATTCTCGTGGTTGCCATTCTCGGACTGCTCGTGGTCGCCATCCCCGCGCTCTCGATGCGTCTCGGCTTGCCGGATGGTTCGTCTGAGCCGGCCGATTCGACCCAGTACCGCGCCTACACGACGGTCGCCGAAGAATTCGGTGCCGGGCAGAACGGTGCGCTCTTGGTCACGGCCACCCTGCCCGAAGGCGTGGAGGAGGATGCCGTTGTCGAGACGCAAGCCGACCTCGCCGACATGCTGCTGGCCTTCGATGACGTCGTCGCGGTTGCCCCCGTCGGTGTCTCGGATGAGTCAGATTACTTCGCGTTCCAGGTCATCCCTGTTGACGGTCCGTCGAGTGAGTCGACCGGCCAACTCGTGCACGACCTGCGCGACAGTTCGCCGCTCGATGGTGGAATCGAACTCGGTGTTGCGGGTTCGGCCAGCGGAAACATCGACATCTCCGAGAAGCTCGCGGGAGTGCTGCCGCTCTACCTCGCCGTCGTCGTGGGGCTCTCGCTGCTCATCCTGATTCTGGTCTTCCGTTCACTACTCGTGCCGGTTATTGCGACTCTCGGCTACGTGTTGTCGCTGCTGGCTGCGTTCGGCGCGATGGTCGCCGTGTACCAGTGGGGCTGGTTGGGTGCCGTCTTCGGCGTCACCGATCCGGGGCCGCTGTTGAACTTCGCCCCGATCATCATCATGGGCGTGCTGTTTGGCCTCGCCATGGATTACCAGTTGTTCCTGGTTTCGGGCATGCGCGAAGCGTACGTTCACGGTGTCCCGGCTAGGGCCGCGGTCATGAGCGGATTGCGCAGCGGGCGAGCGGTTGTCACGGCCGCCGCGATCATCATGATCGCCGTCTTCGGAGGCTTCGTCTTCTCGCACCTCGCGATGGTGCGCCCGCTCGGCTTCGGTCTTGCCGTCGGCGTGCTGTTCGATGCCTTCGTCGTGCGGATGCTGCTCATCCCGTCGCTCATGCACTTGCTTGGGGCCTCCGCGTGGTGGCTGCCGAAGTGGCTTGACCGCATCCTGCCCAGTGTGGATGTCGAGGGTGCCGCTCTCGAGCGCAGTCACCCCATGCACGTTGTTGCTCCGGATGACGCGAGCAGCAGTTCAGAGCCTGCACCCGCTGAGCGCTAACCGCTAACACTCGCTCCCGCTGCCCGGGGAGGCTTCCGCTACAGCGGAGTCTCTTCGGGCAGTAGTGCGTTCGGCCCAGCCCCGGGTTCTCCGGGCACGCGGGATGCCGCCCGCACGGCCCCGATTGATGCTGCGATCACGAGCGCGATTCCGACTCCCTGAATCAGGGTGATGTTTTGCCCGAGCACGAAGAAGCCAGCGCCGGTCGCGATAGCGGGAGCCAGTGCCATGAGCACTGAGAACGCGGCGGCGGAGATACGACGCAGCGCGATCAGTTCGAGGGCGTAGGGAATCGCTGATGAGCAGATGGCGACCGCGAGGCCGCGCACGAGAATCGAAGGTTCGAGCAGAGTGCTTCCGGCCTGCGAGATGCCGAAGGGGAGGCTGATGATCGCGCCGATTGCCATGGCGATAGCCAGACCGTCCAAGCCGGCAAAGACTTGGCCGGTCTTGCGTGAGGCCAAGATGTAGCCCGCCCACGACACGGCGGCGGCAAGAGCGAAGGCAACACCGACGGGGTCGAGGGCGCCAACGCTGCCCAGGCTGAGCAGGGCGACACCGGCGAAGGCGAGCACAGCCCACAGCCACGCACTAGCGCGGCGGGCGACGATGACGGAAAGTACGAGCGGGCCGAGCACCTCAATAGTGACGGTCGCCCCGAGGTCAACGCGCGAGAGAGCTTCGTAGAACAGCAGGTTCATGCCGCCGAGCGAAATACCAAAAATGACCGCCATGAGCCAGGCCCGCTTCGAGATGGCGCGCAGGTTGGGGCGGGCAATCGCCAGCAGAATCGCGGCGGAGAAAACCAGGCGCAGCGACACCATTCCGGCGGGGCCGACTTCGGGGAACAGCAGCACCGCTACCGAAGCGCCGACGTCCTGAAAGATCAGGCCCAACACCACAAGCATGACAGCGCCGAGGGGCGTTCCCCTCAAGGGCGGACGAGTCGACATAGTGCAACCCTACGACCTGAGAAGGGGTGATCTGCGCGCGAAAGGGAGCCGAATTCTGCGCGTTGTGCGCGGGTGGGAGAATGGCCGAGTGATCATTCTTGCGGCGACTCCCATTGGCAACCTTGGCGACGCGTCTCAGCGCCTCATCGAGGCCCTCACGAACGCTGAGGTGATCGCGAGCGAAGACACCCGCACGACCATCCATCTCATGCGCGCTCTCGGCATCGACAACCGGCCGCGGCTCATTCCGCTGCACGAACACAACGAGTCAGAGAAGGCCGCCGAGATCGTCGAGTTGGCCCGTGATGCCGACGTTCTGGTTCTCAGCGATGCCGGGATGCCCGCCATCAGCGACCCCGGATTTCCTCTCGTCTCGGCAGCCGCCGCCGCGGGGGTTACCGTCACCGCTTTGCCAGGACCGAGCGCAGTCCTTACCGCCCTCGCTGTCTCCGGCCTGCCGACTGACCGCTTCAGCTTCGAAGGCTTCTTGCCGCGCAAGGGCCGCGTCGCCTACTTCCGCACCCTCGCTCGTGAAGAGCGCACGATGGTGTTCTTCGAGAGCCCCAACCGTCTGCCCGCGGCGCTCGCCGACCTCGCCACCGCCTTGGGCGATGACCGTCGCGCTGTCGTCTGCCGTGAACTCACCAAGATGTACGAAGAGGTTGCCCGCGGCACCGCCGCTGAACTCGCCGCCAAGTTCAAAGACGGCGCCCGAGGCGAGATCTGTCTCGTCGTCGAGGGTGCACCGCCCGCGACATCCGATCTCCCGACCGCAGTCACTTACGTGCTCGCGCTGGTCGCCGATGGTGCTCGCCTAAAAGAGGCGGCGACCGAAGTGGCCGAGCAAACCGGGCTCAGCAAGCGCGAACTGTACGAAGCGGCCTTGCGCTCCAAGCCGTAACCTCTCGACTCCCTCTGAACGTCATCCCGCCGCTGAAGCGAGGGATCGTTGTCATCGTGAGCGGTTTAGGCCGCTGACTCGCACGCAACCTTCAACTCGTGGTGGTCTTTCGTAAGCGCCTTCTTTGTTGCTCCGAGGAACAGCAATCCGACCACGCTCATGAGGCGTGCCCCGAAGGTGAGCGGTGTCATCGTGAAGCGGTAGTCCAACCGAGTTCCGCCGTGACTCGGCATGAACAGGTACACGCTCTGGTAGTGCATGCCGTGCGACTGCGCATCCACGGTGTACGACACATCCTGCTCGTAGGCCGTCACCCACATCACTTCGGTGGCTTCTTTTCCCGCAAACACGCGAGTCTCACGCCACTTTGTGCCGACAGAGAGTTGCGCAGGGCCCTCAAGAACTTCGAGCGAGAGGATGCCGCTGACTCGGGATGGTGTGCTGTCGAGGTCAGTGAAAATCTCGAAGACGCGTTGCGTTGGCGCATCAATGTGCACGCTGTCGGTGATCTTCATTGAGTCTCCCAAATTCGACGCACGACGTGAAGCTCTCGGCGCATGAGCGGCAGCGTTGCGTAGATGAAGCCTACGACCTTATGCCGCGACGGGCACCTGCGCGTGCGCGTCAGTGACGGTGCTGCTCTTGCGCACGAAACGCTTGAGGGCGACGACGATGAGGGCGGTGACGATGGTTCCGGCAACAATCGCGAGCAGGAACATCGGGAACGGATTGATCGCGAAGAACACGAACACTCCACCGTGCGGCGCCTGCGAGGTAACGCCCGCAGCCATGATGATTCCACCAGTGACGGCACTGCCGATGGCGCTGGCAGGGATCACGCGCAGCGGGTCAGCAGCAGCGAACGGGATGGCGCCCTCCGAGATGAACGAAGCACCAAGCAACCACGCTGCCTTGCCGTTTTCCTTCTCGACGGGCGAGAACAGACGGCGAGCAAGCACGGTGGAGGCGAGCGCCATCGCGAGAGGCGCAACCATTCCTGATGCCATGACGGCGGCCATGATCATCCACGGTGCCTGGTTGTCGATTGCACCGGCACCGAGACCGGCGACAGCAAAGGCGTACGCCACCTTGTTCACGGGGCCACCGAGGTCGAAGCCCATCATGGCTCCCAAGATGAGGCCGAGAACGACAGCGGAGGCGCCGGTCAGGCCGTTGAGGAAGTTGTTGAGAGCAACGGTGAGGGAGGCGATCGGTCCGCCAAGGATCAGCACCATGAGGCCGGAGGCGAAGATCGACGCCAGCAACGGGATCACGACGACGGGCATGAGACCGCGGAACCAAGCTGCGGTCTTGCGCTGAGCGAGCCAGTGCGCGGCGACACCGGCGAGGAGTCCACCAACGATTCCGCCGAGGAAGCCAGCACCCATCAGACCCGCGACAGCTCCGGCGGTGAAACCGGGGGCGATGCCGGGGCGGTCAGCAATCGCGTAGGCGATGTAACCGGCAAGGGCGGGCACGAGGAAGCCCATCGAGGCGGCACCGATCTTAAAGGCTGCAGCGCCGAGGTACGCCGCGAGGCCCCCCTCAGGCAAGTTCCAGAGGCTGTTTTGCGCGATGATGTCGCTCGCGGTGTCGGTGATCAGGTAGCCACCAAGTAGGAAGCCGAGCGCGATCAAGAGACCGCCACCGGCCACGAACGGAATCATGTAGCTCACACCGGTGAGCAGGGCGCGCTTGACGGTCTGGCCGAAGTGCTCGTCGCTCGTGCTGCTGGTGGCCTCAGTGGCTGCTCCGTCACCGGCAACGCGCGCAGCGTCGGGGTCGCTCGCGGCGGCGAGAGCTTCAGCGATCATCTCGTCTGGCGCGTCAATGCCGCGCTTCACGGGCGACTGCACAAGAGCCTTGCCGGCGAAACGAGCCTTGTCGCGCACATCCACATCCACAGCAAAGATGACAGCGGATGCCGCAGCAATAATCGCAGGATCCAGCGGCGTTGCCCCTGACGAACCCTGAGTCTCGACGTGGAGTTCCACGCCAGCTCGTTCTGCGGCGGCGGCGAGTGAATCGGCGGCCATGTAGGTGTGGGCGATGCCGGTGGGGCACGCGGTGACGGCAATCAACACGGGGCGCGCGGCGCCGTCTGAGCCCGAGGCAGCGGTCGCGGCGGGAGCAGCGTGTTTGGCGGTGCTCGCTGCACCGGCGGCACCAGCACCAGCGGCAGATCCAGCCCCAGCAGCGGGTGCAGCCTCTGCTTCGGGCGCGGTGGCCTGCTCGACGAGAGCAACGATGTCTTCGCGGGTTTCCGCGGCGCGCAGGCTGTCGACGAACTCGGGGTTCACGAGCGAGCGGGCGAGAGTGGAGAGCACCGTGAGGTGTTCTTGGTCGGCGCCGGCCGGGGCCGCGATCAAGAAGATGAGGTCGGCTGCAGCATCCGCCGCCCCGAAATCAACGGCGGGCTTCAGGCGTGCCATCACGAGGGTTGCCTCGGTGACGGCTTCTGAACGGCAGTGGGGGATGGCGATTCCGCCGGGAACTCCCGTGTCGGTGAGCTGTTCGCGAGCCCAGGCGTCGTCGAAGAGCGACTCCGCGTTCGTGGCGCGGCCCTGTTCGGCGACGAGATTCGTTAGCGCGCGAATGACACTTTCGCGGTCGGTGCCGAGATCGGCATCCAACAACACGAGGTCGGTGGTGATGAGGTGCGACATTGCTTTCTCCTTGTAGGCAGCAGTGGTGATGCTGAGATTTATGGTGCGGTGGGGCGGCTGAGTAGGCGCACGTCAGCGGCGGTGGGGGTGGTGTCTTCGGGGCTCGGCATGGTGCTGCCGGGCAGGGAGGCGGCGGCGGCTCCGTGAGCGACGGCCTGCGCGAGGCGTCGTTCGGGGGCAGCACCGCGCTGGTCGGCGAGAAGGTAACCGGCTAAGGAGGCATCTCCGGCGCCGACGGTGCTCTTGGCCGCCACGGGAGGCATGGTGGCGCGCCACGTCTCGTCGGCGGTCACGAGGAGCGCTCCGCGTGATCCGAGGGTGGCGAGGACGGCACGGCAGCCGCGAGCGACGAGGCTGAGCGCGGCGGCAGCGGCGGCATCCGGATCGTCCTCAAACGTGTCGGGAAGGCCGGTCATTTCTGCGAGCTCTTCGGCGTTGGGCTTAATGAGGTCAACGCCAACACCCGACTCAATGAGCGCGAGCATGGGGGAGCCGGAGGAGTCGACGGCGATTCGGGGGCACGCGCCAGCAGCCGTATCGTCAGCAGCGGCAGCGCGAATGGCTTCAATGACGCGCACATAAAAGTCGTCGCTCAGGCCGGGAGGAAGCGAGCCGGCGAGAACAACCCACTCTGCACGGCGAGCGTGCGAGACGACAAGATCGATGAGAGCGGCATCGTCATCAGCGGTGAGCTGCGGGCCGGGCTCGTTGATCTTGGTGGTCGTGCCATCGGGCTCGGTGATCGTCACGTTGGAGCGCACGCGACCCGCGATCGGCAGCCCAGCGGTCGGAGTGTGCTCGGCGCGCAGGGCGACCAGCATCGGGTCAGAAGCATCGCCGGGCAGCACGGCAATCGTGTCGAGGCCCGACGCGATGAGCGCTCGCGACACGTTGACACCCTTGCCGCCTGGCTGCTCGCTGCTAGCTACCGAGCGCTGAACTTCGCCGCGGTCGAGAGCAGAGTCGAGCTCGATCGTGCGATCGAGGCTGGGGTTGGCGGTGATGGTGACGATCATGCGATCACCGTTTCGACATCCGCGCGCCCGAGGGCAAGCGTGAGGTCATCGTCGGGGGAGTGATCGGTGATGATGGTGTCGACCTCCGAGAGTGAGGCGAAACTCATCAGCGTTTCGATGCCGAGCTTCGACGCGTCGACGAGAGCGATGGCGCGACGCGAACCTCGAGTGAGCGCGCTCTTGACGGCTGCTTCGTCGGGGTCTGGCGTGCTGAAACCAAAGTCGGCGTGAACACCGTTGGCTCCCAAGAATGCGATATCGGGGCGGATGCCCGCCAGCTGGCTGAGCGTGGTGGAACCGACCGCAGCCCCCGTGATGCCGCGCAAGCGACCGCCGATGAGCTGAACCTCAATGTGCGGGTTCTCGCTCACGATTGCGGCAATCGAGATCGAGTTGGTGATGACGGTCAGCGAACCAGCGGATGTCGCGGGCTGCCAGTCACGCAAGTGCTGCGCCAGGCGGCTCGTCGTGGTGCCCGAGTCGATGCTGATCGCGCCGGTGAAGGTGGACGGAATAAGGGCCATCGCGGCCACCGCAATGCGCTCTTTGGCATCCGAGTTGCGGTCGGTGCGGGCAGCGACACTTTCCTCGACGCGACTAATCCGAGCCGCCGAGACCGCGCCCCCGTGCACGCGACGCAATACGCCTCGTGCTTCGAGCTGATCGAGGTCTCGACGGACCGTTTCGCTTGACACGTCGAACGTGCGGGCGAGGTCGATTACGGCGACGCGACCAACTTCAGCAAGCGTGCCCTCTATGTGCTGTTGCCGCTCTTCTGCGTACATCCGTAATCTCCAGTGATTGCCAACGCACCCGACTGCGTTTCTGCGAGAGTACGCTTGTTGCCGCGGCAATGCAACACAAATAAAGAAAAAACCACACACTCCCACATGGGGAGGCGTGCATCCGACTCCCGACTCGGTCGTGGACTGTTGCTGCTGCGCTCAAAACACCCCCGGCGTAATCAATCGACACAGGCGAATAGAATGGGGGCATGTCTGCCGGCGACTCCTTCTACATTGCGACGCCCATTTTCTATGTAAACGACGTTCCCCACATCGGGCACGCGTATACGGAGGTGGCCGCCGACGTTCTTGCGCGCTGGCACCGTCAGCGGGGTGAAGACGCCTGGTTGCTCACGGGCACTGACGAGCACGGCCAGAAGATTCTGCGCACCGCCGTGGCCAACAACACGACTCCGCAGGAGTGGGCCGACCGCCTCGTTGCCGACTCCTGGCAGCCGCTGCTCGAGACGATCGACATCGCCAACGATGACTTCATCCGCACGACCGATGAGCGTCACGAGAAGGCAGTGTCGACCTTCCTGCAGCGCCTCTATGACGACGGCCACATTTATGCCGGCGAATACGAGGGTTACTACTGCGTCGGTTGCGAAGAATACAAGCAGCTTGATGACCTCGTCACCGCTCCCGATGGCGACTACAAGGGGCAGCTCGTGTGTGCGATTCACTCGCGCCCCGTCGAGATTCTCAAGGAGAAGAACTACTTCTTCCGCATGAGCGACTTCGGGCAGAAGCTGCTCGACCTCTACGAAAGCCAACCCGACTTCGTGCAGCCCGCGAGCGTGCGCAACGAAATCGTGCAGTTCGTCAAGCAGGGGCTCGACGACCTCTCCATTTCGCGCTCCAGCTTCGACTGGGGTGTCAAGGTTCCGTGGGATGAAACCCACGTCGTGTACGTCTGGTTCGATGCGCTGCTCAACTACGTCAGCGCCATCGGCTACGGCGTCGACGACGAACAGTTCGCCAAGCGCTGGCCCGCCGTACAACTCGTCGGCAAAGACATTGCCCGCTTCCACGCCGTCATCTGGCCCGCCATGCTCATGGCTGCTGGGCTACCCGTTCCGCGCGCCGTCTTCGGTCACGGCTGGTTGCTCGTCGGTGGCGAAAAGATGTCCAAGTCGAAGCTCACCGGTATCGCCCCGAGCCAAATCACCGACACGTTCGGTTCTGATGCGTTCCGCTACTACTTCATGAGCGCCATCACGTTCGGTCAAGACGGCTCCTTCAGCTGGGAAGACCTGAGCGCGCGCTACCAGTCAGAGCTGGCCAACGGCTTCGGCAACCTTGCCTCGCGCGTTATTGCGATGGTGAATAAGTACTTCGATGGTGAGATTCCGACGCTCGGTGAGCTGACGGCATCCGACGAAGCGATTATTGCCACCCAGAAGCGTGCGACCGAGCAGTCGAACGCGCTAATTGACACGTTCGCGATCAACGAAGCGCTGGCCTCGGTGTGGCAACTCGTGGATGAACTCAACGGGTACATCACCGAGCAAGAGCCGTGGGCGCTGTCGAAAGACCCCGCCAACCGCGAGCGTCTCGGCACCGTGTTGGCCACGACCGTCAACGGTCTGGGCACCCTCGCGATTCTGCTGTCGCCCGTGCTGCCGAAGGCAACCGAAAAGCTCTGGCAAGCCATCGGTGGTGTGGGTGAACTGCGCGAGCAGCGCATCGACGATGCCACGAGCTGGTCGAACACCGGTCGCGTGACCGCGCTCGAATCGTCACTGTTCCCGCGCATTGAAGTGGATGCCGAGAGCGGCACGGCGTGACCGAACCGTTTATGAGGCAGCGTCACCGCAGCGCCGACGACAAAGCCTCTGAGAAGACGCAGTATCCGCCGCTGCCTGAGCCGCTCGAGGGCGTTGTCTACGACAATCACACGCACCTCGAGATCGCTGACGGCGGGCCAGACGGCGCGCTCTACTTCACCGAACATCTCGCGCGCGCAGCCTCGGTCGGTGTTCGTGGCGTCGTGCAGGTTGGCACCGATGTGGCGACGAGTCGTTGGTCGGCTGAACTTGCCGCCACTAACCCACGTGTTCTCGCTGCGGTAGCGATTCACCCGAACGATGCTCCCGAACTCGACGCCGCAGGGGAGTTGGATGACGCGCTCGCAGCCATCGACGCACTCGCCGCGCTTCCACGAGTGCGCGCGGTCGGCGAAACGGGTCTCGACTTTTTCCGCACGGATGACGCGGGCCGCCCGGCGCAGTTCCGCTCCTTCGAAGAGCACATTGCGATTGCCAAACGGCACGGCCTGGCGCTGCAGATTCACGATCGCGACGCCCACGACGACGTCATCGAGACACTGCTGCGCGTTGGCGCTCCCGAGCGAACGGTCTTCCACTGCTTCTCGGGCGACGCTGCAATGGCCCGCATCGCCGCCGACAATGGCTGGTTCTTGTCGTTCGCCGGAACGGTGACGTTCAAGAACGCGGCGAACCTGCGCGAGGCTCTCTCCGTCATCGATCTCGACCGCATTATGGTCGAAACCGACGCTCCCTACCTCACGCCGCATCCGCTGCGGGGGCGGCCCAACGCGCCGTACCTGATGCCGCACACGGTGCGCGCGATGGCCGCTCACCTCGAGATCACCGAGCTCGAGCTTTCGGCTCAGCTCTCCGCCACTACCGAAGCCGTCTATGGTTCGTGGGATACCGAACTTCCCGCCGGTATCGAGGCCGCACCCGCGCGCGGCGACGCGACCGCTGCATCCGTCTCGAGCGCACAGAATGTAGGCACGCGATGAATACTTTGCTCGGTCCCGCCGAAATCCGCGATCTTGCTGATCTGCTCGGCATCCAGCCCACCAAGAAGTTGGGCCAAAACTTTGTCATTGATCCCAACACGGTGCGCCGCATCGTGAAGGCCGCGCACGTCGTCTCGGGCGAAACGGTGGTCGAGGTCGGACCAGGGCTGGGATCGTTGACCCTCGGGTTGCTCGAGACCGGGGCATCCGTTGTCGCTGTCGAAATCGATAAGCGCCTGGCTGCCCAGTTGCCCATTACCGTCAGCCAGATGCAGCCGGATGCTCAACTCACGGTCATCACCGACGACGCGTTGCGCGTCACTGAGCTACCCAACGACCCCCGTGTTTTCGTCGCGAACCTGCCCTACAACGTGTCGGTGCCGGTGTTGCTGCACTTCTTGGAGCACTTCGATTCGCTCGATCGCGGCCTCGTGATGGTGCAGGCCGAGGTCGGCAACCGCGTCGCGGCGGGCCCCGGCAGCAAGGTCTACGGTTCGCCGAGCATCAAGGCGGCCTGGTACGGCGAGTTCTCCACCGCGGGTCTGGTGAGCCGCCAGGTGTTCTGGCCCGTGCCCAATGTCGACTCGGTGCTCGTGCGCTTTGAACGCCGCGAACAGCCGGGCACGATCGACGAACGCAAAGCTACCTTCGCGCTCGTGGATGCCGCCTTCCAGCAGCGTCGCAAAATGTTGCGTCAGTCGCTCTCGAGTCTGTTGGGCAGCTCAACTGCCGCCTCCGACCGTCTCATTGCGGCGGGTGTCGCGCCCACGGCCCGCGGCGAGGAGCTCACGGTGCACGATTTCCTTGCTATTGCCCGCGCGGCGTAGCGCAGCCATTCCGTTTGGTGCCAAACGACGGTAGGTTTACCTCATGTCGGAAGCAACGAACAGCACCCCCAGTGACCGCGACGTTCTGGAAGGAACAGGGCGGCATCCCGATGAGTGGTTTGCTTTTCTCGATATGGCGGGCGCAACCACGTGGCAGCACTCCGAGTTTCTGAGCTGGTTTGAAGCCAACGCTGCTCACGTGAGCAGCGAGTGGGCGGAGTCGGTTACAGCGCGCTATGCGGCGATCCGCGGGCTCACTATTTCCCCGTGATTTCGCTACGGTAACGAGACCCTCACAATTGTGCGCGGGGGCCAGTTATTCCCATCCGGCGCACAGACAGGTCCGCCGCACAAGGTAAGTTTGGTTCATGACTACCGCCCCGGCAGCCTCAACAATGGTTCACGCCCGTGCCCCCGGCAAGGTCAACGTCTTTCTCAAAGTGGGCTCGCTGCTCGACGATGGTTATCACGATGTTGCGATTGCCTATCAGGCCCTTTCGCTGTGTGAAGATGTTCGAGCATTCCACGCCGACGACTTCTCTGTTTCTGTCACGGGAACGGTAAACCTGTCGCGCGTTCCCACCGATGGTTCGAACATTGCGATTCAAGCAGCCCGCCTGCTTGCCCGCCGCACCGGCTACCGCGGCGGCGTTCGCCTCGAGATCGAAAAGCATGTTCCTGTCACCGGCGGCATGGGTGGCGGTTCTGCGGATGCCGCAGCAACCCTCCTTGCCTGCGACGCGTTGTGGGGCACCAACATCTCTCGCGAAGAAATGCTCGGCCTCGCTTCTGAACTGGGTTCCGACGTGCCGTTTGCGCTCACCGGTGGAACCGCGATCGGAACAGGTCGTGGCGACCAACTCAGCCCGGCTCTGGCCAAAGGTCAGTTTCAGTGGGTGTTGGCGCTCGCCGACTTCGGGCTCTCAACCCCGGAGGTCTACACCGAGCTCGACCTCCACCGTCAGCGTCACTCTCAAGACATTTTTCCCGCGGAGGTTGCCCCAACGGTCGAGACCGATGTGCTGCAGGCGTTGCGCGCCGGCGACCCGCACATGCTCGCCGAATGTCTCCACAATGACCTTCAGGCCCCCGCCCTCAAGTTGCAGCCCTCTCTCGCCGCAGTGATTGAACTTGGCGAAAAGAACGGTGCTCTCGCTGGCGTCGTTTCGGGCTCAGGGCCGACCGTAGCGTTCCTCACAGCCGACCTCGATTCGGCTCTCGAACTGCAGATTGCGCTCAGTGCAGCCCAAATGAATGTGGTGCGAGCAACCGGTCCAGTGCACGGAGCGCGAATCATTACCGACTAACCGCAGTAGGCTTGCCCGAATGGCACACCTTCTTGGCGCTGAGTCCCTTCATCTTGAATTTCCGACCCGCGTAATCTTCGACAATGTCACCATCGGCCTCGACGAGGGCGACCGTATCGGCATTGTCGGTCGCAACGGTGACGGCAAAACCACCCTTATGCGGATGCTCTCGGGCAAGCTCGACCCCGACGACGGGCGAGTAACCAGACGCAATGGCGTCACTCTCGGCATGCTCGATCAGGCCGATGAGCTTGATGGCACCAAGACGGTGCACGAGACCGTCATTGGCGACATTGATGAGCACGTGTGGGCGGGCGACCCCAAGGTTCGCGACGTCATTGCGGGTCTTGCTGCTGACATCCCATGGGAAGCCAAAGTTGGCGACCTTTCCGGTGGTCAGCGTCGCCGGGTTGCTCTCGCTGCTCTCCTGATTGGTGACTGGGATGTCATCTTCTTGGATGAGCCCACTAACCACCTCGACGTCGAAGGTATCTCGTGGCTTGCGAACCATCTCAAGCGCCGCTGGGGCACTAACGCCGGTGGGTTGCTGGTCGTCACTCACGACCGGTGGTTCCTCGACGAGATTTGTACCGCAACGTGGGAGGTGCACGATCGTCTGATCGAGCCCTTCGAGGGCGGCTATGCGGCCTACATTCTGCAGCGTGTTGAGCGTGACCGCATGGCGGCTGCCTCAGAGTCGAAGCGTCAAAACCTGATGCGCAAAGAGCTGGCGTGGTTGCGCCGCGGTGCTCCCGCCCGCACCACCAAGCCAAAGTTCCGCATTGATGCGGCAAACGATTTGATCGAGAACGAGCCGCCCGCCCGCGACAGTGTTTCGCTGTCGTCGATGGCGATGCAGCGTCTCGGCAAAGATGTCGTTGACCTCGAAGACGTCACCGTCACCTATCAGGTCACGGATCCCGCCTCCGGAGCCGCGGGCGAGAAGACTGTACTGAAAGACGTCACCTGGCGCATCGCTCCTGGTGAGCGCACGGGCATCCTGGGTGTCAACGGCGCCGGAAAATCGACGCTGCTGTCGCTCGTCTCGGGAACCCTCTTGCCCACCAAGGGTCGCGTCAAGCGCGGTAAGACCATCAAGGTCGCCACGCTCACGCAGCAGCTTGCTGAGCTCGAAGACATTTGGAACGAGCGCGTCAGCACGGTCATCGGTCGCCACAAGAGCACCTATGTCACGGGCGGCAAAGAAATGACGCCGACCCAGATGCTGGAGCGCGTTGGCTTCACAAGCACGCAGCTCTCCACCCCGGTGAAAGACCTCTCGGGTGGTCAGAAGCGTCGCCTCCAGCTGCTGCTCATTTTGCTCTCCGAGCCGAACGTGCTGATTCTGGATGAGCCCACTAACGACCTCGACACCGACATGCTTGCGGCGATCGAAGACCTCCTCGACACCTACCCGGGAACGCTGCTGGTTGTCAGCCACGACCGGTACTTGCTCGAGCGCGTCACCGACCAGCAATATGCCGTGATGGAGGGCAGCTTCCGCCACCTTCCGCGCGGTGTTGACCAGTACCTCGAATTGCGCACGCAGCAGCTCAAGGGCTCCACGGGGGCAAGCGGCGCTGCCGCTGGTGCTCCGGATGCCACAGCCGCCAAAGCGAAGCCCAAGTTGGGCGGTGCTGAACTGCGCAACTCGCAAAAGGAGCACGCTGCGGCCGGTCGCAAGATCGCCAAGCTGCAGGGGCAGATCGCTGAACTTCACCAGCGCATGGCCGCTCATGACCAGTCAGACTTTGCTGGTCTCGGTGCCCTCGTCGGCGAGCAGCAGGCTCTGCAAGAGGCTCTCGACACCGTCGAGAACCGCTGGCTCGAACTCGACGAACTACTCGCTTAGCGGGCTGCCACACCGGTCGGCAGTGCGACGTTGAGACGGAACCCCTCGGGGCCGTTCTCGGCGTTCACGCCGCCGCCGTGTGCTTCCACGATGCCGCGCACAATCGCGAGCCCGAGTCCTGCACCGCCTGATCCGCTCGACTCCTGATCGGGAGTGCGGGCTTCGGTGGCACGCCAGCCGATCTCAAACATGTGGCTGAGGTCTTCACTGGCGACCCCGCTGCCCTGATCGAGCACCGAAAGCACGAGGCTCGTGTCGTCGCGCTGGTCAGCACTCACCAGAATCTGCGAGTCTGCCGGCGAGTACCGGATGCTGTTGGTGAGCAGATTCACGACGACGCGAGTGAGCTCATGGGGGTCGGCCCAGAGCATCCGCCCCTCGACGCCGGCATGGCTGATCTGGATGCCGCGGGCCGCAGCCAGCTGGCTGACGTCGGCGACGGCATCCGACACAATATCGAGCAGTTCAACGTTCTCGGGGCGGAGCTTGAGGGTGCCGCTCTGAATAAGCGACAGCTCAAAGAGGTCATCGACGAGACGATTCATGGTGCCAACCTGGGCGCGAATCTGGCGCAGGTAGTCGCTCGGGTCATCGACGACTCCCGCGTCGAGGGCTTCGGCGAGGGCGCTGATGCCGGTCAGGGGAGTGCGCAGGTCGTGCGAGATCCAGGCGAAAAACTGGCGGCGGGAGGCGTCGAGGCGAGTGATTTCGTCGCGAGCGGCAGCAAGCCGCTGGGAGGCTTCAGAGAGTTGCACCGATACTTCGGCAACCTCTTTCCAGGTGTCGGAGTTGGCCGCAACGACGTCGCCGGCACCAACCTGCGCGACGCTTTCTCGCAGCTTGGCAAACGCCCGCCGGACCGCACGCCCGCTCACGAGGGCCGCACCGAGACTCATGACCGTGGAGATTCCCACGACCCAGAGCACAACCTGCAGATCGTGGGCCGAGAGATACATTTGCGCGGTCACCACCACGGTCGTGAGCGCGATCGACATAATCGCGGCAATCACGACAACCGTGAACTGGAAGGCGATTGAGCGACGACGCCCGAGCCGCAGAACGAGAAGCGCGACCAGCATGACGACGGCCGTGCAGACGGCAGCGGTCGCGAGAATAAACAGCAGCTCACTGGAATTGAGGATCATGCGGCATCCTTCACGGTGAAGCGATACCCCTTGCCCCACTCCGTGAGGAGGTAGCGGGGGTAGCGCGGTTCGGGTTCAATCTTTTCGCGCAGGCGGCGCACGTGCACCGTGACGGTGGATGCCTCGCCAAAGCTCCAGCCCCAGACCTCGCGCAAAATATCGTCGCGGCTCAGCACGCGTTCGGGGTTCTGCAACAGAAAGAGAAAGAGCTCGTATTCGCGGGTGGTCAACGTCATTTCGTGGCCGTCGAGCAAGATCTTGCGATGCGCTGGATCAACCCGAAACTGCCCGAGGGCAAACGGTTCGGATGACACGTGCGAGCTGCGCGTACGACGCACCATCGCGTCCACCCGCAGCTGCAATTCGCGCAGCGAGAAGGGTTTTGCGATGTAGTCGTCAGCACCGTGTTCGAGACCATCGATGCGTTCTTCAACGGCATCCAGAGCGGTCAGCATGATGATCGGCAGTTGCGGGGATGCCGCACGCGCCTGGCGACAGAGTTCGTCGCCCGCGACGCCGGGCAGCATCCGATCGAGAATAAGAACATCGGGCAATGGCCCGCGCAAGGCATCGCGGGCCTGAAGGCCATCGCTAATGCCGGTAACGGAATATCCACGTGCGCGCAGAAATTCGGTGACAACCGAGAGCACGGTGGCATCGTCTTCGACGATCATGACGCTCGGCTGGTTTTCCATAACCCCAGCCTAGATTGAGCGGTCGTGGCGTAACGGGTTTCAATTCTTACGCTCTTGAAACATTCGTCATTTTCAGGGATGCCGCGGCTTACCTTCGTAACCGTCACCGCGTCATCGACTCGGAGGCATCACCCATAACCTCACGAACTTAGGAACTCCCTCATGAGAAAAATAGCTATTCCAGCTGCAGCAATTCTCGCGCTCTCCCTCATGCTCAGTGCCTGCAGCGGTGCAGCCACTGACACGTCGAGCAGTGAATCCACGGCTCCGGAATCCTCGGAGACCGAAACCGACACGGAGATGATGCACGAAGAGGTCACAGGAACCTTCGAGGGCGCCGGCGAACACTCCGTCGAAGGAACCGTCACCGTCAGCGACATTGAGATCGTGCTCTCGGGCTATTCCTCCGACGAGGGTCCCGACCTGAACATTTATCTCACCAACGGTGCCGATGAAGATGCCGTAGCAGCAGGCATGCAGATCGACTCCGTCGTGTTCGACGAAGCCAGCCAGACCTTCACCTTCGACGCCATGGATATCTCCGGCTACGACACCGTCGTCATCTACTGCGACAAGGTCAAGGCAATCTTCGGATCAGCACTCCTCTCATGATGAACCGCGCGCTTTCCCTCTTCGCTTCCGTCATCACGGGAGCGGCGAGGGTGGGCCTCGGCATCCTGTGGTTGAACGAAGGTCTCTTCAAAATCAAGGCAGGATTCGACGGAGCCGACATCGGCCTTGTCGTTCAAAGCACAGCATCCAACAATCGGGTGGCAGATGGCTTCGAGGCGTTTACCGCTACTTTCCTCGGTGGCGCCCCCGGCTTCTTCGGCTGGGCTATCCCCGCTCTCGAAGTCGGGCTGGGAATCGCGCTGATCTTGGGCGTGCTGACCTTCCCCGCCGTCCTTATGAGCGCAGTGACGCTTCTGTCGTACTGGTCAGCCGATCAGCTGATCGAGGAGTACCCGATCATGCTGGCCCTCTCGGTCGTTGTTGCGGCGTTCGTGGTCAGTGCTTCACGACTGTCGGTGACGACCATCATCGAAAAGCTGGTTCTTCGAAAGAAGCCAGAATCTCGTTGGTTCGCAGCACCCGTTCGTCGCTGGCTCTAGTCGACATCGACGATCCACGAGATATCGCTCACGGCCCGTTGCTCGCATTGTGCGAGTTACGGGCCGTTTCGCGTGCAGTCAGCAGAGCGTGCAGGCAGCAGATCTAGCCGAGGGCCGCGACTCCTGCGGCACGGGCGATCTCGACAGCACCGAGGGAGATAAGCGCGATGAACGCCCACGAGACGAGGGCGACAACGAGCGAACGGCCACCGGTGCGGATGAGGTTGCCAATACTGATAGCGGCACCGAGCCCGAAGAGAGCCATGCCGAGCAGGAGCTCTTGTCCGTAGGACGCAATCTCAAGAAAGCTGTCTGAGAGCGGAACGAAGGTGCGCACCAGCACAGCAGCGAGGAATCCGACCACGAAGAGCGGCAGGATCGCGGGGCGCTTCGCTGGCTTCACATCGACAGACTCTGCTTCCAGAGTGCCCGCCGCATCGGCGGCGGCCGCGGCCTTGCGATCGCCGCGAGCAACAACAATCCCGGCAAGCGCAACCATCGGCGCCAGCATTGCGACGCGAGTGAGCTTCACGACGACAGCAACGGCGAGGGCTGTTGCGCCTGCGATTTGGGCTGTGGCGACAACCTGGCCCACATCGTGCACACTCGCTCCCACCCACATCCCGAACTCGGCGGTATCCAGACCGATCAGCGGGCGTAGCGCGGGCAGCAGCGCGATGGCGAGGGTTCCGCACAGGGTGACAAGGGCTACCGGAGTAGCGGTGTCAGATTCTTTGGCGCGAGTCATACCGGCCATTGCGCCAACAGCGGAGGCGCCACAGATGGAAAACCCGGCCGCAATCATCAACGGCTGCTGACCGGGGAGGCGCAGCATCCTTCCCAAGCCCCAGGTGAAGAAGAAGGTGATGACAACGATCGCCACAATCATGCCGAGCACCAACCAGCCGAGCTCAGCAATGCTCACAAGGCTCAGTTTGAACCCCAACAGCACCACACCGATGCGAAGCAGACGACGGGCCGCAATGGTGAGGCCTGGCTTCATCTCCGCGCGTACGGAGTTGCGCCAGGGCAGTGCGGTGAACACGATGCCGAGCACGACACACGCCGTGAGCGTGGGGATCGCCGGCACAAGAAAACTGATCAGTAGTGCGAGCCCGAATGCCCCTAGTGCCAACCCCAGTCCGGGAATGTTGCGTCGGAATGCGGTTTGCGTAGGGGTGCTATTCACCGTCGAGGCTCAACTTTCTGAGCAGTCCGCTCAATCGTTCTTGTTCCGCGGGAGACATGCGCGCCAGCAAGGCTGTTTCGTCGTGAACCAAGGAAGTAATGGCGCCATCAACACTTTCGCGACCGCTCGCGGTCATTCTCACAATCACACCACGACCATCATTGGGGTCGGTGCGACGTTGAACGAGACCGCGCGAGACCATACGATCAATGCGATTTGTCATGGTTCCGCTTGACACCATCGTCTGCTGCACGAGAGCGGTGGGGCTCAATTGGTACGGGGCGCCGGCTTTGCGCAGCGCCGACAACACATCAAACTCCCACGGCTCTACGCCCGCCACAGCGAACGCCGACCGACGGGCGCGCTCCAAGTGCTTGGCGAGGCGACCAACCCGGCTGAGAACATGCAGCGGCGCAAAGTCGAGATCAGGACGCTCGCGGGACCACGCTTCGACAATTCGGTCGACTTCGTCGCGTTGGGGCATCCGGTCATTATCCCAGTTTCACGACACGGATGTGTGCAGCCAAGCCGTCGGGATGGCCCCCAAAACCGTGTGCGAAACCTCCGAATCGGGCTAGGTGCACGACAGAGGGCGAATGACATGGCAGAATTGGTTAGCGCCTTCGGGTGCGGTCCGCTTTGGTGTAATGGCAGCACGGCAGCCTTTGGAGCTGTCCAGTCTAGGTTCGAATCCTAGAGGCGGAGCTGTAAGAGGTTCTGAAAACCCAAGCGTTCTTATGGTCGAAACCCTTTAGAGGGATTTCAGGGCAAAGAAAAAGCCGGAACCCGACGTAGCGTCGAGGTTCCGGCTTTTTGCTTTCTCAGACTGGTCCGGCCTTTGGCGCTTGTCCGGTCGAGGACCGTGTATTCGGCTCCTTCAGAGCTTGCGTTTGGGCTGTTGCGCGACCTGCGCTGAGCCCTGAGTTGGGGGCTAGCTGACGTCTAATTGCCGCTGTAATCTCTGGATGATTCCTGACTCGCTCACCGCATAAATCCGAGAGGCTTTGCCGCCAATGTATCGCCGCTCTGTAGCTGTCCTGTTCGTGTCTGTGCTCGCGCTCGCAGGATGTTCGTCCTACTTCGACAGCCAAGACGACTATCAACCGCCTCAGGAACAGCTTCAAACTGAAGGCGAAAACTCCGCCGATCAACAACCCGCCGAAAGCGAAGCGAGCGGGGGATGGCTCTGTATCTGGGACCCGACTTATAACGACGACTGGCACGACGACTATGTCTGTTCAAACGGCACGAGCTTCGATCGTCCGTACCTGCTTCCGGAAGACCCATTCGTGGAATCGGAGGAGCTCGCCGCCGCGGCTGCTGCCTACGAGGACAGTTTGAATCGCTAACCATACGAACTACAAGGATCTCCCGCTTTTTCCTTGTTCTTCCTGAGTTCCGGGTGCGCGTTCTGAGCGCCGCTCATTCAGGGCAGAATAGGTCTATGACCGAACACAAACTCGCCGTCATTGTTCTCGCTGCAGGCCAAGGCACCCGCATGAAGTCCGCTAAGCCCAAAGTGTTGCACCGCCTTGCCGGTCGCGAACTCATTGGGCACGTGGTGGCTGTCGCCCGCGAGCTGAACCCTGATCATGTGATTGCCGTTGTGCGACACCAGCGCGACGAAGTTGTAGCGAGCTTGACGGAACTCATGCCCGACATCCTCATCGTTGACCAAGACGATGTCGCCGGCACTGGTCGTGCCGTTGAGGTCGCGGTCGATTCTTTGCCTGCTGACTTCGACGGGGATGTCGTTGTGGTCAGCGGAGACGTTCCTCTTCTCGATTCGGCCACTCTGGCGGCGCTGCTCGAGCAGCACCGAGCGCAGTCTGCTGCCGCCACCGTGCTTTCCGCCATTCTTGACGACGCCACCGGTTATGGCCGTGTTGTGCGTGACGCTCAGGGCGGCCTCGATCGCATCGTTGAGCAAAAAGATGCAAACACCGACGAGCTCTCGATCACGGAAATCAACTCGGGAACCTATGCGTTCCGTGTTGGCCCGCTGCGTGAGCAACTTGTGCGTTTGACGACCGACAACGCCCAAGCCGAGAAATACATCACCGACGTCGTCGGGCTGCTTCGTGGCGTTGGAGCCACGGTTGCTGCGATGCCTGTGACCGCCGGATGGATGGTCGCCGGCGTCAACGACCGCGTGCAGCTGGCCGAAGCCGCTCGTCGCATGAACGAACTCATTGTGCAGAAGTGGCAGCGTGCCGGAGTCACGATCGAAGATCCAGCCACGACCTGGATCGATGCGGATGTCACACTCAACGCTGACGTCGAAATTCTGCCCGGCACCCAGCTCAAGGGCGCAACGCTCGTGCAGTCTGGCGCCATCATCGGCCCGGACACGACCCTCGTTGACTGTGAGGTTGGCGAGAATGCTGTCGTGAAGCGCACGGATGCCACCCTCAGCGTGATCGGAGCAAACGCCTCCGTTGGCCCGTTTGCCTATCTCCGCCCCAACACCAAGCTCGGTGTCGGCGGCAAGATCGGTACGTTCGTCGAGACCAAAAATTCCACTATCGGTGAGGGAAGCAAGGTGCCTCACCTCAGCTACATCGGTGACACCGAAGTGGGTGTTCAGTCCAATGTTGGTGCGGGAACAATCACGGCAAATTACGACGGAGTGAACAAGAGCCGCACAGTAGTTGGCTCGCACGTCAGAAGTGGGTCGCACAACGTCTTCGTCGCTCCGGTTAGAATTGCTGATGGAGCGTATACCGGAGCCGGGTCGGTCATCCGAAAAGATGTACCGGCGGGGTCTCTGGCAATCAATGTTGCTCCGCAGCGCAATATCAGTGGCTGGGTTGAAACCAATCGGGCGGGTACTGCAGCGGCTCAGGCAGCTGCCGCAGCACACGACGAAAACGACGCCTGACCGAAGTACGCCGTAACCACGGCAGAGAGCGAGTCCCCACGTGGCCAGCATTAAAGTTTCCGGTCAGAAGCGACTCGTGCTCGTCTCCGGACGAGCTCACCCTCAGCTTGCGCTCGACATCGCTGAAGAGCTCGGCAGCGATCTGGTTCCCACCGATGCCCGCACCTTTGCGAACGGTGAAATCTACGCCCGCTATGACGAAAGTGTTCGTGGCTGCGATGCGTTCGTCATCCAGTCGCACACCGAGCCCATCAACGAGTGGCTCATGGAACAGCTGATCATGGTGGATGCCCTCAAGCGCGCTTCTGCTAAGCGCATCACCGTCGTCTCGCCCTTCTATCCCTACGCCCGCCAAGACAAAAAGGGCCGCGGTCGCGAACCGATCAGCGCTCGCCTGATTGCGGATCTCTACAAAGCCGCCGGTGCTGACCGCATCATGAGCGTTGACCTTCACGCCGCCCAGATTCAGGGCTTCTTCGACGGCCCCGTCGACCACCTCTTCGCGATGCCGGTTCTGCTTGAGCACTTCCAGAAGCTGCTCGACCCCTCCACTCTCACCGTGGTGAGCCCTGACATGGGCCGCGTGCGCGTTGCCGATATCTGGAGCGACAAGCTTGGTGCGCCGCTGGCGATCATCCACAAGCGTCGCGATCCTCTGGTTCCCAACAAGGTCACCGTTCACGACATCGTCGGCGATGTCGACGGTCGCGTGTGCTTGCTCGTTGACGACATGATCGACACCGGCGGAACCATTGTTAAAGCTGCCGAAGCACTCAAGCGCGCCGGGGCGCTCAAGGTCGTTGTGGCTGCAACTCATGCCATCTTCTCTGACCCCGCTCCCACCATTTTGCAGAGCGAGTTCATCGACTCCGTCGTTGTTACAGACACGCTGCCGGTGCCGGAGCACAAGCGGTTCCCCACCCTCACTATTCTGCCGATTGCTCCGCTGCTGGCTCGCGCCATTCACGAAGTCTTCGATGATGGTTCGGTTACCTCGATGTTCGACGGCGCTGCCTAAGCAACCACGGCATTTGTGCCCGGCGCACTGTGTTTTTTGAGTGCGTCTCACAGGCATACAGTTAACGTATGACTGCGTTGTCCGACCGCCCGTGGCTTAAGAGCTATGCCGACGGTGTACCCCAAGAAATTCCGCTCCCCGACGGATCACTTTACGATCTGGTCGAGGCATCCATCGCTGAGTATCCGCGCGGTGTTGCGCTGGAGTTTTTTGGCAAAGAGACCACCTACGGTGAGCTGGGCGCACAAATCAACCGTGCGGCGGAAGGCCTTCGCCTTCTTGGTGTACAAAAGGGTGATCGTGTCGCCCTCGTGCTGCCTAACTGTCCCCAACACGTTGCGGCGTTCTATGCGGTGCTGCGTCTCGGCGCGATCGTGGTCGAGCACAACCCGCTCTACACCGCGCGGGAACTCCGCCATCAGTTCGAGGATCATGGTGCGCGCGTCGTCATTGCCTGGAATAACGCGGTAGAGACCCTGCAAGATTTCCCGGATGATCTCGCGCTCGAGACCATCATCTCGGTTGACGTGCCTCGTGCGATGCGCCTCGTTACGCGAGCGCTGCTGCGGTTGCCCATCGCGAAAGCGCGGGAGTCACGCGCTGCATTGACCACGAGCGTGCGCGGCACGATCACGTGGGAAGAGCTGCTGACGTCGAATCCGATCGACGCGCACATCGTGCGGCCAGGGTCTGATGACCTTGCACTTATTCAGTACACCAGCGGCACGACCGGCTTCCCCAAGGGAGCCATGCTCACGCACCTCAACCTGCTCACCAACGCTGCGCAGGCGCGTGCCTGGGTGCCGGCGGTGCCTCGGGGAACCTCTGTCGTTTACGCTGTCTTGCCGATGTTCCATGCTTACGGCCTCACGCTCTGCCTCACGTTCACTACGAGCATGGGAGCGCGGCTGGTGTTGTTCCCCAAGTTCGATCCTGACCTCGTGCTCGCTGTGGTCAAGAAGCGTCCCGCCACATTTTTCCCGGCCGTGCCGCCCATCTATGCGCGTCTCACGGAGGCAGCTGACGCTGCCGGGGTATCACTTAAAGGTATCGAGATTGCCATTTCTGGTGCGATGCCGCTCTCGGCCGCCGTCGTAGAGCCGTGGGAAGAACGCACTGGCGGCACGCTCGTCGAAGGTTACGGTCTCTCAGAAACCAGCCCGATCCTCATCGCTAACCCGGTCGGGCCCACGCGACGCGCGGGCACCGTCGGGCTGCCGCTGCCCAATACCGAGATCCGCGTTGTTGACCCCGACAACCCCACCGTCGACCGTGCGCTGGGGGAGGAGGGCGAGCTCATCGTTCGCGGGCCTCAGGTGTTCTCGGGTTACTGGGGCAAGCCCGACGAGACCGCGGAAGTGTTTGCGCCCGCATCGGATGACGGCAAAGAGTGGTTCCGCACGGGCGATATCGTCACGGTGGATTCCGATGGTTTCGTCACGATCGTTGATCGCATCAAAGAACTGATCATCACGGGTGGCTTCAATGTTGCTCCGAGCGAGGTCGAAGAAGCGCTGCGGAGTCATCCGTCCATCGCGGATGCCGCCGTGGTGGGGCTTCCGAGCGAGCACAGCGGTGAAGATGTTGCTGCGGCCGTGGTTCTCGCACACGGCGAAAGCCTCGACCAGGAGGCTGTGCGCAGCTACCTGCGCGAGCATCTCTCGGCCTACAAGGTTCCCAAAACGATCGTGAGCGTCGAGGATCTTCCGCGGTCGCTCATCGGCAAGGTGTTGCGTCGCCAGGTTCGCGACGAACTGCTCGCTGACCGGTAGCAGTCGCTGACCGCTAGGTGTTATCGGCCGGGCTTGTCGGAATCACCGCAGGCCCGGGAATCAACCCCAGCGAACGAAGCAATGTCTCCTTGCCGTTGAAGGCGATTGCGTAGCATTTCCAGCCGGGGTCGCCATCGCCGGTCAGCTCGAAACGCACCGAATACGACACCGCTTGGGGCGCCAGATACTGCACGTAGGTCGCGCAGGTGCGATTGGCTGTGTTGTCGGCGGTGGCGGCAGCAGAGACGATGCCGGGAACCACGAGCCCGATGAGTCCTAAGACAACAACAACACGCATCACCCACACGAACGTGCGCGAGCGCAACGGTCGTTCGTTGTGCGGCTCGTAGCCATCGAGCTCGGGGTGCTCATCAGAGGTGCTCATCGTTGGCCATTCTGTCACTTGCAGGTGGTGGCGACGTTACTGTCGCCGAGTTAAGACACGAATGGCGGCGAACCCTCGGTTCGCCGCCATCTCGATTAGTGCGAGTCAGTAGCTTCGATCTCGGTGCGATCGCCCGACCACAGTGTGTGGAAGGTGCCATCCATGTCGACGCGCTTGTAGGTGTGAGCGCCGAAGAAGTCGCGCTGACCCTGAACGAGGGCGGCAGGAAGGCGCGGTGCGCGCAGGCTGTCGTAGTAGGCGAGCGACGAGGAGAATGCTGGGGTGGGGATGCCGGCAGCGGCAGCGCCACCCACAACGCGACGCCACGAGTCCTGTGTGCCTGCCATCGCGTCGGTGAAGTACGGCGCGGTAACGAGGGCCACGAGGCCGGGGTTCTCGGCGTAGGCCTCGGTGATGCGGTTCAAGAAGCGTGCACGGATGATGCAACCACCGCGCCAGATCTTGGCGATCTCGCCCTTCTTGATGTCCCAGTTGTATTCTTCAGCGCCGGCAACAATGGCGTCGAAGCCCTGGCTGTACGCAATGATCTTCGAGGCGTAGAGAGCCTGGCGAACATCTTCGATGAACGCGGCCTTGTCGTCGACGGTAGGCACCGAGCTCGGGCCGGGCAGCGCTGCGGATGCCGCACGCTGGGCGGGCTTCGAGGAGACAGCGCGAGCGAACACCGCTTCCGCGATGCCCGATACGGGGACTCCGAGGTTGAGTGCGGTCTGCACGGTCCACACGCCGGTTCCCTTGGAACCAGCCTGGTCGAGGATGATGTCGACGAGGGGCTTGTCAGTCTTGGCGTCGACCTGGCGCAGAACTTCGGCGGTGATCTCGATGAGGTAGCTCTCGAGCTCGCCCTTGTTCCACTCGGCGAAGATGTCGGCGATCTCAGCGGGGGTGGCGCCGGTGCCCTGGCGGATGAGGTCGTAGGCCTCAGCGATGAGCTGCATGTCGGCGTATTCGATGCCGTTGTGGATCATCTTGACGAAGTGGCCAGCACCATCGGTGCCGACGTGGGTCACGCAGGGCTCGCCTTCGGCAATTGCGGCGATCGACTTGAGGATCGGGCCGAGGGTCTCCCATGCTTCAGCGGAACCGCCAGGCATGATCGATGGGCCGAGAAGCGCGCCCTCTTCGCCACCAGAGATGCCAGCGCCGACGAAGTTGATGCCGGTCTCGCGCACTGCCTTCTCGCGACGGATGGTGTCGGTGAAGAGCGCGTTGCCGCCGTCGACGATGATGTCGCCGGGCTCAAACGCTTCGGTCAGAGCGTCAATCACGGCATCCGTGCCCTTGCCGGCCTGCACCATGATGATCGCGGTGCGTGGCTTCGACAGCGACGCCGCAAATTCTTCATACGTGGATGCCGGAACGAAGTTAGCTTCGGGGTGCTCGGTGAGCAGCGTCTCAGTCTTCGAGTAGGAACGGTTGTAGATGGCAACGGTGTTGCCTTCGCGACTCGCGAGGTTACGGGCGAGGTTGGAGCCCATAACTGCGAGCCCTACTACGCCAATGTTTGCGGATGCTTGCTCAGCAGCGGTCATATCGTTCACTCCTTGACTCTGGGACAAAGTGGCGGGCTCACGACTGGTTGGCCCAATCATCAAGCCTAGGGCACACCGCGGAACAGCCTCGCGGCATCCATTCAGGCTTCACGGCCGAGGGGAAAGCCGCGGAGAAGCCTCAGGGAGCCTGACGCCGTAGCCGTCCCAGACAACGTACGAGATCTGAGGAGTAGCGTGGAGGTATGAGCCAGCCAGTGATCGTTACCGCCATTTTTCACATTCGACCCGATAGCCGCGATGCCGTTGTCGAGGCACTTCACACCGCACTTCCTCTCGTGCATGAGGAGCCCGGTTGCGAGCTCTACGCCATCCACGAGACGGCAGACGGCACGCTCGTCATGATCGAGAAGTGGGAGTCGGAGGCACTTCTTGATGCTCACGGTCAAAGCCCGGCCGTCGCCGCTCTTGTCGGTGAGATCGGTCAGTACCTCACGGCCGAGGTTGCCGTGACGCGAATGTCACCCATCCCCATCGGCGCCACGGGAAAGGGCGCGCTCTAAGCAGCAGCGTTCTTCTCACTGTTCCGCGTCGATCGGTTGCGTCTTCTGGGCTCAACCGATCGACGCGTTCGTGTGTGCAGGCGCAGTAGCGCCTCGAGCTAGTAGCGCTCGGGCTCCGGGCCCAAAAGGAAGCGTCGCCCGCTGATCTCGGTGGGAGTGATCTCGACCCAAATGTATTTGAGGGTAGGGATGAGCGGGCGAAGCGGTAGCTGGTCCGCTTCGTAGATCTCATCCTGAGATTCAATGATTCGAGCGGTGCCTTTGGCTACGACACTCCACGCAGTGTGCGGGCCCACGAAGTCGGTTTCGAAGGCGACGCGCTCATTGATGGTGAGTTTGAGAAGCTTGGTCCCCTGCGACGTACGCAAGAGCAGCCGCTCGCCGACCGCAATGAAATTGACGGGCGTAATGTCAGGTTCTCCCTGAAAGCTGACGGCGATCCTGCCCAGATCGGCGGTGCGCAGCAATTCCCAACAGGTTTCCAGCGCTAATTCTTCAACTGGTTCATTCAGATTCTCGCTCATGGAGTGATCCTTCCGTGGCCCAATTCTCCCACTGTGGTCCGCGAGTTACCAGCCTTTGTTGCGGGGAAATGCGCGGTTAGTGGGCAGCACTGGAGGCATCCGCTTGCGAGGCTTCGGAGATATATTCTCAACAACTTTGCATTAAGTCTGCTTTAAGGCACACTGGTCAGATTGATATCAGACGTAACGATGCGTCGAATGTTAGGAAAACAGTGGCTTCACAATTTCCACCCCTCATCGTGATGGGTGTCTCGGGATCCGGTAAATCGACCGTTGGCGCTGCCCTCAGTGAATCTCTGGGAATGCAGTTCATCGACGGTGACGACCTCCACCCGCGAGCTAACAAAGAGAAGATGGCTGCCGGCCACGCTCTGAACGACGAAGACCGCGCTCCGTGGCTCGAGATCATCGCTGACCGTATCGGCGCCGAACTCGCTGAGGGAAACCCCATCATCGTCGCGTGCTCATCGCTCAAGCGGTCATATCGCCGCATCCTCACCGCGCACGCTCCCTCGACGGTCTTCGTCCACTTGCAGGGAGCGCGCGAAGTCATCGCCGAGCGTCAGTCGCACCGCAACCACGAGTACATGCCCAACAGCTTGCTCAGCTCGCAGTTCGACACCCTCGAACCGCTCCAGGACGATGAGCGCGGTGTGCTCGTCGACCTCACCCAGACTCCGGACGACATCGTCCGGTCCATCACCAACGACCTCACCGACAACTACGTCGTCTGAGCTGCACTAAAGAAATAGGACAATGATGACCGACCTCCAACTGCTCTGGGAGTTGCCCACCTGGGGCCTACTCCTTCTCGCAGCCGGCGCGATTGCGCTCCTGCTCGTACTGATCATCGTGGGGCGCGTTCACGCGTTCCTCTCACTGATCATCGTCAGCCTCGTGACGGCGCTTGCCGCAGGTATCCCCACGAACCAGATAATTCCGACGCTCACGTCGGGCTTCGGCGGTACTCTCGCCAGCGTTGCGCTTCTGGTCGGTCTAGGAGCGATGCTCGGTCGGATGCTCGAGATGAGTGGCGGAGCGCAAGTGCTCGCCGATTCACTCATCAACCGCTTCGGTGAAAAGCGTGCGCCGCTTGCTCTCGCTGTAGCGTCGCTCATGATGGGGTTCCCCATCTTCTTCGACGCCGGTCTTGTCGTCATGCTGCCGATCATCTTCACGGTTGCTCGTCGCCTCGGCGGATCGCTCCTCCTCTACGCCTTCCCCGCAGCAGTGGCGTTCTCGGTCATGCACATCTTCGTGCCGCCGCACCCCGGCCCCGTTGCCGCAACCGGTCTTCTTGGTGCTGACGTCGGACTCGTTCTGATCTTTGGTCTCATCGTTGCCATCCCCACCTGGTACGTCGTGGGTTACAAATTCGGCACCTGGACCGGTAAGCGCTTCGATATTGCGATTCCCGACATCCTCTTCGGTGTTCACGACGACGAGAAGGCTGCAGAGTTCAAGTCGAACCCCAAGCTCGGCACCATCCTCTTCCTCCTCCTCCTTCCTCTCGTGCTCATCTTCATGAACACCGGTCTCAACGCCCTCGCAACCGCTGGCGTCGTTGACCTTGAGAGCCCGCTCGTTCAGGCGCTTCGTCTCCTCGGCGAAACTCCCATCGCTCTGCTCATCACTGTCGTGTTCGCCATGTGGCTGCTCGGCTGGAAGCGCAACAAGAAGCGCACCCTCATCGAGACCATCGTTGACAGCGCCCTCGGCCCGGTTAGCTCGATCATCCTCATCACCGGTGCCGGTGGAATGTTCGGTGGCGTACTGCGCGCCAGCGGAATCGGCGCCAGCATCGCAACCTCGCTCGAGTCGATCGGTATGCCGCTGATCGTTGCCGGCTTCGTGATCGCCGCGATCATCCGCGTCGCCCAAGGTTCCGCAACAGTCGCGCTCACCACTTCGGCCGCGCTCATTCAGCCTGTCGTACTCGCTGACGCCAGCCTCAACCCCGTCGAACTCGCTGCCATCGTGCTCGCGCTCGCCGCCGGTTCGGTGTTTGCTGGTCACGTGAACGACTCGGGTTTCTGGTTGGTTAGCCGCTTCTTCGGCATGGACACCCAGACCACGCTTCGCACCTGGACCGTCGGTCAGGCACTGATCGGTGTCATGGGCTTCGCGATCGCGTTCGTCATCTTCATCGTCGCCGGAATGTTCTAGGAGATAGCTGTGGCATCCACCATGTTTGACCTCACCGGGCGCATCGCCCTCGTTACCGGATCGAGTCGAGGAATCGGGCGCGTCATTGCGCAAGCCCTCGCCGAAGCCGGAGCAACGATCGTGCTGAACGGTCGCGACGAGGAGCGGCTCGCCGCCACTCACACCGACTTCAGCTCCGAGTTTGGGGTCGACCGCGTCTACGCTCGTGCGTTTGACGTAGCGGATGCCACGGCTGTCGCCACCGCTATCGCCGAGATCGAGGCATCCATCGGTGCGATTGGGGTGCTCGTGAACAACGCGGGCATCCAGCATCGCGAACCGATGCTCGACCTCGACGTGGAGGACTGGAACCGAGTGATCGCCACCAACCTCACCAGCGCGTTCCTCGTCGGGCGCGAAGTTGCCCGGCACATGCTCGAGCGGGGCGAGGGCAAGATCATCAACATCGCGTCGGTGCAGACCGATCTGGCTCGCCCGACCATCGGGCCGTACACGGTCTCGAAGGGCGGCATTCGCAATCTCACTCGTGCCATGACGGCCGAGTGGGCGAGCGGCGGGTTGCAGATCAACGCGATCGCGCCTGGCTACATCCACACCGAGATGACGCAGGCGCTTGTTGACGACGACACGTTCAACAACTGGATTCTCGGGCGCACGCCCGCCGGTCGCTGGGGAACTCCCGCCGACCTGGGCGGCCCCGCCGTGTGGCTCGCCTCGAGTGGTTCTGACTACGTCAATGGCCAGGTCATCTTCATCGATGGCGGTATGACGGTCGTCGTTTAGCCCTCTGCTTCATCGCCGCGCGTCACTGCCGGCACCGTTCTACAGAAAAGATTGTCATGACAAGTGCAGCCCCCGCCGAAACTCTCGCGGTCACGATTCACGCTCAAGATGACTTGCGCGTGGAGAGCATTCCGTTGGCCGCTCCGGCCGCCGACGAAGCTGTGATCCAGATTGCATTCGGCGGGGTCTGCGGGTCTGACCTGCACTACTGGTCGCACGGTGCCGCGGGGGAGTCGATTCTCAAGGCTCCGATGATTCTCGGCCACGAAGTTGTCGGCACCGTCATTCAGCAGGCCGCTGATGGCAGCGGCCCTGTGGCGGGGACGGCCGTAGCCGTGCACCCCGCAACTCCCGGCGGAACCGAGCCACGGTGGCCCGAAAACCGCCCCAATCTTTCGCCCGGCTGCACCTACCTCGGCAGCGCGGCACGCTTTCCGCACGCTGAAGGTGCGTTCGCCGAGTTCGTCACTCTGCCCAGCCGGATGCTGCGAGCACTCCCCAGTTCTCTGACACTGCGGGATGCAGCCCTCGTCGAGCCCGCGAGTGTGGCCTGGCATGCGGTCTCGCGTGCCGGAGATGTGCGCGGAAAGCGCGCTCTCGTCATTGGCGCCGGCCCCATTGGTGCCCTCATCGTCGCCGTTCTCAAGCGCGCGGGTGCCAGTGAGATCGTGGCCGTTGACATGTTCGCCGGCCCGCTCGCCATCGCTCGCCAGGTCGGTGCAACCGAAACTCTTCACGCCACCGACGTGGATGCCATCGCCGCAGTCGACGCCGACATCGTCTTCGAATCATCGGGCAGCTATCGCGGTCTCGAGTCTGCCGTGCGCGGAGCGACTCGTGGCGGCCGCGTTGTCATGGTCGGGCTCTTGCCCTCCGGCCAGCAGCCCGCGCTCATCTCGCTTGCCATCACGCGCGAGCTCGAACTCGTCGGGTCATTCCGCTTCAACGACGAGATCGACGAAGTGATCGCGGCGCTCGCCGATGGCAGCCTCGTTGTCGCTCCGATCGTGACGCACGAGTTCGCGGCATCCGATGCTCATGAAGCGTTTGCGGTAGCCAAGGACTCGGAAAACAGCGGCAAGGTGTTGCTGCGCTTCTAGCTCACTGCGCTTCGGGGACATCCTCTTGCTAGCGGGCTCTGCTCGTAACTGATCCCCGCGCGGCGTTCCTAGTCGAGGAAGATGCGGGGTTCGCCAGCCCAGATGGGCTCAACCTCTTCAATGGTGCGCGTCATGATGCGCTCCATGGAGGCGAAGGCGTCGTGGGGGCGCTTGCCCTGAATGGCGTCCGCCACGTCCACGTGCAACTGCAGCGCCTCTTCGTGCGGAGTCGACGGCATGAGGCCGCGGTTGGTGCGCCCTGTCAGCACTTCGGCGATCACACGGTCGAGGCGGGCGAACATCTCGTTGCCGCTTGCCGCCAAAACGAGCGAATGAAAGCGGATGTCGAGCTCAAGAAACAGCTCAAGGTCGCCCGAGCGGCCGACGGCCCGCATACGCGCGGCCAGCGCCAGTAGCTCGCCGGCAGCCTCGTTGGATGCGTGTTGCGCGGCAAGTTGCGCGGCTTGAGGTTCGATAGCGCTGCGCAGTTCGGTGAGCGAGCGCAGCTGGCGCCCGTTTTCGGTCTGTTCGAGCCGCCACCGGATGACGAGAGGATCGTACAGACTCCACTCGGACATCGGTTTGACGCGCATCCCGACGCGCTTCACGGAGGCGACCATGCCGAGTGACTGGAGCACGCGAACCGCTTCGCGAACGACCGAGCGTGAAACGCCGTAGCGTTCTTCGAGCTGTTCGGCGAGGATCGTAGAATCGGGGGTGATCTCGCCCGAGACGATGCTGAGCCCGAGATCGTTAAGCACGCGTGCGTGAAGACCTCCGGACATGCTCCTACAGTAGCGGGTGAGGGCTCCCGCGAAGGGCGGCGCTCAGGGCCGCAGAAATACGAAGTGCAGTCGCTCATTAACCGTGTAAACTCGGCAGTTGAACTTCGGCGAGGGAACCATTTGGTTCCGTTATCGACGCGGCGGGCAAGTCACAGGGCTTTTCCTCACGTGGCAGATCTTTGGTCTGCCGGCGTTCGAGTTGAACTACAGACAATGATCTGGGCGCTGCGCCCGCCACGAGCACTCCGCTTGTTGCAGGCACCGGGCCCACAACAGACTTCGGTCTTACTAGGAGATAACAATGGCTAAGCCAGGCGTTAACCACGTAGTCACGGATGCCCGTGAATCCTTCGGCAAGGGTGCTGCTCGCAAGCTCCGCGCTGCAGGCAAGATCCCCGCCGTCATCTACGGTCACGGCACCGACCCCATCCACGTTGCCCTCCCGGGTCACGAGATCGGGCTCATCCTCCGCAAGTCGAACCAGATCTTGGATCTCGACATCAACGGCAAGAGCCAGCTCGCACTGGTCAAGGATGTTCAGAAGGACCCCGTTCGCCAGATCATCGAGCACATCGACCTCGTTGTCATCCGCAAGGGTGAAAAAGTTATCGTTGACGTGCCGATCCACGTTACTGGTGAGTCGGCTCCTGGCACCCTCGCCAACCTCGACGCTCCGACCATCTCGGTTGAGGCAGAAGCAACTCACATTCCTGAGTACTTCACCGTCGACATCGAGGGCCGAGAAGAAGGCGCTCACATCTACGCCGCCGACGTTGAGCTCATCGAGGGCTCGAACCTGCTCTCCGACCCCGAGCTTCTCGTTGTCGCCGTCAGCATGCCGCGTGCGTCGGTTGAGGCTGAAGCTGCTGAAGAAGAAGCCGCAGCAGTTGCTGCCGAGGCTGCTAGCACCGCGGCTGCTGAATAATCAGATTCTTTCGTAAGCGAGAAATCGTGGATGACCAATGGTTAGTAGTCGGGCTCGGTAACCCCGGGCCCGGCTACGCCGGTAATCGCCACAACGTGGGCCACATGGTGTTGGCCCATTTGGCAGACGAATTGTCTGCCACTTTCAAGAACCACAAAGCCAATGCTGCGGTCGCTGAAGGCCGCAGTTTTGGTGATGGCCCCAAGCTGATTCTGGCGAAGCCCAATTCTTTTATGAATCTTTCGGGCGGGCCCACCGCAGCACTGATGCGGTTCTACAAGATTCCGGTCGAGCGCCTCATCGTCGTGCATGATGAACTCGATATCGATTTCGACACGGTGAAGCTCAAAACCGGTGGCGGTCACGGAGGCCACAACGGCATCCGCGATATTGCTGCCGCTGTCGGCTCTCCCGACTTCACGCGGGTGCGCGTGGGTATCGGGCGTCCTCCTGGTCGCCAGCCCGCGGCAGATTTCGTCTTGCGCGACTTCTCGGGCGAAGAACGCAAAGCGTTGCCGAACCTCTTGAGCGATGCCGCGGATGCCGTCACGATGGTGGCGCGCGAAGGCCTCGAAGCTGCGCAGCAGCGTTTCCATAGCCCGCGCTAGTTCTTGCGAGTGCGGCAGCCGCGGTGACGCCGTCGGGCCCGCGCAGCATTACCTGCCTCAGCGTTGCCTGCGCAGCGTTGCCTGCCTCGGCGTTGCTGCGCTGTGGGTGAACTCGCACCGTAGCGTCAGTGGCCGCGAGTAGAGTAATCCGGTGACTCTCGACGGAATTATCTCAGCACTTTCGCGCGCCCAAACCGTAGAGAGCGCCCTCCGTTTCTCTGAACGAAGCGCAGACTTCTCACTCGTTGATGGCATGCGTGCACCCCTGCTCGGCGGGCTGCTGACAAAGTCGAACGCACCGCGGTCCCTGTTGGCGGTTACGGCGACCGGTCGCGAGTCCGAATCATTGCGCCGTGCGCTCACGAGCTATCTGCCCGATGCTCAGATTGTCGAATTTCCGGCGTGGGAAACCCTCCCGCACGAGCGGTTAAGCCCGAGTGCCGAAACAGTCGGCAAGCGGATGCAGGCCCTGCGCGACTTGGCCAAGTGGCAAGCGAACCCCGTCGGCCAGTTTGTACTGGTGGCATCCGTTCGGGCAGCGCTGCAGCCCATCGCTGACAACCTCACGACGATCGAACCGGTTGAGCTCACCAAGGGCGGCCGCAACTACGATCTTTCGGCGCTGTCGGAGCGACTCGTGGCTCTGGCATATTCCCGCGTCGACATGGTGACGCGGCGCGGAGAGTTTGCGGTGCGCGGTGGCATCCTCGACGTGTTTGCGCCCAACCACGAGCATCCGCTTCGCCTCGAATTCTTTGGCGATGAGCTTGAGCAGTTGCGCGAGTTCTCGGTTGCCGACCAGCGCTCCATCGAGGGTGATGTTGAGTCTGTCGAGCTGGTGCCGAGTCGCGAACTGTTGTTGAACGATGCGGTGCGTCAGCGTGCCCGCGAAATGCAGCACGAGTTTCCGAGTCTCTCTACGATGCTCGCGAAGATCGCCGAGGGCATCCCGGTTGATGGCATGGAATCGCTAGCGCCCGCGTTGGTCGACAAGCTGGTGCCGATCACTCACTACCTTCCGGCGGATGCTGCCATAGCGGTGCTCTCGCCCGAGAAGGTGTCGTCGCGCGCGATCAGCCTCGCTGAGACGAACCAAGAGTTTTTGAGTGCGGCGTGGAACGCGGCAACGGCCGGCGCCGAAGCGCCCATTGACTTGGATGCCGGTGACTTTGTCACGCTCAACGCGCTTCGGGCGTCCGCGGGGGATCGCCCCTGGTGGACCCTCAGCACCTTCGACTCGGGGGCAGCGGATGCCGTCGACCTGCTGGATGGTGCGGAAGAGGCATCCGAATATGTTCGAATCGCTGCCACGGCAACCCCCTCGTTTGCGGGAACTCTCGATGGCGCCCTCGACCACGTCGGCCACTTGCTCGCCGATGGCTGGACGGTAGCGATCGTCGCGGAGGGAGCCGGTCTCGTAGAGCGCACGGCTAATCTGCTGGGCGAACGCGAATTGGCGGGGCGTGCCGTTGAGGCCTTCCCCGCCGAGACCGAGCCGGGAGTGGCGTATCTGCTGCGGGCATCCGTCGATCATGGTTTTGCGATGCCCGAGGCGAAGCTCGCGGTGCTTAGCGAAGGCGAGTTCTTTGGTCGGTCGGTCGGCTACGCTTCGCGCCCGGCACGCAAGCTCGCGGCCAGACGCAAGAACGTTGTTGACCCGCTGCAGCTCTCGAGCGGCGACCACGTTGTGCACCAGACGCACGGCATCGGCAAGTTCATCGAGTTGGTGTCACGCGAGGTCAGCACGGGCGGCCGCAATGCGGTCAAGACTCAGCGCGAGTTTTTGGTGCTCGAGTACGCGCCGAATAAGCGTGGCTACCCTGGCGACAAACTGTATGTGCCCACCGATCAGCTCGACCTGCTCTCGCGCTATGTCGGCGGCGAATCGCCAGCCCTCAACAAGATGGGCGGCAGCGACTGGTCGGCTGCTAAGACCAAAGCACGTCGTGCCGTTCGCGATATCGCTGTCGAGCTGGTCAAGCTCTACAGCGCCCGCATGGCCAGCAAGGGGTACGCCTTTGGGCCGGATACCCCGTGGCAGCGTGAGCTCGAGGAGGCTTTTGCCTTTGCGGAAACTCCTGACCAGCTCACCACAATCGATGAGGTGAAGGCCGACATGCAGAGCCCCGTGCCGATGGACCGCCTGCTGAGCGGTGACGTCGGCTACGGCAAGACGGAAGTTGCGGTGCGCGCCGCGTTCAAAGCTGTGCAAGACGGCAAACAGGTCGCGATGATCGTGCCGACGACGCTGCTCGTGCGCCAGCACGTCGAGACGTTTGCCGATCGTTTCGCGGGCTTCCCCGTGCACTTGCGGGCGCTCAGCCGTTTCCAGACCGAGAAAGAGTCGCGCGAAACGATCGCCGGCCTCGCCGATGGCACCGTCGATGTCGTCATCGGAACGCACCGTTTGCTCTCGAAGAGCATCGCCTTCAAAGACCTCGGCCTCGTCATCATCGATGAAGAGCAGCGCTTCGGTGTTGAACACAAAGATGCCCTCAAGAAGCTCAAAACCAACGTCGACATCCTGGCGATGACAGCAACCCCGATTCCGCGCACGCTCGAGATGGCGGTCACGGGCATCCGCGAAATGTCGACGCTCGCGACTCCACCAGAAGACCGGCATCCGATCCTCAGCTTCGTTGGCCCGTATTCAGAGCGTCAGGTTGGCGCTGCGATTCGGCGCGAGTTGCTGCGCGAGGGCCAAGTGTTCTACGTGCACAACCGCGTGAGCTCCATCAACCGGGTAGCGGCCAAGATTGCCGAACTGGTGCCGGATGCTCGCATCGCGATTGCTCACGGCCAGATGCCCGAGGCGGCTCTTGAGCAAGTGATGGTCGACTTCTGGGATCGAAAGTTTGATGTGCTCGTCTCCACCACGATCGTGGAAACCGGGCTCGACATCCCCAATGCCAACACACTCATCATCGACCGGGCCGATAAGTATGGCCTCAGCCAACTGCACCAGTTGCGTGGCCGGGTGGGCCGTGGACGCGAGCGGGCCTACGCGTACTTCCTGTACGACGAAGAGAAGCCGCTCAGCGAAACCGCGCACGAACGTCTCGACACCATCGCCGCCAACAACGAGCTGGGTGCCGGTATGCAGATCGCGATGAAGGACCTCGAAATTCGTGGTGCCGGAAACCTGCTCGGTGGCGAACAGTCTGGCCACATTGCCGGTGTCGGCTTTGACCTTTATTTGCGGATGATCGGCGAAGCCGTCTCCACATTCCGTGGTGATGTTGCCGAGGGCCAGACCGAGCTGCGGCTTGAGTTGCCCGTGGATGCCAGCATCCCCGAGGACTACGTCGAGAGCGAGCGCCTGCGCCTTGAGGCCTACCAAAAGCTCTCCACGGCAAGCGCGCCATCGGCATCCGCCGACAGCATCGATCGTGTTCTCGACGAACTTACCGACCGTTACGGCGAACCGCCCGAGGAAGTGAAGCACCTGATTGCGGTGTCTCGCTTGCGGCGGATGTCGCAGCGACTCGGGCTCAGCGAGGTTGTCGTCATGGGCGACAAGCTACGCATCGCGCCCGCCGATCTGCTCGACTCGAAGCAGATCCGTCTGCAGCGGATGTATCCAGGATCGAAGTATCACTCGGCCGCCTCCACGGCGATCATTCCGCTGCCCACCGGCGCGAGCGATGGCGACCTCATCGACTGGGCCAAGGAGTTGCTCGTGTCAGTGTTCGGCGCTCAAGATACCGCGGCAGAGCTCGCGGAGGTTGCACTTGCGGCCGAAGCGGCCGAGAAGCTTGCGGCCGACAAGGCAGCAGCCAAAGCGAAAGAAGCAAAAGAGACGAAGGACGCTGCCGCTGCGTCCGGTACGTCGGGTACGTCTAGCGCGAGCTAAGAACTAGGGTGCTGGCTCCGGCGTGGTTGCCGCGGCCTCGGCTGCTGTGTCGCTCGAAGCAGCCTCAGCCTCGGGCTCGGCCTCAGTAAGAGTTGCAGGTTTCGCGGGCGTCGTGGGCGTCGCCGTCGGTTTAAACGCAAGTGGGTTTCGTCGACCGTCGATTCGGTGCACGCCCCCGATCGCCATCGGGATCAACACGAGCGAGCGCAGGTCGAGAAGCGCGTGAGCGATGATCGTGATGAGGATGCTTCCGGTGAGCACGTAGATGGCCATGAAGACTGCGCCGAGCACCGTCGTGACGATGATGCCTGTGAGTCCCTGGTAGGAGTGCATGAGCCCGAATAGGAGAAGGCTCAGCACCACCGCGACGATCGCATTGCCGGTGGTGGCAAAAAGCAGCGCCGGCAGAGCGAGGCGGAAAAGCAACTCTTCAACGATCCCGGCATTGATGGAGAGCAATCCACCCAGTACGAGCTCTTGGCGATTGCGGGGAAGTATCGCTTGAACATCACCGAGGCTCACGACTTCGTCACCCTCGTTACGGACCGAGATGATCGCAATCACTGTGACAGTGATCACGCCGATCGCAAGGCCCACGAGCACTCCGCCGGTGACGGAGGGGCGGGCGGCGAGCACGCCAAGCAACCAGGACACCCAGGGCCACGCTTGCACGTCAGCAAGGAGAGGAGCGGCGAAGGCTCCGCTCGCGAGCAGAGTGAGGAGCGAGAGACCGCCAAACAGTGTGAAGGAGATCAGCAACCAGCGTCGCAACATCTTTTGGCGACGCTTGGTGGTGCGAAAACGCTTGAAGCGGCGGTATTCGCGCTGATCCCGGCGGAAGGTGCGCACAGCGAGAACCGTCAGAACCCCACCGAGCGTAAGCCAGAGCAGTGCGAGCATGAGGAGGTTAGCGGGGTCGAGCATGCCCCAATCGTGCCATGGGGTGGCTGAGTGACCGACGCCGGGCGCGGGGGAGGCGACCTAGCAGGAACCCCACATGCCGAGCTTCGCCGCGTAGGCATCATCTTCGGCGTCGCGCAGCTCGGGCCAGTAGCGATCGTTAAGTCCGACTTTGAGAGCTTCAGCGGCGCCGAGTTCGACCATGGCTAAGTTCACGAACGTGCCGTCTTGCAGGTAGACGTAGAGCAGCGAGCGGCCGTAGCGGTCCTCGGGTTCGCGATCCTCAGCGGCCCACACGGCGGTGCCTTCGGGGAGGAAGTCGCGCAGCAGCTCGCGCGCTTCGATTCCGTAGCATTCTTCGGCATCCGGATTCTGCTGGCTGGAAAGCTCGGGGGTGTCAAGCCCGATGAGGCGCACCTTCAATTCGGCGCTGCCGTTCTGGAGATAAAGCGTGTCGCCGTCGTGCACATAATTGACGGTCGCCGCGAAAGCGTCAGTCGGGATGCCGATGGTGGCGCTCGCTGCGTCGGCGTTGTCGGCGTCAGTGTCTGCGGTCTCGGGCGCGCTTTCGGGAGCGGAATCCGAGCTGTTCGGGGTGCCAGCGATCTCAGAATCGTCGGGAGTGAAGCCTGGTGTTCCGTTGCCGAAGTAGGTGGCAATCGCGATCACCGCGACGAGCACGACAACGATAAGAGTGCCAAGAGTGCGGGGACGTTGAGGGGAGGCTGCCACGGGAAGATTCTTGCATGCTGCGGCGGGGCTGAGACGAAGGGTGCGGCGGAAGGCGACGAATGTTATCTAGTTGTCGTCGTCAATTTTGGTGCTGTCGGGGTGCTGCTGGGCGGCGATCGCCCGCGCCGTGGCGGTGCCGAGCTCTTTGCCCCAGAGAGAGTGCACAGTTTTCCAATTCAGGCTTTGCTCGATGAACGCGGTGCTGGTTTCGAGCGCAGGGAAGGGCGCGTAGGTCACGTCGGGCACCGCCTCGCAGACAGTGAGTGTCGCCTCGTTCAGGCGATTGATCTGCAGGGCGAGGATGCGCTGTACGACGAGCGGCATGGGGCGAAAGCGGTACATAACGGGAACTTCAGACACAATTACGGGGCAATCAGAGTGTGCGCCGTGACGCGCAGCCTCGACCAGCGCCACGAGGCTTTCCCTCCACTCGGTGGCGGTGGTTCCCAGCAGCACATCGGGCGGACCGAGCAAGACGACCACCGCATCCACGTCGACCGAGGTGTCGGCAAGCTGGCGGGCGGCGCGAGCCATCGTGAGTTCAGTGTCGGTCATGGTCGTCCACGAGCATCCGGAACCGTGTTCGCGCGCCACGAAGCGTGCAGTTTGCGAGACCACGGCGAGCCCGTGATTGAGTACGCCGAAGCCGGATGCCGCCGAGTCTCCGATAAACAGCATCCGGGAAGGATCGGGGCCGTCCACTCCTCCCTCGGGGGCATCGTCGGGAAAGAGTGCGTTCGCGGTTTCGACCCGGTAGGCGATCAAGTTCACTCTGAGGAGAGGCTTGAATAACTGGATGAAGCCAGCGATGAAACGGCGAGTAGCGGGAGTGGCAGAAGGCACACCGATGGCGCGCTTAGGAGACGTGTTCTTCGGGTCCACACGACACATAGTGGTTGAGAGCATGACACTCTGGCCGGAGGACATACCGCAACACGGAAGGTGACTTTGGCTTAGTTTGAGAAGTGGGAGAATGGTGGGCATGACCGAGCCTGCTGCGCCTCATCCCGAACTCGACACCCTTATTGCAACTCTCGAACGGTTGCGTGCGCCGGGAGGGTGCGCGTGGGATCGCGATCAGACGCATGAGTCGCTCGTGAAGCACCTCGTGGAGGAGACCTACGAGCTGGTGGATGCGATCGAAGGTGGCGATACCGCCGACATGGTCGAAGAGCTGGGCGATGTGCTCTACCAAGTGCTTTTTCATGCCGACATTGCGACCGAGGCGGGGCGCTTCACTCTCGAAGACGTCGCCGCTCACATGAACACCAAAATGGTGAGCCGTCACCCTCACGTGTTTGCCGACGCCACCGCAGAGACTGCTGATGACGTCGTGGCGGCGTGGGACGAACTCAAGAAGACAGAGAAACCTGAACGCACCAGCGTCACCGACGGCATCCCGCAAAAGATGCCGGCGTTGGCGCTCGCCGACAAACTGCTCGGTCGAGCCCACAAGGTGGGACTCTTGGATGCCACTACACCGGGGGCGATCAACGTCACGGAAGAAGACGAACTCGGCCCGCTGCTGCTCGCGATTGTGGCATCCGCGAAGGCAAACGGTTTGGATTCGGAGCGGGCACTGCGCACGGCGCTGCGCCAGCTCACCGAAGAGATCAAGGATTATGAAGTGTCGACCGCTCAGGCTGATTCAGCGAGCTAACACCCCGAAGGGTGGTGCCCCCCTTAACCCGAATAAGGAGGGCACCGGCGCAACGCCGGCAAACGAGACATGTGATCGCACGTCGATCGTCTACTGAATGGCATCGCGCGCTGAAGGATCGGTGGGATTACCCGGCCTACCGATCCAGCGTTGGAGAAGCCCCTGGTGAGGGGGATTCAAGTAGATGTGGCGCCGTTAACAGGTTTCCGGCACAAGGAGAAATCATAACCACTGCCGATCTCATTAGCAAACAACCGTTATGTTTATTTTATGGCCCGTAGACCCGACCCGACGCGCAAGCCAGCTCTTCTTCAGCAAACTATTGCCTATCTTGCTGATAAACCGCTGTCTAGTCTCACTTTTCGTTCGCTCGCACGAGCACTCGACGTCAGCACATTCACACTTGTTTACCATTTTGGAACGCGTGCAGAGCTGGTTCGAGAAATCGTACGTATGAATGCGCGTGGAGTGAGCCCCCACGAAGCCGCGATGCTTCCGGCCGGCACCCTTGACGATTACTTTGCGAGCCTCTCGCAGTCGTGGCGATGGACGCAACTGCCCGAGAATCTGCACCGTCAACGACTTGAGCTCGAAGCAGGGCTGCTTGAAGCGGTTGAACGCGACGAGCTTTCGATCACGCGCGACTACTTTGGGCGATGGATCGCGATGGGCACAGCGGCGCTAGTTGCCCTAGGGGTAGAACGCGGCGCGGCCGAGGTGGAGGCTCGCTTGCTCGTCAACACGTTCCACGGAGTGCAGTTCGACCTCGTGCTCAACCAGAACACCGATGCCTCTAACGCCGTCTTTGAGACGGCGATCGCGCACCACCGCGCTCGGGTCGAACAACTCATTGCCGAAGTAGCTCGGTAGCCGCACGCGCCTCGTCGGTGCGAGAGAATAGGAACCATGGCGTCCACTGTTAATCCTCCCCGCGGCATGCGGGATTTCCTTCCCGCAGAAAAAGCTCAGCGCGAACGTGTGCTCGGTGTGATCCGGGCGAGCTATCGCGCTCACGGTTTCGACGAGATCGAAACGCCCGTGATGGAAGACAGTTCACGCTTGCACGCCGGTTTGGGCGGCGACAACGAGAAGCTCGCATTTGCTGTCATGAAGCGTGGGCTCACGAGTGAGAAGCTGCAGGCGGCATCCGATGCGCTTGAACTCGCTGACCTCGGAATGCGGTTTGACCTCACAGTGCCGCTCGCTCGTTTCTATGCCACGCACCGTCCCGAGTTGCCGAAGGTCTTCCGGGCGATTCAGATGGCGCCCGTCTGGCGTGCCGAGCGCCCGCAGAAGGGGCGTTACCGCCAGTTCGTGCAGTGCGACATTGACATTATGGGCGAGGCCGGGCCCAGCGCCGAGATCGAACTGATCACCGCCACGGCTGCCACGCTCGATGCCCTCGGCATTGACGGGTGCACCATTCGCGTGAACGATCGTCGCCTGCTCACGAGTTCGCTCAGCATCCTCGGCTTCCCCGCGAAGGAACACGAAGCGGTGCTCATCACGGTCGACAAGCTCGATAAACTCGGTGCTGACGGCGTCGTCGCTGAGCTGCGCGAACGTGCCTTCCCCGATGGTCCGGTGGCGGCGCTCGCCGAATTCCTGACGCGTCCGGCCCCCGAAACTACTCCTGAGTTCAGCGCGGATGCCATCCGTGCCGCTCTGCCCGCAGGCGTCACCGAGGAGGTCATTCTCGAACTCGCGGCGATCGGCCAGGCGGTTGAAGCGGGCCGCGGCGACTCCGGCTCTCTCATTGAGTTTGACCCGTGGTTGGTGCGGGGGATGGGCTACTACACGGGCGCAATCTTTGAGGTCGCGCATCCGTCGCTCGGGTATTCGCTTGGTGGCGGTGGCCGCTATGACGGAATGATCGGCCGTTTCTTGGGCAGCGATGTGCCCGCTGTGGGATTCTCGCTCGGCTTCGAACGCCTTGTCGATCTGGTCGAGCTCGGCGATGCCGCCAATGACGACCAGCTCGCCCTGGTCTATGACGCCGATGTGGATGCTGCGACCCTCGTGCGCTTGCAGGCGGCACTTATTCGGGATGGCAAACGCGTGCGACTCGAAGCTCGACCGAAGAAGTTGCCGCAACTTCTCGACCAGCTGAAGGATGCCGGTTTCACCAGTTTCGCAACGGTCCGTGCCGAAAACGTGAGTTTTGATAGCCTTGAGTTCAAGCCGCTGGGTGGCTAGCGGAACATAGCCTTCGAGGGAGAAGTCGTGAACGTCAGAACAACACCCATTCTTGTTTTTGTGGGCGTGAGTTTTGGGCTCGCGTGGCTCTTTGCCCTTCCTCTCTGGTTCACGGGCGGTCTCGAGAATCCGTTCTTCACCGTGTTTGCCCTCGCGATGATGTTTACGCCGGCGATCGCGGCGCTCGTGGTCGTCTTCTTTGTCGAGAAGCATCCGGATGCGCGTTCTCGACGCGCGGCGCTGGGGCTGGGTTCGGTGCGCCCCGTCGGCCGGTTCCTGCGCTACTTGGCGTTGGCGCTCGTCGTTCCACCCGCCTTGATCCTGGCGGCGCTCGTCGTCGGTGCGATCGTGGGGGTCTACCCCGCCGACTTTGTGAACTTCTCCGGCTTCCAAGCGATGGTCGATAGCCAGCTCGCAGCGCTTGGCGAAGAGCCGCTGCCGGTTCCGATTGGCCTGTTGGTCGCGCTGCAGTTCGTGAACGTGTTGATCGGTGCGGTCATCAATACGATTCCTGCGTTCGGTGAAGAGCTCGGCTGGCGCGGCTGGCTGTTGCCCAAGCTGCTGCCCCTCGGCATCATTCCGGCCATCCTCATCTCGGGAGTGATCTGGGGCCTGTGGCACGCCCCGCTCATCCTGCTCGGCTACAACTACCCTGGTGCTCCCGGCTGGCTCGCCCTCACCGCCATGGTCGGCATGACGATCGTCGTTGGCGGTGTGTTCGCGTGGCTGCGCATCCGTTCGGCATCGGTGTGGCCTGCCGCCTTGGCTCACGGTGCCTTCAACGCAGCAGCTGGTTTTTCGATCATTTTCATCATGGTTGGCGAGTCTTTCGACCCCCTTCAGGCCAGCATTTTGGGGTGGACCGGATGGCTCGTCCCGATCCTTCTCGTGATCGTCCTGGTGGTCACCGGGCAGTTTCGCTCGCCAGCCCCGTCACCGACTGTTAGCCGTAACGAGTCAGCGCCCGTCGCTGGCGCGGAGTAGGCTTTCACACGGACATCCACCACTTCCAGTCCAAACAAACTTTCTTTAAGGAGACCCCCTGTGGCTTTGATCGAAGCAGTTGGCGCCCGCGAAATTCTTGATTCCCGTGGTAACCCCACGGTCGAGGTTGAGGTTTTGCTCGACGACGGCGTAGTTTCCCGCGCCGCAGTTCCTTCGGGAGCATCCACTGGCGCATTCGAGGCTTACGAGCTTCGCGATGGCGACAAGGACCGTTACCTCGGCAAGGGCGTTCAGAAGGCCGTTGACGCGGTTATCGATGACCTCGGCCCCGCAATCGAAGGCCTCGACGCCTCCGACCAGCGCCTCATTGACGCTGAGCTCATCGCCGTCGACGGTTCCGAGAACAAGAAGAACCTCGGCGCTAACTCGATCCTCGGTGTGTCCCTCGCCGTAGCGAAGGCTGCTGCTGACTCGGCAGACCTGCCCCTCTTCCGCTACCTCGGTGGCCCCAACGCTCACGTGCTTCCCGTGCCGATGATGAACGTCATTAACGGTGGCTCGCACGCCGACAGCAATGTCGACATCCAAGAGTTCATGATCCTCCCGCACGGTGCAGACACCTTCAGTGAAGGCCTTCGCTGGGGCGTTGAGACGTACCACGTGCTCAAGGGACTGCTCAAGAGCAAGGGCCTCAGCACCGGCCTCGGCGACGAGGGTGGCTTTGCCCCCGACCTCTCCAGCAACCGCGCTGCACTCGACCTGCTCATGGAAGCAATCGAGAAGGCTGGCTTCACGCCGGGCAAGGACATCGCTGTTGGCCTCGACGTTGCTGCAACCGAGTTCTACAAGGACGGTTCGTACACGTTCGAGGGCGCCTCGAAGTCGGCTGGCGACATGAGCGCGTACTACGCCGAGCTCGTTGCCGCGTACCCCCTCGTATCGATCGAAGACCCGCTGGACGAAGACGACTGGGAAGGTTGGGCTCAGCTCAACGCCGAAATCGGTTCGAAGACTCAGATCGTCGGAGACGACCTGTTCGTCACCAACCCGAAGCGTCTCGCCAAGGGCATCGAGCTCGCCACGGCAAACTCGATCCTCGTCAAGGTGAACCAGATTGGTTCGCTCACCGAGACCCTCGACGCTGTCGCAATGGCTCAGCGTGCCGGCTACACGGCGGTTATCTCGCACCGTTCAGGCGAGACCGAAGACACCACGATCGCTGACCTCGCGGTAGCGCTCAACACCGGTCAGATCAAGACCGGCGCACCGGCTCGCTCCGAGCGCGTAGCAAAGTACAACCAGCTGCTGCGCATCGAAGAAGAGCTCGGCGATGCCGCTGTTTACGCTGGTCGCACCGCCTTCCCGCGGTTCAACGGCTAGCGCCCATCAGCGTCGTCTAGCATCGAACGCATGGCTAGGCGAGTACGAGCAAAAAAGGTAGCGGTGTCGCTGCCCGAGGAGAGCGCGCCCGAACACTGGTTGCGCACGATCCGCTTCTCGGGCTTCACCGTGCTCATGCTTGGTTTGCTCATACTCGCCGTCATCGTTCTTGCGCCCAACTTGCGCATTCTGATCGAGCAACAGCAGACCATTGCGCAACTGCAGTCTGAAGTAGAAGAGGCTCAAGAGTCTGTCGACAGCCTTACCGAAAACGTTGCCCGCTGGGATGACCGCGCCTACATCGAGTCCCAAGCCCGCGACCGGCTGTACTACGTGTACCCAGGCGAAGTGAGCTACCTGGTGACCGGTGAAGCGGCCGATGTCACCACCAATGATGGTGTTCCGGTGAGCGCGACCATCCAAACCACCCAGATTGATTGGGTGCAAACTCTCGTATCGTCCATTTACACTGCTGGTCTCACTGAAGACGCGCCCGACGAGCTGACCGCCCCCGTGATTGAAGGACCCAAGCAATGACCACCCCACCGTTTGACGCCGTCAGCGATGAAGATGTGCGCATTGTGTCGCTTCAACTCGGCCGCCCCGCTCGCGACGTGATCGGCATTGCCTCGCGCTGCGTGTGTGGAGCTCCCACTGTCGTGTCAACGAAACCGCGCCTGAGCGATGGAACACCGTTCCCCACGATCTATTACCTGTGCCACCCGGCGGCCACGGCATCCGTGTCGACGCTTGAAGCTGAGGGCCAGATGCCTGAACTTGCAGCAATGCTTGAGGGTGAGATCGCTGCGCAGTATCAGGCTGCCCACGAGGCCTACATTGCCGACCGGGATGGCATCGAGGTCGTTCCCGAGCTGGCCGGCGTTTCTGCTGGCGGCATGCCCACACGAGTGAAGTGCTTGCACGCTCTCGTCGGGCATTCACTGGCAGCAGGCCCTGGCGTCAACCCGATCGGCGACATTGCTCTTGAGCGCGCCTCGTGGAGCCCGACCGTGTGCCAGTGCCCCGACTATTCAGAGGTGGCCAGCGATGGCACCTCCGCGACGACAAACGCCTCAGCGAAGGCGGCGGGGGAGACACGGCAGTGAAGCGGTGGGCTGCTGGCGCGATACTGATGGCGAGCCTCGCTTCGCTATTGGTGGCGACTCCTGCCCACGCGGATGCGGTGCGCGACCAGGAATATTGGCTTCAGGAGTACGGCATTGAAGCCGCGTGGAAAACCACCAAGGGCGCCGGCGTCACGATCGCGGTGATCGACACTGGTGTTGACGGCTCGGTGAAAGAGCTCGTCGGTGCTGTCACGGGGGGAACAGATTTCTCGGGCCAGGGTTCCCCTGATGGTCAAACGCCGGTAGGCGACGACAACCCGGCCCACGGCACACTCGTGGCGTCGCTCGCTGCTGGCCGTGGCACCGGCACGGGCGCTGGCGTGATTGGTGCGGCTCCCGCAGCTAACATTTTGGCGATCTCTATCGGCTTCACGGGTGGTCCGATCAGTTCGGATGACCAGATCGCTCAGGCAGTTCGCTATGCGGTCGATCAGGGCGCTGATGTCATCAACCTGTCGCTGACCCGCGAGACTCTCGACTGGCCGCTCAGCTGGGACAGCGCGTTCTTGTACGCAATGGACAATGACGTTGTAGTCGTGGCGGCGGCGGGCAACCGTGGCAGCGGAACCGCCTCGGTGGGGGCGCCCGCGACGATGCCCGGCGTTCTGACCGTTGCGGGTGTCGATGTCAACGGCGTCGCGAGTTTCAACGCCTCCACTCAGGGCATCACGATTGGTGTGGCCGCGCCAAGCGAAGACCTGGTCGGCGTCGCTCCCGGCGGTTCGCACGTTTTGTGGAACGGCACCAGCGGGGCAACCCCGATTGTGGCCGGTGTCGTTGCGCTCGTGCGTGCCGCGCATCCTGAACTGGATGCGAACAACGTCATTAATCGCATTGTGTCGACGGCACATGACACGGGTGCTCCCGGCGCAGACGCGATTTACGGTTTCGGACTGATCGATGCAGAAGAAGCGGTGACAGCAAACGTTCCGCTCGTCGACGAGAACCCGATGGGCAGTCTCGCGGAGTGGATCACGATCTACCGTCGCGCGGCGTCAACGCCGATTCCGGTGCCGAGCTTTAGCCCGACGGCTACGCCGATTCCTGAGGTGGCTCCGGATGTCGCGGGGCCGGTCAGTCCGCTTGGAACTGTGCTCCCTACCGTGAGCATGCTTCGCAATGTGGGCGTACCACTTGCAATTTATGCGATTTTCTTGATGATTTTGGCCGGTTCGGGCGTCTTAGCTTGGCGTCGGTTTAGGAGTCTGCGCGAGACAGAGTAAGTTTGGTGGCGAACTTCCCTTTTAGGAGACTCTAACTCGTGCCAAAAATCTTGATTGTCGGCGGCGGTTACGCCGGTTTTTACACTGCTCGTAAGCTCGAAAAGTGGCTGCGTCGCGGCGAAGCTGAGGTCACCATGGTGGACCCTCTTCCCTACATGACGTACCAGCCTTTCTTGCCTGAGGTTGCAGCAGGCTCCATTGAGCCTCGCCACGCGGTTGTTCCGCACCGTCGCCACCTGAAGACCACCAAGGTCGTCACGGCGAAGGTCACCGGAATCAACCACGAGGCGAAGACTGCAACGATTCAGCCTGAAGTGGGTGACTCGTGGGAGATCGACTACGACCTCGTTGTCGTTACCGCTGGCGCCGTTTCACGCACCTTCCCGATCCCGGGCGTTGCTGACGAAGCCATCGGCATGAAGACGATCGAAGAGGCTGTTGCCGTTCGTGACCGTCTTCTCACCAACTTTGACAAGGCATCCAACCTGCCTGCAGGCCCCGAGCGCGACCGTCTGCTGACGTTCGTCGTTGTCGGTGGCGGCTTCGCCGGTATCGAAGCCTTCGGCGAAATGCGCAGCCTTGCCTCGTCACTGCTGCCGCTCTACCCGAGCCTTAACTTCGAAGACACTCACTTCCACCTCATCGAAGCCATGGGCCGCATCATGCCCGAGGTCTCGCTCGAGACGAGCAAGTGGGTTATCAAGAACCTCGCCGACCGTGGCGCACAAATCCACCTCGACACCCAGCTGAAGTCAGCTGTGGATGGCGTGGTTGAGTTGTCGACCGGTGAAAGCTTCGAGTCAGACACCATCGTGTGGACCGCTGGCGTTATGGCCAACCCGGTCGTGCGCAGCACTGACCTTCCCATTGAAGAGCGTGGACGCATCCGCGTACAGGCAGACCTCCGTGTCATCAACGATGACGGTGTTGTCGAGGGTGCCTGGGGTGCCGGCGACGTGTGTGCTGTTCCTGACCTCACCGGTGGTGGCGTTGGCGGCTTCTGCGTTCCGAACGCTCAGCACGCTGTTCGCCAGGCCAAGCTCATGGCCAAGAACATTGTGGCTTCGCTTCGCGGCGAAGAGACCAAGGACTACTTCCACAAGAACCAGGGTGCCGTTGCCGGTCTCGGTCTTTACCACGGCGTTTTCCAGTCGGGCAAGATCGCGGTCAAGGGTTTCCCGGCGTGGTTCATGCACCGTGGCTACCACGGCATGGCGATGCCAATGTTCGAGCGCAAGGCTCGCGTCTTCAGCAACTGGATCACGAACTTCTTCTGGGGTCGCGACACCATTTCGCTCGAGGCACGCGTAGAACCGCGCCGCGCATTCGAAGAATTCGCTTCACGCCCCAAATAGCGTGACTGCATGCTCCACGCGAAAGCGTGGGGCGTGCCCCGATAGCCCAATTGGCAGAGGCAGATGACTTAAAATCATCACAGTCAGGGTTCGAGTCCCTGTCGGGGCACTGTGTTGTTAACGAACTGAAGGCGGTCGCAATGCGGCCGCCTTCAGTCGATTAACGGGGTGCTCAGGCGGGAAGGATCTCCGCGAGTAGCGTCTGGATGCGCGCCTTGATGTCATCGCGGATAGGGCGAACCTCTTCAATGCCCTTGCCGCGAGGGTCGACGAGCTCCCAGTCTTCGTAGCGCTTGCCGGGGAAGATGGGGCAGACGTCGCCGCAGCCCATCGTGATGACGACATCCGAGGCCTGCACCTGGTCGGTCGTCATGAGCTGGGGGACCGCCTGCGAGATGTCGATGCCCTCTTCAGCCATCGCGGCGATGGCGGTGGGATTGATTTCGTTGCCGGGCTCCGAGCCGCCCGAGCGAACCTCGACGGCACCGTTCGAGAGCGCCGTCATGTAGCCGGCGGCCATCTGGGAACGGCCTGCATTGTGGATGCAGACGAACAGAACGACGGGCTTAGTGGCAGGGGCAGTGTCGGTAGTCATAAGCAAAGCATAGATGAATATCTATGCTTTGTGCGAGCGGTGCGGACGCGGGAACGCGATAGTTCACTCAGCGTTTACCGGTGGAAGTGAGCGAAGCAGTTCGCGCACTCGGGCGTCGACGTCGTCCCGCACGGCTCGAACGCCATCCATCGCCATATCGGCGGGGTCGGGCAGTTCCCAATCGAGGTAGCGGCGGCCGGGATAGATGGGGCAGGCGTCACCGCAGCCCATCGTGATCACGATATCCGCCCCGCGCACAACCTCATCGGTGAGGGGTTTGGGATACTCGCCGTCGACCGAGACGCCGATTTCGTCGAGGGCGGCCACGATCTTCGGGTTGATCGACTCGGTCGGTTGTGAGCCGGCGGTCAGCACGCGAACTCGATCTCCGGCGAGGGAGCGGAGGATGGCGGCAGCCAGTTGGGATCGTCCAGCATTCTGCACGCAGACGAAGAGCACATCAATGGGCGTGGAAATGGTGCGACCGTTCAGGGTGGTGAGTGAACTCGATGCGGCATCCGCCTCGGCCAGTGAGCCCAAGCGGTCGGCAGCGAAGCGCGATGTATGAGACGACAAGTGGCGATCGCGCGGAGCGCCCTGGCGCAGAAGCTCGTAGCTGCTCGCGACGTACTCGGCCACGGTCTCACGGGAGAAGACTCCGGTGAAGCGCAGCGCGAGGTCATCGGTGATGCGCGCGAGGATCGCGGGGTCCACCTGAGTGGGGCTGGCGTCGGAGGGGGAGTGCTGCACAAAATCAAACACATCGGCAAGGCGCGACGGCACGAGTGAGTACCAGACCTGGCGCCCCTCTTGAGTGCTCTGCAGGATGCCGTCGGTTGCCATGATGCGCACGTGGTGGCTCACGGTGGGCTGGGTGAGGCCGAGGCGGGCGGCAAGGTCGGTGACTCCGCGGCGGCCATCGGCGGCATCCATGATGAGACGCAAGATCTGCACCCGGGTGGGGTCGGCGATCGCGCGCATGCTCTGGGCGATACGTTCGGCTACCGCGCGTTCGCTTTCGGGGGCGGAAGCAGGTGACTCGGTCGCAGGCATGACAGTCAGTCTAAGCGAGGACGCGCGATTCATAGACAGTTATCAATGTTTCGGTATGATCGCCGAATGACCGCGCCTCGCACCTTCGCTCTTGCCCGCCGCCTGACCGCAGAATTTGTCGGAAGTGCAGGGCTCGCTGCCGTCGTCATCGGGTCGGGCATCGCTGCCCAACAGCTCTCGCCGGGCGACACGGGGCTGCAACTTCTCGAGAATGCTCTCGCGACCGCCTTCGGCCTTGGCGTGCTCATCCTCGTCTTCATGACAGTCAGCGGTGCGCACTTCAACCCCGTCGTCTCCATCGTCGACTCGCTGAGCGGGCTGCGGTCGTGGCGCGACACAGCGTTCTACATTCCCACTCAAATCATCGGGTGCATCGCCGGCGCGATCCTCGCCAACCTCATGTTTGCGCAGGCCGCGGTCACGTTCAGCACCACTGTGCGCCTCACCCCCGGCCACTTTCTCAGCGAGGTCGTCGCCACCGCCGGACTCATCGTCGTGATCTTCGCTCTTGTGCGCACGGGGCGTGCAAACCTCGCCCCGATCGCCGTTGGCACCTATATCGGCGGCGCCTATTTCTTCACGAGCTCCACGAGCTTCGCCAACCCGGCCATCACCATCGGTCGGATGTTCAGCGACACATTTGCGGGAATCGCCCCGGGCTCGGCCCCCGGTTTCATCGCGGCCCAGCTGCTCGGTGCAGCGATCGGCTTCGGTCTCGTGCGGTGGGTATTTCCCGAGCGCCGAATCGCGTAACCTCAAGCAGATAGATTCTCAATTTATGGTGATGGGGTCACGATGATCGACAACTTCAATGTGTGGCACCTCGTCATCGTCGCGACGCTGATCCTGCCCTACGCTGCGAGCGTCTGGGCAATTATCGTCACCGCCCGCGAGACGACCCTGTCGATGTTCTTTCTGCTCCTGTGGGCCTTCGTGCTGCTCGCGATTCCCTATTTTGGGCTCATCGCCTGGGTGTTCTGGTGGAACGCCGGAAAACGTAGTCGCGCGAACCGCAATTCCTAGTCGCGCAGCGGTGATCCGACGACCTCGAAGCGGTTGCCGCCCGTCTCGCCACTCAGCAGCGGCATCGCCTCCTTGATCGCGGCCTGCACGCTCGCTAGTTGCAGCGAGAGGGCATGGGCTTCGGCGGATTCCCACAGCTCGGAAACGAACACGGTGTCGGGATGCTCGTCGCTCACGCCAACCTCGTAGCAGAGGCATCCGGCGCTATCCAGATCGGTGCTGCGCCGCGTGAGAATGGCGACAACCTCATCGCGGTGGCCGGGCTTCACTCCGAGGGTGCCTACGTTTACGAAAGTCATGGCTCCACTCAACGCCACTGGCGCGCGACGGTCAAGCGGCCATCGACGGGCCGCGCCGTGGTCCGCGCGCACGCGCGACGCGACAGCCGTAACCCAGCGCGGCCCGTTGTGCTGCGCGCCCGGTTCTGGGAAAGTTGATCCACCACGGCGCCGCTGCCCACCCGGTCGCGCTGTGCCGTGATACTCGCCGCCGTGGCCCAAAGGAATCCGTGAAGCTGCTCAGCACCCCCGCAACGCCCTGGCGCACGCCCGAGGACTATTGGCAGTCGCTCTCCGACGCGACGCTCTCGCTCGATGCTCCGTATGGGGTGCTGTCGCTCGAGGCGCTGTCACACAACGCTGCCGATATGGTTCGCCGGGCATCCGGGGTGCCGATTCGGGTGGCGAGCAAGTCGATTCGAGTTCGTGCGGTGATGGATGCCGTGCTTGAGCTCGACGAATTCCGGGGCGTTCTGGCCTACACCCTCACCGAAGCACTCTGGCTAGCCGAGACCGTCGATGATGTCGTCGTCGGCTACCCCTCGGTCGATCGCGCGGCCATCGCCGCCCTCGGCACGAGCCCGGCGCTCGCCGAACGCGTGACGCTCATGATCGACTCGGTCGAGCACCTCGACTTCGTCGACTCGGTGCTCTCGCCCCAACATCGCGAAACCATCCGAGTCTGCATCGACGTGGATGCCTCGTTCCAGTCACCGCTGCTCGGTCACGTGGGAGCGCATCGCTCGCCCGTGCGCTCGGCGGCGCAAGCGCGCACCCTCGCCAGCACCGTGGTCGACCGTGACGGCTTCACTCTCGTCGGGATCATGGCGTACGAAGCCCAGATCGCGGGCGTCGGCAACCGCCCGCCGCACAAGGCTGCCTACGGTCGCCTCCTCGATGTCATGCAGGCGGCATCCGCGAAAGAACTTCGTGAACGTCGTGGCGAGATCGTGGCGTCGGTGAGCGAAATTGCCGAGCTCGAGTTCGTGAACGGTGGGGGAACGGGCTCGCTCGAATCCACTGCCGAAGATACGTCGGTCACCGAGATCGCGGCGGGCAGCGGCCTGTTCGGTCCGCACCTGTTCGACAACTACAGCCATTTCACCCCGGCCCCGGCGGCAGCATTCGCGCTCGCCATCGACCGCAAATACTCCCTTGATATCGCCACGGTGCACGGGGGCGGTTGGATCGCCTCGGGCGAAGCGGGCGTCGACCGGATGCCCCAGCCCACGTGGCCCGAAGGCCTCAAGTATGTGCCGCGGGAGGGCGCTGGCGAAGTGCAGTCACCCCTCACGGGCGCCGCTGCCGAACACCTCGAGGTGGGCGACCGCGTGTGGTTCCGTCATACCAAGGCCGGCGAGCTGTCTGAGCATCTCAACGAATTCGCGGTCGTGGCCGATGGTCGCATCGTCGACACGATTCCGACCTACCGCGGCGAAGGCAAAGCCTTCCTGTGACGACTCCCGAGTGGATGCCGCCAGCCGAGCGCCGCGCGTCGAGCCCGACTCCGGCATCCTTGAGTCCCGGTTCCGTGTGGCGCAATTGGGGCCGTTCTGAGCATTCGCATCCCGAATTTGTGGCGCGTCCGGAGAGCGTTGACGAGGTCATCGCGGCGGTGAACTTCGCGCGCGACTCCGGCGTGACGGTCAAGGCCTGGGGTGCCGGTCACAGCTTCACCTCGATTGCCGCAACCGACGGACTGCACCTCGACGTGGGCGCGCTCGCGGGCGTGATCGCGGTCGGGGGTGCCGACGGCACGCAGCCCACCCACGTCACGCTCGGTGCCGGCACCTATCTCTTCGAGCTTCCGGCTCTGCTCGAACCGCTCGGGCTCGCCCTCGCCAACATGGGCGACATCGACCGCCAGACGATTGCCGGCGCGATTTCCACCGGCACCCACGGCACGGGGGCGAAGTTCGGCGGCATCGCCACTTACGTGCGCGGCGTCACGCTCGTGACCGCCGCGGGCGAAGTGCTGCGCATCAACGCGACCGAAAACCCAGAACTGCTCCCGGCCGCGGCCCTCGGCCTCGGCGCCCTCGGCATCCTCGTCGACGTCACGATCGAGTGTGTGCCGACCTTCCTGCTGCACGCGGTGGAGCGCCCTGAACCCGCTGCCACCGTCCTCGCTGAGTGGCTGCAGCGCAGCGCCGAAACTGACCACTTTGAGTTCTACGTGTGGCCGCACACCGAGACGGCCCTCACCAAGAGCAACACGCGCTTACCGGGCGATGCGCCGCGGCATCCGCTCGCGAAGTTCTCCCGCTGGGTCGATGACGAGTTCATGGCCAATGGGGTCTTTCGCGCGATCTGCGCGGCGGGCAAAACCGTGCCCGCGATCATCCCGCCCATCAATCGTCTCGCCGTGAAGCTCTCGGGCAATCGCGAGTTCACCGACGTCTCGAGCACCGTCTTCGTCACCGATCGCACAGTCCGTTTTCGCGAAATGGAATATGCCCTGCCCATCGAGGCGGTGCCGGATGCCGTGCGCGCCATCCAGAAGCTGATCGCTGACCGAAAGTGGAAAGTTTCATTCCCCATCGAGGTGCGCTCGGCTGCTGCGGACTCATTGCTGCTGTCGACCGCGTCGGGGCGGGCCACCGGCTATGTCGCGGTGCACCGGTATTGGCGCGAAGACCCGGCCGAGTATTTTCGGGAGGTTGAGGCGATCATGATGGCCCACGATGGGCGACCTCACTGGGGAAAATTGCATAACCGGCAAGCCGAATCGCTTGCGGCGGCGTATCCGGGTTTCAATGAGTTCTTGAGCATTCGCGATCGGCTTGATCCCGGTCGCGTGTTCGCGAACGACTATCTGCGTCAAGTGTTGGGGCGGTAGCGGTTTGGGCCGGCAGGCGCGAGTCGAGCAGTACGAGAAAGGGCGCGATTATCAAAGCCATTGTGTGTGGAGCAGGAATCGCTGGACTCACGGTCGCCGGTCAGCTGGCTGAACGCGGGTGGGAGGTTGTGCTCCTGGAGGCTGCTCCCGAGCGCCGCACGCAGGGCTACATGATCGACTTCTTTGGGCCCGGCTACGACGCCGCCGAGAAGATGGGCATTCTGGATCGTTTGCGCGAGCTGCGGTACCCGATTAGCGAGGCCCGTTTTGTGCGCCCCAACGGTCGCAGTCAAGCAATTGATTATGAGCTTGTGGCGGCCAATGAGGGCGGCAAGTTGATGAGCCTGATGCGCCAAGACCTCGAACAGACTCTTTTCGACGTTCTCCCCGAGAGCGTTGAACTGCAGCTTGGCAGCGCTGTTGTCTCGGTCGAAGACCGCACCGATTACGTCACCGCGGTGCTCGCCGATGGCTCGCGCATTTCGGGAGACATTGTGGTGGCAGCGGATGGCATCCATTCGGCTGTTCGGCATGATCTCTTTGGTGATTCGGCGGCGTTCGATCGCCAGCTGGGCATGCACACCTGCGCTTACACGTTCGACTCTCCACGCCTTCACGCCAAGCTCGGCGATGCGCTGATCTCAACAGATGAGTTGGATCGCATGGTCGGTTTGTATGGATTGCGCGATGGCAGGGTGGCGCTTTTCGCTGCCCACCGCGTCAACGACACGGTGCTTCCTGCCGATACGCGTGCGGCTATTCACTCTGCCTACGCGGGCATGGGCGATGACGTTGCTGAGGCGCTCGAGAAGTGCCCGGAGCCCGACAAGATTTACTACGACCAGGTTGCCCAGATCGAACTGCCCGTGTGGAGTCGTGGCCGCGTTGTCTTCGCGGGCGATGCGTGCCAAGCGGTTTCGTTGCTTGCCGGGCAGGGAGCGTCGTTGGCGATCGCAGGTGGATTGCTCTTAGCCGAGAAGATTTCGAGCGATCGAGAACTCAGCGCCACCTTCGCCGAATACGAAGAAGAATGGATGCCGGTAGTCGCCGATAAGCAGGCCGCTGGCCGTCGGGCAGCGAACGGCTTTCTGCCGCACACCACGTTCCAGCTCTGGAAGCGCCGCGCGGGCCTCGCCCTGCTGACAGCGCCGGTGATTGGCACGTTCGTCACCTCCACGATCACGGGAACTAAGATGTTCACATAGCCGGAGTAGAGCGGTGTGTCGGCCCTTTATTGGGGGTCGCAAGTGGCCCAGTTTCTCGGTGGAGGCACAGGAGCACGTTCTATAGTTGAGGCATGGAATTCCTGATCGTAATCGGCGTAATCGTCCTGCTCGCAGTCATCGTCGGCATCTACCTGTGGTCGACGTATAACTCGCTGGTCACGCTCAACGTGCGCGTTGACGAGGCGTGGAGCGATATCACGGTGCAACTCAAGCGTCGTGCTGACCTGCTGCCGAACCTCATCGAGACGGTCAAGGGCTATGCCGCGCACGAGAAGGGCGTCTTTGAGGCCGTCACGAAGGCCCGCGCCGAGTCGTTGAACGCTCAGGGTCCCGTCGATGCGGCTGCTGCCGAGAACCACATGCAGTCTGCCCTTAAGAGCATCTTTGCTGTCGCTGAGGCGTACCCGCAGCTGCAGGCCAGCCAGAACTACCTTCAGCTTCAGGGTGAACTTGTTGACACTGAAGACAAGATTCAGGCCAGCCGTCGTTTCTACAACGGTGGTGTGCGCGAGCTCAACACCAAGATCAAGATCTTCCCGAACACGTTGTTCGCGCGCAATCTTGGTTTCCACGAGCGTGAGTTCTTCGAGGTTGCGGATGCCGCATCCATCGCAGAGCCGCCGCGCGTGCAGTTCTAAGTCTTCGTCTTTCTAACCGCGTGACCAGGATGTTCTAGATGTATCGCGCCATAGCGAAAAACAAGCGCAACACCGTTCTGATCATCGTCCTGTTCGTTATCCTCATTGGGTTTCTCGGCTTTGCGCTGAGCTTCCTGATGGGTGGCGACCCGATGACAATCACGATCGGCACGATCATTGGTGCCGGTGCGTTCACGCTGATTCAGTACTACGCGGCGTCGAAGCAGGCGTTGGCAATGAGCGGCGCTGTCGAGATTCAAAAATCTGACAATCCGCGGTTGTACCGCATTGTCGAGAACCTGTCGATCACAACAGGCACGCCGATGCCGAAGGTGTACATCGTCAACGATCCGGCGCCAAACGCTTTTGCGACCGGGCGTGACCCGGAACATGCTGCTGTTGCTGCGACAACGGGGCTCCTGGATCTGCTTGACGATTCGGAGCTCGAGGGTGTGATGGCCCATGAGATGGGTCACGTGCAGAACTATGACATCCGGGTATCGATGATCGTGTTCGGTCTCGTCGTTGCTGTCGGTTTTATTTCGGACATTGCGTTGCGCTTCACTCTGTTTGGCGGTCGCGGCAATAACAACAACTCGAACCCCGTGATGATTATCGTTGGACTGGCCGCTCTCCTCATTTCGCCGCTTGTCGCGGCGGCAGTGCAGGCGTCGATATCGCGTCAGCGTGAATATCTTGCGGATGCCACGGGTGCGTTGACGACGCGTCACCCGGATGCTCTGGCTAGCGCTTTGCAGAAGCTGTCGGATTACAGCCGTCCGATGCAGAAGCAAAACTCGACGATGGCCCACATGTGGATTTCGGATCCGACGAAGCCGGGCATCATGGATCGTCTCTTCAGCACGCATCCGCCGCTCGCTGACCGCGTTGCGCGTCTCGGCAAGATCGGCGGAGGCTTCTAGCCGACGGAGCTGATTCTGGCTGCCGCAGTCGCGGCGTTCAGATGGTGCTGGCTAGCGCTGCAACTCTGCCTCGATGGCGGGGGAGAGGTTTCCGCGGCCGGTCACGGCGATCTCGCCCATGCCTTGCCAGTGCGCAATTTCGCGCAGGGTCGGCACGATGCGTTCGGCGAGAGCTCCGGTGCCGCCGGGGAGGGCGTCAAGCCCGGCTTCGTGCCACGCGGATTGCACGCGCAGCACACCCCCTTGGCGGTCCGTCTTGAGATCGATGCGGCCGACGAGAGCGTCATCCACGAGTACGGGCAGCGAGTAGTAGCCGAACTGACGTTTCGGTTCTGGCGTGTAAATCTCGATGCGGTAGTGGAAGCCGAACATGCGCTCGGCGCGTTTGCGATCCCAGACCACGGGGTCGAAGGGCGAGAGCAGGGCGACGTGTTCGATGCGGCGGGGGAGGCGGGCATCCCGATGCAACCAGGCGGGCTGCTCCCAGCCGCGCACGGTCACGGGAACAAGCTCGCCGGCATCCGCTAGTTCGGCAATAGCCGGGCGAACGTCAGCGCCTTTGAGCCGAAAGTAGTCGGCGAGGTCGGATGCCGTGCCGATACCCAGCGCCCGTGCTGACTCAGCAATCAGAGCCCGATGCGCGTCGGCGCGGGACACTTCCCGCTCGCGCAGCTCGACCGGAATGAGGTGCTCGGTCAGCGCGTAGGTGCGTTCGAAGCGGGTGCGGCCCGCGCTGACGACTTCGCCCCAGCGGAACAGCATTTCGAGGCCTTGCTTTACGTCAGACCATCCCCACCACGGCCCGGTGCGTCGGTTGGCGTCATGCTCGATCTCGCGCGCGGTGACGGGGCCGGTGGTGGCGAGTTCTTCGCGCAGCCACTGCAGCATGGGCTGGTTGTCACGCACCCATTCGTAGCGCACCGCATCGCGTTCGCGCAGCGAGTCCATCTTCCAGCGCCACAGCGGCCACGACTCGAGCGGAATGAGCGCGGCTTCGTGCGCCCAATATTCGACGTAACGACCGGGCGTGCGCGCGGTTGGCGTGCGGAACGTCAGCGCATCAAGAGCGGCCTTGTCGTAGTGGCCCAGACGGGCGAACACCGGCTGGTAGTGACTGCGCTCGAACACATTCACCGAGTCGAGTTGCAGCAGCCGGATGCGGTCGAACAGTAGGTTAAGCTGGCGCGTTCCCGCCGGGCTGGCGGCACTCGCGGTGCCGCGCCCAAAGCCTTGAGCGGCGAGCAGCACTCGGCGCGCTTGCGCTGCAGAGAGGGAATCGGCCACGGCTCGACTCTACCGAGCGGTGACGACATCCGTGCGTCTCCGCTTCTGAGCTAAAGAGCAATTGTGTTTGTGTCGTTCATCGTTCGTTTACCGGGATGACAGGAGCCGACGCATCCGGCTGCGTACCGTCAACTCCGGATCGTTTCGGTACCCTCTGCCCGTTTACAGCGCGGGCGGCTGCGACGGTCGTTGGAGGAAGTCTTGTTCACTAAGCGCACCCTCGCCGCTGTTGCACTCGTTGCAGCATCGGCGATCTCACTCAGTGGTTGCAGCACCGCTGAGGCAGCTGCTGGCGATGTTGATGCATCGACCGCCACCACCGTTGAAGACTTCGGCGGAATGGACGCTCTTGTCGCAGCCGCGCAGGCTGAGGGCGAACTCAATGTCATTGCGTTGCCTGACAACTGGGCAAACTACGGCGAGATCAAGGCTCTCTTTGAAGAGAAGTACGACATCATCGTCAACTCGGCTGACCCCGACGTGTCTAGCGCCGAAGAAATCGCCGCTGCGGACAACCTCAAGGGCCAGGACACCGCTCCTGACGTCTTCGACCTCGGAACCGCTGTCACGCTCGACAGCCTCGACTACTTTGCTCCCTACATGGTTGCCAACTGGGATGAAATTCCCGAGGGCAACAAGGAAGCAACCGGCCTCTGGGTCAACGACTACACCGGCAGCATGTCGATCGGTTATGACTCCAACTCGGTTCCCGAGCCCACGAGCCTCGATGACCTGCTCAAGGCTGACTACCGTGGCGCTGTTGCGCTGAACGGTGACCCCACGCAGGCCGGAGCGGCTTTCGCTGCTGTCGGACTCGCCACGGTTCACAGTGGTGGAACCCTCGATGACTTCACGCCCGGCATCGAGTTCTTCGAAGAGCTCAACGACGCCGGCAACTTCATCCCGGTCAACGTCACGGGAGCAACCATTGCTGCCGGCGAGACCAAGGTTGCCTTCGACTGGAGCTACAACAACCTCGCTGCCGCAGCAACGGTTGACGGCTGGAAGGTCACGACTCTTCCCGGCGCTGTGTACACGAGCTTCTACAACCAGGCCGTCAGCAAGGATGCCCCGCACCCGGCTGCTGCTCGTCTCTGGCAAGAATTCCTCTACAGCCCCGAAGCGCAAAACCTCTTCATCGTCGGTGGCGCGTACCCCGTCACGATTCAGGCGCTGCAGGATGCCGGAACCGTTGACACCGCAGCACTGGACGCTCTCGGAGCCCTCGAGGGTGAACTTGTCACCCCGACCCCCGAGCAGGCTGAAGAAAACGCAACGATCCTGGCTGAGAAGTGGGCTGCGGCAATCGGCTAACGCTGATTCCCTCACGCACCTTTAGCTAATACATCGTGTCGCTAGCCACCGCGCCAGCGCCCGAACAGGATGGTGTCGAGCTCACCGCTCGGCACCATCCTCGGGTGGCCCTGGTCAAGCCGTCGAATCGGCGTCGTCGCCTCGCTTATGCGGGGCTAACGCCGTTTGCGGCCTACGTTCTCATCTTTCTTGCCCTTCCCACCATCCTTGCGGTGGTCACGGGCTTCTTCTCCGACGACGGTTCGCTGACGTTCGACAACATCACGGGACTGTTTACCCCGACCATCCTCGCCACCTTTGGTAGCTCGTTCTGGCTCTCGGGTGTCACCGCCGTGATCGGTGCCGTTGTGGGTGCCCTCATTTGCTATGCGATGCTCGGCACCAAGGTTGGTGGCCTACTGCGTACGATCATCGAGTCGGCGGCCAGCGTGCTCGCCCAGTTCGGTGGCGTGATGCTCGCCTTCGCGTTCATCGCGACGATCGGCGTGCAAGGGCTCGTCACGGTCATTCTGCGTGACACCTTCGGCGTCGATATTTTTGCGGATGGCGTGTGGCTCTATCAGGTGCCCGGCCTCATCCTTCCCTACGTCTACTTTCAGGTTCCCCTCATGGTGATCACGTTCTTGCCCGCCCTCACCGCGCTGCGCCCGCAGTGGGCCGAAGCCAGTGCAACGCTTGGCGGCACTCGCTTCGCGTACTGGCGCCACATTGCGGCTCCCGTGCTCGCCCCGGCGTTCCTCGGCTCGCTACTGCTGCTCTTTGCCAACGCCTTCTCGTCGTTCGCCACGGCCGCTGCGCTCATCAGCCAGGGCTCGCAAATTGTGCCCCTCCAGATCCGTGCGGCGCTCGTCAGCGAAACCGTGCTCGGCCGCGAAAATATGGCGGGCGCTCTTGCGCTCGGGATGATCGTGGTCATGGTCGTCGTCATGTGGGCGTACTCCGTGCTGCAGGCTCGCACCTCGCGGTGGCAAAAGTGAGCGCCGACGTGGCCGCGCCGCTGAGCCCCGTGGAGTCCGCTCCCGCTTCAGCGCCCGCAGAGCGGCGCCCGAAAACCGCGAACCAAGCCGTGCGCATCGGAGCCGAACCGAGCACGCTTGCCCGCCGACTCATCCTCGGCATCATCGGCGGCATCTTCCTGATCCCCGTGATCGCGATGATCGAGTTCACCTTCCGCAACGGCCTCGCCGGCGACTACACGACAAGCCACTGGACGGGACTCTTCAGCGAAGACAGCGCCCGCACCTACCGCGGTCTGTATCAGGCGATCGAGAACTCGCTCGTGCTCGCCGCCGTTACCGTCGCCATCGTGCTCGTGTTGCTGCTGCCGACGATGGTGCTCGTGCACATGCAGTTCCCGCGCCTCAAGCGCACCCTCGAATTCATCTGCATCATCCCCATCACGGTGCCCGCCATCGTGCTCGTCGTCGGTCTCGCGCCGGTGTACTCGGTGGTCGTGCAAGTGCTCGGCGGCTCCACCTGGACTCTGGCCTTCGCCTACGGCATCACGGTGCTGCCGTATGCCTACCGCGCCATTCAGGGCAACCTCGATGCGATCCCCGTGAAGACTCTCAGCGAAGCGGCCAGCACGCTTGGTGCCGGCTGGCTGACCGTGCTGTGGACGATCCTGCTGCCGAACCTGCGCCGGGGAGTGCTCGCGGCATCCTTCATCTCGATTGCGGTTGTGCTTGGCGAGTTCACCATTGCGAGCCTGCTCAATCGTCGCAACCTGCAAACCGCGCTGCTTCAGGTCTCGCAGTCCGACCCCTGGGTTGCTGTGATCTTTGCGCTCGCAGCCCTTGCCCTCGCTTTCGTCTTGCTGCTGATCATCGGCCGCCTCGGATCAGCAACGCCCTCTAGGAGAAAATCATGACCGCCACGTTTACTATGACGGGCCCCACCGCCACCCACACGCCGACTGCGGGAGCAACCGTTCAGCTCAGTGCCGTCGTGAAGGCTTTCTCGGGCCACACCGCGCTCAACAGCATCGACCTCGACGTTGCCCCCGGCGAACTTGTCGCGCTGCTCGGTCCCTCCGGCTGCGGCAAGACCACCGCGCTGCGCAGTATCTCCGGGCTTGAGAGCATCGACAGCGGTCGCATCGTGATCGATGGCGTGGATGTCGCAGACACTCCCACGAATAAGCGCGACATCGGGATGGTCTTTCAGGCCTACTCGCTGTTCCCGCACATGACGGTGCTCGAGAACGTGGAGTTTGGCCTCAAGATGCGCAAGGTTGCCGCCGCTCGTCGCCGCGAACGCGCCCTCGAGACCCTGGACATGGTCGGTCTCACGAAGCACCAAGACCGCTTCGCCCACCAGCTCTCGGGTGGTCAGCAGCAGCGTGTTGCTCTCGCCCGTGCCCTCGTCACGCGCCCCCGAGTGCTGCTCCTCGATGAGCCGCTCAGTGCCCTCGATGCCAAGGTGCGGGTGCAGCTGCGCGAAGAGATTCGTCGCCTGCAAACCGAACTCGGCATCACGACCGTCTTCGTGACCCACGACCAAGAAGAGGCGCTCGCCGTCGCCGACCGCGTCGCCGTCATGCGCGACGGTCGCATCGAACAAATCGGCACGCCAGAAGAGCTCTATGCGACGCCAGCCAATGCCTTCGTCGCCGACTTTGTTGGTCTCAGCAACCGGATGCCCGCCGAGCTGATTGACGGCCAAGTCACCCTCCACGGCTGTAGCCTCAACCTTCTCGGCGACCCCATGCCCGATGGCCCCGTCATTGCGCTCGTTCGCCCGGAAGACATCGCCCTCTCCACCGACGGAATCGCCGGCACGGTCATCTCGTCGAGCTTCCTGGGCTCCCTGCGCCGCACGCGCGTGCGACTCTTCGACGACACGGTCGTTGCCATCCAGCATGAGGTGGAGCGGCATCCGTTGCCCGGTGAGGCCGTCACGGTGCGGCTCAAGGGCGCACCCGTGAGTGCACTGCCTCCCAAGGTGAAGAAGTAGCGGCCACACGCGATCGAATTGGGGCGCAGCAAGCGCGCACTCTGGCACAACTAAGATAGGCACGTGATATTCGGTCGACCTAAGAAACCAGACAGTCGGGTCTCGTCACGCGCCAGCACAACAGACGCCGCTGAGGTTCCCGCCGGGCTTTCGATAGCGGCTGCCTACTCCTGGCGCATGCTTGTCGTATTGGGCCTCGTCGCAGTTCTCATTTATTTGGTGATTACGCTCAAATACATCGTGATTCCGTTCCTGATCGCGATTCTTATCGGGGCGCTTCTCGTTCCCGTTGTCGGTTTCTTGGTGCGCATTAAGTGGCCGCGCTGGCTTGCCGTCACTGTGGTTTTGATCGGATTTTTCGCCGTTGTCAGCGGCCTCGTTGTGGTCGTCGTCGGCCAAGTCCGTTCCGGGCTTCCCGCTCTTCAAACTCAGTCGGCCACCGCCTACGAGAACCTGCGTGAATTCCTGCGCAGCTCTCCGCTGCAGCTCAGTGACCAAGACCTCGATGGTTACCTCACCGAGATTTTTGACGTCATCCAGCGTGACTCTCAAGCTCTCGTCTCGGGCATCCTCTCGGTCGGCTCTACCGCCGGTCACGTGCTCACCGGTGCGCTCTTGAGCCTGTTCGCAACCATCTTCGTATTGGTCGACGGCAAGGGCATCTGGGCGTGGACGGTTCGGCTCTTCCCGCGCAAGGCTCGTAACGCGGTCGATGGCGCCGGAGTAGCGGGATGGCTCACCCTCACCACGTTCGTCAAGGTGCAAATTTTTGTGGCCGCGGTGGATGCCATCGGCATCGGCGTCGGTGCGTGGATCCTCGGTTTGTTTTACGGTGGGTTCCCGCTCGTCATCCCCATTGCCGTCGCCGTGTTCTTAGGTTCGTTTATCCCTGTCGTGGGTGCACTTGTTACAGGGGCGCTCGCGGTGTTCATCGCCCTCGTCTTCTTGGGTCCACTCCCCGCCGTGATCATGTTGGGAATCGTTTTGCTTGTGCAACAACTTGAAGGTCATATTCTCCAGCCGCTCGTGATGGGCACGGCCGTGAAGGTTCACCCCCTCGCCGTCGTCTTCGCGGTAGCCGCTGGCTCATTCGTGGCCGGTATCCCCGGCGCGCTGTTTGCTGTGCCGCTCGTCGCGGTCGTCAACGTCATGACCAAATACATCGCCAGCGGCGATTGGCGTCTCAATGGTCGCCCCACGATCACGGACGTGCTCGGTAATGGTAAATAACCGGATGCCCGGCCCCACGCTCGCTGAGTACGAAGCAGCACGCGTCCGGGTCGCAGAAGTTGCCGATGTCACCCCCATGCAGACCTCCCGTTTTCTCGCGGAAATCTTGGGCTCACCCGTCTTTCTCAAGTGCGAGAACCTTCAGCGCACGGGCTCCTTCAAGTTGCGTGGAGCCTATAACCGTCTTGCGGGGCTCTCCGAGGAGGAGAAGGCGCGCGGAGTCGTGGCCGCCTCGGCCGGAAACCACGCCCAGGGCGTCGCTTTCGCCGCCCGTGAGCTAGGTATCAAGTCGACCATTTTCATGCCCGTAGGCGTGCCCCTGCCGAAGCTGCAGGCCACACGCGATTACGGTGCCGAGGTCGTACTGCGCGGTCACACCGTCGAAGAGCCGTTGCGTGCGGCCGCCCGTTTCTCTGAAGAGACCGGTGCCGTGCTCATCCATCCCTTCGATCATGAAGATGTGGTGGCGGGTCAAGGCACTCTCGCTCTTGAAGTGTTCGATCAGGTTCCCCAGGTCGACACGATCATCGTGCCCATCGGCGGCGGCGGACTCGTCTCCGGCGTTGCCGGTGCGATCAAACAGCGTGCCCGCCTCGAAGGCCGCAACGTGCGCGTCATCGGGGTGCAGGCAGCCAACGCGTCCGCCTACCGCCCTTCGCTCGACAAGGGCGAAATCGTTGAAGTGCGCACCACTCCCACGATTGCTGACGGCATCGCTGTCAGCCGCCCGGGCGTGCTCAACTTCAGCATGGTCCGCGACCTCGTGGATGAAGTGATCACCGTCTCTGACGACCAGATCGCCTACGCGGTGCTCGTTCTTCTAGAGCGCGCCAAGCAGGTCGTTGAGCCGGCGGGCGCGGTCGGAGTTGCTGCCATCCTGGCGGGCAAGATCTCGCCAAGCGGCAACACCGTGGTGCTGCTGAGCGGTGGCAACATCGACCCCATGATGATGGAACGCATCATCAGTCACGGACTTTCGGCATCCGAACGCTATTTGCGTTTGCGCATCCCGCTGCCCGACCGCCCCGGTCAATTGGCGCGCATCTCGGCGCTCGTCGCCGAAGCGAACGCCAACGTTGTTGAGGTGCTGCACAGCAGGCACAACAACAAAGTGCAGTTCAGCCAAGTTCAGCTCGAACTGCACATTGAAACCCGTGGCCCTGAGCACGCGGAGTCAGTGCTCGCGCGGCTCAGAGACGAAGGATTTGACCCTCAGGTCGACTTCTAGTCAGGCTAGATAGTTAGCCGGAGTAGGTCGCGATCTTCAGAATCTTGACGGTAATCTCTTTGCCGTTAGGGGCGGTGTATTTCTTCGATTGCCCGACCTTGAGCCCGTTGATGGCGAGACCGAGCGGGCTCTTCTCGCTGTAAACATCGAGATCGCTATCTTCGGCAACGATTTCGCGGCTGCCGAGCAAGAAGACACTTTCTTCGCCCATGATCTCGGCCGTGACCAGAATTCCGGGCTCAACGACACCGTCGTCATCTTGAACGTCGCCGACTACGGCATGGCGAAGAAGCTGGGTGAGAACGCGGATGCGGGCCTCAATTTTGCCCTGCTCTTCCTTGGCAGCGTGGTAGCCACCGTTCTCTTTGAGGTCGCCTTCTTCGCGGGCGGCTTCAATCTTCTTGGCGATGTCGTACCGTGCTTCGCCCGTGAGCTGTTCCAGTTCGGCGGTGCGACGGTCGAACGCCTCCTGGGTCAACCACGTGACGTTGTTTTCTGCAGCCACTGTGTTTCTCCCTATACAAAAGAGAAACCGGCCGAAGACGACCGGTTTCGAGATGATTTGCTACAGCCTAGGTGAGCCAGCACCGGTAGATCAAGCCTGACACTGCTAGTTCGGTCGTGCGAACGGTGGTGCTCAACTCTCGATTGCGCTGATCGCTCCCGGGAACGTCGACGACTTTCCAACCGATGATGGCAAAAGTGGAGTTGAGGGCCTGCACTGCACAGCGAGCATCCTGGTTCTCGGCAACATTGAATTGCCACCGCACCTCGACCGCAGTGTCATCAATGAGCTCGTAGCCGGTGTCTTTTGCCTCGAACTGAGCGGGAGATTCCAACAGGCCGCCCCACACCAGCCAGGCAGTGAAGACCGTAACGAAGGCTGCTGCGACGGCGATCACGATCACTCGGTTGTTGCGTTTCGCTTTCGGGCTGCGACCATAGCGGGCATCCAAATCGGTGGCTGTCGCCGTGCCGGATGCGGCGCTATCAGCGGTGCCAGTGGGGTTACTGGATGCTTCGGGCACGCGGGGCTCCTTCTTGCGACGGTATTCTTGTTACTGCAAGGTTATTCGCAAACTCACATGATGAAATCATGGAGTGAACATTCCAGAGGACAACAGTTGATTTCTTTCACTTCGCTCGCAACCAGTGCGATTCTCTGGACGGCAACTCCCAGCCCTGAGCCGACGCTGTACCCGGCCTACGAGGGCGACCCCAACTTGGTCACTCCCGGTGTGCTCGGCTTCATCGGCATCCTGTTCGTCGCGGTCGCCACGTTGGTTATCGTCATGGACATGAACCGTCGCGTGCGCCGCGTTCGCTACCGGGCGCTCGCGCAGGAAACGATCCGGGCCGAGCAGGCTGCTGCCGCCGGCGAGACTGATGGTCTCACCGAGGGTGCGGCTGATGATTCGGCTGAGTCCGGCGATGCTGATGCGGGCGATGCTGATGATGCTGCGCCTACACAACGGGCGGATTAGTCGCCACAAGGAAGATGCCGACCCAGTGGCAGAGGAACGCCAGTAGCGTCAGCGTGTGAAAAATCTCGTGGAACCCGAACACTCCGGGCACGGGATTCGGTCGCTTGAGACCGTAGATGACGGCGCCAACGGTGTAGAACAGTCCACCGGCCAAGATGAGGGTCATCATGATCCAGTTCGCTTGGAAGAAGTCGACGATAAACATCATCGCGCCCCAACCGAGCAGCACATACAGGGGAACGTAGAGCCAGCGCGGGGCCCCTACCCAGAAGATGCGGAAGCCGATGCCGAGAGCAGCGCCGCTCCAGACGATCCACAGCAAAATGGTCGCCTTCTCGGGCGGAAGCGCCAGAACCGTGATCGGGGTATAGGAACCGGCAATCAGCAAGAAGATGTTGGAGTGATCGAAGCGCTTCAGCATCATCCGCGTCTTCTCGCTCCAGTTGAAGCGGTGGTACAGGGCAGAAACGCCGAACAGCATGAGCGACGACGCTACGAACACTGCGGAACTGACCTTGGCAGCGGTGCCATCGGCCATCACGAGCAGAATGACGCCCAGCGTTATGGCTACGGGGAAAGTGCCTGCGTGGATCCAACCACGCCACGTCGGCTTCTTCTCTGCCGGGTCGTTCGTCATCACATCATCGACGAATGGAAGCTCGGGAAGGCGCGAGGCGTCTTCCTGTTCAACGGCCGCTGCAGCAGCGATATCGGCGGCATCTTGGTTCATGCTCACAGTTTACGCCTGACCTAGATTCACTTGCTGAGCGCCGCAGTGGTCTAACGTAGTCCCGTGAGTAAGCGACAGTCTGCATTAGGTCGCGGTTTTCTTTACGGTCTTTACCAGAAAAAACTGCGGCGCCAGCTAGAGGGCCAGCAATTGCCGCGCCACGTAGCCATGATCATTGATGGCAACAGGCGCTGGGCGAAATTGAAAGATCTCGAGACGGCAGCGCACGGCCATCGAGCCGGTGCGGCCAAGTATCGAGAGTTTTTGGTGTGGTGCGACGACCTCGACATTTCAGTGGCGACGCTCTACCTGCTCTCCACCGACAACCTCACCAGCCGATCGCCCGAAGAGCTGAAAGAGCTCTTCACGATCATTGGTGACCTTGCCGAAGACCTGTCGCACTTCCGTGACTGGCGCGTTCAACATGTGGGATCGGATGTTGGTCTTCCCGAGCAGCTCAAAGCCCAGCTCAAGGGCGCTCACGAGCGCACCGCAGACAACACCGGCCTGCACGTGAACCTCGCCATCGGCTACGGCGGACGCCACGAAATCGCTGAAGCCATGCGCCGTATCGTGCGCAACCACAGCGATGAAGGTCACAGCCTTGACGCGCTCGCTGAACTTCTCACTCCCGAACTCATTGGTGAGCACCTCTATACCAAGGGCCAGCCAGACCCCGACCTCGTTATCCGCACCTCGGGGGAGCAGCGCATTAGTGACTTCATGTTGTGGCAATCTGCCCACAGCGAGTTGTACTTCATGGAAGCACTCGGGCCCGATCTGCGCGAGGTCGATTTCTTGCGCGCCCTTCGTGATTTCTCGCGGCGCAATCGTCGCTTCGGTGCCTAACCGCGAACGAAATGTGACGCGATGGTGTCTTAGGGCGTGTCGCTGCGCCCAGATTGCGTGACGGGTTTAGCGTTCAATCCATCAGGTATGGCGCCTGATCGAGACGGCCACGTAAGTTCGTTTTCGTAAAGTACTGGCCGTCTTCGCAGACTGGATCCGAGTGCTCGCACTCGGGGATGGAGTGCACGTTGGCCGACCTAGCAACCCCCAAGACCACGATCACCACGTCGAAGGCGGGAGGGCGGGCCCAACGACAAGCCGAACGTACTTACGTTCTGGATACGTCTGTTTTGCTCTCCGATCCGAGCTCGATCAAGCGGTTTGCTGAACACAATGTTGTTCTGCCCGTTGTAGTGATCACCGAACTCGAAGCCAAGCGCAACGACCCCGAGATTGGGTACTTCGCCAGGCAAGCGCTGCGCAGTCTCGACGAGATGCGCGTCAAGCATGAGCGCCTCGACTTTCCCATCTCGGTGGGCGATGACGGTGGCACGCTGCGTGTCGAGCTCAATCACTCCAATATGTCTGTGCTTCCCTCCGGGCTGCAGCTGGGCGACAACGATTCGCGAATCCTTGCGGTTGCGCTCAACCTCGCCAACGAGGGGCTGGATGTCACGGTCGTCTCGAAAGATCTCCCCCTGCGGGTGAAGGCGGCATCCATCGGTCTCGCGGCCGAGGAGTACCGCGCTGAGCTCGCGGTGGACTCGGGCTGGACTGGTCAGGCTGAGATTGAACTCAGCGGCGATCAGGTCGCCGAGCTCTATGACAAGGAGCGTTTGCAGACGCGGGCGGTGGGAGATCTGCCCATCAACACCGGGCTTGTGGTCACCTCCGAACGAGGTTCGGCCTTGGCGCGGGTGACAGCCCGCGGCACGATGTCGCTCGTTCGAGGCGATCGCGAAATCTTTGGGCTGCACGGTCGTAGCGCCGAACAGCGACTAGCGATCGAAATGCTTCTTGATCCTGAACTGGGCATCGTCTCGCTCGGGGGAAGTGCCGGTACGGGAAAGTCTGCCCTCGCTCTGTGTGCTGGCTTGGAAGCAGTGTTGGAGAAACAGCAGCACCGCAAGATCATGGTGTTCCGTCCGCTCTACGCCGTCGGCGGTCAGGAATTGGGCTACCTACCCGGCGATGCGGCCGAGAAGATGAACCCCTGGGCGCAGGCAGTGTTCGATACTCTCGGCTCCGTTGTCTCGGAAAACGTTCTCGAGGAAGTACTTGATCGGGGACTGCTCGAGGTGCTTCCGCTCACTCACATCCGTGGTCGTTCGCTTCACGATGCGTTTGTGATTGTGGATGAGGCGCAGTCGCTTGAGCGCAATGTTCTGTTGACGGTGCTCAGCCGCATCGGTCAGAACTCACGTGTCGTGTTGACCCACGATGTGGCACAGCGCGACAACCTCCGCGTCGGACGCCACGATGGAGTCGCGTCAGTGATTGAAACGCTCAAGGGACATTCACTCTTCGGGCACATCACCCTCACGCGATCGGAACGTTCCGCCATCGCCGCTCTCGTCACCGAGCTTCTGGAGGGCAACGACATCGCCTAACGATTGGCTGACAAAGTCTGAGCGCGCCGCGTGAGTGTCAGCGCGGCGCGCTCAGACAACGTAAGGTTTTCTCGTGGGCTCGGTGTGGTGGTTTTTGGCAATTCCCCTTGGGGTTGCCGTGGTGTGGGCGATACTCGCACCCCGAAACCAATGGCGGAGCCTTTTTTCGTGGTCGGTAGCTAACGCCCACTCCTCAGAGCCAGGCGGCGCGGCTTACGCTTCTCGTCAACTCATCGCTGGCATTGCGCTTGGGCTTGCGCTGCTCGTGGTCATCGTCGCTCTTATCTCGAGCTCTTCGCGTGAGCCCCAAGGGCCGTCGCACGTCAGCGATCTTGAACAGACGTGGGGTTCGCCGGCACCGCTGTTCGTGTACCGCACGTTCCAACCCGCGACCTCGCCTGATCCCGCCCTCGTTGAGGTACCGATCGAGAATTACCTCCCGGTGAACGATGATGAGGCGGCACCGCTGTATTTGCTCGACCTCGAACCGTTTTCGCGGCTAGGCACCACGAACATTCCGGGCTACATCGGCAGTGAGCCCGACGAAACAGATTCGACGATTGGTCGAGCTGATGTCTTGATTCATGTGCGTGGCCCGCTGCTGTGTGTTCCTCGTCGGGTTGTCGTCGTTGAGGGGCCCGAGAGCGTGCAAATCGCGGTTCAGTATGGCTTGCCCACGCCAAGCGATGGTTCGAAGCCCGACAATGCAGAAGCGTGCCCGCTCGGTGAAGACCTCACCGGCTCAGTGCTCATTCCGATCACGTTGAATGATGTGATCGGAGAGCGTTCCGTCGAGGGCCTCGACGGAACGCCGCTCACATTACTTGATTCAGCTAGTTAGCCAGGCGTCGTCATCGACAGAACGTCGAGGGCGGCATCCAACTGTTCGAGGGTGACTTCGCCACGCTCGACGAATCCGAGATCAATCACGGCTTCACGCACGGTGATTGACTGTGCAACAGCGTGCTTGGCGATCTTGGAAGCTGCTTCGTAACCGATGATCTTGTTGAGCGGGGTCACGATCGACGGCGAGGACTCGGCGAGAGCCAGAGCACGCTCGAGGTTCGCTTCGAGACCGTCAACGGTCTTGTCGGCGAGGGCGCGCAGCGAGTTGGAGAGCAGACGGCTCGACTCGAGCAGCGAGGTTCCCATGACGGGGATCGCAACGTTGAGTTCGAATGCTCCGGATGCTCCACCCCACGCGATCGTCGCGTCGTTTCCGATAACGCGAGCACAGACCATGAGCACGGCTTCGGGGATGACGGGGTTGACCTTGCCGGGCATGATCGAGGAGCCGGGCTGGAGGTCAGGGATTTGCAATTCGCCGAGACCGGTGTTGGGGCCTGAGCCCATCCAGCGGAGGTCGTTGCAGATCTTGGTAACGGAGACGGCGATCACGCGAAGAGCACCGGATGCCTCGACGAGGGAGTCGCGAGCACCCTGAGCTTCGAAGTGATCTTCAGCCTCGGTGATCGGCAGACCGGAGTTCTCGGCGAGGATCTCGATAACGCGCTGCGGGAAGCCGAGTGGGGTGTTGATGCCGGTGCCGACGGCGGTGCCGCCGAGGGGAACCTCTGCGACGCGGGGGATTGCCGACTGGATGCGAGCGATGCCGAGGCGAATCTGGCGGGCGTAGCCGGCAAATTCTTGGCCGAGGGTGACGGGAGTGGCATCCATGAGGTGGGTACGGCCGGCCTTGACCGCGCCCTTCCACAGTTCTGCCTTCACGTCGAGCGCTGCAGCGAGGTGCTCAAGCGACGGGATGAGGTCACCGATAAGCGCACCGGTCACGGCAAGGTGCACCGAGGTGGGGAACACGTCGTTCGACGACTGCGATGCGTTGACGTGGTCGTTGGGGTGAACGGCGCTGCCGAGCGAGTCTGTCGCGAGTCGAGCAAGAACTTCGTTCATGTTCATGTTCGAGGAGGTGCCGCTGCCGGTCTGGTAGGTGTCTACCGGGAACTGGTTGTGGAACTGACCGTCGATGATCTGGTCTGCGGCGCCGACAATGGCATCCGCGATGGCGGGGTCGAGCTTGCCGAGTTCGCTGTTGGCGATTGCGGCGGCACGCTTGACGCGGGCGAGAGCGACGATCTGCGCGGGCTCAAGGCCGGTGCCCGAGATGGGGAAGTTCTCTACTGCGCGCTGCGTCTGAGCGCCGTAGAGGGCATCCTTGGGCACGCGTACCTCGCCCATGGTGTCGTGTTCGATGCGGTATTCGGTGGAACTCGTCACAGCGTTGTAATCCTTTGTTTGCGAGCGAACTGGGTGAGACGTGGTGGAGGGCGCTAAACCGTGCCGATAACGAGGTCGGGGACTGCCCGGCCTTCAAGCAAACGGTAGTTCGCGCCTACTACTGCAAGGGTACCTGCGGCTACCGCATCGCTGATGAGCTCGGACGCATTCATGAGTTCGAGGATGGTGGCACGCAAATGAATGCGCCCCACGTCATACGCATTGATCGAGTCGATCTCCACGGTGCCCGTTTCGCTGCCAGCAACGCGACGCACGGCGGGCACAATTTTTGAGATCAACGATTGGATGTGTGGGGGCAGCGCCGGAGCATCCGCTGTCTGGGATTCGATGGCAGCAGCAACAGCACCACACTCGTCGTGGCCGAGAACGAGAATCAGCGGAACGTTGAGCACGCTCACCGCATATTCGAGAGAGCCCACGACGGAGCTCGAAATGACTTGGCCGGCGTTTCGCACGACGAAGAGATCGCCGAGGCCTTTGTCGAAAATGATTTCGGCTGCGAGGCGGGAGTCACTGCAGCCGAACAGCGCGGCGTGCGGGGCTTGAGCATTGGCCAGCTCGGTGCGGCGATCTACATCTTGACGGGGATGCGCCGGTGCGCCAGAAACGAATCGCTCGTTGCCGCGCGACATCTCATTCCACACTTGGGCGGGTGTCTTGGTGGGGTTCGTCATGGTGTCTCCACATCGGCGGCGATGGATGCCGCAAGTAGTTCGAACTCTGAATCGGCGGCCGTTCCGTGAAGCACAACAGTGCTACCTGCAAGCTCCGCCGAGAGCACGTACGCATAGTTTCCGGTGTCCGAGTCAGAACGGCGATCGTAAATCGTCCATTCGATTCCGTCGATCACGATCGTGCCGGTCGCGAGGGCGCCATCCGTCACGATTCCGACCCACGTGGGGTTCGCTTCGATGCCCTGTTCAAGCGCGATGAACTGCGCACCCGAGGTGTCGGTGGATGGCGTCACAAGTCCGATGTACCAGGTCTGCACCGACGAAGTGGTTCCCAGTCGCGCCGAGTTGGCGTACCAGGACTCTGGCAAGGAGGGAGCGAGAAGCGGCTCGCTCGAATCGACTTGAGCATCGGCGGCGATGGTCTGGTAGTCGGCAACCACGGGGGTTTCTTCGCCGGGGCGAACAACAACGAGCACAAGAAATAACACGACAACGAGGGATGCCACCGTGGCGCCAACCAGGTTGAGGAGCGTCTGGTTGGCGCGGTGCTTGCGCGAGTTCTCTGCCTTGCGCGCGAAAGTCTCTTCTGGCGTCTCGGGGCGCCCCAGCTCAGCGACGATGCGCGGTTCGGTGCTCTTAGCCATTACTGGTCGGTGCTCGCGTCAGCAGGGTCACTAGCCGTGCCGGCGCTGCGGGCGGCGTCAAGCCGGGCGCGGGCGCCAATCAGCCACTCTTCGCACCGCTGGGCGAGAGCCTCGCCGCGTTCCCAGAACGCCAGCGATTGTTCGAGCGTTGCCGAACCCTGTTCGAGTTCGTTGACTACAGCAATGAGCTCATCCCGAGCTTCTTCATAACTGAGCTCACTGACAGGGGTTTCGTTGGGGGTAGCCACGATGTAATTCTACTGTTCTCTAGTCGTCTGCCGGCTGGCCGGTAACGGTGGTGGAAATCTTGCCGTCGGCAACGGTGAGCAGGAGCTCAGTGCCGTCGGGGGCATCAGAAGTGGAACGCACGGCAGTGCCATCAGGCAGCTGCGCGATGGCATAGCCGCGCTGCAGTGTGCGTTGAGGGGAGAGGGCTCGCAATTGGCCCGTCAGCTCGGTGACCCCGGCGTGTGCTTTCTCAATCGCGCGCTCTACCAGTTCGTTGCTGCGCGAGACGTACCGCGAAAGCTCGTCGGCGTGCGCGTCGACAAGCGACACCGGGTTCGCTAGTACCGGACGGGTGCGCAGCGATTCCAAACGATCGCCCTCATAACTGAGGCGCTGGGTGATGCGCAGTCGCATGCCTGAACGCGCTTGCTGCACGCGACTCAACTCTTCAGCGACATCCGGCACAACACGTTTTGCCGCATCAGTGGGGGTGGATGCCCGCAAATCAGCAACCTCGTCAAGTAGCGGTCGATCGTTCTCATGCCCAATCGCCGAGACAAGCGGCGTGACACAGGCCGCGGCCGTGCGCACTAAGGATTCATCGCTGAACACGAGCAGGTTCTGAAAATCGCCACCACCACGGGCGATGATGATGACATCGACCTCGGGATCGGCATCCAATTCTCGGATGCCCTGAGACACCTCGTTGACGGCACGCTCGCCCTGCACGGCCGCATGGGTGGTGCGGAACTTCACGGCGGGCCAGCGTAGCTGAGCGTTGCGAATCACGTCTTTTTCAGCGTCGCTGTCTTTCGCCGTGACAAGCCCGATGCAGTTGGGCAAGAAGGGGAGGGGCTTTTTGTGTTCGAAGAGGCCCTCGGCGCGCAATTTCTGGCGCAGCAGTTCGAGCTTCTCGAGCAAGTCGCCGAGCCCGACGTGCCGCATCTCGAGCACCTGCATAGTGAGCGTTCCGCCCTTGACCCAGTAGTTGGGTTTGACGAGGGCAACGACGCGGTCGCCCTGCTTGAGATCCTTGGGCAACTTGGTGCGCACCGATGACCAAATGGTGAACGAGATGGTGGCATCCACTTCAAGGTCTTTGAGCTTGCCGTAGATATTGCCGCCCGAACCACCCCACTGGGTGATCTCGCCTTCGACCCAGGCCGTGCCGAGTCGTTCGATCCAACCGCGGATCTTGTGCGACAGTACCGACACCGGCCATGGAGTATCGACGGTGGGCGGTCCCTCTGTGATCGTCACCTAGCCTCCTCAAGCTTGTGATTACAGGGTAGAGGATGCCGCTGATACTGCTCTCCGTTCGGCGTTCGTGCAGCGGTGTTCGGTAGAATCACCTAAGTGAGCACCATTTCTAACGGAAGCGCCCAAGCGCTAGCGATGCCCCCGATGCCCGCACGCCGAGAGCAATTGAAAAATTTGCCGGTCGCAGGCTCAAAACGCGTCGTATTAGCGGCCCCGCGCGGCTACTGCGCGGGAGTCGACCGCGCTGTCATTGCTGTCGAAAAAGCGCTCGCTAACTACGGCGCTCCTGTCTATGTGCGCAAGCAAATTGTTCACAACATTCACGTCGTGACGACCCTCGAAGCGCAAGGCGCCATTTTTGTGGATGAGGTCGACGAGATCCCCGAAGGATCGACCGTTGTCTTTTCTGCCCACGGTGTCTCGCCGGCTGTTGTCAAGGGAGCCTCCGACCGCGAGCTACACGCGATCGACGCGACCTGCCCGCTCGTCACGAAGGTGCACCGCGAAGCAACGCGGTTCGCTCGCGACAACTACCAAATCTTACTGATCGGCCACGATGGCCACGAAGAGGTTGAAGGCACGATGGGCCACGCGCCCGAGCGCACCATCCTCGTCAACAGTCCCGCCGATGTGCCCAACATTGTGGTCGAGAACACCGACAACCTCGTCTGGCTCTCGCAGACCACGTTGAGCGTCGATGAAACGATGGAGACAGTTCGCCTGCTGCGCGAACGGTTCCCCACACTTCAAGATCCGCCGAGCGATGACATTTGTTACGCCACCCAGAACCGTCAGGTGGCCATCAAGAAGGTTGCCGAAGACGCTGAACTCGTCATCGTCGTCGGCAGCGCCAACAGCTCCAACACGGTGCGCCTCGTCGATGTCGCCCTCGAATACGGTGCCAAGGCGGCCTACCGGGTCGATTACGCGAGCGAGATCAAGCAAGAGTGGCTCGACGGTGTCGCCACGGTTGGCGTCACGAGCGGAGCATCCGTTCCCGAAGTTTTGGTTCAAGAAGTGCTGGCTGACCTCGCAGAAGCAGGGTACGGCGATGTCTCGACTGTCGTCACCGCCGAAGAAGATCTGATGTTCTCGCTGCCCAAAGAACTGCGCACCGACGCTGCAGGCAACCCCGATGAGCGTGGCCTCGGTGGCCGCAATCGCAAACTTGATTGGCAATAAAACCTATGACAGACCCGCGCCCACGCCCGAAATACGGCGAGTATGCACCCCTGCCTCCCACCGCGCCAGAAGGCACGAGCGAGGTAGGCGCGGGAGAGTCAGCGACTGATTCTGCCGCGATGGCACCGCCGATCATGCCGATCATTCCCGATTCATCGCTTAACGCGCAGCACCAGCGTGGTGCGGCGGCTGGCCTCACCGGTCACGGCGCTAACGCGGAGGCACCCGCGCGAAAACATCGCCTGTGGGACGTTTTTCTCACCGCAACCCTGTTGCTCTTCGGCGTCGCGGACATCATCAACACGTTCAGCACAGTAGCTAACCTTGGCCCAGTGCTGCGGGAGGGCCTCGCGGCTCAGGGCATGGACGATTTCTCGTCTGACGCCATCGCCACGGATGCCGGCGGTGTTGCCAACATCGTTCGCATTGCCGCCCTCGTGCTCACGATCATCTTCGCGTTGCTGCAAATTCAGCGCAAACGAATCGCCTTCTGGATTCCCCTCATCGGTGCGAGCGTCGCGGGGCTAGCGCTCATGGTGGCGATCTTCGTTGCTGTGCTCAGCGACCCCGGTTTCATGGCGTACGTCGAAAGCCTGCAGTAGCCGTTCCTGCTGTCTTTGAGTGTGCAGAGCTGCTGGCGGCGACAAAGCCGCCGCCGCTGTTAACGACGAATAGGGGCTGACCCGAAGGTCAACCCCTATTCGCAACGAGCGCTACTTGCTGGAGAATCCAGCCGAACCGAGCTGCTTGGTGGCTTCAACAACGCGGAGGGCGAGAGCCGACTCTGCTGTCTTGCCCCAGGCGCGGGGGTCGTAAATCTTCTTGTTGCCCACTTCGCCGTCAACCTTGAGGAAACCGTCGTAGTTCTTCAGAACGCTGTCAGCAATCGAGCGGCTGTAGGCGTACTGGGTGTCGGTGTCGATGTTCATCTTGATAACACCGTTGGCAACAGCGGTCGCGATCTCTTCATCGGTCGAACCTGATCCGCCGTGGAAGACGAGGTCGAGCGGGTTAGCATCGGTGCCGTACTTCGCGGCGATGCCGGCCTGAATTTCACCGAGCAGTTCAGGGCGAAGCTTCACGTTTCCGGGCTTGTACACGCCGTGCACGTTGCCGAAGGTGAGGGCTGCGATGTAGCGGCCCTGCTCGCCGAGACCGAGCGCTTCGACGGTAGCGATGACGTCATCCAGCGTCGTGTAGAGGCTGTCGTTGATGTCGTGGCTGACACCATCTTCTTCTCCGCCGACGACGCCGATTTCAACTTCGAGAATCGAGTTGATGGCCTTCATGCGGGGAAGGATGTCGCGTGCGATGGCGAGGTTCTCGTCGAGGGGAACAGCTGAGCCGTCCCACATGTGCGACTGGAAGATCGGGTTGCGACCGGCCTTGACCTCGGCTTCGGATGCCGCGATGAGCGGGTAGACAAAGTCATCGAGAGCGTTCTTGGGGCAGTGGTCGGTGTGCAGAGCGACCGTGACGGGGTAGTTCTTGGCGGCTTCGGTGACGAACGCAGCGAAAGCGAGTGCTCCGGATGCGCGTGCCTTGACCGACTGGCCAGCGAAGTAATCTGCGCCACCCGTGGTGACTTGGATGATGCCGTCAGAGCCAGCATCGCTGAGGCCCTGAAGCACGCCGTTGATGGTGGACGACGACGAAACGTTGATGGCGGGGTAGGCGAAGGAGTTCTTCTTCGCCTTGTCGAGCATTTCTGCGTACTGGTCTGGGGTTGCGACTGGCATTGTTGTCTCTCCTCATGCGGTACCGACTACCGCTCTGGTCCGGCTCGCCTCGATTCTATCCACCGCCTCTGTGTGGGCGCGAACTGTTGCACGTTAGTGCGATCTCTCCGGTAACGACCGAAGGCGGTGGAACGATTCGGATAGACTGAGGGCTGCGCTGACCACCACCGGCGCGTCCCCAGTCGACCACTCTCAACGAAGGATGCCTCTAGGTGAGTACAGAAACCGGCACGCTATTCCTCCATCCCGATCGCAACCTCGCTCTTGAGCTTGTGCGGGCAACCGAAGCGGCCGCGATTCGCGCCGTTCCCTTCATTGGTAAGGGCGACAAGCTTGGCGCCGATGGCGCCGCGGTTGATGCGATGCGCAAGTTCTTGGGCACCGTCGACTTCGACGGCCTTGTTGTTATTGGCGAGGGCGAAAAAGACAACGCCCCCATGCTTTTCAACGGTGAGCACGTGGGCACCGGTCGCGGGCCAGCCTGCGACATCGCGGTTGATCCGATTGACGGCACGTCGCTCACGGCAGCCGGGCGACAGAACGCAATCTCGATGATTGCTGTGTCTGACCGTGGCACGATGCTCGATGCATCCACCGTTTTCTACATGGACAAGATCGTCACGGGTGCTGAAGGCATCGGGGTTATCGACATCCACAAGCCCATCGGCGAGAACATCCGCGCGCTCGCGAAGGCTAAGGGCAAGCGTCCTGAAGACATCGTGGTTGCGGTGCTTGACCGTCCGCGTCACGCTCAACTCATCGACGACATCCGCGAAGCTGGTGCGGGTACGCGCCTCATGCTCGACGGTGACGTTGCTGGCGGAATCAACGCTGCGCTGTATGGCACACGCATCGACATGTGTGTCGGCATCGGTGGCAGCCCCGAGGGTGTTGCTACCGCGTGTGCCATCAAGGCACTCGGCGGCGAAATCCAGACGATCCTGTACCCGCAGTCTGACGATGAACGTCAACGCGGAATGGATGCCGGGCTCAAGTTCGATCACGTCTACACGGCTGACGAAATGGTCGCCAGCGACAATACGTTCTTCGTTGCGACGGGTGTCACCGATGGTGGACTCGTGAAGGGTGTGCGTCGCTACGGCCCCATCATCCGCACGGAGTCAATTGTGTTGCGGTCGCACTCGGGAACGATTCGCCGCATTTCGGCTGATCACCTCGCCGAGAAGTGGCTCGACCACTAAAGACAGCCTTCAATTGGCGCGTTCTCCGTCTCGGAGAGCGCGCCAGTTCTCGTTAACGGCCGTCGCTGTCGGTAGGCAGTTCGAGTTCCATTTCGGCTGCCGTGATGTGCTTTGGCGTGCCTTCGACCGTGTGGGTGTCTCCGATGACTTTCGATTCGTCGAGGGCATTGAGCTTGCGGGCGGTCACGAGCACGCGGCTCTCTAGGGAGTTCGCGAACTGGTTGTAACTGTTCACGGTGGTGTCGATTGAGCGACGCAGTTTGTCGGCGTGCTCGGCAAGCGTGGCGAGGCGCTGGTAGAGCTCTTTGCTGAGATCAAACAGCGTCTTGGCTTGGTCGGTGAGCACGTCTTGCTGCCAGGAGAACGCCACCGTCTTCAACACTGACCACAGGGTCACGGGGGAGGCGAGAGCGACGCGCTTGCTGAAGGCGTAATCCATGATTGACGGGTCAGCTTCCATCGCTGACGATACGAGCGATTCGCTCGGGATGAACGCAATAACGAGCTCGGGGGAGGCCTCGAGCCCGGCCCAGTAGGCCTTGCTGGCGAGGGTGTCGATGTGGCCGCGCATCACCTTAACGTGCTGCTTGATGAGGGCCTCGCGGCGGGCACCTTCTTCTCCCGTCGCGGTGACTGAGATCTGGCTCGCCTCCAAGAAGGCGGTGAAGGGAACTTTGGCGTCGACCGCGATGTTCTTGCCGCCGGGAAGGTGCACGACCATGTCGGGGCGGCCGGCACCGGCATCCGAATTGATGCTCGATTGCAGGTCGAAGTCGACCCGTTCGATGAGGCCAGCGGCCTGCACGACGTTGCGCAACTGAGTCTCGCCCCACACGCCACGGGTGGAGTTGTTGCGCAGGGCCGAGGCCAGTGATTCGGCGGTGCTGCGCAGGCGCTCTTCGGATTCGGTGGCTGATTTGAGCTGCTGGCTCAGCTCGCCGTGTTGCAGGCTGCGCTGCGACTCCAACTCGGTGACTTTGTTTTGCATCGTGCGTAGCGTCTCTTGCACGGGGGTGAGCGCCTGTAGCACCTTCGACTCGCGACGTTCGCGCTCAACGAGAGCCGCAGCCTCATCACGCTGACGATCGAGGGTCTCGCGGTACTGCGCTTGCAGTGACGCCACTTGCTCGCCCAGCGCTTCAGACCGTGCCGTGATGGATGCCAGCTCCGCTGCCAGCCGAGACTGCTGTTCGCGCTCGGCGGCAGTCACGTTCGCGATCGCGGCCTGATGGCGAGCCTCCAGCACTTCGGGGTCAACGCGGCCCGTCGGTGCGGTCGCGCGAACACGGGCAATGAGCAGGCCAATCACGACGCCGAGGACGGCGCCCACGAGTAGACCAACGATGAGGGCGACGAGGGGATCCATTCCGCCAGTGTGCCAGCCGGCGACGACATTGCAGGATGCCCTGCGGCAGTTGTCCCGAAGCGCCCCTAGGGTTAACGCATGGCTAGCGATTCCGTGCATCCGCTCGATGTGAGCACCGACGATCTGCGCTACCTCATTGCTGTGGCCCGCGCCGGCCGAATGGTGTCGGCAGCAACCCTGCTCGGCGTCGACCACACCACCGTGCGTCGCCGCATAGACCGGCTTGAAGCAGCCCTCGGGGTGCGCCTCCTTGACCGTGGCGCTGACGGCTGGGAGCTCACCGCCATCGGCCGCGAAGTTGCCACCCGCGCCGCCGGGCTCGAGAACATCGTTGAAAACGTCGTCGGGGCGACCAGCGGGGGAGCGGACGAAGTGCGCGGCACTGTGCGCATCGTCGCGCCCGATGGATTCGGGGCGACCTTTGTGACGGCAGCGCTCGCGGCAGTGCAGGCGGAGCATCCGGCCATCACGGTCGAGCTGGTCACCTCTACCCGCCCGCTGAGTTTGCGTGGCGCAGGCTTCGATCTGGCGATCACGATCGGCTCAGCGGCCACTTCGCGCCTCGCCTCCGAACCTCTCGCGGCCTATGCGCTGCGCCTCTACGCCTCGCCCGACTATGTGGCGACCCACCCTGCGATTCATTCTGTTGCCGACCTCGACGCCCATCCGCTGATTTTTTACGTGGATGCCCTGCTCACGGTTCGCGAGCTCGACCTCGCCCCGGTGCTCGGCGGCATGCGCGTCGGATTCGGTTCCACGAGTGTGTTTGCGCAACTCGAGGCAACGCGTCAGGGAGCCGGCATTGGGCTGCTGCACGCCTTCATGGCTGAGCCCGAGCCTGGCCTGGTTGCGGTGCTGCCCGACGAGGTCAGTTTCCGCTTGGAGTTCGCTCTTTCGGTGCGCAAAGAGGCCGCGGATGTCGAGGCCGTTCAGCTGGTGCGAGCGGCTTTGCATCGCGAGGTCGCGCGGCGCGGCTCAGAGCTATTGCCCTTCAACTAGCGCCTCACGCCACCGTGTGCGTTTCTGCAGATTGCCCGTGCACTAATAGGTCTTGATTGCAGATCGGATGGGTTGCAGACTGGGCACACCTCCGATCGAAAGTAGGCCCATGTACTCCACGATTCCGCACTGGATCAACGGCTCCGCTACCGAGGGCGATTCGCCCAACCGTGGCGACGTCTTCAACCCCGCAACGGGCGCTGTCGCTCGCACCGTTCCTCTCGCATCCGTCGCTGATGTCAACGCTGGTGTTGCCGCGGCTAAGGCTGCCTTCCCCGCCTGGGGCAACACGTCGCTCGCGAAGCGCACCGCCGTAATGTTCGCCTTCCGTGAGCTCTTCAACGCTCGCAAGGATGAGCTTGCTGCCATCATCACCGCCGAGCACGGCAAGGTTCTTTCGGATGCTGCTGGCGAGATCGCTCGTGGTCTCGAAGTTCTCGACTTCGCCTGTGGCATCGCACACCTGAGCAAGGGTGAGTACAGCGAAAACGTGTCGACCGGTGTTGACGTGTACTCGTTGCAGCAGCCGCTCGGCGTTGTCTCGATCATCAGCCCCTTCAACTTCCCGGCCATGGTGCCGATGTGGTTCTTCCCCATGGCTGTTGCCGCCGGTAACACCGTCGTGTTGAAGCCCAGCGAGAAGGACCCGTCCGCCTCGCTCTGGATGGCAGAGCTTTTCACCGAGGCAGGCCTTCCTGACGGTGTCTTCAACGTTGTTCACGGTGACAAGCTCGCCGTTGACACTCTTCTTGAGCACCCCGATGTAGCCAGCGTCTCGTTCGTTGGTTCCACTCCTATCGCCAAGTACATCTACGAAACCGCTGCTCACCACGGCAAGCGCGTTCAGGCTCTCGGTGGCGCGAAGAACCACATGCTGGTTCTTCCGGATGCTGACCTCGACCTCGTTGCTGACTCTGCTGTCAACGCTGGCTTCGGTTCCGCTGGCGAGCGTTGCATGGCGATCTCGGTCGTCGTTGCTGTCGAGCCTGTTGCTGACGAGCTCATTGCGAAGGTCAGCGAGCGGATGTCGACCCTCAAGGTTGGCGACGGAACTCGCTCCTGCGACATGGGGCCGCTCATCACGCAGCAGCACCGCGACAAGGTTGCTGGCTACATCGAGCTAGCTGAGGCTGACGGCTCCACTGTTGTCGTCGATGGACGCGGCATCGAGATCGATGGCGACGCTAACGGCTTCTGGCTCGGCCCGACGCTTATCGACAACGTCTCCACTGACTCGGATGTCTACAAGCACGAAATCTTCGGACCGGTTCTCGGCGTGATTCGCGTTCAGAGCTACGAAGAGGGACTCGCCCTGATCAACTCCTCGCAGTACGGAAACGGCACCGCGATCTTCACGAACGATGGCGGAGCGGCTCGTCGCTTCCAGCGCGAAGTTGAGGTCGGCATGGTCGGCATCAACGTTCCGATCCCCGTTCCGGTTGCCTTCTTCTCCTTCGGTGGGTGGAAGGACTCCATGTTCGGCGACACGAAGGCTTATGGTCCCGACGCGATCCGTTTCTTCACCCGTCAGAAGGCTGTTACCAGCCGCTGGCTCGACCCCAGCCACGGTGGAATCAACCTGGGCTTCCCGCAGAGCGACGCCTAACACCTAGTCCGCTTTACCGTCGCGATAGCGGTCCCGTACCTCGGGGCCGCTATCGCCGGTAGGATTGTCTTCTGTGGCTCTCACTATTGCAATCGTTGGACTCCCGAATGTCGGCAAGTCCACCCTTTTTAACGCTCTGACCAAGAATTCGGTGCTCGCCGCGAACTATCCGTTCGCGACCATCGAACCTAACGTGGGCATCGTGAACCTGCCCGACCCGCGCCTCAAGGTGCTGGCGGGTATCTTCAACAGTGAGCGCATCTTGCCTGCTCCTGTTTCCTTCGTTGACATCGCCGGCATTGTGCAGGGCGCCAGTGAGGGCGAAGGTCTGGGCAACAAGTTCTTGGCGAACATTCGCGAGGCTGACGCCATCGCTCAGGTCGTGCGCGGCTTTAGCGACCCGGATGTTATTCACGTCGACGGCAAAGTTGATGCGGCATCCGACATGGAGACCATCAACACCGAGCTGATTCTCGCTGACCTGCAGACCCTCGAAAAGGCTGTCGCTCGGTACGAGAAGGAACTCAAGACCAAGCGTGTTGAGCCCGCCGTTCTCGAGGCCGCGCTTGCTGCGCAGGCGTTCCTTAACGAGGGCAAGCCCCTCTCTGAAGCCACCAAGATTGAACTGGAGCTGATCCAGGAGCTCGGTCTGCTCACCTCCAAGCCGTTCATTTACGTTTTCAACGTGGATGAAGCGGTGCTGGGTAACTCAGACAAGCTCGCCGAATTGGCGGCTCTGGTTGCCCCCGCGAAGGCCATCTTCCTCGATGCCAAGTTGGAGGCCGAACTCATCGACCTCGACGACGAGGATGCCGCAGAACTTCTCGCGAGCACTGGCCAGGAGGAGAGCGGTCTCGACCAGCTCGCCCGCATCGGCTTCGACACTCTCGGCCTGCAGACGTACCTCACGGCGGGTCCGAAAGAGACTCGTGCCTGGACGATCCCGAAGGGTGCCAAGGCGCCTCAGGCTGCCGGCGTCATCCACACCGACTTCGAAAAGGGCTTCATCAAGGCCGAGGTCATCGGCTTCGACGACCTCGTCGAGACCGGCTCCATCGCTGAGGCTCGCGCCAAGGGCAAGGCCCGTGTTGAGGGCAAGGAATACGTCATGAGCGACGGCGACGTCGTGGAGTTCCGCTTCAACAACTAGGGGTTTTCGTCTTCCGTTACGCCCGGCTGATCACAGCTTGCGTGAGAAAAACACCTAGCGCGCTCAGACCTTCAGTGTGTTGACGGTTTTGGTGATGCGCTCACCGTCTTTCTCAAGGAAGACGATCTCGCCGAAGTTGAGCTGCGACCAGTCGTCACCCTCGGTCAAGGGCTCGGAGGCGAATATGACACCGGTCGCGTCATCCTCGCTGCACTCCTCAAAATCGTAGGTCGTTGCGTCGTCCTCGAAGTTGCGCCCCATCAGTAGGTACATCGGTTCGAGGAGCATCGAGAGCGCGAAGTCGTCGCTGTCGGGGGCTGACTTTCGCAGCTTCTTCCAGTCACCAGCGGGGTTGGTCTCACCGTGGTGACCGAGGCCGACGTTGACACCGATGATTCGGCCGTCCGACACGAGCGCCATCTTCAGCTTGGTCAGAGCGCCGAGGTCGAGGTTCTTCATCGCCTGGGCGATCAGCTCGATGAGCTTCTCGATCGCTCGTTGGACGTCCTCGTTGCTGTCACCTTCGAGCAGCGAGAGGAGTAGCACGTAGATGAACTCGGTGTCCGTGTTCCCGCGCATCTGTGTGAGATACCGATCCTCGCAGTGCTGCAGAAGCTCGCGCTGCAGAAGCTGCCAGTTGGGCAGGTAGCCATTTTGGGCGAGGATCCACGGGGTCTCCTCGAAGGAGAACGGGTGGCAGTTCTCGTCGACCATTACGACCTTCGAGTCGTACACCGCGGCTCGCACATGCGCCAACATCGTGCTGGCCTGCAGGCTGGGGATCATCCGGGTGGCGTTGTCGTCGTAAAAGGCCGCCATGGGGCGGCGGTAAATGAAGGGTTCTTCGGGCTTCAGCAGGTGCTCGCCCCAGATCCCGAATCCCCATCCGGCCAACTGGAGCTCGGGGTGCCGTTCGGGGTCGAGTGCCTGGTTGATCAGGCTGTTCTCTGGCTTGAGTAGGAGGTTCTCAAGTGGTGTCTCAGGACCGAGGTAGGCGAGGACGCGGCACATATATCTCCTTCGTTGGGCTCCTGTCATCCTACTGTCGTTGCATGGAGCCGGTGCTGGTCATCTGAACAACACACCGAGGTCAATCGGCTACGAAACGCGGTGGAATTCCGCTCCAACAACTAGGCGCGTCTCGCAGTGACGCACGACGTCTTTCCGCGGTCGTGCCACTATGACGTATGACAACAAGCCCTGTCCCGCGCACGAACACGCTCGCACTCATCGGATTCATCGCCGCGTTCATGATTCCGATCGTGGGGGTGGTGCTGGGCGCAATGGGTCGCAAGCAGATCACGTCGAGTGGGGAATCGGGTCGCGGGCTAGCTCGCGCAGCGATCATCATCGGCATCGCGGGCACGTTGTTCCAAGTCGCTTTCTTCGCTGTCTGGCTCACGATCATGACCGCTGGGCTGACGCAGAGCGGACTTCTGGGCTAGGCCTAGACCATGATTCGGTCTTTCTGGAAGAAGCATGTCAAGCCTCCGATCCCGGACGAAACCCTGGATCCGTTCGAGGGAGGCGTTGGTGTCTTAACGAAAGATGGCGTCGAAGCCGGCCACATCGCGTCAGTCGTAGGGCACTTCGTATCGCCATTGAGTCTCTTCCAGCAGACATGGTGGGTCTGGTACATCGTCGTCTGGGCCGACGGCACTCACGAGCTATCCCAGGAAGACTATCCACCATGGATCACCGTGCGGGAGCTGCAAGCGGGATACTTCGAATTCAGCGGCCACAAATCCCCACACAACGGTCGCTACGAATTCGCTTGGCTCGACGCGGACGAAGGGGCCGCTACTAAAGAGAAACTAGGCATCACGGACGAAGAGTTTTAGCGGCAGCACGCGCTTGCGTCATCGCCATTGTTCGTGAGTCATCCCGTTCGAATTGATCAGGAGAACGCCGGTAGGCTTTTCAAGCAGCACAGCCCGCCAAACACGTCCAGCGAAGGAATCTCATGCCCGTTATCGCCATCATCGGAGCAGGCCCCGGACTCGGCGCTGCAGTCGCCCGCAGGTTTGGGCGCGAAGGCTTTGCAGTCGCCCTGATTTCGCGGGATCAGTCGAAGCTTGACGCTCTCGCCGCTGAGCTTGAAACGGATGGCGTGAGCGCTCGCGGCTACGCTGCAGATGTGCGGGAACCGGCACAGCTCGAGGCTGCGCTCGCTCGTGCCGCTGCCGAGCTCGGGCCCATCACCGCCGTGCAGTACAGCCCGCTTCCGTCACGTGACTACCTGAAGCCGGTGCTCGATCTGACTCCCGAACTCGCGCTCGAAGCGCTGCAGTTCTCAGCGCTCGGGCTCATCCATACCGTGCGCGCGGTGCTGCCGGCGATGCGTGAGGCAGGTCACGGCAGCATCATCCTGATCAACGGCGGCACCTCGGTGAAGGCGCGTGCCGGCTTCGCGGGAACGTCACTCGCGTTCCCCGCCGAGAGTGCTTACGGCGAGATGCTGCACGAGACGCTCGAAGGGGAGGAAATCCGCATCCGTCAGCTCGTCATCCCGGGTGGCATTCCCAAGCTTCAGCTGCCCAACGGCATTGATGACGTCGCTTCTCGCATCTGGGACATCCACGCTTCAGAAGGCGAGTTCCGCACGATGCTCATCCCGCTCGAAGACGGCCGCGAATAGTGCGCTCTTCCGCGACTAGTCGCACAACCTGCCGGCCTTCGAAAGGAATCAGTTCATGACGACAGCGGAAGAGTACCTTCGCAACATTCCTGCGGACCACCGTTCGGCGACAAACACCATCGCTGCCCGGCTCTCGCTGTGGGCCAAGGACCTTGCGTCTGAACTGCAGCCGGTGGTGTTCCTTCCCGGCCAGAAGGATCACCCGGTTTTTGACGACGCTGCTCGAGTCTTCGACGAAGCTGTCGAGCAGCTGTTGCTTGCGGATGCTCCGCGACCCAACGAGGTGCCGCTGCTGTTTGTCGGCTACCACGCCATGAATCGCTTCACACGAAAGCGCCAGACTCTGGGTTTTCTCGTCACCGACCAGCGCATCGTTATTCAAGACAAGTTTGCGGGAGTATTCGGGCGAGAGCTTCCCAATTATCGGATGCTGCCCGTCACGTCGGTAGATCCGGTCGCCTCCAGCCAGGCCCTGATCAGTTCCGTTGGCAGTGCCTTCGACTGGTCAGACATGGTGAAGCTCATCGGAGCCGACTCGGCTGAGGGCCACTCTCCAGAGTTCCGGCTCACTCAGCTTCTTGAGGACGCTGTGACGAGCGTCGTGCAGCTCTCGCAGGCGCTCGGGCTCGCCGTCGCGGGTGAACCGGGCGAGGAAGAGACTGAGAACTCGACTGCTGCTGAGCTGGTTCCGCGGCTGGCAGAGCTCGGCATCCGTAGTGACGTGTTGCTCGCCGAGGACCCCCGCTTGGCCAAGATGCTGAAGAAATTTGGCCCCAAGATTGGCTTAGGTGACGGCGAGACCATAGCGTTCGCATCGCTCGATAAAACCTTCGCGGGTGTGTACGGCATTGTCGTTACCGATGTCGCGGTTCGCTCGTGTGACCTGATGGAAGAACCGGTCGTGTCTCTCCGCAGTGCAATCGACCCGGCATCCATCAAGCTGGATGACAAAGCGACGACCATCATTACCGAGCCGGGCGTCGCGCACGTGCTTGTCTCGCACCTGTCGTCCGACGTGAAGAATGGCATCGTGACCGCGCTGCGCGAACTGATCGCGGGCGACGTTGTGGCATAAAGACGATCCGCATCGCCCGGTTGAGTTCTGGCTGGCTTCCCAACCAAGTCGAGGTAGAGCCAGGGTCATTCTGCTGGCTGTTTTCGCGGCGATGGGGGCTTACTTTTCCCTAGGCGCGTTTATCGTTGGGCTTCCTGAGTTCTCGGGCGATTGGAGCAGCGCGCTCGTAGTGAGATCCCGTGACGACGAGTGGGAATTTGAGCAAGCGTGGCACTTCTTCGTTCCCGTGGGATCGATTCTGCTGCTCTCGGTAATCGGGATGTTCGGGAGTCTGATTCATATCGTCCTGAATCCGCGAGACGGGCGATCAGCCGCGCCATCGCGCGGTGAATAACCAGGCGGCGTGGAGTCGCGCTTCACGAGCGAGCGGACTCCACGAGACATCCCACGTTAGGGGTTGGTGAGAACCGATTCGTCAGCGCGCCGTGTCATCAAGATCGAGCGAAAATCTCGTTTGGCCCCAGGAGGTCTGCCCCATCGCTTGCAGCAATCATCATCTCGAAATGGGCCCCGTGGCCCTGCCACTCGAAATATCGCATAAATAACACGAGGAAGTCCCTAGTGCGCCCTACGTCGATAGTTTGGTCAATATCGTCAGTAATCGTGTGGGAACCCGAGTTTGCCCACATATGGAACTGAGCTACCATCCTCGCTTCGGTCGGGGATATGCCATCAGGGCGGTCAAAATCGGAGATGTTCCCGATCGTTTTGAAATATCCCTCGAGGATTCGACGCACGATGTTGAAGACGCCTACGCGAACTAGATCCGATTCATCCTCGTTCTGTGCGGCTTCGACCACGCAGTGCCAGAGAAGCGCATAGCTTCCGCGGATTCTGGATCGATTACCGTCGTCATGCATTTCAGTAAACCCACCCAGCTTCTTTACGAGCCTGAAATAGCGGCGTTCCTTCGAACTCCGCTCCACGGCGTAAGCGGCTTCATGGTGGAACTGAGTGTTGTGCGTCAGAACGATCAATTGCTGAAGGTTCGACTTTTCATCGGTGGCTCTTTTGGCAGCGTCACGGATATAGGCGGCAACCATGAAAAGGGCGTCGCTATCCAAGCTGGAGATCGGGTCGTCGATCACCGCGACGACATCTTCTGGCGTTGCGTTCGCTTCTGCAGTACCGAAAAGCGACTCCCAGAAATAGGCAAAACAGATGAATGACTTTTCGCCCTCAGATAGCGATTCAAACGCCAATGTGCCATTTTCTCGGACGATCCGGTAGCCGCCATTTATTGCGTCCGCGACCTTTAGACTGAAGCGGTGGAACCCCATCGCGCTGAGTAGCTTATTTATCCGATCAGCGACCTCGGCAGTATTCGAAATTTTTTGCCTTAGTTCAGCGATCTCTTGATTGGCGACTTCATCTGCGGCTGCCGCTCCTTCGAGTTGTTCTCGGAGCGTGTTGACTCGTTGAGTCTTGCTCGACTCGATCCCACGGTATCTACTTAATTCTGCGGCAACAGCACCGTCCGAGACGAACAAAGACCAACCATCGTCAATTAGCCTCCGCCTTTCGTCAACCGCGTTCGCTACAAGCCGGTTGTGTCCGTCGATCCTTTGATTCTCGAGTCCAATTAGGGCATTAACCTCGGCTGCGAATTCGTCGATGTCAGACACCACAACTGCTTGGGTCGGACGATTGCTGCGCTCGTGAAGACGTGCTCCGAGCAATTCTGCTGCCCGTCGAAGCGCAGATGCCGGAATACCAAATGTTGAATCATCGATTTCAGAATCAGCAGTTACAGCATTCTCTAACGCCGAAATCTCGTCTTCCAGTTTTCGTGCTTTGCTCTTTGCCGCGCTCTCGATGAGCAGTGAACGTCCGAGCGCCTTATCAAAGCCGCCCGCAAAATAGTTCGATAACTCGCTTTCGAGGTCGTCAGGCGCCTGGTTCTGGCAGAACGGGCACTTCCCATCAGCGTCATCAATGTACTCACGCCCCTTGCTCACCCATTCTTCGTTCTTGAGGTGCAGGATGAGGGCGGCGAACCTTCCATCCCCGCCGTGGGCACCCATTGTGCCCACCTCCGCGATGTCGTCGGGTGACAATAAACTCGCAGTTGAAATAACAGGAAGCCTCAAGCGCGTGACTTTGTCGCCGCTCAGACTTCGAGCGCGTGCGGAGATTGATTCCCAGTTGACATCAGTTGCGAGCGAGCCGAGCTTTCCAAAGCGAATGCCCGCCTCGCGAAAGAACTTCGCACGGTCGTTTCTGTATCCTTCAAAAACGATTGGGACGACCGACGAATCTAGATTCTTGTGAGCGTCGAAGACTGAAACGCTTGCCTCAAAGCGTGCGGTTTCTATCTCTCCGAGCGCGCCGGTGGGTGCCTTCTTGTCGTCCGCTGACCCGATCGCTTTGAGCCACTCTTGACGGTTCGCTCTTCGTGTTCTCTTCCCGTCTTCCAGCGCACTGATTTTTTTGTTTACTGACTCGGATTCTTCCCCGATGGTGAAAATCCCGTTTACCTGTTCGTTTAGAACCCGTGATCGGTAGGCCTCGTTGAACACTCGTATTGGGGAGGAGGTGGGCGCTGTAGGCCAGATCGCTCGTTCGTCTGGATCAGTTGGTTGTTGAGCAAGAGCCTTCGAAATCGTTGATTTGCCCGCGCCATTCGGTGCGAAAACGAAATTGACTTTTTTCAATTCCGGGAGCAGCAGAGGCTGTTCCCCAAAGCAGTAGTCGGCTTGCACGGTGATGTTTTTGATCGTCACAGTTTCTCCGGTTCGTCTCGCTAGCGAATCGGGTGGCCTATCAAGCGTCACCCTTTGGCGGTTGGTCTTTGCTGCTAGAGGCATCATATTTCTGCGAGAGCACTATGGTGGGGTTTTCTCAACCTTGCTCGCCGAGACGCCTATGAATCCGTGGGAATTCTTCGTTCTGCATCGATGATGCCCGGGCGATTTTGGGACGCGCCGCTGCGGATTTCGATCAGCTGTTTGGGAGAGTGGCTTCCGGTGGAGGCTGGGGCACATTTTGGCCTTCGTATTCCCGGCTTCGACGAAATTGATTGCACTCGTGATCGGAAGACCAAACGAGCCGCAACAGTGGTTTCCGGCGTGCCGGGCAGGGCTCATATTGAAGCAAAGTTCTTCGAACAGCAGAATCAACTCGCGGCTGAGTTCTGAAAATTTAATTTGGAGACGAGGGAGAGGGGCACATCTCCAGCGCAAGAGTCAGCCAGCGTGATTCTTAGATCCAGTCTGAGCGCTCAGGCGGGGAGAAACAGTCTGGCGGCATTGCAGCTTCTAATCAAGCGGTGACCTAAAAGGCGCAGGTCGCGAAAGCTGAAGCTATGATCAAACCTGAATCGGATATGGGGTGTTGTGATGGCGTTGACGCATCATCTCAAGAGCGCTCAATCGCCGGTGCGGCAGTTCATTTACTCAAGTGCGCCTCGACTCCGCCTCGCCGGGAGCCCAGGAAGAATTGGTAGAGAAGCTGCCGAGGAGTTTGATTTCAATGAACTTTTAGCTCGAGAGTTGTCCGTTTCAATCCCAGAGGGTGTCGGCGACAAGCAAGCCTATGCGGGCGCCGTCGGGACCGCGTTCGATTATAGAGCGCGGATGATGCTCGGCTCCTTTTCCCCGATCGACACAGTGGCACACGCAGGACTTCGACACTTCCAAAGACACACCAAAGGTGTGAGGCGAGGTAGGCACATGGCTGGTGTGCTTGCCGATGCGTATGCACTCTCGCTCCAACAGGCAGAGAGCGGCGACGCGATTACATCAGATCGTTTGGCGATAGTTCTTGCCTGGTGTGAGAGCTTCCATAGGGCACCTATGGGTGCCTTGATCGCCGGCACATTGGGCAAAAAATTGCGCAAGGCAGAAAGCGGCGCAGCGCTAATCGAGTCAATCGATCCTTGCTCGCTTCAAGACCTTGCGCATTTGAGAAGTAGTGCAGTCCCGCAGATAGAACGCTGGAAATCAGAAATTGCAGGCGGTGTTGGTTTTGAACCGAACCCGGTCTTTGCCGGAAGCGGGTAGGTCGGTGGAGCGGACGCAGACTGGATGGTCGGCGATGTTCTAGTCGAATGCAAGACCAGCGAGCGGATATCGAATCAGTGGATTAGGAATGCACTCCTGCAGCTACTCGGCTATGCACTCCTCGACTTCGAAGATTCACTCCACATACGCCACCTCGCGATCTGGGCGCCCCGGCGCAAGGCAACGCAGGTCTGGAGCCTCAACCAAATTTTGGATACCTCGGCGGACGATGCGTTGCCCAAACTAAGAGAAGACTTCCGCCACACGCTCATCACGTTGAGAGAGCAGCGCAATGAAGAGGCTAAAGCTCGCCACGATGAGCTGGTCAAGTGGCGCGCAAACTTCGAGGCCGAACGACGTGCGCAGGAGGATCTCGCTGCGCTTCAAGCTCAGGAGAAAAAAGGTAGAAGGCGGGAGTCGGATCGCAACAGAATAGCTGCAAAAAGGGCTGCAACCTGATCGCAGCCCTCCGGCGTTCTTGCCGTCCTGAGCTCTTGTGGCGGCGTGGAGTCGCCCGTAACGAATAGGCCGACTCCACGAACCATCAAGCGTTACGCGTTGACGAGTACCGACTCTGCAGCGGCACGTCGTGCGCGGGGTGCGGTTTCGCGCTCGCGGATTACGTCGGTCATCTCGGCGGGGTCGCCCAGTGCGCCAACGGCCATGACCGTGGTGGGCGTGAAGTGCGGGTCGAGGTCGAGGGCTGCTGCTGCGGCATCCGGATCAAATCCCGACATCTGGTGGCTGAACAGTCCATGGCTCTGCGCCTGGATCGTGAAGTAGGCAACGGCCTGACCGGTGTCGTAGAGGGCGGTCGGCTGCGGCTTGCCTTCGGGGTTGTGGTGTTCCGTCAGGAAGACGAGTAGTGCTGACGCGGATCCAGCCCACGTTTGGTTGAACGCGATAAGCGAAGAAACGATGGCGTCGTGCTGCGGGGTTCCGCGACGAGCGACGACGACGCGCCACGGCTGGCTGTTGTAGGCCGAGGGTGCCCAGCGAGCAGCTTCGAGAGCATTCTGCAACGCCGCCTCGTCAAGAGGTGCGGTGGCATCGAAGTGGCGGGGGCTCCACCGTTCGGCAAGCACATCAAGGATGGGGGAGTCGGTCGCGGCGAGACGGTCGTGAAGCATGGTCATGAAGAGGCCTTTCAGAAGCTGAACAGAGTCGATCTGCGATGTCGTGGGGTGCAACGCGTGCGTCGCCGGTCGTATTCCAGACCAGTGCACCGATCTGTGTCCGCGCGATCAGGTAAAATTGACCATTAGCGACTAGTTCAGCGCTGCGCCAGCCCGATTGGTGCCTAGCCGAAAGTGCCTTATGTCTGACGCCCTGCCCCTCTGCCCGAACTGCTCAAGCGACCTCGCCTACGAAATGGGCTCGCTGCTGGTGTGTCCCATGTGCGCGCACGAGTGGTCGCCGAGCGAAGCGGATGCCGCTGCCGAAGCCGAGCAGAACGCATCCGTCATCAAGGACGCGTTCGGCACTCCACTCGCCGATGGCGACACGGTGAGCATCATCAAGGACCTCAAGGTCAAGGGCAGCCCCACGTCGATCAAGGTCGGAACGAAGGTGCGCAACATCCGCCTCGTTGATGGTGTTGGCGACCACGACATCGACTGCAAGGTTGACGGTTTCGGCCAGATGCAGCTCAAGTCGAGCGTCGTCAAGAAGGTCTAGGCTCCCGCAACCGAGGGCTTCCTGCACGGTGAATCGTCAGGCTCGTTCAAGGCGCGCAGGCGTAGGGTGACGGCATGACCGAAAAGCAGCCGTACACCGTGATTTCTGAGCATGATGGTTACGAAGTGCGGCTGTATCCGGCGCACATTCTGGCGCAGGTGGATGCCGACGGTTCGTTCTTTGAGGCCGGCAATCAAGGCTTTCGTCCGCTCATCCGGTACATCAGCGCATCGAATATTTCTATGACCGCGCCGGTCATTCAGGCTCCCGGAGAATCGAAGAAATACACCGTGAGTTTTGTGATGCCGGCCGGAGCGACGAGCGTTCCTGCCCCTCGCGACACCACCGTGCGCACGACCGATGTGCCCGAGCAGCGGGTAGCAGCGCGGCGCTTCAGCGGCGGCTCCAACGAAGAGAAATATCAGCAGAATGCGGATGCCCTTCTCGCCGCCCTCAACCGTGACTGCGTCGCACCCTTGGGTGCCGTGTACTTCGCCCGCTACGACCCACCGTGGAAGCCGGGATTTTTGAAACGCAACGAAGCCCTCGTGGTCGTTCGCTAGTCCGCGCCCGCTAGCCCCACCCACCGCACTTCAGGAGAACTCATGACCCGAGTCGCCGCCATCGATTGCGGAACCAACTCGATCCGCCTGCTCATCGCCGACCTCGCCGACCTCGACGGGCACGGCGGGCTGACCGATGTGCTGCGCACCCTCGAAGTCGTGCGTTTGGGGGAGGGCGTCGACCGCACCGGCCAGTTCAGCCAGGCCGCGCTCGACCGCACCCTCGCGGCCGTGCGCCGCTACGCCGATCTGTGCCGCGAGCACGGTGCCGAGCGCATCCGTTTCGTCGCTACCTCTGCCACACGGGATGCCGCCAACCGCGCCGAGTTCACCGACGCGGTCGTCGCGATTCTGGGCGTGCCGGTCGAAGTGATTCCCGGAACCGAAGAAGCCGCGCTGTCGTTCCGCGGAGCGCTCACGGCGTTGCCGGCAGCCGAGCCCAACGACGCCGTCAATTCCGCGCCAGCGCCCCAACACCTCGTCGTTGACCTCGGTGGCGGCTCCACTGAACTCGTGATCGGTGGCAACATCCCCGAAGCGGCATATTCGATGGATGTTGGCTGCGTGCGTCTGGCGGAGCGCAACATCACGAGCGACCCGCCCTCCGAATCCGAGCTCGCCGCCATCCGCAGCGACGTCAGCGCAGCCCTCGATATCGCGACCGCAACGGTGGATCTCTCGCGGGCCACCGAAGTCATCGGTGTTGCCGGCACCGTCACTACGATCACCGCGCATGCCCTCGGCCTCACCAGCTACGACCCTGTCGCGATCAGCGGCAGTCGGCTGCCGCTGGCAGCGGTGCTCCGTTCCTGCGAAGCGCTCACCCACATGCCTCGCGCCGAACGCGAAGCACTGCCCTACATGCACCCCGGCCGCGTCGACGTGATCGCCTCGGGCGCCATCATCTGGGCCACGGTTCTTCACCGAGTAGCGGAGGCGGCGGCTGCAGCCGGTCACCCGCTCGAGTGGGTGACGACGAGCGAGCACGACATCCTCGACGGTGTCGCCCTCTCGCTCGGGAATAGCGCGCTCGAGTCACCGGTTTCGCCAGTATGACAAAACTTGGGTTCCTCTCCTTCGGACACTGGCAAGACGTCGAAGGCTCGCGCACCCGCACCGGGGCTGATGTGTTGCTCCAGGCAGTGGAGCTCGCCGTTGCGGCAGAGGAAGTCGGCGTCGATGGTGCTTTCTTTCGCGTGCACCATTTCGCGCGCCAGCATGCATCGCCTTGGCCGTTGCTCGCCGCTGCTGCTGCCCGCACCAGCACCATCGAGCTCGGTACTGGTGTCATCGATATGCGGTACGAGAACCCCCTCGCGATGGCAGAACTCGCGGCGCAAGCAGATCTCATTTCCGCGGGGCGTCTGCAGCTAGGCATCAGCCGAGGCTCACCCGAAACGGTGATCGACGGATGGCGCGCGTTCGGTCATGAGCCGACAGCGGGCGAGAGCGATGCCGACATGGCTCGCGCCCACACGGACAAGTTTCGTCGCGCGATCGCGGGCGAAGGGTTCGCCTCCGGCAACCCGCGGATGATTGGCACGAGCGCTCTGCAGCCGATTCAGCCGCAGGCACCGGGGCTCAGCGAACGTATCTGGTGGGGCGCCGGCACCCGAGCCACCGCGATCTGGACCGCCGAGCAGGGAATGAACCTCATGAGTTCGACGCTCCTCACCGAAGACACCGGAGTTCCCTTCGATGAGCTGCAAGCCGAACAGATTGCGATGTTCCGCGATGCGTGGGCGAGTGCCGGCCACGACCGTGCACCACGGGTCTCGGTGAGCCGCAGCATCCTGCCCATCATTGATGACGAGACCGAGTACTACTTTGGTGTTCAGGGGCAAGTCGAACAGCGTGATCAAGTCGGCATGCTCGGCGGTTCACGCTCTCGTTTCGGCCGCTCCTATATCGGAGCCCCCGACCTGATCGCCGCCGAGCTCGCGCGCGACGCAGCCGTTCAGGCTGCTGACACCCTGCTGGTAACCGTGCCCAACCAGCTCGGGGTCGAGTTCAACACTCGTATTCTCGAAGCGCTCGTGAAGCACGTGATGCCTGTGGTCGATGCGGAGAGCGCGCCTTCGGTCGCCTAAGAATCCGACCTTCTCGACGGCGTAGACCCATCACTCGCGACAGCGCCTAAAATAAGTTTAGGTGCACTAAACTTATTTTATCGCCTCATTCGCGAACCTTAGGTGGCCACCATGTACTACGTCGATCTGCTGTGGAATCCACAAGATGGCGCTGGGTTGAGCCGCAAAGACCGCGCAGCTGGCACTTTTCGTGCGTTCGTTCCCGACGAGCTAGATTTAGTGCTCCCACGAATTTCCGATGAAGCAAGCCAGGCAGCAACGGATGCCCTCGCCGTTCTCGCGCGGGCAGACGAACGCATTGGCGCGAAAAGTGGATACCTCAACCATCTCCTGATCCGGTCCGAAAGTATCTCTTCGTCGTGGATCGAAGGAAACCGGGTCACTCCCAAAAAACTCGCGATCGCCGAAGTGTTGCACCAGGGCAAGAGCGTTGCTCTCGACGTGATTGCAAACGTGAGAGCAACGGAAGAGTCGATCGATGTGCTGGCCGACCGCACGAGGCCGGTCAGCCTCTCTGACATCGAACATCTGCAACACGTTATCGAGCCGTCCCTCCCGCCCGGGATTCGTCGCGAGCAAAACTGGGTCGGCGGAAATGGCTGGTCGCCGCTGAGGGCAGAGTTCGTGCCGCCTCCCGAAACTGAGGTGCGCCGATTGCTCGATAACCTTGCCCAGTTTGTCAGCGCCACTGAAGGCAACCCCGTCGTTCGGGCGGCGCTCGCCCACGCTCAGTTCGAAACCATTCACCCTTTTATCGATGGCAACGGTCGCACGGGCCGAGCTCTCATCCACACGGTGCTGAAGCGGTCGGATGCCCTGCGCAACATTCTCGTGCCGATCTCCACCGTTTTCGTCGGCAACAAAGACTCCTACATCGACGGCCTCACCGATTTCCGGGCAAATCGTGTCGATGATTGGATTGTCGGATTCTCACGTGCGGCCGAGCAGGCTGCGTCCAACGCCGTCGAACTCGCCCAAGACATCACGCAGCTCGACGGCGTACTGCTCGACCAGCTCTTCGCTTATCGAACCGAGAGCGGGCTGTCGCCAGCGCAACCACGGCGGGGAGCCGTCATTGTGAGTGTGCTCAAGAATCTCGCATCTGAACCTGTTCTGACAGCAGAGCGGGTCGCAGCAACCTATGGAGTCTCGACGGTCGCGGCACAGGGCGCTCTCAACCAACTCGGTGAGGCGGGCATCCTTTCTCGCACCAAGGATCACAAAGGGCGACTGGTGTGCTGGACCTCGGACCGACACCTCGGACTCGTTGCGCTCACCGAACGCAGCAATCGAATCGGGGGAGGGGACACCTCCGACGGTAAGCCCCGCCATGCGCCGGCCGCCCCCGACGTCGATGCAGTGGGTCAGCTGCGCAACTGAGGCTGCGACTCACCGTCGAGGTCAACCCCCGCCGTCTCCGGCCCCAAGAACGCCCCCACCGCAATCAGCACCCCGCCGAGTGCGAGCAATGCAGCGACCGCACCCTGCTGCCCCAACACGCCTTGCAGCGCCGGCAGGTAGTACGGGTAGAGCGCGGGAATCACAATTGACAGGCTGTACCCGACCCCGTACCCGCTCGCGCGCACCGAAGTGGGGAACCGCTCGACGAGGTACGCCCCGACCGGCCCGTACGCCGACACCGTCACGACTTGAAGCGCGACTACTCCGAGCACGAGCTGCCCCAGGTTGGGTGCCGCAAACACCGCGAGGAACGCGAGCGGTCCGGCCACGGCGGTCAAGAGCCCAAAACCTATAAAGAAGCGTCGCCGTCCGGTGAAGGTCGAAAGGTGACCGCAGGCTGCCATGGTGAGAGCGGATGCCGCGGTGCCGATCATCATCGCGAATGACAGGGTTCGACCATCCAGTGTCCCTGTCGCACCCAGCGCCCCTGCGCCGGAACCGAGTTGCCCGGCCAGCACCGGAATCGCCATGTTAGTGAGCAGCCAGAGCCCGCTCATCATGATGAACACTTGCCAGAGCGCGCGGCGGTGGCGGCCGACGAGAATCTCTTTCAACGGGTTAGTGCGCTGCCCCGGGCGTTGCCACTGCGGCGACTCTTCGACCCGCGCACGGTAGTAGAACAGCATCGTGAAGGCGAGCAGCGAGCCCAGAATGAAGAGCGTTCGCCACCCCCACTGGTTATAGGCGGCGGCGTCGAGCACGCTCTGCAGCACGAACACCATGCCCGCGATCGACGCGTTGGCCCAGGGCGACATCCACATGATGAGGCCGCTGACGAGGCCGCGCCGTTCGGGCCGCGACCATTCCATCGCGAGCGGAATGGCGGAGGTGTATTCGCCGCCCAGGAAGATGCCGCCCACAAACCGCAGCAGCAAAATCGCGGCCAGCGTGCCGCTGCCCAGCACCGTGTGATCGGGAACGAACGCGATCAGCAGCGTCGTGAGCGCGACACCGAGCAGAGCAACTTTCGTGGTTGCCGTTCGCCCAATGCGGTCAGAGATCGATCCGAAGATCGCCGCCCCGATCGGGCGCCCCAGCAGGGTTGCGACGAAGATCAGGCCTGCGTTCCCGACCAGATTGTCCGAGCCAAACAGCTGGGCGGATGCCGGGGCCAGGGCGATGACCGGCAAGAAGATGTCGAACTGGTCGACATAGTTGCCGAAGATGCCGCCGCGCACTGCACGGCGGGTGCCGAGCGGAGCAGCGGAGTCGGTTGCAGCAACAGAGACAGCGGGGGACGAGCTAGTGGGGCGCATGAGCCGTACTTCCTTCGCCGGCATTACCCGGGAGGTTCAACGGTCGAAGCTGCGTCAGCTTCCTCTCAGCCCTTGCCTGTGGGCTCCCGTGGGGACGTGCAACAACATAGCACTCGCGCGCCGCAGCAGCGCCGTCTCGCGAGCAGCAGTGACCCGAGGTGCCGGCTGCTCGACGCCGCGGCATCCACCAGTAGACCTATCAGTTGAGGGTTCTCGGTGAGCTTACTGAGAAATATTTGGGAGCGCGGCAATTGCGTTGACGGCGCCCGAAACGGTTGGCAACATAAGTTCACCAATGAAGCTGAGCGGGCAATCGGGTGCCCGCTCTCAGGGCTTCGACACGATCGGAGAGGTCATGATGCACCCCACGGAGAACTCTCCAGCGCACGAAACCGCACCCCACAACGGCGCAGGTTACGACGCGACCGCAGTAGCCCCCAGCACCAATCCAGATGCAGCCAGCGCTCTCTGCGAAAATTGGCACGACGAAGAGATTGAGCCTCGCGGCCCGATCAGCTCGCTGCTCATCGACGCTTTCGCGAGCCAGTCGTCACCTCACACGATCGACGGTCTTGCCGACGAAGTATCCGCAGCTATCGAGAGCGGGCGCGATCTGGTGCGTGATGACGACGTGCAACTTGCCCTCTACCTTCTTTACGGTCTGTACTACGGCCGCGTCGTCGAAAACGGTGACCAATGGGAATGGCATGTCGATACCATCGCCGCTCGCCTTGAGCTGGAACGAGCGTTCGAAGGCCAGCTCCGACGCCTAGTGCCCACGCCAGAGCTCCCTAATGCGGCGGCAGAAGATGTCGCGAAGGCGCTTTTCGCCCTCACTGCCCCTGATCCGGATGCCGGACCGAGTCTCTCGCGCCACGTCGCGAAGAGTCTTACCCGCGAACAGGCCGTCGAGTTCATGGTGCAGCGCTCCGTGTACACGCTGAAAGAGGCCGATCCACACTCGTGGGCGATCCCGAGACTTACCGGGCGGGCGAAGGCTGCGCTCGTGGAGATCCAGGCGGACGAATACGGCAACGGTCGACGCGAGCGGATGCACTCGGAGTTGTTCGCGCGATCGATGCGGGGCATTGGGCTCGACTCTCGCTACGGCACCTATGTTAATTTCGCCCCGGCCATCACGCTCGCCTCGTTCAACATGATTTCCCTGTTCGGCATGAATCGCCGTCTCCGGGGCGCGATCGCAGGGCATCTGGCGGCATTCGAAATGACATCGTCGATTCCCAACGGGCTCTACGCCCGCGGTTTTCGTCGATTAGGTTTCGGCAAGAACGTCACCGAGTACTTCGACGAACACGTTGAAGCGGATGCCGTTCACGAGCAAATTGCCGCCCGCGACCTCGCCGGCGGGCTTGCCGAGAGCGAGCCGGCCTTGCTCAGCGAGATCTTCTTCGGTGCCCGTGCATGCCTGCTGATCGACGACTGGGTAGGCGAGCACATCCTCGAGTCGTGGATGGCCGGAGAGTCGTCGCTGCGTAAGCCTTTCCCCTTCGACGCAGTGCTCACCGGTAGGGGCGACGATCCCGCGTCCTCCGCGTCGATCACGAGCGCGGGAGCGGCCCGATGAGTTCGTCAGAGAGTAAAGATGACGTTGAGATAGTGGCCTGCACCAACGGGCCACTGCTCGTCCGCGGCGAGATTGACCTGCGCTCCTCCGACGGTGAAGCTATTGAGCAGACACGCACAACGGTTGCTCTTTGTCGGTGTGGGGTCTCGGCGATAAAGCCGTTTTGTGACGGCACTCACAAGCTGATCAACTTCAAGGCGTAGTGCCACGGGGATAATGGGCGCATGACTGCCGCTGACTTTTCCACACTCGCCACCGAGACCTATGTCTCCGTCACTACCTTCCGCAAGTCAGGGGAGCCGGTGTCGACACCGGTGTGGGTGGTCGCCGACCGGGACCGATTGTTCGTCACGACGGCGCCCTCCTCGGGCAAGGTGAAGCGGGTGCGGCACACCCCTCGGGTTGAGGTCACGCCCTGCGATATGCGCGGCAACATTGTCGAAGGAGCCGTTGCGGTGCCGGCAACGGCAGCCGTGCGCAACGACACAGCGACGTTGGATGTAATGGATGCGGCCTTGAAGAAAAAATACGGTGCCAAGTACACCGCGATTCGCCTCGCGCAAAAGGTCCGTGGCACTGCGGGGCAGTCTGTGGCGCTCGAGATTCGGCTCTAGAGCCTGCGGCGACGCGCACTCCGCTGGCGGCATCCGTAGACGACTCGATGAGTCTCGAATCCGATCCTTTTGACTACGAAGTCACGAAAGCTGGCTAGGTGCGCATTTGTCGTGGCGGGAGTGAGGTTGTTGTGGTGCGCGATGCAGCTGCCATCGCTCTGATTGAGCGACGACGCATTGTTGCGCAGGGACTCGATTGTGTGCGCCTTTGTGGTGACATCGGCAGTTTTCGATCGCATAAGTGAGAAAAGCCTGTGGGTAACCGTTTCACTGACGCGAAATTGTGTCACTATTGTGTAGACCCCCGAAAGGGGGTCAACTTGTGGTTCCCCCGAAACCATGAGCACCCGTGATCGATGGAGTCCCCCTGTGTCCCGACCTCGCCACCGTTCCAGAACAATTAAATCCTGGTTCCTCCGCGCTAGTACACCCGCCCTCGCAACCCTGCTCACTTTGTCCCTCGCCGGTGGTGGCGCTCTCGTAGCGCTGGCCGCCCAGAACAAGCTCGACGATTTTGTGGCCCAGACTTTCGGATGCCCGAACGCAACCGAACTCGTCGTCGTCACCGATCCCACCATCTCGTCGACCGTCCAAACGGTTGCGAATGCTTTCAACGCTGAGCACGTTGGCCAGTGCCTCTCCGTCAAGATCGTGACGCAGCGCTCCGCGGATACTGCCGCGTTGCTGGCATCCGGCACCTCCACTGGTGCCGACGCCTGGATCCCTGATTCGCCGATCTGGCTCAACCGAGTGGAGAGCACAGCGACTGCTCTCGGCCGCGAAATCCCCAAAATTCAAGAGTGGGATTCGATCGCCTCAAGCCCGCTCGTGCTGGCAACCCCGGCCGTGAAGGTCGCGGAGTTCGAAGCGTCTGAGGTGGGCTGGGGTGCAATCCTCGACGGCCGCTACCGCACGTTGCTGCCCGATCCCGAGTCGTCATCAGCGAGCATGATCGCGCTGGCTACGCTCAATGATCTTGCCGCCGACACTGACCCTGCTGACTTCGATCGAGTGCTGATGAATCTGGGGCGCTCGATTCCTGATTCCACTAAGGCAGCGTTCACCGAGCTTCAGATCTCCGATTCCCGCATGGTTGCTCTCGCGACCGAGCGCGAGATTGTGGAACACAACGCGTCGAGCCCTGATGAGCCCCTGGTGGCGCTGTACCCGTCCGAAGGCACCGTTGCCCTCACCTACCCCTTTGTGGTCGTAGATAGCTCGGGAGTCACCGAGCTCGAAGCATCGCGGATGACGGAAGAAGAGCGCACAGAACTCGCCGAGCTTGAGACCTCCCGCACGAAACTCCTCGAGGAATTTGCTGACCTCGTCCGAGGCTCATCTCAGGTTTTGAACGCCGAAGGCTTCCGCGACAACGCCGGTGAGGGGGAGATCCTCGCGTCCGGTGTCATCGCAGCCCCGGTGGCCACCAAGACCGTCGGAGACACCGACGAACTCGTTAGCATCCTGCGCAACTGGAACGCCCTCAACCTTCGCTCGCGCATCCTCACCGTCGTTGACGTCTCTGGTTCCATGCTTGAGCGGGCCTGGGATGGTCAGCGCCGCATTGAGATGTTCCAAAACTCCGCGGAGGATGCCTTCAGCACTCTCTCGGAGGATGACGAGCTGGGCATGTGGCTCTTCTCCAAGGAGCGAGTCGGCACTGAAGACTGGGAAGATGTCGCGGGCATCCGCTCGATGAATGACCCCGAGCATGTCGAGAGCCTTCAGGCGATCATCGACACACTGCCGTCGCGTATCAACGGCTACACCGGACTCAACGACACCGTTCTGGCTGCGGTCACCCACGTGCGTGAAGACTTCAACCCCGACAAAGTCAACTCGGTGATCCTCATCACCGACGGTCGCAACGAAGACGACAACGGCATCTCCTTGGAGAAACTGGTCGACGAACTGAACGCGATGATCGACAAGAACACCGACGAGCCCGTTCCCGTGGTGCTCGTCGGAATTGGGCCAGACACCGACGTCGAGGCGATGCGAAAGATCGCCCAGGTCACCGGTGGAACGGCCTACCAAGCAAACAACCCCACCGAGCTCAGCAATGTGATGCTCGAGGCGTTGTCACAGCGCGACTGCCGCCCGAACTGCAGTTAGCGAACGCCCAGCACCTGCGGCACCACCGGTGTCGCAGGTTGCTGCGGTCTGTGGCGAAAGCGGAGGGACCCGCTTCCGCCACAGATTGGCTAGGCGCCTGCTGTCGGGGCTGTTTCGGCAGCGCCGGCAGCAGGAACGCCGGCGGCAACATCGGCCGCCATGCGTGAACGGCGATCCAAATGGATGCCGGCCACCATGCAGCGCACAGATCCGCCAGCCAACTCAATCGTCGGAATATCCAGCGGCACGATCTCGCAACTCGCTTCGATCACCGAGCGCTGAGCGCGAGTGAGGCTCGCGAGCGCGCGGGTAGAGAGTGCCAAGATGCGGCCGTTCGGAGTCTTCAGCTCGAGAGCATTGCCCGCGAAGTTCGCAATCTGATCAGCGGTGAGGTCGATCAGAGTGCGGCCCGGAGCGGTCAAGCGTTCAGCCATCTCCATACGGCGGTCTCCCGAGGCGATCAGGTCGAGACCGATCATGGCGAAATCGGTCGCGATGCACATCATGACGTTGGTGTGATAAATCGGCACACCATGGCTATCGCGGGCCTCAAACATCATCGGCTCGTAGCCAAACGAAGCGCAGAACCGCTCTAATGCGAGCGGGTTGGCGCGGTGCGACTCAGCCGCATACGCCACCCGGTTGGTGTGGTCGATGACCATCGCGCCGGTGCCCTCGAGGTAGATGCCGTCGTGTTCCAGGCCGGAATAATCGACAACATCCTGCACCCGAAAGTCGTGCTTCAACATCTCGATGACATCGGTACGTCGTTCCGTGCGGCGGTTCGGCGCATACATCGGGTACACGGCAACGCGGCCACCACTGTGTGTCGAGAACCAGTTGTTCGGGAACACACTGTCGGGGCGCGTGCTCTCCTCATCCTCGAACACGTGGATGTTCACGCCCGCGTCACGCAACGTCTCGGCCACCTGGGTGGATTCGTCGTACGCGGCGCGAGCGATCTCATCCGGGGTTCGGCTGGGATCTGTCGACTGGAAGGCGTTGTCGCCCGCAGTTTGGCTATTCGGTGTGAATCGGTGCGGGCGGATGAGAACAGCGGCCGTTGGGGCTTGAACGCTCACCGGTGGTTTATGCGGTCAGCGCAGGAACGCGCGATACGAGCGAGAACAGGTCCTTGGGATCAGCCGGGTCGGCAATCAGGTCAAGGTCGGTGGCGTAGTCGGTGTCGCGAACGGCATCGAAGACATAGCGCAGCGCCGAGAAGTCTTCAATCGCGAAGCCAACGGAGTCGAAGAGGGTTACTTCTTCGGCAGACGTGCGGCCGGCAGCCGTTCCGGCGAGAACTTCCCACAGCTCGGTGATGGGGGAGTCAGCTTCGACCTGCTGAATTTCTCCCTCGATGCGGGTCTGCTCGGGGAACTCGACAAACACGGTCGAGCTGCGCACGATGGCCTCTTCGAGTTCTGTCTTGCCCGGGCAGTCTCCGCCAATGGCGTTGAGGTGCATTCCTGGTTCGATCATGTCGGCCGTGAGGATCGTCGCGTTCTTCTTGTCTGCGGTGCAGGTCGTGACGATGTCGGCGCCCGCAACAGCATCTGCTGCTGAGGTTGCGCGTACGATCTCGAAACCGAGCGGCTCCACATTACGAATGAATTTGTCCATCGCAGCAGGGTCGGTGTCCCAGACGCGCAGGCTCGTGATGCCGAGGCCAGCGCGGAAGCCGAGTGCCTGGAACTCAGACTGAGTGCCGGTGCCGATGAGGGCGAGAACGCTCGAGTCGGGGCGGGCGAGAGCGCGCGCCGCCATGACGGATGTCGCAGAGGTGCGCAGCGCCGTGAGCAGAGTCATCTCCGAGAAGAAGGTGGGGTAGCCGTTGTCGACGCGAGCAAGCATGCCGAGCGCGGTGACGGTCTGGAAGCCCAGTGCAGGGTTGGAAGGGTGGCCGTTGACGTACTTGAAGCCATACGTTTCGCCATCACTTGTCGGCATCAATTCGATGACGCCTTCAGGGGAGTGAGCGGCAACGCGAGGTGACTTGTCGAACTGGGGCCACTTGGCATAATCCTGTTCGAGGTAACCCACGATGCCCATAATGATCGGCTCGATGCCGGTGTCGGCAATCCAGCGGCGCATGTTGTTGACGTCTACGTAGTGAACCATGGTCACTCCTTTCGTTGCGGTATTAGAGCTTCCTACGTTACGAATATGCACTATGTATCTACAACTCCCAGTCAACCCTATTTCCGGCCAATAACTATGCATAATGGGAGGCAGAATTGTACAATTTGTTCATGTCTGACTTAGATGACCTTGATCGCCGCCTCTTAGCCGCCCTTCGAGCTGATGCGCGCGAGTCAGTGGCGAGCCTCTCGCGTCGACTTAACGTCACGCGAGCGACCGTCACAAGCCGTATCGATCGCCTCGTGAGCAACGGCACCGTTCTCGGGTTCTCGATCCGCATTAGAGAGGACCGCGACCCTTCTTTCATCCGGGCGATTGCCTTCGTTGAGGTAGAAGGGCGATCGACGGATTCCGTGATCAGCCAGCTGCGCGGCCTGCCCGAGATCCATGAACTCCACACCACCAATGGCGCGTGGGATCTGGTCGCCGACATCCGCACCGACAGCCTGAGCAACTTTGACCGTGTCTTGGCCCGCATGCGCAATGTGGAGGGCGTCGTGAACAGCGAGACCAGTTTGTTGCTCAGCTCAGCACTTCTCTAGCCCGACCGCCGATGCCGATCCGGGCCGCCGCTGTAGACCACCCGAGCACCAGTCGGCCAAAGGCACGAATTGCTCGCTCTTGGCGTGCTCATCGGCGCGAGCATCCGCCCCGCATTGCTATGCTGAACTCACAACTGAACATCGGGCCGCAACACGATGCGGGAGAGCCGGGCACCCAGCGCTAGTCAACAGAAATTGGCAGGCGCTAGGCCGGCACCGAAGGAGCAAGCCTCCCCGCCAATCTCTCAGGTTCATGTACCGCATCGCACTTGGCCACTCTGGAAAGAGAACCTCGCATCACCCTGAGGTTCCGCCGACGGTGAAAGCTCGCTAGCGTTTAGCGTGTGAAGCTCTCAGGCTCATCACAGAGGGGGAGTTCTATTCACTAGCCCATGCGCCAGGAGAACTCCGTGACCGATGTATCAAGTTCTGAAGCTTCATCTGCTGAATCTTCGCCCACCGCGGTGAGGTACTCACCGCTGCACAGCATCCATGAGCAACTCGGTGCTGCGTTCACCGATTTCGCTGGCTGGATGATGCCGGTGCGGTATAGCTCCGACCTCGCCGAGCACCATGCCGTGCGCACCGCTGCCGGTATTTTCGACATCTCGCACATGGCCGAGATTCACGTGCGCGGCGCTGACGCTGGCGCGTACCTCGACTACGCGCTTGCCGGAAAGCTCTCAAGCATCGCTCTTGCGCAGGCTAAGTACAGCCTGTTGCTCAATGAGGCGGGTGGCATCATCGATGACCTCGTCACCTATCGCCTCGCCGATGACCACTTCTTGGTTGTCGCCAATGCCGGAAACCGCTTTGCCGCAGCAACAGCGCTCACTGAACGGGCCGTCGGCTTTGAGGTCGCGGTCACCGATGAGAGCGACGACTATGCGCTGATCGCCGTTCAGGGGCCGGTCTCGCGTGCCATCCTCGAGGCGACCGCGGGGCTCACTGACTTTGCGACACCGCTCGACGAACTCAAGTACTACCGCGAAACCGCGGCCACCTTCAACGGCACCGACCTCCTCATCGGTCGCACTGGCTACACGGGCGAAGACGGCTTCGAGCTATACATTCACGTGGATGCCGCAGCCGCCCTGTGGGCAGCGCTCACGGTCGCCGGCGAACCGCTCGGTCTCGTGCCCGCCGGTCTCGCGTGCCGAGACACTCTCCGCCTTGAAGCGGGCATGCCGCTGTATGGACACGAACTCAACCTCGGCACCTTCCCCGTGCAAGCCGGTCTTGGCCGCGTCGTCGCGCTCAGCAAGGAAGGTGACTTCGTCGGTCGCAGCGCGATCGAAGCGGGCCCGGATGCCGGTGCTCGCGTTCTCGTCGGTCTCGCTGCCGAGGGGCGTCGCGCCGGTCGCGCCGATTACCTTCTTTTTCACGGTGACACCGAGGTCGGAGTCATCACCTCCGGCGCGCTGTCGCCAACGCTGGGGCACCCGATCGCTATGGCTTACGTCGACTCCGACGTGAGTGAGGTCGGCACCGAGCTTCACATTGATGTGCGGGGCAGTCGCATTGCTGCATCCGTTGTTTCCCTACCCTTCTACAAGAGAGAGGCCTGATCATGGCTGAGAAGAGCGAATTGAAGTACACCGCCGAGCACGAGTGGGTGCTGGTTGACGGAAACGTCGCAACCGTCGGAATCACCGACTTTGCCGCGGGAAAGCTCGGCGACATCGTCTTCGTTGATCTCCCCAAGGTCGGCGCCACTGTCGCCGAGGGCAAGATCGTCGGCGAGATCGAGTCGACCAAGTCGGTGGGCGAACTCTTCGCTCCCGTTGCGGGAACCGTCGTCGAGTCCAACGACGCTGTGGCCGATAGCCCCGAGCTCGTTAACAGCGACCCCTTCGGTGAAGGCTGGCTCGTGAAGATCGAATTCTCCGAACTCCCGTCGATGCTCAGCCTCGACGAATACACCGCACTGACAGGCGAATAATGCCCAACCCTTTCATCAGCGGCACTTTCGCTGACCGCCACATCGGCACGGATGACGCCGCGCAGGCCAGCATGTTGGCCGCTGTCGGCTACGACAGCCTTGAATCGCTCGTGGATGCCGCGGTTCCGCCCGCCATTCACCAGACTCCGATTGTGAATTCCACGATCCCGGCTCCTGCTTCCGAGCGTGAAGCGCTCGCCGAACTGCGTGCTCTCGCTGGCGCAAACAAGATTCGTCGCAGCATGATCGGTCTCGGTTATTACGACACCATCACACCCGCGGTGATCAAGCGCAACGTGCTCGAAAACCCGAGCTGGTACACGGCCTACACGCCGTACCAGCCGGAGATTTCGCAGGGTCGCCTTGAGGCTCTCCTCAACTTCCAGACGATGGTTGCTGACCTTGCTGGAATGACCACGACGAACGCGTCGATGCTCGATGAGGGCACCGCCGCTGTTGAGGGGATGCTCCTTGCGCGCCGTGCGGCCCGCGTGGAGTCGCCCGTGTTCATCGTGGATGCCGATACTTTTCCGCAGACCAAGGCTCTGCTGGCGAACCGCGCGGAGGCTCTCGGAATTGAGCTTGTTGAGATCGACCTGGCAACGCTCGGTGCGAACCCTGAGCTGCCGGAGTGCTTCGGCGCGCTCATCCAATACCCGGGCGCAACCGGTCGCGTGTGGGATTCCAGCGAGGTTATCGCTGCGGTGAAAGCTCACGGCGGACTCGCCGTTGTTGCCGCTGATCTGCTTGCGTTGACGATTCTCAAGTCGCCAGGAGAACTTGGCGCAGATGTCGCTGTCGGCACCACGCAACGCTTTGGCGTTCCGATGGGCTTCGGCGGACCGCACGCCGGCTACATGTCCGTGCGCAAGGGCCTCGAACGTCAGTTGCCCGGCCGCCTCGTCGGCGTATCTCAGGATGCCGCCGGCGACCCCGCCTACCGTCTGTCGTTGCAGGCGCGTGAGCAGCACATCCGCCGCGAAAAGGCGACCTCCAACATCTGTACTGCACAGGTTTTGTTGGCTGTCATGGCATCCATGTATGCCGTCTATCACGGTCCCCAAGGTCTCAAGCGAATCGCTCAGCGCATTCATCACGACACTGCCAAGTTCGCGGCACGCCTGACCGCCGCGGGCTACACGGTCGAGAACAGCACCTTCTTTGACACCCTCTCGGTGACGAAAAAGGGCCAGGCTCAGGCGATCGCCGCCAAGGCACTCGAGAGTGACATCCTGATTTATGTCGTGGATGCTGACACTGTGCGTGTGAGCTTCGACGAAGTATCGACGCAGCCCTATGGCGGAATGCTCGCCGCACAAGAGAATGATCTCGCCGACGCCTTCGGGCTGGAGAGCGGCTACACGACGCCGCTTGACGACTCCAGCATTCCCGAGGCTCTCAACCGCACGAGCGAGTACCTTACGCACCCGGTCTTCAACACGCACCGCTCGGAGACGAGCATGATGCGCTACCTCAAGTACCTCGCCGACAAGGACTACGCGCTCGACCGCGGCATGATCCCGCTGGGCTCGTGCACGATGAAGCTGAACGCTGCAAGCGAGATGGAAGCGGTGAGCTGGCCGGAATTTGCGGGCATCCACCCCTTCGCTCCTGCCGAAGATGTCTCCGGCTACCTCGTCATGATTTCGCACCTCGAGTCGTGGCTCACCGAGGTAACTGGGTACGACACCGCGTCGTTGCAGCCGAACGCGGGCAGCCAGGGCGAACTCGCGGGGCTCCTCGCGATTCGTGGCTACCACCGCGCGAACGGCAATCCGGAACGCACGATCTGCCTCATCCCGTCGAGTGCTCACGGCACGAACGCCGCCAGCGCGATGCTCGCCGGAATGCGTGTTGTCGTGGTGGCCTGCGATGACCTCGGCAACGTCGACCTCGATGACTTGCGCGCCAAGATCGCTGAGCACGCGAGCGAAATCGCTGCGCTGATGATCACCTACCCCTCGACTCACGGGGTGTACGAGCACGAAGTGCGTGAAATCACGCAGGCTGTGCACGATGCGGGCGGTCAGGTCTACGTTGACGGTGCCAACCTCAACGCCCTGCTCGGTTACGCGCGGTTCGGTGACTTTGGCGGAGACGTCAGCCACCTCAACCTGCACAAGACCTTCTGCATCCCGCACGGTGGTGGCGGCCCCGGCGTTGGTCCGGTCGTTGCGAAAGCACACTTGGCCAAGTTCTTGCCTGGCCACCCTATGGCGCAGAGCCAGCATCATCCGGCTTTCGACATGCAGACCGGTGCTGCCGGTCCGTATGTTCACGCCGGGGGAGCGGTCAGCGCTGCGCCCTACGGAAGCCCGAGCATCCTGCCCATCACGTGGGCGTACGTGCGCATGATGGGATCGGCCGGCCTCAAGGCGGCAACCGGTGCTGCGGTGCTCTCCGCGAACTACATTGCGGTGCGCCTGCGCGACCATTTCCCCGTGCTCTACGCGGGAGACAACGGCCTCGTTGCTCACGAGTGCATCCTCGATTTGCGTCCGCTCAAGGAGGCGACCGGCATCGACAACAACGATGTCGCCAAGCGCCTCATTGACTACGGTTTCCATGCGCCCACGATGTCGTTCCCGGTCTCGGGCACGCTCATGGTCGAGCCCACCGAGAGTGAAGACCTCGCCGAGCTCGATCGCTTCATCGACGCGATGATTGCCATCAAGGAAGAAGCGGATGCCGTGGCGGCCGGAACGTGGCCAGCAGACGACAACCCCCTCATCAATGCTCCGCACACGGCGCATTCGGTGATCGCGGGCGACTGGGATCACTCCTACTCGCGGGAGCAAGCGGTGTATCCGTTGAGCTCCCTCGTATCGGGCAAGTACTGGCCGCCGGTTCGTCGTGTTGACAACGCGTATGGTGACCGCAATTTGGTCTGCTCGTGCCCTCCGATCGAGGCGTTTGCGCACTAACAAATCGCGCTAGTTTCCGTCGCTTCTGAGACGGAAAATGGCGCGTGCAGAACCGATCCAGTTCGGTTCTGCACGCGCCATAACTTTGTCCCCCGAAAGTGGGACACCAGTATTCATCTGGCATCGGCCTCTCCTGTGGAGAAAATTCTTCACTTTGGCTGGATTTTCCCTCTCCGGATGTTGTAATGTGCGTCTGGTGTACGGCGAGTGGTTGACCCGACAACCCCAAATCGCTGTTTCACCGACTGGAGACGTTCGTGACCACCCGACGGCATCGACACCGTAAGACCTTTTGGCAGCGGTGGAAGAAACGCTGGTGGCTGGCGCCTATTGCGCTGGTTGCTATTGCTGCGCTCTCGCTCGCTGGCATCCAATTGGGTGCAATTGGGTGGATTTCCAACGCTGTTGCGCCTCTCGCTGGCGGCTGCACTGAGACTCGCCCTGTGGTGATTGCGGCTGACCCGTCGATTGCTCCCGCGCTGACCATTGTCGCGGCGGAGTTCGATGAGGCTGACGGCAACTGCACCGAGACCGAAGTGCGTTCACTCGTCTCCGCAGACACTGCTGCGCTGTTCGCTTCGGGTGTTGCGGGCGATCTTGATGCGTGGGTTCCCGATTCGGCGGCCTGGCTTGATCGCGTTACGTCGATGGCTGATTCGCTCGGGCGCACTGCTCCCGAGCTCGAGATCACCGACTACGTCGCGAGTACCCCCGTCGTGCTGGCCACATCGGCGTCCCAAGTAGCCAAACTCGGAGACACCCCGCTGTCGTGGGAATCACTGCTCACCGGAACCGTAACGACCCTTGTGCCCGATCCCGAGGCGAATACCGCGAGTCTTGCCGGGCTTGCGCAGCTCCAGTCGGTCTCGTCTGCTGAAGATCCGCGCCAGTTCGCCGGCGCCATGATCGCCATGGGAAAGACAATTCCCCAGACGTCCGAAGAGGCCTTCGGGCTGGCGACTGATGCAACGCTGCCCACCGTTGTCGTGACAACGGAACGAGAAGTTGCCACCTACAACAGTGCGTCAGAGTCCTCGCCCATGATTGCGCTGTATCCGACGGACGGCACGGTCGAATTGACCTACCCCTTCGTTGAGGTCATCAGCGGGGATGAGACAGCGGAGACTTCCGCTTCTGCCACGTCGACGTCTACTACGGCTTCTGCTGCAGTGGCGAGCGAGATAAGTGCGGCCGACTCTCCCCAACGGCTTTTGACGGCACTGGCTGCGGCGACGCGCTTGTCCGCTGAAGTCTTGGCCAAGCAGGGGTTCCGCGATGCTGACGGCGGCGGTGACTTGAGGGTGACAGGAGTCCCCGAGACAGCGACCGAAGCGAAGCCGACGGCGGATGCTGCCGTCCAGATCGAGATTCTTCGCTCGTGGAGTGTTCTGACGCTTCGTTCGCGACTTCTCGTTGTCATTGACACTTCAGGTTCCATGCTCGACCCGGCGAGTAACGGCCTGCGCCGCATCGACGTGTTCCAGCTTGCGGCAAGCGAGGCGCTGTCAAAGTTCTCGGGTGAAGCCGAGCTGGGGGTGTGGGCCTTCTCGCAAAACCGTATCGGCACCCAAGACTGGGAACCGCTGTCGCCGATTGCGCCGCTGTCTGATCCCGCTCACGTGTCGCAGATCAACGGCGTCGTCGCATCGTTGCCGGATCGCATTTACGGTTACACGGGGCTCTATGACACCATCTTGGCTGCGGTCAAGGAGGTCAAGGAAGATTACGACCCGTCGAAGATCAACTCGGTTCTGCTCATTACTGATGGCTACAACGAAGATGACAACGGCATCAGCCTGTCGGCGCTTCTGAAAAACCTGAAGGCGATTGACGACCCGAATGAGCCCGTTCCGGTGATCTTGATCGGATTCGGTCCCGACACTGACCTCAAGTCAATGACAGAGATTGCCCAGTCGACGGGTGGTGCAGCGTATTCCGCTGCTGTGCCCGAGGACCTCGGCAAGGTGCTCGTGGATGCCCTGAGTCAACGGTCGTGTCGCCCGAACTGCACGTAGCAGCCGGGGCGGCCGGCTGAACTGGCCGAGAGCTAACGAGTCTCGTTGTCGTCGCTGATGCTGACGATCCAGTTCACGGAGTAGCGATCGAGCACCATTCCGAAGATCCCGCCCCATTCGGCGCGTTCGAGCGGCATGTCGATTCGTCCACCGTCGCACAGCTTGTCCCAGTAGTTCTCGATGGCGGCTTTTTCGCTGAGGAATCCCGCAATTGAGATCGACATCGGTCCACCGGGTGCGTATTCCTGTGTTTTCGGGGTGTCGGCCATCATGAGAGTGATTCCGGCCGGGGACTCCAGCTGTCCGTGCATGACCCACTCTTGTTCATCAGGATCTTCACTAGCATTGAAATCGGCAAAGGTGTGAATTTCCGTGGTGCCGCCGAAGACGGACTGGTAATAGGTGAGGGCTTCGCGAGCTTTGTCTCTGAAGCTCAGGTAAGGGTTCGTTTTCATCGGCGTTTCCTCTCTGGGGCTATCCCGCGGCGGGAACCACGGGAAACTCGATGCGGGTCAGGAGTTCCGCTTCATCGACCTCGCCAGGGGCGTTGAGATAGATCTCGCGCGGCGCTCCGGCGTAAGTGTGACCGTGTTCGGTGAACCATCCAAAGATGACGTTATAGGTCGTCTTCAGGCCGTCGTACGGGCCCGTGTGCGTGACGGTGGCGACACGGCCACCGGCGAGTTCATGTGTCGTGAGAACCGGGTGATCGATGAGACCGTTCGCGACCGGAACGCAGACCTCGCAGTTCCACGGCCCATTAGCGCGCATCTCGTCGGTGTACACAGCCATCACTGGCCCGAGGACGGTGATGGCAGAGTCGGCGGTTTCGGCGAGCAGGGTATCGATAACGCTGCTCATGTCGGCAGGCAGAGTCTCCATCGTTGTCGAGAACTCGATGCCGGCAACGATATGGCTTGGCACTGTTTCAATAGTGATTTCCGGCGACATGCGCCACACTCTACGCCTCGCATCTGGCGAGCGGTACCGGTTGTGGAGAACTTATTCGGTGGTGCCGAAGAGCGCGGGGAAGGCGCCGAGAGCCCAGCCGTAGCCGACAAAGATCGCGGCGTCGATGAGCGTGTGGGCGATCACGAGAGGCAACACGCGGCGATAGCGCGTGTAGAGCCAGCCAAAGAGCAACCCCATGGCGACATTGCCAATAAACGCGCCGATGCCCTGATAGAGGTGGTACGTGCCGCGCAGTATTGCAGTAGAGATAATGATCTGCCACCGGCCCCAGCCAAGGTCGCCGAGTCGGGCGTACAGGTAGCCGATCACGATGACTTCTTCGGTGATGCCGGCACGCAGAGCCGAGAGCAGCAGCACGGGCACGGTCCACCAGTACTGGTCGAGTGCGGCCGGAACCACGTTCACGGTGACGCCGAGAGCACGCCCGCCGAGGTACACGGCAATTCCGGGGATTCCAATCGCTAGTGCCAGTGCGACGCCGGTCAGGCCATCGCGAACCGGTCGTGTGAAGTCGATTCCGAGTCGCGACAGTCGAGGCTTTGTGGTGTTCCACAAGAGAAACGCTACGAGCGCGATGGGCGCGAGATCAAAGGTGATTCCCAGCAACTGGTAGATCAGGTCGAAAGTTGGCCGTGTGCTGAGTGACGAGTTCAGCGTTGCGGTTTGCTGCGACAGCGATTCGGTGCGGGTCAGCCTGTTCGTGATCGAGACGATCGAATAGATCGCGGATGCTCCAAGCGAGAGTGCAAGAACGATCGATATTTCTGACCACAGTCGCCCGCGCGATTGGGGAAGCGCTGGTGTTGAAATCACGCGGAGGGGCGCACGGCGCAGGCTGGCGTTCCGCCGGGCAGACGGTGGCGGTAGCGCGCGACGAAGCGGTAGCCGAGAGAGGCGATGGTGCTGAATGGCTCAGTGGCAATGAGGTGGCCGAGGAAGCGCCATCCGATCTGTGGCTGAATTCGGAGGAGGGCGGAGAAAGCCATGTGTCCAGCGAACTGTCGAGTAGGAGTCACGAACCAGGCTGCTTTTTCGACGTCGTCCTGAGTCAGCGCGTAGTCATCGAGATCGGTCCATTGCCAAGGAGTGCTTTCGGGAAACACCGGAAGAATGGCCTGCAAACGATTGACCCAGAGAGTGCAAAATGCGCAGTCACCGTCAAAGATCAGTATGGACTGGGGCGTGCGGGAAGCCGGGCTCGGTTGCGACATGGAAAGATGTTAACTCACGTTGCTGGGCGCTGCTCCGGAGGCGATTGCGCAGATTTGTAGTGAATGACAGCGTTAGTGCGCGGGAATTCTGCAAAGTATGCACATAATCTTCACGAGCGTTACTGCTGTGTAACGTTTGGCTTTACAGTTTTGCTTGGGGCATCCCCCCGTTTTAGGGTGTGAACTATCAAGCGCGGTGCGGCGTCAAAAATTCCGTGCCGTTAGCACAATTCTGCACAGGAGGAAACATTGAAGAGATCACGCATAGGCATCAGTGCAGTCGCACTGCTGTCAGCCTCAGCGCTCGCTCTTGCGGGCTGCTCGGCGAGCGAGGCGCCTGCCGAAGGTGACAGCGCCGCGATCATCACCACAAACGGAAGCGAGCCGCAGCAGTCGCTCATTCCGACGAACACCACTGAAACTGGCGGTGGAAAGATTGTTACCTCGATCTTCGCTGGTCTGGTTTCGTACACCGCCGATGGCGATGTAGAAAACGAAGTTGCTCAGTCGATCGAGTCTGAGGATGGCCAAAACTGGACCGTCACGCTCAACGAGGGCTGGACCTTCACTAACGGTGAGCCCGTCACATCGGACTCCTTCATTAAGGCCTGGCAGTACGGCGCGCTCCTCAGCAACGCACAGAGCTCCTCGTACTTCTTCGACAACATCGAAGGCTTCAGCTACGACGAAGAGTCAGAACTTACCGGTCTTGACGCTGTAAGCGACACTGAGTTCACCGTTGCTCTCATCAACCCTGAAGCAGACTTCCCGCTGCGTCTCGGCTACTCGGCATTCATGCCGCTGCCTGAGGCTGCATGGGAAGACCTCGACGTTTTCGGCGAGAACCCCATCGGTAACGGTCCGTACATGCTCGCCGAAGAAGGCGCTTGGCAGCACGACGTACAGATCGACCTCGTCACGAACCCTGACTACGACGGTGTTCGTACGCCCGCCAACGGTGGCGTTTCGATCATCTTCTACACCAGCCAGGACGCGGCATACGCTGACGCTCTCGGTGGCAACCTCGATATCCTCGATGCTGTCCCCGACTCGGCATTTGCTACCTACGATTCAGACTTCCCGGGTCGTTCGGTGAACCAGCCTGCAGCAATCTTCCAGGCGTTCAACCTGCCGTACTACCTCGAGCACTGGTCGGGCGAAGAGGGAGAGCTGCGTCGTGCAGCGATCTCGATGTCGATCGACCGCGCTGAGATCACGGATGTCATCTTCCAGGGCACCCGTACCCCCGCTACCGACTTCACTTCGCCGGTAATCGCTGGTCACTCCGACAACCTTGCTGGTGCTGAAGTTCTTGACTTCAACCCGGATGAGGCCAAGAAGCTGTGGGCAGAAGCTGATGCAATTGCGCCGTACGGAGACACTGTCTTCGACCTCGCATACAACGCTGATGGCGGACACCAGGCATGGGTTGACGCTGTTGCTAACAGCATCAGCAACTCGCTCGGAATCGAAGCTCAGGGCAAGGCATACCCCACGTTCGCTGACGCACTCAACGACCGTGACGCTAACGCACTCACCGGTGGAACTCGTGCTGGATGGCAAGCTGACTACCCGTCGCTGTACAACTTCCTCGGCCCGCTCTACGTTGATGGCGCTGGCTCGAACAAGGAAGGCTACTCGAGCCCCGAGTTCGAAGCCATCCTTGCTGAGGGTGCTAGTGCAACTTCGGTAGAAGAGGCAACAGCGAAGTACCAGGAAGCTCAAGAAGTTCTCTTGGTCGACCTTCCTTCGATCCCGCTGTGGTACTCCAACGTCACCGGTGTCTACTCTGACAGCGTTGACAACGTTGTATTCGGTTGGGACTCTGTCCCGCTGTACAACGAGGTAACCAAGAACTAAGTAGTTCATCGGTTTACCCAGTTTCCACTCTCAACGTGTGATGCCCGGGGCTGCTTTGGCCCCGGGCATTACACTGAGTACCCTCATTCAGTGATTGTGACTCTTATGCTTATCCGTTCCTCCGAGGAAACCATCTAATGCTGTGGTACGCCGGCAAGCGTTTCCTTCAGATGATCCCCGTATTTTTCGGCGCGACCTTTCTGATCTACTTCATGGTTTTCGCCGTTCCTGGCGATCCCATCGCCGCTCTGTACGGCGACCACCCGCCAGCTCCGGGAGTGATCGAAGCTATTCGGGCCGAGTACAACCTCGACAAGCCGTTCCTCGTTCAGTACCTGCTCTACATTGGCGGACTGTTCCAGGGTGATCTCGGAACCACCTTCTCGGGTCGCCCCGTGGTTGATGTCATGGCTCAGGCCTTCCCGATCACTGCCCGCCTCGCCATTCTTGCGCTCGCGATCGAAGCCTTCTTCGGAATCATCGTTGGTCTCGTTGCTGGTCTTCGCAAGGGAAAGCTCTTCGACGCTTCCGCTCTTGTCATCAGCCTTCTGCTCATTTCGGTCCCCACCTTCGTGGTTGGATTCGTGCTGCAATTCGTCTTCGGTATCCAGCTTGGCTGGGCGAGAACAACGGTGAGCGGCTCGGCCCCCTGGGGCGAGTTGATCTTGCCCGCGATCGTGCTGGCCTCGGTGTCGTTTGCCTACATCGTGCGGCTTACTCGTGCGAGCGTCGCAGACAACCTCAACGCTGACTTTGTGCGCACCGCCACGGCGAAGGGACTTTCTCGACGTCGTGTTGTTACCGTGCACGTTCTGCGGAACTCGCTCGTTCCCGTCGTCACCTACCTGGGTGTCGACATCGGTTCGCTCATGGTCGGCGCGATCGTAACTGAAGGAATCTTCAACATTAACGGTGTCGGTGGAACCGTCTACCGAGCAATCACGTTGGGAGAAGGCCCCACAGTCGTCTCGTTCGTTGCAGTGATGGTCATCATCTTCGTGCTCGCCAACTTGCTCGTCGACTTGCTCTACGCCGCGCTCGACCCAAGGATTCGTTATGCAAAGTAACAACACTGGCCGCCAGCGGCCCGGTCAAGAACACTTCATCGCCTCGCTGGCGGAAACCCCGGTAGCCGAGGTCGATCAGGTTGACGAAACCGGCAAGGCTCGCAGCACATGGACCGATGCGTGGGAGGCCATGCGTCGTCGTCCTATGTTCTGGATTTCCTCCAGTCTCATCTTCGTGATCCTCATCGTCGCCCTGTTCCCTGGATTGTTTGCGAGCGTCGATCCACGCGAGTGCTACCTGAAGTTCAGCAATGGCGATCCGCAGGCCGGTCATCCGCTCGGGTTCAACCGTCAAGGCTGCGACGTCTACTCGCGAATCATCTTCGGAACGCAGGCTTCGGTAACGATCGGTCTGCTAACCACCGTGATCGTCACGCTCTTCGGCGGCGTCATCGGAGCTCTTGCTGGCTTCTATGGCGGGCTCCTCGATTCGATCGTCTCGCGTCTTGGTGACGTCTTCTTCGCTGTCCCCACCGTTCTCGGAGCAATCGTTCTGTTCTCGGTTATCTCGGTTCGCGATGCTCTGACGGTCTCGCTCGTGCTGTCGCTCTTTGCGTGGCCACAGATCGCTCGAATCATGCGTGGTGCAGTTCTCTCGGCACGCAACTCTGACTACGTCACTGCGTCAGCAGCACTCGGTGTCTCGCGATTCAAGACACTCGTGCGCCACGTCGTGCCCAACGCAATCGCGCCGGTAATCGTCGTAGCGACCGTGTCGCTGGGTATCTTCATCGTTGCTGAAGCGACGCTGGGGTTCCTCGGAATCGGCCTGCCCCCGACCGTGATGTCGTGGGGAAACGAGATCAACCAGGCGCAAGTAACGGTTCGCACGCATCCGCAGACCCTGTTGCTGCCCTCGGCTGCGCTGTCGATCACCGTTCTCGCCTTCCTCATGTTCGGCGACGTAGTTCGCGATGCCCTTGACCCGGAAGCGAGAGCACGCCGATGACCAATCCAGAAACAGTTCCAGTGACTCCTGACGCTTCTACCGAAGAAACCCCGCTGCTGAAAATCCGCGGGCTCGAAGTGGGCTTCGAAACGCAGCGCGGAATAGTTTCCGCCGTGCGTGGTGTCGACCTCACGCTCTACCAAGGGCAGTCGTTGGCGATCGTTGGCGAATCCGGATCGGGCAAGTCCACGACGGCCCAAGCTGTCATCGGGCTTCTTCCCGGCGCCGGAAAGGTCGTCGGCGGTTCGATTGAGTTCGAGGGAAACGATCTTTCTACCTTCACTGACGCTCAGTTCGCTGAAGTGCGCGGTAGCCAGATCGGTTACGTTCCCCAAGACCCCATGTCGAACCTGAACCCCGTCTGGAGCATCGGCTTTCAAGTCGAAGAGGCGATCAGGGCCAACGGGCTTGCTCAAGGCAAACAAGCGAGAGAGCGCACTATCGAAGTGCTGCAGGAAGCTGGTCTGAGCGACGCGAGCGAGCGCCTGAAACAGTACCCCCATCAGTTCTCGGGAGGAATGCGCCAGCGCGTACTCATCGGTATCGGGCTCTCCGCCCGCCCGAAGCTCCTGATCGCCGACGAGCCGACCTCAGCACTCGACGTCACGGTGCAACGTCAGATCCTCGATCACCTGCAAACGCTCACGCGAGACTACGGCACGTCAGTGTTGTTCATCACGCACGACCTCGGCCTTGCCGCGGAGCGCGCAGAACAGCTCGTGGTGATGTACAAGGGCAAGGTTGTTGAGTCAGGCCCGTCGCGGGAGATTCTTGAGAACCCGCAGCATCCTTACACTCAGCGTCTTGTTTCTGCGGCGCCGAGCTTGGCATCGCGTCGTATTCAATCGATCAAGACGTCGAGCCCCGACGGCGAAGCCCCGAAGATTTTCGGGGAAGGATCGCTCGATGAGGCCCTCATTGCTCGAGCTGCGACTCGAGAAGCGGCGGCAGATCAAGACCTGATCAAGGTAAGCAACATCACCAAGGTCTACGAGATTCGCAAGCAGGGGTTCCGCAAGGACAAGCTCCTCGCAGTCAACGACATCTCGTTCGGCGTCAAGAAAGGCACGACGACCGCCCTGGTTGGAGAGTCTGGTTCTGGCAAGTCCACGGTGGCCAAGCTGATTCTGCAACTTGAGTCCCTCACGAGCGGAACCATCGAGTTCGATGGCAAAGACCTTGCCGGAATCAAGGGACAGGAGCTCCTCGAGTTCCGTCGCCGTGTACAGCCCGTGTTCCAAGATCCCTACGGTTCGCTCGATCCGCAATACAGCGTAGGCAACACGATCGCTGAGCCCCTGCTGGCTCATAAGCTGGGCACAGCGAAAGAGCGTTTCAAGCGCGTGAGCGAATTGCTTGATCAGGTCTCGCTTCCGCAGGCCGCACGTCATCGTTACCCCGGCGAACTCTCCGGTGGTCAGCGTCAGCGGGTGGCTATCGCTCGGGCGTTGGCGCTCAAGCCAGAAGTTCTGGTGCTTGACGAAGCAGTGTCGGCGCTCGATGTGCTGGTTCAGGGGCAAGTTCTCAACTTGCTCACCGAACTGCAGACTGAGCTCGATTTGACCTACCTGTTCATCACCCACGACCTTGCTGTCGTGCGGTTGGTCGCGGATAACGTCTGCGTCATGCAGGGTGGCCGCATCGTAGAAGCCGCATCAACAGACGAGGTCTTTGAGAACTCCAGCAATCCCTACACACAGGAATTGCTCGAAGCGATCCCCGGCGCCAACATCACACTCGGCGCCTAGTTTCTCGGTGCAGAAGGGCCGTTCCCCACTCGGGGAGCGGCCCTTCTGACTTAGACTCGTTTCTAGCGTGCCACCGCGCGCTGTGTGTCCGTGTGCAGGAGGGGTTTCGTGAGCGCCACAAGAATTACGGCGAGCCTTGCTGTTGCCGCCGCCGCAGTCTTGGTGTTGGCGGGCTGTGTTCCCCAGCAATCGCCCACCATCGAAGGCTCTGAGCTCACCGTCGCGGTCACCCACCCCTATACGTCGGGAAACCCGTCAACGTCCTTTGGCGCAAGTGACACCAATGCGACGATCGCCTATGCCACAGGCTCAGGCTTCACCTATTTTGATGACACGTCAGCGCTTGTGCGCGATGAGTCTTTTGGCCACTTCGAGAAGGTCTCCGATGACCCCCTCGCTGTGACCTACACGGTGTCTGACGGCGTGCGCTGGTCAGACGGTTCCGCCGTGGACGCCGTTGATCTGCTCCTCGAGTGGGCTGCGACATCCGGTGCGCTTAATGCCCCTGATGCGGATGCCGCAAGCACGGTGGATCCCGAAACCGGGGCGCCAATAGATCGTTCGGATGACCGCGTGCTGTTCGACGCGAGCGCTACGGGAGATACCGGAATCGCTCTCGTCACTGAAATGCCGCAGATGAGCGATGACCGGATGTCGCTCACCCTCGTGTTTGATGAACCGACAGCCAACTGGCAATCTGCCTTCTTTGGTGCGGAGTCTGCCGCCAAACCCGCTCATGTTGTTGGCATGATGGCGTTTGCCAGTGACGACTCGATTGCGGCGAAAGAGCGCGTTTTCTCGGCCATTAGTGAGGGCAATGAGAATGATCTTGCCGCGATTGCTCGCACCTGGAATACGGTCTTCAATTTCGAAGGCATGCCCGCGAACAAAAGCCTTGTTGTCTCGAACGGGCCGTACGTAGTTTCAGATTTTGTGGCGAATCAATACGTGACGCTCCGTGCCAATGAAAACTACAGCGGCATGCGCGAGCCGACCTTTCAGGAGATTCGCGTTCGGTTCATGAGCGATCCGCTCGCGCAGGCACAGGCGTTGCTCGTCGGTGCTGTGCAAGTGGCAGTGCCGACGATGAATCAGGACGTGCGCAATGCTCTCGCGACGATGAACGCCACCGTCATCGACGGCACCACCGATAGCTTTGAACACCTTGACCTGCAATTCGCGGAATCAAAGAGTGGCGCCTTCGACGATCCGCTCGTGCGTCAAGCCTTCCTCGCAACGGTGCCGCGCGCCGCAGTTGTTCAGACTGCGCTGGGGGAGTTGTATCCCCGAGCAACGCCGCGTGACTCATTCCTCTTCGCTCCCGGCGATGAGGACTATCGCAGCGCGCGTGCCGCTAACGGTTCCGCCGACTTCGTCGAGCCAGACATTGCCGGCGCCAAAGAACTCCTTGCCGAAGCGGGCGTCTCTAAGCCTGCCGTATGCATCCTCTATGACGCCGCCGACGACATGCGTGCCGCCGAGTACGCGTTCATTGCCGAGTCGGCCGAGGCGGCGGGTTTCGTGGTGAGTGATTGTTCGAGTGATGACTGGCGTGACCAACTCGGCACCCCCGGTGCGTACGACGCTGCGCTGTTCAGCTGGCAGAATCCTCGCCCCGGCGTAGGTCTTTCGGCGGCTATCTACAGCACCGATGGCTATGCCAACCTCAATTACTTCTCGGATCCAACGGTCGATTCGCTGATCGCCGATGCGACTGACCCCGCCCTCGATGACGAGGGGCGATCGAACGCCCTGAAGACGGCGGATGCTGCGCTGTGGAGTGCATCCTATGGAATGCCGTTATTTCAATACCCCACCACAATCGCGTTCGACCAAGACCGGGTTGCTAACGTCTCGCTATCGTCGCTGAATCCAGGCGTATGGTGGAACGTGTGGGAGTGGAAGCCTTAGCATTTTCGACTCCCTGATGGGGCGGCTGCGATAAATCTTGTCAAACAGGGTAAACTGGTGGAGCAGGATACTCTGAATGATCTTCTGCGCCCTCCCAAGATCTTTACCCGGTGGCATCAGGCCGCCGATCTGCTGCCGAGAATTTCTGCGCAGCGTCTGCGGTGAAAGACCGCACAGCCTCCAATGAATTAAGGAATATTGCTATGGCTATGGCCACTCGCAGCGATTTGCGCAACGTAGCAATCGTTGCCCACGTTGACCACGGAAAGACAACTCTCGTTGACGCGATGCTTCGCCAGACGAACTCGTTCGAAGCGCACGCGCACCTCGAAGAGCGCGCAATGGACTCGAACGAGCTCGAGCGCGAAAAGGGCATCACGATTCTCGCGAAGAACACCGCGATTTCGTACAACGGCAAGTACGCCACCGATGGTCCCATCACGATCAACGTCATCGACACCCCCGGCCACGCCGACTTCGGTGGCGAGGTTGAGCGTGGACTCAGCATGGTTGACGGTGTTGTTCTGCTCGTTGACGCCAGTGAGGGCCCGCTTCCGCAGACTCGCTTCGTTCTTCGTAAGGCTCTTGAAGCCAAGCTTCCCGTGATCCTGTTGGTCAACAAGACTGACCGTCCGGATGCGCGCATTGACGAAGTTGTTGCCGAAAGCCAGGACCTGCTCCTCGGCCTCGCGAGCGACATGGCAGACGACGTTCCCGACCTCGACTTGGACGCCATTCTTGATGTCCCGATCGTTTACGCTTCCGGCCGTGCCGGTGCTGCAAGCTGGAACAAGCCCGAGAACGGCACCTTGCCTGACAACGATGACCTCGAGCCTTTGTTCGACGCCATCCTCAAGCACGTTCCCGCACCGTCATACGACGACGAGCACCCCCTGCAGGCCTGGGTTACCAACCTTGACTCCTCGCCGTTCCTCGGCCGTCTTGCTCTTCTGCGTGTCTTCAACGGCACCATCAAGAAGGGCCAGACTGTTGCCTGGGTCAAGCACGATGGAAGCGTCGCTAACGTGCGCGTCACCGAGCTCATGATCACGAAGGCTCTCGACCGTTACCCGGCCGAAAGCGCCGGCCCCGGCGACATCGTCGCTGTTGCAGGCTTCGAGGACATCTTCATTGGTGAAACTCTCTGTGACCCCAACGATGTTCGCCCGTTGCCGACCATCACGGTCGACGACCCCGCAATCTCGATGACCATCGGAACCAACACCTCGCCGGTCATCGGCAAGGTCAAGGGCCACAAGCTCACCGCTCGCATGGTCAAGGACCGTCTCGACCGCGAACTCGTCGGTAACGTCTCGCTCAAGCTCGTCGACATCGGTCGTCCGGATGCCTGGGAAGTTCAGGGTCGTGGAGAGCTTGCTCTCGCCATCCTCGTTGAGCAGATGCGTCGCGAAGGCTTCGAGCTCACCGTCGGTAAGCCTCAGGTAGTTACCAAGCGGGTCGACGGCAAGCTTCACGAGCCGTTCGAGCACCTTACGATCGACGCTCCAGAAGAGTACTTGGGTGCAATCACTCAGCTTCTCGCCGCCCGCAAGGGCCGCATGGACGGCATGAGCAACCACGGCACCGGCTGGGTTCGCATGGAGTTCGTTGTTCCTTCGCGTGGTCTCATTGGATTCCGCACCGAGTTCATGACCATCACCCGCGGTGCTGGTATCGCCAACGCGGTCTCGCACGGCTATGACCAGTGGGCCGGCGAAATCCTTACCCGTGTCAACGGCTCAATCGTCGCTGACCGTGCCGGTGCGGCTACTCCGTTCGCGATGGTTGCTTTGCAGGAGCGCATGTCGTTCTTCGTTGAGCCCACGCAGGAGGTCTACGAAGGCATGGTTGTTGGCGAGAACTCACGCGCCGATGACATGGACGTCAACATCACTAAGGAAAAGCAGCTCACCAACATGCGCCAGTCGACCTCGGACTCGTTCGAGCGTATGACACCGTCGCGCAAGCTCACGTTGGAAGAGTGCCTCGAATTCGCTCGCGAAGACGAGTGCGTAGAGGTAACTCCGGAGTTCGTGCGAATCCGTAAGGTCGAGCTCGATGCCAACGCTCGCGCACGCAGCACGTCGCGTATGAAGAAGCAAAACGCCTAACCTTTCTTCTCGCAGCAGGCTCACATGAGTCAGCAATCTGCGCGGAGTACGATGCAGCTACGGTCATCCTGATCGTGGCTGCATCGCTGGTTAACGGCGCACTCAGCCGCACCATCGCGTCACTTCTGGAGTTAGTCATGTTGAGCGCCCGCCGCAGTGTTAGCGCATCCGTCGCCCTCGTTCTGGCCTTGGCCATTACGCCAGCGCTGTCGGGCTGTTTCGGCGATAACCCCATCGGTGGAATCGTGGAACAGGCTACGGGCGGCAAAGTGAGCCTCGGCGGCGATGAGGTTCCCGAGGGCTTCCCCAGCGCGGTGCCACTGGCCGCCGGCGAAGTGCAGTTTGGCATCGCTGCCGGCGACGGAGATAACCGCGGCTACAACATCACCATCTTGACGGGCACTGAATCGCCCCTCGATGCCATCGAAACGCAATTTGCGGATGCCGGTTACGAGTCACAAGTGCAAGCCAGCGGTGCTGATGGTGCCGGTTCGGTTCTCTTCTCAAACGATTCGTGGAATGTCGTCGTACTCGTCGCACAGACCGATGATGGCTACACCGCGAACTACACCGTCGCGCCCGCTTCGATGGGCGAATAGGCTACCTCGGCACAGAGTTCGGAAGCTCAGTGGTCGGAAGGGCGAGCAAGCCCGACGGCTGGCTGCCTAGCGGCCGGGGTCGACCGCGTTAAGCGAGGTCGAACATCCCAGCGCCGATGAAACTGCCCGAGTGCGCCCCTGGCGGCACGGCGAAGATCGCTGATCCGACGTAACGCACGTATTCGTTCATGAGGTCGTTGCGGGAGAGCGCAAGCTGAATCGGCACGAACTGGGTTTCAGGATCGCGCTGGAAGCTGATGAAGAACAGGCCAGCGTTGAGGCGCCCGAGCTCATCGTTGCCATCGACGAAGTTGTAGCCGCGTCGCAGAATTTGTGCGCCGCCGTGAGTGTCAGGGTGGGCGAGCTTCATGTGTGAATTCTCGTCAATCAGTGGCGCATCATCGCGACCAGCCTGTTCGAAGTCGGGGTCGGTGAACTCGGAGCCGCCGCTGAGCGGTGCGCCTTCACCCTTGGTGCGCCCGAAGATCGTCTCTTGTTCACGGAGCGAGGTGCGGTCCCACGTTTCGATGGTCATGCGAATCTTGCGGCTGACGAGATAGGAGCCGCCGGTCATCCACGAGGTTCCATCGTTGGATGCCGCCCACACATGTTCATTCACGCCGTCGGTGTCTTCGGCGCGGAGGTTTGCAGTGCCGTCTTTGAAGCCGAACAGGTTGCGGGGCGTCTTTTGCGCTTGCGTTGTTGACGACGTGCGGCCGAAGCCGAGCTGAGACCAGCGCAATGTGGCGCGGCCAAAGGCGATGCGCGAGAGGTTGCGGATCGCGTGAACGGCGACCTGCGGGTCGTCGCTGCACGCTTGGATGCAGAGGTCACCACCGACGAGTTCGGGCAGCAGGGCGTCACTGGGGAACTTGGGGAGGTCAATGAGGGCTGCTGGTCGTTTGCCGGCGAGCCCGAAGCGGTCATCGAACAGGGCGGGGCCGAACCCGAAAGTGATCGTGAGACCACCCGGTGGCAGGTCGAGGGCTTCGCCCGTGTCATCCGGTGGCGCATCGTAGGGTCCACTCGCGGGGCCGTAGTCGCCTGCGGCTTCGCCGGTGGTCATGCGCGCGGCGGCGTAGCTCCAGTCCTGGAGCAATTCGATGAGTTCGTCGCGAGAGATGTCATTGACGTCAAAGGCGGCGAAGTGCAGTCGATCTTGCGCCGGCGTAATGATGCCCGATTGGTGATCGCCGAAGAACGGGTAGGTCGCGGCGACATCGTTGCCCGTCGTCGACGAGCCGTCACCGCCGCCGAAGGCGAAAGCCCCACCAACGCCAAGTCCGGCACCCACGACACCAGCCCCGGCGAGCCCGAGGAGGCCGCGGCGGGAGAGACCCTTGGTGTCATCTGTCGGCATTGCAGTTCTTTCGGTGTGGGGTGGTTGGCGGCGCTTGCTGTCTGCAGCGGCCAGGGATGGGCGGAGTGGAGCTAGAGCACCAGCACCGCGGTGAGACGGGACAGGGGCTCGGCGAGTGCGTTCACCTGATCGGAGAACGCGCGAATTTCGCTCGTGGACAGCTCAGTGTAGAGACGGAAGCCATCGCCCTCCCGCTGGGCATCGAGCAACACCTGCAGCTCGTCGAACTCCGCGTCGAGGGTGGCCGCAAGATCGGCATCCTTGGCGACGAGGATGTCGCGAACACCGTCGTAGAGCACGCGAGCGCCATCAATATTGGCTTGGAAATCCCAGAGGTCGGTGTGCGACCAGAACTCTTCTTCTCCGGTCACCTTGCCACTGGCCACCTCGTCGAGGAGGCCGATGGCGCCGTTGGTCTGCTGGTCGAGTGTGAACTCAAGATCTTGCACGTTGTTGTACAGCGTGTTGGTGTCTTCGACGAGTTGCGACGCAAGCGCTTCACGCTTCGACTGGTCGTAGGGTTCGAAGCCGGCTTCGGCATCCGCCGGCCAGAGGTCTTTCTCCATGGCGTGCCAGCCGGTCCACTCTTGACCGTCTTCGAGATCGGCTTCGCGCAGATCCATGCGGGGGTCGAGGTCACCGAACGACTCAGCGACTGTTTCGACACGCTCCCAGAACACGCGCGTCGGGGCGTAGAGAGCGCGAGCAGCGTCATCGTCGCCAGCGATGTACGCGGCAGCAAAGTCTTCTGTGCCTACGACGAGATTCTCAATCTGATCCTTGACGTAGCTCTTGTAATTGGCGTTAGCCGCGGCGATTTGCTCGGCAGTGTCACCGCTGAACGACAAATCGGTGCCCGAATCGGTGACCGTAAACGCGGCCGTGCCAACTCCCTCGCCGATCATGCCTGGCTTGCAGACCGTGAAGTAGTCACCCGGTTGAGCCAGTACGACGAGATCGCGACTGATGCCGGGGCCGATGTTCTCGACCTCGCCGACGATGCGCAGCCCGTCATCCGCCAGCAGGTAGAACTCGGTGACCTGGTCACCGGAGTTCGTGACGGAGAAGACAAGGGTGCCGCTTGGCGCTTCGCTGGCGCTCACGGCGCAGTCTGTGGCACTGCTGTCGACAGTGATTGTGTTGTCGGCGGTGGCTTCGGTGCTGTTAGCAACGCAGCCGGTGAGAGCGAGCGCGGCGACAGTTGCCGCCGCGGCGAATCCGTAGCGGGTGGGGCGGGTGGTCATCAGGCTCCTTGAGTGCTGAGGTGTGCTTCGGGCAGCAGCGGCTTGTCAGCACGCTTGTTGCCGCGAACAGTGCGGATGAAAATCGTCATGACAGCCCCGACATAGGCGAGCCACACACCGGCTTCGAGCCACGTGGTTGCGGGGGAGAAGTTGAGCGTGCCCTTAAGCAAGGTGCCGTACCAGCTGTCGGGCGGGATAGCCGCGCTGACGTCGAAGGCGAGCGCGTGGAGCCCCGGCAGCACGCCAGCCTCCTGCAGATCATGCACACCGTAAGAGAGCACGCCGGCGGCGACGATGATGAGGATCGCGCCTGTCCAGGTGAAGAAGCGAGTGAGGTTGATGCTGACGACGCCGCGGTAGATGAGGTAGCCGAGCACGATTGCGGCAGCGATGCCGAGTGCTGCGCCAGTGAGGGGGAGTGCGGTCGAGCCGCTCGCCTGCACTGCTGCCCAAATGAAGAGGGCGGTTTCGATACCTTCGCGACCGACCGCGAGGAACGCGACGAGAACGAGGCCCCAGCCCGCGCCCGTGAGATGAGAATCAACCTCGCTGCGCAGTTCGCGACCGAGGCCGCGTGCGGCGCGCAGCATCCAGAAGATCATCCACGTGACAAAGGCGGTCGCAACGATAGAGAGGATGCCGCCGATGAGCTCTTGAGCCTGGAATGACAAGCCATAGGCGCCAAATGTGAGACTCGCACCGAGGCCGAGGGACAACACGACGGCAATAGCCACTCCGAGCCAGATGCGGGGGAGTACATCGGTGCGATCGATCTTGCGAACGTAGGCGATGAGAATGCCAACCACAAGCGCGGCTTCAAGGCCTTCTCGTAGGCCGATCAGGAAGTTTGCGAGCACGAGACTCTCTTGTCGATTGAGTTCTGGACAGGTTGGTAAGCCTAACCTAAGCAACCCTAATTCGGCTACCTGTGCTTATTCTGTCTACTGCAGAATAAATGGTGGAGGAATGGCCGTGAAAGATCGCGCACAACGGGTATTGGTTGTTGCCGCACGCCCAGAAGATGAGGCGTACGTTTTCGGCGCCACCATTGCAACGCTTGTTCAGCGTGGCACTGAACTCATTGTGCTCAGCTGCAGCAACAACGCGACCGCCGCTATTGAGGCATCGCCCTCGACCGGAAGCGTGCCAGAGACGGTCTCGCACGGCGCCGCAGTGCCTGGTTCTGTGGCCTTAAGCGCCGCGACGGGCAGCAGCGCTGAAGCGAACACCGCAGATGCTGACTCCGCTACTGATGCGGATGCCGACACCGATGCCGATGCCGACACCGACACCGGGGAACGCACGGCGGTGTCCGTCGATGAGGTTGTCCGCGAAATTCTTGGCATTACCTCTCACCACATCTTGCGCGAAGACAACGGTCGCCAGTTTAGCAAGCTCGACGCTCGCGCTCTCGCGTCTGACCTCGCTGCAGCGATCACCTCGTTGAAGCCGGATGTCGTCGTCAGCTACGCCAAGGAGTCCAGCGGTACGGCGCGCGGCGCTGAGGCACTGCTCGTGCACGAGGCCACGGTGTTGGCGACAGAGCTTGCGGGGGTGCCTTTCTATACGGCATCCGCTGTTCCTGTTGATCGTGGCGTGGCGGTGTCGTCGGCAACGGCGCTCGCGTTCAAGCGCCGGGCCACCGAGATTTATCGCAATGAGGTGCCGGTGGGGGAGAGCATCTCGACGCCTCCGGAATATCTGCGCCGCTTGCGTCGCCGCGAATTGGTGATTGGCGAACGCAGTCGTGTGGAGCGCGTCATCTTGGCGCTGGTGTCGCTCGCCTTGGGCGCATTGGTCGGTCTCGTCTTGACCGCGGTGCATCAGTCGGCGTTCACGATCGGCAATGTTCGTGTGCCGTGGGGAATTGTGGTGTCTGTCACGCTCGTGACGGCGCTCATTCTGGGCCTGCGCTTGATCTATGACACCCGAGTCGCGGCAGGTTTTGCTTCGCTCGGTGTTCTGGTGATGTCGGCAATCTTGGCTGCGGCAATGCCAGGCGGAACAATTTTGATCCCGGCAAATGTTGCGGGCTACGTGTGGACCTTTGCACCGGTGCTTGTGGTGCTCATTGTGGTGGGGTGGCCTCGGGTGAACCGTCAGGTTTCGTCGGCGAGCCGCGCTAACATTGAGTTGAACTCTCCTGTGAAAGGTGCGGATATCTCTTGACCTACGTCATCGCTCAGCCCTGTGTCGATCTTAAGGATCGCGCGTGTGTAGATGAATGCCCAGTCGACTGTATTTATGAAGGCGACCGCATGCTCTACATCCACCCGGATGAGTGTGTTGACTGTGGTGCGTGCGAGCCGGTGTGTCCGGTTGAGGCCATCTATTACGAAGATGACCTGCCCGATAAGTGGGCCGACTACTACAAGGCCAACGTTGAGTTCTTTGATCTCCTCGAGGTGAGCTCACCCGGCGGCGCAGCAAAGGTCGGTGTCATCCCCAAGGATCATGCCCTCATTGCGGCCCTGCCTGAGGGTGGCGGGTCCTCAGACTAATGGCGCGCACGCCATTGGCTCTCCCCGATTTTCCGTGGGATTCGCTTGTGCCGTACGGCACGATTGCGCGCACTCACCCCGATGGCTTCGTTGATCTGTCTGTCGGTTCACCGGTAGACCCCACCCCCACGGTTATCCGCGAAAGTTTGGCGACGGCCACGGATGCTCACGCCTACCCCACCGCTATGGGCACAGTTCAGCTGCGCGAGGCCATCGTGGAGTGGTTCGAGCGCCGCCGTGGTGTGCCAGGGCTCACCGTCAACAATGTTCTGCCGACCGTCGGTTCCAAAGAGTTGGTGGCACTGCTGCCGCTGCTGCTGGGGCTCGGCAAAGACGACGTCGTCGTGCATCCTTCGGTTGCGTACCCGACGTATGCCATTGGGGCGGCCATGGTTGGCGCTACTGCTGTGGCATCCGACGACCCGGCATCGTGGCCCGAGAACACTGCTCTCGTCTGGCTGAACAGCCCAGGCAACCCTGATGGCCGTGTGGCTGACGTTGAACAGCTGCGCGCTGCTGTTGCCCGCGCTCGCGAATTGGGTGCGGTGATCGCCTCAGACGAGTGCTACGCCGAACTCAACTGGAATGGCCCCGACCCCACGCCATCCATTCTTGATCCCGAGGTTATTGGCAGCGATCGGTCGTCAGTGCTTGCGGTGTATTCGCTCAGTAAGCAGTCGAATTTGGCCGGCTACCGTGCCGCTTTTGTGGCCGGATGCTCGGGGCTCATCTCAGAGCTACTCGCCGTGCGCAAACACGTCGGACTCCTCGTGCCCGGCCCCGTGCAAGCCGCGATGGTCACCGCACTTCAGGATGACGCCCACGTTGCCGCCCAACGGGAGCTCTATCGTGCACGTCGTGCCAAGCTGCTGCCCGCTTTGAAACGGGCGGGATTCTTCGTGGACGATAGCGTTGCTGGTCTCTACCTGTGGGCAACAAAGTACGAAGACTCGTGGCAGACGGTCGGAGATTTGGCGCAGTCCGGCATCCTCGTGGTCCCGGGTTCGTTCTACGGCGAGAGCCCTGCGCGACACGTGCGAATCGCGCTCACCGCGAGTGACGACACCATTGCTGACGCGGTCGCTCGCCTCGATTTGCTCGCTTAAGTGCACTAACCGGCGAAGGCCTTGTCGTTGACCTCTAAAACCGGTCTGGTTTGGTTGGTTGGTGTGACAGTGGCCATTCAACCCTTGTAGGCTGTAGCGGTGAATGAAGCCCCTCAAGACCCAGAGAAGGCCACCCTCCACTTTCCGGGCGGTGCTGCAGAATTTCCCATTATCCGTGGGGTCGATGGTCACAACAGCATCGATATCTCCACCTTCATGAAGCAGACCGGATACACGGCGCTTGATCAAGGTTTCGTGAACACCGCGTCAACCCGCAGTGAGATCACGTACATCGATGGCGACCGTGGAATCCTGCGCTACCGCGGGTATGCGATCGAAGATGTCGCGGCCAACTCCACCTATCTCGAAGTAGCGTGGCTGCTGATTTACGGTGAACTGCCGTCGAAGTCGCAGCTCGAAGAGTTCGATGAGAAGATCCGTCGGCACACGCTGCTGCACGAAGACCTCCGTCGCTTCTTCGACGCCCTTCCGCCGAGCGCACACCCCATGTCGGTGCTCTCCAGTGCGGTGTCGGCTCTGTCGACGTATTACGAAGACTCGCACGACGTGCGTGACCCCGAGCAGGTCGAGATCTCGACCATCCGTTTGCTGGCAAAGTTGCCCGTCATTGCCGCCTATGCTCACAAGAAGTCGCTCGGTCAGGCACTGCTGTATCCCGACAATTCGATGAGTTTTGTCGACAACTTCTTGAAGCTCAACTTCGGCAACATGGCCGAGGAGTACGAGGTCAACCCCGTGCTGAGCAAGGCGCTCGATCGCCTGCTGATTTTGCACGAAGACCACGAGCAGAACGCGTCCACCTCCACGGTGCGCCTGGTCGGCTCGACCGAAGCCAACATTTTCGCTTCGATCTCCGCCGGTATCAATGCTCTCTACGGTCCGCTTCACGGTGGCGCCAACGAGGCCGTTCTGAAGATGCTTGGCGAGATTCAGGAGTCGGGCGAAGGCGTTCAGAAGTTTGTTGATCGTGTGAAGCGCAAAGAAGATGGCGTGCGCCTGATGGGCTTCGGTCACCGCGTCTACAAGAGCTTCGACCCGCGTGCACGTCTCGTCAAAGAGAGTGCGGATGAGGTGCTCGCCAATTTGGGCGTCAGCGATCCGCTGCTCGATATTGCTCGTGAACTCGAAGAGGTCGCTTTGGCCGATGATTACTTCATCGAGCGCAAGCTGTACCCCAACGTCGACTTCTACACCGGTGTTATCTACAAGGCAATGGGTTTCCCGCCGCGCATGTTCACGGTGCTCTTTGCCATCGGTCGTCTGCCGGGCTGGATTGCCAACTGGCGCGAGATGAACCAGGACCCCAAGACCAAGATTGGTCGCCCGCAGCAGCTCTACACGGGCCCTGCAGCCCGCGACTGGCCGCAGCGCTAGCGCACCAGCAGCTTAACGACGAACGGCCGGTTCCCCTCGGGGAACCGGCCGTTCGTGTTTGGGGGCGTGCGGTTCGGATGAGCGGACCACACAGCGCGGATCGTTAGGCGTGCAGTGCGGTGTTCAGCTCGACACCGCTGCCGCTGCGAGGCAGCACCTCGACGGCACCCGTGACGGAGTTGCGGCGGAACAGCAGCCCGTTGACGCCGCTCAGTTCGACAGCTTTGACGCGGCGCGGCGTTGCCGAACCATCAATGATGGTGACCTTGGTGCCGGCCGTGACGTAGAGCCCAGCCTCGACGACGGTGTCGTCACCGATCGCGATTCCGATTCCCGAGTTGGCGCCCAAGAGCGCGCGCTCACCGATCGAGACACGTTCGGTTCCGCCACCACTGAGGGTTCCCATGATGGATGCTCCGCCACCGATGTCGGCACCGTCACCCACAACAACACCCTGAGAGATGCGGCCCTCGACCATCGAACTGCCGAGCGTGCCGGCGTTGAAGTTGACGAAGCCCTCGTGCATGACGGTGGTGCCGGGGGAGAGGTAGGCGCCGAGGCGCACGCGCGAGGCATCAGCGATGCGCACGCGCTCGGGCAGGACGTAGTCGAGCATCCGTGGGAACTTGTCGATGCCGGTCACGACGATGCCGTGGCGCTTGAGCGAGACGCGCAGTTCGCGGAAGTCGTCGGGGTGCACTGCGCCGGCGTTGGTCCAGACGACGATCGGCAGGGCGCCGAAGAGACCGTCGAGGTTGATGCTGTTGGGCTGCACGAGCAGGTGGCTGAGCAGGTGCAGACGCAGGTAGGCGTCGGCAACGTTCTGCGGTGCGGCATCTAAATCGATCTCAACGGTCACGAATTCGGTGCGCACGCGGCGGCGCTCATCGGCCCCCAAGTGCTCTTCAAGATCGGCGGGCGTGTAGTGCGGGTCAGTGCCCTCAGGGATGGATCCCAGGTGCGGAGCGGGGAACCACACGTCAAGTGTTGTTCCGTCGCTGGCGATTGTTGCGAGTCCGTATCCCCATGCTGTGCGCGAAGTCATGCATCAAGGTTACTTACACTGGGTGCATGCCTGCGACCGATCTCACCGTTCCCGTGCTCGATTTGGGTGCGTCAAGCCCCGACCTTACCCGCCAGATCTGCGATATCGAGTCGGTTTCTGGCAACGAACAGCGCATCGCGGATGCCGTAGAGACGGCCCTCAAGGCGTTCAGCCACCTTGAAGTGATTCGGGATGCGGATGCTGTCGTTGCCCGCACGAACGGCGGCAAGGCGCAGCGCGTTGTGATCGCCGGGCACCTCGATACGGTTCCCGTGAACGAGAACCTGCCAACGACCCTCGAGATGATCGACGGTGAGGAACACCTCGTTGGCCGCGGCACCGTTGATATGAAGGGCGGCGTTGCGATTGCTCTCAAACTGGCGGCAGAACTCACCGACCCCGCCGTCGATGTGACCTGGATTTTTTACGATCACGAAGAGGTCGCCGCCGACCTCAACGGCCTCGGCCGCATTGCGCGCAACCGCCCCGACCTGATGGCGGGTGACTTCGCGATTATCGGTGAACCCTCGAACGCGACAGTGGAGGGCGGTTGCAACGGCACCGCTCGCATCGACATTTCGCTCACGGGGCTGCGCGCACACTCTGCGCGTGCCTGGATGGGCGAGAACGCCATCCACGCGGCAGCGCCCGTGCTCGCCATTCTGGCCGCCTATGAGCCCGAGCAGCACGAGGTTGATGGCCTCGTCTATCGCGAGGGCCTCAACGCCGTCGGCATCACCGGTGGTGTTGCGGGCAATGTGATTCCGGATGCTGCGACGGTGACCGTGAACTTTCGGTTCGCCCCCGACCGCAGTACCGAGCAAGCGATCCAGCACTTGCGTGAGGTCTTTGCCGGCTTCGAGTTCGAAGTCACCGACCTTGCTGGCGGCGCACGCCCCGGACTGGATGCTCCGCTCGCCCGTGACTTCCTCGCCGCGGTCGGTGGCACAGCAGCCCCGAAGTATGGCTGGACCGATGTGGCACGCTTCGCTGAACTCGGCGTTCCCGCCGTGAACTACGGCCCCGGTAACCCGTTGCGCGCCCACGCCGACGACGAGCGCGTCGCCACCAGTGAGATCGTGGCGTGCGAGCAGGGACTGCGGGCGTGGCTGACGGCTCGCTAGCCTCCACCAGCTCGCTCGCCTCGACGGTGCGCCGCGCAACAACCGCGATACTTGCTCCCGAGCGCTGGTGGATCGCCGTTATCGCGATCTTTGCTGCCTCGCGGGTCGTGACGACTTCGCTGCTGCTGTGGTTCGCATCCATCCAAGGGCAAAACCCGTGGACGGGCCCTGCCCCCGACTATTTCTCGTTCGCGAGAATCTGGGACGGCCACTGGTATTACATCATTGCGCTGACCGGGTATCCCTCGGAGTTGCCGCTGACCGACGCCGGTCACGTCGCCGAGAATGCGTGGGCTTTCATGCCCGGTTATCCCGCCGTTGTGCGGTTCGTCATGACGCTGACAACGCTCGACTTCGCCGTGGCGGGCGTCATCGTCTCCGTCGCGTTCTCGCTGGGGGCCGCACTGCTGTTCTACCGCGTGATGCACCTTGTGTTACCCGCTGGCACCGCCCTGTTCGCGGTCGCCATCTTCTGCTTCGCGCCACTCTCGGCCATCCTGCAGGTCTCCTACGCCGAGTCGATGCATCTCTTCTTGCTCACCTTGGCGCTCTACTGGCTGATGAAGCGCCAATACTGGATGCTGTTGCCGGTGATCGCGGTCATGTCCCTCACCCGCCCAAGCGGCTTGGCCTTTGCGCTCGCGCTCGGACTACACGTGGTTTATCGCTGGTGGGTTCGCCGCAGTGAAGACTTTTCGCTGCGCGAGCGCATTGCTGCACTCTCGGCAACTGCCTTCAGCCTCGTGATGGGCTTTGCCTGGCTGCTCATCGCAGCGGTGACCACGGGGTCGCTGACGGCGTACACCGACACCGAGCTCGCGTGGCGGGCGCCCTACGTCGGGTACGGCGAGTTGGTACCGTTCGCGGCCTGGATCCAAGGGGCCGAATTTTGGGCTCAGTGGTGGTGGATGCCGCAGTGGCTATTACTCGTGATGCTCGTCGCCGGTGTTCTCGCTTTCTTCGTTTTTCTTTTCACGAATCCTGCGCGACGCCTCGGGGTAGATCTGCGCTTGTGGGTTGCCAGTTATGCGCTGTATTTGTTGGCCGTATTCTTTCCGCAATCGAGCACATTCCGTCTCCTGATGCCCATGTTCCCGCTGGCGGGCGCTCTCGCGTTGCCGCAGTCGCGGGTGTATCGCGGACTGCTCCTCGCGGCGTGCATTGCAGGACAGTGGGCCTGGATCCACCTCGCGTGGTGGGTGGATGGCTATGACTGGACCCCGCCCTAGGGGTACCCCTGGGGTTAATGACTCGACAGAGTTTCAGTATCGGCGGTCTTTGCTGGATAATAGAACGTAGTACCGATGAAAGGGGACTATCTATGGCAGCCATGAAGCCGAGGACCGGTGACGGGCCGATGGAGGCTGTCAAAGAGGGCCGACTTATTGTCGTGCGTGTACCTCTCGAAGGCGGCGGTCGTCTCGTTGTTTCTGTAAACGACGATGAAGCAAAAGAATTGCACGACGCACTCGCGGGTGTTGTTACTCCCGCCTAGCTTTCCTTCTCAGCCTTAATCGGCGGCCCACGCTCACAGCGTGAAGCTAGTCGACACACAGCACCGAACGCGATCACTTCGTGTTCGGTGTTTTGTGGTTAACGCGCAATGGTTGTGGTTAGCCCGCGCTGGTTGTGGTCAGCCCGCTGCTCGGGTACCGATCCACTCGCTGAGGTACTTCGCTGTCGCGCCGTCGCCCGCGGCAACCTCGCGGGGGGTTCCTGTGGCGACGATCGTGCCGCCCTTGTCTCCGCCGCTCGGCCCCAAGTCGATTACCCAGTCGCTGGCAGCAATGGTAGCGAGGTCGTGCTCGACAAGCACGACAGTGTTGCCGGCATCCACGAGTTGTTGAAGCTGGGCGAGCAAAAGCTCGGTGTCGGAAGGATGCAGCCCCGACGTCGGTTCGTCGAGTAGGTAGAGCGCGTGGCCGCGACGGGCGCGCTGCAGCTCGGTCGCGAGCTTGATGCGCTGCGCTTCTCCACCGCTGAGTTCTGTGGCTGGCTGGCCGAGACGCAAGTAGCCGAGGCCAACATCGCGCAGGGTGTCGAGGCTGCGCAGCGCCGAGGTGGATCCGGCAAAGAAGTCTGCGGCGGTGTTGACGGTCATGCCCAGTACTTCGGCGATGTTCTTGCCAAGGTAGGTGACTTCGAGCGTTTCGTCGTTGTAGCGCGCCCCGTGGCAGGTGTGGCAGGGAGCGTATGTTCCGGGCAGGAACAGCAGTTCGACCGAGACAAAGCCCTCGCCCTGGCAGGTCTCGCAGCGTCCGCCGGCCACGTTGAAGGAGAACCGGCTCGCGGTATACCCGCGCTTCTGAGCTTCGTCGGTTGCCGCGAAGAGCTTGCGAACAACATCGAACATTCCGGTGTAGGTCGCGAGGTTCGAGCGCGGGGTGCGTCCGATGGGGCGCTGGTCGACGAGCACGAGACGATCGAAAGAGTCGAGCCCGGTGGTGTCTTCGAGCGTCAGGTCGTGCGGCTGGTCATCCGCTTCGGTGGCGTCATCCGGAGCCGCACCGAGATGAGAGCGCACTGCCTGCGCGAGTACCTGGGTCACGAGCGTTGACTTGCCCGACCCTGACACGCCTGTCACGGCGGTCATCACGCCAAGCGGAAAGTCGACGGTGAGATCGCGGATGTTGTGCAGCGACGCCTTGTCGAGGCGCACCCAGGACTCCGGGGTGCGCACCTCGCGCAGCGGCTGCGCTTGCTGCGGAAAGAGATAGCGGCCGGTGACCGATTCGGGCACATCCTTGAGGCCGTCAACGGGGCCGGAGTACACGAGCTGCCCGCCGCCTTCACCAGCACCGGGACCGATGTCGACGATCCAGTCGGCACGCCGAATGACGTCAAGGTCGTGCTCCACGACGAAGAGAGAGTTGCCGGATTCCGTCAAACGGTCGAGCACTTTCAATAGCGGTGCGGCATCCGCCGGGTGCAGTCCCGCTGAGGGCTCGTCGAGCACATAGACAACCCCGAAGAGGCCGGAGCGCAGTTGAGTAGCGATGCGCAGGCGCTGGGCTTCGCCGGGGGAGAGGGTCGTGGAGTTGCGACCCAGACTGAGGTACCCCAAGCCAAGGTCGAGAAGAACATCCACGCGGGCGATCACGTCATCGCCGATGCGATGTGCAACCTCGTTGCCTTCGGACGATTCGCTTTCGGAATCAGCCCGACCCATGCCTTCTCGCAATCGGTCCGCGAGAGCGGTGAGCGGCACCTGGTTCAGTTCGGCGATGCTGAGCCCCGCGAAGGTAACGGAGAGGGCGTTCGCCTGCAGACCGCTGCCGCCACACTCGGGGCACGTCATGCTCTGCACGAAGCGAAGCGCGCGCTCGCGCATCCGCTCGCTCTGGGACTGCGAGAGCACGTTCATGATGTGCTTGCGGGCGCTCCAGAACTTGCCGTTGTAACCGTGATCGATGCGACCCTCTTCGCGCTGGATAAAGATGGAGGGCTGTTCTTCGGTGTACAGCAGCCAGTCGCGATCCTTGCGGCTGAGCGAGTTCCACGGCGCGCGGGTATCGATGCCGAGGCCGTTGACGATGCTCTTGAGGTTCGCGCCCTGCCAGGCGCCGGGCCAGGCAGCGATTGCACCGTCGCGAATCGAGAGAGAGTCATCGGGAACGAGGAGGTCCTCAGTGACGTCATGCACCACGCCAAGACCGTGACAGCGCGGGCAGGCGCCGGCTACCGTGTTGGGCGAGAACGCTTCGGCAGACAAGTGCGAGACACCAGCGGGATACGTGCCGGCGCGGGAATACAACATGCGCAACAGGTTGGAGAGTGTGGTGATTGTGCCGACGCTCGAGCGCGAGCTGGGCGCTCCGCGGCGCTGTTGAAGCGCAACCGCCGGGGGCAAACCAGTGATGTCGGTGACGTCCGGAGCGCCGACCTGATTGAGTAGTCGGCGTGCATACGGCGCGACCGACTCGAAGTAGCGGCGCTGAGCCTCGGCGTAGAGCGTTCCGAACGCAAGGGAGGACTTTCCCGAGCCGGAGATGCCGGTAAAGGCGACCATGCAATCCCGGGGCACATCGAGGTCGATGTTGGCGAGGTTGTTTTCGCGGGCCCCTCGAACGCGAACCCAGCCGTCACGATCATTGCTGTTCATGGATGCTCCGTTCTCACGGCGTGCGGAGACCCCAAGTTCCTCGGCAGCGCGCGCTCTGTCGTGTACGTACAGGGTGGCGATTGTTCATCCACAGTACGGACACAATGCTGAACGCCGAGTGAGCGTTCGCTGAGCGCGTTAGTCGCTGAGCTTGGTGAGCTGCAAAAGCCCGTCGCCGACGGGGATCAACGAACTGATCACGGCGGTCGACTGAGAAATCTCTTTGAGCAGCGAACGGAAGTTCGAAACCGTGGCATCGCGCTGCGCGGGATCCGGAACACGATCGCGCCAGAGGGCATGCGCGACAGCCACAACGCCACCGGGGCGCACCAAGCGCAGGCCGTGCTCGACATACTCGATCACTGACTGTGGGTCGGCATCGATAAACACGAGGTCGTAGCTTGACTCGTTCATGCGAGGAAGAACCTCGGATGCCCTGCCGCCGATTTGGCGCACTCGGTTCGCCTGAATGCCTGCCTCAGCAAAGACTGAGCGAGCAACCTGCTGGTGGTCGATCTCGGAGTCGATAGTGGTGAGCAGTGCGCCAGGGCTGCCGGCGAGCATCCAGAGTCCACTAATGCCGACACCGGTGCCCACTTCGATGATGCTCTTGGCGCCGGTAGCGGCAGCAAGCAACGCCAACTGGGCGCCGACGGCGGGGCTCACCGCTTCGATTCCCAGCTCACTGGAATGCACGCGCGCCGCAGCGATCTCTGGGGGTTCGACGACGAACTCCTCGGCGTACTTCCAACTCAACTGCTTGTCTGACACATTGCTCCTATCGCTGTGTCAACTGTAGACGCAGCGAGCGAAGGCACCGGTAAGCTAAACGGGTGTCCTTCGGTCTCACATTCGACAAACTGCTGATCATTGGGATCATCGCTGTCTTTTTGCTTGGCCCCGACCGTTTGCCCTACTACGCGTCGCAACTCGCACGCCTCGTCCGCTCGCTGCGTGACATGGCCAATGGCGCTAAAGATCGCATGCGTGAAGAGATGGGCCCCGACTTCGACGACATCGACTGGAAGCAGCTTGACCCGCGCCAGTACGACCCGCGTCGCATCATCCGCGATGCCCTGCTTGAAGATGAGACGCCGCCCGTTAAAGTGCGGCCCCCGCGCTCAGCCGCCTATGCCGAACGGCAAGCAGCGCTCGCTGAACGCCAATCGCAACTCAAAGCTGAACTGAAGGCCGGCGAAGTCGCGCCCTTCGATAACGAAGCTACTTAGCTCCCCATCTCCCTCACGACCAGCCGCGGTTAGCGGCGGCGCAGCAACTTCAGCACGCCCAACAGCGTCACCATGAGGCCAGCCATTGCCGCGAATTCGGCGCCCGAGCGAGGCAACTGCAGAATGCCGTTCGACTGCGAGACCGTGCGCGATTGCACGAAACGCAGGATGCCCTCGGGCCCATTGCGGCGTCCTAGCCCGGAGTGCTTCATGCCACCCATCGGCGCATCGACGCTCGAGAAGCTACCGCGGTAGCCCTCGTTGATGTTGACGCTGCCCGCATCCAAGCGATCGGCAAGGCGGCGCGCATGGGCGATGGAGCCACTGAAGATCGAGGCGTTGAGCCCGAACTCAGTGTCGTTGGCGCGGTCAATTGCTTCGGTATCGCTCTCGACAGCCGTGATAGCAACGACCGGGCCGAAAGTTTCGTTCGCAAAGCACTCCATCTCGGCGGTGACATCCGTCAGCACGGTCGGAGCGTAGAAGTAGGGGCCGAGATCGGGGCGGGGAACACCACCAGCGAGCACGGTGGCGCCCTTTGTGACGGCATCCTCCACGTGCGCCTGGACGCGCTCGAGCTGAGCCTGCGACGTGAGTGAGCCCACGTCTCCCGAATAGTCGAGAGCAGAGGTTTGAGTGAGCGCCTTCACACGCGTGGCGAACTCGCGACTGAACTCCGCTGCGATCGACTTGTGCACGTAGATGCGTTCGATGGAGACGCACAGCTGGCCCATGGAGGCGAAGCAGGCGTAGACGGCATCCTCAGCGGCCTGCACCGGGTCGGCGTCACCGAGCACGAGCAACGGGTTCTTGCCACCCAACTCAAGGGAGGCGCCGATGAGACGCCCGGCGGCGCGCTTACCGACCTTGGTGCCGGTGGGCGTTGAGCCCGTGAAGCAGATGTAGTCGCTGTTATCGACGACAGCGTTGCCGACCTGATCGCCGGGGCCCGCCACAATCGGCCAGACGGCGGCGGGGACGCCCGCGTCAATGTAGGCCTCGCGGGTTGCGAGCATCGAGAGCGCACCCTGATTGTCGATCTTTTGAATGACGGCACTGCCGGCAGCGAGGGCCGGAACGATATCCATTGCCCCGAGTGCGATCGGGTAGTTCCACGGCGTGACGACACCGATGAGTTGCTTGGGGGAGTAGCTGACGCGCGTCGACATCAGCAGCGGAATACCCGCTCGGCGACGCTTCGTGGCCAACACCCGCTCGGCAGAAACGGCGTAGTAGCGCGTGATTGTAGCGGCCTGAAAGATCTCTTCGAACGCTTGACCACGCGTCTTGCCCGACTCGGTTTGCAGTAGGTCGAGAAGCTCATCCTTGCGCTCCAGCAGCAGATCGTGGGCGCGCAGCAGCACGCGGCGACGGTAGGCAAAGCCGGCGGACTGCCAGGCGCGCTGCGCTCGGCGGGCGGATGTCGCGGCATCCCGAACATCGCGGGTCGAACTCTGCGGCAGCTCATGCAGGGCCTTGCCCGTGAAGGGGACAATCACGGTGGCCGTGTCGGAAGTGGTGCACCGCAGCTGGGCGACGAGAGTGTCGCGGCGACGAGACCCGATGAGCGAAGTGACTGTGTGTGGCGACATAACTCAACACTACGACCGCGCGCCACAATTTCGGCTGAGCAAAGCGCTAGGCTCACGAAGATGACGACCGCAGCGCCGCGAGCTCTTACCCGAAGCTCCATCGCCACTTATGCCATTGGTTCGCTCGGCACCGGGGGTTTTGGTGCCTTGCCCGGGCTTGTGCTCGTGTACTACCTGACCGACACTCTGGGGATCGCCGCGCTCGCCGCCGGCATCCTCGTCACCGCAGCCAAAGTGTGGGACGTGATCATCGATCCCGTGATCGGTGCCCGCAGCGACCGCAGTCTGGCTCACCGCGGCACTCGGCGACCGGCCATGCTCGTGGGCGCCATCCTCTTGCCGATTCTGTTTGTTGTCACGTTTGCGGTGCCCGCCGGTATTGGCCCGCTTGCGTCGGGCATCTGGGTGTTCATTGCCTTTGTCGCTACGGCAACGGCTTTCAGTCTGTTTCAGGTGCCGTATATCGCCCTGCCCGCCGAACTCACCCGCAGCTATGACGAACGCACGCGGTTGCTCGCGGTGCGCGTCGTCGTGCTCACGGTGGCGATCTTGCTGTTCGGTGCGGGGGCGCCCGAGATTCGTGATGCCTTTGCGGATGAACGGCTCGGCTATCTCGTTATGGCACTTTCTGCGGCCGCCCTGATGGGCGTCTCGCTCGTCATCTCCTCGTTCTCGGCGCCCACCGGCACGATGTCGGTGACGCCGACCGTATCGATCGTGGAGACGTATCGCGCCGGAGTTGCCGCGCTCAAACGCAGCCAACCGTTCCGCGCCCTGCTGCTGACGTTTCTACTGCAGGGGCTCGCGACCGGAGTCATGCTGGCCGGTGCCCAATACGTCGCCACCTGGGTGCTCGGCACCGGTGTTGCGATCCTCTTTGTCTCGCTCATCGGGCCAGCGCTGCTCTTCGCTCCGGTCTGGGCTGCCATCTCCCGCCGCATCGGCAAAGAGCGCGCCTTCGTGTGGGCCTCCGCCTGCTATGGTCTCGGCGCCCTGCTGATCGTGCCGCAGCTGTGGGCGCCCGGTGCGTGGATTTACGCCCCCGTCGCGCTCGCCGGAGCAGGCTACGCGGGAATGCAAGCACTGCCGATGTCGATGCTGCCCGACGTGATTTCCCACGACTCCCGTCGCCACAAGCTCGCCTCGGCCGGCACCTTTGGCGGCGTGTGGACTGCGGGCGAAACCACCGGCATGGCACTCGGTGCCACCGTGCTCACGACCGTGCTCGCGGCATCCGGCTACCTCGAATCCGTCGCCAATCAGACGGTCGCCCAGCCCGATTCGGCCATCGCCGGAATCATCATCAGCTTCAGCATCGTGCCCGCCGTGATCATCGGCCTCTCGCTGCTGACCTTTAGGCGCTACCCGTTGCGCCGCAGCGACATTGACCATGCCGATGCCGAACCACACCCCACAAGTGGCCCAACCACCACTTCGAACGATCAGGAGACCCGATGAAGTTCGACCACCAGCCCGCCGATATTCTTGAGCGCCTTAACGCGCTACGCGAAGCGGATGCTCCCACCCATGGCGGGCATGTGCTGTCGTATGTCTACGACTCCGGCCTCGCGGAGCTCGACGAACTTGCGGCGCACGCCATTCGTGCCGTGCAGCCCGTCAACGGCCTCGACCCGACGACCTTCACCTCGGTTGCCGTCATGGAACGCGAAGTGCTCGGCTTTGCTCGCGACCTGCTTGGTGGCGATGAGGATGTCGTCGGCACCGTCACTACGGGCGGCACCGAAAGTTGCCTGCTGGCCGTCAAGACGGCGCGCGACGTGTGGCGGGGAACGGGCGCTTCGGCGCGGACGGGAATGCCCCGGTTGTTGGCTCCTGTGACGGTGCATGCGGCGTTCCAGAAAGCAGCACACTACTTTGGCCTAGAACTCGACCTCGTGCCGGTCGGGCCGGGCGGCGACGTTGCCGCGGACGATCTCATTGCACGCATGGGCGACGATGTTGCGCTCGTAGTGGTCTCAGCTCCGAGCTATGCGCACGCCGCGATGGACCCTGTCGTTGAGGTCGCTGCTGCGGCATCCGAGCGCGGAATCGCCTGTCATGTTGATGCCTGCATCGGCGGCTGGGTTCTGCCGTTCTGGGAGGGCGTCGCGCCCTGGAACTTCGAAGTACCGGGCGTCACGAGCATCAGCGCCGACCTGCACAAGTTTGGCTACTCGCCCAAGGGCGCCTCGGTGATCTTGCAGCGCGGTCGTGACCGCCAACGCACGCAATACTTTGCGACAACGCAGTGGCCGGGTTACCCGATCGTCAACCCCACCATCTTGGGCTCGAAGTCGGCGGGGCCGCTCGCGGCTGCGTGGGCGATTATTCAGGCACTCGGCACGAGTGGGCTCGCCGAGCTCTCCGAGTCGTGTGCGCGGTCCACTCAGGCCCTGCGCGACGTGATTGGCGAGATTGAAGGCCTCCGCGTTGTGGGCAACCCGGTCGGACCGCTGTTGGCTATCGCATCCGATGATTCCGTTGCTGCTGATCGTCGCGTTGACCCGCACCACTGGGCCGACCAGACGCGCGAGCACGGCTTCTTGCTGCAACTGCAGCCCTCACTCGTGCAGGGTGATGGGACGATGCTGCCCGCCACGACCCACCTCACGGTGACTCCCGTGACCGCTAACGTGCTCGACGACTTGAGCGCGGCGCTGCGGGCGGCGGCAGACGAAGTGCGCGGCGTGCCTGCGGTCTCTGCCGAAGCTGTGCTGGCCACGTTGCCCGCTGAGGCGCTCGCAGCGTTGGGTGATGCGGATGCCGCACCCCTCGATTCGGTGACCGCAGCGGGCCTCCTCGGCGCGTTGGGCATCGGTGCTGGCGACCAGGGACTTCCCGACCGGATGGCGCCGCTGCTGGCTCTCATCGCCGCGATGCCGGCACCGCTCACCGAACGCCTGCTTGTCGAGTTGCTCGCGCGACTGATCGAGCCGACCGAGTAGGGCGCCGTCGCTTCGAGCGTTACGAGACGGAGGCGGGTCGCGTCAGCCACACGTCGTGATCGTCTTCGTCGTAGGGCGTGAAGCCATGTCGTGCGTAGAGCCGCAGCGCGGCGCTGCCCTGAAGCACCATGAGGCGAAAGGGGCGGTGGTCTGGCCGGGCGAGCACTTCGGCGAGAACCTGGCTGCCGATGCCGTGCCCCTGCAGGCGCGAGGGCAGATAGAAGTGTTCGATCCAGCGGGCATCCGGTTCGTGGCGCACGCTAATCGAGCCGACATCGTTGCCAGCGACCCGAATGATCTGGGTGTTCTCCGGTGCGAAGGCATCGCTCATCCAGGTGCGCACCCGCACGGGGTCGAAGATGCCGTGGCGTTCGAGGTCGGCCCGAAGCTCGACTGTGCGAAGGTCAAGCAACCAGTCGAGATCGTGCGCGGTGCTGGGGCGTAGCGAGTATTCCACTCCGTGATTCTAAGCGGGCGGATGCGCGGCGGCGCTAGACCGTGTGCTCACGTTCGAAGCGCGTCGCCTCATCGACGAGGGCCTTGACGATCGCACGCACGGAGGGACGTTCGGCGCGGTCGGGGCGCAGCAGCGCCGAGATGAGGCGCGACGAGGGAACACCTTTGAGGGGGCGGGTGATGAGACCGTTTTCGCGGTCTCGGGTCGTGAAGCGCGGCAGGATGGCGATGCCGTGCCCCGCAGCCACGACAGCTTCAACAATGCTGTTGTCCGTCAGGCGCTGGGCAACCTTCGCGGGGGCGCCGTTTGCCGCTTCGATTCGTCGGAGGATGCGGTCGAATGGCAGGCCGGATGGCACACCAATCCACGTTTCGTCGAGAAGGTCGGCGGGGGTGAGCGCCGTCTTGCGGCCGAGCGGATGATCTTCGGGCAGAGCGACATCCAGAGACTCACGCATGAGAGGAACCACAGCGAGCCCCCGCTCGGTCCAGGCGGGGAGTACGTGAGGCGAGTCGGAGACGACAACGTCGTAGTCGGCGGTGAGGTTGGCGACATCTTCGAGCACAGAGTCTTGGTCGTGGCAGCTCAGGGTGAGCCCCGGCTGCCGATTCACGGCGTGAAACAGCCCCGGCAGCAGCATCTCGCCGCCGGTAGGGAAGATGGTCATGGTGACGTCGCCGCGTGGGGACTCTCGAAAGTCGTTCCACAGCGCTTCGGCTTTCTCGATCGCGGTAGCCACATCGGCCGCGGTGTGGGCGAGCGCTCGGCCGGCCGACGTCAACACGATGCCGCGACCTACGCGCTCGGTAAGAGGGATTCCGGCCTCGCGTTCCAGAATTTTGAGCTGCTGAGACACCGCGGATGGCGTGCGCATCGTCGCCTTGGCGACCGCGGTAATACTGCCACGGTCGGCCAGCTCGCGAAGCAACTCCAAGCGCCGAATATCCATGTAGTTACTCTACAAGGTTAGATAAGGAAGATCATCTTGTTCTAAAAGGTTGGTCACGGCCAGACTATAGACATGAACTTCGAAATCATCATCATCGCGGCACTAGCTGCAACCGGTATCGCCGCAACCCTGCGTGCCGTTGCAACCGACGGATACCGTCGCGTGCCCACCCGTCGCTACAACACCATGCCGTAGCCAACCGCCAGCCGGTTTACGCAACACCACAGCAATTACTGCTGTGGTGTTTTTGCGTTAACGGGGCGAATTAGCGCGCAATCGGGGCGCAGCGTTAGCGGGGGCTGAGCCCCAACTTGCGGCCGGCAACGCTGCGCTTGAGCGAACGGAGAGTCGTGGCAAGAGCCGTGATGGCCTGAGCCGCCGGATCCTCGGGAGCCGCGATCACTACGGGCACCCCGGAATCGCCACCTTCGCGCAGGGCGATGCTGAGAGGGATCGAGGCCAGCACCGAGACCGGCTCGTCTGGCGTGGAGAGCTTGGCTGCGGCATCCGCCCCACCACCAGAGCCGAAGAGTTCGAGCACGCTGCCGTCGGGCTGGGGGAGACCTGCCATGTTTTCGATGACACCGATCACGCGCTGACCGGTTTGGCGCGCAACGAGGCCGCTGCGTTCAGCAACATCGGCGGCGGCCGATTGCGGAGTCGTCACGACAACCACATCGGAGTGCGGCAGCAATTGCCCGAGCGAGATAGCGACATCGCCGGTGCCGGGAGGCAGATCGAGCAGCAACACATCGAGATCGCCGAAGAACACATCGGTCAAGAATTGCTGAATCGTGCGGTGCAACATGGGCCCACGCCACGAAACTGCCGTGTTCTCTTCGACGAACATGCCGATCGAGATGACCTTCACGTCATAGGCGACAGGCGGCAAAATCATCTCGCCCACCTGAGTGGGCTTGGCGCCGTGCAGACCCAGGAGTCCCGGGATCGAGAAGCCGAACACATCGGCGTCGATCACTCCGACGCGCAGGCCGCTCTGGGCCATCGAGACCGCAAGGTTCGCGGTGAGCGTCGACTTGCCGACGCCACCCTTGCCACTTGTCACAGCCACAATCTGGGTGAGCGAATCTGGCCCGAACTGCATCGTCTTGGGCTTGCCCTTGCGCAGCTTCTCGGTGAGAGCAGTGCGCTGCGCCGGCGACATGATCGACACGTCAACGGTCACCGCCGTGATGCCGGGCACACGCTCGGTAGCCTCCCGCACGTCACGTTCGATGGAGGTCGCGGCCGGGCATCCGACAATCGTCAACGTCAGACCCACGGATGCCGCACCAGCGTCGTCGACAGAAACCCCAGAGATCATGTCGAGCTCTGTCACGGGTCGCCGAATCTCGGGGTCGATCACCGAGGCGAGGGAGGTAAGTACCGCGGCTTCGAGCTCAGCGTTCACGGTTCTCCGTGTCGGCGTCGGCGTCGTCGTCTTTCTCGAGTTCTTCGAGCAGACCACGAAGTTCAGCGCGAATGAAGTCCTTGCTGGCGAGGTCAGTCATGGCCAGGCGCAGCGCAACAACTTCGCGTGCCAAGTATTCGGTGTCGTTGAGGTTGCGTTCTGCACGCTGACGGTCTTGTTCAATCTGCACGCGGTCGCGGTCATCTTGACGGTTCTGGGCGAGCAGAATCATGGGCGCAGCGTAGGAGGCCTGCAGCGACAGGATGAGCGTGAGCAGGGTGAAGTTGGTGGAGCGCGGGTCAAACTGCGCATCCAGAGGCGCGCTTGTGTTGTAAATCAACCAAACGCCTACGAAAGCGGAGAGCCCCACCAGGAACCAGGGGGTGCCCATGCCGCGAGCAAAAGCTTCGGAGTAGCGGCCCATGCGGTCGCGGCTCTGGAACATGCCAAAACCGCTGCGCAAACCCTTAGGGGTATCGAGGCGCTGTTCATTGCGCTGTGATCGAGATGACCGCTTAGCTAGTGCCACGGGGTGCCCTCCCTGCGCGAATTTCTTTCTGCTGAACGATGGTTAGAGGTCTCGTAGAGGTGTCGTCGAAGCTCGCCGACTCGTCGGTGGTACTTCGCCAGTCATCGGGAAGCAGATGGTCAAGCACGTCGTCAATGGTCACCACCCCGAGCAAGCGATGGTTGTCATCGACCACGGGCACTGACACGAGGTCATAACTCGCGAGAATGCGCGACACTTCTGCGGCAGTCGTGGACGAGCGTACCGGTTCAAGCGATTGGTCGATCAGGGCACCCAAGCGTTCATTGGGTGGGTAGCGCAGCATCCGCTGAAAGTGCACCATGCCGAGCAGGCGACCTGTCGGCGGCTCATAGGGCGGCAGCGTGACACAAATGGCGGCACCGAGCGCCGGGGCAAGGTCGTGACGGCGGATGAGGGCGAGGCCCTCAGCAACAGTGGCGTCAGCAGAAACAATGATGGGCTCGGTGGTCATGAGTCCACCTGCCGTATCGGGGGCGTAGCTGAGCAAGAAGCGCACATCTTCGGCTTCTTCGGGCTCCATGAGATCGAGGAGTGTCTCGCCGCGCTCATCGCTGAGATGAGCGATGAGGTCGGCCGCGTCATCCGGCTGCATCTCGTCGAGCACATCAGCCGCACGATCGTCGTCGAGCTTATTGAGTAGAGCAACCTGCTCGTTCTCGGGCATCTCTTCGAGCACGTCAGCGAGGCGATCGTCAGAAAGTTCTTCAGCCACTTCCATCATGCGCTGCATGGGAAGTTCGAGCATGGCATTCGCGAGGTCGGCAGGCAGCAGGTCAGAGAAGCTCGCAACCAGTTGAGTGGCCGACTGTGCTTCGCCCTCGTGCGTGTTGTGCTTCAGCTCATCCCAGGCCGCGAAATCGGTGGGGCCCTTCGCGAAGAGCGGTGAACCGCTGGCCTTGGGGCGACGCAAGAACAGCTGGCTGATTTCCCACTCGCCAATGTCGACCTCTTCGATCGACACGTCTTCGATTTGAGCTTCGCCAGAGCCATCGCGCATCGACACGCGCCGGCCCAATAGCTCAGCCATGACACGGATTTCGCCACCGCGCTGCTCGAAGCGGCGCAAGTTCAGAAGACCCGTGGTGATGATCTGGCCGGAGCCAATGCTCGTGACGCGACCAATCGACAAGAAAACATGGCGTTTACCGGGAACTTCAGCGATCATTCCGACCACGCGAGGGCTCGCATCGCCGCGCTCAACGACCAGCACGTCGCGGACCTTGCCCACGCGGTCGCCATTGGGGTCGAAAATTGAGCAGCCCACCAATCGGGCGACGAATACTCTTGAGGTGCTCACAAGTAAAACCCTACCCCTGCATGGGAGAATGAACCGATGAGTAACTTCAGTGGATTTTCCCGCCGCGCACCTCTTCAGACGAGCGTGCCCCGCGGAGACGTACTTGGCCGGTATGCCAGCTACACCGACGCCCAAGCCGTAATCAACCAACTAGCCAAAGCAGAGTTCGATATCAAAGGCGTCGCGATCGTCGGTCGCGAGCTCACGACCGTCGAAGTGGTCACTGCCCGCCTCAGTTATGGTCGTGCCGCACTCTCCGGTGCTACGAGCGGTGCCTGGCTCGGACTCTTCTTCGGACTGATCTCCACGATCATTTCGCCCTTCAGCACGCAGCAGATCGGCATCTTCTTTGCCGCTATCGTGGCCGGTGCTGGAATCGGCATGATCTTCGGTGTCGTCAACTACTCGATCATGCGCAAGCGTCGCGACTACGCGGCGAGCTCCCAACTGCTTGCCGAGCACTACGACATCATCATCGCTCCCGGCCTCACCGCCAAGGCTCACACAATTCTGGGCACGGCTGCCAGCGCGCATGGCGTACACGCAGCACCGCACGTGCCGACTCCCTCAGGAACGGTCGAGAGCAGCGAGAGCACTGAGTCGGATGCCGAAGGCTCCGATACCGAACGCTCAGACAACGCCGCCAAATAGCGGGCAGGCGCCGCTTACTCGCAGTGCTGCGGTGGCGCGCGCCTCGATTGGCTGACGCGCGCCTACACAACTAGGAGCGGGCGATCCACGCTTCTACGGCATCCGCTGTTCGTGGGATGTTCACCGACAGGTTCTCGGCACCGTCTTCGGTAACGACGATGTCGTCTTCGATGCGCACGCCGATGCCGCGGTATTCCTCGGGAACGGTGAGATCGTCGGGCTGGAAGTAGAGGCCGGGCTCGATCGTGAAGACCATGCCGGGCTCCAGCACGCCATCAAGGTACATGTCGCGACGGGCTGCAGCGCAGTCGTGCACGTCAATGCCGAGGTGGTGACTTGTGCCGTGCACCATGTAGCGGCGGTGGAACTGCTTGTCAGCCTGCAGCGACTCTTCGGCGGAGACAGGCAGGAAGCCCCACTCGGCGGTCTTCTCAGCGATGACCCGCATTGCTTCGGCGTGGATGTCGCGGAACTTGATTCCGGGGCGCACGATAGCGAACGCCGCATCTGCCGCTTCCAACACCGCGTTGTATACGCGACGCTGCACCTCGGTGAAGGTGCCGCTGATGGGCAGGGTGCGCGTGATGTCGGCCGTGTAGTAGCTGTCGAGCTCAATACCGGCGTCGATCAGGATGAGGTCGCCGGCATTGACCGGACCATCGTTGCGGGTCCAGTGCAAGACGCACGCGTGCGGGCCAGAAGCGGCAATGGTGTCGTAGCCGACCGTGTTGCCCTCGGCGCGGGCGCGACGGTTGAAGGTGCCCTCTACGAGGCGCTCGCCGCGGGTGTGCTCCACAATGTTGGACAAGTCAGCGATGACGTCGTTGAAGCCCATCTGCGTGGCATCAACGGCGGCGCGCATTTCAGCGACCTCGTAGGAGTCCTTGACGAGGCGTAGCTCGCTCAGGTCGCGGCTCAATTCGTCGTCACCGTCATGCTCGAGAGCTTCAGAATCGGCGGCGAGCAGACGGCGGCCATCAACCTGGTCGGTGACGTCGCGGTCGGCGTCGCGCACGATCACAGTCGAGGCGTCGACGCTGTCGAGCACTGCCTCAAACTCCACCAACGGGAGAGTCGCAAGGCCGAGATCGGTGGCGACGTTGTCGAGAGAGGGGCGCGGTCCGGTCCAGAACTCTCCGACATCCGGGTTTGCGTAGAACTCACTCGTGTCACGGCCTGCAGTCGGACGGAAGTACAGGGTGGCCGAATGACCATCAGCGGTTGGTTCCATCACGAGAACACTGCCGGCAACAACATCCGAACCCCACCCGGTGACGTGCGCAAAGGTGGAGTGGGCACGGAACGGGTAGTCGGTGTCGTTGGAACGCACCTTGGCGGCACCTGCCGGAATGATGAGGCGCTGGCCGACATGAAGTTGCGAGAGGCGCTCGCGGCGGGCAGCAGCAAAAGCAGACTGCTCGCGGGGAGTGACCTCGGCGTCAACGCGCTCAGCCCACCCCGAAGAGATGTACTCAGCGAAGCCCGAAGACTGCGGAGTTGTAGAACGGTTGGAGGTCGCGCGGGGGCTGGGTGTCGAAGTATCTGCCATACCTCTAGTGTCTCTCGTTGCACGGTAAAACGCACCATCGAGAGGGTCCCTCAGTGTTCGCCTGATTGCGGGGTAGTCGGCGCTCAGGCTGGGCGGCTACTGAGTGCGAGAGAGATTCGCGAGAATAGGGCGGTGGTCACTGCCGAACCCATCATGAGACTCGACTACGCGCATCCCCGTCGTGGTCCACTCGCTTGTGGTCATCACATGATCGATGGGAGCGCCCAGGAGCGACGGCAACTGGGTTGGCCAGGTGCCGATGGCGGCGTTATCGGTCGTGGACGCGGCATCCGTGCAACTACCGAGCGCAAAGTCTGCGCCATCAGTGAGCGACGCGTAGTGGTCGAGGGTCGAATTGAAATCCCCAGCGAGGATGACATTGGTTGCGCGGCACTGTTCGGCCAGCCAGTCGAGGTCGGTGCGCCAGTTCGTCATCTCGCCTCGTACGGGGGCGACGGCGTGCACGGCCACAATCGTGGGATTGGCGGGGTCTTGAGGAATCGCGACGACACTCGGCAGCGTTGAGGTGGTGCGCGCCTGCAGGTCTACGTCGTATTCGCCCAGAGCAACGCTGATGAGCACGGTTGTTGATCGTGACTTCGAGATTTGGTCGTAGGCAACCGTGTGAACCCACATCGGTCGGTCGGCTGCTGCCATCAGTTGGGCAATCTCAAAGCCCAATTCTCGGGTGGTTTCGGGCAACGCCACGATGTCGGCATCATTTTCTAGCGCGAGGTCGGCAATCGCTTCGGCCCCGGGAGCGTCGCCGAGAGTGTTCCACGACAACACGGTCACGTCGCCTTCTGCTTTCGTCTCAAAGCCCGGGCTGCCGAAACCACGAGTCGCCAACACCACAAGACTGAGCGCACTAAAGGCGAGAGTGACCACAGCGAGGGATGCCGCGAAGCGGTGCATCCGCGCCGACAAGAGGGCAATGAGCGTCAACGCCAGCACAGCGATGAAGGCCGCGGCAGCGCTGAGTCCGCGCAACGAAACCACCTGGGCAATGCCAACCGTCTGCTCAAGAGAGAACAGTTGGGGCCAGGCCGCGACAATAAGGGCGGCTGCGGTGGCGAGTATAAAGATCGCCGCAAGAAAGCGTTGAATCATAGCGACCTGAGCCTAGAGCAATAGGCTTGCATAATGCTCAACACACCGATCGACCTGCACACTCACAGTGCCGTGTCCGACGGTACCGAAACCCCTACCCAGCTGGTGCGCTCTGCCGCCCGCGCTGGGCTCGGCACGGTAGCGCTCACCGACCACGACTCCACCGCTGGCTGGCAGGAGGCGATTTCTGCGGCATCCGTCTCGGGAATCAATGTGATTCCGGGCATGGAGTTGAGCACCAACTTTGGGCCAGCAAGCGTTCACGTGCTCGCGTACCTGTTCAATCCGCTCGATCGCACCATCGTGACCGAAACGGCACGCATTCGTGATGGTCGGCTTCGTCGTGCCGAGCGCATCGTCGAGAAGATCTCTCTCGACTACGACTTGACGTGGGATGACGTGCTCGCCGAGTCGTCGGATGGCACAACGCTGGGGCGTCCGCACATCGCCGACGCGCTCGTGCGCAAGGGGCACGTTGCCAACCGCAGTGCTGCGTTCGAGAGCATCCTGCACTGGCAGGGCGGATATTACGAGAAGTACTACGCGCCGAGTCCGCTCGAGGGCGTGAAGATGATCGTCGCTGCCGGGGGAGTGCCCGTGCTCGCGCATCCGGCCGCCCACGGAAAATACCGATCAATGGATGACGCGGTGATTCGCGAACTCGTCGACAACGGGCTCTTCGGTCTTGAGGTGTACCACCGCGATAACACTGACGAGGGCAAGGAATGGCTGCTGACCGTCGTGAAGAAATTCGGGCTCGAAATCACCGGGTCGAGTGACTATCACGGCGAAGGCAAACCCAACCGTCTGGCCGAGAACACGACTGACCCCGAAGTGCTCGACAAACTCATTGCCCGTGCGACCGGTTCGAAGCCGTTCATCGCGGGCACCACTGCCTAACGACTGCGTGGCCGGACAGGCCAGCGCACACGCATCACCCCGCCGAGTAGGAGACAGCATGACCAGCAACGCCGAACAGTGGAACGCCCTCACCCCCGAATTGCTCCGCAGCCGCGGCAGCAACAAATGGACTGCACCCGAAGGCGAACTGCTGTGTGCCGGCGTTGCCGAGATGGACTTTGGCACGGCACCTGCTGTGCTCGACGAATGGGCCTTGATCGCCGAGCGCCTTGAGTTTGGGTACCCGAATGAGTCAGTTGCTCTTGAGATGAGCGCGGCAACCGCGAAATGGCACCACGAGCAATACGGCTGGAACGTGGATGCCGCAGATGTTCACCCGCTCGCTGACGTTATCAAGGGGCTAGAGCTTGCCATCCTTGAGTTCAGCAAGCCTGGTGCGCCGGTGATCGTGCCGACGCCCGCGTACATGCCATTCCTCATGCTGCCGAAAATGTTCGGCCGCGAGCTCATTGAGTCGCCCATGCTGCGCGGCGAAGACGGCAGTTTCTCAATTGACCTCGACGACGTAGCTCGTCACTTCGCTGCGGGCGCGAACCTTTTCGTTCTCGCTAACCCCGGCAACCCCACCGGCAAGGTTTTCACGGCTGATGAGTTGTCGGCGCTCGCCGATGTCGCCGATGCTCATGGGGCTCGTGTCTTCAGCGACGAGATCCACTCGCCGCTCACGCTGTTCGGCACGAAGCACGTGCCGTTGGCGAGCGTCTCGGATGCCGGAGCACGCGTTGCGATCACCGCGACCAGCACGTCGAAGGCCTTCAATCTGCCCGGGCTCAAGTGTGCGCAAATTATCCTGAGCAACGACGCCGACCGTGCCCTCTGGGAGACCATCGGTTGGATGGCGTCACACGGTGCCAGCACCCCCGGAATGCGCCTCAACACCGCCGCGTACCTCGGTGGCGAGCCGTGGCTCGGCGAAGTGCGCGAGTACATAGAAGGCAATATCGAGTATGCGCGGGCGGCGCTCGCAGAACTGCTGCCCGAGGCACGCATGGCTCCGATGCAGGGCACTTACCTGTCCTGGCTTGACTTGCGCGCCTACTCTGACGAGCCAGAACTGGCGGAAATGCTGGGTGAGAAGGCGGGCATCCGGGTCAATGGTGGTGTCGGCTACGGTGCTGTCGGGGCTGGCCACATTCGGGTGAACCTCGCAACGTCGCGCTCCATTCTGGAACGCATCATTGCGCAGCTTGCTGCGGCGATGACGGCCTAGTCGCTTGCGGCCGCCTCGCCCCAACCCGGGAGGGGCAGGCGCTGTTCGAGTGAATCGAGGATGAGGTCGAGGCCGATCTCAAATTCGTTGGCGTAGCTGTAGCCGGGCAGCATCGCGTGGCGAACGGCCATTTCGGTGAGATGCGGAAACTCGCCTGCCGGCATCTCGGTGACGATTCCGTCGGCGACCTCGGCGAGCTCCTCAGACGTCTCGAAGGGCAGGCTGAGTTCTTGCAGCACGAAACCGTAGATATAGCTGTCGAGCGCGGAAAAGGCATGGGCAGCACCGGCAATGGAAAAACCGCCGGCTCGCAGGGCGCCGATGACGGCATCGTGGTGACGCAGTGTCGAAAGCCCGGGGTCTCGGCGTGAATCCATGAGCCCGATAGCCCAGCGGTGGCGCACGAGCACGTTGCGGGTGGAGACGGCGCGGTCGTGCATGGCCCGCCGCCAACCGTGTTCGGTGGCGGGGAGTTCGATTTCTCCGAAGACCAAATCGACAAGACCCGTGAGGATCGCATCCTTGTTGGGCACGTGGTAGTAAATCGACATTGCTTCTACGCCGATGCGATCGGCGAGTTTGCGCATCGTGAGAGCAGCGGAGCCCTCTGCATCGGCAAGCTCGAGGGCGGCGGCGAGCACGGCTTCGCGCGTGATCGGTGGGCGCTTCTTGGCGGTGCGCGTTCGGCTCTTGTCTGCCACTCGGCTGCTCCTTGTCGTATGAGGTATTGACTATCTTACTTCGTAAGGTAATCTTACGGCGTAAGGTTAATTCGAGAGGAAACCATGACCAGCTCCGAAAACAGTCGTCCAGCAACCCCGGCCGCACGCCAGCGCGTGTGCATCGTTGGCATCTCCGGCAAGCTCGGCCAGTATTTAGCAGTTCACGCACTTGAACGCGGTTATGAAGTCGTGGGAGTGTGCCGCCCGAAGAGCGTGACGAAGCTTGAACACTTCGGCGATCGCATCACGGTAATACCGGGGGAGACCTCTGATCGCAGCGTCATTGAGCGAGCGGTCGTGGGCTGCACCGCCGTATTGACGGTTCTTGCGCCGTGGGGCGTGCGAGATTATTCGTCGCGCACCGCTCAAGCCGTCATGGATTTCGCTCCGGTGGGGGCGCGACTGATCTTCTCGTGCGGCTGGCATGTGAGAGCGAGTGCAGCCGACGTTTATTCGCGACGCTTCCTCGCGACGGTGGCCATCGCATCCTGGCTCGCGAAGGCGGTGCGCGCCGTCGACATCGCTGACCAGACCCGCGCCGCTGAACAGATCTTCGCGAGCAACACGCAGTGGACGCTCGTGCGCGGGAGCGATCTCGAAGAGGGAGAGAGCGAGGGCCTGCCCGTCTGGAGCTCCGCCGTCGGTTCGTCGATCTTGGAGAGTAACCTCACGCGCCGCACCGATTTCGCCCTCTTCATGGTGGAGGCAATCGCCAATGACGCCCTCATCGGGCAAGCGCCAGCGATTGTCGGATGCCGCAGCGAGTCCGCTCTCGTCCACGCCTCGTCAGCGCGTGCAGACCTTATCTAGACGGGTAGCCGAGAAGTCGCCACAAAAGGCTGTTTTTTTGTCATGATCAGCGAATGGGAAATGCGCTAAAGCATGCGGCGAGGAATCTTCTCCTTGGCGCTACCGCGATTGTTCTTATCGTTGTATTTTTTGTTGTCTACCAAGTGGTGGGCATTGCGCTCTTAGTCATGCAAGCACCTGGACCTCTGATTATCGTCTTTTTTTCTGCTTACTGGCCTGTAGTGCTCTTGGGAGCCGCAGTGCTTTCGTTCGCGACCGCTCGTGTGCTGTCGCGCCGTGCGGCTTCCATAACGCTTGATGAATCAAGCAATCTCAGTCTGTACAAACCTCGGACTGAGATTGGGGAGATGACGGATGAGGCTGTCTATGAACCAGCTAAGGAGATGGAAAGACGCGTGCGGCAGCTTCGCATCGTGGCTGGTTTGTGCGCTCTCGCGGCGGGCTTGGTTCCTGTCTACCAACTCGTGCTTTTTCTCTCTGAGTTTCGAGCGTAGGTCGCGGGCAGTCGTGGGACACTAATCGCATGAGCCTTGTCGAGAACTCAAAGCTGACCATTGTTGGAGCCGGAAGCGTGGGGGCTAGTGCCGCCTACGCTGCGCTGATCAGAGGGTCTGCCCGACAGATTGCGCTGTACGACATTGCCACTAAAAAGGTGGATGCCGAAGTGCTTGACCTTGCCCACGGCACCCAGTTCACGGGGTCGAGTCAGATCATGGGCGGGAGCGACATCTCGGTCGTGAAGGGCTCGCACGTTGTGGTGATCACCGCTGGCGCGAAGCAGAATCCCGGCCAGTCCCGCATCGAACTTGCTGATGTCAACGCGCGCATTATCGGTTCGATGATGCCGCAGTTGATGGAGGTCGCGCCTGACGCGATTTATGTCATCGTGACCAACCCCTGTGACGTGCTCACGGTGCTCGCGCAAGAGCAGTCGGGCCTGCCGCCGGAGCGTATTTTTGCGTCTGGCACTGTGCTCGATACCTCGCGATTGCGCTGGAAGCTTGCCGAGCGCGCTGGTGTCTCACCTTCTAGCGTTCACGCGTCGATTATTGGCGAACACGGTGACTCAGAGTTTCCGCTGTGGTCACGCGCCACCATCGGTGGCGTGCCGATTCTGGAATGGCAACGCGATGGCCACCCCCGCATGACAGAAGCCGAACTCGACGACATCGCCGACGGCGTCCGCAACGCCGCCTATAAGGTCATCGAAGGCAAAGGCGCGACGAACTATGCGATCGGGTTGTCGACCGCCCACATCGTGGAAGCGATCCTTGGTGACAAGCACTCCGTCATGCCGGTTGCTCCCGTGCTCACTGACTTCCATGGACTCAGCGGTGTCGCACTGTCAGTGCCCTGCATCGTGAGCGCAGCCGGGGCGGCACCGATCAAAGAAACCACCTTTAGTGAGACCGAACTGCGCCTCCTCACCGAGTCGGCGAACACGCTTCGTGGCGTTGCGGAGTCGCTACGACCGTAGAAGCGACCTCGCCCGCAACCGTGTCCGAGGCTTCGGCGATGCCGTAGTGGCGGTGGCCTCTGCGGCAGTGCTGGCGACGAGCATCCGGCAATCATCGATGGCATCCTGAAGCAGCGCTTTGAGCCGCGCGTCAGCGTTGGGGGAGCACGCGTAGGCGATGCCAATGACGGACGTGCGGATGATCGCCTGGGCCATTCGCGTCACCTCACGACTATGGCGCGCGCGATGATCGCTGGGGCACTCCGCACTGAACGTGCGTGCCCAGAACTCAGCCGCTGGGGCTTGCGCGAACGCGAAGGCAACCGCATCTTTCAGATCGTCGTGGGGGAGGGGCTCGAATGCAGCCAGTTGCGACTGTGTCGAGAGGATGCCAACGGCGAGAGCACGCTGACGTCCTTCACTGGCGATCGGCAGAGCGGTCGTTGCTGCACGCAGCGCGATACGAAGCGCTAGGCGTGGATCATCGCTCGTGATGCCAATCACCGACGGAATGAGCTCCACGAGCTCAGAGCGGTCGTGGTCGGCGGTGCAGTCATTCACGAGACGCGCCAGAAGGGCCAACGCCGGATGAGTGCACGAAGGATGATCGCTCCATTTTTCGCCGGCAAGATAGGAGGCGAACTCCATGAAGCAGCCGCCCCGGCGGGGAGTACGATGGCGCCCGGCAGAGAGAACGGGCATGAAATCTGGTGAAGAGTTCTTCTGTTGCACCGGCATTGTTCTCCTCCTTCGCTACCGTGCGCTGAGGAACATTTTTTCTATTGTGCGCCTGTTCTGGCGATAAAACCAGTGCTTGTGCGAACCGCGCTGAGAGCAGCTATTGCCCGCTGCAGCGTGCGCCGTGCCCTCACGAAGAAAGCCCCACTCGAGGTGGGGCTTTCTTATGAATCTGACGGGCGGCGTGCGCTACGCGGTCGGAGGCGCAGTTGGTGCGCCTTCGTTTCCGCCGCGACGGCGACGCGTGCGCTTGCGACGGGCGGGGGCTCCACCATCGTGGGTGCCGCCGCCTTCGGGGCGGACGTTGTCGTCAGCCGCGCGTGCGCTGGAAACAGAATCGCCCTCGCTCGAGCGTGAACGCGCATTGGAGTCGGAACCCGATCCAGAGCGCGTGCGGTTGCGGGGCGGACGTGACGAGTCGGTTGAACGCTGTGATCCGCGGCCACCGCCTGACCCTGATCCGGAGCCCGAAGCAGCACCACTGGTGCGCACCGCCGGAGCGTGCGAACCAGGAAGGCGGCCCTTGGTTCCCTCAGGAATGTCGAGGTCGGAGAAAAGGTGCGGGCTCGACGAGTAGGTCTCGGTCGGCTCAGGGATGCCCATCTCGAGCGCCTTGTTGATGTGCGTCCACTTGAGCATGTCTGCCCAGTCCACGAACGTGACAGCAACACCGGTCTTGCCGGCGCGACCGGTACGGCCAGCACGGTGCAGGTAGGTGTCGTGGTCGTCAGGGATGGTGTGGTTGATCACGTGGGTGACGTCATTGACGTCAATGCCTCGTGCCGCAACATCCGTCGCGATAAGAATGTCTTTCTTGCCAGCCTTGAACGCAGCCATGGCGCGCTCACGCTGCTCTTGGTTGAGGTCACCGTGCACGGCAGCAGCGTTGAAGCCGCGGTCGTTCAGCTCTTCAACAAGCTTGGCAGCAGCACGCTTGGTGCGCGTGAAGACAACCGTCTTGCCGCGACCCTCAGACTGCAGGATGCGCGCAATGACCTCGTCTTTGTCGAGGTTGTGCGCACGGTAAACGACGTGCTTGATGTTCTTTTGCGTCAGGCCCTCGTCGGGGTCGGTGGCGCGGATGTGGATGGGCTTGTTCATGAAGCGACGAGCGAGAGCCACGATCGGGCCGGGCATCGTTGCCGAGAACAGCATGGTGTGGCGAGTAGGAGGCGTCTGCGCGAACAGCTTCTCGATGTCGGAGAGGAAGCCGAGGTCGAGCATCTTGTCTGCCTCATCCAAGACCATGACCTTGATGTCTTTGAGCGAGAGCATGCGCTGACTGGCGAGGTCGAGCAAACGACCGGGCGTGCCGACGATGACTTGGGCGCCGGCCTTGATCTGTTCGACCTGACCTTCGTATGCCTTGCCGCCGTAAATGGCTGCAACCTTGGTCGAACGGTTGGATGCCGCGAGCACGAGGTCTTCAGCTACCTGAACACAGAGTTCGCGAGTCGGCACCACAATGAGTGCCTTTACTCCGGGCTCAGGATCGATGCCGAGCGACTGCAGCACGGGAAGCCCGAAGCCGAGTGTCTTACCGGTACCGGTCTTGGCCTGACCGATGATGTCCTGGCCTGCGAGGCCCATAGGAATGGTTTGAGTTTGGATCGGGAACGGTTCGATGATGCCCTTGGTGGCAAGAGCATCGACCATGTCCTGATCGATATTGAGTTCTGAAAAAGTCACGTATGAAGCCCGTCTAGGTGCGATGCGCCCTTTTTGACCTGGGGCGCGGGACCCCCTCCTGAGTCGGGGGGATGCCCGTAGTTTAGCGGGTTCTGCTGGGTCGAGGCCGTGAATTGAGGCGGCGAGGCGGGTTGTTGCAACTGCGCAGGGCTCTCACACGCTCTAAGCTGGCTCCGTGGTTAAGTGGTTTTCGCGCAAGCCAGGTCGCATCGAAGTGCCTCGCCTTCGGTCACGATCTGATGTTGCAGCGACCGAAAAAGTAGCCCTCGCGGAGTTCACTCCCGACATTCTCGCCTTCTTAGGGCGCGCAGCGTATGTGCAGCTCAAGATCTTTGAGAACCTCTCGCGCGTCATTTCTAACGCTCCCACTACCGCTGCGAAGACCTCGATCGGCAAAGCGGCGGAGTTGTCGCTGTCGAAGCACCGCCGGTTGGTGGAAGAAATCACGAAGGCTGGCGGCTCGCCTGCCGAAGTGATGGACCAATTTACTGAAGCCGTCGACAACTTCGAGCGCATTGCTCGTGGCGCTGACTGGTACGAATCGCTCATCACGGCCTACCTGAGCGCCGGATTCTTTGACGACTTTTACGCGCGACTTGCTGCCGGGCTTCCCACGGAATCACACACTCGACTCGTGGAGATTTTCCGCGGAGAGTCAGGCGAGAAGGTTCTCGCTGAATATCTGCAGGCAGCGATCGATGCCAATCCCCGCCTTGATTCGCGACTGGCGATGTGGGGCCGTCGACTCATGGGCGACATGATGCTGTTGGCGCGATCAGCGCTCGTTTTCCCTGACCACACTCGCACCACGGAGGCGCAGGTTGAGCCGGTGTTTACCGAGCTCATCGCAGCGCACACCCGTCGAATGGATGCGCTCGGCCTGACCGCCTAGCGAACTGTGTTCAGTTAGCTGCGCGAGAGCGTTTCGAAGGAACGCACATCGGCGGCTTCGCGGTGACGCGGCAGACGGATGGCGACGACCAGAGCCACGGCAATGCCGGCGAGCAGGCTCGCAACCCAGATCCAGGTGCCGTCAAATGTGAGGCCGACCCAGACCAGAGCAACCCACACGGTTGCGGTAACGGCAGCACCGACAGCGGGCAGCAGCGCCGCACCATACATGCCGCGCGACGGCAGCAGGTAGCGAATGATGGTCGCGAGCGACGCTCCGATGACGGTGACGAACAGCAGTTCCACTGTTAGGCCACGAATCCGATGCGGCGCGACTCTTCTTCGCCGAGTTCGACGTAGGAGACTGACGCGGTAGGAACGATGTAAAGCTTGCCCTTGGCGTCACGCAGGCTCACGTACTTGGCATCCGAGTTCAATGCCTCGGCGATGATGGTCTCGACCTCGCTCGACGACTGTGCCGACTCAAAGTTGATCTCACGGGGGCTGTTGTTGATACCGATGCTAATGTCCACGACCCAAGATTACGACACAACCGGGCGCGATGAATATCACGTTCACTGTCAGCGCATCCCGATAGCGTTGACGCATGGTCACCTTGCCCTCTGAGCGTGCGGATGCCGCGGCTACCGCACCGCATACGCTCGACGATTCTCAGTGCGCTGTTGTCGACCTCGCCGACGGTGTGAGCGCGATCGTTGTTGGAGCGCCGGGCACGGGTAAAACCGAGACTCTTGTTGAGCTGGTGGCGCAGCGTGTGCACGCCCGCGGCTGGTCTCCCGAGCAGATAGTGGTGCTGTCGGCCACCCGTCAGAGCGCGACGGCGCTGCGTGATCGTTTGGCGGCGCGCATTGATGCGCCTACCTTGGGGCCAATGGCACGAACCGCGAACTCGCTCGCGTTCGAAGTGATTCGCGAGGCTGCTGCTGTTGCCGGTGAAGGCCCGCCAACACTGCTCACAGGCGCCGAGCAAGACCAAATTATTTCTGACCTGCTGGCGGGCGAAATCGCCGACGGCACGGGAGCGCCGTGGCCGGCTCACCTCGATCCAGAGGTTCGCCGCCTGCGGGGGTTCCGCACCGAGTTGCGTGATCTCATGATGCGCTGTGTCGAGTTTGGGGTTACTCCCGCTGACTTGGCAGCGCTCGGCGAACGCACCGATCGACCGGAATGGGTGGCGGCATCCGCGTTCATTTCTGTGTACGACCAGGTGAAGGCCAGCTATCGCGATCGGCATTTCGACGCGAGCGAGCTGCTGGCTGAGGCCGCCGGGCTGATTGAGGGCGGCCACTATGCGGCGATCGATCGGCTGCGGTTGGTCGTGGTCGATGACGCCCACGAACTCACCGAGGCCACCATTTCTCTCGTGCGGGCACTCGCCAGTCGCGGCATTACGATCATCGGTTTCGGCGATCCTGACCTCACCACAGGGTCGTTCCGGGGCGCTCAGCCCGCCGTGCTGTCGCAGTGGGCGACGCGCCTTCACTTGGAGAGCTGCGAATCGTTGTTTTTGTCGTCGGTGCATCGGCACAGTGCTGAGTTGCGTCAGACGGTCACCAACCTCACTCAACGCATCGGTGTTGCGGGGCTCATCGAGCAGCGCAAATCGCCGGCGGTGGCCACAGCGCCGTCGAGCATCCACAGTTTTCAGCTGACGACACCGGCCGAAGAGATTGCGTTCATCGCGCGCCACCTGCGCGAGAAGCATGTGCTCGAGTCGGTGCCGTGGTCGCGCATGGCCGTCATTGTGCGCACCGGTTCGCTGATTCCATCGCTGGCCCGGCAGTTGCGCACCCTCGAAGTGGTGACCAGCGTGTCGAGTGCGCGCAGTGCCGTGCGCGACGAATTCAGCGTCAACGGCTTAATCGTTCTGCTTGAATTGGCATTAGAGCGTCGCCCGCTGGATGCCGCAGCAGCCGTCGAGCTGCTGTGCAGTTCCGTTGGCGGTTTCGACACCGTCTCGCTGCGGCGCCTCAAGGCTGCGCTGCGTCACGAAGCGCTCGGTGCCGAAATTTACGACTCGGCCGACGAGTTGATCGCGCAGGCGCTTGCGGCTCCGGCCGGGTTCGTCACGATCGACAATCGCGTCGCCCGGCAGGCTGCAGCGGTCGCCAAGAACCTTCGCGAAACCGCCGCTGCGGGGGCCGCAGGCGACACCATCGAAGAACTCCTGTGGGGCGCATGGCAGCGCAGCGGGCTCGCCGATCGCTGGTTCGAGCAAGCACTGGGCGCGGGCGTTGTCGCCGAAGAAGCCAACCGCCACCTCGATGCCGTGGTTGCCCTGTTCTCCTCGGCCAAGCGCTTTGTGGAACGTCGACCGGATGCGCCCGCCAACGTTTTTCTCAACGAATGGCTCTCGGCCGATGTCGCGGAAGACACCCTCGCCGCGCGCTCGATTGTTGACTCGGTCACGGTCGGAACGCCGGCATCCGTCATCGGCCAAGAGTTCGATGTCGTGGTGGTTGCCGGCATGCAAGAGAACGTGTGGCCCAACCTCCGCGTGCGTGGGTCGCTGCTCGGTGCGCACGATCTGCCGCGTGTGCTGGCGGGGGAGAAACTCGCGGTCGCCGACCGTCGCCGCGAAGTGCTCCACGACGAATTGCGGATGTTCGCTCAGGCCGTGTCGCGGGCCACGAGCGAGGTGATCGTCACTGCCGTGGCCGGTGACGACAACATGCCGTCCCCATTCTTGACGCTCATTCCTGAACCGGATGAGCCCGTGCGTTCGCGCCCGCCGCTCAGCCTGCGTGGGCTCGTGGGCGTGCTGCGCCGCGAGCTGACCACGGGCGCTCAGCCGGAGGCTGCTGCCGCGTCGCTGGCACGCCTCGCCGGCGAAAGCGTTCCCGGTGCCGATCCGCGTTCCTGGTACGGGCTTCGTGCGCCAAGCACCACAGCGCCGCTCGTCGACCTGAGCGAACCGGATGCCGAAGTGCGGGTGTCTCCCTCGCGCATGGAATCGTTCGAAACGTGCCCGCTGCACTGGGTGATCGACCAGCTGGGTGGCTCGACGACAAACGTGGCCTCGAACCTGGGGTCACTCATTCATGGGGTTGCAGAAACAGCTACCGACTTCAGTGCCGATGCGCTGTATAAGGCGGTCGAAGAACGCTGGGGCGAGATGACCTTCGAGGCCTCCTGGCAATCGGAGGCCGAGAAGCTGCGGGCCAAGAAACTCACGCAACATCTCGCTACCTACCTCCGTGATTTCACTGCCGATGGTGGAGAACTCATCAGCAATGAGATGGGCTTCGTGCTTCCCCTCGAACAAGCCCGACTGAGCGGAAAGATAGACCGCGTCGAGATGTACGGCGGTACCACTGCCGTGATCGTCGACCTCAAGACCGGCAAGAACGAGCCATCGAGCGATAAGGCCGTTGCCGATCATCCGCAGCTCGCCGCTTACCAACTCGCCTTCGCCTCCGGAGCCATCGACGGCGTGCCCGAAGATCTCGTCAACGGGGGAGCGAAGCTTGTCGTGCTCTCGCCGTCGGCCAAGACGCGCGACTATGACGCACCCAAGCAGCAACCGATGAACGACGAGCAGCTCGAACTGTTCCGACAGCGCGTGATTGAGGATGCCCGCGGAATGGCCGGCAGCGTATTCGTAGCCAGGGTGAGCAGCCACTGCACCGATCCGTGGAGCTTCGGCAACTGCCGCATCCACGTCGTGCCGGCGGTGAGTGCCCGATGATCTCTTCTGTCGACCTCGCCGGTCTCATGGGCATCCACGCTCCCACCGAACAGCAACGTGTCGTGATCGAGGCTCCACTCAGCCCCGCCCTCGTCGTCGCCGGCGCGGGCAGCGGCAAGACCGATACGATGGCCAGCCGCGTCGTGTGGCTCGTCGCCAACAACCTCGTGAGCCCCGACCAAATTCTCGGCCTCACTTTCACGCGCAAGGCCGCTGGTTCGCTCAGCAAACGGGTGAGCGAACGCATCGCGATCCTGCGCGAGGTGCAGAGCGCGCATCCCGAACGATTTATGGCGACCCCCGAAACAGCTTCGATCGAGTTTGATCAGCCCACGATCTCCACCTACAACTCCTTTGCCAGCGCACTCTTCACCGAAAATGCGCTCCTCATCGGTCGCGAACCCGAATCGACTCTCCTCAACGATCCGTCCTCGTGGCAACTGGCCCGCAAGCTTGTGGTGTCGAGCACGGATGAACGGCTCATCGGCCTCGAAAAGTCGATCAGCGCGCTCACTGAGGCCGTTCTCGACCTCAGCCATGCGCTCAGTGACAACGTCGCCAATGCCGCTGACGTTGCCGTCTACGCGGAGCGCTTCACCCAGATTTCCGAACTTCCCTACGCCGAGACTGCCCGCAAGAAAACACCCTACGCCTCGGTTATTGATGCCGTGAAAGAGGTTGGTTCGCTTGCGCCGCTGCTGACGTTGGCTGTTCAGTATGCCCAGCAGAAGCGGGCGCAGGGTCTCCTCGAATTTAGCGACCAGGTTGCGCTCGCGCTTGAGGTGGCTGAGCGCTCCGACGACGTTGTTGCGCACTACCAAGACCGCTATCGAGTCGTTCTTCTCGACGAATACCAAGACACGAGCGTCGTGCAAACCCGACTGCTCGCACGCCTCTTCGGCAACCATTCGGTCATGGCCGTCGGCGACCCGCACCAGTCGATTTATGGCTGGCGTGGCGCCAGTGCTGCCAACCTCGCGCGCTTCAGCCGTGACTTCACCGAGAACGCTGATGCGCAATATTTCGCTCTCTCTACGAGTTGGCGCAATGCCACCACCGTGCTCGACGCCGCCAACGTGATCGTCGAACCGCTCAGCGCACGCTCACCGGTGCGCGTCGAATCGCTCGGTGCTCGGCCCGCCGCCCCCGCTGGATCGGTCGACACGTTTTATTTCGAACACATTGATGAAGAAGCCCACGGCGTCGCGAAGTGGTTTGCTCGTGCCCTAGCGCCGCAGGCGTGGAACCACTACAACCCCGATCCTGACGCTGAGGCTCCCACCCCGCCGACCGCCGCCATCCTGTTCCGGCGTCGCAGCGACATGGAGCGTTTCGCAACTGCCCTAGGCGCAGAAGACGTTCCGTACCACGTGCTCGGCATCGGTGGCCTGCTCTCGACCCCCGAAATCGTTGATCTTGTGAGCGCGCTCACCGTGATCCACGACCCCACCGCTGGCTCTGAACTCATTCGGCTGCTGTCGGGCGCGCGCTGGTCCATCGGCCCGCGCGATCTGCAAGAGCTCGCGTCACTCTCGCGCTGGTTGCTGAGCCGCTCAGTCACGCAGCAGGAGCTGAGCGCCGAAGTGCGCCAACGGATGCGGGACTCCGTCGCCGTCGATGATTCGGCATCCATTGTGGATGCTCTCGACTTCGTAGGCGAAGCTCCCGCAAGCCACTCGCAGCTCAAGGGTTTCAGCGAAGAAGGCCTGTCTCGGCTCAAGGATGCCGCCAAGCAATTGGCATTCTTCCGCTCGCGTGCAGGGCTCGAACTCGGCGACCTCGTGCGCTTGCTTGAGCAAGAGCTGCTCCTTGACATCGAAGTAGTGGCGAGTCGCCCGCAGGCCCACGGAATGGCGAATCTGTATGCCTTCCACGATGAGCTTGCAGGCTTCTTGGCCAGTGATGATCAGGCGAACTTGGGCAGCTTCTTGTCGTGGCTACGACGAGCAACGCAGCAAGACATGATGGGCCCGCGCAGTGACGATGCCGAAGCCGGCACGGTGCAATTGCTCACGATTCACGCCTCCAAAGGGTTGGAATGGGATCTCGTGGCCGTGCCCCGCTTGGTGGAGGGCGAAGTGCCAGCCACCTCCCGCGAGGGCAAAGGGTGGGTAAGTTTTGGCAAGCTGCCCTTCGCATTTCGTGGCGACGCCGGCGAACTACCCGAACTCGAGTGGGAGAGTGCGCACTACCAATCCGAGTTCGATGGCTCTCTCAAAGAATTCAAATCGGCACTGGCTGACCGTCATCAGGCAGAAGAACGACGCCTCGGCTACGTTGCGATCACGCGTGCCCGCGACAATCTGCTGCTGACCGGTTCGTTCTGGTCGAGCCGCAGCAAACCACAAGCACCGAGTATCTTCCTGCAAGAGCTCGAAGAGCGCGGGCTGATCGAAGAGCTTCCCGCCGACCCGGTCAACGACGAGAACCCCACACTCAACGATGTCGTCGACCCGCTCTGGCCGTTCGATCCGCTCGGCAACCGTCGTACGAGCGTTGAAACCGCCGCGCACCTCGTCGCCACAGCCGACCCCGGCGCCGACGGCCTCTGGTCGCACGAGATCGACCTGCTGCTTGCCGAACGCAGTCGTGCCGCGAGCGAAGCCCGCCGCACTCCACTGCCGCAGCGCATCCCGGCCTCGCGCTTCAAGGACTACATCGCCGACCCCGAAGCCGTCGCTCTCTCGCTCCGTCGTCCCATGCCCGAAAGGCCCTACCGGGCCACGCGCCTCGGAACCCAATTTCACGAGTGGGTCGAATCGCGATTCGGTTCTACAGCATCCACCGAAACGCTTGATGCTTTTGTTCTCGAAATTGATGGCACTGACTTCGATGGGTTCGAAGGCGAGAACGCGGCGGATGTCGAAAAGCTCGCCGAGCTGCAAGCCACCTTCGAGCGTTCGGCGTGGGCCACGCGCAAACCGGTCGATGTTGAGATCGAGATTCACGTCCCCTTCGGCGACCGCGTCGTCATTTGCAAGATCGATGCCGTGTATGCCGACGGTGACCGTTTCGAAATCGTCGATTGGAAGACCGGTCGGGCTCCGCAGGATGCGGCCGACCTCGAAGCGAAGCAACTGCAGCTTGCGCTTTACCGCCTGGCCTACGCGCAGTGGAAGGGCGTGCCGCCCGAGAAGATCGATGCGGCGTTCTACTTCGTCGCTGATGACATCGTGATTCGGCCTGAACACATCTCCGACGAGGCCGAACTGCGTGACGCCTGGGCGAAGTCTGTCGGCGCCGCACCCAGTTTCGGTGGCTGAGTCTGTCGGTGCCTGAGCCTGCGCCTGCCTGAGCCTGCCGCTGGCGGAGCCAGTCAGTGTGTGTAGGTGCGCCGGTGTGTAGGTGCGCCGGTGGCTAGGCGCGCCGCTGCACCGGGCGGCTCAGAATGGCGGTGCTGAGCGCTTCGATTGGTTCTCGGGCTGCCATGGGGTTGTCGAGCAACACAAAGTCGACGTCGCCGAGCTCTGGCAGATCGAATGATGCTGGCACCTGGGCCAAGTCGGGCGGGATGAGCGACTGCGGAAATACTGCGATTCCGATGCCTGCCCGCACAGCGGCGAGAGCCCCATTCACTTCCTTCACATTGCAGGTGATGCGCCAGGTGCGTCCGACAGCCTCAAGCGCGCGCATCGCGTACGCACGCCCCAGACTGGGCGCCTGATAAGCGATGAGTGGAACCGGTGTCCCCGATTCCACGGTCATGCTCTTGTGGCCTAGCCACACCATCCGGTCGCGGCGCACTAAGCGTCCGCCCTCCGCTCCAGCGTCTTGTTTGACGAAAATGAGGTCGAGCTGACCGGCCTGCAGGCGGCGTACGAGATTGCCGCTCTGGCTCACGGTGAGTTCGAGATTGATGTGTGGGTAGAGCTGGCGAAAGTCACGCAGGATGCGCGGCAACTGGGTAAGGGCAAGGTCATCGGCTGATCCGAACCGAAGCCGGCCGCGCATCGCAGAGCCAGTGAAGTACTTCACCGCCTGGTCTTCGGCCGCGAGGATCGCGCGCGCAAAGCCGAGCATGGCTTCACCGTTGTCCGTGAGGGAGACGGTGCGGGTATCGCGCAGTACGAGCATCCGGCCTGCAGCAGCCTCAAGCTTGCGGATGTGTTGACTGATCGTGGGCTGGCTGAGTTCGAGGGTGCGAGCGGCGTCGGTGAAGCTGCGGGTGTCGGCGACGGCGACGAAGGATTTCAGCAAGACAGGATCGAACACAATGCCCCATTACGAAACGTAATCGAATTTATAGCGTTGATTATGCCGTGGAATGAGTGAGGAGACAATACGCTTGAGCGTGTGAGCATGCCATCTGAGACGTCGCCGGCGACCGTGCCAATATCGGCGGTCATGCAACGGCCGCTCTGGCGCGATACCTTCAGCTCCCTGCGGCTCCACAACTACCGCCTCTACGTCATCGCGCAATTCATCGCGTACACGGCGGCGTGGGTGCAGCGCATCGCCGTCGACTGGCTCGTTCTGGAGCTCACGGGAAACGTAGCGCTCGTCGGCCTGACGATCGCCATTCAGTTCACGCCGACGATCATCCTTGGCGCGTATGCCGGAGTGATCGCCGACCGTTTCGACAAGCGGGCGACTTTGATGGTCGCACAGTCCATCATCGGCATGCTCAGTCTTGCGCTCGCAATCATCACCATCATGGGAGTCGCCCAGCTCTGGCTCGTCTATCTGCTCGTGCTCCTGATGGGCATCATCCAGGTCTTCGACAACCCTGCTCGTGCGGTGTTCGTCAACGAGCTCGTTGGCCCTCGCCATTTGCGCAATGCCATCAGCCTCAACGCGTCGATTTTCCACTCGGGCGCCTTCCTCGGGCCTGCCCTGAGTGGAGCACTCATCGTGGCCGCTGGCTCCGGCTGGGCAATCGGCATCAACGCCGTCGCGGTGGTCATCGGAGTGATCATCCTGGCGTCCATGCGCAAGAACGAACTGCTGATCGCCCCGCGGGCTCCCGAATCGAAGGGCCAAATTCGCGAAGCAATTCGCTACATTCGTGCCAAACCCACACTGTTCTGGACAATGGTGATGGTCTTCGTTGTCGCTGTGTTCGGGATGCCGATGCCCACGCTTCTCGCCGCCATGGCCAACACCGTCTACGACACCGGCGCCAGCGGTTACGGCCTGTACAACTCACTCGCTGCGATCGGCGCCCTGCTCGGAGCACTTGCTTCAGCCCGCCGAGCGAGTCTCCGCCTGCGCACGATCATCTTTGGCGCGGTGCTCTACGGCGCCATGATGATGCTCGCGGGCATCGTGCCCATTTACGGCATGTTCTTGGGTGTGCTGATCGGTATCGGCCTCAGCCGACTCCTCCTCATGACTGCCGCTGAAACGATGGTTCAACTCTCGTCGAACCTCGTCATTCGTGGTCGCGTTATGGCCTTCTGGGTCATGGTGATTCTTGGCGGTCAGGCCGTTGGCGGTCCGCTCATGGGAACCATCGCCGAACTCTGGGGTGCCAAGCTTGCCTTCGTCATCGCCGGTGGTGTGCCCGCTGCGGTCGCGATCGGCATCGCTATCGTGCTCGCCCGCTCCGGTCGCCTCACAGTAAAAGTGGCGCCGCGCCGAGCCGGTCGTTGGGTGGCCATTGTGCCGAAGCATCAGTCGCGCGCAATCACCGAGCCCATCACCATCGTGGATGCTGAAGCAGTGCCGTCGGAACCTCGCGGCATGAAGTTGCGAAAGTTGCGCTCGACGCTCCTACGTTCTTCGTCGAAGAGGCGCCGCGAACGCAAGTAGCGAGCAGGCGCGGTCAGCAGATGAACCTAAACTGCGCGGTTGTCTTTGCGCAGCATTGCCTCAACTTCGTCCACTGCCATGGTCGGCATCGTGTTGGCGCTGATGGGGTTCATGACGTCGTCGCGGATGTCATCGAGCAGCGTCGTGAGCATCTCACCGGCGTCGTCGACGATTTCGGTACTGCGCACTTCGGTGCCGTGCAGCAACCACTTCGCGACCGAAAGTTCGGCATAGAAGGTGGCGCGTTGCTTGAGCTGGCGGTCGCCCGCTCCGCGAGCATCCGCATACGCTCCGAACGCCGTGTCGATGATCGCGTCGTTGCGTGGACCAAGCAGCCACTGTAGGTCTGTGGCGGGATCGCCGACCTTGATGTCTTGCCAGCCGAGCACGCCGGTTACTGCGTTGTCGGCGCTCAAGAACGAATCGGAGACGAGGGAACCGTTGACGACGCTGGGCTGGAACTGCCAGAGCTTGGAATCTTCGGCCGCTTTGCGCCAGCGTTCGAGCAGTGCTGCGGGCACCAACTTAGTGGCGGCGGCGCGATCGATGATCGAAATGCAGGAACGTAGGCACTCGCCGGCGGTCTGCACGGGGAGTCCGGCATCCGCCACGAAGCTTGTGGGAAGGGCGTGAATCGCGGCGATCGCGGAACCGATGGATGCCGCAAGCGACCCAGCACCGGTGGTGTACGAGCGCATCGGAACTTTGCTGCCGTACACAAATTCGTAGACGATGCCGCGCGTTTGTCCGACGGGAACCTGGCCCGCATAGCTCGTGACGTTGAAGGGGAGACGGGTGCGCACACCGGCGCTCAAGGCGCGCAAAGCGACGAGGTCGGCGGACTGTACGTTCTCGGCCGCAGCGTTTCGCGGCACACGAATAATCCAGTGTTTGCCGGCGCGGTCAGTGATGAGCGCGGAATCGAAGTCGTTTCCGTTGCCGGTGCCGAACGGGGCGGCTGCGGCAACTTCGAGTCCCTCGACAGCAGAGGTCGCCAGCGCGGCTAGAGTGAGATGTGATCTGGCCATAACACTCAGGGTAGGTTGCTCTGACGTGCATTTGCCGCACGCCACGCACTTGGGACGGGGTCGATACATGTCACAGGCTTTTCTTTCGCGACTGCCATTGTCGCGATATGAGATCGATCGTGACCACCTAGCTCGGGAAGACCCGCGTCTTCTTGACCGCTTGTGGCGCGAATCGGGCACCCGCGTGCTGCCCATTTTCAATGGCTCGGCGCTGCTGTCTGCCGATGGTTCGTTAGCGCTCTTGCACCCGGATGCGATCGAGCGCGGCCACACGAGCGTCTATTTGGGGCGCTCGATGTCGACCACGAGTCCGGAACCAGTGGGCACCCCTATCGTGACGGTCGAACTTGAGGATGCCGGCCACTTTGCCGAGGCCGAGTGGGGCAACCTGCGCAGCATTGCTCCGCAGCTGAGCGACCGCGATGCGGGGCTCTTCACTGAAGCGCTCGCGATCTTGAATTGGCATTCCTCGCACTTGTTCTCACCTCGCACGGGAGAGCCGACCGTCGTGGAGAAGGCCGGTTGGGTGCGTCGTGATGTCGCCTCCAAACTTGAAGTTTTTCCGCGCACTGATCCCGCGATCATTGTGGGCGTCACCGACAACGACGACCGCTTGCTTCTCGGGTCGAACGCGCTGTGGGAGTCGAACCGGTACTCGTTGCTTGCCGGCTTTGTGGAGCCGGGGGAGTCGTTGGAGTCTGCCGTGCAGCGCGAGATCTTTGAGGAATCCGGTGTTCCCGTGGTTGATCCCGTCTATTTGGGCAGCCAGCCCTGGCCGTTTCCGGCCTCGCTCATGCTCGGCTTCACGGCATCCGTTGCTCCCGGTTTCACGGGCCCCGGCACCCCGGATGGCACCGAGATTCTTGACCTGCGTTGGTTCAGCCGCGACGAGCTTGCGAACTCTCTCAATGACATCCGCCTGCCGGGCCATGCTTCGATCGCTCGCGCCATCATCGAGCACTGGTACGGCCAACCGATTGACGAACAACCGTGACGCTTGACGCTAACGAATTACTCGACGCACTAGACGAGGGCCAGCGTCAGGCCGCCGAAACGCTCCTCGGACCGGTATGCCTTCTCGCGGGTGCCGGCACGGGAAAGACTCGCGCAATCACTCACCGCATTGCGTACGGCGTCGCTACCGGTGTGTACCCTCCTGGCCGAGTGATGGCTCTGACCTTCACGAATCGCGCCGCGGGGGAACTGCGCGGGCGCCTACGTGGCCTCGGGGCAGAAGGCGTCGCCGCGCGCACCTTCCACGCCTCGGCTCTCTCCCAGCTCAACGCTTTTTGGCCGCAGACCATCGGTGGCACGATGCCGCGTCTCCTCGAGGGCAAAGCGCGCATGATTGCGCACGCTGCCGACTCCATCAAACTCAAGCTCGATACCGCAACGTTGCGGGATGTCGCGGCCGAAATCGAGTGGCGAAAGACGTCGCGGATGTCGGTGGAACAATACGGCAACGCTGGCCGTACGGTGCCCGCGGCCCTGACTATCGACAAGATGGTCGAACTCCAATCCGCGTACGAGTCGATCAAGGATGCCCGGCGCCAGATCGATTTCGAAGACGTGCTTTTGGCTGCAGCAGGCATGATCGAGGCTGAGCCCCGCATCGCTCAGCAGGTGCGCGAGCAATACCGTTTCTTTGTCGTGGATGAATATCAGGACGTTTCCCCGCTGCAACACGAACTGCTGCGGCTGTGGGTGGGCGACCGCGATGATCTTTGTGTCGTCGGCGATGTGAGCCAGACCATTTACTCCTTTGCCGGAGCGAGCCCTGACTTCTTGCTGCGCTTCGCTTCGCAACATGACAACGCTGCGGTACTTCGACTCGAACGCAACTACCGTTCGACTCCCGAGATTGTGCACACCGCGAACAAGTTGATGGCGAACCAGAAGGGTGCGCTCACCCTGCAGGCGGCAACAACCGAGCACTCTCCGACCCCGCAGGTCATTGGCTACGACGATGACAACGCCGAGGCCGCCGCGATTGCCGCCGCAGTCGCGGCCCAAATTGCCGCGGGAACCAGCCCCGAAGACATCGCCGTGCTCTATCGCATCAACGCTCAGTCGCAGCCCATTGAGGCCGCGCTCACCGCGGCCGGCGTGCCATTCCTCGTGCGCGGAGCGACTCGCTTCTTTGACCAGCGCGAAGTTAAAGAGGCCATCATGCTGTTGCGTGGTGCCTCCATCACGACCGCTACCGAGCCACTGTTCAAGTCAGTCAGCGACATCCTGCGCTCCATTGGGTGGTCGCAAGAACCACCGGAGACCGCCGGTGCCGTTCGCGAGCGGTGGGAATCGCTCAACGTGATCATGCGTCTCGCCGAGGATGCCGCTGCCGAGATGACGCTGCGGGAGTTCGTGGCCGACCTTGTCGATCGCCAGAGCAGCAACAACGAACCTCTGCGTTCCGCTGTGAACCTCGCGACCCTGCACTCGGCCAAGGGCCTCGAGTGGGAGTGCGTGCACCTCATCGGCCTCAATGAGGGCCTTTTGCCCATCAGCTACGCCCGCACCCCAGAAGCGATCGACGAAGAACGTCGTCTGCTGTACGTCGGTATTACCCGTGCGCGACGATCACTCGGGATGTCGTGGTCGGCTAGCGCACAAACAGGCCGGGCTGCGCGTCGTGCCCCCAGCCGCTTCCTCGACGACGTTCGGGACCGGACTCAACGCTTGTAACGTTCGTCACCTGTTGGCAGCCACATTCTGGATGCCGAAAGCGCAAGCTTTCATCGCGACGGCCCGTGGCGTGATCGATGCGCACCGATGACGTAGCGTCGGCCGGTGTCTGGTCGAAGACGGTGTAACCGCTGCGACCGAGACGATGCAGGGCCATGCGGCTCGCCTCGCCGGCGGCTTCAGCAACGAGCGTGGGGGTGTGCGCGAGTGAGGTGCGACCCATGAGCTGGGTGGCGATGGCGGGCCAGGACGGGTCGGCATCTCGGCGATGAAGATCGATGCATAACAAGCATCCGGTGATTCCAGGAGTAACGACCGGACCAATTTCGGCAGCAGAGTCGGTGATGACGACGGGCATGTGGGGCACATCGCGGCGAAGCCAGTGTGAGTGCACCGATGGCGGAATCACGAAGTGACCGACGACGATCGCAAGATCTGGGTCGGGGTTAGTGAGTTCATCAGGAGTGGAAGCGACATCAACGCTCACCCCACTGGCGGCGAGAATGCGCGCAATGGACTCGACGAGAACGCCTGAACCGAGAACCGCGACGTGAGCGCTCGGCGGCTGCGGGGGCGTAGCGACCAGCACCCGCGAAAGCGCATCAAGCAGATCGTTGCATTCGTCGGGGTGCGACTTCGCAAGCATGGCGATGCCACTCCGGCTGATGCCGGCCACGAGAGCTGAGAGGATCTTCTCTTGAGTCTCGGTGACGCGGGGCAATACAACGACGGGTGGGTCAATGCCGAACTGAGCACTCGTCGGGGATCGCCACACGAGCGGTAGTCGGGGGTCTACACGCAGCATCATGTGCCCATTGTGCACAACTGTCCGATTGGTCAGTGTGAAGATTCCACAGCCCGAAGATGAACTATGGGCGACAAAAACTTGCCACGCGCGCGCCCGTCGTAGCGGGGCGCGCAGTTTGCTCGCTGAGGGCTAGGAGCCTTCGCCCTCGTGAGGGCGATCTCCCGACTCATCGTTGAGAAGGTCATTGATGGCTTGATCAACGTCGTCCAGAGTGCTGCCACCATCACGCAGTCGCGCTACCAGAGCCGCGGGATCGTCGATATCGGCTGCCGTCGGCATCAAGTCGGGGTGTGACCACAGTGCATCGCGTTGGTCGGCGCCAAGTTCGTCGGTGACGTGTTGCCACATTGCTGCCGCTTCACGCAGGCGGCGCGGGCGCAATTCGAGACCCACGAGAGTGGCAAAGGCAGACTCGGCGGGGCCGCCAGAAGCACGACGGCGTCGTACTGTCTCCGCGATCGCGCTGCGCGCAGGAAGTCGCGAAGTAGCGGCCGCCGTCACAACATCCACCCAGCCTTCGACAAGGGCAAGCACGGTCTCGAGGCGCTCTAGGGCCTCGCGCTGTTCTTCGCTCTTCGGTGGAATCAGCGAACCGTTGGTCATTGCGTCACGAAGCTCTTCAGGGTTGTTGGGGTCGAAGCCGCTGGCTAGCTCAGCAATGGCATCCGAATCAATGTGGATGTCGTGCGCATAGGCCGTGACGGAGGTCATGAACTGCAGACGCAGCCACTTTGCGTGGCGGAAGAGTCGGGCGTGCGCGAGCTCGCGCACCGCCAAGTAGAGGTGAATCTCGCTGTCGGGCAGGTCGAGACCGTTGCCGAACGCGAAGACACTCTGCGGAACGAGCACCGCTTGTTGCTCGTCGAAGAGGGGGATGCCGATGTCGCCGCCCGACACCACTTCGCTCGACAACTGACCAACGACCTGGCCGAGCTGCATGGCGAAGAGGGTGCCGCCGATGTTGCGCATGACTTTGCTGGCACCGCTGAGCATCTCATCCATCTCTTCGGGTGCGTTCTGCTTGAGAACGTCCGTGAGGGAATTGGCGATCGAGTTGGCCACTGGTTCAGCAAGCTGGGTCCAGATGGGCATCGTGATGGTGACCCATTCGCTGCGGCTGAGCAGTTTGGGTTCCACAGTGAGCTCGGAGATGTCGGTGACCTCGTCGAGCCAGAGCGCAGCCACATGGAGGGCCTGCTCGAGTTTGGTGCGTTCGGCAGGCAATGACACCACGGTGCTTTGCGACGCGAGGTTCTTGGCCTGCTCAAGAGCAATGTCCCAGTTAATTCCATCGCCGCTCTTGCCGAGCGCGTTCTGGAGCTGGCTCAGCAGTTGCTGAATCATCGCAGGATCGTTGGGCAGCCCTGCCGCACCAGCCAATTTCGCCGGATCGATTTCGCCCTCGCCCGACAGAAAGTCGCGCATCATGTCGCGGAACTCGTCTTCGGAATTGTTCTCAGCATCGTCAGCCATGCTTTAACGCTAGCCGCTCGATGCCGTGCGCGGCTGAGTTTTGACCTAGGCTAGTGACTCTTACCGTGCGCCTGTGGCGAACACCGCTCCCACCCCGTAAGGACCTAGGTGGCCCTGTTTACTGATAATCGACCCGAACCTTCATCGAGCCGCGCCCGAAGTGGCTGGCTGGGATGGCTGGTTCTGAGCGTCGCGCTTGTAGGAACCCTGCTGGCAACCCTCGTACCTTCGCCGTACATCATCGAGCAACCTGGCCCGGTGTACGACACTTTGGGCGACGTGGAAATTGAAGGCGCCCTCGTGCCGCTCATTCAGATTCCGGTCGAGACGACGTACCCCACTGAGGGTGCGCTCGACATGCTGACAGTCAACGTGTTGGGAAACCCCGATTCACCGCTTAGCTGGTTTGAGGTTGGCGCCGCCTATTTCGATCGCAGCAAAGCAATCGTTCCGGTCGAAGCTGTTTATCCCGTTGGGGTGACGGTCGAGGATTCCACTGAAGCCGGTCGCATCCAGATGGAGACCTCGCAGCAGGAAGCAATTGCCGCAGCGCTCTCTAACCTGGGCTACGAATTTGATGCCACGCTGACCGTCGCCGAAACCTCCGCTGGCGGGCCATCAGAAGGCGTGCTCGAAGCAGGCGACATCATCCGCAGCGTGAACGGTGAGACTTTTGCCGACGTTGCTGGACTGCGCGACGAGATCGCAGCAAACGGAACCACAACTCCCGCCGAGGTTGTCTTCGAGCGCGAAGACGAAGAATTGACCGTCGAGATCACCCCCACAATGAGCGAAGGCGACGACGCCATCCCGGTCATTGGTGTTGTGGTGGGTAGCGCGTACAACTTCCCGGTCGACGTGAAGATCCAGTTGGAGAACGTTGGCGGACCGAGCGCGGGAATGATGTTTGCGCTCGGAATCATCGACAAGCTCACACCTGGCGCAATCAACGGCGGCACCGAAGTTGCTGGCACAGGAACGATCACCGCAACAGGCGATGTCGGACCGATCGGTGGCATCCAGCAGAAGATGTATGGTGCCCAGGCTGCCGGTGCTGACTTCTTCCTTGCGCCCGTCGAAAACTGTGACGAGGTCGCAGAAAACACTCCCAAGGGACTCACCGTCTATGCGGTCGACGACCTCAACGATGCGCTTGTCGCGCTTGCCAGCATTCGCGGCGGCTTGAGCGGCGCGGGACTGCCTTCATGCAGCGCCAATTGAGCGCTGCCTGATCCGTCAACTTTGCTACGAACCTTCCTGTGTGCTGCCTCCAGCACACAGCCCTGTGTAGAACATTGCACGGAGCTTGTGTAACGCTGAGAGCGATCACCAGCCCCGCGCCCATGAAAGACCTTTAAGATAGCTCTAAGCCCCCAATTTCAGGAGCAAAGTACTGTGTCGAGCCAAACCCAATCAGCCCCGACGAGCAAGACGAGGTCTGCGTTTACGATTACGGCGATAATTCTCGCTGTCATTGTTATCGCGTTCTTCTTGTTCTCGAACCTCTACGCCGATGTGCTCTGGTTTAGCCAGGCCGGGTATCTGGAGGTTCTCACTACCCAGTGGATCGCTACAGCCGTGATGTTCATCATCGGCTTCGTCGCGATGGCCGTTCCCGTAGGCGTCAGCCTGCTGGTCGCCTTCCGCGCACGCCCCATCTACGCCAAACTCAATGCACAGCTTGAGGGCTACCAGCAGGTTGTCGAACCGCTGCGCAAGCTCGCGATGGTGGGCATCCCGGTTCTGCTCGGCATCTTCGGTGGTGTCTCCTCAGCGAGCGCCTGGCCCGTTGCTTTGCAATGGCTGAACCGCAGCTCGTTCGGTGAGACCGACCCGCAGTTCGGCTTGGACATCTCGTTCTACTTCTACGAGCTCCCGATGTACCACTCCATCGTTGGCTTCGCGTCCGCCGTGTTGATCATCTCGTTCATCGGCGCGCTCGCCACAAGCTACCTTTACGGTGCTCTGAGCGTTCACGGTCGTGAGGTACGCATTTCTCGTTCCGCTCGAGTGCAGCTTGCGATCACCGCAAGCATTTTCTTCGCGCTGCAGGCCGTCAGCATCTGGCTTGACCAGTACACGACGTTGTATTCCACCAGCCAGGGCTTCCTGCAGACCGGTGCAAGCTACACCGAGGCAAACGCCACCATCCCGGGCCGTGCGATTCTCGCCGGCATCGCGGCGATCGTGGCCATCCTCTTCATCGTCACGGCGATCATTGGCCGCTGGCGTCTTCCGATGATCGGTACCGCCCTGCTGCTCATTAGTGGCCTGGTCGTCGGAAACCTCTACCCGTGGATCGTTCAGCGCTTCCAGGTAGACCCCAACGCGCGTACCTACGAGTCCGAATATATTGATCGAAGTATTCAAGCGACGAGGGATGCGTACGGTGTCGCTGAAGTAGACGAAGTTCCTTACAGTGCGACAACGGATGCTGAGCCCGGTGCGCTTCGTGCAGACGCGGCCACGACGGCCAACATCCGAATTCTCGACCCCGCGATCGCCCCAGCGGCATTTGCGCAGCTCGAGCAGTTCAAGCAGTACTACCAGTTCGGTAGCCACCTCGACGTTGACCGCTATGAGATTGATGGCGAAACTCAAGACACCGTGATTGCGGTTCGTGAGCTCAACCAGTCCGGTCTTGGCGAGTCACAGTCCTGGTACAACAACGCAGTCGTCTACACCCACGGTTATGGCGTCGTTGCGGCTTTCGGTAACCAGCGTGCTGCCGACGGTCAGCCGGTGTTCCTCGAGTCGGGCATCCCGAGCACTGGAGATCTCGGCGATTACAACCCTCGCGTGTACTTCGGTGAAAATTCACCCGAGTACTCGATTGTTGGTGCCCCTGAAGGCTCTGACGACATCGAACTCGACTACCCCTCGGGTGGAGAAGACAGCGAACAGAACGCCACGACGACGTTTGAGGGCGACGGCGGGCCTGTGCTCGACAACATCTTCAAGAAGCTTGTCTACGCGGTGAAGTTCCAGTCTGAGCAGATCTTCCTCGCCTCAGACGTAACTGACGAGTCGCAGATTCTCTACGATCGCGAGCCTCTCGAGCGTGTAGCGAAGGTTGCTCCGTACCTCACCCTTGACAGTGACGTGTACCCGGCCATTGTGGACGACCGGATTGTGTGGATCGTCGACGGCTACACCACGGGTGCTAACTACCCGTACTCGCAGGTTGAGCAGCTTTCTAGCGCGATTGCCGACAGCTACACGCCGGCGCCGCAGTTCGCGCTCGACGACATCAACTACATCCGCAACTCGGTCAAGGCGACTGTTGATGCGTATGACGGTTCGGTGAAGCTCTACGCCTGGGATGACGAGGAACCAGTTCTGCAAACGTGGAACAAGATCTTCCCGAACACCCTGTTGCCGCAAAGCGACATGAGCGTTGAGTTGCTCGATCACGTGCGGTACCCCGCCGACCTGTTCAAGGTTCAGCGCGAAATTCTGGGATCCTTCCACGTGACGGATGCTGGCTCGTTCTACTCGAGTGATGACCAGTGGGTTAGCCCGGAGGATCCGGTTTCTGGAACCGGTTCGCTTCAGCCCCCGTACTACCTCACTATGCAGGTTCCGGGAACAGAAGACCCCGCGTTCACTCTCTACTCGACCTTCATTCCTAAGGGAACAGCAGACGCCAGTCGAAGTGTTCTCACCGGTTATTTGACGGCGAACTCGGATGCGGGACCTGATTATGGCAAGCTCACGTTGCTGACGCTGCCGAAGCAGGACACGATTCCTGGTCCCGGACAGGTGCAGAACAGCTTCAATACCGACACGATCGTGGCCAACCAGCTGGCACTTCTCCAGCAGGGCGACACCGAGGTGAAGCTTGGTAACTTGCTGACGCTCCCCGTCGGCGGCGGGCTGCTGTACGTGCAGCCGGTCTATGTTCAGTCGACCAGCGGAACTCAGTACCCACTGCTGCGCAAGGTGCTGGTGTCGTTCGGTGACGAGATTGCCTTCGAAGACACTCTCGACGAAGCACTCGACACACTGTTTGGTGGAGACTCTGGCGCCGAAGCCGGCGACGGTGAAGTTCCGGTAACGCCGGATGTTCCCGTTGACCCGGATGCGCCAGTAGACCCGGATGCACCGATTGTCACTCCCGGTGACAATGCGGCACTCGACAGTGCACTCGCCGACTACAAGTCAGCGCTTGCCGACCGTAACGCCGCCTATGCAGACAACGACCTCGTCGCTGCTGCAGAAGCTGACCAGAAAATGGTCGACGCAATCGAGCGTGCAATCGCCGCCACCGAATAGCGAATTCTGACTCAGCGGGCCGCAGCACACTGTGAGCCCGCTGAGTTCGGTTTTCGTGCCGTTCACCCTGTGTTACGCTTTATATACGCCGCGGGGTGGAGCAGTTCGGTAGCTCGCTGGGCTCATAACCCAGAGGTCGCAGGTTCAAATCCTGTCCCCGCAACCACGTAAAGAATCCCGGTCTCATTGAGACCGGGATTTTTGCGTTAACGAGTTCAGGCAGCGCCTTCGGATGCGGGATCCGCCCACGGGTGTGAGATTCTTGGCTGCACTGTTCTCGCTGGTCGCCGGTTCTGCGACACTTTTCGACGGTGTGTGACCAGAGAGAGACCCACGATGAATTCCCACGCACGCATGACCGCCCTCGTCACAGGTGCAAGCTCCGGTGTGGGCTGGGAAGCCGCAGCGCAACTCGCCGAGGCAGGCTACGGCCGCATCATCATCACGGCGCGCACGGACGAGAAAGTCGCGGAGGCTGGGGCTTCACTCAGTGCACGAGTTCCCGGCGCGCAGTTTGTGCCCGTAACTCTCGACCTTGACGACTTTAGCTCCGTCGCACGGGCCGCTGACGTGCTCATCGCCGACGGCACTGCTATCGACGCTCTCATCCTCAACGCGGGCGTCGCCTCCACGACGCAATTGCGCCGAACATCGGCGGGCATCGAACAGATCATGTCAGCCACGCTCACCGGCCACCACGCTTTTACTATGCACCTGCTCCGGGGCGGGATGCTGAGCGCCCACGCGCGCATCATCATTGCCGGGTCGGAGGCCGCGCGCGGAGATGTTCCCTCGTTCACGGTCGTTGACGTTGCTGAGTTGGCTGCGGCATCCTTCGATGGCGATTTGGAACGCGCGATCGAGGCGGTTCTTCGCGCAGAGCCACTGCTGAAATACAGCAACAACAGTCAGTATGCGACGGCCAAGACGTTTGCTGTCTGGTGGACGAAAGAGCTCGCCACCCAACTTCCCGCAGGCATTACGGTGAACGCGGTGTCGCCAGGCAACACTCCGGATACGAAAGCGTCGCGGGGGATGCCCGCGATCATGCGCAGAGTGCTGCTGCCGCTCATGAAACTCATTCCTGGTGTCTCGCACAGCGTTCCGACGGCGGCTGCTCGCTACCTCAGCGCGATCGAATTCTCAGATGAGGTGACCGGCACCTTCTTCGCATCACCGCCGAAGAAAATGACGGGACCGCTCACCGCCGCAACCCAGAGCCATTTCACGAACCCGGACGGGCAGCGCGCGCTGTGGAGCGTGTTGGAAAAGGGGACGGCTCAGTAAGGTTCGGCGGCTATTTGTCGGCCGCGGGTTCAACCGCGGGTTCAGCGTCCTGTTCGCCGTCGTGCTGATGGGTCGGTGCCGACACCGTTACTGGCTCGGTCGCGGGAGCGGGCTCAAGGAAGTCGAAGAGTTGCGGGATGCGTTGGTCCCGTAGCGAGCTTGAAGCGGCAAGGCCGATGAGCACGCCCAAGGCGATTGCGATCATCGTTCCGACGGTCGTGACGAGGCTGCTGAACGCTCCTGTGTTGCCGCCTAAGACCTCTGTGACGCCCACGAGGCCCAGCGCCCCCGGTACGAGCAACCAGAACGCAGGGAGGAAGCTGACGATGGCGGGAGGCCCGCTGCGGTGTCGGGCGACGAGAACCGCGACGGGAGTCATGGCGATGGCACCGATGAGAGCCGAGAGCACGCCACCGAACAGCACGTCACCGATTACCTGGGCGCCGTAGGCAACGTAGAGCACGAGCATGATCCACGGAATGGATGTGGGCCGAGCGCACTGATAGACCGTGATGCCTATTCCGAACACGGCGACCGCAACCCACGGTGCGATCGGGCCGAGTGGCTCGCTCGACACGTCGAGATTGATCGTGGGAACTCCCACGAGGGCGCCGGCGGACACAATGCCGACGGCGAGCAGCAGCAGTCGCATGGCTCCGGCTGCGGCGCGGGCAGAACCCGACATGATGTGGCCGGTCGCAAGCTCGATCACAGCTGTCGTGAGCAGCCCGCCCGGCAACAGGATGACGAGCGGGGCCACGAGCGACGGCAGCACTCCGGAGTCCGCGGAGATGCGGGCTACAAGCAGCACAATCAGTGACGAGCCGAGCGCTGCCCCCACAATGACGAGAGCCGTGTAGGCGGAGGGGAGTCGTTCGCCAAGCAAGAGCAGCGTGCCGACACCGAGGCCAAGAACCGCAGCTAACAGCACTCCCAGCCATGACGATCCCAAAAGAACCGAGATTGCTGCTGACGTGAGGGCATAGGCGAAGACTCGTTGAACGGGAGAAAACGGTGCAGAAAGCTCTCGCACCTTGGTGAGCTGGCGAGTTACCCATGCGCTAGAGCCAGCCCGAACTCGCCCCACTTTGACGACGCGGTCAATCACGTCAACATGGTGAAGCAGATAGGAGCGTCGGCCAGCCGAGACGGCGCGGGTCTGGGCGGAGCCGTCGGCATCCAACGACACCAGTATCGCTGTCGGAAACACGATGACTTCAGCGGAGGGATACCCGTTTGCGGTGGCCACATCCTGGACCGCAGAACGAACCATGCTGACCGGATAGCCGCTGTCGATCATCGCTTCACCGACATCCGCCAATGAATCGAGCACCACACCAGCGGAGGTGTTTCTGTCGCGCGACGGTGCTGCCGGTGCGGTGGTGTGCTCTGGGTGGGAGCGCCGGCGAAGGGCGAGCCAGAGCACAAAGAGGCTCGCGGCCAGCACGGCGATCGCGATCAGTAGTGATGTGAGCGAAACGGTGGATGTCGCAACACTTGGTGGTGTTGCCGGCAGCGGAACAACCTCGACCTCATCGACGGGAGTCTCGACCGGCGTGGGCGTGACGCTGGGGGTCGGAGTAGCGGTCTCGGAGGGGACCGGAGTGGGGGTGGGAATCGAAGTGGAAGGGGCAGTCGGTGTTGGGATTGGATCGATCGTAGAAGTCGGGCTCGGAGTGATCGTCGCTGGGGGAGTCTCTGGCGCTCCGGGGTCAAGCGCATCGGGGTCGTCGACAGCGGCCACGGCGGTGCCGCTCGCTGTGGCGTTGATCGAGAAGGCCGGCGAGAACGCTGTTGCGGACGCGGACGCGGACGCAGACGCGGGGGAGGCGGGTGCGGCCGCCGCCGGTGCGGCTAACGCGAGTGCTGCGGCAGAGCAGGCAGCGACGACGAGCACTCGAAGAGTCAGTCGGCGCAGCGCGTGTCTCATGCTCCAGCGTCCTCCGTTGTAGACAAACCGGTGTGTATGAAACGTACGCGGAATCGTCGACAACAGCGAATGTGGATCGCCCTAGTGCGCCTCATGGTGCTTGTGTTTCCGAGCCGTGGAGGTCGGGCGAGACGGGAGTTGTCTCCGCTGAACTTACTGACGTCGCCGTGCTGGGTTTCGGCGGACGGCGAGCAGCGTCGACCCTGCGATGAGCAGGAAGGCTGCTGCGAGAATCGTGTGTGTGGCGTCCGAGCCGGTTGCCGGCAGTAAAGCTCCAGCGAAACGGATGGTGGTGGCATCTGATGCGAGTGAAAGCTGATCGGATGCCACCATTGCGACGCTCGAGAAGTCGGCTCCGACATCCGTGACTATCAAGGTTGCTGTGCAGATCGCCGTAGCGCCAGGGAGAAGGTCAGCGGGCATTGCCGAACAGTCGAACGACAGAGTCGGCAAAGTGCTGGTGACGACGATGTTCTCGAGCGTCGTATTGCCGGTGTTGGTTGCCGAAACGGTGAACGCCACGGTATCGCCGGCGGCAGTATAAGTCGTGGTGTTTGCGCTCTGAGCGAGGTCGAGCGCGGGTGCCTGATTGATCGTGGTTGTGGCGGTATCTGCGGCCGAGGTGACCGTCTCATTCCAGGCCTTGCCGGATGCGGTAGCTGAGTTGGTGTAGCTGCCCGCGTCAATGTCGTCTTGGGTTACGGCATGCTCGGCGGTGCAGATCATCGTCTCGGTCGCCGCGAGGGCATTCGCGGGGCAGGACAGGTTGTGCGCTCCCGCGTCGGTGACGGCGACGTTGCCGAGTGCGAGCGTTCCTGAGTTGGTGACGAGGAAGCTGTAGTCGATGTCGTCGCCCACGGCGGTCGCGCCCGCGGGTAACGGGATCGCTGTCTTCGCGATGGTGAGTTCCGCAGTGCCATCAACGACCGAGGGACCGATGAAGCTCATCCCTTCCGCGACGGCGGTTCCTGTCTCGTGTTCGTCTCCGACAATGACCACCATGCGTGCGACCGGAGTCGTGAGGTCAGCGGTGAATCCGATCCAGCGTGTGCTGCGGTTGCCACAGCCGTCAGGGTCGGTGCCGCAGAGGCTTTGGTCGCCGCTGGGAACGACTTCTTCTTCAGAAAGGAGAAGGTCATCGGTGCCGTAGAGGCGCACGAGCGCTGGCACGCCCGACCCGTCGGTGCGCGTCTCAAGGTCACCGAACCAACCGCCGAAGGCGAGTACGCCCGTGGAGAAGGTGAATTCGAAAGCATCACGGGTGTTTGCTTCTTGCGAATTGCCGCCGGATGCCCCGTAGCTGAAGCCAGCGCCGTTCGTGCAGCCGCTATTGCCATCGAGAAGTGACGGCCGGGGTGAGCTGCTCTGAAGCGTGTTGCCGCTGCCCGTGCATTGTGCGATTCCCGAGTTCGGGCTGATGCCGACATACGTTGTTGTGGCGCCGGGCGTGTACATGGTGCGTTCAACGGAGACGGTCGTGCCCCCGGCGGTAGTTGCAATTACTCCTGACAGCGGGTCGTTGTGGGTTCCGTTGATGACGAGAGGCGCGGGAACGGTTCCGCCACGCGCAGTGATGGCAGCGCCCCAGGCATCGCGAAGGGTGGTGGCGGCAGCACGGCCTGCAATGTTGTTTCCGGATGCTTCGGCCGAGACGTTCGCATAGGTGGCAGCGGATGCCGGCGTAGCGACGAGCGCAACGAGCGAGGTCGCGAGGGCAGCGACGAGTGCAGTTTTAATCGGGTACTTCACAGTGAATCCTTTAGCGTGAAGTCGCTTCGGGTGCGACGATCACCCCACAACTCTAGCGATCACGAAGCGACCAGACCACCGCCCAATTCGGGTGACCGCGGTTATCTGGCGACTTAGCAGACGGGGGCGCCTAGCGCCAGGTGTCGACGAGCGCGTGGATGGAGGCAAACGCAGAATGGACGTGCTCGGCACCAGCTCGGGAGCGGATGGTGACCTGGAGCCCGAAGAACAGAAGCGAGAGCATGTCGGCTCGTTGAGCGGTGAGCGCATCATTCTCGGTCGAACCGGCGAACGCGAGGGCTGCGAGAGCCGTCATCTGCGCGTGAAGAGCACGGCTGTTCTCGACGGAGAAGTCTTCGTAGCCTGGCGTGCTGCCCCGCAATTCGTTCGCACTCATCACCATGAGGCAGCCCCAACTGCCCTCGTCGGTGCTCGCGAATTCTTCGAACTTGTCGAAGAAAGTGTGGATGCCGGCAATGCCGGTCCCGGATTCAGCGCGCAGCTGCGCGAGCATCGCCATGCGCTCGCTGAGGTAGCGCCGCAGCACGGTTGCGAAGAGTTCTTCTTTGCTTCCGAAGGTGCGGTACAGGCTGGGTTTGTGAACCCCGCTGGCTTCAACAATGTCTGTCATGGAGGTATTGCCGTAACCCTGCTGCCAGAACAGCGCGGTGAGCTGGTTGAGCACAGCTTCTTCGTCGAACGCTCGAGGGCGGCCAGCGGTTGGTGTTAATGTGGTGCTCATTCATCCACTCTACGTCCATTCGTGGATATTTAGAACCCACCGGTATCAAAACAATCGTGTGCCGTTCAGGACGTGTCGTTGGGGAAAAACGGAGGGAAAGACCGATGACCAGTTCGTTAGACAACGTTGAAGCGATTACGGTGTTTGCGGATGACATTCCTGCATCCCGAGAGTTCTACACCACCGTCTTTGCCGCGCCCATCCTCTTTGAAGACGACGTCTCGGTCGCGCTGCGCGTTGGTGCCATCGTGATCAACGTCTTGGCGCGAACCGAAGCCCCCGCGTTGATAGCGCCCGAGCCGATCGCAGAAGCGGGAGTGGCGGCATCCGTCATGCTGACAGTGAATGTGCCCGATGTGGATGCCGCGTGCGCTGCTGTGCGCGAGCATGGCGTCGAGCTCGTCAACGGCCCCATCGATCGGCCATGGGGTCGTCGTACTGCCGTGTTTCTCGACCCGTCTGGGCTGCCGTGGGAGATTGCGCAGGAGCTGGGTTAGCTCGCGCGCGTTCCCCCAGAAGTGCGCTCGATCTTCAGCATGACGAGTGCGCCGACGATCAGCACCGGGCCGACGAGGCGTGCGATCTGAGTGAGAAACTCGACCCCACCGGCAAGGCCGCTCGCGAACTGCGAAGCGAGCGGGAAGCCGATCGATTGCGCGGCCCAATAGAGGTTGGGAATCACGAAGTTGCCCAGAACGAATCCGACGATGAGCAGGCCGAGCCCTGTCCAAAACGCAATCTTGGGGCGAAGTAGTTGGTCGATCATCCGGAGCTCCTGTGTTTCGTGGGCGTAACAGTTTCAGGCTAACCCGCCGAGAGTCTGCGGCGCAGTAAAAATGAACAATCCTAATGACACCGCTCCGGGTTAGATTTAACGCATGACTTCGTTGCAGGCGCGCATCATTTCCGAGTTAAACACCCAAGCCACGATCGACCCTGCTGGACAGATTCGCCGGCGCATTGAGTTTCTCAAGGAATATCTCACGGCTTCGCACGCCAAGGGCCTCGTCTTGGGCATCAGCGGTGGTCAGGATTCGTCGCTCGCCGGGCGAATCTGTCAGCTTGCCGTCACTGAACTGCGCGCGGAGGGAGTCGAAGCACAGTTCGTGGCCGTGCGGCTGCCGCACGGGGTGCAGCACGACGAAGACGATGCGCAATTGGCGCTCGACTTTATTGAGGCTGACCGCGAAGTGACGTTCAACATCCAGCGGGCTGTCGACGGCATTGCCGCCGAATTCGCGGATGCGATGGGCGAGCCGATTACAGACTTCAACAAGGGCAACGTGAAGGCACGCGAGCGCATGGTGGCGCAGTACGCGATTGCGGGGCAGCTCGGCTACCTCGTGGTCGGAACGGACCACGCCGCCGAAGCCGTCACGGGCTTCTTCACCAAATTCGGCGACGGCGGTGCCGACGTGCTGCCGCTCACGGGCCTCACGAAGCGCCAGGGCAAGCAGCTACTCAAGCACCTCAATGCTCCCGAGCGCCTCTATGAAAAGGTGCCGACCGCCGACCTGCTCGACCACACGCCCGGCCAGGCCGACGAAGCCAACCTCGGCGTCACCTACGAGCACATCGATGACTACCTCGAGGGCCTCGACGTGCCCGCCGAGGCCGCCGCCGATATCGAGAAGAAGTTCCTCAACACTCGCCACAAGCGTTCCGTGCCGGTGTCGATGTACGACGAGTGGTGGACTGACTAGCTCGCTAGTTCGCGAGCTGCGCCTGCCCGATCAGTGCGCTGACGGACGCGTCACATCCACCATCCACGCGTAGTTGAAGGCACGCTCGCGCCACGCGTCGTAGCGACCGGAGACGCCGCCGTGGCCCGCCGCCATCTCGGTCTTGAGCAGAGCATCCGCCCCCACCTCACGCAGTCGGGCAACCCATTTGGCCGGCTCGACGTAGAGCACGCGCGTGTCATTGAGCGAGGTCACGGCGAGGATGCGCGGGTAGTGAGTGTCGTGCACATTCTCGATGGGGGAGTACGACTTCATGTAGTAGTAAACCTCCTCGTTGTGCAGGGGGTCACCCCACTCGTCCCACTCGATGACGGTCAGCGGCAGCGATGGATCGAGGATCGAGGTGAGCGGGTCGACGAAGGGGACAACCGCGAGGATGCCCGAGAACAGTTGCGGGGCAAGGTTCGCGACGGCACCCATGAGCAGGCCGCCGGCGCTTCCGCCCTCAGCGACAAGGCGATCGCTTGACGTGACATCGGTGTCGATGAGGTGATGGGCGCACGCGACAAAGTCGGTGAACGTGTTGCGCTTGTGTAGCTTCTTGCCGCCCTCGTACCAGGTGCGGCCCAGTTCGCCACCGCCGCGCACGTGGGCGACAGCGAACACCATGCCGCGGTCGAGCAAGCTCAGGCGGGCAGCGGTGAAGCCCGGGTCAATGCTGATCTCATAGGAGCCGTAGCCGTAGAGCACCGTCGGCGCCGGGGTGCCGGGCACCACGAGGTCGTTGCGGTACACGAGGGAGATTGGCACGCGAGTGCCATCAGAGGCAGTGGCCCACTCCCGACGCTGGGTGTACAGCGCTGGATCAAAGCGACCAAGCACCGGCTGCTGTTTGCGCACGACGAGCTCGTTGTCATCCACGAGGTAGTCGTAGACGATCGTCGGGGTCACGAAACTGCCATAGCTGAGACGGATGCTCGGCTGGTTCCACTCGGGGTTAGAACTGAGGCCCACCGTGAAGAGTTCGTCGTCGAACTTCAGTTCGTGCGGAATGTCTTCATAGCGGCCGCCATGCTTGGGAACGATCGCAATCGCCACGCGGGTGAGACCCTCGCGGCGGTACTCGATGGCCACAAAGTCCTTGAAGGCATCCACACCCTCGAGGCGCACGGCTTCGTTGTGGGGGAGGATCACGCGGCGCTCGCCGAGGGGATCCGCCGCCGCAACACTCACGAGCTCGAAGTTGATCGCCTCTTTGTTGTGCACAATCAGCAGACGATCTTGCGTGCCCACCACCACGTGCTCGACGTCGTACTCGACGCCGACTTCGCGCGGCCAGACAACCTCGAACTCACCGGTCGGGTCGCTCGTGTCGAGCAGTCGCGTCTCGCTCGTGAGGCGCGAACCGGCCTCGATCGTCAGATACTTGCCACTGCGCGAACGCCCAACGCCCACCCAGAAACTCTCGTCGGGCTCGTGAAACACCTGCACCGCGGATGCCGCAGCAGTGCCCAACTCGTAGCGCCAGACGGTATCGGGGCGCCACGCATCATCAACCGTCGTATAGAAGACGTACTTGCCCGTGGCATCCAAGAGCGCGCCACCCGCGGTGCCCGGAATCTCATCCGGAAGGTCAGCGGCGGAGCTGAAGCGGATGACGGTCTCAGCGTCGGAGGGAGCGCTCGCTGCAGCGGCATCGCCGAGCTGGCGCACGCGCAGTGTGTAGCGCTCGTCGCCCTCGATATCGACGCCGTAGAGCAACAGGGTTCCGTCGTCGCTGAGCGAGAACGAGCCGAGGCTGAAGAAGTCGTGCCCCTCTGCTTCGACGTTGTTGTCGAGAAGGATCTGCTCACCGGGGAGCGTGGTGGGAGCGGCGGCAGCGGCATCCGTGGCAGCACCCCCAGCGTCACCAGCCACAGGCTCGGCAATCGTCGGCGGAGTCCAGTCGTCGTCGGCCGCAATCGGCGCGCGGCAATGGATCGCGTACTGCTTGCCCTCTTCGGTGCGGCTGAAATACCACCACTGGCCGCGACGAACCGGAACGCTCAGATCGGTCTCCTGTGTGCGGGCCTTGATCTCTTCAAAGATCTGCTCCTGCAACACGCTCAGGTGACTCGTGCGCGCAGCGGTGAACGCGTTCTCGGCGTGGAGATGCGCGAGGGTGTCGGGGCTCTCTTTGTCGCGCATCCACTCGTAATTGTCGATGTAGTGGTCGCCATGCTGGATGCGTTCGGTGGGAACCTTCGCGGCTTCAGGTGGGGTGAGCATGCCTTCAGCGTATGCCGGATTTCTGAGTAGCGGGAGTGCCCGCAACGTGAATCGGAGCTTCGGCCGCTACTCGAGGAAGCCGCGCAGCAAGAGCGCCGTGCCCGCGAGGTGTTCGCTCATTGCTTGGGCGGCAGCATCCGGACGTCCGGTAAGAATCGCAATGGCGATTTGTTCGTGCTGAGTGTTGGAGTGCGCGATGTTGGGGCCGAGCGAGGGGATGCTGTCGAGCAACTCATTCACGCGCATGCGTACATCGGCAATCAGTGGAGTGAGGGATGCGGAACCCGCGAGCTCGCCCACCATGAGGTGAAAGCGCGAATCTAGCCGACGGTATTCTTCGTCATTCGCGGCGTTCGCATTGCTCAGGCTCTGCCAGAGAAGTTCTCGCTCAGTGGGAGTCAGGGCGCGACCTGCAGCCGCGCGCGCTCCGCCGACTTCGAGGATCTCCCGCAGAGTGAGCGTGTCTTCGATCACTTCGGGAGTTAGCGGGCGTGCTGGCCCCACCGAGTCGCCCGAGGGCGTTCCCGGAATGTGCGTCGGCAGAACGTCGCTGACGAATGTGCCCCCATAGCGACCGCGTCGAGACACCAAATAGCCAGCGTCGCTGAGCGAGGCGATAGCGTCACGCACCGTGTCTCGACTGACCGAGAGCATCGTGGCGAGTTCTCGTTCAGCGGGTAACCGTTCGCCGGGAGCGACCAGCCCAAGTCGAACTGTCTGAAGGAGGCGCTGAACGGTCTCCTCGAAAGAGTTGCCCCCGCGCACCGGGCGCAGTAGTAACTCTCCGTGGAGACCGGTCGGCTCATCCATTACAGCGGTGTTGTGTAGGCAGAGCTGATGCCGCCATCGACGATGAACGTCGACGCGGTAATGAACGACGAGTCATCGCTGGCGAGGAAGGCAACCGCAGCGGCGAGCTCATCCGCTTCGGCAAAACGGCCCATCGGAATGTGAACGAGACGACGAGCGGCACGTTCGGGGTCTTTCGCAAAGAGCTCCTGAAGAAGCGGGGTGCTTGTGGGGCCAGGGCAGAGTGCATTGACTCGAATTCCCTCCCGGGCGAACTGCACGCCCAACTCACGGCTCATCGCCAGCACGCCACCTTTGGAAGCGGTGTACGAAATCTGGCTGGTCGCTGATCCCATAATAGCGACGAAGGATGCCGTGTTAATGATCGAGCCCTTGCCCTGCTTGACCATGTGTCGGAGAGCCGCGCGGCAGCACAGGTACACAGACTTGAGATTGACGTCTTGAACCTTTTCCCACGCCGGCAGTTCGGTCGTCACGATCGAGTCATCCTCTGGCGGGGATATCCCGGCGTTGTTGAAGGCGATATCGACTGAGCCGTAGGTGCTGGCGGTGGTGTCGAAGAGGGCGTTCACCTGCGCCTCATCCGTCACGTTGACTTTGATGAAGTGGCCGCCAACAAGTTCAGCGGCCGCGAGACCCGTCGTCTCGTCCATGTCGCCGATGACGACGGTGGCGCCCTCGGCGGCGAAGCGGCGCGCGGTGGCCAGGCCGATGCCGCTCGCTCCGCCGGTAATGACGGCCACTTTGCCTGCGAGGCGCTGCGTGAGGTCAAGAGGGGTAATGGTCATGTGATGCTCCTTGGATAAAAGGTGTCGAGAGGGTTAATCAACAGCGATGAAAACGTTCTTGGTTTCCGTGAAATTCAGCGGTGCATCGGGGCCAAGCTCGCGGCCGAGGCCGGACTGCTTGAAGCCACCGAAGGGCGTGGAGTACCGCACCGAGGAGTGCGAGTTCACGGAGAGGTTGCCGGCCTCGACACCTCGGGAAACCCGAATTGCCCGGCTGACATCCCGAGTCCAAATCGAACCCGAAAGCCCATAGTCGGAGTCGTTGGCCAACTGCAGAGCATCGTTCTCGTCGTCGAAGGGAAGCACCGTGACCACGGGCCCGAAGATCTCATCGGTCACGCAGCGATCATTGCGCGATGCTGGCGTCAACACCGTCGGGGCGAACCAGTAGCCTGCTCCGTCGGGAGCGCTGCCGCGGAAAGCAACAGGCGCATCGGCCGGCACGTAGGACTGCACAGAAGCGAGGTGCTTTGCTGACACCAACGGCCCCATTTCTGTCGCTTCATCCAGTGGATCTCCCACCTTCACTCCAGCAACGGCAGGTTCAAGAAGTTCCATGAAGCGGTCGTAGGCGCTGCGCTCCACCAGAATGCGGCTGCGGGCACAGCAGTCCTGGCCTGCGTTCTCAAAGACGCCGTAGGGTGCCGACGCCGCAGCTTTCTCTAGATCGGCATCCGCGAACACGATGTTGGCGCTCTTGCCGCCCAGTTCGAGCGTGACGCGCTTCACTTGATCCGCGCAGCCGGCCATGATCTTTTTGCCGACGGCAGTCGACCCAGTGAACACCACTTTGCGCACGGTGGGGTTCGTCACGAAGCGCTCGCCGACTACCGACCCCTTGCCGGGAAGAACCTGAAATAGCCCTTCGGGGAGGCCCGCTTCGAGAGCAAGTTCACCGAGACGGATGCTCGTGAGCGGCGTCCACTCGGCAGGCTTCAGCACGACGGCGTTGCCGGCGGCGAGTGCCGGAGCGAATCCCCATGCCGCGATCGTCATCGGGAAGTTCCACGGAGTGATGACGCCCACAACGCCGAGCGGCTCGTGGAAGGTGACGTTGAGTCCGCCAGCTACGGGAATCTGCTGGCCGAACATCCGCTCGGGAGCTGCAGCGTAGTAGTTGAGAACGTCACGAACGTGACCGGCTTCCCAGCGAGCCTGCGAGATCGGATGCCCGGAGTTGCTGACCTCCAGCGCTGCAAGGTTCTCGACGTCGCCGTCGACAGTGTGCGCGAAGCGACGCAGCATGAGCGCCTTGTCGGCGGGGGAGACGCGAGCCCATGCTTTCTGGGCGACTGCGGCGCGGGCGATCGCGGCATCCGTCGCTTCGATGTCGAGGAGATCGACAGAGCCGATCTCGGCCTCGGTTGCGGGATTGATGACGGTATAGGTGCTCACGCGAGAGCCTTTCGGTTGATTCGGGCTGCGTCGACCAAGCCCTCGAATAGTCGGATGTCTTCTGGCGCTGCCTCGGGATGCCACTGCACTGCAACCGCAAAAGTCGCGGTAGGCAGTTCTATAGCTTCGATCACGCCGTCACTCGTGCGGGCCGTGACGACGAGCCCCTCGGCCAGCTGATCGATCGCTTGGTGGTGATAGAGGGGAACGACGAGTGGTTCGGTTTGTCCGCCGAGCACCTTATCGATTCGGGTGTTGGGCTCGATCTCTACGGGGGTTTGGCTAAAGTTGCCACCGCCGAGTTGATAGTCACTGTGGCCGACCACTTCAGGGAGGTGTTGGTGCAGGGTGCCTCCCAACGCGACATTGAGAATTTGAGCCCCGCGACAGATGCCGAGAAAAGGGAGGTCGGCTTCGAGAGCCTGACGCATCAGTTCGTCTTCCCACGCATCACGATCGAGTCGAGGATCATCGGTGGTGGGATGCGGCTCGTGGCCGTAGCGCGCCGGATTGATGTCTTTGCCACCGGTGATGATGAGGCCGTCGAGACCGTTCAGCACCCGGCGAGCAAGCTCGGGGCTGACCGGTTGTGGCGGCAGCAGCACGACGATGCCACCGGCGCGAGTGACCGCTTCAAAGTAGGCCTTCGGCAAGAAGGATGCGGGAACATCCCACACACCAGTCTGCGACTGTTCGAGGTAGGTGGTCAGGCCGATAATGGGCCGATCAGAGTCGTTCAAAGCCGCGCACCTTTTCCCAATCGGTTACTGCAGAATCAAAGGCAGCCAGTTCAATTGCGGCGTAGTTGAGGTAATGGTCAACTACTTCGTCGCCGAAAGCGTCACGGGCAAACGTGGATGACGCGAACAGGTCGGCCGCTTCACGCAGCGTTGCCGGAACCCGCGGAACATCGCTCGTGTAGGCGTTGCCTTCAAAGGCATCGTCGAGTTCAAGCTCGTTGTCGATGCCGTAGAGCCCGGCCGCAATGAGGGCGCTGACGGCAAGGTACTGATTCACGTCTCCGCCGGGAACGCGGTTCTCGACGCGCATTCCGTGGCCCTGCCCAACGACGCGCAGGGCACACGTGCGGTTATCGAGACCCCACGCGAGTGCGGTGGGTGCAAAGCTTCCCGGAACGTAGCGCTTGTACGAGTTGATGTTGGGGGCGGAGAACAGAGTGAGTTCCCGCATGACCGCGAGCTGGCCTGCAATAAAGTGACGGAACATTTTTGACATGCCGTGTTCGGCATCCTTGTCGGCAAAGACGGCGGTGCCGTCGGTTCCTCGCAGGCTGATGTGGATGTGGCAGCTATTGCCTTCCTTCTCGTTGTACTTCGCCATGAAGGTGAGGCTCTTGCCGTGCGCATCGGCGATTTCTTTCGCGCCGTTCTTGTAGATCGAGTGGTTGTCGCACGTGTCGAGGGCTGAGGCGTAGCGGAAGCCGATCTCTTGCTGGCCAGGATTGCATTCGCCTTTGACGCCCTCGCAATACATGCCGGCGCCATCCATGCCGTTACGGATGTCGCGCAGCAGTGGTTCCATGCGCGTGGACGCCAGCACGTTGTAGTCGATGTTGTAGTCGGTGGCGGCAGAAAGTTCCCGGTAACCCTTCTTCCACGCCTCGCGGTAACTGTCGTCAAATACAATGAACTCGAGCTCAGTGGCGACGAACGTGTCGAGGCCACGTTCTGCGAGGCGGGCGAGTTGGGCTTTGAGGATCTGACGAGGAGAGGGCGCTACGGGCGTTTCGTCATGCCAGCGCAGATCGGCAGTTACTAGGGCGGTTGCCGTGAGCCAGGGCGCGCGACGGAGGGTGCCGATGTCGGGCACCATCACCATGTCGCCATAACCGCGCGACCAGCTCGACATGGCGTAGCCCTCGACAGTGTTCATGTCGACGTCAACGGCCAAGAGATAGTTGCAGCATTCGGCACCGTGAGCCGCGGCATCCTCAAGAAAGAGTCTCGCCGAGAGGCGCTTGCCCACCAGTCGTCCCTGCATGTCGGTGAAGGCTACGAGAACCGTGTCGACTGCGCCACTGGCAACATCGTCTTTGAGTTCTGCGAGCGTGAGGTTACCGGAGCTGGGGGACATTAACTTCTCCTCATTAAGCAAGTCAAATGGTGCGCTTTCCGACCATTAGAACACATTGATGACTGTGTTGCTCATAAATCTTCCCCACCATCGCGGGAAATTTCTGTGGATTATGGGTAGTCAACAACCATTGATAACCGTATAGTCATCGCAAGGATTCTCCCAGCATTGTGTGATCGACCCGTCGGTGCACGCAACCAGACTGCAAAGGAAACAGGATGTCCAAAGACACACTGAACGTCTCCGGGGTGAAATACACGACGGCTGCGGCCGGGTATTTCGAGAAACGCACACTCAAACGCACGGCGGGAATCTGGGGGCTGTGGGGGCTCGCGGTTGCAGCCGTTATCTCGGGCGACTTCTCCGGCTGGAACTTCGGAATCGGGTTCGCTGGCTTCGGCGGAATGCTGATCGCCTTCGCCCTGCTCATCTTTATGTATTACGGAATGATCTTCAGCATCGGTGAAATGGCATCCGCCATGCCACACACCGGCGGAGCTTACTCCTTCGCTCGTGCCGCAATGGGCCCGTGGGGTGGCTTCGTAACGGGGCTCGCTGAGACGATTGAATACGTTGCTACTACGGCGGTCATCGTTTACTTCTCAGCGGGATATGCCGACTTCATTACGAGCGAGCTCTTGGGCTTCTCGCTGCCGGCGCCAGTGTGGTGGCTGATTCTGTACATCGTGTTCATCGGGCTGAACTCGGCCGGCGCAGCGATTTCATTCAAATTTGCGATCATCGTGGCGATTGTTTCGATCACCATCCTGCTCGTTTTCTCCGTCATGGCAGCATTCTCCGGTCTTTTCAGCTGGGACAACTTGTTCAACATCGCTGCCGATCCGGGGCAATCATCCTTCCTGCCTCATGGCATAGTGCCGATTCTCTTCGCGCTTCCTTATGCCATGTGGTTCTTCTTGGGAATCGAAGAATTGCCGCTCGCTGCGGAAGAGGCTCACAACCCTGTGCGTGACATCCCGAAGGCCGGGTTGATCGCTCGCACGACGCTGATCATCACGGGTCTTCTGGTGCTCTTCCTCAACACTGGAATCGTTGGTGCTTCTGAGATTTCTACTTCGGGAGAGCCCCTACTCGATGGATTCCGTGCGATCGTCGGAGACCAAGCAGCGGCGGCCCTCGCGTTGTTTGCGCTCATCGGGCTCTTCGCGTCGTTGCAGGGAATCATGTTTGCTTACGGACGCAACATGTATTCACTGTCACGCGCCGGTTATTACCCGAAATTCTTGTCACTCACAGGCAAGCGTCAGACTCCCGCTGTTGCGCTCTTAGTGGGCGCAATTATCGGCTACGTCGCTCTGGTTCTCGTTGACAGCCTCGGCGGCGCAGATGGCGTCGCGGGTGCAATCGTCTTGAACATCGCGGTGTGGGGCGCTGTTATTGCTTACGTGCTGCAGATGGTGTCGTTCTTGATTTTGCGCAAGAAATACCCGAACGCAAACCGCCCCTACCGCAGCCCCTGGGGTGTTCCCGGAGCCATTATCGGCGGCGTTCTTTCGTTGGCGATCTTCTTCGGCTTCTTCATCAACGAGCCCGCTCGTCCGGCGATCGGGGCCATCGCTGTGGTCTACATCGTGATGCTTGCGATCTTCGGGCTCTACGGTCGCAAGCGCCTCGTGCTCTCGCCTGAAGAGGAATACGCGATCTCTGGCGGGCTCCACGGGGATCCTCAAAAGGAGGGGTATGGCGGTGCCGTCGAGGAGGAACTTCTCGCTGCTGACGGTCGGGACGAACCTCGGAGCTAATTGAGTTGTACAGCCCCGTCGGCATCTTTAGGGATGTCGGCGGGGCACCCCCACGACGTGGTGCAGTGCGCACAGCGGAACCAATTGCTATCAGAGCGTTCGTGGGCACCATAGTTTTCGCACAGGGGACATTCGGCCGTGGTGTTCGACATCGTTGAATCTGGCTCCCTGTTCGCAATACCTCGCAATACCTCGCGTTACCGCGACGCTACACACCATTATTGAGATAATTTCGGAATTAAGCATCCCCCTCATCTGGGCGCGTGGAGATGGGCGCCAGTGTTGTGGCCAGTCACGGCATCGCCGCGGCGAATGTCATCATGGAGCTATCCCCACGATCGGAGCCCCGGATGCCACACCCCCTCGTCACCGCGAACGAACTTGCCGCACTGCTCGACGATGCGGCCTCCGGGGGAGCGCCGGTACGGGTTCTCGATGTGCGCTGGAGCTTGGGCGGGCCCGCTGGGCTACCTCTTTATAGGGAAGGGCACATCCCTGGTGCGGTGTACGTCGACCTCGACACCGAGCTCGCCCGCCAGGGGGAACCGCAGGAGGGGCGGCATCCGTTGCCTGATGCCGCAGATTTTCAGGCTGCCGCGCGCGGCTGGGGTCTCAACGATGGCGACACGGTTGTTGTCTATGACGACTGGAACAGTCTTGCTGCGGGCCGCGCGTGGTGGTTGCTGCGTTACATGGGCGCTTCCGACGTGCGGGTGCTCGATGGCGCGCTGTCCGCGTGGACGACGGCCGGGCATCCACTCGCTGTCGGCGCTGACGATATGACGAGTGTCGTGCCGGGCGCGATCACGCTGAGCGCTGGTCACGAGCCCGTGTTGAGTGCCGACGACGCTGCGTCGCTTCCGGCGAATGGCGTGCTGCTCGATGCTCGCGCCGGCGAACGCTACCGGGGCGAGACCGAGCCGATCGATCCTCGTGCCGGCCACATCCCTGGGGCGATCAGCGCTCCGACATCAGCAAACTTGGATGACGCTGGTCACTTTCTCGACCCCGACACATTGCGCGAACGCTACGAAGCCCTCGGCGTCAGTGTCGATCGTGCGGTGGGGGTGTATTGCGGTTCCGGGGTGACGGCGGCGCACGATGCTCTGGCGCTGACGGTTGCGGGCTTCCGCCCGGCCGTCTTTCCCGGATCGTGGTCCGCTTGGGCCAATCAGCCGGAGCGGCCCGTCGCGACTGGGGCTACGCCCTAACGGCGCGACGATCTAACGGCGTTTCACCGCGCTCCCTTTAACTACCGAATGGCCCCGACACCGAAGTGTCGGGGCCATTCGTGTGCGGGATTTAAGAAATCACATCCTGCAGCAGTTCTTCGTTGAGGTCCTTGCGAACCATCGACACGATGTAGCCGATCACGAGAGCGATGAACGGTGACAGCACGAGGAACCAGCCGAAGGCGTTGAGTCCGAAGGCGGTGACGGTCGGGTCGACTCCGGCAGCAAGCGTGAGGTCGCCGGCGAGCAGGCCGAAGCGTGACATCAGCAGGTACTCGGCCAGCACGAGACCGATGAAGGCCAGCACCGGAGCGATCATCGTCACGAAGATGTTCTCGGTGCCCTTGTTCATCAGGAAGAAGCGGATGATCGCCACGCAGACGAGCGCTTCGATCAGCACGATCGCCACCACGGCGAGGCCACTGAACCAGAAGAACATGTTGCCGATGGGGTCGAGCTGGAACGCAGCGAACAGCACGATCACAACACCGCTAATGATCGACACGATGATGGATGCACGACCGGGGGCTCCGCGACCATTCACGGTTCCCACCGAGCTCGCCAGCACGCCACCGCGGCCGAGGGCGAAGAGGTAGCGGCTTGCGGCGTTCTGGAATGCGAGCAGTCCGGCGAACAGGCTCGAGAGCACGAGGATGCTCATGAGCGTGGCGAGCCATGGTCCGACGTATTCGCTGGCCAGAGTGAAGAGCACAGCGGCCGGGTCTTCGAGACCGGCTGAACGTTCGAGCGTCTGGTCGATCACGTTCGAGGCGCCCATACCGGTGACAAGGGCGAAAGCGGTGAAGGCAAACAGTACGGTGATGAGGCCAACAGCAAGGTAGGTAGCGCGCGGTACGGCACGCTTCGGGTTGACGCTCTCTTCGCCGTAGATGGCGGTTGCTTCGAAGCCGATGAAGGAGGCGAAGGCGAACGCGAACGCGATACCGGCGGAGCCTGCGAGGCCACCAGCAAGAATCAGGTCAGGGGAGAAGGAGGCACCCCAGTTGAGGCCCTCGGGGCCACCATCGGCGAGGATTGCCACGGCTGCGATGACAAGCACGGTGACTTCGGCGAGCATGAGCACACCGAGTAGCTTGGCGCCGACGTCCACGCGAGCAAGCGAGAGGCCGGTAACGACGAGCCACGCGAGAAGCGTCCAGGCCCACCAGGGGAGAAGTCCGACCTGGCCGGCCATGACGCCACCGAAGAAGCCATAGATGGCGAGCTGGATGGTGAGGTACGCGAGGATCGACACGAACGAGGAGGCGATTCCGGCGTTGCGCCCGAGTCCGCGGCCGACATAGGCGAAGAAGGCGCCGGTATTGGTAACGCGTTGGCTCATCGCGGCGTAACCGACGCTGAACAGGAGAAGCACGATGCCGGCAAACAAGTACGCGCCGGGGGCGGCTGCACCGTTACCGAGAACGATGGCCACGGGCACGGCGCCGGTCATTCCGACCAGCGGTGCGGCGGCGGCCACGACAAAGAAGACGATTCCGATTACACCGAGTCGCCCTTTGCGCAGGGTCCGATCGGGGCTTTCCTGGGATTTTTGGTCAAGCGCCATAGTGAAACTCCTCGTTGAGTTCTAAATCAAGTCGTCCGTATCCGAACGAGTTGGGTTCAACAATGGCGAAGACAGGGTGACTTAGTCAAGGGTTTCTGGAAATTCATTCGGATACGAACTGTTTTGGGCTACACTCTGGCGCATGACCGAACTCAACGGATTTCTTCCTCCACTCACCCCTCAAGGGTCAAGTTCGCTCGTGCCGAAGATGCCCTGGTACTACTCGGGAACGCTGCTCACTGTCGAGTATCTGACCGATCCAGCCAACGTACGTGCGATCCTCCCTGACGATATTGACCTCGCCCCTGAACAGCCTGGCGCTGTTGCCATCGTGTGGGCCGACTGGCAGTCCTGCAGCACTGGCGGCCTCGAACTGCTCGACCCTGTTCGCGCTCAATACCTCGAAGCCTTCATGGTGGTGCGCTGCTCCCACAAGGGCATCGTCTACAGCCGCTGTGTCGCCATCTGGGTCAATAAAGACTTCGCGATCGGCCGCGGCTGGTTCCAGGGCTACCCCAAGAAGCTCGGCAACATCGCCGTTACTCGCGTCTTCAACACGGGCAAAGCAACCCCCAAGCTCGAGAACGGTGGCCAGTTCGGCGCCTCCATCGCGGCGTACGACCACCGCCTCGCCTCGGCCGTCGTCACGCTGCGTGAGCCTGCTGAAAGCAACGGCTTCGTCAACGGCCACAAAATGCTGCACAGCCGGTTCATGCCATCCATCAGCAAGGATGCCGGCATGTCCCTCGATCAGCTCATCACCATGGGCGGCACCGACGTCGAGATTGGCGAGACCTGGAAGGGCGACGCCGAGCTTCACCTCGGAGATTCGCAATGGGATGAGCTGCACTCGATCCTGCCCGTGCAAGAGATTCTCGGCGGCTACTACCGCGAGATCGGAGTCACGTTCAACGGTGGCGAGCTCGTAGAAGACCGCTCGAACGCGATCTAAGTTCCTTCACCACGCAGAAAAGCCCCGCCGAGAACTTCGGCGGGGCTTTTCGTGTGTCTAGCGGTTCACCGACTTAGTAGTCGGCGAAGTATTCGTCGATCTCCCACTGGCTGATGTCGCGCGTCGTCTTGTCGGCGACAGAGTCTTCGTAGCGCATCACTTCATCGCGCTTGAGCACGCTGAAGACATCAATCACAGTGCTGCCCATGGTCTCGCGCATCACCGTGTCGGCGTCGAGAGCGTCCAGAGCGGCGCTGAGGGTCATCGGCAAGATCGGTGCCGACTCGTCTTCGTAGGCCCAGCCCGCGACTGCTGCGGGTGCCGTGAGCTTGCGCTTGATGCCATCAAGGCCAGCAGCCAGAGTGGATGCGATCAGCAGATACGGGTTCGCTGCCGGGTCGCCGAGGCGGACTTCCAGTCGCGTGCCGGCGCCGCGCTCAGGCGGTACCCGCAGCATCGCGCTGCGGTTATCGTGGCCCCAGTTGGCGCGGTAGGGAGCCAGGGTGTCCGGGCCGAGGCGCTTGTAGGCGTTAACGGTGGGGTTCGAGAGTGCTGCGAGTGATCCGGCGTGGGCGAGGATTCCACCGATCATGTGGTTGGCGGTCTCTGAGAGCCCAGCGCCGCCATCCGACATGATGTTGTTGCCGTCACTGTCGACGACGGAGAAGTGCAAGTGGAATCCGCTGCCGCCTTCGTCGTCCCAGGGCTTGCCCACGAAGAGGGCGTGCTTGCCGGTGCGGGCGACGATGTCGCGCACGGCGGTCTTGAAGAGGAAAGTGCGGTCGGCGGCATCCAGTGCCTCGCTGTGCCAGAGATTGATTTCGTATTGCGAGGGGCTGAATTCGTGGTTGCCGGCGAAGACGCCGATGTCCATGCCGTCGAGCATGCGCATGAGATTCAAGAATTGCCCACCGGGGTCGACGTGCTCGCCGGTCGTGTAGACGCGGCCGGTGCGGCTGAGGCTGCGGCTCCACCCGTTGTCTTCGTCGTAGTTGGCGATGTAGAACTCAAGTTCGGGGCCGACGGTCGGGGTGAGGCCGAGGGCGGCATATTCTGCGATCACGTTCTGCAGCACCGAACGCGGTGCGACGTCGCTGGGGCTGTGGTCGGGGTTGAATGCATCGCCGATGACGAGGGCAACGCCGGGCTCCCACGGCATCATCGTGAGGGTCTCGGGGTCGATCTGGGTGAGGAGGTCGGGAAGGCCGGATGACATGATGTCGTTTCCGTCGAGCACGCCCCCGCCGGTGGTTGTTACCCACACGCCTTGGCAGAACAGCGGAGACTTCGTGCGATGTAATTGGCTGACGAGAAGATCTTTTGAGCGGGTGATTCCCAGCACATCCGGGAAAATCAGGCGCAGAACATCGATCCCTTTTGCCTGCAAGTCTGCTTGAAGTGCTGCTATGTCGAGAGTCATTCTTCCTCCGAAAAATAAATCGTTCGGCACTGAACGATTAGTGCGATACTAAGGCACACAGCGGTGTGGCTGTCCACTCATCGCCAGAAATTTACCTGAAAGGTACACAGATGAGAGCTCTCCTGGTGCAACACGATCACGTCACCGCGAGCGGCCCAGTGGGGGATCGCCTGCGGGAACGCGGCTTTGAGATCGACGAGATCATGGTCGTCAGCGAGGAGAATTTCGACAACCCGAACGTTGATTTTGAGTTTCCGGATGCGTCGCAGTACGACCTCGTGATCCCCATGGGAGCGCCGTGGGGTGCGTGGGATGACGCGTGCATCGGCCGCTGGTTGCAGCCAGAGCTCGAGTGGGTGCGCTCCACCATCGAGGCGGACATCCCGGTGCTGGGTATCTGCTTCGGCGGCCAGCTGATCGCACGGGCGCTGGGCGGCACAGTCGCTCGTGGAGCCCAATCAGAAATCGGTTGGAAAACGATTTACAGCGACGATACCTCGCTCGTCTCCAACGGACCCTGGTTTCAGTTTCACTATGACCAGTGGACGATGCCCGAAGGCGCCGTCGAAATCGCTCGCAACCCGATCGCACCTCAAGCATTCACCTACGGCCGCAGCTTGGCCGTGCAGTTTCATCCCGAACTCAACTCGGCAATTTTAGAAGGCTGGCTCGATCAGGGCGGCATCAACGAAGTGATCGCGAGCGGGCAGAACCCCGAGATCATGATCGCTCTAACCCGCGACGAAGAGGGCCGTGCCGCTGAACGCACGGCAGCCCTCGTGGATGCTTTCTTGGAGCGAGTAGCCAAGCTCGTCTAGCGGCGGCGAGGGCGTCGCTGACCGCTACTGAGCTTTAATAACCGTGAGCAAAATCACGGAGTCCTCAAGAGCATCCACGGCATGGATCTCAGTGGGAATTGGCAGCAGATCGCCCGGCTTGCCCTCCCACGATTCGTCGGCGGACCGCAGTGCGATGTGTCCGACGAGTACCTGCAGTGTTGCTTCGCCGGGGCTGGAGTGCTCGGAGAGCCCTTCACCAGCCCGCAACGCCATCACCGTTTGTCTGAGCTGGGCATCTCGCCCGCCGCACACCGTCACGGCGCTGCGGCCGTTGTTCGAGGCAAGAGCGCTCGCCAGTTCCGATGCGGCAAGCTCGGTCAAAGAAACAGTTGTGTTCATGTCGTCACGCCTTTCGTGCACGGTCGGCATCATCGCCGTGGGGCAAAGCTACCGCAGTCGTGCCCTTTCGTGGACCTCAAGCGTGCGGACCGTGCGTCCGTTCTCGTTTCGTGCTCAGCGCGCTGCACCTTCGCGGCCAGCCGCTGGGGTGCAGTCGCGAACCGCAAGTAATCTTCAATTCATTGGGTTCAACGACCAGATGCTGGGGAAACGATACAGATGACATCGATTGTCGACTTAGGTGCGCTGGATGCGCAGCTCAGCGAAGCCGAAATCCAGGACTTCCGTGAGCGAGCGAAAGACGGTTCGGTCCAGCCTGCCGGTAGCGCTGAGCAGCGACTGCGGTTGAGCCTGTTTGCGGCCCTCAACGGCTTTGAATTTGGCGCTCACCGCGGCGCCGTTAACTACCCCGGAATGATTTTCGGCTTGGGTTACAACCGAGGCGTATCGCAGCACATCCTTCGTCGAGGCGAAAATTTCCTCGATATCGGCAACTACGGCTACACGGTGAATGATGGCAAGACTGAGTTCAGCTATGGCTACGGATTCGTCGCTATCAAGCTGCAGCGTCGGATGCCTCACCTCGTGCTTGACTCGAATAAGAACAACTTTCTCGGCGCGACTCAGCTTCCCGTCGGTTTTTCGAGCAAACAGCGCATCTCGCTTGAGGGCAACTTTGACGAGTACTTCACGATGTACTGCCCCAAAGGCTACGAGCGGGATGCGCTGTACGTGTTCACCCCCGACCTGATGGCGTTGATGATCGACGAAGCCGTTTCGGTGGATGCCGAGATCATCGACGATTGGATGTTTCTCTACCAGTTCGGTGGTTTCGATCTGTCGAATCCGCAAACGATGGCCACGCTATTTGGCATCATCGAAACTGTTGGGGCAAAGACGCTCGCTCGCACCGTCCACTATGCCGATTCACGGCATAACCTGGGTGGCGAGGCGGTCAGCGGCTCTGTTGGTGCTGGGGTCAGCGATCGAATGGCGCACAACCAAGTCAGCGCTGCTGGCGCGAGGCTGAAACGGGGGATGGCTCCGCCCCTGAAGATAGCCGTATGGGTGACTTCGATAGTCATCGGTATTCCGGTCGTCTGGGGCATAGCGCAGATCGCAATAATGATCGCAGCCACGGTAAGAAGCTTTACAGGTTGAGCAGTCAGGGTCGCATTGTACCGCCAGGCTTCGCACCGACGGCGGTGTGCCGTGATTGGGGCTCCGTCACGGCGCTTGCTACCGCAGCGTCTCCAACGCCGCCATGACCTTGGCTGCCTCGCTATCAGGATTTACGAAAGCGAGCCGCAACACGGTCTGACCACGCCATTTCGTCGGTACGCACAGGATGACACCGTCGTGCGCCACTTGCTTCGACCACGCCGAGTACTGTTCGGCCGTCCACCCGCTCCGCACAAACAGCAGCACTGAGAGTTCGGGCTCACGCACGAGTTCGAGGTAGTCGGTCGCGTCGATTGCGCGGGCGACTTCGCGAGCGGTCGACACCGATGCTTCGACCGCATCCCGATACTTATCGGTGCCGTGGGTGGCGAGGCTGAACCACAGTGGAAGGCCTCGCACGCGCCGCGAGAGGTGCAGGGCGAGCTCGCTGGGGTTCGACTCGTTGCGGTCAATGGCATCCAAATAGCTGGCGTGCTGAGAGTGCACGGCCCGCGCCAGCTGGGGTTCGCGATAGATCAGCGCACAGCAGTCGTAGGGGGCGAAGAGCCACTTATGCGGGTCGACGATAAAGCTGTCTGCTCGTTCGATGCCGTCAAAGAGGGGGCGGATGCTCGGGGCGGCGAGCCCTGCGCCACCGTAGGCGCCGTCAACGTGCATCCAAACACCAAACTCTTCGCAGACGTCGGCGATATCGGCCAGGTCGTCGACAAGGCCCTCGTTAGTTGTTCCAGCGGATGCGACCACCGCAAACACGTTCGGGTTCTGTTCGAGAACGGCGCGCAGCGCTGCCCCGGTCATGTGCCCACGGTCATCGATGGGCACGTCAACCCTGTCAACGTCGAGTGCTCTCGCTGCCGAGTTGATCGACGAGTGAGCGTTGGAAGTGTAGGCCAGTTGCCAGCCCCCAGCCGGGCGGCCACCGCGACGAGTCTTGGCTGTTTCTCGCGCGGTCATGAGCGCTGAAAGGTTGCCCGAGGTGCCGCCGGAAACAAAAGTGCCGCCAGCGGTCTCTGGCCAACCGAGCAGCCCGATGATCCACTGCAGGGCTTGGTTTTCGGCAAAGATCGCGCCAGCACCCGACTCCCAGAGGCCACCAAAAATGTTAGCAGAACTGGTGACGAGGTCAAACGCAACTGCCGCGCGAGTCGGTGCGGCCGCAATATAAGCGAGGTTCAACGGGTCATCCTGAGCACGAGTTGCCGGCTCAAGAATTTCGTCAAAAATACGCAGTGCCTCTGCGCCGCCGATGCCTTTGGGGCGGATCGCTTCACCAACCTCTGCCGCCAAATCGGCCGCGGGTCGCGCTGTCGAAAACGGGTCGGTCTCGCGAACCATTCTCTTAGAGGTCCAGTCAATGGCGAGCTGAACGACTTCAGTCTCATCGCCCCAGACAGCGTGGGGTCTGCCCTGCGGCCGAACTTCGCTCATGCAACTACCTCGCTCATGTGCCTACTTTGCTAATTCGACGCGTACTGGGAGTCGTTTGATTCCGTTGACGAAATTGCTGCGCAAGCGGTCAGGTTCAGCCAGCTTCGTCATGCCCGAGATACGGGGCAACAGGTTCTCGAACATAATACGGATCTCAAGGCGTGCCAGTGAGTTTCCGAGACACATGTGCGGGCCACCGCGACCGAACGCCATGTGCTCGTTCGGGTTGCGGGTGACATCCATCTTGTAAGGATCTTCAAAGATCTCGGGGTCGCGGTTGCCGGCGGCGAACCACGTGACAACTTTCTGGCCTTCCTTGATCGCTTGACCGTTGATCTCGGTGTCCTTGGTCGCGGTGCGACGGAAGTGGTAAACCGGGCTGGCCATGCGCAAGAACTCTTCGACCGCCCACGGGATGAGTTCTGGTTTTTCTTGGAGTAGCTCAAGCTGGTCGGGGTTATCCATGAGGTAGTTCATGGAGTGCGTGATGGTGTGGCGTGTGGTCTCGTTGCCGGCGACGACGAGCAGCAGAAAGTAGCTATTGAAGTCGCGCTCGCTGAGCGCTTGGCCGTCCATCGGCGTCTGGTTGACGAGGCGCGACACGAGGTCGTTGCCGTCCTTGCCGCGACGCTGGTTGGCGAGGTCGTTGCCGTACTCGAAAACCTCCCGAGCTGCGGGGGAGCGGAAGGGCAGCAGTCGGAACTCTTCGCTCTCGGCGGAGCTTGCCAGTACGTCGGCGTGTTCCGGATCGTCGTTTCCGATCATCCGGTTGCCCCAGTCAATGAGCTTGTAAATGTCGGTGTCGGGCACGTCGAGCATCTTGGCGAGAACCCGGATGGGGAAGTCGGCGGCCACCTGGTCGACGAATTCGAACTCGGGGTTCGCAAAGGCAGCGTCAAGAGTGCTGGCGGTGAGTCCGCGGAGGAACGTCTCGTACCCGGCGACGGCGCGGGGCGTGAACTCACCCTGCATAAGGCGACGGAGCGCCCGGTGACGCACGCCATCCGTTTCGAGCATTGACTTGCGAGCTTCGATTTGGTCAGCGTCGAGCTCTTCGAGGTTGACGGTGCCGCGTTCGCTCGAGAACGTTTCAGTGTCTCGCAATACGGAAACGATGTCGTGATAACGGGTGAGCGACCAGAACCCATGGTTGGGGGCTGGCTCTTCTGACCAGTGCACGGGGGCGTCAGTTCGAAGCTTGTCGAATACGTGCCAGGGTGTGCCGTTCTCGAACAGATCTAGGTCTGCCAGGGTGACGTTCGCCATTGAAGTCAACTCAATCCTCCGTGGGTTGTTTGGATACAAACAATATGCCACATCGGCGCGTTTCTGTGAGCGATGTCCCCAAAAACTTTCTGAACGCCGGGGGTTAGATAGAGTAACCGCAGCTAAACGCGAGCAAGGGGACCCTCCGTGGCCGGACCACACACACTGACTGAGACTGAACGCCAAGTACAAGCGAGAGTCGGCGGCCTTCCGCTGGACTACTCCGCAATGGCCGTCGCATCGAACCTTTTTCGGGCGGCAAACGCCGTGCGTAATCACTTCGAGCGCACCGTGTTGTCGGAGCACAATCTCTCCTGGACAGCGTTTGTCGTTCTCTGGGTCACGTGGATCTGGGAACCGATTGAAACTCGCCAGATCGCGCTTGAGGGAGGCTTCTCTAAGGCGACTCTGACCGGAGTGCTCACGACTCTTGAGCGCCGTGGCTGGCTCACACGCGAACGCAGCGAGACCGATGGTCGACTCGTCGTCGTGAAGCTCACTGATCGTGGGCGCGAACTCATGACGGAACTCTTTCCGGCGTTCAACCTGCAAGAGCAGGCCGTCACTGGCCCGGTTGATCCCAGCAAGAGGGAAGAGCTGGCCGAGATGCTGCGCGTGATCACGGCTGGCGTGGAGCCCAAGAACTAACCCGCACCGATTTTTTAGTGGCCGGATGCTCTGAACTCTTGTTTGGGGTCGAATCACTCGCTAAGGTAAGTCATTAGTATCCGAATGACTTAACGGCGAGCGATTCGAGACGGGAACACTATGACCAACGTTCAAGTAGCAGGAGTGACCGTCGACACCCGGCACTTCATCAACGGAGAACGCGTCGCTTCAGACGACACCTTCACCAACGTGTCACCGATCGATGCCAGTGCACTCGGTGAAATCTCTCGCGGAGGTCAACGCGAAGTTGACTTGGCCGTCGCCGCCGCCCGCGCAGCATTCCCCGGCTGGGCTGCCACCAGTCCCCAGGATCGTGCAGCAATCATGCACAAGATCGCCGACCTCGTTGAGGAGCGCGTCAGCGACCTCGCAAACGTCGAGACGATGGACAACGGTGCGCTCCTGCGCAGCCACCTGCGCGGTGTCATGCCGCGAGTGGCCCACAACTTTAGGTTCTTTGCTGACTACCTTGTGAACGACCTCGGGCATCCGGACTTCGAAACCCGCGGCCACAACAACCACGTCTCGTGGGATCCTTCGGGAGTTGCCGCGCTCATCACGCCCTGGAACGCGCCCCTCATGCTCGCCACGTGGAAGATCGCTCCGGCGCTCGCCGCAGGCGACACTGTCGTACTGAAGCCGGCCGAATGGACGCCGCTCACGGCATCCCTCTTCGCCGACATTACTGCCGAAGCGGGATTGCCCGCCGGTGTGTTCAACGTGGTTCAGGGTTATGGAAAAGAAGCGGGTGCCTCGCTCGTGGAGCACCCCGACCTCAGCCGTATCTCGTTCACCGGTTCGGTGCCGACGGCCAAGTCGATCGCTCGCGCCGCCGCCGACAACCTCACCCCCTGCAGCTTCGAGCTCGGGGGCAAGAGCCCCTGCATCGTCATGGAAGATGCCGACCTCGAACTCGCTGCGACGCTCGCGGTTGAGCAGTACGACAACGCTGGTCAGGTCTGTCTCTCGGGCACGCGCATCCTCGTTCACGAGAACATTGCGGATGCCTTTGCCGCAGCATTCCAAGCGAAGGTCGAGACCCTGCGTCAGGGTGACCCTCGCGACCTCGAGACCGATATCGGGCCGCAGGTTCATCGCGTGCACTTCGAGCGGATCAAGGGATTCGTCGATCGCGCCAAGGAGGGCGGAGCAGACATCCTCTTCGGCGGTGGGCCAAACGCTGAACTCGGCGGCCTCTATTTCACGCCAACGCTCGTCAAGAACCCTGCGCTTGGAAGCGAAATTGTCACTCAGGAGGTCTTCGGGCCGGTGCTGACAATGCAAACCTTCACGACCGACGAAGAACTTGTCGCGATGGCCAACGGAACCGAATTCGGTCTCGCCGCCATCCTCGTCGCAGGCAACCGCGAGCACGCCGACGTGATCGCCAAGCAGCTTGTCGCCGGCACGATCTGGGTCAACTGCTTCTTCGTGCGCGACTTGCGCGCACCGTTCGGCGGCTCCAAGAAGTCGGGTGTTGGCCGTGAGGGCGGCACCTGGTCGTTCGATTTCTACGCAGATGTTAAGAACACGGTGTTCGCACCTAACGGATGGAAGGAATAGTCATGGGAGAAGTTGTTGGCGCTGGGCTGATCGCCCACGTACCTACGATCATGTTGCCCCAAGAGATCCGCATGGAACTCAATGAGGGCAAAGATTCAACGCTCGTTGAAGGCCTCGAACGACTCCGCAAGGACTACTTCGAGAATGATGATTACGACACTGTTGTTGTGCTCGACAGCCACTGGGCGACCACGGTTGAATTCGTCGTCACCGCGCACGAGCGTCGTCACGGCAAGTTCACGTCAGAAGAACTGCCCCGCGGCATGAGCGGTGTGCCGTATGACTTCATTGGTGACCCCGAGCTCGCAAAGCTCATGGGGGAGCAAGCCGAAAAGAACGGCACGTGGATCACTCCGATCGACGACGAGTACTTGCCGATCATGTACGCCACGATCAACCTGTGGGAGTACCTCGGCAAGGGCCTGCCTGACAAGAAGTGGGTCAGCGTCTCGATCTGCCAGACCGCTACCGACGAAGACTTCCTCCGTGCCGGTCGCGCCATTGGCGAAGCGATCGCCAAGAGCGACCGCCGCGTCATCCTGCTGGCATCGGGTGCTCTATCGCACACGTTCTACAAGCTGCGCGATCTGCGCAAGCACGAGATGGCCGATCCGGCCCACATTTTCTCGGATGCTGCCCGCGAGGCAGATTACGAACGTCTCGACTGGTTCAAGGCTGGCGACCACGCTCAGGTATTGGAAACCATGCCCGCGTTCCAGAAGGTGCGCCCCGAGGCCATGTTTGGCCACTGGCTGATGACTGCCGGTGCGATCGGTGAAGAAGCCTGCACTGCTCCCGGCGTGATGTACAGCGAGTACGAAAATTCGATCGGCACCGGTCAGGTGCACGTCTGGTTCCCGAAGCCCGAAGGCGGCTTCCCGGCAGCAAAGGATGTGGTCCTTTCTCGTGACTGAGTTCCGCAGAGTACTTCTTGATGGCTACCCGACGCAGGTAACGCGTCACGGCGATGTTCTCGTCGCCGGCGATGGCCGCGAGGTTGGTGTCGACGAGGCAATCCACTTGCCGCCGACCGAGCCGAGCAAGATCATTGCCGTGCACTTGAACTACGCCAGCCGCACCGAAGAGTTCATGACCAAGCTGCCCGCAGCTCCGACCTACTTTCAGAAGCCGGTCACCGCGCTCAACACCCACAAGGGTGATGTCGTGCGCCCCGAGGGCTGCAAGTGGTTGAACTTCGAAGGCGAAATCGTCATTGTGATCGGCCGCACCTGCCGCAACGTGTCGCCTGACCAGGCCAGCGACTACATCGCCGGTTACTCGATCGGTAACGACTACGGTCTGCACGATTTCCGCGACACGGATGCCGGTTCCATGCTTCGAGTGAAGGGCAGCGACACACTCGCTCCCGTGGGCCCCGGTCTCGTGACCGACTGGGATTTCCGCGGCAAGCAGTTGCGCACCATTGTGAACGGTGAGGTCAAGCAAGACGACAGCACCGACAACATGGAGTGGGACATGAACTACCTCGTGGCCGACATCGCGCGCACGATCACGTTGAGCCCCGGCGACATGCTGTTCTCGGGAACGCCCGCGTTCTCGCGTCCGGTTCAGCCTGGCGACGTTGTTGAGGTCGAAGTTGAAGGCCTGGGCAAGCTCACGAACCGTATCGTTACGGGCCCGACTGCGATCCGCACCGACGTGGGAGCGCAGCCGACCGAGAGCGAAGAGGTAATGTCGACAGCAATGGGTGGCGACTGGGAGTTCCGAGGCATTCGAACTCCGTCGAAAGATCTCTACCCGTCGAAAGTTGAGGAAAAGCGATGATCAAAATCGAAGTCGACATGAACCAGTGCCAGCACTACGGCCAGTGCGTGTTTGAGGCACCTGACAACTTCAAGCTCAACGACGACGACAAGCTCGAGTACGTGGCTGAAGCGCCAGACTCGGAGCGCGACAACATTGAAGCTGCTGTTGATGTGTGCCCGATGCAGGCCATCCGAATCGTCGAATAGTGACTGTGGCTAACCCCGCCGCACCGGTCGTTATTGTCGGTGCGGCGATGGGTGGGCTGCGCGCGGCGGAGTCTCTTCGCCGTTCGGGCTACACCGGTGCTATCCGCGTGGTTGGCGAAGAACTTCACGCCCCCTATAACCGTCCGCCGCTGTCAAAAGAGGTGTTGGCCACTGACGTGACTCACGAGGCGGTGGCGTTCCCGTCGCGAGCTGAAATGGGCGACGTTGAGTGGATGCTCGGAGTGCGGGCCACCGCGGTCGACCTTGATGCTCGAACGCTGACCACCGATGATGGCGAGGTGCAGCCCTGGCGTGCACTCGTTATCGCGACCGGATTGCGCGCTCGCCGTTTGGACTTTGCGCCGATTGCCGGCCGTCACGTGGTTCGTTCGCTCGATGATGCGATGGCGTTGCGTGCCGAACTCACCGAGGGTGCACGCGTTGTTGTTGTCGGTTCGGGTTTCTTGGGCTGCGAACTGAGCGCTACGGCCCGCAAGTTGGGCTGTGAAGTCACGATTGTGACGCCGAGTGCGGAGCCGATGATGCGGCCGCTTGGCGAGCTGGTGGCGAAAGAAATGCGTCGCCGTCTCACCAACGAGGGCGTGGATATTTTCTCGGGCGTGACTGTTGCGGCGATCAACGGCGAGACCACGGTCGAGTCTGTTGAGCTGAGCGATGGCACGGTTGTGCCCGCCGATGTTCTGATCGAGTCGGTTGGCTCGGAGTGCAACACCGAGTGGCTCGAGAGCACAGACCTCGATCTGAGCGATGGTGTGCTCGCCGATAACGCGATGCGTGCGGTCACGACCTCGGGAGTCGCTCGCGATGACGTGTATGTCGTTGGTGATATTGCGCGCTTCCCGAACCCTATGTTCGATGACGTTGCTCGTCGTATCGAGCACTGGAACATCCCGACCGACACTGGCAAACGTGCGGGCGCTGTGCTCGCGGCGCACCTCGCCGACGACGGATCATTCGCTGATGTAGTGGCGAAACCCTTCGCTCCGGTGCCGTCGTTCTGGTCTAACCAGTTCGAGATCAAACTGCAGGCTTACGGTCTGTTGGGCCTGGTGTCGGATGACGACATCCGCGTCCTTGAGGGAGACCTCAGCGACCAGGCTGCCGTTGGTTACTATCGCGACGACCGCCTCGTAGGCGTGCTCGGAATTGGCATGAAGGCCGCGCTGCTGCCGTATCGCAAGCAGATTGCGGAGGGCGGCGCGTAGTCGCTTTCTCCGACGGTTCCCTGCTGGCTGTCCCGGCGGGGTCGTAGGCTGGGGTTATGACTCCCGCTTCGACTGTTGCTGTTGCCCAGTTTGTGCCCGGTTCTGACCGTGATGAGAACATCGCGCAGATCACGGAGCTCGCTGAGCGCGCCGTCGAGCGCGGCGCGAGCTTTGTGGTGTTCCCGGAGTACTCGTCGTACTTCACCGCCACGATGGGCGAAGACTGGGTCACCGCCGCCGAGCCGCTTGATGGCCCATTCGTGCAGGCTCTGACCTCGCTCGCCCAGCGGTTGCGGATTCATGTCGCTGCGGGCATGTTGCAGTCGAGCGACGAAGATAACCGCTTTTGGAACACCCTCGTCGCGATTGCTCCCACCGGCGCCATCGTCGCGACCTATAGCAAGCAGCACCTCTACGACGCGTTCGGTCAGCGCGAATCTGACTGGGTCATTCCCGGGTCGATTGCCGCGCCGCAGACCTTCGCTTGGGAGGACTTCACGGTCGGTTTGCAGACTTGCTACGACGTCCGTTTTCCAGAGGTGTCACGCCGTTTGGTGGATGCCGGAGCCAACCTCATTGTGGTGCCCGCCGAGTGGGTGCGCGGACCGCTCAAGGAGTATCACTGGCGCACGCTGCTCACAGCGCGGGCGATCGAGAACACTGTCTTTGTCGCCGCTGCCGATCACGCCCCGCCGATTGGTGTCGGCAACAGCATGGTCGTTGATCCCATGGGGGTCGAGCTCGTGACGATTGGGGAGCGCACGGATGTCGCTGTCGCCCACATTGAACTGGCTCGCCTTGACGAGGTGCGGGCGACCAACCCGGCGCTATCGTTGCGTCGCTATGGAGTGCACCCGCTCGAGGGCTAGTGACGCAGCTTCATCCCTGAGAGCTGAGCTGCAGCCCGCTCGAGCACGTCAGGCTTCTTGCAGTAAGCGAAGCGGATGAGCGTGTTGTAGTCGCCGTGGTTCGCGGGGTGCACGAACGCGGTGACAGGGATTCCGACGACTCCGGCGAGTTCGGGCAGCTGGCGGCAGAACTCGGCAGCGTCCGTGACTCCGAGGGGTGCGGCATCCGCAATGATGAAGTAGCCGGCTTGGGGTGTGCTCACGTCGAAGCCTGCGTTGCGGAGACCCGTGCCCAGGGTGTCGCGTTTGCGGGCGAGGCCGCTGGAGAGGTCGTCGAAGTAGCTGTCGGGGAGACCAAGGCCTGCCGCGATGCCGTGCTGGAGTGGTGCGCCGTTGACGTAGGTGAGGTATTGCTTCACCGCCATGATGGCCTGCAGGATGGGCTGGGGTGCGGTGATCCACCCGATTTTCCAGCCCGTGGTGTTGAACGTTTTGCCGCCACTCGAGATGCTGATCGTGCGGTCGAACGCACCCGGAAGGCTGGCGACCGGGATGTGCTCGAAGCCGAAGGTGATGTGTTCGTACACTTCGTCGGTGACGATAAGCGCGTCATATTTGTGGGCGAGCTCCACGATCAGTTCGAGGGTTTCGCGGTCGAGCACAGCACCGGTGGGGTTGTGTGGGCTGTTCAGGATAATGAGGCGAGTGCGTCCGCTGAAGGCGGCGCGGATGTCGTCGTGGTTGGGCTGAAAGTCGGGGGAGCGCAGCGGCACCGTCACGTGGGTGGCGCGCGCGTAGTTGATCATGGCGCCGTAGGCGTCGTAGAACGGTTCGAGGGTGATGACCTCGTCGCCTTCGTTGGTGAGTGCAAGGATCGTGGCGGCTAGCGCCTCGGTGGCACCCGCTGTCGCGAGAACTTCGGTGTCGGGGTCGAGTTCGATTCCGTAGAAACGTTCTTGGTGTTCGACGATCGCGTTGCGCAGCACCGGGAAACCGTTGCCTGGTGGGTACTGGTTGGCACCGTCACTGATTGCTTTGCGGGCGGCATCCAACACTTCGGCGGGGCCGTCTTCGTCAGGAAAACCTTGACCCAAATTGATGGCACCGCTGGTAACGGCGAGGGCCGACATTTCGGCAAAAATTGTTTGACTCAGCTGCCCGTCGGCGCCGAGCAGCATGGCGCCATTGGCGGCGCGTTCCCAAGATCCGGTGACTGTCATTGTTCCGCAAGCCTAACCACTTGCGGTGCCGGATGCGGCGTCTGGCTGTGGAAAGTTGACTGCCCGGATCGTGGGGGATGCCTAGCGTCGTTGTATGCGGCTACCGAACCTCGTACGTGTATCGGGCGGCGTGCTCCTCTTAGTGCTGCTGAGTGGATGCGTGCCCTCCGGTACGACACCTCCACCCGAGCAGACGGCCTCCTTCGTTGCGCCCTACGCGTCAGACGAAGAGGCGCTCGCGGCGGCCGAGGAGGCGTATGCGGAGTACGTGAGAGTTTCTGGCGAGATCTTGGAACAAGGCGGTGCTGACCCTGAGCGGCTGGAAACAGTTGTGACGGGCGACTTTCTCGCCTCATCGATAGAGGGTCTCCGTGAGTTTGAAGAAGCAGGAAAACGTCAGACCGGCGAGTCAAAAGTCGGCAATGCTGAGCTGCAGCGCTACTCGCCATCAGGCGGCTCGCGCGAGATCATCACTATCTACGTTTGCCGCAATATCTCAGGGGTTGATGTTCTCGATAGCTCAGGTCAATCCGTTGTTTCACCGGAGCGCGACGACTCATCGATTATGCAGGTCACTTTCGATTACGTTGAAGATCGAGCAGCTCTGATGGTTTCAGACCAGCTGCTTTGGAGCAGTGGGGAATGTTGAAGCCAGCCGCGCTCGTCCTAGTTCTTACAGTTGGAGCGTGTCTGGGCGCGGGTTCGACCACCTCTGCGTTCGCGGCGACAGCTGATCGATGCAGCGAACAGGACTATGCCGAAGGCCTCTGCGCTACGGCAGGTGTGGTCGGCGGCGGGGTAGAAATCGGAGCTACAGCCGAAGTCCACGGAAATTCTGGCACCTCATCTGAGAATTTTCAGTCTCCAGCGGATGGTGCAGCGGAGGAAGCAGAAGACGAGAGCTGGTGCGTGATTCCTCGTGTTCCATGCCTTGCTCCTGAACCTGCTGAAGTCGCAGCTTCTGGCCCCGTCACTATCTCCGCCATCGCCACCTTCCGCCCGCAAGCCCCCGCCGCGGGGATGCAACCTAACCAGTGGATGATCGTCGGCCTCGACACCAACTTCTACGCCACGACATCCGCCCACGTCGTAGACGGCACCCTCTTCGGCGGCACCGCCCAAGTCAGATTCACGCCCACCTCCTACAACTGGGACTACGGCGACGGCACCACCTCCACCCTCGGCACTGCAGGAACCACCTGGGCGAAGAGCAAGATCGCCGAATTCGATCCGACACCCACCAGCCACGTCTTCGAAGAACCCGGCAATTACACGATCACTCTCGCCGTCACCTACGCCGCCGAATACCGTGTCGCCGGCAGCAGCTGGCAGAACGTCGTCGGTACCCTCACCATCGTCGCGCCGCCCCTCACAGCGACCGCCGGGCACGCCACCACAGTCCTTGTTGACCAAGACTGCATCGCCAACCCCACGGGAATTGGCTGCTAATCCTTTCGGCCGCAAACCGAACACAGAACAAGAACCCCACAAAACCGGGCTACCAGCTCGGTGTCTAGGCCAACTCCTTTCAACCGCGCAGCCCACCCACAGCAGACCTAAATAGAATGCACAGGTTAGCGATGGAAGCTTGCATCGCTGAAAGGAGCACACCATGACTCAGGTCCCCGAAGAACCCACCCCCGAAGAAACACCCGAAGACGTAACACCCGAAAAGAACAGCACCCCAACCAGCACCCCCGAAACAGCACCCCAGGTTTCAGCGACTCCCGTCGCAGCCAACACTGCGGAAACTCCCGCAGCAGGCAACTCCGCGGAAACACCCGCCGGCGTCGACAGCGCGCCCACACAGACTTCCTCCACCGAAGCCGCACCCGGTGCCGCCCCGGTGGAAGCCCCGCCCGCTGCAGGTACAGCGATCGCCGCGAACGCTGCGACTCCAAGTGCACCTGCTGAGCTCGTCACATCTTCGGCCGCCACGGCTCCCGCTGCACCCACCGTGCAGGCGGATGCAGCCTCTGCAGAAGCAGGGGCACACTCCGGCGCAAGCTTCGGCCCTGCAGCAGTTCCAGCGGCAGCATCCGCGGAATCTGCCGCACCCAAAAAGAAGCCCCGCATGACTCTCGGCCTCGTCGCCGGATTCGCCATCGTCGCGCTCCTCGGCGGTGCATCCGGTGCAGGCGTCACGCTCTGGGCGCTCGGAAACCAAGCGACGTCAGCTGTCAGCGGCACCGCGAGCCCCGCATCCATCACCGTCAACGACCCGGGGAACGCAACTCTCGTCACCTCGGTTGTCGCTAAGGCTGCTCCCGCGATCGTCACCATCAACGTGACGGGCCAGAACGCAGGCGGAAGCGGATCCGGCGTGATCATTAGTGAAGACGGCAACGTCATCACCAACGCTCACGTAGTTACCCTCGATGGTGAAGTCGCAGACCCCGCCGTCACCGTCACCACCAGCGACGGACGCTTGCTTTCCGCGACCGTCATCGGCTTCGATGCCATCTCCGATATCGCCGTCATTCACATTGATGACGTCAGCGACATGCCTTTCATCAGCATTGCGGACTCCAGTGAGCTCAACGTAGGAGACAGCACCGTCGCGATCGGTGCGCCCCTGGGACTCTCGGGAACCGTCACGAGCGGAATTGTGAGCGCACTCAACCGCAGCATCACGATCGCTTCATCGGCGCTATCCGAAGACCCCGAGGCAAGCACTGAAGCCCCCGACGACAGCGGCGACCAAGACCTCTGGAACTTCGACCTCTTCGGCGAAAACGGCCAGGATAACGGACAAAACTCGTCAGCTCAGGCCTCAGTAGCCCTTGCCGTGATTCAGACGGATGCCGCAATTAACCCCGGCAACTCCGGTGGCGCCCTGCTGAACTCCGACGGTGAACTCATCGGAATCAACGTCGCCATCGCCTCCTCCGGTGGAACCGCAGGCAGCATCGGTGTTGGCTTCGCGATCCCCTCGAACGTTGCCAGCCGTGTCGCCAACGAGATCCTCGAAAGCGGAACGGCCACCCACGGTCTCCTCGGAGCCGCAGTCGCCGATGTGACTGACGACCCCATCCAGAGCGATGCCGAAGTAGTCGGTGCCAGCATCGTCGACATCGTCGCCGGTGGAGCAGCTGAGGATGCCGGACTCAAGGTAGGCGACATCGTCACCGGATTCGATGGACTCCCCATCACCAACAAGACAGACCTCACCGCTCAGGTGCGTGCTCAATCGGCAGGCGAAACCACGCCTCTCACCTACGTGCGTGACGGCAAGGGATACACCGTCGACGTCACTCTCGGTGCTCTCCAGTAACACCGAATGACCACGTGTGCGGCGTGTGCGGGCCCTAAGCCTGCGCACGCCGCATACGTGTGTAACCGCTGCAATTCGCGCCCTACGCGATAAGCTCGACCGACAACCCGGCCCGACGTATTGGAACCCATGGCAAAGAAGGCTCAAGCCCTCACTGGTGTGTCGTACGTGATGCCCGTACTCAACGAAGTTGAACACATTGAGGCAGCCGTCGCCAGCCTCACAGCGCAAGACTATGAGGGTCCCTTCGAGATCGTGCTCGCGCTGGGTCCGAGCATCGATGGCACTAATGCCGTCATCGACGAAATGGCGCGGGTTGATCCGCGCATCCGTCACATCACCAACGAACTTGGTTCCACTCCCGGCGGGCTCAACGCTGCTATCCGCGCTTCCACGTATCCGATCGTGGTTCGTGTCGATGCGCACTCCGTGTTGCCGACCAACTACACCCGCGTCGCGGTTGACACTCTTGAACGCACCGGTGCCGACAACGTTGGCGGCATCATGAAAGCTCAAGGCCGCACGCCTTTCGAACGGGCTGTCGCTCACGCCTACGGGTCGCCTGAAGGTCTCGGTGGCACCCAGCATCACACGGGCGGCAAAGAGGGCCCAGCCGATACCGCTTACCTTGGCGTCTTCCAGCGTGCACGTCTCGTTGAGGTCGGACTCTTTGACGAAGACATTAAGCGCGGCCAAGACTGGGAGCTGAACCGCCGTTTGCGCGCTACCGGCGGCACCGTCTGGTTCACGCCCGAACTTGAAGTCGTCTACCGGCCGCGGTCCAACCTGCGCACCCTTATTCGACAGTTCGTTGCCACCGGCATTTGGCGCGGTGAGCTCGCTCGCCGCTTTGGAACGGCAAATTCGCTGCGCTATTTCGTGCCACCGTTGGCTGTTGTCGGCACCGTAGTCGGGCTCATCCTCGGAATTGTTGCGAGCAGCACCGGCACCGGCTGGCTGGCCGTCGCCTACGCTGCGCCCGCGATCTACGCACTCTTCGTCATTGCTGCGGCTGCTGTTGCCGCGGCGAAAGACGGGCTACGATCAGGTCTTTGGTATCTGATCGTGCTTCCCTGTATCCACTTTGGCTGGGGCAGCGGGTTCATTCTCGGATTCCTGAAACTCACCAAGAACATCACAGCGCATACGGGAAGGTAATACCGTGTCTCCTCACACACCACCGCAGCCCGCTACGCGCCCCGAAAGCATCGCCCAACTGCGCGAAGTAACGCAACCGCCAGAGGTGCGCCTGCGAGCCAATGCTGAACACTGGACGGCATCGCTCTACCTGCGCGACATTTCCCCCTACCTGACGTGGATGCTCCTCAAAACGTCCATCAGCGCTAACGGTGTCACCGGGCTCATGATCCTCACCGGTTGGCTCACGGCCGCCGCGTTGCTCATCCCCGGAATGACGGGTGCTGCTCTCGCCCTCATCCTCGGCCAACTGCAGATGCTCGTTGACTGCAGCGATGGTGAAGTTGCTCGCTGGCGCAACACGCGTTCGCCAGCAGGGGTGTTCCTCGACAAGGTCGGGCACTACAGCACAGAAGCGCTCATCCCGATTGCCCTCGGCCTCCGCGCCGCGGGCTGGCCGCTCGACTTCCCCGCCGACTTCGCGTGGACCACTGCCGGTTTCGCTCTTGCCCTCATCATCGTGCTGAACAAGGCGCTCAATGACATGGTGCACGTTGCTCGAGCCAATGCCGGCCTCGACAAACTCAGCGACCGCAAGGGTGAGGCGGTGCCGAGCCATAGCGTCGTGGCGAAACTCCGTCGCCTTGCTCGCTTCGTACCTTTCCATCGCCTGTACCACTCGGTTGAGCTCACGATGATCGCGTTCGCAACGGCGATCGTCGCACTCTTCGTGCCCGCACTCGCCGCAGAGCGCACTGTGCTGCTCATTCTGCTGCCGCTCGCACTTCTCGCACTCGCCGGTCACTTTGTGGCCATCATGGCGTCCAAGCGCGTTCGCTCATGACCCACCGCATCGGCGTTGTTTCGCTCAGTCAGGGAAAGCGCCCCGACGACCTCGCGCGCGGCCTTGCCTCGCTGCAGGCGCAGCAAGGCGTTGAACTCGACATCATCGTGGTCGGCAATGGCTGGAACCCCACCGGGCTTCCGGATGCCGTCCGCGGTCTTCACCTCGAGGCCAACCTGGGCATCCCCGCAGGCCGCAACCGCGGTGTCGAGCACGTGCAGGGTGACTGGATTTTCTTCCTCGACGACGACGCCAGCATCCCATCTCCGACGTTCCTCAGCGACGCTGTGGCGCTCATGCAGGCTGATCCGAGCATTGGACTGCTGCAGCCGCGCGTTGAGGATGCCGAGGGAAAAGAGAACCCACGCCGCTGGATTCCGCGCATTCGCAAGGGCGACCCACGGCATCCGAGTGATGTGTTTTCCGTGTGGGAGGGCGCTGTATTGATGCCGCGTCCGCTCTTCGACGAGATCGGTGGGTGGGGCGACCCCTACTTCTATGCCCACGAAGGCATAGAGCTCGCGTGGCGAGTGTGGGGTGCCGGCAAACGCGCTTGGTACGCCGGCAACTTGGTGGCGAATCATCCGGCAATCGATCCGGCTCGTCACAGCTACTACTACCGCCTCAATGCCCGCAACCGCGTGTGGTTGGCCAAGCGCAACCTGCCGGTGCTGTTGGTGCCAATCTATGTTGCCAGCTGGACCGCAATTCAGGTCCTGCGTGCAGCGAAGAACCCGGTGGGCATGCGTGCCTGGTGGGGCGGCTGGTTTGCGGGCTGGCGAGAGAACCCGGGTGGTCGCCGAGGCATGGGCTGGGCGACCGTGGTGCGGATGGCGCGTGCCGGGCGCCCTCCAGTGATCTAGAGCGCCCCTCTCGCGTTAACGAACGAACGGCGCCCCGCTTTCGCAGAACGCCGTTCGTCGGTGTGAATTTAGTACTTGGTACGAGGCTTGCGCGTCGGACGGTCTTCGTAGCGGTTGCCACTGTCACGCGATGTGTTGTCGCGACCGGCATCGTTCCGGGGCGCAGAATCACGGTTGTTGTAGCCACGTGATTCTTCACGTTCGCGGTTGGCGCGAGCGCCACCCTCGAATGAGCGATCGCGGCTGGGGTACTTGCCGTCTCCGCCTCGCGCTCCGCCCCCGTTTGCCTTGCGGTCGGGAGCGATCTCGATCAGCTTGCCGCTGATGCGAGTGTCGCGCAGTCGCTCCAACACATCTTTCGACATGTCGGCGGGCAACTCGACGAGCGAGAAGTCCGGACGAATCTGAATGTGACCGAAGTCGTCGCGGCTGAGGCCACCCTCGTTGGCGAGAGCGCCAACGATCTGGCGGGGTTCAACGCGGTGACGCTTGCCGACCTCAATGCGGTAGGCAGCCATCGGCTTGGTCGAACGGGGGCGACGCTCGGGGCGGTCGCCACGATCTCCGCCGCGTTCTCCGCCACGCTCGGGGCGATCGGTGCGTGCCTTGCGGTCATCGCGCTCGATGAAGCGCTGGGCGCGTTCTTCTTCTGCCGACAGCAACAGGGGAGTCTCGCCCTGGGCTACAACGGCAAGAGCGGCAGCAACATCCGCCTCAGGAATATCGTGGTGCTCAACGTAGTGAGCAATGATGTCGCGGAAGGCCGAAATGCGAGGCTGCTGGTTGAGCGCTTCGGTGATGGCGTCATCGAAGCGAGTGAGTCGCGTGGAGTTCACGTCTTCAACCGAAGGAAGCTGCATCTGAGTGAGCGGCTGGCGTGTTGCCTTCTCGATGGCAGTCAGCAGTCGACGCTCGCGAGGAGTGACGAAGCTGATTGCCGAACCACTGCGACCGGCGCGACCTGTGCGACCAATGCGGTGCACGTACGACTCGGTGTCAACGGGGATGTCGAAGTTCACGACGTGGCTGATGCGGTCAACGTCGAGTCCACGAGCTGCAACGTCTGTTGCTACGAGGATGTCGAGCTTGCCCGACTTGAGCTGGTTGACGGTGCGCTCTCGCTGGGCCTGGGCCACGTCACCGCTGATGGCGGCGGCCGAGTAACCACGGGCGCGCAGCTTCTCCGCCAAGTTTTCGGTTTCGCTCTTGGTGCGAACGAAGACGATCATTCCTTCGAAGTTTTCGACTTCGAGGATGCGGGTGAGCGCATCGACCTTCTGCGGGTACGAGACAACGAGGTAACGCTGGCTCGTGTTTGCCGAGGTGGTGGTCTGCGACTTGACCGTAATTTCTTCGGCGTTGTTCAGGTACTTCTTGGAGATGCGGCGGATTTGCGCCGGCATCGTGGCCGAGAAGAGTGCAACCTGTTTGTCGTCAGGGGTGTCAGCGAGGATCGTCTCAACGTCTTCGGCGAAACCCATCTTGAGCATTTCGTCGGCCTCATCGAGAACGAGGTACTTGAGCTCGGAAAGGTCGAGCGTGCCCTTGGCGAGGTGGTCCATGATGCGGCCGGGGGTACCGACAACAACGTGAACGCCGCGGCGCAGTGCCGACAGCTGAACGCCGTAGGCCTGTCCACCGTAAACGGGGAGCACGTGCACGCCGCGCATGTGGGTGGCGTACTTCTCGAATGCCTCACACACCTGCAACGCGAGTTCGCGGGTGGGGGAGAGCACGAGTGCCTGAGGCTTGCTCTGGGAAACGTCGAGGCGCGAGAGAATCGGCAGCGCGAACGCTGCAGTTTTTCCCGTGCCGGTCTGGGCGAGGCCGACTACGTCGCGCCCCTCCAGAAGAGTAGGAATAGTGGCTGCTTGGATAGCCGAAGGCGTCTCGTAGCCAATGTCGCGAACCGCTTTCAGTACCGCATCGCTGAGAGCGAGGTCGGAGAAAGTGATCGCGGTCTCGGTGGTATCAGACGGTGCGGTTGAATCAGAATCGGTCATTCTATCAATCGTACCTCTATAATCCCCAAAATCCTGCGGTTCCCAGCGGTCTCGCCGGGTAGAGGCCTCCGAGGGGAGGGCAGGTACTATCGAAAGCGCGGTCCAATTACCTGCCGCTGGATCAGCATCGGCTCGATAACGGAGCGGCGGGTGAGGTGTTCTATTGACCCTCCGACGATTTGATTGTGACCATGGCGCTACTGAAAGACTTCATAACCGCACGCAAGGTGGTGCGCTCTATGTTGCGTTCGCGCCGCAATCGGCGTCGTGTGGCGAACCTCATGGCTGAGCATCCGCTACCCGTTCCTGGTTCGGTGAGCATCGCGGTCTACTTCGCTGATACCAAGGTCAATCTTTACCAAATGCGCCAGTGGTATGCCCCGCTAGCAGAGCTCTCGAAGAGCTTTCCGGTGGCGATCATTTCGCGGTCACCGAGTTCAGTGCTGGCGTTGTGGGATGAAGCGCCGGTACCAACCGTCTATTTGCGTCGAGTGTCTGAGCTTGAGCAGTTTGTGGCGGAGCAGCCGTTGAAGATCATCTTCTACGTCAACCAGAACGCCAAAAACTTCCAGATGTTCCGGTACGGCCACATGTGGCACGTTTTCATCAACCATGGTGAGAGCGACAAGATGTACATGACGACGAACCAGTTCAAGGCCTATGACTTCAGTCTTGTAGCCGGGGATGCCGCGCTCGATCGTTTGAGCTACAAGCTCTGGGATTTCGATGTCGCCAAGAAGGCAATCCCGATCGGGCGTCCGCAGGCCGACCATTTCGCCGGAGAATTGCCGTACGCTCCCGACGACCGCACCGTTGTGCTCTACGCCCCCACCTGGGAGGGCGACCGCGATGCTGCCGCCTACGGTTCCATCGCCAGTCACGGCGTTACGTTGACGAACGCGGTTCTCGCGAGCGACAAGCACCGCCTGATTTATCGCCCGCACCCGCGCAGTGGTGTTGTCGACCCTGAATACAAGCGCGCCAACATCGCGATCATTGCTGCGATTGCCGAAGCGAACGAAACTGACCCGTCGGTGCAGCACATCTACGACGACGGCAAAGAGATGGGCTGGCAGCTTGTCGCAGCGGATGTCGCCATCACTGACGTCTCGGCGATGGTCTATGACCGGCTCGCCACCGGCAAACCGCTCATCGTCACGCGTCCGCTCTCCGAGCACGCTGACATCGATGAGGGTGGCTACCTTGGAGCGTGCGAGTGGTTACGCGCCGACCAAGCTGGCGACATCCTTGCGATCGCCCAGCGCGTGCAATTCGACACTGAGGCGAAGGAACGCCTCGGTTATTGGGCTGAGCGTCACTTCGGTGACACGACTCCTGGCGCCGCGACTGCTCGCTTCCACGCGGCCGTTGAAACGTTGATCGCCCTGTGGCACCGTCACGCCCAGTTGCACATTGGCGATCGACCGTCGAGCGAAGCGGATCCTTTCGAGGATGACGACGATGAGCCGACGTCTAACGAGTAGCTGATCTAGGGCTGGTCATCGCTCTCGAGCTCGACCCATCCTTGGCGCTTGCGTCGCTGTGGCAACTGCGGCAATTTGGGCAGCGCCGGTAGCTTCTTGCGCTCGCCCCGCATTTTGGGCGTCTTGGGCGCTTTCGGCAGCGCAATTACGGGCTCAAGCCAGGATGGCAGGGTTGCCGGTGCTGGCCCGAAGCCTTGGCGGGCTGTGCGGATAATCTGACGGCCCAGAATGTTGTTTCCGCCACCGCCGATCACGGCGCCGATACCGAAGGGCATGAGGCGACCCACGATGTTGGTGCCTTGGGCTGCAGCGTACCGTTTGAGGAAGGTGTGCTTGATGCGGTCAGCAATCGGACCCATGAGCGTGGTTGGCAGGCCCTTGGCGAGGGTTTCGCCCCAGTACGCCGAGCGCGCGGCGCCCGTGCCGCTTGCTTGAGCGGCCAGTTGTTTCACGAGGTCGCTGCCGGCGGTGCCGAGCACCATCGTCATAACGAGCGCGCGTGCGCGGTCGGGGTCATCAACGACGATGCCGTGCACTTCAGTGACCGATTGAGCAAAGAGCGCGCTGGCCTCAAGGAACCCGGCCGTCTCAACGCTCGAGAGCGCGAGCGAGGTTCCCGTGCCGACGGCGGGGATGGCGGCACTTGCGCCTACGAGGGCGCCACCGGTGGTGACGGCGGCCAGATAGCGGCGCTCCAGAACGGCAATAATCTCATCCGGAGTCGCGTGCGGCTTGCTGCGACGGATGCTGCGGATGTGGGCCAACACGACGGGACGCTGCACGGTGAGTACTCGGTCGATTCCGCGCACCACCATGGGGTGTGAGGTGCTCACTTCGATTTTAGCCATAGTTTTAACCGTACCGGAGGACTCTGACGGCACTCCGAGAGTTGGGCAGCCGTTGAGCAACCGTGACGTTGGTGCGTCGTTGGTGCGTCGTTGGGCGGTTAGGCGCCGTAGTCCTCGTTATAGCGCGCGAGCACATCGTTGATCGGCCCGTCGAGCACGAGCTCACCCTTGTCGAGGTAGAGGCCTCGCGTGCAGAAGCGGCGCAGGTCTCGTTCGTTGTGGGAGACGAAGAAGAGCGTGCGGCCGCCCTTCAAGAGTTCCTCGATGCGGCGGTAACACTTCTCGCGGAATGCCTTGTCGCCAACGGCGAGAACTTCATCCACCAAAATGATGGGTTCCTCGAGGCGCGAGATCACGGCGAAAGCAATGCGCACGCGCATCCCGCTCGAAAGATGCTTGTAGGGCGTATCGATAAAACGTTCGATTTCGGCGAACTCGATGATCTCGTCGAAGCGTTCGTTGATCTCGCGCTTGGTCATGCCGTGCAGTCCTGCCGTGAGGTACACGTTGTCGCGCACGCTCAAGTCGTCAACGAATCCACCCGTGATTTCGATGAGCGGGGCGACGCCCTCACCAACGTGCACGGTGCCTTCGTCGGCGAGCATGACTTCGGCCACGAGCTTGAGTAGCGTGGACTTGCCCTGACCGTTGCGGCCAACAACACCAATTGCTTCACCAGCGGTGACGTCGAAACTGACATTGCGCAGCGCCCAGAACTCGTCGGAGCGTGCGCGGCGCTTGCGGCCGGCAAAGAGGTCTTTGAAGCTGCGGCGTGAGCGGCGGTTGAGGCGGAACCGGATGCCGGCGTCGTCAACCCGAATGACGTAGTTGTCGCTCATTAGATCTCTTTCAGCACGGCACGCTCGGTGCGCGTGAAGACAAGGACTCCGACAGCGACGAGGATCAGGCTCATGAGAGCTCCAATGATCACGGCATACCAATCGAGTTGCTCAGGGAAGAACGCGGCACGATACAGCGAGAAAATTCCGGCGAGCGGATTGAACGCGGCGAGACCGTCGAGGCCAAGCTTCTCCAAATCGGGGATGCCGTAAATGATGGGGGAGGCATAAAACAGAAAGCGCAGTGCGAGTTTGGTTGCTCGCTCAAGGTCGCGGAAGAACACCACCAATGGCGCCACAATCAGGCCAACGCCGATTGTGAGGACCGCCTGCAGCAGCACGCCAAGCACGAAGTAGATTGCCTCCCAGTGCAGCACGGCACCGCTCGCGATAGCGAAGAAGGCGAGCACTGGCAGGCTCGCGATGAACTCGATCCCCTTAGAGAGCACGAGCCGGGCAACCCAGATTGTGCGAGGGATTTTGGTGGACCGGATGAGCTTGGCCTCACGCAGGTAGGCACGCGTGGCATCCGATACTGCACCGTTGAACCACATCCAGGGCAGCAGAGCGCTGAGCAGGAACACGATGTAGGGCTGCTCGCCCACAGCCTTGTCGAAGACTTGAGTGAAAACGAACCAGTAAATGCCCGCCATGACCAGAGGGTCGAGAACGGACCACACGTAGCCGAGGGCTGAGGTGGAATACCGCACGCGGAGGTCGCGCATGGTGAGCAACCAGAGAGTGCGGCGGTATCGGGTGAGGGGAGACCATGCAGGTCGCTCCAGTGCTGTGTTCGCCACGCCCCTATAGTAAACGGGCAATTCGACAATCAGCCGCACTCATTCGCAGTTGTGTGAGCGATTCTTCACTTTAAGCAGCAATGCCCGCCTCGCACTGAGTGCGAAACGGGCAAAAGCTGGGAGGCTCACTCGAGCCAGATGTCTCGTTAGACGAAGAGGTTGGCACGCTCGAGGTCTTCAGCGAAGTCCACCTCGATGGCGTACAGGTCAGAAATGTCGACGGGCTCGATGAGCAGGCGGTCTTCTTCGATGGCGAGCTCAATGCCGCGTTCGAAGTAGTCCTGGTCGCCGACCTTCTTGAGGTGGCGCACGAGAGTTGCTTTGGCGTCACGCGAAATGTAGTTGATGCCAACGGCCTCGCCCAGTCCGCCCTTGACGGTCTTGGAGAGTTCCTTGATGTAGCCCTCAGCGTCGGTCGTGTACTTGACTTCTTCGTCAGAGACCTTCGCGGTGTTGACGCTGACGAACGACTGGTCGCGAGCAACCATGGCCGCGGCACGCTCAAGAGCGGTCGGGTCGAAGACAACGTCGCCGTTCATCCAGAGAACTCCACCAGGAGCGGATGCCTGCAGTGCACGCATGAGGCTCTTGGAGGTGTTGGTCTGGTCATACTGCTCGTTGTAGACGAACGATGCCTCAGGGAACGCTTCGATGATGTGCTCAAGCTTGTAGCCGACAACGATCGTGACCTTGGCATTGTTGCCAAAAGCGTGACGGATGTTGTCGAATTGCTGCTGCATGATGGTGCGTCCATCGCTCAGCTCAGTAAGCGGCTTCGGCAACGAGCGGCCCAAACGGCTGCCCATTCCGGCAGCTAAAATTACGACCTGTGTAGTCATGGTGGTCTCCTCAGTAGTTCTGGGGCTCGGGTTCAAGGTTCATGATTTACCTACTGTTAACCCGAGATTGGAAAAAACGACACACCTTTGTGCGATAGTCAGGCTAACTGTGTCGGCCGAGAACTCCATAGATTTTGGAGGGTTGTTGCCTATTTGTGATGCAGGCTCATTCTCTGCGCATCTGATTGGTAGGTTTGGACAGTGGAAAACGCCCAAACACCCGACGAGGGCACGAAGTCTGTCGAAACGCCGGTAACGAAGCCCGCGAGCAGCACCCGGAAGCCGACTACGGCCCGTGGTTCTCAAGCAAAATCGTCTACCGCTAAGCCAACAACTCCTGCTACTCGTAAGCCCGCCGCCAAGAAGCCCGCCGCTCGCACGACGCCGGCCAACACTACAAGTAGTGCTGCCGCAAACGTTGATGCGTCAAATGTTGATGCGTCTGCCGGTGAGTCGCCGACCTCTCCGAAACCGTCGCCGACGACGGTGAAGAGCGCCGCGAGCAAGTCGACTGCCGCGAAGCCGACTCTAACCGCAACGAAGCGTGCTGCTGCGAAACCCGCCGCAGCCAAGTCGAGTGCCGCAAAGGCTGGTGCCGCAAAGGCTGGTGCAGCGAAGCCCAGTGCAGCGAAGCCCAGTGCCGCCAAGGCTGGTGTCGCCAAGACTGGTGCCGCTAGCGCTGCCGCAACGACGAGCCAAGCGGCTCGGGGCTCAACGGCGCCTAAGCCGACCGCACCGAAACCCACCGCACCCAAGCCGACCGCTCCGAAGCATGTTGCGTCGGAGACGGCTGCCCCCGACTCGGATGCTGTTGGAGCGGTCGACGTTGAGGCGCTCGTTGACGATCTTGTAATCGCTGAGAGCACCGAGGTCACGACGGATGCTGACAAGGCCGACGCGAGTGTCGTTGCCGATTCGCGCGCCCAGGGCGCCACCGCTGACGTTGCTGCAGAACCGGCAGCGGCGGATGACACCACTAGTGACGTTGAGAGCGACGCTGACGCGAAGGACGATTCTGACGCGAAGAGTGACTCTGACGCGGAAGACGACGCGGAGCCCGCGGCCGTAGAGCCCGCAGAGAAGCCGGATGCCGTACTCGCGGGACTCGCACGCCTGCGTGCCCTTGCATCGCAGTTCGCTGCGCCCGCAGCGGAAGCGGCCGAGAAAAAGGCGCTAGCCGAGAAGGCTGCCGCTGACAAGGCCGCAGCTGAGAAGGCAGAAGAAGACAAGCGTGAAGCCGAGCGGGTCGAAGCAGAGCGCGCCGAAGCTGAGACGGCTGAAGCAGAGAAGGCTGAAGCCGAACGTGTCGAGGCAGAGCGGGTCGCCGCTGACGAGGCTGCGGCTGAGGCAGCTGCTGCGGAAGCCGAAGCGCTGAAGGCCGATGGCGAGAACGCTGACGCTGAAACTGCTGAAGACCAGAAGCTCGCTGACGCTGATGCTGACGCTGAGCGCGCTGCCGAGTCCGAATCCGACTTCGCCGCCGACACAGCAGAGGCCGCGACCACGAGTGCCGCCAGCGACGACGCAGAACTTGAGTCCGAAACCGCGTTGGCGGCAACGACGGCTCCCGCGCCGGAACGCGCGGCAGCAGCCGAGGCGGAACCCACCGACGAAACCGCAACAGAGCCTGAGCTAGAACCTGCGGCTGCGAGCGACGCCCTGGTTGCGGTCGACGCCACTGTGGGCCACGGACTTGAAGCGACATCCAGCGACGTCGTATTGGAAGTCAGCGGATTGTCGAAGGGCTTCGGCGACACTGTCGCGGTTGATGACATTCGTTTGAGCGTGCGCGCGGGAGTGTTCTACGGAATTGTTGGCCCCAACGGCGCCGGTAAAACCACAACGCTCTCCATGATCACCGGTCTGCTGCGCCCCGACTCGGGAAGTGCCACCGTCAACGGAGTCGACGTGTGGGCGTCACCAGAAGTCGCCAAGCGCTCCATCGGCGTACTACCCGACCGCCTGCGCATTTTCGACCGCCTCACGGGTTCGCAACTGCTCTACTACTCGGGAGTGCTGCGCGGACTCGACGCCACCGAAGTGCGCAAGCGCTCCGCTGACCTCGCCACCGCCTTCGGCCTCGACGACGTCATGGGCCGCCTCGTAAGCGACTACTCGTCCGGGATGCTCAAGAAGGTCGCGCTCGCCGCAGCCATGATCCACTCGCCGCGCCTGCTCGTGCTCGACGAACCCTTCGAATCGGTTGACCCCGTTTCGGCGGCAACCGTCACCCGCATCCTCAAGCAGTATGTCGATGCCGGCGGCACCGTGCTGCTCTCCAGCCACCGCATGGAACTCGTTCAACGCGTCTGCAGCCATGTTGCCGTCATCGTCGAAGGACGACTGCTCGCCGACGGCACCATCGACGAAGTGCGCAATGGAATGTCGCTCGAAGACCGCTTCGTGCAGTTGACCGGCAAAAATTCCAGTGGGGGAGGGCTCGAGTGGTTGAGCAGTTTCTCCGACTGAGACTAACCATCCTGGCGAACGCGTTTCGCCGAGGACCGCTCGTAGCATCCGCCATGGGACTAGTGCTGATCTACAGCGCCGTCCTATTCGTGATGGCCATCCTTGCCGTTGCCGACCTGCGCAACACCACCCCCGAAGTTGCGGGAGCCACACTCGTCGTCTTCGGCTCCGCCGTTCTCCTCGGTTTTCTCGTGATGCCCCTGGGGTGGAACGCGGATGACGCACTCGACCCGCGCAGATTCTCCTACCTCCCCGTCACCCGCATCCGCCTCGCGCTGCTTCTGCTGCTCGCCGGTGCCGTCAGTATCCCCACGGTGATGCTGGCCGGGCTCGCCGTGGCGCAAGTCATCGCGTGGTCGGCAAGCCTCGCATCCGCCCTTATCGCCGTGCTGTCGGGAATCGTCGTATTCGTCACGGCCATTGTCGGAGCTCGACTCGCCAGCCTCATCGCGGCCCGCTACTTGAGCACCAGACGTTTGCGAGAAGGCTTCGGCATTGTCGCGATTGCTCTCGTGGTTGCCTCACTGCCCATCGCCGTCATGCTCGCTCTCGCCGACTACCAATCCCAAGTGTTGCCCGTGATTCGCCGGGTTGCCGCGGTGATGGAATGGACGCCCCTCGGCGTCGCGTTTAGCGCACCGGCCTCCGCAGCAGCCGGAGACAGCAGCGACGTTGTGGGCAAGCTCGCGATCGCGGTCGGCTTCCTGGCCGTTCTCGCAGCCTGCTGGTACTTCCTCTTGGGCTACGTGCTCTCTCGCCCTGAGCGCAGCGCCGTCGAAACGTACCGTTCGGGCCTCGGCTGGTTCCGCCTCATGCCGTCAACGCCACTGGGCGCCATCGCGGCACGAAGCCTCAGCTACTGGGCTCGGGATGCACGATATTTTGTCGCACTCGCCGCCATCCCCATCATCCCCATCGGAATGGTTGCCGCTCTTCTCGTCGGCGGCATCGGAGCCGACGTGATCGCGTGGATCCCCGTGCCCGTCATGTGCCTCTTCCTCGGCTGGAGTGCCCACAACGATGTTGCTCACGACAACACCGCACTCTGGACCCACGTCTCGGCCCACACCCGTGGCTCCGATGACCGGTGGGGGCGCATCGTGCCCAACTTGCTCGTGGGCATCCCGCTCGCCGTCGTCGGCAGCATCCTCACTGTTGTCATTGTCGGCAATGGAGAAGCGCTGCCTGGCCTCATCGGCCTCAGCCTCTGCTTGCTCTTCGCAGGGCTCGGCGTTTCCAGCATCAGCTCCGCAGCATTCCCCTACGCGGCACCACTGCCCGGCCACGGTGCGTTCATTCAGCCCCAAGCGCTCGTATCGAATGCGGCTACGGTGCAATCGTTTACCTTCGCGATCACCGTGCTGTTCGGATTGCCCGTGTTGGGCGTCGTCTTCTTCAACCCCTTCACCGACCTGCAACCACAGTGGGCAGCATTCATCGTGGGTGTAGCCCTCGGTCTTGTCGTGCTCGTCATCGGCGTGTACGGGGGTGGACGAATCATGGTCCGCCGCGGCCCCGAATTGCTCGCACTCTCCTCACAGAACTGACCCAGCACATCCCAAGCCACCTTTGCGGAAGCAAAGACAACGGCTTACGGCGACGGAAGTAGAATCGATCCATGGCTGACACCGATAGCACTGGCGGCGGAACCGACACGCTCGACCGCGAACTCGAAGAACTGCTCAACCAAGAGCAGGTTGAAGAGGGCGACCACGAGCGCTTCTCGCACTACGCACCCAAAAACAAGATCATGGAATCGGCGCTCTCGGGCAAGCCGATTCGTGCCCTGTGCGGAAAACTCTGGACCCCAGGCCGCGACCCCGAAAAGTTTCCCATCTGCCCGACCTGCAAAGAGGTCTACGAAAAGATGAAGGGCTAACGCTCGAGCTTTTCGCTCGGCACAGCCCTAGCGGTAGACCGTGGGCAGTACAGGTTCTCCGCGCGACAACCGGAACGCGGTTTGCGGCAGTTCTGACATGGCCGTTTCGCAGTGATCGCGGGCAGCGAGCGTGCCGCCATCACCGACCCACTGGTGATCGGCAATGCCTGCAGCCATGAGCGGAACGTTGAGGTCTCGGCCCTCGACATCCGGGCGTCCTTCGGACTCTTGATAGATCAGTTCCATGGATGCGACGCCATTGTCGAGAGCGCGCACCGCAGCCTTGTGACCGCCAATGGTGGCCTTCGCCGTCGACTTCTTGGCGACGGACACCCATTCGCCCGCATCGTTGTGGTGTGCGACAAGTTTGTAGACCATGCCGGCGGCGGGAAAACCTGAACCGGTGACCACGGAAGTGCCGACCCCGAATGAGTCGACAGGGGCGGCTCGCAACGCTGCGATCGCGTGTTCGTCGAGGTCGTTCGTCACGGTGATGCGTGTTTTCGTTGCTCCCAGCGAGTCCAGTTGGGCTCGAACGGCAGCGACTTGAACGGCAAGGTCACCAGAGTCGATGCGCACAGCGCCCAATCCGGTTCCGGCGACCTTCACGGCCAGCTCGACCGCAGTCTCGACGTCGTACGTGTCGACCAGGAGGGTTGTCGAGGGGCCGAGGGCGTCGACCTGCGCTTGGAATGCTTCTTCTTCGGAGTCGTGCAGCAGCGTGAACGAGTGCGCTGCGGTTCCCATCGTGGGCACGCCCCAACTGCGCCCTGCCTCAAGGTTGCTCGTTGCGCTGAAGCCGGCGATGTAGGCGGCGCGAGCGGATGCCACGGCAGAGCGTTCTCCAGTGCGGCGTGATCCCATCTCTGCGATGGGTCGCCCGTCGGCGGCAGACACCATGCGCGCAGCAGCGGAGGCGACAGCGGAATCGTAGTTCAGCACGCTTAACGCGAGTGTCTCCAGCAGCACAGCTTCGGCGAAGGAGCCCTCGACGGTGAGCACGGGGGAGCCCGGGAAGTAGGCGTCACCCTCCCGGTAACCACTGATATCGCCGGTGAAACGATAGTTGGCGAGCCAATCGATCGTGGTGGGGCTCACGATCGCATTGCGCGAAAGGAACCCGAGCTCGTCGTCGCCGAAACGGAACTGTTCGATGAGTTCGAGAAGGCGTCCGGTTCCGGCAACAACGCCGTAGCGGCGGCTGTCGGGAAGGCGGCGGGCAAACACTTCGAACACACACTGGCGTTCGTGGCGGCCACTGCCGATAGCGGCGTCGAGCATGGTCAGCTCGTATTGGTCTGTTAGCAGAGCGGTACTCACCCGACCAGAGTACGCGACAGTCCCTCAACGCTGTCGGGGAGAGTGTGGGCATCCACCACTACGATTGAAGACGTGACTGATGCACCTATTGGCGTTTTCGACTCTGGAGTCGGTGGCCTCACCGTAGCCCGAGCGATCATTGACCAGTTGCCGCACGAATCGATTCTGTATGTGGGCGACACTCTGCACTCGCCGTACGGCCCCAAGCCCATTGCCGATGTGCGTCGCTATTCGCTCGAAGTAATGGACCGCCTCGTTGACGACGGCGTGAAGTTGCTCGTGATCGCGTGCAACACGGCCTCCGCTGCAATGCTGCGGGATGCCCGCGAGCGGTACACCGAGGCGTACGGCATCGAAGTGGTCGAAGTGATCCAGCCCGCCACGAGGGCGGCAGTGCGTCAGACCCGCAATGGTCGCGTCGGAGTGATTGGCACCGAGGGCACGATCAAGTCGCGGGCCTACGAAGATGCCTTTGCTGCAGCATCCGGCATCGAATTGTTCACGCAGGCCTGCCCCCGTTTCGTCGAGTTCGTAGAAGCCGGCATCACAACCGGGCCAGAAGTTCTTGCTGTTGCCGAAGAGTATTTGGCGCCGCTCAAGGCTGCCGAGATCGACACTCTCGTGCTCGGCTGCACGCACTACCCACACATTTCGGCTGCGATTCAGTATGTGATGGGGCGGGATGTCACACTCGTCTCGAGTGCGGAAGAAACCGCCTACGACGTGTACAGCACTCTCGTCGCTCACAACTTGCTGCGCGAATCCACGGCACCCGCTCGTCATGCCTTCGAAGCGACAGGCCCAGACAAACAGGGCTTCACCAGTCTGGCCTCCCGTTTCATGGGGCCGAACATTGTGCGCGTCGAAACTTTTGAGACCGGTGCGATCAGCCTGCCACCGCTTTCGTAGCGAGCACCCCACCACTTACGAACACCAGACTTCACCGATAGACCGATAGAGAGTAGAAACATGACCCGTCACGATGGCCGCGAAAACAACGAACTGCGCGAAGTAACAATTGAGCGTGGATGGAGCGACCAGGCTGAGGGTTCAGCACTAATCTCCTTCGGTAAGACCAAGGTGCTGTGCACGGCATCCTTCACCAATGGTGTTCCGCGCTGGATGGCAGGCAAGGGCAAAGGCTGGGTTACGGCCGAGTACTCGATGCTTCCGCGCAGCACGAACAGCCGCATGGACCGCGAAGCCGTCAAGGGCAAGGTCGGCGGACGCACCCACGAAATCTCCCGCCTCATTGGTCGCAGCCTTCGCGCTGTCGTCGACATGAAGGCGCTCGGCGAGAACACGATCGTGATCGACTGCGACGTTCTCCAGGCCGACGGCGGAACCCGCACGGCAGCGATCACGGGTGCGTACATCGCGCTCGCTGACGCCATCGAGTGGGGCCGTGAGAAGAAGTTCATCGGCAAGAACTCGAAGGCTCTCTTCGATTCGCTCGCCGCAGTGAGCGTCGGAATCATCGACGGTGAGCCCATGCTCGACCTCGCCTACGTCGAAGACGTGCGCGCCGAGACCGACATGAACGTTGTCGTCACCGGTCGCGGTCTCTTCGTTGAAGTTCAGGGCACCGCCGAAGGCGCCCCCTTCGACCGTAGCGAACTCGACTCGCTGCTCGACCTCGCTCTCGCGGGCGGCACGCAGCTCACCGCGATTCAAGCCGCCACTCTCGGCCAGAGCAGCACCACCCTCACTGGCGCGTAGTCGTGCGCATCGTTCTCGCCACCCACAACGCCCACAAAGTTGCTGAGCTGCGCCGCATCCTTGGCCCAGCGCTCGACGGCCTCGAGCTCGTCGCCTACGACGGCCCTGAGCCGCTTGAAGACGGCGACACGTTCCAAGCCAACGCGCTGATCAAAGCGCGGGCCGCAGCTGCCCACACCGGGCTGCCGGCGCTCGCAGACGATTCCGGAATCTGTGTTGACGCGCTGGGCGGTGCCCCCGGCATCCACTCGGCTCGGTATGCGGGCACCCGCAACGACGTCGACAACCTTGAACTTCTGCTGGCCAACATGGTTGGGGCGGATGACCGCGCCGCCCAGTTCGCGTGTGCGGCAGCGTTCGTGGTGCCGGCCGGTGTTGCTGGCACAGCCGACTCTGCTGGCGCAGCCGACGCTGCTGGTGCCTCCACAGCAGAGGTTCACGAGTTCGTGGAGCTCGCACTCTGGCCGGGCACCGTGGCAACCGAGCGGAGCGGAACTGAAGGCTTCGGCTACGATCCGATTTTTTGTCCGGATGGCCAGCCGGGAACATCCGCCGACCTCACCTCTGACCAGAAGGATGCGCTCAGTCACCGCGCTCAGGCATTCGCCGCGATCATGCCGATCGTGCGCACTCAGCTGCTTGGCAACTAGTCGTCGCCTGCCGATCAACGGCGAGTATGTGCGCTGCGGTCTCGGCGTCGAGCGCAACAACGTAGGGTTGAGGCGTGTCTGAACATGATGATCCCCACGCAGTAGATCTTGAACTCCCCATCGCAGCCCGCATTACGGCCGCGAGCGAACGCCATGGCGAAGCCGTCATTGTCGAACGTGCCGTCTCTCTTATCGAGGGCAACAACGAGGGCAAAGAGTTCCTGCTGATTGTCGGCGGTGAGCATGCTCAAGGCATCCTCGATGGCGCTCCGGTGCTCTACTGGCCTGAGCTGTGGGGAACGCGCGCGCTACTGCACGCCTGGAACGACAGTGCTGCGGATGCCGTACGCGCCGCTCTCAGTAACCAAGCGTGGCGTGTGCGCGAGATGGCAACGCGTGTTGTTGCTACTCGTCGACTCGACGCTCGCGAGCAGCTTCTGGCGCTCCTGACGGACGACACTGCCCGCGTTCGCGCCTCGGCAGCTCGCGCCCTCGGAACGGTCGGTTCGCTCGACGTTGTGGAGACGCTCTCCGAGCTCGTGAAAGACGAAGACATTGAGGTCCGTCGCGCTGCTCAGCAGGCCGTGACCGCCATCCGTAAGCGTTCGCCTCAGGAGTAGCGGCTTCTGGCCTAATCGTTGAAGTCTTGGTTGAAGTCTTTGGGGTGCAGGGCTAGCTTTTCTGCTTCGGCATCGTCGAGAGCCTCGGCGCGGCCAGTTTCCCGCGCCTTTTTCGCTTTGTAGGACGAGCGGAAGTAGTGGTACGCCGTCGGTAGCACGGTGAGGGTCACAGCGGCGAGCAGGATCAGGTCGATGTACTCGACGATGAAATCGCTAAGCCAGGGAATGTAGCCGAGCAAGTAGCCGCCGAAGGTGAGCCCAGAGCCCCAGATGAGAGCGCCGATCGCGTTGTAGAGCGAGTACTTGCGGTAGTCCATGTGGCCAACGCCCGCCGCGACCGGTGCGAACGTGCGCACGATCGGCACGAAGCGCGCCATGATGACGGCGAGACCGCCGAAGCGGGTGAAGAAGGCATTGGTGCGTTTGACGTTTTCGACGCTAAAGAGACCTGTCTCTTTGCGTTCAAAGATCTTGGGGCCCACTTTGTGCCCAATGAGATAACCGACCTCACCGCCGAGGAAGGCGGCAAGGCTTACCGCCAAACAGACCCACCAAATGTCGTATTCGATGACGCCGGCGAAGGTGAGAACGCCGGTGATGAGAAGCAGAGTATCGCCAGGAAGAAAGAATCCGACGAGGAGCCCGGTCTCGGCAAAAACGATGAAGGCAACGCCCAGCAGCGCGAAGGCCCCAAAACCGGTGATCAGGTTTTGGGGATCGAGCCAAGGGATAAGGGCGGTGCCTACCAAGGGGGTTCTCCAGAATCGTCGGCTAGGTGCGCGTAGTCGGCGACGTTAGCTATGTACGTCACAGAGTAACGCGTGCTGGAGGGGCCTCGCTGTGGGGGATACCCCCGGTTCTGCGTAAAACTGCGTATTCTTGCTTTCCTAAGGAAAGTAACTATCAAGGAGTGGGAATGAGTCTCGAACACAGCACCGATCATGACCATGTGCACCTGGGTAACGTTTTCTCGGCCACGTGTCCGTGCCGCGATTTGCTGGATGTCGTCGCGAGCAAGTGGTCAGCCCTCGCGATCGGTGCCCTCTTAGGTGGTCGGATGCGCTTCGGTGAACTTCAGCGTCACCTCGATGGAATTTCGCCGAAGGTGCTCACGAGCACGCTGCGCAAGCTCGAAGACTACGGAATCGTCGATCGCGAAGTCTTTGCCGAGGTTCCTCTTCGCGTGGAATACACCCTGACCCCACTCGGCCACGAAGCGGGTGTTCCTCTCGAGGCATTGCGGGTCTGGGCCGAGTCACAACTCGAGCACGCGCAGCGCACTGAGGCAGCGCGCGCCCTCGTCTAGACACTTACCTCGGGGTAACTTGCCTCCCTTGCGGGTCACCACTATGAGCGGTTTAGCGTGGTGGCACACGCTAGCGATCACGCAAAGGACCCCATGAACACGTCAGCTCCCTCCCCCTTCAGTATCGGCTCAGTAGCCCCCGCCGTCATCACCCGCACTGGCGGATCGATTGAGAGCGAGGGAAGCCTGGTCGACGCAGAACTGACCGTTGACGCACCGACCGGCCGCGACATCCTCGTGGAAGTTGCTGCAGTTTCGGTCAACCCCGTTGATGTGAAAGTGCGGGTTGGCGGAGAAGTAGCCGATCGTGTTCTCGGCTGGGATGCCTCCGGTGTTGTTGCCGCTGTTGGCCCCGACGTGACACTCTTCCAGCCGGGCGATGAGGTTTGGTACGCCGGCGACATCACTCGCCCCGGAACCTATTCGCGGATGCACCTGGTCGATGAGCGCATCGTCGGCCGCAAGCCGTCGAGCCTGAGCCACGCTGAAGCGGCAGCAATGCCGCTGACGACCATCACCGCCTACGAGGCGCTCTTTCACAAGCTCAAGCTCACGAGCGCCAGCACGGGCACTTTGCTCGTTCTGGGAGCCGCTGGGGGAGTGGGATCGATCCTCATCCAACTCGCCAAGGAACTGACCGGCGTGCGCGTGATCGCCACCGCGTCGCGTGACGAAACCCGAGCCTGGGTCACCGAAATGGGGGCGGATGCTGTGGTCAACCACCGTGGCGACCTCGCGGCCAACGTCGCCGAAGTGGCGCCAGAGGGCGTGGACTGGGTCTTCACGTCGCAAACAGGCAAGAACCTGCCCGCGATCGTGGAACTGCTCAAGCCCTTCGGCGAGATCGTGGCCATCGACGACGAGGCCGGGCTCGACCTGCTGTCGCTTAAGGCAAAGGCGCTCAGCTGGCACTGGGAACTCATGTTCACTCGCTCAGCCCAGCACACCGCCGACATGGTGCTGCAGCACGAACTGCTGGGCGAAGTTGCAGACCTCGTGGATGCCGGACGCATCCACACCACCCTCACGCACACGTTCAGCCCGCTCAATGCAGAACAGCTGCGGGCCGCGCACGCACTAGTGGAAACCGGCGGCGCCATCGGCAAGACGGTAGTCGCTGTCTGAGTGAGCACTACGCAGAGTGCTCTATGTGGTGCGGAAGGCGGGACTTGAACCCGCACGCTCGAAAGCACAGGAACCTAAATCCTGCGTGTATACCAATTTCACCACTCCCGCTGGCCGGATTATCTTATCGCGACTGGAGCGGTTGTGTTTGCGCCTATGGGATTGCTTCAACTTTGCTGTGCACACCCTGCTTCGGCCCCGCCATCCTCGTGTTTTAGGGGAAGGAGGGTGTAATTTATGAAGTGTCTTCCCTATGGAGACGATGTCCGCGATTGCGCCTTCCAAGAGCCCTGTGAGCCACAGCTAGCGCATCGCACGAAGCAAGGAGAGCGACATTACCGTTCACGAGCTCCAATCGAGCCTGTTCACCCTCGACTCGGCTACTGCCGAAGCGATCCGTACCGCTGCCGAGCGCATTACTGCGCACCCTAATGAGAACCCGGATGACTTCGGTCGCCAAGCTCTCGCTGCAGCGTTCAGTTTGCCTGAAGAGGTCCGTGCGGCTGTTTTGAATTTTGCTGAGGTCGGTTCCGAAGCCGGCATCATGGTTGTGCGTGGCCTGTATGTCGACGAAGACCTTACAGATACTCCGCTCGACAACAAGAGCGGCCTGGGCGCCGCCACCATCTTCGCGAAAGAAATGGGCATGCTTGCTCACCTCCTCGGCAGCATGGTTGCCTACGAGGCTGAGGGCAACGGCCACCTCATCCAAGACATGGTCCCCAACCCGAAGCTTGCGGTAACCCAGCAGTCGCAGGGCTCGAAAGTGGAGCTCGAAGCTCACACCGAGCAGTGCTTCTCTGACTTCAAGCCTGACTACGTGATCCTCGGTGCCCTTCGTGGTGACGAGAACGCGAAGACGTATGCATTCTCGGGTCGCAAGCTTGTTGCCCAAATGACTCCTGAAGAGGTTGCCAAGCTGCGCCAGCCGCTGTGGGCAACCACGATCGACGAGTCGTTCCAGCCGTACATTCCCCGCCCGGATGCCGTTCGTGGCCCGTTCCCGATCATCACTGGCCCAGAAGACGACCCGTACATCCTCGTTGACCAGGACCTCATGCACGGCATCACCGCAGAAGCTCAGCGTCTGCTCGGCAAGGTCGTCGAGACCTACATCGAGCACCGCGACGCACACGTGCTGCAGCCGGGCGACCTGCTGATGCTCGACAACCTGCGCGCCATGCACGGTCGTTCGATGTATGCCCCTCGCTTCGATGGCAAGGACCGCTTCATTGCGCGTGGCTTCGTCGTGCGCGACCGCCGCAAGCTCTGGCCACAGCTGCTCGAAGACCGCCGCACCCTCGCTGCGGTTCACAGCTAAGAGGCTCAGCGCAAACTAGCTAGTTCGTAACGACGCGGGTCGTCTGCTCCGGCAGGCGGCCCGCGTTTGTGCGTTTTGGGGTGATGGAGAGGAAGAGCGCGGCGACGGCGAGCAGCTGCCCGAGAATGCTGAGCAGCATGCCGGGGCTCGCGGCATCACCGCCACTGACGAAGAAGGTATCGGCCAGCCCCATGCCCATCGAGAAGCCGGCGAACCAGTGGAAGAAGATCGCAACGCTCAGAATTACGCAACTAAGGATGAGCATCCCGCGCACGGTGATGATATTCGCGAAAGTGGGCAACGCCGTGAGGCCCGCGAAAGCGAGTGCGACGAGGGGCCAAAAAATGGCCCAAATCCAAGGGAACGGGTCGGGCCCGAGTTCTCCCGCCGCGGTCATGGCTGCGTAGATCTCGTCAAGCGTGAGCCCGGGAGCTTTGGTCAGCGGATTCCAGATAAAGATATTCAGTATTCCGATCGTGACTACGGCCATCATCGCCACGACGGTACCGGTGCTGATCAACAATCGCGTTCGACGTGAGAGCGGCGCGGTCGCCGGCGGATCGAGAGTGTAGCGGCGGTCGCCGGCCGTCTCTGCGGTGGTCTCTCGCGCAGGCTGTGAACGAGCGCTGCATCCGGCTTTGATCGCGAACCCCGTCATGACCACGGCGAAGGTGAGCAGCACGATCGCAAAAACTCCGACCGCGGCGCCAACGACGGCGACTAAGACGGGAAACTCTGCCGGAGCTGTGCCGACTGCGCCGTAGGCGCCGAAGAAGAACTGATTAGCGCCCAGAAGTCCAGCGCTGAGATAGGCGGCGGTAGCCCACCGCGCGAAACGTGACGAGGGTGACGAAAACGAAGTCATGGCGACACTCTAAGCCAGCGGCATCCGAAATCAAGGATTATTCAGTCGAGGGGTGAGCCGGGCAATATGCCCACCCTCTCGGCTGAGATCGTTAGCGCTTGTGGCGTCCGCGGAGTCGTGCGAAGAGGCCCTGCGGTGCCGGCGCTGGTGCCGGAGTGTCAGTTTCGTCTTCGCTGGCACCGGGAAGGATGCGCAGGATGTTCATGAGGCTCAGCGCCGCAAGGAGTGCGTGTGCTGCAGTGGGTAACGTCTCGGCAATCGCCGAAAGTTCCTTCGCCGACAGCGGTGCATGGCTCAGGATCGAGGTCATGCGCAGCTGGTCAGCATCGTGCGGAAGGTTGGTGATATTCGGCCAGCGACGCAGACGGTAGCGGGCACCATCGACGAGCCACGGTGCGGGAGTGTGAGCGTAACCGGTGTTGCCGATCATCCACAGCAGCGGGTTGAGGTCGAAACCGGCACCCGTGGGCATAATCACTTCTTCGCGGATGTGGCTACGCACGTTGATGCTGACCGGGTGCGTCGGGAAGTCGGTGATTTCAGCTTTCCACCAGTAGGCGCGCTCGTTCACATCGATGACGAGCATCGGGAAGCTGGATGAGGTGATCGCCAAAACGGTCGGTTGCGCGCTGCTCGAGGCGATCTTGATTGCCTCAGCAACCTGCGCCCACTCTGAAACGAGAATCGACGGATCGAAGTCGTCATTCGAGGGCTCGCCCATGAAGCCGACAGTCGGGTCGCCGGCGGTAGCCGAGTCAACGGCCTGTTCGGGCATGGGGGCTTCGAGCTGGCGGAGCGTGCTCGCCAAGGTCGGCTCCGGTGTCGTTTCGCGGCCGATCGGCGTCGTCGCGGTGGCGGGCTGGACGTGATCGTCGAGCTCGTCGTCGGTGGGGTCGGCAAAGTCGACATCGACCAGCTGGTGCACGAGCGGTGCGCGTGCTCCAGAGATCTGGTCAGTCCAGGTGTGGTTATCCCACCAGCGCAGCTGGGGGAGGCCAAGCGGGTCGGGGTACCAGCCGGCGGGGATGTTGGTTGCGTATGTAGTCATCTTCACGCCTCCTGCGTGAATTGGTGTGCGGTGCCGAGGGTGCATCGCGGTGGTTCTTCGGGTAAAAATCCTCGAGTCAGAATGTGATCTGCGGGTTAGACAAGTGATCGCGTTCTGTTCGTAGTTCCTGGTCCTACTGCGGGTGTTTCGGGTCGTGCTACTTCGCCATCAGGAGGGTTGTGAGCCTTCGCGCGGTTCGGCGCGCAGCGGTCAACGACCCGCCAATGGTTTCTCGATCGGTGAAAAGTGCGGCGAGTACCAGCGGGTGGCCTTGAACTCGTACTTGTACGACGTGGCCTTCTTCAGCCGCGACGATCACAAACTCGTTGTCTCCGAGCTGCAATTCTCTAGCGACAGCGTCGGCGAGGGCCTGAGTTGAACTGGCCATGCTCGCGAATCGATTGCTGTCAAATTCATTGCCGGCTACCGAAACGACGCTGAATCCGTCTTCTGTCAGAAGGGATGCGTAGCGAAGCGACGGTGCTAGGTCGCGAAGTCCGCCCAAGGCGAGTTCGCCTCGGACGATGTACTTGGAGTCGAGGTGGGGCGCGAGAGTCATCGTGCCCTCCGTCCACCGGAACCGACGCCGACACCGATGCTGTCGGCGACGGCTTGCTTGAGCTCGATGTTGGCGATGAGGGTCATGAGGAGCGTCATCATCTCTTCCTGGGAACGAGCATCCACGGTAAGCACCGGGATCATCACGTCAGGCATTTCATCGGCAAGAGCGTTGGCGTATTCCTCGATCAGCGCGCGGGGCACGAGGTCGGCCCGTGTGAGGCCGATGACGATTCCGCCGCGCTCGTAGAGCGCGAAGAATTCTTTGACGTATTCGATGGCGGTCTCGACAGGGTTATCGGCATCCGCATTCACCAGCAGCAGTACGCCCTCGGCGCGTTCGGCGAGAATCGTCCACATGAAGTCGAATCGACGTTGACCGGGAACGCCATACAAACGAACTTTCTCGGCCTCGTTGATGCCGATTTCGCCGTAGTCGAGAGCCACTGTGGTTGTGGGCTTGTCGGCAACGGTTCGGTCGCTATTTGCGGCCTCCGTGCTGACGACATCGATCTCGCTGAGGGCGCGAATAGCGGAGGTCTTGCCGGCGCCCATTGGCCCGGCAAACAGGATTACGTGCTCTGCCATCTGATCCCTCCCCCAGGAGTTCGTTCTGCGGTTCTTTCTCACTGAAGCATGCAAGCCCCCGAAGCGGGGTAGTAGACCCCCGTTTGGGTGTCGTTAACAATTGCCCCCATAAATGCTGACCAGAACGTTCTGTCTGTCCCCTCAAGACGTGCCGTGTTCTCTGGGAAGTCAGACGATTTTCTAGACCAATTCGGCGCTGGTCTCGACCGCGGCGGGGGTCATCGAGAGGGGATTGGGGCGGGTGTGCGAGCGGGGATTTGTGCCCCGACTATCGCCGCAAGAGCCAGCCCGAACCCGAGCAATTGGAGTGCGCTAAAACGTTCGCCGAGGAGGAGTGCGCCGAGCGTGGCTGCAGTGAGTGGGGAGAGCAAACCGAGCACGGCGAGCGATGAAATTGGCACGATTCGAACGCCCCGAAACCAGAGTGTGTAGGCGACGATGCCGCCGACGATTCCTAGCCACGCATAGCCGGCGATAGCGGGCCCGCTGAGCGTTGCCGGAATGCCCTCTGCGAGCAGTGTGATGGGGAGGAGGAAGAGCCCGCCAGCGGTGAGAAGCCAGCCGGCATAGCTGAGTGCCGATACCTCGGGTGGTTTTCCCCAGTGCTTTGAGAGAAGCACTCCGAGCGCCATGGATGCCGTGCCGGCGAGCCCGGCGATGAGGCCGAGGGTGTCGAGTTGGGCACTCGCCCGCAACACAACGAGGGCAACGCCGAGTGCGCCGATGATGCCCCAGATCACGAGTCGCCAGGGAGCGCTTTGGCGAAAGACGACGACGATGAGCACGGCAACGATGAGGGGCTGGGCGGCGCCAAGGGTGGCGGCGACTCCGCCGGGGAGGCGGTACGCAGCGATGAAAAGCAGGGGAAAGAAGGCGCCGATGTTGAGCACGCCGAGCACGAGGGATTTCCACCACCAGGCGCCGTGGGGCAGCTGACGGGCGATGGCGAGGGCGATCAGGCCGGCGGGCAGCGCGCGCACGAGGGAGGCGAAGAGGGGATGCCCGGTCGGCAGCAGCTCGGTGGTGACGATGTAGGTGGTGCCCCACGCGATGGGCGCAATGGCGGTGATGAGAGTGTCGCGCAGCCGCATGAGAACTCCTTAGCATTGAATAGTTGAACGTTAAACAATCTAGCGGGGTTATGCTGGATTCGTCAAACAATTCAACGTTGAGAGATTCTGAGGCATCATGACAGACAGCGTCGATCGCATCCTCGCCCAATGGGCCGCGGTGCGCCCCGACCTCAACGTCTCGGCCATGGGCGTGCTCGGGCGACTGTCCCGCCTCACCCGACTCCTCGAGCGCGCGCAAAGCGACGTCTTCGAGACGCACGGTCTGCAACCGGGGGAGTTCGACATTCTCGCCACCCTGCTGCGATCGGATGCCGGACCACGCGGCCTCACCGCGGGCGCGCTTTCGGCCAGCGCCATGGTCACCTCGGGGGCGATCACCAATCGGCTTGATCGACTCGTCACGAAAGAGCTCATCTCGCGCGACGTCGATCCCGAGAACCGGCGCACCATCCGTGTAGCGCTCACCGAGCAAGGCACGCGCACCATCGAAGCGGCGCTCGCCGACCACCTTGAGAATGAGGAACGCCTACTGGAATCGCTCAGCGCAAGCGAGCGATCCCAGTTCGAAAGCCTGTTACGTGGCCTGTTGACCGTGCACGAAAGTGAGCCGAATCACACCGCGTAGCGGGCGTACTGCTCCCGAATAATCGGGTGGAAGTCGGATGCCGGCTCCACCACAGTGGCGATAGCCCAGTCGGGGCGTGTGCCGTCGAGCACCCACGCCGCCTGAGCTGCGGCGCCGAGCGCGACATACTCTGCGGGCTCGGGAACCACGACCGGCACCGCAAACACCTGGGACGCGATAGTCGACACTGCGGGGTTTTGGGCGGCGCCACCGATGAGGAGGATGCGCTCGGCGGAAACTCCTTGGCGGCCGAGAGCGTCGAGGCCATCCGCGAGTCCACACAGCAGTCCCTCGATGGCGGCGCGCGCGAGTGACGGCCGGGTCGTGGAGGCCAGTGTCATTCCGAAGAGGGTTGCTGTGGCATCCGGAAGGTTGGGGGTTCGTTCGCCTTCGAAGTAGGGCTGCAGCACGAGTCCGCTAGCGCCGGGGGCCGCTTCGAGCGCGAGAATGCCGAGCTCATCGTGGGTGACGCCCAGCAGCGTGGCGGTGCTGTCGAGCACGCGGGCGGCATTCATGGTGGCGACGAGGGGCAGGAAGATGCCGCTCGCATCGGCGAAGCCCGCCACGGTGCCGGTGGCGTCAGGAACCTGAATTTCGGTAACAGCGAAGACGGTCCCGCTGGTGCCGATCGAGACGACGACATCGCCTGTCCGGGCGCCGAGGCCCAGCGCAGCTCCGGCGTTATCACCAGCGCCGCACGCCACCGAGATCGCCGCGTTCGCCGTCACCGAGGCGGCAAGGGTAGAGACAGCAACGGTTCCGGCGGATTCGCCGGGCGCGACAACGCGGGGGAGTGTGATCGCCGAGGCATCACGACCCAGCGCCGCACTCAGAACGTCGAGGTCGTACTCATTGGTCACCGAGTTGAAGTAGCCGGTGCCGCTCGCGTCCGAGCGGTCGGTGGTCAGCTCGCTCAGCGCAGGATTCTCGGGGCCAAAACCACGCAAATGCCACGTCAGCCAATCGTGCGGCAAGCACACGGCGGCAACCAGCGCAGCGTTGTCGGGCTCAGCGTCGCGCAGCCAGCGCAGCTTCGTTGAGGTGAACGAGGCGACCGGCTTCGAGCCAGTGCGCTCCGCGAGGTCAGGAAACTCTGCGCTGAGGGCATCGGCCGCGGCCGCAGAGCGGGTGTCATTCCACAGCAGGGCTGGGCGGATGACCCGGCCGGCCGCATCCAGCACGACCATGCCGTGTTGTTGGCCGCCGACCGAGATCGCGGAGACGTCATCCAATCCGCCCGCCTCGGTGATGGCCTCGTTGAGGGCCACCCACCAGGCGTTCGGATCAACCTCGGTGCCGGTCGGATGGGAGGCGCGGCCGGTGCGCACAAGCGCACCAGTAGCGGCATCCACAATCACGATCTTGCAGGACTGGGTTGAGGAGTCGATTCCCGCGACGAGGGTCATTTAGCGGGCGCCCATGAGGTGCTCGCCAGCAAGCTGCTGGAGGCGAACGAAGCCGAAGCCCTTGCCGTTGAAGTAGGCCTCGTGATCGAAGTCTTCGTAGGAGGCACGGTCAGCCAGCAGGTCGTCATAGCTTTCATTCTCGCCGAGAGTGTTCTCAGAGAGTTCGAGTACGCGCGCTTCGACGAGAGCTTCTTGCACCTCAGGGTCGGCGCGGAAGGCAGCAGCGCGCTCCTTGAGCAGCAGGTAGTTGCGCATGTTGGCGGCAGCAGAAACCCACACGCCGTTTTCGTCTTCGGTGCGGCTGGGCTTGTAGTCGAAGTGACGCGGGCCCGTGTAGGTCTGGCCTCCATCGGGGCCACCGTTTTCGAGCAGGTCGACGAGCGAGAACGCATTGTGCAGGTCACCGTGACCGAAGACGAGGTCTTGGTCGTACTTGATTCCACGCTGGCCGTTGAGGTCAATGTGGAACAGCTTGTCCTGGTACAGCGCCTGGGCAATGCCCGAGGTGAAGTTGAGCCCGGCCATCTGTTCGTGACCTGTCTCGGGGTTTACACCGAACAGCTCGGGGCGTTCGAGGGTCTCGATAAATGCCATGGCGTGACCGACGGTTGGCAGCAAGATGTCACCACGGGGCTCGTTGGGCTTGGGCTCAATAGCGAAGCGGATGTCGTAGCCCTTTTCGGTGACATAGTCACCAAACAGGTTGAGCGATTCGCGGTAGCGCTCGAGTGCTGCGCGCACATTTTTGGCGGAGTCGTACTCGGCACCTTCACGGCCGCCCCACATGACGAAGGTCTTGGCGCCAAGCTCTACGCCGAGTTCGAGCTGACGCATTGCTTTGCGCATGGCGAAGCGACGAACGCTGCGGTCGTTCGACGTGAATCCACCGTCCTTGAAGACGGGGGCGCTGAAGAGGTTGGTGGTGACCATCGGCACGATGAGGCCGGTGTCGCTGAGTACTTGCTTCAGGCGGTCGATCTGTTTCTGGCGTTCGGCATCCGTCGATCCGAAGGCGAAGAGGTCGTCGTCGTGGAACGTGATGCCGTAGGCGCCAAGCTCGGCGAGCTTTTCAACGCCGTGAACGATGTCGAGGGGGGCGCGGGTTGCTCCGCCGAACGGGTCAACTCCCTCCCAGCCGATTGTCCACAGGCCGAAGGAAAATTTGTCGGCGGGGGTGGGTTGTAAAGACATTGTGGTTCTCCGTTGGCAGCAGTGGCAATAAGTAATTGAGAACAACATACTCTGGCAACTGACACACGTCAATCTCGAACCGTGGGTCAAATTCCTTATATTTATTGACTTTTAGTATCGATTTGGCGAAAGTTTTCGAAAGTTGTTGCTTTCAACGTATAAAGCAATATAAGTTCGCTCTATCAACAAAACGGGGCGCTTACCGCTGCCCCTCGCGATACAACGAAGTAGCGCTCCACGGCGCTGGTAATCCGGCCCGTGCTCTTCGTCTCTCTCGTGAGGACCGCAGCCAAGCCCCGGCCGGTCATACCCCCGTGCGGCTGGCTTTTGCCCGGCAATCACATTTGAAAGGGACAACACGATGTCAATGAAGAAGATAATCGCGGTCGCAGCAGCGACTGTGATGACTATCGGACTCGCCGCCTGCAGCAGCGACGCAGCAGGAACTGGCGGCGGCAGTGAAGGCAGTGTCGGAATCTCAATGCCCACCCGCAGCCTAGAACGCTGGATCAACGACGGCGAAGGCCTCAAGGCTCAGCTCGAAGATGCCGGCTACTCAGCAGACTTGCAGTACGCAGACGACAAGGCCGACACCCAGATCAGCCAAATCCAGAACCAGATTGCATCCGGCGTCGACGTTTTGGTTATCGCAGCAATCGACGGAGAGCTTCTTGCACCGGTGCTCGCCGACGCGAAGGCTCAAGACATCGCGGTTATTTCTTACGACCGTCTGATCAACGGCACTCCCGACGTCGACTACTACGCCACGTTCGACAACTACAAGGTTGGTCAGCTTCAGGGTGAGTTCATCGAAGAACAACTCGGACTTGCCGATGGTGCCGGCCCGTTCAACCTAGAGCCGTTCGCCGGCAGCCCCGACGACAACAACGCCAAGTTCTTCTTCTCTGGCGCTTGGGATGTCTTGCTTCCTTATGTAGAGAACGGCCAGCTGGTTGTTCCCTCGGGTAAGGCTCCGGCGAGCAACGATGACTGGGCAAGCATCGGAATCCTCGGCTGGAAGTCTGACTCGGCTCAGTCCGAACTCGACAACCGCCTCGGATCGTTCTACACCGGTGGCGAGAAGATCGACGTCGTTCTTTCTCCCAACGACAGCCTTGCGCAGGGTATTGCCGCTTCGCTTCGCAGCGCTGGTTACACCGCCGGAACCGACTGGCCTCTCTTGACCGGTCAGGATGCCGACAAGGCGAGCGTCGTCAACATCCTCGCTGGCGAGCAGTCGATGACGGTCTGGAAGGACACCCGCGAGCTGGGCAACGTCGTCTTCGGCTTCATTGAGGCGATCATGGCAGGTGAAGAGCCCGAGATCAACGACACCGAGACGTACGACAACGGTGAAAAGGTTGTCCCCGCGTTCCTCATTGCGCCCGAGGTTGTCGTGAAGGATGACGTGCAGTCGAAGCTCATCGACTCCGGCTTCATCCAGGCCTCAGACGTAGGTCTCTAGCCCCGGCTAGATCCCAGTAATACGATTCGACTTCGGGGGACGGCACAGTAGCCGTCCCCCGAAAGTCACTGCGAGCGGAGCACACTCATGACTGCCATCCTCAGCATGAACCAGATCACCAAAGACTTTAGCGGCGGCGTTCGCGCCCTCGACGGCGTAAGCCTCGAAGTGGAACGCGGCCACGTCCACGCTATTTGCGGCGAAAACGGCGCCGGCAAATCGACCCTCATGAAGGTGCTGAGCGGGGTCTATCCCGTCGGCAGCTATGGCGGCAGCATTAACTTCGAAAATCACGAGACGGCCTACAAGTCGATCAACGACTCTGAGGCCGATGGCATCGTGATTATTCACCAGGAGCTCGCGTTGAGCCCCTACCTCTCTATTGCCGAGAACATCTTCCTCGGTAACGAGATCGCTACGCGCGGTGTTGTCGACTGGCCCAAGACCAACCGTGAAGCAACCATGTTGCTCGCGCGCGTCGGTCTCGACGAACTACCCAGCACGCCCGTCCTTGAACTCGGTGTCGGCAAGCAACAGCTTGTAGAGATCGCCAAGGCTCTCTCTAAGCAAGTGAAGTTACTGATTCTGGATGAGCCCACCGCGGCCCTCAACGATGAAGACTCGGCACACTTGCTCGACCTCATCAATAGCCTTCGCGGCCAGGGCATCACGTGCATCATCATCTCGCACAAGCTCAAAGAGATTCGCCGGATTGCGGATACCGTCACGATCATCCGCGATGGCCAGACCATCGAGACCTTCGAGATGAAGGAAGCGGATGCCACTGAAGCACGCATCATCCGCGCGATGGTCGGTCGCGACCTCGACAGCATGTTCCCGCCGCACACGCCAGACATTGGCGATGAGCTGTTCCGGGTAGAGAACTGGACAGTGCATCATCCGGTCGACACCACGCGCAAGGTCGTCGATGATGCCTCGTTCTCAGTGCGGGCGGGCGAGATTGTCGGTTTCGCCGGACTCATGGGTGCTGGCCGCACCGAGCTCGCGATGAGCATCTTCGGTCGCTCCTATGGCAGCCACATCAGCGGCACGGCCTTCAAAGAGGGCAAGGAAATTTCAGTCAAGAGCGTGAGTGAGGCGATCGGCCACGGCATCGCCTACGCCACCGAAGACCGCAAACACTTCGGGCTCAACCTGATCGGCAGCATCGCCGTCAATATCTCAGCGGCAGCGCTCTCGAAGCTCTCGCGCTTCGGCATCGTTGACCGCTTTGCGGAGAACAAGGTCGCCGAGGACTACCGCGGCCAAATGAACATCAAAACTCCGAACGTGTCGGTGCTCGCCGGCAACCTCTCGGGAGGCAACCAGCAAAAGGTCGTCTTGAGCAAATGGATGTTCTCCGGCCCCGACATCCTGATTCTCGACGAACCCACCCGCGGCATCGATGTCGGTGCCAAATACGAAATCTACGGAATCATCAACGACCTCGCCCGCCAGGGCAAAGCGGTCGTCGTGATCTCCTCAGAACTACCGGAGCTTCTCGGACTCTGCGACCGCATCTATGCGATCTCCGAAGGCACCATCACCGGCGAGATTGATCGCGCCGACGCTACCCAAGAACGACTCATGCACTTGATGACCGCGGGAAAGGACTAACCCGATGAGCACCACCACCCCCACTCGTAAACTCCCCAAGACGCGGGTCGACCTGCGTCAGTACGGCATCCTCGCCGCGCTCGCCGTCATCGTCATCCTGTTCCAAGTCTTGACGGATGGCCGGCTCCTGCTGCCCGGAAACCTCAACAACCTCATCCAGCAGAACGCCTATGTGCTGATTCTCGCCGTGGGCATGGTCATCGTGATTATTGCGGGACACATCGACCTCTCGGTGGGCTCCGTCGTGGCCATGGTCGGCGCGGTGGCCGCAATCTCCATGAGTCAGTGGGGCATGCCCTGGTGGGCCGCCGTCATCATCTCCCTTCTGCTCGGCGCAGCGGTCGGAGCGTGGCAGGGGTTCTGGGTTGCCTTCGTGGGTATCCCGGCCTTCATCGTCACGCTCGCGGGCATGCTGTTGTTCCGCGGTCTCACGCTCGTGTTCCTCACGGGCGGCACGATCAACGCGCTTCCCGGCGAGTTCAACGCGATCGGCGGCGGGTGGCTGCCCGAGCTGTTCGGCACAATTGGGGAAGGTCGCGGTAGCCGTGACATTCTCACGATTGTCTTGGGCGTTCTTGCGGTAGCAATGCTGATCACTCAACAGGTGCGCAGTCGCGCCAAGCAACGCAGTCTTGAACTTCCCGTGGAGCGCAGCGTTTCGTTCTGGATCAAGAACGGTGTCGCTGCGGTCGTCATCTTGGCGCTCACCTTCCAGCTTTCTGCCTACCGCGGAACCCCGATAATCCTGATCATCTTGGCCGTGCTGATTCTGCTGTTCACGTTCGTGCTGAACCAGACGGTCTTCGGCCGTCACGTCTACGCGATCGGTGGCAACCTTTTCGCCGCACAGATGAGTGGGGTGAAGACCTCGTGGATCAACTTCTTCGTCTTCGTGAACATGGGTGTGCTCGCAGGGCTCGCCGGTGTCGTCACGACGGCACGCGCTGGTGGTGCCGTGGCATCCGCCGGTCAGAGCTTTGAACTGGATGCCATTGCTGCCGTCTTCATCGGTGGCGCGGCTGTCACCGGTGGTGTCGGTACGGTCATCGGAGCTGTGATTGGTGCGCTCATCATGGGCGTGCTCAACATGGGCCTGTCGATCCTGTCGGTGGATGCTGCCTGGCAGCAAACGATCAAGGGGCTCGTGCTGCTTCTTGCCGTGGCGTTCGACGTCATGAGCAAGCGACGCGCCGGACGTCGCTAGTCTTAGCATCACCGTTTTATTGCCAACCGAGTGGAACCGCCCGTGAACCAGAACACCCCGCCATCGTCGCCGCTGCCGTCGTCGCAGACGTCGCCGACGGGCGCGGGCAGCACGGGCGGTCGCGGCGATCGCACTCGGCGGCACAATCTGTCGCGCGTGCTGACCCTGCTTCATCGTGGGGCTCAGCGCCGCTCGCAGCTGACCGCACAGACGGGCCTTAACCGCTCAACGATCGCGGCGCTCGTAGCCGAGCTCACCGAACTGGGTTTGGCCTACGAAAGTGAGCCTGATCCCACTCGGCAAGTAGGTCGCCCGTCACCGATGGTGAACGCGGATGCTCGCACCGTTGCCATTGCGGTCAACCCCGAGATCGACGCCATCACGGTCGGAGTCGTGGGGCTCGACGGTTCGCTCTTGAAGCGCATCCGCTATGAAACAGAGACGCCCCCGACAGTTTCCGAGTTCGTGAAGATCTCGAGCCTGATCATCGAGAGCGTGCGCGGCGAGTACGAATCGACGGGCCGCATCGTCGGTATCGGCATTGCCGCGCCCGGTCTTGTGCGCGTCGAAGACGGCCTCGTGCGCTGGGCGCCTCACCTCCATTGGCGAGATGAACCAATTACGGAGCTGCTCGCCGACGCGACCGGCTACCCCGTCTCTACCTCCAATGACGCGAGTGTGGGTGCGCTCGGTGAGCACATCTACGGCGCCGGCCGTGACGTCGATGACCTGATCTACCTCAATGGTGGTGCCAGCGGTATTGGTGGCGGAATCATCGCGGGCGGGCGGCCGCTGACCGGTCGTGCCGGCTATGCGGGAGAGTTCGGCCACGTTCGCGTCGAGAACGGTGCGGCGGAGAAGGGCACGCGCGAAGAGGGCAGCCTCGAGACCGAAGTGAACCGCGCTGACCTGTTGCAGGCGCTCGGCCTCACCAACGTCGATTCAGAAACTCTGGACGCGGCACTCCGCGAATCCACGGATCCTGCGGTGAGCGAGCTGGTGCGCCGGCAGCTGCTCGCGCTCGGCACCTCGCTGCGCAACGCAGTTAATGTGTTGAATCCTGAAGTGATTGTGCTGGGTGGTTTTTTGGCATCCATCTTCGCGTTCGATCCGGAATTCTTGATCGAGAGGGTGCGCAGCCAGTCGCTCGAAGCATCGTTCGAGGGTGTGCAGATCGTGCCCGCTCAGCTCGGCGCAGACCTGCTCATGATTGGTGCGGCTGAGCTCGCCTTTGCGGCGTTGTTGGAAGACCCAGCGGCGCTCTAACCTCACGGCTGATTGACCGGCTAACCGCCCGTCGCCGTAACCTCGGGATAGTTTCGGCCAAACCGAAGCTCCCGGTCATAGGGTTATGAGATGAACTCCGATTACCGCGATTCTGGTCTCGTATTTCCGCCGAACTTCATCGTCGGCTCCGCGACGGCGGCCTATCAAGTGGAGGGCGCTGCGCGTGATGGCGGGCGCACCGAATCCATCTGGGATACCTTCAGCCACACCCCGGGCAAGACCTGGAACGGCGACACCGGCGACGTCGCCGATGACCACTACTACCGGCTCGAATCCGACCTCGATCTCATGGCCGAGCTGGGGCTCGACGCCTACCGTTTCTCCATCTCGTGGCCGCGCTTTCAGCCGGGCGGGCAGGGGCCGATCAACCCGGAGGGTGTGTCGTTCTACTCGCGTCTTGTCGACGGATTGCTGAGCCGCGGCATCCGCCCCATCGCCACTCTGTATCACTGGGATTTGCCGCAAGAACTTGAGGATGAGGGCGGCTGGCCTGAGCGCGATACCGCCATGTGGTTCGCCGAATATGCCGAGCTCGCGGCTACCGCTCTCGGCGATCGCGTGCACACGTGGACGACCCTCAACGAGCCCTGGTGCTCGGCTTATTTGGGTTACGGCTCGGCGTCGCACGCCCCCGGTCGCACGAGCGATGCTGACGCGCTCGCCGCCGTACACCACCTCAATTTGGCTCACGGAATGGCCGTGCCCCGCATCCGTGCCGCTGCCACGAATTCGCCCGAGGTGTCGGCGACCCTGAACTTCCACGTGATTCGGGGCGAGGATGCCGAAGCCAAGCGTCGCATCGATGCGCTCGCGAACCGCGCGTTCACGAGTCCAATGCTGCTCGGTCGCTACGACGATGACTTCATTGCCGACACGAGTGAGGTAACCGACTGGTCGTTCGTTCACGCAGGCGATCTGGCGACCATCCATCAGCCCCTCGATTTCTTGGGCGTCAACTATTACTCCACGGTTACGGTGAAGATGTGGGATGGCGTGAGCGAGCGGGCGATGAACGACGGTCACAAAGACATGGGCGGTTCCGCGTGGCCGGGCAGCCGCAATGTCGAGTTCTTGCCGCAGGCGGGCCCGTATACGGCGATGAACTGGAACATTGCGCCCGATGGCCTCGAGGAACTGCTGGTTGATCTGAGCGAGCGGTTCCCTGACCTGCCGTTGATGATCACCGAGAACGGTGCCGCATTTGACGACGAGGTGACGGATGGTCGGGTGCACGATGCCGACCGGGTCGACTATCTCAACCGGCACTTCACGGCCGCGCACCGGGCGATGCAGCGCGGGGTGAATCTGCAGGGTTATCTTGTGTGGTCGCTGCTCGACAACTTCGAGTGGGGTTACGGCTATTCGAAGCGCTTCGGCATCGTGCGGGTCGACTACGACACTCAAGAACGCATCGTGAAAGACAGCGGGCTATGGGTTTCTGAGGTTGCCAAGAACAAGGTGACGCCGCCGCTGAGCTAGACGTCGCTCGCTGCCTCGTTCGCGACCATCGTGCGGCGAATGTGCGAGCGAGCGTGTTCGATCGCGGGCTCGAGTTCGGCGAACAGGTGGTTGGGGTGCCGCAGCGATCGGATCACTCCGAGGCGCTTCAGCACATCCCGATGTTCGGGGCGAATGCCCTTGATAATTACGGTCACGCCGCGTCGTTCGAGGGCGGTGATGAGCTCGGTGAGGGTGTGGGCGCCGGTGGCATCGATGAGGTGCAGTTGCGACAGCCGCACGATCACGACTTCGAGGCCTTCGTGTTCGTTGATGCGGTCGATGAGGCGCTCGGCTGCTCCGAAGAAGAGTGAGCCATCGATGCGGAACAGCGCGATACGTTCGTCGCCCGGTTCGGGGGAGCCAGGGAGTTCTTCGCGGTGAACGCCGCTGGCTTTGCTCATGGTGCGCAGCGCGAAGAAGGCGGCGGCAGCGATACCGATTCCCACGGCGATGATGAGGTCGAAGCTCACCGTGATGATGCCGGTGATGACGAACACGGCAGCTTCAGATTTGCCGGTGTGAAGCATTGTCTTGATCAGGGTCGGGGACATCATGCGGGCGGCGGTGGCCATGAGCACGCCCGAGAGCGCTGCCAGCGGGATGACCGCGACGACCTGCGCTGCGAGGTACACGACGGTGAGCAGGGCGAGAGCATGCACGACCGCAGAGACGCGGGTGCGACCGCCCGACCGCACGTTGACGGCGGTGCGGGCGATGGCGCCGGTGGCCGGCATCCCGCCAAAGAAGCTGGAGGCGACGGATGCCAGCCCCTGGCCGACGAGTTCGCGGTCGGCGTTGTAGGGCCCGGTGTCTGCCATGCCGGCGGCGACGCGGGCGGAAAGCAGGGATTCGATCGCGGCGAGGGCGGCGACGGCGAAGGCCGGGCCGATCAGCGTGGTGAGGTCGAAGTCGAACGAGGGCACGGCGGGCGCCGGCAGCGAGGCGGGCAGTTCGCCGATGGTGGTGAGCGGCAAGTTGAGGGCTTGAGCGACGATCGTGACGACGACGATGGCGATGAAGGAGGCGGGGAGGCGGCCGCTGATGCGGGTGAGCAGCAGCATGATCGCGATCACGGCCGCAGTGACGCCGAGGGGGAGCAGAGCAGCCGGCCACTGGGCAGCGACGATGAAGGCACCCGCCGCGAGCACGGAGTTGGTGGGGTGCTCAGTTCCTTCCGTGCCGAGCGCCGAGGGCACTTGCTGCAGAAAGATGATGATGCCGATGCCGACCGTGAAGCCTTCGATCACGGGCCAGGGGATGTAGCTGACGGTGCGGCCGAGGCGCAGCACGCCCGCGACGACCACGATGATGCCCGCGAGCAGGGTGACGATGGCGACGGCCTCGACACCGTGACTGACGACGATGGGAGCGAGCACCACGACCATCGCGCCGGTGGGGCCGGAGACTTGTACGTTGGAGCCACCGAAGACTGCCGCAACGATGCCCGCGACGATGGCGGTGATGAGCCCAGCTTCGGCGCCGACTCCGGAACTAACGCCAAAGGCGAGGGCGAGAGGCAGGGCGACAATGCCGACGGTCACGCCGGCGATAAGGTCTCCGCGCCAGCTTGTGCGGAGCAGACGGTAGTCTTTCGCGCTCGGCAGGAGCTCTTTCCAGGAACGTTTCATCGGGCATCCGGAATCGTGGGTAGTCCGGCAACGAGATCGCGTTGGCTGTCGGTGTCGGTAAGGATTTCGCCGAGCAACACGCGCGCGACACGGAGGAGTTCAGAAATTTGGGGGTGAGCGAGGCGGTAGTAGACGACGCTGGCGCGGCGTTCGGAGACGACGAGACCGTAGCGGCGCAATACGGCGAGGTGTTGCGAGAGGTGGGAGGCTTCGAGTCCGGTCGCGGTCAGCATCTCTGCGACAGAGGCTTCGTCGGCGGCCGACAAGATCTCGAGCACCCGGATGCGGTGCGGATGCGCGAGCCCTTTGAAGAGGTTCGCCTTGATTTCATAGAGCGGCCTGCGCTCATCGAGAACGGACATTCATGTGCTCCTGATCGGTGCGTGCGATGCGGTTGCGCTGTGGCTCTGACAGCAAGCAATCGCCCGCTTGCTGAATTGATGTAATCATCATATCAGCATGAGGTTGCGTCCAAAGGTTAAGCTCTAAGTGGGGTGGCGAGCGCGCGGAGAATGTCGATATTCCTGCACGAACGAAGGCTTTCGGAGTGGCCGCCGTCGGCCCACGCCACGGCTGCGCTGCGGGCGCTCCGAAATTCCGAGCGTGAGAAGACGACAACCTAAACACAAACAACATCCAATCCAATTAAGTAGTTCGACTCGTAAGAAGAGCAGCACCGGTATTCAGGTAGTCGGTCTGGAATTCCGATTCAGCAGCCCGCTCATTTCGGCTTGAGTGGCGGGGGCTGGTCGAGTGGAGTTATGCAGCTTTCTTCGCGGTCCGATGCTTGGGAAATGCGGTTTTCAGATGTGAACCGCGTCCGCGATAATGGTTATTGTCGGTTCCGCTCAGGAGTGATATTTTTCTGGCCGTCCAAGCTAGGAAACTTACATTGGGAGGAGCGCTGTTGTCTGTGCCGAATCCGAGTCCGCTAAAAGTGCTTTCTTTGTTTTCGGGAGCGGGTGGAATGGACCTTGGTCTCGAGGAAGCTGGGTTTGAGAACGTCGGTTGTATCGAGATTGACGAGACCGCCCGCGCAACGCTTCGGCTGAATAGGCCCAGCTGGAAAATGATCGGTGATGGCGATATCACAAGCGTCGCTCAATATTTAAGGCCTGAGGATCTTGGCTTAAAAACTGGGGAGTTAGATCTGCTGGCCGGTGGTCCGCCGTGCCAGCCTTTTTCTGCGGCAGCGCAATGGGCAACAACTGGGCGGCAAGGCATGCGAGATGAGCGTGCTCGCACCGTAGATGCGACGATGCGGCTGGTTGGCACTTTTCTCCCTAAAGCGATTCTGATGGAGAATGTTTTGGGTTTCGTGAGCGGCAAGGGGGCCGCGATCGGTTATCTCGAGGAACAGCTTGGCATTATCGGGCAACATGCTGGGGTCGAATATTCCGTGCACTGGCGGTTACTCAACGCTGCTGACTACGGCGTGCCGCAGAACCGACGCAGAGTCATTGTGGTCGCTTTGCGGGATGGTATCCCGTGGGAATGGCCGAAGCCCACGCACTTGGGAAGCTATGTGCGCGCGTGGGATGTATTGTCGGATCTTCCTCCGGGCGATCTGCCGGAACCCAACGGAAAATGGGCCGAATTGCTCCCGAGTATTCCGGAGGGCCAGAATTATCAATGGTTGACTAAACGCGGAGGCGGAGATGAGATCTTCGGTTATCGCACCAAGTACTGGAACTTCTTGTTGAAGCTCGCTAAAGACCGGCCTTCGTGGACTCTTTCCGCATCGCCGGGGCCCTCGACCGGGCCGTTCCACTGGGATAATCGTCCTCTCAGCGTACGTGAACAGTTGCGGCTGCAGACCTTTCCTGACGCATGGCAACTCTCAGGCGAGTATCGCGCACAGACCAAGCAGGCGGGGAACGCGACGCCCGCCCTTCTTGCCGAGGTGGTTGGCCGACAGCTGGCCGCGTGTCTCAGGCCTTGCGGCGATCGACCTTCTGCGCCGCACGCGCTCCTTCGAAGCCGGAAGGCTGAGTTGGTCCCAGCGCCCCTTGAGCCTTCACCAATTCCTGAACGTTTCGCTAACATGCGAGGACCGAAGAAAGCCCATGCTGGTGAAGGCCTTGGTCCGGCTGCGGTCTCTTCACAGGTAGCGAATGCAGATTAGAGTGTCGTTGAAGTAGCCGAGCGGGATGAATCGAAATGAGTCAGAAAGTGTTTGATGTCAAAACGCCTGTTATTCAAAAACTCAGGGTCGAAGAGTTGCTCCTTGACCCCCAAAACCCTCGTTTGCCGGAGGAACTTCTCGGGAAGACCCCCCCAGAGCTGCTCGAGTGGCTTGAAGAGTCCGAGACTTTGGAAGAGCTTGCTTCATCAATGCTCGCAAACGGATTTTTCGCTCATGAACCGCTCGTGGTCAAAGCCACGAACGGAGGAGCTCCGTACGTCGTCGTCGAGGGAAATAGGCGTTTCGCAACTCTAAGTATTCTTCTTCAGCTGCCAGCTGCCAAAGAAGCGGATGTCAACTTCGATTTCGAGGTAGAGCCAACAAAGGACCAACTCGCTCGGCTATGGGAAGTCCCTTGCCTTGTGGTCGATCACGAGGACGACGTCCGAAAATTTCTGGGATTCCGTCATATCGGGGGTCTAAAGACATGGAAGCCTGAAGCGAAAGCGCGCTATTTGGAGGTCGAAGTAGATTCCGCGGCTCGCGAGGGTAGCTCGAACCCTTTCAAGGATGTAGGTAAGCGGGTTGGCACGAATGCTCTCGGAGTGAGAGGTCCGTTCATCGCACTCAAAGTTCTCCGGGCCGCGCGCGATGTTGATTCTCTGAACAAATTGGCAACTTCCGTACTCCGCGATCGATTTGGGGTTTGGAATCGACTCCTGAATAGCGCTGAAGTGCGCGAATTCATCGGTCTCGCTGACGCGTTGGATTACGAGAGTGTCATCAAAAGCATGGGTGCGCTTCGCATAGACAATCTCCTTAGAGTGCTAAGCGATCTTCTCCCACCTCCCGGAGGGCGTCTTGCGGTACTGCAGGACTCCCGTGACGCTACTCGATACGGGCAAGTGATTGCCGACAATGTGGCCCGGAACGCACTCACTGCCCATGGGGATCTCGATCTCGCCTATCAAATTGTCGACAGGCAGACCTTTACGAAGCGTGCGGGAGATATTGCGAAATCTGTCGAGATTCTGACTCAATCGGTGGACTCCTTTGAGATTGGGGCCGATGAAGTGGCCGTGGCAGGGAGTCTGCTGACGGCGGCCAAAAACCTGAACGCGGTCGTCGGGAGTCGACTTCATGAGAAAGATTGAGCCCGATGTTGACAGCTATGGGAATCTCATTCGAGCGAGCTTTTTCGCTGATTACATGGAGCTTCTCGCACTGCATCGAGAGAAGGCGAGACGGGAGTCATTGCGCGATCTCATAGGTGAACTATTTTCCAGAAAGAAAGAAATTCTCTTCGACCCGACCACTACCGAAGCTCAGCCGGAGTGGGTGGTTACTGACCTAGCCGACGAGGCTTGGACATGTCTCCTGCAGCGTTCTGCGCTACTAGACGATGCTTATCCTTTCGACGTTTCAGAAAATTCACTGAAGCTCAAGAACGGCAGAGTTGTCGAGGAATCTCCGTATGTTGCCGTGTTGTCGATCACGCTGGCACACGCGTTTGCATCCAAGAAAGGCAACCTTTCAGATTCGCCGAAGAGTACTAAGGCTGCTAAGGCTGCTAAGGCTGCTAAGGCGCCCCGAAACCCCCAAGGCGTCGAGTATCTATTTGAGGAGGTCGTGGCCGACGCGATGGAGAACGCGGGTTTGGTAGTTGGTCGTCTCGGGCCGATCTCACGCGCAAGTTCACTGAACTTCGTGGACAGCATGAACGAAGTGGGGCGCCTTCTCAAGGTCCCGATTGATGCGAACGCGACTCTACGCCGTCTAAGCGCAAATGACGAGGACGTCGACCTAATCGGGCTTTTTGACTGGAAAGTCGCTACCAAAGGGCGATGGTATTTTATCTGTCAAGTAACCTGCGGGAGAAGCGATTCCTGGCGAGGTAAGGCGCTCGAACCGGTGCCGGATGACTGGAAGGCCTTCCTTGGCGAGGTTGCGCCGCCCGTTCCTTTCCTCGCGATTCCTCACCACGCTGAGGACCGTGTTATGAAATACGTGTCTTCCACAAGGGTTCAAATTATGGATCGCACTAAGATCGTCAGGAACCTAACGACAGTATCGGCGGAGATGAAGGCAGTGATTAAGTCAGTGATGACGGCGGAATTCCAGTCGTTGAAAGTTTGACCTTCAGATCCCCGGAACGAAAACTCGCATGAATTCAATTGCACGAAAATTTTGCGCGAGAACCCTGTTAGCGCAGGTTGTAATTCCCTTCGGGAAGCTATTTGAGATTAGTCCTGATGACAGCGAAGGCCACTTCAAAACCGCTCTGTGTTCCACACAGAAAGTCTCGTTCCTTGATCCCGCGCATGCGGGCAAGGCTCGGGCGCGCGATTCTTTCGTCGGCGTTCGCTGACGTCGTCCGAGGGCTGGTTCGGAGAACTTAACTAGGCGTCTCGTATCGTGTTTGTGTGGCCGACGTCGGGAATCTGCGGTCGAGGAGGGCTCTCGTCGGAAAGAAGCCCTCCCGTTGGAGAACGTACCCACTGTGGACAACAATGGCGGCACCGGGCGCTCACTCCGCACAATATGAGCATGTCTAACGCTTTGACGACCATCGCCGATCAGGTTCGCCAGAGGGTTCGCCGTGACGGCGTCGATCTGTCGCGCGATAGCGAGCTGGCGTCGCGGTATGTGCGTGATGAGGTGCGTCGCTACAGCGAGCGTGCGCTGGGCGGGTCGGTGCCGTTGCTGGCGGATGAAGCTCAGGCCGCCCGCGAGGTGGTGGCGGCGTTGACCGGGTATGGTCCGCTCCAACCGTTCTTCGACGATGACACCGTTGAGGAGCTGTGGATTAACGGGCCCGAGCAGATATTCGTGGCCCGCAACGGGGTTCCCGAGTTCACGGGCATCCGTCTCACTGATGGTCAGGTTCGTGACCTGGTCGAGCGGATGCTTCAAACCTCGGGTCGCCGCGTCGACTTGAGTTCTCCGTTCGTCGACGCGTCGCTGCCCGATGGTTCGCGACTGCACGTCGTGATTCCGGATGTCACCCGGCGCCATTGGGCCGTGAACGTGCGCAAGTTCAGCCGGAGCATCCGTGACCTCGATCGCCTTGTCGAACTCGGCAGTCTCACTCAGCACGCGGCCGACTATTTGCGACTGTGCGTGCTGTCGGGCCAAAACATTGTGGTTTCGGGCGCAACGCAGAGCGGCAAGACCACTATGCTCAACGCCTTGCTAGCGGCGGCCCGACCGAACGAGCGTGTCGTCACGGTCGAGGAAACCTTCGAGCTGAACGTTGCCAGCCACGACCACGTCGGCATGCAGTGCCGCCAACCCAGCCTCGAGGGGACCGGTGAGATCAGCCTGCGCCGCCTCATCAAAGAAGCGCTACGCATGCGCCCCGAACGACTTGTCGTTGGCGAAGTACGCGATGCCGAATCGCTCGACCTCCTTATTGCGCTCAATAGCGGCCTGCCGGGCATGTCTAGTATCCACGCCAATAGTGCGCGCGAGGCTCTCGTGAAACTGTGCACGCTTCCGCTGCTCGCCGGCCGCAATATCGACTCCAGCTTTGTGGTGCCAACGGTAGCCAGCTCAGTGGATGTCGTGGTCCATTGCGAACTCACCGCCGACGGCACGAGACGTGTGGTTGAAATCTCGTCGCTTACCGGTGAGGTCAGTGACGGGGTTATCGACAGCAGTCTGCTCTTCCGCATCGGGGACGGCACACTCGCCCACACGGGTGCCGTGCCCGCTCGGCTCTCCAAATTCCGGGCCGCCGGCATCGACGCGGTTTCGCACCTGTTGAAGGCGGTCGCATGAGCCTGATCGTGGGCATCGTGCTCGCAGTCGGTGTCGTCTTGATCGCGGCTACCTTTCTCTGGCCGGCTACGGGCGAACGCCGGGTGCGTGGCCGTTCGGCGTTCTCGCTCCGGCTGAGCGAGCGACTCGTGCAGGCGGGACTCCCGAACACTAGTCCGGTGGTTGTGGTGATTGTGTCGCTCGCGTTGAGCTTCGCCGTAGCGGCCATTAGTTTTGTGCTGACATCGGTGATCGCAGTCGTGCTGTGTGCTGCCGCTGCCGCGCTCGTGTTGCCGACGCTGGGAATAGGCTGGCGCGCTCGCGTGCGCCGCCGAGCCACTCGGGTGGTCTGGCCCGATGTTGTTGACCAGTTGGTGTCGGCAGTGCGGTCGGGGCTTGCTCTTCCCGACAGCCTCATGACACTCGCCCAGACGGGGCCAGCGGTGACGCGCGCCGCCTTTGCTGCCTTCGCCGTGCGCTATCGGGCAACAGGAAACTTCTCGGTAGCCGTCGACGAACTCAAGGTGGCGCTCGCCGACCCGGTTGCTGACCGCATCCTCGAAACCTTGCGGATGTCGCGCGAAGTGGGCGGCAGCGAACTGACGAACGTTCTTCGCAGTCTCAGCGTCTACCTGCGTCAAGAGGCAGCCATTCGTTCAGAGATCGAAGCGCGCCAATCATGGGTGATGAATGCGGCTCGGCTCGGTCTGGCGGCACCGTGGGTGGTGCTGTTCTTGCTCACCACACGGCCTGAAGCCGCACTCGCCTACAACTCAGCGGGCGGCGCTGCCCTGATCGTTGCCGGTTTGCTGCTGTCTGTTGTTGCGTATCGAATCATGGCGGGCATTGGTCGCCTTCCCGATCAGCCGCGGTGGTTCGCATGAATGACGCACTGGCGTGGGCACTCGTCGCCGGAATCGCCGGCGGGCTCGGTCTGTGGTCGATTCTGAGTCTCATCCCGCGGTTGAGTCGACCCACCTTGGCGACGAGAGTTGCTCCCTACGTCATTGACGTCTCCGCCGGCGCACGGGAACACTTGGCTCCGCGCTCGGTCGGGCCGCTGCCGGTGTTGGGCGTACTGCTCGTTCCTGTTGCGCGCTGGTTGCGTGAGACGCTCGCGTCGGTTGTGGGTGGCAGCGATCAGATCCTGCGACGTCTCCGCCAGTCTGGCTCCGAACTGACCCTCGAGGCCTACCGGTCGCAACAACTCTTGGCCGTTCTCGGCGGTGCGATGGCGGGCGTCGCTTTCGATATCGCTGTCGCGAATCGGCAACAGGTTCCATTCGCTGCCCAAGCAGTGCTGGTGGTCGTCGGCGGTGTTATCGGAATCACCGTGCGCGACTACCTGCTGCAACGCGCCGCCAAGAACCGCATCCGTCGCCTCACGGCAGAGTTGCCGGTCGTGCTCGAGTTCCTGGCCCTCAGCCTGTCTGCCGGTGAAGGAATCTTGGATGCCGTGCGTCGCGTCTCACACGTCGGTGGCGGTGAGCTGTCGCGAGAACTCGCTCGCGTGGTCTCCTCGGTCAATACGGGCCTCCCGTTCGGCGAGACGCTGGGTGCGCTCGCCCGCGAACTGGAACTCGCCCCGTTCTCGCGCTGTGTCGACCAAATCTTGGGAGCCCTTGATCGCGGTAGTCCGCTGTCTGAGGTGTTGCAAGCCCAGGCTCAGGATGCTCGTGAAGAGTCCAAGCGTGAACTGCTCGAGCTCGCCGGTAAAAAAGAGGTCGCGATGCTCTTCCCGCTCGTGTTCCTTATCTTGCCCATCACCATCGCGTTCGCGATTTTCCCCGGTATCTTCGTGCTGCAGGTGGGGTTCTAGCACTCGCACTTTCTCGCGCTAGCGCCGCGCGACCTGCAGCGCAGCTGACACAGCCCGCGCCTGCTCGAGCGCCGTCGCGACGGGAGCCACGACATCCCGCTGCACTACCTCGTCGACCGCGGCGAGAAGACGGCGGCGGGTGCGACGCCGACGACCGCCAGCAGTCAGGGCGCTGAGAACAGCCGAGATCAGGCCGAGCAAGATTCCGATCAGCACTGCAGCAATGAGCAGCAGCGTCGGTATCGCCCACCCCGTCAGCGGGCCTTCCTCAACAGCGGGAAGCGGGAATGCGGGCAAGCCAAACGTGGGCAACAACGCCGCACCCACCAACCACAGGGCTCCACCCAATCCGATCACAACGGCAATCCACTGCACAATGCCCACGAGCACCCACCACCACGAACCCTTCGCGGGCAGAGGTGTGCGGGCAATAGCAAGATCGAGAGTGGCCGGCAGCGTGTCGAGGGCCTGCTCCGCGGTGGTGCGCGCGGCGGCTCGCCACGGGGCAGAAACTCCGGCACCGGCTTCGTCAGTGAACGTGCGTACGGCCATCGACATCCGGGCTTGGGCGCCGGCGCTCAAGAGCGGCATGCTCGTGCGGTGCACATCGGGGTCGCCGCCGCGTCGCTTCGGCCCGAGGCCCAAGCGGGTGAGCGGGTCAGCGCGCAAACGACCAATCCACGACACGAGCGGCCACCCGGTGGCCTGCCCGGAACGCTTGCGATACGAACGAGCAACAGCGGATGCCACGATGTCGACTCCCGCAGCGGTCCCGACCTCATCGCGCAATCGAGCGGCGCTCTTCGCGCTCACCTTCTGCGGCGAACCCGGATCGTCGATGCGCGCGGCGATGGTCTGCACGTCAGCGCTGAGCCGCGCATCCCGCACTGCCTTCGACGCCGCAAGATCGCCAATCGCCTTACGCAAGGCGTCTATACCGTCTCCCGTGCGGGCACTCACGGGCAGCACTCGGGCGCGGGGAATGCCATCACGTTCAACGATCGTCTGGAGCGACGTCACCACGGCGGCACGATCATCCTCACTCAACAGATCGACCTGATTGAGCACGACGAGAGTCACAGCGGCGTGCTTGGCGTGCGGCGCGATGAACTGCGCGTGCAACACATCGTCGGCATACTTTTGCGGGTCAACGACCCAGATCAGAGCATCCACTTGACCGGCAAGACGTTCGGCGACAGCACGATTGCTGGCCTCTACGGAATCGACGTCGGGCAGATCGACGAGAACGAGTTTGCTGGCACGAGCATCGAAGGGCGTCGACCTCTCGACCCGTTCGCGAACCTCAAGCCAGTCGAGCAGTTCGCTCGCGCCGGCCGCCGCCCACGTCACCGCGAGAGCTTCGGAGGTGGTGGGGCGGCGCACGTGCGCGACCGCCACCTCGTCACCCACGAGGGCATTCACGAGACTCGACTTGCCCGATCCGGTAGCGCCAAAGACGCCAACGACCGTGTGCTCGGGGGAGCGAGAACGCCGCGCCTCGGTCTGTGCGAGCAGCGCGCGGGCATCGTCGAGTACGTCGGCGGGAATACGTCCGGTGCCCGCCTCAGCGACGGTGCGCAGCGCGACAATTCGCTCGTCGAGGCTGGGCTTGGCGGCGCTCACGAGGTGCCCTTCGCAGCACGCGCAACGTCATCGAGCAGCGCCTGCGATTCGCGCCGTAGCGAATCGGGAGTTGCACCGAACCGAAGCGGCTCCAACGCGACACTCAAGCGCGCGACTTCCGCGTCGAACAGAACGCGAACGCGCGCGTGCAGATCCTCGCGGGCTTCGCTCGCCAACTGACGCACGGCATCCTCACCAAAGATCGTCTCAAGCAGCTTCTGGCCGAGCACCGCTGACCCACCCGCAATCGCAATCTCGCCACCGGTGAGCCCACCGGTCGAAGCGAACACGACCACCATGAGGGCCACCGTCACGACGTTCAAACCGAGCGACAGAATGCGAGCCCGGATGCGCTTGTCTCCCGCATTGTCGTGAATGAGCTGCATGAGCGCGCCCTGCCACTCGCGAATCATCGCGGTCGTGGCCTGAGGCAGTTCTGGGCTTTCGCTGGCCAGTTCCGGATGCCGTTCAGCGATGGCCTTGCCGGCCACGCTGCGTTCGAGCCCGGCCCACGCTGCCGCAGCAGCGCGCCCCGCCTGATCGACGATCACGGTCTGCAGTCCCGTTTCGATCTGGGTTTCGACTTCAACCACGGGGTTGGGTTTGCCCGTGATCCACGCTGTCGCGCGGTCGCGTGCCGCGGAGAACCACGAGTCAACTTTTCTGAAGAAGTCGGAGGTGCCGACGAAGTCTTGCCAGCGGGCCAGCACTTCGCCGCGCATCAGGGCGCCGTTCTGCGTGGCGGCGTCCACCGCGTCGAGCGCGGCGTCGTACTGCGCAGCGGCGGCGACGTGCGCGGCGTCGAGCCAGTCGAGTTGCTGCTGCCGAGCATCCGCAATCACCACCACTTGGCGGTCGAGCTCGCTAATGGCGCCGCTGAGCGTGCGGGCGGCGATGCGCGAACGTTCGGCCCGGTCGCCCGCGATGCCGGAGAGCCACTCGCGCGGCTGTTCGACGGCGCTGGCGGGCAGCATCCCCAGGTCGTCAAGACGCTGTTCTTCGATGGAGAAGACGGGAGCGTCGCTGAGGCCGCGCTCCGAAAGCATCGACTGAAGGTCGGGAAGGATCTCGTCGAGAGCGCCCGGCGGCACCCGGTTGAGCACGATGCCGACGGTAATGGAGCGGGCGGCTGCGCTTTCGAGAAGGCGCCACGGCACGGCATCCGCGTAGCGATTCGCGGTCGTGACGAACAGCCACAGGTCGGCGGCGGCCAGCAGTTGGGTGGCAAGCGCCCGGTTTTCGTCGGCAACCGAGTCAATATCCGGGGCGTCGATGATCGCGAGCGAACGGGGAACGCTCTCGTGCTCGAGAAGCATGAGTTCACCGATGCGTGACTCTTCAGGTGTATCACCGGCGCTTGACGCGGGCGTTCCGGGGGCGCTGATGCGGCCGCGCACGCGCGCCAGCCCGGGAAGGACGCGATCGCTCGCGAACCATCCCGCATCCACGGGAGCGTGCACCAGAATCGGCTGCCGGGTCGTGGGGCGAATGACGCCGGCGCGAGTGGTGGCAACACCGAGCAGCGCATTCACGATTGTCGACTTGCCCGAACCGGTAGACCCGCCGACCACTGCAAGCAGGGGCGCATCGAGGTCAGCCAAGCGGGGGCGGATGTAGTCGTCGATTTGGCGGACGGCGGCTGCGGCAGCTTCGCGTTGCGTTACAACACCGTCGAGATCGAGGGTCAATCCAGCGTCTGCCAGAGACGCCCGCAGGCGCTCAAGCGAGAGGATCGCGGGCGCACTGTTATCGGTCACCGCTTAAGCATGCCGGGTGCGCGGCCAGTTCGCTAACTTTTGTTATGCACAGCGGCCGTGTTTTCAGGCATCGGGGTGTGCGGAGGTTCTCACGGTTGGAGCCTCCGCGCCATCGTTACCGCTGAGGAGCGTTGCCGCGGCGATGGAATGCAACGAGAGCGATTCCCATCAGCAGCAGTAGCGCTGTGGCGCCCAAACTGGGCATTAGGTCGATGCCGGTCGCTGCGAGCTCTCCGGTGGTCGCGGGTTCTTCGGTGACCACAGCCACTTCGGCCCAGGTGGCAGTAAGTGTGATTGGTTCGGTCACCGGGGTGGTGAAGTTGTAGGTGGAGCCGTTGGCGGTCCATGCGGTGAAGGTGTAGCCGTCGCGGGTGGGGTCTGTCGGTGCGGCGATGGTGCTGCCGTCGGTGATGGTCTCGGCGGGGGTGCTGGTGCCGCCGTCGGCGTCGAAAGTGACGAGATGGGTGACGGCGGCCACTTCGGTCCAGGTTGCGGTGAGTGTGATTGGTTTGGTCACGGGGGTGGTGAAGTTGTAGGTGGAGCCGTTGGCGGTCCATCCGGTGAAGGTGTAGCCGTCGCGGGTGGGATCTGTCGGTGCGGTGATCGTGCTGCCGTCGGTGATGGCCTCAGCGGGGGTGCTGGTGCCGCCGTCGGCGTCGAAGGTGACGAGGTAATTGAACCCAATGATGATGTTTCCGCCGTTGCCGATGAGGGAAGTGGCAGCAGAGTAGCCGACACCGGCCGGCGTTACCGTGTTGACGATCGGGGACGCTGATGAGCCGCCACCGTCGAGTGCGGCACCAGCATTCGGGGTGCCCCGAACGTCTAGAGTGCCCGGCGCGCCAGCGTCGTAGCCGCCGCCAATTCCGGCTCCGCCATCTTGCCCGCCGGTCGCGGTGATGGAGCCGCCCGTAATGGTAGTAGTGCCGCCGTTGCTGTCGCCGCCGCCGCCAATTCCAGCGCCGCCGTTCTGGCCGCCGGTCGCGGTGATGGTGCCACCGGTGATGGTGGTGGAGCCGCCGGTTCCGTTGTTGCCGCCGCCGATGCCTGCGCCGCCTGCGCTGCCGGTTGCGGTGGTGGTGCCGCTTTTGATGGTGGTGGTGCCGCCGGTTCCGTTGTTGCCGCCGCCGATGCCTGCGCCGCCTGCGCTGCCGGTTGCGAGGATTGTGCCGCTGTTAACGATGACGGAGCCGCCATCGTTGCCATCGTTGCCGCCGATGCCTGCACCGTGCAGACCTCCGGTTACGGTGAGCGTTCCGCCGCCGGAGGAAACGATGGTGAGCGTGGAGGTGCTCGGAACCTCAATCGCCGCCAGAGAGTCAGGGACGTCACTGTTGATGGTGAGGTCAAACCCGTTGAGGTCAAGCGTGATCGATTCGCCAGGTTTGACCGCTATTGACCTGCCTGCCGGAGCAACGACATCGGCAACGAGGATCACGGTGCCGCCATCGGACGCGTAAGCGAACGCATCTGGCATGCCGCCCCAAGCGTAGACGGCGTACGTTGCGGCGTTCGCTGGCAGTGCGCCGGCGAAAGTCAAGGCAAGCGCAACGGCGACAGCGGTAATGCTGGGCAAGATTTTCGGGCGAGGAATCACGATAGTTCTCCGGTTGGTCGGGTGGCGGAGCTGCAGGAAAGGTAATCCCAAGTACAAAGGGCTGACGCTAGCAGAAGCAGTCGTAGCCCCGGGCCGATCGGGCGGAGATGGCTCTTCTGGGCGCCCACTTCGGAGGTTAACTGCGCACGTGGGCTTGCGCCGTCAGCCTTTCCCTCTCACAGTGCGTGCCACTGTCGAGCGTCTCCGGAACAGCAGGAGTCCCGGAGACGCCCTTCGAGAGCGCTAGTGTGCCGTGCCGACTGTTAGCCGCAGCTCGCCGTCTTGGCCCAACTCGTTGCAGAGACCTGCGAGAGACTCGTGATCGTCGCGTCGCCCTGACCGAGGTAGCTCAGTGATCCCTTCGCGTAGTAAGGGTTGTACGGGTTGAACCCGTACGCGAACGCGCGCCCGGCGGCGGCATGCTGTGCGTTGGTGGCAGTGAAGCAGGTCACAGGATCTGGCGTCGGCGTTGGAGTAGACGTCGGCGTCGGTGTCGGTGTTGGCGTGGGCGTGGGCGTCGGGTTCGGATCTGGCGTACCAGTCCGGTCAACACGACGATTGTTATCGAAGAAGAACTCGGTCACGTACGCCGGGTAGTCAAGGCTGTTCGCGTTGATGTACGTTCCTCCCGTGCCTGCGCCTGCCGGCCAGTTGTGGCCAAGGTTCGAGTTCTGAATCACCGAAACCCGCGGCCCCGCGGCATCCGAATAAAGAATGCCCGAGCCAGCAGTGTTGTTGCCGGCCAAACCACTCAAGCTAAACGTTGACGTGCTGGATGCCCCGTAAATGCCGGCCATGATTTGGCCGTTGAGGGTGTTGTATCCCGTCGATACGGTGCTGTCGTTGCTTCCATAAATGACCGAGGTGAGCTGGGTCGAAAAGGCCGCAGAGTTCGCACTACCGAAGCCGGAGCAGGTGTTCATGCCCTGCGATTTCGAGATGGCCACACTTGAGATCTGGCCAGAAGTGGTACCCACCGTGGGGCCGGCATTGATGCCCATTCCCGCAAAGACGTCGGGCGCGAGGCATCCCATCACCATGGTTTCTCCGCCGCCGGATGACAACCCGGAGATATAAACCTGATCGGAGTCGATTCCCAGACTGGCGCGCGCGGTTAGGGTCGTGGCGAGGTTCAGCAGGTTGTCGTCGTGCCGGGCCGGGTTGCTTCGGGAGTGATTGGAGTCGTAGTAATCCCAGCATCCGAACACGACGCCGCCGTTGGGCGCATCCGGGAGGGCGACGATCATTCCGTAGTCTTCGGCGGCGGCCACCCAGTTGGCGTTCGCTTGGAAGTCGCTCGCTTTCTGGGCGCAGCCGTGGAGGCTGATCATGAGGGCGCGTCCGGCCGGCAGTTCGGCGGCAGTGGATGGCGTGTAGATGCGAGTGCTCATCCCCGCAACCGTTTCGGTGCTCCACGTGCCCGGAACGGCGGCCGAGCCGCCGGGGTCGGACGAGTTGCTGCACCCGGGCAGCGTTTCGAAACCGGGCGGGCACGTGATCGCTTGGGCCGCGAGTGGCGCTCCTGCCAGCGTGGCGCTGACCAGGGCGAGAGAGGCGAGTACTGCCGGGATGGTGAGCCGGCGTTTAACAGTGGACATTCGGAATACCTCCGCACGTCGCAATCCGGTCTTCGCTCCGAGCGTCATTGCGCGAATGTCCCGAACGGACTGCGCGCCGCGAGAATATCGCGACGCTAACGGCTGCCACGGTGACGTGGCGGTCCGTCTCGATCAACCTACCCTGAAAGCTGAATCATGTCTCATGTTTTCCACGGGTACTGCGATGTCGCTGGGTGCGGCTCCTAGACTGGTCGGGGCCTGCGCCGCCGCAGTCCTGCCCGACGAGAAGGATGCTTGTGTTCCCCACCACGTTCCCGGCCCCGATCATTCCTGCCGCCGACTCCGTACCCGCTCTGCGCTGGGGCATCATGGCTCCCGGTGGGATCGCCGCGACGTTCGCGCAGGCCGTGCAAGCGCACACCGCCCAGAAGTTTGTGGCTGTGGCATCCCGCAGTCTAGATCGCGCCCAAGAATTCGCCACCACCTGGGGTATCGACAAGGCCTACGGTGACTATGCCGAGTTGCTGGCGAACCCCGACGTTGACGTGATCTACATCGCCGCGCAGCAGCACGTGCACCGCGATCTAGCGCTGCAGTCGATCGCCGCGGGCAAGCACATTCTGGTGGAGAAGCCGTTCGCCATGACCGGTGCCGAAGCGCGCGAGATTGTGGCCGCAGCCCGGGCCGCCGGGGTGTTCGCGATGGAAGCGATGTGGACTCGCTACCTTCCCCAAACCTCAATCATCAACCAACTTGTTGCCGACGGAACCTTGGGCGATATTCACCTCGTCACCGCCGACCACGGTCAGCACATTCCTCAGGGGCACCGGGTTCGCTCGCTCGATAGCGGGGGAGGAGCCCTGCTCGACCTCGGCATTTACCCGATCGCCTTCGCGTCACAGATTCTGGGTGCACCTTCTGCCGTGCACAATGTCGGCTCGCTCATCGAGAGTGGGGTGGATGCTCAATCCCTACTTACTCTCAGTTACAAGGGCGCGGCTCAAGCCCAGCTCAACACCACGTTGCTCGCGCGCACACCGATCACGGCATCCGTTGCGGGCACCGACGCCCTGCTGCAGGTGGGCAATGGCTTCTTCACGCCAACCTCACTGACGCTCTCGAAGCCCGGCTTCAACGGCGAATCAATTCACTGGAAAGACGAGACGGGTGTGGTTGGCCACCGCGGGCTCAGCTACCAAGCCACGGCGCTCGCCGGCTTTGTAGCGCAGGGTCTCACTGAGTCGCCGGTGCACTCGCTTGACGAAACCGTCGCCATCCTCGACACCATTGATTCAGCTCGCTGGCAACTCGGGTACCGCTTCGGCTCCGAACAGTAAAGCGATGGGCGCGGCCGACGCTGCGCCCGCTAACCATGTATCGCAGACTGCGATTACGCTACTAGAACTCGATGTCTACGCTTGTAGCCCGTCGAGCAGTGACCCCACGCGATCGGAGATCTCATGACCGCAGAATCGACCATCCCCGCAGAGCCCGAGGTTCCGGACCGTCCGACCGCTACACGCATGCTCGCTCCGTGGGTATTCTGGCCCGCAGCGGGGCTCATCATCGCGATTACCGCGTTCTCGATCATTGCTCCGAACCTCGCGAATGCAGTGTTCAGCACACTGCAGTCCAGCGTCATCAACTCGTTCAGCTGGTATTACGTGCTCATTGCGGCATTCTTTGTGGCCTTCGCTCTGTACCTAGGGTTCAGCCGTTATGGCGACATCAAGCTCGGCAAGGATGACGACGAACCCGAGTTCTCCATGATCGCGTGGATCTCCTTCCTCTTCGCCGCGGGCATGGGAATCGGTCTCGTCTTCTACGGCGTCGCCGAGCCCCTCAGCCATTTCGCAAACCCGCGCCCCGGAGTTTCGGGCACGGAGATCCAACTCGCCCAACAAGCCATGAGTCAAACCTTCCTGCACTGGGGTGTGCACGCCTGGGCTATCTACGTTGTGGTCGGCCTCGCGCTCGCGTACGCCATTCATCGTCGCGGTCGCCCCATCTCGATCCGTTGGACTCTTGAACCGCTGCTCGGCAAGCGCGTTCGCGGTGGCTGGGGCAACCTCATCGACGTCATCGCGCTCGTCGGCACGGTATTCGGTGTTGCGACCTCGCTCGGCCTCGGTGTTCTTCAGATTTCTGCCGGTCTCGAAAAGACGGGAATCGCCGAGTCGAATCTCACGACTCAGATCGCCGTGATCGTAGTGATCGTTGCCTTCACGATTCTGTCGCTGGTGTCCGGTATCGGCCGCGGTATGAAGTGGCTGTCGACCACCAACCTTCTGTTGGCCGCTGTGCTCCTTGTGTTCCTTCTCATCGTGGGTCCGACCGCATTCCTGTTCCGTGAGTTCGTGCAGTCGATGGGTAACTATCTCCAAGGCTTCATCGGCCTCGCTTTCAACGTCAGTGCCTATCAGGGCGATGCTGGCGAACAGTGGCAGGCTGGCTGGACCACCTTCTACTGGGGCTGGTGGATGTCGTGGGCACCGTTCGTCGGTGTCTTTATTGCGCGTGTCTCCAAGGGCCGCACTGTGCGCGAGTTCGTGGGCGGCGTCATGCTCGTTCCCACCGTGCTCACGTTCCTCTGGTTCAGTGTTCTTGGCGGCAACGCGATCTACCGTGAGCTCTACGGTCAGGGCGGGCTCGTTGCTGCCGACGGATCGGTGGATGCCGATTCCGCTCTCTTCGATCTGCTTGCCGGTCTCCCGGCAGGCACCGCTCTCACGTTCGGAGCCATCCTGCTGATCGGAATCTTCTTCGTCACCTCAGCCGATTCCGGTGCCCTCGTGATGTCGATGATCGCCACCGGTGGCTCCGCTGAACCGCTCAAGCGCATCCGTGTCTTCTTCGCACTACTGGCGTCGTTCTTGGCTATCGCACTGTTGGTCACGGGTGGGCTGCAGACTTTGCAAACGGCAGCAATTTTGTCTGCATTGCCCTTCAGCGTCGTGATGCTCATGATGTGTGCAGCCACGGTGACGGCATTCAGTCGAGAGCGGCGTGCCTACGATCGTGCCCAACGTGCTCAGTTCGTGGATCAGATTGGCACGTTCTATGGTCTCGAGGTCGAGGAACCGCTGCTTCGTGAACCCGTGCACCCCCTTCGCGCGGCACTCGATCGCCTCCGCAAGAAAGCCGCTCAGTCTGGCGGCGGAATCTCGCAGGTCACCGAAGATGCGATTCTTGCGGACACCGGATTGGTATCGCCTGACAACATCGCGCAGGCGGACGCCATCGTCGAAGACGAGGTGGAGCGGTTACAGGCGCTGCAAGCTGAGTTGCGGGAGAAGGCAAAGCGAGACGCGCCAGAAGAATAGCGAACGGGGGAGCGGCCCGCTCGGGGAGTCGCCCCGCGTCGTCTGAGGTTAGTTGCTCTCGCTCGTTGTGGAAAATCTTTACGCACATTTGTGTTTCGCTCAATGATTACAGAGTGAAATCATCTCAATTGCTACTGAAGAGCGGGCTTTCCCGAGGCACCCGAGCGCTCACATCAGAGCGAGGAGACGTACCGGGCTGGGTGCTGATTACTCTCATGACCGCAGGTCTTGTGGTCATCATTTGGGGTCTTGCGGGTCCAGCACTCAGCTCGGTTTTTGAACAGGCTATCGATCGCGTCACCGGTTTCTAATGCGTGCGCGCTGGCGCGAACGCGGCAGGCGGCTGGGTGCTGACGAATCCGGGTCCGCCGTGGTGGAGTTCGTTCTCGTTTCGGCTCTGTTGACGGTGTTGACGCTCAGTGTCATCCAGCTGGCTCTTGCGTTGCATATCCGCAATACGGTGTTGGATGCCGCGGCTGAGGGCGCGCGCTACGCCTCCCTTGCCGACACCTCATTGGGCGATGGCGTCACTCGCACTCGTGACCTCATCGCTACGGCGCTGTCGCCCGGCTATGCGTCGGATGTGAGCGCAAGCACCACGTCCCACCTCGGGCAACCCGCCGTGCTCATCACCGTGCGGGCACCGCTGCCGCTCTTTGGCCTTATCGGTATTAGCGATGGCTTGGAGGTGTCGGCCCATGCGGCAATCGAGCAGGTTCGCTGATGAACGGGGTTCGTCATCCCTAGAGTTCATTACGGTCGGCATGGTGATGCTCATTCCGCTCGTGTATCTGGTGCTCACGATGTCCGCGATTCAGTCCGGAGCTCTTGCTGCTGAGGGGGCTGCCCGCCAGGCGGCGCGCGTGTTCGTTCAGGCTGACACTCTCAGTGAGGCGAACGCAGCGGCATCGCGCGCGGTCGAGTTCGCCCTCGACAATCACAACGTGGATGCCGCAAGCGCGGCGGTCACGATCTCGTGCGCACCCGATCCCAGCGATTGTCTGTCCCGCCACAGCTTCGTCACCGTGCAGGTGGCTATTGCCGTGCCGCTCCCGCTGGCGCCGCCGGTGCTGAGCGGCTCATTTCCTCTAGAGGTGCCGCTCGATGCGGCCGCAACGCAGCAGGTTTCTCAGTTTGCGGGGTCGCGCTAGTGAACCCTTCGCTACGGCTACGGCTACGGCTACGGCTACGTGACGACGATGGTTCTGCACTCCTGCTCACCATCTTCTATGGCTTCCTCTCGCTCGTGCTCATCTTTCTAGTGGTCGCGGCAACCTCGCTCTATCTGGAACGCAAACGACTCTTCACACTGGCGGATGGAGCTGCTCTCGTCGGAGCAGAATCCTACGATCTCGACGATGTGTTGCGAACGCCCCAGGGCTTTCGCCCGCAATTGACGCCCACCAAGGTCGCGGACGCGGTGGGGGAGTATGTCGCTGCCGCCCCGACCACAGAGTTCGACGGGCTCACTATCGAGCAAGCGACGAGCGTCGATAATTCCAGCGCGACGGTCTCGCTTTCTGCCTATTGGAAGCCACCGTTCGTCTCCCTCTTGGTCCCGGAGGGCCTGCGTATCGAAGTTACGGCTAACGCTCGCTCTGTCTTTTCGTAGCGTTCTCTGAAAACCCGTCACCAGCACACCGCAATCCTCCAGCCCGCGATCACACTCCATCCAGCGAACAGGGAGTTTCGATCCGTAGCGTGGGTGGTGCGCTTCTCGCAGGCGCATCACCGAAGCAAAGGAGTTAGCCATGAAACGAATCGCTATCGTCGGAGGCCACGGCAAGATTGCCCTGAGTCTGGCCGAGCTTCTCACCTCTCGCGGTCACCACGTGCACTCGCTGGTCCGCAAGCCTGAGCAGGAGGCTGACATCAGCGCCACGGGCGCTATGCCTGTCATCGCAGACGTTGAGGCACTCAGTGCCGAAGAGCTCTCTGAAATCTTTACGGGACACGATGTCGTCGTGTTCTCGGCGGGTGCTGGTGGGGGAAGCCCCGAACGCACCTATTCGGTTGACCGTGACGCGGCCATCCGCACCATGGACGCTGCTGCCCATGCGGGCGTCAAGCGCTACGTCATGGTCTCGTACAAGGGTGCCGGTTTTGACCACGGTGTTCCCGAAGACAACGCTTTCTTCGCGTATGCAGAAGCAAAGGCTGCTGCCGATGAACATCTCCGCACCGGCCCCCTTGAGTACACCATCGTCGGCCCGGGTTCACTCTCGAGTGAAGCCGCCTCCGGCATGATCGGTATCGGCGATGACGCCACCGACGAGCACACGAGTCGCGACAACGTGGCCCGCGTTCTCGCGGAAGTGATTGATGCCGACAACACCATCGGTCAGACCATCGAGTTCACTGATGGGTCGACCCCGATTCCGGATGTTATTGCCGCTATTGCTTAGCGTGCGGGATAAATAGAGATCCCACTCCCAGCGCGATCAACGCCACCCCACCGGTTGCGCTGAGGGTGGTGATTCTCTGCGGTGAGCGCGCGAACCAGTCGCGCGCGAAACCGGCAGCGATCGCCCACGACGTGTCTGTCACCACGGCTATTGCCATAAACAGCAGCCCCAAAACGAGCAATTGCAGTTGCACATTGCCGGCTCCGAAGCTCACGAACTGCGGCAGAACGGCAACGAAAAACACGGTCGCTTTGGGATTCGTGATGCCGACAATGAAACCCTGGCCGAAGATGCGCCAGCGTGATTGTGGGCGGGGAGCTGCGTCATCCGTTGTCGTGTGAGCGTTGCGGTGACGAATCGCTTGAACACCGAGGTAAATCAGGTAGGCGGCGCCCAGGTATTTCACAATGGTGAACGCAATAACGGATTGCGCGATGATCGTGCCGACGCCAAAGGCTACGGCGAAGACGAGAGTGACGCCGCCGGTGGCATTTCCCAGCGAGCTGATGATGCCGCCAAGCTTTCCCAAGGAAAGCGAGCGGCCGATCAAAAACAGCACACTCGGTCCCGGAATCAGGATGATCGGCAACGCGATCAGCACGAAGGCAATCAGGTTGCTGGTCGGGATCATTTCGCCAGTCTAGGGCTCCGGGCTCGCCGGAGAAGACCGGCCGGCCACGGCTAGATCTCGGTGCCTAGCGCTGCGGTTTCGTGATGTAGCGCGGCACGTACCGCACCATGATTCCGGCGCCGATGAGACCGAGTATTCCGACAGCCCCCGCAGCGAAAGAGATGGAGGCCACGGCCGTAATCCCCGCGATGAGCAGGGGAGAGGATGCCTGTCCGACGCCGCCGGTGAAGCGCCAGGCTCCGAGAAACGGGGCGGGGTTGGCTTGCGGAGCAAGGTCGGCACCGAGGGTCATCAGGATGCCGCTTCCCAGACCGTTCGCGAGCGACAGGAACATGGCGGCGAAGATGAACCAACCCACGTTCTGCGCTGAGTCGTGGGTGAAGGAAAGCACAAGGTGGCCGATGCCGAGGCCGACGAGGGATGGCACGGCGGTCCAGAGTCGGCCGAAGCGGTCCATGATCTGGCCGCCCGTGTAGAAGAGAGCGAAGTCGACAGCACCGGCGACGCCGATGATGATGGCGGTATTGGTGTCGGCGAGCCCGATGCTGACGGCCCACAGCGGCAAGATCACCTGACGACTGGCTCGCATTGCTCCGATGACGGCGGCACCGAGGCCGAGGCGTGAGAGCAGCGCACGATTGCGACGCACGGTAGCGAAAAGCCCGTGCGATTCCTGCTCTACAAGCGCTTCACCGTCACGCAGCGTGCGGTTGTTGACGCGGGAAGTGTGTACCGCGCCGAAGGTCGTTGCAGGGTCGGGAAGGAGAAGGAGCACCGCGGCGGCGGCTAGTGCTGCCACAACATGAATCCAGAAGGCAGCAGTCACGGTACCGGTGAGGTGAATGACCCCGGCCGAGATGAACGGTCCGATGAAGACGCCGAGCCTGAAGGTTCCGCCGAGTGTAGAGAGTGCGCGGGCGCGATAGGCAACGGGAACGAAGCTCGTGAGAAAAGCATGTCGCGCCAAGGCAAACACGGCGGCGGCAAGGCCGAGCAGCAGCACACCGAATCCGAGTGCGACGGGGTTGGGGGCGAGAATCGCGATCACTACTCCGATGATGGAGAGTGCACTCGCGCCGATCATGGCCGGGCGTTCGCCAACACGGGAGATGAGCCATCCGCTCGGGATGTTGCCGAATAGTTCGCCGATCGTCAGCACGGCAGCAACAAGGCCAGCTATCGCGAGGGTCGCGCCGAGGCTGTCGGCAGCGATCGGAATCAGCGGGATGATCGCGCCTTCACCGATCGAAAAAAGCAGTGTCGGCAAGAGAACGGGAAGCCCGATCGAGCGCCAGCTGAAGGGTTGTCCTGTTGTGCTCATCGCCGTCCATAATATGTCGTGCGGGCCAGAGGGTGCGCGCGAACGGGTACTCGGCCAACAGGTGTCGCGTGGGGTTCGCGGGTAGTCTGGTTGGTGACATGGATGAACTGGACTTTTCTGACGACATCGCGGCGCTGCGCTCCACCTTTGCGGACATTCGCCAGGTGGTCGACACCGACCGGCTCACGTCGGAGATCGCACGATTGAGTGAGGCGGCTGGTGCCCCCGATCTGTGGGATGACACCGATAAGGCGCAAAAGGTCACGAGTGACCTGAGCCACCGTCAGGCCGAGCTGGCCAAGATCAATTCCATTTCGAGTCGCCTTGACGATCTCGAGATCATGGTCGAGTTGGCCAACGAGGAGAGTGACGATCAGGCAGCGGCGGATGCTCGCACCGAACTCAGGGGCATCAAGAAGACTTTGGGCGACCTTGAGGTGCAAACCCTTCTCAACGGTGAGTTTGATCAGCGACCCGCTGTCATCACCATTCGCGCGGGAGCCGGTGGCGTCGACGCCGCCGATTTCGCCGAAATGCTGTTGCGCATGTACCTGCGGTACGCCGAGCAGCACTCGTATCCCACACGCGTGCTCGACACGAGCTATGCCGAAGAAGCCGGCATCAAGTCGGCCACGTTCGAGGTCGACGCTCCCTTCGCTTTCGGAACGCTCAGTGTCGAGGCTGGTACGCACCGTCTCGTTCGCATGAGCCCATTCAACTCAGCAGGCAAGCGCCAGACGAGTTTTGCCGCGGTCGAAGTTGTTCCCCTTATCGAGACGACGGATGTTGTCGAAGTTCCCGAGAACGACATCCGTGTCGATGTCTTCCGGTCTTCCGGCCCCGGCGGCCAGTCGGTTAACACGACGGACTCCGCGGTGCGCATCACTCACTTGCCCACGGGAATTGTGGTGAGTTGTCAGAACGAGAAGAGCCAGATTCAGAACCGTGCTGCCGCAATGCGGGTGTTGCAGTCGCGGCTGTTGCTGCTGCAGCGTGAGCAAGAAGCGGCCACCAAGAAGGAAATCGCGGGTGTCATTACGGCGAGCTGGGGCGATCAGATGCGCAGCTACGTTTTGGCGCCCTATCAAATGGTGAAAGACCTCCGCACGGAGTTTGAGGTCAACAATCCTTCGAATGTGTTCGACGGTGACCTTGACGGTTTCATCTCGGCCGGAATCAAGTGGCGCAAGCGCACCATCGAATAACCACGACCGCCCGGTCTACCCGGGGCGCCACTGTTCCGTCCTCCGGTGCCGGTGTGCCCTGAACTGGGCCACCCTGTGAGTACGTGCCAGCGGTGCGTCGCTGCCGAGTTCTCGGGCACGGCTCCTTAGGCTGGCTCCAAATGATTCGTTTTGATTCTGTTTCGAAGTCGTATCCGGGCACGACACGACCGGCGCTGAACTCTGTTGACCTTGAGATCCTCAAGGGTGAGTTCGTGTTCTTGGTCGGCGCATCCGGCTCGGGCAAGTCGAGCTTTTTGCGGCTGATCCTCAAAGAGGAGAACCCCACAAAGGGTTCCATCCACGTGCTCGGTCAGCACCTGAATACGCTGTCGAGCCGCAAGGTGCCCTATTTCCGTCGCAACCTTGGTGTGGTGTTCCAAGACTTCCGCCTGCTGCCCAACAAGACGGTCTTCGACAATGTGGCGTTCACGCTACAGGTCATCGGCAAGAGCCGGGGTTTCATCCAAGAGGCTGTTCCGGATGCTCTCAAGATGGTCGGTCTCGCCGGCAAATCGAATCGTTTTCCTCACGAACTTTCGGGTGGTGAGCAGCAGCGTGTGGCGATCGCTCGCGCTGTGGTGAACAAGCCAGCCATCATGCTTGCGGATGAGCCGACCGGAAACCTTGACCCCGCTACTGCTGCGGGAATCATGACGCTCCTCGAGCGCATCAACCTTGGCGGCACGACCGTGCTGATGGCTACCCACGACGCCGGCATCGTCGACCAGATGAAGCGCCGAGTGATTGAACTTATCGGTGGACAGATTGTGCGCGACGAGCTTCAGGGTGGATACCAAACCCAGACTGTTCCCACTCAGGGGCGTATTCCGCATCCGGGGGCAAGCAAGCCTGCGTCGGCCGCGCCGACTGCTACCCAGTCTCCGGCGCGCCCCATGACCTCGCCGTCATCTCAGGGCGAGGGGCTCGACGCATGAGGCTCGGACTGATCTTAGGAGAGGTCGGCAGCGGACTGCGCCGCAACCTCTCGATGGTGGTCTCCGTCGTTCTGGTGACCTTTATCTCGCTCACGTTCGTGGGCGCATCCATTCTTCTGCAGATGCAAATCGGGCAGATGAAGGGCTACTGGTACGACCGTGCGCAAGTGGCGGTCTACATGTGCACCGAGATCGATACGACCGGCAATTGCACCCTGGCTGAGGCGACTGAAGATCAGATCGCGTCGGTGCAGCAACAGCTCGATTCGCCGACTCTCGCGCCGTACATCAACGAGGTCGAGTTCGAGACGCACGAGCAGGCCTACGAAAACTTCAAGGAACAGTTCGCTGACACGACGTTTGAGGGCATCATTACCCCGGAGTCGTTGAACGAGAGCTTCCGGGTGAACCTCGTCGATCCCGAGCAGGCGGATGTACTCATCGAGAGTCTGTCTGGGCTTGCGGGAGTTGAGAGTGTCGAAGATCAGCGGGCCTATCTGGAACCGATTTTTGCCATTCTGAATGCCGCTAGTTATACCGCGATTGGGGTCGCTGGTCTGATGCTGGTCGCTGCGGTGCTGCTGATTGCCACGACCATCCGGCTGAGCGCGTTCTCTCGACGGCGAGAGCTCGGCATTATGAGACTCGTGGGTGCGTCTAACAGATTCATCCAGACGCCATTCATCCTTGAGGGTGTTTTCGCCTCATTGATCGGGTCAGTCCTCGCAGGCGGTGCGATTGTCGCGATCGTGCAGTTCTTCGTTCGCGGCTATCTGGCGTCAACGCTTCCCCTCAATACAAGCCTGCTCGGAATGGAAGAGGCGCTGCTCGTCGTGCCCATTCTCATCGTCTCCGGCGCCGCGCTTGCTGCGGTATCCGCCGGCGTCGCGATCAGTCGTTATCTCAAGGTGTAGTCGCCGGGCCACTCTCGCGCTAAACTCGTCTGCTGCACTGTCGGCATCCGCCGTAGCATTGCAGCATCCAACGTATCGAAGAGAGAAGTGAACCATGCCCAAGGAAGGTGACCGAAAGGTTGTTGCCAGCAACCGTAAGGCGCGCCACGACTACAGCATTGAAGACACCTTTGAGGCTGGTCTTGTGCTGTCGGGTACTGAGGTCAAGTCTCTGCGGTTAGGGCGAGCCAGTCTGATCGATGGCTACGGCTACATCGACGACCATGCTGAGGCTTGGTTGGATGCCGTGCATATTCCTGAGTTCTTCCAAGGGTCCTGGAACAATCATCCTCCGCGTCGCAAGCGCAAAATGTTGCTGCATAAAGAGCAGATCCTGAAGATTCACAACAAGATCAAGCAGGGCGGCTACACGCTCGTTCCGCTGTCGATCTACTTCTTGGATGGCCGCGCCAAAGTTGAGCTCGCAGTGGCCAAGGGTAAGCGCGAGTATGACAAGCGTCAGACGTTGCGTGAGCGCCAGGATAAGCGCGAATCAGACCGGGCAATTTCGGCCCGCAAAAACATGGGGGAGTAGCGGAACTTCGTTTCCGTACTCGTCTCTGTACTCGTTTCCGCGCTCGTTAGCGTGCGCTGAACCGCGCCTCGACGCGTGCCGAGATCGCGATCTTCTCGGGGTTGAGCGTCAGCTGGGCGCCGTCCGAGGGCGCACCTGACATCCGCATGGCCGCAGCGCCGGCAAAAGGATCGTGATCGCCTGCGGGGCCGACGTGGTCGAGCATCCCTGGATCGGCAATCGCGAGAGCGGTTACCTCGGTGAGCCCCACACTCGCTGCGTACTCGTGTGCCTTGGTGAGGGCATCCGTAACGGCGAGGCGTCGGGTGTGTGCGTGTGCGGCGCGAGTGGATTCTTCGGTGAGTTCCCACTCGACATACTTCACCGCAGTGTTGTCGACCGCACTGACGTATTCGATGAAGAGTGCGAGCGCGTCAAAGTCCTTGAACCGCGCGATGTAGTCGATCGCGGCGGAGTGCACGAGCGGCAGTTGTTGGCCGGCGTTGTTCCACGGCCGTTGGGAGGTGACGCGCACGGTGTCAGATGACCACCGCGTAATTGCACCATCGTTCGAGGCGAGCTTGGCGAGGAGGGCATGCACCCGACTCGACGACTGCAGTGCAGCATCGAAGACCTCACTCCGGTCGGGACCGTCTATCGATACCGCCAGATGCACGATGCCGCGTTCGGCAGGGTGCCACGATTCATGCTCGCCTCGAACAGTGATGACGAGGGACATTGTTAGATGGCGCCGAGTTCTTCGAGCTTGGCCTTCAGCTCCTTGTCGCTGGGCTCCACTTGGAAGGTTCCGTCAGTGAAGTGCACGACAGGAATGTTGAGGCGGCCGCTGATGGCGTGGGCGCGATCTGCTGCCGTGGGATCTTTCTCTACATCGACTTTTTCCCAGTCAATGTTCAACGAGTTGAGGAGTGCTTCGGAGCGCACGCAGTCGCGGCACCAGTCTGCGCCAAACATAGTGATTTTGGCGGGTGAGGCTTGAGTTGTATCGGTCATGAACCAAATCTACTTCGCCGATACTGGAAGCGGGCGTTGCGTTCGCTGGCAGCGTTCGCTGCCTGGGTACAGGGCTGGCTACTGCGCCGAATCCGACCTACACTAGAGGGCTACCTGTTCATTAGGTAGCAATTGATAACTCCACAGCGCGACAACGACCCACACAGGGGGATGATCGGTTTCGACATTGCCTGCAAAACTGTGAGAAGCGGGTCGAGAATGCAGCCTTATCTCGTTAACGATGACTGCAAACTATAAGTGCCAATTCAAAGCGCACTGACTTCGCCCTCGCTGCCTAAGCGAGCGCACTAAAGAAGTCCGTCAGACCGGGAATGCTCTCTACCCGGATTCTGGCGCAATTTAGAGAGATTGCTGCGTAGTTACGCCTGAGGGCTACGTGGGACTTGCACTCTGGCTGGGCTTGTTGATCTAGGTGCTTGTGGCAAAGATCAAAGCCGAGTAGAACGTCTGCACAAGATACACCCGTAGAAGGCACAGAATTACAGCAGTGGACGGGGGTTCAATTCCCCCCATCTCCACCACCGGTCGTTGTCGCGTTGTGAGTTTCAGAAACTCTGCCTAGTTGGCATCGTTCCGTTCTGCTCCCTGTGAGGGAGTCACGGTAAATGTCATGGGTTCGGTGAATCCGCGGGCTGCAAAGGCTTCCTTCACCGCGACTTCGACTTCTGACACTCGGGCGTGCGGAACGAGAGCGATTGCTGCGCCGCCGAAGCCTCCTCCGGTCATCCGCGCACCGATCGCGCCGTGTTCGCGCGCTGTTTCGACGGCAAGATCGAGTTCGGGGATGGAGATTTCGAAGTCGTCGCGCATCGACACGTGCGAGGCATCAAGCAGCGCACCGATGGCGAGCGGGCCTTCTTCATTGAGGGCGCGAACGGTGTCCAGCACGCGCTGATTTTCGGTGACCACGTGACGGACTCGGCGGAACGTCACATCGTCAAGAATTTCTTGAGCGCGTTCCAGATCGGCGACGCTCACGTCGCGCAACGACGAAGCGCCCAGGGCGGCAGCGCCAGCTTCGCAGGATGCACGGCGTTCGGAGTAGCCGCCGGTGGCGTGAGAGTGCGAGACGCGTGTGTCCATCACGAGAATGCTCAATTCCGCTGGAGCAAGTCCGAGCGGTACGACCTCGACATCAAGGGAGCGGCAGTCGAGAAACACTGCTGAATCTGTAGCGCCCAAGAGAGACGCAGACTGGTCCATGATTCCGGTGGGGGCACCGACGACTTCGTTTTCGGCGAGCTGCCCTACCTTCGCCAGTTGCTCGCGCGAGAATCTGAGCTTCCACAGGTCGTTGAGGGCTAAGGCTACGGAGCTTTCAATTGCGGCCGACGACGACAGGCCTGCGCCGACGGGCACGGTGGAGTCGATGAGGATATCGACGCCCGGCACACCGTTCAGGTCTGCGCCGTGCTGGCCGAGGGCCCACGCGACGCCGAGTGGATACGCGCTCCAGCCGACGATTTCTCCCGCGGAACGCGCTGCGTCGAGTCCAGAAAGCGGAACCTCAACTGACGTGGCATCGAACGTGCTGGTGACGCGGATGACGCCGTCGGCGCGCAGCCCAACGGCAGCGCGGGTGCGGCGATCGATAGCGAACGGCAGCACAAAGCCTTCGTTGTAGTCGGTGTGTTCGCCGATGAGGTTGACGCGGCCCGGTGCTGACCAGACGCCATCCGGATTGTGTCCGGTTGATTCACTGAATTGTCTGCGTAGCTGCTGCACTGTGTCGCTCATGCTTGTTCGATTGCCTTTCGGATGTTCTCGGCTGCGGCTTCTGGAGTGACGTCAGCGATCCAGGCGCCCATCGCCGATTCGGATCCGGCAAGGTACTTCAATTTGTCTGCCGCGCGACGAGGCGAGGTCAGTTGGAGGTGCAGGCGGAAGGTATCGCGCGCACGGTTCACGGGTGCCTGATGCCACGCCGCGATGTAGGGCGTAGGGGTGTCATAGATCGCATCGATTCCCCGGAGCAGTTTCAGATACATCGTGGAGAGTTCGTCGCGTTCTTCAGTGGATGTTGCAGCGAAGTCAGGAATCTGGCGGTGCGGCAGCATGTGCACTTCGATGGGCCAGCGTGCCGCAAACGGCACGAAAGCGGTCCAATGCTCTCCGCTCAGCACGACGCGGTCGCCCGCGCGTTCGAAGTCGAGGATGCGCTGAAACATGTCGGGGCTGGTGCGATCAATCGCATCCAGAGTGCGCTGTGTTTTGGGTGTGATGTACGGGTACGAGTAGATCTGCCCGTGTGGGTGAAGCAGTGTCACGCCGATCGCTTCTCCGCGGTTCTCGAAGGGGAAAACCTGCTGCACGCCGTCGAGCGCCGAGAGCGCCTCGGTCCGATCCGCCCACGCTTCAATCACGGTGCGAGCACGGCTCGGGGTTTGAGTGCCGAACGATCCTTCGTGGTCGGGGCTGAAGCACACCACTTCACAACGCCCGATGGAGCTGCGGGTGCGGCCGAGGTCGAGGTCGGCAAGGTCGTCGAGCCCGGTCGGGCTGTTGTCGCTTCCGGCGAGGTCTGGCCCGAATGATGGCGAACGGTTTTCAAAGACCGCTACGTCGTAGAGTGCGGGAACCTCTGACGGATTCTGGGGAGTTTGTGGCGCCAGCGGGTCTTGATCTGCGGGCGGGAGGAAGACTCGATTCTGTCGGGCCGCGGCCACGGAGACCCATTCTCCCGTGAGGATGTCTTGTCGCATCGTCGCGGTAGCCGGTCGAGGGTCGAGCACCCGGCTGTCGACCGATCGCTCCTCGCCCAACGTGGTGTCGGCGTCATCGAAGTAGATGAGCTCGCGACCATCGGCGAGAGTTGTCGGTCGTTTGATGATCTTCGAAGTCATTCTGCACTTCCCTGGGTAGCGCTGTCATTGTCGGCGCGAAGGCGAGCATCCCAAGCGCTTCGAACCATTTCTTCTGCGGTGTGCCGCATTTTCCAGTCGAGGTCGCGGGCGGCAAGGTCACCATTAGCAACGATGCGGGGCGGGTCGCCGGGCCGACGCGGTGCGATCTCCGGGGTGAAGTCGATTCCGGTGACGGTCGAGATAGCGGTCATGATCTCTGCGACGGAGAGTCCGTTTCCGCTGCCGAGGTTGTAGGCAGGCTCGATTTCTTCATGAGCGTCAAGCCGGCGGGCGGCAGCGACGTGGGCGGCGGCGATGTCGGCAACGTGTACGTAGTCGCGCACGTTGGTGCCGTCGGGCGTGGGGTAGTCGGTGCCGTTGATCCGCGGTGTTTTTCCGGCGACGAGTGCTTCGAAGACAAGGGGGAACAGATTATGGGGGCTCGTATCGTAGACAACGGGGTCGCCGGAACCGACGACGTTGAAGTAGCGAAGCGAGGTGTGCCGCAGTCCAGTGGCAACGGCTTCGTCGCGCAATAGCCATTCGCCGATCAATTTTGATTCTCCGTAGGGGGAGAGGGGATCTTTCGCGGTGTCTTCGGTCACCAGATCGACATCCGGTGTCCCGTACACGGCGGCACTCGAGGAGAACACGATTTGGTCGATCTTCGATTCCTGCATTGCTTCGAGCAATGCGAGTGTGCCGGTGACATTCTGTGCGTACGTGTGGAGCGGCCGCTGCACGGAGACGCCGGCGTACTTGTAGCCAGCAACGTGGATGACGCCGGTTACGTCGTGGGCAGCCATCGTTTCGATGAGTGCATTCTTGTTTCGGATGTCGGCCTGCACGAATACGGCGTCCTGCGGAATGAATCGCGTGAACCCACTGGAGAGGTCATCAACGATCACTGTTTTCATTCCGGAATTCAGTAGCGCGCGAGCTACGTGGGCGCCGATATAGCCGGCGCCGCCCGTTACCATCCAAGTCATTGCAGTCCCTTGCGTTGAAGCAGCGGTGGGGCCGCGAATGCAGCTCTACACCCTGTGATTGTCCAATAATATGATTATTGGCGTGTTGCGTCTAGTCGCCACGAGGTCCGCGGGGGAGTGTCTTCGCTATGAACGAGCGAGTCGGAGTTCGCGGATGTTCGGATTGAAATCCATTTCGCGAACGGTGCCGTCGTACATGAAGCGGTTTCTGGCATAAAAGGCGCGAGCGCGCGGATTCTGTTCAAGCACCCAGACGCTTGCGGCTGCGCCCCCCAGCACTGCATCGATCAACGCTTGGCCGGCACCCGTGCCGTGAGCATTCGCTAGGACGTAGATCATGGCGAGCTCTTCGGAAGGCAGATCGGGTTCATCGCGATTATGGTGCGCCTGAGCAAATCCGATGATGTGGGAGCGAACTTCAGCCACCACGGTTGTCGTGTTCGCGTCGGTGAGAAGCTCGTTCCACATCGCCTCGCGTCGCTGCCGCGCTTCATCGCTCCATGCTTGTTCAGGAAACAATCCGGTGTAGGTCTCTTTCCAGGACTGCGTATGCACGCCGGCGAGCTCTTTGGCGTCGTCGAGCCGTGCGGCTCGTGTGGTGAAACTGGGCACGAAACCATCTTTGCGTACGCACACGTCTCGAGGGTGCGGCTCGAGAAAAAGGTGGAGAGAGTCGGATGTGGCGAGGGCCTGTGCATCAGGGCGCGGCGAACGAGGTTGGTGAGTGGTGCACATCCCCATGTTTCGGGGGGGTGCAACGGTGCGACGCGCCCGGGATGTGGGCGGTGTTGGCGAGGGGGGCAAAATGCACGTAATGTTTCCTCTTGTCACCCCAAAGGTGCGGAAGTCCCGGGCAGTTCTGCTGCTAGGTTTCCGGCCTCAAGTGGGGGCCACCATCCTCCGAAATCTTTTAGGTTTGGGTCG
>NZ_JADYWW010000001.1 GCF_015864575.1 Salinibacterium sp. SWN248 | reverse complement strand
AGAGGGAAACGCCCGGTTACATTCCGAACCCGGAAGCTAAGACTCTCTGCGCCGATGGTACTGCAAGGGGGACCTTGTGGGAGAGTAGGACACCGCCGGACTTCAATTGTAAAATAGCCACCACTGTGTTTCATAGACACAGCTGGTGGCTATTTTGCGTTAAGTCCCCACCCTAAAATCAGGAGCAACGAATGACCGATTCCTCAGAAAATGACGGCCGGCAAGACAGCCGACCCCACGGGAACCGCTCTGGCGCGCCCCGATCTGGAGGACGCCCCACAGGTGGACGTCCGGGTGAGGGACGACCAAGCGATGGAAGACCACGCCGCGACAACGCCGCTGGTGGACCCGCACGCGGAAAGCCAGCATCCGGCTCCGACCGCCCTTGGCGCAACAAGCCTGAGGGTGACGACCGCCGTCCACGCCGCGATGCCGCCGGTGACCGCGATGGTCGCCCGCAGCGCTCCGGCGATGGTGATTCGCGCCCGCCACGCTCCGGTGACCGTGACTCGCGTCCACCACGTTCAGGGGACCGCGATAGCCGTCCACCACGCTCCGGCGATCGTCCCGACAGGGGAGACCGGCCGGCACGCCCGTTCCGTTCCGATGGCTCAGGGCGCCCCGAGCGCGGCGGACGTCCCGACCGCGGATCCGATCGCCGCGGTGGCCCCGACGAAAAACGACTCTGGACCAAGGGCGGAGCGCCCGCACGCGGAGACCGCGATGCCAGCGCACGTGAGCTTGAAGAGGATCGCGATCCCTTCGGCATCCGCTCGGTTCGGGCCTACCACCAGGCTCCCGAGATTCCGGAGGGCGTTACGCCTAAAATGCTTGACCGGGTTGCTTCGAACGAACTCAAGACCCTCAGTAAAGAGAACGCCGAGGGTGTCGCCCTTCACCTTGTAATGGTGTCGCGCCTCATCGAGGATGACCCTGAACTTGCTCATCAGCATGCGATTTCTGCGGCGCGCCGTGCAGGCCGCATCGGAGTTGTGCGCGAGACTCTCGCCATCACCGCCTATGCCACCGGCGACTACGCTTTGGCGTTGCGCGAATTGCGTACGTACCGTCGCATCACTGGTCGTGACGACCAGTTGCCGATGATGGTCGATAGCGAGCGCGGACTCGAGCGCCCGGAACGGGCCCTCGAGCTTGGTCGCTCGGTGAAGCGCAGCACGCTGTCGTCGGCAGTCCAGGCTGAGCTTGCTATTGCCATGTCGGGAGCACGCCTCGACCTCGGCCATACAGAAGAAGCGCTCGTTGAGTTGCAGATTCCGCAGCTCGACCCCGATAAGGCCTTCACCTACAGCCCTGCCCTGTTCGGCGCCTATGGCACCGTGCTCGAAGAGCTCGGCCGTGACGATGAAGCGGCCATCTGGTTTGCTCGCGCGGATGTCGCAGAAGCGGCGCTCGGCGACGACGAAGACGCCACCATCGAAGTCATTGAAGAAGAGCTCGAATTCGAGGCATCCGACGACACCGCAGTAGAAGTTGAGGATGCAAATGGGCCTCTGGAAGTCGCTAATGAAACTGACGGGAACGACGACGAAAACGACGAGCGTGTCAACTAAGACACCACTGTCGGGCGTCGCGCTGGTGCTCGCGGACCTTGATGGAGTGATCTATCGCGGACCGGACGCGATTCCGTATGCCGTCGAGAGCGTGAACGCGATCGATGGCCCGCAAGTTGCCTACATTACGAACAATGCGTCGCGCACCGACGCATCCGTTGCTGAGCACTTGAGCGAACTCGGGCTGACCGTGGAACCGCGCGATGTGGTGACCTCACCGCAAGCGGCCATGGGACTGCTGCGTGATATCGTTCCTGCCGGTTCGACCATCATGGTTGTAGGCGGCGACGGGCTGACGAACGAACTTGAAAAGTCAGGCTTCGTGGTCACCCGGTCGGCTGATGATTCACCGGCGGCCGTCGTGCAAGGCTTCGCTCCGCATGTGGGGTGGAAAGATCTCGCAGAAGCATCGTTCGCCCTCAAGGGTGGCGACTCCGGCATCCCCTGGATTGCCACCAACACCGACTGGACGATTCCCCAGGCTCGCGGAACAGCGCCCGGCAACGGCACTCTCGTGTCAGCTGTGCATTCCGCCGTTGGGCGTCTGCCGATCGTCGCTGGCAAGCCAGAAGTGGCCATCTTCGAGGAGGCCTTTGCTCGTTACGAGTCACGCGAAGCGCTGATGATTGGCGACCGCCTCGACACCGACATTCTCGGCGCGAACCGCGCCGGCATCCCGTCGCTTCTCGTTCTGACGGGCATTGACCAAGCAAAGCAAGTGCTGGCGTGTATCCCGGATGAGCGACCGACGATGATCATTGATGATCTGCGCGGGCTGCATGAGCCCTATCCAGAAACGATCGTCACGCACGACGGCGCCGCCGTGGTGACGACGGTAGGAACGGCGACGGTGCGCCTTGAAGGGCAACGGCTGACCGTGACGGCGGCCGGAACATCCATCGACCGATTGCGCGCTGGCGCAGCAGCAATTTGGAACTCGGGGAGCGCCATCTACGCCCTTGAAGTACCAGCGGAGCTATATTCATGAGCATGAGCGATGAATCACCGGTAGACGGACTGATGTCACGACTGAGCCTGATCGAAGACCAACCGCTCGAAACTCGAGCTGCCGCGTTTACTCAGGTTCACGACGAACTGCAGCAGCAGCTCGAGGGCAAGGACGCGTTTTCGCGCAATGGCTAGCGTGCGGCTCGACGCAGCTCTCGCTGCTCGCGGTCTTGCGCGTTCTCGCACACACGCCGCCAAACTGATTGCCGACGGTCTCGTCACGGTGTCAGGAATCGCGATTCCGAAAGCGTCCACTCCGGTGAGCGACGACCACGTCATCGAGGTCGCTGAGACCGATCATTACGTAAGCCGGGCCGCCCACAAACTTGTGGCGGGTCTCGACGCCTTCGGCATCGACTCGACTGACAAGCTCGCGCTCGATGTTGGCGCGTCGACCGGCGGCTTCACTCAAGTTTTGCTCGAACGCGGTGCTCGCGAAGTTATCGCGCTCGACGTCGGCCACGGGCAACTCGTCGACCTGATCCGGTCGGATGCCCGAGTGCGCGTTATCGAGCGAAAGAATGCTCGCTATCTCACCGCGGAATCGCTGGCGGAGTTGAGCGGAACATCCGAAATTCCTGACCTTGTGGTCTCTGACCTGTCCTTCATCTCGCTTCGCACCGTGCTCCCGGCGCTTCACTCTTCGGTGGGCGAAACCGCAGACTTTGTTTTGCTTGTGAAGCCGCAGTTCGAAGTTGGACGAACCAACATTCGTGAGGGCATCGTGCATGGGGCCGCACTTCGCGACGAAGCGATCATGGGGGTGCTCTGGGCGGCGTGGGATCTTGGTCTCGGCACGGCAGGCGTCATCTCGTCACCGATCGCGGGAAACGCGGGAAACCGTGAGTATCTTGTGTGGCTGAGTGCCCCAGCCGGCAGCAACCCGACGGAGTGGATATCGCAGGTTGCTGCCATCGCCTGAGCGATGAAGGCCTTGAGCTCGGTCTACTTGCCGTTGGCGCCCTCGATAGCTGCTAGCGCGGCGCGAAGGCGTTCATCCGCTTGATCGGCAACAGCCTGAACTGCTGCGACCTCGCTCAGTTGAACCATGGTCTGGGGATTGATCGTCTGAACCGTAGTCGACTCTGCCGACTGGCTTCGACGGATGACGACGTTGCAGGGGAGTAGCAGACCCATGTCGGGATCGGCGGCGAGTGCTTGCTCGGCGAGGGCCGGGTTGCACGCACCCAGAATCAGGTAATCGCCGACCGCATCCGCGCTTTCGGCCCCGAGTTTTGTGGTGAAGGTCGCTCGGATATCAATTTCGGTGAGAACGCCGAAACCCTGGTTCGCTAGTTCTTGCTTCGTCACGGAAATCGCTTCCTCGTAAGGGAGCGGGACTGTGACGGTGAGTGCGTAGTTCATTGTTGTCTCCTTGGTGCTAGTTGGCGGAGATGATTCCCATCATCCCGTTGTCTTCGTGGTCGAGAATGTGACAGTGGTAGACGGTTTTTCCGCTGAAGTCCTCGAACGCGATCCGCACACGGGTGGTGCTGCGTGCGGGAATGTTTACGACGTCTTGCCACAGGAGGGTGTCGACGGGCTGCCCATCCTGTTCAATGATCTGCATTGGCCAGACGTGCAGGTGCAGCGGATGATCGAGGGTGCTGGTGTTTGTCAGCAGCCACTCCTCGACGCTGTCGAACTGCACGGTGGTATCGATGCGGCTGGCATCAAATGGGCGGTCGTTGATTGTGGGGGTCATCATGCCTGCGCCCATACCGCCGCCCATGCCCATGGCGAAGACCAATTCGCGTCTCGCGTTCACAGTTTCTGTTCGTAGGTCGCGCTGGGCAGGTTGGCGCGGGATCGTTGGTTGCGCGTCGACGTTCTCGCCGACCACGGTAAACGTGGCCAGTTCGATTTCTTCGATGCTTCGAGAGGTGTCGCCGCCCATCATCATCCCGCCAGCCGAGCCGCGGTCATAGGGGAGGGTGCGCAGTGTGGCTGTTCCGGCACTACCGGTGACCAGAAGGTCTGCCCGGTTGCCGGGCGCGAGCAGGATTTCGTCGACTTCCTGTGGGGCTTCAAACCGCCCGGAGTCGATTCCGAGCAGGGTCATTTGCTGTCCGTCAAGTCGCAGTCGCAAGTAGCGGGAAACGCTGGCGTTGACGATGCGCCATCGCTCGCGTTCACCAGGTTGCGCGGTCAGATGTGGCGTGAGCTGCCCGTTGACAAGCACGAGGTCTCCCTCACGCCCAGACATTTCGTCCATTGGCGAGGCCGATGGGATGTTTCCGCCTGAGGTGATGGTGATATCGGAGATGACGAGGAGGCGCTCTCGGTCAGCGGGGATCTCTTCTGCGTCTTCGACGATGATGGCGCCGTAAAGCCCGCCGAAGACCTGTTCGGCGACAAAACCGTGGAGGTGCGGGTGATACCAGTACACGCCAGGGGGATGGTCGGCCGGCACTGTGTATTGGTAGTCGAAGGACTCTCCTGCTGCGACCGTGACGAACATGTTGTCGCTGTTGTCGTTAGGGGAGACGTGGAGCCCATGAACATGCAAATTACTGGGGTCTGCCAACCCATTGTTGAGCTTCACGTTGAGGGTGTCTCCCGCTCGAACGCGCAGAGTGGGCCCCGGCAGGCCACCGTTGTAGCTCAGTGCGTTTACGTCCCGGCCAGCGATGCTTACCCGTTGGGGCGATGATTCGAGGTCGACCGTGAGCACGCCGTCGCTGCTGCGCAGTTCTACAGGCTCCGTGAAGGCGTTGCCGGATATGGTTCCCGACGACGATGACGTGGGGAGACGTTGATTGATGAAGAAACCGGTGCCGCCTACAGTGACACTGGCTACTCCGACCCCGCCGAGGATCAGCGCGTTACGCCGGCTGATGTCGGGCATTACGGGGACTCGTCGAGTACCCGAAGATGTTCTCGGTACTGTTCCTCAGTGAGCTCCCCGCGAGCGAAGCGTTCTTGGAGGATTCGTTTGGTGCCGGAGGCATCATCGTGCCTCGGGTCCGCTGGTTTTTCGTTGCTCTTTGACGTGCTCGACGCCAAACGAACAATGACATAGACCAGCAGGGCGACGCCGACAACTGCCAGCACGCCGTATCCCCAAGCCCATCCCATGTTTCCGTAGTTCCACATCATTAGATTTGGTTCCTCTCGCATCGGATTGTGCCGTACAGCACACAATACCCCCGGAGGTATACAGGCGGCTGGGCGTGAACTGATTCGGCTCCACGCTGGGATTCGCCCGTGTGCACAGGAGCAATATCCCCAAAATCGTGTGCAGGGCGCACGTGACTGTGGGAATCCGACAGAATGGTTAACGCAGGTTTCTGCGATCGCCGCGACCCGCCAGCCGGTGGCGGCAAATCGAACAATCACTACGAATGAGAGGTGCACGGTGCAGTCCGAGAACTCTCATGCTTCTGATCGTCACATTCTGGTCATCGCTCACACTGGTCGTGCGGAGTCGCTGACGGCCGCCATCTCGGTGTGCCATCAACTCATCAGCGCAGGCATCGTGCCGGTACTAGCGCCGGATAGCTACGAAACGATTCTGCAGGCGGAGCCCGACCTCTCGCCGGTGCGACGCCTCGGCAACGAGGTCGAAACCGGAGAGCTCGAGCTCGTCATCGTGCTTGGTGGAGACGGCACAATTCTTCGTGCCGCCGAACTGACGCGGGGCTGCAGCGCACCGCTTCTCGGCGTGAACCTGGGCCACGTCGGTTTCTTGGCCGAGAGCGAACGCGAAGAACTCACGTCCACTGTGGAGCGCGCGCTGGCTCGCGATTACCTCGTTGAAGAGCGCATGACGCTGTCGGTGCGAGTGAAGGTCGATTCTGAGGTTGTCTACGAAACCTGGGCGCTGAACGAAGCTACCGTCGAAAAAGCTAGTCGCGAGCGCATGCTCGAAGTGGTCATCGAGGTCGATGGCCGACCGCTTTCATCCTTCGGCTGCGACGGCGTTGTCATGTCAACACCGACCGGCTCTACCGCTTACGCGTTCTCCGCTGGTGGCCCGGTGGTGTGGCCCAGCCTCGACGCCCTCTTGCTCGTTCCGCTGAGCGCTCACGCGCTGTTTGCGCGCCCCATTGTCGTGGGGCCAGACTCGGCCCTCGCCGTCGAGGTTCTCGATCGCAATATGGGCATTGGCGTGTTGTGGTGCGATGGCCGACGCGCTTTCGATCTTCCGCGCGGTGCTCGTGTGATCGTGCGACGTTCACCGGTGCCGGTGAGACTAGCCAGACTGTCGCAAGGACCATTCACCGATCGTCTTGTCAAGAAATTCAATTTGCCGGTCAACGGATGGCGTGGGCCAGCATCGGAGGAGGGAACCGACTCGTGATCGAAGAGATCTCCATTCGCGACCTCGGTGTTATCGCTTCAGCACGACTTCCGCTGAGCCCCGGGTTTACCGCGCTCACGGGCGAAACGGGCGCGGGAAAGACGATGGTCGTGACCGCCCTGGGCCTCCTGCTCGGGGAGCGGGCCGATGCTGCCGCCATCCGGGCCGATAGCGATCAAGCATCCGTGGAGGGTCGTTGGGTCATTGACCCCACGTCTGCGGTCGCTGAGCGCGTGCGCGACGCCGGCGGTGACCTCGATGACGGAGAGCTTCTTCTTGTGCGCACCGTTGCGCGTGAAGGGCGCAGTCGTGCTGTCGTCGGCGGTCGTAGTGCTCCGGTCGGGGTGCTCACCGAGCTGGGCGACCAGCTCGTGGTCGTTCATGGCCAGTCTGAGCAGATCCGCCTCAAGTCGTCGACGGCGCAGCGCAACGCGCTCGACCGTTATGCGGGAGCCGAACTCGCGACCGTGCTCGGGCAGTATCAAACAGTGTTCCGTCTGTGGCAGGCGGCCCAGGGCGAACTCGATGTACTCGTTGCGGAAAGCGATCTTCGCAGTCGCGAGGCAGACGAGCTGCGCGTCGCGATCGATGAGATTGAAGCCGCTGACGTGCGTCGCGGCGAAGACGTCGAGCTGACAGAACGAGCTGATCGTCTGGCGAACCTCGAAGGTCTGAGACTTGCCGCTGAAGGCGCCCACGCGGTGCTGTCGGCGGATGACGCGGAGGAAGGCTCCGATGTGGTGGCCCTGCTTGCCAGCGCCCAGCGAGGGCTTGAGCGGGTCGCCGAGCACGACGCGCAACTTGCCGCCATCGCTGAAGCGTTAGCGGCAGCATCCATCACACTGGGAGAAATCTCAACTGATCTTTCTGGCTACCTCGCCGGGCTGGATTCCGATGGCAGCCGCGAACTAGAACAGGTTGAAGAGCGCCGCAGCCAACTTGCCGCTCTCGTGCGCAAGCACGGCGTGAGCCTCGACGATGTCGTCGATGTGCTCGACACCGGCAGCCAACGCTTGCTGGAACTCGATAACGACTCCACCCGCATCGACGAGCTGCGGGCTCAGGTCGAAGCAGGTCAGTCAGAGCTCATCGAGCTCGCAGCCAAGGTGAGCGACGTGCGATCTCGCAGCGCTGCGCGCCTTGCTGCCGCGGTCACCGACGAACTCACCCACCTTGCGATGGCCAACGCCGAGATCGTCGTCACGGTCGAAGACCGCAGCGATTATTCGTTGAGCGGCAAAGATGAAGTGGCGATCCTTTTGCAGCCGCACCCGGGAGCACCGCCGCGTCCTCTTGGCAAGGGTGCTTCAGGGGGAGAGCTCTCGCGGGTCATGCTCGCGATCGAGGTTGTCATTGCGGGCAACGATCCGGTTCCGACCTTTATTTTCGATGAAGTGGATGCCGGTGTCGGTGGTGCCGCTGCGATCGAAATCGGCAAGCGGCTTGCTCTGCTGAGCCGCACAGCCCAAGTGATTGTTGTCACGCACCTGGCCCAAGTGGCCGCGTTTGCAGACAACCACCTCAGCGTCATCAAGGGCGACGACGGATCAGTGACGGCCTCCAGTGTTCACAAACTTGAGGGGGAGGCGCGCATCGCAGAAATGGCGCGACTGCTCTCGGGATTGCCCGACTCGGAGTCTGGCCTTGCCCACGCCCGCGAGCTTATTCAGACCGCGCACGACCTCGAAAACGCTGCTCTCGGTCGCTGACGTTCGGATGCAGTTTCGTGCACAGTTTCGGACTCACTTTCGCGCACGTTTTCAGCCACTTTTCCGGCCGCGCTGCTGGTCTTAGCTGTTAAGCCGATAACGAAACACCCCTGCGCGGCGACAAAACTGCTCGACGAGGCATAGGATGGAACCCCGTGGTGGACAATACAAACGCGGTCGTAACAAAGCACATCTTCGTCACCGGAGGAGTCGTCTCTTCTCTCGGTAAAGGCCTCACGGCGGCGAGTCTCGGAAACCTGCTGACAGCACGCGGGCTCCGCGTCGTCATGCAGAAGCTGGATCCCTATCTGAACGTGGATCCCGGCACCATGAACCCCTTCCAGCACGGTGAAGTGTTTGTCACCGATGATGGCGCCGAAACCGACCTCGACATCGGGCACTACGAGCGCTTCCTCGACATCAAGCTCAATCAGGCAGCCAACGTCACTACCGGACAGATCTACTCCGAAGTGATTGCCAAAGAGCGTCGCGGCGAATACCTCGGCGACACCGTGCAGGTCATCCCGCACATCACCGACGAAATTAAGCGCCGTATGCGCCTGCAGGCCGCCGGTCCCTTCAGCGATGAAGACCCGCAGCCCGACGTCATCATCACCGAAATCGGTGGAACCGTTGGCGACATCGAGAGCCTCCCGTTCATCGAGTCGGCTCGCCAGGTACGCCACGAGCTCGGGCGCAAGAACGTGTTCTTTGTCCACGTTTCGCTCGTTCCGTTCATGGCGGCATCCGGTGAGCAGAAAACCAAGCCAACGCAGCACTCGGTTGCCGCGCTGCGTTCGATCGGCATCCAGCCCGATGCTCTCGTGCTGCGCAGCGACCGCCCCGTCTCCGAGTCCAACAAGCGCAAGATCGCGCTCATGTGTGACGTTGAAGAAGATGCCGTCGTCAACGCCACCGACGCTTCCAGCATCTACGACATCCCCGAGATGCTGCACAGCCAGGGACTCGACGCGTACATCATCAACCAGCTCGGCCTCGAAGCGAAGTCGGTGAACTGGGATGGCTGGAGCGAACTGCTCGAAGCCGTGCACAACCCCAAGAACGAGGTCTCGATCGGCCTCGTGGGCAAGTACATCGACCTGCCCGACGCCTACCTCTCGGTCACTGAAGCACTGCGCGCCGGTGGGTTCGCCAACAACGCCAAGGTCAATATTCGCTGGGTTCCCTCTGACGAGTGCGAAACTCCCGAAGGTGCAGCCAAGCAGCTTTCCGACCTCGACGGGATCATTGTTCCCGGTGGGTTCGGTGTTCGCGGCATTGAAGGCAAGCTCGGCGCCCTCAAATTCGTTCGTGAGAACGGCATCCCCACCCTCGGTATTTGCCTCGGCTTGCAGTGCATGGTCATCGAGTACGCTCGCGACATGGCCGGCCTCGAAGGCGCATCTTCAACGGAATTCGATGCCGACAGCAAGTACCCGGTTATCGCGACGATGGCCGAGCAAGTTGACATCCTCGCGGGCGGAGACATGGGCGGCACGATGCGTCTCGGTCTCTACAACGCCAACCTCGAGCCCGGCTCGATCGTTGAAGAAATCTACGGAGCACCGACGGCCGCCGAGCGTCACCGTCACCGCTACGAGGTCAACAACGAATACCGCCAGCAGATTGCGGATGCTGGACTCAACTTCTCCGGAATCTCGCCCGACCGCACCCTCGTCGAATTCGTCGAACTGCCGCGCGAGGTGCACCCCTACTACGTGGGAACGCAGGCTCACCCCGAGCTGCTCTCGCGCCCCAACCGTGCTCACCCATTGTTCCGCGGACTGGTCGCCGCTGCCATCGAGCGCCAAAAGTCCAGCCGCCTCTTTGAGGTGACTGAGCAGGATGATGCATAACGAACTCAGCGACGACCGCGTCATCCCGGAGCTGCTGAGCGCCGAAACGGTGTTCGCTGGCCACGTGTGGAATGTGGATCGCGAGCGCTTTCAGCTCGATGGCTCTGCGATCACTCGCGAATTCGTGAACCACACCGGCGCCGTTGCGGTGCTGGCGATGGATGAGCGTGACCGGGTGCTGTTGATCAAGCAGTACCGTCATCCGGTGCGCCTGCGCGATTGGGAATTGCCCGCTGGTCTACTCGATGTCGTGAATGAGTCGCCGTTGCTGGCGGCTCAGCGCGAATTGGCCGAAGAAACCGACCTGCAAGCCGAGTCGTGGCATGTGCTCAGCGAAATGCTGACTTCGCCCGGCGGAAGCAACGAAGCGGTGCGCATCTACTTGGCCCGTGGTGTGAGCGCGACCGGCGAAGTATTTGACCGCTATGCGGAGGAAGCCGGTATCGAGTTGCGCTGGGTTCCGCTGGAGGATGCCGTTGAGGCGGTTCTCGAGCGGCGCGTGCAGAACTCGATCCTGTGCCTCGGACTCTTGGCGGCGCAACTCGGACGCGACCGTGGCTGGAACACGCTGGGCGCACCAGACGCACCGTGGCCACGGCATCCGCGAAACTACGCTGAATAGCCTCTCGCGGTAGGTTGAGCGACATGACCGAGCCAGCGCGACCCGTAGCGAAAAGCGCGATTGCGATCGCCGCAGAACGCTATCTGCGGCATCTGGCAATCGAACGCGGCCTTTCGGCGAACACTCTCGCAGCGTATCGCCGCGATCTTGACGGCTATCTGGCGTTTCTCAGCACGCGCGACCTCAGCACGCCCGCCGCAGTGACAGCGGATGACGTGACCGCGTTTGCGCACAGCTTGCGAGTCAATGCCGAGCGTCCGCTCGCGGCCTCCTCGGTCGCGCGCATGCTCTCGACAGTGCGGGGGCTGCACACGTTTTTCGTCGACGAATCGCTCGCGGTGGAGGACGTCGCCCATACCGTCGCGATCCCGAAGCAAGCGATGCGATTGCCGAAGGCGATCACGATCGACCAGATGGTTGCCGTTCTGGCATCTTTTCCGGGCGATGAGGTCATTTCGCTTCGCAACACTGCGCTGCTTGAGCTTCTCTATGCCACCGGCGCCCGGGTCTCTGAAGTCACGGCGCTCAATGTCGATGACATGATCGACGGCGACATCGTGCGCCTGCTCGGCAAGGGAAACAAGCAGCGCATCGTTCCCGTTGGCAGCTTTGCACAGTCGGCTATCGAGAAGTACCTCGTGCGTGCTCGTCCCGTGCTGTCGGCGAGGGGGGCGGCCACCCCGGCACTGTTCCTCGGGGCACGGGGAGCCCGACTCTCTCGTCAGAACGTGTGGCTGATCATCCAGGCCGCTGCCGAGCGTGCAGAACTTGAGATCGATATCTCGCCGCACACCTTTCGGCACTCCTTTGCGACGCACCTTCTTTCGGGCGGTGCCGACGTTCGCGTGGTGCAGGAACTGCTGGGTCACTCCTCGGTGGCGACAACCCAGATTTACACCATGGTCACCGCTGACACGCTGCGTGACATGTACACGACGGCGCATCCGCGAGCACGTTAGCGAGCGCCGGGGGAGTGACGGGATGCCGTGGCTGGCTGATCGGCGACCCCGCTAGCCCGCGTGTCGCGCTGCCAAACCTTCAACCTTTGGTAGAGGCGACCCTGCCGTGTCCGCGCGTGGGAGCGCGGGCTGCGACGGATGCGCGACGTAAACTTTTGGTATGACGACACAGCGCGAGAACGAATCGACGCTGGCGGGGTTGGATGTTCAGGCAATGGGCCCAACCGGCCGGCCGCTCACGGTTTTTCCGGAACCCCCACCGCTCACGGGCCACGGCCCGGCACGCATTATTTCGCTGTGCAACCAAAAGGGTGGCGTCGGCAAGACAACCACCACGATTAACCTTGGCGCCTCGTTCGCTGAATATGGCCGCCGCGTGTTGGCCATCGACTTCGACCCTCAGGGTGCGCTCTCGGCGGGCCTTGGCGTTCCCACCCACGATGTGCCCACGATCTACGACCTGCTGCTCGGCACGATCAAGAACCCGGCAGAAGCGATCGTTCACACCAAAGTGCCCGGTCTCGATGTCATCCCAGCCAACATCGACCTCTCGGCCGCTGAAGTGCACCTCGTCAATGAGGTCGCTCGCGAAACGATCTTGGCGCGCGTGCTGCGCAAGGTCAGCGACCAGTACGACGTGATCCTCATCGACTGCCAGCCTTCGCTCGGTTTGCTCACCGTTAATGCGCTGACGGCAGCTCACGGCGTTCTCATTCCGCTCGAATGCGAATTCTTCGCGCTGCGCGGTGTTGCCCTGCTCGTGGAGACAATCGAGAAGGTTCAGGATCGCCTGAACCCCGCGATCAAGCTCGACGGCATCCTCGCGACAATGTTTGACGCGCGCACGCTGCACTCGCGTGAAGTGCTCGAACGCGTTGTCGAAAACTTTGGAGACGACGTTCTCGAGACCGTTATCGGTCGCACCGTGAAGTTCCCGGATGCCAGCGTGGCCGGTGCCCCCATCACGACCTTCGCCCCCGACCACTCTGCGGCGCACTCCTACCGCCAGGTGGCGCGAGAGCTGATCGCCCGTGGCGCCGTCGCCTAGCGACGTGGACGAGACTGAGGCATCCGCACCAGGATTCTCGGTCTCTCTCAACAACTTCAACGGTCCATTCGACCTGCTGCTGTCGCTCATCACCAAGCATGAGCTCGACATCACCGAGGTGTCGCTGTCGCGCATCACGGATGAGTTCATTGCGTATCTGCGCGATTTCGAATCCGAAAACGGATCGGATGACATCGATGAGCTCGATCAGGCCAGCGAATTTTTGGTCGTTGCTGCCACGCTGCTCGACCTCAAGGTAGCGGGACTTCTTCCGCAGGGTGAGCTCGTGGATGCCGAAGACGTCGCGCTGCTCGAAGCACGCGACCTGCTCTTTGCGCGTCTGCTGCAGTATCGCGCGTTCAAACAGGCGAGCGACTGGTTCGGTTCGCACTTCGAGGCGGAAGCGACGCGCACCGTGCGGTCGGTGCGCTTGGAAGAGAAATACCGAACTCAAACTCCCGAACTCGTGTGGACGCTCAGCCTCGACGATTTCGCCGCACTCGCGACCCTCGCGTTCACGCCGCGAGAGATTCCGAGCGTGGGACTCGATCATTTGCACGCACCGCTCATCAGCATCCGCGAACAAGCTGCGCATGTTGTCGCGCTGTTGCGCGCGGGGGAGCCGAAGACGTTCCGCCAATTGATCGCGGGCGCCGAGTTGAAGGGCGTTGTTGTGGCGCGTTTCTTGGCAGTACTGGAGCTGTATCGCGGCGGCAACGTTGCCTTTGAACAGATTGAACCCTTAGGCGAACTGACCGTGCGCTGGACTGCAGAACACTGGTCAGACGATAGCCTCGCTAATCTGGGAGCAGATTATGGAAACTGACGAACATACAGCCACCCCCGTTGTCGACCTCGCCCGCGGGCTCGAGGCGATCTTCATGGTTGCCGACCAGCCGCAGAGCCTCGTGAGCCTCGCAACGGCCCTGAACGCACCCGTGGCGGCAATCCGCAAGACAATCACTGCACTGTGCGCCGATTTCGACGGTGAGGGCGATGGCCCGCGACGCGGTTTTGAACTCCGTGAAGTTGGTGGCGGCTGGCGAATTTACGTGCGCGAAGACTACGACTCGGCCGTGCACGACTTCGTTTATACGCAAAACCCATCGCGGTTGAGTCAGGCCGCGCTGGAGACTCTCGCGGTCATTGCGTACAAGCAACCGATCAGCCGGGGAGCCATTGCTGCCGTGCGTGCGGTGAATGTTGACTCAGTAGTGCGTACGCTACTGAGTCGAGGACTTATTACGGAAGCGTTTACCGACAACGAGACGGGCGCCATCCACTACGAAACAACGGAGCTCATGCTCGTGCAACTGGGGATCAACTCCATTGCTGAGCTGCCTCCCATCTCGCCACTTTTATCTGATGGTACGGACGGTTTTGATGAACAACGCTAATGGCTCAGGCCCCAGCAATCCCGAGGGCGAACGCCTTCAAAAAGTAATGGCCGCTGCCGGTGTGGCATCGCGTCGCGTTTCGGAAGACTTGATCTACCAGGGCCGCGTTGCGGTCAACGGCAAGGTCGTTGAAGAAGCTGGCCGTCGAGTAAAGCCGACCGACCGCGTGACGGTAGACGGTAGTGCGATCCAGCTCGACACCACCAAGCGCTACGTCATGCTCAACAAGCCAGTCGGCGTTGTGAGCTCGATGGCGGATGAGAGTGGTCGCCCCGACCTGATGCAGTACACCGGCAACTACGACGAACGACTCTTCAACGTCGGCCGTCTCGACGTGCAGACCTCTGGCTTGCTCGTCCTCACGAACGACGGCGAACTTGCCCACGTGCTTGCCCACCCCTCCTTCGGCGTGATGAAGACCTACATCGCCAAGGTCGAAGGAACTGTGAGCGCTCAAACAATTTCGCAGCTCATGAAGGGCATCGAGCTTGAGGACGGCCCGATTGCCGTCGATAAGGCGCGATCGCTCGGCCGAGCATCCAACGACCAAACAATGGTCGAGCTCACCCTGCACTCGGGCCGCAACCGCATTGTGCGCCGGATGATGGAAGAAGTCGGCCACCCGGTGATCGAACTCGTTCGTCGCCAGTTTGGGCCGCTTAACCTCGGAAGCCTCGGATTGGGAAAGACTCGCAACCTCACGAAGGTGGAGTTGGGTGCAGTACTGACGATTGCCCGCGAGGCCGAGGAACAGTCGTGAACCTAGGCCGCATCACTGGGCAAGTACGCATCGTTGGTGCGGGATTGCTCGGTGCCAGCATCGGCCACGGCCTGCGGGCCAAGGGCGTCGATGTTATTTTGCACGATGCGTCGCGCTCTAACGCAACCCTCGCGATTGACTATGGCGCTGGTCGTGCTCCGCAGGCTGACGATAAGCCGACGCTCGTGATTGTGGCGGTTCCGCCGGACGTCACCGCCGAGGTTGTCGCTCGCGAACTGATTGCCTGGCCGCGTGCCACGGTGACGGATGTCGCGAGTGTGAAGGTGGGCGTGCTCGAGGAGCTTATTGCGCTGGGTGCCGATCTTGATCGCTACGTTGGCTCGCATCCTCTAGCTGGACGCGAACGCGGCGGCGCCATTGCGGCCCGCGCGGACCTGTTCATCGGTCGGCCCTGGGTTATCGGCAGGGGAGAGCCCTTCCGCCGTCGCGCAGTCGAAGATGTCGTTATTGAGCTGGGTGCTATTCCCGTCGCAATGTCAGCCTCCGATCACGACAACGCGGTGGCTCTGATTTCGCACGTTCCCCAAGTGGTGGCGAGTTTGCTCGCGCACCGGTTGGCGGGAGCATCCGATGCCGCTGTTGCTCTTGCGGGTCAAGGGCTGCGCGACACGACCCGCATTGCCTCGAGTGCCCCTGAGCTCTGGGTGCAGATTCTGGGTGCAAACTCGGGCCCTGTCGCGGAGATTTTGCGCGAGCTGCAGACCGAACTCGGTGTGGCGATTGAGGCGCTCGAGACTCCGGATGCTCCGGGTGCCCGTCGTGCCCTCGCTGAAGTTCTGGCCGGCGGCAACGCCGGAGTCGCGCGTATTCCCGGTAAGCACGGAACGAGTAAGCACTACAGCCAACTCGTCGTCATGGTCGACGACAAGCCAGGCGAGCTCGCCCGACTGCTCACCGAAATCGGCGAAGCCGACGTGAACATGGAAGACTTGCGCCTTGAGCATTCACCGGGTGCCCAGTTCGGTTTGGCCGAAATCTCGGTGCTGCCCGAAAAGGAAGCCGTATTGATAAGCGAGCTTGAAGCTCGTGGTTGGAAGATTGCAGAGACTTTCGCGTGAACAAGAATCCGTCGTTTGTTGTGGTGGCCGTTGATGGCCCGGCCGGCAGCGGAAAGTCGAGTGTGTCGAAAGCTACCGCTCGTGAACTCGGCTTCGACTACCTCGACACTGGCGCTGCCTACCGCGGTTTTGCCCTGCACTGCCTCGAGCGCGGTGTCGACACCCTCGGGCCCGGCGACGTCATTGAGACGCTCCCACGTTTTGAGTACTCGATCGGGATTGACCCTGACAACTACTTTGTGAAGGTCGACTCGGAGATCGTGACCGACGACATCCGCGAACCCCGCATCACGGGCGTTGTCTCGAACATTGCACGGGTGCCTGAGGTGCGGGAGTACATGGTCGACCTGTTCCGCAGCATCATCGCGGGAAGCGAAAAACCCGGAATTGTGGTCGAAGGACGCGACATCACAACCGTGGTCGCACCGGACGCACAGGCTCGAATTCTGCTCACAGCCAGTGAAGAAGCTAGGATGGGAAGACGTGCGGCCGAACTCTCCGGAGAATCGAGCACGACAACCGCGCAACAACTCAGTTATCGAGATGCGCAGGACTCCAAAGTCGTGGACTTCATGAACGCCGCCGATGGAGTCATCACCATTGATTCCACCAATCTTGACTTCGATCAAACCGTGACGGCCGTCGCGAGTTTTGTTCGCTCCAGCATGTAAACAAAGGACTACCCATGGCCGATCATTCGCCCGCCGAAGACGACTTTCCCGAACTGAACCCAGATCTGGTTGAGCGTCTTTCGGGAATGAACGAAGAAGAGGCTGCTCAGCGCACGTCTGCGCTCCGCGCCGGCCTGAGCGACTACGACCTCGAAGACGACGACCTCGCGGTTCTCGACTCCGCATCCGATGACCCGGATGCCATCTACTACCTGCCTGCCCTGCCGGTTCTCGCGATCGTTGGTCGCCCGAACGTTGGCAAGTCAGCACTCGTGAACCGCATCATCGGTCGCCGTGAAGCTGTTGTGGAGGACACCCCCGGTGTAACCCGCGACCGCGTCAACTACAAGGCCGAGTGGAACAACCGTCACTTCACCATCGTCGACACCGGCGGCTGGGAGCCCGACGCTAAGGGCATCGACGCTTCTGTTGCGGCTCAGGCTGAGATCGCTATCGACCTCGCCGACGCTGTGCTCTTTGTTGTGGACGCCACGGTTGGCCCCACCTCCACCGACGAGCACGTCGTGCGCATGCTTCGCGCCACCAAGAAGCCCGTGATTTTGGTCGCCAACAAGGTTGACGACATCCACCAGGAATCGGATGCTGCAGCGCTCTGGAGCCTCGGCCTCGGTCAGCCGTGGCCGTCATCCGCCGTTCACGGCCGTGGTGTTGCTGACCTGCTCGACCACGTGCTCACGGTTCTGCCGAAGATTTCAACCGTCGCCAAGGAAGAAGTGGGTGGCCCGCGCCGCGTTGCTATCCTCGGTCGCCCCAACGTCGGCAAGTCGAGCCTGCTGAACAAGACTGCTGGCGAAGAGCGCGTTGTTGTGAATGACCTCGCCGGCACGACTCGCGATCCGGTTGACGAGCAGATTGAGCTCGGCGGCAAGTTCTGGCGCTTCGTTGACACGGCCGGCATCCGTCGTCGTGTTGCTTTGGCGCAGGGCGCTGACTTCTATGCAACGCTGCGCACCAGTGCTGCACTGGAAAAGGCTGAAGTTGCCGTTGTCATTTTCGATGTCAGCCAGCCGCTCAGCGTTCAAGACCTCAAGATCGTTGACCTCGTGCTCGAATCGGGCCGTGCGCTCGTTTTGGCCTTCAACAAGTGGGACCTTCTCGACGACGAACGTCGCGACCTGCTTGAGCGAGAAATCGACAAGGACCTCGCGCACGTCGCCTGGGCTCCTCGCGTGAACATCTCGGCTAAGACCGGTCGTCACATGGAGAAGCTCGTTCCGGCTCTCGAGCTGGCGTTGGCGTCGTGGGATACCCGCATTCCGACCGGTAAGTTCAACGCGCTTTTGGCCGAACTTACGCAGGAGCACCCTCACCCGCTTCGTGGTGGCAAGCAGCCGCGCATCCTCTTTGGTACGCAGGCCTCAAGCCGTCCGCCAACGTTCGTGCTCTTCACAACCGGGTTCTTGGACCCGCAATACCGTCGATTCATTACGCGTCGACTGCGTGAGATCTTCGGCTTCGATGGCAGCCCCATCCAGGTCAACATGCGTGTGCGTGAGAAGCGCAAGCGCAAGTAGGTTCTTGAAGTCACAGGCTTCGGTTTAACGCCAAACGGCGAGCCGCTCTCTTTCGAGAGGGGCTCGCCGTTTGTGCGTTAACCGTCGGGGTGTGCAGCCGGGGAGTGACACCCGGAGTGTGACGCCCGGGAGTGAGCGGATGCCGGTTGGCGGTCCGCTCACACCGTGCGGCTAGTGAGCGACGGGAGCGTCGCTCGGAGTCATTTCTGATTCGGGACGCTTCACGAAGAACGTGGCGACGATCGCGAAGAGCGAGATGATGCCGCCGGCCATGAACGCGAGGCGCACACCACCAGCAAGCGCTGTGGCCTCTGGCGCGCCTTCAGCGGCAAGGGCGACCGACTGCACCGTGAGGAGCGCGATGAACAGCGCAGTGCCTGCAGCGCCGGCAAGTTGCTGCACGGTGCTGATGGTGGCGCTGCCGTGCGAGTACAGGTGTGGCTTGAGCGTGCCCAGTGCCGAGGTGAAGAGCGGCGTGAACATGAAGGCGAGTCCGATGCTCATGGGTACGTGGATGGCGACGACCATGAACGGTGAGCTGGTTTCGGAGAGCAGCGTGAAGCTCCACAACGATGCGCTCACCAGTATCGAGCCCGGAATCATGAGGGGGCGCGGGCCGACCTTGTCGTAGAGGCGGCCAACGAAGGGGCTCAAGAACCCCATGACGAGGCTGCCGGGCAGTACGAGCAGTCCGCTCTGGATGGGTTCGAGCCCGAGAACGTTTTGCGTGAACATGGGAAGCAGGATGATGGTGCCAAACAGGGCAGCCATCATGACCATCATGAGGCCGATTGCGACGGCAAAGCCGGGGGCGGCGAAAGTGCGGAGGTCGAGAAGGGCGCTGTCTGTTTTCTGCAGTTTTAGTTGGCGGATGATGAACAGCACGAGGCTGATGGCGCCGGCGCTGATGGGGATGGCTGGGGCGATGAGAACAGAGTCTCCGGCGGCTGATTCTCCGAGGCTGGAGAGCCCGTAGATCAGGCCGGAGAAGGCGATGGCCGAGAGGATGACCGACAGCATGTCAATCGATACCTTGCGGGGGTCGGTGACGTTCTTTACCTTCGTGATGCCGAGCAGGAGAGCGGTGACAGAGATGGGGATCATGACGATGAAGACCCAGCGCCAGTCGAAGACGGCCAAGACGAGGCCAGCAACGGTTGGTCCGACGGCAGGGGCCATCGACATGACGATGGAAACGTTGCCCATGGTCTTGCCACGAGTTGCGGCAGGAACCAGAGTCATCACGGTTGTCATCAGCAGGGGGAGCATCATGGCGGTACCGGAGGCTTGAATCACCCGTCCCACAATCAGCACGGCAAAGGTGGGCGCCATAGCCCCCAGCAGAGTTCCGATGGTGAAGAGAGACATTGCGGTGATGAAGATGCCACGCGTCGTGAAGCGTTGGATGAGGAATCCGGTAATCGGAATCACCACGGCCATCGTGAGCATGAACGACGTCGACAACCACTGAGCGGTGCTCGGCTCGATGTTGAGGTCTTCCATGATGCGGGGGATGGCCACGACGAGCGAGGTTTCGTTGAGGAACACCACGAAGGTGGCAGCGAGCATCAGGCCGATGACCAAACGGTTGCGGCCGCTGTTATCGACCGGGGTGGCTGGCCCGTCATCGTTGGGGTCAAAAAGAGGGATGCTGCCGGTGATCGGCGCCGTGCTGGTCATAGAAATCCTGTCGTGTGTGAAGCGGTAGGACGAAGCAGCAGCCGGGATTGAAAAGGGTGCACAGATCTTGCGTCATCTTTATTGTCGCTTGGTGCAACGACATCCGGCACTGAAATAGTCCACATTGCCTTTCGCCTGAGGCGAACACGACACCGTGCCAAGCCGCTATCGTTGAGGCACAACTTGTGACACGGGGTGCCCTGCGGGGCTGAGAACACACCCGTCGAACCTGATCTAGTTAGAACTAGCGAAGGGATGTCGTGCATGTCGCGTACGCCACCAAACTTTTTGACCGCCACTCAAGACGCGCTCGAGGCGGTGAGATCGACGTCGCCGCTCGTGCAGTGCATCACCAATAGCGTGGTGGTGGGCTTCACCGCTAATGCGTTGCTGGCGGTTGGAGCAGCGCCGGCCATGGTGGATATCCCGGAAGAAGCCGGCATGTTTGCCGGGGTAGCCTCCGGAGTGCTGATCAATCTCGGTACCTGTCGCGAAGAGCAGCGCGCTGCGGCTCTCGAAGCGGCTCCCGCGGCTAACGCTGCCGGAACGCCGTGGGTGCTCGACCCGGTCGCCATAGGGGCTCTGCCGGTGCGCACACCACTCGCGTATCGCCTGCGTGACCTCGGGCCCTCCATCGTGCGGGGCAACGCCTCAGAGATTCTGGCGCTCGCCGAATTGGGCACGGGAGGTCGAGGCGTCGACAGCACAAGCACCGTGGATGCCGCGCTCACCGCCGCGCAGATGCTCGCGCGGGTGACCGGCGGCGCCGTCGCGGTATCGGGAGCGACGGACATGGTGACCGATGGCGTGAGTGTCGTGAGGCTCTCTAACGGGCATCCGGTGCTGACGAAGGTGACGGGCGGTGGCTGTGCGCTTGGCGCGATCATGGCGGCGTTTGCGGCGGTGACTCCGGATGCGCTGACTGCTGCTGTGGCGGCAACGAGCGTGTACACGGTAGCGGCCGACCTCGCTGCGGAGCGTTCGGCACTGCCGGGAAGCTTTGCGGTAGCGCTGTTGGATGCCCTGAGCGAAGTTTCGGTGGACGATATTGCAGAACGGGCGGTCATCGCATGAGTGGCTTCCGAGAGAGTTTCGACCTTTCCACTTACTTAGTGACAGATTCGGCTCAGGCGAAAGCTGCCGGGCATGACCTCGTTGATCTCGTGTACGAGGCTGTGGCCGGGGGAGTGACGATCGTGCAGCTGCGCGAGAAGGACATGCCCGCCCGCGACTTCCTTGATCTGGTGCTGCGGGTGTCAACGGCGGTGGCACTGAAGGTGCCCGTGCTCGTCAATGACCGAGTCGATGTCTATCTCGCTGCGCGCGAGATGGGTGCTCGGGTTGCTGGGGTGCATGTCGGGCAGGGCGATCTGCCCGCAGCGTCGGTGCGGGCGCTCGTAGGCCCGGGGGCGATTGTGGGTCTGAGCGCATCGACTGACGACCAACTGTACGACGCCAGTGTGGGGTCGGCGGGTGTCGACTATGTCGGCATCGGGGCCTTGCATCCCACGACGACAAAGAAGGACGCTCCCGATGCTCTCGGGCACGATCGCATGGCCGAGCTCATTGCGGCGAGTAAGCGACCGACCGTGGCGATCGGTGGGGTGGGGCCGAATGACCTCGCGCTGCTGCGTGCGGGCGGTGCAGACGGTGCTGCAGTGGTGTCTGCCATCTGTGGTGCGGCTGATCCGCGAGAGGCGGCTCGCGCGCTCGCCGCAGCGTGGGCTGGCGTACCAGCGGCCGAAGACGAAGGAGAAGACGCATGAGCGGGGCACGGAGCGGGCTACGGGGCCAGGCACGGAGCGAAAGCGGTAGCGGTAGCGGTCTGCGGGTTCCTCGCGTTCTGAGTATTGCTGGCAGCGATCCTTCGGGTGGTGCGGGTATCCAGGCCGATCTGAAGTCGATCGCAGCCAACGGTGGCTACGGGATGGCGGCCATCACGGCTCTGACGGCGCAGAACACGCAGGGGGTGCGCGGAGTGCATGTGCCGCCCGCTGAGTTCTTGCGCGAGCAACTGGATGCGGTGAGCGACGATGTAGCAATCGATGCCGTGAAGATCGGCATGCTCGGCACCGTTGAGGTGGTCGGTGTCGTGCGGGCGTGGCTTGAGGCTGTGCGGCCTCCGTTGATCGTGCTTGACCCGGTCATGGTCGCCACGAGTGGTGACCGGCTGCTGGATGCCGAAGCCGAGCAGGCGCTGCGCGACCTAGTGCGGCTGTGTGACCTTGTTACGCCGAATATCCCTGAGCTCGCGATCATCGCCGCGGAACCCGCCGCTGAGACGTGGCCCGAGGTGCTGGAGCAGGCGGCGCGAGTCTCTGCCTCCTACGGGGTGCGCGTACTCGCTAAGGGCGGACACCTGAGTGGGGCCGAGGCTCCGGATGCGCTGGTGGATGCTCGCTTGGGGAATGCTGCTGTCGTGACTGAGTTTGACGGCATCCGCATAGAGACCAACAACACCCACGGAACCGGATGTTCGCTGTCGAGTGCGCTCGCGACCCGGATTGCGGCCGGCGGTGAGTGGGCGGCCGCTGTGGGGGAGTCGAAGCGCTGGTTGAGCGAGAGCATCCGTGCCGGTGCGGCGCTGCAGGTGGGTGAGGGGCGTGGTCCGGTTAGTCACTTTGCGGGGTTGTGGGAGCGCGGCGGCCTAGAGACGGCGTTGACCGCTGCTGAGGTGCGCGAGCAGTGGTGGGCGGAGATCGCTTCTGTGCGCGCGCAGATCGACGATGGTGACTTTGTGCGGGCGCTGGGGGATGGTTCCCTCGAGCGGGGTGATTTCGTCTGGTACCTGGCTCAGGATGCGCTCTACCTGCGCGATTACGCGCGGGCGCTCGCCGAAGCTGCCCGGCTGGCACCCACGGCGGCGGAGCAAGCGTTCTGGGCATCGAGTGCTGAGGGCTGCATCGTGACGGAACTGCAATTGCACGAGTCGTGGTCGGTGGCCGGTGCGCTGTTCGCGGCTACGCCCAGTGCGATAACGACGGGGTACCTGAATCATCTACTGGCGACGGCAGCCCGTGGTGACTACGCGGTCCTTGCCGCAGCCCTGTTGCCGTGCTTCTGGGTCTACCACGACGTCGGGTCGCGACTGCACCCGCTGGCGCACCCTGAGCACCCCTATGCCGACTGGCTCACCACGTATGCCGATGACGCATTCACGGATGCCACAGAGCAGGCCATCACGATAGTGACGGCGCTCGCCGCAGACGCGACCCCTCCGGTTCGGGATGCAATGCTCACCGCTTTCGTGGCCTCCACGGAGCATGAACGCGAGTTCTTCGCCGCCGCGCACGGCATCTCGTCTCACTGATTTGGCCGGAGTTGCCGTTTTGGCGCAAAACTGAACATCGGCGCTCAGATTTCGCGGTAAGCTATTCGAGTTGTCGCGGGCTGTAGCGCAGCTTGGTAGCGCACCTGACTGGGGGTCAGGGGGTCGCAGGTTCAAATCCTGTCAGCCCGACAATGTGCCCCGGATTTCTCACGAAGTCCGGGGCTTTTTCTATGGAGCGTTTGGGTTCAGAACCCCGATCCAACGTTTTCCCAACACTTTGAACTCCGGAGCATCGATAGCCCATTTAATTAGTGCGATGTGTGGGCTCTGATCTGCGAGATGTCTTACTCTCTCGGTTCATAAGGAATGTGGTTGTAGTCGTCCGACGAGCGCGGTCTTATCAACGGTTACTTCGATGCACGCGGCCGTGGTGCGGGGTGGATTTCTATAACTCGACCTCGTCCACGGAATTGCGGTAGCCATTCGATCAGCGACGCATCGGCGCGTACATCGAGCGGATGCCGGGTTTGTCCTTTTTCAATTGACGAAGGAATGAAGTCGCGGCAGAAACGCCAACGTCTCGGCCACACGCGCTGGCTGTGGAATGGCGCACTGCCCGCAACAAAAGTGCCGGCGCAATGGGCGAGCACTCGATCGTTATTTGGCCCCACAGGGTCTATTGCAGCAAGCGTCGCCTTCGGGTCCCTGGTGTGAAGAGCATAGAGACTGACAAACTTTGTGCAGCGGTGTCCCTGCACTTCGCGAAGCCGACGCACCGTCGTGGCGTTGGATCGAGTTGTACAGAGTCGGCGGTACTTGCGTCGTGCAGCACGAGCGCGATCAGCGTCTGGAGGCCGCTACACCGTTTCGTGCCCGCCTGCGGGGAGCCGGGTACCCGCCTTCACCTCGCCGAGAATATGAACAACGCGTTCGATGAAAGCGTCGGCGATTCTCTCGTCGGTGTTGGTCCATGTGAGGCCGAGCGGTTCGATAGTGGAATCCTTGTAGGTGAGTCCACGTCGGTCGTAGACGAAGATCATCGGGCGGGTCGGGTCAGCTGAGAATTTGAGTTCGACCGACCAGTCTGCTGCTGGGAAATGATAAGCATTCCACGTCTCCTCTTTACCGCCGCCGTGCGCTTGCCATCCTGTCTCTAGTGCTAGTGCTTCGAGACGATCGGTGATTAGGGGTTCAAGGCGTTTCCTCCGATCTCGTATAAGACGGCCGATGCTGCTCCTCGCTTCCTCGAAGGCGGTGATCGCTCCTCTGTGTTCTTCGAGAACGTCCCGCCATTCATCGAGTCGCTGTGCTTGATCTTCAAGGTCTGTCATTTCCGTCTTCCCGTGTCGGGCTTCGATGAACTGCTGTAAGAGTTCGAGGCTGCGGCGCTGGTCCCGATCCCCGGGGCTCATCAGGAACTCGACCAACTCTGGTGCGCTCTTGATCTCAGCGCTCAACTCGGCGTATGTGATAGCGCTGGATAGGTAGTTCTTCTGCACCGGGTCGGGGTGATCTCGCGCCTCGGGCGCGAGTACCGCCACGATTACGGTGTCGAATCCTTTGTTGCGGGCGTATTCGGCATACTTCCTCAGCGGGTTATCGAGGACGTGGCCGATCTTATTCTCCAGCACAAGCGCAATGCCCGAATCCCTGTTCGACGCAAACACGTCGATGAAGTCGACCTGAGTAGCAACCTCCCACGCGTCAGAGCCTTCCGCGTCTTGCGCGATTAGATGCTTACTGGTTCGACCATTAAGACCTATGCTCGGTGCTCCATCGAGGAGGCGAAGGAGGGCGTCTATGACAAGGGTGCCGAGGCCATGGCGCTCTGTCGGGTCGAGGAAGAACTGAAGGGTCATGTCGACACGGGTCTCCCGCCATCCCTCACGGAGGATGTCGTACACATTCACTGGCCGCTCGACAATTCCTGCTGGTCGCAAGGAAACCTCAAGGAACGATAGGTCAAGCGTCATGATGCCCACAGTAGTGGACGCGCTTTGGGGGCTACTTGCCGATGGAATGCACTGCCTGCTCATTTAACGGCCCGCAAGCGCGGCAACTCAACTAGTTATATTTGGGCGGCGCCAATAGATTGTTCCCCATGTCCTCATATTTGGCTATGTTGCGATCGACTCGCGTTGGCGTTGCTGCCGCTGCGCTCCTAACAACGCTGCTGCTTGCGGCTTGCACTGGGGGATCGGGCGCCTACGAGGAGCCAGAGCTAGCTGATGTGCCCGCCGTCCTTGACCCGGTTCAAGCGTGCAAAATGCTCATCGCGGCCCCAAGAGGTCTCGCGCAACAGAAAGCGGCCGACATCGGTTGTGTTGAGGTTGGCGACAACGTTTGGGAATATCAGGGAAACGAAGCGCCAGTGGTCCCCGAACCTGTGGCGGAAAGCCAGCCAGGTGGCGGCATTGCGTGGAATGAAGCTGTCGCGCACGCCGGGACAACTCAACGCGTTTGCGGACCGTTGGCTGGCGGTGGAAATTCCTATGATGACGTATTCCTGAATCTCGGTCGCGACTATCCGGACCCCGCTCGCTTCCAAATCGTGGTGTGGGATATCGGTTCGTTAGACCCAATCGCAGGCGGACTGACTCTATGCACTTCAGGTCCCATCACGCTTCATGAAGGTGTAGCTCAGATCGAACTGTACGACCCCAGTTCTATCGAGATCTACGAGTAGAGACGACTAGTTGAGGTGCAACAGCCCTGCCGCCCCATGATCGAATCGCGCCGTCTGCGTCTTTGGATAGTCCGCGAGATGCGTGTCGGTGAGAGGCACCGAGTTGCGGGCCGTAGCCACGCCTCTTTCAACGGGTGTATCGCTAGCGCTATTGTGTTCGAACGGTCGTAATATACGGCCGCGCAAGCAATACTCGAACAACCGCACTCTGAGCAGGCGGTTGCGACCTAAGGAAAACCATGGAGCCGCTGCTCTTTCGTGCCATAAGTGAGTCGTTCGGAACAGACGCCTCTATCTCCGTGGCGTCGCCTCATGTCGAAACCTCAGCGTTTGGGGCAGCGGCACAGCGAGCTAAGTATGACAAAGCAGCGATGGGCAATGCGGGGACTGGTCGGCCGATCCCGATGATCAATGGCGCGCCTAAGGACCGCGCTATACGTGCCCTAATTGGCGGGGGATCTAAGGACAACGGAGGCGGTGGAATAGCTCAAGGCGACAAGAATCTTCACAGAACTGGAGTTCGCGCCGAAGTGGGGGCCGATATCGCGATCGGCCTAGTCGCGGCGGCGCTTGAGAAGGGTTTAGATATCGGAGTCCGATACGTTGCATTGCGAATTCAGGACCGCAAAACTCGATGCGACGGCCAGCCCTTGACCGAACCTGAACTTAACGCTTCGCAGTAGAGTCATTCGACGGTGCGCCCGAAAGCCACGGAAACTGCCGTAGCAGCCGAATAAACGTCCAGAAGAAGCAGGTGTCATCTCATGAGTACCGTTCAGGCGCACATCAGCAGCATCGACGGGGCAGTTTGCAACAACATCGACGCGCTGGGTGATGACCGCGGCCTTCTATCTCAGAACATGCTCTTGCAGCTGCGAAATCTGGTTGAGGGTGTCGCGGTTCTAGCGCATACGAACGCCCCAGACACCGAGCACGATTATGGTGCGATCACAGCCGCACTCTTACACATCAAATCACACGGCAAGCTCGCCTTCTTGAACCGCTTCTACACGCTGCTCCAGCCGAGCACCTCGCACTACACCTTCGATGGCGATAGTTCTGAACGTTTAATGCTGAAGTACTACGAGTATCTCTTGCGCGTCCGTGCATTCCTCAGTGACGCGTTCGGCGTTGAGGTGTTAGCGAATTTGGAGTCATTTCCGGTTGACCTCGATCCGTCGCTTCGGGAATATCACGAGAAGATCGCAGCGCGAATCGTAGCTGTGCGTGAGCTTCCAGAAGTCGGAGATTCGTCCTCTAGGTATTACGTCCTAAAAACGCGTCCGTTCTTCGTGAACGGTCGGATCTACTACGAAGTGACCTTCACGAACCCAATCGACCGAAATAACAAGTTCGATCGCGTTATTGCTTTCACTGATCAGGATGTCGGCGACAAGTACGCCGCGTACTTGACACTTCGCGCTGATTCGATCGACGTGCTCGGGCAAACTATGCCCGTCACGTTGATCCGCAACTGGGCTGTTTCCATCCGTCCGTGTGAGCTTGAGAACTTCGGGCGTCTCGTCGGCCCGCATAGGAGTGTCAGTTCTAGTGGGCCGGAGTACCGGGCCCTTATGAAATACCTCACGTCAACAGAGTCGAACTTAGCGGATCTCATGGATCTGTCCGATCGGCGCTACGAGCGTGTAAAAGCCAAGATAACCGAGCGCGCCCGAGAACCCAGAATCTTCCCCACATTGGACAAAGCTCGCGAGATCATCAGAGAGAGGCGGCACGGCTACGTAGTACTGCGCTACCTATTGCTCCAGCTGAGGAACGTCGTAATTCGGCAGCAATACAACTCCGATGGATGCGCGCGTCTGTCAGGGCTCAATCTGCAGTGGGGCTGCATCCCGTTCGATCAGATGCCGTTTTGCACCTCGCCCCTTGGGCACAACCCGCGATTCAAGGATGTCATGGAAGCGATCGGCTCGACCGATCGAGCCCATGAGCTTCTAGCCCGTCGAGTAAGGAACAATGTTGATCGCTTCGGGATGCTCTATACGCCAATAGCTGACCTCGAAGCATTCGGCGACGTGCCTGCGTTGATTGAGCAACACAACGACGCCCTTTACAGAAACCCACGACACCAAGCGAGGACGCTCGAAGTGGATCGAGGTCATGTCTTCATTCGCGGCTACGAGAACGAGATTGTAGAGATTGTAGAGAAGGTGCAGGCTAGCACCGCCACCGGCGTGGGCGGATGGGCGAGCGCTATCGACCAATGGCTTGATGAGCGTCCCCAGCTGATCGATGACCCAAGTAAAATCGGGGCCCTGCGGTCACTTTTTGGAGAATCGCGGGTCGCGCTCATTTATGGGGCAGCCGGAACCGGTAAGACGACGATGGTAAACTACATCGCAAATTACTTCAACGAGTCGCCGACTCTCTTTCTAGCGAATACCCATCCGGCAGTCGACAATCTTCGTCGTCGAGTGCAGTCACAGCACGCAGAGTTCCGGACGATTGCAAGCCATAACTGGCGGAACCAGTCCGACCCTGAGTTCGAAGTCGTTGTCATCGACGAGTGCAGCACAGTCAGCAACGAAGCCCTACTGAAGATCCTTCAAGGTACCCGGTTCAAGTTGCTCGTGCTTGTTGGCGACGTTTACCAGATTGAGTCGATTCAGTTTGGCAATTGGTTCGGGATGATGCGATCCTTCGTGCCTCAAACTTCGGTCTTCGAACTCGAAACTCCTTACCGCACAACCAACACAGCTCTGCTCGGACTCTGGCAGAAGGTCCGTGACGTTGAAGGCGACATCACGGAGGCCATGACTCGGGGCGGCTACTCCACTGTTTTGGACGAGACCTTGTTCGAGCCGCAGCGCGAAGATGAGATCATCCTGTGCTTGAACTACGACGGGCTTTACGGGATCAACAACATCAATCGGTTCCTGCAGAGTAGTAACCCGAATGCCTCAGTCGAATGGGGCCCGGCCACCTACAAGATCGGCGACCCGGTTGTCTTCAACGACAGTGAGCGCTTTAAGCCGCTCATCTATAACAACCTCAAAGGTGTAATTGTTGATATCGATCGAGTACCCGGCCGGATACGGTTCGAGATCGACCTCGCGCGAGATGTGACTGAGCTTTCGGTATGGGGCACTGACCTCACCTGGGTGAGGGACTCGATCGTTGCATTTGACGTCTTCGAATTGGCGAATAGCGACGACAACGATGCGGCGCTGAACACCTCAATCCCCTTCCAAGTCGCCTACGCCGTTTCCATTCATAGAGCCCAGGGCCTTGAGTACGAATCGGTTAAGGTGGTCGTCACCGACGCCAACGAAGACGACATCTCACACAACATTTTTTACACCGCGTTGACGCGAGCCCGGCAGAAACTTCAGGTGTTCTGGACCCCCGAGACTCAGCAATCAGTAATCGAAAAGTTGGAGCGCAAGTCGAGCTCGAAGGACGTTGCACTCCTGTCGGGAAGGCGTGGCTTATCGCCTGTCACCCGCTAGGGCGGCACTTACTCCTAGATATCTATTCCACCCGGACGTGCTGAGAACGCTCGGACAGTGACCTCGCGCCATTGTTGTTGCTTCGACGTAAATTTTGGTGAATTGATCAGTACCGCGACTTGTTCCATGCGACGATCAACGCATTGTGAAGAAGAAATATCCTGCGGGCGCTGAACGCAACAGGGGAAGCCTTCCGGTAGATAAAGTCAGTGCGTTCGATGTGGTTTCCATGCCGTGTGCGGATTCCAATTGCGCCCACCTCAAATAGCTGCCGGAGGAGACGCTTTGTTTCAGCTTCGCTGAGTTCGCCCTGAAGGTCTTGTTGGATTTCGTGCAGCGTAAACTCGGCAGACGTTACTGCTTTGAGTGCCTCAAAGAAGGCTTGAGTCTTTTGTTGACGGCCGACCTGATCAGTCAAAATTCCTGCGAGGTTGTTTCGGATCTCGCCGACAAAATACTGTTCAGCGTAATTCTGAACTGCTGCGACGGCAGTGGTCTCCGAGACAGCCGCCGATCCGGGGTGGAGTTCTTGCAGCTGGATTAGAAGTGCGATCAGGTCTCGGGGGAGCAGACGGGTGTAGGCCAAGAAGTAGTCTGGAATCCGGGTATAAGGTCCTTGGCCGATATCTGTTTTTAGATACACGTCTGTAAACGACTTCAGTTGCGGTTGCGAGACCTTCGCCTTCAAATTAACTAGAGCCCAGAGCTTGCTGTCCGCCCCGACACCCGAGGGGCTCCAGTCTAGATAGACGGCGTGTGTCTTCAGCTTGTTCGAATCGGTACTCTCCAAGGCTTCGAACGCCTCGGTCCTGACAGCTGCAACGACGGTCACCGGAAGGTGAATGGATGCGAGAAAGCGATTGACTGACTCCACGGCGTGGACGAGTCCTGCCAGCGATGCCCACTCGTCGTTTGTCTCCAGGAAGAAAGAGTCGAGACCGTCGATGCAAATTACGTGTCGACTACCGGTTCTAACCGTTTCGAGCGCAGCGCGCAAAACCGCTGCGATTTCGAGAGGCCCGGTTGAATCGCTGTCGATATTCACGCCAAATGGTCCAAAGGAGAAATTGAAAGTTGCCTTGTTGCTGGACCATTTGGCTACGCTGAGCTTCCAATCATCGACAATCAATCCAGCTTGCTTAAGCTCGCGAAGGAGGGAATAAAAGTCGGACGAGCCGTCTAACCCGTTGTCCCGCGCCAAGGATTGCATGACACGTAGTAGCAACAAGAATTCCCAAGCAGACTGGGTTCTAGAGGAACCTGCGAGCTGACCCGTTTGAATCTGCGTAACATCGGCGACAGGAAACCCGCGGAGATCCCAAGGTACAAAGAAACGATCATCGCGATCTTCCCACTTGAGCCGCACGTGCTCGAAGACGGCAGACTTGCCAGCGCCTTTAGGTCCAAGAATGTACCAGGCAATTCCGCTACTCATTTTGTAGACCGACTCGCGATAGTCCAGATAGCCCTGCAACAAGAGCTCCGGATCATGACTGGCTTCGTCGGTCGCATCTGTTCGCCCGAAATCGATGGTGCGAAGTGCCGGAGGTTTCGAGTATTTTTCAGCCATGCTTCGGATTCTAGGGGATTCAGTTAATCCAGCGGCAGGTATCCGCTAGCGTTCGAGCGAACTGACGTCATTCTTATTCGGGCGCCGTTGGGAGGACACCCTCGATGAATTCGGTCCAGTCGTTTGAATCTTCTGCCCCGTTTGCACCGCCTCGATAGACGCTCAGCCAAGAGTCCGACGCTCCATCTTCCGCGTTCCAACCGAACGCACGCTCAACTTCCAGAAGCGTCAACTCATTTTCAAAAGTAACGACAAGCACTCTCGGCTTGGTTTCTCTTTCTGCAAACTCTCCGCGCAGCAGATCGTTGACGGGGGTGTCTTTGAAGGAGTACCCAATTATCAGCCAATGATCAGCATCTTGTAGTCCCGTACCAAATAGCTCGTATGCGAGAGAGAAAGGAAATTCCGAAACCTGTATCGACTTGTCTTTTTGGTTTGCGAGGACGATCGCCGGTCGCAGGGCCGTTGCATTCTTGCGGACTGCTTCCCATTGATCTGGTAGGCGGAGATATTCTGCGTCGAGCTTTGCGAAGATCGTTCGCTCACGATTGCCCCAATAGGTCAACGAGCCGTGAAGATGTAGAAGTCGAATGCGTCGGTCATCCGGCCAATCGGAGGCAGTCGTGCGGAGTGCGAGATAACGTTTTGTTGTCCCATCGTCCTCCTCGATCGACACTCTTCGCCATCCGCTGGCCATATCTGCGAGGATGTCTTGCGAAGTGGCAATCAGGGCAGAAAGCAGCAGTGTGTCGTAGTTAAGATTCCCAAATACGACGCGCCCTTTGAACGTCGAAACAATCTGAGTGACCAATCTGTGAAGTTTTTCAGCTCCGGCCCAATCGCCGTAGCTTCGCGAAGAAATCACTTGGAGTACGTGGCTTATGCCTGAGTCTCGAACTTCTTCGGCGAAATCTGCCACGCGTTGAATCGAATCCTTCAATTTCTCGTCTTGCGGAGAAACCAACTGTGCGAGGCGTTGGAGGTAGCCCATGGTGCGGCCCTCGGCACCGAAAGCTCCGACGAGGACCTCGAAGTCGCTATCGCTGGAAGCGCCGGATGGGAGCGCTCGTTCTGCAATCTCTTTCATAGCGGCCACTACGTCGGACCCGTCGTTGGATTCCGCGCTAATCCGAGTCGTCATCTCCTCAGTTATTACGCGAAGATTCAAATCGGGATTGAACGCTATGGATAGTCCATTTCCAACCAGCACTGCCAAGTTGTGACCCGTCACTTCGCCTATTTCTCCCCACGCCCTCGATGGGCAATGATTTTCGCTCAGTTCTTGCGAACAGTCTACGGTGTGGTGGGTCACCAAATAGCGCCGCCGCCTCCTCGATTCCGTAACGTGCGAGTTTGATTCGGCTGGCGCACTGCTGCCACTGTTGGGGAAGTTCCAAGCGAGACGAGCTCAATCCATAGTGAAACGCAGCGTTGTTCTAAAGAGCATTCGCGGTTCACGCTCTAAAGCTGTGAAATTGTTCGAGCGATCTCGAAAGTGCCGCGCACATGACTCTACGTGAATACTTCAACCCTCGACGCGCCAACAATTGAGCGCCTTTTCTCCGTAGATACCCTCGCCGACTATCTGGGCGTGAGCCCCAAAACTCTTTATGACTGGCGCCTGAAGCGCACTGGCCCGCCCGCGATTAAGGTGGGCAGCCAGCTTCGCTGGCGCCCGGCCGCTGTCGAGGCATGGCTTGACGTTCAGGGTCAGCGCTGATGGGCCGCCAGGCTTTGGCCATCGGGGCTTACGGGAAGGTCACGACGACTAAGAAGGCCGGTCGTTTCGTGGCTAAGGCTCGCATCCGTGACTTAGATGGTGTGGTCAGACCCATTGAGGCGTCCGGCGCGAGCAAGTCGGCTGCCGAACATGCGCTACGTGAGCGGATCGCTGACCGGGTAGTCCCAGTGGGTGACGCGGCGCTGACGAGTGAGACCAAGTTGAAGGACCTCGCCCTTTTCTGGCTTGAGGAGCTGCGGGCAGAACGCCGCCTGAACCAAACAACGCTGGAACTCTACGAAAGAGACACCCGAAATCTTGTCCTTCCTCTCCTCGGTGAGTTCCGGCTTCGTGAGCTCACGGTCGGGCGAGTGGATGCAACTCTGAAGAGGTTGGCTCGCGAAGGTGTATCGAAAGGTAAACATGCCCGCGTCGTTCTATCCCTGATGATGGGCTTAGCGACGAGGCACGACGCCATCCCGTCTAATCCCGTCCGGGATGCAGGCCGACTGCCGAAGTCTGACATGACACCCCGTGCTCTTAGTGGCGATGAACTGCACGCTGTGCGCACTGCTCTATCGGAGTGGCGAACCGGGGAGTCTGTCCTTGGCCCGCGTCCAGATGGTCAGCTTGCAACAATCATCGAAGTATTGCTGGGAACATCCACGCGAATCGGCGAAGTCCTGGCTTTGAGGATCTGTGACGTCGATGTCACGACAAGCCCTGCCGTTGTGACGATCGCCGGCACCCTCGTCAACACTAAGCAGGACGGGCTCGTCCGTCAGGACCATCCGAAGAAAGCCCGGCAATCTCGGATGGTTGCCATTCCGGAATTCGCTGCGGAGGCATTGCGGCGCCAAATCGCATCGATGGGGGAGTCGGACCCTGAAACGCTCCTCTTCCGATCGCGGAAGGGAACTGCTTTGTGGCCCAACAATGTAAGGCGTCAGTGGAGGGAAATCCGGGATGGTTCGCTGCTTCTTAGCGGATTGGACCTAACAGCGGTGACACCCCACACGTTCAGGAAAACTGTGGCGACAACGCTCGCGCGTGGGTCGGGAGCCGCCCTTGCCGCGGAGATGCTCGGCCATTCAAGTGAAGAAGTGACGAAACAGCACTACATCGAAGTGCACCCCATGGTGAACCCGCTGACGGCGACGGTGCTAGAGAGCTTGGCGCCAAGAGAAACACGCGAGGCATAATTTCGGCCCGTCTTCAGCCTTAATTCGCCGGCGACAGGCTCCGTCCGCGCACAGGTTTTCTGACCCCGCACCGTGCAGTGTCAAAGCATGGCTATGCCAAAACTCACCGACCCACACGAGCGCTATGCGGAACTGGAATCCAAGGCAACCCGGCGCAGCCCGGAGGAACAGATGTTACTGCTGTTCTTCGTAATTGAGCGCGAAGAGCGGGACGCAATCGGCACGGAGTCGGGCCTGACGCTTAGGCAAGTCTCATGTGTTCTCACGGATCGCGATGGTGAGCAGCTCGTCGCAAAACTCAGGAGGGTTCAGCGTGAAGCTGCGAGGCCTCAAGGGGCGAATCCGATGTTGTCGAGACTTTCAAGCCGGAGATGGTCCATCTAGCTAACTCTTAGACATCATCAGCGGCCGGAAGATGGAGTTCGGTTGATTCTCAACAGGCGACGAATGGCTCTCCGGTCGCATCGATTGTCCAGCCGGAGAGAATCGGACAGTCAGGGATATCTATTGACTCTTAAACGGTAGGTACATAGTTCTAGTCCAAGTCGAGGAGCGAATGCCCCCCAGAATTCGCCGGAATTCAGGGGGTTTCTCTATTTTTTCATCATTTAGATGAGCGAGCGTTAACCGATAGTGTTGCGAAAAAACTACTTCTCATCCTCCAGCACAGGGGCACTCATATGATTCACGGGCTATCTCGTAGTGAGACGTGCAGATTGTCAAGAGCACGCGGATGTAGGCCGCATGACCGCTACGACGACGAGACCCGATTGCCGTGCAAGCCGAGTTCAAAAACTTACCAAAACCTGATAGCAGGTTCTTCGACGTCGTTGTTCACGGATTGACTGACGGAGACGTGGCCTAGCTCGTGTCGCGACGGTGCGGTGTGGGGTGGACGGCGAACAGTCGATCACCTTGCACTGACTGGGACGTTCGCCATGATCGAAGGCGAAATACGTCGAAGAGTGCATCATGGAATGCACGCCGCTACCTGATGAATTCTTGGAGAATAGGCGCGAGCGAGCTGGCAGAAGCAACTCGAACGTGAGCCGCTATGCGTGTACTCGACCCGCAGTGTTCAAAGACCCTTGCTCAACGGCGCCTATTAGCCGTAAGTTTCTTAATGAGGCACGTGGACCCGCTCGCCTGGAACCGATGAAATAGTCAGACGAGCAATCGAAGGGAGACGTGTGACGGCAGAGTGGCAGTCCGACGGGATAGCGTTGCCCGCAGAGCTTGAACAAGCGCTTAAGACAAACACATTGGTGTTGTTCTGCGGCGCGGGAATCTCCGCAGCTCCGCCGTCTTGCCTGCCTGGGTTTCGCGGCTTGGTCGAGGCGGTGGGCAGCGAACTTGGCCGCTCGGACCTTCTTCCTGCAGATCCCAATGCACCAGTTCAGTTCGATGCGGTGATGGGCGAACTAAACGAACTCCAACACGATGTGCATGCGCGGGTGAGCGCTCGACTCAGGACTACAACACAACCGAACTCTTACCATAGGAATCTGCTGCGGATCGGCCAGAGTCAAGCGGATGGCCCAAGGATCGTCACCACGAACTTCGATCTGCTTTTCGAAAACAGTGCGCGAGAAATCGGGCAGTCCCTCCCTGTCTACACGGCTCCCGCTCTTCCCTTGGGGGATGACTTCAGCGGCCTAGTTCACCTACACGGCTCGATCGACTCTGCAAGCGGTCAAAGGATGGTAGTAACGGATACTGACTTCGGTCAGGCCTATATCACTGAGGGATGGGCGACGCAGTTCCTCACCCGAATGTTCGAGCGATACGTCACGCTGTTCGTTGGCTACAGTGCCGACGACACTGTAATGCGCTACCTAACGCGAGCCCTGCCGGCTGATGGAAAGACACGATTCGCGTTCATCGAGGCCGGCCAGCGCGACTCAGCGGCGGCGAGGTGGGGACGGCTCGGTGTGACGCCAATCCCATATCCCTCTCCAGAGGAGGCCCCGCATGCTTCTCTAGAGCTCTTCATCGAGAACTGGAGGAAGCGTCTCACGGGCACATCTGTTGAACGATTTGATCGAATCCGGGCGATATTAGCCGACGGGCCTGACGGACAATCACTCCCAGAACACGAACTTTTATGGTTGCTGAGTGACGCAGAGCACTCCCGTCACTTCAGGAACGGCGCCGACGCAGCGTCCTGGATTCCGCGTTTGGACGCGCTTGGAGTACTCGACAAACTCTTCGACGCTTCTGCGCTTGACAGCGATGATGACGTCGGGTGGGCGCTCTGGGCGGCTAGTTCGTTCGCTTCCGACGATGGGGCGGCGCTTCTCACTGCAGCGGCCCGCCATGGAGGGCGATTAGGAAGAGCGCTTTGGTTCCAGATTTGGCTATGTCTCTTCCAGGGCTATCGGAGGGGCGAGCAGCACAGACAGTGGCTGCTGATGCTCGCTGCCGATCAGTCATCTCGCGACATTGCGCGGTTGTCGAGCCTGCTTCGCGAGGTAGCCGAGAAGGACGCTTCGGCTGCGGAAGTGCTTCTGCATCACTTGCTGATCCCGCAATTGCAGTTCCGTGCCCACAGAGGCTGGCTCGATGAGGGGGACTCCCTTGATGCCGAGATGGTTCTCGCGTTGCAGCAGTCATCAATCCGTGATGCGTGGCCCACGCTCCTGCCGAGCTTGACGGGTCCAGATCATCTGCTCTCAGTGGTGCTCGACTTGATACGAGGTGCTGAGTCGACAGCGACACTATTCAGCGGCCATGACCGCCGACATGTGTTGTCAGCTCGACGCCGAAGGGTGGACGGAGTCGATCAGTATGGCCGCGAAGACCCCTATGTCTTGGTTGTGGACATTGCGCGTGATCTCCTCCGCGAATTCGTTCGCAGCGAAGGCCCCGGGAGACCGCTCCAACTCCTCACCAGTTCATCGGAACTGATCCGACGGCTGGCACTTGATTCTCTCGCTGAGGCGCAGAGCAGTATGGCAGAAGCGATGTTGAATCTCCTTGTTGATCGAAATCTTATCTTCGACACTCCGTACAAGCCGGAGGTCTTCCGACTCCTTAAGGTCATGTACCGCCACGCATCGCTGGGGACGAAGTCACATTTGCTGGCGCATGTCGAGCAACAGGTCGGATGTAACAACGAGACCGAGGTTCGCGACTACGAGCGTTACAACGTGTTGTTGTGGCTAAGTGCAGACATGGCTGAAGAAGACCCTGTGCATGCAACATTGAGTGCGGCAAAGACGGCGCACCCTGACTACGCACCGCGGGATTTCCCTGACGTCGACTTTGGGTTCAGTATTGGCTCGCACGAGGAATCCAACTCCGAAGTCGAAGGACTTTTTCGCGGCAGGCCGATGAGGGAGGTAGTCGCGGCGCTAGCGGGTGATTCGACCCTCGACGACGTCTACGACAACGGTCCCGTGCTTCGTGAGCTGCGCGATTATCTCGATCAGAAACCGAGCGATGTGTTGGGTTTGCTGGATGAGTTCCTCGGCCAGAAGTTGCATTCGGCCGCGGCGTGGACTGTGGCGCTTCAAAGTGCCGTGCATTCGCAATCTCGATGGCGGTCCGCTCCTCTTTTGAAGCGACTTCAGCAGTTGGAATTATCCGTCGACGAGATCGCCCATCAGCTTGTGCATTCAGTAACGCGACCGTCGAGCGAAGAAGGGAAGCCGCTTGGGAACCCCAAAGAACGATGCCGTTTTCTTCTGGGACTTTGGCGATTAGTCTCAATACCGGAATCGGACGAGCCAGCGACTGATCCATCAGAAGCGCATGCAACGGCGCGTGGAGCACTCGCCTACGCCTACGTCGAGACCGCTCTGCGCGCAACCCAAGAACGAGAAAACTCCAGCATTGACACTGAGCTTTTGGAAGGATTCGACGAACTTTTGGCTGCACAGGGCGTGGCCGCGGCCGATCCCAGTGCGATGATGTTAGCCCGATACGCTGGATACATCGTTGATATGGCTCCGGAATGGTCTGATCTCAATCTTAAACCTCGGTTGTCCGCAATTGATGGTTCCCCGCGGTCGCTCAGCTTTTGGGCCGGGGTCCTGACTTCCAACTACTTCTCCAGTTCCCTGATGACGCGCACGCGAGATGCCCTGCGGATCGGGTGGCCAGAAATCTCTAAAACGCTCCCGGCCTCAGTGGAAGCGTTCATCGAAATCCATGCGGCGCAATTCTGTTTCTACACATCCGCTGACGAGCACACTTGGGCTGACCCTTTCATGGCTTTGGCGCCCGTGAAAACGCGGGTGCGCTGGATTCGATCCGTCGCGCGGCACCTTGATGGCAAAGATCCAACGTTCCAAGAGCTGCTCTTCGAACACTGGCGGCACAGACTCGATGGCCAGCCGCCGATTCATGGCGCGGAACAGCGCTCGCTTCTGTACTGGCTGCTGCTCCCGAACATTAACCTCGATCTCGCAGTAGATTTGTTCGTGAGGGGACCTGTGGTGGCGCCGACGGTAGAAGACCAAGGGTTCGACTACTACGACTTGAACGACTTTCCCCGTGATAACAACACTGCCTTCTTGCGAGTGGGATTGCATCTACTTAAAGGTCGAACGCGCTTGCCATCCTTCCTCAATCTGCTCGTTGAGGCCGCCACAGAAGCGGGCGAACAGGACAGCGCACGAGCGCACGAGGTGTGGAGTCGGCTGCTTAGTCTCGGCTATACGCCGGCACGAGCGCACCTCGGAAGTCCGGAAGTGGACGGTTCGGACGGAGCATAAAACGGGATAGCGGTTCCTGTCGACTTATAGTTCGAGTCGATGTGTGCGTCGAAGACGATCACGTTGAATTTTGTAGCGAGATGAGACAAACGGCGCGGAGAGGATTTCCCTTCCGAGCCTCCCGCAGCATAAGAGCAAGGGGGCGATCGTGACTGATGTTGCCGACTATGCAGCCAGCGAATTCCGGAGCCCCATCTGTATGTTGAGGCACAAGTTGATCTCTGACGATAATCCGGTCTCCGAGTTTAATGATGACCAGGCTCGCCCGTCTTCATGAGCAGACACATCCCTATAAAGTCCTCTGTGCGCGCAGAAATATCCCCGACACGATTTCAGCGACCGATAGTATCGGCACGTGGAAGAACCTGAAGGTTTCACTGACCTGAGTGAGAGCATCTGCCTCTCGCACATTATCGATCGCGTGCTTGCGGATCTTGTGCTGAGCGAAGCTGATAGTCGAGAGTGCTCCTATTGCCCCCAATCAGCTGGCGAGGAGGAGCCGGCTTCCGCTGTGTCGATGAACGTTGTAGGGCGCCTCGTTTTTGAAGCCGCGACATGGCTTTACCACGACGGATACGACGAGTTCTTTCACGAGGGCTACCAGGAGCAGTACGACACCGATTACGTCGTGGCAAGTGTGTCAGCCGGCGTCTTCGACCCGAGCATCAGCAGCAATGTCGAGGCTGACATAGGTGAAGCTATTGCAACCCCCTCCTGGTGGGTGGATGCTGCTCTGCACGAGGACTTTCTGTTCTCCTGGCAGAGCTTCGCTGATACCGTTAAATACCAGTCCCGCTTCGTGTACGTTGGTGCGCGAGAACGACAGGGGCGGCGTAACGAGCCCCCGGCGCGTGTCTCTCAGTTTTTGGACGGGCTGGGCACCTACGTGCAGGATGACATGTTAACGGAGTTCTCCTCGGGAGAGAAAATCTACCGAGCACGCATGGTCGAGGATGGGTTCCTGTTCCTTTCCGAAGCCTCGAAGGACCCTGCCTTGAACCTCGGGCCGGCGCCAGCTGGAAAGGCGTCAGCTGGGCGCCTGAACCCGGAGGGCGTCGGGCTCTTCTACGGCGCGACGACGGCTGAAGTTGCGGTCAAGGAGACGGCCCTGCACAGCTTGTACGACGAAGCAGTGGTCGGCGGGTTTAGAACGCAACGTCCTCTGTTGATTCTCGATTTCACAAAACGGCCTGCGTTGCCCAGCATTTTCGACCAAGGTAAACGTCGAGAGTTCCTGTTCGCTCGGTTCGCTGACGACTTTGTCGAGCGTTTGACACAGTCTGTCCGGCTGACAGGAGAGGAGCGCGTCGAGTACGTCGCCACTCAGATCATCGGCGAGTACTTCCGCTGGGCGCCAACGAGGAAGCTCGACGGTATCGCGTGGGAAAGTCACCTACTGAGTCCAGGCGAGGACGGTAAAAACGTCCTCGTCTGGGCGAGTTCAGACGACGTTCGCTCGGACCCGCCCGCCGTTCGTGACACATCAAACGCTGAGATGCGGCATAGTGCGTTTGGAGCATACACGCCTACGCTAACTCTCTCCAGCAGCGATGTTTCGGTATATCGCGCGAAGCGTTTCGTGGCGGTGAAGGGCCCAATACTTCCAGGCGATGATGACCCGTCACCGATGTTCATGAACGGGTAGTCGGTTCGGTAAGCTCGGATTTCAGGGCTAACTGCGTGGCTTGGACAGATGATATTTCGAGCGAGCATCACTGTCGTCGCGCGCCAGCGCCGTTTGGTTTTTCGTTTATCGGAATCATTCGACCAGCCGACCACTGGATAATTATTAGAGCAAGTTTCGCAGCGCCGTAGTCGGTTTCGGACCAGCGATGCGGAACACTAATCGCGGCTGCTTTCACCCACGCTTTGGTGAGCCGGAGTGAAGTTCCGTTGCTGTGGATGACCGAAGCAAAACGGCTGGTCACAGAATGGCTGTGGGATGGCGATGGTGCGCCCAAAGGATTCCGAGATTTCATTCGCAGCCAGACTCGGGAGTTTGTCGTGCCAAAGAAATTCCCGAAGGGAGCGCGACTGGATACCTCGTTGAGCAGCGAAAAGTCCTCCCCCTGCGCTGCGGGCAGTTCCACGGTCAATCTCGGGTTGAATCTCCAATTTCTCTAGTGCAGAAAAATGTGCCGGACGGCGGCCGTCTCGGTGGATCGTACGCTTTTCACATTCCGACTATGGGGGTAGCTACCTACAGGCTTCAAACGGCGCTCCGGTCGCATCAATTGACCAATCGGCGAGAAGCAGACAGTCCGGGATGGCCGGTGAGGTGAACACGACAACCTCATCAACTATTTGAAATCGAAGCACATTTTCGGTTGGGTCGGCACCTAAGTACTCTGCCTCGCACAGCTCGCGCAGTGCATCTCTCACCATCATGTTGACCGATGTTTGGTCGTAGCGGTCACGATCCCCAGTCAAGATGACTCGCACCTCCAAATCGATCACATCTACAAGTGGTGCGCGCCAAGTGGCGCGAAGAGACAAGTGCACATTGAGGTCGCTCGGGCAATATGCGAGGAGCTCTGAATCTGCTGTCTGAGCAACTTCAGGCGGCCCGGGATGAGCTCTCCCTGCTTCTTCGTCCATGCGTGACTTCAAACGACGGAGCGCTCGCTCGGCACGCAGCCTCAACAGTTCTTCGTATGAGGATTCACTCCCGAGAGACCAGATGTCGATGTCGGTCACGACTGTGCGCTTCTTTACGTCATGGGAGAGCAGCTTTCGGTCCCAGTGCAGCCGCTCAAGGTTCGCCGCGTGCAGCATGTGCCATTTGAGTTCTTCGACGGTTTGGTCCGCGTGCATCACTTCGAGTTCGTGCAAGATTCTGACGCTCGGCACCCAAGCCGCGACTTCTGGGGTCCACTCGTTGGTTGACTTCAATTCGTATGCGTACGAGAGCCAGCGGGATGCATCCTCGGCGGAGGGGAATGAGCGTGAGGCACTGTAGCGCGCACCGTCTGGGCCTGAGTAAGCGGCGAGAAAACGCGATCCAGAAGAGGACCGGATGCTTCCAAAACCTCGACGTTGCTTTCGGGCTGATTTTGACGGTGAATCGGTGTCCATGGAGATGACCCTAGTGGAAACAAGTGTCATTTGATCAGCACTTTTCCAACTTGCTTGAGCGATACTGGTTCGATCCCAGTATCGTGCAAGGGCCCCGATTCACTTCCCTTTCGACCTCGATCGGGCCCGCGTTCGCGAACATTGTTCCGAAAAGAAGAGCTCTTGGTTGGCTCTAGTCGAAGACGAGTGAAGTCCGAAAGTGACGACTCGGGAGGGATCTTCGTTTCAGCTCTGCGTGGGATCTCGCCACGCCATGGGCTCGCCCAAGTCTCGGAGTGAGCTCACCTTTATGCGGATCAATCGTTTTCCGATTCTTACCGCCTCTATTTCTCCGTCATAGATCATTCGCCGGATCGTTTTCGTACTGCAACGGAGAATCTCTGCGGCCTCGGCGATGGTGGTCCAATCGGGATCGCGAGGGGGCTCCGTTTGTGTCGTCATGCGAGGAAGCTACTCCTGTGGTGTCCAAACAGTGAGCCTTATCTGTCCACGCTCGATCGAGTCTTGCCGCGCATAGACGTGGCGGGCGCGGAAGGACCGGCCTAGAAAGGTCGTTTCCGTGGCGCTATTAGCTGAAGGCATATCGAAGCTCGTCGCCGAGTTCATGGAGGAAGATCCATTCGCTGCGGCGGAGTATCGTGCTGAACGGGGCGAGAGTGCATCCGGGCCACGTGCCGAACGGTGGGCTGCTTACGTCCGACGAGTCGACTTGTTCTTCTCGACTTTCCGGCGTATGCCGCGAGCCTCGTCCTTGGGCGCAAGTGGGGATAGAAATGAAGCAGCTTTGCATGCTTGGGTCACGCGTCAGCGAAAGAATGAGTCCCGCCTCAGTGAATTTCAGTTTCTGAGGCTTGATTCGATTCCGGGATTCTCATGGTCGCCGCGGGAGGATCAGTGGGCGTTGGTTTTTGAAAAGACTCAGGTTTTTTTAGTGACGTTTGAGCGACAGCCGCGACGAAGGTCCGCTGATCCCCATGAGCGGAAGCTCGCCGGTTGGATTCGCTCGCAGAACACGCAAATCGTACAGAACCGAATGCGTCAGAACCGAGTTCAGGCGGTGCGTCAATGGCGGGACGCACTTCCGCACCCAGCGCGACAGACATGGCTGTCCGCGGAAGCGTTGAGAACCATCGACGGGATCGGGCGCGGCTTGGATCGATGAGGGACGCGCACAGAACAACGGGTGCTCGTGAAACGTCGAAGGGCAGCGCCTGGAATCGCCTAGGGCACCGGGACGCTCTCACGGGAATCGCTGCCATCGGTTCGAACGAACGTCACGCTGCGCAGATCGACGCGCGAATTGACACGCGCATCGACGAGATGACCATGCGCGGCACGCCCGATACGCTCTCGGGCCAGGGGCTTGAGCTCGATATTCAACCGCTCACGAAAAATCCGCTGCTGGTGTCCGCCCGCGCATGGGTGTGACGCGCCGGCCGAACGATGAAACTCGACGCCGAAGTTGTTGCGCGGGCCTCTAGCCTAAGCAGCCAAATGGACGACGCCAGCGGGGAGCGGCAGCGTGCGTGGGTATGGGGCCTCGGCGGTTGATTGAGGAGAATAGAAGACGGGCGCCTACGGCTAGGGCGCCAAACCGAATTTCATATCCCGATCGAAGGCCACTAACGGGTATCGGAATTCTGTGAACTCATCGCGCATGGCAAAGCGTTCTGGGTGAATCGCTCCGCCGTCATCAGGGGTTGGGCTCTCGTATATCTGCTCTCCGCAATGAAGCAAAGACGCTCAGAACAATATTAGAATGGCACTTATGCGGATAAGGTGCATTCTAATTCACAAAGGTTGGAGCTAAGTGGCTCAGCGCGAACACCCAATCTCTACTTCCGCGACTGCTGCGCTGCAAATTTTGGGCTCGCAGATCGCTGCGGGTCGACGAAACCGTCGTTGGACGGCTAGGGAGCTTGCTGGCCGCGCCGCGATCTCGCCGCGAACGCTCCGTAACGTCGAACAAGGCATACCCTCTGCGTCTATCGGGATTGTTTTCGAGCTCGCCGTTCTCGTGGGCGTCCCGCTGTACGGCGCGACCGAGGCCCAGTTACGTGACGTTCGAATTAGGGCGACAGATCGTCTGGCGCTTCTGCCGGAGCGAGTCCGAGAGCCGGCGATTGTGATCGATGGTGACTTCTAAGCCGCTTCATTGATCGACGCCCTACGACTGAGGTGCAAGTTACGACAGTCCACAGGCACCGCCGTTGGAGCTCATTTTCGATCCGCTCGCAAATAGTCAGACGAGGCGAAGCCTAAATCCGCTAATGGAAGCAGCTTTGTCGGAAAAATACCGTTGCCACTTCGCCGCTGAGGAACAAGAACCCGGTCTATCCGTTAGCTTTCTCTGGTTCAAGGATCCATATATAGCGAACGTTGGATGGCGAACTCAGAGGCACACCAGTTCCGTTTCCTAGCTAATGTGCGCGGCTATTCCTCGGCGCACTTGTTGCGCTTAGCCGCTTGGCTTCAGGAACAGCGACGTCATCAACTCCGCCTCTCGCCCTCAAGATGGCTCTCCTCGAATCCCTCGGGGCTTCGAATGGAGCGCTCACGAGGACGCGTGGGATCGCCAGCTTCAACGCTGGACAGCTCTCATACAAGAAAAGGACCGGGAGCCGATATTCGCCGCGCGAGAGGTAGGAGACACGGGCCGCGACGTGGGCGATCCGTCAGCGATGCCTCGGGCGCCTCGACCGATTTCCAACCATCGCCTAATCCGATCGGCCGACACTCCGGGCTCTGAGCAGACAATTCGCGGGCGTATCGGCGCTGCGTTGTATTGTCGCCTTCACGGCGGATGACCTTTTGGGGCGCAAAAAGGGCATCTCGAATCTGCCTCCGGTGATGCGCATATCGATGGCCAGAAAATAATCGGAGGCTTCAGGCAACTTCCGGAGATACGTGCTCTTACGGAGCGCCGGAGAGTAACTCTTAGAACCCTGCAGAGCGGTCGGCTAAACCCGCAACGTAGTTGGCAATTTCCGCGGAGATCCCTTCGGCTGTCGCGAAAGATTGGTTCTTCTCATCCTGCTGTCCTCGAAATCTCACGACGCCAGACCTCGAAGAAGCAGCAACGTATCGTTTGGTCCGCTTTTGCTATTTCGATCAAGCCGATCGGCCAAGGACAAGACTTGGGACAAGTTTTGATCATGCGCCCAGATGTTCTCTGTTTCGTAGAGGACGACGTTTGCAGTGCTTTCCACTTGAGTGAATTCGTCGATGAAAGTTCTTAGGTTCGCCGGGCTCAAGTAGGCCGTGTAGTCCAGACCTCCGCGGCGCGCGGCGTTCTCCGCGTGCCGACTGACATTCGACAACAGGCTGCTCGTCAGGAGAGCATGCATATTTTTAGAACTGATGCTCAAAGCGTGGGGCGTCGCTCGGGCAGCGATCCATGATTTAAGTAGCAAGTCGGGGCGTGGATGTGTTCGCAGCCGCGCGATTTTTCCCCGCAACCTATTGCGAACCGTGGGGGACACTTCGGGAATGTCGAGGCCCGTTAGGAGTCGCAAAAGCGCCCACGCATTAGGCGAGCTAAGTGGGCGTGAGAGTGGGACGAAGCGATCTTCGGCTGACGCAACGATCCACCCGGCTTGCAGTCGCTGCGCTTCTAGGTGTCCTCCAACGATCAGTTGGTGAACTCGGGAAACGCTCACGCCGTTCTGCTCCGCGAAATCTCGCACTCCGATCATCTCGCCCAAAGCTTCAACCTTCTAGAGATGTGTGTATCGTCCGGGCCAGTTGCAAAATAGTTTGCTGAATTTCGACCAGTAAACGAGTGGAGTTTGTCCTCGGGCGCAACCCAATTCTAGGGTTTCCACTGCGTTCCGCCTACAGAGACCTTGAAGGCAACCGTTGCCCACAAGGAGAACATTATGACTAACAACCAACTCGTAGTTGCGCCGACATTGGAATACAGAACTCTTATGCTCGACTTATTTTCCGCAGAGGACGCCGAGGCCATAACGCTTTCGGCAGATAACTTCGCCCTCCACCTCCTGGAAAACGGCTTGGATGATACGTGGCTCGACCCTTGGTCCAATATCGATTCATCAGCCGGCTACGCGATAAGGCTCAAGTTCAGAGGTGGCGAGGAACTCATGATTCTCGTAGCGCACGGTTGGGAAGTCACCAGCTACCTTATTGAGAACGGCTGGCACTTCGTGCACAAGACTGGCAACAACTGGCACCTGACCGAAGCCCCGTCGGAGGAAACGATTACGGCGTAGAGCGACTCGAATCGAGACCGACTCTGAAGTCCCTAGCCCGACCAAGCAATTGCTTAGAGCAGTGTTCAGTGTGAGCGGCACTGTTCGCGTTCCGCTGCCAGTTTGAAAGTGGAGTGACTGCTATCGACGCTGGCGCCCAACTGGAAGCGCGAATGAAGAAATGCTCCCTGAGCAGAGCTGACCAGAATTGATTGAGCGGAATGGAGAAGCAAGTTCTTAGCGGACCTGATCAACGTCAGAGGGCAACGTTTACAATTGTTGAGCGTGGCCGGACGCCCGAACAAGGAGCCTCGCCATCGGGTCAAACAAGCGCTACGCCGCACAGATTGACGCGCGTATGAATGCGCGTGTCGATGAGATGACGATGCGCGGAACGCCCGAGACACTATCTGACCGCGAGCTGGAGCTCGATGTCTATCCTCTGACGAAAACACCGGTCGCAGTCTCTGCCCAGGCGTGGGTGCGTTACTCCGGCGTGGCGACGAAGCTCGATGTCGAAGTTGTCGCGTGGACTCCGCGAGCGGTGGCTGTCAGGTGGAAGACGCCGGCGGGGGAAGAGCATCGGGCTTGGGTGTGGGCCTCGGCTGTTGAGAAAAAGGACTAGGCGGTGGAGTCGGGCGTCGGTACAGAGCGGGCTCTGCCATAAAGAAGAGTTAGAGGCTTCTATAGCGCGAACAGGCCTCAAACGCATCGCGATCATGCGCACAAAAAACTCCAGGTTCCCATTTCAGTGCACCTTAGATTGCAAGGCTAGTGTCGGTTGCCGAAGCCGCCCTACTCCTTGGCTGTTCAAGTAACCATATATACCGGCTCATTGAGAGCAATGAGTTTCTGGCGGTGCCGCTTGAAATCGGTCGTTCGCTGACCCGTATTCGAGTTGCTGAAATCGAAGCTTTTCTTGACTCTCCCACTTTTTGATTAGATTATGACAAATGCGCGGAAGAGCGCTCCGACGTCGGCACAGAACCAGTCGCGTGGCGCATTCGACGACACCGTTTCGGGTGGCCGACTGAGACTCAACCGAGTGCTGGCGAGCTTCTTCTGGGGCCCGGCCCCTTAATCGTTGATGGGCGCACCGGTGACTATGGGGAGACGTCATCCAATCCCTTAGATGTCCTTGGAGATCCAGGGGTGCTCGGCGGTCGGAGCTCAAGAGCCCGCGCCTCTTTGAGCGGTGGAGGCAGGCACGCGCGCTGCCTGATAGAAACGACCGTTTGAGCGCCACCCACATTTACTAGCGGGCGTCAGTAAGAGAGCTAAGTGGTGTCGGTGGCGTCGCTGACATCTAAATCCTGACCGAAGAGAATGCCGCCGATTCCGCCTGCCTGAGGCGGGCGAGCACGCTCACGACCGCCCGCACCCCAGGAGCTTGGGTTACGTGGCTTCTAGTATTCGGCAGTGAAGACACCCAGCAACACCAAGGACTAAAACGAAACGCCTGGGCGCGGTAATCCGTGGGTCCCGGGTTTAGACCCGTTGCCTCCTGACGCGTGAAGTCTTTCCCAGGAGCTTCGCTTGCGCAGGCAGCAGCGACGTCATTGCGTTCCGCTACATTTGTGGGGTCGAAGGAGTTTAATTGGATAGCCGAACACGTCCCGACTTTTACACGTGGACGACAAAGCTCACACCCGACGAGGTGGCGAGATTCATTGAGGAGGTCGCTGACGTGGTAGTTGCAGCCGAGCTTGCGGGGGTATTGATCCTCGGTCGATCGTCACTGGACTATTGGGCTAAATTTGACAGCGCAATTTCAACTAGAAGTAGTGTGAGGCCCTTAGATGCGATTGCAACGGTTTTTCGATTCCAGATGAATCACGAATTGAAGCGGCCTTACTTCGACACGTCTCGACTCGGGAATTCCCATGTCCACATGCCCTTCGATCATCGCTTCCATGGTCAGATCGATATTTTCTGGGGAGCGGTGCAGCGGCTGGCGGATGAGTCCGGCTGTTTCGACTATCCGCGCGCGCACCGGAAAGTGCCCGACCGTGAAGAATGGGACACAACTGTGCAGTTTCTCGCGAATCGATTCGAGGCAATTATTGCCCCGTTGCGAGAGCGCCTCGATGCAGACAAGGCCCGACGAAAGTCGGAGGAGCAGCAGTCTATCGAGAACGCGCGACGCACTCGGGAAGAATTCGTCCGCAGCCGCCCGGCACCCCCGCCGAGTCCTCAGCGCTACGGGGTATCTCCGCGAGGTGCGGAGATGATCGTCGTCGAGTGGATGAGACATATGGGCATCCTCGACGCTGAAATCACGCGTGCAAGCGCCGACGGCGGCGTCGACGCCACCAGCAGCACCCACGTCGCACAGGTTAAGCACTACAAGGGCAAGGTCGGCGTGCCTGAAGTGCGGCAATTGTTTGGTGTCGCCGCCTCTGAGCGGAAAATTGGGCTGTTCTTCACTTCGACCGGGTACACAGTCGACGCGCTCTCCTTTGCGACAGCAGTTGGAATGCCGCTCTTCACCTATAACGCTGAACTCAGTGAGCTCCATGGGCTTACCGCGCAGGCAATCCGAATGCTCTGAGCGTTTTCCCGCCGTACGATCTAGTTGGGTTCCGCTTTACGGGGCTTCTGACCGAGAACTCCTGGACGTGCGAATTTGGGCGACCGATCGTCGTGCAATAATGCCAAAGCGCGCTCAGGAGCCAGCCACGAAAGTAGATGATGACTTCAAAGGCGTCATTGGGTGAGGTCTGGCCCCTGTGGGAGCATCCAAGTATGCCGCAAAAGCGCAACACCGCTAAGCTGCACCACTACGTGCCGCAGGGATACTTGCGCGGCTTCGCTGCTGAGCATGAACGCGTAACGGCAGTGCCGCTTGACCGCGCACGGGGACCGTTCACAACCTCCGTCAAAAACGTTGCAGCGCGTACGCACTTTGACACGGTCGAGGGCCTTACAGAGCCTGATGAATTTGAGAAGGTGCTTAGCGGAGTCGAAGGCGACGCCATGATGATCATCCGAAGGCTTGAGGAAGGCGAGTTCCCTCTTGCCAGTGAAGACCGCTCGGCACTTTCGTTCTACTTGGCGCTTCAAACCGTGCGCGGTGGCGCTAACGACTCTGACTTCGTGGTCTTGGATGAGCGGGATTTGATGCTTGGGATTGTGACGTTCGCCATCCAAAGCGTCGGCGTCGGTCGGTCGCGCAGGACGGCGGACCTTCAAGACGCTTCGCTAGCGCCCGTTGCGGATCTCAGCGCGCGCCGAGATCGCTGAACAGGTGTCAACTAGTTCCGATTCAGCCCATGTCGCCGTGAGTCGAGCGCATCCTTGAAGTGACTCTCTGCCGCGTCAATTTCCCCTGTCGGCGTCGCAGGATCGAAGACGCGAAGCAGCGAGAACCGGAAACTCGATGGGTCGAGAGTGCGTAGCTCAACGTTGCCGCCGTGCCCGTTGGTGGCGTAGGCGCTCCAGCGTTGCCGGATGCTATCCTCGCCGTCCGCCTTGCCGACGTAATGGCGCCCGTCTCGGGTGTCGGTGATGACGTATACCCCGAACACCGAAGAGAGCGCGGTGCGCCACGAGGCATAGCGGTTCTCCCGCATGACGGCTTGAAGCTGGACATGACTGAGCACGAGTCGGTCGAATCCGGGAAACGGGATTGGCTCAGCGTCCGCAATGCTCACCACGGGATAGCTCGCGGCCGTGGCCGCATTCATCCGCCAGGTGCGCGGCGACCGCCATCCGATCACAAGACGGTTGCGCAGATCCGCCATGCGCTTGGACTCGGCAACATCGAACGCCCGGATGAGGCCGTTGTTCGAGATCTCTCCGCGGTTCTCGATCACCGACCACAGGCGTGCATGGTCGCCGCCCTCCTTGATGAAGACCACCCAGAACTGCGGCGGAACCGCAGGGAAGCGCCTCGTGTCGGCCGACTGTTTCCGTGTGTACTCGAAGACCTCCGTGTGCGTCGAGTCAGCATGTAGGCCAGTTAGGCCACTCTCCGCGGCCTCTTGTGCGAAGGCATGGCGGATTACGAGAGCCTGCGCGGGATCAATACCGGCGTCGATCAGTAGCGGACCAAGAGTGAGTGCCATAGCTGAAGTGCGTCCCGACCAGCTACACAGCGAAGGCATCGCCGCAGATCAGGCAATACCCCTTCGGGGTGCCATCCGGGACTTTGATCGGTTCGTTCGGATGGCAAGGGGGCTCAACAATCGTCATGTCGTCCGGCTCCGTGAGTGCGTCTGGCGTCTCAACGCCGAGAGAAAACGAACGGTTCGGCTTGACCTTCATTCCCTTAATGCCCTTGAACATCTTGTCGATTGAGTCCTGCACATATTGATCCATCGCAGGACCGCTGACGCCATTCATGTACTCCAGCTGGGCTGGCGTCCACCACGAGTCGGTGCCGGCATCAGCTCCGCACAACGGGCAGAAGTACTGGTCGACGACCTCAGCGTTAGTGTCGCTTTCCTCGTGGCTGAACCACTTGAACTCCCGCTCGCAGTTTGGGCATTCGCGGCGGATAAAGCCGTCCGAATCAAGTGGGAGGCTCACAGGTATTCGAATCTCGTCGTTCATGATGTTGGGCTCCTCAACCGTTGGTGTCTAGGAAGATTTTTTGAACGATGCTCTCGCCGGCTTCGCTCCGGCCGGTGACAGTGACATCGAACGCGTGCTCCATCTGCGGACCCCCGAACATGCGCCCCATGCCCATGACGTCGATGGTCACGGAACGTCCGCCGCCTGGGATCTTCTTGATGGTCTGGAAGCCGTGCAACTTAAGGGCTGAGTCTTCAGGGAGTGAGACATCGATATCGAGCGCCGTTTCGCTGCCGCGGTTGATGATCTGCAACTTGTCGATTCGGTTCCCGCCCTTATTGAAGTACTTGACGTCAAAGTCGATCGCCTTGCGCACCTTCGTGTTGGACGGCAGACGACGCCCGAGCGGCAGCCCCTCGCCAGGAGGCAGCGGAGCAGTGAAGTCGCCTGTCGTGTGCCAGTCCGTTCCTTTCAGATCTACGTCACATCCGGCGGTCTTGAGGCGGGTGGCGAGCTCCTGGCGACGGGCTGTATCGTTTGTGAGCCTGATGGAGTGTCGTCCGGCCACGTCACTGAAAGGCCGCACTTCACCTATCTCGACGAGCACGGTCCGACGCGCGTCGCGTCCCAGGGCCATTCCTGCCTCGAATAGAACGTTAGGCCGCGCTTGTGCCGAGGGCTTCGTCTCAGGATCGTTTTCGCCATGACCAAGTTGTGGCAAAAGGTAGGCAATCTCATCCGGAGTCATGAGCACGACAATAGCGGCGGCATGATCGAGCGCAGCGTCCAGAACTTGGCCGATGTAGGGGGAGCCCTCGCCTGTAAGTTCCACGGCATGGCTCCACTCCATGGGGGAGAGGTTGATGCTGCGGAGGAAGTCGAACATTGCCTTCCGGAGTGCTTCGTCGCGCCCGTGCACGACAAAGACTGATCTGGCGTTACTGGCCTGCTCTTCCACTGCGATCCCTACTTCACCGTCGTCCGCCTGCATCGGGGGATGCGTCAGTTACAGAGTACGCGGGGCGTCCGACACTCGAATGAAAAATCGGCAATGCCGGATGTGCTTATGACAATGAAACCGATCGGCGCATTCGTCCTGAATCTTGCCGTCATACTCAGCCGCCCTCCTCGCTGGACCACGGCTTCACCAACAGGAAGCCATCCGGGGTTCGTCGGTCGCATCCGATGAAGAGGCTCAGCATGAGTGAGAACGAACTGACCGAGGTACCGGCGTCCGCGCTGGCCCATCCGCCGTTGAGCGTGCGGATCACCGACGGCCTGCGAGCACAGTGGGGGCACTTAGGCTGCCGTTGCTTTTCCTCGGGTTGTCGATAGACGCCAAAATCCAATTTGGAGATTGGCCCGCCGTAGCGCTCCCCGCTCTGAAGGAGCGGCGCGTGAGTTGTCGAGTTCGCGACCAACTGTGGGAACTCGTGCAAGAACTGGACGAGTTGGCCTGGGACCTTCAGGAGTCAGAAGCGGGTGATGAAGCCCTTGTGGGATACGCCCACGCGTTTGCCCGAGCGCGTACAGCGAATGCGCTCTGGTATTCCCTCTTTATCCCAGCATCCTCTGGAACTGTCGCTGACTGCATGTACGAAGCACAAGCAGTCGCGGGCGACGTGAACGGTCTGCGAAACGTCGTTCGTCAAGACTCGGCCAACACTTACCCAACACTTTGACTCGGGATTGCTCCTAAATCCTCAGTAATCGGCAGATGTAGTTTCGCTCACTGGCGTATCGAGACCCTTATGTTTCCGGAGTTTCCGGCACTGCTCGGTATCCGACAGACTCCACGATGCTGAGACAAGGGGTCGCAGGTTCAAATCCTGTCAGCCCGACAATATGGAAAAAGGATCGGCCTTCGGGACGGTCCTTTTTTCGCATTCACGAGGCGAAGAGGTGAGTTCTTCTCCACATCACCGCTACGATTCCCTCATGTCAACTAACACGCCCGAATGGTTTGGTTCAGCAGCGCGCAACACCGCGTATCAGCCGATCGTGCAAGTGTTCTTCATGCTCGTGTATTTGATCTGGTGGATCTTCGCTGCTCCCGTTGTCGGGACGCTCATTTTCGTCGTGGGGGTCGCCTATGCCGCGGTCGTCGTGTTTCTCTCAGTCCGCAACATCCGGCACGCCGCCAACTTTCCCAATGTGCCCACCGCTGAAGGTGCGCTTATCGGAAAGCGCATGGGAATCCTTTCGGGAATCTCTTATGGCACGCTGTGGATCGTAGCGATCGTGCTCGCGTTACTCGGTGAGTGGCGTCTGGTGTTTCCCGCTGTTGCGCTCATCATCGGAGCCCATTTCTTCCCGTTAGCGTTCATCTTTCGACGTCGCATTGATTTTCTTCTCGCGCCAATCGCGGTCTTGTTCGCGGGGATCGGGTTTCTGGTTGCTGCGCGCCCCGAGACTTCGTGGGCCTTTGTATATGCAATCTCCGGAATCGGCGGTGCGGTCGCCACGGCGGCATACGCCGTGTACTTGCTCTTCACTTACCGCGACCTCTGTCGCGAAGCAGGCGTCGCGCGAGAGAAACTCAGTTGAAGTTTGTGCGACAAAACACTGTCGCTCCAGATCTCGCGGCGGAGATCTCCACGCTTGGCGACGTTTCGCTCCGTGATGTATCTCGTGCCGCCGCTACTTGGGTTCTGAGCCAAGTCGATATTGACGATGTTCGTCCCCGAGTAGCTAACGCTCTCTGGTTCGCCCTCGCAACCCCTGCGTCGGCCGAAACGGTCGCTGAGTGTCTATACGAAGACTAGGCAGCCACTGGCGACGTGGACGGTTCGCGAGCTGTCATCCTTCAAGCCAGGGAGTGATCGCGGTACCGGTATCAGTGCCGGCCGCCGATCAGCGGTGAGGATGCCTCCGTGGGTAGAAGCACCCGCGCCGCTGAGCGGGTTTTAGTCCTTGAGAGACTTACTCGCTACAGTCTTGCCGGATGATTTCTTGGGTGATTTATGTGTTGTCGCAAGCTACTGAAATACCCCGAACTCACGGATTGTGGGTTTGGCTAACCTGGCGTCCCTAGCCGTGGCACTCACCCCGCATCCAAGTGCTCGTTCACGCCAAAGGCCTCATCGAATTCGGCAACTCCGTCGTCCTCATACTCCCACTCGTGCTCTCGCGCGCCAGTTGCCGGGATTACACGCACGGCATCGGTAGGCAAGGACCGGGCGCGATTGTCGAGGAAGAAAGCGTTCTTGCGGGGGTCGAGGCCCGAGATGTCGCCCACGAACTGCCAGTTTTTTCTCCGTGCAAACGTGTGGGTGTACTCCAACCACTGTTGCAGTGTCGGCTCCGCGCCGCCATGATTCTGCCTGTAGTACACCCGCGTCGAAGCGAACTCGCTCGCGAGTCCGATGCCGGGGTTAGGCAAGTTGCCCTGAAGCGCGCGCTGCGCAAGTTGGCGGGCGGAAAGCTTCACGGCGGACCACGGCTGTCGCTGCACGTCGAGGTGACGCTGCAACTGGCCTCGGGGAATGTTGGTCCCCGGGTAGACGCCACCGGTGCGCACAAAGTGACTGCTCGGCCGGTTGTAGTGTCGTTCGGCCGCGCGCCGGTTGCGCAACTCTGGCTGCAGTGTCGTGGAATACGCCCTAATAAAACGGGTGAATGTCGGATAAACCGTGTGCGTGAATAGCGCAAAGCGGTTGAACATCGCCCACAGCACGGCGGCGTTGTCGGCGTTGTCAGCGCCGCCAGCCTCGTGCACCAGCAGCTTGGCAGACCAGATGAGGTCGTCCGCAGAGAAGGGGTACGTGAAGGTGCCCCGCGGCGTCGTGCACGCGAGCGTGCCGAGTGCGATTCCCGCGAGGTTAGCGCTCGTCGACGCAGACCCAGCCGCTCCCGAGGAGGTCGTGCTCGACGCGGATCCCGCCCCTGCCCCGGCGGCGCCCGCAGCAGCACTTGCGGCCGGTGACACGAGAGCCGCCCACGTGATGGGACCAACTACGCCATCAGCGCTCAGCCCTCGCGCCGCCTGGAACGCCTTGACCCTCGCCTGCGTTCCCGCGCCAAAGATGCCGTCGCTGGCTGTAGCGAATCCCGCCGCCGAGAGGGCGATCTGAAGCTCCCGCACAGCACTGCCGCGGGCGCCGCGCCTCAAAGTCGGGCGCACTGGTCCTGGCGTGGGCGGAGTGGGGGCCGAACGGGGTGCTGGCGACGGCACCGAGGCTGTGGTGCCGAGTGTCGCGAGCAGGTAGGTCGTGGGGTCGAGCAGTCCCGCAGGTGCTGCCTGGCCGTGCGTCCACCGCTTGTTGCGTGTGGTTCCTCGGGTATACATCTCGAAGTGGAGCATGTGCCCGCCGCCGGGGTTTCGCCCAATGAGGCCGATGGTTTGCCCCGCTGTCACTGTGTCTCCGACCGTGAGCCCGTGACGGGTGAGGGAGTCGGGCGAGACCTCTCCGTAGTTGATGACCACTTGTGGGTGTTCCACGAGCAGTGCCCACGTGGTCTTAGTTTGTCCGCAGCAGAACCCGTAGAACGCGACGATGCGGCCGTCTTCACACGCCACAACCTCGTCGCCGATTTCGGCGTTGAGATCGACGGCGCAGTGCCTCCGCGTGAATGGACCCCGTGCGGGTCGACCTGCAGAGAAGCGGCGCCCCGCGTTTCTTCCCACGCCGGTTCCGTCGCTCGCCTTGTAGTTCACCTCGGTGGGCCGGGCGTGGGTGGAGCGCACGGGGAAGCGGGCGCCAGTAGAGGGGACCGGAGCGTGGGGCGCGCCGACCTGAGCTGGCGCAGGGGCAGATACCTGATCCTCAAAGCTCGCTTCCCATTCATCCTCTTCGTCGACCTCGCACTCCTTTTCGGACTCGAAGTCGCCCTCGGCCTGCAGCGACTCGCTTGGCTCCCGCTGCCACTCGTCGCCTGCCTCACGTGCACCCTCGTCGAAGAACTCGCTTGTCACCCACTCGTCCTCGGATGTCTCCCAACCGTCTTCCTCCGCGGTGGCATCCCCACCCACCGGTTCAGCTATAGATGGTCCCTCGTCGTCGGCGAAGTCCTCCCAGGCGGAGGAGGACTCCCCCTCGCTCAGCGCGGCGTTGTCTGCATCGACGGGCGACACCTCCCCAAACGGCGACGCCGGGGCGACGAAGTAATCTGCGGTCGACATGTCAGGCACCTGCGCGGGTGGCCGCGAGTTCCGGGCGTGGCACGCGCAGCGGCTGCGCGCTGGCGGTCACCGCAGTGCCGGTGGGACGCTCTTTGACCCGATCGCCCGTCGCCGATTGCCACAGGTTGATGAGGTCGTTCATGTCCTCGGTCAACTGCGACGCGGGTGAGTAGAGGGCCTCGGCCTGGACCGGATCGTCGAAGATTCCCAACTCAATGGCGCGGAGAACGCTCGACGAGAGTTCCGCCATCTCCAGCAATTCGCGGCTTCGGGTGGCGGACTTCATTCCCACCCGCTCTGCGATGGCCGTGAGACGCCCGTCTGGCGTACTCGCCTGGGCCTTGAGGTCCTTCACGATCGGCGAGTCTGAGCGCAATGTCAGGTCGAACCAGCTGAGCGCGGACACGTACGCGAACTCCTCGCGCGCCAGCGCGCCGCCCTGCCTGCGTTGATTCAGCATGTCGCGGATCGCACGGCACAGCAGCGCGACGTACGAAGGATCCGTGGGATTGACTCCTGCCGCGTTCTTGCGGTTCTCGAGCCCCATCCAGACCTGGCGCAACAACTCCGTCCACTTCTCGCGGAAGTCGAGGTTGACTCCGCTCCCGACTCCCTGTTTCCACGCGTCGGGGGTCGTGGCGCCGCCCCAGATGCTGGGGATCTGGTGCGGGAGGTCGAGCCCGAACATCCGCCAGTAGGCGTTGCGGCGGTTCACGCGGGCGTGGGGCCGCATCTCGCTGATCACGCCGCCGATGGAAAACAGTGGTGGATCCCTGAAGAACAGTTCCTCTGTGCTGCGCAGCCACTTCACACTCTCGGGCGACAGCGAGCCCAGGGTCTCGCCGAGCACCGTTCGGCGCACCACCTCCGAGAAGATCTCCATGACGCCGGTGCTCTCGACAAGGTACGCGTAAATCAGCTGGTGCCAGATCAGCCCGCCTGATCCGGGGGAAGCCTCAAGCGGCCCGCGCACCCGCGACCAGTTGTCGGGATTAGTGGCGCTGATTCCGGATGGATCGATCAGCCCTCCTGCCGCCTGCGTTGGCAGATTGAGGTCCTCGATGATCTGGCTCGCGCCGAGCAGGGGAGCGGCGTTCGGGGGAGTGACGCCCGGAAGGGGCGGCACGAGGGCGCCCGCGGCCCAGGCCTCGTCGAGCCATCGACTGAGCTGGACCGGGTGCACGAGAAAAACGGATGTGGCGGGCTTGCCCTGCGCTACAAACGTGTTAGCTAGATTGAGGAACATGGCTTCTCTCCTAGTTCTTGGGTGATTTCGGCGATTTGGGGGAGTTCGAGCGGGCGCCGACAGCGGGTTCGGGCAGATGTGCCGAACTCTTCGTCGGGTGCGCAGAGGCAGCGATCATGCGACCAGCGGAGTCGTACACCACCGCAAGTACCACTGCGGATCCGGACGATTGACTTGGCACCTCAACGGTGCCTGCGTCGGACAATTCGCCCGCGTCGTGGTAGTCGATCTCGCCCGATTTTGTGCGCAGCGTAAGCTCCACCGTCTCACCGCGGCGTGCACGCGGAGAGACTTCGATGACGAGCGTTCTGCCGTGCAGCGTCGACGGCACAAAGCCGCTGAACGTGGACTTGCCGCCTCGCCCGGTTCTCCCCAGCAAACCAGTGATCATCCCGTACCGAAATGCCGTGTCCGACTGAACCACCTCCTCGCGCGTTGGCCCGGAGTCGCGAGGCGCGGACAACGGCCCGCCGGCGAAGCGCGCAATGGCCCTGTCGAACATCTCCTCGAATTGACGCTCGTCCCACCCGGTCGATGCGGGTGCGGTGGACTCGTTAGTGGTCATGAGGGTTTTCCTTTCCTAGGCAACTAGTGTTGAAGGTGGCGAAGTGACGCTGGTGCGCGCTCCAGTGGCGTCGATCGCATCGGCACCCACCTGGGTAACCCAACTGCGGAGAACCGCGCGATGTTCGGCGGCCTTGTGCGGCTCTTCAAGAGATCGCGCAGAGAGCAAACCAAGGATGCGCAGCGGTTCGCGCCGGCGCAGATACGTGGATGTGAGGAGCGACGGTCCCGCTTGGGTTGCCAGCGCGGCGAGCGCGCTAGGGCTGACGCGCATCGGGTCGATCAGGTGGGTGACGGTCGCGCCCTGAAACGCCTTCATCGGCCTGCGGGTGCAGACCTCCACGATGCGCTCCATCATCCCTGAGCTGATTGTCATGAATTCGCCGGCCTGTCCCGCGCTCTCGACGTCGTGTCGCTCCTGCCACGCCTGACCTAGGTCGTCCCAAGGACCGGCGCCAAACCAACTGCGGCACATAGCGACGTTGAATGCCACTCGTGCCGCGGGGAACGGGTGGGGGTCGCCCGGTCGGATGTGGAAGACCTCGCGAGTGCTGCCGTCCACCACGTTGGCGAGTGCCGCGACCGACGACCAGCCACTCTGCGCCCAGGCGTGGACGTCAGCCGCGATCTCGCTCGACCACGACGCCCACATCAGCGCGACGCCGCGGGACGCCGAGGATAGCTCGCGCTCGAGCGCCTCGGCCAGCTCGGCCTTCCACCCAATTTGGTGAGATACCTGGTGTCCTGTCTCGTGGAACAGGGCGGTGGGGTGCGACAAATTGTGCCGGGTGAGTTTGATGGCCGCGGCCGGTGAGGGGTGCGCGTGGTCCCACAATTGAACATCGGCCCGCAGCACGCTCGCTCCCTTGCCGATCGCGGCGTAGACGAGTGCTGGGATGGGCTCGTGCCCGAGGGGGAGCAGAGCCGCAGCCATGGAGTCGGTCGCCAGTGTGTCGTAGCCGCGCAGCAACGATCCCATTGTGGGATTGGATCGCGAGTTGATCGCGGTGCTGTAGAAGTCGAGGATCGTCTCAGCGCGCAGGTAACGCGATCGCAGCCGGAGCAGGCGGCGCCTCACCTCGTGTGGTTCACCGCCGGCATCGTGCCAGCGCATTAGGTCGGCTCCCTCTGAACGCAGTTCCGCGACCATGGCGTGCATGCGATCTCTCAACTTGCGGCTCAGATAACTTTCGAGCGATCGCCAGCCCTCGGGGGAAGCCGCTGTGTCCAGATCATAGAGAGCGTCGATGGCGAGCGACCAGTGAGCGATTTCGGCGGCGAGCTGGCGCTTTGTCGCTGCACTAGGCACGGTGGTACCCCGCCTTGATTGACAACGTGGGCTCCGAGGGCGTCGCGGCGATCAGCGCCGCCTTGTCGGCGAAGCGGAACGTCACCATGAGCGTCACTCCGGAGGCCGCGTCCTTGGCGGCGGCACCGAGCGTCGAGGCCATCCCCGGCAGCTGTTTCGAGAAGGCTGTCATCGCTCCAGAAACTAGAACTCCCGCCAATTTCTTGGTGGATCCTTCGGGCATCGTGATCTGGCGGCGTTTGGTCATGTGGACGAGCCGCGCCGCGAGCGCGGCGGTCAGAGTCTCGCCGAACACCGACCTCGCGACCTTCACCACCTCGGTGAGTTGGCGTGCGTCGAGCATGCGTGCCATGCGATGGGCGTTGCGCTCGCCCACGCGCAGCAGAAGGCGGATCTCGGGTCGTGGCGACGAGAGGTCGAGTCGAACCGAGAACGGCGAACGCTTGCGCAGTCGCTTGCCCGCAACCTTGATCCGGAAAACCCGGCGCCGCGACCCGCGCCCGCGGGCGTTGCTGCCGAGGCGCCGGTTGCGAGCCAGCATCCCGGCGACTTCCTCAGAAAACTCGTCGAACTCGTCGGCGGTCGAGGCTTCACCGTCTGACTCGTACTCCGTGAGGTGGCCCACCTCACCACCTGGCAGGAACTCATACAGTTCCAGTTCGCCCTCAGCGGGCCACTCCGCGACCCCTGCTTCGAGCATCCGCGACTCTAGGGTCTCTCCGTTGGTGAATCGCACCGACTGCGCGAGCGACTTGTGCACCCGCAGTGGGATCACCCGGCTGAACTTCTTGTAGCGAAATACTGGCGCGGTTGCCCGTGGCATCGACACCCACACTCCGCCCTCAGCCGACGGGTCCACGAACTCAGGGCGCAGGAGCGCAGCGGGTATGTGTTGCGCGGCCGCCTCCGCGAAAGCGGCCTGCACCTCACCCTCTAGCAGCCGGTCGTCGTCAAGGACAGACTCGTCGAGGGTCGCGACATGGGCCACGGCCGCCTCAGCTGCCGCGACGAGGGCGGACGTTCCGAGGGTCGGGTCGTTGGCGGCAGACTCAGCCTCAAAGCCGATGAGTTTCAATCCCGAATCCGCGATGTAGCGCGAAAGGAGTTTTGCGGCCTGCGACCCGACCAGCGGGGCCATGACGACAGAGAGAGCCTTGGCGACCACGCCGACCACACGCTTACGGCCCACAATCTTGACGCCGATTTTGAGGAGCGGCATCACGGCCGGCAGGAACTGCTCCATCTCGGCCAGCGGCGTCTGACCGCTTTCCATTTCTGCGAGCTGGTGTGCAAGGCGGTCGCGTGCTCGATCGAGCGTAGCAACGTCGGCCTCATAGGAGTCGCCACCGGGCGCGCCCTCATTCTCGGATTCGTATTCAAAGTCGCCCTCGGTGTTGAACGCCGGGGCGAAGAGTTCGCCCGCGACGTCAAGGTCAAACGCCTCGGCCTCGGTGAGCTCACTGACCTCGGTGTTGATCCCCAACCTCTTAGCCACACGGACCGCGACGGCACGCAATGGTGGTGGCAGTTTACCGAGCACGCGGCGCAAGACACGCTTGAGCAGCGGGCGCACTGCCTTTTTGATGGCGGCGAAGATGCGCTTGAGCGGGTTCAAATTGCCGATGAACTTCACGCCCTTCTTGATGGCCTTCTTGGCGAAACCCACTACCTTCTTGAACTTGCGCCGCAGCGCTTTGAAAAAGAGTTCTTGAGAGTCGAGCGGATTACCAGCGTTATCCTCGTATTCGTCGGCGCCAAACAACTCGTTTTCGAGCTCGAGTTCAGAAAACCATTCGAGCGACTGTCCTTCGTGTTCTCGCTCCAACTCATCGATCATGTATTCCGCCTCGGAGACGATGGACTCCATCCACTGCTCCACGTCGCTCTGAGCAAGTGCAGAGCCGCCTTCGGCTTCGCGCCACCCAGACATCGCACTGAGATGGCGCCGCGCGGCTTCATTAACCAGACTGTCGACAGCAGCCGAGAACTGTTCATCCTCCATCTCGCTCGCGAGGTCTTCGAGTGCCTGGCCCTCCCACTCTTCCTCGGTGAGCGTCGCGAAACTTTCAGCGAAGGGCGAGGTCATAGGGGACTGGGAATGGAGAGGGTCGGCGCCCGCTTCTCGGAGTTGATTTGGCTCGACAAGCGGCGTAAATGCAGGGGGGTAGGACTCGCTTGTCGTGCCGTACGTGCCGTGAACCGTTTCCATGATTGCTCCCAACGACCGCTGTAGTGGACTGCTGCGAGACTCACGATGACGCCTGCAGTGTTACCGCTGCGTGATGGCAGCGTCACCGCTGCGACATTTCTTGACGGCGTAGCCACCGCTCCACTCGAGTAACTGCCTCCGAAACCGTGGTGGCGTAAAAGTCTGCGTCGGCGTAATCGCCCACGGTGGTGATTTTCACTCGCAGTGCCCGCTCCGGGCCGCCCTCGATCCACACCGCGATGAAGAGCATGGCGTCGTGTGGTTGTGCCTCATCCATAGCATCGATGTTGATCGCGTGACCATCACCGCGTCATCACCGTTGCATCTCCGCGCTCGACAGCGCTCGGTGACAGTGCGGTGACGCAATCGAAGCAAACTAGGACAAACAGTCATAAAGTGGAGGTCCAGCCGCGAGTGGTGGGCACGCGATTGATGACCCGTGGAGGGGCCGACGATGACCGTGGAGAGTGGGACATGGGCGCGCTAAGTGGGACGCACCTCACGTTGCTAAATGGGTTTGCTGTAACCCAGGACGGGAGGCCACGCCCGATTCCGGCCAGTGCGACGCGACTCGTCGCCTACCTTGGACTGCAGCATCAGCCGGTGCCACGATCACGCGCCGCGGGTGTGCTCTGGCCTAATTCGTCTCAGGATCACGCATTCGCCTGCTTGAGATCTACGCTGTGGCGGCTGCGCAAGGTGCTCCCCGAACTCATTCAGGGCGAGGCCGAGATGCTATGGATCGGTGCGGAGGTGGAGGCCGACGTCGACCTCGTCATCCGTGTTGCCGACACACTCGCGTCTGGTCACGACCCCGACGAAGGCGTGGTGGTGCCGCTTGGCTGGTTTGCGCACGAGCTCCTGCCCGACTGGGACGACGACTGGGTGTACATCGAGCGTGAACATTTTCGGATGACGGCGCTGCACGCTCTCGAGCAGATGTCCGCGTCGTACCGTCGCAAGGGTCAGTTCGCGCAGGCGATCGAGTCTGCACTTGCCGCGATCGCGGTGGAGCCGATGCGTGAGAGCCCACGCAGAGCGCTCGTCGCCGCATTCCTCGCCGAGGGCAATATCTCCGACGCGTTGGCCCACGTCAAGCACTACACAGCGATTCTGGATACCGAACTCGGGGTCGCCCCTTCCGCGCAACTTACGGGGCTGGTGGCAAACCTAGGCCTTGCTAGGGCATCAGCGCGACGGTAGGACGCACGCGGACCGACGCTCCTTTTCTCCGCAACGATCCTCGGAAAGCTTCGAGCCGCGTGCCTGCGAATAGGAAACTGGCTCGATGCGCTGACTTGGCTTGGTGGACGTGCTTCAGGGGTGGCTACCCATAACGATGTGAAGACCAGTCTCTCTTTGAGGACTTCTCTCAGGCCAGGACCATTCCCGGTCGAGTTCCGGAGCCGGTTCACGGAGCATCCGCCTATTGAGTGCGCGGATGTCACCCCACCGACCCCTACCGCCAGTTCTACGCACCGTTCAACCTACGTTTTCAACTGGTAGTTCAGATTAATTCGCGGCTGAGTGCGGACATGGAGCGCGGCGCGTGGGCTGCGGTATTGGTGCCCAACTGCCCATCAGCGGGGAGGATGCTTCTGTTTGCAGAAGCACCCGCGCCGCTGAGCGAGTGTTAGTCCTTGCGCTTGCCGGCGGCCTTGTCTTTCTTGTCAGCGCGCTTCTCTTTGAGAGACTTGCTGGCTACAGTCTTGCCGGATGATTTCTTGGGTGATTTATCGGCCATGACGTTGTCCTCCTGTGAGCCGAGTGGCTCGTGCCCCGAGCGTACCCGCTAACGCTCGTGACGGGCGAGTCGGCGTAGGCCTTCGTCAATACTCACGGCGGGCGACCAGTCCAGCGCCTCGCGGATGTCGCGCTGATCGAACCAGTGCGCTGTCGAAAGTTGTTCGGCAAGAAAGCGGGTCATGGGTGGTTCGTCGACTCCGGGGCGCACGGCCCACACTCGTTCGACGAGCGAGCCAGCGGTGCGTCCAACGGCCGCCGGGACACTCCAGCGCGGAGGCTGAACCCCCGAAGCGAGGCAGATGCCCGCCAGGATGTCGGCAACGGGACGCGGTTCGCCGTTGGTGAGAACGTAGGCCTTGCCGTGGGCGACGTCGGCGCGGTGCAGGGCAGCGAGAATTCCGGATGCGGCGTTGTCGACGTAGGTCGTGTCGATGAGGGCGGTGCCGCCATTGAGGAGGGGCAAGCGTCCACGGCGAGCTCGGTCGACGATGCGGCCAACGAGCTGGGTGTCACCAGGACCCCAGACGAGGTGCGGCCGGATGGCAACCACGCGCATCCGGTCGGAATCGCTGGCGAGAGCGAGCAGTTCGGCTTGCGCCTTTGTTCGCGCGTATTCGCTGCGCGCGTGTTCGGGTGACGCAGGCTCGGCACCAACCCCGGCTAACGCGGAGCCGGCGTGCGCTACGGAGGGTGATGACACCTGCACGAAGCGAGAAACACCCGCTGCTTCGGCCGCGGCAAGAACGAGTTGAGTTCCCTCGACGTTGACCGCGTGAAAGGCGTGCGGGTCGCCGGCGAGCGATACTTTCGCGGCGAGGTGGATGACGCCTTCGACGCCTTCCATCGCAGTCGCGACGTTCTCCGGGTCAGTAATCGAACCGAGGAAGTCGGTGACACCGTCGACGCCAGAAGGCCGTCGTTGCAGCGTGCGCACGTCGTGCCCCGCGGCGACTGCTTCTGCGGCAACCGCGCGACCGAGAAATCCGGATGCACCGGTGACGAGCACGATCATGGTGCGGTCGGCTTTCCGCCAGCCAGCAGTCGCTCGGCCCACTCGGACAACCGTGTGCGGTCGATCTTGGAGTTGTGGCGGATGTCCGTCGGAAGCTGAGGAACAGCAAGTACGGCCACGAGCGGAAGGGTCGTGCTCGCGCGGATGGCTGCCGTCAGTTCGGGATCCGCGAGGCCAGGCTTGCGGGTCGGCGAGATGGTTTCCACCACCGCGACTGCTTGGCGCAGCTTGTGCGGGCCGACGCCCACAACTGCAGCACGGCGCACGGCGGCGACGCCCTCGACATCCTGCTCGGCGCCGACCGGTGCGATCGGGCCCGTTGCTGTCACAATCACGTGAGGAAGGCGGCCTTCGACCCAGAGGCGGCCGAGTTCATCGAGGTGGCCAACGTCTCCGGTGCGGTGCCAGCGTGCGGAGGGCACGTCGGGTGCGGTCGGTGCGTCAACGTCATCGGTGTCGACAGCGGTCTCGCGCGCAGCGGCGCGATCGGTGAGCCACAGGCGATCGTAGTGGTCCTTGAGGTGCGGCGCCGAGACGATGATCTCGCCAAGAACTACGGGCTCAGTGCTCGGGGTTCCGGTCGCGGCGCCATCGGAGTCGAGCGCGCTGATGCGAATGCGGTTCTCGCCGATGGGCTTGCCCACGCACACACCGGTATGAGCGCCACCGGCGGCCGCGCGAATTCCGTCGAGCGTGATGTCCGTCACCAAGAGACATTCGGTCATGCCGTAGGGCGAGTGCGGTGTTGCGTTCGGCATGATGGTGGCTGCCGAGGCGAGCAGTTCTGCGCCGATCGGTGCACCAGTGGAGAGGAACGTGCGCACGCGCTCGAGTTCGCTGCGGTCGTGCGCGGTGAGATCTCCCGCGGTTGCCACGACATTGAGGATCGAGGCGGGGGAGAGGAACACCATGCTGCCCCCGGATGCTTCCACTGCAGCCGCGACTGCGCGGGCGGTGAGAGTGCGGGGAGAGGAGACATCCATCGCAGGTGTCACTGATCGTGTGCCGAGTGCCGGACCCAACAGGGCGAAGGGCGCGAACCCGGTGACGAGTCCGGTGTCGGCGGTGACGTCGAAGTGGCGTGCGAGCACATCGCGGAGCGCAGAAAGCTGGCCGTGACGGTAAACGACACCCTTGGCCGGGCCGGTTGAGCCCGAGGTGAAGAGGATCGCTGCGTCATCCCCTGACCGCGGTTCGGCGGGGAGGGGAGTGTCGGCGCCGAGCGTGATGAGGTCGCGCAGGCTGTACGAAACTCCGAGTGTTGCGGCGGAAACCTTGGGCAGTTTCGCGGTGGAGATGCGCACTCCGGGCCAGCCGAGCGTGCGGGCGGCGGTGAGGCCGGGGGCTTCGCCGATGATGAAGTCGGGCCACGATCCGCGCACGGCACGAGTGAGTCCCTTGACACCGAGGCCGGCATCCGCGACGACGATGATGGCGCCGATGCGCAGGCAGGCGTAGACCACGGCAGTGAGCGTGGGGCCGGGCGGTACGAGCAACGAGACCCGCTGACCCTTCGTCACACCGATCGCGGTGAGGCCGGCGGCGATCTGGCTTACGCGGTCCGAGAGCTGTCGCCAGCTGACCTGCTGGGGGCCGCGTTGCCCGCGCGTCGACATGTCGATCACGGCGGTGGTGGTGTCGTCTGCGCGTTCATCGAGGTTGCGCCAGAGCGGCACGAAGCTCGAATCGTCTGCATCGGCGGATGCGGATGCTGCAGCGAGCGCTTCCCGCGGCGACGGCGAGGCTGAGCCCGGGTTCGCGAGACTCGCGGCATTGTCGCCGAGCCAAGTCAGCACTGATTCTGCATAGGGAACGTCTTCGGCAACGAGGTGTCCGGCACGCTCAAAGCGGTGCACGTTTGCGTGCGGAAGTCGCTCGATGAGGTCGTCGAGGTAGTAGTCGCTGAAAATCGGATCGCGCGGCCCCCACAGCATGAGCGCCGGCAGATCGATCTTGGCAACGGCGGTCGCGATGCGGTCGAGCTCGTTGTAGCTTTCGTGCTGCGCATCAACGGGAATGTCGGCAACGAAGCCGCCGATTCCTCCGCGACGCGCTGCCGTGCGGTACGGCGCACGGTAGGCATCCTTCACCGTTGGGTCGAGCGGTTCAGAGGTGAGCGCCAGCGTGGTCTCTAAGAACGCGGGGGTGCGCACGGTGGATGCCGCCAGCATCCCGCGTGCTCGAGCTAGCCGCAGCGGCGCGGGGATTGGCTTGCCGGTTTCGTGATGAACCGCTGTGTTCAACAGCATGACGCCCGAGAGCTGCTCCGGGTGATCGACTGCCCAACCGAGAGAGACGACGCCGCCCCAGTCGTGACCGAGCGAGATGACGGGGCCGTCAAGAGAGAGTGCATCGGTGAAGGCGGTCAGATCGGCGACCCGCTGAGCGAGCGGACGATGGATGCCGGTGCGCTCCGAGAAGCCCATGTCGAGCTGGTCGACGGCGATGATCCGCCACGCGGGTGCCGTAGCCCCAGACCCGTCACCAGCCCCAGCCTCGGCTTCAGCAGCCTGCACCGATTGCGTCAGTAGTTCGCGCCAGTAGTAAGACCACGTCGGGTTGCCGTGAACGGCCAAGATAGTGCCGGCAACGGGCACGCCGAGGCGAGCCAACTCGTCGCCGGTGTCGAGGTAGTGCCAGTCGCGGGTGAGTCCCGCATCCAGACCACTTCCGGGTACAGCGGTAACTCGGCTGAAGCGCGGGTCGAGCCCGGGCAGGTCGTGCGGCGGGCGGGAAGCGGCTTCAGTCACCATGCGAGCTCCATCATTGCGGTGTTGAGGCCGGAACCCACGCCCATCAGGAGAACGCGGTCGCCCTTCTTGAGAGACCCTTGCGCTTCGTCGAGGGTGATGGGAATCGACGCGGGGCCAACGTTGCCGTACTGCGGGAAGGTGGTGGGCACGCGATCGCGGTCGAGCTTCGCAGCCTTGACGATCGCGTTGGTGTGCACGGACGACACCTGGTGCGTGACGTAGAGATCCATGGCGGACCAGTCCCATTCGGTGGATGCTTCTTTCCACGCCGAAACGACGAGGTCGAGGCCACCTTTGAGAAGGGCTTTCGCGTCGGTGAACATACCGTCGACGCTGCCGACACAGAGTTCGTGGAACTGCGTTGCCGCGCGAGTGACGCCACCGAGAATCGGATGCCCGGCCGGGTGCTCGTCGGTGCGTCCGAGTACGGCAGCAGCGGCTCCGGAACCGAGCGTGAGCGAGGCAAATTCACTCATGAAGCCGTCACGATCGGAATCCTGCTTCAGGAGACGGTCGATCGTATTGGTTTGGATGTCGTCGGCGTCTTCGCCATTGACGATGATCGCGTAGCGGATCTGGCCCGACTCGATCATGTTCGCCGCAAGGTTCATGCCGCTCACGAAGCCGAGGCACGCGTTCGCGACGTCGAAGTTGATGGCCGAGCTGGGCAGTCCGAGGCCATGGTGCAGGCGCACCGCCACCGAAGGCTCAAGGTGCTTTCGGCTGACTGAGGTGTTAATAAGGAGACCGACTTCAGAGGCATCCACTCCGGCTTCGGCTAGCGCGCGTTGACCCGCGGCGACGGTGGCGTCGTCGGATGTTTCGCCGAGAGCCCAATTGCGACGTTCAAGTACACCGGCCACCCGTTGCAGAAGTCTGCTGGGCAGCGCAAGGCGCGAAAACGCCGGCGCGAGGCGCGCCTCAAGGTCTTCTGATGTGGTTACCCGGCTGGGTAGTGTGCTCGCGACCGACAACAGGGAAACATTGTTGAAGCGCGTGTTGGCATTTCCGGCCACGGAACCTCCGTCGAGCGAGCCCCGCGGGCTCAGTAAGCAAGAGGCCTAGTTTACGCCAGTTGGCTGAGCCTTGCCTTCTGGTAGCGCGAGCGGCGTTCGCGCGTGTCGCGAGACAGTCGGCGGCTGAGGACGCGAACTAGAATTTGTTCTGCAGTTCGCAGACGACATCTGCCTCGATCGGCGTGCCGTCTTCGAAGGCGCCGGCAAAGCGAACTTCGACGATGTCGCGGCTTCCATCGGGCGTTCTCTCGCTGATCTCTGTCAACGTCGAGATGGTGCCGTTGGCGTTGTTGCCGACCCCAGCGGCCGCCTCTTGGTCACGGAAGCGGAAGCTCTCCTCGTTGAGCGCGATGTAGTTCATCAGCATGTCTTCGTGGGCGTCGACGTTGTCGATGCCAATGATCGTGACGATGTCGCCGTCGTTGAGATCTCCCACGTCTTCGGCGCCGAACCCGCGGCTGATCTCGCAGTCCCCGGTGAAGTCCGGAAACTCGACGCCATTGATGCGGAGTGTGGCGTTACCGACATCGTCGGTACTGAGGCCGCCGGTAGCGGGCTCCTCTGTCGTTTCCTCGTCACCCGTGGTCTCATCCGCTGTCGTCGTTTCCTCAGTCGTGGTGGAGTCTGCGGGGTCGGCGGCGGGGGAGCACGCTGCGAGCGTCGCGCTGATGGCGAGCACGATCGCCGCGAGCCGTGCTTTGCGCGCCCAGAGAACGGAAAAGGGCATGAGGGATGAGTGCGCAGTTGTCATGAGATCAAGGTTCCTCGCCGGCAGAGTGGTTGTGCAATACGTCTTTCGGCGTAGCCGCGCGGGTAGGGTATTTGAGCATGGGACTCAGCGATTCTGATGCGCAAGCTGTCCTGCGAGTTGCCAGTCGGCTTACGCAGCATCCGCCCCTCGAATTTGCGGATGTGCTCAAGGCTGTGCGCGAAGTCATCGACTGCGACAGTGCATCCTTCAATGACATGGTGCTCGCCGCCAGTGACTTTCGCTACGTCATGTCCCCCGCCAGCGAGATTGCTAAAGCGACCCGGCTCAAGCCCGAGTACGACAAGTACTTTCACCAGCACCCGTTGAACGCCGCCGCGAACTCCGAGCGCGGGCTCGGCGCTATTCGCTTCTGCGATGTTGCGGGTGGCGCGGCTTTCACCGAAACCGAACTCTACCGCCACTTCTATGGACCGTTCGGTGTGCGCTTTCAGCTGGTGACGCAGTTGCCGTCGCCGCCGGATGTCGTGGTCGCTTATGCCCTGAACCGTAGCGAGCAGATGGGGGAGTTCAGCGACCGCGACGTTGCCGTCATGGACGCCCTGAGCGGTCATCTCGCGATGCACCACCGTTCTTCGCTCGACGCGGAGCGTTCCCGCCTCGTGGATGCGGAGATGGATCGCTACGCCTGGGCGGTCGTTTCAGTGCGCTCGGATGGCGTGGTGGAGGCGTCGTCGTCAACGGTATTGGATGCCGGAGCCCGTGTTCCCGACAGCCTCGCGTCGATCATCGCCGACACCGCGCACGCGCCCGGCAACGATTCTCGTCACGATGTGCTCATCGGCACGCACCGGTGGCACTGCATCGTGCATCCGGTGCGGCTGGGCCCTACGGTGCTGCTGCTGCGCCGGCAACAGGATGTCGCTGCCGACACGAACGCGCTCTTGGTGGCGGGCCTCACCCGTCGTCAGGCCGAAGTGCTGCTCACCCTCGCGCGCACCGGAGGTTCGAATAACGAGCTCGCGCGCGAACTAGGCATGTCGGAGTCGACCGTGAAGAAGCACCTCGAAGGGGTGTTTCGGGTGCTTGAGGTGACTAGTCGTGCTGCGGCGGTGCTGCGGTTGCGCAAGCTCACTAGTTTTGGAGTGAGTCGACCCATTTCGTCGCCGATAAATAACCAGCGACATAAATAAAATGCGTTCTGGCGGCAACTGATTCTTCCCTCGTCTATCCGAAACGAAAGCCGTGTGGCAGCGGAGAAGCTTCGAACGCTAACAGGCAGTTAGAGGGTCTTCGCCGCGGCTTCCGCGCTCCGAACAAAAACGATTGAGCCTCTTCATGACGGCTTGACTTGACGCGAGAACACAGTCCTACTAGCCCGCAACTTTTTCACGCGAGTCGTGGCAGAGAAAGTTCTATTCAGCGTCGCTGGCTGCCTTCGCCCGCCTGCTTGCTTTAGCGCGGAGCTCGATATATTCGGTAGCTTTCGGCCCGATATGCGAAGCCCAGTGCTCAACAATTGTTGGATCGAAATAATCTTCCTTCACCTTACTCTCACGATCCAAGATAACTTGCGTCGGGAACTCACTCTTCTCGAATAGGTTCATCTCCCTTGTTCCCTCAATTTCTCGACCTCGATTGAGGTGTGAAATCATCGGGTTCAGTAGGCATTCGATTATGTAATTGTGAAGGTCTGGGCGGAGAGTAATTCCACCTGTGCCATCCAGCAAACTCATCTGGGACTCGCCCTGTGTCAGGAAGCTCGGAATCTCACTGTAGGTCGTCGAGAGCATTAGGAACTCCCTAACTGAGCGGGTAACCCAGCCAGCTCCGCCCTCGAACATGCAGTATTGACTCGCTCGAAAGTTGTGGCTCACGAAGTAGAAAAGAAGTGTATTTGCCGATCTGATTGATTCTCGCACCACGGACGCGAGCGCGTTCGGGTCGCTGTATTGCGATATTTCATCGGGCTTCGATGTGTAAAAGATTTCGTTCGGCTGGGCTCCACGAGAAAGCAAGAGTTCGTACAGGAAGTTCGTGAATGCAGCGTCGGCACTTGAGTGCGAGATAAAAATCCGGTAATCCGTCTTGGCTTCTACAGCCCCCTTGATTTTGTTGACTGCGAGAAATTGGATTTCGTTTCTCGTGTCTTCCGATAGCTCGCTCATGCTGGCAAGGTCGCTGTTGAGCGTCTTGGCGAATTGCTCTTTTCCCGCGGCTGCGGCTTTCTGTTTGCGGTCGGATTCGAGCTTCCGAATTTCTTTCGCGAGATTCTGTCGCTTGCTGACGAGCCCGCGCACGAGTGGCCTGAGCAATGCGCGAAGCAGCTTTACTCTGCCGTCGGTTTCATCGTAATCCTGGCGATTTGATGTGGCGATGTCGGGGAATTCATCGTGGTCTAGGAAGTCGAAACTAATCTCGCCTTCGATGTAGTTTGTGTAGGTTCCGGTGAGGCCGAGTTGCCCGAGAAGGCGATCGCTCGCCAGCTTTCCTCGAACGTAGAGTCGGATTTGTGCGGGGTTATAGTAACGATTCTTGTCGAATAACGGGTCGTTCAGTCGCGCCGCATCTTTCTCAATACTCGCGTGCACACCTAGCCAGCCAGTTAGTTCGTATTTGTACCCGTCGAACTCGGACTTTTCGATATCAACCCGTTCCGCAATATTCTTCCATTCAGGGCTTGCCGTATCGGGGCTTGCGACAAAACGATGGATCGAGCGTTCGTGCCGGTACATTTTGTCCAACAAGCCTGGCGCGGGCAAGAGAACTTCGGCTGCCTCGTTAGTGAGCTGTTTAGGCATGTCCGCATAGTTGGGAAAATTGGTTTCCACGTAGGCTAAGTTGCCGAACGCGATTCGTTTTTGAGCTCGTTTAAAGTCAGATTCTTTTGTATCGTCATTGCCATCTACCCGAACTTTGATCTCGCGAGTCGACTCATTCTTATCTCGTGCTTTTAGCAGGAATTGGTTCGCGAGTCGAGCGCGTAGCATCTTCAGCCCTTGCTCACCGTACCCGCGCAAATCGACGTTGCGGAGGCTCACGAACGTCCCCGTATCGAACGGCTCCCACCTGCCCAAGACTGGACTCGGCGGCAAGCCTTCTGAGCGTTGTAGAGATGGGATCCCGTCCGGCTCATTGGATGCCGCTCCAGCGTCGAGTGTCCATGTTGAGTCTGAGGTATTGGTCTTCGTTCGTATGAAAAATTCCTGGGATAGGTATAAGGCGGCTAATTTGCCGATGCCTTTTCGGCCCATGTAATCGGTAGCCGGAGGCTTTTCGATGACGTCGCTGTCATCGTCTTTCATCTGAGCATCGAGTGATACTTGCGCAGCGGCTCGTTTGTCGTAACCCACTGTCGCGTAAAGTTTTAGGCCGTCAACGTCCATGCCCGTGCCATTGTCAAATACTTCGACAGTTGCCTTTGTCTTGTCTTTCATGTCTATGTATAGATAGACCGTGTCCGCGCCCGCATCGAACCCATTAGCGACAAGCTCGGATAATGCACTCCAAGGATTTGAGTACAGTCCTCTCCCCAACAGCCGAAGCGCAAGCCAGCTGAAGCTAAACTCAACAGAATTCTCATCACTCATTCGAACCTCCGCTGCCAGAGTATCGGTGCGCACGCTGACGGAGTCAAGGGGCGAATCTAGACAGCTGAAATAGTCCACATTCCAGCTACGCGACTAGAGTGCATATTTCGGGTCAAATGTTTGGCCATGGCCCTCGAGTTTCGGGATTGTTGAGGCGGCAAGCGTTGCAGAACACAAGAATGGGCAAGTTGCGCGCCAGCGAATACTTTGCCGGTATCGGGTTGGCACGAATAGGGCTTGAGAATGCTGGAATCGAAGTCGTTTGGTCGAACGATATTTCCCGGAAGAAGGCTGCTCTGTTTCGTTCGCAATTCGGAGATGACGAATCAGGGCATGAACTCCTCGTTGGCGATCTTGCTGATGTCTCTGCGGAGGAAATGCCTAGCGGAATAGATATTGGCTGGGCTTCATTTCCCTGCACAGATCTTTCTCTAGCGGGCGCACGGGGCGGCATTCATGCCGGATCTAGCGCGGCGTATTGGAGCTTTATTAGAAACATTTCTGCGCTAGGAACGTCTAAACCAAAAGTGCTCGCGATTGAGAACGTCACTGGTTTCGCGAACAGCAACCAAGGGCGAGACATCTCAACCGCGATATCTGCACTAAACGGGCTTGGGTACTCGGTGGATGTACTGTCAATCGATTCCCGAAGGTTTGTCCCGCAGTCCCGGCCCCGGCTATTTTTGCTAGCAGTTCTCGGAAAGGTCATCGAGGATCCGCGCCCTTCGGTATTGCGTCCGCATGCCCTCGAGTGGATTTTTGCGGATCCTGCTTTGCGCACGCATCGGGCGGCGCTTCCTGAGCCCCCGGAGCTTCTTGCATCTGGCTTCTCAGCACTGGCTGACCGGGTGGATGAGCACGACATCCGTTGGTGGGACAAGACGAAGGTTGCGTCTTTTACAAGTTCGTTGACAGCAATCCAATCAACACGTTTGGCCCACCTCGCTTCTCAGGATGAACCAACCTTCAGAACCGCTTTTCGGCGTATGCGGAATGGGGCGGCGCGCTGGGAGATCCGACGCGACGACATCGCGGGTTGTCTCAGGACTGCGAGCGGGGGGTCGTCAGTCCAAGCTGTAGTTCTCGCGGGCCGAGGGAAGGTGGGAGTGCGTTGGATGACCCCCGCTGAATACGCCAAGCTAATGGGTGCGCCCTATTTCGAATTGTCAGATCAAAAGACACGGGATATTTACTCCGGTTTCGGTGACGCAGTTTGTGTCCCGGTTGTTGAGTGGCTAGCGAGAAACGCCATCATCCCAGCGCTCCACACAGGAATTGCCAAAGAAGTCCCGCTCTCATCGAGCCGGTGAGATCGTTGTGTGGGTCTCGGGAACGTGATGAATTTTTGAGATCGAGTGTGGAGGACTCCTTTCCGAACTGGCTGGCTCGACCTGCGTTGCGTCGGTCTAAGCGGCGGGCTGAAAGAGGAAGTTTTTCGTTGCTCACGAGCAAAACCGTAACGCTCCAGCCAGGCTTAAAGACTTAGGTCGTGTATTGACGTCCGAACGATCCCCACGTCTGGATCGTTACAAAACGAACGGCCGTCGCATCCGCAGAAAAATCCCAAAGGTTGAGTGAGTTTAGACTGCAGCGAGCTGTGACGTTGTTAGGCCGCCACATGCTCAAAGTGTCGAAATGACCTAGCGCCTTATTGAATGAGAAGAATTAAATCTCACGGTTTTCGACATCGCGCATTTAGGCGAACGACCGTCACACCTGAGCGCCGCGCGGCTCAGGATCAGCCACGATCTCGGGCGAGAGCATCCGCAGCTTCATGAGAGCAGTTTCTGCCGCCAGGATGCCGAGCACGACCGCGGCACCGATGGCGATGAGGATCAGTACGAGCCCGAGGTCGCCTTCGGGCGCCAAGACTTCGCCTGACTCGGTTTGCCAGGGCCAGAGGGCGCTCAGCGAGCCGAGCATGAGGCCCGTCATGATCACGAGGGTGATGCGGCGGCGGTGCTTCAGTAGCCACTGCAGGCCCGAGACGAAGAGGCCCAGACCGACAATCGCACCGGCGATGAACGCGCCGAGGTAGGCAAACTTGCGATCGTTGACGGCCGCGAGTGTGGGGGCGTACATCCCGAGGATCAGCAGAAGGTAGGAGCCCGATACTCCGGGCAAGATGAGAGCGCAGACCGCCAAAGCGGCTGCGAACGACACCACGATCAGCGCAGGTTCGACATCCCCGCCCCGCGGCAAGCTTGTGAGAGCAACGGCGACGCCGGCGGCAAGCAAGCCGACGACGACTTCGAGGAAGGTCCAGCGTCCGCCAACCATGCGGGCCGGAACGATGAGGGATGCCGCAATGAGGCCGGCTGAAACGGTAGTGAACCGCGACAGCCTGCACTCAGAGGACGTGGTGCTGGCAGCACGATACTTCGTGCTCCGAGCTGACCGACAGACAACGACTCCAGTAAGAGTTCAGCAGACACGTTTTGGTGGGTACTTTGAGGGCGCTGAAATCGTGACGATCTTCGATGCCCGCACCACCAGAGTAGTAGTGGGAAGTGTGGACTGAAAGCAAACATTTCAAATCTTCGCTCCTCAGCTGCGTCTCGGTCGGAGACGGGGAGGCGACAATGATGAATTCAACCTTGTGCATCGCTGGGGAGTGCTCTGCAGACCCCAAAAACAACTATCGCAAATCAGGTCCGCCTGCGTCGGCAAGGTTGTCGAGCACGCTAATCGAGTGATCATCAACATGTTCGGATTCCTGATCCTCGCTAACGACGAAGTCCGAACTCTCATCATCAGCTAGATATGGATACTTTTCGAGGAGAAAACGCCGACGGTAAGCTATATCGGCAGCGTCCACGATCCCCTCAAGCGTTGACCAATTGAGGGTGCCGCCAATCAAAATTCCGGCTGCTGGTACGACTTTTCCCAGTCCTTGCTTCGTAAGTCGGAAACCGAACTGTTTAGCAAATGCGGTTGAGACTCTTGAGACGATCGACGCATTAAGTACTTCCCAAGATTTCCCGCGCACGAGCGCCTGAGTCAGACGCGAAATGTCGGCCATTGCCGCGGTTTTAGTGGTTGCAGATAATGCTGATCCGGCACTCACAACAGACATGATGAAGAGTTTTTCGGCGGGCTCCTCGGGATCGTAGCCGTAGAACAATGAGACGTGTCCTACGGACCGCGATGCAAGACCCAGAACGATAGCTGCATCGCCAGTGAAAGCGCCGACGACCGCTGCTCCCGAAGGGGCAGCTGCTGCGCCAGCCGAAGCCACTGTGACGAGCTCACCCCCGGATATTACAAGTCCAGCTCCCATGCCCGAAAGAGCCGCGGTTGCCGGGTAGTACCAGGAAGCGCCGCGACCACGCACGATATCAATTTGCTCCAAATCGAGATGGCGCAGGTCTGCAAATGCACTCACCTCATGTCCGCGCTTCCGGTGGCGTGCCATCACCCTTTTGGGAGACAATCCTGCTCGCGAGACGCGAGCAGTGGTGTTGCGTATTGAGTCGAAGGCTGAGCCACTCCAATCAGTGACGCCCTCAGGCACCGCATCGACTACGGTTCGGAACCCACTGCCGGCTGCTGAGATGCCCGCTCCGACGATGTTTTGTCCGCGCGCAACAGCAGATTGCGTCTTCGGGTGGCTCTCGAGGTAGTTGGAAGCTTGTTTTCCAAATGCGTTGACTCCCTCTACAACTTTCTCGCCGGCTTTTCTGGCCGTGCGCGAAATGGTGCGCCCCTTAAAATCTTGAACGTGTCGCCACGCGATCAATTCGTATTCCGAAGGTGATGTCATATCGACATTGTGCCGCATCGCAGTCTTCAAGCCAGTTCGACGCACTTGACATTGCTTATTGACGGCCTCTCACAGCTCGTCCTGAAAGCTCTCGGGGCAGCTGGCGTCACCGGCCACCATCGTTGGAAAACCTCCAACTGTCGTGTCTTACACACCCTCTGTTGCGGACTAACTAGCCTGTGGCGAAACGCTCACCGCGGTATGGCTTTGGGCTTCAATTCTGCTAATCGTTATGCGGCTCAGGATCAGCGACGATCTCGGGCGAGAGCATCCGCCGCTTCGTGAGGGCAGCTTCCGCAGCGATGATGCCGAGCACGACTGCGGCACCGATGGCGATGAGTAGCAGTACGACTCCGAAGTCGGATTCGGGCGCAAGTATTTCGCCGGACTCGGTCTGCCAAGGCCAAAGGGCGCGGAGCGAGCCGAGCATGAGGCCAGTCATGATGACGAGGGTGACGCGGCGGCGGTTCTTGAGGAGCCACTGCAGGCCCGAGACGAAGAGGCCGAGACCGACGATGGCTCCGATGGCGAAGGCTCCGAGGTAGCCAAAGTTGCGGTCGTTGACCGCAGCGAGAGTGGGCGCATACATGCCCAGAATCAGCAGTAAGTAGGAGCCCGAAACTCCGGGCAGCACGAGGGCGCACACCGCGAGGGCCGCAGCGAGCGAGACGACGATGAGCGTGGGATCCGCTTCCCCGCCACGCGGCAAGCCCGTGAGCGCAACAGCGACACCGGCCGCTAGGAGGCAGATCAGAACCTCGGGGAACGTCCAACGCCCGCCGACCATGCGGGCGGGCACGATGAGTGACGCGGCGATGAGTCCGGCAGACACTGCGCGGGTGCCGGTGGGGTACTGCTCGATCAGGGGAGCGAGCAGCGCAGCGCCGATGACGATGGCGGCGAGCATCCCGATACCAATGGGCAGCACGACATTCCATCGCACCGAACGGAAGTGGGCGCCAGCGCGCGAAAGTCCGCGACCACGGATGCCGTCGGCGATCGTGAGCGCCACACCACGGGCGAGGTGCCCGGCGCCATCGATGAGCGTGTCGTAGACGCCGACGAGGAGGCCGATGGTTCCGCCACTGACGCCGGGAACGATCTCAGCGAAGCCGATCAGCATGCCGCGAAAGGCATCACCGACAGTGCGGATGACGGGGTGAACTCGGGTCATCGCTTACTCGTTTTCTTCTCAGCGGCTAGTGGTTCGTGCCGTAGTTGTTGGGGAGCCCGCCCTGAGCTGAAACGCAGGGTGCGGCATCCGGAGCGGTGGATTTTTTCACCATCGTGCAGAGTAGTCGATTTAGTTGAGGTGGCGGTGGATATTGGTCCCGTCGCGGACCGATTCCCATGTTGCAGCCCGTAGCCTAGAGGGGTGACTACGGGCAACAATCGACTTCGCGCATTCCAGCAACGGATCAGTCGATCCCTCATCACTATGGCCGGGGGAGCCCTGCGCTCCAACAATGCGCCCACGCAACTCTTGTCGTTGCCGGGGAGCGAACATCAGCTGTCTCAGCGTCACGCGCGCTCGGTCATCGACCTGTGTTTGCGCGCGGGCGAAGCGATGCTCGCGACCGGAGCATCCGCCGCTGACGTTGTGGCGACCGTGCTGCGCATCAGCACCGCATATGGCGTTACCGGGATGCACGTCGACATCACCTTTACGTCGCTCACCGTCTCGATACACCGGGGGATGAACGAAGACCCCATGTCGATCATGCGCATCGTGAAAGTGCGCACCATTGACTACACGCGACTGCAGAACGTGTACTGGCTCATCGACGTGATCACTGGGCCCGACGGCCCTGGGGATGTGGATGAGACCCGCGAGGAGCTGGGCGCGATCCTCACCACGCCGCATCCCTACCGACGCTGGGTCGTCACCGCTGGCAAGGGCATACTCGCGGCAGGTGTTGTTGTGATCTTCGGTGCCAGCTTTGTGCTGGTTCTTGTAGCTGCAATATCCGCCGCCCTCTCAGACATACTGACGCGTCGTCTTGAACGTTTGTCTGTCCCCGCCTTCTTCGCGCAGATGGCCGCTGCCGGCGTTATTAGCGTCATTGCGGTGTTCATGTTTTGGCTGCGCTCGATCGGGATCGATATTCCCGGATCGAACAGCCCGACCGTGATTGTGATCTCCGGAATCATCATGCTGCTTTCCGGTGTCGGCCTCACGTCTGCGGCGAGTGACGCGATCGGCGGCTACTACGTCACCGCCACGGCTCGCGGCATGGAGGTCATCATGATGACGCTCGGTCTCGCTGTCGGCATCTCAATCGTGCTGAGCATCTCGTTGCGCCTCGGAATTCCGGTGGCGATCGGTGACACGCTGGGGGACAGCCGCAGTGTTATCTCGGGAATGGTCGGCTCGGCCATCATCGCCGTCGGCTTCGCCCTTGCCTCTTATGTGCGGATGCGGTTGCTCCCGATCATGGCGATGGGTGCCGCCCTCGTGTACGCCGTCTACTGGTTCGTGCTGCCCTTGGCGTCGTCGCCCGGGCTTGCTCCTGCCATTGCCGGAACAGCGGCCGGCGTCGTGAGCTACCTTCTCTACCGCTGGCTCAAAGTGCCAGAAGGCGCCACCAACATGGTCGGCATTATTGCGTTGCTCCCTGGCCTCGCGCTGTACCGCGGTATCTACGCACTCATGGATTCTGAGTTCGGCGTCACCGATGCACTGCCCTCCATGGTGATGGCACTCGCGACCGGCCTCGGCTTGGCGGCTGGAACAACTATCGGCGGATTCGTTGCTCGCCGTACCTTCGGGTTCGACCGCGCGGCAATGGCGGCGCTGAAGCGGTCGCGCACGCCGCGGTAGCGGTGCCCTCGCCGTCGCGCGAATGGGCTTGTCCACAATTTCTTGACATTAGTGTCGACACTCATTGACACTAATGAGATGACGAATTCGGTAGATGGCGCGGCCTCGGTTCCGGCTGACGATTCATCCGGCACGGGCGACCTGCGCGCCCTTGCCAACGCTGCAAGGCTCGACATGCTTCGGCTGCTGCGAGATCGCGAGTGGACTATGGCCGAGCTCGCGACCGAATTAGGGCTTCACAAGGGCAGCATTAGTTACCACTTGCGCGTGCTCGAGCATGCCAGCATTGTGCGCCAGGTTGGTGAGCGCACGGTTCGGGGCGGACGACAGCAACTCTGGGGGATCACGGCACCGTCCATTGCCGGCGATCCTGATGGCAGCGAACCGGGTGCCCGACCCGCGGTGCTCCGGGCCTTGGCAACGCAGATGGAAGCAAGCCAGTCCCAGCGACTGTTCGTCTCGCAGGTGAGGTTGGATGCTGCTGGCAAAGAAGCCGCAGTCGCCCTGCTGGAGAGTGCACTGGCATCCATCCGGCAGCTGGAGGTCGACGGCGGAGATATTGTCTCGCTCGGCGCATTCACCTATTCGGTAGGCAGTCCGACGAGAAGCGAATAGTGTCCAGCGGGCAGAAGCAAGGGCGACCGTTCTGGGTCTTCTGGGGCGCCGTCACTGCGACCAACGTGGGCGACGGCATCCGTCTCGTCGCACTGCCCTTGCTGGCGACTCAAGTAACCGAGAACCCTACACTCATTGCGTTGGTGACCGTATTCACGTACGTGCCGGCGCTGCTCTTTGGGCAGGTTGCCGGAGTCTTCGTAGACCGGGTAAGGAAGCGACGGCTGATCGCGTTCTCTCAGGCGGGGCGCGCGGTCGTGTTGGCGGTCGTGGCGGTCGCGATAGCCCTTGAGGCGCTCGATATCCCGATGCTGTGCGCGGCCGCGTTCCTGTATGGGGTGGGGGAGGCGGTTTCGGATCCAGCATCACACGCGATCCTTCCCCGGTTGGTGGCTGCGGACAATCTGGGACGCGCGAACTCTGACCTGCAATCCGGGCAGATTGTCGGCGAGATGTTCGTCGGGCGGGCGCTGGGCGGGATTCTGTTCGCAGTGGCTCAACCACTGCCGATACTCGCGAACGTGCTGGTGCTGGCTGCCGCTGCCCTTGCGTTGGTGTCGCTGGGCGAAGTGGAGGGTGCGCCCGAAACTGCTGTGCCGCATCGAGTGCTTCGGCAAGGGCGCCTCCGGGATTTCTTCGAGGAGCTGGCCGAGGGGATTCGCGTAGTGATGCACTCTCGACTGCTTAGCGTCATGTCCCTACTCTTGGCGGTATGGGCAGGAGTATCCGGAGCGTTTTGGGGAGTTGCCGCGATCTACGCGCTGCGCGACTTGCAATCTGGCGAGATCGGGTTCGGCATCATGCTGGCTCTGGCTGCAGTCGGCTCCTTAGCCGGTTCACGCATCGCGATTCAGGTCATTCGGGGACTAGGCGCGCCAGGTGCTGCAGCCATTTCCGTTTTCGTTAGTGGGGTCTCGATCATCGCCCTCACCTGGACACGAGACCTCTGGCTCGCATCGGTATTGCTTGCGTCCAACGGTGCAGCCGTCACGGTGTGGAATGTGATGACCATCACCATCCGGCAGGCCACCGTCGAACCTCACATGCTCGGCCGTGTTAGCAGCACCTACCTAGTGCTGGCTCGTATCGCACTTCCTGTCGGCGCTGGGCTCGCAGGGCTTTTGGCGACGGCGACCGATGCGCCGACTGTTTTTCTAGTGTTCGGCGGTGTCTTGTTGGTCGTTTCTGCCGTGCTTCTGCCGATGCTGTGGAAGGCGTTTGGCGAATCATGGCCGCGGGGGCAGGTTTCGGCGAAGAAAATCGAAGACTACCCAAGCGTGTTCTCAACGCAGGGATGAAGGTGCTTCGACTCGAGCGCGACTACCGCCTGCGAGGCTGCCGAAGCGAGTGCCCCATCCGTGTCGGAGCCCGACAATGTTGCGTGCAGAAAGCCTGCGAAGAATGCGTCACCGGCGCCGTTTGTGTCGCGGATTTCGGCAGGCGAGGCATCCACTCGGTGGAGTCCCTCGGCGTCGAGCGCCATAGCTCCCTCGGCACCTAGCGTGCACACGACCACCGTTGCGCCCGCATTCACCCGATCGCGCATGAAGGGCAGCGGGTCCGGCATCCCATCGGCGTTCATGAAGAGGTGCGACGCCGCCTGAACGAACGGTTCGTGAAAATCTGACCGGCCGTCGTAATCGTGGAGATCGGTCCAGATAGGGATACCCGATGCCACAGCCTCAGGGAGAAGCGCTCGAGAGGTCTCCGATGGGTCCATAACAAGCGCCTCCGCACCTTCGGCCAGCGCGCGAAACTGCGCGACATCTGGCTCGACGAAGGCGGGGGTCGACAGGTAGAGCGACACTCGCTCACCGGCCCGCGTCATCAGATTCAGATGGCGTTCACTGGCGCCGGGAACGGTGACGCACCGCAGCTCAATCCCCGCCGATTCCAACACCGCGAGTAGCCGGATAGACGCCGCATCCTCACCCGCCGCCGTAAGGCAGCTGACCCTTCGGCCCAACCCGGCTAGGTGCAGAGCCTTACCGGCGGAGGTGCCGCCGACAGTCTCGAAATCTTCTAACGCGAACTGCATGTGCGGGCGAGGTTCGGGCAAGTGATCGAGATAGACAATGCTGTTCCACGACACGGGGCCAGAAATGAGAATGCGGTTCGGCATGGTCACACAGTACTGGCGCCAGCAGTGCTAGGTCGTGTGGCAGGTGATCGCGCACCAGTAGCAGCCGTTGACTTTCGGGTGCTGGCTCTTCGCGGCAGTCACAGCATCGCTGCACGAGGCGAACTCGCCAAGATCGGTGCGATTGTCGACACTAGGCAGACAGCCTCGAGTTGATGCCAAATCATGAACTTCGTGGTCGCCGGAGTTGGGCTGGGCGTTTTTATTTACGGTGAAGTAAGGCATGAGCTCCTCTTTTCCGTTGCACGTCATTGTGTGAGGAACAGAATACCGACCTATTCGGAGCGCGGCCAGATGTTTATGGTACCGTTCGGTACATAACGAGAGTTTGTTTCCGGGTCGCCTTCGCGACCCGTCCCCACAATAGGAAGGATCCCCACAATGGATCTCAACAACCGTCGCGGAATCATCACCGGAGCTGGCCAAGGAATTGGTCAGGCTATCGCCCTCGAATTCGCTGCCAAGGGTGCACACCTGCTGCTCGTTGGCCGCAAGGAAGCCACCCTGCAGGAGACCGCTGACCTTGTAAAGAACGCCGGTGGAACATCCGAAATTCTGGTTCAGGACCTCTGTCAGGCGGATGGCGCGCAGAACGTCGCTGACGCCGTGAAGTCGTGGGACACCATCGACCTTCTCGTGAACAACGCCGGAAACGTGCGTGCTGGACGACTCGAAGAGTCCACCGCCGCAGAAGCCACCGCGATGATCGACCTCAACCTCACCGCACCGGTGCTGCTTACGCAGGCACTGCTGCCGCAGCTTCGCACCAGCGGTGCAGCCAACGGAAGCCTCATCCTGAACATCTCGAGCGAAATCGCCCTTGTCGCGATGCCGTTCTACGCCGTCTACGCCGCCACCAAGTCAGGTCTGGCCGCGTTCGGTGAAGCGATGCGTCGCGAACTGCACGGCACGGGCGTGCACGTGGCCACGGTTTACCCCGGTGCCACCGACACCGAGATGATGAGCAGCCAGAACGCTGATTGGGAGCGCCGCCCCGTTTCTGACGTCGTCGCTCAGGTCATGACCGGACTTGCCTCAGACGAGCACGAGATCAACGCATCGGCACCCGACGGCCGTGGAATGCAGGAGCTCAACGCTTCTGACCCGCTCGCCGTTGACGCCGCCATGGCACCTGGGCTTGCCGACATGGAAGCTGCTGTAAAGGATCACAACAGCATCTAGTCAGAAGCATCTAGCCAGAACCATTTCGAGGGGTGCCGCATTTTGGTGCCCCTCGAAACTCTGTCGGCTCTAGCAGACTGCTGGTCTAAACGAACGCGAACGCGCGCCCCGGAGCGCCGGTGCCGCGCGCAACCTTAAGCGGTGCGAACACGAAGTCTGCGCCACGGGTAGGAAGTGCGCCGAGGTGGCCGAGCGCTTCGATAAACACGGCGCCGTTGCCGAGACCGGCGAGGTGCACGCCGCTGCCGTCGTGCGCAGATCCCATGCTGGGGCCGTCGGTGCCGACACAGCGCACACCCTTGGAGATAAGGTAGTCGAGTGTTTCTGCGATCGGCGCGGGCCAGGCTGGACCTGTTTTGAGAATGACGCCGTTGTGCGCGTACGCGCGTCCGTCGAGGCCAGCGCGATAATGCTTTTCGTCCCAGCGGGCGCGGAACAGCACGATGTCGCCAGCAGCGATCTCGCCGTGCTCCCGCTCGAAATCCCGGATGTGGTCTGCTGTGATCGCCGGGCTGACGCCGGGCGCCATCTCAGCATCCACCAAGAACTCGACGTCGATTACGACGGCGGGGCCCATCAACTGCTCCAGGGGAACATGTTCTGCCGTGATGTCGCCGACCTCGGATGCTCCGTCGATGCCGGTGTGGGAACCCGGCAGGAAGTGCGCAGGCGCATCCATATGGGTTCCCGTGTGCTCGTCAATGAGGAGCCACCGCGTTTGGTAGCTGCCGCAATGAGATTGTAGGTGCGCCTCGGTGGTTCCGCCGTCTTCAAAGAAGTTGAACGTCTTCTGTTGGTAGGGCATGTGGCCCGGCCATGTGCAGGGGAGTTCCTCTGCCAGAAGAAGGGTGAGATCAACAATCGTGCCGGTGGGGAGAGCCATGGGGCATCCGTTCTCTTCGGGCCAGCTATTAAGCGGTGGCCATTACCTCGGTGAAGGACAGAATTCGTTCCTCGGTCGCTTCTTCTCTGGTGAGCTCCGTGACAATCGCGCCCTTGCTCATCACAAGCACGCGGTCAGAGAGTGCCAGCACTTCAGGCATCTCGGACGATACCATCAGCACCGCCATGCCCTGAGCGACAAGATCGTCAACCACACGGTAGAACTCGGCCCGAGCACCCACGTCGATTCCTCGCGTCGGTTCATCCAGAATCAGCAGATCTGGCTTCGAGAGCAGCCACTTCGCCAACACAACTTTCTGCTGGTTGCCGCCACTGAGCACACCGGCTTCTAGCCAGCTTCCGCCGATCTTGATGCGCAGATCATCGACCTGCCGGGCGACATCCGCATCAAGTTTCTTGCGGTTGAGCCAAAACTTGCCGTGCTTCGCCAAATAGGAGAGCACCACATTGTCGTGAATGGTGAGCGCGGTGTGGAGACCAAGAGTCTTGCGGTCTTCAGAAACCATGGCAGCACCGGCGCGCACGGCGGCGAGCGGCGAGCGGATGACACCCGACGTGCCGCCCAAAGTAACCGTTCCGCTTATGGCCGGGTCTGCCCCGAAAATAGCGCGAATCAGCTCGGTGCGGCCGGAACCCACGAGCCCAGCGACACCCACAATTTCGCCGCGGCGAACCTGAAATGAGCACTCGGATGACGTGCCCTGAACGACAAGTTTGTCGACCGTGAGCACAGCTTCACCGGGAACCTGGATGGTGCGTGCCTCGTGCATCTCCTTATCGAGTGCGCGACCCACCATTGCCGCAATGAGATCGTCGGTGCTGGTAGTGGCAGGATCAAACTCTCCGCGCGCTACGCCATCGCGAAGAACGAAAATACGGTCAGCAACCGCATAAACCTCATCAAGACGGTGCGTGACGATAATGACCGAACGGCCATCTTCGCGAAGACGACGAATGAGCTGAAGCAGCGAATCTGTCTCGCGGCGGCCAAGAGCGGCGGAAGGCTCATCCAGAATGAAGAGTTGAGCATCCACCGAAAGTGAACGGATGATCTCGACGATCTGCTGCTGGGCCACACTCAGCTCAGACACCAACGCTTCGGGATCAATACCGAAATCCATGTAGGCGTCAGCAATAGCGTGCGACGCCTGGTCAACCTGCGACTTGCGGCTCTTCCACCAACCCCAGCGGTAGCCGGAGGGGCGGGTGAGAAACAAGTTCTCTGCCACAGTCATCTCAGGAATGAGATTGAACTCTTGAAGAACGATCGCAACACCATGGTCGAGAGCGTCCTTAGTTGAGCGGAACGAGACTGGCTTGCCGTTCACGGAAACCGTGCCCTCATCCATCTCAGTCGCGCCAGCAAGAATCTTGCCGAGCGTTGACTTGCCGGCGCCATTCTCTCCGACCAGTGCGACGACCTCGCCCCGGCCGATGTCAAAGTTGACACCGGCCAGAGCGCGCGTGGCACCGTAGCTCTTCTGAATCCCCGAAGCTTCGAGGAGCGGAATGTTAACAGTCATGCCAGTTCTCGATGTCTATTCTTTGAAGACGGTGTCTTGTACCTGGTCTTCGATGGCGAGCACGTTCTCGGTCGTGACCAAGATCGTTTCTACGCTGATTTCTGCATCAACGCTTTCGCCATCCAAGAAGCTGCACGCGGCGGTGAATGCTTCTTGGCCCATCAGTACCGGCTGCTGCATTGCTGCAGCGGCTACGTCGCCAGCTTTGATGGATGCCAGAGTGTCAGGGCTGCCGTCGAAGCCGACAACGATGGGGACGTCTGCTCCATCGATAGCCGTCAGTGCGCCCTGGGTGGCTTCGTCGTGCTCAGTGAAGATACCCAGAAGGTCGGGGTGACCGGCCAACAGGTCCTGAGTGAAGCCAAGGCTTTCAGAACGGGTGTAGTCAGCCGACTCGAGGAGAGGAACGATCGTGTAACCAGCTGCTTCGACAGGCCCGGTGAATCCCTCAGTCCGGTCCTTGCCGTTTTGGCGAGTTTGCGAGATTCCGATGATGCCTACTTCACCCTCGTCGAACCCCGCGGCCTGGAGGGCTGCGACGAGTTCTTCGCCAGCGCCCTCAGCTGCAGCAACGTTGTCCGTCTTGATCAGCGACACGTACTCGCCACTGTCAGTGCCGATATCAGCGATGATCACCGGAACGCCGGCGGCAGTTGCTGCCTCCAGCACTGCCGGAGCCGAGGCTGTGTCGGTGGGCGACAAGATGATGGCGTCAACGCCAGCAGTGATGGCATCCTGAGCATTCTGAAGCTGCTTGCTTTGGCTGTTGTCTGAGTCATAGACCGTGACCTCAGCGCTAGCTTCTGCAGCTGCATCCTGGATGCCGACCGAAAGCGAACGCCAGAATGCGACGCTCGTGGCGGAGGTGATGTAGGCGACGCTCGAGGCCTCACACCCCGCAACCGTGAGCTCGGGACTAGCACTGCTTGAGTCAGCTCCATCGATGGAACAGCCGGACAGCACCAGTGCTGACGCTGCCATTGCCGCTGCGGCGATGAAGGGTTTAGTTACACGCATGATTCTCCTTTGATATGTGTGTGTTGCTGTGTTTGTGCGGGTGAAAAATTAGCGTTTGCGAACGCGAACTACTCGGTCGAGAACGACGGCGAGGATAATGACGGTTCCCAACGCCGTGCCCTGCCAGAACGCATTGACGCCGATGATGTTGAGGCCGTTCTGAAGAACGCCGATCAAGAAGATTCCGATCAGGGTTCCGAGCACGCTGCCCTTGCCTCCCATGAGCGAAGCGCCGCCGATAACGACCGCCGCGATCGTGGTCAACTCGAAACCGCTACCGGTGTTGGGGTCGATGGTGCCGAGCCTCGACGACTCGATCGTCATGGCCAAAGCGCAGAGCAGGCCAGTGACGGCGTAGGGGATCACCTGATAAAAGGAAACCCGAATACCCGACAGGCGAGCCGCCTCAGGGTTGGAGCCGATTGCATAGATGAAACGACCCGGCTTGCTGCGCGTCAAGAAGAAGTGAGCCGCAACATAAAGGACGACGAAGACGATGACATAAAACTTGATGCCGGCGATGTTTCCCTTGCCGAAAAATGCGAAGGCATCCGGCAGGTTGAAGATGGAGCGGCCATCAGAAAGCACGTACGCCAGTGACGCCGTGATCGACATCATCCCGAGCGTCACGATGAACGGGGCGAGCTTGACATAGGCGACGAGGATGCCGTTGACCAGCCCCGCTAAGAGGCCGACGAGCAACATCACGCTCACGCCAACGAGAACGCCAGCACTCGGCATAACCAAGCCGCCCACCACGATAGAAACTGCGGCGATGCCGCCGACCGACAAGTCAATGCCGCCGGTGAGAACCACCAACGTTTGACCGATCGCGATAATGCCGAGCACCATCACCTGCGACAGGATGTTCTGCATATTCGACGACGACAAGAAGCGCGGCTCAATGATCGTCAAGACAACAGCGAGCAGGACAAGTGCGCCCAACATTGCTGCCTCAATACGATACGTGGCCACAAACTTGCTCCACCCCGAGCGCGACGTTCGCTGCTCGGCTACGGTCGCGGTCACGCTGACAGTCCAGCGGTTGGGTTGATGTTGAGAGTCATCATTGTCTCCAGGGTTGTGGCGAGAATCTTTTCGGGATTCGCGGTTTCTCTACAGTCGAGGGGTCGATCGGTGGCGGCTGACTAAACCAGTGGCTTAGCCCGCCAAGGTTTCGGCGAGGAGGCCGCGCAAGTGGCGTTGGTTTTCACCGCACACGCTGATCGAATCGCCACCATAGTGCTCACATGTAAGAATTCCGCTGTATCCCAGCGAAACAGCGAGTTCGACTACCTCGCGGTAGTTGATAACGCCGTCACGCAGCGTGCTCGGGGCGGTTGCGTAATACGAGTGGTCGGCTGCCTCGTCGCGGGTGTAGTTCTTGAGGTGCCAGTAGTTGGCGTAGGGGAGTGTCTTGGCGTATGTCTCGCGCCAGTCCTCAACTTCGCGGTGGAGGCGAACCAGGTTGCCGACATCGGGGTTGATGCCGACGAGGTCGGTTCCGACATCCTCAACGAAACGCACAGCGCTGTCTGAAGAGCCAATGTAGGTGTCTTCATACATCTCGAGCGAAGTGATCATGCCGAGGTCTTGAGCGTGACGTGCGAGCTCTCGGATGCGAGTGACCGCAGTGTTCCACACCTCGGTATCGCCGACCGGGTCAATCGGCCCCTGACCATTCCAAAACCAGAGTGCTTCACGCTGAGCCTGATTGAACGGCTGGTGCAGCCCCGTTGAATAGACGCTGATACCCATCTCGGCCGCAGCCTCAATCGATGCGTGCTGGTAAGCCAAGTTTTCGGCTTCCTTGCCCGGCTCAATCACGCTGACACGCTGAATGTGAACTGACGGGATATTCATTCCCAGTTCAGCCGCGATTGAGACCAGCTCGGAACGCTCGCTGCTGCTCAACAAAGCCGGCTTCAGCCACGCATCCGACAGCTCCACATTGGTGAAACCCTGGTTCGCAATCTTGGAGAGCTGCTTCCTCCAAAACTCTGGGCCAGCAGTCTGAGCCGGTGTTCCATCGCGTGTGGTGGTATCCAACCCCAGCATGCAGCTGGTGATGGGCCAAGTATCAGCGGTATATGCGGACACGTCATTGTCCTAACGTTTGTGGCGCGACCGTAGTCGGGCAAAAGTGCAGAAGGGAAAAGGGAACGGAGACCTCAGCGTCTGCTGAAGTGAGGCCGATCGTTAGTGAAGGTAAAGCCCGCCGTCGACGTTGAGCGTCTGGCCGGTGATGTAGCCAGTCTCTTCGCCAATGAGGAAGTGGATGGCTGCTGCGATATCGCGCGGCGTACCGATGCGGCTCGTGAGCAGATCTTGAGTGAGCTCGTCTTTGCGAGCATCCGAAAGCGTGCCGCCCATGATGTCGGTGTCGATCGGGCCAGGCGAGATCGCGTTGACGGTGATGTTGAACCCGCCGAGTTCGCGAGCAACCGAGCGAGTGAGACCAATAACGCCAGCCTTCGACGCCGAGTACGGGGTCTTGCTGAACGTGCCGCCACCGCGTTGAGCGGAGACCGACGAAATGTTGACGATGCGGCCGATGCGGTTGGCAACCAGAATGCGAGCCACACGCTGCGACACGTGGTGCACGCCGTCGAGGTTGATGGACATCACTCGCGACCACTCCGAAGGGGTGACCTCAAGGTAAGGAACGGGGGAGCTGACGCCCGCGATGTTGGCCAGGGCCACGATCTGAGGGAGGCCGGCTTCGAAGGAGGTAATGGCGGCGTCCACAGACTCAGGGTCTGTCACGTTTGCGCCATAGCCGAGGGCCTTGACGCCGTAGGCGGATGCGATTTCTTCGGCTACTGCGACCGAGCTGTCGTGATCCACATCGATGATTCCGATGTTCCAGCCACGCTCTGCGAGGTAGGACGCGGTGTAGCGGCCAATTCCACGGGGGGACACTGCTCCGGTAACGATCACGGTGCGTTCGGTGGGGAAATCCATATTGCCAACTCCTTTGTTGATTCTCGGGCTTATTCACCCGATGCATCTAATCGTAGATCATATAGCATTTTTCGAATTGCACGCAAGGTGACAAGGTGCGGCCGAGGAAACAGCGGGCGGGCGCGCCAGAAAGAGTGCCCAGCTGAAGGCCCCAAGGCACCGGGGTGGGCGCCGAGAACGTGCAGGAGTCGGCGCCGAGCGCGCAGAGCGGCGTTCGGAGCGAGTGCGCGTCAAACAGCGCGGGCGGAGTCTGCCGACGTTCGAATCGGAGCTAGTTAGCGGACAGAGTCGTCGCGGGCGCGATCACGCACTTTGAGGATGTGACTGCGCATGGCGGCTTCGACAGCCTCGGGGCCGTGGGGGAAGGCATCGAGGATGGCGCGGTGTTCTGCTGTGGCTTCTTCGGCGTCGCTCACACCCGTGGCAACGGTTTGACGCATCCGGTGCACTCGCGTGGAAATCGCTTCGGACATGTCGATCAAGAATGGGTTGTGGGTGTGCTCAAAAATGAGGTGGTGAAAGTTCCAGTCGGCGGCGAAGTAGTCGCGCAATAGTTCTAACGGGATCTCGCCAACGAGAGAGGCCTCGTGAACTGCAGCGGTGAGCTTGAGGTGTTGGGTGAGGGCCTTCTCAAGAACGGGGAGCAGCTTCTCGGGATTGCGCGCAGCAATTGCGGCAGACCCCGATTCCAAGACGAGCCGAGCATCGAAGAGTGCTTCGAGTTGGTCGGCGGCCAATGGTTCAGCAACGGTATAGCCCTTATTGGCTACTCGGGTGACGAGGCCGGTGCGTTCGAGTTGTACGAGGGCTTCTCGAACGGGAGTGGGGGAGACGCCAAGGTCTCGAGCAATGGTGTCAATAGAGAGGCGCGAGCCCGGTTCAACTCCGGGCCCTAGGAGCACGTCGAGCACGCGGTCATACACGTGGTCACGCAATCCACGGCGCTCGATGGAGGGCGACGAGTTCGATGTGAACAGCGAATCTGTCGTCATTGGAGCCTTCCCTAGTGACCGGCCACGGCGGGACGGTCGGATGTGCGATCGGAAGCGATTCTACCTATTTCATCGAGGATCGATCGGATGGCGGCCGGATCGTGTGCAAATCTCCCCAGGAATAGGCCATCCACGGTGCCGGCAAGTTCGGTGAGCAATCCCGGGCCGGCGCTTCCCCCATAGATCACTGCGGAGCCTGAGTGGAGCTCCAAACGGGCGGCATATTCGCGAAGAAGAGTACAGACATCCTGAATGTGGCGGGCTGAAGCCGGCTCGGGCGCGCCAATAGCCCAGTGGGGTTCATAGGCGACGGTGATGGCGCCCCGATGGCCGTCGGCGTCAGCATCCATCAGTGCATCATCAAGCTGGCGGATGCACTCAGCTGCAGCCTCGGCGGCGGTCGACTGGTGGGCCTCTCCGACGCAGAGCACGGGCCGCAGATTATTGCGCAGAGCTGCCGCAGTCTTGGCGCGGACGATTGGATCGGTTTCGCCAAAAAGACGTCGCCGTTCCGCGTGGCCCACCTCGACCACCGTGCAACCGACCTCGGCAAGAACGCTGCCGCTCACCTCGCCGGTGAGGGCGCCAGCATCCTCCGTGCTCAGGTTTTGAGCACCAACTCGGGCAACGCCATTGAGTATCTGATGCGCGGCGGGAATTGACGGGAACGTGGGAATAACGAATAGCTCGGCAGCGCCCGACAGCACGGCGTCGTGAGTGCGGGCGATTTCCGCCACGGCGGTGCACCACGCAACGGTGCGGTCATGGCTGAAGTACATTTTCAAGCTGACGCCAACCTGCACTGGCCTGACGCTCCCGAGACTAGACATGACTAAGCGTTCTCGTAGTCAGAGATCTCTTGCACCTTGTCATTCGACGCACTCGTCGCGTCGAACTCGTAGGTGAGCCACTCGCGAACATTGCGGCGCGCAAGCTCGATGCCGACAACGCGCTGGCCCATGCACAAGATCTGCGCATCATTAGAGAGAATGCTTCGCTCCACCGAGAATGAATCGTGCGCGGTGACCGCACGGATGCCCGCAACCTTGTTGGCGGCGATCGCGACACCCAGACCGGTGCCACAGATCAGGATGGCGCGGTCAGCCTCACCAGCAGCCACGATTTCGGCGGCAGAGATGGCGACGCCAGGGTAGTTCTTTGACGCGTCCGCTGATACTCCAACGTCAACCACTGAACTGATCAACGGGTTGTTCTCCAGATCGTGCTTGATGATCTCTTTGTAGTCGAATCCGGCCTCGTCTGAGCCGATAACAACGCGCCATGGTGTGGACATAGTGTTTCTACTTTCTCTGCGATGGGTGGTAAAAAGGTGGTGGGAGTTAGGCATCAGCGAGCTGCGTACCGAGCATCGTCACGATGAGCGACAGTGACACTGCTCCGGGGTCAGGGGTGCCGAGAGACTTCTCACCGTGGGAGCGAGCGCGTCCGAGCCCCGGCATCATGCCGCTAGTGCGTTCGGTAGCGAGAGTCGCTTGCCGCGCAGCCTCAGCCCAAGCGGCAGCGAGAAGATCGCCGGCCGCTACACGCTCGCGGAGCGAGGTCGCAAAAGGAACCAGCGCATCGACGAGAGTCTTGTCACCCACGGATGCTCCGCCGTATGCCATCACAGCATCGCTCGCAGCGCTTACCCCTGCGCTGACGGAGTCAGCCGTGATCTCGGCGGTATCGCCGAGGTATTCCCCTACGCTCTTGAGGATTACGCCCCACAGAGCCCCCGAGGTTCCACCGGCGCGGTCAGACCATTCATCGGCCGCACGGTTGAGAAGGGATTGTGCACCAGCCCCACGCTCTGCAGCCTGTGCTGCGGCGGCTGCGGCAGCGTTCACGCCACGCTGCATGCCGATACCGTGATCGCCGTCGCCGGCTACGGCATCCAAGCGTCCGAGTTCGTCGGCGTTCTCGTCGATCAGGGTGCTCATGGCGGAGAGCATGGTGGCGATCGTGGCTGCTGCGGCTTGTGACTCTGCGGTCGACACAGCAATAGCGTCGTCAGCCACCACCGAGTTGTCGCCTTCGACCGCAACAACGTTGCCCGATTGTGCGGAGCCGGTGCGGAAAGCGGGTGCGCTTGCTGGCGCGTTCCAGAGTTCTTCAAGTTCGTCATCGAGCCAGAACAGCGTGAGCGAGACTCCGGCCATGTCGAAGCTCGTGCAGAATTCGCCAACCTGCGGGTCAACGATGGTGATGCCGGCGGCCTCGAGCAACTCGGCGATGCGCGAGAACAAGACGAAGAGCTCTTCGTTCTTTACTGACCCCAAACCGTTGAGCACTGGAACCACACGAGCGCCCTGCGGAGCGACGCCGTCGGGAATTTCGGCCTCGGCGAGAAGTCGTTCCACGAACAGTTCAGAGAGCTGGTTCGCTGTGGGGATGTCGGTCTCTTCGAGGCCTGGTTCACCATGGATGCCGAGGCCAATTGCCATGCGGCCTTCCGGCACCGAAAACAGCGGCTCCGACGCGCCAGGGAGCGTGCATCCGGAGAATGCAACGCCCATGGTGCGAGTGCGTTCGTTGGCGAGAAGGGCGACGCGCTCAACATGGTCAAGGTCGTGTCCGGCTGCGGCTGCAGCGCCGGCGATTTTGAAGACGGTGAGGTCGCCGGCGATTCCTCGGCGCTTTGCTTTCTCCGTGGGCGGTGCGCTGAAAATGTCATCGGTGACGACGACTGAGCGGCACTCGATGCCTGCTGCACGCGCAGCGGCTTGGGCAGTGGAGAAGTGCATAACGTCGCCGGCGTAGTTTCCGTAGCTGAGGAGTACGCCTCGGCCCTGCTGGGTTGCTTGGATGACGGCTTCAACTTGGCGGGCAGAGGGTGAGGCAAAGAGGTTACCCATTGCTGCTCCATGCGCGAGTCCTGGTCCAACGAGTCCGGCGAAGGCGGGGTAGTGGCCGGAGCCACCGCCGATGACGACGGCTACTTCGGGGTTTTCAGAGCGGGTGGAGCGAGCCACACCGCCTGAAGTTTTGCGGACCCACTTGGTGTTGGCCCGCACGAATCCGTCGACCATCTCGTTGGCAAAGTCCGCTGGTTCGTTCCACAAACGGGTCATTGTTCTCGCTCCTCATCGTTGAGCTGCAGTTCTACGCAACCGCGCATTCAAAGATACTATAGGAAATAGGAAATGGAGCGAGCTCTCTTCTGCGCGCAACGACGAGCGGGCGAGGATTCGAGCTGGGGAGCTCTGGCGCGACTTGGCATTCTGAGTGCGCTGGGATATAGAACCGTACGGTAGTAAATCCCAGAATGCCGTGCTAGCGTCCCGAGCAGCACGAGAGTTTTTCTCCGGGTCGCTCTCGTGGCCCGTCCCCAGATTAGGAAGGATCCCCACAATGGATCTCAACAACCGTCGCGGAATCATCACCGGAGCTGGCCAAGGAATTGGTCAGGCTATCGCCCTCGAATTCGCTGCCAAGGGTGCACACCTGCTGCTCGTTGGCCGCAAGGAAGCCACCCTGCAGGAGACTGCCGACCTCGTAAAGAACGCCGGTGGAACATCCGAAATTCTGGTTCAGGACCTCGGTCAGGCGGATGGCGCGCAGAACGTCGCTGACGCCGTGAAGTCGTGGGACACCATTGACCTTCTCGTGAACAACGCCGGCAACGTGCGTGCTGGACGACTCGAAGAGTCCACCGCCGCAGAAGCCACCGCGATGATCGACCTCAACCTCACCGCACCGGTGCTGCTTACGCAGGCACTGTTGCCTCAGTTGCGCACCAGCGGTGCAGCCAACGGGAGCCTCATCCTGAACATCTCGAGCGAGATCGCCCTTGTCGCGATGCCGTTCTACGCCGTCTACGCCGCCACCAAGTCAGGTCTGGCCGCGTTCGGTGAAGCGATGCGTCGCGAACTGCACGGCACGGGCGTGCACGTGGCCACGGTTTACCCCGGTGCCACCGACACCGAGATGATGAGCAGCCAGAACGCTGACTGGAAGCGCGGGCCTGTCTCTGGCGTTGTCGAGCGCGTAATGGCAGGTTTGGCGGCCGACGAACATGAGATCAACGCCACCCATGAGCGTGCGCGCGGAATGCAGGACCTCAACCTCGTTGACCCGCTCGCTGTCGACGCAGCGCTGGCTCCCGGTCTTACCGAGCTCGAAGCCTCCGTGAAGGACCACAACAGCATCTAATGCTGCTCGACTGATCAGGCTCGCAAGACTCCCAGAGCCCGCAAGACGCGCCCGATCAGCACAGCTCGTTCCACAGGCCGCCAGATTTCTGGCGGCCTGTGGAATATCCGGAGCCCTATTCGGCTTGTTCTCTTGGTAACCAACCGTCCCCGTACGACGTCGCGTCAGTAACTTCGCGTCACACAACGGCGACGGCCCTGAACTCGCAATAACCTCGAAAGGTGAACGCTGTGGAAACCCTGACTGTGCTTCTTAGCCTCGTGGCTCTCGCCACTGTGCTTGGCCTAGTTTGGCGTGCCCGTACCGGCCGCATTAAGCACACTCGAACCGACGCCTCGACCGCCGCATCCGAAGAGAATCGCATTTCGATTCCCGGTGCCGCCCCGTTCGGCAGTCGCGTCACGCTGGTCCAGTTCTCCACCGCAGCCTGCGCGATTTGCCCTACTGTCCACACTCAGCTGAGCGCCCTTGCCAGCGAGTTCGATGACGGAACCGGCGTCGTTGTTCACGTCAATGTGGATGTCACCTCGCGTCCCGAGATCGCCAACCAGTTCAACCTGTTGCAGTCTCCGACCACGTTCATCCTTGATGGCAACGGTGTGCTGCAGGCCCGCATCGGCGGAGCTCCCAAGATCAACGACGTCCGTGCCGAACTGGACCGGATGCTCAGCCCCGCGCTGGTCTAACAAACAGTTTCCGCACCCGTCCACCCCGAGACAGCGCTCCCACACGGAGCACCACAGATAGCGACTCCCATGACTTCGAATGACACCCGCGCCGCCGGAACGACGCAACTCTCCGACTCCAAAACAGCTCTTGCAGCCAAGCCGGGCCAGGCCGGAATCGACCCGCGCGGTCCCCGCTTCGGCGCCGGCATCACCGCCGTGTTGCTGCTGACCGTGATCGGCCTCGGATTGGATGCCGCAGCAGCGCTCCCGGCCACACTCGCCGAGCGCGCTAGCCAGCCGGCCTTCATTCTCCTGAGCCTCATCACGGCTCTGTTCGCGTGGGGCGCTTTCGCTGGCATCCAGCGTCACCCGTATGGAGTCTTCTTCAAGGCCGCGATCCGTCCGCGCCTCAGCGCGCCCAGCCACCTCGAAGACCCGCGACCACCCACGTTCTCGCAGGGCGTCGGCTTCGTCATCACGGTTCTCGGCATCGTGCTGCACCTCGCGGCTGTGCCCTACGCTCTAGTCATCTTCGCGGGCATGGCGTTCATCGCCGCGTTCCTCAACTCAGTCTTCGACTACTGCCTCGGATGCCAGCTCTATGTGCTGCTCGTGCGTGCCGGGCTGGTTGGTCGCGCTCGCTCCGCCGCTTAACGGCGCACCAACCTGAGCCGTTCCGAGTGGCCGGAGGCGGCTTGCGATTCTCCGATACGTTGGGAGCATGCAACGCACGAGTCTCACCCTTCGGTTGGTCATTCCCGCAATCTGGTTGGGTCTGATCATCGGTATCTCGTTCCTTGAAACTCCGCTGAAGTTTCAAGCACCGGGGATCACTCTGGAGCTAGGGCTCGGCATCGGACGCCTAGTCTTCTTCGCGATGAACACCACCGCGCTGGTGCTGGGTGCGCTGCTCACGCTCGCCATGATCCGTCCGCGCGCGACGCGCGTGCAATGGGGTCTACTCGTGGGGCTCTGGGTAGTGCTGCTCACTCAGATCCTCGTCATTCGCCCACCACTTAATGCCCGAACGGATGCCGTGGTTGCCGGCGTAGACACCGGGGGCTCACTCTGGCATTACTTCTACATCGCGGCCGACGGCGCCATTTTTGTGTTGCTGATCATCTTTGTTGTCGTGACTGCCCGGCGCCTGATTCCGGCGATCCCGTCGCAGCAACTCGCCTAACTCGCAGCGTAATAAGCGGAGCGCGAGCATCCGCTCGGCACGCCATCCTTCCCAGTGAGAATGCCGTGACCTGGGCCGCAACTCTTCCGCCGTCTGAGGCACGCGATTATCGTGGCATTACAGTGGGCGGCTACCGATCACGATGGTTGCCCGATTCCTCAACGCGAGTGAAAAGGACGAAACCATGTCTGATCTCAACAGCCCAGCAGCCGCCGAAACCGGTTCAGGCCCCGACGCCCACAACATCCAAGACTGGACAGATCTTGGCAAAGAGATGTGGTCGTATCTCACCGGTCGCAGTGCTGTCATCGACTACAACTTCATCGACATGACCGTCGAAGTTCCCCGCGATGTTGGCCAGGATGCGCCCCGCGCGACCTGGAAACTCAACGGCACCCTGCGGGTGACCACCAGCGAGGGATCCGGCTCCGAACCGACCGCCCCGTAACGATGAGCACCTCAACGAGGTTCGACATCGATCTGGCGTTCTCGCTCATCGAACCAATACTTGACGATGCGGATGCCGCGTCACCGGGCAGCGGGGAGTCAGCAGCACCACCGCTCGAGACAGAAAAAATGACGGGCACGATCAACGCCAACGGCATGGAAATCGACGTATTCTCGAGCAAGCCAGAGCTGTTCCTGCAGGCGCGAACAGTCAAGCTCAAGGACGTGCGTATCGCGGCCAAAGCTCTCGCCGACCGCGGGCTGACTGTCGCGCTCTCGGGACCGCTCGGGCTCATCGCTCGCGTCGGTGCTATCAAGCCCTCCGTTACTCAGCGAGTACTCACCGGCTCTCCTCATATCGCGCTGGGGAGTCGCGCTGCGATTGCACCGCTACTGCGGCGGCGCGATTCGACTGCGTCTCCAGCATCCGAAATGCAGTTTCCGCCAAGCACGCTGCTGCCGCTGGTGCCGACGTTCGATCGGTTTGTTCGCAAACAGATCACCACGACGCACTACACGGCTGGTGCGGGGCGACCTCGACTGTTCTTTGTCGTCGGCTCCGAAAACTGGAACGGCCAAGTGCCGCGGGAGTTCGAGTTGCGATCAGAAGTCACCACTATTGGATCGTCTTCTGCCGCAGACCTGCAGCTTCCCGGCCTCGAGCCGTTCCACGCCGAAATCCGGCACGATGACGATGACGAGTACGTGCTTCACGCCATCGGTGCCGTGGGTGGCGGATCGCGCCCGCTTACGGGTCAGGATCCCGGCGCGCGCACGCTCAGAACGGGCGCGCGGATGGAAATGGGCGAGTGGCGCCTCGGGTTCTTCCGCGAAGAATACGCCGACCACGGTCGGCCGTTCGGCGGTCGCATCGGAGGAGAAATGGGTCATCAGAAACCGCAGCCCGAGCGGCACCGAAATGCAGCGGCACCGGCCGCACCGCCGGAAGGGCCGGAAGTTCCGGAGACGCCCTAAACCCCGACCGTTGGACTATTGCGTGGGCTGCTCGGCGATCAGCAGCCTGCGCAATGCCGAACGCGTCGCAATCGAGACACCGAGCAGGTCGAAGACCTCGTGGGTTCGCGTGGCAGTGTCGTGAACAATGGGGAGTTTGTCGCGCATCCATTCGTCCACCTCAGCGGGTGAGCGGATCTCTTCTGGCTCGGCGCCGGGAACAAGCTGCTCAACGGCGGCCATTGCGTGCACGGAGGTTGCATAGTCGGCGGCGACGGCGGCGGGATCAACCCCCGCGTTGCCCAGAAGGAGCGCGCTGATCATCCCGGTGCGATCCCGCCCTGCGCTGCAATGCACAAGAGTGCCCGGTGTCGAACCGGCAATTGCTTCGAGAGCGCTAAGCACCAGGTGGGGTTGCAGTCGCCAATTGTGGGCCCAGTATTCGGGGGAGTCGAGAATGGGGGCGCAGGTCTCCCAGAACTCAGGATCGTTCTGATCTTCAGTGGGGGCGTTGACGATCGTGACGCCATCGAGTGCCGCGTCTGAAATCACGTGATCGCCCTCACCCGGGCCAACCTCGTGCTCGCAGCGGAGGTCAATAACGGATGCCAAACCCCAGGCCCGCGCATCATCCCATCCGGCCGCGGTCAACCGCTCTCGGCGCGGTCCGCGGGCGATTCGACCCGCTGCTGTCACGCCGCTGCGTGATAACGCCGTGGGAAAGCCGCCCAAATCTCGGGCATTGATATAGCCATCCCACGCAAGTGTTGTCATTTCCTCAGCATAGGGAGCAGTCGCGGTGTCGGCCAGAGTGGAGCCACGGATCACGGCGAATTCGGATATTCGCGCGCCTCCACAGAAAGCTGACGGTGAGGCGCAGCTCTGCAGCGTAGCGAAACAATCGGCCGTTACCCGGGATCGGTGATTATGCTCGCGACGTGTCAACGACATCCGTCACTAACCCCGAACCCACGAAGGAGCGCACCATGTCAGTGCTCGACGAAGTTCTCTCCGCCAACGCCGCCTATGCCGAAAACTTTGGCGACAAATCCGAACTCGCTTTGCCGCCCGCTCGTGGCTTCGCGATCCTCACCTGCATGGATGCGCGCCTCGACCCTGCGCAATACGCCGGCTTGAGTGAGGGCGACGCACACGTCATCCGCAATGCGGGAGGACGCGCATCCGACGACGCCATCCGGTCACTCGTGATTTCGTACAAACTCCTCGGCACGAAGGAGTGGTTCGTGATTCACCACACCAACTGCGGGATGCAGTTCTTCACCGATGACGTAATGCGGGGGCTTCTGGCCAACAGCCTTGAGACCGCTGCTTTGGGCGATGCCGGATTCGAAGACGTGGGCACCGGTCCCGGCTCGGCCGAAGCCAAATATATTGACTGGCTCACCATCGCGGACCAGGCCGAGAGCGTTCTCGAAGACGTCACCCGAATCAAAGCTCACCCTCTGGTGCCGAGCGGCATTCCGGTCTATGGCTACATTTACGATGTCTCCACGGGACAGCTCGTCGAAGTGCCGGAGGCAACAGCTGCTGGTGCTGCAGCCTAGAGCTGCCCAGACCCGCGCGGTGTCGGCGACGGTCGTCGACACGTAGGCTCAACCCATGGCTATCTCCCGCTTCGAAGAGCTCGACTTTCAAGAGACCCCGATGGGGGAACTCAACCTGCGACGCCGACGTGAGCCAACGCTCGATGTTGACGTGTATGAGGTCAAGCTCGGTGAGGAATACCTCATGTCGAGCCTCTTCACTGTGGCCGAAATCGCGCTTTCCGATCTTGGGCTTGCGGCGGCTAACGGAGACGCATTGCGCGTCGTCAATGGAGGACTCGGTCTCGGCTACACGGCCGTCGCGGCTCTGGCCGACTCGCGAGTGGCGTCGCTCGAAGTGATCGATGCGCTGCCGGCCGTGATCGATTGGCACAATCGTGGCCTGCTCCCGGTATCCGCAGAACTTACCGGCGACAGCCGCACCACTCTCACCCACGCCGATTTCTTCGCCGTGATGCGCGCCGAGCCGACCGAGCCCTACGACGTGATCCTTCTGGATGTCGACCACTCACCCCGGCACCAGCTCGACCCCAGCCACGCCGACCTCTATACCGTTGCTGGTCTTCGTCGCGTGCGCGCTCATCTCACTGACGGCGGAGTCTTTGCTCTGTGGTCGGATGACCCGAGTGACGATGAATTCATGGAGCGCCTCGGCCAGGTGTTCGAGAACCCGATCGCGCATGCGGTCGACTTTGACAATGCTCTCACCGGTGGGGTCTCATCCAACACCGTGTACGTCGCGACGAAACGCGCCTAGTTAAGGCCCGGTCGTAGGAGCGAGTTCTTCTATCCACTCGGCGATCGGGTCGTCGTTCGCGTGGAGTGCTGCGTGCTCGCTCGCTGAGAGCGGCGGGAACGGCGGCGCGATCACATCCGAATCCCCTTCACACGGGGGTTCAGCCGCCACAGCGGGAAGTTGCGGGGTGTTCGTAGAGCGAGCGTTAGCTTTTTTACACATTCGTGATCCTCGGGTCGTGCGTGGTTAAGAGAGAGGTGCGCACAACCAGGGGGTTGCGCGCACCTCGTTCAGTTCATCGTTCTCTGGGGGGAGGGCTGATGAACTGCTTCAGCTAGCTCTGCAAACTATTGGTGTTAGACCCGACCACCGGTGAGCTTGCGAGCGAGGAAGACGATGACGGCGATGACAGCCAGCACAATTCCGACCCAAAGGAGGAAGTTGAGCGACTGCACGAGTCCGCCGGTGAGGAGCAGTGCAACGGCGATAATTGCGACGATGATGAGAAGGGTGTTCATGATGTGCCTTTCGGGAAGAACTAGTGGGGGAGACTGCAGGGAGCGGTAACGGCTATTCCGAAACCGCGTCTTTCACGTTTTCGCCGGCCTTCTTCAGGTCGGCTTTCGCTTGGTCAGCACGGCCTTCGGCTTCGAGCTTTTCGTTATCGGTGACCTTGCCGGCCGCCTCTTTTGCCTTGCCGGTGAAGTCCTCGGCGGCGTTCTCGACCTTGTCTGATGCGCTCATGAGAGTTCCTATTCGTGTGGGGGAGTTGGGGTTGGCGTGGCGTGCCTGCCAGCGCTGGCGTAGAGCGGCAGGCACGCCACAGGCTGAGAATATTCTGGGCGGTACCTGCATGACTTCACCCTTAGGGGTGAAGTTTCCCCACGGTCAGGCAGCGACACTTATCGTTGACATATGAATGCTCTGCATGTTGCCCTCGTCAACGATTACGAGGTGGTGGCCCGTGGTGTCGTCGGGATGCTGCGGTCGTATACCAACCGCATCCGTGTCGTAGAGCTCGACCTCAATAAACAGGTGGATGAGCGCGTTGACATCGCCCTGTACGACACCTTTGCGGGCACTCAAGGTGACCGAGCCGTAGTGCATCAGCTTGCCGCGAATTCTTCGATCGGCGCGGTCGTTGTGTATTCGTGGAACTTGGATCCAGCACACATCGCGGCGGTGCTGCGCAATGGTGCCGACGGCTACGTGTCGAAGGGCTTGCCCGCATCCAAACTTGTGGCGGCTCTTGAAGCTATCCACGTGGGCACTGAACGCGTGCATCTTGGCGGCCCCAACATTCCCACTGTCCAAGCGGGAGACTGGCCCGGCCGTGAGGAGGGCCTCACCGAGCGTGAAGCAGAAGTGCTTGCCCTCATCACCCAAGGTCTCTCGAATTTGGAGATCGCAGAGCGCACCCACCTTTCGATCAACTCGATCAAGACCTACATTCGCAGCTGCTACCGCGCCATCAGCGTGACGAGCCGCACCACTGCGGTGCTGTGGGGGATCGAGCACGGCTTCCGGCCCGATCGCGTCAGAATCGAGCATCCGGAACCGTCTCCTGGCACCGCCGAGATCACGGTGAACGCGTGAAACGCCTTCGACTCGACGACATCAGGCTGCAGCCGGTGAAGAATAAACTGCAGCCCGTCAAGAAAACGGCGGGACGGATGCGGTCAGACATCACCCGAACCCGCATGCTGCAGGCCGCGAAAACCGGCCTTGCCGTCGCAATCGCGTGGACGATCGCGCCCTACCTGCCGGGCGTGGCCGACAACTACCCCTACTACGCCCCTCTTGGCGCGATCGTTGCGATGTATCCCACGCTCATGGGGTCGATGAGGAATGCGGCTCAAACTCTGGGAAGCCTTGCCGTCGCGATCGTACTTGCGGGAGCCGTGATTATTTTCAGCTCGCCGAGCGTGCTCACGATGTCCCTCGCCGTCGGTGCCGGGGCGCTCGTCGCGGCCACGGGCTGGTTCGGCGCTAATCGCGAATACATCCCCGTCACAGTACTTTTCGTGCTCATCATTGGCGGGCCGGATGCCGACGACTACTCGCTCGGCTACCTCGAGCAGGCGACTCTCGGTATCGTCGTTGGGCTGCTCGTCAACCTCTTGATCTTTCCCGCGCTCACCCACAACGCGGTCGATCAGCAGCTCTCGAACTTTCGCGCGGTGCTCTCTGACCATCTCTCCGAGATCGCTGAGGCCCTCGCCGAGAGCTGGCCGCCGGAACGCGACGGCTGGGCGTCCGGCAAAGATTCCCTTCTCGCCGTATCTGGCGAGGTCCGCGAAGCAGTACTGCTCGCCGACGAAAGTCGCAAAGCAAACCCGCGCGCCCGCCGCTATCGCCGCGACGTGAAAGCGGATTATGAAGATCTCGCGGCGCTAGAAAACGTGACCTTCCATGTGCGCGACATCACAGATGTGCTCACCGGTGCTGTCTGGGGCACGCCAATCAAGGTGCAGCTGCGGCCCGAATTGCGACCAGCGTTGAGCGCATCGCTGGCTGCTCTCGCAACAGCACTACGCGACTGGGATTCGGTGGAAGAACGGGAAGAGGCACACGCTCTCGCCGCCGATGCTCTTGCCGCCTTGACCGCTGAACTGGATGCCCGCAAAGCCGACGCAAACGCGACGACAATGGGCGCCTCCGCGGCGATCTCCATGGACCTTGCCCGCATCCTCGCGGCTCTGAACGCGCGGCTGGAACACGCCGAGCACGAACAGCAAAAACAGCAAGCCGAGCAAGCTGAGTCTGAGACGGCGGCAGAGGTGGTGGAGCCGGGCGAGCCGAGCTAACTCAGCACTCGGCCCTGTCCCTGCGTCTGGCTACTCCGATTCGACCTGCGGCATCCGAATCCGCAATCCGCCCGCTTTGATGCGCGTCTTGAAAGCGATAGCCCTGCCGAAGCCATCGCCGTCGAGCTCGATCTCTTCCGCTGTACTCAGGCGAACCGTCAATTGCTTCGCCTTCACATAGCTCAGCGCTCGCACGTCCCTGGTGGTGAGGCGATTCCCACCCCTGATGCGGCGAAGCACTCCGTTCTCCCACAGCACTTTCACCAGAATTTGAACCCACCCGATGATGCCCTGAGGGCGCATCACCGCGACGTCAAAGAATCCGTTGTCGGGGGCAGCATCCGGAAGCAACAGAACGTTAGCCGTCAGTGAACCGCAATTTCCCACGATGACGGTGTGGGCGCGTGCAGACCGTGAACGCCGAGAGTCGAGACGATAGTTCAAGCGCAGTTCGCTGCTGTCGGTGAGGGCTTTCGCGATCGCACTCACATAGGCCAGCCAGCCGATTCTTTTCTTGAGATCATCGTCGGTGTTGGCCAACATCTTGGCGTCAAGCCCCAGGCCGGCCATGACGACAAACGCGTGCTTCGAAACCTTCTCGTTCTCATCGCGGATGTCAATGAGCCCGATGTCGACTCCTCGATCGACCCCGGTGAAGGCGGTTCGAACCGCGCCCTCAATATCGTCGAGGGGGAGGCCCAGGTTGCGCGCAAAGAGATTACCGGTACCCGAGGGCATGAGGGCCAGAGCAGCGTCACTGTCGTGAATGGCTTCCGCGACAGCACGCACAGTGCCATCGCCGCCCGCAACGATCACGACGTCGGCGCCAGCATCCAGAGCCTCTTTCGTTGCACCGACACCAGGATCTTCTTTGCTGGTGGCGTGGAACGTGCTCGGCGCCCAGCCCGTCTCGCTTTCGAGAGTTGCGACCGCTGCCTTAATGGCATCCAGATCAACCTTGATGGGGTTGTAGACCACGGCGGCGGAGTGCGGCGACGATGCACCTCTGGTGGACTTCGCGGTCATCGGTTTCCCTCTATCGTGTCGGGCTGCACCGCGGGGCGCAGGTGTGGCTAGGTGGTCGTCGGACAGTGTGGCTGCCGCCGTTGTGTGCCGGCCGGAGTCGACAGTGAGATGACTCTAGTCGCTTGCGGGCGAGGGAGTTCTGCGAAGGTAGGCAACCCGCCGAACAAAGTTTTAGCATTGCGTCATGGTGAACACGCATCCCGAAGTTGAAGCGGACGAACGCGCCCATCGCGTCCGTCGTCTGTGGCCGCTCATCAGTGGTCTCGCCTCCCTCGGGCTCGTAATCGCCCTGGGAGCACTTATCGTCCTGCGAGACAAGGGGATGCCCCTCGGCATCGACGAGCGGTGGATGGCCGTGCTTGCCGATTGTCGAAACCCGGTCTGGCAGTCGCTATCGCTCATGATGAACTTTCTCGGCGCGGGGATCGTTGCGAGTTTCATCGTTCCCGGCGTGATCATCATTGCTCTGCTGCTCATCAAACGCCCGTGGGCTGCCCTGTATTTCACCATCGCGACGCTGCTCACGGGCGGTTCAGTTCAGCTGCTCAAGCATCTTTTCGCACGAACCCGCCCCGACACCATCCTCGTGACGGTGGACTTTGGTTCGTTCCCCTCTGGGCACGTCGGTAATGCCGCCGTGATGGCACTCGTGCTGGCGATCCTTTTCCCACGGGTATGGGTGTGGATCGCGGGAACGATCTACACGGTGCTCATGATGTTGAGTCGTACCTACCTGGGAGCCCACTGGCTCACCGATACGGTCGGTGCCCTTCTGCTCGGGGTGGGGATCGCTATCGTGGTGGCCGCACCGCTCGCGGCAAAGATCGATGGTGAGCGCCGCATCCACAAAGGGAAGCGGGGCGGGCCAGAAAATAATGCCGCTGGCACCAGCGCTGGTGTTGGTACCGGGGCGTAAATACGCGAACATCGTGCACGCTCAATGCTCGCGAGGCGAGCGCGATCTATAAGCGAGCGAACCGAGCGCGAACGAAGCAATAGAGTCCGTAAGCGATGAGTCCGATCGCGATGACGATCAACAACACCACGCCGAACGGCAACTCAGTGAGACTCGTCAGTGCGCCATCCAAGCCCGAGGACTTGCTGGGGTCGTGCGTAATAGCCGCGACCACCACAAGCACTCCCGCGATGCCGATAGCGATGCCCTTGGCTACATACCCAGAGACGCCGAGCCCCAGGATGGCTTTTCGGAGAGGCTCACGAGGAAGCGAGATGTCTTCGGTGAACTTCTTTGTTGCGCCCTTGTAGACGAAATACGCTCCGACACCCACGACGGCCACTCCCGCCACCATAAGCACAACGAGGCCAACGGGGTTGGCCATCAGATCAGCGCTGAGACTGCTCGTGCTGCTGGAGGAATCGCTAGAGCCGCCCAGTGCAAAAGGAATCGCCGTTGAACCCAGAGCGAAGTAGGTGAGCCCCTTAGCGGCTTCCGCACCGCGTCGTGCCCACTGGCGTTTGGAATCGCCTCCCTTCATCAAGAAGGCCGAAATGAGCAGCCAGAGGCCGAGCGCAAACATGCCAATCACAACGGACCACAGGAGAAAGACACCGCCCGGACTGGATGCCAGCTGGCGGAATGCGCCCGACTGATCCGCATCCGTGCTCCCGCCACCCGTCGCGATGCCAATGGCCAGAGCGCCGATCAAGATATGAACAAGACCATTGACGGCAAAACCAAGTCGTGCAAGAACACGAAGAGCCGTGCTGTTGTGTGCGCTGCGGGCTGCGCCAGTCGCTGAAACATCATTCATGACGGACAGTGTATGCGAAGCACCTCTCGGGTTACTATCTCCTATCCCCACGACACACTCGGAAGCCGGAGCATGAACGATCCCGCATCATCTATGAACAATTCCCGTCGAGCACGACTGCATTCCAGACTCTTTAGCGAAGAGCGACTCGTGACCACTTCGACGAAGAAGCGACTGTATGTCGTCGCCGGCATTTTGGTGACAACAGGGGCTGCAGCCCTCGGCTTTCTCTGGTGGGCGGTGTTGCAGCCCACCGTGCTTGAGCCCATGGATACCGCGATCCAGACATGGCTCGCGTCGAACCAATCAGAGAGCCTGACTCTCCTGATGATCATCTTCACCGAGATATTTGGGCCAATCGCGCTGCCGATTATCGTGCTGGCGGTGACGCTCACGTGGGGCATCCGCGCTGAGCATTCCTGGCGACCATTCTTGCTCGCTGCCGGCACGCTTACCGGCGTCATCATTGTGCAGATCATCACTCGCGTGGTGCAGCGCGACCGCCCGCCACTTGACCTCATGCTCTACGGCCACGACATGACTTTCTCGTTTCCCTCGGGGCATGTTTTGGGCGTTGCAGACTTCTTTCTGATCCTCACGTTTCTTGTGTTCTCGCGCCGCCATGCACCGCGGATCGCCGCTCTTTCATACGTTACGGCCGTTATCTTTGTCATCGGAACAGCGGCCAGTCGCCTCTATCTCGGCTACCACTGGACGAGTGATGTGCTTGCCTCGATGGCGTTGTCTCTCGTGATCGTGGGCACTGTGATTGCCGTCGATACTCATCGCACGGCTCGCGTTCCGGGCGCCCTCGAAACGGCGTCGCGCTAGCAGCACAAACTCGTGCAGGAGCATCCCAGCAGCCAACGGCAGGATGGGTATATGACGCCCGCACCCGCACCTCGCCGCCTTCCCCGTCCCAAGCCCATCACGCCGAAAGCGGGGCAAGAGTCGGTGTGGGACTACCCGCGTCCTCCACGCGTGGAGCACATGTCGCAGCGGGTTGTGGTGCGACTGGGCGGGGAAGTGATTGCGGATACCACCGGTACTGTTCGCGTGCTGGAGACGAGTCATCCGCCCGTCTACTACTTGCCCATCGAGTCTTTCGTAGACGGAGCGCTCCGGCCGGTGGCGGGCACAAGCTTCTGTGAGTTCAAGGGTGAAGCGCACTACTTTGACGTGGTCGCCGGGGGAGTCGTGGCCGAACGTGCGGGGTGGACTTACCCCGACCCTGCTCGAGGATTCGATGCCTTGGGGCCCCGAGTTGCGCTCTACCCGGGCCAGATGGACTCGTGCGAGATCGACGGCGAGCTAGTGACCTCCCAAGAGGGAGATTTCTACGGCGGGTGGATCACCAAGAACCTCGTCGGGCCGTTCAAGGGCGCGCCGGGCACGATGGGTTGGTAGCAGCAGAATCTGCTGCTGGGGCGAGAGTGGCGTGGCTAACTAGCTCTCGGGGTCGGTGCGAAATCTAGCCCGCTGGTCAGCTGCCTGAACGCGTCCAACGCGTGCGAGGCGAGCACGCTGGGATCCTTCATGGTGCGATCGGCTTCAGCGCTGGCTTCGAGGGCGATGCGCAGAGCGCTCGTGGCCGCTGCGGCGAGCAAGCGCAGAGTCAACGGGGTTGTATCCGCCGGCATTACGGGGGCAAGGACCAACCTGAGTTGCACCTCTGAGTCGGAGTTCACGCGGTGCCACACGTGTTGCAGAGCGGCGTCGCTGGTGGCGGCGTGAAGCAGACCAAGTGTCCAGCGCAGCCCCTCGATTTCCTCGGCATTGCGAGGGGTAAGTACGGCGGAGATCGTGTGTTCGAGGGCGGCGAGCACATTTTCGTCAGGGTCGGCTGCGGCGACGAGCGCGTGCCATTGGTCCGCGCCGATCGTCAAAAGAGGAGCTACGGCATCTTCCTTGCTGCTGAAATACCGGTAAAAGGTGCGTACGGCAACACCGGACTGCTGGGCGATCTCTTCGGCGGTCACTGCGGCTGCGCCGCGGTCGGAGAAGAGTCGCGCGGCTGTGCGAGCTATCTCAAGCTGAGTGTCGCGCTTGCGACGCTCCGTAAGGCTGAGAGGTTCTGCATTCATATAGAGGAGCGTACGCGCTGAATGGTGAACTGCATCAACTGTCACTATGGCACATTGTGCCACTTTGCCGTACCGTGGGGCCAACACCCACCTAGAAAGGCACCCAATGAACAGGTTCTCCGGACGTCGCGCCATTGTCACCGGCGCAGGCTCAGGCATCGGCCAAGCCACCGTGCTTCGACTCCTCGCCGAGGGCGGCGACGTCGTTGCCGCCGACGTGAGCGAAGCAGGATTGGCCGACACGGTCAGCAAAGCGGGCGAAGCTGGAGCGCGCCTTTCCACCGTCGTAGTGAACATTGCCGACGAGGAGTCGGTGAAATCCGCTGTCGCAACTGCTCTAGGAACGCTGGGTGGACTCGATGTTCTCGTCAACGCTGCTGGCATCCTGCGCTCGTCGCACACCCACTCGACGTCCCTTGAACTCTTTCAGCAGGTACTCAACGTCAACTTGGTCGGTACCTTCCTCATGATTCGGGAGACCATTCCCGCGCTGCTCGAGGGCAACGGATCCGCGGTCGTAAATTTCAGCTCGACCTCGGCGGCTTTTGGTCACCCCTACATGTCCGCGTACGCCGCGAGCAAGGGCGGAGTTCAGTCGATGACGCACGCGCTTGCCGCTGAGTACGCGAAGCAGGGAATCCGGTTTACCGCCGTTCAGCCCGGATCGATCTCTTCAGGAATGACCGAAGGCGTCGGCGAGAGCAAGCAGAGCATGGGGCCTGGTATTCCTGAAGACGCCGATTACTCGCTGTTCATGAAGATGAGCCCAGCGATCAAGGAAGGGTACGCGGGGCCCGAAGCAGTTGCCGGAGTCGTCGCCATGCTCGCTAGTGAAGATGGCGCATTTGTGACCGGCACCGAGATTCGTATCGACGGCGGCGCCCACCAGTAACTCTCGAAGGAGCGTGCACCGGCGCATCCGTTGCGGTGGACCGGTGGGCGCACGGCGCCCACTGAGTGCATTGCGCGCCAAACACGCCGAAGGGCGCTGCAGCCGAGGGTAAACCTCCGCTGCAGCGCCCTTCAGCATTCGAGACCTAGAGCGGTCCGCGGAATGTTGCGGCGACGGGCGAGTCGTCGGGAAGGTCATCGCGTCGAACAGCCTTGACGGTGCCACCGGTTCTCAAGACGCGCGCGGCGAGCTCGTCAACGAGACCGTACGTGCTCGGGCCGGGCTCGCTGGCGAACACAATTTGGCCGTACTCGTCGATACTGCCCTCGTCGGTCGAAGCCAGATCGAACAGAAGCGTGTCAACGAGTCCGGCGGTGGCGGCGTGGGAAACATCGCTCAACTGCGAACTAGCGAGTCCATTGCTCTGTTTGTTGCCGAACTTCGTGCGCCACGACGCGAGCTCGTCGGTGTGGTGTTCGGCAAGAATGGCACGGCCGCGATCCTCAAGATCGTCGATCGAGAGCGAACTGGGATTCGCGTCAATGGCTGATGAGAGCAGTCCGCGATAGGTAGAGATTTCACGATAGGCGGGCTTCAGGTCGGAGGATGCGGCAAGTACCAAAGGCAACCCCGAGTTGCCCATGACGGAGAGCACCGCCTCCTGAATCAGCGAGCAGTAGCGACGAAGTTCCACCTTCGACCCCAAGGCGCCATCCGCTCGAGGAGTGTCTGCCTTGCCGTGATTGTCGGCGGTTTCAAGCGTTCTGCCGAGATCCTCGGGGAGTTCGGGCAACGCGATCTCGTCGCTCGAATCATCGGCGTTGAGCGAGAGAAGTCGCACACTGCCCAGTGTTACGGCCAGCACATAGCCGGAGTGACCGAACGTGGTTGCACGCAGCAGCGGGCCAAGATCGAATCGATCACCAACGGCAACGAGGGTGGGAAGTTCATTGCGCAGGCGGAACGACTGGGTGATCTCTGGCGAGACAAAGACAGCGACTGAACGCGCAGAAGAAGCCCAAAAACCGGTGTCGTGATCCAAGGCTCCTAGCGACTGGCCGATCGCGTCTAACTCAGCTTTTTCTACGCCAAGCACGCCGAGCTCTGCCATCGCTTCCGTGGCTGCCGAGCGGAGCGCGAGTCGCGCCGCCTCAGTGTCGCGACCGATCGGTGGCCCGCCATCGGTCGATCCTGGCGAGACATACAGCGAAACGCTTGCCTCGTTGCGCTGCTGCGAAAGTGCTACTAGGTCTTCATGAGAGGGGATGTCGATGCTCATGGGGTCACGATACTCAGAACGACTGGGAGCGCAATCAGGTCACTATGGTCGACTAGGTGAGTGCGTGTGAGAAACGGCTAGTTCTCGCCCTGAATCACCGCCGCGTGATCTCCGGCAACCGAGCACGCATCGCTCGGGCAGTACACGGTGAAGCCGTCGTAGTCCGGGTACGGGCTTCCGTCTTCTTGGTCGGATGCCAGCATCCAGAAGAGGGCACCATCCACGCCGCCGTCGCGCACTGTTGCTAACCACGTCGCGTAGGTGTCAGCCCGGGTTGACCCATCCTTCACCCCGAACTCGCCCAGATACACGGGCTTGCCAAGTTCTGCTGCGGCCTCGGCGTGCTTCTCGATCCAGCCAGTGCCCCATTCTGTAGAGACCTGCCAGGTGTCGGGGTAGAGATGCACCGACATGATGTCGATGTGGCGCAGAGCTGCGAGGGCAACGGTGTCGACGCCGTTGGAACAGTTTTCGCCAAAGCCGGCGCCGTAACCAGATGCCCCAAATTGTTGATTCAGCGTCCAGGAGTCTTCGTCACCGCAGAAGAATCCCTCGTCGCCCACACTGAGCAGGTGATTGCGGTCGATTGACTTCACGTAGGTGCTCATCTCATCCGCCCACTCGGTGATGGTTGAAGTGTCGCATTCCCCGTCGGCGAAGACGCCTGAACTTGCACAGCTGGGCTCATTCGCGAGTTCCCAGGCAAGGATCGTCGGATCGTTTTTGTACTGCACGCCCGTGATCGTGTTGGTGCGATTCAGCACCGTCGATACCCAGTCTTTGTACCAGCCGCGAATACGTTCGTCGGTGTAGAAATCGGCGTGCTCGTCGAGGCCAGCCCACTGAACGTACTGGTCAATGCCGCCGTAAGCATTCCAGTTGTTCGTGAAGGGGATGACGAGCTTGATGCCGCGTGCTTCTGCCTCGGCGACCACGATGTCAAGGTGCTCGAGTCCGGTCGCTCCCGTGTTCACAACCGGGGCGCCGGCAGCCTCATCCCACACCTGGTACCACACACCCTCGAAGTCGTGCGGTGCAACTCCCGAACCGTCGGTGTCTCCGTAGTCCTGAAACCCCCAGGTTCGGATGACGCTGAGCCCTGCCGCTTCAGCGTCGTCAAGCAGCGCGACCACCGTGCTCTCGGGCTTGTGCCCGAGATAGTAATTGTTGGCACCGGCGAACTCGAAGGTCTCGCCGTGAAGCACGAGGTCGGTGCCGTGGGCGCGGACGAAGGTAGCCGCAAACGCCGCGGACTGTACGGCCGCGATGATGCCGAAGGTCGCGGCAGCCAGCAGCGCGGTCGCAACAACGGCGGCGATGACTCGCGTGAGCGGCCGCTGGGGCCACAACTTTCTCATGCCGCTGCGCCTTCGGGCTGCCCTTGGCTGCGGCTAATGATCAGCACGATGATGACGAGCCAGCAGCCCGACTAGCCCTGACCCTGGTTGCGACGTCGCGTGACACGGGGCGGGCGACCGCCGAGAAATGATTTGCCTGAGTCGACCAGAAACTCTTGGCTGAGCGCTTCGCGGCCCACGAGCATCCGGAAGCCCATTTCATCGCGATTCGTGAGCGTTGTTTCTGCCGTGACGGTGTGGCCGCACAGCACCACATCGATCAACACGACGATGCGATCCTCACGGTGCCCCGAGGAGCTTCGCACGGTGCGGCGATCGTGGATAGCGCATTCGACGACAGCGTCATCCTTGTCGGACCTCTGCCACGGACGGACGCGAAAACGCACCCATTCGCTGCCATCGGCGCGCACAAATTCTTCGATATCGTCGGCATGGAGGGCAGAACTCTGCGCCCCAGTATCGAGTTTGGCTTTAATCCACGGCACGCCGAGATCGGGTAAGGAAACCCACTCACGCCAGCCTGCGATCGTGTTTGAATGGGTGGGCTCTATCACCCCCTTATCTTGGCAGGTCATTCGATGAAACTCGCTATCCTCTCCCGTGCGCCGCAGGCGTATTCCACTGTGCGACTTCGGGCGGCCGCTGAGCAGCGTGGGCATACGGTGAAGGTTCTCAACACTTTGCGCTTCGCAATCGACCTCACGGGTGAGGAGCCCGACCTGCAATACCGCGGCAAGTTGCTCTCGGACTACGACGCCATCCTGCCCCGCATTGGCAACTCCATCACCTACTTCGGCACGGCTGTTGTTCGCCAGTTCGAGCAAATGGATGTCTACACGCCGAACACCTCGAGCGGAATTACGAACTCGCGCGACAAGCTTCGTGCCACCCAGATTCTTTCTCGCCACGACATCGCCATGCCGGCGACCACCTTTGTGCACAACCGGGCGGATGTCGAGATGGCCATCGAGCGCGTCGGCGGTGCGCCCGTCGTCATCAAGCTGCTCGAAGGCACGCAGGGCATCGGCGTGATTCTCGCTCCGGACACTCAGGTCGCCAAGGCGATCATCGAGACCCTGCATTCGACGAAACAGAACGTGCTTATTCAGAGCTTTATCTCTGAGAGCAAGGGCCGCGACATCCGCGCCCTCGTTGTCGGTGACCGCGTTGTTGCGGCGATGCGTCGCGTTGCGGTTGGCGATGAGTTCCGGTCGAACGTGCACCGCGGCGGCAATGTCGAAGCTGTTGAACTCACGCCGGAGTACCACCGCGCCGCAGTAAAGGCCGCCCAAATCATGGGCTTGCGGGTTGCCGGTGTCGACATGCTGGAGGGCAAAGATGGCCCGCTCGTGATGGAGGTCAACTCCTCGCCCGGGCTTGAGGGCATTGAGCGTGCAACCGGGTTGGATGTCGCGGGCGCGATCATTGACTACATCGCCAACCAGGTGGCATTCCCCGAGATCGATGTTCGCCAGCGTCTCAGCGTGTCAACCGGCTATGGCGTTGCCGAAATCGTTGTCGGAAGCGACGCGGATTTTGTGGGCAAGCAGCTGGGCGAATCGGGTCTCGGCGAGAAAGACATCACCGTGCTCACCCTGCACCGCGGCTCCAACGTTGTGCCGAACCCCCGGCGCAGCACTGTGCTCGAAGCGAACGACCGCCTGCTCTGCTTTGGCAAGCTCGAAGAGATGCGCGCAATGATCCCGGCACGCCGCCGCCGCCGCGCGAAGGTGCGCAAGCTTCCGCCGCAGCCTGTTACCGAAGACTAGAAGTGGCGAGCAACGAGAGCGATTTGCCGCGCTCAGAATTCGGTTTTCCCGGGCCGATGCGCGACACATTGGTGGCGGCCATTCTGGCCGGAGAGAAAACGTCGACGACGTCGACTCTGGTGGAATACGGCATAGAAAACGACCCTCTGCCTGCGGCAGGTGAGCGCTGCGCTGTGGTGGATTCGCAAGACGACCCCGTTGCCGTGATCGAAATTATGGCTGTCGAGCAGAGGCGGCTTGCCGACGTGGGGTGGGAGCACGCTCGTGACGAAGGCGAAGGCTATTCCTCGGTTGCGCAGTGGCGCGCTGGTCACGAACGCTATTGGCACGGCGACGACATGCGTGCGTACCTCGGCGACCCAGCGTTCACAGTTAACGATGACACCATCGTGGTGCTGGAGAGATTCAGAGTGGTTCGCCAGCTAACCGCCGACGATTCAGAGGCGCGCACGAGCGCATCCACGGCAAAGAAAGCAACGCTATGAATGGGCTGATCAGTGCGATTTACCGGGCGCGGGGCGTGCTGCTCTTCGTGTCGGTTATTGCGATCTTTGTGGGCACAATTGGCGCCCAGGTTATTCCGTTTGTCCCGGTAAAAACGGTGGCATCGGTGCTGCCCTTGGTGGGGATTCTGGGGATGCTGCTCGTTCTCGCCGTAGTCATTCCCGGGGTGAAACTCCTGCCCACGTGGGAGCCACGGACAGTGACGTCGCCGGTGACCGGCCGGTGGATGGCATTGAACAGTCCCGCAACGCGCGTGCCAAGCCACGGGGTTCGCGCTTACGGCCAGACGCACGCTGTTGACCTCGTCTGCGACCCCGCAGATCGGGTGAGGCCCGAATTTGGCACCGGGATCGTGTTGCGATACCCCACCGAATATCCCGCGTTTGGCGAGCCGGTACGAGCGATGATCGACGGGGTCGTGGTGCGTGTTGCCGACTCGCAGCGAGACCACCGAGCCCGTGCATCACTGCTTGGTTTCGGCTACATGATGGTCGAAGGCACGCTCAGAGAACTAGGCGGCCCGCGTTTCATCGTGGGAAACACCATCACCATTCGTGGTGATGACGGGGTGTTCGCCCTCGTTGCCCACCTGAAGCAGCGATCAGCGATCGTAGGTGTTGGCGACAGGGTCACAGCTGGTCAGCCCATCGGCGCCTGCGGAAATTCAGGCAACTCCAGCGAGCCCCACGTGCACGCTCAGTTGATGGATCGCGCCTCTGTCTGGACCGCGCACGGAATACCGATGGTTTTCGGTTCCGTGTCAGTTGACGAGGAATCAGAAGAGCGCGACGCGATGCCGGCAGACAACGAGCACATCACCGTTCGTTAGCCCTTGATGGCCTGAGCCCAGCTCACCCGGCTTCCCACCTTCAGCAGTGAGTTGTTGTAGATGCGCGAGCCCAGAAGAATGGCGAGCCCGGCCGTGATGACGAGTATCGCGAGGGAAATTAGTGGCTCCCACCATTCGGCGGTTCCGAGGAAGAGGCGCATCGGCATCCCCACCGGTGCAGAGAACGGCACGTACGACATGATCGTCAGAGCGACGGGGTTGTCGTGCAGGAAGATGATTGCGAAGTACGGCAACATGATGAGCATCGTCACGGGCGTCATCGTTGTTCCGAGGTCTTCTTGACGAGACACCATCGCACCGACAGCGGCAAAGAGCGCTGCAAGCAGGATGAAACCGATGATAAAGAATCCGACGAACCACAGCAGCGGTGCGCCCAAAAGTGCCAGCAGCTCAGCCTGGCCGGTGACCGAAAGGCCGACGATCGCCAGCACCGCAATCGCGATGATTTGAGCGAAGGCCAGTAGCGAGTTGCCAATGACCTTTCCGGCCATGAGCGCCGAAACGGGCACTGCCGACATCAGAATCTCCACGATGCGTGTCTGCTTTTCTTCCACAACGCTCTGGGCGATCATCGGGCCAAACGTCATGCCCGAAGCGAAGAAGATGATGCCGAAGCCGAACGCAGCGAGATAGCTCAGAAGGTAGCTCGTGTCGCTCGGATCGAGGAGGATCAGCTCCGGGCTCACGCCGAGCCCCTGCATGAGCGACGACGGCGCATCGCTTGCGGCGATGACGGTAACGGGAATCGTGGACCCTTCCTCCGACGGCACGACCGCGGCATCCACGGTTCCCTCGGTGACAAGGGCTTCGGCTTCAGTGCGGTTGTCCACGACCGTAATCTCGAGTCCGGGGATGTTCGAGAGTTCGGACGACACCGAACTGACGACGGCCACCGGTGTGGTTGAGACGCTCTTCGACATGATTCCGCCGGCAATCACTCCGCCAAGAACGAGAAGGAGCAGGATGCCGGTGGTGATGAGAAAACTTTTGGAGCGCAGTCGTGTGGTGATTTCTCGTTCGGCCACAAGCGCAACCGAGTGCGCAAAGCGCGGGGAGCGGCGGTCAGCAGTAGTGGCGTTCATTAGATGACCTCTCGGAAGATTTGGGCGAGGGATGCGCGCTGAGGTGAAAAAGAGGTGACGTCGCCGTCGGCGAGTGCCCGTCGTAAGACGCGCTGCGCCGCGGCGGGCTCGGCAGCGTCGAAAGTGGCGCGGCCGCCATCGAGCTCGACCACAGTGATGTCGGGTTCGCCGCGAAGCCAGCCGAGGTCGCTACTGCACGCGATGGCGTAGCGCGGTGCCGAGTGTTGGGTGCGCAACGCTTCGCGTTCTCCGGATGCCCGGATGCTGCCATCCGCAATGATGACTAGGTCGTCGCAGAGCCGCTCGACGATTTCGAGTTGGTGCGAGGAGAACAACACCGATGCGCCGGATGCCGCCCGCTGCTTGAGCGCCTCAACAACGGTGTCGACGGCGAGGGGATCCAACCCCGAGAACGGCTCATCGAGCACGAGTACTTCAGGCTCATGCACGAGAGATGCTGCGATTTGCGCGCGCTGCTGATTTCCGAGCGAGAGGCTCTCGAGGGTGGAATCGCGACGCTCACCGAGGCCGAGTTCCTCAAGCAGGCTGTCAGCGTTGCGGCCAGCCGCGGCCTGCGTGAAGCCGTGGAGCCGAGCGAGGTAGACGAGCTGCTCCCGCACCTTCATCTTCGGGTACAGCCCACGTTCTTCGGGCATGTAGCCGAAGCGACGCCGTTGTTCTGCGCCCAGAGGTTTGCCGTCGAGGTGAATCTCACCGGCATCCGCATTGAGAACGCCCAACAGGATGCGCATGGTCGTCGTTTTGCCCGCGCCGTTGCCACCAACGAAACCCGTCATGCGCCCGTCGCGCACAGCAAAGGTCACCCCGTCGAGTGCAGGGCGCACCCCGAAGCTCTTGGTGATGTTGTCGAGTTGGAGCACCAGTACCGCCTTCATCCACAGAAAAACTATCTACCGACAACGCTAGCCACTCGCAGGGCTGAGAGGTGCTCCCTCGCGGTGCTTCATCGCACCGAGTTGCTTGATCTCAGCGACACCGCGCGTGATCCTCTCTTGCAGACTGCCGCAGTGCTGCAAGCCTGCGCTAAGCAGCCAGTTGTCGTGACCGAGGAGTTGACGTTCGCACTCCAACAGTTTCTATGTGCGCAAAGTGGCCGACATTCGCCAGCACCTGCTGGGTGGCATGAGGGAGAGCTTTCGCAAACCAGGCATCGTCAGTGGCGCTCACAAAGGCGTCTCGTTCGCCACGAACCAGCGTGACTCGGCACTCAATGTTCGACCACTCTCGCTCGTCGTAACGAGCCGCTGCCTCAGCACCCTGAACGAACGAGCGCGGACGGATTTCGGCGGCGAGTGAATCGAATACTGAACTGTCGAGCTCACGTCGGTTCTCAAAAAGGGGAGCGCTGAGCGGTGCGAGGAGTCTCATGCGGTGCAACGCATGCACGACCACTCGTCCGGCAGGACCGAGTGCGGAAAGTAACCGCATGGCACCGAACATCCCTGCCAACAGCGGCAGAACGGTGAACCGCCGAATCGGATGCCGCAGGACCGCCAGCGCGCTAGGTCCGGTCACCGAGATGGCCGTCACGCTCAACGTGCGCTCCGGATACCGAGCCGCCAGCGTGAGCGCGAGGTGCCCTCCCAGAGAGTGACCGAAGACGTTCCACCTCGCAAAGCCAAGGGTTCTCGTGACGTGGGCCACTGCATCCACCATGTCTTCGACCGAGGTGCCAGGGCGGACACTTCCGCTCTCACCCCAGCCGGGAAGATCGATCGCAACCACATTCTGCAATGGTTCCTGCGCGCTGTGAGCGGCGCGGATGAGGGGCAACCATGTGGTCCACGAACCTGCGGCACCGTGGAGAAGCACAGTGGCGGTATCTGAGCGCGCAGCAGCATTCGGATCCACGTGCACAACAACGTCGCCTAGAGCGGCGGGCACCACGACGCGGGAAAACCCCGCGGTGGCGCGGTCAAACCGGTTGTCGGCGCTGAAGTGCGTACTGGAAGCGGGCGTTCTGTTCACCGCAGTGGTTCGGAGCCGCAGCATCCATAGATTGCTTGAATGTGCGGCCACGAACGGATGGAGTTGAGTTACTGCACAACTGCGATCTGGGTGGATGCTTCTGCTTCACCGATGGAGCCAAGATCAATAACGTTCTCAAAGCCCGCGTCTTCCATCAGCGCGACGGCCTGACCGGAACGGTTGCCTGACTTGCAATAGACGGCGTACTCAGCCTCGGGGTCGAGAGTGGGAAGTGCTGCAGCAAATTCGCCTCCGTTGAGGTCGAGGAGGTTAGCGCCCTCAAGATGCCCTGCCGCATATTCGGCCGGGGTTCGAACGTCGATGAGTATGGTGTCAGCACTGAGTTCGACGGAATCGCCTGCGGCTGAGCATCCAGCGATGGAAGCCAGCACGACGAGGGAACCGGCGAGAGCGGCGAGGGGACGGAACATTATTTCTCCTTGTGGAACGAGTGGTTATTCGGAAACCCGGCACGTGTCGCCTGGGCAGTATTGGGGTGGAGTTTTCGAAAGCAGGCGTTGAAGTGAGCAACCAATGCAGATGCCGAAAGCGGCTTCGAGGAACAGCATGGTGAGGCACAGGCTGCAGAGTGCGAGGGTCGCTTCTAGCGGAGCGCCAAGCACCCCCATGCCGGCGCAGGAGATCAGCGCAAGACCATAGCCGAGCCACCAAGCGAACTCTTTTTGAGGGGCGCCAACCCAGTTCGGTTCGTGCGAGCGAACGATGAAGCGACCAAGCGCGAGCGTGGGTGACCAGCGATCACCCACCGTGACGCGCAGGAGCATATCCATCATGAAGAACACGCCGAAGGGGCGAAGCGGCACCGCAGAATGCTCGACAAACGCGAAGCCGATCGAGACGGCACCGCCAAGAAAGAGGATGCTCGCAGCGACGCGAACTGCGCGCTCGTTCACGACAGGGATGCTGTAGCCCTCGACGAGGGAGCCCACGGTGGGAGCTTTAGTTGGCGTTGTAGTCGACACCGGTCACGCTCCTGTCACAAGCGAAATAAATTGCGGGATTTCTTGCACGAGCACGAAGGCTCCGATCGCGAGAACGAAGATTCCGAATCCCTTGCGCAGAGCGGTTTCGGGAATGCGCCCCGCGAGAGCGGCACCCACAAACGAGCCCGCAACGGCGATCGCGGTGAACGCGAAGATGGTTGGCCACGGAAGGTCAACGGTAAAGAGGTGGGCGACAAGCCCTGCCGACGACTGCATCGCAATAATCAGTAGCGAGGTGCCCACGGCGACCGCCACCGGAAGCCCGCCGAGAAGAGTGAGCGCGGGCACGATGAGGAATCCGCCCCCAGCACCCACGAGCCCGGCGGCGATGCCGACAAAGAAGCCGTCTCGAATAATGCGGATGACCGGGAGCTGTGTGGGCTCGTGAATTGATCCTGCCGGTACCTTCTTTCGCCCGCGGATCATGGCCGTCGCGGTGGCGACCATCATGGCGGCGAAGAGCACCATCAGGACTGTGCCAGGGATATAGCCGCCGACGATGCCTCCGGCAAAAGCGCCTGCCATTCCAGCGACGCCGAAAATCAATCCGGTACGCCAGCGAACGCGCCCTGCTCGAGCATGATGAAAAACGCTGACGGCGCTCGTGACGCCCACGATAAATAGCGAAGCCGAAATCGCCTGCTGCGGCTCAAAGCCGGCAACGTAGGTGAGGATCGGCACGGTGAGGATCGAGCCGCCCCCGCCGAGCATCCCGAGAGAAACTCCCACGAGCACGGCGAGGGCCAGCGCGATGATCAGATTCGGCTCCATGAGGGCGCGTTACACCGCGGGTACTGCGCTGGCAGTTGCCAGCCAACCAAGGTACGAGCCATCGAGTTCGGCAACGTGGTAGCCCGCGCGGCGCAGGGCACTCGCGGCCACGCTATTGCGCACTCCGCTTTGGCAATAGGTCACGATGGTTCCCTCATGGGGGAGCTGGTCGAGCGACCACATGACGCGGCCGCCGCTCAGTTGTTCTGCTCCGGGGATGTGTCCCTCGGCGAACTCGGTTTTGTTGCGAACGTCGAGGAGAAGCACACGATCAACGTCATTGAGGGTGGCGGGGTCGACGAGCTCGGGCACCACGAGGGTGAGCCCATCGAGTGTCGTCACGAAGCCTGACACGGTGTCGATGCCCACGCGCACGAGGTGATCGCGCAACTCTTGCGCGTGTTCAAGGTCGTCGGCAAGCAGGATGACGGGCCGCGTCTCCGTGTCGGGGTTGTACACCCAGGCGCCGTAGCTTGCGGCCTTCTCGGGGCCCGGAACGTTGAGGGATCGCGGCACAGTGCCACGGTGAACTTCGCTGTTGTGACGGGTGTCGATGAGAATGGCGCTGTCGGCATCGAGCGCGGTCGCGACTTCCTCGGTCGTGTATTCGCGCAGCGGGCTAACGGTGCCCATGACATTCGGGCCCTGACGGTTCTGCACTTTCATGCGCCCAAAGTAGGCGTGAGCATCCGGTTGACCGTTGAGCAGCTCGTCGATGAAGCCTTGCTCGTCGTTGTTCTCGACGTAGTGGCTCCACCACGCGAACGCGCGCTCGTAACCGACAGTGGTTGTCGGAATTGCACCGAGAGCTTTGCCGCAAGCGCTACCGGCACCGTGGGCAGGCAAAACCTGCACATAGTCGGGGAGAGTGAGGAAGCGGTCGCGCAGGCTAGCGAAGATGTCCTTCGCTCCGCCGAAGCGAGTGTCGATGCCGCCAGCGGCTTCATCAAGGAGATCGGGGCGGCCGAGGTCGCCCACGAAGACGAAGTCTCCGCTCAGCATGAAACCGGGAGCGTCCGCTTGCGCACCATCGGTGACCAAGAAAGAAAGGTGTTCAGGCGTGTGCCCGGGAGTGTGAACAGCCTTCAGCGTGATGTTGCCGAGGATAATGATGTGGCCGTCTTTCATGCGCACAGCACCGTCGAAGGCGCTTCCGTAGGTCCAGTCGGGGCCACCTTCGTCAGACACCAGAATCTCCGCACCGGTGCGAGCGGCGAGCTCGCGAGTGCCGGAAAGGTAGTCAGCGTGAATGTGAGTTTCGGTGACGGCCGTGATGGTCATCCCATTCTTGGCGGCAATCTCAAGATAAACATCGAGGTCGCGGCGGGGGTCAACAACGATCGCTTCGCCCTTGGCTTGGCAACCGATGAAGTAGCTAGCCTGAGCGAGGTCGGTGTCATAGATGCGTTCGAGAAGCATGTTTACTCCAGTGAGTGTTCGCTATGTCCGGGGGAGGGATGGCGTTAGCGACGGTGGGTCGTTAACGGTGTCTGCGTGTTAGCAGTGGCAACGATCGCTTTCGGCAACGTTGGCGAGGGCATCCTCGATGTGTTCTCCGCAGCCAGCCCAAGTGGGTTTACTGCAGTTCTGGCAAGTAACTTGTGCGCACATGTGATTTCCTAACGACCGAAAAGGCGGGCAAAGAAGCCGCCCTGAGTGGACTTTGCGGCGTCAATCTCCGACTGAGAGTGCTTGCCGTTGCACCAGTTGGATGCTGGCACGCTGCGCTTGATGGACTGGATGTGGTCTCCGCATCCGGCCCACGTTGTTTTGTCGCATACGCGACACGTGACTGCTCTGCACATAACTCTGCTTCCGTTGATTGGCTATCCGTTGCAATACCCTAGGGGGTATGCTCAGACTATACCCCACGGGGTATCGAAACTGTCAACTCACACGAGAGAAGCGAGACAACTATGGATTCCTCCACATCCGAATCAGTGTCGGTAGCCGATCCTGACGCGCAGAAGAAAATTGCGAATCGCTTGCGTCGCGCTCAGGGACAACTGGGCGCACTGATCGCCACGGTCGAGACGGGAGCCGGATGCCGCGACGTCGTGCACCAGCTGGCTGCAGTCTCAAAAGCTCTCGACCGGGCAGGGTTCCTCGTGATTTCCGAAGCGATGAAGGAGTGCCTCATCAATCCGGATGCCGAAGGCTCGCCTCAATCAGAAGAGATCGAGAAACTCTTTCTCTCGCTGGCCTAACGGCTGGTCGCTAGGGCGCGGTTGCGGTCACGATCAAGCGAAAGAGTTCGATAACAGGTTCGCGCAATGCGGTTGTCAGGATCGCAAATACCAGGATGTTGAGAACCACGGTGCCCCAGAAGGCTTGGCGGAACATTGGCTTCTGAGTTTTGTGGCGAAGACGCTGTTGGGCAACGATGGCTCCGGGCCAGCCGCCGAAGAGTCCGAGCCCGAGCAGAGCGCTTTCTGTGACCCGCCATTGCCTAGTTTGGGCCGCCTTTTTGTCGGTGGCGTAGGAGGCATAAGTGATGACGCTCATCACGAGGTAAAGCGCTGCGAAGAGCCACGGGAGTGCACCGATTGCGGTGACGATGCTGATCGCGATCGCGAAGGTGGCCAATACGACGTAACTCATTGTTCCCGGGCGGCTCTTGCGGGCGCGGATGGGGCGGCCTGAAGCGGAGAGGTAGCGGATGTTGCGCGCTCGAGTCTTGCCGTCGTTCGTGGTTTCGACTGTGAAGCTGACCCGTTCGCCGGGCGCCGGGCGGGCGTCGCGGCGTGGGAAGGCAGAGATGTGGGCAAAGACGCTTTCGCCGGTGCGGTTGCCGCTACCAGTGCTGCCCGCGCCGTTGGCGCTGCTCGGGCCGTCAACGGAAATAAAACCGAAGCCACGTTCGTCGTTCCATGACGCCAGCGCACCCTGCTGTCGTGCGCTTCGGGAACTCATGTATTGAGGGTAACTGCCTGAGCCGCTGTGCGCGGTATCGGCGTACCCTCAGACTCGCTGAATTCGGCCCACAGAGCTGAGGTCTGCTCCTACACTGGCGGTGCGCCCTCAACGAGAGTTGAGTAGCGATCGAACGGATGACCTCAACCACATCATCGTGAAGAAAAGAGAGAATCTCGTGCCTGTTCAAGAACCCGTCGCCCGTCAGCCGTGGTGTGGCCCTCGTGCCGCCGAAGTGCAGCCCCACACTCTCGACCAACTGGACGCGTGGTGGCGAGCAGCGAACTATCTTGCGGTCGGCCAGATCTATCTGCTCGACAACCCTCTGTTGCGTGAACCCCTCCGCCGCGAGCACACTAAGCCCCGACTCCTCGGTCACTGGGGCACAACGCCCGGCCTGAACTTTGTGTGGGCTCACCTGAACCGCATTATTCAGGAACGCGACACCGACACGATCTTTGTTGCTGGCCCCGGACACGGCGGCCCCGCTGTTGTCGCGAGTGCGTACCTCGACGGCACCTACAGCGAAACGTACGGCGATATTGATAAGAGCGCGGATGGCATCCGCAAGCTGTTCAGACAGTTTTCGTTCCCGGGTGGCATTCCGAGCCACGCGGCTCCCGAAACTCCCGGCTCCATCCACGAGGGTGGCGAGCTGGGCTATGCCCTGTCGCACGCCTACGGCGCAGCCTTCGATAACCCGAATCTTCTTGTCGCGGCAGTTGTCGGCGATGGCGAGGCCGAAACCGGGCCGCTCGCGACGAGCTGGCACTCGAACAAGTTCATCGACCCCGAACGTGATGGTGTCGTGCTGCCGATCTTGCACCTCAACGGTTACAAGATCGCGAACCCCACTGTGCTGGCCCGCATCCCTGAAGATGAACTGTGCGACCTGATGCGTGGCTACGGGCATACGCCCTACGTTGTCTCGGGCGGGTTTGACGACGAGGACCCTCGCGCCGTGCACGAACGCATGGCAGCGACTCTCGATGACATCGTCGATCACATCGCTCGGATCAAAGCGGATGCCGCAGCAGGAACGCTCGAGGGGCGCCCGGCCTGGCCGATGCTCATTCTGCGCACGCCCAAGGGCTGGACGGGCCCACAAGTGGTCGACGGACATCCTGTCGAAAACAACTGGCGTTCCCATCAGGTGCCGCTCGCGAGTGTGCGCGATACCGAGGAACATCTCCTGCAGCTTCAGGAATGGATGGAGTCGTATCGTCCTGAGGAACTCTTCGACGAGAGCGGCGCACCGCGCGCGCTAACCACCGCGCTCGCGCCGACTGGCGATCGCCGTATGAGTGCCAACCCGGTGACCAATGGCGGACTGCTGCGAGCACCGTTGCGGCTGCCCGACTTTCGGGACTATGCCGTCGACGTGCCAAACCCTGGTGAAACGACGAGCTCGGCAACGGGCGCGCTGGGGGAGTGGCTGCGCGATGTGGTGCGCGACAACCCCGACAATTTCCGCATCTTTGGGGCCGACGTCACGGCATCCAATCGACTGAGCGCGGTCTTCGACGTGACCGACAAACAGTGGGATGCCGAGTTCCTGCCCATCGATGCCGACAATCATCTTGCTCGCGCGGGGCGCGTTATGGAGATGCTCAGCGAACATCAGTGTCAGGGCTGGCTCGAGGGATACCTCCTCACTGGCCGCCACGGCATGTTCAATTCGTACGAGGCGTTCATTCATATCGTCGATTCGATGTTCAACCAGCACGCCAAATGGCTTGAGGGCGCGAACGCGATTCCGTGGCGTCGACCAGTGTCGTCGCTCAATTATCTGCTGAGCTCGCACGTGTGGCGTCAAGATCACAACGGTGCCTCGCATCAAGACCCCGGCTTCCTTGACCTGGTCATGAACAAAAAGCCCGATGTGGTGCGCGCCTATCTGCCGTGTGATGCCAACACCCTCATCGCCACCTACGACCACTGCCTTCGTTCCGTCGACAAAATCAATGTCGTCATCGCGGGCAAACATCCCGAAAACAACTGGCTCGATATGCCGGCTGCCATCGAGCACTGCACGCGCGGCATCGGCCTGTTCGACTGGGCAGGCACCGAAGTTGTTGGTGAAGAACCGGATGTCGTACTCGCCTGCGCCGGCGACGTCCCGACCCTAGAAACGTTGGCGGCCGCGCAAATCTTGCGCGAGCGGATCCCTGAGCTGCGAGTGCGCGTCGTCAACGTCATCGACTTGATGCGCCTGCACAGCGAGTCGGAGCATCCGCATGGTCTCAGCGACGCCGAATACGACGCGATCTTCACAACAGACAAGCCCGTGATCTTTGCGCACCACGGTTATCCGTGGCTGATCCATCGCCTCACGTATAAGCGAGCCGGGCACGCCAATCTGCATGTGCGCGGGTACAAAGACGAGGGTACGACGACGACACCGTTCGACATGGTGATGCTCAACGACCTCGACCGCTATCACTTGGTGATTGACGTGCTCGAGCGCGTGCCGGGCCTCACCTCGAGGCATGCTGCGTTCTGGCAAGAGATGCACGACACCCGTCTGCACGCGCAGCAATATACGCGCGAACACGGCGAAGACATGCCCGAAGTGGCTGATTGGAAGTGGAACGCTTCCTGACGAGCAAAGGGAGCGGTGGCCCTCGTGTCCACCGCAATTCTGTAACGCTGGCGAGTAGCGAAAAAGTGCCGCATTTGGGGTGCTGGTGCACGACATAATTTGTGCTTAGAATGAGCGTGACATCGCGTTGATGCCCGGCAATCGTGCCCCTTCGGGAGTTCTTCCCTAGGCCGTCAGAAAGATCAGATCAACCGGTATGAACATCACCGAAATCGCTATTAACGCACTCGGATTCGCGGGCACCGTTTTCTCGTTCCTCATGTGGGTTCCTCAGGCACGCATCACGTGGCAGAGCCGCAACGACGCGGTGCGTCTTGCCGGTATTTCGGAGACCACGCAGTGGCTGTTGGTCTTTGGCTACACCGTCTGGGGCGCTTACGGTCTGATGAGTTCGTCGTTCTGGGTTGCCGCTCCCAGCGCTGTCGCGATCCCGCTTGCCGCCGCCACGATCGTGGTCATTCGCCGCGGTCGCCGCTTGCCCGATGAGGGGCGTTCATTCCCGATTTTCTCGAGCACGGATGCCGATCCGCTCGTCAGTATCAGCGACGGCTTAGTGGCTCTCACCGAGTCCATTCCGATCATTCACTCCCACGCCGAGCCTCCCGTCGAAGCGGCCGTTGTCGCGCACGACACATCGGATGTTCTGGGCGAGCCATTGCCACACTCTGCGGGTTACACGGCGACAGGCACGATCCCGATTCTCGCTTAGCGGGGTGGTGCTCGCCTAGAGCGTTGGTGACGTCGCGACGGCTTCAGCGAGTCGGTCGTCGCGACGCTTAGGCCTCTTCGGTGATGTGTGGTTCGCCGGGAAGGTTTGGGGCCTCATCTCCCGTGCCGCTGGCGTGCAACTGGGCAGCGTCTCCGCGCAACGCCATTGCGATGACCGGGAAGATCAGCACGGATAGCAAACCGGCTCCGACGAGAGCGGCGGCGATACCTGAGTCGATATATTCGCTATCGACGCCAATTGCGGTGACGGCGACGATGATGGGCAATCCTGTGGCGCCGAGAAGGCCGAGCGCGGCGCGTTCGCGGGTGCTCGCGCCTTTCCGTGCGGCGAACATCGAGGGTACGCCGCGTACGACGAGCAGAAGCACGAGGAACACGGGCACGAGAGCCGCCACGCTCAAGTCGGAAGTGAGGGCGCCGAGTTCGAACGACACTCCCGTGTTGATGTAAAAGATCGGAACAAGGAATCCGAAGGCGATCGCATCCAACTTGGAGTCGACCATCGCGCGGTCGCGTTCGGGCGCCTGGCGCATCATGACCTGCCAGAGCAAACCGGCGACAAATGCACCCAGGAGCATATCTAGGTCGAGAACGATGCTCAGCACGACCAGTGCGGCAACAATGAAAATAACCAGTCGGATCGCGAACTGGCCTGAGGTGTGCAGGGTTGCTGTCACGAGGCGGTGGAGCGAGTTGTGTTCGATGCGGGCCGCGAGGAACAGCAGCGTCATCGCAATCAGGATGAATATACCCAACACGATCGTGGAGACTCCGAGTGAGCTGGCTCCGAGAAAAATGGAGATGGCAATAAGCGGCCCAAATTCGCCGACGGCACCGAGTGCGACTGCGGAATTGCCAAAGCGGGTGGGCAGTTCCCCGGCGTCACGCAGGAGGGGCATGATTACTCCGAGTGCCGTCGAACAAAGCGCGATCCCGATAACGACGGCGCCAAATCCTGGCTCGATGAGATAACCGATCGCCACTCCTGCGACTAGCCCAACGAGCCACCCGAGTGATGCGCGTCGACCATTCCGGCCGCGAATAGCGCTCAGTCGGATTTCGTTTCCGGCCATAAAGAACAGCATTGCCAAGCCGAAGTCGGAGAGCTGCTCGACGAACTCGGATTCGCCAACCCAGCCAAGAACACTTGGCCCAATCAGGATGCCGAGAAGCAGCTCGAAAACGACGATCGAGATGCGGACCAGGGGAGAGAGTGCGCGTGCCAGCAACGGCGCCATGACAGCCAAAATTGGGATGAGCACGATACCCCAGTTGGCAGCTTCCATAGCTTCTTCGGTGCTATCCATTGTTCACAAAACTGTTCACTTCGGCGGCGATCACGTCTCGCACCACTGAGGTGTCGAGGGTCGCGATACCGTCTCCGGCCTGCACTCCGTAGTCTCCAAAGCTGGCGTGATTGGCGCCATCGATGGGAAAGAAGGTGGTGGATGTCGGCAACAGGTGGGCCGCATTCATGATCTTCTCGGGTGTGCTCAAGAGATCATTGCTTCCGCTGAGGCTCAAGACGCGAATGTCGACTTCGGAAAGATCGTTGGCGCAGTAGCTGCCGAAAAGCACGAGGCCGCTGACGTCGGGCTGCTCGGCGTATTGGCACGCGCGCACGCCACCCAGGGAATGTCCGCCGACAATCCAGTCATCAACGTCGGGCGCCGCATCCGTGAAGGTATCAAGCGATCGTTGGTCGAAAAATGCCAGATTCAGGATGGGCTTCGTCACGACAACCGTGAGCCCCGATTCGGCCACCGCTCCGGAGAGCTTATAGAGGTAGGCATCCGCGCTGACCTTTGCTCCCGGGATGAACACAAAGCCTTCGCCTGAAGCGTCGCCGGTGGGGGTGAGAACGAAGGAGTTTTGATTTTCGGTGATGTGCACGGCCGGGTTTGTTTGCACGCTCTCCAGCGCGTCGGGTTCTGCCTGCATCACTCCCACATTCGCCCACACGAGCATTCCGGCCACGAGTAGAACAACGATTGCGGCCAGTGCGATGAAAATCGTGCGCGCGACGCGTCGAGTTCGCCGAGGACCTGGAGTTGAGTTCTGTGATGTTGGCTGCGCTGGCGCAATCGACTCGGTCGGATCGGCGGGAGAGGAATCAGCAGCGTGCATCGCCCCAGTCTAGGGAGTGCCAGGTCGCGCGCGCACTGAAGGGCGACCTGAGAATCGTGGTCGCTTCGCGCCGCGGGCCCGCTAACTCTCTCATTCAGGAATATCCACGCTGGTAAGGAGTTGAATACTAGTGATGACTACACCACTTCACCTTTCTGTTCTTGATCTCATTCCTGTTCGCAGCAACCAGACTTCGGCCGACGCCCTGGCGGCGACAACCGCGCTTGCGCAACGCGCCGATGATCTTGGTTTCTCGCGGTACTGGGTCGCCGAGCATCACAATATGAAGGCCGTGGCATCCACGAACCCCGCGGTGCTGATCGGTATTCTTGCCGCCCAGACGAAGCGAATTCGCGTCGGTTCTGGGGGAGTGATGCTTCCCAACCATGCGCCTCTCGTTGTTGCGGAACAGTTTGCAATCCTCGAAGCAGCATTCCCGGGCCGCATCGACCTCGGCATCGGCCGCGCTCCCGGCAGCGACCCTGTGATCACTTCGTATTTGCGGATGACCGGCACCACTAGCGACGTCGACGCGTTCCCGCGCAACGTGGCCGACATCCGCAGCCTCATGAATCCCGAGGGCGCCACGTTGCAACTGCAGCAAGGACGCAGCTACGAACTCACGGCAACGCCGAACGCGGCATCCGTTGCTGATCTTTGGTTGCTCGGCTCCAGCGACTACTCGGCCCGTCTGGCCGCAGCTCAAGGCATGCCGTACGTTTTTGCCCACCACTTCTCGGGCGAAGGAACCGCGCGCATTCTTGGCCTCTACCGCGACAACTTTGTGCCGTCAGACCTGCTGAAGGCCCCCAAGACGTTCCTCACCTTAAACGTGGCTGTCGCCGAAACGACGGCGGATGCGCGTGCCGCAGCCCTGCCCCAACTTCAGCAAATGGCGCGCCTGCTCAGCGGCATGCCGCTCGGCCCGCTCTCGACCATCGAAGAAGCTGCCGCGACAGAGCTCGCTGCGCCGCAGCAACAGATGGTGGATGACATGGCCGAACGGTGGGTCATCGACGAACCCGTGGCTGCAGCGCAACGCATTCGCTCGCTCGCGACCCGCTTCGGTGTAGACGAAGTAATGGTCGTGCCTGGGTTGTCGGCTCACAATGCGGACGCGGCGAACACCTCGCCTGTGCGCGTGCGCGCTCTCGAACTGCTTGCGGAGCAGCTGCTTAACTGAGTCCTGCGGGTGGACGTGCCCGCTGAACGCCACTCCGGTGGGGGAGCAGTGTCGACTGCAGCACCCGCTTGCGGAGCCGACGGTGGCGCTGTACGCAAAGTCGTGGTCTGGTCACCATCGTGCTCTCAGTGTGCGTGCTCGTGATCGCACTGGCTAAGCTGATGGCTCGCTTTTCGCGACCGTGCGTCGCATCCTGCAGTGGGTTTGCCTCCGAGTGCTACTTGGGTTGAGTCGCGTTCGCACGCAGTCGCAGCTCTTGCGATCCTTCTCGGTCTCGCACCTCGACGTTCGAGCTGTGTGAGTCCACAAATTTTCGGAAAGTTTTGAAATTCAATGCGGCCTCGTTGAAAGATGGGTCGATTCTCAGCATTTGGTTTTTAACCGCCGAGCTGTTGAGCCACTCGGAGTCCTCCTTTTGCTGAACAAGTCGCATGGCCCGCACGAGCATTTTGAAGGGCCGCATCCCGATGGCTGGAGTGTCGGCGGTTGAAGGATTCGTTGACTGAGAGACGGTAGCCGCCTGCTTTGTCGGCGCTGCCTTAGGCAGGGAGGCTTTTGTCGCAGGTTTATTGGTGCTTGAGGCGCTCTTTTGCGCGGGGGCGGTCTTGACGACTTTCGTAATTGCGGCTTTCTTTGCGACGTTGACGACTTTCTTCACGGAGGGCGCGGCGGGCGTCAACGCTTGTGATGCCCGGGCTGACGGGGTCGCTTGGGCGCTCACAGCGGGGTGTGGCTGCGCGGACGGCGTCTTGTACTGCACGCCTGGCAGCGAGTCGTAGTCTGCGAACTTGTCGCACGATGAGGTGAGAGCGTCACTTGTTCCTCCTGCAACTCCCACTCCGACGACAAAGCGCCCGAGCGTTTTCGCGCGTTGGGCCAGTGCCACATAGTCAGAGTCACCAGCCACAATCACGACGTGTGTGATGTCAGGGAGCCTAAACATGTCTTCCATGGCATCCACGGCGAGTCGGATGTCAGCGCCATTTTTCATTAGGGCAGTGAGGGGGAAGAGCTGAACCAGCACCACGGCACGATTGACAAGTTGCTTATGGTAGCTGGCATTCACCGGCACAGACCAGTCGGCATAGGCGCGGCTGAAGGCAACTGTTCCGAAGGAGGAGGCGTAGTCGAGGATCGCCTCGACATCCACTTCGGCCTCGAGCAGTCTGACGCCGACAGCACTCGTCGTGGTGCGAGCCGAGTTATGAGTTCGAGCTTTGTCCTTGGAGAACTGCCCGTTGCCATGTATTTGGTTGTATCGAGAGATAACGATGTTGTCGAAATCGATGTACACGGCAACACGGCCGTCGCTGGGCATAGCCAATTGGTCTCCTCGGGAAAAAAGTTCTTCTCAGTCTTCTGGTGAGGCTCTCTCAAGACAATCCCCGCATTCGGGGCAATCACTGGGGAGCGACCCTGGCGACATTTTCTCGACTCCGCGAAGCCCGCTGAGTTCCACATCGCGCAACATGGAATTAACATTCCATGTGCTTCACTTTTGACTTCCCGGTGGATAGAGTCCCTCACATGGAACGCAGTGCCACGTCGTATCATTCACAGGGGCTAGTCAAAGCCCTCAAAGTGCTCAAGGTGCTCGGCGCGCAAGAGAAAGCGCTTAGCCTCGCCGAATTGTCAGTCGAGCTCGAACTCCCCAAGTCGACCCTCATCCGGTTGCTTTCGGTTCTCGAGCAAGAGGCTTTTGTCTACCGCGAGGGTGACCCACCGGTGTACGCACTGGGGCACGCGGTGCTCGATATCTCCGAGTCGTACCGTCGAGTCGCCAACACCGCTGACGTCGCCGCACCGTATTTGAAAACTCTCGCTCATGCGACGGGCCTCACCGCCAACCTCGGCGTACTTGAAGGGCGTTGGGCACTACACCTATGTGTGCAAGAACCAGACCGTCCGTTGCGCTTCCGGTCTCGTGATGGCTCGCTCGACTACACCTACTGCACGGGCATCGGAAAGATGTTGCTCTCAGAGATCCCGGTCGACCAGATCAGCCAGCACCTGCCTGAAGAGCCGTATGCCCGCTTCACCGAGTACACGATCGTGAATCGTGAGCAGATGGATGCGAACCTCGACACCATTCGCGAACGTGGCTACAGCCTCGATGACCAGGAACGCGACCTCGGCGTCATTTGCCTAGCTGTTCCCATCCCGCTGGGGCTGGACGTTCCAGTCGCCATCAGCGTCTCGGGCCCCGCAGGAGAGCTCGCCCCCGAGCTGCGCGAATCACTGTCCCAGCGCGTTCACGACGTAGCAGCCGAGCTTGCCGCCGACCCACGATTTGTTGCCGCCTTCCGTGCCGAGCGCGGCGGCCAGCGAAAAGGAGAAAACCATGATCGTTGATGTCCACACTCACAACCACCAGCCCGAACACTGGGGCGACGAGCACAAGAAGAACTGGGAGCCCGCGTACGGTGAGCCGTACCCGCGTATTTCGCCCGCAATGTATGACGCTGCGATGTCGAAGGCCGGCGTCGATGTCGCCATCGTCTTCGGCCTTGCCGCCACTCGTGCTGGCGTGCACACTCCAAACCGCTTCGTCGCGGACTACTGCGCCCAGCTGTCAACGCCGACGGTTGCCTTCACCGCGCTCGACCCGCTCGACACCGACTGGCGTGACCAGCTTGACGAGGCTTATGAGCTCGGCTTCAAGGGCGTCAAGCTCTATCCGGTTCTGTCGCTCTTCGATCCGCTCGACCCTGCATTCGATGAGTTCTACCGACTCTGTTCCGAACGCCGGATGACCATCCTCTGGCACATGGGCGCGACGCCGAGTGCACAGGGCCGACTCTCGCTCAGCCAGCCGCTCGTTGTCGAAGAAGTTGCTCGTCGGCATCCGGATCTCAAGCAGATTATGGCGCACATGGGTCACCCGTGGCAGCGCGACGCCGTTGTCGTTTTGCGCAAGCATGCCAACGTTTACGCCGATGTATCCGCTAGCTGGCACCGCCCCATGGACGGCTTCATGGCTCTTGTCATGGCTCAAGAGTGGGGCGTCGTCAACAAGTTGTTCTTCGGCAGCGACTACCCGCTATGGGAGCCGGCCGACGCCATCACGCGCTTCCGTTCTCTTGCCGACTTCCGTGCGGGCAACCTGCCCCACGTTCTCGAAGAAACCGTTGAGTCGATCCTTCACCAGGATGCTCTTTCACTTCTCGAGATCCCTGACCCACGGCTCGCCAGATAGCGCGCCGCGATGACTACCCAATCGATGAAAAAGGAGCAAGATACCGTGCCTAGGACAGCCGCTGCGCTGATCAGCGAAGCCAAAGAATTTATTCCCGGAGGAGTGAATTCGGCAACTCGGAACTTTGGTGCGCCGTATGCCTTCCGCGAATCTCAGGGCGCTTACCTGACGGACTATGACGGTCGCCGCTATGTGGACTACCACGCAGCGTTCGGTGCCATTCTGCTGGGGCATTCCGACGAGCGCGTCACGGCCGCAGTTACGCAGAGCTTGAACGGCCTCGACCTCGTAGGTTTGGGCGTGAGCGAACTCGAAGTCGAGGTTGCTCGCATGGTCGCGAAACTCATCCCTTCGGTTGAAAAGTCCGTCACGACAATGAGTGGCACCGAAGCCACAATGCAGGCCGTTCGACTCGCTCGCGGCGTCACCGGCCGCAAGTACCTCCTCAAGTTCCAGGGCTGCTTTCACGGTTGGGGAGATGCCGTTGCTCGCAACGTCGCGTCGCCGGCCGACCGCATCGGAACCGTCGACCCGCTCTCCACCGGAATCCTCGACGACGCGCTGGGATCCACCCTTGTCGCTGACTTCAACGACCTCGACTCGGTTCGTGCCCTCTACGAGCGCTACCCAGATCAGATCGCAGCGATCATCCTCGAACCCGTGCCGCACAACGTTGGCGCGCTGCTTCCCGACCAGTCCTTCTTGGAAGGCCTGCGAGAGATCACCAAGGCCGAGGGAAGCATCCTGATCTTTGACGAGGTGATCACTGGCTTCCGTCACGCTCCAGGTGGCTACCAAGAGCTCTGCGGGATCACCCCAGACCTCACCAGCTACGGCAAGTCGATGGGCAACGGTTTCGCCGTAGCCGGGCTCGGTGGCCGTGCTGATCTCATGGACAACTTCTCGTCAGCCGGCGGTGGCGTCATGCTCGCCGGTACCTTCAACGGTGGCCCCGTCTCGATGGCCGCAGCAATCGCCACCATGACGGTCGTCAGCGATCCCGAAGTGGGAATGCACGAGTACACCGGCCGCCTCGGCGCTCGGATGCGGGACGGGCTTCGCGACATCACCACCGAGCTCGGCATTGCAGCCCATGTGACTGGCCTCGGCAGCGTCTTCATCTGCTACTTCATGGATCGCGAGCCCAAGAGCTACAACGACCTTCTGGAGAACAACGACGTTGCTTACGCTACGTTCCACCGTCGGATGACTGACCGCGGCTTTGTGATGTATCCCATGACGCTCAAGCGCAACCACATTTCGCTTGCGCACACCGAAGCAGACATCGACCTCACGCTTGAGGCCGCTCGCGACGTACTGCAGGAAATGAAGAGCGAAGGAATTTTCGCATGAGTGCGCGCCGGGTTCTTGTCGTCGGAGCGGGGGTGATGGGTCACCGTCACGCCGTTGCAGTTCGTGATGTTGGTGACCAGATTGCTGCTGTCGTCGACACGGATCTGGCGCGAGCTAGCGCCGTTGATTCTGGCGCTAGTACCTATACCTCCGTGCAGGAGGCGCTTGCCCAGGAGCGCGACCTCGATAGCGCGATCATCGCCACTCCCTCTGCCGGGCACCTTGTGCAATCGACAGAGTTGGTAGCGGCGGGACTCGACGTTCTCGTGGAAAAACCCCATCGTGTTCCTGGGCAAGATCCTGCACCGCTGCGTGACGCTCTCAGCACAGGTGGTCGACTCTTCGTCGGAATGTCCACTCGCCACTGGGCCGGCGTTCAGGCCGTGGTCCGTGCCGTCACCGACGGAGAACTCGGCGAGATTCTGACGTACAACGACCGGATGCAGTTTCACCTCGAAGAGGACAGCCTGCCCGGGTGGTATTTCAACTCCGCTGTCAGCGGCGGGGGAGTGCTCGTCACCAATGGCGTGCATGCCTTCGACCGTGCGCGCGCAATTATCGGCTCCGAGCTGCAGTTTCAGACCGCAACGCTCAAGCGTGTGAACCCCAGCCACGAGACCGAAGACCACGCCAGCGTGATCGCTCGCGCCGGGGAATCGACCATTGCATCCATTGACATGTCGTGGATGCCGTTCGAACCGATCGGCACGGGACTCATCGTGATGGGAACCCGCGGCTCTGCTCGTATCTACATGGACGGCTCATGGTCTATCTCTGGAATAGGGATTGAGCGCAGCGGCCCGTCGATCAACATCGATCGGGCACCGTTCATCAGCCAGTGGACAAGTTTTCGTGACGAGGAATCGGGCTTCGGGCTCGACGATCTCGAACCCACTCTCGCTTTGATCGAACAGATTTATCAGGAGGTTCCCGTTGTCTGAAGTATCGCTGCTCATCTACCCCTGGGACGTCATCGCCGACGGCGCAGAACGCGTTGTCGAGACGGTAGCCGAACTCGGTGTCGACCGCCTCGTCATCGCCACTGCTTATCACTCGGCCGAGGTCATCTCTCCTCGCCGACTCGACCGTGTCTCGACGGTGGCGGAAGCAAACACGAGTCACTTGCCCCTCGGCTTCAACAACTTCAGCGGCTTGGCCGTTCCGCCCTCCTCCATCGCGACCGAGCATCCGGATCTCTATCCCTCGCTCAAGCGTGCTGCGGATGCCGCGGGCGTTTCGCTCAGTGGCTGGGGAATCGCATTCCACAACACCACGATGGCAACCGAGCATCCCGAAGCAGCAATCAAGAATTGTTTCGGCGACGCGTTCACCCACGGACTGTGCCCAGCAAACCCTGCTGCTCAGCAGTACGCGGTTGAGCTTGTGGCGGAGATCGCCGGCTCGGGGCTGTTCGATCGTGTGTTGGTAGAGAGCCTCTCGTACCTGCTCTACAACCACGGTCATCCTCACGAACTGTGGGGCGCCCGCCTCGACCCGACCACGCGCTACCTTCTCTCACTGTGCTTCTGCAGCCACTGCCGAGAACAGGGAACAGCCCGCGGAATCGACGTCGGAGCCCTGCGTCTTCGGGTCTCGAACGAACTTCACCGCACCTGGAACGCCGAAGCACCCGCCGGTCGCGACGCCGATGATGGCGCCGAAATCGCGTCGCTCCACATGATGTGGCCCGATCTCGCGGCCTACACCCGCATGCGTAACGACGTGGTCACCGAGCTCGCTGGCCGCGTTGCCCGCGAGATCCGCGCCAAGGGCGCAGTGCTCGATCTCAGTGCCGCAGTCTGGGGTCGCCCCGCCTTCAGCAACTGGATGGAGGGCGTGGATGTCGCAGCGAGTGTTGCTGTCGCCGACTCTTTCGTTCTCGAAAGCTACTATCCGACCGCTGGCGAGGTGGCTCGCGAACTCGACCACACTCTCGCCGCTGCCGCGCTCTCCGATCGTGGAGCAGAGTCCCTGGCCTCCGCGATCACTCTCTGGCCCAGCTTCCACCCGACGAAAGACAGTTTTCTGTCGAAGGTAGATGCCATCCGCGGTTCGGGTGTGAGCAAGCTCGCCCTCTACAACTACGGCACGGCAACTGCACCGACACTCTCGTGGATTCGGGATGCCGCCGACATGATGAGGAGCGGATCATGACCTTCAGCCCCACCCTGTTCGAATCTGTGGAAACCCCGGCCTTGCTGATCGATCGCGCGCAGATGATGCGCAATATCAGCATGATGGCGGAGTTCGCGGTGAAGGCGGAGGTTGCTCTTCGTCCCCACTTCAAGACCTCGAAAATGATTGAAGTCGCTCGGCTGCAGTTGCAGGCCGGCGCTGTTGGATTCACCTGCGCAACGATGGCGGAGGCCGAAGCCTTGCTCGATGCGGGAATTGACGACGTCTTCTGGGCGAACGCTCCGGCTTCTGCTCAGAAGGCTCGCTTTGCCGCCGAGGCAAACCACACCGCACGCCTAGCGGTCGGAATCGACTCGGTCGAACTCGCTGCAGTGTTGTCTCAGGCTGCCGTGGCGGCCGACTCTACGATCCCGGTCATTCTGGAGATCGACACTGGCCTCGCTCGTACGGGAGTGCTGGCTGCCGTAGCGGACGACGTCGCGGCTGAAATCGCCGCCTTGCCGGGCATCCTGCTCGATGGCGTCTATATGCACGAAGGTCAGCTTGCGAGCCTCAAGGGCTCTCGCGATGAGATCGTCGCGGCTGGAACGGGCGCCGCCTCGTCGTTGGTCGCCGTAGCCGAACAGCTGCGAGCATCCGGTCACACCATCTCGGTGGTCTCAGTCGGCTCGACGCCCGGCTGGGAATCTGCACCGCGCGTATCTGGTGTCACCGAAGCCCGCGCCGGAACCTACGTCTTCTTCGATGCCAACCAATTCCGACTCGGATCGGCATTGAGCGCACAGTGTGCCCTTACCGTGCTCAGCACCGTGGTGAGCGTTCCCGCTGCCGATCGTCGCGTTATTGATGCGGGCATCAAGGCGATGAGCTCCGACCGCTCTAACCGCGGCGACACCCTGGGGCTCGTGACGGCTCCCGAAGGAGCTCTCGCCGACAACATCGTTTTCGAGCGTGCGTACGAAGAGCACGGCATCCTCAACGGAGCCGGCATCGACGAACTCGGCTTCGAAAGCCGAGTTCGAATCATCCCTAATCATGCGTGTGGCGTAGTGAACATGTTCAGTCGCGTACACGTGGTCGACGGCAACGAAGTGGTCGACATCTGGAATCCCGTCGGTAGGCACTAACCAGCCCGCGGGTCACTAGTAACACCCCTGCACCAACCAAGAGAAGTAACAGAAAGGTAGCGCAATGAGTAACAAGTCACCATGGCGTCGGTCGTTGATCGGCCTTGCCGCAGTAAGTTCGCTCGTGCTTACAGGATGCGCTGCTGAGTCATCGAATAACGACGACCCAGCAGCAATCAAGGATGAGGTAGTCGTAGCTCTGGCGGGCGACATTGACAACTTCGATCCTCACACCAATCAGCTCATCATCTTCGAATTTGCGATTCGTGAGCTCGTGTTCTCGTCTCTCGTCGACTACGACGCCGAGCTGAAGCTTCAGCCCGACCTCGCGACGTACGAGGTAAACGAAGACGCAACGGTGTTCACGTTCAGCCTAGCGCCGGATGCCGTATTCCACGACGGAACCTCAGTTGACGCTGCCGCCGTTATCGCATCGATGGAACGCGCCGGCACAGCGGAAGACTCCATCTGGTCGGGCCGTCTTGCTGACGTCGCATCGTATGAGGCAACCGATGACTCAACGGTCGTCATCACCCTCAACAACCCGGATGCTACGTTCCTCGCAGGGCTCGCATCGATCGCCATCGTGGCTCCCTCGAGCTTCGAAACCGCCACTTCTGACCCGGTGGGCTCAGGCCCGTACGAGTTCGAGAGCTGGACGGCAAACACTGAGATCGTGCTGACCAGCTTCGATGACTACTTCGGCGATGTGTCGCCGACGGAAACTCTTCGACTGCAGCCCATCACCGACCAGCAGGTCGCGCTTAACAACCTCTACAGCGGAAGCGTTGACATTCTTGCCAGCGCATCTGCCGCAACGGTGTCGCAGCTCGACGCCGACCGGGCCGCCCTCGTCGAGCCGGTGGCATCGAACAGCCTCTCGCTGATCGAGTTCAACTCATCGGGAAAGCTTGCTGACCCGATGGTGCGCCAGGCTCTGGCACACGCCCTCGACAAGGACTCCATTCGGGAAATCGCCTACGGTGGCGGCGGCTCGAGCAGCTGGAGCCCGTTGCCTGAGAGCAGCTGGGCCTACTCCGAGCAGGATGGCTACGAGTACGACCTCGACAAGGCTGCGACAATGCTCGCTGCTGCTGGCGAGTCTGACCTCGAGTTCTCGCTCGAAGTTCCTTCCGGCTTCCCGGAGGCTGAACAGCTCGCCCGCGTCTGGCAGGCATCCTTGGCTGAAATCGGTGTGACCTTGAACGTCAACATCACAGAGATTTCGGTCTGGCTCGACGCTTACGTGAGCCGCGGCTATGACGCCACCTGGAATGTGTTCAACGTTGGAGCGGACCCCCACTCCTTCTTCGACATCATCATGATTCCGCACCTTGCGGACGACTACCAGAACCAGACGGTATCCGATCTCGTTCTTGACGCTACCCGCGTCTCTGACGAGGCAACTCGGGGCGAGCTCTACGGCGAACTCCAGCAGATTCTCGTTGACGAACTCCCCATCATGATCGTGCAGTCGACCCCGGTTGCTTCGATCGCTGGTCCGGATGTCTCGGGCTATGAGGTCAACCCGCTCGGCTGGGCTCTGCTCTCGCAGGTCACCGTCAGCCAGTAACACCGCGCACGACACAGCACGCAACAACACGAAGGAACGAGGGAGGCAGCATCGTGAAAATCATGCGACGCGCAGGAATAGAGGCGGCAAAGCTCGCCGTGGTCTTGTGGTTCGTCTCGGTGTTCGCCTTCCTCGCTCTTCGGCTCACCCCTGGGGATCCAGCAGTTCTGCTGCTCGGTCCCCAGGCGGGGCGGCCGGATGCGGCGGAAACGCTGGCCCGGTTGCGAACAGAAATGGGGCTCGACCAGCCCTGGCCCGTTCAGTACGGCATTTGGCTCGGAGACATCCTGCGCGGAGACTTCGGAGTTTCCAGCCGTAGCGGGGTCGCCGTAGTCGAGCTCGTAGCGGGCGCTGTTCCGCCCACGTTATTTCTCATTCTGGGAGCCGTGCTCATTGCGGTACCGCTCTCCATCATCTTCGGAATGGCCGCCGCGTACTTCCGCAACGGAATCGTCGACCGGGCAGTGCGTCTGGTGACGACATTGGCGATCGCGATTCCCGCGGTCTGGCTCGGCCTGTTCCTCATCATCATCTTCTCGGTCACGCTCGACATCCTGCCGTCGGGCGGATTCACCAGCCCCTTCGATGACTTCGGAGAGTTCTTCATCCAGATGATTCTGCCGGTCACGACGCTGGCGATCTTCCTCGGGGGAGTGCTGACGCGCTTCGTCTATGCCGAAGCATCCGACGTTCTCCGCCAGGATTACATGCGCACGGCGCTGGCCATGGGCATTTCGACACCGCGCCGCGTCTTCGTCTACGCCATGCGCAACGCCGTCACCCCGATGATCACGATCGTAGGAGTACAGATCGGAGCGCTCGTCGGAGGTGCCGTGCTCGTGGAGGCCGTCTTTGGCCTCGGGGGTATCGGCCAACTCCTACTCTCGAGCGTTCTCAACCGTGACTACCAAGTAGTGCAGGGTGCCGTCTTGCTCACCACGATTGTGGTGCTGCTCGTTGGTTACCTCGCAGACCTCGCTTACCGTCTCGTCGACCCGAGGATCACAGAATGACACTCACAGAACCCCGCACGAGCGGAACACCCGTGTCGCGCACTTTCGCTGCTATTGCCGCCGTCGGCCCCGCGAGACTCTCGCTCATTGTCATCGGCGTAGTGGCGCTCTTCATGGCGGTCTGGCCGTCGCTCTTCAGCCCGTACTCGCCTTCGGCGATTGACGCGTCGTCCATCCTGTTATCTCCGAGTTTTGCGCATCCGTTGGGAACGGATGAAGCGGGAGCCGACGTCTGGGCTCGACTCGTGTACTCCACTCAACTCGAGCTCGTCATCGCGGCGGGCAGTGTTCTCGTCGCCCTCGTCATCGGTCTTCCCACTGGCCTCATCGCCGGAAACGCCGGACGGTTTGTGGATGGCGCGTTCACGAGTGTCGCTTCGGCGACGCTCGCTTTCCCTCTCGTGCTCTTCGCCATTTTGATGGTCGCGAGCTTCGGCACCACGAGCCTTTCGCTCACGGTCATTATTGGGTTCCTCTTCTTCCCTCGCGTATTTCTCCTGATGCGAGCGCAAACGCGCAGTCTCAAGGAGCGCGAGTTTGTCACAGCGTTGCGGGTCGGGGGAGTGCGACCGACTCAAATCTTGGGCCTCCACGTGCTTCCTAACGCCGCCGGCCCACTGCTGACGCTGATCCCCACGCTCATGGCGGAAGCCATCCTGATCGAAGCAGGTCTGAGCTACCTCGGTCTGGGCGTCGACTTGCCAGCCTCCACGTGGGGCACGATCCTCGAGGCCTCGAAGAACTACTACGTCACATCACCCTGGTATGCGATTTCGGCTGGCCTTGTCATCACCTTCGTCGCTGCCGTGCTGATGTTCGCTGGCGAACTTATCGCCGAATCAGCGAACCCCATGAGACGGCGGCGTCGCTCATGACCCGCGTCACGCTGCTGCGCGGAGGTCAGGTTGCTGACGGAACCGGCGCCCCACTGCTAAACGCCGACGTACTGCTCGCCGACGGAAAGATCGCTGGCATTGGCAACTTCCTCGAGAGCGATGCCGACGTGGTGGTCGACTGCGCCGGCCTCATCGTGGCACCGGGATTCATCGACATCCACACGCACTCCGATCTCACCCGCTTTGCGTACCCGGAATGTGAATCACGAGTGCTGCAGGGCATCACCACCGAAGTGATTGGCAATTGCGGATTGAGTCCGGCGCCGATTCGCGGCAACCCCGACGACGTTCGGGCGATTATCGGGCCCGTGGACATCGTCGCCGATGTCGAGGTGAGCTGGAACTCGGTGAGTGAGTACTTTGCCGCGCTCGATGCCACACCGGCGGCGACGAACGTGGCACCGCTCGTGGGGCACGGAACTATCGTGCTTGCCGCTCAAACCAGAGTTGGGGTCGACCCTCATCACGATGACGATCGCCGCGCGACCATGGTTGCCGAGCTGCAGGAGGCGCTAGCGGCGGGCGCGTGGGGTTTGAGCTTGGGTCTCATGTATTCGCCGGGCGAACTCAGCCCGGTCGACGAACTCACTGAGCTCGCGCGTTCAGTTGCTCAACACGATGCTTTGCTCAGTATGCACATGCGCGCCTATGACGGCGATGGACTGGCGGATGCGGTGACTGAGGCCCTGCAGATTGCTGAGACCGCGGGAGCTCGCCTGCAAATTTCGCACTTTCGCTCGATCCGTGACGACGACGGCAGCGCCCTCGACGCCGCGATCGCCCTCGTCGAAAACGCGAACGGTGATGTGCAAGCCGATGCGTATCCGTATCTGGCCGGTCACACCACGATGCTTCAACTGTTGCCGACCGCGCTGCGAGCACTTCCCGTGGCTGAGATCGCCCAACGCATTGCGGATGCTCCGGCTGCCGTCGCCGAGATGCTGGAGTCGGCGGCAGGGTTCCCACCGGAGGCCATTACGGTGGCTAAGGCCTCAGCAAATCCGCTCGCGGTTAGCAAGACGCTCGCCGAATTGGTTGCTGAATCAGCCCACGAGTCGTGGGGTTCTCTCGCCGTGGGACTCCTCAGTGCGAACGATCTCAACGTTGACGTGATTATCGTCGGCACGCGTCCCGTCGACGCACTCCGGGTGCTGCAGCACCCGCTCGTTTCTGTGGCATCGGATGGGCTCGCCCTCAGCCTGACCCACGATGCCAATCTGCCTCATCCGCGGTCGATCGGCACCTTCCCGCGTTCATTCGACGAACTCTCGCGTGCTGGCATGACCACCGAGGAGATCGTGCACAAGATGACGGCGAAGCCGGCAGCTCGACTGGGATTCACTGACCGCGGCGTGCTCGCTGTTGGTGCGTGCGCTGACGTCACGGTCTTCGACGCGTCAACCGTTGCGGACCGGGCAACCTACGCGTCCCCACTTGAAACACCGCAGGGAATCGCCCACGTTTTTGTGAACGGCGTCCGGGTAGTGCGCGACGGCCGTCACACCCACGAATTGCCTGGCCACGTCTTGAGAAGGAGAACAGCATGACCCCTTCACCGTTACTAGAAATTTCAGACCTCACGGTTCGTTATGGCGCGGGTAACGCTACGCCCGCCGTCAATAACGTCTCGCTGTCCCTCGCCGCCGGCGAGACGGTCGGGCTTGTGGGCGAATCAGGGTCGGGCAAGTCGACCGTCGCGCGCGCCGTCCTCGGGTTGATGCCCTTCGAAGGCACCATCACCTATCAAGGTGAGAATCTTGCCGAAGTGACGCCGACCCGCATGCGCGCTATTCGCAGCGACCTGCAGATGATCTTCCAAGACCCGTACGCCACACTTGACCCGCGGATGACGGTCGGCCGGCAAATCGCGGAGCCTATGCTGGTGCACAAGATTGTGCCGCGCTCAGGCGCCGCCGCCCGCGTGGGCGAGCTGCTCGAGCAAGTCGGGCTGTCGGCGGAGATGGCGGGACGGTACCCGCACGAGTTTTCCGGTGGTCAACGCCAGCGCATCGCGATTGCTCGGGCGCTCGGTGTTAGCCCGTCGCTGATCGTCTGCGACGAACCAACCAGCGCGCTCGATGTGTCGGTGCAAGCCCAAGTGCTCGAACTGCTTCAAGAGCTCCAACGCACTCAAGGAATTGCGTACCTGTTTATCGCCCACAATCTGGGCGTTGTGCGGGCCATGTCGCACCGCGTCGCTGTTATGTATTTGGGCGAGATCGTGGAGTACGGAACGTCTGACGAAGTCTTCAGCAACCCGCAGCATCCTTATACTCGTGCCCTGATCGAAGCGGTTCTTGAGCCCGATCCTGCGTCGCGGCATCGTCCGCTGTCGATCGACCCCGATCTCACTAGCCCGATCAACGTGATGAGGAGCCGCGCATGAGCGACCAACCACTCCTAGAAATTCGGGATCTTTCGGTACGGTTCTCGGCATCCGCCCCGCCTGCTGTGCGCGGTGTTTCCATTCGCGTCGAGGCGGGAACCCGCGTGGGGATCATTGGGGAATCAGGCTCCGGCAAGTCGGTCACCGCGATGTCAGTCTTGCGGCTGAACGATGAACGAATCGCGCACTATGGCGAGGAGTCATCCATCACTCTTGATGGCCGTGAACTTCTCAAAGCGCCGCTCTCGGCGATCCAGGGCGTGCGCGGTGCGCAAGCCTCGATGATCTTCCAGGACCCGATGTCGGTGCTCAATCCGGTGTTCCGGGTCGGACATCAGGTGCGCGACGTTCTCGTGGCGCACCGCCCCGAGCTGCGAAAGACTGCCAAGGCTCTCGTTATCGAGAGTTTGGATGCGGTCGGTATCCGCAACCCCGCCGCGGTCTACCGTCAGTACCCTCACGAGCTCAGTGGTGGAATGCGCCAACGCATCATGATCGCGATGGCGATCGCATCGTCACCCCGACTGCTTATTGCGGATGAAGCGACGAGTGCGCTCGACGTGACCGTGCAAGCTGCCGTGCTTGAGACCATCGGTGCTCTTGCCGACGATCGCGGAATGGCGGTGCTCATGATCACTCACGACATGGGCGTTGTCGCGCGTTTCTGCGACTACGTCTACGTGATGTATCACGGTGAAGTCGTCGAATCAGGCGCGGCCGCCGACATCCTTACCTCACCTCAGCACGACTACACCAAGAAACTTCTTGCGTCAGTTCCTCGCCTTCACGGCGATCAGCCCCGCACTGCTTAGTGCGGGCACCCCAACCAACCCCAAAGAAAGGCATCAATGTTCCACGCAATCACCACCCCAGACGCTCCTCAGCCCGCCGGCACATACAGCTCTGCCGTCGTCGCAGGCTCGCTCGTGTTCCTTGCCGGCCAGGGCCCGTTCGATAAAGACAGCAACCGCGTCGGCGAGACCTTCGCTGAGCAGGTTCGCCAGACCTTCCGCAACCTCGAGACCGTTGCTCAGGCTGCCGGCACGAGCCTTGAGAACACCGTGCGCTACGGCGTATACCTCAAGACGCTCGATGACTTCGCTGAGTTCAACGAGATCGCGGCAGAGTTCCTCACGGCACCGCTCCCGGCGCGCACGACGATTCAGGCCAACCTTCGTGGCTTCGACGTCGAGCTCGACGCGATCGTCGCGCTTCCCGCGAAGTAGCAATGCGTCTCGCAGTCATTGACGGGCGAGCGTCGCTCCTCGTCGACGGCACCGTTGTCGATATCGAGCGTGCGAGTGCTGGTCGATTCTCGGCCACGGTCGACGAGCTCTACCGCGACTGGGCGCCGTTCCAGGCGTGGGAGGCGGATGCTGTAGCAAGCGACCGCAGCGAGTCCGAACTTGAACCTGCTCAGTGGGGTGCGCTCGCGCACGCCCCGCAGCAGATTTTTGCGGTCGGGCTCAACTACGTTGATCACGCTGCGGAGTCCGGGTTTAACGTTCCGGAGCATCCGATGGTCTTCACGAAGTTTGCGTCGTCGATCTCGGGTCCGTTCGAACCGCTCGTATTGCCGACCGATAGCGTCGATTGGGAAGTCGAGCTGGTTGCTGTCGTGGGCTCGGGCGGTCGCAACATCGCCGAAGCCGACGGACTCGCGGCGATCGCAGGCTTCTGCATTGGCCAGGACTACTCGGCGCGCGACGTGCAGATGCGAGGAGTGCCACCGCAGTTTTCGCTCGGCAAATCGTTCGCAGGGTTCGCACCGCTCGGGCCAGTGTTCGTTGACACGGAAAGCTTTCTTGAGCAGTCAGAGATCACTCTCGAGTGTTGGATCGACGATGCTCTCGTGCAGAGCGCACCGATGAACGACATGGTGTTTTCTGTGCCACGACTCGTCAGTGAGCTCTCGTCCATTGTCGAATTGCGCCCCGGTGATGTGATCTTCACTGGCACACCGCCCGGCGTCGGCTTCGGACAGAACCCGCCCCGCTATTTGCGCGCGGGCGAAGTTGTGCGGAGCGCAATTACCGGGTTGGGAACGATGTCTCAGGAGTGCGTGGCTCCGTAGGTCACACTCGTTGCTTCTGTGACGAAGGCGCGTCTCTCGTGGGGAGAGGCGCGCCTTCTGTTTTGTCATCGCTACGATTGATGAGACGCCGCAAGATTAAGGAATGCCAGTGACGTATAGCGCCATTCGAGTTCGAGAGACTCCGGGAGAGCCGGCCTCTGGCCGCACCGGTGTCGCTGTGACTGTCTTCGGGATCGCGGTGGCTGGCTGGGTTTCTTTCGGTCGCCATCTTTTTGGCATCGGTGGAGATCTCACCATCGTCTATGCGACAACGCTAGGAATACTGTTCGGCGTCTTGTTTGTACTCGTCGGGCTAGCTATGCGGCGCACGCAGATTCGCGGTTTTGGCACTCGACCCATCACCCACGCGATGCTCATCTCCTCCGGCGTTTGTGCGTTCCTGCTGGGCCTAATGATTCCGGATAACACCCCAGAAGGTCTGCAAACAATCGTGAGCGGGCCGAACGAACCTGCTCTCGGCATTGCCATCGGTATCGCGAACCCGCTGGGAGTCATCGGAATAGCGACCGGTATCATCGCGCTGGTGCTCGCGGTCAAGGAATCCCGCGGCCGCATCACGCTCGTCGAGAGCTGGGGCGATGACAAGGACGTTGCGCCTGCCCACGCAGCAGGAACGACTGCAAGCTAAAGTCTGGAGCTAGCGTTTCCCGAGTTGCGAGTGCTCGCCGAGTTCGTGCCAGCCGCGGTCGTGGTAGACCAGCGGGGGAGCAGCATCCGTTTCGCTTCCCACATGAGACGCCTGCGCCAAAACCAGAATCAACGACGCGGACGCCGTGTCGAGTTGATCGACCCGCTGGCCAACAATCCGCACAGGAGCGCTCGGAAAGTATGGCTCGCCGCTCGGCAGCCGCGACCACAGCGAGCGGTCGGCGAACCGATCGATGCCACTTGTCGCGCACAGCTCCGCGATCGGCAATTGTTCGCTGCTGAGAAAGTGAACGACATAGGAGTCCGCATTCCGAATCCCCGTAGCGGTGGATGCCTGATGTCCAATGGAGAACGCAAATAGCGGGGGATCCGCACTGACCGAGACAATTGACGTCACGGTGAGGGCGACAGGGCCGAGGGGAGAGTCGGCCGTCACAATCGCAACTCCACCTGGATGCTGGCGAAAGGCAGCCGCAAACTCGGCTGCACTCAGGCCGGTGGCGGGCAGGGCATCGTCATCGGTGCGGTGGGCGCGCTCGACGGTGCGAGGCGCAGTGGGGGCTGTCGTGTGCATTCGTCCATCCAATGTTTCGGGGATGCGGACAAGCGTGCACCCGAGCACGCGACGAAGCGAGAATATGTCGATATGTGTCCTTCTGTTTCACCGATTGTTTCGTCCTCGGGTGCACTATCGGATGCTGCGGCGCACCATAAGGGCATGCCTAGACAAATTCGCTTCAACGCCTTCGATATGAACTGCGTCGCTCACCAGTCCTCCGGAATGTGGCGCCACCCCGACGATCAGTCGTGGCGCTACAAAGACCTCAATTATTGGACCGAGCTCGCACAGTTGCTCGAAAAGGGAACCTTCGACGGCATCTTCATCGCGGATGTCCTCGGCACCTATGACGTCTACGCGGGCTCGAATGAGGCCGCCATTCGCCACGGTGCCCAGGTTCCGGTGAACGATCCGCTGTTGCTCGTCTCGGCCATGGCGCATGTCACCGAGAACCTCGGATTCGGCATCACGGCGGGAACCGCCTACGAGCATCCCTACCCCTTTGCTCGTCGTATGTCGACGCTCGATCACCTCACGCAGGGCCGGATCGGTTGGAATGTCGTGACCGGCTACCTGCCCTCGGCTGCGCGCAACATGGGCAACGACGATCAGCTCGAACACGATGATCGCTACGACCACGCTGACGAATATCTTGAGGTGCTCTACAAGTTGTGGGAGGGGTCGTGGGAAGACGATGCTGTGATTCGTGACCGGGAGTCCGGCGTGTTCACTGACCCCAGCAAGGTGCACGACATCGAGCACAAGGGCAAACACTTCACCGTTCCCGGCATCCACTTGTCAGAACCGTCGGTGCAGCGAACACCGGTCATTTACCAGGCCGGTGCTTCGCCGCGAGGAATCCAGTTCGCCGCAGGCAACGCTGAAGCGATCTTTGTGGCGGCATCGACCAAGGCAGGGCTCAAGGCAACGGTGGGTCGCATCCGGGATGCTCTCGAAGAGGCTGGGCGCGATCGCTACTCGGCGCGCATCTACACGCTTCTGACGATCATCACGGATGAGACAACGGAGAAAGCTCACGCGAAGCATGCCGATTACTTGAGCTATGCCAGCGAGGAAGGTGCGCTGGTGTTCATGTCGGGATGGATGGGCATCGACCTCTCGCAGTACGACCTCGATGAGCCCATTGGCAATGTCAAGAGCAACGCAATCCAGTCGACGGTGGCGAACTTTCAGCAGGCCAATGACGACGGCAGCGAATGGAAGGTTCGGGACATCGCGCGGCTTGGTGCGATTGGTGGCTTGGGGCCGTTCATCATCGGTTCTGGCGAAGAGATCGCCGATGAGCTCGAGGAGTGGGTGGCAGAGACGGATGTCGACGGCTTCAACCTTGCCTACGCGATCACGCCGGGCACGTTTGAGGATGTCGTCGAGCACGTCATTCCGGTGCTTCGAGCTCGCGGAACCTATCCTGAGGAATACGTGGAAGGTACGCTGCGCCACAAGCTGCACGGGCGTGGCAACAGGCTCCCTGACGAGCACGCAGGAGCGAGTTATCGTCGTCGGGGCTAGCGCGTCACGGCTGTTGCGCCGCGACCCTGGGGCTACGGCGCTGGGGTTTCGCGGTGCAGGTCGACGGCGTATTTGAAACCAATGTGAGACGCCTCAAAGCCAAGCTTCGTGTAGAACCGGTGGGCGTCGGTGCGGGCTTCGTCAGAAGTGAGCTGGATGAGGGTGGCACCAAGCGTGGGCGCTGCGGTGTCGATAACCCACCGCATCATCGCGCCGCCGATTCCACTCGAACGCTGACTCGCGGCTACTCTCACGGCTTCGACTTGGAGGCGGTGCGAGCCGCGGCGGGCCATTCCGGGAATGGCGGTCAACTGCATGGTGGCGACGACATCCCCTGAGGGTGCTTCGACGACGAGGAGCGCATTCGCGGGTGTCGTGGCGATGGCGTGAAACGCCTTTTCGTAGGCGGGGCGGTCTTCTGGTCGTGCGTTGTCGCCTCGAAGCGCGCTAATCGCGTCGTCTGCGAGGAGCTGCAGAATGGTGTCGATGTCGCCAAGAGCGGAGTAGCGAAGAATCATTTCGCCGTCTCGCGTCTGGAGAGTTGTCGGAACAGTCACTTTAGAAAACACTCCCACGACGATAGCAGCGCTAGCACTGCCCGCGAGCCAGCGGTGCTCAATCGTGGGGCGAATTATCGCCATCCCTCGGTGTTGACAACACCGGACGCGGTTTCGATCGCCGCTGTGTATTCGAGATTGCTGAACTCGTCTCAGCCCTTCCGTAGTGTCGCCAATTACACGCAACACCTATCGGAAAGGTAGTTCAATGACTGCAACAAATGACTCCACCACTGCGAAGAAATCCGTCACCCCTCACCCTTCCGCATCGTTCGGTCGCCGCATTCTGGCGGGTGTCGTCGGCGGTGTTGCCGGCGGTCTCGTCTTCGGGATGATGATGGCAATGATGGGCATGCTGCCCACGCTCGCCATGATGGTTGGCTCTGAATCGGCCGTCGTTGGATTCCTTGTCCACCTCATGATTTCAATCATGATCGGAATCGGGCTAACGGTCCTATTCGGCAATCTGCTTCTCGCGAACTACGCCCGTGGTGCGGTCGTAGGTTTCGTCTACGGCGCGATCTGGTGGGTCCTTGGGCCCCTCATGATGATGCCGCTCATGCTCGGCGGAGCCCTCTTCGCTATCGATACCGCTGCGCTCTTGTCCTTGATGGGCCACATGATCTTCGGCGTCATCCTCGGATTGGTTGCAGTGCGCGTTCTCGCTTCACGTCGATGAACAACTGTGCACGGCCCGGGTGCCCACCGTCGTGGTGGGTCACGCCGGGCCGTTGCGCTGCTCGGGGGAGTTGGCGCTAGTAGTTCAAGATCTGGTAGCCGTCGACGACGAGCTTACGAACGCTGGCTTCGCCGCCGTTGTCGGAAAGCAGGGGGAAGCCGCCGTCACGGATGGGTTCGAATACCTTGTGCGACTTGGCGCAGAATTCGCAGGCGCCGATGATCGTGTCGCCGAGGGCGGCGACAAGGCCGTTCATGGGGTGGCCAGCGTCGGCGATCTTTGCGAGGGTCTCAACACCTGAGCCGTCGAACATGACGATGACGTCGTCGCCGGCGGCCTTGAACTCGAGGGCGGTCTTGAGTCCGCGGTAGACGCGAGCGTTGTTGTTCTCGAGCGTCTCGAGAATGACTACGGCGATCTTGAGGTCTGACATTGAAAACTCCTTGTGTTGGCCATCCAGCGTTTCTAGACGGATCCGTCTAGAAAATATAGACGGGTTCGTCTAGAATTGCAACATGGCCTCAGAAACTCCTCAGATCCGCGTGACGTCGAGAATGAAACTCCTCGCTACTGCGGCGGATCTCTTCTACACGCATGGCATCAATGCGACGGGAATCGATACGGTGATCGCGAAAGCGGGAGTTGCCAAAGGCAGCATGTATCACCACTTCCCGAGCAAAGAAGCTCTCATCGCGGCCTACCTCGATGAAGAGGCGGATGCCTGGTTGGACCGGGTGACGGAGTTCGACGACGAGCGCGCCTCGACCGCAGAACGCGTCGCGCGTCTCTTCACCGCGGTCGCCGATCAAGTCGACGAGGGCACTTTCTACGGCTGCCCCTTCACTAATGCGGCCATCGAGTGCCCCGACATGGCTGACGTTCAGTCATCAATTGCCCGCTACCGTCGGGTGCTTCGCACTCATGTGACCCACATCATGGGGCCGGATGCGGCCGAGGGCGTGATCACGCGGCTCATTGTTCTTTACGACGGCGCGCTCACGACGGCCAAGCTCACGAGAGATTCGGCCCAGGTTCGCGATATCGCACAGTTCGCGCGGGAGCTGGTGTCTGCGGCCTAGGCTCGCGCGCGTCGGCTTGCGCACTATTCGAACATGTGTTCGAATAAACGGTATGCGATGGAGTGGGCAGCAGGTCAATAGCGAGGCCCCCGACGCGCTGCCTGGTCTCGCCAAGCTCAACAACTTGGTGCGCACGGTGCGAACCCCAGAGTTCGATGGCGTCACCTTTTACGAAGTGCTTGCCAAGAGCGCCCTCAACAAAGTGCCAACGGCCAGCGATATGCCCTTCGGTTGGACGATCAATCCGATGCGCGGATGCCTGCACCAGTGCACGTATTGCTTCGCTCGTCCGACCCACGAGTTCCTCGATCTTGACGCGGGCAAAGACTTCGACACGCAGATCATCGTCAAGGTGAACGTGGCTGAGGTTCTGGCTAAGGAGCTCAGCAAACCCAGTTGGGGGCGGCATCCGGTCGCGCTCGGCACGAATACGGATCCGTACCAGCGCGCGGAGGGCCGGTATCGGCTGATGCCCGGCATCATTGCCGCCCTCGCGGCATCCGGAACGCCCCTGTCAATCTTGACGAAAGGCACGTTGTTGCGGCGCGATCTTGCCCTCTTGTCCGAGGCAAGCCAGCATGTGCCTGTTGATGTAGGGATGTCGATCGCGATTTACGACGACGAGCTACAGCAGTCCGTCGAGCCTGGCACGCCTACCGCGAAGGCTCGCTTGGCGACGGTGAGCGCTGTGCGCGATGCTGGACTCGATTGCGCTGTCTTTCTGATGCCAATTCTGCCGTTCTTGACCGACACGCGAGACCATCTTGAGCGTGCCGTTTCTCAGGCTAAAGAGGCCGGGGCAACCTCGATTGCGTACTCGGCGCTGCATCTGAAGCCGGGAACAAAGGAGTGGTATCTCGGCTGGCTTGAGCAGGCGCATCCTGAACTGCTCGGCAAATATCGTTCGATGTATTCGCGAGGCAACTATGCCCCGAAGGAATATCGCCAGTGGCTGGCAGCCAAACTGAAGCCGATCATCCGTCGTCACCGGCTGGAGCGAACACTGCTCGATCCTGCGACAGGAATCGTCGGTTCCCGTGCCCACACCCCGGTTCATTCTGGTCTCATCGGCCGATCGTTAATCGCGGAAGAAATGCCGCCAGAGTTGGCGGCACGTGCAATGCCGCAACCCATGCTTTTTTAGCGCCGTCTTCGTCGCTGTCGTCTCAGTCTTGCTGGGTGTTCGGCCCGCGGTCGCTGAGCGTTCTCGCACAATCGTCAACAACGCCGAATGCGGTGCGTAATGTTTCGCAGAACACGAACGGCGGCGTGCGGCGGAGCGCGCGACTTACTCACTATCGCCGTGGTCGGTAACGTCAGGAAGGTGAAGGCAGATGCTTAAGAACAAAAACTCCGGTCTCAAGGATCCTGAACTGTACGAGTTGTTGAGGGATGACGGCGCTTCCGCGGAGAAGGCGGCTCGCATCTCTAACGCTGCCGCGCGGGACGGGCGTTCCGAGGTGGGACACCGCGGGGGAGAGGCAGGTTCCTATGACGATTGGACCGTGGCAGATCTTAGGAAGAGAGCCCGCGAGCTGGGACTCCAGGGGTATTCGGCGCTCAGGAAGGCTGAATTGATCGAGTTACTTCGTTCGCACTGACAACCCTGCAGGGCAACGAAATGCTGCAGGCAGCGAAATGATGCCGGCGCGCGACGAGCTAACTAGTCTGGGGGAGTGACCCCACAAGCAGAGTCTTACTATCTCCGACACGATTCCACCCATTTCGAGTCGACGATTCACGCGCAGGGTGCGTGGAATCCGCACGAGCAGCACATGGCTCCGGTCGCCGGTATTCTGGCGCACGTCCTTGAAGCGTTTGAGGCACGCGAAGGCCTCCGCATCGCTCGCATTAGTTACGAGATCTTGGGTCTCATCCCTGCCGGCGACTTCGAGATCGTGGCGTCGGTGGTGCGACCAGGGCGAACAATTGAACTAGTGCAGGCGGAGCTCAGTGCGGGCGGCCGCGTTGCCGTGCGCGCGACGGCGTGGCGTCTCCAAATTTCGGATACCTCAGAGGTTGAGGGAATCGTTGACCAACGGATGCCCGGCCGTGAGCTCGCGGGGGAGCCAGTGAACCTCTCCGAGTGGCCCGGCGGCTACATCCAATCGATTGAAGCGCGGGCGCTCTCCGAACATGTCGCCGGCAGCGGCCGGGTGTGGTTGCGCACCCCTTATCCCTTGCTCGCTGATGAGCCGGTGAGCGACTTTGCTCGGTTGGCTGGCCTCGTTGACACAAGCAACGGCATCGCAACTCGCGTTAAGCCGGGGGCGGGTGGATATGCCTTCCCCAACGTCGACCTGCAGGTGCACTTGTACCGACTGCCGGCTGGTGAGTGGCTTGGTCTCGAGAATGCGGTGAACTTTGGCTCGGATGGCATTGGCCTAACCTCCACGGTGCTCCACGACGAGCAGGGGCCGTTCGGTCGCGCCGAGCAAATCTTGACGCTGCGTAAGGTCTAGCGTTCCCGAGCGCGCGCCTGCGGCGAGAGTTTTCTCGCTACCCCTTGCGCTGATTTTCCCGCTGCCATAATATGCAACCAAATGGTTGTATATGAATTGACAGACTCCGAAGTTGACGCGATGTTCCGCGCCCTCGCCGATGCCACCCGACGTGACATCGTCGATCGCGTGTTGCACGAAAATGCTTCAGTGTCGCGTCTCGCCGAGCGCTACGACATGAGTTTCGCCGCAGTGCAAAAGCACGTGGCCGTCCTGCAGGCAGCAGGGTTGGTGACAAAGTCCCGACAGGGTCGCGAGCAGATTGTCAGCGGCAATCTCGCGTCCATTCATCACATCCAAAAGCTTCTTTCTCACTTCGAAGCGGTGTGGAAGCAGCGTGCACTGCAAATGGCTGACGTGTTGCGGGATGACGCAACCACTGAGGCACCACCGAGCCCCACGAGTTCAGGGACTCGGGTCGATATCCCTCACGACTAAAGAAATGGTGAAGCAATGAACGTCACAACTCACACTGATCCTGAAGCACTCACCCTGACGACGACCACCGAACTTGCCGCGTCTCTTGAACGCACTTGGCAGCTGGTGAGCGATCCGCGTCAGCTCGAGCGCTGGTGGGGGCCGCCCGAGTGGCCGGCAACTTTCGTGCGCTACGAGTTTGTGCCGGGTGGGCGCGCTCATTACTTCATGCAAGGTCCTGATGGTGAGCGAATGCACGGTATGTGGCGCATCTTGTCGATTACCGAGCCGCGCGAAGTTTCCATCGAAGATGAGTTTGCGGATGACCAGGGCGAACCCTCTGGGGATATCGGTGTCACGACCGCTCTCCTTACCTTCGAGCCCATTGACGGCGGCACCCGGCTGACGATCCTGTCAGGCTTCGAGTCAGCAGAGCAGCTCGAAGAGATGGTGAAGATGGGTATGGAAGAAGGCATGCGAGAGGCTATCGGCCAGATCGACGCCCTGCTCGCCGCAGACTAAGAGGAGGCTTCTCGGGTCATCAAGAAACAGTGTTCGTATCGGCCCCAAGAATGTCGGCACTTCGAGGACGCACCACGATGAATCCGACAGCCTGTAGCTCGCCCGTGCTGCGAGCAAACTGGACTAACCGCGCGGTCTGGGCATGCCGATGGGCAGTGCTCTGGCGCTCCGGTGTGCCGTCACTGGGTAGGGTGGAGGATGACTCTTCTTGGGGTCGAGCAGCAGGGTAGTTGAGTGCCCCGAGAGGATTTGTAGCGTGAAAAACAGCGGCCAGCCACAGTCGAACCGAGCTCCACGGGGCCGCCGCAAGTATTCTCGCAAGCAACTCGGCATGTTGCTCGGCGGTCTCGGCGCGCTGGTGCTGCTCACCGTCGCGTTCGTAGCCGGGGCCCAGGCAAACTCCGGATCGTCAACGCCTCAGGCATTGCCGTCGGTCTCCGCCGAAGAGGGCAGCGAGCCCACGATCGACTTGGCGCGTCGAATCGAAGGAGACCCCACGGCAATGGGAGCGATTGATGCTCCCGTCGTGCTCGTCGAATATGCGGACTATCGCTGTCCGTTCTGCGGTGTGTTGTCGCGCGAGACGCTCCCTGAGCTGATCAGCGAATACGTCGACGCTGGGCAGCTGCGCATCGAATGGCGCGATTACCCCATTTTTGGTGAAACCTCGGTGATGGCGGCTGTTGCAGCCCACGCGGCGGGCGAGCAAGGTCTTTTTTGGGAATACAACACAGCGGTGTATGAATCGGCGCCCGAAACGGGACATCTCGAGATTGACCGAGAAAAGCTTCTTGCGTACGCCCGCGACATTGGGGTTCCTGACCTTGCTCAGTTTGAGGCAGACCTCAGCAGTCCGGCTCTGATTGCTCGGGTTCAAGCGAACGTTTCCGAAGCGCAGCAAATTGGTGTCTCGAGTGTGCCGTCCATCGTGATCGACGATGTGCCGATTGCGGGTGCTCAGCCTCTTCAGGTGTTCCGTGACGTGATAGATGAGCAACTCCGATTGGCCGGCCAGTAACGGTGGACATCGGATACGCCGGGGCGTTCATCGGCGGGTTATTTGCGCTCTTGAGCCCGTGCTCGGTCATGCTGCTGCCGGCGTTTTTTGCCTATGCGTTTGGTTCAGCGGCAAAGCTTTTCGCCCGAACGGGGTTGTTCTTTGGTGGTTTAGTGACCACGTTGGTTCCGCTGGGAGTGTTCTCGGCCACGCTGGGGTCACTCGTTAATGAGCATCGCGGTGCTCTCGTGGTTGGCGCTGCAATCGTGGTGATCGTCGCTGGAGCAATTCAGCTGTTCGGCATCCCGATTCCCGGTTTCAGCCGAACCGAAAAAGCGGATGCCGCGACGGATCGAACCTCTGCAGTTTCCGTTTTCGCCCTCGGCATGGTCTACGCGGTCGCCGGTGTCTGCGCTGGCCCCATCCTTGGTTCGGTGCTTGCGGTTGCGGCTCTGAGTGGAAACGCTGCCTACGGCGCCATCATGCTAACGCTCTATGCGCTCGGGCTCACGGTGCCTCTACTCGTGCTTGCTGCGGTGTGGAAGCGGGTGGGATCTCGTGGGCGTTCCTGGCTGCGTCCGCGCACGCTCACGATCCGCAACTGGTCACACTCGTGGACCATGATTATTTCTGGCGCGCTCACGATCGGGATCGGCGTCCTTCTGCTGGTCAGCGACGGAACCGCGTCGCTGGGCGGTTTCGTCCCGATTACCGCTCAGTACCGTGCAGAGTCATGGGCCGCCACAACGGGCGCGAGCATCGATAACGTGGTGTTCTTGCTCGGGGTGGTTGCGGTGTCTGCCTCTGCCGCTGTAGTTGTGTGGCTAGTGTCACATCGGGCTCGCTCGGAGGCGCAACATCAGGCTCAAGCGCACGCGGGGGCGCCCGAGGATCGGACTGAGGCGAGCTAAAGCTCGGTCATCCATTCGTCGCCGGTGTCTGCGCTGTCTCGGCCGCGTAGCTTCTCGAGCTCGCGTCGCTCACGTTTGGTGGGACGACCGGCGCCGCGATCACGCATCGGTGCGAAGGCACGCTCTTCGCGAGTGGGCGGTGGGGGAGTCTCGTCGACATAGCTCTCGGCAGCGGTCACCGCCGAAACGCGCTTCACGATGGTCTGTTTGACGACCAACATGCGGTCGAATCCGGCGATACGAACGCGCACTTGGTCACCGACTTTTACAGCTTGCGCTGCCTTTACGCTCGCTCCACCAATCTTTACGTGGCCAGCACGGCACGCGGTGGTCGCTTGAGAACGAGTCTTGTAGACGCGCACCGCCCACAACCAGCTGTCAACGCGAACTGTTCCGGCAGCCATTAGACGGAGGCGAGTTCAGTTTTCCACTGCACGAGTCGCTGCACAGTGGCGCTGGTGTCCGCGGCGAGTGTGAGCATGGTGTCTTCGGGAACAAAGAAGTTGATTGCTAAGAAACCGCGCACGGTCTCCGAGGGGTCGTCGGCGAGCATCCGAAGAACGTCGCAGGGAGCGTATTCGTTACGAGCCACACAGGCGCGCACCCCGTCGTCAGTATCACGGGCGAGCGTTTCGAACACGTCGATGGGCGTGTTGTGGTTACTCGCGGCACTCTCGCGAATTTTCGGATTCGGGTCGGCCGCCAGTATGCGGATCCTCGCGATTTTGCTCGCGGTTACCTCGGGCGCAGGGTGAAGTTCCGCTGCTTCCTCGGCCGTGAGCATCGAGGGGGCCATTGCTCGCATTTGTTCCCGCTGGGCTGGGGTATTGAAGCGGATGCATGACATGCATTCAAGGGTACGCCTGCGTCGCGACAAGTTTGCGTTGCATTCGCGGCATTTTGCGTGCGGATGCTGGCTAGACTCAGAGGGTGGCCACCCGTAGTTCACCCGAGATCAGCGATCGTGTGTGGACTGTGCCCAATGTCTTGAGCTTCATCCGGCTCGCGTTGGTTCCGGTCTTCTTATATCTGATCATTTCTGCCCAAGACGCCTTGGCTTTGATCGTTCTTGTGTTCTCCAGTCTGAGCGACTACCTCGATGGCGTGATTGCTCGTCGTTTCAACCAAATCACGCGGCTCGGCCAGTTGCTTGATCCGGCCGCCGACCGACTGTTTATTTTTGCCGCGTTGATTGGTCTCGCCGCGCGCGACGTCATCCCCTGGTGGATGTTCTTGGTTATCGTCGGGCGCGACATCATGCTGGTGATTTTGGGAATCATCTCGGCGAACTACGGTTTTGGCCCGCTACCGGTGCACCATTTGGGCAAAGTTGCCACGGCGGCACTGTTCTATGCGTTGCCGATTCTGATGCTGGGCCAAGCTTTCCCGGCTATCGCCGGGGTCACTGATCCAATCGGGTGGGCGTTCGCGCTCTGGGGCGCGTTCTTGTATTGGTGGGCTGGCTTCATTTATGTTGCGCAATCCGTCCGTATTTCTCGTCTTCCGAGGGTCTGAGTTGTGTTCTGATCCGATACGCTGGTCAGTCAGGGAGGTTTGCGATGGTTGAGTCAATGAATAATGGTCACGGCGCCGACGTAGAGTCGGCAAATGAGACGTCCGCGCAGCCTATTGTCGAGCGGATCGACACCACTGCTACGTACAGTCACGAGTTTGCGGCGCAGGTAGCCGCTATGGGTGTTGACGTTTCCGTCGACGAGCAAGACGCGATCGCGGCCTTGCCTTCGGGTTCTGCGCTGTTGATTGTCCGTCGCGGCCCGAATGTGGGTGCCCGTTTCCTCTTAGACGCTGACGTCACTACGGTGGGCCGTCACCCTGAGGCCGATATTTTTCTTGACGATGTCACGGTCTCCCGTCGTCATGTCGAGTTCTTGCGTGCGGGCACAGCCTTTGAGGTCAAAGACCTCGGCTCACTCAACGGCACCTATCTTGGCGGCGACCGCATTGAGTCCACTGCTGTTCTTCGCGACCGCGCTGAGGTCCAGATCGGCAAGTACAAGCTCACGTTTTATCCTTCGCGTCGCGATCTTGCGCCGGCGGCTGGTAATTAGTGGCTGGGGTCGCGCGTCAAACGCGTTCAACTCCTGCACCAGCGCTTCTGAGCATTGGGCAGGTTCTTGCCAAGCTCAGTCCTGAGTTTCCAGATCTAACTCCCTCAAAACTGCGCTTTCTTGAAGAGCGCAAGTTGGTGTCCCCGGCGCGTACTGCTTCGGGTTACCGCAAGTTTTCTTCGGCAGACATGGAGCGCTTGCGCTTCGTTCTTACGATGCAGCGTGACCACTATCTTCCGCTGAAGATCATTCGTGGCTATTTAGAAGAGATGGATGCCGGGCGCACGCCTGAGCTTCCTGGCGGGGCGGTTGCTGCCGCATCCATGTTGTCGGCCGAGCGCAAGCTCACGCGTGAGGAGCTGATCCGCGAAGCCGGCGCCAGCCCCATGCTGTTGGGCGATGCTATTTCGTCCTCTCTCATTGTGGCCTCCGACGTTTTTGGTGAAGATGCCCTTGCGGTTCTCAAGTCGCTTGTAGAGCTCCAACGCAGCGGTATTGAGCCGCGACACCTTCGTGGCTTCCGCGCGGCGGCAGAGCGGGAGCTGGGGCTGATCGAGAGTGCTCTTATGCCGGTTGCTCGTCGCAAGGATGCGTCGAGCCGTGCTCGTGCAGCGGAGATGGCGCGAGAAATTGCGGGCCAGTTGGAGATTGTTCGAAGCAGTCTTATCCGATCCGCACTCAGCCGGTTGGATTCGTAGTACGGTCGATCTGTTGACCGTTTTTCGGCTCGCACCGAACGCGGTTTCGCGAGGTTGGCCCAGTTTTACCCGACTGATTCCGACACGCCGCCGATTTTTTGCGAATGTCGTTGATAGAGGCAGTGCGCGTGACTACCGTGGGGTAACACGAAACACTAAGCGTCAACTTCAACATGAAGGTTCGTTGTTTTCGTGCTGATCAATCAGAACTAAAGGGGCAAAGCCATGAGTGAAGTGAACCGTAGCGAAGAGTCACGCTACGATCTTGGGCTCCTCTTTACTGACGGAATGCCAGACCTCGACGACAACTCTGGCTACCGTGGCGCCGTCGCTGCCCGTGCGGCCGGTATTAGCTATCGTCAGCTCGACTACTGGGCTCGCACCCAGCTCGTTGAACCCACAGTCCGCAGCGCGGCAGGGTCAGGTTCGCAGCGACTCTATGGCTTTCGCGACATCTTGGTGCTCAAGCTTGTTAAGCGCCTTCTCGACACGGGAATCTCGCTTCAGCAGATCCGTATCGCCGTCAACCAACTTCGTGAGTCAGGCATTCACGACCTCGCGCAGACCACTCTGATGAGTGACGGTGCCGGTGTCTATTTGTGCACGTCAAACGACGAAGTTATTGACCTCGTCAGCCGCGGCCAGGGTGTCTTTGGCATCGCAGTAGGCAAGGTCCTGCGTGAGGTCGAAACAAGCCTCATCGACCTCGACACGGTCAAGGGTGAAGACCCTATGGATGAGTTGGCTAAGCGCCGCGCCTCCCGCGCTTCCTAGACAGCGCTCGCCAGAGCCTAGACAGCGCTCGCCAGAGCCTCTTTGGGCTCGCTATAACAGCCGCGGCCTTACGCCGGCTTCGGTGGAGCCGAATGTGCGCTACTGGCCGTTGCTGTATTCGCCCATGCGTGCCGCACGCATGACGCGATCAAGGAGCTGGTCAAAGTAGCGTGCCATTTCTTGAGCGCTCTCGCCTGGCCACACATGGAGCGGCTTTGCGGCACCCTGTGCCTGCTGAAGCGATGTGCGCTCGGGGAGCTGTGGTGACAGCACGAGCGGTCCAAACATGTCGCGTAGTTCTTTGATGCGGAACTGGTGCTCAAGCGACTGCGAACGCAGTCGGTTCACGATGAGGCCGAGCGGCTGAAGGCGAGGGGAGAGTCCGCGGCGGATTTCTTCAATCGCGCGGAGGGCTCGGTCGGCAGCCGCAACGGAGAACAGGCCGGGTTCGGTAACAATCGCTACACGATCGCTGGCAGCCCACGCGGTGCGGGTGAGCGCGTTGAGAGATGGTGCACAGTCAATGAGCACGAGGTCGTAGTCAGCTTCAACATTGGCAAGGGCTTCTTCAAGCTTCCAAATATCGCGGATGCTGGGGTGCGGTCCGTCGAAGTTGATGGCGGACGGTGAACCGATCAGCACATCCACTTTGCCGGGACGGCCCCTGGTCCAGCCACTCGGCGCGATCGCGGCACGCACGATCTTCTCCTTCGGAGACGCGAGCACGTCAGCCACATTGAGGTGACCGGCGACATCAATGTCCATTCCGGTCGAAACATCGGACTGGGGATCAAGGTCGACGACGAGAGTTCGAAGACCGCGAGCGAAAGCTGCCGAAGCGAGCCCAAGCGTGACGGTCGTCTTTCCCACGCCCCCCTTGAGGGAGCTAACGCTAAGTACGTGCACGAGTAACGACGATACCTTCACTACTGTTAAGAAACCTAAAACACCGCCAACTTTTGCGCACCCTTGAGGAAACTGCCAGAGTTCAATCACTCTAGGCTTGGTTTTTGTCAGGAAGGACCGAATGTTTAAGAAGATTCTCGTTGCCAACCGAGGTGAGATTGCTATCCGCGCAATGCGTGCGGCTGTCGAGCTCGGGGCAAGAACTGTGGCCGTTTTCCCTTACGAAGACCGAAATTCGGTTCATCGTCTGAAAGCTGATGAGGCGTACCAGATCGGTGAGGAGGGGCATCCTGTCCGCGCATACCTCGATGTTTCGGAGATTATTCGCGTCGCCAAAGAATCCGGCGCTGACGCGATCTACCCCGGTTACGGCTTTCTCTCGGAGAATCCTGACCTCGCTCGCGCTGCGGCGGAAGCGGGAATCACTTTCATCGGACCGCCAACCCGGGTGCTCGAGATGGCCGGCAACAAGGTCACGGCCAAGGAACACGCAATTGCAGCGGGAGTTCCCGTTCTCAAGTCCACTCCGGCCAGCACCGATCTCGATGAACTCATCGCGGGTGCCAACGAGATTGGTTTCCCGGTCTTCGCCAAGGCTGTAGCCGGCGGCGGAGGGCGCGGTATGCGCCGTGTCGAGAAGAAGGAAGATTTGCGCGGCGCCCTCGAAGAGGCAATGCGTGAAGCTGACAGCGCTTTCGGTGACCCCACGATGTTTGTTGAGCAGGCGGTTGTTCGCCCTCGCCACATCGAAGTCCAAATTCTCGCTGATGCCCATGGCGGCACCATCCACTTGTTCGAGCGCGACTGCTCGGTTCAACGTCGTCACCAGAAGGTTGTCGAGATCGCACCGGCACCAAACCTCGACGAAGACACGCGTCAAGCGATGTACCGCGATGCGATCGCTTTTGCGAAGTCAATTGACTACGTCAACGCCGGCACAGTCGAGTTCTTGCTCGACACGGCGGGGGAGCGCAAGGGCGAGCACGTCTTCATCGAGATGAACCCGCGCATCCAGGTTGAGCACACGGTGACCGAAGAAGTCACCGATGTTGACCTCGTGCAATCGCAGATGCGAATCGCGTTTGGGGAGTCCCTCGACGAGCTGGGGCTGCGTCAAGACGAGCTCAAGCTGCGTGGAGCGGCGCTGCAGTGCCGCATCACGACCGAAGACCCGGCCAGCGGGTTCCGACCCGACACCGGCAAAATCACGACCTACCGCTCGCCTGGCGGTGCCGGCATCCGTCTGGATGGTGGAACGGTTTCTGCTGGTTCACAGATTTCTCCGCACTTCGACTCGATGCTCGTCAAGATGACGTGCCGTGGACGCGACTTCGCGTCGGCTGTGCGTCGCGCCCGCCGTGGACTCGCTGAGTTCCGCCTTCGCGGAGTGACCACGAACATCCCGTTCCTTCAGGGTGTGCTCGATGACCCCGAGTTCATTGCGGGCGATTTGAGCACCGCGTTCATTGACGAGCGCCCGTGGCTCGTCAACTCGCATCGCTCCAAGGACCGCGGAACAAAGATCCTCACGTGGTTGGCCGATGTGACGGTCAACCAGCCCAATGGCGATGGCGCTGGCATCATCAGCCCGCAATTGAAGCTGCCCGAGGTCGATCTTTCGGTAGAAGCTCCGGCGGGGTCGCGTCAGCGTTTGTTGGAGCTCGGCCCGGCCGGGTTCGCCTCGGCTCTCCGCGAGCAGAAGTCGCTTGCCGTGACCGAAACCACTTTCCGCGACGCCCACCAGTCGTTGCTCGCCACTCGAGTGCGTACTCGTGACCTTGTCGCGGTAATGCCACACGTAGCTCGTATGACGCCAGAATTGCTCTCGGTCGAAGCATGGGGTGGAGCAACGTATGACGTGGCTCTGCGCTTCCTCGCTGAAGACCCGTGGGAGCGTCTCGCGTCCATGCGCGAAGCTCTGCCGAACGTGGCGATCCAGATGCTGTTGCGCGGTCGCAATACGGTTGGCTACACGCCGTATCCGACCGAAGTTACGGATGCCTTCGTACGTGAGGCCGCCGATACCGGTGTCGATATCTTCCGCATCTTTGACGCGCTCAACGATGTTTCGCAGATGCGACCGGCGATCGATGCTGTGCTGAACACGGGCACTGCTGTTGCTGAAGTTGCCCTCTGCTACACGGGTGACTTGCTTGACCCGAATGAGGATCTCTACACGCTCGACTACTACCTCACGCTTGCCGACCAGATCATGGAGAGCGGCGCCCATGTGCTCGCGATCAAGGACATGGCTGGTCTCTTGCGGGCGGAAGCCGCTGAGAAGCTTGTAACGGCCTTGCGTGAGCGTTTCGATGCTCCGGTGCACGTTCACACTCACGACACGGCAGGCGGCCAACTGGCTACCCTGCTGGCGGCATCCCGTGCCGGCGCAGACGCAGTGGATGTCGCGAGCGCTCCCATGGCAGGAACGACAAGCCAGCCATCCATGTCGGCTTTGGTCGCGGCTCTCGCCCACACCGAACGCGACACGGGCATCTCGCTTGACGCCGTCTCCGATCTTGAGCCCTACTGGGAGGCAGTGCGTCACGCCTACGCGCCGTTCGAATCGGGCCTTCCCGGTCCGACAGGGCGGGTCTACCACCACGAAATTCCTGGTGGTCAACTGTCGAACCTGCGTCAGCAAGCGATTGCGCTGGGTCTCGCTGACCAGTTCGAGACAATCGAGAACCTTTACGCTGCGGCCAACAAGATGCTCGGCCGTCCGCCGAAGGTCACCCCGTCGTCGAAGGTCGTCGGTGACCTTGCGCTGGCTCTAGCAGCGGCGCACGCCGATCCTGCTGACTTCGAAGAGAACCCCGACAAGTACGACATCCCTGATTCGGTGATTGGCTTCATGGCTGGCGAGTTGGGCGAACTGCCCGGTGGCTGGCCTGAGCCCTTCCGCTCGAAGGTGCTGAAGGGGCGCAACGTCAAGATCGGCATTGAGGAAATCAGTGCTGACGATCAGGCCGCGCTCGATGGTGAACCTCAGGAACGACGCTCAGCGCTCAACCGGTTGCTGTTCGCTGGGCCCACCCAGATCTTTGAGACGGCGCGCGAAACCTATGGCGACTTGTCGGCCCTCGATAGCAAGGATTACCTCTACGGCATCCAGCAGGGTCACGAGCACGTTGTCGAGATCGAGAAGGGCGTGCAATTGTTCGTCGGTCTCGAAGCGATCGGTGAAGCTGACGAGAAGGGTATGCGCACAGTAATGGCGACCCTTAATGGCCAGTTGCGTCCGGTGTTCATTCGCGATCAGAGCATCAAGGTCGACTCGACCGCGGCTGAGAAGGCTGATGCGTCTAAGCCTGGACACGTCGCGGCACCGTTCTCCGGTGTCGTCACGTTGCAGGTAGAAGAGGGCGCAACCGTTGCCGTTGGCGACACTGTGGCTTCGATCGAAGCGATGAAGATGGAAGCCGCAATCACGGCATCCGTTGCCGGAACGGTCAAGCGATTGGCCATTCCGAAGACGCAGCAGGTAGACGGCGGCGACTTGCTTGTGGAAATCGAACCCAGCTAATCCGCAGAAGTTTGTAGGGTAGGGACGTGATCGTTGTAAGCACATCGGTCACGTCTCGCTCGTTAACGCGGTAAAGTGGTGTGTTTGCTTTCTGGAGGGGATCGATACGTGACTACGAAGCGCAATGAACCTGATGTGCAGCCGTCCGTCGACGAGCGCGATACGTCGACCGATCACGATGCGAAGGAGTCGACAGTCGAGCAGGCTCCGAACCCCGATAACGTGACGTTCACGCTCTCGCTGCCGGTCGCTGTTCGCGAGACGCCCGAGCATGAAGCTGCCGTGGCGATCGACGATGTTGCTGTCAACGCTCATCAAGTGGATGTCGCAACCATGGCAACCACCACAATTACGTTTGCGCCGGAGTCGGTCGTGACTATCCCGCCCGAGTCCGTGCCCGAGGTGGCCGTTATTCCGGAGCTGCCACCGGCAGACCGCCCGACGACTCGTCGCGGTCGCCAGCGCACCGAGGTTCGCGCGACGACGCCAGAGACGGCGACCATGCTGACCGCTGAGCGCCTCATCAAGCCTGGCAAGAAGAATCGCACCGCAGCACCCGAGGGATTCTTCCAAGAACTCGTTTACGCTGCGACGTTCCATCTTGTGAACCTCGGCGATTCGTACCGCGTGAAAGAGCGCAAGGCTCTTGAGGCTCGTGTTACCAAGACTTTCGTCGGTGGAACGCGTTTCGTCCCTGTTCTCACCCGCAAGGGCGGGGTGGGTAAGACCACCATCACAGCCCTTCTTGGAATGGCGTTGGCAGATACCCGCGAGGACCGCATTATTGCGATCGACGCCAACCCCGACCGCGGAACGCTTGCCGAGCGAATCGATAAGCAAACCCGTGCAACGGTTCGCGATGTCGTGATGCGTGCGGAGTCGCTCCACACGTTTAGCGAATTCCAAACAGTGGTGTCTCGTGACGAGACTCGTCTCGACGTGTTGGCCTCCGACACTGACCCGCACGTGTCAGAGGCGTTTGACGAAAACGACTACAACGTCGTTGCCGATATGGCCGAACGTTTCTATTCGGTCGCCATCACTGACTGTGGAACCGGAATTGTTCACTCGGTTATGCGGGCAACGCTGCAGCGTGCTGACTCGATTGTCATCGTTTCCGGTGGCAGCGTCGACGAAGCGCGTCTCGCATCAGAGACTCTCACGTGGCTCGAATCCAATGGGCACGAAGATCTCGTCAAGAACGCTGTCGTGGCTATCAACACCGCCACTCAGGGCACCAACTTGGTGAAGCTTGAGGAGATCGAGGCTCACTTCAAGTCGCGCGTTCGTGAGATCGTTCGCGTGCCCTACGACCCCAGCTTGGCTACGGGATCGGTCGTTCACTACCGTGACCTCAACCGGTTGACCAAGGCTGCTGCTCGCGAACTCGCGGCGGTTGTCATGGACGGTCTTCCCGCAGTTCGGGCTAACTGACACTATGGCTGTTCGTGAGATTCGCCTGTTTGGCGATCCCGTCCTTCGCTCAGCATGCGATCCCATTGTTATCGGTGATGCCCGTGCCGCTGCGCTCATCGACGACCTCATTGAGACGGTCAAGCTGCCCGGCCGCGCCGGGCTCGCCGCTAACCAAATCGGCGTCGGCTTGCGTGCATTCAGCTACAACATCGATCGCGATATCGGCTACATCATCAACCCGGTGCTTGCCGAAGTCTCGGGGGAGTCGGAGCTGGTGGATGAGGGCTGCTTGTCTGTGCCCGGGTTCTATTTCCTGCGTCGCCGCTATCCCTTCGCCAGAGTGACCGGAGTCAATCTCGCGGGCGAGCCTGTTGAGCTCAGCGGCGAAGGGCTTATGGCTCAGGCGCTGCAACACGAGACCGATCATCTCGATGGCCATTTGTATATCGAGGGCCTCGAACCTGAGGCTAAGCGCGAAGCGATGCGCGCCATCCGTCAGGCACCCTGGTACTAAACCTCGCCCGCGTCACGCGCCCTCTCGCTTCGAGAAAGGGCGTGTAATCGAGTGCGCCCGCTAGCGCATGCTGTGGGGGATCTACGCGACAAAGGCCCCGCCATACTTGCGTATGACGGGGCCTTCAACGTTTGTCGTGCTACTTCAGTGAGATTCCTTCTGTCGCCGGCGAGTTTGAGTACAGTGACTCGATCACATCGGCGAAGTCAGCCAGAATCACATTGCGCTTGATGCTCATCTTGGGCGTCAGGTGACCGCTCTCCTCGGTGAGGTCCGCATCGAGGATGTGGAACTTACGAATCGACTCGGCACGAGAGACGCGGGAGTTTCCCACGTCGATCGCACGCTGGACTTCGGCGAGGACGGCGGGATTTTTCGCCGCCTGCTCCAACGTCCAGGTTGCGTCGAGCCCATTGTTGGCGAGCCACACGGGCAGCATTTCTTCATCAAGAGTGACAAGGGCCGAAATGAACGGACGCTGTTCACCCACGACGATTACCTGGCCGATGATCGGGTTTGCGCGGATGGGGTCTTCGAGTGCTGCGGGAGCAACGTTCTTACCTCCGGCGGTCACAATGATTTCCTTCTTGCGACCGGTGATCTCGAGGTATCCATCTTCGTCGAACTGACCGATGTCTCCGGTCTTGAACCAGCCGTCTTCAAAGACGTCGTCGGTGGCAGCCTGGTTGTTCCAGTACCCCTCGAAGACGCACACGCCCTTGGCCTGAATCTCGCCGTCTTCGGCAATCCGCACCGAAACGCCGGGGAGCGGCGGGCCGACCTTGCCGATTTTGAAGTTCGACGGCTTGTTCACCGAAATCGGCGCGGTGGTCTCGGTGAGCCCATAACCCTCGAGGATCGTGAGGCCGAGGCTGCGGTAGAAGTGACCGAGACGCAATCCGAGAGGCGCGGATCCGGAGACCGCGTACTTGACGCGCCCGCCGAGTGCTGCGCGAATCTTGGAGAGCACGAGACGGTCGAAGACAGCGAATTGGATCTTGAGACCCAGAGGCACGTGTCCCTCATCGAGTGCCTTCGAGTGTGCGATCGCGACATCGGCAGCCTTGCGGAAGATCTTGCCCTTGCCGCCAGCTTCGGCCTTCTGCTCGGAAGAGTTGTAGACCTTTTCGAATACCCGCGGCACAGCCAGGAGGAACGTCGGCTTGAACGACGCCATCGAGGGCAGCAGCAACTTGGTGTCAGGCTGGTGGCCGACCTTGACGCCGCCGTGGACGCAGAGGATCGAGATGAAGCGAGCAAAGATGTGCGCTGTCGTAATAAAGAGCAGCGTGCTCGAATCGGGGTTGACGACCTCGGGGATCGCCTTTTGCGAGTTGCGGCACAGCTCAACAAAGTTGGAGTGCGTGATGATGCAGCCCTTGGGCTTTCCAGTAGTTCCCGAGGTGTAGATCAGCGTCGCGAGATCGGAGCCCTTGGCCAGATTGCGGCGACGTTCGATCTCGTCGTCACTAACGTCGGTACCCGACTTGGCGAGTTTGTCGAGGTCTCCCAAATCGATCTGCCACAGATTGGCGATGTCCGGCACGTCGGCACGAATCTCGTCGAAGCGCGCGAAGTGATCGGGCGTTTCCGTGATCATCCCTGTTGCGCCGGAGTCCGTGATGTTCCACAGAATCTGGCTGGGCGAGCTGGTCTCGTAAATTGGCACGAGCACTGCGCCCGCAAACCAAGTCGCGAAGTCAATGAGCGTCCACTCATAGCGGGTCTTGCACATGAGGCCAATTTTGTCGCCGGGCTCAATGCCAGCAGCGACGAGTCCCTTGGCCAGGGCTTTCACTTGGGTAAGAAACTCTGACGAAGTCACATCGCTCCAGCCGCCATTGGCGGTGGGGAGCGAGAACAACGCGTTATTGGGTGTGGCCGCAACGCGATCCATCAAAAGATCGGTGGCGTTTGCTTCCGGGTCAGCCTCAACTAGGGCTGGTACATCAAACTGTTTCACGGCAACTCCTTTGGCACCGGTAGGTGGTCTACTCCACTCTAGCGAGGTCAGGCACGCCTAACCACGTGCGCATTGGCGCGGGAGAAAATTTGCACCTGTTTGTGGGGTACGTTCCGGCAAACGGTAGAGTGGGGAGTCCCGCGACGAGGAATTGAGGTGCCATGTTCTATTGGTTTATGAAGAATCTGGTTGCCGGTCCCATTTTGAAGACCGTCTTCCGTCCGTGGGTTTCCGGTCTGGAGAACGTCCCGCGCAAGGGTGGCGTCATTCTGGCTAGCAATCATCTGTCGTTCATCGACTCGGTGTTCTTGCCGCTCATCATGGACCGCCGCATCTTCTTTCTCGCCAAGAGTGACTATTTCACTGGCCGTGGCATCAAGGGCTGGCTCTCGCGTGCCTTCTTCAATGGCACGGGCATGTTGCCGATCGACCGTTCCGGTGGAAAAGCATCGGAAGCATCCTTGAACACGGGCTTGGCCGTTTTGGCTCGCGGAGAGGTGCTCGGCATCTATCCCGAGGGAACGCGCAGCCCCGACGGAAAGATGTATCGCGGCCGCACCGGCGTCGCACGCATGATTCTTGAAGGCCACGTGCCTGTTGTTCCCGTCGCCATGATCGACACCGAAAAAGTGATGCCGATCGGCACGAAGATCCCTCGTATGGGCCGCATCGGAATTGTGTTCGGTGAGCCCCTCGACTTCAGCCGTTTCGAAGGGATGGAGGGTGACCGGTTCATCCTTCGTTCGATTACTGACGAGATCATGTATGAACTCAACCGCATCAGCGGTCAAGAGTACGTCGATGTCTACGCAACATCAGTGAAGGATCGCGCCGCTCGTCGGTAGCAGCCGGTCGGTTATGCGCTGCAACACCTCGCCGTGGAGCGGTGCCGTAACGGTGACACTCAGCACCCACTTGTGCCGGTAGGCTCGTAGTGGGTCACAAACCCGTTCATTTTCGCAGTAATTGTATGAAGGAAACTCCTCGTGGTCGACCCGTCAGAACCAGTCGTGCTCGCTGATCCCGCCGTGCTTGCGGGGCTAGACAACTGGCGCACCCTCCCCATCAAGCAGCAGCCGCAATGGCCGGATGCCGACGCCGTAGGCGAAGCCTCCAGCAAGATTGCGTCGCTGCCGCCCCTCGTTTTCGCGGGCGAAGTAGATCGTCTGCGTACGCGTCTCGCGCGCGCCGCTCAGGGTGAGGCGTTCTTGCTGCAAGGCGGTGACTGCGCCGAGACTTTCGCAGGCGCGACCGCGCAGCAGATCAGCGATCGTGTTAAAACGATTCTGCAGATGGCTGTTGTCCTCACGTATGGCGCTTCGAAGCCCATCGTGAAGATGGGCCGCATGGCTGGCCAGTTTGCTAAGCCTCGCTCGAGTGATTCTGAGACGCGCGGCGACGTGACGTTGCCGGCCTACCGCGGCGACATCGTCAATGGTTACGACTTCACGCCGGAGTCTCGCACTGCTGACCCCGCCCGTCTGGTTGAGGGTTACCACACGGCAGCCTCGACGCTGAACCTTATCCGTGCGTTCACGCAGGGTGGCTTTGCTGACCTTCGCCAGGTGCACTCGTGGAACAAGGGCTTCGCTGCTAACCCGGCGAATCGCCAGTACGAAAGTCTCGCTAAAGAGATCGACAAGGCTGTGCGCTTCATGGAGGCGGCAGGCGCTGACTTCGATGAGCTCAAGCGCACCGAGTTCTACTCGAGTCACGAGGGCCTCCTCATGGACTACGAGCGTCCGATGACGCGCATTGATTCGCGCACTGGCACGCCGTACAACACGAGCGCCCACTTCTTGTGGATCGGGGAGCGCACGCGCGACCTCGATGGTGCTCACATTGACTACTTCTCGCGACTGCGTAACCCGATCGGCGTCAAGCTCGGTCCGACTACGACGCCCGAGACCATGAAGCAGCTCATCGACAAGCTTGACCCTGAGCGCGAGCCCGGCCGTCTGACCTTCATTACCCGCATGGGTGCTGGCAAGGTTCGCGATGCGCTTCCGCCGCTGCTTGAGGCCATCAAGGAGATGGACGCGACGCCGCTGTGGATCACCGACCCGATGCACGGCAACGGGCTCACCACACCCACTGGCTACAAGACACGTCGCTTTGACGATGTTGTTGATGAGGTCAAGGGCTTCTTTGAGTCGCACCGCGCTGCGGGAACCTACCCCGGCGGTATCCACATTGAGCTCACCGGCGACGATGTCACGGAGTGCCTGGGCGGTTCGGAGCAGATCGATGAGGCTACTCTCGCAACTCGCTACGAGTCGCTGTGTGACCCGCGACTCAACCACATGCAGTCGCTTGAACTCGCTTTCTTGGTAGCCGAGGAGCTTCGCGCTTTCTAGCATCACTGAAAACGCCCGCCATCCCCACACTCTCTCAGGAGAGCGTCACGGGTGGCGGGCGTTTTTCGTGGTGTAGCGAGCCACAGCCCACTTGGCGCAGTGGCGGGAACCTTAGCTAGATCTGCGGACCGTAAACGGTGACTTCAGAGCCGCGCTTGATCGCCTCGCCCGCCGACGGGTCAGTGCCGGAAACTATGGCGAGGCCGGAACCCCAGAACCCCTGAGGCAGGTCGGTCTCGACGTTGACGATGAAGTCGAGTTCCTCGAGCTCTGCGATGGCACCGTTGATTGTCTCTCCGGAAACGTCGGGAACCTGCACGAGGTCAGGGCCCTTCGAGGTGATGAGAGTCGCAGTGTCGCCTTCGCGGAATGTGCGGGGAACACCCTCCGCATTCTTTTCTGAGTCGATGGCTACGACGCTGCCTTCTTGGCAATCGCTAAACACTTCGATGCCGGTCTCCGCGTTCAGCCCGACGCCGGCAAGGGTCTGCGTTGCTTCGTCGACGGTAGAGCACGTGACATCGGGCAGCGAGCCTGCGGAGATGACGAGGGTTACGTCTTGAAGCTCACCGTAGTTTTCGGCTCCGAGAATTGATGCGGAGTCTGCACCAAGTACATCAACGACTAGGCCCGCGGCGATATCGCTGTCGAACTGTTTGATGATGGGCTCTACGAGAGTGAAGGGGGCTGCTTCGATAGCAGCGCGCGCTTCTTCTTCCGTCATTCCAGCGAAGTCAGGCACAGCGAGCGGGCGCGGACCTTGCGAGATCAGTAGCTGCACGGGAGAGCCATTCGGCACACTCGCACCTACTTCTGGGGCTGAGTTCGCCACAAGATCGACCGCGACCACGGGGTCGAAGGTTTCGCCAAGTTCATCACTGACAACAAGTCCGAGATCTTCCAAGATTGCTTGGGCTTCTTCAGGCGTTGCGTTGCGGATGCTGTCAGGAATCGTGACTTGTGAGCCTGGGCCAGCCCCGAAGTACCAGCCAGCACCGGCTGCACCGCCGACGAGTAGAACGATGAGGATGAGCAGCCACCAGCCGCGTGACTTTCGTTTCGTGGCACGTGTCGACAGGGTGGTGGTGTTCTCGGACACTTGGGTAGGAGCCGGAGCTGCAACCTGCTGAAGTTCTGCGCCGAACACCTGGGTGTCTGCCGTCGAGTTCTGTGGTTCTTCCGCCGGCGCGCTCGGGAGCACCATCGTTCGCTGTACTGCGGTGGATGCCGTGGGCGGCAGGGCGGTCATGAGCGAGCTGTGCGTTTGGTACAGCTGGTCGAGCAGCACGCGTGCGTCTTTGGGGCGGTCGTCCGGCTCGCGCGCGGTAGCCCACAGTACGAGGTCGTCGAGTTCGGCGGGCACCAGGTGGTTGCGTGAACTCGGGCTCGGCACGGCGTCATTGGCGTGCTGGTAAGCGATCTGCATGGGCTGCTCGCCTTTGAATGGCTGCTCGCCTACGAGCATTTCGTACATCATGATGCCGACGGCGTAGATGTCGCTGCGGGTGTCTGCCAGTCCACGAGTCACAAGTTCGGGGGAGAGATACGCGATTGTGCCGAGCAATGAGGCGCCGGTGGCGGTGTTGGCGCTAGCGGCGCGCGCTAGTCCGAAGTCAGCGATCTTGATGCGGCCGTCGTCGGCGAGCAAGACGTTCTCTGGTTTGAGGTCGCGGTGAACGATGCCAGCTTTGTGGGCGGCGGCGAGGCCGGCGAGCACGGCTTCCATAATGTCGAGCGTCTGCTCGGTAGTGAGGATGCGGTGTTCGAGCAGCAGGTCGCGCAGCGTGATGCCAGGCAGGTATTCCATCACCAAGTAGGCCATATCGCTGTCTTGACCTTGATCGAAGACGTTGACGACGTTGGGGTGGGCTAGCCGCGCTGAGGATCGAGCCTCTTGAACGAAGCGTTCCTTGAACTTACTGTCGTCAGCAAGGTGACCGTGCATTACCTTGATGGCGACTTTGCGCTCGAGACGTTGGTCAGTGGCAAGGTACACGGTTGCCATGCCGCCGCGCGCGATCCGCGAACGAATCTGATACCGACCGTCGAGCAGACGGCCGATCATCGGATCAGTAGAGTTCGCATTCACCTTCAGAGTCTAAAGTTCTGAGCTTCGAGAGTGCCGCTAGACACGGCTGTTCTGGCTCTTAGCCGAGCTGTTCTAGCCAAGATCGGGCGGAAGTCTCCCATTTTGCGTAAGCATCTGGGTGAGCTGAGATCTGCACGGCCTGTGCCGCTTTCGTCACGCTCATGTTCTGCCAGCCTGAGATCTCCAGCAATCCGCGCGTGATTCCCTTATTTGGGTTGCTCGGTCCGCCGTAAAATAGTTTCGCAGCATAGGAAGGTGTCGTGAGTTGGCTGACAGTTCCCCAGCCTGAGCTCGGGCGCTGCTGGAAGAGCCCAACAGAGTCGCGATCGCCCCAGGTGAGGTTGCGTAGGCTCGACTCTTGCATCGCAGTCGCGAGGGCAATAGTGATGCCATAGTCGGAGACGCCAAGATCACGACCGACTTGAATGATTACTTGGGCGTTCGCACGCATCTCTGAGTTGAGATAGGTGACACTTCCACCTGTGCTGGCCGGCACAGAACTCGATGAGGGAATCGTCAGCGTGTCGCCGATGTAGATAACGGTTGACGATGTCAGACCGTTCGCGTCGAGTAACGCTTGAGTCGAGATGCCGACGCGTGATGCGATCGACGATACGGTGTCTCCAGAAACAACGAGGTAGGTGCTTCCTTCGACGGGAGCAGGAGCAGTTTCGGCTACCGGTGCTGGCTCAGGTTCAACAACCGGGGCCGGCGCTTCAACCACGACTTCGGTTGGAGCCTCAACGACATCCGCTGCGGCATCCTCGCTCTCTGCAGAAGAAGCGCTGTCGCTCGGGGCGTCGTCCTCATCCGCAGTGAAATCGTATTCTTCGGTTTCTTGCGAGGGAGAGCTCAAGTTTCCGGGAATAATCAGCAATTGACCCGGGTAGATGATGCTCGACCAGCCGAGGCCATTTGCCGACATCACCGAGGTCGTCGAGACGCCAAATTTGTGGGAGATGCCGCTGATCGTGTCACCAGCGACGATTGTGTACTGACCATTGGTGGTCTTGACGTGGTTCACGCTGGGAACGGTGTTGACGACATCCTTGGTCAGCTTGAGTTCCTGGCCGGGAAAGATCATTGACGACCAGCTCAACCCATTCAGCGCCAGAACGGATGCTGTAGAGAGGCCATAGCGAGAAGCGATGTCGCTGACGGTGTCGCCTTCGGCAACGCGGTAGCTCGCCGGAGCGGGGCCGATGATCGTTGTCGAAGCCTCGCTGATCGTGGGAGTCGTCACACGTGAAGGCTTGGTGGCACGTTCAGTGGAGAGCCGGGGGTCATCAGGCGTCTTGGCGTTGACCGGTTCGACGGGCCCGGTGAGGTTGAAGGTCGCAGCGGCAAGGGACCCAACCAGGAGAACAGGAACCGTGTTCATGACGCTGCGGTTCATGCGGGAGCGCTGCTGGGCGATCCGTCGAGCGCGATCAGGCGTGTCGACTGCGTGTGCGGGCACTAGCCCGGCAAAAACGGTCGCAGCAATGCTGTCTGTGTCGTCCATCATGAAGTGTGTCATAGCGTTCTTCCTGCTCCCGGCCCCGAGAAGGTACATGCGATCACTGAGATCACCGGCTCAACGCTGTCACAGAAGCTTATTAGTGTCAACCATTGTGGCTGGTGTTGCTGATGTGACTGGTGTTACCTAAGTTCACTAATGAATATTCTGGGTATGCCGTGCGAACTGTCAGGTTTAACTCCAGTGTCGTGGCAGTCTTAAGGTGTGACTGAATCACCCACCATCAACTGGCTTACTGTTCCAGACCTCACCGAGCTTCTCGGGCTCAAGGTGAGCCAAGTGCGTCGCCTCATTGAAGAAAGCGCTCTCCTCGCGAGCAAAATCGATGGAGTGTGGCAGGTTCCCGACGTGTTCATCGTCGACGGAGCGCCGCTGCGCGAACTCAGGGGAACCGTTGTCGTGCTTTCTGACGCGGGCTTCTCGCCCGATGAGTCAATGAACTGGTTGCTTTCTAGCGAGCCGAGTTTGGGCGTCTCACCCGTTGAAGCGCTCCGGGCTGGCCGCAAGGCCGAAGTTCGCCGCGTCGCTCAGGCCCTCGGCTTCTAAACTTCGAAGCGCGCTGGCTCGCTAGCTGCGCTGGCTCGCTAGCTGCGCTGGCTCGCTAGCTGCGCTGGTGCGCTTGCGCACCAGCGCAGCTAGAACGATCTCGTGGTCGCCGCTTCGGCCAGCTCGAGTAGGCGTGCGCGCGCTGTCGGTGCAAGGTCCGCGTTCTCGATTGCCTCACACGCACGTTCGAGATTGCGCGAGATCGCCTTCTCCACCTTCGTGACGGCGCCCGACTCTTCGAGCGTCGAACGAATCATGTTCACTTGCTCATCGCTGAGATCGGGGTCACCCAGCAGCTCGTCAAGAATGGCGTTGGCGCTCTTCGAGAGCTTTTCGCGAGCGATTGCGATGATGGCGGTGCGCTTGCCTTCACGAAGATCGTCGCCGGCGGGCTTGCCCGTCACTTCCGGGTCACCGAAAACACCTAGCACGTCGTCGCGCAGCTGGAAAGCAACACCGAGAGGTAAACCGAAGGCGCGAAGCGTTGCCATTTGTTCGTCAGTGCCGGCGCCCAGGCTGGCGCCAAGCGCAAGGGGGGCCTCAACGCTGTACTTCGCAGACTTGTAGATCAAGACGCGCTGCGCACGGTCAAGGGCTTCTGACTCGGGGTAGCTTGCCCATGCGCTTTCATCATGGATGTCCAGGAACTGCCCGGCCATGACCTCCGTGCGCATCGTCATGAATTCCTTACGCGCGGCCAAAGCCGAAGGGCGGGGGAGTGTCGCGATCCCACGGCCCAAGAGCTCGTCGCTCCAGCCCAGGAGTAGATCACCGAGCAGGAGAGCGGATGACTCTCCATACGCCTCGGCGTTGCCGCTCCATCCGCCGTCGAGGTGCATCTTCTCGAAGCGACGATGGGCTGAAGGCGCACCGCGGCGGGTGTCGGAGCGATCCATGATGTCGTCGTGAACGAGCGCTGCGGCGTGGAAGAGCTCGAGGGCGGAGGCTGACAGCAATACGCCCGTGAGGTCTTTACTCACGGAGTTCTCAGCAAACGGGTCATCAGACGAGGCGAGCCCGGCGACTGCCTGCCATCCCCAGTAGCAAAAGAGCGCCCGAAAACGCTTGCCGCCAGACAAGAGCGCGCTACCAACGTCGGTGAGGGCGGTCAACTCGGGGGCGATTGCGTCAAGCTCATTGCGCTTCTCGGCGAGAAATTCATCGATTTTCAGCTGGACAAGGTCAACTAACTGGTTACTCTCAGGCACTCGTCTAGCCTACCTAGTGAATGGGGGCGTACTATAGAGACCTAGCCGTAAATCCCAGAGAGAGGGGAACGGAATGCCGCTTTCAGAGCAAGAGCAGCGGGCCCTCGATGAGATGGAGCGCAGCCTCTATCAAAACGACGCCGATTTCGTCAGCGCAGTCAGCCCTCGCAAAGGCAAGCCCAACTATCGAATGATGGTTGTTGGCGTCCTAGTCGGGGTCGCTGGAATCATTGCATTGTTGACAGGCGTGATCATTCAGCAGCCTCTCGTGGGCGTGCTTGGGTTCGTCGTCATGTTCGTTGGTGTTCTGCTTTTCGTGGCGCCTCCTCGTGCCGGAGACGACCACGAAGTACCGGAGCCGTCGTCGGCTTCATCGGGCCGCTCCGCCAAGCGCGGCACGTCATTTATGGACACAATCAACCAGCGTTGGGATCGCCGCCAGGACGGCAATAGCTAACTCCAACCTTCTCCACTTTCAAGGACCAGCCTTCGGGCTGGTCCTTTTTTTGTGCCCAGAACGGGGTTGGAAACGTGTATTCGGTCGATTTTGCTCCATTTTCCTCCACCCCTAGTTTCCTTGTATTCACTGGCCTCTGTGGATAACTTTTACGCAATGTGCGCGAAAACCTTAGATATGTGGTTGAAAGTGGAGTAAAGTGGAGGCAACCAGAATCCGGGCCGGAGATTGAGGGGAGGGCGCCGTGTTTCTAGGCACCTACGCCCCCAAGCTCGACGACAAGGGCCGCATCATCCTTCCGGCGAAGTTTCGCGAGGAGCTCGCGTCCGGCGTCGTGGTGACTCGTGGCCAAGAACGTTGCCTCTACGTCTTCAGCCAGCGCGAGTTCGAAGTAATGCACGAGGCGATTCGCAAGGCGCCTGTCACGAGCAAGCAGGGGCGCGATTTTTTGCGTCTCTTTCTTTCTGGTGCAAACCAAGAGACGCCTGACAAGCAGCACCGGGTAACGATCCCCGCTGGGCTACGTGAGTACGCCGGATTAGGGCGAGACCTGACTGTGATCGGTGCGGGTAACCGCGCTGAAATCTGGGACACCGAAGCCTGGAACAACTACTACGAGGCCACCGAGGCCGATTTCGTCAACACCACCGAGGAGGTGATTCCGGGACTCTTCTAGCTCTTCGACGCTGACTCCCAGCCGAACGCCCTGATTTTCTTCCCCGATATCAGGTCGAATCGGATGGGGATCAGCATCCAAGAACTAGGCCCTTACGCCATGGCTGACAACACCATCCACACCCCAGTACTCCTTGAGCGCTCGATTGAGTTGCTCGCGCCGGCGCTGAACGCTCCTGGAGCCGTTCTTGTTGACGGCACCCTCGGCATGGCCGGGCACGCGGAGGCTTTCCTGCAGCGTTTCCCGGACCTCACGCTCGTGGGCATCGACAGAGACGAGGACGCTCTTGCTATCGCTCGACGCCGGCTTGAGCCTTTCGCTAGCCGCACGCACTTTGTTCATGCTGTCTACGACGAAATTCCGCAGGCACTCGCTACGTTGGGAATCTCGTCAGTCGAGGGCATCTTCTTCGACCTCGGAGTCTCCTCACTCCAACTCGACCGTGTTGAGCGCGGGTTTTCCTATTCTCAAGACGCTCCGCTAGACATGCGGATGGATGCCTCGACGCCGGTCACGGCCGAGCACATCCTCGCAACGTACAGCGAGCTCGAACTTCGCCGCATCTTTTACGCGTATGGCGACGAGAAGCTAGCGCCGCGTTTCGCCAGCCGCATCGTCCAGTTTCGTGAGCAGCAGCCCTTGACGACATCCGCTCAACTGGTGGAACTGGTCATTGCGGCTACGCCGGCGGCAGCACAGCGTGCGGGACATCCCGCAAAGCGCGTGTTCCAGGCGCTGCGAATCGAAGTCAATCAAGAGCTTTCGGTGCTCGAGCGGGCGATTCCCGCTGCCGTCGACTCGCTCGCCCTCGGCGGACGAATGGTCGTGCTGGCCTATCAGTCGCTGGAAGACCGCATCGTCAAGCGTGAGCTACAGCGCCGCTCCAAGTCCACTGCGCCGGCAGGGCTTCCGGTTGAACTTCCGGAGCACAAGCCGGAGCTCAAACTCCTTGTTCGTGGATCTGAGCAAGCGAGCGAAGCAGAACAAGCCCTTAACCCTCGAGCAAAGCCCGTACGACTGCGAGCAATAGAACGAATGCGAGTCATCTCATGAGCACCAACCTCGCTTATGCGCAGCCACAGCCACTTTACAAGCCCACGGAACGCCCGTCTCACATCGAGATCGTTACGACGAAGGCACAGCGCAAAGCTCGACCGCGCATGCTCTACGCCGTGGTGACCGTTGGCAGCCTGTTCGTGATTCTTGCGGCGCAGCTCTTGCTCAGCATCGTGGTAACCCAGGGTGCCTACCAGATCGACTCGTTGCAGTACGAGCAGAAGGTGCTGATCCGCACCGAGCAAAGCTTGCTTGAGTCGCTCTCGTTGCAGTCGTCGTCACAGAATCTCGCTGCTCAGGCAGCAGGCTTCGGCATGGTTCCGAACACGACGCCATATTCGCTGAACATCTCGGATGGTTCGGTGTTCCGACTGCCGGGCAGCGCGGATCCCACCGGATGTGGTGGCAACTGTGGCCTTGTCGGCAACACGCTGCTTTCTGATGTTCCGCTCGTGAGTGCGGAAAATGCTGCCGCCGCCGCCGCAGCCGAGACTGCTGCCGCAACGACTGCTGCTAGCACGTCAGGAACTGCTGTTGCGGATTCGGCTACCGCCGCGCCACAGCCTTCCAATAACGCGATTCCGGCACCTGTCACGCGATGATTGAGATGAACCTTCTGGGGGAGACTCGATGAAACCACGCTCAACTCGCGCGCGAGTGGCATTTGTCATCCTCACCATCGTGGTGTTGACGGGTGTCTTCATGGTTCGTCTCGTCGACCTTCAGATCGTGCAGGCAGAAACGCTCAACGCTGAAGCTGATACCAAACGAACCCTGACTCGGGTGACGTACGGAACGCGCGGGGACATCGTTGATACGAAGGGCGCCGTTCTCGCTGACAGCGTCGAACGTTTCGATATCGTCATCTCACCACGGGTGACCCTGTTGCGTGAGAACGCTTCTGTGGTCGTGCTTGAGGACTTGACGAAGATCACGGACATCATTGGGGGAGATCCCGATGAATTGCTCGCCATGATTCTGGACAACCCAGAGTCAGACTTCGAGTACTTGGCGAAGGGCATCACTCTCGAGCAGTATCAGACCGTTGGCGAGCTAGGCATCACGTGGCTTTACTACGAACTGAGTCCAGAACGCAGTTACCCGAACGGCGAAATCGCCGGCAACCTCGTGGGATTCATCGGTACCGACGGCCCGCAGGCGGGCGTCGAGCTGACAGGCGATGAGTGCCTCGCCGGTCAAGACGTTGAAGCGAGTTACGCGCGTGGTGAAGATGGCGTCGCGTTGCCCGGAAGCGCGGTGGAATCGATCGAACCCCAAGACGGTGGCACGCTCGCGCTGTCGATAGACCGAGATCTTCAGTTCTACGTTCAGCAGCGGATGGCGCAGACCGCGGAGTCGCTCGGCGCTACGTGGGCAACGGGAGTCGTGATGCGCGTCAGTGATGCTCACCTTCTTGCCGTCAGCGACTGGCCGACCGTGGACCCCAACAACGTCGACCTCGCTGAGCGTGGAGCCCTGGGCTCGCGAGCATTCAGTACGCCCTATGAGCCCGGTTCGACCGTGAAAGCACTGACCGCTGCCTCTCTGATCGATGCGGGGGTGGCTAACCAGCAAACGCAAGTTGTCTCGCCCTACGCGCTAGAGCTGACCAACGGCGGCGGAACGATCAGCGATTCCTTCTACCACGAAGACCAACAGTTGACTCTCGCGGGAGCACTTGTGGAATCTTCCAATACAGCCATCGCTCAGTACACGGATCTTCTCGATGCCGCGTCTCGACATGATTACCTTCAGAAGTTCGGGCTCGGTGAAGCAACCGGTATCGGCTTCAACGGTGAATCGAGCGGCACTCTTTACGAAGCCAAGGATTGGGACGCGCGTACGAACTACGCCGTTCAATTCGGCCAAGGTCTCAGCACGACATCCATTCAGATGGCGAGCGCGTACCAGGCGCTCGGCAACGATGGTGTTCGACTTCCTCCCGTTCTTGTTGAGGGCTGCACCTGGCCTGATGGCACGGTCACCGATAAGCCGTCAACTGAAGGCACTCGGGTTATTTCCGAGACGGCTGCTGATCAGACTCTCCAAATGATGGAGATGGTGTACAGCTCTAGTGGTTCGGCTCCGAATCTTCAGATTCCCGGCTATCGGGTCGCCGTTAAGAGTGGAACAGCGCAGGTTGCCGAGAACGGTGCCTATGGCAGTAACGTAGTCATTTCCTATGCGGGGCTCGCCCCAGCAGATGACCCTGAGTACATTGTGATCGCGACGGCCGGTATCCCGGATAGCATATATTCCGGCGCCATTGCCTCGACTTTCCGCGACATTATGGCCCAAACCCTCACCACCTACCGTGTCACCCCGTCAAACACTTCGGGACCGGATCTGCCGCTGCGTTGGTGAGCTTCCCCCGCGTCACCTACCCCTGGAGCACATCACGTGATCGAACTGAGCATTGCCGAGATTGCCACCGCTGTTGGCGGAGAACTCCGTGATGGCAGCGACGGTCAGCAACGCCTCCCTGCGAGCAGTGTGCAGACTGACTCCCGCCTCAGCACTGCGGGCTCTGTCTTCTTTGCTCTGCGCGGCGAAAGCACTGATGGCCACCTCTTCGCGGCCACCGCAGTAGCGAATGGCGCAACGCTCGTTGTCGCCGAACGACCACTCGACCTTGACGTTCCGCAGATCATTGTGGCCGACGGGGTAACCGCTCTCCAAGCTCTCGCGCGCACTGTCGTTGCTTCTGTGCGAAGCAAGGGCGATCTCAAAGTTGTCGCGGTGACCGGTTCCAACGGTAAAACGACGACGAAGAACATGCTGCGCGCGATTCTGGAGCACGTGGGTGAAACTGTTGCGCCTCAGGGCTCGTTTAACAACGATGTCGGTGCGCCCATCACCATGCTCAACGTTGCTGATTCCACTCAGTTTCTCGTTGTTGAGATGGGAGCAGACGGCCTTGGCGACATCACGCGCCTTCAGTCGATTGTCACGCCCGACGTCGGCATCGTCCTGATGGTGGGTCTGGCCCACATTGGCAAATTCGGTGATGCCGCAGTCACGGCCCAAGCAAAGTCCGAGATGGTTTCCCATCTGCCTTCATCCGCGACTGCCGTCTTGAACAACGACGACGGTCGCGTCAAAGCCATGGCGCAGCAGACGGAGGCCAAGGTCACCCTGTTCGGGCTCGACTCGAGTGCTGAGGTGTGGGCTGACGACATTCAGGCTACGGTCCACGGAACCGCGTTTGAGTTGCACGTCGGAGGCGCGACGATTCCGGTGCAGTTGCGCATTCTCGGCGAACACCATGTCACGAACGCTCTGGCGGCGATTTCGGCAGCACGCGCTCTGGGCATCGATCCCGCGCGTGCGGTTGCGGCGCTCGAATCCATCGAGCGCGCGGAACGCTGGCGGATGGAGCTGTTGGAGGCTCCCGGCGGCATCACCGTCATCAATGATGCCTATAACGCGAGTCCTGACTCGATGGCGGCCGCGCTCAAGACGCTTGTTCAGATCGTTGGCCCCGAAAATCGCTCCGTCGCGGTGCTGGGTGAGCTTGCTGAGCTCGGCGACTATGCGAACGACGAGCATGACCGTATCGGTCGACTGATCGTGCGATTGAACGTACAGAAGCTCATTGTTGTCGGGCACGAAGCGCGCCACATCCACAATGCAGCGGGTCTCGAAGGTTCGTGGGATGGAGAGTCGGTCCTCGTGGATAGCGTCGAAGAGGCATACGCTGTGCTGCGTGAAGAACTGCGAGAGGGCGACGTCGTGCTAGTGAAATCGTCGAACTCTGCTGGCTTGCGGCACCTGGGTGACCGGATCGCCGGGGTGACCGCATGATCGCGCTTCTTGTTGCAGCGGGCTTCTCCCTTTTCTTCACGCTGCTGCTCACGCCACTTTTCATCAAGCTCTTTGTGCGCCTCAAGTGGGGCCAATTCATTCGTGACGACGGTCCGGAGAGCCATCACACTAAGCGTGGCACCCCGACGATGGGCGGAATCGTCTTCATTCTGGGCGCGACGATCGGTTATTTCGTCGGACACTGGGTCGCCAGCGAGGACGTGACGCTGTCGGGCCTCCTGGTTATTTACCTCATGGTTGGCCTCGGCATCATCGGCTTTATCGATGACTTCATGAAGACTCGCAAGCAGCGCAGTCTCGGCCTTGGCGGTTGGTCAAAGGTCGCTGGGCAGGTCATCGTCGCCGCAGGTTTTGCTGCTCTCGCTCTCAACTTCCCCGATCCTGGCGGACTCACACCAGCATCATCGATGATCTCGGGACTACGTGACATCAGCTGGCTCGACCTCGCCACTTTTGGTGTGGTTACCGGCGCGATTCTCTTTGCGATTTGGGTGACTCTCATCATCGTCAGCACGTCTAACGGTGTGAATGTGGCCGATGGTCTTGATGGTCTCGCGACCGGCTCAGCGATCTTCGCGATCGCGTCGTACATTGTGATCGGTTTCTGGCAGAACAATCAGTCGTGCAGCAACCCCACCATTGATCGCGAAGTGCTGTACAAGTGCTACGAAGTTCGCGACCCGCTCGACCTCGCGATCATCGCTGCCGCAATCGTTGGTGCTCTCATCGGCTTCCTCTGGTGGAACACGTCACCGGCACAGGTCTTCATGGGCGACACCGGTTCACTTGGCCTTGGTGGCGCGCTTGCTGCTCTCGCAATCATGAGCCGCACCGAGCTGCTGCTCATCCTGATCGGTGGACTCTTCCTTATCGTCACCGGTTCCGTGATTCTGCAACGGGCTTACTTCAAGATCACCGGCGGTAGGCGTATTTTCCTCATGAGCCCGCTGCATCATCACTTCGAGCTCAAAGGCTGGGCAGAAGTCACTGTTGTGGTGCGTTTCTGGCTGATTGCGGCGCTCTTCGTCGCGGCCGGCGTCGGAACCTTCTATCTCGAATGGATCAATCAGTAGTCGTGCGCGATCTCACCTCACTCACCAGCTGGAACTCGGCCTGGAGCGAACTGAGCGTCGCGGTCCTCGGGCTGGGTGCAACCGGCTTCTCGGCGGCTGACACCCTCACCGAACTCAAGGCTCGCGTGTTGGTGGTCGCAGACGCCGCATCCGCGAACCGCGTTGAAATGACGCAGGTCATCGGTGCCGAGCTGGCACTTGGCGGAAGTGCCGACGAACAACTGGCCGCGCTCACCGCTCACGCCCCGGACGTCGTCATCGTGTCACCTGGCTATCCGCTCGATCACGTTCTCGTGGAGTGGTGCCGCACAAACGCTGTGCCGATGTGGACCGAAATTGAGCTCGCTTGGCGTCTGCGCGACAAAACAGGCACGCCTGCCGAATGGATCGCCATCACAGGCACCAACGGCAAAACGACCACGGCTCAGCTGACCGCCCACATTCTGACAACGGCAGGCTTCCGGGCTGGTGCAGTCGGCAATATTGGGATCCCGGTACTTGACGCTATTCGTTACCCCGATGGCTTTGACTTTCTCGTCGTTGAGCTCTCGAGTTTTCAACTTCATGGGATGCCGCGAGCGGGCGCTGGTGCGATCTCACCGCTCGCCAGTGTCTGTCTCAATTTTGCCGACGACCACCTCGATTGGCACGGTTCTCGCGACGCGTATGCGCACGCAAAAGCGACTGTGTACGCCAACACCAAGATTGCCGCTGTTTACAATCGTGCGGTGCCCGAGACGCTCGCCATGGTCGAAAATGCTGAAGTGGTCGAGGGATGCCGGGCGATCGGTTTTGGACTCGATACGCCGGGTCCCAGCGACTTCGGGATAGTGAGCAACTTGCTCGCTGACCGCGCGTTCGGCGATGACCGCCACAACGCTGCCCTCGAACTCTTCACGCTCGACGAGCTGCGCCAGCGCAACCTTGCGGCGCCTCATATGGTCGCCAATATTCTCGCGGCGAGTGCACTAACTCGAGCCGCTGGCGTAAGCATCGAAGCAGTGCGTGAGGGCGTAGCTAGTTTCGAAATCGATGGCCACCGTAACCAGGTTGTGCTCGTCAGCGGGGGAGTGACGTGGATCAACGATTCCAAGGCCACTAATTCGCACGCCGCGAGTGCATCGCTTTCCGCGGCCGACCCTGTGGTGTGGATTCTGGGCGGCCTGCTCAAGGGCATTGATGTCGCACCGCTGATCGCAAAACATGCACCGAGGCTCAAGGCGGCAATTGTCATTGGTAACGACAGGCTGGCAATACAGGCCGCATTCCAGCGACACGCGCCCCAGATTCCGGTCTTCGAGGTTGACTCGACTGACACTGATCACGTGATGCCCCGTGCTGTCGAGATGGCGCACGGAATCGCTGCCGAAGGCGACACCGTCTTGTTGGCGCCAGCGGCAGCATCCATGGATCAATTCACGAGTTACGCAGATCGCGGAGACAAGTTCGCAGCAGCAGTGCTCGAACGAGTAGGAGGGAACGACGATGACGCCTCCTCAGCGACCACACCGACCCCAGCGGCCGAGTAGCGGGCCGACCAACGGGCCGAAAGCCTCGCAACCTGCCGCCGCATCCGCGGACGCATCTCCGAAGCAGCAGGAGCCTGTCGCAGCTCGCGTGCCGGTAAAACGCATTTTTTCGGGAGAATCGAGCAACTTTTTCCTGCTCTTGGGAACAACGCTCTTCCTCGTAATCTTCGGGCTCGTGATGGTGCTCTCATCGTCATCGGTGGAGTCCTACGCCGCCGATCAAGGATTCTTCGGCAGCTTCTTGCGTCAGGGGTTGTTCGCTCTTTTGGGCATCCCGCTGATGCTCATTGCGTCACGCGCGCCGACGAGATTCTGGAAGCGGTGGGCGTTCCCTGGGCTTGTGCTTGGCGCGGTCTTGCAGCTTCTCGTCTTCGTCCCCGGTATCGGTTTGGAGTACGGAGGTAACCGAAACTGGATTCAAATCGGATCGTTCAGCGCACAACCGTCTGAGTTCGTGAAGGTCGCCGTGATCATCTGGGTGGCCTGGGTGCTCTCGACCAAGCAAGACGTGCTGAGTGAGTGGCGTCAGGTAGTGCTGCCTGTTGTGCCGGTTGCCGGCGCCGCTATCGGGTTCGTGCTTATCGGTAATGACTTGGGAACAGCATCCATCATGCTTCTCATCGTCTTCGCGTGCCTTTTCTTCGCCGGTGTGCGGCTGAAGTTCCTGTCGATCGGTGTCCTTGCCGTTGTTGTCGGGGCGCTGCTGTTCGCCACCACTAGTAGTTCTCGTACCTCGCGAATTGATATCTGGTTGAACGGATGCACCGAGCTCGACTATCAGGATTCGTGCTGGCAAATCGATCACGCGAATTGGGCTCTCGCGGGCGGCGGTCTCTTTGGTCGCGGGCTTGGCAACTCGGTTGCCAAGCGCGGATGGTTGCCTCACGCCGACAACGACTATATTTTCGCGATCATCGGCGAGGAACTCGGGCTTATTGGCGCGATCGTCGTTCTGCTCTTGTTCGTCGTGCTGGCAGTTGCCTTTATCCGCATTATCCGCACCACCAACGACAGCTTCGTTCGCATCGCGACTGCGGGCGTTATGGTGTGGACGGTCGGTCAGGCTTTCGTCAACTTTGCGGTGGTGTTGGGAGTTCTTCCCGTTCTTGGAGTTCCGTTGCCCTTGATATCCACGGGTGGCTCTGCGCTCATCGCGACGCTGCTGGCTATCGGAATTGTGCTGTCGTTCGCGAGGTCTGACCACAAGGCGGCCTCCGCTGCGCCTCGGCCTTCGGGGCCGGCGAGTGCTCCTACGGCGGCCCCGAGTGCCGCGACCCCCGCTGCTGCTCCTGCTCAAACTGCAGCTGACCGTTCCCGCATGCTGGCGGCTAATCGAGCACGAGGACGCCGATGACTACTTACCTCCTTGCCGGTGGGGGTACCGCCGGCCACGTTAATCCTTTGCTCGCAGTAGCCGAACGGATTCGCCTGCGCGAACCCGACTCTGAGGTGTTGATTCTGGGCACGAAGGAGGGGCTAGAGGCCCGCTTGGTCCCGGCCCGCGGCTTTGAGCTTCTCACGATCGCGAAGCTTCCGTTTCCGCGTCGGCCAAACCGCGCTGCACTAAAGTTTCCGGCTCGGCTGCGCGCCACTATCGACGAGGTCGTCTCGATCATTACCGAGCGCGGCGTGGATGTGGTCGTCGGGTTCGGTGGCTACGTTGCGGCGCCGGCCTATTTGGGTGCGCGAAAGGCGGGGGTTCCTCTCGTCATCCATGAGGCCAATAGTCGCCCGGGCATCGCGAACCGTCTCGGCTCTTTCTTTACGAAGTTTGTGGGCACAGCCTTCGACCGCACTCCGATTCGTGGGGGCGTCGTCGTCGGGATGCCGCTGCGAGCCGAAATTGAGAATCTCGACCGCTTTGCGGCGCGCACCGAGGCGGATGCCTTTTTCGGCCTTGATCCCAAGAAGCCAACCCTCTTGGTGACGGGTGGTTCCTCGGGAGCGAAACGCATCAACGACACTATTTCCGCGTCGATCACGCGCATTTTGGGCGCGGGCTGGCAAGTGCTTCACATTACGGGGGAGTACCGAGACGCTGTCGATGATCAGCAACTCCCTGGCTACATCGTGGTCAAATACTGCGACCGCATGGAGCTCGCCCTCGCGGCGGCCGATCTTGCGATTGCGCGGGCGGGTACATCAACTGTCGCCGAACTCACCGGGCTCGGCGTCCCCGCGATTTACGTTCCGTACCCTGTCGGCAATGGCGAGCAGAAATACAACGCTCGTACAGCAGTAGAGGCCGGAGCCGCAGTGCTCGTCACGGATTCCCGATTCGTGCCCCAATGGGTCAGTTCCGAACTCGTTCCGATGCTGCGCAAACGTGCCCTTATTGCGGACATGGCTGCCCGCGCCTCGAGCGTTGGTTCACTCGACGGAACCGACCGGATGCTTGAACTCGTCGATCTGGCCCTCGGCCGCGATCTACCATTGACATCATGATCTTTCCCGACTTGTCTATGCCGTTGCCCGGACCATTGCGTTCGGCGCACTTCGTTGGTGTCGGTGGCGCGGGTATGAGCGGCATCGCCCAGATGTTTTTGGATGCCGGAATTACGGTCACCGGTTCCGACAAGGCCGCGAACGCAAACACCGCATCGCTGAACGCAGCGGGTGCAACGATCTCGATCGGCCACGACGCCGCTCACCTCGGTGAAGCGGAAGCGCTGGTGTACACGGGGGCGCTCTGGCCCGATAACCCCGAGTACCTCGCTGCGCTTGAGCGTGGCATTCCTGTGCTCCACCGCTCGCAAGCTCTCGCGTGGCTCGTGGGCTCGACTCGTCTGGTTGCCGTCGCCGGCGCCCACGGTAAGACAACGTCGACAGGAATGATCATCACCGCGCTGCGCGAACTGGGCACGTCTCCGAGCTTTGTGAACGGCGGCGTAATTCAGGGCTTGGGCACTAGTTCGGGCTCAGGAACCGATGATTTGTTTGTGGTCGAAGCTGATGAGTCTGATGGCTCATTTTTGCTCTATTCCACCGCTGTCGCCCTGATTACCAACGTCGATGCGGATCACCTCGACCACTACGGCTCCCACGAGGCTTTCGATGACGCTTTCGTCGAGTTTGCGTCGCGGGCTACTGAAGCCGTCGTCGTCTCCAGCGACGATGCTGGCGCAATTCGGGTGACCAAACGACTCACGCACGACAATGTGGTGACGTTCGGTGAAGCGGATGACGCGACCGTGCGCATCCATTCCGTCACGTCTCTCGGGCCCGTGGCATTCACCGTCGTAGTCGACGGTCGCGAAGAGCGTGTGCAACTTGCTGTGCCTGGGCACCACAACGCCCTCAACGCTGCAGGAGCGATCGCTGTACTGATCGGTCTTGGGCATGAACTGGGAGCCGCTATTGACGCGGTGTCCACTTTTGCGGGCACGCAGCGCCGTTTCGAGCTGCATGCTGTTGTCGATGGAGTGAGCGTGTACGACGACTACGCTCATCACCCGACCGAGGTCGAAGCAGCCCTCAGCGGTGCCCGCAGTGTGCTGGGCAGCGGCCGATTGATCGCTGTGCATCAACCGCATCTCTTTAGCCGCACCCGCGACATGGCACCTGAATTTGCCGAGGTTTACGAACGCTTGGCAGACCACACCGTTGTTCTCGGAGTGTTCGGTGCGCGTGAGGACCCGATTCCTGGTGTCACCGGAGAACTCGTCTCGTCCGGTTTTGTTGATCCTTCGCGGGTTGACTACCAGCCCGACTGGGAGTTGGCGGCGCAACGTGTCGCAGAGATTGCTCAGGAGGGTGACATTGTCATGACTCTGAGCTGTGGTGATGTTTATCGCATCATCCCGCAGCTTGTCGCAGCGATCGATCGTTATCCCGTTGTCGAGGCATCCGAGACGGTCGCAGATCAGGTGCCGAGTGAAGAGGCCTGAAGGGTTTGATAAGTCTGCTGCCCAGCCGGATCCGCCCCCGGCGAAGTCTCGCCGAAAGCGTTCGCCGCAGCCGGCGAAAGACGCCACATCCGCACGCACGCCGAAGCCCGGGCCATCCGTAGCGAAGCCGGAAGCGAAGCCCACAGCGGCGCCGAAGCCCGCGGCCGACCCGCGTCCGCGCCCCACAAAGCAGCGCAGAGAACCCAATCCTGAAGCTCACGCGAAGCGACAGCTTCGTCGTGCTGCGCGGGCTCGCAAGCGTGCAGAAAAAGCGGAGCTTCGCCGGTTTACGCGTCGCGCACGCACGCGTAAGTTTGTGTGGCTCTCGGTTTCTGGGCTCGTCGCCGTGTTGCTCGCCCTCATCGCGGTCGCTGTGTTCTCGCCGATTCTGGCGTTGCGCACGGTAGTTGTTGACGGAACGAACCGCATCGATCCCGCTGAGGTGCAAGCTGCCGTGGAGACCCAACAGGGAACGCCGCTCGCGCTCCTAGACTTTGATGCCATCAACGAAGAACTGTCGGTCTTCCCGTTGATCCGCAGTTATGTCACCGAAATTGTGCCGCCCGATACTTTGCTCGTGCACATCGTTGAACGCGAACCGATCGGGTCAGTGAAGATCGACGGAGTGTTCACGTTGCTCGATCCCGCTGGAATCACCATCCAGGAATCAGCAGAACGGATTCCCGGAGTGCCGCTGATCGATATTGGGGGAGCGGATGTCTCGAGTTCTGCCTTTACCGCGGCGACGGAGGTTTTGTTATCTCTGCCAACCGAGCTTCGAGCGCGGGTCGAAAGCGTTTCTGCGACCACCAAGGATGACGTGTCCTTTGTGTTGACCGGAGTCGGTCAGCGTGTGGTGTGGGGAAGCGCTAGCGATTCGGACGAAAAGGCAGCTTTGCTCGAAGCACTCATCTCTACTCGATCGTCGGATGAAGCGGGCGAGTTCGACGTGTCGGCTCCCAGCAATGGCATTTTCCGTCCCAGCTAGCCCTTCGCGAGCGCTGAGCGTGAGGCAAGGCCGCTAATTGCCAGAACACTTTCCGACACGCGGCCAGTTGTGCATCCGTGTGGGGTGCTGTCCGCATACTCTCAACAAAAGAAATACATACTGAGCATAACTTTAAACCTCAAGTCGAGGTTGATAGTTTCCAGTGGAGGCCGAAAAGTGACATCAAACCAGAACTACCTCGCAGTCATCAAGGTAGTCGGCATCGGTGGCGGTGGCGTGAACGCTGTCAACCGGATGATCGAGCTCGGCCTGCGAGGCGTCGAGTTTATTGCGATCAATACCGACGCCCAGGCGCTGCTCATGAGCGATGCAGACGTCAAGCTCGACGTCGGTCGCGAACTCACGCGCGGACTTGGAGCCGGCGCCGATCCTGAGGTTGGCCGTCGTGCTGCCGAGGATCACGCCGAAGAGATCGAAGAGGCGCTTGCGGGCGCCGACATGGTCTTTGTTACCGCGGGCGAGGGTGGTGGAACGGGCACCGGTGGTGCTCCCGTCGTCGCCCGCATCGCTAAGTCGATCGGCGCGCTCACGATTGGTGTTGTCACGAAGCCGTTCGGTTTCGAGGGCAAGCGTCGTTCGTCTCAGGCAGAGATCGGTGTAGAGACCCTCAAGAACGAGGTCGACACCCTCATCGTCGTTCCCAACGACCGCCTCCTTGAGATCAGCGACCGCGGCATCAGCATGCTCGAAGCATTCTCGACCGCCGACCAGGTTCTGCTTGCTGGCGTTCAGGGCATTACCGACCTCATCACGACCCCGGGTCTGATCAACCTCGACTTCGCCGACGTCAAGTCGGTCATGCAGGGTGCCGGTTCTGCACTGATGGGTATTGGCTCATCACGCGGGGCCGACCGGGCGATAAAAGCAGCAGAACTTGCTGTGGCGTCACCGTTGCTCGAAGCCAGCATTGACGGAGCGCACGGCGTGCTGCTCTCGATTCAGGGCGGATCGAACCTCGGTATCTTCGAGATCAACGATGCCGCTCGTCTCGTTCAAGAAGCCGTTCACCGTGAGGCCAACATCATCTTTGGTGCCGTCATCGACGACACCCTGGGCGACGAGGTTCGCGTCACCGTCATTGCCGCTGGCTTCGACGGGGGAGAGCCCTCGGCTAAGCCTGTTGAGGGTCGCCGCACCAATTACGTTGTTCCCGAGCCCCCGGCCGAGCACATCGCAGCTGACGAGAAGGCTCCGACCAAGGAAGCCGATTGGAAGTCGCAGCCCAGTGCGGTTCCCGCGACACCGATCGATCGCAGTTTCGATGATGACGACGAGAACGACAACGATCTCGACGTTCCTGACTTCCTGAAGTAGTCGCAATGGTCGACCTGACTCCGTTAGGCGAACGACTCGCAGCGGTCGACGACACGATCGCGGATGCCGCACGCGCGGCATCCCGCGATCTGTCGTCGATCACACGCATCGTCATCACCAAGTTCCATCCGGCGAGCCTCGTGCGAGAGCTGCACGGATTGGGCGTTCGTGACATTGGCGAGAATCGTCATCAGGAAGCGCAACCGAAGGCTGCCGAGTTGGCTGACCTCGATTTGCGGTGGAACTTTGTCGGTCAGTTGCAAAGCAAAAAAGCACGCCAGGTGCGCGCCTATTGTCAGGCGGTGCACTCCGTAGATCGTGATTCATTGATCACCGCGCTGGCCAATGACGACGCTGACACTGCGCTTGATGTGTTCGTTCAAGTCAACCTCACCGATGATTCCGGTCGCGGTGGCGTGGTGCCCGTTGAGCTGGAAGCCTTCGCCGACCGCGTCGCTGACGCGTCAGGGCTGCGGTTACGCGGCCTCATGGGCGTTGCGCCGCTCAACGGCGACCCACGGCCTGCCTTCGCCGCTCTGCGGGCGTCGTCCGAGCGCGTGCAGGTGAACCATCCGGATGCCGCAGCACTGTCTATGGGCATGTCAGGAGACTTCGCCGAGGCTATTGCCGAAGGCGCGACACACCTACGAATTGGCACGGCAATCACGGGAAAACGACCCGACCATGGTTAATCTCGAAGCAGAAGCTTCACCATTCGGAGGATTATCATGGCCAACCCACTGCGCAAGACAATGGTCTACCTCGGCCTCGCCGATGAGGACTACGAGTACGAGCAGGGACCAGCCGCGCCGGCTGCTCCTGTTGCAGCAGCACCCGCACCAGCGAGTTCTAACCGTGCCCCGGTTACTCCGTTGCGTCGCGCTGCACCCAGCACTGCGGAGGCAGAGATGAACGAGATTTTGACGGTGCACCCGCGCCAGTACAAGGATGCTCAGCTCATTGCTGAGAACTTCCGCGAGGGCATCCCCGTGATCATCAACCTGTCTCAGATGAGCGAGCCGGATGCTCGTCGTCTCGTGGACTTCGCCAGCGGACTCTCGCAGGGCCTCTACGGCAAGATCGAGCGCGTCACCAGCAAGGTCTTCTTGCTTTCTCCGGCACACGTTGCCGTGAGCGGCGAGCAGGCTGAAGTTGAGTCTGACGTCGACGCTTCCTTCTTCGCTCAGTAGCCACACTGCACGGCGGGTGATGTGAAGCCCGCTAATCTAGAGGGGTGAATCCCGTTTCTGTTATCGCCCTGGTGGCTTACTACGCCATCACTTTGTTCATGTTCGCGATGTGGGCTCGGTTCATTCTCGATCTCGTCGTCGTCTTCGCTCGAGGATGGCGCCCCAGCGGCATTGGACTAGTTCTTTCTGAGCTTGTGTTCACGATCACTGATCCTCCGATCAAGGCGGTTCGCAAAGTTGTCCCGATGATTCGAATCGGCAACGGAGCACTCGATTTATCGTGGATGCTGGTCATGCTCGTATGCATCATCCTTACCTCCATTTTGCGGGGCTTTTAGAACTAGCCGCGACAGATGTACTCTTATCGGAGAGCATGCGGCAACTAATCAGGTTTCGTTACTACGATGTGATGCGAACGTTGAACGTTGTGTATACGTTGAAAGAAAGTGTTAGAGGTGGCGGAAATGGCTTTGACTCCAGAAGACGTGGTCAACAAGCGGTTTGAATCAACTAAATTCCGCGAGGGATACGACCAAGATGACGTCGATGACTTCCTCGACGAGGTTGTTGTTGAATTGCGCCGTCTTAACCAAGAGAACGACGAGCTCCGTCAGCGCTTGAGCGCTGCAGAGGCTCGCGCAACTGAACTTCAGCAGAACGCGAGTAGCGCTCCTGCTGCCGCTGCTCCTGCCGCGATTGCCGCTCCGGCGCCCGCTGCAATTGAAAGCGCGCCCGCTCCTGCTGCACCCGCCGCCATCGAGCCGGCTTCGTCGGTTCTCGACGACGCTAGTAGCACCAACAATCTTCTTCAGCTTGCGCGTCGCTTGCACGAAGAGCACGTCCGCGAAGGCGTCCAGAAGCGCGACGCTCTTATCGCTGAGGGTCAGGCATCCGCTGCCGAGATTCTCGCTGAGGGCAAGGCATCTGCCGCCGAAGTTGTGGCTGCAAGCAAGGCAACAGCCGCTGAGCTCGTTGCCGAGGCTGAAGCGCAGCAGCGCGAGCAGATCGGCACTCTCGAACGCGAACGTGAAGCTCTTGAGGGTCGCATCGAGTCCCTCCGCAGCTTCGAGCGTGAGTACCGCGAGAAGCTCAAGAGCTACATTGAGGGCCAGCTTCACGATCTCGATTCTTCGAGCCTCGTCACCGCTGGTGGTTCCGCAGCTCAGCAGGGCCAGGCTCCGGCATCGCAGCCTTCTGGTCACTTGACTCCGGAAGACTTCGCTACGCCCCAGTCGGCACAGCAGCCTCCCGCCAGCTTCTCGGGATTCTCCGGTAGCTAGTTTTTCTGCAATGGCCGTCAGTCGGTCGGTGAGAGCTTCGGCTCCGCCGCCGCTGGCGGCTTTTGCTGTGTTCGCACCAATCCCAGCCGCGCTGGGGGAGTGCGACACGTCCGTTTAAGAGCATCACTATCAAGGAGCATCATGGAAACCCGAAGCTTGCCGGTTCCTGAGGGCCTTGCGGGGCAGCGCGTTGACGCTGCTCTCGCCAAACTGCTGGGTTTCTCCCGCACTTTCGCCGCCGAGGTAGCGGCCGGTGGCGGGGTGACGATGGATGGTGTTGCGGTCGGCAAGTCTGACCGCCTCGTTGACGGTTCCTGGCTCGAAGTGTCGTGGGTTTCCAAGACCGAGCCTCAGATCGTTCCCGTAGTTCTTGACTCTCTTGGCATTATTTACGATGACGAGCACATTGTTGTTGTCGATAAGCCGGCCGGAGTAGCGGCCCACCCATCAATTGGCTGGGATGGCGTTACAGTTCTTGGCGCACTAGCCGGCGCGGGCTACCGCATCTCGACTTCGGGCGCCGCGGAGCGTGCGGGAGTCGTTCACCGTCTGGATGCTGGAACAAGTGGCCTGATGGTCGTCGCGAAATCTGAACTCGCGTACACCGGACTCAAGCGTGCATTCCATGACCGCGAGGTCACCAAGATCTATCACTCCGTCGTACAGGGACATCCTGATCCGCTCGCCGGCACCATCGATGCGCCGATCGGGCGTCATCCGGGCTCGAGCTGGAAGTTTGCGGTTGTCTCGGGCGGTAAGGACTCGATTACCCACTACGAAACGTTGGAAGCGTTCCCGTCGGCCGCTCTGGTCGAGGTGCACCTGGAGACCGGGCGCACGCATCAAATTCGTGTTCATATGGCCGCGCAACGGCATCCCTGTGTTGGGGACACCATGTACGGTGCCGACCCTACGATCTCATCTCGCTTGGGTCTGACTCGCCAGTGGTTGCATGCCCACAACCTCGGTTTTGCGCATCCCGCAACGGGCGAACAGGTCTCGTTCGAGTCGCCGTATCCGGCCGACCTTCAGGCAGCACTTGAGGTGCTTCGAGCCGACTAGGGCGCGTCAGTTATAGTCTCATCGGCCCGCTGGCTTAGGCTGGATTTCGAAAGAATTCGGAGTGTCTTTGGCTGCCAATAACGACTCGTTTGTGCATTTGCACGTTCACAGTGAGTACTCGATGCTCGACGGAGCGGCCCGTGTCGGTCCGCTGCTGGATGCCGCTGTTGAGCAGGGCATGCCCGCGATCGCCATCACCGACCACGGCAACATGTTCGGTGCTTACGACTTCTGGAAACAGGCGACAGCCCGCGGTATTAAGCCGATTATCGGTACCGAGGCGTACATCACGCCGGGCACATCGCGCAGTGATAAGACTCGCGTGCGCTGGGGCGGTAGCCACCAGGTTCGTGATGACGTCGGTGGTAGCGGTGCTTACACCCACATGACGTTGCTTGCCCAGAACAACGAGGGCATGCACAACCTCTTCCGGTTGTCGTCGCGAGCGTCTATTGAAGGTTTCTACTTCAAGCCGCGTATGGACCGCGAACTTCTGAGCCAGTATGCGAAGGGCATCACGGCAACGACAGGCTGTGTCGGTGGCGAGGTTCAGACGAAGCTCCGTCTTGGCCTGTACGACGAGGCGAAAATAGCCGCGGCTGAGTTCCAAGACATTTTCGGCAAAGAAAACTTCTTCGCTGAAATCATGGATCACGGCATCGATATCGAGCGCCGCACAATGCTCGATCTTCTGAAGCTCGCTAAAGAGCTCGATATGCCTCTGCTCGCAACGAACGACTTGCACTACACGCATGCCCATGACGCCACGGCCCACGCCGCGCTCCTGTGTGTTCAGTCAGCGTCAACGCTCGACGACCCGAACCGTTTCAAGTTCGACTCGAGCGAGTTTTACCTCAAGACGGCTGCTGAGATGCGGTCGCTGTTCCGCGAACATCCTGAAGCCTGCGACAACACGCTGCTCATTGCCGAACGCAGTGAAATTAGCTTCGAAGGCCGCGACCTCATGCCACGTTTCCCCGTTCCCGAGGGGGAGACCGAGGCGACCTGGTTCGAGAAAGAGGTCGCCCGTGGCATGAACAAACGGTTCAACAACGCACCGTCTGACGCGCACCTCGCCCAGGCGAAATACGAGGTCGATGTCATTCAGCAGATGGGGTTTCCCGGCTACTTCTTAGTGGTCGCCGACTTCATCGAATGGGCAAAGTCCCAGGGCATCCGCGTCGGACCAGGGCGTGGATCCGCCGCCGGCTCGATGGCGTCCTATGCCGTGGGCATCACAGAACTTGACCCTCTTGCGCACGGACTCATCTTCGAGCGCTTCCTCAATCCCGAGCGTGTGTCGATGCCCGACGTCGACGTCGACTTTGATGACCGGCGCCGCGGCGAAGTCATTCGCTATGTCACCGACAAGTATGGTGACGACCGGGTTGCGCAGATCGTCACCTACGGAACGATTAAAGCCAAGCAAGCTCTCAAAGACTCCGCTCGCGTGCTCGGAATGCCGTACTCGGTCGGCGAGAAGCTGACGAAGGCGATGCCTCCCGCCATCATGGGAAAGGATATTTCCCTCGGCGATGTGCGCAACAAAGATGCGGCACGGTACAAAGAAGCCGCCGACATCCGGGGAATTCTCGATACGGACCATGAAGCGGCGAAGGTCTTCGAAACCGCTGTTGGCCTCGAGGGACTCAAGCGCCAGTGGGGCGTGCACGCCGCCGGTGTTGTGCTGTCTGCAGAGCCATTGCTCGATGTGCTTCCCATCATGCGTCGTGAAGATGACGGCGCGATCATTACCCAGTTTGATCAGCCGCCGCTGGAGAGCCTCGGCCTGATCAAGATGGACTTCTTGGGTCTTCGTAACCTTACGGTGATCGAAGATGCTCTCAAAATGATCGCTGCCAATACTGGTTCACCTTTGATCATTGAAGACCTCGATCTCGATGCCGACCAGAAGACCTACGATCTGCTGGCGCGAGGTGACACTCTTGGGGTGTTCCAGCTCGATGGCGGCCCCATGCGAGCGCTGCTCAAGCAGCTGAAGCCCACCAACTTCGAAGACATCTCGGCTGTAATTGCGCTGTACCGCCCGGGTCCTATGGGAATGAACTCCCACACCAAGTACGCGCTGCGTAAGAACGGCTTGGAAGGGATCGATGCGATCCACCCCGAGCTTGAAGAGCCGCTGAAAGAAATTCTCGGCACGACCTTCGGCCTCATCGTGTACCAAGAGCAAGTGATGTCTGTGGCGCAAAAGGTCGCGGGCTTCACGCTGGGTCAAGCCGACGTTTTGCGTCGCGCAATGGGTAAGAAGAAGAAGGAAGAACTCGACAAGCAGTTCATCGGCTTCGAAACCGGAATGCTCGACAACGGCTTCAGTAAAGAGGCAGTAAAGGTCCTCTGGGAAACCCTGATGCCCTTTGCCGACTACGCCTTCAACAAGGCGCACAGCGCCGGCTATGGCGTGCTCAGCTACTGGACGGCGTACCTCAAGGCGAATTATCCCGCCGAATATATGGCAGCGCTGTTGACGAGTGTTGGTGACTCCAAAGACAAGCTGGGCATGTACCTGAGCGAGTGCCGTCGCATGGGCATCAAGGTTCTGGCGCCAGACGTTAACGAGTCGACAGTGAACTTCACCGCTGTGGCTGGCGACATCCGATTCGGTCTCGGAGCAGTGCGCAACGTGGGCGCTGCGGTTGTGGAGCAAATCGTTCGGGCGCGCACTGAAAAGGAGCGCTTCGAATCGTTCCACGATTTCTTGCGGAAGGTATCGATCCAAGTCGCCAACAAGCGCACGGTCGAGTCTCTGATCAAGTCGGGAGCCTTCGATTCGCTCGGGGCGACCCGTCGTGGCCTGTTGGAGATTCACGAAGACGCGTGCGATTCAGCCGTCAGCCTCAAACGAAATGAAGCCAACGGTCAAGTAGACCTCTTCGGCGGAATCTTCGATTTCAACGAAGACGAGGATGGCGTTCCCGAGCGGCCGGAGTGGTCGAAGCGCGACAAGCTCGCGTTTGAGCGCGAAATGCTGGGCCTGTATGTTTCTGATCACCCGCTATCGGGTCTTGAGATCCAGCTGGCGAAGCATCAAGACTTCACCATCACTGAGGTGCTTTCGGGCGACGTGGTCGCGGATGGCGAGCATGTTTCGATCGCCGGGTTGGTGACGAGTGTGCAACACCGGGTAGCCCGCAATAGCGGTAACCAGTACGGAATCGTCACCGTCGAAGACTTCGGCGGCGAAATCGACGTCATGTTCTTGGGCAAGACCTATCAAGAGTTTGCGCCCGGGCTGGTCAATGACTCCATCGTCGTGGTTCGCGGTCGCGCGAGTGCTCGCGACGATGGCATGAACCTGCACGCAGTGAGCATGTTCTCGCCCGATCTAGGTGCGAGTTTGGGTTCTGGGCCGATCGTACTGACGCTAAAAGAACAGCGAGCCACGACCGAGGTTGTTTCGGGACTTGGCGAGGTCCTCATCCGTCATTCCGGAAATATCGAGGTGCGATTGCGCCTCGTGCGTGACGATGTTGCGCGGGTCTTTGAGCTCCCGTATCGGGTGAAAGTTTCGGCAGATCTCTACGGAGAGTTGAAGTCGCTGCTTGGCCCGGGCTGCCTCGGCTAGGACTGCACGAAACGCGTTAGCGCTGCTCGTCGTCCGTGAGCTCGACGGGACGCATATAAGTGCGTTCGTGGTAGAGCAATGCTTCGTCTTCGGTGCCAAGGGTGCCGTGGTCGATTTCGACGACGACAATCGCATTGTTATGCACGGGATGCACTTCAATGATGTGTCCGATCGCGATCGCGGTCGCTTCCTCAAGCAGCGGGAGGCCGTGTTCGCCTGGGCTCCAGTGGTCGCCCACAAATCGCAGGTCATGATCGGCCGCCATCTTCTCGGCCAGATGACGGCTTCGCGGGCCGAGCATGTGGATAGCAACTCTGTTGCCGACGGTGATGGCAGGCCAAGAACTGGAGACTTGAGCCATGTTGAAGGTGGCTAGCGGTGGCACGGCAGCAAGCGAGGCGAGAGACGTGGCGGTGAAGCCGACGGGATGGCCGTCGGGCGCGAGCGAAGTGATCACCGCGACACCGGCCGCGTGTCGTCTGAAGGCGCCCTTAAAGGCGTCGATTCCGTCTGCTACTTCTGAATTTTCCATGTGCTTGCTACAACCCTAATTGGAGTAGGCGCATTCCTTGCAGATAACGAACTAGCATGGTTGAGCTATGTCGCTGAATACTATTGATCTTCGGTCCGCCGCTTTGAGTCGTGCGGAACTCACTCGTGTCATCCCTCGCGCCCAAATGGACGTGTCTGTTGCGTCTGCCGCGGCCATCCAACTGATTGAGGATGTACGCGAACACGGCGAGCAAGCGTTGCTCGATCAAGCAGAGCGCCTCGATGGGGTGCTTCCTGAGCGCGTACGAATTCACGCGGATGAGATCACTCGCGCCACGCGGGCGCTCCAACCTGCTGTACGCGAGGCTCTCGAACTCGCTATCGACCGAGTGCGCACGGCGAGCAAAGCGCAGGTGCCGCCCGCGATGATGACTCAGTTGGGCGACGGCGCCGAGATTATTCAGCGCTGGCAGCCTGTCAACCGCGTCGGTCTCTACGTTCCCGGCGGCAAGGCCGTGTACCCGTCGAGTGTGATCATGAACGTCGTTCCGGCGCAGGTCGCTGGTGTCTCTTCCGTGGCCTTGGCTTCTCCGCCTCAACGAGCCTTTGGGGGAGCTGTTCACCCGACGATCCTCGGCGCTGCCGGTCTTCTTGGCGTCGATGAGGTCTACGCGATGGGCGGTGCCGGTGCGATTGGCGCGTTTGCTTATGGCGTTCAGGAGTTGGGGCTCGACCCTGTTGACATCATCACTGGTCCGGGAAATGTCTACGTAGCGGCGGCGAAACGTGCCGTTCGTGGTGTGGTTGGCATCGATTCCGAGGCCGGCCCTACCGAGATTTTGATCATTGCTGATGGTTCGGCTGATCCGCGCCTCGTTGCTGCCGACTTGCTGAGCCAAGCAGAGCACGATGAACTTGCGGCCGCCGTGCTTGTTACAGACTCAGAAGAACTTGCGGATGCCGTGCGCACGCACCTGGCCGAGCAGCTTGCCGTGACGCCACACTCCGTTCGCGCGAGCGCCGCTCTCGACGGCCAGCAATCAGCGATCGTCCTCGTGAGCGATATGGCAGCCGCTGCCGCGCTCAGCAATGCGTATGGCCCGGAGCACCTCGAGATTCAGACGGAAGAGTCTGGTGCCGTGCTCGACATGATCGATAACGCCGGAGCAATTTTCTTGGGTGATCAGTCACCCGTGAGCTTGGGGGACTACCTCGCTGGCTCCAATCACGTGCTTCCTACAGGCGGTCAATCTCGCTTCTCTTCCGGGCTCGGGGCGTATACCTTCCTTCGCCCGCAGCAGATCATTCGCTACAGCCACGACGCTCTCCGCGAGCTGGAGCCGCACATTGTGGCGTTGAGTTCTGCTGAGGATCTTCCTGCCCACGGTTCGGCTGTGAGTGAACGATTCCGCGACCGCTAAGCGGGTACTCTTAAGGCACTATGTATTGCCCTTTTTGTAGGCATCCTGACAGCAGGGTTGTTGATTCGCGCACCAGCGATGATGGTCTTTCGATCCGTCGTCGCCGGCAGTGCCCCGAGTGCGGTCGCCGTTTCTCGACCACCGAGACCGCTTCGTTGAACGTCATCAAACGCAACGGTGTTGTCGAGTCCTTTAGCCGCGAGAAGATCGTGAGCGGCGTGCGCAAAGCGTGCCAGGGGCGCCCGGTCACGGATACTGACCTCGCAGTGTTGGCGCAGAAGGTTGAAGAGGCCATTCGTGCGACAGGCGCTGCTCAGATTGATGCCAACGAGATCGGCCTAGCGATTCTTTCGCCGCTGCGCGATCTAGACGAGGTCGCCTACTTGCGTTTCGCGAGCGTTTATCAGGCGTTTGACTCGCTCGACGATTTCGATGCTGCTATTAGCCAACTGCGGTTGGATCACGGCACCGCCTCCTAACTAAACCATCCGGTTTCGCTGTTTCCCGCCTTCTATCGCTGAGAGCACCGTTAGCTATGTACGACTTCTTTTTCCGCACTGTTCTCAAACGACTCGACCCTGAGTTTGCTCATTCGCTGGCCTTTTCGGTGATCAAGGTGCTTCCGGTGATTGGTGTGGGCACGCTACTGCAGCGTCCGGTGGATCCTGCGCTTCAGGTGAAAGCTCTGGGGCTGACCTTTGATTCACCGTTCGGTGTCGCAGCAGGCTTCGATAAGTCGGGTTCCGGCATCCACGGGCTCGGACAATTGGGCTTCAGCCATGTTGAAGTCGGCACGATTACGGCGTTACCGCAGCCTGGCAACCCCAAGCCGCGGTTGTTTCGGCTTGTTGCCGACCGCGGAGTCATCAACCGCATGGGCTTCAATAATGCGGGGGCGTCCAAAGCCTCGATGGTGATTGAGCGCGCTCGTAAACGCCCGGGGCGCCCGATCATCGGCATCAACATCGGCAAGTCGCGTGTTGTTGCCGTCGAGGATGCCGTTGCAGACTACCTCTCGAGCACTCGTGCCCTCGCGCCGCTCGCAGACTACTTAGTGGTGAACGTCAGTTCCCCCAATACTCCGGGGCTACGTGGCCTTCAGGAGATCGACAAGCTCAAGCCGCTGTTGGTTGCGGTCAAGTCGGCTGCTGGCCAGACTCCCGTGCTGGTCAAGATTGCCCCCGATGTCACGGATGACGAGGCTCGGGCCATTGCTCAGCTTGCGGTCGACGAACTCGACGGCATCATCGCCACCAACACCACGCTGTCGCGAGAGGGCCTTGCGACCCCTGTCGACGTCGTTGAGGCCGCCGGAGCCGGGGGAGTGTCGGGCAAGCCTGTCGCTGCTCGCTCGCTCGAGCTTTTGCGCGTAATTCGCGCCGTTGTTCCCGCCGATTTCTGTGTGATTTCAGTGGGCGGCGTCGAAACGGCTGCGGATGTCGCTGAGCGTCTCCGCGAGGGAGCGACGCTCGTTCAGGGCTACACAGGCTTCATTTATCGCGGCCCGTTCTGGGCGCGCTCAATCAATCGCGGTCTCTCGAAACTGTTTCGCGCAGAGAACGCTGCATAGCCGATTCCCTAAGGAACCGGCCGGCGTCGTGACTAGCTCGGGAACTGGCCGCGCTTCACCTGAGGCTTCGGCAAACGCATGATGCGCAGCTGAAGCGAACGCATCGCGGCGTACCAGCGCACGCGCTCGGCGCGAGACTCACCAAATTTGGCGTTGATCAGTTTGCGCAAGCGCAATCCGAGTAGAACGGCGTCGATTGCGGCGATGATGAAGAAGCCCCACAGGAAGAGCAAGCCGAGGGCTTGAATCGTGGGGTCGTTGATGAACGTGAGGATAATCACGGCGAACATCACGGGGACAAGCAACTCGCCCACGTTGAAACGTGCGTCAACGTAGTCGCGCACGAAACGCTTCTGCGGACCGCGGTCGCGGATCGGCAGGTATTTTTCTTCACCGTTCGCCATGCCCACGCGAGCTCGTTCGCGTTCGACCTGCATTTGGGCCCGAGCCGTACGCTTAGCTTCTTTGCGGTCGTTGGAGACCAGCGGGCGAAGGTTTGCGGCCTCACGTTCTTTGCGCGTGGGGGTGGGACGTCCTTTGCCGGAACTGACGCTGTCGTTCGCGTCGGAGTTCTCAGGATTGGGGGTGTTTTCGGTCGAAGATGTTTTTGCCACGGGGTTCCTTGCGTTGGTGTCGATCTAAGATTACTCGTATGACTCACACGCCGCAGCCGACGTCAGCGTCGACGACTCCCGATCCTTTGCTCGTTGCTCTTACTGAGGCTGTTGACGGCGCTTTGCCGGCCACGATTGCGGAGCTGTCAACTCTGGTTCGAATCCCTTCGGTGTCGTGGGATGGCTTCGATGCACATCAGGTCGCTCGCAGTGCTGAAGCTGCGCGAGCGTTGATCGACGGTATTGGAATTTTCGACACCGTTGAGCTGGCTCAGGCCCCGATTCATGGCGACACACTCGGGCATCCGGCGGTGCTTGCCACGCGCAAGGCGAAGAACGGAAAGCCCACCATTCTGTTGTATGCGCACCACGATGTGCAGCCTCCCGGTCAGGATGCCGATTGGGATTCACCTCCCTTCGAGCCGACAGTGCGCGGTGATCGTCTCTACGGTCGCGGCGCGGCTGATGACAAGGCGGGGATCATGGCGCATGTTGCGGCGATCCGCGCTTTCGTCGACACCGTCGGGCCCGACTTTGATCTCGGCCTTGTTGCTTTCTTCGAGGGCGAAGAAGAGTTCGGTTCACGATCATTCGCCAACTTCATCGTTGAGAACCGCGACAAGCTCGCGGCTGATGTGATCGTGGTTGCCGACTCGGACAATTGGGATGTGAACACACCGTCGCTCACGGTCGGCCTCCGTGGCAACGTGACCTTCAAGCTGAAGGTGTCCACGTTGGCGCACGCCTCTCACTCGGGAATGTTCGGGGGAGCGGTTCCGGATGCGATGCTTGCGACCATCAAACTGCTGGCGACCCTGCACGACGAGAACGGTGCTGTCGCTGTTCAGGGGTTGACGAGTCGTGAATCCGAGACTCCGGAGTTCAGTGAAGAAAAACTTCGTCACGAGGCAGGGTTGCTCGAGGGCGTCACCTCAGTGGGTTCGGGAAGCGTGCTGAGCAGGCTGTGGGACAAGCCGGCAATCACTGTTACCGGGATCGATGCGCCTAGCGTCCAGAACGCGTCAAACACATTGGCGCCCACCGTAACAGTCAAAGTCAGTGCACGAATTGCCCCTGGACAGGATGCGGATGACGCGTTCGAAGCGCTTCGCAGCCATCTTGAATCCCATGCGCCGTTCGGTGCGCATCTCGAAATTTCCGACGTCGACACGGGTAGCCCGTTCCTCGTCGATACGAGCGGGTGGGCTGTAGACGTCGTGAAGTCAGCCATGCGCGAGGCGTGGGGAAACGAACCGCTTGAGACTGGGATTGGAGGCTCTATTCCGTTCATTTCGGATCTTGTTGAAGTTTTCCCTGAAGCCCAGATTCTTGTGACTGGCGTCGAAGATCCCGAGTCACGGGCGCACAGCCCCAACGAGTCGCTTCACCTTGGCGTTTTCAAGCGGGCTATCCTCACGGAGGCGCTGCTGCTCGCAAAGTTGGAACGTCGGGCGTAGAATTACGTCATGACTGATTCCGCTGTTGAAACTGACACCCACGGTGTTGCACTGACTGAGGCTGCCTCGAACAAGGTTCGTAGCCTCATGTCGCAAGAGGGGCGCGATGACTTGCGTCTTCGGCTTGCCGTTCAGCCGGGCGGATGCTCGGGACTCATCTATCAGCTCTACTTCGACGAGCGCTTCCTCGACGGCGACGTGAGTCGTGACTTCGGTGAGGGTGTCGAGGTAGTCGTCGACAAAATGAGTGTTCCGTACCTCGAAGGTGCGAGCATCGATTTTGAAGACACCATCGAGAAGCAGGGGTTCACTATTGACAACCCCAACGCCGAGGGCAGTTGTGCCTGTGGCGACAGTTTCCACTAATTTCATAGCAATTTTTTGAGAAGGTGCGCCGATTCGGTGCACCTTTTCGCTTGTGCGGGGCGAGCCGGTAATCACTACCCCCTCTCGCTGCATATACACTGGAAAGGTATTAGTCCGTGTTCTTCGAGAGGTCACAGGTGCGCTCTAACCGCCGAATTCGATTGGCAGCGATTCCACTCGCTCTGGTTACGATGTTGGTCCTGACCGGCTGTACTCAGGACCAGTTGCAGGGATATTTGCCAGGAAGTCCAGACACCACCAACCACACGAGTAGCGTGATTGGCCTCTGGGTCACATCGTGGATCGTTCTGCTGGTCGTTGGTGTCATCACCTGGGGCCTCATCATCTGGGCAGCGGTTGTGTACCGCCGTCGTCGCGGACAGACCGGTCTTCCGGTCCAGCTCCGTTACAACATGCCGATTGAGATCTTCTACACGGTTGTACCGCTCATCTTGGTTCTGGGCTTCTTCGCCTTCACCGCGCGTGACCAGGCGGCTATTGAAGCTGTTGAAGTCAACCCGGATGTTCAGATTGAGGTCATTGGAAAGCGCTGGGCGTGGGACTTCAACTACATTGACGAAAACGTCTACAGCCCCGGTGTTCAAGCAGACTTCAACCCGGATGGCACCATCAACGTTGACTCGTTGCCCCAACTGGTTCTCCCTGTCGACAAGAAGGTCGAGATCAAGGTTGAGGCGCGCGACGTCGCTCACTCGTTCTGGGTCGTGGACTTCTTGTACAAGAAGGACATGCTGCCAGGCAAGACCAACTACATGTACTTCATCCCCACCAAGGAAGGCACCTATCAGGGCAAGTGCGCTGAGCTGTGTGGTGAATACCACTCGCTCATGCTCTTCACTGTGAAGGTCGTCTCCGAGGCTGAGTACGAGGACTACATTGACGCCCAGCGTGCTGCTGGCTTCGAGGGTCAACTCGGTCTCGATTACAACGTCAACCAGAACTTGCCCGGCAACGGCAGCAGCGACGAGGAATAGGGCTCATGAGCGTCGAACGTAAGGGCAACGTCCTGGTGAACTGGATCACCTCGACCGACCACAAAACAATCGGGTACATGTACCTGATCACTTCTTTCTTCTACTTCCTTCTCGGCGGGGTGATGGCGCTTGTCATCCGCGCCCAGCTCTTTGAGCCGGGACTGTCGATCGTGGCAACGGGTGAGCAGTACAACCAGTTGTTCACCATGCACGGCACGATCATGTTGCTGATGTTTGCTACCCCGTTGTTTGCTGGGTTCGCGAACGTACTCATGCCGCTTCAGATCGGTGCTCCCGACGTTGCCTTCCCGCGACTGAACGCATTCGCCTACTGGCTCTACAGCTTCGGTTCGCTGATTGCTGTCGCTGGATTCCTCACCCCGCAGGGTGCGGCATCCTTCGGTTGGTTCGCCTACGCACCGCTTTCGAGCACCACGTTCTCCCCGGGAATCGGTGGAAACCTCTGGGTATTCGGTCTCGCGATGAGCGGTTTCGGTACCATCTTGGGTGGCGTGAACTTCATCACGACAATCATCACGATGCGCGCTCCCGGCATGACGATGTTCCGCATGCCGATCTTCACCTGGAACACCCTCGTGACGTCGCTGCTGATCCTCATGGCGTTCCCCGTTCTGGCCGCGGCCATGTTTGGTCTCGGTGCTGACCGTGTGTTCGACGCTCATATCTATGACCCCGCCAATGGTGGAGTTCTGTTGTGGCAGCATCTCTTCTGGTTCTTCGGCCACCCCGAGGTGTACATCATTGCGCTTCCGTTCTTCGGAATCGTCTCTGAAGTATTCCCGGTCTTCAGCCGCAAGCCGATCTTCGGATACACCACTCTGGTCTACGCAACAATCTCGATTGCTGCGCTGTCCGTAACGGTGTGGGCTCACCACATGTACGTCACGGGCTCTGTGTTGCTCCCGTTCTTCTCTCTGATGACAATGCTTATCGCAGTGCCTACAGGGGTGAAGATCTTCAACTGGGTTGGCACAATGTGGCGGGGCTCCATCACGTTTGAAACGCCAATGCTCTGGGCTATTGGCTTCCTCGTGACCTTCACTTTCGGTGGACTCACCGGTGTTATCCTCGCTAGCCCGCCGCTCGACTTCCACGTCTCTGACACGTACTTCGTTGTGGCTCACTTCCACTACGTCGTATTTGGAACCGTCGTGTTCGCCATGTTCAGCGGTTTCTACTTCTGGTGGCCCAAGTGGACCGGCAAGATGCTCAACGAGCGTCTCGGCAAGATTCACTTCTGGTTGCTATTCATCGGCTTCCACATGACGTTCCTCATCCAGCACTGGGCCGGTGTAGTCGCGCTTCCGCGTCGTTACCGCACCTACCTTGCTGAAGATGGCGTTACGTGGATGAACCAAGTGTCAACCATCGGTGCGTTCATCCTCGCAGTGTCGATGATTCCGTTCCTCTTCAACGTGTACATGACCACGCGCAAGGCGCCTAAGGTCACTGTCAACGACCCGTGGGGCTACGGACGCTCGCTCGAGTGGGCTACGAGCTGCCCGCCTCCGCGACACAACTTCACGTCGATCCCACGAATTCGTTCAGAATCTCCGGCATTCGACCTCAACCACCCCGAAGCGGGTATCCCTGTTGGCATCGGTCCAGGCAAGGATGCGCCTGACGCACCGGTCTACGACCTCGCAGACGAGAAGGTGAAGTAACCGATGAATGCAAACGTCAAGCTCTACTGGATTCTGACCGTCTTCTTCCTTCTCCTCTCAGGGCTGTACACGGTGTGGTCGCTACTGGACGCAAGCCATCAGCGCGTCGAGTGGGTGGGCACGATTGCCCTCCTGCTGAGCGGGCTGCTGTTCCTTCTCATCGGTTTCTACTTGAGCAAGGTGCACGCAGCTCAGGGCGGCGAACTCGCTGAGGATCGCCTCGACGCCAACATCGAAGATGGCGACGCCGAGCAAGGGCACTACAGCCCGTGGAGCTGGTGGCCGATCGTTCTCGCCGGCGCAGCTTCGCTCGTGTTCCTGGGTGTTGCCATTGGAGCCTGGATTGCATTCATCGGCGGAGGTATCCTCGTCGTTAGCCTCGTAGGGTGGACGTATGAGTACTACCGCGGATACTTCGCCCGCTAAGGCGGTGCAGATTCGCCCTGCCACCGCGAACGACGCTGCCTCAGTCTTCGAGTTGCTCAAGCAACTCGGAACTGAGTACGCACCGGATCGATCGGCATTTGACTCTGCATTTGTACATGCAGTCGATGACCGGGCGACAACGCTCCTCCTCGTTGCCGAGAAATCGGAAGGTGCCGTCGTTGGCTACGCTTTCGCGACGATCGCGCACCTGCTGCATACTAACGGCAGCTCCGCTCAACTACAGGAGCTTGTCGTCGATAGCACTGTTCAGAGCACTGGAATCGGTACGCGACTAGTGGAAGCCGTCGAGGCCGTATGTCTCGAGCGCGGCGTGCGCCAGCTCACGGTGCCCAGCCGCGGCTCTGCAGACTTCTTTGAGCGCATCGGCTACATGTCGACGGCGGACTTTCTCAAGCGCGTCTTTTAGTAACTCCACGGGACTCCAGCGTCCCCAACTGCGTCTGCGCCGTCTTTTGTTTCCGCGGAATTCTGTGCCCGGATCACTGTTGGGTGTTGGGTGTTGGGGCTCAGGATGCTTACGGGGCGACGAGACGGTGGAATCGGCGTCGCGGCCGTCCAGCCATGCCACGTCAATAGGCAACTAGGGGCTGTAGAGGGTTGTTTCCGCGCTGCGCCGAGGCCCGTGGTGCCGTGCCGTCTCCCCGGTCGGGCCGTGCTAGGCCGTGAGAGGCCATGCAATGCCATGCTGCCAGCTGTGTCGAACCGTGTCGGGTTGCGCCAGGCCGTGCCGTGCCGTGCCGTGCCGTGCCGTGCCAGGGCGTGCCCAGTTCCCTGTGTGCCGCACTCTGCGTCTGCGCGTATGGGAGCGATGCGGCACGCGCGCGCTGACGACAGGGGAAGCCCAGCCCCGGCTACCGAGGTGTCCGTTCGGTGCCAGAGCGTTTCTGGCGCCGCGGGCTAATCGCATCGAGGATTGACCGCGTCGCGGATTGACCGCATGGACAATCAGATGACGTCTCCGAAGCGGTTCGTCGGGCTAGTTACTAACCGCACGGGTGGAGCAGCAGTCCCGCACTCCGGCAGTCCGGCGGCCTGGCTGAGCAGCGTTGAGCCGCCGTCGCCGGCCATGGCGTAAGCGAGTCGGCGCACGGTGACGTGTGCTGTGGAGCGGACTCCTGCCGGCCCGCGGTGGGGGAGCAACCGGCGCGGCATCCGAGTGCATAAACGAGTGTGGGCCCCGCCGAAATGAATTCGGCGAGGCCCACAGCAGTCGTAGCGGGGAGCAGCTTTAGTGGTGCTCATCCTTGGACTGTTCGATTTCCTTCTGCGAGACCGGCGCGATGCGGTCTTCGAAGAACCAGCGAGACACTGACGCACGGAACTTCTGTCCGACGGTGATGCGGCCTTGAGCATCCGGACGCACCATGAGCGGCTTGTAGTCGTCGTAGCTGACGAGCTTCCACAGTTCGTAGTCGTCGAGCTGCTCGTGCACCTCAATGTATTCACCGTGCGGCAGGCGCACAATACGACCCGACTCGTAACCGTGAAGAGCGATCTCGCGGTCCTTCTTCTGGAGCCCGATGCACACACGCTTCGTGAGGAAGTACGCAATGATCGGCCCGAAGATAAGGAGAGCCTGGCAGGAGTGGATAACGCCTTCGATAGATAACTTGAAGTGAGTTGCTATGAGGTCAGAGCTCGCGGCGGCCCAGAGGACTGCGTAGAACGTGACGCCGGCTGCACCGATAGCGGTACGGGTCGGAGCGTTACGGGGACGGTCAGCGATGTGGTGCTCACGCTTGTCGCCAGTAACCCACGCCTCGATGAAGGGGTAGAAGGCCACAATGGCGATGAAGAGTCCCAGAATCACCAGCGGCGCGATGATGTTGAACGACCACGTGAAGCCGAACCACTCGGTTTCCCACCCTGGCGGAACGAGTCGGAGAGCGCCGTCGGCGAATCCGATGTACCAGTCAGGTTGGGTACCTGCCGAAACAGGGGAGGGGTCGTAGGGGCCGTAGACCCACACGGGGTTGATCGAGAACGTGGATGCGATCAGCGTGATGACGCCGAAGATGATGAAGAAGAATCCACCAGCCTTCGCAGCGAAGCCAGGCATGACGGGCGAACCGACGACGTTGTCGTTGGTGCGACCGGGGCCAGCGAACTGGGTGTGCTTGTTGATCACGAGCAGCAGCATGTGAATACCGATTGCAGCGATGATGATCGCCGGCAGCAGCATGATGTGCAGGATGTACAAGCGACTGACGATGTCGACGCCGGGGAACTCTCCACCAAACAGCAGGTAAGAGATCCACGTACCGATGACCGGAATTCCCTTGACCATTCCATCGATGATGCGCAGACCGTTACCGGAGAGCAGGTCATCGGGGAGCGAGTAGCCGGTGAAGCCCTCGGCCATCGCGAGTACGAAGAGTACGAAGCCGATGAACCAGTTGATCTCACGGGGCTTGCGGAATGCACCGGTGAAGTACACGCGGAGCATGTGCAGACCGATGGATGCCACGAACAGCAGAGCTGCCCAGTGGTGGATCTGGCGCATCAGGAGTCCGCCGCGGATGTCGAAGGAGATATCGAGCGTCGATGCCATAGCGGCCGACATTTCGATGCCCTTGAGCGGCGCGTAGGAGCCTTCGTAGTGGACTTCAACCATCGAGGCTTCGAAGAAGAACGTGAGGAACGTTCCCGACAAAAGAATGACGATGAAGCTGTAGAGAGCAACCTCTCCGAGCATGAACGACCAGTGGTCGGGGAAGATCTTGCGACCTACCTCTTTGACGAGGCCAGAGATGCTGGTGCGCTCGTCAATGTAGTTGGCAGCAGCTCCCGTGAAACGCTGTCCGCGAGTCTTGGGCTGTACGTCCTGGGCGGGGGTGGTTGTCATAGCTTGCGCTCCCAGAAGCTTGGACCGATGGGCTCAGTGAAGTCGCTCTTAGCGATGAGGTAGCCCTCTGAGTCGACCGTGATCGGCAATTGCGGAAGTGGACGCTTCGCTGGGCCGAAGATAACGGCTGCTTCGCGCTTGATGTCGAACTGTGATTGGTGGCACGGGCACAGCAGGTGGTGCGTTTGCTGTTCGTAAAGTGCAACCGGGCATCCAACGTGAGTGCAAATCTTGGAGTAAGCAACGATGCCGTCGTAGTTCCAGTCTTCGCGACCCTCCGATACCTCAAGATCTTCTGGCTTGAGGCGCACGAGGAGAACTGAGGCTTTCGCCTTCTCCTCGATGCGGTGCTCAGAGTCGTTGAGGCCTTCAGGGATGACTTGGAAGGCTGAACCAATGGTGAGGTCCGATGCTTTGATGGGGGTTCCGCTTGGGTCGCGCGTCAACCGCATGCCTTCTTCCCAGAAGGTGTGCTTGAGAAGCGTGACCGGGTTGTCGGCCGGAGCGAGATCACGGAACAACACGATTGCGGGAAGCGGGGTGACAACGAGGGCACCGATGAGCGAGCGACGCAACAGTGTGCGACGGCCAAACCCGGAGTCTTCGTTGCCGAGAGTGAATACCTCGACGGCCTTGGCGCGAGTTTCTTCGCTGCCTCGAGTTCCGTGGCGCTGCTCCACAAGGTCGTGACCCTGCATAAGTGCCTTGGACCAGTGAACGGCACCGATGCCGATGCCGAGTAGACCCAGCGTGATGCCGAGACCCAGGAACAGGGTGTTGTTACGCACCGACTGCATGTTTCCGGGCTCAATCGGGAACACGAAGTAAGCGACAACAGCAAGCACACTTCCCACAATGGAGAGGAGGAACATCGTCGAAACGCGGCGTTCCTGTTGCTTGTCAACCTTGGGGTCGAGATCCGTTACGCGTGGGCGATGCGGGGGGAACCCCGGGTTGGGTACCTCGTCGGTTGCGACGACGGCGGTACCTGCGCTGTGCGCAGGAGCCCCGTGCTGCTCGACGTCCTTACCCGCAGCGGTGCTGCCGGCGGTATCGCCGTGGTCGTCTGCCATTCTTATCCCTTCAACCGTCCGCTGTACAGCGGTCGCTAACTAGTTTGATTTAGCCGTGAGCCAGACCGTGATTGCCACGATCGCGCCAAGGCCGAAGATCCAGATGAACAGACCCTCAGAAACGGGGCCAAGTGATCCAAGCGTGAATCCACCAACAGAGGGCGTCTCATCGAGGTACTTGAGGTACGTGATGATGTCGGCCTTTTCTTCAGGCGTGAGATTCGTGTCGTTGAACACGGGCATGTTCTGCGGGCCCGTCAGCATTGCCTCGTAGGCGTGCTTGGCAGTCACGTCAGCGAGCGCTGGAGCGAACTTGCCCTCGGTAAGCGCGCCACCAGCACCGGCAACGTTGTGGCACATTGCGCAGTTGATGCGGAACAGTTCGGCACCGTTGGAGACGTCATAGCCTTCCCCGGTGAGGTACATGTCAGCGGGAATCGCTGGGCCGGGGCCTTGGGAAGCAACATAGACCGCGAGAGCCTGAATCTGCTCTTCAGTGAACTGAACGGGCTTCTGTTCTGCTTGCGGGCCCGAAATGGCTAGTGGCATGCGGCCAGTACCCACTTGGAAGTCGGTCGCTGCAGCGCCAACGCCGATCAGCGTAGGGGCTTGGGTGGTGCCTTCGAGGTCCAGACCGTGACACGTTGCACAGTTAGCGGCGAAAAGCTTTCCGCCTTCTTCAACAAGTGCTTCGGCGGATGCGCTGGTCTCTGCCGTTGCACTCGAGGTGAACAGCGCGTATGCGCCGCCCGTTCCCAGTAAACCAACGAGCAGGAGGGCTACAGTCGCAAGAGGATGGCGTCGACCGACAGGTTGTGACCTGCGTGACGCGCGAGCTGCCTTGGTGGCCATTACGTCTATTCCGTTCTTATTTGAGCACGTAGATGATGAGGAAGAGGCCGATCCACACTACGTCGACAAAGTGCCAGTAGTAGGAAACAACAATTGCGCTTGTTGCCTCTTTGTGTCCGAAGTTCTTGACTGCGAATCCGCGACCGAGAACCAGCAAGAAGGCGATGAGGCCACCGGCGACGTGAAGTCCGTGGAACCCGGTGGTGATGTAGAACGCCGAGCCGTAGGAGTCGCTCGAGAGGCTCACGTGTTCAGAAACCAGCGTGGCGTACTCGAAGACCTGACCGGTTACGAAGACAGCACCCATGGAGTAGGTAAGGAAGAACCATTCCGTCATGCCCCACTTGCGCATGTCGAAGAGCTTGCCTGTGCGACGCACTTGCATGCGCTCAGCGGCGAAGACGCCAAACTGGCACGTGACCGATGAGAGCACGAGGATGATCGTGATCAGGGTCGCAAATGGCACATTGAGCTTGGCAGTTTGCTCCGCCCACAATTCGGGGGACGTCGACTTCAGAGTGAAGTAGATGGCGAAAAGGCCGGCGAAGAACATCACCTCGCTACCAAGCCAAACGATGGTACCGACCGCAACAGTGTTCGGTCGCTGGACAGACTGGGCTCCAAGAGAGCGGTTGAGGGCAGCTGTGGTCACGTATCTATTATGGCTGATAACTGGGCGTAAGTTTTTCAATCTCCGGCCTGTCGGCTCAGGATCGGTAGGATTTCACTCATGTCTGCATCCCCAACTTGGCCAGAAATCCTTACAACCCTTGTTTCCGGCACTGATTTGTCAATCAGCCAAGCTGAGTGGGCGATGAAATCCGTTATGAACGGAGAAGCAACATCCGCTCAATTAGCAGCGATGTTGATCGCTTTGAGGATCAAGGGTGAGACAGTCGACGAGATTGTTGGTTTTCGGGATGCTGCTTTGGCGAGTGCCGTGCCGCTGCCCGTGAATCCCATGGCGTTGGACATCGTCGGTACCGGTGGCGACCCCTACGGCGCCGTGCTGAACATCTCATCCGTTGCCTCGATCATCGCGGCAGCGGGGGACGTGCCCGTGATTAAGCACGGCAATCGTGCCGCGAGCAGCAAGAGTGGAGCATCCGATGTTCTGAGCGCGCTGGGGCTCAAGCTGGATCTCACGCCCGAGCGGGTAGCCGAAGTGCTAGAAGAGGTCGGCATCACGTTCGTTTACGCTGCGCTGTTCCACCCTGGTTTTGCGCACGCCGGCCCGACACGGCGCGAGCTAGGAATCCCCACGCTGTTCAACATTCTTGGTCCACTGTGCAACCCCGCCCGCCCGCAAGCCTCGGCGGTCGGTGTCGGCAGCCGCGAACGTGTCAGTCTCCTTGTCGGAGTGTTCCAGACTCGCGGAGCGACGGCGCTGGTGTACCGCGGTGACGATGGGATCGACAAACTGACCACCACGGGGCACAGCCACGTCTGGGAAGTGTCGCGCGGTTTCGTTACCGAACACGATCTTGACCCGCTGGAGTTGGGTATCCCGCGGGCGCCGATCGAGGCGCTACTGGGCAAGGACCCCGAGTACAACGCCCAGGTCATCCGCTCGATTCTCGCTGGCGAAAAGTCGCCGGCCCGCGACGTTGTGTTGCTGAACGCCGCGGCAGGCTTCGCCTCGTTCGAGCTGGCGAAGGATCCAGAGCAGAGTCAGCGTCCGCTGCTGGCACGCTTGAAAGAACAACTTGAGCGCGCCGAACACGTCGTTGATTCAGGACTTGCCGCGAGCAAGCTCGACGAGTGGGTCGCTGCCACCAACCGCTAGAACCGTCTAGTCGGTGTCTTCGTTGACCCAATCCAGAGTCTTCGTGATGGCCTTCTTCCAATTGCGGATGAGGCGCTCACGTTCGGCATCGTCCATGGTCGGTTCCCACCGTTCGCCCTCGCTCCAGCGATCGCGCAGCTCATCGAGGCCACTCCAATAGTCGACCGCAAGGCCCGCAGCGTAGGCAGCGCCCAATGCTGTCGTCTCTGCGACCTCAGGTCGGATGACCGGCATGTTGAGGATGTCCGCTTGGAATTGCATGAGCGCGGAATTGGCGACCATGCCACCATCTACCCGCAACTCTGTCATCGCAACATCGGCATCCGCATTGGCGGCTTCGATGACGTCGCTGGTCTGGAACGCAGTGGCTTCGAGCGCGGCGCGAGCTATGTGGCCCTTGTTGGCGAAACGAGTGAGTCCGAGAATCGCTCCCCGGGCATCCGGACGCCAATGAGGCGCAAAAAGGCCAGAGAAGGCTGGCACAAAGTAGACGCCACCATTGTCGTCGACTGAGGCGGCGAGGGTCTCAACCTCTTCAGACCGAGAAATGATGCCGAGATTGTCGCGCAGCCACTGAATGAGTGAACCCGTCACGGCAATCGAGCCTTCGATGGCGTAGCGGGGTGCATCGTCGCCGAGCTGATAGGCGAGCGTCGTGATGAGGCCGTTTTCGGAATGCACGATGTCAGTGCCCGTGTTGGTCAGCAGAAAGTTGCCTGTGCCGTAAGTGTTTTTCGATTCGCCGGCATCGAACGCAGCCTGCCCGAACGTCGCGGCCTGCTGGTCGCCCAAAATGCCCGCAACGGGCACCTCGCGCAGCAAACTCGACGTGGAAACGGTGCCGTAGACCTCGGAAGAACTGCGGATGTCGGGCATGAGCGACGCAGGAATGTCCAGTTCCGCGAGAATATCTTCGCTCCACGTGCGGGTTTCGAGATCCATGAGCAGCGTGCGGCTCGCATTAGTGACGTCGGTGGCGTGAACTCCGCCGTCAGGCCCGCCGGTGAGATTCCACAGCAGCCAGGTGTCGGGGGTTCCGAAGGCAAGCTCGCCCGCCTCGGCACGCTCACGAACTCCGTCGACGTTCTCGAGCATCCACACAATTTTGGATGCCGAAAAATAGGTGGCGAGGGGGAGCCCGGTGATCTTTTTGAACTTGTTGGTGTCGCCGTCCGCAATGCGATCGATGATCGCCTGGGTGCGCGTGTCTTGCCAGACGATGGCGTTGTACACGGGCTTGCCGGTCGCGCGGTCCCAGATGATGGCAGTTTCGCGCTGATTAGTGATGCCGACAGCGGCAATGCTGTGGCGCGTGACGTTCGCTTTGGAGAGTGCCTGACCAATTACTTCTCGAGTGTTGTTCCAAATTTGGGCCGCATCGTGCTCGACCCAGCCCGCTTTCGGGAAAATCTGGTCATGCTCAAGCTGGCCAGAGGTGACCGGCTTGCCATCGTGATCAAAGATGATCGCACGGGTGCTGGTGGTGCCCTGATCGATCGAGAGTATGTAGTTCACCGGTTCTCCTTGGTTCTCACTCATTAGACGGCATCAACGTAAAGCCAGGCGCAATTTTCGCGCACAAATCTGCTGTTCTCATGTTGCTGGTCGGCTCCGCCATCGAAGCGATAGTGGGCCCGAAACTCGACAGTACCCGCCGTGTCGAACAGGCTGCCGCCCGTGCGCGCGACGATATCGAGACGGTACCAGCGCACATCCGGATCAAGCTCAAGCGTTGTCGGGCGGGTAGACGAATGCCAGGTCTTCAGGAGGTAATCGGTTTCGCCACGCACGTAGGCGCTATAGCGCGAACGCATCAGCCGTTCAGCGGTGGGGGCCAGTGCCTCACCGCGATGGAAGCGGCCGCAACAATCGTCGTAGGTTTCGGACGATTGGCACGGGCATGCGTTCATCCCCCCAGCGTAACTAGTTGCCGTGCAGTGCGCTTCTCTCGCGGCGGCTCAACCGGGTTTCGCCGGGACGCAACAATGGTCGGTCGCTCAGAGAAGCGGCCGACCATCGTTGTAGTGCTGAGCGTTAGCTGTGTCCTATCGGAAGGCGGCGTTCGAAGAGGCGGCCGCGGATAGATTCTGGTTCGATCAGGATGTAGACAAATGACTCGATGGGAACCCAATCGGGGAGGGTCTTCAGCGCCTGAGCAGTCACCTGAGAGGCATCGTCAAGAACCGTTGCCAGACCTCTGACTACGACGCTCCACACGTCGTCGGGAGTCTTCACATCGACTTCAAAAGCCACATGCATGTTCTCGGTGAGCTCGTGAAGTTTTGAGCCTGACGCAGTGCGAAACAGGATCGTCTTCTTGTCGCAGTAGTAGTTGACCGGGAAGATATCCGGCCGCCCATCATTGCTCAGAGCGAGATGACCGAAGCTCTTGCTGGCAAGCAGATCCAGACTTGCCTGATCGGACAACTCGACGACCGGTCCCTGTGGAGACCAGCCGGCCTCCGTCATGTCATGAGACATTGCTGACCTCCGGACGAACAATGATTTTCACGGCGGTCTCCTTGTGATCGATAAGGGTCATGAAGCCCTCGTCGATGAGCTTGTCGAGATGAATCCGACCGGTGATGAACGGTTCAAGATTGACCTTGCCATCCTGAACGAGCTTGATGGTTGCAGGGTGGTCGTGGGCGTAGGCAATCGTGCCGCGCAGGTCAATCTCTTTGAGTACGAGCTTTTGCATATTGAGTTGCGCAGGGTGACCCCAGATGGAGACGTTCACAATTACGCCAGTCGGCTTTACCGCATCAAAAAGCTGATCGAGTACGGCGTTGATGCTCGAGCACTCGAATGCGACGTCGGCGCCGACTCCGTTGGTCAATTCCATGACTCTGGCTACGGCATCCTCGACGCTGGGGTCGATGACGTGATCGGCGACCCCCGTCGAGGTCGCCATTTCGCGGCGCGCTGTGCCTGGCTCAGACATGATGACGGTGATTCCCTCGGCGGAGAGCACGGCGGCGAGCAGAAGACCGATAGGGCCACCGCCACCGATGAACGCGACATCTCCGGCTTTAGCGCCACTGCGCACGAACGCGTGATGGCCGACAGCAAGGGGTTCGATGAGCGCGGCCTGATCGAGGGGGATGTCACCGATCGGGTGAACCCAGCGACGTTCGACGACGATCTTTTCACTCAAGCCACCGCCCCCACCAGCCAGCCCGATGAAGCCCATTTTTGTGCAGAGGTTGTAGTTGCCGGCGCGACAGGGGGCGCACTCGCCGCACACAAAGTACGGCTCCACGACAACGTTCTCTCCGACCGTGAGGTCGGTGACCCCTTCGCCAAGAGCAGTTATTGTTCCCGAGAATTCGTGACCCATAGTCACGGGAACTTCTTCGTGAGTCAGTGGGTGCGGATGCCCCGCTGCTGGGATGAAGATCGGGCCTTCGAGATATTCGTGAAGGTCAGTGCCGCAGATGCCGCACCACGCGACATCAATAGCGACTGCGCCGGGCCGAAGCTCTGGTTCCGGAATGTCATCGATACGGATGTCTTTGCGTCCGTGGAAACGTGCTGCCTTCATGGTTTTCTTCTTTCTCCTGAGCGATTAAGGGTTGGTTGTCAGTTGCAAGGTCGAATTGCTAAACGAGCCACGGCATTTTCTGCACAATGCTGAGGCGCTTCCACGCCCGGCCAACGCCCCAGGTATCCCCGGCTGACAGAACAGCGATGGTGATGAGTGCGAGGGCGTAGATGATGTGGTAATCCACCAGCGGGTTAGTGGAGCCGGCGTTCGCGGCGAACGGCCACTCCGCCAGATACATCAGGAGCATCATGATGGTTCCGGCGACGGCACTGATGCGTAGGCCTATGCCCAGCATCACTGCGACACCGATTCCGATCATCCCGAGCATAAAAAGAATGTCGGAGGCGGGGCTCGCGATTGCGGCAAACGCCGGTTTTAGAGGGCCGACAACCGCGTCACCGGTCAAGAAACCCTGACTCGGGCCGCCGCCGTTGATCCATGCTCGTTCGGCCGGGGTAGAAAAACCGAGCCCGAAGGTCTTATCGAGGAACGCCCACAGGAAGAGGAATCCTGTGGCAAGGCGCAACGCTGCCAGAACGCGACGACCGGTGACGGAGATTACGAGATCGCTCTCGAGTGCCACCGCCTTCGGCGTCTCGTGGAGCGAGCTAGTGGGGGCGGTGGCTGGGCGTGTAGTCATCGTCGTGCTCCTTCAGGGATGGGTGATAGCGAAACCAGGCGGCTTCTGCTCGGTTTAGGCCGAGACGTATTCTTTGACAGCGACGGTGATGTCCTTGAGTGCCTTTTTAGCGTCCGCAAAGAGCATTCCCGTCTTGGGATCGGTGAACAGCGGGTTCGTGATGCCGGCATAGCCAGGCCGCATTGACCGCTTGATAACGACAACGGCTTTGGCATGGTCGGCGTCGAGAATGGGCATCCCGGAGACGGCATCACCCGGCTTTCGAGCATCCGGGTTGCAGACGTCGTTGGCGCCGATTACAAGAGCAACATCGCAGTTATCGAATGCTGCATTTGCCTCGTCGAGCTGGAGCATTTGTTCGTAAGGCACGTTGGCTTCGGCCAGCAGCACATTCATGTGGCCTGGCATACGGCCGGCAACCGGGTGAATCGCGTACTTGACGTCGATGTTGTGGGCCATGAGCAACGCGGCAAGCTCCGCGACTTCGTGTTGGGCTTGGGCGGCGGCGAGTCCGTAGCCGGGCACGATCAGCACGTGTTGCGCATAGGCGAGCTGAATGGCGACATCATCGGAGGTGAGGCTCCGCACATTGGTGAGATCCTCATCCGCGGGTCCTGCTGTCGCCGTAGTGTCGCCGGTGCCGAAGCCGCCGACGATGATCGAGAGCACGGAGCGATTCATCGCTTGCGCCATTTGCAGCGTCAGGATGGTACCCGCTGCGCCGACCAAAGCACCCGCGATGATGAGCGCCTGATTGTCGATCGCAAAGCCAGCCATGGCCACGGCGAGGCCGGTCAGGGCGTTGAGGAGTGAAACGACGACGGGAGCATCGGCGCCACCAATCGCCAACACCATGAGAATGCCGAGGATGAGCGCGGTCACGAGCACCACCAAGAGCAACAGCGTGTTGTGGGGAAGCATCACTGCCGCAACACTCGCACCGAGCGCGATCGCTGCAACCAGCGCGTTGAGCAGACGGGAACCGGGGAACGTGACGGGATTGCCGGGGATGATGCCCTGCAGCTTTCCGGCCGCGATGAGCGAGCCGGAGAAGGTAATTGAGCCGATGAGGACATCGAGCACGACGGGGATAGAGACCGTCAATTCCAAGGGATCGGCACTCGTCGCGAGAATGAACGCGGCGAAGGCAATTGCGGCAGCCGCGCTGCCTCCGACGGCGTTGAACACGCTTACGAGCTGAGGGACATCGGTCATCTTTACGGTGCGAGCACGATAGACCCCGAACACTGCACCGACCAGCACGCCTGCGGTCAGGGCAACCCACGCAATCCATTCGCCGCCATCGACAACGAGGGCAAGCACAATCGTCGCTAGGACGGCAATAATCATACCGACAGCAGAGATGCGGTTACCGTTTCGGGCGGTCGCGGGTGCCCGCATCATGTGAAGGCCGACGACGAAGAGCGACGCCGAGAGTAAGTAGAGAATTCCGACGAGAAACTCGAAGCCGGTCATGATGCGTCCTCCGTGGTGCTGCTGGTTTCAGCGGTCTTGGGAGGCGTCGGCCTCGTGAACATTTTCAGAATCCGGTCAGTAACGACATAGCCTCCGAAGACGTTCGCGGCCGCGAAGGCACCCGCAATGAAGGTCAGGATGTAGCCGGTAGGGGAGTCAGCGAGCGATGCCGTGACAACGGCACCAGCGATCACGACCCCGTGGATGGCATTTGATCCCGACATCATCGGGGTGTGCAGGGTCGAGGGAATCTTGCCGATCACTTCAACACCCACGAGAAGCGCGAGAACGAAGATGGCGAGATTGCTGTAGAGGGTTTCCATCAGTTGGCCTGAGCTTTCAGAGGTTCGGTGGAGCCGAGCGGCTCAAGATTGAGGGCTGTACGCACGGTGGCACTCGTGACATCTCCTGCATGGGAAACGACGATGGCACTGTGGACTTCGTCGCTGGGATCTATCGCGATTGCGCCTTCAGGGGCGAGCGCTTCGAGAACAGCAGCGACGTTTCGGCCGTACATCAGAGACGACGAGGCAGGAAGGTCGGCGGCAAGGTTGCCGGCGCCGACGACTACGACGCCATTTACGGTCGTTGAGGATTCACCATCACTCGAGCCGAATACGTTGCCGCCCTTGTCGCTGGCGCCAAGGTCGACGCACACCGTGCCCGGCTTCAGCGCGGCGAGAGTGTCTTGCGAGACCAGCAGCGGGGGAGTGCGACCCGGCACCTTTGCGGTCGTAATGATGATGTCAAAGCTCACGAGGGCATCCGCAAGTTCTTTCTGCTGGACGACTTGCTCAGCCGCAGTCATCGGTCGGGCATAGCCGCCCTCTCCGGCACCAGCAGCTACCGAGGACGTGAGAAATTTAGCTCCGAGCGACTCGACCTCGGTGCGGGATGCGTCCCGCACGTCGTAGCCCGTAACGACAGCACCAAGTCGCTTCACCGTGGCGATTGCTTGGAGTCCGGCGACGCCGGTGCCAATAACGATCGCCTTCGCCGGAGTTGCAGTGCCGGATGCCGTGATCATCATCGGGAGGTAGCGTCCGAATTTTTCGGCGGCCACGATAGCCGCGCGGTAGCCCGCAGCGCTTGACTGCGAACTCAGAGCATCCATCGATTGGGCACGGCTGAGCGTTCGGGGGAGAAGCTCGAGCGCTACGAGAGTGATTCCCTGGCCAGCAAGCGCTGACACTCGGCTGAGATTGTTCAGCGGGTCGAGAAGGCCGATAACGGTCCGCCCCGCGGTGAGACCGTCAGTAACATCCGACGAGGGAAGCGAGAGAGAAGCGAGTACATCGCACGTAGCGATTATCTGAGACGAGGTAGTGAGGGTGGCTCCGGCGGCGACGTAGTTTTCATCGGTAAAGCTCGCCCCGGATCCGCACCCCGCTTCGACGAGCACTGTGAAGCCCGCGTGAACGAGGTGTTTGGTCGCGGTTGGATCGAGAGCGACCCGATGCTCGCGAGAGTTTTGTTCGGAGAGAACCCCGATGGTGAGGCTGTTGTCTGAGTTGGACATTGCCATCCTTGGTCGAAACGGAACAAATTCCGTTGCCAAGGTCTGGAGCAACTACTTAAAGCGTACACCCGGGCTTGTGACCGGATTCTGAAGAAATGCTGAGAGCACTATCTCTTGGTTGCGGCTTCGACAATCTGCTGCACCGTAATCTCGCGCCGACTGACCATTTCGGAGGTTGTCCGAATCGTTCGGTTGCAGTCGCGGGAATACTTGCGCAGGAGTGCGAAGGCATCGTCCATGCTGAGGGACAAGCCGTTTGCGACGACGCCCTTCGCCTGTTCGATGGCAATTCTGCTGTTGAGAGCGTTGTGCAACTGTTCCTCGACGAGGTGAGCGTGCTGGAGTGCGCGTTCGTGGGTTATGCCGATCGTCGCGACGTCCGCGAGCGCTTGAGCTACCGCAGCGTCTCGAGAGCTGACGGCTTCGGTCGTTGCACGAAAGAGGTTCATGGTGCCGATAACTGCGCCTTGGACCTTCATGGGGATCGACAACAGCGAGTTGAAGCCTTGGGCAACGGCGGCGGCACGAAATTCGGTCGACGCCTCGGACGCTGAAATATTGTCGATCGCCACCGCATTTCCGGTGCGGAAACAATCGAGGCATGGTCCTTCGGCTGCCTCAAGTTGCATACTCTCGAGCATGACGGCCGCTTCGTTCGTGGATGTCATGAGTTGAAGTTCACCAGCGTCGTTAACCAGAACGAGCCCGCCAGCATCCATCCGAACGATCTCTGCGCAACGCTCGACAAACGTGTGAAGCACGTCGACCAGGTCATGGTCGACAGTGAGCGTTTCCGCAACAGTGACGAATGCGGCGCTGATCTGGGCCTCGCGGGTTGTTCCATCCATCTGAAGCTTCTTTCCTGCGGGGGAGGTGGTTATTCGGTGAGGGGATCGAACTCAAGCACGCGCGTAACTATGTCACGTGCTACATCGTCGATGGAGCGCCCAGTCGAGAATGCGTGGGCCTGTAGTCGGGCAAACGCATCCGGTGCCGAGAGCGCCAGCTGCGAAATGATGATGCCTGTCGCCTGGTGGACTTCGCGTCGCAGCGCCGGTGATTGATCAGACTCGGGCGAGCTGTGTTGTTGCGCGGCCGAGAGTGCTCGTTCGACGGCAGTGAGCGCCACATCACGGGTCAGCGCTTGGGCCCTCGAGATGAACTCGGCGTCAACGGGTCGAGGTGTCGTGGTGATCAAATCGACCACTCCGACTACCGCGGTGCCCAGCATCATCGGGAAACTAAAAATAGCGCCAACGCCGAGCTCCCGTGCGGCACCCAGAAACACGGGCCAGGCCGAGTCGGAGACGTGAGCGAGGTCGGAACAGAGAACAGGGGATCGGGTAGTGAGTGCTTGCAGGCCTGGACCCTCGCCGAGTTCGAACTGGAGAGCATCCAGTCGGCCAGCGAGGCGGCCGCTCACACACACCGTCGATTGGTTACCGTGTTCGCCGATGACCGAGATAGCGGCGCCCGAAACGTCAAGCGCAGTCACGAAAGGTGAACACAGGCAGTCATCAGCGGACGCTTGTGTTCCGGCTATTTTTGGATTCGAAAGCATGATGGCCTTGGCTGAGGGGGTATCTCAATCGAGGCTATCACTCTGAATAAGAGCGGCCCGTTAGAGGTAGGTGGTCGAGAGCAGCTGGTCGATGATCCCAATCTCATAGGTTTGGATGACATCCATCCGCTCGGCTGTTGCCCGCACTGTGCTCACCGCGGCGTGCTCGTTCGCATAGGCCGCCATGTGGACACCGCCGACGTGGTGCGCGCGCATGAGGTTCAAGAAGAGTCGCCCTTGGTCCATCCCGGTTGTGGTCGAGAGGGAGCTCATCTGTTCGTCAGTGGCGAGACCCGTCATCTCGGCTGCGGGCATCTCCATTCCCATCCAAGCCATCACCGTCTCTGGTGGCGCAGTGCTCTCGCCCCACACCGTGAGCCACGTGTGCATGACGCCCCGTTCGAACGATTGATTCTGAAGGATGTCGGCGGCGAGCGACTGCACAGAGTCGCCGTTGTCGCGACCGAGCACGCGTTGGCACATGGCGAGGGCTTGTTCGTGGTGTAGAGCCATGTCCGTGAAGAAACCGATATCGGTGTCGTTAGGCGTTTCTTCAGCTGCGCTGGTGTCGTCGTCGTCGTCAGCGGCGGCGGTTGTGCAGGCGGCGAGCGCTGTGCCGGTGAGGGCGAGTAACCCGAACGCGAGAAAGTTACGGCGGGCCGGATTTACGGCGTTTGTCGCGCGTTCAGTCGCGGGGATCACGCAGGGCCGCCACCGGGAGCTGCGGCGTTGTTGCCGCTCAAAGCGTCATCTGCCACATCGCCGTAGTAGCAGCCGAGGAAGTAAGGGAACGTGGTGGTGGAGTAGTAACGGTACTGGCCGTCGCTATCGACGCGTCCGTTGCACTCATCGAGGTCACCGGAGCCTTCAACGTAGCTGTGGGCCGCCCAAGTGTCAGTGGCGAATTGAGATTCGTCGGTGAGTTGCCAACTGCTCGTGAGCTGAACAACCTCGCTGCAGTCGTCATCTGAGCACACGACTCCGGACATGATGGGGTAGCCGTCGGCAGCCCATCCAACGACGAGTGATTCACCGGTTTCAACTTCGTCAGCGTCGTAGAGGCAGTCGACCCCATCGGCGTAACCAAACCAGTGGATGTGGAAGTCAGTGGGGCCGCTGTGGCTACCGCATTCCGAGAGCGCGCCTTCTAGGGATTGAACGTCTCCACCGGTGCCTTCGGTCGGCCCGTAGATGGGAACTCCATTGACGGCAACTCCGAGAGCACCGAGGTACGGCACGGAGCCGGGTTCGTCAGCTTCCGTGGGGGTGACGGGGATCGTCATAGTGAGTTCGGACACCTTGGGCGAGCCCGGTGTCGTCGCGATGTAGAGATAGTCGGGGATGCTGTTGCTGCTGATGGTGAGGGTGTCGCCATCACAGACAGCGGTGAGCTCGGGGTCCACGAGCTCAGAGTTCGCACTTTCGACATCACGGAGTGTCGCAGCCATGGCGTCGCAATCACCCGTGGATGCCGCAAAGGTGGCTGTCGAGGCTGTAGCCGTCTCGGTCGATTCTGGGGTTGCTTCGGCGGTTTCGGCGGGTTCTACTGAAGCAGTAGTGCAGGCGGCAAGCGCTAGCAGCAGAACACTTGCAGTGGCCACGGTTGTGACAAGTCGATTCATGGTTTCTCCTGATCGTGAGGAGAGCCATGTTGGCCCAGAAGTCTATGGATTCCTTATGAAGTCTCTGCGACCTGCGGGGGAACTTGCCCGGCAACGCTCTGCTGCGTAACGCTCGGCTGAGTCAGGAAAACGATCAGAACGATCGCACCGGCGATCGGAACCAGTATCCAGAAAATGTTCGTCCAATTGCGGCCAGTGTCGCGCAAACGGCGAACGGTGACGGCGAGTTGAGGAACGAGGAGAGCGAGCGACCAGGCGGCGCTCAGACCCACTGAAAGCCCGAAGTTTGCTCCCATGTGACCAAAATCGTTGCCACTGCTCGGGTCAAGCGAAGCAGCGATTCCCGACGTGATGAAGGAGAAGAGCGCGAACCACCAGTACTCGGGGCGGCTTGCGACCCCGGTAAAGTCCGCGTACTTGCGGAATACGGTGGCGATGGACTCAAAAAATGTCACGATCTCTCCCCAGCTAGGTGGCGTGCACTAAGCGTACGGCTTCGGCGTCGACAGCGTCTCGGGCGGCATCGAATCTGAACGCCGCCTGAGGAAACGGTGAAGAGCCTCGCTGCTCGGGCATCGTGAGCGTACCTTGAATAGCGAGCGAACTGCTGGTGCCACTACTCACCGCCAGAGTGAGCGCGCCAATCGGCGAAGCTCACCATCGTTCAGTGAGGAGCTATCGTGCGTCTCTCATCCGCCGTCGCATTTGTTTCAGATCTTGATCGATCGGTCGCGTTCTATTGCGATCTCCTCGGGCTCACATGCTCAATTCTTGATGAGTCGGCAGCGCTGTTGGTTGGCCCTGAGAACTATGAGCTCTACCTTCGCGGTAAGCATGCGCAGCCGAGTCGCGTACTCGGCTCAGTGGGTATCCAGTACCTCATTTGGAGTGCCGACACCCTGGAAGAATTGCAACAGTGTGAAGATGCGATGCGTCGAGAGTCGAGCCACGTCCGTCGTGAACAGCTCGATGGGATTGAGGTCCTCGAGGGCCGAGACCCTGACCATTTGCCCATCTTCGTGGTGTTTCCTGGACCCGATGAGTCGGCGCGCCACGCGATCATTCCGCGAATCTATAGCTGGTAGACCGCAACAGGAGTGTGTAGTGCGCGGTTTGTCTTACCCGCCATCGCCCACATACGCCGCGAGGTGTTCGCCCGTAAGGGTTGACTTGGCGGCGACGAGATCTGCCGGAGTGCCTTCGAAAACGATCGATCCGCCATCGTTTCCGGCACCAGGACCGAGATCGATGATCCAGTCTGCATGGGCCATGACCGCCTGATGGTGCTCGACGACAGTCACGGACTTTCCCGAATCGACGAGGCGGTCGAGCAGGCCGAGGAGCCGCTCAACATCGGCCAAGTGCAGGCCAGTGGTCGGTTCATCCAAAACATAAATGTCGCCCTTGTCAGCCATTTGGGTGGCGAGCTTGAGACGTTGACGTTCTCCGCCCGAGAGCGTGGGCAGTGGTTGCCCGAGGCGCAGGTAGCCCAGCCCGACATCAACTAGCCGGTCGAGGATGGCGTGGGCCGCGGGAGTGCGTGCCTCGCCTTCGCCGAAGAAAGCTTCGGCCTCGGCGACAGACATCCCGAGCACTTCACTGATGTCGTGTCCGCCGAGCGTGTACTCCAGCACGGAAGCCATGAAGCGCTTTCCTTCGCAGACCTCGCACGGGGTCGAGACGGTGGCCATGACGCCGAGGTAGGTGTAGATGACGCCGGCGCCGTTGCAATTGGGGCAGGCGCCTTCGGAGTTGGCGCTAAACAGGGCGGGCTTGACGCCATTGGCCTTGGCGAATGCTTTGCGAATGGGCTCGAGCATCCCGGTGTACGTGGCGGGGTTGCTGCGGCGTGATCCCTTGATTGCGACCTGATCGACGGACACAACGCCGTCGCGGGGCACCACCGATCCGTGAATCAATGAGCTCTTGCCCGAACCGGCAACGCCCGTCACGACGACGAGGGTGCCCAGCGGGATGTCGACATCCACGTTCTTAAGATTGTGGGAGTCGGCGCCGCGAATCTCCATGATGCCGGTGGGGGAGCGCACTTCGTTTTTGGCCGAGACTCGGTCGTCAATGTGGTGGCCGGTGACGGTGTCGCTCTGGCGCAGCTCGTCGAAACTGCCCTCGAAGCAAATCTGGCCGCCCTCGGTGCCGGCACCAGGGCCAAGGTCGATAATGTGGTCGGCAATCGAGATCGTTTCTGGCTTGTGCTCAACCACGAGCACGGTGTTTCCCTTGTCGCGCAGGCGAAACAGGAGCTCGTTCATCCGCTGAATATCGTGCGGGTGGAGACCGATGGTTGGCTCATCAAAAACGTAGGTGATGTCAGTGAGCGACGAACTGAGGTGGCGAATCATCTTGGTGCGTTGCGCTTCGCCGCCGGAGAGGGTTCCGGCGGGGCGGTCGAGGGAGAGATAGCCGAGGCCGATCTCCACAAACGAGTCGAGCGTCTGCTGCAGCGCTTCGAGCAGCGGGGCGACGGATGGTTCGTTCAGCCCGCGCACCCACTCGGCCAGGTCGCTGATCTGCATGGCACAGGCATCCGCAATATTGATTCCAGCGATTGTGGATGCTCGGGCACCCTCGTTGAGTCGAGTGCCGCCGCAATCGGCGCAGGCCGTGAACGTGACCGCGCGATCGACAAAAGCCCGGATGTGGGGCTGCATCGCTTCGCGGTCTTTCGACAGCATCGACTTTTGAATCTTGGGGATCAACCCTTCATAGGTCATGTTGATCGACTGCATCTTGACCTTGACCGGCTCTTTGTAGAGAAAGTCGTGCAACTCAGTCTTGGTGTACTTCTTGATGGGCTTGTCGGGATCGAGGAAGCCTGACTCGGTGAAGATGCGCACCATCCAGCCATCGGCGGTGTAGTTGGGGATGGTCAACGCGCCCTCGGCGAGCGACTTACTGTCGTCGTAGAGCTGCGTGAGGTCGATGTCGTTAACGCTGCCGCGACCTTCGCACGTCGGGCACATGCCGCCGGTGATGCTGAACTCGCGACGCTCTTTCGTCGTGACGCCAGCCTTCTCAAAAGTGACAGCGCCTGCGCCCGAAATAGAGGCAACGTTGAAGGAGAAGGCTTGTGGCGAGCCGACATGGGGATCGCCGAGGCGGCTGAAGACGATACGCAGCATGGCGTTTGCATCAGTCGCGGTGCCGACGGTGGAGCGGGCGTTCGAGCCCATGCGCTCCTGGTCAACGATGATCGCCGTTGTGAGCCCCTCAAGCACATCGACATCGGGGCGGGCGAGCGAGGGCATGAAGCCTTGCAAGAATGCGCTGTACGTCTCGTTGATCATGCGCTGCGACTCGGCAGCGATTGTACCGAACACGAGCGAACTCTTGCCTGAGCCCGATACGCCAGTGAATACCGTGAGGCGACGTTTCGGGATCTCGACACTGACGTCAGCGAGGTTGTTCTCGCGAGCGCCTCGCACCCGAATGACGTCGTGGCTATCGGCCGCGTGAGAACCGGGGGAGCTGGGGTTGCTTGTACTGGCCATCGTGGGTGCCTCCCTAGCGGTGCGGATGTCGCGGCTCTGCGGGTTCGCGGATGCTTGTGACCATTATTGCGACAGTACGGGCAATTGTGGAGAGACCCTAGTTCTCAGCTTCCCGCTATGGGATTCTAAGGTGATGATCCGTCACGATAGGGGCCGCGCTTGATCGAGTTTCGTCACCTCTCGAAACGTTTCGGCGACAAGCTCGCGGTCGATGACCTCAGTTTCACGGCTGCGTCTGGACGTGTGACAGGATTTCTGGGGCCTAACGGCTCGGGCAAGACCACGACGATGCGCATACTGCTCGGCCTCGAAGCGGCGGATTCAGGGGAAGCTCTCGTCAGTGGCGAACCTTATCGGAAGATAAAGAATCCGCTGTTTCAGGTGGGCGCACTCTTGGATGCTCGCAACGCGCATCCGGGGCGCTCCGGCTTCGATCACCTGCGGGCGCTTGCCCTCACTCATGGGATATCTAACGAGCGAGTCGAATTCGTGCTCGAAGAAGTTGGGCTCAGCGGTGTGGCCTCTCGTCGCATTGGAGGGTATTCGCTGGGGATGCGCCAGCGCCTTGGCATCGCGGCTTCAATGCTCGGCGATCCCGAGGTGTTCGTGTTCGATGAGCCGGTGAACGGCTTAGATCCCGATGGCGTGATGTGGTTTCGGGAGCTGGTGCGCGACTTTGCGGCGGAGGGGCGCACAGTGCTGCTTTCCTCGCATTTGATTAGTGAGGTCGCGCTGACCGCCGACCACGTGGTGATCGTCGGGCGCGGGAAGGTGCTCGCTGATTCTCCGCTGCCAGAGCTTGCGCGCCTCCAGGGCGTTGAACGCGTAGTTGTGCGGAGCCCTCACGCGCGCGAATTGATCGTGCCTCTCGCCGCGTCCGGGGCGCGGGTGGTTGAGGAGCGCGACGCACTGGTCATTCAGGGTTCGACCGCCGAAGAAGTCGGCTTGCTGGCGGCTCGATTGAGTATTCCGCTGATTGAGCTTCGCACTCAGGTGGAATCCCTCGAAGAGACATATCGTCAGCTCACCGATTCGAGTGTCGAATACCGGCAGGGATCGGAGAAGTGAGTTCCGCGGTTGCACGCGGAGTCGAGACTAAGAGGCTCACTCGGGCCTGGGGTGTTGTTCGTTCGGAGTCACTCAAGCTCTGGTCTCTTCGTCCACCGCGGTTCATCGTGGTGCTGATGTTCCTCCTGCCAATTGTGCTGGCAACGGTGCGCGTGCTGTTCGTGCCGCTGATTGTCGGAACTGATCTGAACACCGATGGCACCTCGATACTTTTCGAATCGATCTCAGTGGGTGCGCTTCCGCTGGCAGTTCTGTCGGCGACGCTCGGTCTCATCGCCATAACCTCGGAGTACACGGACGACTCGTTGGCAGCATCATTGGCGGCAGTGCCATCCCGAGTGATGCTGATCGTGGCGAAGACCGTTCCGAGCATTGGCCTCTCCGCTATTTCTACGGCTGCGGGGACGGCTGTCGCCGGCTGGATGGCATCCATCACGCTGACATCGCGTGGTTATACAGTGCCCGGCCTCGATCGCTCGGCGGAGTTGTTGATCAGCGTCGTCGCGGGCGCTGCATGTTTCGCGGTTCTCGGCGTTGCATTCGGTGCGCTTGCGCGATCAGCAGTGTCGGCCGCAATTTTTTTCGTGGGGATCATCTTGTTGATGCCGAGCACGCTCTTCTATCTCGGAGGATCCTGGGTGCCTCGGCTCGCGGAGCTGCTCCCGGCCAGCGCGCTTCAAGCGCTCACTACGCGAGCACCGGCAGAGCCCTTCGCATTAGAGGGGACGCTCGCTTCGGAACTGGAGCCGTTCACGGGCTTCGTAGTACTTGTGTCTGGAGCAGCGCTTCTCCTCGTCGTTGCAATCGCCATATTCGTCCGACGGTCGGTGCACCTCGAAGTCTCGCGAAAAGTCCGCGCGTCGCGCGCATCGCGGTCAACGGTAGGCGCTGCGGGCGCCGCCCGCGGATTGAGCTTTGCCGGAGTAGTCCGATCAGAAGCGCTGAAGGCATTTACCTTGCCGTCCTCGCGATGGCTGCTGGCGTTGAGTGCGGGGGCGATGGTTTTCTTGGCGTGGCGCTGGGCACTAGCAAGAATCCCAGCTGACATCCTTGTGTCGCCAATTACGGCGTGGGACCTAACGTCGCAGACCTTTGACGAGCAGATGACAGCAATAGCTGGTGGGCTGGCTCTGAGCCAATTCTTCATCGCAGCCTTTGGCGCGACTATCGCAACCTCAGATTTTGCTACAGGCAACATTCGCCCGGCGCTAGCTGCGGTACCGCTACGCGGTTGGATGTTGGCGGCGAAAACCGGGATCGCGGTCACCTCAGCGATGGCTGTAGGGGCAATCGCGTTACTGCTGGCTGCGATAGTGGCGACGCCCATCCAGCAGGACCAAGGTTTCCCCGCCACTTTGTCAGCGAGCATCGTATGGATCTCTATCGCCAAAGGGACGATTGCGCTCGGGCTAGTCGCGGCACTCGGATGCGGTGTCGGTATGATCGCGCGTTCGGCCTCCGGTGCACTTTTCGCCTTGGCGACGATCTTCGTCGTCGTGTCGACGCTGACGAGCCAAATGGAACGCATAACCGTCGACACCCCGCTTGTCTGGCTGACTAACATTGGTCGAGTATTCCCGTCGGGGCGCGACGCAGCGGAAACGCTGGGCCCGAATACCTTCCAGCCGTGGTTTCAGTATGGAAATATTTTGCAGCTTCCACCCGGCGCGAGCATGGTGGCGCTGTTTCTGTGGGCTGCCGGAAGCCTAGCGATCGCGTGGGTGCTGTTTCGTCGCCGTGGAGTCTGAGTTCTATCCTTCAAGACCTGCGAGCAACTCGTTCATGTAGTTGATCTCACTCATTTGCGCGGCAACCATTCCCGCGGCCAACGACGTCACTACATCGTTCGTCGACCGCTCGAGAAGACCCTCGGCCATGTCGACACCGCCCGCGTGGTGGGCAATCATGAGCTCAAGAAACATGGCGTCAGCGTCGGTGGTGCTCGTTCTAAGAGCTTCCATCTGGTCGTACGTCGCGAGGCCGGGCATTGTCATCGCGGTCGAGGAGTCGGAATCCGAGGTACCGTGAGAGTCGTGTTCGCCGTCATCCAGCATCCACGTCATCGCAGGTTCGCTCGAGGCTTGCGGCAAATTCCACATGATGAGCCACGCGAACATTTGTCCCGCTTGCTGGCCCTGCGCCGTCGCAATGTCATAGGCCAAGGTGCGTATGGTTTGATTCTCGCTCTTTTCCAGAATGATCATCGCCATGTCGACAGCCTGCAGATGGTGCGTCTGCATGTCGCGCGCGAAACCGGCTTCGGCGCTCGTCGTCAAGGGATCCGAGGATTCAGCGGGCAACAACTTTTGCCCAGCGAGAACGCCGACTCCAACCAGCAGCAGCGCTGCGATCGCCATGGCGCTTAAGCGGAGCCAGGGGTGACGTGGCGAACCGCCGTCGCCGTCGGTCATGCGATGCGTCCGCCGCCGTCGATTCCGCCGGAGCACGAAGCCCCAATTTCAGGTGCTTCGCCGCCCTGCCAGAACTTGTCAACGAAGTCCTGCATACGGGGATCATCTGCCCCGTCAAGTTCAACCTGGTTTCCCCACGCAGAAATCACGATGGGTGCCTGAAGGCCCTCGAAGGGCGAGAGCACTGAATAGGTCGACGGAACTGCATCCTGCAACGCTTCCAGTTCGTCACCCGAGATTTGCTCCGGGTCGTACGTCACCCACACGGCACCATGCTCAAGAGCGTGCACGGCGTTTTCGTTCGGCACTGGCTCGGTGTACACACCGCAATTCAGCCACACGGATGCGTGCTCACCGCCCACCGGCGGGCTTTGCTCGTAATCGACGGTGCCCTCAACATGACCGGCGACCAGATTCGGATAATTCTGCACGCCGTCGATCTCGATGGCTTCGGGGCTAGTTCGCGGAGTTCCGTTCGCCACCACCATTACGATGACCAACGCTAGGACGCCTACCGCGGCGACGCTGCTGATGACGATACCGATGACACGGTGACGCTTCTCGGCGGCTTGTTTCTTTTTTAGCGCGGCGACTTTTGTGGCCCGGCGCGCATCGCGCTGCTGCTTCACCGTGAGGTCTTCGCCGGATGATGCGTTTGGGGAGGATTGCGAGTCGCGGGGTGGCATTCAGGTGGTCCTGTCGTCGAGTGCGTGGGCAGGGAACAGATGTGCAGTCCGAGCCTATTCGGTCGAATTTGTGAAAGCCCTCCTAGGGAGCGCACTCCCGAATATCGGCAGCCGAGTCCCTAGTTCTTGGCGAAGATGCGGTTAACTTCTGCGCGGCTAGCCCTGCTCTGTGATCGCTCGCAATGCCAGCAGGTGCTGCTGATACGCGCGATACCCGGATGCCGTCGAGGTGACCCACGTGCGTGGACGATTGCCGACCGTTCCCTTGATCACTTTTACGTAGCAGGCATCCGCAAGATAGCTGATCGCTTTGCTGAGAGCCGAGTCCTCGACTTCGAGCAACGCTTTCAGGGTCGCGAAGTCGATCTCGTTCCTAGGGCCGAGCGCGGCCATCAGCGAGAGCCGTATCGGAGTAAGAAACGCATCATTGAGCTGGTGACGTGGATGCTGTTTCATGAACGTGCGTCTCGGTGCGCAGGCAGCGCGGAAGCCGCAAGCATGACGAGAAAGACCGCGATTCCGGCAGCTATCGTTGCCGCGAGGGATGGGGACTGTGCCAGCGGAGCGAGTATCGCAAATGCAAAGAGCGTGCTCGTGGTGATGCCGAAGGCAGTCCACTGTATCCAGCCCCATTCGAAACCGACGCGGGGCAAGACCCACGCAGATTCGTTCAGCACGTACGTGAACGCGATGCCCGCGAGCGCCGCGATCATCACCAGTGCTGAGACGATCGGAACGGTGCCGAATGAGATAAGCAAGCCCGCTACCGCTCCCATGATCCCTGTGTTCCAGCGCACGGGTGTGCTGAGCGGTTCGTGGCTGCGGCCCGCCGGGGTGCGTGAACGTGGCACCCGGATCAGTTGAGCTATGGCAGGTGCGGCCAGAGGAACGAAGACGGCGAGAACGACGAGTGCGATGAGCCACGGGGAGTAGGGCACGTCGAACACCGACAGACCCGACAGAAAGGTCATCGCGATGATCGCGAGGGCCAAGGGAATCCATACTGCTCGCGGTAGTGCTCTTCGGATGCCGAACCGTTCACGGGTGCCCGTGGTCATCGTGGTGAAGGCCAGTATTGGTACGAGGAGTAGCGATGTCTGCGAGAACTTGTCGGGGTTGCTGTCGCCGGCTGTGCCGATGCTCACGGAAAATGCGAAAAGAAACACGCCGATATAGCTCGCTGCCATCAGAGCGCTCCAGAGGCTGAACCAAGCGAAGCCACGGGACGGCCCTCGCTGGTTCACCGAATCGCGCACTTCTTGTTGCTGTTGGAGTTGGCGAGAGGCTTCAACCCGCGTGGTTTGTGGGGCGGAATCTGGGGCGGCGGGGGAGTCCGCGGAATCACTTTCCATCTGGAAAGTGTAACGTATGTGATTTTTTCGCAAGTATGACGGAAGATCTAGCGTTGAAGTGTTGACAATCGATCACTTCAATCTTGTATCATTCAGATGACACAAATTAAAGGAGCCGTCAATGTCGTACCTACTGCTCGTCTTACAGTCTCCACTCATCCTGGCGACAATCGCTATCGTCATCTTCCTTTTCGCGAGGCGAGGGCGAACCGCCGAAACTGTCGTGCCAGGACGCAGTGCGTTCATGCGTTCAGTCGCAGTCACAGGTTCAGCCGCGGTATTGATCGTGCATCTCGCGGTCCAGTTCTTTCCGCTACTCGACTTGGCGCAGCGTTACCTGTTGCCGAACTTGAATGTCGATTTCAGCCCCCAGCCGTGGGCGTACGCGTGGTGGCGCTATCCGCTGCCGTTGATCGTCGCCGTCGTGGTGCTGGCCGTAGTCTTGGTGCGGGTTGCACGAAAGTCCGTGACGGTCGAGACGCCGGTGTTGTCATTGAAGCCGCGTGGGTGGGCTAGTTTCGCCAGTCGTAAAGAGCTCGCAAGCGCGGCAAGCGCTCTCGGCGCGCTCGTGAGCGTCTCGCTATTTGCAGGAGTGCACTCGATCACCGACAGATTGGGGCTGCACACGCTGGTCAGCGGGCCGCGACCCGTCGGCGTCACCGATGCTGCCTGGGATGAGTACGGAGCCAGCACTTTCTACGGCTGGGCTTATTCAGTGCCCGTCGTAATCCTCGCTGTGGTACTTGCAGTGCAGCTCTGGTGGGTTTTGCGCACCATCTCGGTTCGCCCGTTCGCGAGCCCGGCGTCCGTCGATGCGGAAACTCGCGAGCGCACGCGCGCATCTTCTGTACTGCTTCGACTTTTCATCGCCGCAGTATTGCTTCCGCTGGGCGGCGCTCTTCTCCTCATCGGTCAAACAGCGATGTTCTCCAACGTGATCACCACCCTAGATTCCGACGACTACCTCGTGTCCTTGGGGTATGCGTCCTTTGCCCCGGCGATCGCCGTGACCGGTGCGCTGCTGCAGGCCCTCGCGCTGCTCATGCTCGTGGCAGCAATTCACGGCAAGCGGTCGCGTGTGTCTTCTCCGGAGTTGGTGCGCTCGTGACCGACGCCAACGAAATCTACGAGCAATTCCGCGGGATGATCGTGTCGGGTCAGGTCGGCAGCGGCGAGCGGCTCCCCACGGTGCGACAGGTTGCGAGCGATCTCGGGGTCGCCAACGGAACTGCTGCCAAGGCATACAAGATGCTCGAAGCTGACGGGCTCGTCTACTCGCGCACGGGTGCTGGCACCCGCGTTTTAGAAGGCGCAGCCGTGTTGCCGGGGGCGATCGTGTCACGCATCCGTGAACTGGTCTTCGAGGCGAAGGGGCATGAAGTTCGCGAAGAGGATGTGGTCACCGCCATCCGCAGCGCTTGGAGTTCCTGAGGAACTTCGGCAGCGTACGCGGCCGATGCTCAGTGCTCGTGTGACGGCACGGGTGCAGGGTCGCCGACGTAGCATCCGACCGTAAACGGAAACTCAATCGTGGCGCTGTAGTGGTACATCTCCTGCTCAACACCGTCGAAAAGCACCGTGCTGGTGCGGCCGTGGCATTCGTCGAGGTCAGCGTTGGCGGGGAGATTGCCGTTCGAGTCGCGCTCGATGTAGATGCCGAAACCGTCAAGGGCGTAGCCGACGAGGGTCGATCCGGTCTCAGGGGCGGCATTCAAGAGACACGACGGCACACCGTGGTAATGGTAATAATCGCCGCCATCCGGATGCCCGTCACACAGGTCTTGGGTTTCGTGGGCGACCGCATCCCCGCCCGAGGCATCCACCGCGTTATAGAGGTAGACGCCATTTTTGAGCACTCCAACGGCCCCCATCGCAACACAGCTTGGCTCGGCGGCAACGGTGGGAGCGACGCTAAGAGTGAGCTCAACAAGCTTCTCGTCAATCTCGTTGGGGTTGCGGTCGAATTCTTTTGCCGGGTCGGTATCGGCGATGGGGAACGTGCCGGTCATTTGCTCGGTCGGCACATTGGCAGTCAGGATGGTGCGAGTGTCGTGGCCGACCTGTTCCTCGTAATAGGCCTGTGGCCACGAGACGGCGCCCTCGACGGTGTCCTTTGTCGTGGCATCCCACGTGCCAGCGTCGTAGTCGATCCACGGTCCGCCGTTCACGGGTCCGCGCCCGCTGAAGTCGGTCTTGCAGGAGTACAGATAGTCGACAGCGGGGGAGGTGGAGGTGCGGTCGTCTCCGAGCGGAATGGCAGTGGCGTCGATGACGCCAGACCAGGCATCCGGGATGTCGATCGCAGACGCTGCAGCGCTCGGCTCGATACTCGGCGTCGCGGTAGCGGTCGCCGTGTCGTCGGCAGCGCCTGACGCACACGCGGAGAGGATGAGAATTCCCCCCAGCGACAAAGCGAGTGCTGTGCGTGAGGTTATCGAGCGAGTGATCATGGCACATGCCCCTAGAAGAATCTGGCCGCGCGGGTGGTGATCGCGAGCGCCGCTGATACTAGCGGATAGTTCTATGACGGCTTCATGGGACGCCCGTCGGGGCTATTGATTGCGCACTTTCGCGTCGATTCGCGTTCACCGGCTCGTCAATGGCGCTGGCTATCCAGTTGACGCTCATGCTCATGCTCTCAGGTCTGGCGCTGGTCTTGATCCACCGTCGTGAGCTGGTACTCGACTAACAGCTTCTGAATGGGGAGAGGCGTCACCACTGGGCGGCGCCTCTTTCGTGCATTCAACATTGAGGCGACGTCCAGACGCGCGTTCTATGGTCAAACTTATATACAAGTGCGATCCACCGCCACGACCTACCGAGCCCGAGTGGTGCATCGTGCGGAAAAGTTTGCCCAACTAGCGTCGCTCAGCGTGGCGGTGGCTCAGACAACCACTCGAAAGGTTACTCATGAATCGCTTCACAGACCGCGTAGTTCTCATCACCGGCGGAGGGTCAGGCCTCGGCCGGGCGGCCGCAGTGCGACTAGCGGGGGAGGGCGCCAAACTCGCTCTCGTCGATGTATCCGAAAGCGGCTTGGCCGACTCCGTCACCGCGATCGCTGAGACCGCGCCCGACGCCGAAGTTCTCACCGTCGTTGCTGATGTGTCCAAAGAGTCGGATGTTGATCGTTACGTCGCGGAGACCGTAGAACGCTTCGGTCGCATCGATGGCTTCTTCAATAACGCCGGCATCGAAGGCAAGCAGAATCTCACTGAAAATTTCTCCGCAGAAGAGTTCGACAAGGTCGTCGCCATTAACCTGCGCGGTGTGTTCTTGGGCCTCGAGAAGGTTCTCAAGATCATGCGCGAGCAGGGTTCCGGCATGGTCGTGAACACGGCGAGCGTTGGCGGCATCCGCGGGATCGGAAACCAGTCCGGCTATGCAGCAGCCAAGCATGGCGTCGTGGGTCTCACTCGCAACTCGGGTATTGAATATGCTGAGTACGGCATCCGAATCAACGCGATCGCACCAGGCGCCATCTGGACGCCGATGGTCGAAAACTCGATGAAGCAGCTTGATGCCGAAAACCCCCGTGGCGCTGCCGAGCAGTTCATTCAGGGAAACCCGACCAAGCGCTTTGGCGAAGCACCTGAGATCGCGGCCGTTGTGGCATTCCTGCTGAGCGATGACGCCAGCTACGTCAACGCAACCGTTCTGCCGATCGATGGCGGGCAGTCCTACAAGTACTAGGTCACCTCTCGTCGTTATCTGACGAGGGCGCAGGGGAGTGGGCGGCCGATCGGGCTGCCTGCTCCCTTTCTTTGTTCTCGAACCAAGATCTTGATAGAGATTTATTCAGGTTTCTGGTGATCGACTGACTGGCGTTCCTCGTCAGCCAAGAGGATGCCATCACGCACGGCGCTGCGAACGACTCGGTGCAGCACATAAAACAGAAGGACGACGGCGACGACGGTGAAAACGAAATCCATTCCGGAATCCTTTGTTCGTTGCCAGCCGGTCGGCTGAACGTTGGAGAGTGTTGAAATCTCTCTAAGCTGACATAATGTGCATTATCGGATACTGAATACGTCCCGGAGAGGGGCGGCAGGGGTCAGGGCTGCAACGGCGGCAACGCAACGACCGTCACAGTCCAGGGCTGCTGGTTGTCGGTCGTCACTGCGATTGAATAGCTGCCGCTGGGATCGATGTCCATCTCGTCCAGGTGGACTGCGTCATCTGAATTTTCGCGACAGTCGTGAGAAGGCTGTGCGACGTCACCGAGCGAAGCTGTCATGCGGCCAAGACCAACACAATCTGAATACACTGCGATTCGTCCTGTTGTGGGGGCGAATGGCGACACATCGATAGAGCCGCCGGCATTAGTGCTCGTCGCTAGGACAACTTCGCCCCCGGTGTCGAACGCCATCAATTCTGGAGTTTCTGACATAACGGAATCACTGGCCGTGTTTGTGCGGTCCGGCGCGTGAACTCTCACTTCGACGTCTGCCTCTGAGGCGCCGGTGCACCCGGTCAGCATCGCCATAACGGCCGCAGCAGCAACAATGTACAGCCCGCTGCGTACCGCGCTCATGGCGCTCCCCCGCTTAATCACTCGTGATTGCACCTCGCGCTGGCGTCGAAGGCTCACGCTTGAGCCGCATAGACAGGCTATCAAAAAACATGAGAGTCTGTCAACTAAGCTCCGGTTTGGGGACGTGAAGTTCTACCCGTGCTCACTGCAGCACCACACTAAAAACTCGGATTACGGCTGCTGACGAACCTCGCCAGCGCCTCAGCAGCGGCTTCGTGATCGATAGCGTCCGGCTCCCCCGACATGGTCATTGTGCCGATGATGGCGCCGTCGACCCACAGCGGAATCGATCCACCGTGAGCCTTGTACCTGTCGTGGTCGACATCCGTTCGTTCATCAAACGGCGTACCGGCAGCGAGGTGGCGCAGCTTGACCACGAGCGACGCTTCGCCGAAATGGTTCACAACTGCAGCTTTTCCCGCCAGCCAGGGGTCGTTGTCTGCGTTTGTCGACTTCAGCTTCGCCTTGAAGACAACGTCACCGTGGAGAACGATTTCAACTGCGAGATTGAGATCCCATTCCTGAATTACCTGTACGGCAATCAGCCCCAGCGCGACAGCATCATCATTGGTGATGGTGTCGAACTCAATTTCATTCAAGTACTCGACATCGGGCACCGAGTAGTGCGGTAGTGGACGACTCATCGGTTCATCTCCTGAAGGTGCGTTCGAATGACGCCGACAAGCTCGGCGGGCTCATAACGATCGGATGTGGCGGCCAACTCATCGATGGTCCACCATCGGTGCGCCAACACGTCGACGCGTTCGTCGGCTGTCCATTGTTCTTGCGACGGCTCGAAGGCATCCGTGTGAGCGAGGTAGAACTCGGCGTGACCGGTGTCATGATCAGCGGCATCCCACTCCACCACGAAGTCGTGCGCCCACACGGGAGCACCGAGATCCTCGATAACAAGTCCGGTTTCTTCTTCAAGTTCGCGTAGTGCCGCTTGGTGGTGTGACTCCCCCGGGTCCACGCCGCCACCCGGCGTCAGCCAGCGCGCGACACCGCTTGTATCCGGCGCTTTCGTCAGAAAAAGCAAGAAGCGCTGCTCGCGGTCGAACAACAGCACACGGCTGGTAGTTCGGTTCACCGGCATCCGCGGGTCGCTACTTGTTCAGAAAGTCTGAGACGTCGCCGACGTAGCGAGTGTTGTTCTCGGGCACAGGCTCAACGGCAGCAGAAGCAACCTCGGCGGCGAACTCGCTCACGTTGTACAGGCGGCCAGCAGCCTCTTTGCGAGCCTCGATCGCTCCAGGGTTGGCGCGCTGCAGCAGCGTCGCGGTGATCGTTCCCTCTATCATGTCGCCCGAGACGACGACAAAGCCGATGCCCTTAGCCTCAAGCTCAGGGATCAATTCGCGTAGGGCATCCTCGCCGGCTCGCTTGCTGAGCGCGACCGGAACGTATTCGGGCATCGTCTCAACGGTGCGGATGAAGTGCGCCTGGTGGCTAGTGACGAAGACAACGCGTGAACCTTCGTGCAGCAGCGGCATCATGGTCTTCAAGAAATTGACTTGAGCGTCGCGGTTGAGCTGCATGGCGTAGTCCTCAGCCATGCCACCCTCCATGCCGCCGGAGGCATTGAGCACCAGAATCTCGAGCCCGCCGAACTCAGTCTTCACCGTCTCGAACAGGGCAGAAACAGTCTCGGGGTCAGTGAGGTCGGCGCCAATGGCAATCGCCGAACCGTCAGTCTCGTTGAGCTGAGCGACAAGCTTGAGGGCGCGAGCCTCTTTGTTGCGGTAGTTCACGGCAACGCGGGCGCCCGCTTCGGCGAAGTAGGCGGCCGTATCGGCGCCAATCCCCCGCGAAGAACCAGTGATGAGCGCGCGAGCGCCATCGAGCGAGTGGGCTGCCAGAGGATTCGAATTATCGCTGTTCACCCTACGACTTTAGCGGTCAATGCCGTGCTGTGCAGTGAGGTAAGTGCTAGCGTCGGGACTGAAGATTTGTCGAACTGCGCAACGATGAAGGGCGCCGGAACAATGCTTATTGATCTGACTCAGTACCTCTGGATTCTCTGGCTTGCCCTCGTCGTGTTGTTCATCGTGATCGAAGTCATGACTCTCGAATTCACATTCCTCATGATCTCCGCGGGCACTCTCATCGGTGGGCTCGGCTCCAACCTTCTTGGCTGGCCGTGGTACATCCAGATCGCTCTCGCCGCAGCGATCTCTGGCCTTCTCATCTTCACCATCAGGCCGGTTTTGCTGATGAATCTTGAAAAGGGAGCCGACCCTGCAAAGAGCAACGTCGACGCTCTCTATGATCTCGGCGGTCGCGTAACAGGCCCCTTCGCCAATGGCATTGGCGAGGTCAAACTCGACAATGGCGAAACCTGGACTGCCCGCATCGGAGACAGCTCGCCACCGTCGGCGGTTCCCGTCGGCAAGCGAATTTCGGTCACGGCCATCGAAGGTGCCATGGCCGTCGTCATTCTTGAATCTGCCAAACTCGGCTCCACTCAACCTCGTGCGACCACAAAATCGCCGAGAAAGGAAGAAAAGTGACTGATCCCGCTGGCTTCGTAGGCCAGATCTTTGTGATTATTCTGCTCGTCGTTCTGGCGATCTTCGTGATCGTCACGTTGTTCCGTGCAATCCGCATTGTTCCGCAGGCGCGTGCCGGAGTCGTCGAACGCCTCGGCAAGTACCGCAAGACCTTGCTGCCCGGCCTCAATATCCTTGTTCCTTTTATCGACCGGATGCTGCCCCTCATCGACTTGCGTGAACAGGTCGTCTCGTTCCCGCCGCAGCCGGTTATCACCGAAGACAACCTCGTCGTCTCTATCGACACTGTCGTCTTCTTCCAAGTAACGGATGCCCGTGCCGCGACCTACGAGATCGGCAACTATCTCGGGGCCGTTGAACAGTTGACGACCACGACGCTGCGAAACGTTGTCGGTGGCCTCAACCTCGAACAGGCCCTCACGAGCCGCGACAACATCAATTCGCAACTGCGCGTGGTCCTCGACGAAGCGACCGGCAAGTGGGGCATTCGCGTGGGACGCGTCGAGCTCAAGGCCATTGACCCGCCCCTCTCAATCCAAGATTCGATGGAAAAGCAGATGCGTGCCGAGCGTGACCGCCGGGCGCAGATCTTGACCGCCGAGGGCACCAAGCAGGCCGCGATTCTCGAAGCGGAGGGTTCGCGCCAGGCAGCGATCCTTGAGGCGGAGGGTGAAGCGAAAGCTGCTGTGCTGCGTGCTGATGGTGAAGCTGCTGCGATTAAGACAGTCTTCGCCGCGATTCATGAGGGCGACCCCGACCCGAAGCTGCTGGCGTACCAGTACCTCCAGACGCTGCCTAAGATTGCAGAAGGTGATTCCAACAAGATGTGGATTATCCCGTCTGAACTGACGGAAGCGCTCAAGGGCATTGGTGAAGGATTCTTTAGTGGCAAAGGACCAGTCGCGCGTTAGCGCCAACTCGTCGTTCCTCTCCCCCGCTCGCCCCCGAGTGCTCGCGCACCGGGGGCTTGCGGTGGAAGCACCCGAGAACACGCTCCTCGCGTTCGCGAAAGCTGTCGCGGTGGGTGCGCACTACATCGAGACGGATGTTCACGTCAGCCTCGACGGTGTAGCGGTGGTCGCTCACGACCCGAGTCTCACTCGCGTCGCCGGCCGGAACATCATGGTCGATCAGCTCACGATGACAGAGTTGCGGCGAATTGATCTGGGCGAAGGTCAAGGCTTCTGCTCGTTGGGAGAGGCGCTCGATGCCTTTCCCGAGACTCGCTTCAATGTCGACGTCAAAAACAAAGGCGCGGTGCTGCCGACCGCGCGCGCGATCCGCGAGATGCACGCGATCGATCGAGTGCTCGTGACCTCATTCGATGAGGCCCGCCGTGCCGCCACAGTCGAACAATTGCCAGGAGTGGCAAGTTCGGCATCCGCTCGACGGTTCATCTTGGCGCTGCTGAGCGCCAAGACCGGAATTTCGCCCGCCGTTCGCCGCGCGCTCAGTGGACTGGTTGCCATCCAAGTACCCGAGAAGGCACTAGGGTTGCGTGTGACCACTCAGCGGATGATCGACCGCGTGCACACTCTCGGACTCGAGATGCACGTCTGGACTATCAATGAACCGCAGCGAATGCGTCACCTGCTCGACCTCGGTGTCGATGGAATCGTCACCGATCGAGCAGACCTCGCCCTCGAAGTTGTGAAATCGCGCGCCTGATCAAGGCGGCGCACACTCCACTTCTGGGCAGCGAAAATGTTGGCAAATGCTGACAAGTCGCTGTGAACAGTGCGCCCTTGGAAGCATACGTTCAGCAAGAGGGTTTATTACTTGTAGAAACCGCGAATTGAAGGAGGCCACACGATGGCAGATCGCAGCTTGCGCGGCATGAGACTTGGTACCCAGAGCTTACAGAGCGAAGAGGGTGTCGAGTTTTCCCCGCGGAAAAAGAGCGTATACAAGGCGGCCGACGGCACCACGTTTGAAGTGATGTTCTCGTCTGACGCCGAAGTTCCCCAGCAGTGGCTTGACGCCAAGACGGGTCACGAAGGAACACTCCTCGATGACAACGGCGAGCTGGTAGAACTTGATGAGGTCGACGTGAAGGTTCCCCGTAGCCACTGGGACATGCTTCTCGAACGTCGCACCCGCCCCGAATTGGAAGAACTTCTCCAAGAGCGTCTCGACTTCTTGCGGGCCCGTCGCGGCCAGCAGAAGATCGGCGCCTAACTAACGACGTGCTGCATTCAGGGTCGCCGCTATTCCCCAGCCGGTGACCCTGAGCAGTGCTTCTGCAACAATTCCTGCATGCATTTTTGATCGGCCTGTTGAGCGCTCAACGAACGTGATCGGATGCTCCGCCACTCGGTAGCCCGCACGTTCCAAGTTCCAGGCCATTTCTACTTGAAAGCAGTAGCCCTGCGACGAGACTCCGTCGAGGCCTAACTCTCGCAGCGCACTCGCGCGAAACACTCTGAACCCTGCAGTGATGTCCCGGATGTCGGAGTGCAGCACCGTGCGGGCATAGGCGTTCCCCGTTTGCGAAATGGTGTGCCGAAACCATGGCCAGTTCTTGACGGAACCGCCGGGCACCCAGCGGGAACCGATGACAAGATCGTTGCCTGCTTTGGCGAGAGCAATCATCGCCGGAAGATCTGACGGATCATGGGAACCATCGGCGTCTATCTCCGCGATGTAGTCATAACCGCGCTCAAGGGCCAGCGCAAAGCCGGCGAGGTAGGCCTTGCCGAGTCCCTCTTTCTTGGCGCGGTGCAGCACAGTGATGCCCGGATCGGCGGCGGCGAGCTCTTCGGCGCGCTCCCCCGTGCCATCGGGGCTGGAATCATCGACCACGAGCACGTGGGCTCGTGGCACTGCTTGCCGGAGCCGACCAACGATCGCGGAAATGTTCTCGATCTCGTTATAGGTCGGGACGACCACGACGACGTTAGGCATTTTTTCTCCGACCGGCCACTGCTGCGACGATGAGTGCGCCGAGCCCTATTCCTGACACGAGCCACTCGAGCTCGCGACCCCAGACAACGGCCGGAGTGATGCTGGTGGAGAGCGGCACGTCTTCGACCATGGTGGCCGCCGTGTACCACGGCACTTCAGCTATTGTGGTTCCGTCGGGGGCGATGATGGCGCTCAAACCGACGGTCGAGATATTGACGACACTGCGGCCGAGTTCGAGCGCGCGAATGCGGGCCATTGCCAGCTGTTGGGCGCTCTCATCGGTGCGGCCGAAATCCGCGTTGTTGGAGGACGCGATGATGAGCTGAGCGCCCTCTTCGACGGACTCTGTAAGGATCTGGTCGTCGACGATGTCGAAACAGATGTTGACGCCGAGGGTCACACCGTTCACATCGAAGACCATATCGGTGCTGCCGATTGAATAGTCGCGCCCAATGAGCCCGATGAGGTCGGGCGCAAACTGCTCCCAGATCTCGCGGTTGGGGACATACTCGCCAAAGGGAACGGGATGGCGTTTGTCGTAAATATCGACGACGCCCTCCCCCGGCATCCACAACAACTGACTGTTATAGATGTTTCCGTCACGCTCGGTGATGTCGCCGGAAATCAGCGGTGCATTGGCGTTATCGACGACGTAATCGAAGGCTGCTGCCGCGTAACTATTGCTCAGCGGTGAGAGATCGGTGCCGCCCTCGGGCCACACCACGAGATCGAGATCCTGGCCGTAGAGCGGCTCGGTGGCGGTGAGTTGCGCCTGAAGTAGGTCACCGCGGTCGCGCTCGTCGAAATAGGCGGCTTTTCCATTTCCTTGGACTGCGCCGACGCGGAGTGTTCCGTCGAGGGTCGCGTGCCACGAGGGTGCGTTCAGCAGCAGAGTGACGACCGTTACCGGTACGAAGGCGGTGCGTAGCGCCCTCGAGAGGTGCTGGGCGCGTTCGTCCAAGGGAAGTTCGCGGTAGTGACGCCAGGTGTATTCGGCGGCGGCAAGCGAAAGCGCGACAACAAGAACCATTACGAAGCTGACGCCCGAGACGCCGAGCCACGGGAAGAGGGCTGCAAGCGGGCTCTCCGACTGAGATAGAGCAACGCGGCCCCAGGAGAAGCCGCCATAGGGCCAGACGCTCATCCACGCTTCGCGCGCTGTCCAGAGGCCTGAAACCACAACGGCGAGGCCCAGCGTTGCTCCCCAGCCCGCTCCAAAAGCGCGCGGCAACCAGCGATAGGCCAGGGTGATTGCGAGCCCGCCGAGCGCGACGAACAGCGACTCAAGAAACGACAGTGCCAGCATCGGCACAGGGCCCAAAAAGAGAGATGCCCAGGAAATGTGCGTCAAATAGAACGCCATTCCGCCAAGAAAACCGACGAGAAATGCCCCACGGGAGCTCCGCCCGCGAAGGGCGATGAGCACGAGCGCGATGCCGACAAAGGTCATCGGCCAGACGCTCTTGTCTGGGAACCCTGCATCCAAAATGGGGCCGGATGCCAGTGCAACCACAATCGCAGCCCAGAAGGGCAGCACAGCAACGGGTTTATCGGGCATCACGCGTTCGAGCCTAAGCGACAGAACTGTAGGCGACGATTCCGCGACGGATGCCGTCGAGCGCCTTGCGCGCGGTCGGGCCGACGTTGCCATCAGCGACGACCGAGAGCTGGTCAAGAAGGTCGATGGTCTGTTTGGTGACGCGCACAAAGTCACCCGCAGCCATATCCGCGAGATCGAGCACGGAGTCAAGGTTGGCTCCATTCGCCCAGCGGTACATAGCGAGCGCGAGCCCAGCCGCGAGTGGTTGGCTTCCGGGCAGACGGTTATCACGCTCGAGATCGTCGAGCTCTGCCCACAGCGTGGTCGTCTTGTCGAAGGCCTCACGGAAGGCACCACGCGGGAGGTAACGATCGCTGAGGTCACCTTCGTCGCGACGGGGCTCGTACACCAGCGTCGTAGCCATAGCGGCCAAAGAGGAAGCGTCGAGCTCGTTCCAGAACCCGTGTCGCAGTGATTCGGCAACGAGGAGGTCGCGTTCTCCATAGATGCGTCGCAGCGTGCGGCCGTAGGAGTTGATCGTCATCTCACCGTTGGCTCCCGGCTCGATGTAACCGAGCTTGGTCAACACATCGGTGACGCGGTCGAAGATCTTGGCAACCGCTCCTGTGCGGTTCTGAATCTGGCGAGTCAGCTGATCTGTCTCGCGCTTCAGGCGCCACCAGCGTTCGGCCCAGCGTGCGTGAGATTCGCGCTCCGGACAGGCATGGCACTCATGTTTGCGCATTTGGCGACGCAGATCGGCGAGCTTGCGCTGACGCCGTTCACGCTCGGCGCGGTGACCCGCATCGTTCTTGGGCTGCGACTTCTTTTCAAGATCATTGAGTTCACGACGGATGCGGGAGTACTCGCCAAAGTCGCCCAAGTGGCACTCCATGGACTTTGCATAGCCGTCGAGCGAGTTCTTCTGCGAACGAACCTTGCGAGCCAAATCAACAACAGCGCGGTCGGCTTGGAATTGCGCGAAGCTCGATTCCAGAATCTCGCGAGTGTGCTCCCGACCGAACAGCTCGATGAGGTTCACAGCCATGTTGTATGTCGGCTTGAAGCTCGAGTTCAACGGGTAGGTGCGGCGTGACGCGAGGGATGCTACCGCCTGCGGGTCGAGCCCGTCCACCCACTGGATAACCGAGTGACCCTCGATGTCGATGCCGCGTCGGCCGGCACGACCAGTGAGCTGGGTGTACTCCCCTGGGGTAATCGGAACGCGCGCCTCACCATTGAACTTTTCAAGCTTTTCGAGCACAACGGTGCGGGCCGGCATATTGATGCCGAGCGCGAGCGTCTCTGTCGCAAAAACAGCCTTGACAAGCTTCTTTTGGAAAAGCTCCTCCACGACCTCTTTGAACGCGGGAAGAAGGCCAGCGTGATGGGCAGCAACGCCCCGCTCGAGGCCGCTGAGCCAATCCCAATAGCCGAGAACAGCCAGATCTTCATCGAGAAGCGTGCGGCAGCGAGACTCGACGATCTCGCGGATCTCGTCACGCTCCTCGGACGTCGTTAGGCGAACACCGGCACGCAAAACTTGATTCACCGCCTGATCACAGCCCATGCGACTGAAAATGAAGAAAATGGCTGGCACAAGATTCTTTGACGAAAGCATTGCGACGACATCGGCGCGATCCATGCGAGAACGTGCCGGGCGACCGCCACGAGAGTCATGGCGACTACTCTTTCTGCGATTGCCGACACTCTGGCTTCGACCACCGAAGCGCGCCATCTGCGCGAGTTCTGGATTCACGCGGTTCGTTGCGGCCAAGCCTGACGAGTCGAACAGGTCAATGAGCTTCGTGCCCACGAGCACATGCTGCTCCAGAGGCACTGGGCGGTCTTCTGAGACGATTACTTCGGTATCGCCCCGAACGGCCTGCAGCCAGTCACCAAACTCCTCAGCGTTCGACACAGTCGCGCTCAGCGAGACCATGTGAACGTCCTCAGGCAAATGGATGATCACTTCTTCCCACACGGCGCCGCGGAAGCGATCGCCCAGGAAGTGCACCTCATCCATCACGACTGTGCTGAGGTTCTTCAACAGGTCAGACTTGGCGTAGAGCATGTTGCGCAGCACTTCGGTGGTCATGACCACAATGCGCGCGCTGGCATTGACGTTTGTGTCACCGGTGAGCAGCCCTACGTTCTCGGGACCGTACTCGGCGACGAGCTCCTGAAATTTCTGATTGCTCAGCGCTTTCATCGGCGCGGTGTAAAACACCTTCGGCCCATCGAGTTGCATGGCTCGGTAGATAGCGAACTCAGCGATGATCGTCTTGCCGGCTCCAGTCGGTGCCGCGACGAGGACACTCTTGTCGTCTTCGACAACTTGGCAGGCTGAGATCTGAAACTCATCGAGATCGAAGCGCTGGCTGGCGCGAAAGGCTTCAAGAACGGGGTATCCCCGACGCTTCTTTGCCGCGGCGTACCGTTCGGCGGGAGACAGTTCAGTCATTGACTACAGCCTAAACGGTGATTGCTTAGCCTTCTGCTCGCAACTCGGCGTCAACGGCGGCAGCTTTCTTGGCCGCACGTCGATCATGAAGCCACGCAATCAGTGCTGCGATGAAGTAGAGAATGATCATCGGAATGGCGAGCAGGAACATTGAAATGACGTCGGCGGCAGGCGTAGCGATTGCGGTGAAGATGCAGATCGTCAAAATGGCGACGCGCCACCCCTTGAGAATTGCATTCGCCGACAGCACCCCCACCAAGTTGAGAAGCACCACAAAAACGGGCAATACGAAAGCGATCCCAACCGAGAGCAGCAGCTTCACGATGAAGTCGTAGTAGTACTTTGCGTTCAGATTGGAGAGATCTTGGTCACCCGCGAAGCCCAACATGAGCGTGATGATGTTCGGCATTACATACCAGCCGGCGGCACACCCTGCGAGAAACAGGGGAATCGCGGTTGCTAAAAAGCCAATTGCATATTGCTTTTCTTTGCGCACAAGGCCGGGAACCAAAAACGCCCAGACTTGGTACAGCCACACCGGGCTTGCGGCGACGATCGCCACCGTGAACGCGATCTGCATACGGATATCGAATGCTTGAGTTACCGCGTCATAGTTGAGAGCGGCACCGCGGCCGGTTGCGTCAGCGATGTTGGTAATCGGTGCGCGCAAGGCGTCGATAAAGAAATTCGCAAAGATAAAACCTGCGATAGCGGTCACAATGATCGCAATCGCGGAAATGAACAACCGCTTCTTGAGCTCTACGAGGTGCGCGCCGAGTGACATCCGTTCTTCACTCTTGGAACGCCACCTCTCGGCGCGAACTGCCATAGGGGCTAGGACTTAGGAGGAGTGTCGCTGTTCGAATCCGCCGAAGTGTCGGCTGGGGAATCGGAACTGTTCTCGTCTTTCATCGTCTTGACCTCGCTGCGGAAGATGCGCATTGACTGGCCGAGACTGCGCGCAAGCCCAGGAAGTTTCGGTGCACCGAAGAGCAAGAGGATGACGACCAAGAGAATAACGAGGTGCCAACCGCTGAGATTGCCGAGCATGGAGAACTTCCTTAAAAATCGAAGGCTGCGTTGGCCAATCATACCTAGATTCGCCGTGATGCGCCGAACAATGAACAGTTATCGGGCTGATGATTCGCGCGGTGCGAACTCAACAGGAAACCACCGTTGAGGCTGTCGCCCAAAGCCGAGAAGAACGTAATCAGAACGGCTGCGATGCTTGGGGTGGTAAAGCACCACCGCGGGTTTCGCGAGCAATTGCGCATCGCCCGCGCTCACCAACGACTTCACGACTACTCGCTCGATTCCCGCGCTGTCGGTGTAGCGCACCGCAATGCGGGGAGCTCGCCGTCGGCGACGATACTCGCTACTGATGCCCGCTGTCTGCGCGCCGGCCGTGAGCAAATACGCCCGGATAGTCCGGCGTCGCAACCACGTTGCGAACCAGAGCAGAGCGATGAGAATCAGGCCAGCAGCAAAGACCCAGCCCACCTACGACCACTCCTTGGGCCACCGCATCTGAGAAGCGTCGCGCTTAGTGATTGTCTTAGCGCGAGCAATGCGGCGTTCGTGCCTAGCGAGCTTGACTTCAGCGCGCTGGCGCTTGAGCGCTTCATGGCGATCGCGAATCTCCACCATCTCGGTAAGAATTGCCACTTGTGGCTTGCTGAGTTTCTCCGACTCGACATCCAGAATCGACGTCTTCTCGACGACATCCGAAAGATCCTTCATCAGAACCATTGCCTTACGGAACAAGATCCACGCAACGACGCCCAGCATCGCGACCAAGATGAGTACGAGCCCCACCCAGATGAGCAGCCAGCCCCACCATGCAATCATCGCGGCACCTATCGCTGTTCCGCGTAGAGGTCGGACCCAGCCTGGGCCCAGCCCGCTACCGCACGTCGGGCCTCGTCGGGCGCCACGACGGTTACGACGCCGGGGAGGCCAGCGATGAGTCGCTTGAGACCGTGAAAGTGGGGAACACGAACCACCGTGCGCACGCGATCCCCCGCGGGTACCAGAACAGCATCTTCGGGCACGTAGTCCCCCAGCAGGCCGATGGCGCTCCGGGCCACCTCGACGGTGACCTCAATGTCTTCGGCAGAAGTATCGAAGAGCGTTTCCGGCAAGTTCACATCGCCAGCAGTGTGCGTAATCGCCTCGGTTGTCATCGCCGGTTTGGAGATGCGGTCGAGACGGAAGGTGCGCACATCCTCCCGTGAATGGCACCAGCCACGCACGTACCAGTCCGCATCCACTGATTCAACCCGGAGCGGGTCAATCCGGCGCCGCTCGGACTCGCCGCGCGAGTTGCGATAGTCAAACTCAATTTGGGTACCCGCTGCTACGGACTCACGGATGAGGGCAAGCGTCTCGTCGAGCGCGCTCGACTCCACCGCGACGGCCGTTGGTTGCGCGGATGCTCCCCGTGATAGCTTCGAGGTGAGGGTTGCGATAGCTTCGCGATCAGCATGCTCGGGCAGGCTCGAGAGGTACTGCAAGCCCGCGATGAGCGCAGACGCTTCTCGAGCGGAGAAACGTGGCGTGTCATCGATAGCGACCAGGTGCGTCAACACGATCTGGTCGTTATCTTCGAAGTCGTCCCAGGCAATATCGAAGAGATCGCCTGCCTGATAGGTAGCGGTATCGCCAGGGATTCCTGAAACCGCGATGAGTCGTACTGCGTCGCGAATGTTCTGCTCGGGCACGCCAAAGTGAAGAGCTGTTTCTGCGACACTGACGCGGTCACGGTCCATGAGATAAGGCACGAGCGCGAGCAAAAAGACCAGCTTGTCTTGAGCGCGCAGCGGCGGAATTTTTTTAGCCATGGTCTGCCACCGTTCTCGTGAGTCGTTCAATAACGGCGGACCGCAAATGGGGCGGAGACACTGCAACAACCTCGGGCCCAAAACTGGCCAGTTCGTCGGCCATGATGTTGACGTCAGTGAAGTTGACCTCAAGCATGCAATCCGGCTGCAACACCGCTCCGCGACGTTTGCCCAGACGAGTAGCGGCGTCGGTGCCGGGTTCCACCCGCAGCACAGCGACGTTGGACTGCCAGACCTGCTCAAGCCCAGACAAGGCCTGAGCAGCGGCGTCATCCGTTACGTAGTCGAATGTCTTTTTACTGCGCTGGATGTCGCTGACGATGCGTCGCAAGAGGAACGTCTTGAACTGTTCCGTCTTCGGGTCTTTGGCATACAGGTGCCAGCGGCCCTGATGTTGCACGAGCGCGAGTGGCGCTACGAGCCGAGTAGTCGATGACTGCTCCCCCGGCTTCAAATACTCGAAGCTGACAAGCACGCGCCGATCCATCGCTTCGCGGAGCGGTTCGAAAGATGCATCGCGCACCCGCAATTGTGGCGCGTAGCTGAGGACCGGCTCCGCCGTCTCGATGCCGAGCGATCGGAGTTTCACCATGGCACGGCGTGAACCCTCAGAGAGAGAACCCTCACGCCACACCATCGCGGCGAGACCGAGAAGCGTGGACTCCTCCGCCGAAAACTTGATGTCCTCGGGAAGTTCGTAGTCGACGCGAGGGATGCGGTAGCGAAGATTCTGGTTATTACCAGCCTGCTCGGGAGGCTCGATCGTTTCGAGCGGAACCCCCAGTTCGCGAATGTCGTCCTTATCGCGCTCAAACTGGCGCTCAAGGTTCGCGTTATCCCCCGAGTGTACGAAGCGTTGGCGATAGCCCTGCACCGTCGACAGGATCTCACTCTTTGTGAGCCCATTTTCGGTGGAAAGCAACGCCAAAACGAGGCTAAAGAGCCGTTCTTCGTTGGGAACTTTCGGTGTTGGCACGAGTCAAATCCTATGTCTCTGACACCCGGCCGTGTCGTGGGTTGCGGTTACTGCTCTTGAATTCCGAGGATGTCGAATACGAAGACGAGGGTGGCGCCGCTCGTGACGCCAGTCGGCAAGGCATCAGCGGCGAAGCCGACATCCGCGGGCAACACGATGAGCACCTGCGAGCCAACAGTCTGGCCGATGAGGGCTTCGGTGAGTCCGGGAGGGAGGCTCGAATCGGCGGTCTCTGTGCCCGCTAGGAGGAAGGTTCCGGGAACGCCAGATTCTGCCCAGCTATTGGTGAACGTGCTTTCAGCACCCCACTCGATTCCGCTCACGTGCATTACTGCTGCGTCGCCCTCTTCGAGAGGCGCGCCAGAGCCTACCTTCAGCGCCGTGAACATGAGGTCACTCGGCACATCGCCGGACGGGAACGTGAAACCGGGCTGACCATTCGGAGCCAGCACAACGGAGGGGAATCCTGCAGGAGCGAGCTTGTTGGCTCCATCTGCCTTGCCGGGATAACGATTTTCGACGTCGCTCACCATCACGATGGTGTCGTCGTCGGCGAGCGGAAGCTGGTTCTGAGCGATGTTCTCTGTGCCGAGAATGTCGCCTGCCGTGCCCGTGGTCACAATGCGCGAACCGACAGTCGCACACTGAGCAATGTCACCAAAGTGCGGTGCACCCTCGGTGACAGCCACACGCAATCCCGCGGTGTCGTGTCCGGTCGAGATGAGCTGTTCGCCGGTCTCGCCGCTGTAAATCGTGATTTGAAGGGTCGTGATGTCACCAGCGCCGACCTTATCGCCGTCGCCCTCAATAGCGAGCTCGCTCTCGACATCCGTTGAAATAAGCGGAGTCGGGAACTCGGCCTCGGGGTCGGTGCTGAGAGCGCCAGAAGCACTCACGAGCGCGGAATTGGAGCCAGAAGAATAAACCGGAGCGCAGTCCGCGAAGCTCAACGGACCATTGGCACAACCGGCCAACGAGACAACAACTCCGGCACTGAGGGCCACCACTGCAAGCTTGCGCACAAACACTCTTTTCATCGTCACAGACATCGCCAACACTCTACCGGTCAGAAGCCCCGGCCTCAGCCGCGGCCTTCGCTTCGCGCGCCGTCTTGCGGAGACGTTTGGCGCTGGCGTTTCGTTCGCCGAGTGCTCCGGGCGTCCAGACTTCGACATCCTCGTCCTTGAAGTCAGTCTTTGAGGCGCGACGCTTGAGCTCGGGCAGTACTGATCCTGGCGCGAGACGACGGGCCGTCATGAGAAAACCAGTGTGGGCGACCATGCGGTGATCTGGGCGAACGGCGAGTCCTTCAACGTGCCAACCGCGCACCATCGTTTCGTTGGAATCGGGCTCCGTAAAGAGGCCAGTAGCGCGGATCGCCTCCGCAACACGAGACAACTGGGTAACCGTGGCGATGTAACAGAGCAACACTCCGCCGGGAGTGAGCGCATCGGCGCACTCCTCGATGCACTCCCAGGGCGCGAGCATGTCCAGCACGATTCGGTCAACAGAACCTGGCTCAACGGATGCCGGCAATTGCTCCTGCAGGTCGCCAACCGTGACCGTCCAGTTCGTGGGTTTCGCGCCTAAGAAGGTCTCGACGTTCGATTGAGCGATCTCAGAAAACTCTTCACGACGCTCGAAGGAGTTCAACTGTCCGCTCGCGCCAATGGCGCGCAGCAGCCATAGGGAGAGCGCACCTGAACCGACACCGGCTTCTACAACGTGGGCGCCAGGGAAGATGTCGGCTTGGCCGATGATCTGGGCGGCATCCTTCGGATAAATGATTGCGGCACCGCGCGGCATCGACATGACGAAATCGGTGAGCAGTGGGCGCATCGCCAAGTATTCGATGTCATTGGTGCTCGTTACAACGCTGGCATCCGGCTGACCGATGATGACGTCGTGGCTGAGCACGCCACGGTGAGTGTGGAACGATCCCCCAGCTTCGAGAGTCACCGTGTTGAGGCGCCCTTTGGGCCCGGTGAGTTGTACGCGGTCCCCTTCACGGAAGGGGCCGCTCTGTCGTCGGAATACGTCGCTCATCGCGTGGTCACCTTTGTGTGCAGTTCGGAGAGATGGTTCAGGGTGCGGCCGTCAAGAGTTGGCCAGAGTGCGTGGGTTTTGTCTTCGGGGATGTCCACCATGAAGGGAACACCGATGACAGTGGCACCCGAGGCGAACGCCGAGGTGGCGCCGGGAGGGGAATCTTCGATGGCAACGCAGTCGGTGATTTCGACACCGAGTGCCGCCGCGCCCGCGAGGTAGGCCTCAGGATGGGGTTTAGCGTTTTCGACGTCGTCCCCGGAGATGACGGCGTCAAAGCCGTGGAAGCCCAGGTTCTCGACAACGTGATGAGCCATGCGACCGACTGACATGGTGACGACTGCGGTGGGAACACCAGCAGTGCGCAGTTCTTGCAATAGTTCGCGAGCTCCCGGTCGCCACGGGATGCCGGATTCTTTGAGTTGCGCCATCACACTGTCGGTGAGACGGTCAACGATCGTGACGGCGTCGAGAGTGACGCCCTTCGTCTGCATGACTCGAGCGGATTCGAAAAGTCCTTTGCCCACACAGGCCATGGCATCGTCATGCGTCCAAGCGCCGCCAAACGATTCGATAAGCGTGGTTTCCGCAGAAATCCAGTACGGTTCGGAGTTGATGAGGGTGCCGTCCATGTCCCACAAGACGGCCGCCGGAGTGGAGTGAGTCACAACGGACCATCGTAGTTCTATCCTTGACTGAACAACATTCCTGCCACGCACCACAAGGAGACCAGTGACTAACACCCCATTTGCGAACGGACGACTCCTCGTCGTCGCCTTCGAGGGGTGGAACGACGCCGGTGAAGCAGCGAGCGGCGCAGTGCGATCGCTCAAAGAGCAACTCGACGTGTATCCCATCTCAGAAGTCGATCCCGAAGAATATTTCGACTACCAGTTCAACCGTCCAGTGCTCTCCCACGACGACGACGGCAACCGCGTCATGACGTGGCCGTCGGTCACGATGTACGGCCCGTCTCGCCCCAACGCTGAGCGCCCTGAGAGTATCGCCGCTGATGCAGAACTGCAGTTGAGCGCCAACAATCAGTCGAACATTTATCTCTTGCTCGGCACAGAACCCTCGCGCTCCTGGAAAGCATTCACTCGCGACATCCTCGAGACCGTGGTCGACAACGGCATCTCTTCGATCGTGTTCCTCGGAGCGATGCTGGCCGATGTGCCCCACACTCGCCCCATTTCAGTCTTCACGTCGAGCGAAAATTCCGCCGTTCGTACCGCATTGGACATCGAGCGCAGCAGTTACGAAGGCCCCGTTGGCATCCTGTCGGTACTCGGCCAGGCCGCAGAAGCTAGCGGCATTACGACGATGTCGATCTGGGCATCCGTTCCGCACTATGTGCACAACGCACCATCGCCGAAAGCGACCCTCGCTCTCATCGACAAGCTCGAAGAAATTGTGGATGTTGTGATCCCCCGCGGCGATCTCGTGACTGAAGCGACCGACTGGGAAACAGGCATTGACGCCCTCGCCGGTGAAGACGATGACATGTCGTCGTACATCGAGCAGCTCGAACGTGCTCGCGACACGGTCGACTCTCCTTCGGCCAGCGGCGAAGCAATTGCTCAAGAGTTCGAGAAATACTTGCGAAGCGGCGATGACAAGCCCGATCCGGGGGCCGCCGGCGACGAGCCGTGGCGCGGCAAGGACTAATCGCGCTCTGTTCGGTGCTCTGACCGCGAAAACGGCCAGGGCAACGTGACGAGCCCGGTCCGAAGCTCTAGTGCGGCTAGACCGGCTGAATCACGTTGAGCGATAGCAGCACGTACAGCGTCACGCCCAAGACCACGCGGTAGATGACAAACGGCAGGAACGAACGCTTTTCGATGTAGCGCATAAGCGCTGCGATCACGACGTAGCCCACGAAAAATGCAATCACCGTGGCGACGGCCGTTTCTGTATAGGTAAATACTTGGTTGGGCTCGCCAAAGCTGTGCACGAGCTCATAGAGTCCGCTGCCGAAGACGGCAGGGATCGCCAGTAAGAAGCCAAAGCGTGCTGCAGCGGGGCGCGTGTAGCCGAGAGCGAGGCCCGCTGTCATCGTCGACCCTGACCGTGAGACACCCGGTACCAAGGCGAGCATCTGGGCAAGGCCGATCGTGATGCCATGGCCGTAGCTCATGTCTTCCAGAGCGCGCGTGCGCTTGCCGAGGTAATCAGCGATTCCCAAGATGATGCCGAACACGATCAGGACTGTGGCAACCAACCACAGCGAACGGAACGTCGAACGGATGTACTCCTGAGCGAAATAGCCCACGAGCACAATGGGAATAGTGCCGATGATGACAAGCCAGCCGAGCCGTACATCCGGATGATTCCGATCGATCTTCTCGCCGTGGGAACCATGAGGCTTTCGGAATTGCTGAAACCAGCGACTCAGAATGCGAGCGATATCTTTGCGGAAAAAGAGGATGACGGCGAGCTCAGTGCCCAACTGGGTGATTGCCGTGAATGTGGCACCCGGGTCGCTCGCGGAGGGCAAAAACTCGCCCATGATGCGCAAATGGGCGCTCGAAGAGATCGGAAGAAACTCCGTGAGGCCCTGAACAAGCCCGAGAATTATGGCCTCAATGAACCCCATGGAACGCTCCCGTTTAGGTAAGAACTAGTACTTGAGAAGCAGGTCTCCCAAGACCTGCCTGCCAAAGACTAATGCGTCCAACGGCACACGTTCGTCAACGCCGTGGAACATCCCCGGGAAGTCGATCTCGGGCGGCAACTGCAACGGAGCAAAACCATAGCCGGTGATGTCGAGAAGCTTGAGCGCTTTGTTGTCCGTGCCACCCGACATGAGGTACGGCAAAACAGGGGCACCGGGATCGAAGACTCCGAGGCTTGCGACCATCGCATCGACGAGGGGCCCATCGAAACTTGTTTCGAGGCCGATGTCGCGGTGCATCATCTCGATCTCGATCTCATCGGGCAAGAGTGCACGCACTTGCGCGAGCACCGCATCCTCTTCGCCGGGAAGGGTGCGGATGTCGACGAGTGCTTCTGCGACGTCTGGAATAACGTTGTGCTTGTAGCCGGCCTTCAGCAGCGTCGGGTTGCTTGTGGTGCGCAACGTCGCCTGCAGGAACCCGGAAGCGGTACCGGTAGCCAGAATCAACTGATCGGGACCGACCTCTTCTGGATCGATGTCGAGAATGCGCGAGAGCTCAGAGATGAGCAGCTTCGTAGTGTCAGTGAGATGCACTGGCCACTCTTGGCGGCCAAGGATCGCGATAGCTTCCGCGAGCTTCGTGACAGCGTTGTCGCTGATAACACGCGAGCCGTGAGCGGCCATGCCCCGAGCGGTGAGCTTGATCCACATAAGAGCCTTCTCGCCCGTCTGCAGAAGGTAAGCGCGTTGGCCCTGGAGATCCACCGAGTAGCCACCGACCTCACTGATGGCTTCGGTTGCTCCCGCAAAAATTTCGGGGTGCTTCTTGACCATGAAGTGCGAACCGTATTCGCCGCCGTTTTCTTCGTCAGCGAAGAAGGCGATGGTGAGGTCGCGAGCGGGGCGCTTGCCGGCTCCCAGAATGTCGCCGAGCGCCGTGATGATCATGGCATCCATGTTCTTCATGTCCACAGCGCCGCGGCCCCACAGGAGGCCGTCGCGGATGATTCCTCCGAACGGATCTACTGACCAGTTCTTGGGATCCGCCGGCACGACATCCGTGTGGCCATGAAGAATCAGTGCGGGACGCTCTTTCGCGTGCGGCGCAGAAGACTCCGTGTCGTAGCTGCCTTCCACCTTGGCAATGACCGTCGTGCGGCCGGTGGCAGCATCGAAGTATTGAGTGGTGAGGCCCATCTCCTCGAGCAACGCACCCAAATATTCGGCTGCATCAGTCTCGCCATTCGATCGACCCTCCCCATAGTTGGAAGTATCAAAACGGATGAGATCTTGCGCAATGCGTGCTGTGCGCTCGAGTTCTGGCTCAGAAGTCATATGCCCACGCTAGCCGTCTCGCCAGTAAATATCTGCACGCCACGGCATACCCGAAACAGGACTCTCGCTGGTGGTTATTCATGGCGTCATCTGGTGCTCAAAAAGGATGCTATTCTCTTATCTCGGCGGTGCTCTTGTAGCGCCGCAGATGCGCGCGGATGGCGGAATTGGTAGACGCGCTAGCTTGAGGTGCTAGTGCCCGAAAGGGCGTGGGGGTTCAAGTCCCCCTTCGCGCACAGCGAGGTGTCGTAAGACATCGAAATAGCTCGGATCCATGATTATGGGTCCGAGCTATTTTTTTGCCCTGACGGATCCCCCGGGCCAGAATGCGCGCCTGCAGAAACTCGTGGGAGCTTCCGCAGGCGCCTGATATGGCCGGGTTACAGGGCGCCCGGGAGCAACCGAATGTTGCTTTTCGCGAGCTTCACAGCCTCGCCCGCTCCCCCATTCATGACAACTTTCGACATCGCAAGTGCGAATCCACGGGCCATTTCTCCGGTGATGGTGGGCGGAAGAGACAGCGCAAGCGGATCGGTAACGAGATCGACGAGCGCTGGCCCGTCGTGGGCGAGCGCCGCTTCAAGTGCCGAGTGGATGTCGGTGGGCTTTTCTACTCGCTGGCCAAAGATTCCGAGAGCATTCGCTACCGCCGCAAAGTCAACGGACGGAACATCCACGCCGAAGTCGGGAAACCCGTCAACAAGCATCTCGACCTTGACCATGCCCAGGGTTGAGTTGTTGAAGACGACGATCTTTACCGGCAGTTTGTGCGAGGCGACGGTAATCAATTCGCCCATCAACATTGAGAGTCCCCCGTCACCGCACATTGCGATCACCTGCCGGTCAGGGTGGCTCATTTGAGCGCCAATGGCCTGGGGCAGAGCGTTCGCCATGGAACCGTGCAGGAACGAGCCGATGAGTCGGCGCTGGCCGTTGGGGTTGATGTAGCGGGCCTGCCATACATTGCACATGCCCGTGTCGGCCGTGAAGATCGCGTCGTCGCTGGCGAGATCGTCGAGCAGCGACGCGGCGAACTCAGGATGAATCGGAATCTTCTTGTCGACATTCTTGGCATAGGCGTCAACCACGCTATTCAACAGACGGTGATGACGTTTGAGGGTCTTCTCCAGAAAGCTCCGGTTGGGGCGGTTCGTGATCAACGGTGTCACGGCGGAGATAGTGGCTGCCACGTCGCCGTGAACAGGGATGTCGACGTTGGTGCGTCGCCCTAAATGCTCTGCCTTCGTGTCGATTTGAGCGATTCGTTCGTGTGAGCCATCTGGCAAGAACTGTTCGTAGGGAAAGTCGGTGCCGAGCAGGATGAGGAGATCGGCATCGTGGATGCCATCGTGCGCTGCGCCGTAACCCAACATTCCGGTCATCCCGACATCGAACGGGTTGTCGTACTGGATCCATTCTTTGCCCCGGAGGGTGTGGCCGACCGGAGCGGCAAGCAGATCTGCGAACGCTACGACCTCATCGTGCGCGCCCGCCACTCCGGCTCCCGCGAAGATCGCGATCCGTTCTGATGAATTGATGGCCTCAGCGAGAGACGCCACATCGGTAGCCGCAGGGGCCAAGACCGGAATACCCGGGCGAGCCAGCTGTGGCGCGCTGCCGACAGCGTCGAGGCCGGCGATGTCTCCGGGAAGCGTGATGACGGAAACTCCGCCGAGACTAATCGAATGGCGAAGTGCGGAATTCACAACTCGGGGAGCTTGTGCGGCCGTTGAGATGAGTTCGCGGTAGTTCGAGCACTCGACGAAGAGACGATCAGGATGAGTCTCTTGGAAGTATTCGCTGCCGATTTCAGTCGAGGGAATCTGGCTGGCTATTGCCAGCACCGGCGCACCACTGCGGTGCGCATCGAAGAGGCCATTGATGAGGTGCAGGTTGCCTGGCCCGCAGCTGCCGGCGCAGACCGCGAGCTGTCCGGTCAGTTGTGCTTCGGCGCTGGCCGCGAATGCTGCGGCCTCCTCGTTGCGGACGTGAATCCAATCGATGCCCCCTTTGGCGGACCCGCCGGTGCGTCTCACCGCGTCGACGATGGGGTTGAGGCTGTCACCCGCGATTCCGTAGATGCGGGTGACCCCTGCGTGTTGTAGTTGGCCGATGAGCTGATCTGAGACGGTAGCTGCCATGCGCCCAGTTAACTCCTTCCACCTGCACGAACACAGCGAACTGACTCGGTCGCCGCTGCCATCGACGAGAATGCTGCGGGTTCGCTGAGCTTTGTGGAGAGCGAATGTTAACGATGTATCGTTGAGTATCGGCGAGGCCGCTCGTGCCCCGCATCCACCGACTGGAGGATCAGCATGAACAACTCATTCGGAACCGGCGGCCGAGATTCTCGCCGTCCGTTCGCAGACGCATTTGACCACGCCGGCAAAGGACTCTGGGACGCGCTCGACAACGTGCGCTCTGAGTTCGAACGTCGCGTAGTGCCCCGCATGGGACGCGGAGACGTTCGCGTCGCCATCCTCTCCCTGCTGGCGGAGGAGTCAATGCATGGCTACCAGATCATTCGAGAAATCGACAAGCGCAGTAATGGAGCGTGGAAGCCGAGCCCCGGCTCCGTGTATCCCACCCTTCAGTTGCTCGCGGACGAAGGGCTGATCGAAGCGCACGAAGCCGACGGCAAGAAGACCTACACGCTCACTGAGAAGGGCCACGGCGAAGCTCAGGCTGGTCGCCCGGCTCCGTGGGAGAACTCTGAGGCGAAGGACTCCTCACGCCCCACCGCGCTCCCCCACGCCGCCGCGAAACTGGCGGAAGCAGTTGTGCCGCTGATGCGCACCGGAAACCCCGAACAGGTGGAAGAAGCCATCAGTGTTATCGATGATGCGCGCCGTAAGCTTTACGCAATCCTCGCCCAAGACTGAGCGGACAAGCCGCCATCGTCGGCACTAGGGAGAATTGATGACCGACACTCGACAGCTGCGCGCTCGCTATCGTCGTATCCTGCGCTTTGCTGCCCGGTACATGGTCCTCGAGTGGTGGTTCGAACTCGTTCTGCCACGCTTCGGGCTCGAACGGATTGCTGCCCGACGCCGTCTTGCGCGTGCAGCCCATATCGCTCGGAGTTTTCACAGCCTCGCGGTCGACCTCGGCGGGCTCATGATCAAAGTCGGGCAATTCATGTCGTCGCGCCTCGACGTGCTTCCGGGCGAGATCACGCGCGAACTTGAGGGACTGCAGGATGAAGTTCCTGCGGTCGATTTCACACTCATCCGCGAGAGTGTCGAACGAGAACTCGGCATTCCTCTCGAACGTGCCTACGACTACTTCGATGCAACGCCCGTGGCCGCGGCATCCTTCGGTCAAGTGCACCGAGCACGCCTCACTCCCAGCGACGCGATGGATGTCGGTTTCTCCGGTGTCGTAGTCAAGGTGCAGCGACCAGGTATCGCCGACATCATCACCGTCGACCTCGCAGCCCTTCGCCGGGTTGCCCGATGGCTCAGTCGCGTTCGCTTTGTATCTCGGCGCGTCGATCTGCCCGCTCTGCTCGAAGAGTTCGCCGTTATTAGCTTGCGAGAGATTGACTACCTCAATGAGGGCAGCAACGCGGAACGCTTTGCGGAGAACTTCGCTGACGACCCCCGCATTGGCGCTCCCGATGTGGTCTGGGAGCGGTCGACTCGCCGAATTCTGACCCTCGCCGACGCGACCGCCATCAAGATCAACGATCATGCACGGCTTATCGCGGCTGGAATTGATCCTGCCGAAGTTGCCGACGAGTTGTCGCGCGCAATGTTTGAACAACTCTTCATTCATCGCTTCTTCCATGCCGACCCGCATCCGGGAAACATCTTCGTGACGCCGGCAGATCCTGCCCGCGCCGACGTGTCCACCCCGGCATGGACATTGACGTTTATCGACTTCGGGATGATGGGCGAAGTCCCCGAGAACCTCAGTCGCGGTCTTCAACGCCTCATCATTGCCGCAGCCGCGAGAGATGCCCCCGGGCTGGTCGCGAGCGTGCGGGACATGGGAATCCTCTTGCGCACCGCTGAAAGCGCGCCTCTCGAACGCGCCATGGGAGAACTGTTCGACCGCTTCGGCGGAATGGGCTTTAGCGAACTTCAACAGGTCGATCCCCAAGAGTTTCGTGCGTTTGGCAACGAATTCAGCGAAGTCGTACGCACCATGCCGTTTCAATTACCCGAAAATTTTCTGCTCATCATCCGTGCAGTGTCGGTGACGTCTGGCGTCGCCAGCGACCTCAACCCCGGATACAACGTGTGGACCGCGATTGAGCCGTTCGCCGCACGCCTTGCCCGAAACGAAGGCGGCGGAACAGTGAAGGAGCTCGCGAAACAAGCTCTGTCATCCGCTGGCCTCATTCTGCGCCTCCCGCAGCAACTCGAGAGCGTTGCGACCCTCATGCAGCGTGGCCAACTCGCCGTCGAGACGCCAAGCGCCGATAAGCGCCTTCGCGCCATTGAACAGCTAGTTCGTCGTGTGCTCTCTTCTGTTCTTTTCACGGCGCTTCTCATCGGTGGCATTCTGCTGCGCGCCACCGATCCGACGTTCGGCCTGGTGCTGATGATTAGCTCGGCGCTTCCTCTGACCCATGCGCTCTTCGCTGGCGTCTTTACGCGCACCCGACTGTTCTAACGGCGTCGCGCAGGCTGGGAGTCACCCATGAATCTGCGCGATCGGCTATCGTGGACGAGGACTCAGACACACCTACTGTCGTCCGCTCTCGTCTGATCGGATCATCTCTGGTCTCTTGTCAGCATTGTCGCCGGCAATGAGTCGTGCGAATCACGCACTCAGGCTCCTCACTCTTTTTCCCGCCGCGCGACCGCGCAGCACTGTCCGTAGGAGAATCTCATCGCCATTGCTCAAGCACCCAAGTCAAACCGGTACCGTGCAGATCCGTCAGTAATGACGGCACTGCGCACGCCACGCATCCTCACTAGAGAGGTTTTGGCCGGGTTGGTCGTTGCTCTCGCCCTGATCCCTGAAGCAATCTCGTTCTCGATCATCGCCGGAGTCGACCCACGAGTTGGGCTCTTTTCCTCCTTCGTGATGGCTGTCTCCATCGCCTTCCTTGGCGGCCGCCCCGCAATGATTACTGCGGCTACCGGAGCGATTGCTCTCGTGATCGCCCCAGTCGCGCGTGAATACGGCATGGATTACCTCATCGCGACGGTCATCCTCGGCGGTCTGCTGCAAGTCTTCCTCGGCGTGATTGGTGTTGCCAAGCTCATGCGCTTCATCCCGCGCAGCGTAATGCTTGGCTTCGTGAACTCGCTCGCGATCCTGATTTTCATGGCTCAGCTTGAACACCTCATTCACGTGCCGTGGATGGTGTACCCCCTCGTCGGAGCGGGGTTGATCATCATGGTGCTGATGCCACGACTCACAAAGGTGATTCCGGCACCCCTCGTCGCTATCGTGCTCCTGACCGTCATCACAGTCACGATGGCCATTGCAGTCCCCACCGTTGGCGACCAGGGGGAACTTCCCCGTAGCCTCCCGGAGCTCTTCATTCCCAACGTGCCGCTGACCCTGGAGACTCTCCAGATCATCGGACCGTTCGCGATCGCGATGGCTCTCGTGGGACTGCTCGAATCGCTCCTCACCGCCAAGCTGGTCGACGACATCACCGACACCCACTCGCGTAAGACTCGCGAGGCGTGGGGCCAGGGCGTTGCCAACGTGCTCTCCGGTCTCTTCGGTGGCATGGGCGGCTGCGCAATGATCGGCCAGACCATGATCAACGTGAAGGCATCGGGAGCGCGCACCCGCATCTCGACCTTCCTCGCCGGAATCTTTTTGCTCATCCTGGTGGTGGTTTTGGGCGACGTCGTCGCGATCATCCCGATGGCCGCGCTGGTCGCAGTCATGATCATCGTCTCAATCTCGACGTTCAACTGGCACAGCATCCGCTGGTCGACGCTCAAGCGCATGCCGAAGAGCGAAACGACCGTGATGGTCGCAACCGTTGCCGTCGTAGTAGCAACCGAAAACCTTGCAATTGGTGTGCTAGTCGGAGTGATCGTCGCGATGGTTGCCTTTGCACGCCGCGTTGCGCACTTCGCGACAGTTGAGCGCACGCTGCCCGATGACGAGGCTGTGCCGACCGCCTACTACCGTGTCAACGGAGAGCTGTTCTTCGCTTCGAGCAATGACCTCACAACACAGTTCGAATACACCGATGACCCGGACCGCATCATCATCGACATGTCGAACTCCCACATTTGGGACGCATCGACGGTTGCGGCGCTAGACGCGATCACGACGAAATACGAGCGTCTAGAAAAGCGCGTCGTTCTCGTCGGCATGAACGAAGCCAGCCAGTACATGCACGAGCGTCTTGCCGGAAATCTCGGCGGCGAAGGCTAGTCACAGTCCGCTGACGGCACCGTTCGCAGCACAGAACGTTCGCGACAAACAACGTTCGCGACACACAACGAGGGCCCACTACGCAATCGCGTAATGGGCCCTCGTTGTGTGACTCACAGAGTGGAGAGTTAGCTCGCGAGCGGCTCAGCCGACATTGTTGACTTATGCGTGCTCTCAGTGCCGTACGAGGCCGTCACCAAGATGGGCAAGTGGTCGGATACCCCTCGCGCAAGTGTCTCGACGCCCTCGATCGAGAACCCCTGCGATGTGACGAAGTCGAAGTGCCCGCGGAAGAACTTGTAGTTCGTGTACGTGGTGCGATCGCTCAACGAAAGGTCATACCCGGTCTGTTTGACGCGCTGCGTCAGGCCATCTTTGAAGAGAGGGTAGTTGTAATCCCCGACCATCAAGATAGGCGAACCTGACCCGAGGGTGTGAAGCATCTCGTGCGCGGCCTTGATTTGGTTGCGGCGAAGCGAATTGAGTGCGGTGAGCGGTGCCGCGTGGAACGATGCGACGATCATGTCCTCATCAGTGGCGCGATCGACAAGATGGGTGCCGACCAAGCGCTCAGTGGTCGGGGTGAAAATGCGGTCATGCAGAGACTTTTTTAGCTCGAACGACTGGCTAGCGCGATGCTCGTAGCGGTCACGGCGGTAGTAGACGGCAAGGCCAAGCCGATTGTTCTTGGTCGAATCTGCCAAGTGCAATCCCCCAATTTCGTCGGGCAATTGAGACGAAATGACTTCTTGAAGACAGAGAACATCGAGATCAGGAGTCTGGGCGAGCGCATCAAGTTCGATGGCGGCCTTGTGCTTGCGAAGGTTGTAGCTAATTACGCGAATCACGAACCTATTTACCTCTTTCTTAAGAGAGAACCAGCCTATGCGTCATGGTCAGAAAGTTTGCGAGATTGGCGATTGGAGAGCAAACGTACAGGAATCCCCATCATAAGGACTACTGCTCCAACCGCGAGTCCCACTACCGGAACCGTGACGACGAGAACGAGGCACGCGAGTGCCCCAATGACATTGATGACTCGGGGAATGCGGCGTTGCGTCGCAGGTTGAGTAAAGGCTGCGATGTTGGCAACAAAGTAATACAGCAGAACGCCGAAGGACGAAAACGCGATTGCGCCGCGAAGGTCCGACACAAGCACGACGGCGATTACAACCCCGGAGAGCACCAATTCTGCGCGGTGAGGAACCCTGAAACGAGGATGCACGGCATTTAGCCAGCGCGGTAGGTCAGAGTTTCGAGCCATTGCGAGGGCGGTGCGACCAATCCCCGCCATCAATGCCAGCAGTGCGCCCAACGCAGCTACGCCAGCGGTAAGCGAGATCAGGCCCGTGGCCCAACCCCAGCCAGCGGCGACAAGTAGGTCAGCAATCGGCGCTTGAGAGGCAGCGAGGGTTTCAGGGCCGAGGACTGACAACATCGTGATTGCAAGCACCAGATAGAGCCCGGCCGTGATGGCCAAAGCCATCATGATCGCCTGAGGGATGGCGCGGTGTGGATTGGACACTTCTTCGCCGAGTGTCGCGATCCGAGCGTAGCCAGCGAATGCAAAGAAGAGAATGCCGGCTGATTGAAGCACGCCGTACGCATCGATGGGCCCCGAGAGAGAGATCGGTTCGGGTTCCACGAGGGGCGACGCCGCAACGGTTATCAACACACCGACAAGCACTACGAGTACGAAGACGACGATCACCTTTGTGGCTGCTGCAGTGCGTGTGACCCCGAGAAGGTTCACGATCGTGAGAGCCACCACGCCAAGCACAGCGACGGGCTTTTCCCATCCGTCCGGCGCTACGTACGCCGCGAAAACGAGAGCCATGGCGGCACAGCTGGCCGTCTTGCCGACGATAAAGGACCACCCCGCGAAATAGCCCCACCAGGGGCCCAAACGCTCTCGACCGTAGACATAGGTGCCACCCGCGACCGGATACACCGCAGCCAGCTGGGCGCTTGCTGCCGCGTTGCACCACGCGACTATCGCTGCGATGCCTAGGCCGATTAGAAGTCCGGCGCCTGCTGCCTGAGCCGCGGGAACAAACGCCGCAAAGACTCCGGCACCGATCATTGATCCCACACCGATGACCGTCGCATCAGTTGTGGTCAATCGCCGAGCAAGCGTGGCGTTGGTGTTCACGGGTTCACCCTACTCCCGCGATCAACACCGTCAGCTGCACCAAGCGTTTCTCGCAGATGAACGCTCAGTGTCGCCGCGTGAAACAGCGACCGGCACCTCGCTATTCGACGAAGCGGATGCCGTTCGAGAGTCGAGTGCGAACATCAAAGAGTTCGTTGCCGCCCAGCTGGCGCCCGTGGCTCGACTCTGGGCCTGTGCGCAGCAGATGCGCCAGAACGCTCTGACGCACAGCAACGGCAGGTTGACCTTTGACGGTGCCGAGTGATTCTTGGGGCTGGGCGAGCGCATCGTCTGGCACGACGATGACGAAGCAGGTGAAATTGACTTTCAGCTGCCGACTAAGACTTTTGGCGCGCGAGGCAAGTTCGTGCATGGGCTTCTCGGGCTGAACGTCAGGCCCAATGAGTTCGCCGCGGCGCACCTTCACGGGCCCACCAAAGTCTTCTGAGAGCATCGCGTAGAGGCCTGTCGGACCAAGTACCACGTGATCGATTTTGCGCTCAGGGGGGCCGGTGGAGACGTCGTGCCAAATGGTGAACCCAATGCCGAGAGCACTCACGGTGCGGGCGGTTGCTTCTTCGGCGAGGGCGTCGGCGAGGGTTCGGCGAATTTCGCGCGGAGCGCTCCGAACTAGCGCTGGGTCGTAAGGGTTGTCGAGCGAGACACCGCGGCCCGCCCATTCCCGCATACTGGCGAGGAATCGTTCTCGGCGCCATCCTCCAGGGTGACCGTGGGTTCGAGCGCGGGGTCGGGAATCCTCCCGCGGTGGCGCTGACCCGCGTGACGAGAATGACGAAGAACTACCGGAGGCGGAGCGAGCGTGTGAGCCTGCCCCGGCGTCGTAGTGACGTCGCTTCTCGGGCGTTCCGACACGTTCCCACGCATCCTGAACGGCTGCGAACCGTGTGGGGTCTCCCCCAGTATCGGGATGAGTCTCCCGGAGCGCCCGCCGAAATGCCTTCTTCAGTTCAGACTCCGATGCCGACGCCTCAACACCAAGCACCTCGTACGCGCTTGCTGACAGGGGGCTATCGGGCATGAACTCACTTTCGGTGAACCGCACGAATGCGGAAGTGGGGAAACTCCCATGCTACCGACCCTCGCTGGCAACATTCGGAATGTCGTCGGCGCGCGTACAGACTGCGGGCGTAGTTTTGAAACGTGACCGAACTGAGAAACATTCCCCTCACCACTATTGACGGCAACCAGACGACGCTGGCGGATTATCAAGACAAGGTGGTGCTCATCGTCAATGTGGCATCACGGTGTGGCCTTTCGCCCCAGTACGAGCAGTTGGAGCAACTGCAGAAGACGTATGGTGATCGCGGTTTCACTGTCTTGGGCTTCCCCAGTAATCAGTTCTTGCAGGAACTGAGCACGGAAGAAGCGATTGCGGAATACTGCTCCACGACCTGGGGCGTCACGTTCCCCATGTTTGAGAAGGTCAAGCTCAACGGCAAGTCAGCCCACCCGTTGTACGCCGAGCTCAAGAAGACGGCGGATGGTTCAGGCAAAGCTGGTCGAGTCGCGTGGAACTTCGAAAAGTTCCTCGTGACGCCAGGTGATGACGTCACTCGTTTTCGCCCGACGGTGGTTCCGGATGACCCGGCCATCGTTGGTGCCATCGAAGAGGCACTTCCGGCCTAGGGTAGAGAGTTATGGCTACAGAGTTTGTGCATGAGGAAGATGCTGCGCGGTACATCATGAAAGTTGATGGCGTGCTAGTTGCCGTTGCGGACTATCGCACTAACGGATCGTCTATCTCTTTCAACCACACGTATACCCAGCCCGCTCACCGCGGCAAGGGTTACGCGGCCCAGCTTGTGAAGTTTGCGGTTGATGATGTCGAAGTGAATTCGGTGCTGCGCGTGCTGCCCATGTGCTGGTACGTTTCCGATTGGTTCGAAGCTAACCCTCAGCGGGCGGAGCTGCTCACGCGTTAGCCTGCTCGGCAATTCTTGTGAGGTGCCGACGCGGGTGAGGTGCCGGCCGTTGTGAGGTGTTGACGCTCAGAGCGACGGTCTGCTACTTCTGGCGTTGAAGTTGCACCAGCATCTCTGGCCCGTTGTCATCGAGCAGCTTTCCGCCCCAGCGCACCCCAATGATCAGCAGCGTGCTTCCCAGCACGAGTGCGACGGCAAGAGAGACCCAGCCGAGTGACTGGTTGAACGTTGCGAAGCCGATAATGGCGAGCACCATTTCGGGAAGAGCCAAGAGCGCCAATGCGGTCCACGATGCAAACATCGAGAGCATGAGGGTGAATCCCCCGCCGGGGCGGGACTTGAATGGATTGTCTCCGGGAGCTGGCACAGCGAACGCGAATCGCCCGGAAACAAGCGACGACAGTGCCAGACCGGTGATGAAGAGGCCAAGGGAGATGCCGAGCATCCCGGCCAGTCTCTCCCAGCTATCACTGACCCAGACGCTCGCAACCGTGAGGATGATCGTCGTAGGGACGGCAAAGACGCTCACGGCGATCACCCTTCCCCATCGATCGGCGCGGCCGCTCACCCCGGACTGCAAGTGGAGGCTGAAAGCGGTGTTGTCGTACGACACATCCGTGTAGATCGACATGCCCAGAAGCACCGCGACGATGGGGCCGACGAAGAGCAGACCGCTCAAATCGCCGCTTGCTCCGCTATAGAAGAATACGATCGCGGGCACGAGCGGCACGCTGATGAGCGACTGTGCGTAGCGCGGGTCGCGCGCCCAATAGGTGAGTGCCCGAGCTGCCACGGCGCCCGTGGGAGTGCCGGAGAAAACAGCGAACCAGCCGAGTCCGCGTTGAGCGCTGCTGTGGGATGTGGAGGTCGCCGGGCGCTCGAGCGCGCGATCCAGTGCCCAGCGCCACACCGCGGTCGCTGCGATGAGCGTGCCGATGCCGATGAGGGCGTGCAGAGCTGCTGCGCCCGGCCGCCCGAGAGCCAGATCACCAGGAACAGCCCAAATAGCCCCGAACGGCGTCCAGGCCACCACGTCGGCGATGATCGGAAGCACGGTTCGAAGCTCACGAAACAGTGTGGATAGCGCGAGCACCGCCGGGCCGAGCAGCAAGAGCGGAATCAACACGAGCACTGTCTTTGCTTCACGAGCTCGACGCCCCGACGAGATGCGCACAGTGAGGGCAGCGAGCATCCGTGACCCTACGACGCTCGTGAGGGCACCGATTGCCGCACAGAGCAGAGCGACGATCGCGATGAGTGGCGTTTGCCACCACACCAGACTCGTTGCAAGCGCGGCCAGAGTGGTGATGATTCCGGGGACCCCAAGAACTCCGCTCACGGCGAGGGCCAGCAGCAACGTGTTGATGGGAATGGGGAAGGTTGCGAGCCGTGCCGGGTCTACCGTTTCGTCGATGCCCGAACTCAGCAGCGGTAGGAAGGTCCATCCCAGCACCAGAATGGCACCGCCAACAACGCTGACGGTGCGCCCGAGGCTTTCGGGGGCCGTACTGAGGAAGAGGAGGCCCACGACCACGAGGAACAGCATGAACATGCCGTAGACAGTGCCGAGCACCACGGCAACCGCCTGCCACGGACTACGAGTGAGCGAATTGGCAAGGAGCCTGAAGCGCAGCCTTACGAGATGCGCAACCACTCGGGGCCCTTTCCGTGACGGCGCCCGCCGACGAGTTCCACAAAGCGGTCCTCGAGGGTGGATGAGCCGCGTACTTCATCCGTGGTTCCGGATGCCAGCACTCGACCATCGGCGATTACGGCAACATGGTCGCACATGCGCTGAACGAGATCCATGGCGTGGCTGGACACGATGACGGTGCCGCCGGACTCAACGAACCCGTGGAGGATGTCACGGATATTGGCGCCAGACACCGGATCAACGGATTCAAACGGCTCATCGAGCACCAGCAACTGCGGGGCGTGAATCAGAGCACAGGCGAGCGCTATCTTTTTCGTCATGCCGGCGGAGTAATCGACGACGAGAGTGCCACTCACGGCATCGAGGTCGAACAACTCGAGAAGATCAGCAGCGCGTTCGGCGACGACGGCACGGTCCATCCCGCTCAAGAGGCCCGCGTAGGTCACGAGTTGAAGGCCTGTCAAGCGGTCAAAGAGCCGAACACCATCGCTCAGCACGCCGATGCGCCTCTTTGCCTTGACCAGATTGCTCCACACATCAAGACCGTGCACGGAAACAGTGCCGGCATCGGGCCGGAGAAGGCCCGTGGCCATCGAGAGCGTCGTGGTCTTGCCAGCACCGTTGGGACCAACGAGGCCGAAAAAAGATCCACGGGGAACCGTGAGGTCTACAGCGTTGACGGCGAGTTTCTCACCAAAACGTTTGGTAAGTCCGCTGATTTCAAGCGCAGGAACGAGAGTGGGGTTTTCGGGCACGGTACTACCCTAAAACCGATTCGTCCTCAGAGAGGTGTGTGCCGCACAATCTGTGGTGATAACCAGCTACTAGAGTCGATAGGACGCGGCAGTTCTCTCACTCCGCGAGTTCTTCGAAAGGTTGTTATGACGATTACTGCTGCTGCTGACGGATCGGCGCTCGGCAACCCCGGGCCAGCCGGATGGGCGTGGTACGTCGACGACAACACCTGGGCAGCTGGCGGCTGGGATCACGCCACCAACAACCAGGGTGAGCTCATGGCGGTGCTGCAGTTGTTCCGGGCAACGGCGCATGTTGACGATGATCTGCTGATCTTGTGTGACAGCCAGTACGTCATCAACTCGATCACCAAATGGATGCCCGGCTGGAAGAAAAAGGGCTGGCGCAAAGGTGATGGCAAGCCCGTTATGAACGTCGACCTCATCAAGCAGATTGACGACGCCATCACCGGCCGCCGCTACCGCTTCGAATGGGTCCGAGGGCACGTAGGGCATCCGCTCAACGAGGCTGCGGATGTCAGAGCGCGCGGTGCTGCCGAAGCGTTCCAGCGTCGCTCAGTGTGCCCCGCAGGCCCCGGTTACCCCGGAGCCACCGCGAGTGACGCTAGCTTGCCCGGCGCAACCGACGAGATCGCTCCCCTGTTCTAATCCGTCGCGGCTGTGACAGCGTGGCGATCAGCGGCGGTACCGCATGAGCGCGCTGTCGGTACAGCCGGGCTTGGGGCGCCGAGCGCTCGCCTTACTCAGGCGAGAAGAACGCGGCGATCGCTGAACTGAGCGCCAGCGGGTCAGCAACGCCGCACAATTCGCGTGCTGAATGCATCGAGAGCAACGGCAGCCCCACATCAATCGTTCGGATGCCCAACCGGGTTGCCGTAATGGGCCCGATGGTGGAGCCACAGGGCATGTCGTTGTTCGACACGAACTCTTGGTACTCAACGCCAGCCTGACGGCACGCGCGAGCCCACTCCGCAGCGCCGAGCGCATCGGTGGCGTAGCGCTGGTTCGCGTTGATCTTGAGCAGCGGTCCCCCACCAAGACGCGGACGGTTGGCGGGATCGTGACGCTCGGGGTAGTTCGGGTGCGCGGCGTGGCCGGCATCCGACGACAGGCACCAGGAGTCAGCGACGGCACGCATCCGATCCGTTTCGGAACCGCCCAAACCAGCACTGATGCGGGCAATGAGGTCGGCGAGGAACGGCCCGCCAGCACCTGAGCGTGATGCCGAACCAATTTCTTCATGGTCAAACGCGACGAACAGCGGAATGTGATCGAGTTTGGTGTCGAGACCGAGCAGAGCGACGAGACCGGCGTGCACTGACGACAGGTTGTCGAGACGACCGGAGGCGAAGAGCGCACCATCGAGACCAAAGACGGCGGGAGCCGCGGTGTCCGCAACCACAATGTCGTAGCCGTCGATGTCCTCGGCAGAACGATTCTTTGCCTTCGACGACAGGATTGAGGCGAGATGACCGAGCACGTCGGCGTCGTCGCGCTCGCCCAAACCGAACATGGGGTTCATGTGAGCTTGGCGCTTGAGCGTGAGCTTGTCATTGACGCCACGATCGAGGTGAATGGCGAGCTGCGGAAAACGCAGCAACGGACCGGTGCGTACAAGCTCAGTGCTGCCATCGCGGAACGTAACCCGGCCAGCAAACTCAAGCTCGCGGTCAAGCCACGAGTTAAGCAGCGGGCCACCATAGATCTCAACTCCGGCCTGAAGAATCCCCTCCGAGCCTGTGGTGGGCTTTGGCTTGAGCTTGAAGCTTGGTGAATCAGTGTGGGCGCCGAGGATGCGGAACGGCGTCGTGCCGGTAGCCTTCGTCGGCTGAATCCATGCCGCAATCGCACCGTCGCGGATCACGAAGTACTTCGCTGCCTTGCGAGTGCGCGCGCCATTCCAGTCATCAGCCTCGTGCAATTCGCTGAAACCGGCGTCACGCAAGCGGCGCGCAGCCTCCGCTACGGCGTGAAAAGACGACGGTGATGCGGAGACAAAAGAGGCAAGATCGTGGACATGATTCAGGGCAGCAGTCATGGACTCATTCTCGCACTGTTCGCCGTGAGCAACGCCCAGCAGCGCACGAGTGACGGCTAGAACCAGATGCTCAACCACGGCGTCGTCGGTGCGTGGAACACACGCTCCACCACCGCCGCAGCACCCTCAGTCAGCTCATGAACGCGGCCGGCAGCAACCAGCGCTGATGCCGTGACTCCGCCGAGATACAGCGAGCTGAGTTCATTGACCGAGAGGGACACCGAGGCAATATCGGAGGGAAGATCGTCTACCTGACGCACCTGCGGCATCCCGGCGTCATCTGTCGAGAGCACAAAGCGGCCGTGCGCGAAGCCGAGGTCATCGCTGACATCGAATCCGAGCTGGGCGGACGCCGAGTACGTGCGAGCGTTGAGCGAGGCGGGCACATCGAGGATGCGCAACCACAAGTGGTCAATTGGGGACACTCGGGCGGCACGCATGTCGGACAGCAGCCACAGCAACGGTTCATCGATAGAGCGAAGTTCTGCTTTCACCTCACGCACCAGGTCGACCTCCAACACAAAGCGCCACAGCGCCTCATAGGCCTCCGGAGTCTCAGCCAGCAAATAATCGACCGTGAGCTTGTGGTGGGTGAAGTCGGCTCCGCCGCCCTTCACGCGATACACCACGAAGCCTCGGGGCGTTCCGCTCTCGTCGTCGAATCGCACCACACGGGTGTTCTTCGTGTATTCCTCATCGCCGGGCGAAGTGCCGGCGATCTGCTCCCAGCGCAGCGGCCACACGGCGATTTGTCCCGGAGTGGCCAGACGGACACGTTCAAACACCGCAGGCGCTTCGCTGACGAAGACGGAGGGTGCCACGTGCTGCAGAGTGCCACGGCGCTCGTGAGCCACGAGCGAAGCCCGAGTCGTATCGATCGTGAGATCAGCAGCGAAGACGGCTTGACCGAATCCGAAGCGGCCATAGATCGTCGACTCCGACACGGTGAGCATCGCCATCGGCAGACCCATCGCAGCGGCCGAGCGCAGTTCGCCTTCGAGAAGCGAACGAGCGATTCCGCGACGACGATGCGTCGGCGACACCGTGACCGAGCTGATAGCCCACGCAGCAATGCTCGTACCGCCAGGAACCGTCAACTGCTCGGTCCACGAACTGGTGGTTGCGACCGGAACCTCCGGGGCGACCAAGCGGTCATCCCAAACACCGATCGTGCGGCGATACGTTACGCCGGCAAAACTTGAATCGACCTGTTCTTTCGACATCGCCGGGCCGTGAAATCCACGGGAATCGGCTTGAAACCACGCCTCGAACGCAGCCCGATTAGACGTATCGACTAGGTCGTAACGCAATCCGCTTGCAGCGAGGGCAGCAGCCGACGTGGGATCAACAGGGTGGTGCGAAAAGTCGTTGGCCATGTACCAACGGTACCGCGAACTTTACAGAATGAACCATGGCGGATAAACCGCCACCTTCGTCTTAAACGAGGCGCCATCAAGAAGCGACTTCACACGCTCGCGAGCCTTGTCACTGGCAACTCCGACGAGTTGCACATCGTCGAAAGCGAAGGAGCCATGAATGAGAACTTCAGCGTCGTCGGTGAGCTCATCGGCACGCAGGTTGCCGAGCATCCGGGTGATGGCCTTTTCATCAGTTGCGAAGCGCGTCAAGCTTGCTGCGGCGTCGCCATCTGCCAGAACGGCATCCTCGCCGAGAGCGCGAACAGTGCTGACCAAGAACACGAAATCTGTGGGAGTTGCAGTGCGAGCGGCATCTGACCAGCGCGGTTCTGAGGCGCCGGCACGGAGCTCGCGCCACGCGGCGGATTCCGGGACCAAGCTGAACGGAACGTAGCGGTCAACAGGCTCGCCGGTGCTGAGCGATGCTGCGCCGCGGAGCTCGCGAGTGAGGGGCGAACTGATGTCGAGGATTGCATCCTCAATTGAGGCGGCCGCGACGAGCTGACCCTCCCGAAGGATGCTCTCCAAGTTGCTGATGTGCGTGACGTGATACACACGCTGGTCCGACAGCGACGGGACCTTCGCGCTCGACGCGCGAGGAGTTCCGGGAACTCGCTTGGTGCGAGAAGAGGTCGTGGCACGCGTTACCGGCTTGACAGGGACAGCCTTCGGAAAGCAGGAATCGCAGAGACCGTTTTCGAAGCCGTGGATGCACTCAGTGCCAGACATTGGAGCCTTTCTCGGAGTTCAGAAATGACCTCCGTATCCAAGGTACGGCAATTATCGACTGCGTATCGCCGTCTCTGCACGATGAGCGAGCTCGCGCAGCAATGTTTCGTGGCTGGGATCGAAGCGGCGCGGCCCCGTATCGAAGATACACACGGCCCCCACGATGTCGCCGTTGGGGGCTGCTACCGGGTAGCCAGCATAAAACCTGATGCGCGGGCCTTCGATGACCCACGGATGATCGGCAAACCGTTCATCGTTCAGGGTGTCTTCCAAAACGACAAGACCACGATCCGTGAACGCTGCGCTGCAGAACGCGCCAGCTTCATCACGATGCATCGAGCCAACGCCCGATATCGACGTGAACCAGTGGGCGTCTTGATCATGGAAGGTGATGGCGGCGCCGGCGGTGCCGAAGAGCTCGCGCGCCGAATTCATGATTGTTGCCAACGATGTCGACACCGTCTTGCGGGTGAGTACTGAACTCTCGAATGGTGGCGGAGTGACAACCGAACCGGGGCGTTCAGTGGGAGGCACAGCCACGGCAGTGAGAGAACGCGCAACGGCGGGCGCAAGTGCGCGGGCCCAGTGCTCGTAGGTGGGGCTATCGAGCGACACCCGAGTGTTTCCCGCAGATGCCGTGGCGGGAACGAAGGTCGCGCTCGGGCGAGTAGAGCACAACTGCTGACTAATCGCGTTGAGATTGGCGACGTTGTGGTTAACGATGCGCAGCAACGGTGCGGGAAGCGACACGAAGTCATCGAGCGGAGCTACGCCAACGATGAACGTATGCATTGCGCCGCCGCCGCACTCTTCGATCGTGTTCAACAGGTCAGTGACATCCCTTCGCCAAGCGAAAAGGGATCGGAAACGCAGGGCATCTCCCCCGCCGAGCGTGAGCACAAGGGCGTCAAATCGTTCAAGGTTTGCCCATCGGATGACGACACCGGTATCAGCGGCAGACATCGAGGGGTCGGAGACAATGTCGACGCTGCAGCCGCGCTGGGTCAGGGATGACAGTTCTCGAGCGAGATGACCGCCGAGTCCGAGTTGATGCGTGTGCACGCCATAGCCCGATGACTTTCCAGGACCGAGAAGGAGTACGCGGTCAGGATCGGGCCCAATCGCTTCGACGCGGGGGTCATCAGCGGGAAGAGTGAGCGCGCGCCACCGTTGTGGCTTCACCGCAAGCCACAGTTTGACTATTGGCCACGCCAATAGCGCAGCATAGCTACGTAGCAATCAATTCCCCACCCGAACGCCCAGACACGGGCACCCTCAAGGTAACGAGTATAGAGCTGAAAACTATTCAGAACCAGCGAGAATGAGGAAAACTGAAATTATTTGCGTTCTGCTTTGGCGGCGCGCTCTGTCTTGATTCGCGCGTTCTCATTGTTGACGGCGGCGTGAACTGCGCGCTCCTCGACGAGCCACGCAGGCATTTCGACGAGAAGTGCCTTGATTTCATCCGAAGTCATGACGTCGGGTGCTCCGGCGCGGGCGAGCCCCGACGTGGAAACGCCGAGCTTTTGGGCGACAACCTGCCGTGGGTGCGGTCCTTCTGCACGCAACTGCGTGAGCCACTCGGGCGGAGTGGCGAGCAATTCTGCGAACTGTTCGCGACTGATCTCGGAATCGCGGAACTCTTCCGGAGCGGCGGGGAGGTAAATCCCCAGCTTTTTGGCGACGGTTGCGGGCTTCATGGTCTGGACTGGCACCCCCCAAGACTAACCTGAAGACATGTCTTCACCATTCACGGTCGCATTTGTGCTCGGAGCGACTCCCGGTAAGTGGGCTCGCGTCTGGAATGAACGCCTGCCAGAGACGACTCTCGATCTTGTCGCAGCAGAACAAGAGGCTGCGCTCGACATGCTGCGGGCGGGCACAGCTGACGTCGCATTGCTGCGCCTTCCGGTGGACCGTGCTGAGAACAGTGATCGGCCGCTCGCCGCTATTCCGCTCTATACGGAGCGCGCCGTCGTTGTTGTTCCCAAGGGGCATGCCATCGAAGCGCTTGATTCGCTTGCTCTCGCTGAGCTGGAAGCCGAGAACGTTATTCGTGGCGACTGGCGCGATGCGGTCGAGCTCGTCGCTGCCAACGTGGGGGTTGCTGTTCTGCCCCAAGCAGTTGCTCGAGCGTTGACACGAAAAGACGTTGTTGCCCGAATGCTCGACGACGGCCCCGAGTGGCAGGTTGCCGTGGTCTGGCGCGATGGTTCAGTCGACCCGCTCGTGGAAGAGTTCATCGGCATCGTGCGTGGTCGCACGGCGCGCAGCTCGCGCGGGACCGGAACCGCCAACGATGCTGCCGAGGACGCTCCCCCGAGCCGAGCGGCTCAGAAGTCGGGAAGTGGAAATAAAAAGGGCACCGGAGCTCGATCATCGGGACGCACCCACAACGGTAAGGGTGCGTCGAAGCGCCCCGCGCGCGCAAAGAGCTTCCGTCCCCAACCGCGCAAGGGCTAACCGCACAAGGTCCAACGACTATTCGCTGACCGAGCCGCTCAGAATGAATTCTGCGACATCGGGGGCCATGGCGTCGGCCCACGCCCGATAACTTTGACGGCCGTCGATTGCCTCGGGGTCTTCGATGGGTGGCGAGAAGTGCACATAGTGGGCATGCTCGCGGTGTGCCACCAACCGCTCAATTTCTGTGTTGTAGCGCTCGGTCATCAGGTGGATGCGGCGTTGATAGCTATCGGGAAAGCGTGACATCTTGGGCGGCACGCATCCCAAAATGAAGACTCCGACATCGGGTGTGGAGTTCTCTAGTAGAAAATCGACGAGCCGTGCCATGTCGCGTCCCCATGTGCGGGCCGGGGTGAAAGTGAGTGACTCGAAGACGCCGAAGGACAAGACGACCGCTTTCACGTCGGTGAGGTCGCTTACTGCGACCTTTGCTTGCGCCTCGCGTGTTGTCAGCCGAGCACTCGTGACGGTCGCAACCTCGATGCCCTGACCCGTCAGAGCGGCGAGCGAGCGAGCGAGCGATCCCCCGAGGGCAAGTTCGTGAGACGCAACCCCGTATCCCACAACGATTCCGGAGCCGCACAGCAGAACCTTCTGGACGTGGGGTCCGTCGGCGAGGACGGGTGGGCCAGCCTCCGGTTTGGGGAGTCCGCGCCACGAATGAGGAGATGTGTGGACCCAGGCGAGCATGAAGAGTTTCATGACGACGTGTCCAAGGGTGGCGAACATCTCGAACTCCGTTTCGGGCGGTGTCGGAGTGCGCCCGGAGGTTTATCGTGGCGCAATTACCCCGGTGGGTGGGGCGTCTCTAAGTATCCGCACCTTAGCACCGTTGGAGTCCACTGCCTAGATTCTTCAAGGAGTGGTCGCGCTCTCACGCTTAGCGCGTGCTGATGCTCGCGAACTTGCGGATCGCGAGCGGAACGAAAATTGCGAGCATCACGACGATGCCAATCAGCACCGTAAGGACGGGGTGCTGTTGTGACCACACATCGGACTGCACCGCCCCGGCCGGGGTGTTTCCGAACAACTCGCGGGCTGCCTGAACGAGAGCTGAGACAGGGTTTAACTCAGCGAATGTGCGTAGCGGTCCCGGGAGGGTCTCGGCGGGAACAAAGGCGTTGGAGATGAAGGTCAGCGGAAAGAGCACCAAGAACGAGACGTTGTTGATGACCTCGGGACTGCGCACGCTCATTCCGATAAACGCCATCACCCACGAGAGCGCGTAAGCAAAGAGCAAGAGCAGTGCGATCGCAGCGATCGCTTCGAACGGGCTCGAGTTGATGCGCCATCCGACAATCAAACCCGTGGCCATCATGACGATCATCGATATCGAGTTGATGAGAAGGTCACCGTTGGTTCGACCGACCAATACCGCGGAGGGACTCATGGGCAAAGTGCGGAAGCGATCGATGATGCCGTCTTTGAGGTCCTGGGCCATCGCCGACCCCGAATAGGTTGACCCGAACACCACTGTCTGAGCGAAGATGCCGGCCATGATGAACTCGGTGTACGTGCTGCCGGGAATATCGATCACGCCGGCGTAGACGTAGGTGAAGAGCAGCACGAACATAATGGGTTGCAACGTGGTGAAGACCAGAATGTCGGGCACACGCTTGATCTTGATGAGGTTGCGACGGGTGGTGATCCACCCGTCATTCAGCCAGTTCATGACCGATGACGTGGCGGTCGGGCTCGGTGCTGTCGTGGGTGCTGTGGCGGTCATTTCTGTGCCTTCTGTGCTGGTGCTGCATCCGTCGTATCAGCGTCGGTTTCGTCGGCGCTTGCCGTGTGTCCGGTGAGCTTGAGGAACACATCGTCGAGAGTGGGGCGACGCATTCCTGCGTCGTAGAGCTGGATGCCGCGGCTCGCGAACTCCGTGAGAATCAACTGCAGCGCGGCGGGAGCATCTTCCGCGTTGACGGTCAGGCCGCGGCCGTCGAGACTCACGGCAGGTTCGGTGCTGCCGAAACGAGTGAGGATCTCGTGGGCGGCGGTCGCGTCATCCCGCGACACGAGGCTCACTTCAACTCGCTGACCGCCGATGGATGCTTTGAGCTCATCTGAGGTGCCCTGGGCAATGACCTTGCCGTCGTCGATGACAGAAATGCTGTCGGCGAGTTGGTCTGCTTCTTCAAGGTATTGGGTGGTGAGGAGCACAGTGGTGCCCTCCCCCACGAGCGTTGTAATGACGTCCCACATGCCAATGCGGCTGCGCGGGTCGAGACCGGTGGTTGGCTCGTCGAGAAAGAGGACCGGTGGGCGCATAACAAGGGCACCGGCGAGGTCAATGCGGCGACGCATGCCGCCGGAGAACCCTTTGACGGGACGGTTTTGGGCTTCGGTGAGGTCGAAGAGGTTAATAAGTTCGCGTGCTCGCTCGCGAGATTGCTTAGCGCCGAGGTGGTAAAGCCGGCCGACCATGTCGAGATTCTCGAAGCCAGTGAGGTTCTCATCGACGGCGGCATATTGGCCGGAGACGCCAATCATGGGGCGGATGCGCTCGGGGGAAGCGATGACATCGACACCGTCGATGGTCGCTGAACCTGAATCGGGGCGGATGAGTGTCGTCAGCACTTTCACGGTGGTCGTCTTGCCCGCACCATTCGGACCAAGCAGAGCCGTTACCGTGCCCTGAGGAACCTCCAAGTTGAGGCCGTCGAGGGCATGCACCGGGGCTGCGCCCTTAGGCGTATACGTCTTCTTGAGATCTACTGCTTCGATATAACTCACGGGGTAACGCTAGAACATGCCGGCGACATCGCAAAGACACGCCGATGGATGTCGTACGCAATTGACAGACTCGAACATATGTTCGAATATGAACAGGTGTCCCCTGTATCCGTCTCCGCCACTTCAGCGACCGCTGAAGAGTTTTCGGCTGGGCGAGAAGCCCGTGTCGGGAGCACACTCACGGCGGCGGAACGCGTCGCTGAATTGCAGTCCCGCATCAGCCAGATGCAGTCCCGCACGCTGAGCTCAACGCTCATTCCCACGCATCCCGCTATTGCGTCGTTACTACCTGGCGGCGGTTTGCAGCGGGGCAGCGTCTACTCGGTCGATAGTTCGGCGATGCTCATCATGACACTCTTAGCCGCTCCCTCCGCAGCAGGGTCGTGGTGTGCTGTCGTGGGGATTCCCGAGTTCGGGATCGAAGCTGCTCAACGATTCGGGGTCGATCTTGAACGACTCGTACTGGTGCCGCATCCGGGTGACCAGTGGCTGGCGGTGACAGCAGCGATTGCTGACGTTGTGGAGGTCGTCGTCGCGCGCCCGCCGGCACGGGCATCCGATTCTGCGGTGGCCAGGTTGGCTTCGCGGCTCAGGCAACGCAAATCAACGCTGCTCATGGTGGGGTCGTGGCCGCAGAGTGAGGCGATGGTGTCATTGGGCGAGAGCCAGTGGCACGGTATTGGCAACGGTCATGGGCATTTGGCTGCGCGTGAAGTGACGGTCACGGTGACGAGCAAGAATGCGGGGCGACCACGCAGCGCACGCATCTGGCTACCTGATGCTTCGGAACAAATTCGTGCTTATGGTGCGCCGGAGATGGCTCCTGCGCCGCTGACGCTTTTGCCGCAGCAGGTCTCGGCATGAATGCCGGGTCTGGGGCGTTGCCTGAGCCACTCCCCCGAGTTCTGGTCCTCTGGGCTCCGGATTGGCCCGTGGTTGCTGCGCGACAACAGGAGAAGTTGCCAGCGGATGCCCCGCTCGTCCTCATCGAGAATGGGCTTGTCTTTGCGGCGGCAGCATCTGCTCGCGCCGAGGGCATCACTCGCGGGTTGCGGCTGCGAGAAGCCCAGTCGCGGTTTCCGGGAATCATCGACCGCCCCTACGATCCGGCTCTCGACAGTCGAGCGTTCGAACCAGTGCTTGCCGGGGTCGAAGAGCTGATTCCGGGAGTGCAGGTGTTGCGACCAGGCATGTGTGCCGTTCGCGTGCGGGGTGCTGCCCAGTATTACGGCGGAGAGAAAGCCGCGGCGTTGACTGTTGTCGATCGGGTAAATGAGATTGCGGTATCCGATGCACGGGTAGGCATCGCTGACGCCCTTTTTACTGCGGTTCACGCTGCGCGCAGCACCATTACCGCAGACCCGCGTTCGCGAGGAGGGCGAGTGCGTTTGGTGCCCGCTGGCGGCTCTGCCGAATTTTTGGCGCCACTCCCGATTGCGGTATTAGAAGAGCCACCCATCGTGACGCTGTTGATGAAACTCGGCATCTCAACACTGGGTGAGTTTGCGAACCTCGATCGCTTCGACGTTCGCTCTCGTTTTGGGGAACTCGGCGGTCGACTGCACGCTCTTGCCAGCGGCCGGGATCCGCAGGCTTTTATCGCACGTACTCCCCCACTCGACCTTGACGTCGTGATCGACTTTGAACCTGCCCTTGATCGCGTAGATCAGGTCGCCTTCGGTATTCGCAGTCGCGCCGACGATTTTGTAGCGGGCCTTGTCCGGGCTCGACTGGTGGCGACCGCGATTCGAATCGAACTTGATTCAGAGTCGGGTGAGGTCGCCGAGCGGGTGTGGTTGCATCCGCGGTCGTTCAGCGCCAGCGATGTTGTTGACCGTGTGCGCTGGCAAGTGCAAGGGTCCAATCTCATCGAAGCCGGGCTCAGCTCGGGCATTAGCCGGGTGCGCATCGTGCCCGAAACAGTGGATGAGATCGGCAATCATGAGACGGGGCTGTGGGGGTCGGGGCTAGAGCCGCGCATCCATCACGGACTTTCTCGAGTGCAGAGCATGCTCGGTCACGGTGGTGTTCTTGTGCCCACGATTGAGGGTGGGCGCACTCTGCAATCGCGTCAACGGCTCACCGCGTGGGGCGACCGCAGCGTCACCGAACGATCACCACAACGACCGTGGCCCGGCGTCTTACCTGCTCCACTGCCGGGAACAGTCTTCTCCACCCGTCATGCCGTGCACGTGTTTGCCGAAGATGGCACCACCGTGTCGGTGGATGAGCGTGGCCACGTTGCTGCACCGCCCGCCCAATTTGCCACCAGCGATTCGCGTTCCCGCACCCTCACGGCGTGGGCGGGGCCGTGGCCGCTCGCTGAGCGCTGGTGGGAGGCTGATTCTCCTGGTCGTTCGTGGCGTTTTCAAGCTGTTGACGACACCGGCTGTGCGTGGCTGCTTGTGCTCGATGACGGCGGTTGGTGGGCTGAAGCGAGGTATGACTGATGGCATGGTCTAATCCACCCATACCGTGGCGGCAGCTTGAACGCACGCTGTCCGGTTTTGGCACCGTCACGCCGATTGGTGAAGCCGGTGATGGTCGCGCTATGTCGCTGGTCTCCAGCAAACGCGCTCCCTACATCGCTCCCAGCGCGCCGCCGACCACCGACGAGGCAGCCGCGGCGAGCCCGGACGCCACCACCGTGCCGTATGCAGAGTTGCATGCCCACTCAAGTTTCAGCTTTCTCGATGGCGCGAGTATGCCCGAGAAGCTCGCAGAAGAAGCAGCGCGGCTAGGGCTGAGTGCTCTGGCTCTCACCGACCACGATGGGCTCTATGGAATTGTGCGCATGGCCGAGGCTGCCGCTGAATTGGGGTTGCGCACTCTGTTTGGCGCCGAGCTCTCGCTCGGGCTCAGCGGGCCCCAAAACGGTGTAGCTGATCCCGAAGGCGATCATCTTCTCGTGCTTGCCCGAAAAGAAGAGGGCTACCACCGTCTTGCCTTGGCCATTACGCGAGCTCAATTGGCCGGCGGCGAAAAGGGGCGACCTCGCTATGATCTCGACGAACTCGCCGAGCTGGCATCCGGGCATTGGTTTGTGCTCACGGGATGTCGCAAGGGAGCGGTTCGTCGTGCGCTCAGCGGCCCCGAGGGTAATGGCGCTCCTACGACGGCATCCATGCTCGCGGCAGGAGCGGAGCTTGATCGGCTGAGTGAGCTATTCGGGCCGGCGGCGGTGATCGTTGAACTCTTCGACCACGGTTACCCGCTCGACTCCGCTCTCAACGATGCTCTTGTCGTGCTCGCGGCCGAACGCGGCTTGAGGGTCGTTGCAACGTCAAACGCTCACTACGCGACTCCTCGCCAGCATCACTTGCACTCGGCAATCTCGGCAGTGCGGGCTCGTCGCAGTCTCGACGAAATGGATGGCTGGCTTCCGGCTGCAGGCACAGCCCATCTGAGGTCGGGAGCTGAGATGGCTGCTCTTTTTGCACGTTATCCCGGAGCAGTAGCGACGACAGTGGAGATCGCAGACGAGGCAGCATTCGAACTTCGGCAGGCGAAGCCGGCACTTCCCGACCAGGAAGTGCCCGAAGGGCACACGCCCGCGAGCTGGTTGCGCGAGTTGACGTGGGCCGGAGTAAAAGACCGCTCTATTGAATTGTCGGAAGCTAACCGGGCACGCATTCAGCGGGAACTTGATGTCATCGAAGAGAAAAACTTCGCCGGCTATTTTCTGATCGTGCACGACATTGTCGCCTTTGCGCGCGGGCGCGGCATCCTGTGCCAGGGGCGCGGTTCGGCCGCCAGCTCTGTGGTCTGTTATCTGCTCAAGATCACGGCGGTTGATCCTTTGCGCTACAAGCTCCCGTTCGAGCGCTTCATTTCAGCGATGCGAGAAGAGGAACCAGACATCGATGTCGACTTCGACTCCGAGCGTCGTGAAGAAGTGATCCAGTACGTGTTCGAACGGTATGGGCGCGAGAATGCGGCGCAGGTCGCGAACGTGATTCAGTACCGTCCCCGGTTTGCGGTGCGCGATATGGCGAAAGCCCTCGGGCACAGCCCAGGGCAGCAAGATGCGTGGTCGAAGCAGATGGAGCGCTGGGGCTCCGACGTTTCGGGAGTTGACCATGACATCCCCGATTCGGTGTTGGAGCTTGCCCAGCAGGTGATGAAGTTTCCCCGGCACCTCGGCATCCACTCGGGCGGCATGGTGCTCACGCAGCGGCCGGTCGGCGAGGTCGTGCCGATTGAGCACGCGCGCAAAGATAAACGCACCGTGGTGCAGTGGGACAAAGACGACTGTGCGTGGATGGGGCTGGTCAAGTTCGACCTGCTGGGTCTCGGCATCCTGTCGGCGATGCAATACAGTTTCGATCTCGTTGACGAGGCGCTGGGCGAACGATGGGATCTTGCGACTATCCCCGCTGAAGAGCAGGGCGTTTACGACCAACTGTGTCGAGCGGATGCCATTGGTGTCTTCCAGGTCGAGAGCCGCGCTCAGATGGGGCTGCTGCCGCGTCTTCAACCGCGCGAGTTTTACCATCTTGTTGTCGAGATTGCGCTCGTGCGCCCCGGCCCGATTCAGGGTGGTGCTGTGCATCCCTATGTTCGTCGCAAGATGGGCGCCGAACCGATCACCTACCTGCACCCCAACTTGAAAGAGCCGCTCGAACGCACTCTTGGCGTTCCGATTTTTCAAGAGCAGCTGATGCAAATTGCGGTCGCAGTTGGCGGATGCTCGGCTGACGATGCCGATCTGCTCCGGCGGGCAATGGGGTCGAAACGTGGGATTGAACGCATCGACAAGCTGCGCACCAAGCTCTATGCGGGAATGGCAAGCAACGGCATCATCGACGCGGATGCCGACCGTATCTACGAAAGCATCCAGGCCTTTGCCGGGTTTGGCTTTGCCGAGAGCCACGCTTTGAGCTTTGGGCTTCTCGTGTACGCGAGTGCCTGGGTGCGGCTCCACTACCCCGCTGCGTTCTTGGCTGCTCTGCTGCGGGCGCAACCAATGGGTTTCTATTCGCCGCAATCTTTGGTGGCGGATGCCCGCCGTCACGGTGTGGTCGTGTTGGGCCCTGACCTCCAGCGCTCGGGTGTTTTTGCCGGATTGGAAGCGTTGGGTGACGGGGTCGAGGCGACAGGAAGCGACCGCTGCCTCGATGCAGAACAACCTCCCGTTGGACCATTCGACCGTTCAGCGCCCTTCGATACCGACGACCACCGCCGTGACGGAGCATTTGCGGTCCGTCTGGGATTTGACGAAGTAAAGGGTGTCGGAACGGCGATTGCGGAGAAAATTGTGGCCGCACGGGAGTCCGGCGAGTTTGTGTCGATGAATGATCTGGTGCGGCGGGTTGGTCTCACGACGAAACAATTGGAGGCCTTGGCAGCGGCGGGAGCTTTCGACTCTCTCGAGCTCACTCGTCGTGAAGCAATGTGGAATGCGGGTAGCGCGGCACAGGATCGCGAGGAGTATCTTCCCCACAGCATGGTCACCGTTCAGCCGCCACTTTTTTCGATGTCGAGCCCGGTGGATGATCTGATGGCCGACCTCTGGTCTACGGGGATTTCGCCGGCAAGCCATCCGGTTGCCCATCTGAGGTCGGCCCTGAGCGCGCGAGGAATCCTGAGCGCAACCGACCTGATGACCGCTGAATCCGGGCGTCGTATCGAAATTGGCGGTGTTGTCACTCATCGCCAACGTCCCGCAACGGCCAGCGGAATCACGTTCATGAACATCGAAGATGAGACCGGCCTGATCAATGTTATTTGCAGTGTTGGAGTCTGGGGGCGCTACCGTCGAGTGGCTCGTGACAGCGCAGCGCTCATCGTTCGTGGCGTTCTTGAACGCTCCGTTGACGGTGTGATTAATGTTGTCGCAGACCGTTTTGAACCGCTTTCGGGGCTCCCCCACACCCGATCACGAGATTTCCACTGATGACGACTTCATTACCGTTATGTGACTTTTTCGAAATAGATGACACATGCAGGGCTTTCCTGATATAGCCTTAGGCCATCGTTCATGTTCTAGACAAAGGCATGAATGAGGCCTCGACTGTCGGGGCCTGAGGAACGCTCCTGGAGGAGTTTTAAATGGCACTAGGTACCGTCAAGTGGTTCAACGCAGAAAAGGGCTTTGGCTTCATCGCCCCCGAGGACGGAAGTCCTGATGTGTTCGCCCACTACTCGGCCATCGCAACAAATGGCTACAAGTCGCTCGACGAGAACCAAAAGGTTGAGTTTGACATCACACAGGGACCCAAGGGTCCCCAGGCGGAGAACATCCGCCCCCTCTGATCTTGATAGTTCAGTAATGAGAACGCCCCCGGTCCTATACCGGGGGCGTTTTCTTGTTAACAGACGGATGCACGACTAACCACACGCGCAGCACCCGGCGGTCTTCGCGTCTCGCCCGGCGAAACGCACAACGCGACACCTGTGAGGCCTCGCTGCTAGTGACTAGTGCATGCCCTTACGCAGGTAATCAATGCGGGTCTGCAATTGCGTCACCGTCGCCTGAGCAACCGCAGGACCGCCACAGACGCGACGGAGTTCCGCGTGGATCAATCCGTGCGGTTCGTTAGAAAGCTTCGCTCTGCGGCCCACGAGGTTGTTCAATAGGGTTCGCTGCTCTTTGAGCGTGCGGTACAGGGGCGGCGGCTGTTCTTCCTTGGGGCGACTCTCGGCGCGTTTCGACTGGCGCTTCTGGCGCTGCAGCAAAAGTTCGCGCACTTGCTCCGGCTCCAAAATGCCGGGAAGCCCAATGAAGTCGAGCTCTTCGTCGCTGCCCGGTTCGGCGGCAAAACCAAACTCGGCGCCGTCGAAGAGCACCCGGTCAAAGTTTGCTTCGGACTCAATGGCCTCCCAGGTGAACTCGTCGGCGAGTTCATCGCTCGTCTTCTCTTCACGGTTCTCTGCATCGAGAAGGCTGTCATCGAGCAGGTCATCGGGCGACTCTTTGCGATCGAGAGCGTGGTCGCGCTCTTTCTCGAGCTTGCCGGCGAGATTCATCAGGTTCGGAACGCTCGGTAAAAAGATGGATGCTGTCTCACCGCGGCGACGGGTGCGCACAAAACGACCAACAGCTTGAGCGAAATACAACGGGGTAGATGCCGAGGTCGCATACACGCCGACGGCAAGTCGCGGAACGTCGACACCTTCAGACACCATGCGCACGGCCACCATCCAGCGACTATCGCTTTCGGCAAACTTCTCGATGCGCGACGATGACTCTTTCTCGTCGGAGAGCACGATCGTGGCGGACTCCCCCGTGATGTCCTTGATGAGTGTGGCGTAGGCGCGAGCGGTGAGCTGGTCGGTCGCAATGACGAGCCCTCCGGCATCGGGGACCGAATGCCGCACTTCGCTGAGGCGACGATCTGCTGCCCGCAGCACCGCCGGCATCCACTCGCCCTTGGGGTCAAGAGCTGTGCGCCACGCCTGCGCGGTGACGTCTTTGGTATCGCCTTCGCCGAGGCGGGCTTCCATCTCGTCGCCCATGCGGGTACGCCAGCGCATTTTGCCGGCGTAGGCCATGAAGATGACCGGACGAACAACACCGTCTTCGAGCGCGCGACCGTAACCGTAGTTGTAATCAGTGACCGAGGTGCGGATGCCCTCATGATTGGGCGCATAGGTCACGAAGGGAATCGGGGCGGTGTCGCTGCGGAACGGGGTGCCGGTGAGCGAGAGCCGCCGGGTGGCACGGCCAAACGATTCACGGATGGCATCGCCCCAGCTGAGGGCGTCTCCGCCGTGATGCACTTCATCGAGAATCACGAGGGTGCGGGCCGAGTCTGTGATTTCCTGATGCAGCGACGCCTTCATGGCGACTTGGGCATAGGTGACGGCGACACCGTGAAAACGGCGACCACCCCACGCGTCTCCATTGGAGAACGAGGGATTGAGGCGGATTCCGACGCGGTTGGCGGCGTCGGCCCATTGGCGTTTGAGGTGATCGGTCGGCGCCACGACGGTCACACGATCGATTTCCCGTCTGGCGAAGAGTTCAACGGCCAGGCGGAGTGCGAATGTGGTCTTTCCTGCACCCGGAGTTGCGGCGGCAAGAAAGTCGCGGGGCTCTTTCTCAAAATAGAGATCGAGGGCTTCTGCCTGCCACGCTCGCAATTTGGATGCGGTGCCTCGGGCGGCGCGCTCGGGGTACGACGGTGAGAGGTGTTCCGCCGCGAAGGTGCCCACGGTGGGGCCAGGCAATGGAGTGCTCACTTGATAAGACTTTACCGTTCTCTACTGACAACCGAGTTCGTGTTCGGAGTGTTTCGGGCCTCGGGGCGTGAAAAGCGCGAGCGATTAGTCGCGTTGACCTAGGCGCGGCCGTTCTGAACGTTGCGAGCCCAGAAGACGCGCTGGTCCAATGGCACCAGTTCCGAAGCGAGCAGATGCCGCTTCCATGGCCTCTTCGGCGTCGCGCCACCCGTCGGTGGTGTCCCACAGGCTGAGCTGGCCTCCACCGGGCTCAACGAGTTGTTCGCCGCGGACGCCGACGAGACGCACGGGGCGACCCTCGCGAGCGAAGTCGGCATACACGTCTCTCACGGTCTCGTAAATGGTGCGGCCGAGATCGGTGGGGTCGGGCAATTTCTTCGACCGGGTGATTGTGCTGAAGTCTTCGAACCGAAGCTTCAACACCACGGTGCTCGCCTCCATTCCAGCGCCTCGCAACCGCGCGGCAACCTTCCCGGAGAGCCGGAGCAATTCTCGGCGGATCTCATCGGCATCTAACACGTTGTACTCAAAGGTCGTCTCGTGCCCGATGCTCTTCTCTGCGGCACGCTCAACAACGCTGCGGGGATCGTTGCCCCAGGCGAGGTTGTGGAGCTTCACTGCGCCAGCTTCACCGACCGCGCGCGTCAGAGTTTCTCGGTCTGCATGGGCGATGTCTGCGATTGTGCTGAAACCACGCTGCTGCAGCGACTCGGCAGTCTTGCCGCCGACGCCCCACAGGGCGGTGATGGGCAGCGGATGCAAGAATTCGATCGTCTGGTCGGCAGGAATAACCAGCAGTCCATCGGGCTTAGACAACCCCGACGCGACCTTCGCCACGTACTTCGATGCGGCGGCCCCTACCGAACAGACGAGGCCGGTCTCTGCAAATACCCGCCGGCGCAGCAGTGTGGCTACCTCGATGGGTGAGCCGTAGATGGCACGTGCGCCCGCGACATCCAGGAATGCTTCGTCGATGCCCAGACGTTCCACCTTGGGCGTGAGCTGGTCGCAGATATCGAAGACGACGGAAGAGAAATGTTGATAGCGCTCGAAATGTGGCTCTAGGACGATTGCATTCGGGCACCGGCGCAGGGCAAGGGCCATGGGCATCGCAGAATTGACGCCGTACTTGCGAGCTTCGTAGGTCGCAGCAGTGACCACTGAGCGAACTGAGTTGTGCCCCACAATGACGGGCTTGCCGATGAGCTCGGGGTGATCGAGCAGCTCGACGGAGGCGAAAAACGCGTCCATGTCGACGTGCAGGATGGTGGCAGTGCTGTCGTCAACTCCCGGCGCGGTTACATGGCGCGTGCGACCGTCTTGCTTACCCATAGCGCCATTGTCGCAGGTGCCTCTGACGGTGAGGACAAGGCTCGGACACCTTCGCTGGAGAATCGCGGCAACCACAGAAAAGGGGCGGTGCACCGAAGTGCACCGCCCCTTTTACCCAAGAGTGTTTAGCGACGTGAGCCGCGCGTGATCAGTCCATAGAGGAAGAGCACGAGCACTGAGCCGCCGATGGCTACGAGCCACGTTTCGATGGAGAAGAACTCTTCGAGGCCAATGCCAAAGATGGCGCCTCCCACGAATCCTCCGACGAGTGCTCCAACGACACCCAGAAGGAGTGTTGCGAGCCAACCGCCGCCCTGGCGTCCGGGCAAGATTGCCTTAGCGATAGCTCCGGCGATGAGTCCCAGTACGATCCAGCCGATGATTCCCATTGTGTGTTCTCCAAACGGTTGTTAAGTGGTCTTCGGTATGAAAACCAACAGAGAAGAGATAACCACGTGCCCTATCCGGGGGTCAAAGCAATACAGGCTGTTCACAGGAACCACCCGGGTAGCGCACAGGCAGATTTTGAGACAGGCTAGACGTATGCAAGAACAACACCCGTGGAGCAGATATGTTGCCATCGGAGATTCCTTTACGGAGGGCATCGGCGACCCCGAAGCCAACTCCCCCGGCGGTAACCGTGGGTGGGCTGACCGCGTTGCGGAAGTGCTCGGCGCCCACAAACCAGACTTCGCGTATGCCAACTTGGCGATTCGCGGTCGGCTACTCAATCAGGTTGCCGCTGAACAGCTCGAGCCGGCGATGGAGCTCAAGCCTGACCTCATCACCGTCTCTGCTGGCGGCAATGACATCATCCGCCCAGGCTCGGATGCCGATGAGGTCGCTCAGCGCGTAGATACTCTCGTTGAGCAGCTTCGCCGGGATGGCGCTACAGTCGTGCTTTTTACCGGCCCTGATATCGGGATGACTCCCGTCCTCAATCGCATGCGCGGCAAAGTTGCCATCTACAACGAAAACATTCGCGCTGTAGCCCAACGCCACGACGCCGTCGTCGCGGACATGTGGGCGCTGCGCGAACTCGCGGACCCGCGTATGTGGTCGCCGGATCGCCTCCATTTCTCCCCCGTTGGCCATCACACGGTCGCTCGCATGGTGCTCGACTCCCTCAATGTTGCCAACGAACTTGAGCCTTTCCGGCCAGAGCCGCTTCCTCCGCGTCTCTGGCGCGAAGCGCGCGTCGAAGACATCGGCTGGGCTCGTGAACACCTCGTGCCGTGGGTATTGCGTCGGATCCGTCACCAATCGTCGGGCGACAACGTCACAGCGAAACGACCGGGTTTCTAAACGTAAGAGCCCCTCACGGGCCCTAGGAGGCCCGTGAGGGCAGCAACGCGCGCCACAGTACCCACGGTGGTCAGCGCACCGCTAGTGAGCGGATGGAGACGAAAAGAGGGCCCCTGCCAATGCGGCAGGGGCCCTCTTTTCTTATGTTTCTTAGCGGGCTACCCGGTGTAACCGGTGCGACCGGCTGCGGGGCAGTCGAAGGGATCACCGTCGGCGCTCAGGCCGACTTCGTTGAGGTGGCGAATCACTATGCCGTACGACGTGACGAGCCCGACCTCGGTGTACTTGATGTCCTTGGTCTTGCAGTACTCCTTAACCATTTCAGCGGCGAGAGGCAAATGCGGACGCGGCATCGTGGGGAAAAGGTGGTGCTCGATCTGGAAGTTGAGTCCACCCATGAAGTGGTTCATGAACACACCACTACGGATGTTGCGGCTCGTCAGAACTTGACGACGCAGGAAGTCAACCTTCGACCCCTTGGGCAAGATCGGCATTCCCTTGTGGTTGGGAGCGAACGATGCGCCCATGTAAAGCCCGAAGATTCCCATTTGAACGCCCAAGAAGGCAAATGCCATGCCGAGCGGAAGGAAGCTGAACACGACGGCAAGGTAACCGATGTTGCGCACGAGCAAGAGGCTGATCTCGAGCCAGCGCTTGTCGACCTTCTTCTTGAAGTTGAAGACCTCTTGGAAAGCGTGTGAATGAAGGTTGAAGCCCTCAAGCAAGAGCGCTGGGAAGAACAGGTAGCCCTGGCGCTTAGCCATGAACTTAGTCATACCCTTGAGGCCGACAGTCTTTTCCTTCTGGAAAATAATGAAGTCAGTCTCGATATCAGGGTCTTTATCGACCGTGTTGGGGTTCGCGTGGTGACGCGAGTGCTTGTTCATCCACCAGGCGTAGCTAATACCCACGACGAGGTCGGACATAAGCCGCCCCAGAGTGTCATTGAGCTTGCTGGACTGAAAAACTTGGCGATGCGCCAGTTCGTGTGTCAAAAATGCGTATTGCGTAAAAATGATGCCCATCGCCGCGGCGATCAACAAGATGTACCACGTGCCGGCAAGCATCGCGAAACCAACCCAAGCGGCTGCCATAGCGACGGTAATCACGGCAAAAGTGATGATGTAGAAGCGTCTGTTGCGACGCAACAGACCTGCTTCGCGAACGGTGCGCAACAATGATGCGAATTCGCTCATCGGGCTACCGACTCCGCGGGGCCCAGTCTTGATGATTCGTGTGGGATCGGCTGAGAGAGAACTACTCACGTGACCTCAGATGTTTTGAATGACTTCCCAGCCATTTGTCAATCGAGCAAGTGCTCCAGATGCACTCCACCTTATCGCGACCTCCTGTGAGTGCCGTGTTTATTCCATAACTAAAACAAGCTTTGTGGGTTTGTGAGTCTCCACCAGACCCCCGGATCATCGATTTCGTTGCTAAACACCAGTGGGATCTCGAAGGTTTCCGTGCCGACCTGCACGTGAAGCGTGCCCGCGTTTTCCCCGGCCTCAGCAAGGCGAACAGGGGCAGCTTCCACTGTTACGGAGATCTCATCGTCGCCCCACACCACCGCAGTGACGGTCGACGCAGCGATTGCAGCAGACTCATCGCCCCACGGCGTGTCATAGTCCGCGAACTCTTCCCCATCTGTCGCAACTTCAACTTCGGAGAACCCGGCAGTGGCATCCGCAATGAGCTCGCGAATCGCCGCATTGATCGTGGGGTGGTTTGGCCCGCCGACGACCGCGCCAACCAGAGTGATGACTTCATCACCAACGGTCACGTCTGCGGAGAACAGAAGGCAGGACCACCCCGCGTCGAGAGTTCCCGTCTTAATCCCGTCGACGCCGTCGATGCCGAGGAGTTGGTTGCTGTTGTGAACTGCACCTATACCCGGAATGTCTGCGGATGAGGTCGAGACGATCTGCGCGATGACCGGATTCTCGATCGCCAAGCGCGCGATTTCAGTGAGGTCGCCCGCCGTGCTTCGATTCGTCTCCTGAATTCCGGATGCTTCTGTAAGCGTCGTGTTCTCGAGGCCATTGTCAGCCAGCCAGGTTGTCGCCGCGGCGACGAACGCTTCCTCAGAGCCGAATGCCCAGTGCGCGAGTGATTGAGCATAGTTATTGGCTGAGGGGAGCAAAACAACAGTCATGACGTCGCGTTGAGACAGCTGCTGGCCGTCATAGACCGGTGAAACAGACCCGTATAGCGCGAGCTGTTCGTAGTAGTACTCGAGGTCGGTTGGCCCGAACGTAATGGTCGGGCCCGCTTCATCCACCTCAAGTGGTTTAGCGTCGAGCACTACAAGAGAGGTAATAATTTTCGTGATGGATGCGATAGGAACCGCATCAGTGCTGCCCGCTTGCGCGAGCACGCCGGGGCGGTCGAGGGCACCGATCGCCGAGGCGCCATAGCTGGGAAGGGTGAGTTCGGGCTCCGTTGGCACCGGTGCATCAAGGGGGAGAACGTGGGCCGAAACCTCGTCGAGCGGCGCGAGAAGCGTCAGCGGCAGATAGAACGCTGTCACCAGAACGGCGCCAACAACAGAAAATACGACAATACGACGACGACGGAAAATTTGGCGTTGAGTCAGCGGCACCGGATAACGCTAACAGGTGAAGCTATGGCGGTGGTTAGCGTGCTCGAAGCATGTACATACCCACTGCGCTGGCGGCGGCGACATTGAGCGAATCGACGCCGTGCATCATGGGAATCTTGACGACGGTATCGGCCGCTTCGATCGTGCTCAGAGAAAGACCGTCGCCCTCTGTCCCCAAGATCAGCGCAACCTTCTCTGGGGCGTCAGCGGCGAAAGTGTCAAGGTCGACCGAGTCATCGTTGAGGGCGAGCGCTGCGAGATGAAAGCCCGCGGCCTTGAGATCGGCCGCGTCAGCAGGCCAGTTCTGGAGGCGAGTCCATGGCACTTGAAGAACCGTTCCCATGCTGACCCGCACGCTCCGCCGGTAAAGCGGATCGGCGCACCGTGGCGTAATGAGCACCGCGTCTGCCCCAAGCGCAGCGGCAGAGCGGAAAATTGCGCCGACGTTGGTGTGATCAACGATGTCCTCCAGAATGACGATGCGGCGCGCATCCGCCACCAGATCGGCAACGCTGGGAAGGGCAGGACGGTGAATGGATGCCAGGGCGCCGCGGTGCAGGTTGAAGCCCGTGAGCTGTTCAAGCAGCTGCGACTCCCCCACGTACACCGGAACCGGAGAATCTCCGAGCAACTCGGCCACGTCGTCGAGCCACTGTTCGAGAACGAGTACCGCGCGTGGCACATGACCGGCCCGAAGTGCACGCGCAATCACTTTGGACGACTCGGCAATGTAGAGACCGCCAGCCGGTTCTGTGCGGCGACGCAGAGCAACATCCGTGAGGTTGGCGAAGTCGCTAAGGCGGGGATCGGTGAGATCGGTGACCCGGATGACGTTCACGGTGTGTTCCCAACTGTGCGGTTTCGCCATCAGGTGAATCTGAAATGGCAGTGGATGAGCCCGAAGTGCTTACGCTTGGAGAGTGAACACACTCCCGATCAGCAACGAAATCGATCGTGCTGCAGAGCTGCTTCAGGGCAAGGTCATTAGCGTACTCACCGGCGCTGGTATTAGCACCGATTCGGGCATACCCGATTATCGCGGTGAAGGCGCCGCAGTGCGCAATCCGATGACTTTTCAACAGTTTCAGAGCTCGCCTGATTTTCGCAAACGCTATTGGGCTGGTAGCCACCTTGGCTGGAAACGTTTTGCTTCTTCGACGCCGAATGAGGGCCACGATGCCCTTGCCGAGTTTGAACGCCGAGGGATCAGCAACGGCATCGTGACTCAGAACGTCGATGGTTTGCACTTACGCGCTGGCTCCAACCGTGTTGTTGATGTGCATGGCAGCATCGATCGTGCTCGGTGCTTGCGATGCGGACAGTATTTTGCCCGCACTCCCCTAGCGGCCCGCATCTCTGAACTGAACCCGTGGCTCGAAGAAGATGACTCCCACACGCTTAATCCAGACGGCGATGCTGACGTGCACAACGTTGACGACTTCGTGATCCCCGAGTGCACCGTCTGCGGCGGGGTTCTGAAGCCGGATGTCGTGTTCTTTGGCGAGTTCGTTCCCACGCGAAAATTCCAGCTGGGTGCCTCGCTCGTGGACCAGTCGGATGCCATGATCGTCGCGGGGTCATCTCTCGTCGTCAATTCCGGCATCCGCCTTGTTGAGCGAGCTATGCGCAAGAAGATCCCCCTTGTCATCATCAATCGTGGAGCGACCAAAGCCGATAAGCGCGCCGACGTTAAGATCGATGGTGGCGCTTCCGCAGTTCTTGGCGAACTTGTGGAGCGCTTAGCTGCCTAGCAGCGCAGATCGCCCGAGTATTCTGCGCTGGTCATTGTGTTGTGAACGGAGCGTTGTGTTCATTTATCTCGTGCGCCATGGAGAGACCGACTGGAATCTCGAGCGTCGCATTCAGGGCAGTACCGACATTCCTCTCAACGACACGGGTCGCGAGCAGGCACGCACAACTGGGCAACTTCTTGCTCGCCGTCAGTGGGACGGTATCTTCGCGAGTCCGCTCTCACGGGCGATGGAAACCGCAGAGATTATTGCGGGCATCGTCGGGCTTCCTGCTCCCCAACCCGTAGCCGCGATTGTCGAACGCAACTATGGAGTTGCCGAAGGCTGCACCGATAGTGAAATCGATGCCCGTTATCCGACCGACGTTGAAGTTCCTGGCCGAGAGCCACGCGAGGATGTAGCGAAGCGTGTTGTTCCCGCTCTCGTTCGCTTGGCCGAGCACCATCACGGCGAGTCAATCATCGTGGTAGCTCACGGCGGAGTCATCGCGACGGTGCTCGCCACGGTCGCTCCGGGGCACCCCCACGGACGAATCGCCAACGGCTCAGTGCATAGCTTCCGCCACGACGAAGGCACACTGACACTCATCGATTTCGATGACCCCATCGAAGAGGAATCAGAACGCCAGGGCGGCGACGACTTCGCAGCACAGAACGCCCTAGCTCGACGCGAAGGTGACGGGTAGCTTCTCTCTAACCGTTCTTTTTCGCCTCGCGGGCAGCTACGGCATCCTGAAGGACTTCGTAAAGCGTTGCGGCACCCTTTTGCCAGGTGAACTCTGCAGAACGTTGCCGAGCGGCGGTTGAACGCGCTTGCCAGGTAGCGGGATCCTCAAGGGCTTTGACTTCCCGTGCTAGTTCTGAAGGTTTGTCTGGGTTGAAGAATCCGCCGGCGGGGCCTGAAACTTCGCGGAAGATCGCCGTATCGCTGACGACCACCGGCGTACCAAGAACCATCGCCTCAACCTGTGGAAGGCCAAAGCCTTCATCGCGAGATGCTGTCACAAGAGCGGTCGCCCGCGAGAGTGTCTCCGAGTAGACCTCGTCGCTTGCTCCGTTGTGGAAGATGAGGCTCGACTCCGGCGCGAGTGCCGTCAACTCTGCCTTCGTCGTCTCGTCTACGCGGCTCATCAGGTGCAGGGTGTAGCCGGGCAGATCGTGGAGTGCACGAGCAATCAGCCCCACGTTCTTGTACGGCATATAGGAGCCCATGTAGACGAGTTCGCGAGTCGTCGGTGCCACCCGGGGAACGTATTCGGCTGGACTATCGGTGCCAAGAGTCACGACGGCAATGGGGTTGCGCGTGAGGTTATGCTCCAGCATCTGGTCACGTGTCGTCTGGGAATCGGAGACATGGGCATCTGCTCTGTTCAAAAGTGCCCGTTGAAAAGCCCAGGTCAGATGATACGCACGCCACATCACACGCACTGCCCACGGCAGGTTGTGAGGCGGAGTGGGGTGCTTGTAGTAGATGAGGTCGTGCACTGTCGTGACGAGAGTGTAGTTGCGACCGAACGGGCCCATCGTCTGCATGGGGGTGAACACGACATCCGGCTTCAGCTTATTGACCTGCAGGGCAACGAGCGGTTCTAGGATGCCCGTGGGTGATGACGCCAGTTCCCAGGGCAAGTCAGGCAGCAGCTCAAGTTGGCGCTTGTCGGAAACCAACATCGTCACGGGGTGCAGCTTGCTCAATTCCTCGACGAGGCGCGCCCCATAGCGGCTGATGCCGTCGTGGCGGCCGATGCGCGTGTAGCGGCAATCAAAAATGATTTTCATGAGGTTGGCTCCGCAACTGTTCCCGCATTCAGGAACCTAACGATCAGTTCGGCGGCTTCGCGCGGCCGTTCGTAGTGGATGAGGTGGCCAACGTTGTCGAAAATTTCGAGCTGTGAGTCAGCGAAGAGCGTGTGCAGTCGCTCCTGAGCAGGAACGGGACTGATGGGGTCATTGCGAGCCCCGATCAAGAGCGTGGGAACGGTGATCTCCGAGGCAAACATGCTGACATCCGATCCGATGGATGCCTCGAATGCTTCAAGCAGGCTGTCGCGATTGGCATAACTGCTGAAGTGCGCGTGGTGCTGGCGATGGACCCAGCGTCGAAGTTCTGGGTCGTGAGTCTTCACCATGGCAAGACTCATCACGCGCACGACGATCCAGTTGCTGAGCATCGGCGCGCCGATCGCGTGCGGCAGAGCACGCGCAAGTTGATAAAACCAGAGCGTTATCTTGCTGAGCACGCCGTTGGGCCCCGAGAGTGCCGGCGCTGCGATGGGATTGACGAGAATGAGCCGTGGCGTGACAAGGCCACGGGCAAGTGCGGCAGAGACCACAATCGATCCGAAGGAATGCCCGAGAATAATGGCGCTCCCGTTGAGGTCGAGTCCTTCGACGAAGCTCTGAAGCCAGAGCGCATACCCCTCGATGTCGTGTGCCCGACCGCTGAGCGGCTCGGACGCACCGAAACCCGGAATGTCGGGACTGATGATGCGGATGCCGCGAATGTGAGCACAGACTGCCTCGAGGCCGTGGTGGTCGCCCCGAAAACCATGCACCAGAACCAGAACGGTGTCGGCATCTTTCGGGCCGTACTCCCAGTAGTGCGTTGATGAGCCGAGCACTTCAACAACGGAGTGCCTCGCCGGGGTGGCGTCGAGCAGTGCTCCGTACGGCGATGCTGGTCTCATTCGAACAATCTTATGCAGTGTGCCGGTGGTTGCTGACATCCTGGCTTCGAATGCGTTGCCCGGCGAGTTCGACACCGGGAACTCCGCGAGCCGAGTTCCCGGTGTCAGTGTCTCGCCTTACGCTGAGTTCATGAGCAACTCCGGCACCCTAGCCACCTTCGATCTTGAAACCACTGGCGTCGACGTGGAGACCAGTCGCATCGTCTCCGCCTGTATCGCCCTCGTCGATGAGGTGGGCGTGGTGACGTCTCGGTGGGATTGGCTCGCCGACCCGGGCATTGAGATTCCGGATGGCGCTGCCGCGATTCACGGAATTACTACTGAACGAGCACGAGCTGAGGGTCGAGACGCGGCCACTGTCGTCGCTGAGATTGTGAACACGTTGAAAGACACGTGCGCACAGGGCATTCCCTTGGTCGTCTATAACGCGCCATACGACCTCTCGCTGCTTGATCGCGAATGTCGCCGGCATTCAATCGAGGGCCTTGCGGAGCCGTATATCGTCATCGATCCCTTGGTTATCGACAAAGGCGTTGATCGTTACCGCCGGGGCAAGCGCACTCTCGAAGCGACCTCGGCGCTGTACGGTGTCACTTTGGACGATGCCCACGACGCAGGCGCCGATGCGATCGCTGCCGCCCGCGTTGCTCAGGCCTTGCTCCTGAAGTACACGGAGCAGCTCAGCATTCCATTTGGCGAATTGCACGCGCTGCAACAGCGCTGGTACGCCGAGCAGTCGGCAAGCTTTCAGGAGTTCATCCGCAGGTCCAAGGGCGACGAGAGCTTCGTGGCGAACCTGGAGTGGCCAATACGCTCGTTCCCGCAGTAGCGCTCCCCCAGCCTTATTCAGCAATGCGCAACATTCCGTGGAACGTTGCGCATTTTCTGTGGTTGCAGTTGCAGCTGCAGTTGCTGCCGCACGGTGACGGTGCACGAATGAGGTCGTGCCGTTAACGACTGAAGGCGACCGGATAACCGATCGCCTTCAGGAAAAAACTGGGTGTTACTAGTTGCCGAAGCCCTTGTAACGGTTCTTGAACTTCTCAACGCGTCCTGCGGAGTCCATGATGCGCTGCTTACCCGTGTAGAACGGGTGCGACTCGGAGGAGATTTCGACGTCGATGACCGGGTAGGTGTTTCCGTCTTCCCACTCGATCGTCTTCTCGCTCGTCACAGTTGAACGAGTGAGGAACGTGGAGCCAGACGCGAGGTCGCGAAAGACGATGGGCATGTATGTGGGGTGGGTCTCGGACTTCATTGGATTTCCCTGGGTTCTTGAATAAATAAAAGACGTAGGCGGTCACGCGGACCGACACACAAGCCTATCAGAGGATTAGGCAGCACGCGCGGTGTAGCGGCCGGAGTCTTTTGTGATGATGAGTTCGAGACCGAAAGCGGCACTCAAGTTCTCTGACGTAACAACGTCATCGATCTTACCCGCGCTGTGCACGGAACCCTTGGACAAAACCAGCGCGTGGGTAAATCCTCGCGGAATCTCTTCCACGTGGTGCGTCACCATCACGATTGCTGGCGCGGTATCTGCCTGAGCGTAACCGCTCAGGAGTTGAACTAGTTCTTCACGCGAGCCGAGGTCGAGGCTTGCTGCCGGCTCATCGAGCAAGAGCAGTTCTGGGTCGGTCATCACGGAGCGTGCAATCTGCACCCGCTTCTGTTCGCCATCGCTCAGATCGCCGAAGCGACGTTCTTCCAAGTGCGAGAGACTCCACTCGGCGAGCACGCGACGTGCACGACGCACGTCGACATTCTCGTACTGCTCGTTCCAGCGACCCGTCACCGAGTATGCCGCGGTCAAGACAACATCGAGAACACTCTCGTTGCCGGGAACGCGGCGGGCAAGAGCGGTCGAGGCGAAACCAATGCGCGGACGCACATCAAATACGTCGGAGGCGCCAAGAGTGCTGTCGAGCACCGTGACCTCTCCCGAACTTGGATGAATCTGAGCGGCGGCCAACTGCAACAGCGTGGTCTTGCCTGCCCCGTTGGGACCGAGAATCACCCACCGATCGGAAGCTTCTACACTCCAAGAAACAGAGTCGAGGATCGTGTTGCCACTACGAGTGACGGTGACGTCGGAGAAGGTGAGAACGCTAGCCATGATGTGTTCATCCTATTGCTTTGCTGGCTCCCATGGGCGAGGCAACGAGGGCGATCCCGATAGTCTGACGAGTGAAGTCGTGCGGTTCTCGAAACCCACGACATGAACCGTCGATTGAAGGGTCCTCGCCTTGGCACAATTTCTCGTAGTTTTTGACGTCGACTCCACGTTAATCGAGAACGAAGTAATCGAGTTACTCGCTGCGCGGGCAGGGTCCGAGCCAGAGGTGACAGAGATCACTACGCGGGCGATGAACGGGGAACTTGACTTCGAAGAGAGCCTTCGAGCGCGAGTAGCGACCCTGGCTGGGCTGCCCGAGTCAGTGATTGCCGAGTGTGCTCGCGACATCCGCGTCACGAACGGCGCTGAGGAGCTCATAGCTGGCGTCAAAGCGGCCGGCGGCCGTGTTGCAGCAGTTTCTGGCGGTTTCCATGAGCTTCTTGATCCTCTTGCCGCGCGTCTCGGTCTGGACTACGCCCGCGCTAACCGCCTCGAAGTGAAGAACGGTCTGGTCACGGGCGCTGTCCTCGGCCCCGTGATCGACGCTCAGGCCAAAGCAGACTCGCTGCGAGAGTGGGCGGCCGACTCCGACACTCCCCTGTCTCGCACCATTGCGGTCGGTGACGGCGCCAACGATCTATTGATGATGGCCGCTGCCGCTCTTTCCATCGGCATCACGGCTAAGCCGATTGTGCGAGCGAATGCTGACGTGCACATTGACACGCGCGACCTCAGCGCGGTCCTACCGCTATTGGGCCTCCGTGGCTAGAGACTCGAGAAAGAAATCTCGCTAGTGGCCCATTCCTAGTCCGCCATCGACGGGGATGACCGCGCCTGAGATGTAGCCGGCATCGTCGCTGGCAAGCCACGTGATCGCCTTTGCGACTTCAGCGGCCTGTGCAAAACGGTTCGCGGGAATCTGCTTGAGGTAGGCATCCTGTTGTTCGGCAGGCAACGCCGCGGTCATGTCGGTCTCGATAAAGCCGGGAGCAACAACGTTGGCGGTGATCCCCCGGCTGCCGAGCTCACGGGTGAGAGACCGAGCGAGTCCAATTAGTCCGCTCTTGGAGGCGGAATAGTTGACCTGGCCGGCAGAGCCGAGCAGGCCGACAACACTCGAGACGAGGATGACGCGGCCAAAGCGGGCCTTCATCATGCCTTTGGACGCACGCTTCACGACGCGGAAAGCTCCAGAGAGGTTGGTGTCGATGACATCGGTGAAGTCGTCATCACTCATGCGCATGAGCAGCATGTCGCGGGTGATTCCGGCATTCGCTACAACGATCTCGACGGGGCCGAGCTTGGACTCAACCTCGCTGAAGGCAGCATCGATGCTTGCGGCATCCGTGACGTCTGCGGTCACCGTCAGAGTGCCCTCTGGGCCCGTGCCCGAGCGGGCGGTGACGGCCACGCGGTAGCCCTGAGCCACAAACTCTTCGGCAATTGCTCGGCCAATACCGCGGTTGCCACCGGTGACGAGAACGATTCGTGATTCAGTTGCTGTGGTGCTCATGGTTCCCAGCATATAGTCGCCAGCAGCGGCGTAGGCTTAGGGTGCAGTCACCTCGGCAACCTAAGAAAGCCCATGAACACTCCTGAGTCGATCACGTCGCTCCCTGAGCGGCCCGATGATGAACGGCGTCGCCGTGTCATCAACTACTCCATAGCTATGGGGATCCGCATCGTGTGCGTCCTGCTGTGCGTCTTCGTGCGGGGGTGGTGGCTTGTGCTGCCCGTGCTTGGCGCTGTCGTTCTCCCGTACGTTGCCGTTGTGATGGCCAACGTCGGTTCCCGGCGTGGAGACACTGTCACTACGCCAGGCCAATTCGCGTTGACCTCAGGTGACTCCTTCAGCGCACAAGGAACGGATGAGGCCGCTCGGTGATCGGTGAGAGCGGCCCGAGCACACAACAGTGTTCGCGCGCAGGGTGCACAGCGCCCGCGCAGTGGAATGTTAACTGGCGAAATCCGCGCATCCACGGCTTGGATCGGGTGAAGGTGTGGCTTGCGTGCAATGACCACGTCGCCTACCTCAGTGAATATCTAACAACCCGCAATTTTCCTGTCGTAGTGAGCGATCTCGCTGAGGCCGTTTCTGTGGTTCCTGATGGGAGCGGCGCATGAATCGGTGGCGCTTTGCTTTTTCTCGCCGGTGGTTTGGGTACCTAGCCTTGGTCATCGCCTTCGCTATCGGCTGCGTTTTTCTCTCACACTGGCAGTTTGACCGGCGGGAGGAAGCGGCCGCTGAAGTTGCGCGCGTCAGTGACAACTGGGACGCAACGCCCCAGGATCTCGCGAGCGTGATGCCCGAGCTCGATGAGTTCGATGTCGACAACAAGTGGATGTCGGTGGCAGTCACTGGGGAATACCTGATTGCTGAACAACTTCTTGTGCGCGGGCGACCGTATGGTGGCCAGCCGGGATTCGAAGTGCTCGTACCTTTCAAGCTCGTCAGCGGCGAAATTATTGCTGTCGACCGCGGATGGGTTCCGTCGGGAAACAGCCAAGACGAACCCGATTTTGTGCCCGCTGCCCCCACAGGACAGGTTGATCTTGTTCTCCGACTCAAGCCGAGCGAACCAACGGTCTACAACCGCTCAGCGCCCGAGGGGCAGATCGCGACCATTCACTTGCCGACCGTTGCGGAACTAGTGGGTGAACCAACCTATGTCGGCGGGTACGGCCTGTTGGCGTCTGAGTCTCCCGCGGTGGCCGATATGCCACTGGCCTACCCGAAACCTCTCCTCGATGAGGGCGCGCATCTCTCCTACGCCTTCCAGTGGGTCGCTTTTGGCGTGCTTGCTTTCATTGGGCTCGCCTGGGCTGTTCGTCAGGAGTATCGTCTCGTCAACGAACAGGATCCCGCTGAACGGGAGCGCGCTAAGAAGCGTCGCGACAAGGCAGTGAAACGCGGTCCTACTGATGCGGAAATCGAAGACGCGATCCTCGACGCCTAAACAGCACCCGACGCTTCTGCTCGCGAAAGAACTCAGCGTGCGGCGTCGCCGCCGCGGTCCCCTAGCTAGGCGAGGCTGATGAGGTCGGCGTAATCCTTGTTCCAGTGGTCCTCGATGCCGTCAGGCAAGATCAGAACGCGCTCAGGATTCAAGGCTTCGACAGCGCCCTCGTCGTGGCTTACAAGTACAACAGCGCCCGTGTAGCTCGCAAGAGCACCGAGAATCTCTTCACGGCTCGCCGGGTCAAGGTTGTTAGTGGGCTCATCGAGGAGGAGCACGTTGGCACCACTGACGACGATCATTGCGAGAGCGAGACGGGTCTTCTCTCCACCAGACAGCACGCCGGCTTGCTTCGTGGCGTCATCCCCACTGAACAGGAAGGAGCCGAGAACTCGACGCGCTTCCATCTCAGTGATGTTCGGCGACGACGACACCATGTTTTCGAGAACAGAGCGCTTGACGTCAATGGTTTCGTGCTCTTGAGCGTAGTAGCCAATGCGCAGGCCGTGACCAGCTTCGACTTCACCGGTGTCTGGCTCGTCGACGCCGGCCAGCATCCGAAGCAGGGTTGTCTTTCCTGCACCGTTGAAGCCGAGGATGACTACCTTCGAACCGCGATCGATCGCAAGGTCGACGGACGCAAAGATTTCGAGCGAGCCATAGCTCTTGCTGAGGTTGTGGCCCATGAGCGGCGTACGACCACAGGGAGCAGGATCGGGGAAGCGCAGAGCGGCAACGCGATCAGCGGTCCGAACATCGTCGAGACCGGCAAGCAGTTTCTCGGCGCGAGCAACCATCTGGTGAGCAGACGCCGCCTTGGAGGCCTTGGCCCCGAAGCGAGCAGCTTGAGCCTGAAGGGTCGATGCCTTCTTCTCGGCGTTGGCACGTTCCTTCTTGCGGCGTTCCTCATCCGACTGGCGCTGGCGCAAGTAGTGCTTCCAACCCATGTTGTACTGATCGATCAGCTGGCGGTTCGCGTCAAGGTAGAAGACCTTGTTGACAGTGTCTTCGACAAGCTCAACATCGTGGCTAATCACGATCAGACCGCCGCTGAAATTCTTGAGAAACTCGCGCAGCCAGACAACAGAGTCGGCGTCGAGGTGGTTTGTGGGTTCATCGAGGAGCATAGTGTCTGCGCCCGAGAACAAGATTCGAGCAAGTTCGATGCGGCGGCGTTGACCGCCCGAGAGCGTCGAGAGCTGCTGGTCGAGAATGCGGTCGGGAAGGCTCAGATTGCTCGCGATGGACGCCGCCTCAGCCTCGGCGGCATATCCGCCCAAGGCCATGAACTGATCGTCGAGCTTGCCGTAACGATCCATCGCAGCGGTGCTCACCGCTGCATCGCTGCTGCCCATCTCGTCCTGCGCCTGGCGCATCTTCAATACGATGCTGCCGAGGCCGCGAGCATCAAGAATACGGGTGCGGGCGAGGTCTTCCGGATTTCCGGAACGGGGGTCTTGTGGGAGATATCCGATCTCGCCGGTGCGCTCAATCTTGCCGCCTGTGGATTCGAGTTCCCCGGCGAGCGTCTTAGTGAGCGTGGTCTTGCCAGCGCCGTTGCGGCCAACCAGCCCAATTTTGTCTCCGCGATCGACACGGAAGTTGACGCCCTGCATCAGCATGCGTGCGCCAACGCGCAACTCGAGATCATGCACAGCAAGCACGGCAAAACGTCCAAATCTTGGGGGTTGGGGTTAGTGGGCGACAGCACCAACCAACTAGTCTACTTCCTACCATCCACTGCGCAGTGCAGTTCGGAGATTAGAGAGGCAAGAGGCTGCCATCGTGAGCATCGCTACTCGATTGTTCAAGCCAACTATTGTTGATCTCATCTTCGGGCCGAATTGGGCGGCGAGCGTCATCTACGTTGTGGCTGGAGCGGGGCTCACTGCGCTGGCTGCGCAGTTCGTGATTCCTCTGTACCCAGTTCCGATTACCGGTCAGACACTCGCCGTCATGATCGTAGGACTCTCATTGGGGGCAACTCGGGCAGCCCTGGCGATGGTGCTCTACGCCGTGCTTGGCGCGCTGGGGCTCCCGGTTTTTAGTGACGCTGGCGGAGGGCTTGACGTACTGACGGGCACCGGAGGCGGCTACATCATTGGTTACATCGTTGGCGCCTGGCTGATGGGCGCGCTTGCCGAGCGGCGCTGGGATCGAACGTTCTGGAAGACAACAGCAGCCGCAACTCTGGGAACGGCGGCCATTTACGCAATGGGACTGCTGGGATTGGCACGGGCGTTGACCGGTCTAGGCCGCGAGTACACCGTGCTGGACCTCTTCGATGTCGGCATCACACCGTTTCTGGTTGGCGCAGCAATCAAAGTGATCCTCGCTGCGACGGTGCTCTCCTACGCGTGGAGAAAAGCCCTGCAGCACGATGACCGTGCTGCAGAGCCCAACTAACAAGCTCCGGGATCTGCGAGGCGCAGAAACCTACGTTAGATCGAGAAGCCGAGAGCCCGCATCATGTCGCGACCATCGTCAGTAATCTTCTCTGGACCCCACGGGGGCATCCAGACCCAGTTGATCCGAAATGCCTCTACGACATTGTCGAGCGACTGCGCAATCTGCTCTTCGATAACGTCGGTCAACGGGCAACCCGCGGACGTAAGCGTCATGCTGATGATCAGTGCGTTGTTCTCGGGATCCCAGCTGAGGTCGTAGATGAGTCCGAGGTCAACAATGTTGACCCCAAGCTCAGGGTCTACAACATCTTTGAGAGCCTCTTCAACCTCGTCGAAAAGGGCGGGCGCCAAAACAGTAGACATACGCCTACGCTACGCTCGTGTCGGTCAAAAATCGATCATAACCTTCGTTTTCAAGGCGATCTGCAAGCTCGGGTCCGCCCTGTTCAGCAACACGACCATCAACAAAGACGTGAACGAAGTCGGGCTTGATGTACCGAAGAATGCGCGTGTAGTGAGTGATCAGCAGCAGCCCGAGACCTGTTGCTTCCTGCGCGCGGTTGACACCCTCGGACACAATCTTGAGGGCGTCGACGTCAAGGCCGGAGTCTGTCTCGTCGAGAATCGCGAAGCCTGGCTTGAGCAGTTCAAGCTGGAGGATTTCGTTGCGCTTCTTCTCGCCACCGGAGAAGCCTTCGTTGACATTACGGTCGGAGAACGCCTTGTCCATACGCAGTGCCTTCATCGCACCGTTGACTTCCTTGATCCACGGGCGAAGCGCCGGAGCTTCGCCAGCAAGAGCGGTCTTCGCCGTGCGCAAGAAGTCAGCGACCTTGACACCGGGAATCTCAACCGGGTACTGCATCGCGAGGAAGAGACCCGCGCGAGCGCGCTCGTCGATGCTCATGTCGAGCACCTCAACACCATCGAGCGTGATGGAACCGCTTTCGACGTGGTACTTGGGGTGACCCGCAATTGTGTAGGCAAGCGTGGACTTGCCCGAACCGTTAGGACCCATGATGGCGTGAGTTTCGCCCTGCTTGATCTCAAGATTGACGCCCTTGAGGATCTGCTTCGTGCCCTGCTCGGTTTCGACGCTGACGTGCAGGTCTTTGACTGACAGTACTGACATTATTTCTTTCCTTAATGGTCTCGTATGGAGAGCTATTAGCTCTCGATGGCGACGGTGTCCTCGGGGTCGATGTGGACCCCTCCGTCGTCGTCGATCTTCACTACAAAGACCGGTACAGGTTCATAGGCGGGCAAGCTCAACGGCTTACCGGTGTCGAGCGAAAAGAGTGAGCCGTGGGCCCAGCACTCGATGGCTCCGTCTTCGACGAAACCTTCCGCAAGCGAAATGTCGCCGTGAGTGCACGTATCGCCAATGGCATGGACCTTGCCGGCAGAGTCTTTTACGACACAGATTGGTGTGCCCTCAAGCTCTACGCGGTAGGCCTTGTTGGGTTCGAGTTCGTCGACGCCACACACGCGCTGAGCGGTCACGAGATGGTTCCTTCCAGCTCCGCCTCAATGGCGGTGTGAAGGCGGGCTTCGAGCTGCTCATCGCCGACCTTCTGAACGATCTCAGAGAGGAAGCCGATCACTACCAGACGTCGTGCTTCTGACTCGGAGATACCGCGAGCCTGCAGGTAGAACAACTGCTCATCGTCGAAACGGCCGGTTGCGCTAGCGTGGCCGGCACCCTGGATGTCGCCAGTCTCAATCTCAAGGTTCGGGATCGAGTCGGCGCGCGTTCCCTCGGTCAAAACGAGGTTGCGGTTCTGTTCGTAGCTATCGGTGCCGGCAGCGTGAGGGCCGATGAGGACGTCTCCGACCCACACGGTGCGTGCTCCAGTGCCCTGAAGTGCACCCTTGTAGCTGACGCGGCCGCGAGTCTGGGCCGCTTCATGGTGAAGGTATACACGCTGTTCTAGATGCTGTCCCGCATCCGCAAAATAGAGACCGTAGAGTTCGCCGTCGGCGCCTTCGCCTGACAAGTGCACCGACGGGTTGACGCGAACGACCTTGCCACCAAGCGACACGATCGTGTGCTTGAGCGTGGCTGAGCGTCCGACCTGTACGAAATGACTCGCGAGATGGATGGCGTCGTCTGCCCAGTCCTGAACACTGACAAAGTTCAGCGTTGCGCCTTCTTCAACAACGACCTCAACGTTCTCGCTGAGAAGTGCGGAGCCAGTGGACTCCACAATGACGGTGCCGTTGCTGTGTGGGCGCGCGGTAATCACGATGTGGCCGGCGCGTGCAGTGCTGCCCAACTCTGCGCGAGAGATTCGCACGGTTGAGTGCTCTTCGCCCGTAATGGTGATGGCGAGGGCCTGCTCGAAGTTGGTCCACGCATTGGCGGAGGCACGCTCTTCTGGCGCGCCTGCCGAAGCAATGCGCGAGTCGTCACGCGCTACCCACTCGACACTGATGCCCTCAGGGGCCTCGGTGTCGATCGCGTAGGGAGCGCCGTCAAGTGCGTCGTCAAGGAGCGGTTTGATGAGCTTCACTGGCGTGAGCTTCCACTCCGCTTCTAGCCCGTTGACGGGAGCGAAATCGGTGTGTTCGAAAGACTGAGGGCGTGCTGAGCGAGTCTGAACGGGAACGAAGCCTTTTTCGCTTGCGTCCCATCCACCGTCGCTGTGAGCCGTGAGTCCGTGCTGTTCTGGTGTAACGACGGTCATTTAGCCGACGGATCCTTCCATGCTCAGTTCAATGAGCTTATTGAGTTCGAAGGCGTACTCCATGGGCAGTTCGCGCGCGATGGGTTCGATGAAGCCACGCACGATCATCGCCATCGCCTCATCTTCTTCCATGCCGCGCGACTGGAGATAGAAGAGCTGTTCGGCGCTGACTTTCGAAACGGTTGCTTCGTGGCCAAGCTGAACGTCATCCACTCGGATGTCAATCGACGGATAGGTATCGGAGCGCGAAATAGTGTCGACCAATAGGGCATCGCAGCGAACGGTGTTTGCCGAGTGATGAGCCTTTTCGTCAACGCGGACTTCACCGCGATAACCGGCACGACCGCCACCACGCGCCACAGACTTCGAGACGATCGAGGAGGTCGTGTACGGCGCCATGTGGATCATTTTGGCTCCGGCGTCTTGGTGCTGACCGGGGCCGGCGAAGGCAACCGAAAGGGTTTCGCCCTTGGCGTGCTCCCCCACCAGGTAGATCGATGGGTACTTCATCGTGACCTTGGAACCGATGTTGCCATCGATCCACTCCATGGTTGCGCCTTCGTGAGCGATAGCGCGCTTGGTGACGAGGTTGTACACGTTGTTTGACCAGTTTTGAATCGTCGTGTAACGAACGCGAGCGTCCTTCTTCACGATGATCTCAACGACGGCCGAGTGAAGCGAGTCCGACTTGTAGATCGGAGCCGTGCAGCCCTCAATATAGTGAACGTACGAACCTTCATCAGCGATGATCAGCGTGCGCTCGAACTGGCCCATGTTCTCCGTGTTGATACGGAAGTAGGCCTGAAGCGGGATCTCAACGTGGACGCCCTTGGGCACGTAAACGAAGGAACCACCCGACCACACGGCGGTGTTCAGCGCAGCGAACTTGTTGTCGCCGGCGGGGATTACCGTGCCGAAGTACTCGTCAAAGAACTCGGGGTGCTCGCGCAGCGCCGTGTCAGTGTCCATGAAGATGACGCCCTTGGCTTCAAGCTCGGCGTTGATCGAGTGGAAAACAACCTCGGACTCATACTGTGCAGCAACTCCCGAAACCAGACGGTTGCGCTCTGCCTCCGGAATACCCAGCTTCTCGTAAGTATCGCGAATATCTGCGGGGAGGTCCTCCCACGTCTGCGCCTGCTTTTCAGTGGAGCGCACAAAGTATTTGATGTTGTCGAAGTCGATGCCCGACAAGTCGGCGCCCCACTTCGGCATCGGTTTGCGACCGAAGAGCTCAAGGCCCTTGAGCCGCAATTTGAGCATAGATTCAGGCTCGTTTTTAAGCGTAGAGATGTCGCGAACGACCTCTTCGTTGATGCCCCGTCGCGCAGAGGCTCCCGCAACGTCGGAGTCAGCCCAGCCAAACTCATACTGGCCCATGCCATTGAGTTCCGGACGATCGATCAGCACGTCGGACATTGGTACCTCTTTTCCTGCCCCTATCAACCAAGGTGGCTGCGTTGGCATTCCTTCGCACAGCACTTTGCCGGGAATATTTAGTGGGGCCGCATGCGCTGTGTCACAACACTGCGCGGGCGAACTTAGACTGAAACAGGACGAGCGAAAGATTCTCTCGCTGTCAACATTGACTTCCCGGCGTGGGCTGTGTTCCTGAACGCAATCCATTCTACAGGCAGAAGCCCGAAATAACAGGAGGTACGGCCGTGAACGCCGTCATCGCACGATTGCCCCAATCTGTAGACGCTCGAGTGAGAATTTTTGCAGTGGCGACGCTAGTCATCCAAATACTGATTGTGGCGACGGGCGGGGCCGTTCGATTGACTGGTTCTGGCCTCGGTTGCCCTACTTGGCCGCTGTGCACCGACGCATCTCTCGTGGCAACCCCGGAGATGGGGCTGCACGGCGCTATCGAATTCGGCAATCGACTGCTATCGATCATCGTGGGGTTCGTCGCCATCCTGATGGTTCTTATGGTCCTGCGAATCCGCCGTGAACGTCGCGACCTGATGTCGCTCGCTCTTCTGATCCTCGGCGGCACCGTTCTCCAGGGACTCATCGGTGGGCTTTCCGTGCGCGTTCAGCTCGACCCCAGCATCGTAGGCGTCCACTACGCGATCTCAGCGATCCTTGTCGCGGTGAGCGCGGCCCTCGTCTATCGAGTCTGGACCGGGCTTCGTGGGACCCAGAGTGAAGTGTCGCGCCCCGTCACGATCGTGACCCATGTGACGAGCCTCTTCGTCGCGTTGACGATCGTTGCCGGTATTCTCACGACCGGTGCTGGTCCGCACGCGGGCGACGATGGCACGGCGCGCAATGGTTTGGATGCGGGCATCCTGCAACACGTCCACAGCTGGCCGGGCTATGTGCTTCTCGCCACGACTCTCGCGTTGGTGATTCTGCTCGCCAAGGGCGGCCACCGTCGAATCCTTGACTTCGCAGTGATTCTGCTCGTGCTCGAAGTCGTTCAGGCCACAATCGGAATCATTCAGTCGCGTAGTGGACTGCCGATCCTTCTGGTCGGTAGCCACATGGTTATTGCTTGTGCAATTGCGGCCGCTATGACGGCCGTAGTGCTCTCGCTGCGCCCCAGCGTTACGCAGCGAGCGGCAGCCGACGAGAAGTCGTTCGCCACAACGTAGCCCGCGAGGTGCGACCCGGTGTTGCTGTGTCTGCTAGAACGGCAGCAGCGGGTCGATGCCCACCGCGAGGAATACGAGCGTCAGATAGCTGATCGAGCTGTGGAATACGCGCATAGCTTTGACGTCTCCATGACGGATCGCCGTCGAGTACAAACGGTGAGATTCGATAATGAACCAAGCGCCGCTCAGGCTCGCAACGAGCGTGTATACGATGCCCATGTCAGCAACCGGTACAAGAAGCAACGAGCACGCGACGGTTGCCCAGGCATACAAGATCACCTGAAGGCCGACAGCGGCGCGGCCACGAACGACAGCGAGCATGGGAACGCCAACAGATTGGTACTCAGCCCGGTACTTCATTGACAACGGCCAGTAGTGCGGAGGCGTCCAAAGGAAGACAACGGCGAACAAGATCCACGCTGCCCACGAGAGATCGTTGGTGACGGCAGCCCACCCAATAAGCACGGGCATGCAACCGGCGATGCCACCCCAAATGATGTTCTGGGGTGTACGACGCTTCAAAAGAAGCGTGTAAATGAAAACGTAGAAGAGGATCGCGAACAGCGACAGCGCTGCTGCAAGCCAGTTCGTGAGCAACCCGAGCCACACAACCGAACCAACTCCGCTGATCCACGCGAACAAGAGAGCCTCGCGGTCGCTGAGCTCACCTGTCACGAGAGGTCGGTTCTTGGTGCGGGCCATCACTCGGTCGATATCGCGGTCAATGTAGCAATTGAAGGCGTTGGCCGAGGATGCGCTGAGAATTCCGCCGACCAAAGTAGCCAATACCAGCCACAGACTAGGGATTCCGCCAGCGGCGAGGACCATAACGGGCACGGTGGTGACGAGCAGAAGCTCGATGACCCGCGGTTTGGTGAGCGCAACATAGGCGCGAATCTTGCGAAGGATGCCAATGCGTTGCTGCTGCGTGGGGGCTTCTAAAGTGACATCCATATCTACGATTCTAAACCGCATAACAAAAACTGCTGACCGTCGCCGTAGCGAGGGAGCGATCATGTACTGGGTTCCCTATACTTGGGGTGCCCGCCTGTCGGTGGCATGCTCACGCGCACCACCAGTGCGCTGCGGCAAAACCACTGACCGAGCCAACGAAGGCGTGTGGCGGGTCGTTCACGTGCCGTAGCCATTTCTGGCTAGGCACTTCGCTTGCAGAAGGGTCATTATTCTCATGGCAGCTTTTCAATGGGATCACATCGACAACAAAGCGGTAGACACCGCTCGAATTCTGGCGGCAGATGCTGTTGAGAAGGTAGGTAACGGTCACCCCGGTACCGCGATGAGTTTGGCGCCTGCAGCGTACTTGCTCTTTCAGAAGGTGATGCGTCGTGATCCAAGCGACGATCAGTGGATTGGTCGCGACCGTTTCATTCTCTCGGTGGGCCACAGCTCATTGACTCAGTACGTTCAGTTGTACCTTGCCGGTTACGGGCTGGAGCTCGACGACCTCAAGGCTCTGCGCACGTGGGGCTCGCTCACTCCGGGGCACCCAGAGTACGGCCACACCAAGGGTGTAGAAATCACCACGGGCCCTCTCGGGCAAGGAATCGCATCGTCTGTCGGCTTCGCTTACGCAGCACGGTACGAGCGTGGACTGTTTGACCCTGAGGCTGAAGCAGGCACGAGCCCCTTCGATCACTTCGTCTATGTCATTGCCGGTGATGGCGACCTTCAAGAAGGCGTATCAGCAGAAGCTTCGTCCCTCGCGGGTCACCAGAAGCTCGGCAACCTCATTGCGATCTACGACAGCAACCAGATCTCTATTGAAGACGACACCAACATCGCCTTCACCGAAGACGTGAAGATGCGCTACGAGGCCTACAACTGGCACGTACAGGTCGTTGACTGGAAGAAGACCGGCGAATACGTCGAAGACGTCGAGGCGCTCAACGCCGCGATCGAAGACGCCAAGGCCGTCACCGACCAGCCTTCGCTCATTATCCTGCGCACCATTATCGGTTGGCCAGCCCCCAGTAAGCAGAACACCGGAAAGATCCACGGATCTGCTCTGGGCGCTGAAGAACTTGCTGGCACTAAGAAGGCTCTCGGCTTTGACCCCGAGCAGAGCTTTGTCGTCGACGACGACGTTATCTCTCACACGCGTCAAGCAATTGACCGCGGCAAGCAACAGCGCGCTGAGTGGACAGAATCCTTCGACAAGTGGGCTGCGGCAAACCCCGAGCGCAAGACTCTGCTCGACCGTGTTCTGTCTGGTACATTGCCTGAGGGCGTCGAAGAAGCACTCCCCCAGTTCGAAGCAGGCAAAGACGTTTCGACTCGTGCGGCAAGCGGCAAGGTACTCGGCGCCATTGGTGCGATCATGCCCGAGCTGTGGGGTGGCTCTGCCGACCTCGCCGAATCGAACCTCACCACCATCGCCGGGGCGAAGTCCTTCGTGCCGAGCGAGCACTCCACCGGCGAGTGGAGCGGAAACGAGTACGGCCGCGTACTCCACTTCGGTATCCGCGAGCACGCCATGGGCGCGATTATCAACGGCATCGTTCTTCACGGAAACACTCGTGCTTTCGGCGGAACGTTCCTGATCTTCAGCGACTACATGCGTCCTGCTGTTCGACTGGCCGCTCTCATGGGTGTGCCGTCGATCTTTGTCTGGACTCACGACTCGATCGCCCTCGGCGAAGACGGTCCTACTCACCAGCCGATCGAGCAGCTTGCTAGCTTGCGCATGATTCCTGGCATGGACGTAGTTCGCCCAGCCGACGCCAACGAGACCGCCTGGGCATGGAAGACCATCCTTGAGCGTCGTAACGGCCCAGCGGGTATCGCCCTCACCCGTCAAAACGTGCCCACATTCGATCGTGGGGATGCCGACGCGTCTGGCGAGACCTTCGCTTCCGCTGCGAACGTAGCCAAGGGAGCTTACGTGCTCGCTGAAGCGCCGAACGGAACTCCGGACGTAATCCTGATTGCCACCGGTTCTGAAGTGCAGCTCGCTGTGGAAGCGCGCGAGACGCTCAAGGCTGACGGAATCAATGCGCGCGTCGTATCCGCTCCTAGCCTTGAGTGGTTCGCCGAGCAGACCGCGGAATACCGCGAGTCCGTTTTGCCTTCTACTGTGCGTGCACGCGTATCGGTTGAAGCAGGAGTATCCACTGGATGGCGCGAGTACGTTGGCGACGCAGGTCGCAGCATCTCGATCGATCACTTTGGAGCATCCGCCGACTACAAGACTCTTTTCCGTGAGTTTGGAATCACCACCGAGGCCGTTGTGGCCGCTGCACGCGATTCTCTGGACGCCGTCTAGGCGCCCCAGATAAGGAGACAAGAAATGACTAACGAAACACCCACCGCAGCGCTCTCGGGCGTCGGCGTAAGCATCTGGCTCGACGACCTCTCGCGTGAGCGAATCAACTCGGGTGGACTCCAGTCGCTCATTGCTTCACGCAACGTTGTTGGCGTCACGACTAACCCCACGATCTTTGCCACGGCGTTGGCAAAGGGCGAGGCCTACGACGAGCAGGTCGCTGCTCTGGCGGCCAAGGGTACGAGCGTCACTGATGCTGTGTTCGAGATCACGACCGATGATGTTGCTGCCGCCAGCGACATTTTCCGCGCCGTATATGACGCAACTGACGGCCGCGATGGTCGAGTCTCGATCGAGGTTGAACCTGGACTGGCTCATGATGCCGCTGGCACGATTGCTCAGGCTCAGCAGCTCTGGGCGAAGGTTGCCCGCGAGAACGCAATGATCAAGATTCCCGCGACCGTTGAGGGCCTTGAGGCCATCACTGCAACGATCGCAGCCGGAATCAGCGTCAACGTCACCTTGATCTTTAGCTTGGCGCGTCACCGCGAAGTTATCGAGGCTTACCTCACTGGTTTGGAGAAGGCGAAGGCTGCCGGCCACGACCTTTCGAAGATTCACTCGGTCGCGTCGTTCTTCGTCTCCCGCGTCGACACCGAGATCGACAAGCGTCTTGACGCGATCGGTACCGATAACGCCAAGGCTCTCAAGAGCAAGGCCGGTATTGCAAACGCTCGTCTTGCGTACCAGGTCTACGAGAACGCCTTCGCTACGGAGCGCGCTCAGGCTCTCATTGCCGCTGGCGCAAACAAGCAGCGTCCGCTGTGGGCTTCCACCGGTGTGAAGGACCCGAGCCTGCCCGACACGCTCTACGTCACGGAGCTTGCCGTTGGCGAGACGGTGAACACGATGCCGGAGAAGACGCTTGAAGCGACCTTCGACCACGGTGTAATCGAGGGCGAGCAGGTCACGGCTCACTACGACGCGGCAAACTTCACTCTCGACGCACTCTCCGCACTCGGAATCTCGTATGACGAGGTGACCGCGCTGCTCGAAAAGGAGGGCGTTGAGAAGTTCATCGTGTCCTGGAACGAGCTGCTCGACACCGTGTCAGCTGCTCTTGAGGCCGCAAAATGAGTGTGAAGCTTGCAGTATCCGGTGCGGCGGCAGAAGCCGTCGACCGCATCGTTCCGCAGCTCGTCAATGATCTAGTTGCAAGCCGCATCACTGGCGGCGACGCAACTCTCTGGGGCCCTGCGGCCGAAGAAGAGTCGGCGAAGCGCCTGGGCTGGGTCGAAGCTGTTTCTGTCGGTCGGCCGATGATCGAGGACATCTACGCTCTGCGCGACAAACTGCGCGCCGACGGCGTGGATCACTTTGTCCTCGGCGGTATGGGCGGTTCATCGCTTGCCCCTGAGGTCATCACTCGCACGTACGGAGTTGAACTCACAGTTCTCGACTCGACAGACCCCGCACAGGTGCAGGCTGCCCTCGCGGATCGTCTTCAGTCGACGGCCGTCGTCATCTCGTCCAAGTCGGGCTCTACGCTCGAGACTGATTCCCAGAAACGCATCTACGAAAAGTTTTTCACGGATGCCGGAATCGACCCGCGGGAGCGCATCGTAATCGTCACCGATCCCGGTTCGCCGATGGATATCGCGGCTCGCGCTGCGGGATACCGCGTGTTCAACGCTGATCCCAACGTCGGCGGCCGTTACTCGGCGCTCACCGCCTTCGGACTCGTTCCGTCTGGACTGGCTGGTGTCGATCTGACCGAGCTTCTCGACGAGGCCGAAGCCGTCATGGTTGAGCTTGCTGTCGACAACGAGAGCAACCCTGGCCTCGTGCTTGGCGCTGCGATTGCAGGAACTGACCCACTGAAAGACAAGCTCGGCATCGTGACCGACGGAACCCACATCCTCGGCTTTGGAGATTGGGCTGAGCAGCTCATCGCTGAGTCGACGGGAAAGCTCGGCAAGGGACTTCTTCCCGTTGTCCTGCGCACTGACTCCCCCGAGGTCATGGAAGGTTTGGATGACCTCCAAATCGTTCGACTCGTCGGAGACTGGGACGACACCAAAGAGGTAGCAGAGGGCGAGATTGAAATCGCTGGTTCGCTCGGTGGACAGTTGCTGCTCTGGGAGTACGCCACTGTCGTCGCTGGTCGCCTTCTCGGCATCAACCCCTTTGATCAGCCCGATGTTGAGGCTGCAAAGAACGCAGCGCGGGAACTCATTGATAACCCGACTCCTCAGCAGGCGCCTGCCTTCTCGGTTGGCGACATCGAGGTTCGGGGCACCGAGGGCGTGGTGGCTGATAGCAGCGACCTCGCCGGAGTTGTGTCTTCGCTTCTGTCCTACCTCGATGACGACGGTTACGTCGCCATTCAGGTCTACGCCGACCGCACTGGCTACCCGGAACTTTCGGAACTTCGAGAGAAGACTGCGGCGCGCGCCAAGCGCCCAGTCACTTTCGGTTGGGGACCCCGGTTCCTGCACTCCACTGGTCAGTTCCACAAGGGCGGGCCTGCAATTGGTGTGTTCCTTCAAATCATTGTGGTCGAAGAATCTGATCTGCAGATTCCCGACCGTCCATTCACGTTTGGACAGCTCATCCGCGCTCAAGCTGCCGGTGACGCTAGCGTGCTTGCTGAACACGGCCGCCCCGTCTTAAGCCTCACGGTATCGAACCCGAAGGTGTCGTTGCCGCAGGTTCTCGACGCGATCGGATAGCTGCAGCACGTACGTGCCGCACGTAGAGGAGAAGTATGTCCCCCGTTGACATCAGTGCTGAATTCAATCCCCTGCGGTTGAGTTCTGACCGCAGGCTTAACCGTATTGCTGGTCCGAGCGCTCTGGTCATTTTTGGCGTAACCGGCGACTTGTCGCGCAAGAAGCTCATGCCGGCCGTCTATGACCTCGCCAACCGGGGGCTACTTCCCCCAGGCTTCGCACTCGTCGGCTTTGCTCGACGAGACTGGGAAGACCAAGACTTCGAGAAAGTCGTTCACGACGCTGTCAAACAGTACGCTCGCACGCCTTTTGACGAGGATGTGTGGAAGCAGCTGGCTCAAGGCATTCGCTTCGTGCAGGGTGAGTTTGATGATGCCGCTGCCTTCGAACGCCTGAAGGACACACTCTCCGACTTGGATAGTGAGCGAGGCACGATGGGCAACCACGCGTTCTATCTTTCGATCCCTCCGAAGTCATTCCCGCAGGTAACGGAGCAGCTCCGTAACTCCGGGCTCGCAGAACAGCGCGACGGGCAGTGGAGTCGCGTTGTCATCGAGAAGCCATTCGGTAGCGATCTCACGACGGCTCGCGAGCTCAATGACGTCGTTGAATCGGTATTCCCTCCCGACAGTGTGTTTCGCATCGATCACTATCTGGGCAAAGAGACCGTTCAGAACATCCTCGCGTTGCGCTTTGCCAATCAGCTCTTTGAGCCGATTTGGAACTCCAACCACGTCGATCATGTTCAGATCACGATGGCAGAGGACATCGGAGTTGGGGGCCGCGCCGGGTACTACGACGGAATCGGCGCAGCTCGCGACGTCATCCAGAACCACCTCCTTCAGCTTCTCGCTCTCACGGCAATGGAAGAACCTGTCTCTTTTGACGCCGCGGATCTGCGCGCCGAAAAGGAGAAGGTACTTTCGGCGGTTCGCCTTCCTGACAATCTTGGCGAGCACACCGCTCGCGGACAGTATGCCGGCGGTTGGCAAGGTGGCGAAAAGATCACCGGTTTCCTCGAAGAAGACGGGATGAATCCCGAATCCGAGACAGAAACCTACGCAGCGATTCGCCTCGACATTGGCACGCGTCGATGGTCAGGCGTTCCGTTCTACCTCCGTGCTGGAAAGCGTCTCGGAAGACGGGTCACCGAAATTGCCGTCGTCTTCAAGCGCGCTCCGCAGTATCTCTTTGAAGAGAGCCGCACTTCGGCGCTGGGGCAAAACGCTCTCGTAATCCGCGTACAGCCCGATGAGGGCGTCACGATTCGCTTCGGGTCGAAAGTTCCCGGCGCCGAAATGCATGTGCGCGACGTCACAATGGACTTCGGCTACGGCCACGCGTTCACCGAGGCCAGCCCCGAAGCTTACGAACGACTCATCCTCGATGTATTGCTTGGCGATCCGCCGCTGTTCCCCCGTCACGAAGAGGTCGAGCTTAGCTGGAAGATTCTCGATCCCATTGAAGAGTTCTGGGCAACGCAAGGCGCACCGGAGCAATACCGTCCAGGCACGTGGGGTCCCAAATCTGCCGACGACCTCATGGAACGCGATGGACGAGTCTGGAGACGACCATGATTGTTGATCTGCCCAACACCACAACCGCGAAAATCTCGAAAGCGCTCGTGCGCATTCGAGAGGATGGCGGTGCGGTCGCGTTAGGTCGCGTGCTCACGCTCATCATTGCGACCGAGTTCGGCAACGAAGAAGAAGCGATTGAAGCGGCAAACGACGCCTCGCGTGAACACCCGATGCGTGTACTGGTTGTGTCAACGAGCAGCGCGTCATCCGCTCGTGACGACGACGCTCGCGTTGATGCTCAGATTCGTGTTGGCGGAGACGCCGGTGCGAGCGAGGTAATCGTTGTCACCGCCCACGGAGATGCCGCACTCGACCAGGAGAGCCTCGTAACTGGATTGCTCCTGCCCGATGCTCCCGTCGTCGCGTGGTGGCCCGGTGAAGGCCCCGCTAGTGCTTCACAGTCACCAATCGGTCGTATTGCACAGCGCCGCATCACCGATGCGGCTGCCAGTACCAACCCGCTGGATGCAATGCACCGCATGTGCAAGACCTACGTACCTGGTGACACAGACTTCGCGTGGACCAGACTTACGCTGTGGCGCGCGCAGCTTGCCGCTGTGCTGGATCAGCCTCCGTACGAGGCCATCACCGCCGTCACCGTCAGTGGCGCCGCCGATTCCGCCTCCACGATGCTGCTCGCAGCCTGGTTGCAGATGCAGCTCAAAGTGAAGGTCACGCTGCACGTCGCTGAGGGCTCGCCTGTTCCCACCGGCATCCACGCCGTCATCCTTGAGCGAGCATCGGGCACGATCACGCTCGAGCGCAACATGGCCAACATCGCAACGTTGACACAGCCAGACCAGCCCGTGCACGACATTTCGCTGCCACGGCGCAGTCTTCGGGACTGCCTGGCGGAAGAACTCCGCCGCCTCGACCCTGACAGCCTCTTTGGTGACGTGGTTCGTCACGGTGTCAGCGAGATCACTGGGGTTCAGATCAACAACTCTACGAAGGCGAAGAGCGAATGAGTAACGAACGTCGTGCGATAGTCCACACCGATAAAGCGAAGCTGGCGAAAGCTGTTGCTGCGCGCTTTCTCTCGAAAGTCCCCCACTTCATCGCCGAGTTCGATGAAGCAACCGTGGCTCTTACCGGTGGAAGCATGGGGATAGCAGTTCTCGAAGCCATCAATAAGTCGTCCAAACGCGACGGCGTTGACTGGTCACGCGTTAACTTCTGGTGGGGCGATGAGCGTTGGCTGCCTGCCGGCGATCCCGAGCGCAACGATGTTCAGGCGCGCGCTGCTCTGCTCGATCACATCCCCGTCGACCCCAGCCGTGTCCACGCCGTCGCGGCATCCGACTCGGGTCTCACTCTGGATGACGCGGCTCAGGCTTATGCCAACGACCTCGCAGCTCACTCCGCACGTAACGGCAAGTACCCGAACTTCGACATCGTCTTCCTCGGGGTCGGCCCGGACGGTCACATTGCTTCGCTCTTTCCGGAGCGCGAAGGCATCCGTGAAACCGAGCGAACCGTTATTGCTGTGCGCAACTCCCCCAAGCCCCCTGACGAACGAGTGAGCCTCACGCTGCCGGTGATCAACTCTTCAGTTCGAATCTGGGCAGTCGTTGCCGGAAGCGATAAAGCTTCCGCTTTGGGACTCACTCTGGCCGGTGCCAGCTACAACGAGGTTCCCGCAGCGGGCCTTGAAGGCCGTCGCAAAACCTTGTTCTTTGTCGATTCCGACGCCGCAGCCCAAGTTCCGGCATCGTTGATCGATCCTGGGCAGTTCTGGACCAGCGCAGACTCCACGGACGAGCACTAAACCTCAGATGCGGTTTTAACGAACAGAGGCCCCAACCGATTCGGTTGGGGCCTCTGTTCTTAGGCTTGTGTCGACCGCACTATGCGATGTTAAAAGACCACGCTGACAGCGATCGTGCTATTCCGCGGTAGCCGTGCCACGACGGGTTCGAAGCTGCAGAAGAGCCTCATCGAGGAGCTCAGTCGCTTCGTCATCGCTGCGACGCTCTTTGACGTAGGCAAGATGGGTTTTGTAGGGCTCCAGTTTCGAAGCCGACGGCGGGTTCTCCTGGTCGCGGCCCGCGGGAAGACCGGACGACGGGCAATCAATCGTCGCGGGGATTTCGTCGTCGGGAACGTTCGCCGAGAACGACCTTACGGTTTCGTTCCCGAGAGCGTCCCAGTACGAGATCTGCACGCGTTCAGCGTGAAAACCACGATCTTGTTCCCCCATGGGGCCCGAGCCAACGCGCGACCCACGAATTGCACTTCCGCCTGCTGCCACTGTGTTCCTTCGTTTGCTAAAACTGGAGGTTCTTAAGCGCCGTTGTATTTGGTGATGAGACCGAGTACGACGATGCAACTGATCCATACGACGCCCAGGATCACAGTGATGCGGTTCAGGTTGCGTTCTGCAACACCGGAAGCACCCAGATTGGACGTGGTTCCCCCGCCGAACATGTCGGAGAGACCTCCACCGCGTCCGCGGTGAAGAAGGATGAGAAGTGTGAGCAGCAAGCTCGTAATGCCGAGCAATACCTGCAGCACAACTTGGAGAATTTCCACAAAGAACCTTTCGAACAGGCCGTTCCGGCCTCGAACAGTATAACGGCTAGGTGCCGACGTGCTTGGAGAAGCGCGAGATGCTGGCAAATTCCGCCACATCAAGGCTTGCACCGCCCACAAGAGCGCCGTCAATGTTGGGTTCGCGCATGAGGCTCGCAATGTTGCTTGACTTCACGGAACCGCCATAGAGGATTCGTGTGGCCGCAGCGACATCATCGCCGAGCACCTCGGCGAGGGTCTCGCGCAGTCGTGCCGCAACTTGCTCGGCCTGTTCAGGCGTCGCGGCCTTGCCCGAGCCGATAGCCCAGACGGGCTCGTAAGCAACTACGAGCTCTGGCGTGCCAGAGAGTCCAGCGAGTCCAGCGAGTCCAGCGAGTCCAGCCTTCAGCTGAGCGACGGGGACAGCGCTAGGACCGTGAGCTTCGAGGTCATCCGCGGTCTCGCCGACGCACAGAACCGGCACGAGGCCGTGCTTCAGCGCTGCGGCAACCTTGCGAGCAAGCTGCTCATCGGTTTCTCCGTGCATCGTGCGACGCTCGGAGTGACCGACCAGCACATAGCGGCAGTCAAGCGATGACAGGAACGCACCGGAGATTTCTCCCGTGTATGCACCCGAATCATGTTCGGAAAGATCTTGGCCGCCGAAGCGTACGTCAAGCTTGTCCGCTGCGACGAGGGTTTGCACCGAACGCAGATCGGTGAACGGGGGAAACACCGCAACCTCTGCACCGTCGACACCGAAGTCGTGATTTGCATCTTTCAACGTCCATGCCAACTTCTGCACAAACGCGATTGACTGAAGATGGTCAAGATTCATCTTCCAATTGCCCGCAATAAACGGGACGCGCTTTACCTTTGCCATCCAAGTACCTCCAGTCCGGGGAGCTGCTTGCCTTCGAGAAACTCGAGGCTCGCACCGCCACCCGTAGAAATGTGACCAAACTGGTCGTCGTCAAAACCTAATGCGCGAACGGCCGCGGCAGAATCGCCACCGCCGACAACGCCGAATCCATCTGTCTCCGTGAGCGCTTGCGCGACTGCCTTCGTTCCTGCCGCAAATGCTGGGAATTCGAACACGCCCATAGGCCCGTTCCAGAAAACAGTCTTGGAGGCCCGAATTACTTCGGCGAATCGAGCTGCAGTGTCCGGCCCGATGTCGAGTCCGATGCCAGCAGCACCGAACTCGGTGTCTTCAATCGCCTGAGCCGACGTTACTGTGTGAGCGGCATCCGGCCCGAACGAAGCGGCCACTGCAATGTCTGTCGGAAGAACAATCTCGACACCCAGCTCTTCAGCCTGGGCGATATAGCCCCTGACTGTATCGAGCTGATCGTTCTCAAGGAGGCTAGCTCCAACCTTGTAGCCCTGCGCGGCAAGGAAGGTGAAGAGCATTCCGCCACCAACGAGCAACGAATCAACGCGCGGAAGAAGCGCGCCGATGACGTCGAGCTTGTCAGAAACTTTAGAACCGCCCAACACGACCGTGTAAGGACGCTCTGGGGTTACCGTGAGGCGCTCGAGAACGCCAAGTTCAGTCTCGATAAGCAGCCCAGCAGCACTCGGGAGGGCCTTAGCCAACTCGAACACGCTTGCTTGCTTGCGATGAACTACTCCGAAACCGTCAGAGACGAACGCGTCGCCGAAGCGAGCGAGCTTGGCGGCAAACTCTTCACGTTCCGTCTCTGACTTTGAGGTTTCGCCGGAGTTGAACCGCAGATTCTCCAACAGCGCTACACCGCAATCGTCGAGCTCGGCAACCGCTTGTTCAGCGGCGTGCCCGACGGTGTCCTTAGCGAACACAACGGCTTTGCCCAACAGCTCCGAGAGCCGCTGTGCGACCGGCTCGAGGCTGTACTGAGCATCGGGCTCACCACCGGGGCGACCCAGGTGAGACACGATGACGACGCGAGCGCCCTCATTGATGAGTGCGTTGAGCGTGGGCAACGATGCACGGATGCGACCGTCATCCGTGATCTGGCCGTCCTTGAGGGGTACGTTCAGGTCGCAACGGACGATCACGCGCTTACCGCGCAAGTCGGGAAGCGTTGAAAGAGTTCTGAGGCTCATAGTCGTTGGATGTTAGAGGCGGGCGCCGACGTATTCTGCAACGTCAACGAGGCGGTTGGAGTAACCCCACTCGTTGTCGTACCACGAAGCGACCTTGACCTGGTTGCCGATGACCTTCGTCAGTCCTGCATCGAAGATCGACGAGTGTGGGTCGCCGACGATGTCGGTGGAAACGATGGGGTCTTCGGTGTACTTGAGGATGCCCTTGAGAGGGCCCTCAGCCGCGGCCTTGTACGCCGCGTTGACCTGCTCGACCGTAACTTCAGACGAAGTCGTGATGGTGAGGTCAGTGATCGAACCAGTGATGACGGGAACGCGAAGGGCGTAACCATCGAGCTTGCCGACGAGCTCAGGGATGACCAAGCCGAGTGCCTTCGCTGCACCAGTCGACGTCGGGATGACGTTCTGCGCTGCTGCGCGAGCGCGGCGAAGGTCTCCGTGCGGGCCGTCCTGAAGGTTCTGATCTGCGGTGTACGCGTGAACAGTCGTCATGAACCCGGTGTCGATTCCGAAGTTGTCCATGAAGACCTTGGCCAACGGTGCGAGGCAGTTGGTCGTGCACGATGCGTTCGAGATGATGTTGTGAACGGCGGGGTCGTAGATTCCCTCGTTGACGCCGAGCACCAGAGTTGCTACGTCATCGCCCGAAGCCGGGGCCGAAACGATGACCTTCTTGGCACCAGCAGCGATGTGCTTCGCGGCATCCGCCGACTTGGTGAAGTGACCGGTCGACTCGATGACGATGTCGACGCCAAGCTCGCCCCACGGGAGGTTCGAGGGATCGCGCTCAGCGAAAACCTTGATTGCCTTGCCGTCGACGACGATTTGCTCGTCATCAAACGTAACCTCAGCGTCTAGACGACCAGTGATGGTGTCGTACTTGAGGAGATGAGCGAGGGTCTTGTTGTCTGTGAGGTCGTTGACCGCAACAATTTCAATGTTGCTGTCCTTAGCCATTGCCGCTCGAAAGAAGTTGCGACCGATGCGACCGAAACCATTAATACCGATTTTTACGCTCACTGTTGCTCCAGAAAATCAGGCGTCTAGGACGCGTCGTGCTGTAGTGGTGGGGGTGTTGCTTGGGTGGAGACTGGGCTAAAGCCGGGGCCTAACCCGGCCACGATGCCGCTACGAGAGTAGCAGCAGACCGTTTGTCTTCGAGCGCGCTGCGCTGAAGCGGTCCTGAACGTTGGCCCAGTCAACGATGTTCCAGAACGCCTTGACGTAGTCAGCACGCACGTTCTTGTAGTCGAGGTAGTAGGCGTGCTCCCACACATCAAGCATGAGGAGAGGAACGATGCCCGCAGGCAAGTTGCCCTGCTGGTCGAAGAACTGAACGATGATGAGGCGCTCACCGATGGAGTCCCAAGCCAACACTGCCCAGCCCGAACCCTGCACACCCATAGCGGTCGCTGTGAAGTGTGCCGTGAACTTATCGAACGAGCCGAAGTGGTCGTCGATGGCGCTCTCAAGGTCGCCGGTGGGCTTGTCGCCACCGTTGGGCGACATGTTGGTCCAGAAAATGGAGTGGTTGATGTGTCCACCCAAGTTGAACGCGAGGTCCTTCTCGAGCTTGTTCACATTGGCGAGGTTTCCGGAATCGCGAGCTTCAGCAAGCCCGGCGATCGCAGCATTCGCACCAGTGACATATGCCTGGTGGTGTTTGCTGTGGTGCAACTCCATGATCATGGCGCTGATGCTTGGCTCAAGCGCGGAGTAGTCGTACGAAAGTTCTGGAAGCGTGTAATCAGCCATCGGAAGTCCTCCTAGGATCGTGATTCCTGCGCCGGCTGGCGAGCACGGTCAGGTGAGATACATCCAGTCTAACCACGTCCATCCGACGCACGTGTCGTATGGAGGGAACGCTAAGCCTCGTCCAACTCAGCGGGAAGGTTTGCTTCAGTACCGGCTACACCGAGGTCGCTTGCGCGCTTGTCCGCCATTGCCAGTAGCCGACGGATGCGGCCAGCAACAGCATCCTTCGTCATCGGCGGATCAGCATGGTGGCCTAATTCGTCCAGGCTTGAGTCTCGGTGGCTGAGGCGAAGTTCGCCGGCGTAACGCAGGTGCTGCGGCACGTCATCCCCCAAGATCTCAAGAGCGCGTTCGACGCGGGCGCACGCGGCAACAGCAGCTTGCGCCGAACGGCGAAGGTTCGCATCGTCAAAGTTCACTAGGCGGTTGGCGGTGGCGCGAACTTCGCGACGTTGACGCAATTCGTTCCAGCTCACCACAGTCGTCTCGGCGCCCATGATCGTGAGCATGGCGCTAATGGCTTCGCCATCGCGAACAACGACACGGTGAACACCGCGAACCTCGCGTGCCTTTGCGGCGACGCGGAGTCGACCTGCAGCGCCAACGAGCGCCATTGCGGCCTCGTTGCCAGGGCAGGTTACTTCGAGAGCGGCCGAGCGACCCGGGTCTGTGAGCGAGCCTGCCGCAAGAAACGCCCCACGCCAGACAGCAGCGAGTTCACCGCGGCCGCCAGTAGTCACGCGGTTCGGGAGGCCGCGGATGGGGCGGCGGCGGGCATCCAAAAGTCCAGTCTGGCGAGCGAGGGTCTCTCCCCCGTCGAGAACGCGCACCAGAAGATTGTTCGTACGCCGGCCACCGGAAGACGCAACGCGCGAAATCTCAGAGCGAACGCCGTACAGCTCAGCAATGTCGCGCCGCACACGGCGAGCGAGCAATTCGCTTTCCAGCTCAGATTCGACGGCGATACGTCCGGAAATCAGATGGAGACCACCCGAGAACCGCAAAATTGTTGCGAGCTCTGCAGCGCGCTCAGTCGTCTTGCCCAACTGAATTCGTGCCAGTTCGTCTTTGACTTCAGCAGTTAATGCCACTAACTGGCCTTCCTTCCAAGATGGCGGTTCTGTTGGATGAGCAATCTACTCTCGTCCACGGTCCCGATGCTTAATACTTACGGCTACACCGGGCAGGCCGCTAAGAATAGCTGACAGCTCTTCGGCAATCGCAACCGAACGGTGTTTGCCACCAGTACAGCCGATCGCGATCGTTGCGTGTCTTTTATTCTCGCGCTGATACCCGGCGAATACAGGTTCGAGGGCTCGCGCATAATCTGCAACGAACTCCTGTGCTCCTGGCGCCCCAACGACATAGGCACGGACGCGTTCATCGAGTCCGTCTAATGCTTTGAGCTCGGGCACCCAAAAGGGATTAGGTAAGAATCTGCAGTCAGCAACCATGTCGGCGTCTGCTGGAAGTCCGTACTTAAATCCGAAGCTCTCAATAGTAATACGCAATCCAGCATCGCTCTCCGCAGAGAACTTTTCGATGATGGTCATCGCCAACTGGTGGATGTTGAGGTCTGTAGTGTCGATGATGATGTCGCTACTGGAGCGAATCTCTGCCATACGGGTTCGTTCGGCAGCAATTCCATCGAGCGGGGTTCCCTCATCTTGGAGAGGGTGCGGCCGGCGGACCTGCTCAAAACGGCGAACCAGCGCGGCATCTTCGGCATCAAGAAAAAGAACCCGAAGAGAAGTGGAAGCACGGAGGGCCTCAATTGCATGCTGGGCATCCGAGAAGAGTTTGCCACCACGCACGTCGATAACCGCAGCCACGCGTGGGAGGGAATCTCCGGCGCGGTGAGCGAGGTCCACAAGAGGCAGAAGCATCTGAGGTGGCAAGTTGTCTACGACATACCAGCCGAGATCCTCCAGCGCGTTGCCGACGGTCGAACGACCGGCGCCCGACATGCCAGTCACAATAAGAACTTCTTGCTGCTCTGTCACGGGTTTCATGGTGGCTTCAGACTACCTGAGCTAGCGCTGACCGAGCTTCTCGATGATCGCGGCAGCAGTCGCCTCTCCGACTCCCGGGACTTCTGTGATCTGTTCGGGCGTCGCCGCCTTGAGCCGAGCGACGGAACCAAAGTGCTGCAACAGCGCCTTGATGCGGGACGGGCCGAGGCCCGGAACAGTGGAGAGGATCGAGGAAATGTCCTTTGACCTTCGCTGACGCTGATGAGTAATTGCGGAGCGGTGCGCCTCATCGCGGATGCGTTGAATCAAAAAAAGCGCATCACTATTGCGGGGAAGAATAACCGGATAATCAGAGTCGGGCAGCCAGATCTCTTCTAGTCGCTTAGCAATTCCAGCGAGTTGGATACCGGAAACGCCGGACTCCTCGAGAGCGCGCTGTGCCGCTGAAACCTGCGGTTGCCCACCATCAACGATCAGCAATTGGGGCGGATAAGCAAACTTGGGAGAAGGCACCACAACATCGGTCGCGAGCTTCGCAGAAGCTGCGGCATCCCCATCCGGCTCCCCCGCGCTGAGTATCTTGTCGGGCGACGTCGCCTGCGCTTCAGCAGCAGTAGGGACCGCATTCCCGGCGGCAAGATAGGCAAGCCGACGCGTGAGGACCTGGTAGATGGAATCAGTGTCGTCGGTGGTCTCGGGGATATTAAAACGCCGGTAGTGCTGCTTCTTGGGCAGTCCATCTTCGAAGACGACCATGGATGCAACCACATTCGTGCCTGAGAGGTGCGAAACGTCGAAACATTCCATCCGAAGCGGAGCCTCGGTCATTCCCAATGCTTCCTGGATATCTGCCAGCGCCTGCGAACGAGCAACGAAGTCGCCGCTCCGTTTCGACTTATAGAGCATGAGCGCGTTCTGAGCGTTTGTCTCCACGGTCTGTGCCAGTGACGCCTTTTCGCCCCGCTGCGCGACCCTCAAACGGACGCGCGCGCCCGGCCCACGGCGCTGCGCTAGCCACTCTTCCAGCGCAGTGCCGTCCTCTGGCAGCGCTGGCACGAGGACATCGCGCGGTGGGACGGTGTCGTCGTAGGCGTTCTGCAACACAGATTCGACCAGTCCGCCGAGTTCGACATCCAGTTCTTTATCGACGACCCATCCACGAACACCGCGAATTCGGCCGCCTCGAACAATGAACTGTTGCACGGCGGCTGCGAGTTCATCGTGCGCAATTCCGAAGAAATCGGCATCCACATCCTCGGACAACACGATCTGGTTTTTAGCGAGCGCTGTCTCCATCGCCCCAATTTGGTCTCGATAGCGCGCGGCCGCCTCATACTCTTGAGTCGCTGCGGACTCTGCCATTTTGGCTTTGATTGAGTTGAGCATTCGAGAGTCGTTGCCTCCCATGAACGACGCAAAATCTAGTGCAATCGATTTATGCTCTTCGAGCGTCACTCGTCCGACACAGGGCGCCGCACACTTACCGATATCGCCGAGCAAGCAGGGGCGACCAGTTTGTTGGGCGCGCTTGTAGACCGACGTCGAGCAGCTGCGCATCGGGAAAGCTTTGAGCATCACATCGACCGTGTCGCGGATGGCCCACGCGCGCGAATAGGGGCCGAAGTATCGCGCATTGGGCAGGTTACGATTGCGCGTGACAAGCACCCGTGGAACAGGATCACCCATCGTGATCGCAAGGTACGGGTAGGACTTGTCGTCTTTGTACTGAACGTTAAACGGCGGATCGAATTCTTTGATCCAGGTGTATTCCAGCTGCAGCGCTTCAAAGTCATTGCCGACGATCGTCCACTCAACGTTTGTTGCGGTGAGCACCATCCGTCGAGTGCGCTCGTGAAGAGTGGTCAGCGGTGCAAAGTAGTTGCTGAGACGTGCTCGCAAGTTCTTCGCTTTTCCCACGTAGAGCACGCGCTTCTTATCGTCGGTAAACCGATAGACGCCTGGCTGGTTAGGGATGTCTCCTGCACGCGGGCGCCAAGGAACAGTGTTAGCCACCGTTGACTCCCAGCGGCCTAGACACGATTGCCACTCAATACTTCAGCCAAGAACTGGCCAGTGTGGCTTCCCGCGACCTTGGCGACCTTCTCGGGAGCTCCGACGGATAGCAGCTCTCCGCCGCCAGACCCGCCTTCGGGGCCGAGATCAATGAGCCAGTCAGCAGACTTGATGACATCAAGGTTGTGCTCGATCACGATGACAGTGTTTCCCTTATCAACGAGACCGTTGAGCACCAACAAGAGCTTGCGCACGTCTTCGAAGTGGAGACCTGTCGTTGGCTCATCGAGCACATAGACGCTGCGCCCCATCGATCGGCGCTGGAGCTCAGTAGCAAGCTTGACTCGTTGTGCCTCACCGCCCGAGAGAGTTGTCGCGCTCTGGCCGAGACGCACATAGCCAAGCCCGACCTCTTCGAGCGTCTTCAAGTAACGGTGAATGCTCGTGATTGCCTCGAAGAAGTCCGCGGCCTCACTGATCGGCATGTCGAGCACTTCAGCGATGTTCTTGGCCTTGTACTTTACGGCGAGGGTGTCGCGGTTATAGCGAGCTCCCCCGCACACTTCACACGCGACGTACACGTCGGGCAAGAAGTTCATCTCGATCTTGATAGTGCCGTCACCCGAACAGTTCTCGCAGCGACCGCCCTTGACGTTAAAGCTGAAGCGACCGGGCAAGTATCCTCGAGCTTTCGCATCCGCGGTCTCGGAGAACAACGTGCGGATCTTGTCGAAGACGCCCGTGTATGTGGCGGGATTGGATCGTGGAGTGCGTCCGATCGGGTTCTGGTCGACATGAACTACCTTGTCGAGGTTCTCGAGGCCCGTGACTCGCGTGTGCTTGCCTGGAATCTGGCGCGCACCGTTGAGTTCGTTGGCAAGGACCTTGTAGAGGATGTCGTTGACGAGGCTTGATTTTCCAGAACCACTGACGCCCGTGACCGCGGTGAACGTGCCAAGCGGGAATTTGACGGTGAGGTTCTTGAGGTTGTTCGCCTTCGCTCCCTCGACGGTAATCTGGCGCGCCTTGTCAATCGGGCGACGCTTCTTCGGCGTTTCGATGGCCTTACGCCCCGACAGGTAGTCAGCGGTTATCGACCGTGTATTGGTGAGTAGCTCTTCGTAGGAACCGGAGTGAACGACTTCTCCACCGTGTTCGCCGGCGCCAGGCCCAATATCGACAACCCAATCGGCGGTGCGAATCGTATCTTCATCGTGCTCAACCACGATGAGGGTGTTGCCGAGGTTCTTGAGCTTGACGAGAGTTTCGATCAATCGTCGGTTGTCACGCTGGTGAAGTCCGATGCTGGGCTCGTCGAGCACATAGAGCACGCCAGTGAGACCGGAGCCAATTTGGGTCGCCAGACGAATGCGTTGCGCCTCGCCACCGCTCAATGTTGCGGCCGCACGTGCGAGGTTCAGATAACTCAGGCCGACCTCGACCAAGAATTCTAGGCGCAATCGGATTTCGCGAAGCACTTGAGCAGCAATGTGGGCATCCCGCTCAGAGAGAACCAGTTCATTCATGAAGCCATAGGCATCGATGAGGCTGAGCTCGCAGATGTCAGAAATGCTGTTGTCAGCGACAGTGACGGCCAAGACCTCTGGCTTCAAACGCTTGCCATCGCATACGGGGCAGGGAATCTCGCGGAGGTACGCCGCATAGCGCTGGCGCTGAACATCTGTCTCCGCCTCGAGGTATTTGCGCTCGATGTAGGGAATCACTCCCTCAAACCCCGTGGAGTACTTCATCTCGCGCCCGTAGCGGTTTTTCCACTTAACGGACACCTTGAAATCGTTGCCTCGCAAAACTGCTTCGCGAACATCTTCGGGGAGATCGCCCCACGGAGTGTCGAGCGAGAAGTCAAGGTCGAGGGCTAGGCCGCCGAGCAACTTTTCGAAGTAGTTATAGAGACCCTTGCCCGAGTTCGTCCAGGGCAAGATTGCGCCCTCAGAGAGACTGACTGAATCATCGGCGATGAGGAGCTCTGCGTCGATCGACATGCGGGTACCGAGCCCCGAACACTCCGGGCACGCGCCGAAAGGGGCGTTGAATGAGAAGGTGCGTGGCTCGATTTCGGTGAGCTGGATGGGGTGATTATTGGGGCAGGACAGCTTCTCGGAGAACGAACGCCACGCGGCATCCCCCTCCTCGTCAACAAAGTTGATCGCGACAGTTCCGTCGGTGAGTCGCAGTGCGGTCTCGAGTGAATCGGTAAGGCGCGTAAGGATGTCGTCGCTTGCCACCAACCGGTCAACGACGACAGAAATATCGTGTTTGTACTGCTTCTTCAGCTTGGGAGGCTCGCTGAGCTGGATGACATCGCCATCCACGATGGCGCGGGAGTAACCGCTCGAGGCGAGCTCCGCGAAGAGATCAACGAACTCGCCCTTTTTCTGAGAAACGACGGGACTGACAATTTGATAGCGTGTGCCGCTCTCAAGCTTCATCAGTTGGTCGGCAATTTGTTGCACCGATTGGCGCTCAATCTTTTCGCCGCACACGGCGCAGTGCGGAACTCCGATGCGCGCCCACAACAGTCGCATGTAGTCGTAGATCTCTGTGATCGTTCCGACGGTTGACCGTGGGTTTCGGTTCGTGGATTTCTGGTCAATCGAGACCGCCGGGCTGAGTCCCTCAATGAAATCGACGTCTGGCCGATCGACCTGGCCTAGGAATTGACGCGCATAGGCCGAAAGCGATTCGACGTAGCGTCGCTGGCCCTCTGCGAAAATAGTGTCGAACGCGAGGCTCGATTTGCCTGACCCTGAAAGACCAGTGAAGACGACGAGAGAGTCGCGCGGAATCTCGAGGTCAACGTTCTTGAGATTGTGAACCCGAGCGCCACGGACGCTGAGGTGAGAATTAGGAATCGACTGTGCTGTAGTCACTCTTCCTATTCTACGGAAACCACTGACATTGTCTGGACGTTCGCCCAGCACAGAGTGCTCATCCCCGCGATAATGGGTGAATGCACATTGCGCACGTTACGAGCTTTTACTCGGCACCAGCCTTATTGCCTTCAAGCGCTGTGCGTTCTCGTGGTCTGGCGTATCAGGCAGCCGGGCACGAGTTTTCCATCATCATCCCCGGAGCCGAGTCATCGGTGACCTGGACCGAATACGGCACGGTGGTCACGGTGCCCGCTCGTGGCCGAGCATTATCCCGCGGATTCGTTCCTATCGCCAAAGCTGTGCGCCGTGCTCTCGAAAAACTTGTGCCCGATCAGATCGAAGTCGCCGACCGCCTCAGTGCTCGCGAACTGGGCGCGTGGGCGCGCGACAACCGTGTGCCGGCCGTGCTCCTCACGGACGATGGCGAAGCCGAGTGGGCTACGGCACACACCCCACTGGGGTTCGACCAGGTCATTCACATGGGGGTAGTCGGCGCGCAGGGTTCCGATTCTGCGACCCACGAAAACTCGCGCACGGCGACCGACCCTGCAACGACGTCCGCTCCCGACAATCGCGTTGTGAGCATCCCGTCAGGGGTAAACGTCGAAGCGTTCTCTCCGCTGCGCCACAACAGCCCTCTCCGCGACTCAAGCGGCGCCGAATTGGTCGTCGTATGTGCGGCGCCGCTCACCTCCGCGGGAGCGGTCTCAGTCGCGATTGACGCAGTGCGGCACCGAGCTTCTCAGGGCGAGGACCTCCATTTGGTGATCTTGGGCGATGGCCCGCTGCGTGCCCGGCTCGAACGAAGTGCGGTGGGGATTTCAGTTCAATTTCTGAGCGCGCACGACCTCACGCTGGTGGAGCGAGCAGAAGTCTTTGCGACCGCAGACCTTGCGATCGTCACAACAAACGGATCGTGCGCTCAGGCCATAGCTCTGGAATCCCTCGCTACGGGCACTCCCACGATTATCACTACCGCGTGCAAGGAGCACATTGCATTCGCCGATGGCGGTGGACTCACGGTGGCTCCGGATCATACTCATATCGCTCACGCGCTCAGAGTTCTTGCCGATATCCCGGTAGAGGAACGACGTGGGGCTGCGCGAACTACCGCACTCCCCCACGACTCCTTCGCTCAGGAGCGCCGCATGATTGCGATGCACGAAACGCTGGCCACTACTTTAAATGACCAGCCTGCTCCATCTGGCGCAGTTCCTTCTTGAGTTCCTGAACTTCATCTCGTAATCGAGCAGCAAGCTCAAACTTCAACTCGGATGCCGCTTGCAGCATCTGTTCGTTGAGATCGCCGATGATATTTTCAAGATCATTTCCGCCGGCGGCAGCGATTCCTTCCCGCGCCAGTTTGGGCGTCGGAGTGCGTTTCTTGCCGTCGCGATTGCGGGTGGCAAGCAGCTCTGCGGTGTCAGCGCCCTCACGGAGAAGGGCATCAGTGATGTCAGCAATTTTCTTGCGTAGCGGCTGGGGGTCAATACCGTGCTCGGTGTTGTATGCCACCTGCTTTTCGCGGCGACGATCAGTCTCCTCGATCGCAAACGCCATCGATCGCGTAATGACGTCGGCGTACATGTGAACCTCGCCGGAGACGTTTCGAGCGGCACGCCCGATGGTTTGAATGAGTGATGTGGACGACCGCAAGAAGCCTTCCTTGTCTGCATCCAGAATCGCGACGAGCGACACTTCGGGAAGGTCAAGCCCTTCCCGCAGGAGGTTGATGCCCACGAGCACGTCATAGATGCCCTGTCGGAGCTCGGTGAGTAGCTCCACGCGGCGTAGCGTGTCGACGTCAGAGTGCAAGTAGCGCACCCGAACACCATTCTCCGAAAGGAATTCGGTGAGTTCTTCAGCCATCTTCTTTGTGAGCGTGGTGACGAGCACACGCTCGTTCTTCTCGACGCGAAGCCTGATTTGTTCGAGAAGGTCGTCAATTTGACCCTTCGACGGCTTAACGACGATTTGCGGATCGATGAGTCCTGTCGGGCGGATCACCTGCTCGACAACGGAGTCAGTGATACCCATCTCGTATTTGCCCGGTGTCGCAGAAAGGTAGACCTTCTGGCCGGCACGCTCAAGAAACTCTTCCCATTTCAACGGGCGATTGTCGAGCGCGCTCGGGAGGCGGAACCCGTGTTCCACAAGAGTGCGCTTTCGTGAGGCATCGCCCTCGTACATGGCGCCGATCTGAGGCACCGTGACGTGCGACTCATCGAGCACCACGAGAAAATCATCCGGGAAGTAGTCGAGCAAACAGCTTGGTGGTTCGCCGGGTTGGCGCCCGTCCATGTGGAGAGAATAGTTCTCAATGCCGTTACAAAAACCGATCTGCTCCATCATTTCGATGTCGAAGGTCGTGCGCATACGCAAGCGTTGAGCTTCGAGAAGCTTTCCTTGACGCTCCAGCACGGCAAGCCGGTCGGCGAGCTCCGCCTGAATGGATACGATTGCGGTTTTGATCGTTTCGGGGCTTGCCGAATAGTGGGTGCCAGGGAACACCGACACCGAATCCATCTTCTTGACGATGTCGCCGGTCAACGGATGCAGGGAGTAGAGCGCCTCGATTTCGTCTCCGAACATCTCGATTCGGATAGCAAGCTCTTCATACACTGGAATGATCTCAATGGTGTCGCCGCGCACGCGGAAGTTTCCCCGCGAGAAGTCGTAGTCGTTGCGCTGATACTGCATTCCCACAAACTTGCGGATGAGCGTTTCGCGATCGATGCGCATTCCCACCTGCAGGGCGATCATCGCTTCAAGATAGGACTCAGCAGCGCCAAGCCCGTAAATGCTCGACACTGTGGAGACCACGACCGTGTCGCGGCGGCTGAGCAAAGAGTTGGTAGTGGAATGTCGCAGTCGCTCGACTTCGGCGTTGACCGACGAGTCCTTCTCGATAAAGGTATCTGTCTGCGGAATGTAGGCCTCGGGCTGGTAGTAGTCGTAGTACGAAACGAAATACTCCACCGCGTTGTTGGGCATCAAATCCCGGAACTCGTTGGCCAGTTGAGCGGCAAGAGTCTTGTTGTGGGACATGATGAGCGTTGGTCGCTGCACCTGTTCGATAAGCCACGCGGTTGTTGCCGACTTTCCCGTGCCGGTGGCGCCGAGCAGCACAATATCGGTTTCGCCGGCATTGATGCGCTGAGCAAGCTCGCGGATCGCCTGAGGCTGATCTCCGGAAGGTGAGTACTCGCTAATTACCTCAAAAGGACGTACTGAGCGAGTTGGTTCCATACCTCAAGTGTAGGCACCGGCACTGACAACGACCCGAAAACGGAGTCGCCAAGCGAACGCTTAGCGCGAACTCACTAATTGGTCGCGAAGCAACTGCCACACTTCGTCAGCGTGACGTTCTGTATCCGCCAAATCGGCTCCGGAATCCACGACGAAGTCGGCCACCGCTCTGCGATTGGCGCTCGACGCTTGAGACGCGACGCGCCCCTCTGCCTCACTGCGCGGCATGTTGCGGTGCTCGATCAAACGCTGAATGCGAGTTTCTGGATCAGCCTCAACCGTCACTACTGCCGAGAACTTATCGACGGGTTGACCCGACTCCACCAGTAAGGGGATGTCGTACACAATCAGCGCCTCAGGGTCGCGATCGAAGGCGGCCGCGAAACGTTGCTGGGCGAGCCGACTGATCGCCGGATGGGTGATGCTGTTAAGAGCCTGACGGGCATCCGAGTCACCAAAAACGATACTGCCGAGAGCCTGGCGGTTGAGAGATCCATCGTCGTTCAGGACGTCTGCGCCAAAATGATCAACGATCGCGGCCAGCGCCAGGGAGTCTGGCTCAACCACTTCGCGGGCGAGAGCATCCGCGTCGACGACGACAGCTCCGTGTCCGGCCCACCGCTTAGCGACAGTCGACTTTCCCGAAGCAATCCCACCGGTGAGCGCTATCAAGTGCATTCCTCAATGCTAACCTCAGCCTGTTGAAAGGGAGAGCGGATGTTCGAAATACTCACCGGCAGCGGCCTCGCCGTTGCGGCTGGCCTCAACGCTTATATTCCGCTTCTCATATTGGGCATCGCCGGCCGAGTCTTTGACTTTGTAGAGCTGCCCGCCGCATGGTCGTGGCTCGAAAACCCCTGGGTGATCGCCGTTCTCGGGGTGCTGCTCGTCGTGGAAGTAATCGCCGACAAAGTGCCCATCGTGGATTCCGTGAACGATTGGATTCAGACCATCGTGCGTCCCGCAGCAGGCGGTATCGCCTTCGGCACGGGTGCCGCTTCTGAGACAGCAGTGGTCACCGATCCAGCATCATTTTTCACGTCAGAGGCGTGGGTGCCCGTCGTCATCGGAATCATTCTTGCGTTCGGCACGCACGCCACCAAGATGGCTGCACGCCCTGTGCTCAACGCCGCTACTGCCGGAGCGGCTGCACCAGTGGTCAGCGCCGCAGAGGACATCAGTAGCGTACTGCTCAGTCTGATGGCGCTCATTGTTCCTGTTATCGGAACGCTTGCCCTCATCGGGCTCATGGCGTGGCTGGTTGCACGAGTTCGACGAGCGCGACGCGCCACAAAGCGCACAACCTAGGCACCCCCGCTCAGGCTCGCCAGCTGAGCAGAGCGCTCCCCCGCCCGATTTCCGCCGACCATTCAGCGGATAGCCGTGGCTCGTTAACTGAGTGTGGCCAGCCTCCCGAAGGAGACTGGCCACACTGTTCAGCTAAGTGTTACTAGTTGTTGCTCGAGAGCTTCTCGCGCAGAGCGGCGAGAGTCTCGTCGTCTGCGAGCGTGCCCGCGCCTGCACTCGTTGCAGCGTCGTCGTTGGAGAACGACGATGCTCCGGCGGGTGCACTGCTGATCGACTCTTCCTGAATCGCTGCGGCGGCAACCTGCTTCTTGTGCTGTTCCCAACGCGCCTGGGCTGCAGCATAGTCCTGCTCCCACTTCTCGCGCTGTGACTCGAAGCCGTCTTTCCACTCGTTGGTCTCGGGGTCGAAACCATCGGGGTACTTGTAGTTGCCCTGGTCGTCGTACTCGGTGAGCATTCCGTAGAGTGCCGGGTCGAACTCGGTACCCTCGGGGTCAACACCCTCGTTAGCCTGCTTGAGGCTAAGCGAGATGCGACGACGCTCGAGGTCGATGTCGATGACCTTGACGAATACTTCGTCGCCAACCGAAACAACCTGCTCGGCGAGTTCAACGTGCTTACCCGAAAGCTCGGAGATGTGCACGAGGCCCTCGATGCCGTCTGCGACGCGAACGAACGCACCGAACGGAACGAGCTTGGTGACCTTACCGGGAGCAACCTGTCCGATTGCGTGGGTGCGGGCGAATACCTGCCACGGGTCTTCCTGGGTTGCCTTGAGCGACAGCGACACGCGCTCGCGCTCGAGGTCAACCTCAAGGATCTCAACCGTAACTTCCTGGCCAACTTCAACAACTTCTGAAGCGTGCTCGATGTGCTTCCACGAGAGCTCAGAAACGTGGACGAGGCCGTCTACGCCACCGAGGTCAACGAATGCACCGAAGTTGACGATCGACGACACGACACCCTTGCGAACCTGGCCCTTGGCGAGGTTGTTGAGGAACGAAGTGCGGCTTGCCGACTGCGTCTCTTCGAGGAGTGCACGGCGCGACAGAACAACGTTGTTGCGGTTCTTGTCGAGCTCGAGGATCTTGGCTTCGATCTCCTGGCCGAGGTACGGCGTGAGGTCACGAACGCGGCGAAGCTCGATGAGCGATGCGGGGAGGAATCCACGAAGTCCGATGTCGACGATGAGTCCACCCTTGACAACCTCGATGACCGAACCGGTGACAACGCCATCCGATTCCTTGATCTTCTCGACGTCGCCCCATGCACGCTCGTACTGTGCGCGCTTCTTGGAGAGGATGAGGCGGCCTTCTTTGTCTTCTTTCTGAAGAACGAGGGCCTCAACGGTGTCACCGACGTTGACAACCTCAGTGGGGTCAACGTCGTGCTTGATGGAAAGTTCACGAGAGGGGATAACACCCTCAGTCTTGTAACCGACGTCGAGGAGAACCTCGTCACGGTCGATCTTGACGACGGTACCTTCGATAAGGTCACCATCGTTGAAGAACTTCAGCGTCTTTTCGACTGCGGCGAGGAAATCTTCAGCAGATCCGATGTCATTGATGGCGACCTGCTTGGGTGCCTTGTCAGTCGTTGCGTTTGTCATGTAGTAGTTGCTCCGGTATGGGTCACGCTTCGAAAAGCGCATAATTGGGCCGACGGCGAAATGAATCTGTGTGCTCGCCGTAGGCAGGCGAATAAGAAGTCACAAATGCGACACTCCAGCCTAGCGCTTCGACGGCGGTAAAACCAACCACTTAACAGCCGTGTTTCGAGGTATCTCGTGCTGCTGGATCCCTCAGACCTCTCGAGCGAAAATCCTGCCGAAGATCAGCGTGCTGTGTAGGGGGCCAGAAGCGCGGCCCGAAGGGTATCCAGCCCAACGCCACCCACATTGAGGGCACGACGGTGGAACTCACGAAGTGAGAAATCAGCGCCCTCAATGGCACTGCACTCATCGCGCAGCTGCTCCCAGATGCGCTGCCCCACCTTGTATGACGGTGCCTGTCCTGGCCAACCGAAATAACGGTTCACTTCGAAGCGAACATTGGCGGGATCTAGCGTGACGTTGTTCGTCATGAAATCGAGAGCATAATCCCAATCCCAGACGCCCGAACCAGTGAGCTTGGGCTTGCCGAGATGGACACCGATGTCGAGAACGACGCGGGCAGCACGCATCCGCTGACCATCGAGCATCCCGAGTCGATTGGCAGGGTCGTCGAGGAAACCGAGGTCCGCCATCAGCCGCTCAGCATAGAGCGCCCATCCCTCGGCATGGCCAGAGGTTCCCGACAGCTGCCGACGGTAGGTATTCAGCTGATCGCGGTTATAGACGGCTTGGGCGATCTGGAGGTGATGCCCGGGAACGCCCTCGTGATAGACGGTTGTCGCCTCGCGCCACGTGGTGAACTCAGTGACCGATTCCGGCACAGACCACCACATGCGACCCGGCCTCGAAAAGTCATCGCTCGGCCCCGTGTAATAGATGATTCCGTCGTGAGTCGGCGCAATCATGCACTCCAACGCGCGCATGGGCTCTGCGATATCGAAGTGGGTGCCTGCCAACGCTTCGATGGCTTCATCGCTGAGCTGCTGCATCCACCTCTGCAGGGCATCGGTGCCGTGCAGCGTTCGCGAAGGGTCAGAGTCAAGAAGCTCGATTGCTTCGGCGATGGATGCTCCCGGCTTGATCTCGTGCGCGATCTGCTTTTGCTCAGCAGTCATGCGCGCCAGTTCCTCAATCCCCCACTCATAGGTTTCATCGAGGTCGACCGTGGCACCGAGGAAGCGTTGAGACTGCAACGCGTAAAGCTCGCGTCCAAAAGCGTCCTGAGGTGTCGCCCGCGGAGCAAGCTCGTCACTCAAAAAACGCTCAAGTTGCTGATAACTGGATGCCGCAACGGCAGCGCCATCAGCCAGCGCTGCTTGGAGAGCGCTGTCGCCGCCCACAGCCTCAGCCTGCGCAATGAACGACTCGAAGAATCCTCCGGGGGCTGAGATCTGGCGGGCTTGCGCCACAACTTCGGCAACCTGACGCTGCGCAGGAACCACTGCCCCATCCATACCGTGACGAAGAGTGGCGATGTAGCCATTGATCGCCTCCGGAATATTGTGCAGGCGCTCCGCAATCACGGACCAATCTTCGCTCGATGCGGTCGGCATCAGATCGAGAACGCCACGGATCTCTTGGGCGGGACTCGCCAGATTATTAAGATCGCGCTTCCACAATTGCGCGGCATCGGACTCTAGATCGAGCTTCAGAGTCGAGACCATGTCGGACTTTGTGACGAGATCAACGTCATCCATGACAGGAGCGGCTTCCAGTCGAGCAAGAATGTCCCTAGTCGACGCCACCACGTGAGCATGCCCCTCGGGCGAATAGTCGGCATACCCCGAGTGGCGTCCCGGCGAACCGATGTACGTTCCGATGGTTGGGTCTAGTTCGACCAGAGTGGAGACCCATTCCTCAGCAATCGCATCGAGCGGAGTAGCCTGCCGACCCGAGGGTGCAGCATCTGAAGTAGAGGGCGTCAAATCGGACATCGTTGTCTGGCTCCTTGGTTAATCGTCGGCGTTGAACGGGCGGACAATCCGCCCCGAGGTCACGCTAAGGCCTATCGAGTTCGCGTTCGAGCAGCTCGGCGAGGGAGGCCAAGACGGGCTCCGCCCCCTCGTCGTCTGAGCTGAGAGTGATGACATCGCCATAGCCGATGCCCATCGCGAGCACGCTGAGGATGCTGCCAGCGTTGATCGTGGAGCCCGCAGCATCCGCCAGCATCACGGTGATTCCGCACTGCGCAACGGCATGCGCGAAGACAGAAGCGGGACGCGCGTGCAGGCCAACCCGTGAACCGATCACTACTGTCGTGCTACTCACCGCTGCTCCTTTGTGGGGTGCTCTGAGAATGAATGCCGCACGGCGCGAGCCTAATGTGCCGCCGAATCCCAGTTGTGACCGGTGCCGATCTGCACATCAAGCGGAACCGACAGGGTTGCAGCCCCTGACATTCGCTCATGAACAATAGTAGTCATTCGCTCGAGCTCACCTCCAGCGATTTCGAACACCAATTCGTCATGCACCTGAAGCAACATTCGTGACTTCAGGCCCTCCTCACGGATATCGCCATCGATCTGAAGCATGGCGCGCTTGAGGATGTCTGCTGCCGAGCCCTGGATGGGCGAATTGAGTGCCTGACGTTCCGCGTTATCGCGCAACACTCGGTTCTTTGACGTGAGATCTCCGAAAGGCCGACGGCGGCCGAAAATCGTTGTGGTGTACCCATCAACTCGGGCCTGCTCGACAACGTTGCGCAGGTAGTCCCGCACCGCGCCAAACCGCGCGAAGTAATCCGTCATGAGTGCTTTGGCTTCGCTCGTCTCGATACGAAGCTGTTTGCTCAGGCCAAACGCGCTCAGCCCGTATGCCAAGCCGTAGGACATTGCCTTCACCTTGGTACGCATTTCGGGAGTGACATCGGCCGGCTCGACGCCGAAGATGCGAGAGCCAACGAAGCGGTGAAGATCTTCGCCCTCGTTGAAAGCCTGAATAAGCCCCTCATCGCCCGAGAGATGCGCCATGATGCGCATTTCGATCTGTGAATAGTCAGCGGTGAGAAGAGTGTCGTACCCCTCTCCCGCCTCGAAAGCGGCACGGATCTGGCGCCCCGTCGCCGTTTTGACGGGAACATTCTGCAAGTTCGGATCGTTCGAAGCGATTCGGCCAGTGCTCGACCCCGCCTGCTCGTACGTGGTGTGCACCCGGCCCGAGGCATCGATGGCTTTCTCGATGCCGGTAATGATCTGCACGAGCTTGGTGGCGTCACGGTGCTGCAGGAGCAAGTCGAGGAACGGATGCGGTGCTTGTTCCTGGAGGTCAGCCAAGCTCGCGGCATCCGTCGAGAAGCCCGTCTTGTTCGCGCGGGTCTTGGGCATCTCAAGCTGCGTGAAGAGAACCTCTTGCAATTGCTTGGGGCTGCCGAGATTGATCTCGCGACCGATGACCTCGAACGCATTGCGGGCGACATCGGCCGCGGTCGTGCTGAGGGAGCTACTGAGGTCGTCAAGCAACTGGCGGTTGACCGCAATGCCCGTGCGTTCCATCTGAGCAAAGACAGGCACGAGCGGCATCTCAATATCGGTGAGCACAGCAAGAGAGCCCTCGTCGAGGCGCCCAGCAAGGTAAGCAGCCAAGCGAACGACGTACCACGACTTGGTGGCGGGACTCAGTTCTTCAGTCTCCGGAACCAACTGGTTGGGGTCGCCCTGCTCGATTGTTTCGCCGAGGTAGTTGTACACCTGAGACTCAAGCTCTTCAGGCTTGCCGCCCGGCTTCAAGAGCCACGACGCGAGCGTTGTGTCGAACGCCACGCCCGCGATCGTTAGGCCGCAGTTGGCGGCAATTTTGAGCTGGGACTTAGCGGAGTGCATGTACTTGGGGGCGTCACTTGCGAGCCACTGCGTGAGCACGTCATAGTCTGGGCGATCCGCCGCCCACGGCACAAAGGCAGTCTCCGAGACCGTCGCAAGACCAAGCCCGGTGACAACGCCATCAACACTCGCGATGGTGAGCCCCAGCGGTGACGTACTGCCGTTGCTATTGGTCGCAATCCACTTGGCCAACTCTTCGTCAACCATGGTGCGCACGGCAGGAATAGCTGCAGCATCGTCAGGAGCGCTCGCTGCTGACGACGATTGCGCATCACCGCCGCCTTCGACCGCAGAAATCTTCATCACGCGCTGCAGGAGCGTCTTGAACTGCAGGCGATCGAACACCTCACGTACAGCAGCCTCGTCGATCGCACGGCGATCGAGATCGCCGACATTGACCGGAAGCTCAACATCGGTGAGCAAGTGGTTGAGCTTGCGGTTGCGAACGGGGCGATCAATCTGATCACGAAGGTTCTGGCCTACAACGCCCTTGATCTCCTCGGCGTGAGCCAACACCTCATCGAGAGAGCCGTAGAGGTTGATCCACTTGACTGCAGTCTTCTCCCCCACCTTGTCGACGCCGATCAGGTTGTCGCTGGTTTCTCCGACAAGCGCTGCGACATCCGGATACTGGTGAGGCTCGATGCCGTACCGCTCGAAAACCGCGTCACGGTCGTAACGCTTGAGTTCAGAAACACCGCGAGCATTCGGATACAGCAGGGTGACGTTGTCGTTGACCATCTGAATGGCATCGCGGTCACCGGAGACCACGAGAACACGGAAGCCGTTCTCTGAGCCCTCGTGCGCCAAGGTGGCGAGGATGTCGTCAGCCTCGTAGTCCTCTTTGCTCAGGGTTTGGATGCCCATCGCCTTGAGGGCCTCTTCGAGCAAGGGAATCTGCCCCACGAACTCCACCGGCGTTTCGCCACGGGTTCCCTTGTACTCGGGATACTCCCGCGTACGGAATGAGTACCGTGAAATATCGAAGGCAACGGCCAAATGCGTAGGTTTCTCGTTCTGCAAGAGAGAAATCAGCATCGACAAGAAACCGTGGATGGCATTGGTGTGCTGCCCCTCGCGGTTCTGAAAACTGTCGACGGGGAGCGCATAAAAGGCTCGGAAGGCCAACGAGTGGCCATCAATGATCATAAGAGTAGGCTTTTGGGAATCCGACACGGAGCCAGCCTAGCTGCGGCTGCCGACAGCGGAAACGGCCGAATGCGAAGGACACCCTCTGTGAAGTACCCCGATGACCTCGATCCCGAACTATTTGCGCGACTTGTCGAGTCAGGGGGCGGCTCTCTCACGCGAAAAATGGGAATTGAGTTTCTCGAACTTGGCGCAGAGCGATCCGTCGCAACGATGCCCGTTGAAGGCAACACTCAAGTGATCGGCATCCTGCACGGAGGCGCTCACGTCGTGCTCGGCGAGTCCCTCGGATCAATTTCGTCGGCGATCCACGCCGGCCCTGGTCGTGTCGCGATGGGAATCGAAATCAACGCGACCCACAGCCGCTCTGTGCGCTCAGGCATCGTCACCGCTACCTGCACCGCGATCGCCCTCGGGCGCACTCTAGCGACACATGAAATCGTTATCCGCGATGAGGAAGAACGTCGGCTCTCCACCATCCGGATTACGAACATCCTGAAAGATCGCCCAACCGCGTAGCGGCGGGCGTGTCGAAACCCCGCTAGGAGTTCTCAGCGGCGTTGAGAGCCCGCAACTGAACCCCAGAGGAGAAGGTGCGGGCGCCTGCTACTTTTTGGCGCTGAGCTGGTCGATGATGGCCTGAGACACATCGTGCATCGTCAGGCGGCGATCCATGGATGCCTTCTGAATCCAACGGAAAGCGTCAGGCTCGCTGAGCCCCATCTTCTCGTTCAGCAGTCCCTTAGCGCGGTCGACGAGCTTGCGGGTCTCGAAACGCTCAACCAGGTCGCTCACTTCAGCCTCGAGGGTGAGGATCTGTGTGTAACGGCTGAGAGCGATCTCGATTGCCGGAAGAAGATCGTTCGGGGTGAAGGGCTTGACCACGTAGGCCAGCGCTCCGGCCTCAGAAGCCCGCTCTACGAGTTCTTTCTGGCTAAAGGCAGTCAGCAGTACGACAGGGGCGATGTGGTTGGCGCTGAGGCGCTCCGCAGCGGAGATTCCGTCGAGCTGAGGCATCTTGACATCCATGATGACCAGGTCGGGGCGAAGCTCGGTAGCGAGCGCAACAGCAGTCTCGCCGTCACCCGCTTCTCCGACAACCTCGTAGCCGGCATCCCGCAGGATTTCGACAATGTCCATGCGGATGAGCGACTCATCTTCGGCAACGACAACGCGGCGGGGAGCAGTTTGATTGGTGTTTTGGTCAGTCACAAGTGCAAGCCTACGGTATTCTATTCAGCGTTGTAGTCAGCCGAATTGGCGGAATGGTAGACGCGGAGCACTCAAAATGCTTTGTTCGAAAGGACGTGTGGGTTCGAGTCCCACATTCGGCACAACATTTACACGAAAAACCGGGAGCAGCACGTGCTCCCGGTTTTTCTTGTTAACGACAGCAGCGGCACGAACCCGAGAGTTCGCGCCGCTGCTGGGCGTTTATTAGTGCGCTGACGCTACTTCGTAGCCCACGCGGGTGCCTTGGCGTTCACGGCATCGCCGATCACGTGCACTCGCAGGTCGTTAGTGGAACCCGAAATTCCGGGAGGGGATCCCGAAATCACGACGACCTTGTCGCCAACCTCAGCGAGTTCTTGGCCAAGCAGAAGTTCGTCTACCTGGCGATACATTTCATCGGTGTGCGTAACGCGGTCAACGATGAACGACTCAATGCCCCAAATCAGCGACATGCGACGCTGGATTTCTGGACTCGGAGTGAACGCCTTCATAGGGATACGGAAGCGCAAACGCGACATACGACGCGCAGAGTCTCCCGACTCCGTGAAGACACAGACGAACTTCGCCTCAACGAATGAAGCGACCTCGGCTGCCGCAAGAGTAATCGCACCACTCTGAGTCTTGGGCTTGGTGCCCAGCTTTGCGATGCGGTCGAGACCGTGCTCTTCCGTGGACTCAACGATTTTCGCCATGGTCTGAACGGTAATCACGGGGTACTCCCCCACGCTCGTCTCACCGCTGAGCATGACGGCATCAGCACCATCGAGGATTGCGTTCGCGACGTCAGATGTTTCAGCACGGGTCGGCACGGGGCTGGAAATCATCGACTCAAGCATCTGAGTCGCGACAATTACCGGCTTCGCCATGCGACGCGCGAGTTCAACGGTGCGCTTCTGCACAATCGGAACAGCCTCGAGAGGAAGCTCTACGCCCAGGTCACCACGGGCAACCATGATGGCGTCGAACGCATCGATGATCGCTTCGAGGTGGTCGACGGCCTGAGGCTTCTCGATCTTTGCGATGACGGGAACCCGACGGCCCTCTTCGTCCATAATCTCGTGGACGCGAACAATGTCTTCTGCGTTGCGCACGAAAGAAAGAGCAATGAGGTCTGCGCCGAGCTTGAGGCCCCAGCGCAGGTCGTCTTCATCCTTCTCTGACAGAGCAGGAACATTGACCGCAACTCCGGGAAGGTTGATGCCCTTGTTGTTAGAAACCGCGCCGGCGACGATGACCTCAGTTGTGACAACCGTGTCAGTCGCGCTCACGACCTTAACTTTGACCTTGCCGTCGTCAATGAGCAAGAAGTCACCGGGAGCAACGTCCTGAGGAAGACCCTTGAACGTGGTGCCGCAAATCTCGCGGTTACCCACGATGTCGTCGATAGTGATCTTGAAGATGTCGCCGACCGCGAGGTCGTAGGGGCCGTCCTCGAACTTTCCGAGACGAATCTTGGGGCCCTGAAGGTCAACCATCACCGCTACCGGCTTGCCGGCATCCTCAGCGGCGCGACGAACGTTCGCGTACACCTCTTCGTGGACGGCATAGCTTCCATGGCTGAGGTTCATCCGGGCAACATCGACACCTGCATCGATGATTGCTCTGATGTTCTCGTAGCTCGACGTAGCCGGGCCGAGTGTCGCGACGATTTTTGCGCGTCTCATAACTTCCTTTGACGGGTTAGTGGTGGTGGTGGTGGTAGTGGTGGTGGTGGAACTTCTAGAGAGACATGCCGCGATCGTCTGGGCGAACAGGGAATGGCAATTGCGTCTCCCCTTCAAGGTAGCGATCTACAGCGGATGCCGCAGCCCTTCCCTCAGCGATAGCCCACACGATGAGCGACTGCCCACGGCCAGCATCCCCGACAACGTACACGCCGGGGGTTGCGGTCTCGTAGCTTTCGTCGCGCGAGAGGTTTCCCCGCGCATCCGCTTCGAGAGGAAGCTGTGTGGAGAGTGTTTCGGTCTCAGGCCCGGTGAAGCCGAGCGCAAGAAGAACCAGGTCGGCAGGAATCTCCCGCTCGGTTCCAGCCTTGGGAACACGACGGCCGTCGAGGAACTCAGTCTCAGCGACACGAATCGCTCGAACTTCGCCGACCGAGTTCGTCAAGAACTCCACCGTCGATGCAAGGTATTCGCGCTCGCCGCCCTCTTCGTGGGCGCTCGACATCTCAAACAGGGTCGGCGTCAATGGCCACGGCTGGTGTTCCGGGCGCTCCGAGGGAGGCTGAACACCAATGGCCAGATTTGTGACCGACAGTGCACCCTGACGGTGAGCTGTGCCGATGCAGTCAGCACCGGTGTCGCCACCACCGAGAACAACGACGTGCTTGCCCTCTGCGGTGACCTGCTCGCTCACCGTGTCGCCGGCAACGGCGCGGTTCGACTGGACAAGATACTCCATAGCGAAGTGAACGCCGAGCGCATCGCGGCCGGGGATGGGCAGATCGCGCGGCACTGTAGATCCAGTAGCAACCACGACAGCGTCGTAGCGGGTGCGAAGATCGCTCCACGAAATATCGACGCCGATGTTCACGCCGGCACGGAAACGAGTTCCCTCGGCCTGCATTTGAGCCAAACGCAGCTCGATGTGGCGCTTTTCCATCTTGAAATCGGGGATGCCGTAGCGCAGCAATCCACCGATGCGATCTTCACGCTCGAAAACAGCGACCGTGTGGCCAGCGCGCGTCAACTGCTGAGCAGCAGCAAGGCCGGCAGGCCCCGAACCGACAACAGCAACAGTTTTACCCGTCAAACGTCCCGGAGGATGCGGAGTGACATTACCGTCGGCGAACGCCTGATCAATGATCGAGACTTCGATCTGCTTGATCGTGACGGCAGGCTGGTTGATTCCCAGAACACACGAGCTCTCACACGGTGCTGGACACAAACGTCCGGTGAACTCCGGGAAGTTGTTTGTCGCATGGAGGCGCTCAATTGCTTCAGCGCTCTCGCCGCGACGCATAAGGTCGTTCCACTCGGGAATCAGGTTGCCCAACGGGCATCCCTGATGGCAGAACGGCACACCGCAATCCATGCAGCGACCAGCTTGACGGGCCAGTTCACCCGATTCTTGCTGCTCGTAGACCTCTTTGTAATCCATCAACCGAAGGCTGACAGGCCGCCGCTTCGGCAATTCACGCTCTTGAACCTTGAGGAATCCCTTGGGATCAGCCACCGGTTACCTCCCTAATTCGAGCCCAGGTAACGTCCCCGTCGGGGTCGAGTCCCTCGGCTATTGCAGTCTCTCGAGTCTGGATGACAGCCGCGTAATCACGAGGAGTAACCTTCGTGAACTGGGCTGCCGTGGCATCCATGTCGGCCAGCATGCCTTCGGCAACGACCGAGCCGGTTTCTTCGAGGTGGCGTTCGAGAAGATCCTTGACGATCTCAACGTCGGCGCCACCGAGTCCGCTCAGCTGAAGCTCGCCGGAACTCAGTGAGTCACCGTTGACGCGCTCCTCGCGAAGCTGGTGGATGTAGGCGGTGCCGCCCGACATACCAGCGCCGAGGTTGCGGCCTGTGGCTCCCAGAATGAGAACGAGGCCACCGGTCATGTACTCCAGGGCATGGTCTCCCACTCCCTCCGCGACGGCAGTGGCTCCCGAGTTGCGCACCATGAATCGTTCGCCAACCTTGCCGCGAATGAAGATGCTGCCGCTCGTAGCGCCATAACCAATGACGTTTCCGGCGATGACGTTGGTCTCCGCCGCAAACGTGCTCGTCAGATCAGGGCGTACTACGACGGAACCGCCAGACAATCCCTTTCCGACGTAGTCATTGCTATCGCCATACAGTTTGATCGAAATACCGGCCGGAACGAACGCGGCCAACGACTGACCGGCAGAACCGTGCAGCGTGATCGAAATCGTGTCGGTGGGCAAGCCGTGCTCCCCGTGGCGCAACGTGACATTGTGACCGAGCATCGTGCCGACCGCGCGGTCGGTGTTGCGAACGCGGAGATCGATCGAGACAGGCTCTTTGCGTTCAAGAGCAGCCTCGCTCAGGGCGATCAGCTGCTGGTCAAAGTGCTCAGCAAGCTCGTGGTCCTGTTCGACAGCGTGCGTGCGAGGCTCAGTGTCGCTGAACTCCGGACCATTGAACACGGGCGACAGGTCGAGACCGTCAGTCTTCCAGTGTGAAATAGCGCGGTTGACGTCGAGAATCTCGCTGTGGCCAATGGCTTCCTCAAGAGTGCGGAAACCGAGCTCAGCGAGGTATTCGCGAACTTCTTGAGCCAAGAACTCGAAGAAGTTGACGACGAACTCTGGCTTGCCGGTGAAGCGCTCCCGAAGCACGGGGTTTTGCGTGGCAACACCGACCGGGCATGTGTCGAGATGACACACACGCATGAGGATGCAACCAGAGACAACGAGAGGAGCGGTGGCGAAACCGTACTCTTCGGCACCGAGAAGCGCGCCAATAATGACGTCGCGACCGGTCTTCATTTGGCCATCTACCTGCACCACAACACGATCGCGCATGCCATTGAGCATGAGGGTCTGCTGCGTTTCCGCAAGACCGATTTCCCACGGCGTTCCGGCGTGCTTGAGCGAGTTGAGCGGGCTAGCACCCGTTCCGCCGTCGTGGCCAGACACCAGCACGACATCAGCCTTCGCCTTGGTGACGCCGGCAGCCACAGCACCAATGCCCTTTTGGCTCACGAGCTTGACGTGCACCCGCGCCGAAGGGTTCGAGCGCTTGAGATCGAAGATCAATTGCTTGAGGTCTTCGATCGAATAGATGTCGTGATGCGGAGGCGGCGAAATGAGGCCGACGCCGGGCGTGCCGTGTCGAGTGCGCGCAATCCAGGGATAAACCTTGCCTGCGGGAAGCTGGCCACCCTCACCGGGCTTCGCTCCCTGAGCCATTTTGATCTGAATGTCGTCAGCGTGCGTTAAGTACATGCTCGTGACGCCAAAGCGACCAGATGCCACCTGCTTGATGGCGCTGCGGCGAGTGGGGTCAAGAAGTCGATCGACATCCTCGCCGCCCTCACCAGTGTTCGAGCGCGCGCCGAGCTGGTTCATCGCAATAGCAAGCGTTTCGTGCGCTTCCTTGCTAATCGATCCATAGCTCATCGCACCGGTACTAAAGCGCTTAACGATGCTCGAGATCGGTTCAACCTCATCAATCGGAACCGGCGTGCGATCCGTCATGTTGAATTTAAAGAGCCCGCGAAGGGTCATCAGCGCTTCGGCCTGCTCATCGACCTTCGAGGTGTACTCGCGGAAGATGTCGTAGCGGCGCGTGCGAGTAGAGTGCTGCAGCTTGAATACGGTCTCCGGGTTGAAGAGGTGGGGCGGACCCTCGCGACGCCACTGGTACTCGCCACCCGTGTTGAGTCGTTCGTGAACCGTGGGTGCGCGGTCTTCGGGGTACGCCGCTACGTGGCGGGCAGCGTTCTCGCGTGCAATCGCGTCGAGACCGACTCCCCCCAAGATGCTCGTGGTTCCCGTGAAGTACTGGTCAACGAACGCCTGCGACAAACCAACAGCTTCGAAAGCCTGAGCGCCAGCATAGGAACTGACCACAGAGATGCCCATCTTGGACATGATCTTCAGAACGCCCTTACCGAGCGCGGTAATCAGGTTGCGAACAGCCTTCTCGGGAGTGATGTCGGTGATCGTGCCGTTACGCACGAGCTCTTCAGCTGACTCCATAGCGAGGTACGGGTTGATGGCGGAAGCGCCATAACCCACAAGCAGTGCAACATGGTGAACTTCACGCACGTCGCCAGCTTCGACGATCATGCCGACCTTCATGCGCTCTTCTTGGCGGATGAGGTGGTGGTGAACCGTTGCCAACATGAGCAACGACGGAATCGGTGCCAAATCCTTGTTGGAATCGCGGTCGGAGAGCACGATGAATTCTGCGCCGTCGGCGATTGCTGCGTCAGCTTCCGCGCACATTTCGTCAAGACGCTTTTGCATCGCGGACGGACCAGCATCCACACGATAGAGACCCTTGATCGTGGTAGCTAAGCGGCTGCCAGGATGAGGCTCGATGTGTTGGATCTTCGCTAGCTCATCGTTGTCAATCACCGGGAACGCTAGCGCTACTTGCCTAGCGTGGTCCTGAGTTGCGCTGAGCAAGTTGCGCTGAGGGCCAACCCCGAGGCGCATCGACGTGACGACGGCCTCTCGGATCGAGTCAAGCGGCGGGTTCGTGACCTGAGCAAACTGCTGCGTGAAGTAATCGAATAGCAAACGGGGTCGCTGAGACAACACGGCAATGGGAGTGTCAGAGCCCATGGCGCCCAGCGGTTCCGCACCGAGCCGCGACATTGGCTCGATGAGAATGCGAACTTCTTCCTCGGTGTAACCGAAGGTACGTTGGCGGCGCGTAACTGACGCCGGCGTGTGCACGATGTGTTCGCGCTCGGGAAGTTCTTCGAGAGCAATGCGGCCGCTCTCGAGCCACTCAGCCCAGGGACGCGACGCGGCAAGCTCAGCCTTGATCTCATCATCTTCAATAAGACGACCGGCAGCCGTGTCGACAAGGAACATCTTGCCCGGACGAAGCCGCCCCTTGCGCACGACCTTCGTCGGCTCAATATCGAAGACGCCAATCTCACTCGCCAACACGACAAGACCATCGTCGGTGACAAGGTAGCGACCGGGGCGAAGCCCATTGCGGTCGAGAGTCGCGCCTACGAGCGAACCGTCGGTGAAGACCAGGGCGGCTGGACCATCCCACGGCTCCATGAGCATCGAGTGGTACTCGTAGAATGCACGGCGACGAGGATCGGTGTCTGTCTGGTTCTCATACGCTTCCGGAACCATCATCATCATGGCGTGCGGCAGCGGACGCCCAGCGAGGTTGAGAAGCTCAACAACCTCATCGAACGACGCCGAGTCGCTAGCGCCAGGCGTGTTGACCGGCAGAATGTCCTTGATGTCGCCGAAAACGGCAGATTCAAGCTGCGACTGGCGTGCGCGCATCCAGTTGCGGTTTCCCTGCACCGTGTTGATCTCACCGTTGTGCGCGACCATACGGAACGGCTGTGCGAGCGGCCATGAGGGGAACGTGTTGGTGGAGTACCGCGAGTGCACGAGAGCAAGCTTCGAGGCAAAGCGTTCATCTGACAGGTCAGGGTAGAACGGCTCGAGCTGCAGGGTCGTGACCATTCCCTTGTAGGTAATGGTGCGGCACGACAGCGACGGGAAGTAGACGTGCAGATCCCGCTCAGCCCGCTTGCGCAAGCGGTAGGTCTGGCGATCGAGGTGGATGCCGCGAAGCGTGCCCTTGAGGTCAACGCGCTTCGACTGCAGAAATAGCTGCTCAAATGCGGGCATCGCTCCGCGTGCGAGCGAACCGAGCTCCCCCGGCTGGATCGGCACAGTGCGCCACCCGAGGACAGTGAGGTCTTCCTCTTCCGCTAGCTTCTCAATGCCGCGCTTGACGTCATCACGAGCAACACTGTCGAGCGGCAAGAACGCAATGCCGACGGCGTAGCGGCCAACAGAAGGCAACTCAAAGTCGACAACATCGCGGAAGAAGGCATCCGGGATCTGCGTCATGATGCCAGCACCGTCACCGGTGCCCGCGTCGGACCCTACGGCCCCGCGGTGTTCAAGGTTGCGCAGCGCCTCTAGAGCCGTCGCAATAATGTCATGCCCCGGCGTGCCGCGAAGCGTCGCCACCATGGCAAGGCCACAGGCATCTTTCTCATTGGATGGGTCGTACATTCCCTGTGCTGCGGGAATAGAACCAAAGCGTTCAAAGGGTGGGGTAACAGCCATGCCGTACCGTCCTCACGTATTACTGGTGCGGAGAGGGACTTCTATGGCCCAAAGAAAATCAGTACCTGATTCAGGCCTGAGGGGGTGTGGCCGCTTGTGGCGGACTACTTCGAATCTACGACAGGAGCGGACTCCTCCGCAGCGCTGACGACAATGTCATGCTCGGAATATCTTTCATCGGAGTTTACAACACCATCGGCACTCCAGACGTGACCGTCGACGTAGGCGCTCTTTTCGCGACCAACGTGACGGCGAGACTGAATGACATAGAGCAGGATACCGAGCGCAACAGTAAGGATGGCTCCCCACACGTTCACGCGCAAACCGAAGTAGACCTCGCTGGGATCAATACGGATCGATTCGAACCACGAGCGGCCGACTCCGTACCAAATCATGTACAAGGCCCAGACCTTGCCCCACTGCAACCGGACGGGACCGACCGCAGCGAAAACAGGAACGGAGAGACCAAGAACGTGCTTCTTGACGAAGCCGTACTGGCGCTCCATCGTGAGCAAGAAGACGATTCCGACGACGTTCCAGACCATTTCGTACAGGAAGGTCGGGTGGAAGAGAGTGTCAACCGGCAGGCCAACGGGAATAGCCGAGTTGCCCGCCTCAATCTCGAGGCCCCAGGGCAAAGCCGTCGGCTGACCGAAGAGTTCGTGATTGAAGTAGTTACCGAGGCGGCCAATGGCCTGAGCGAGCAGAATTGCGGGCGCCAGTGCATCCGCAAAGCTCCAGAAACGGATGCCCGTCAGGCGAGCACCGATGTAGGCACCGACAGCACCACCAATCAGCGATCCGAAGATGGCGTTTCCACCATTCCAGATGCGAATGATCTCCCAGGGGTCTGCGCCGTCGTAGAAGTAATCGCCCGGGTGAGTAAACACGTGATACAAACGTGCACCCACAAGGCCAAGGGGGACAGCCCAAATGATGATGTCGATGACAATCCCGGGCTCAGCACCGTGACGAGTCAGCCGACGTGACGTCAGCCATGTTGCCGCAATAATGCCGATCAGGATGCAGATCGCGTACGTGTGAATCACGACCGTACCGCCGAAATTGAGGCCCAGGTTGCTGAACCACTGGCCAAACGGAAGGGTAACAAGCGTCGCCCATGAATCAGGCGGGCTGGGAATGCTCAACGGCATTAGTGACAAAACGGTGACCTTTCTGAACTGCGACTAAGCAAGAGTACCGGTCGAAAGCGACGCGGCCGTTTTAGCGACAGCATCCACCCCACCGGAAGACAACGCACTAACGAAAACGGACCCCACAATGGCGCCATCCGCGTAGGTAAGAACTTCGCGAACCTGCTCAGCAGTGGAGATACCCAGACCGACACACGCACTCGTGGAGCCTGCCTCACGCAAGCGTGCCACGAGGGTTTTGGCCGCGATATCTACGTCGGAACGAGCACCAGTGATACCCATGGTCGATACGGCATAGACAAAGCCGGTGCTGGCCTCAACAGCGCGCACGAGCCGTTCATCGCTGGAGGACGGAGCCGCCAAGAAAATGCGGTCAAGACCGGTGCGCTCGGAGGCGGCAATCCAGTCAGCGGCCTCATCGCTCACGAGGTCTGGCGTGATGATTCCCGCTCCGCCAGCAGCCTTCAGCTCGTCTGCAAAACGATCGACGCCATACTGCATGATCGGATTCCAGTAACTCATGAGAACGACAGGCGTCGACACGCGAGACGTGATCTCGGCGACCGCGTCGAAGCCGTCCTGGAGGCGAAAACCGTTCGTGAGAGCGAGCTGGGTAGCCTTCTGAATAGCAGGGCCGTCCATGACGGGGTCTGAGTACGGCAGGCCGAGCTCAATGACGTCGACGCCATTCTCTGCGAGGGCCACAGCAGCTTCGATGCTCTCAGCAACAGTGGGAAAACCGACAGGCAAGTAGCCGATGAGGGCACCCGCACGGTCACGATTGGCCTGAGCGATTGCTACTTCTACAGCGCTCATGACTTATTCCCCGCAGCGTTCTGCTCGTCGGCGGCCTTCTTGTCGGACGCCTTCCTGTCCTCCGCTGACGCTTTCTCAGCCGAATCGATCAGATCGAAGTATTCCGCCGCAGTTTCCATATCTTTGTCACCGCGGCCGCTGAGGTTCACGAGGATCACCGAATCCGGACCAAGTTCCTTGCCGAGCTTGATCGCTCCGGCGAGGGCGTGTGCCGACTCGATTGCGGGAATGATGCCCTCGGTGCGGCTGAGCAGGCGCAGCGCATCCATGGCTTCAGCATCGGTAATGGGCTCATAGTTGGCTCGACCGATGTCTTTCAACCACGAATGCTCAGGGCCAACTCCGGGGTAGTCGAGACCGGCAGAGATGGAGTGCGACTCGATAGTTTGGCCCTCAGCGTCTTGCAGCATGTAGCTGCGCGCCCCGTGGAGAACACCCGGACGACCGCGAGTGAGCGTAGCGGCGTGACGTTCCGTCAGGTGGCCCTCTCCAGCGGCCTCGTAGCCGTAGAGCGCAACATCGGCGTCGTCGAGGAAAGCGTGGAAAATACCCATGGCATTGCTGCCACCACCGACGCACGCCACGACGGCATCCGGCAGTGCGCCCGTCAGCTTGATGACTTGCTCACGAGCTTCGTCACCGATGACACGGTGGAAGTCGCGAACCATGACGGGGAAGGGATGCGGGCCAGCAACGGTTCCCATGAGGTAGTGGCTGTCATCGACGTTGGCTACCCAATCGCGCAAACCCTCGTTGATCGCGTCCTTGAGAGTGCGCGACCCTGCAGTGACCGGAATAACCTCGGCGCCAAGAAGCCGCATGCGGGCAACATTGAGCGCTTGACGCTCGGTGTCGACCTCCCCCATGTACACGATGCATGACATTCCGAAGAGCGCAGCAGCGGTGGCCGTTGCAACGCCGTGTTGACCGGCGCCGGTTTCAGCAATGAGGCGGGTCTTGCCCAGGCGACGGGCAAGCAACGCCTGACCGAGCACATTGTTGATTTTGTGCGATCCCGTGTGGTTGAGGTCTTCGCGCTTCAGAATGATGCGAGCCCCACCGGCGTACTCCGCAAACCGCGGTACTTCGGTGATAATCGACGGCCGACCGGTGTAGCTTGCGTGAAGCTCGGCAAGCTCAGCGACAAACTCCGGATCATTCTTGGCTTCGTTATAGGCGGCATCCAACTCGTCGAGAGCAGCGATGAGCGATTCAGGAACGAATCGACCACCGAACTCTCCAAAGTAGGGGCCCAATTCATCTTTCAGCATTAGCAGTCCAAAAAGTCTTGCAACGTGGCGATCGGATCACCGGTGACGAGAGCCTCGCCAACCAGAACCACATCGGCGCCGGCGTTGCGATAGTGCGCGACATCAGCGGCCGTTTTGACCGCTGATTCTGCGATACGGATGACTCCACTAGGAATCTGGTCGGCAAGCTCACCGAACAGATTCTGATCGAGTTCGAAAGTGCTCAAGTTGCGCGCGTTAACGCCGACGAGGCTTGCGCCAACATCGAGAGCACGAGAGACCTCGTCTGCGGAGTGTGTTTCGACGAGCGGCGTCATGCCTAGCTCGACGATGAGGTCGTAGAGCGTGCGAAGTTTCTCTTGCTCCAGGGCCGCCACGATCAGCAAAACGAGGTCAGCACCAGCGGCTCGCGCCTCAAACACTTGATACGGCTCAGCAATGAAATCCTTGCGAAGCACCGGGAGGCGCACGATCGACTTCACCGTCATGAGGTCCTCGAGAGAACCACCAAAACGACGCTGTTCAGTCAGAACGCTGATCGCGCTTGCTCCACCAGTTTGGTAGGACGTCGCAAGCGACGCCGGGTCGCTGATCTCAGCCAAAGCACCACGAGACGGGCTTGACCGCTTGATCTCCGCAATGATGTGAACTCGCTCGCGAGGAGACAAAGCCTCCAGCGCATCTAACGCCGGAAGCGCATCAGCGGCAGCACGCTCTACATCAGCAAGGCTGACGGACTCACGACGGACGGCGGCATCTTCGAGCGCGCCGTCAACTAAATCGGAGAGCACTCTAGCTGTGCGGCTTGGGGGTGAGCTTGTCGCCACCCACGCCATAGCCAAGCTTCTTCAGCACCTGGCCAACAAGGAGACCAACGACGACCAGCCCAGCCGATGCGTACACCAGCCATGCCACGTTGAACCAAAAAGCGAGCGTTCCGATCGTGAACGCGACCAACATGATCACTACAGCGGTCCATGCCGCCGGGGAATTTCCGTGGCCGGGGTCAGTATCAGTACTCATCAGGCTCCATTCTTTGCTGATCCTAAATTGTAGCGGGAGTAACCCGCTTGGCGTTGCCAATCAGCCCTCTGTCGGGTCTAATCCTCGACTTTGAGCATCCCACTGTGATGCCGGATCATCGGCGATAACCGTGGTCGTTCGGTCATACTTCTTGGTTGCGGTCGGCCAGTGCCGAGCGGAAACTGCGGCAGCGATGCCGATAGCGATGATGAGGACGCCGGCGACCAGTGCCGTGAACGACCACGCACTACCGTCAACAGCGACTACTAGGGAACGGATTGAGTCGATGCCGCTGATTCCCGTCGCCTCAGTAATCAATTCCGAGGCTGCGCGGGTGGGGTCGGCAAGCGTCGCCTGGCTGACCGCAACGATGATTCCCCCTACGATGGCGGCGATGATTCCGAGAACGCGCCGTACAGTGACCGATGCGATGCCGAGGGCTGCGACGAGCGCGAAAGTCGAGAGCGCGAGCGCAGCAAGCGCCCCGGCAACATCGCTGCCCAGCACCTCGACGCTCACCTCATCCTGGAGTGTGATCGTGAACCAGCGCTGCGTCCACGACAGCATTACTACTGCACCAAGCAGCACCAGGCTGCTCAGCACGATCGAACGTGAACGTTTCCAGATCATGAGCTGAGGTGAGTCATCGCATTAGCGACCGCGACAGCGCGAAGGGGCGCCGCAGCCTTGTTCTGAGCCTCTTGGTGCTCGGCGGCAGGGTCGGAATCGGCAACAAGGCCGGCTCCGGCTTGAACGCGAGCAACGCCATCCACGATCGTGACCGTGCGAATGGCGATCGCGAGATCAGCATCGCCGGCGAAGTCGAAGTAGCCAACGACTCCCCCATACACGCCACGCTGGGCTGGTTCTAGCTCATCGATAATCTCGAGGGCGCGAGGCTTGGGTGCGCCCGAGAGCGTGCCTGCAGGAAAAGTCGCACGGAACACATCGACAGCGGAGGCTTCGGGTCTGAGATCGCCTTCCACCGAGGAGACGAGGTGCATGATGTGGCTAAATCGTTCGACCTGCATGAACTCGGTGACAGCGACGGTACCCGGCGTGCAAACCTTCAGGAGGTCATTACGCGCGAGGTCGACGAGCATCAGGTGTTCGGCACGTTCTTTCGTGTCGGCGAGCAGTTCCTCGGCGAGCTCAAGGTCTCGCTCGGTGTCAGCGCCACGAGGTCGTGAACCGGCGATGGGATGCATGTGCACGCGTTTTTGGGAGACCTTCACGAGTGCTTCCGGACTCGCGCCGACGATCGAATACGGACGACCATCCATGTCAACAAGCGACAGCAAATACATATAGGGCGACGGGTTGAGGGTGCGCAAGACGCGATAGACATCAAGCGGAGTCGCCGAAACCTCATGGTCAAACCGCTGCGAAATGACAACCTGGAAGACATCGCCGTCGCGGATGAACTCCTTCGACTTCTCGATCGCCTTCGCATACTCCGCCGGCGTGGAGCGCGACGTTGGCTCGGGATCGATCTCGATATCCACATCAGCGAGGAAAGCATCCGTGGGTTGAGCGAGGCCAGACTGAAGCACGTCGAGGCGGGACTGGGTCTCGGTCCACATCTCCTCGACATCCTGATGCCCGTCGTTCAGCGCAGTCGAGATGAGCATGACGGTGCCGAAACGGTGGTCGAGCACCACGAGGTCGGAGACAAAGCTTAGCGCCTGGCTCGGAACCTCGAAGTCGGCGGGCGGGGCATCGGGAAGGTTCTCCAGCTCGCGAACAGCCTCCCAACCAATGAACCCGACAAGGCCGCCGGTGAGCGGAGGATGCCCCTCGACGCGCGGCGTTTTCCAACGCTCGTTGAGATGAGCGAGGGCTTCCAGCGGCGCCGTCGGGCAGTCATCACCGAGGATTCGCTCGCGCGGCATCCCGTAGTCAATCCACTCGACGCCGTGCTCGTGTTGGGTGAGAACACCGAAGCTGGCGACGCCCACGAAGGAGAAGCGTGACCAGATGCCGCCCTGGCCCGCCGACTCAAGCAAAAACGTTCCCGGGTTTGCCTTGGCGAGCTTGCGATACACCCCGACGGGAGTTTCACCATCGGCGAAGAGCTGACGGATAACGGGGACAACGCGATTGCCGCCGGCAACCAGCGCCTCGAATTCCTCGCGACTCGTCGTGCTATTCATGGGAAAACCCCTGATGAGGTACGAGTGGGTCTACTTCGAAGCAGGAATGAGCGCCCGTGTGGCATGCAGGACCAACCTGCTCCACTCCGACCAACAGTGCATCGCGGTCGCAGTCAAGGGCCGCAGTGCGGACGTACTGACGGTGCCCACTCGTGTCGCCCTTGCGCCACAGCTCTTGGCGGCTACGGCTATAAAACGTCACGCGACCCTCGGTCAGCGTGCGGGTCAGCGCCTCAGCGTTCATGTAACCAAGCATGAGTACCTCTTTGGTTTCCCACTGCTGAATAATTGCCGGCAACAAACCATCGGCAGCAAACTGCGCGCGTTCCAGCACATCGCTGACGGTCTCAAGAGTGAGTTCATCGCTCATCGTGTAACCAATCCATGACTGTTGAGTGAAGCTTTAACGTCTCCCACCGTCAACTGGCGACTGTGGAAAACGGATGCCGCGAGCAGGGCATCGGCACCGGCGTCGATAGCCGGCGCAAAGTGTTCGACTTTGCCCGCTCCGCCACTGGCGATGACGGGGACTGTCGCAAACTCACTGATCGCGGACACGAGTTCGAGGTCAAAGCCTTCCTTCGTGCCATCCGCGTCGATGGAATTGACGAGCAACTCGCCCGCGCCGCGCTCCATGGCTTCACGAGCCCACTCGAGCGCGTCGCGGTCTGTCTCGGTGCGACCACCGTGAGTAGTGACGATCCAGCCATCGCCGCGGCGTTTGATGTCGAGGCTCAGCACGAGGACCTGTGCCCCAAAGCGGTGGGCAATGTCATCGATAAGCTGCGGGCGAGCAAGGGCGGCGCTATTGACGCCGACTTTGTCTGCCCCGTGGGCGAGAAGCTTGGAGACATCATCTGGCTCGCGGACTCCCCCACCGACCGTCAAGGGGATAAAGATTTGCTCGGCTGCCGACCGCACGACGTCATACATCGTTGCGCGTCCCTCGACAGTTGCCGTGACATCGAGAAACGTCACTTCGTCAGCGCCCTGCTCGTAATACAGCCGCGCGAGGGAAACCGGGTCACCCGCATCGCGGAGATCCTTGAAGTTGACGCCTTTGACGACACGACCGTCGGCGACATCGAGGCACGGAATGACCCGAACTGCGACCGCCATTTTAGATCCTCGCTGCGTGAATCGCGCTGACCAAGATCGCGCGCGCCCCAACCGCGTGAAGCTCGTCCATCACCTGATTGGTATCGACGCGACGCACCATTGAGCGCACCGCAACCCACGCGGGGTCTTGGAGCGGAGAAACGGTTGGACTCTCGATACCGGGAGTCACCTTCGTCGCAGCCTCGAGGAGGGCTACCGGCACGTCGTAGTCGATCAACACATACTGGCGGGCGACAAGCACACCCTGCAGGCGGCGTTGGAGCGTGGCGCTGCCCTCAACCTCATTGCCTGAACTGATCAACACAGCAGTTGAATCGAGGATGACGGGGCCGAAAATTTCGAGGCCCTGCGCGCGCAGGGTTGAGCCTGTCGACACGACGTCGGCCACGGCATCCGCCACACCAAGTCGGATCGCAGATTCAACGGCACCGTCGAGGCTGACGAGCTCTGCCGTGACGCCATTGCGTTCGAGGAAGGCACCGACGAGCCCGGCGTAGCTCGTGGCAACGCGAACACCGTTGAGATCGGAAAGTTCAGTGAAGCGGCCAGGCTCCCCGGCGAAACGGAACGTGGAATCGCCAAAGTTGAGGCTGGCGATCTCTGTCGCGGTGGATCCGGAATCCAGCAGGAGGTCTCGGCCGGTGATTCCTACGTCGAGCGCTCCCGAGCCCACGTAGGTCGCGATGTCGCGAGGGCGAAGATAGAAAAACTCGACGCCGTTGCGGTCGTCACGCACATTCAACGCGCGTGGATCGCGACGGCCCGTGTAGCCCGCTTCGTACAGCATTTCGGAGGCGATCTCACTCAGTGAACCCTTGTTGGGCACTGCAACTCTTAACATGTCAGCTCTCAGTCAGTTGGTGCGAAAAGTGGTCGTAGGGACATCAGAGATGTCGCCACACGTCCTCGGGGCTGAGCCCTTTAGCAACCATCAGAACCTGAAGGTGATAAATGAGTTGGGAGATTTCGTCTGCGGTTTCTTCATCCGACTGGTACTCGGCTGCCATCCATACTTCGGCAGCCTCTTCCACAATCTTCTTGCCGATCGAATGCACTCCGGCATCCAATAGGGCAACCGAACCGGAGTCGGCCGGGCGTTCTACCGCTTTGCGGCTGAGTTCAGCAAAAAGTGCGTCGAAGTCTTTCACACGTCAAGGGTACCGCCCCGGAGGGCGGTCCCTTGCCGCATGACTCGAACGTGGGGTTACTAGTTCGTGCCGAGCAGGTCGATCACGAAGGTCAACGTGCGGCCGGAGAGCTGATGCCCTCCGCCTGCGGGACCGTAAGCGAGGTGCGGCGGGCAGATGAGCTGGCGACGTCCGCCCACCTTCATGCCGGGGATTCCTTCTTGCCAACCGCTGATGAGCGCCATCAGCGGGAAGTTGATGGACTCGCCGCGGCTCCACGAGGAGTCGAACTCTTCGAGAGTCTCAAAGTCGACGCCCAAGTAGTGCACGTCAACGGTGGAACCAGCAGTTGCTTCAGCGCCGGTTCCCTCTTCAATGTCAATAATGACGAGTTCGGTGGGGGCATCGCCCGCATAGAACTCGACCTCTGGCTTAGTTTTTCCTGAATCGGTCATATGACCAGTCAACCAGAAACAAAACTAAAACCGGCGCTCGTGGATGCCGTGTGAGCCTATGTTCGCTCTCGGCGGCGTGGTCACGCGGCGGCGATGATCAGTGCTGGTGCGCGCTCGCGCGCTCACGAAGTTCTGAGACACGCAACGAGGGATCATCTCCGCGATACACCGAGGAGCCCGCGACAAAGGTGTCGGCACCCGCAGCTGCGGCAATCTCAATCGTGCGCTCATCGACACCGCCATCAACTTCGAGCCACACGTCGAGACCGCGCTTGTCGACCAGCTCCCGCAGCTGTCGCAGCTTCGGCATTGTCTCTTCCATAAAGCTTTGGCCGCCAAAACCCGGTTCGACCGTCATCACGAGCACCTGGTCGAATTCCTCGAGCAACTCGAGGTACGGCTCGATAGCGGTGCCCGGCTTGACCGCGATGCCCGCTCGCGCACCCTTCGCCCGCAGCGTGCGGGCGAGAGCCACCGCATCCGCTGCCGCCTCGGCGTGGAAAGTAACACCATAGGCACCGAGATCGGCGTAGTCGGGGGCCCAGCGGTCGGGATCGGTGATCATCAGGTGCACATCGAGCGGAATCGACGAGACCTGTTGAATACGCTCTGTCATTTGGAGACCGAACGTGAGGTTGGGCACGAAATGGTTGTCCATGATGTCGACGTGGACGAAATCCGCATTCGAAATCTTCGCGATATCTCGCTCAAGGTTGACGAAATCGGCGGCGAGAATACTGGGGCTAATGCGCACTGACATACCGAGAGCCTATCTAGGAGTCTGCTTTGACAAGGAGTTGGATGAACATGGCGTCTGTTCCGTGACGGTGTGGCCACAGCTGAACATGAGTTGCCTCCGGCAGGTCGAGTTCTGCTTTCGAGAAACTCTGAACCACGGAGGGCGTATCCATCTTGGTGATGCCCTCAGCCTTGCGCAGCACAGAACCGACAATCGCCTTTGTCTCGGCGGCATGAGGCGAGCAGGTCACATACGCCAACACTCCGCCCGGCTTGAGTGCCTTCAATGCTGATTGCAGCAACGCCGTCTGAATCGCGCCCAGCTGAGCGACATCGCCGGGTTGTTTGCGCCAGCGAGCTTCAGGGCGACGGCGTAGCGCACCGAGGCCGGTGCACGGCGCATCGAGAAGGATGCGATCAAACTGCTCGGGATGCTCCTCGCCGATATCGATGCCGTCTTTCTCCCAGACCACAGGCGGAGCGTCGAAGACCGCGAGGGCGTTGCGAACGAGCTTGGCGCGCGCCGGAATCAGTTCGTTGGCGGTGAGCACGGCACCACCCTCCAGAGCTTCCGCGGCCAACAGAGCGGCTTTGCCACCCGGGCCAGCACACATATCGAGCCACGACTCCCCCGCCACAATGGGCCGGACGCGGCTGAGCGCGAGTGCCGCAATCTGCGAGCCTTCGTCTTGCACGCGAGCGCGCCCTGCGGCGATGGCCGAGTTCTTCGACGGGTCTCCTTCACGCAAAGTTCCGCCCACCGGCGAGTATTGTGCCGGCGTGACGTCGATGTCGGCGACCTCCGAGAATCCAGGAAGCGCCGCGACCGATACGCGGGCAGGAACATTGTCTGCTGCGAGCAAACCTTCGAGCTCAGCTTCGCGACCCTCAGCGACCAGTACCTGCCGGAAGGCCCGGGTCACCCATAACGGATGGGAATACGCCACCGCAAGGGCTTGCTCCCCCGAGCTTGCAGCACCAATCACTCGCTCGCGCCACGTATCAGCATCGTGCTTCGTGATCGCACGCAGCACCGCGTTGACAAAGCCGACCGCGGAACGCGAGCCGATCGTCTTAGCGAGGCGCACCGACTCATCCACTGCCGCGTGCGAGGGAACGCGCATTGACAGCAACTGGTGCGTGGCGAGGCGCAACACGTCGAGCACAGGCGGGTCGATCTTGGACACGTCGCGGCCGGCCGCCTGAGCGATCACCGCGTCGTAGTAGCCCTGCATGCGCAGGGTGCCGTAGGTGAGTTCGGTGGCAAGGCCGGCATCCGCGCTCGAGAGTTTCGCGCGCTCCAGGTGCACGGGAAGAAGAAGGTTCGCGTACGCATCCGACTCGCGCACCGCCATGATGACGTCGAGCGCGACCCGACGGGCTGACTGTGCGTAGCTCACGAAGCCACCACCTCTGATTCTGAGTTAAGGCCGCGCCACCAGGCTGCGGCATCCATTGCTTTGCGTCCCTCGGGATGGACCCGGAGAAGTTCGAGGGGTTCGGTTGCGGTACCGACCAGCACCTTCTTGCCGACGAAATCGAAGTGCCCCGGCGCGAGCGTCGGGACGTCGCGAGCGATCGCGGCCTCGAGAACCTTGAGTCGTGCTCCGTCGATTGTCGTCGAGGCACCGGGCTCTGGCGTCACGCCGCGGATGCGGTTGTGCACTGCGTGCGCGGGTTCTGTCCAGTCAATGCGGCCGTCTTCGAGCGACAGCTTGGGCGCGAGAGTCACGTCGCCGGTTTGTGGAACTGCGGTGGCAGTGCCTGCGCCGATGGAGTCGACCACGCGGCCGAGCAGCTCAGCGCCCGAGAAGGACAACTGTTGCAGGAGCGACCCTGCTGTTTGCTGGGCGCCAATCGGTTCAGTCATCGTCGCGAAAACGTCGCCAGCATCAAGCTGTTCGACGAGTTGAAAGACCGCTGCGCCTGAGATGGTGTCGCCCGCCATGATCGCGCGCTGCACCGGGGCGGCTCCGCGCCACTGAGGCAGGAGAGAGAAATGGAGGTTGATCCACCCGAGCCGCGGAATCGTGAGAACTGAGGCCGGAACAAGCCCGCCATAGGCCACAATGACGCCCAGATCAACGGTGAGGTCAGTAATCGCGGATGCCGCAGCGGCGTCGAGCCGATTGGCGCGAATCACGCTGATCCCCGCTTCTTCAGCGCGCGCGGCCACCGGCGTCGGAGTCATGACGCGTCGACGGCCCTGCGGCGAGTCGGTGCGGGTGAGGACGCCAGCTACCTCGTGCTCGGAGTTCAAGAGCGCGTCGAGACTGGGAACAGCAACCTCGGGGCTACCGGCAAAAAGAAGTCGCAACGAAGTCATCCCCCAATTGTCTCGCGAAATGGCCCGAACGGGTGCACGCTGGGGCTACAGGTCAACAAACGGCTCCAGATCGTCGAGATGAACGCGTAGCCCTGGCGCCGGCTGGCTGGAGCGTGGAGCCCCCGGTTTGCGGCTGCTGCGGGAGACCGTCGTGGCCGCCACCACGAGTGCTTTGAGTTGCTCAGCGACGGCTGCTCCGTCTTTGTAGTCGAAACGGATGATGGTGCGAACCAGCCCTTCGGGCAGATCGACGGGGCCGAGCACATCGAGCGGAGCGACCGGCAGCTGGCTAATCGCATCCGAAACGAGCGGAATCTTTCCCGTGAGAGTCGCGACCCGCACTGCCGGCGGAAACCGCAACTCACGGCGATCGGCGAGTTCCGCTTGCGCGAAATCTTCTTGGCGCCACGTGACAAGAGCCGTCGCGAGTGAGCCGCCGACCCCGACAACGACGGAGGGGACGCCGTCAGCGCCGAGAGCAATCGCATTTGACCACGCGCGCAGACAGTCCTCGGCGACGCGCAGACTCTCTCGCGCCAACATTCCGGCACCGTCAAGCAGGATGACGGCGCGGTAGCCGCCCTCCGCGATCGGCTCTGCACCGCGAGTGGCAATGATGAGCGAAGGTTCGTTCGCCACCGTGAGGATTTGATGCTCGCCGTCGGCGACGATCACGCGATAGCCAGGAAAGGCGCGCCCCAGTTCGTCCGCGGTACGGCCGGTGCCCGACCCCACCATGCGCAGTCGGGTGCCATCGCATTCGCGACAGCGCCACTTGACGGCAAGCGCGCCACACCAGACACAGCTGGGAGTGGCGGAGGCAGAGTGTTGCGCAAGCGGACCGGCGCACGTGGTGCAGCGTGCAGACTGCGAGCACTCGGCGCAGGCCAAGCGGGGTGCGTAGCCGGGGCGCGCCACCTGCACGAGCACGGGACCTTCGTCGAGCCCGGCGCGCGCCGCCTTCCACGCTGATGAGGGAATACGAGCAAGGGCTGCGAGGCGGTCCTGGCTCTCCTGGTTTGCGGTGGGAATCACCTTTGGCGGTCGGATACCGCCGGGACTGATGGCCGCTAACCACCCGACTTCAACGAGTCGTTGCACTTCGGTGCTGCGCGAATGGCTCATGAACACCAGCGAGCACTGTTGTTGCTCTTGGCGGAGCAGCGCGGCATCCCGCGTATGGATGTAGGGCGTGAGGTTCTCGCTGTAGAGCGGATCGCCGTCATCCCACACCACGATCAGCCCGAGGTTAGACGCGGGTGCATACACCGCGGAACGATTGCCGATGATGACGAACGGGGTGTCTTCGTGGGTGCGCAGAAAGTTGCTGTAGCGCTTCTGAACGCTCTGGCGAGCATCCAATCTCAACACGCGCTCAGCGGGCAGCAGAGCCGCGACGGCTGCCTCAAGTTGTTCCTGATCACGAAAGTCGGGGGTCGCCAGAATCGCGGTCGTGCCGCGAGCAAGAGCCTGCGAGGCGAGTTCGGCCATCGTGACAGCCCAACGGCCAACCCACACGCCGGGAGCGACCTCCGCTACGCCGGTCGGTGCGGCCAGCGCGGCCCGCTTGTGCTCGGCGATCAGAGTGCCGATGGCACCCGCGTCGAAGTACGACACTGCACGTGCTTCAGGGAGCGGTTCGTACGTCACCGTCGTGGGGTCGAGAAGTGACTTCTCCGCCCGAGCATGACGTTTCGGGATGCCCAACCGCAGCACATCGGCTGCGTTGCCCGCCGCTCGATCCGCCGCCGTGCGCGCTAGTGTCCACACCTCGGGCGACAACACGGGGAACGGGGAGATTACTGCTTCAAGCTCGCTGAGTTTGCCTGCGTAGGCGACGGTGTCGGTGAGCTCGACGATCCAGCCCTCCACGAGCCGGCCGAGCGTGCGCAGCGGCACCTTGACACGAACGCCAGCGCGCGCCTCGGCACGAAACTTCTCGGGAACCGCGTAGTCAAAGAGTCTGTCGAGTTGGGGCAGCGGCGAATCAATGAGCACCCGAGCGATGGATGCTTCACTCATCTCTACAGCCCGGCGGCCCCGCGAAGAGCCTCAACGCGGTCAAGGCGCTCCCAGGTGAACTCAGGAAGCTCACGACCGAAGTGACCGTAGGTTGCAGTCTTCGCGTAAATGGGACGCAAGAGATCGAGATCGCGGATGATCGCGCCCGGGCGCAGATCGAAGACATCATGGATCGCGCCCAGAATGGCCTCGTCAGAAACATGGCCGGTGCCGAAGGTTTCGACGTACAAGCTGACGGGTGCTGCCCGGCCAATCGCATACGCGATCTGCACTTCGAGACGATCAGCAAGACCTGCGGCAACCGCATTCTTCGCCACCCAGCGCATGGCATAGGTTGCCGAGCGGTCTACCTTCGAGGGGTCTTTACCGCTGAATGCTCCCCCACCGTGACGGGATGCTCCGCCGTAAGTATCAACAATGACTTTACGACCGGTGACACCGGCGTCGCCCTGAGGGCCGCCAATCTCAAAACGGCCGCTGGGATTAACGATTGATTGCAGATTCGACAGGTCGAGGCCCGAGCTTTCCGCAATCGGTCGCACGACGAGTTCTTCGATCTCACGGCGCAACTGAGCGGTTGACACCGAGGGCGAATGCTGTGTCGATAACACGACGGTTTCAATGCTGCGCGGCACCGATCCCTCGTAGCCCACGGTGACCTGAGTCTTTCCGTCGGGACGCAGGTAGTCGACAAGCCCCTCTTTGCGCACAGCCGCGAGACGCTCGGCCATGCGGTGAGCGAACCAGACAGGGGCGGGCATGAGCTGCGGAGTCTCATTAGTGGCGTACCCGAACATGACGCCCTGGTCTCCAGCGCCCAAGACATCCAGCGAGTCTGTTGAATTGCCTTCACGCGCTTCGAGCGCACGGTCAACACCCTGAGCGATGTCGGGTGACTGTGCACCAATCGAGACGGACACGCCGCACGAACGACCGTCAAAGCCAACATCAGACGAGTTGTAACCGATGGAGGAAATGCGATCACGCACAATCGCGGGGATGTCGGCGTAGCCGGTTGTGGTCACTTCACCGGCGACATGCACGAGCCCCGTTGTCACGAGAGTCTCAACAGCGACCCGAGCATTCGGGTCTTCCTCGAGCAAAGCGTCAAGAATGCTGTCACTGATCTGATCACAGATCTTGTCGGGGTGTCCCTCGGTAACAGACTCTGAGGTGAAGGTGCGCAGGGGCGAAGTCATAAGCCGTCTCCGGTAGCGATGAATGGATGTCAGCGGGCTGCGAACACAAGATCCAGAATGCGGTGAGCCACCGACAACTTGCTTCCGCTTGCCTCACCCACTCTATCGCCGACCTTATCGATGACGATCACGGTGTTACGGTCTGAGGCAAAACCTTCAGTCCACCCGACGCGGTTGATGACCAAGAAGTCACAGCCCTTACGGGCGATCTTTGCGCGGCCCAACTCAAGCAGCGCAGCGTCTTGAGGCTCAGTCTCCGCAGCGAAGCCAACGACGATTTGGCTCTCGGGGCTCTCTGCCGCGAGACCACGCAAAATGTCGGGGTTCTCTTCAAGACGCAACTCGAGCGTGCTCGAATCGCTGCGCTTCTTGATCTTGGATTGAGCAGTCTCGGCTGGGCGGTAGTCAGCAACCGCCGCCGCCATAACGATGGCACCGGCCGACTTCGCTTCAGCCTGCACCGCTGATTGCAACTCCAGGGTCGTAGACACCTGAATGCAGCGAACCCCGGCAGGAAGCGGAACCTCAAGATTGGCGGCGATGAGGGTGACATCAGCGCCGCGCGCCGCGGCTGCCGTTGCCAGAGCAACGCCCTGTTTTCCGCTCGAACGATTACCGATGAAGCGCACCGGATCTAGGGGTTCCCGAGTGCCACCCGCCGTAACCAGCACTGAGCGACCGACGAGGTCGCGCGACGAAACCACGGTTTCGAGAACCGCGGCGACGATGTCGCTGGGCTCAGACATCCGACCGGGCCCGCTATCGGAACCAGTCAGCTGGCCAGACTCTGGACCAACAATGCGGATGCCACGCGAACGCAGCGTCTCGATGTTGGCGACGGTCGCCGGGTTCTGCCACATCTCGGTGTGCATCGCCGGCGCCACAATGACGGGCGCACGGGTCGCGAGGATGGTGTTGCCGAGAAAGTCACTCGCTTGACCGGTCGCGATCTTAGCGATCGTATTCGCAGTAGCGGGAGCGACGACGATGACATCTGCGGCTTGGCCGACAGAAACATGCCGCACTTCGTCCACACCCTCATAGAGGTCGGTGTGAACCGGATTTCGGCTTATGGCCTCAAGGGTGGGAAGACCCACGAATTTGAGAGCGTTGCTCGTGGCCACGACATGAACGTCGTGGCCCGCGAGCACCAGCTCACGCACAATGGACACCGCCTTATAGGCAGCTATTCCGCCGGATATCCCGACGACAATGTTGAGCGCGGCCACCGAAAGGTTCTATTCGTTGCTGAGGCGCTTGAGCTCGAGCTTGTTTTCGTTGATCTCGTGGAGAGCAACGGAGAGCGGCTTGTCGTCGATCGTGGAATCTACGAGCGGTCCGACGTTGTCGAACAGGCTGCCTTCGTGGAGGTCAGCGTAGTAGTCGTTGATCTGGCGAGCGCGCTTCGAAGCGAAGATAACGAGCTGGTACTTGGAGTCAACCTTCGACAGCAGTTCGTCGATGGGGGGATCAATGATGCCCGAGTTCTTGTCAGCCATGAGGGTGCTCCTTGGAGTCGGAAGTGGTCGCGCCAGCGGGCGCATCCATCAATTCTACGACTTCTTGAGCCGCTTGGCTTACTTCTGTGTTCACGACTCTCACATCGAACTCTTCTTGGGCCGCCATTTCGACCTTGGCGGTCTCCAAACGACGGCTCTGTTCTGCGGCATCCTCGGTGCCGCGACCGATCAAGCGGCGCACCAATTCTTCCCAGGTTGGCGGCAAAAGAAAGACCAAAAGTGCCTCGGGCATAACCTTGCGCACCGATCGTGCACCCTGCAAATCAATCTCCAACATCACGCGCTTTCCCTCAGAGAGGGCGACATCGATCGGGGGTCGTGGAGTGCCGTAACGGTAGGAGTTATGGACTACCGCCCACTCCAGCAACTCATTATTCGCGATCATAGAGTCAAACTCGTCGTCGGTCACGAAATAGTAGTGAACACCGTTGACCTCGCCCGGACGGGGCTTACGAGTAGTCGCTGACACGCTCAGCAGCACATCGGGGTGGTTGTCGCGGATAAAACTGGAGACGGTACCTTTGCCGACAGCGGTCGGGCCAGCTAAGACCACGAGTCGTGTTGGCTCGGGCCCCTGCCGCTCTGACAAGTAATTTGTGAGGCGTTCACGCTGCTTCGGACCGAGGCCACCGACCCGTTTGCGATCGGCGATTGCCAGATCGGCCATGATCGATTCGACCCGGGTTGGCCCGAGAGAGGGAACGCTCATCAGCAGTTCGCGCACGAGCAGTCGAGCTTCTGCGCTGTCGGGCTGAGCCCACGCTGTGCGGGCAACACTGAGCGCTGTCCGAGCGCGCTCAGCAACTTCACGTTTGACAGAAGCCCGGGCGCGTCGCGCTGCAATTGCCGCGCGCGATGCCGCTGCACGGTCAACGGCGGGTGGCTCCGGGCGAGGTCCCATTAGCGAACCTGCTCACGAAGTTGCGAGCGCAGCGATCGAAGCTCTGCCGGAATCTGACTGGCACCCTCTTGCAGCACACTGCGGGAAACGGTCACGATCGTATTCGCGACGGCATCGCCGTACAGTTCGCGGGCCTGCTCGACCTGCGCCCCTTGAGCGCCGAACCCTGGAGCAAGAATGGGCAAGTCAACCAGTTCACCGTTGCGGATGCCGTAGTCGGCAACATCGACGGTGGCACCGATTACGACACCAAACGATCCAAGCCCGCTTTCGGTATTGAGGGCCGCCACATCGCGCACGACACTAGCGGCGACAGTCGCGCCCGCGTGTTCACCTTCAGCGATTCGCGCCGATTGGATGCTGTGCGCCGAAGCGTTAGAGGTTGCTGCCAGCACGAAGATTCCTTTGCCCGCTGAGCGAGCAAGTTCGAATGGCCCAGACAGCTCCGAAACTCCTTGATAGGCCACGGCAGTCATTGCGTCGGCCTCCAGGGGTGAGCCCGGCGTCAGCCAGGCTTGCCCATAAGCATCGACGGACGACGACAGGTCGCCACGCTTCACATCGGCAATCACAAGCAATCCGGCGGAGCGCGCCAGGGCAAAAGACTCCTCGAGAATCGCGTAACCCGCAGACCCGAAGCGTTCGAAGAAAGCGACTTGGGGCTTGATCATTCCCACGTTGCCGGCGGCAGCATCCACCGCACGGAGGGCGAATTCGCGCACGCCGTGGGCGTCGTTGGAGAGGCCCCAGCTTTCGAGAAGGAACGGATGCGGGTCCACTCCCATGCACACTCCCCCGAACTCTTCGAAGGTCTGCGCAAGCCGTGAGGAGAAACTAGGCATTGTTGGCTACCTTCTCGAGCTCGGCGGCACGATCCAAGGCGTAGTCCTGAAGCGAACGCACATCAAAGCCGTCGCGAATAGCTTCAAACGACGCAACAGCGGCCGCAAGCTGGGCCATGGTCGTGAAGATCGGCTTGTCGGCGGCGACTGTCGCGGTGCGGATCTCGTAGCCATCGGCACGCGCACTGCGTCCGCTTGGCGTATTGATCACGACATCCACCTTGCCGTCGTTGATCATTTCAACGATCGACGGTTCAGCAGCATTTGCTTCCTGGCCCATGAAGTACTTGCGCACGACCTGAGCCTCGATGCCGTTGCGCGCGAGAATCTCGGCGGTGCCTTCGGTGGCGAGAATCGTGAAGCCCAGCTGGCTAAGGCGCAGAACCGGCAGAATGACGGCACGCTTATCGCGGTCAGCAACCGACACGAATACCGACCCGCTGTCGGGCAGCCCGCCGTACGCGGCCTCTTGGCTCTTGGCGAATGCCTTGGGGAAGTTCGAGTCGATACCCATAACCTCACCGGTGGAACGCATCTCCGGGCCGAGCACCGAGTCAACGACTTGGCCCTCAACGGTGCGGAAGCGTCGGAACGGAAGTACCGCTTCTTTCACCGAGACCGGTGACGTCGACGGTACTTGCGAGCCGTCAAGAATCGGCAGCAGTCCGCTGTCGACGAGTTGGCGGATGCTTGAACCGGCCATGACGAGAGCCGCAGCCTTCGCGAGTGGAATCCCGAGCGCCTTCGAGACGAAGGGAACCGTGCGGCTGGCACGCGGGTTGGCTTCAAGCACGTAAAGGATGCCCTGACCGATCGCGAACTGCACGTTCAGCAAGCCGCGCACGCCGACGCCTTCCGCGATAGCGAGGGTTGCTTCCCGCACGCGCTTGAGCACGTCGCGGCCAAGAGTGACCGAAGGAAGGGTGCAGGCAGAGTCGCCGGAGTGAATGCCAGCTTCTTCGATGTGTTCCATGATGCCGCCGACGTAGAGCTCAGTGCCGTCGTAAATCGCGTCGATATCGATCTCAATTGCGTCATCGAGGAACCGATCGACGAGCAACGGTGAGCTCGGCGAAATGATGACGACATCGCGAACCCGTTCGAAGTAGTCGGCGAGAGCCTCGGAGTCATAGATGATCTCCATGCCACGCCCACCAAGAACGTGCGAGGGACGAACGAGAACCGGGAACCCAATGTGTTCGGCGATTTCAATCGCTTCGGTCTGGTTCGTGGCAGTGCCGTTCTTGGGTGCGAGCAGCCCGGCGTTGTCGAGAATCGTGGAGAACAAACCACGTTCCTCGGCAAGGTCGATCGCCTCGGGCGTTGTTCCCAAAATCGGGATGCCGGCATCCTTGAGCCCCTGAGCAAGACCAAGTGCCGTCTGGCCACCAAGCTGCACGATCACTCCGAGGAGTTCGCCACTCTGGCTTTCCGCGTGGACGATCTCGAGCACGTCTTCGAGCGTGAGCGGCTCAAAGTAGAGACGGTCACTCGTATCGTAGTCAGTCGAGACCGTCTCGGGGTTGCAGTTGATCATGATGGTCTCGTAGCCCGCATCAGAGAGGGCGAACGAGGCATGAACACACGAGTAGTCAAACTCAATTCCCTGACCGATACGGTTCGGGCCGGAACCAAGAATGATGACCTTCGTCTTATCGCTCGGGGCAACTTCAGTCTCGGAGTCGTAGCTTGAGTAGTGGTACGGGGTGAGAGCCGGGAACTCTCCGGCACACGTGTCGACCGTCTTGAAGACGGGGCGCACATCGAGTCCCCAACGCAGGTCGCGAACCTCTGCCTCAGTGGTCCCCCGAAGCTCAGCGATTTGCGCGTCACTAAAACCGTGGTTCTTGGCGTGCGTGAGCAATGCGGCTGACAGCTCTGCGGCATCCGCAATGTCAACCGCAACTTCGTTGATGAGAGCGATCTGATCGACAAACCACGGGTCAATCTTGGTGGCCTCGAAGACCTCTTCGGTCGTGGCGCCAGCGCGCATCGCCTGCTGCACCGTGACGATACGACCATCGGTCGCAATGGACGACAGCGCCAATAGTTCAGCCTTGTCGCCGACTTCGCCCTTCCAATGGAAGCTCGAATCGCGCTTTTCGAGTGAACGAAGAGCCTTTTGCAAAGCGGTCGAATAATTGCGACCGATTGCCATGGCCTCACCGACCGATTTCATCGTGGTCGTGAGGCGGGTGTCTGCCGCCGGGAACTTCTCAAACGCGAACCGCGGAACCTTGACCACGACGTAGTCGAGGGTCGGTTCAAAGCTCGCCGGAGTGACCTTCGTGATGTCATTGGGGATCTCATCGAGACGGTAGCCGATGGCGAGCTTGGCCGCGATCTTGGCGATCGGGAAGCCCGTTGCCTTCGACGCCAGAGCGCTCGACCGCGAAACGCGGGGGTTCATCTCGATGACGATCACTCGCCCGGTAGCGGGATCGATAGCGAACTGAACGTTGCAGCCGCCGGTGTCGACGCCAACCGCTCGGATGATGTCGATGCCGATATTGCGAAGGTTCTGGTACTCGCGGTCGGTCAGCGTGAGCGCCGGAGCCACCGTGATCGAGTCGCCGGTGTGAACACCGACCGGGTCAACATTCTCGATCGAACACACGACAACGGTGTTGTCTGACGTGTCGCGCATGAGCTCGAGCTCGTACTCTTTCCAGCCCAGGATGCTCTCTTCGAGCAACACCTCGGTCGTGGGGCTCTGGTGCAAGCCGTCGGTGACCATCCGGATCAGTTCCTCACGTGAATACGCGAAGCCCGAGCCGAGGCCGCCCATCGTGAAGGAGGGGCGGATCACGAGTGGGTATCCGAGATCCTCGGCGAACTCAACCGCCTCAGGAACCGTGTGCGCGATGTAGGACTTCGCGACCTCGGCCCCACAATCGATCACGAGCTGCTTGAAGATCTGGCGATCTTCACCACGGTTGATCGCTTCGAGGTTGGCGCCGATCAGTTCGACGTTGTACTTCTCGAGGATGCCGTGAGCGTCGAGCTCGATCGCTGCGTTGAGAGCGGTCTGGCCACCCAATGTCGGCAGCAGCGCATCCGGACGCTCCTTGGCAATGATCGACTCGATGACTTCCCACGTGATCGGTTCGATGTAGGTTGCATCGGCGAAATCGGGGTCAGTCATGATTGTGGCCGGGTTCGAGTTCACCAGGATGACTCGGATGCCCTCTTCCCGCAGTACGCGGCAGGCTTGCGTTCCGGAGTAGTCGAACTCTGCGGCCTGACCGATAACGATCGGGCCGGAGCCGATGACCAGTACCGAGGAAATGTCTTCTCTCTTGGGCATTACTTGCTGTCCTTTGCGTTCTTGAGGACAAGGTCGCGGAACCTGTCGAAAAGGTAATTGGCGTCGTGGGGGCCTGAGGCCGCCTCGGGGTGGTACTGCACAGAAAATGCGGGGATATCGAGGGCTCGAAGTCCTTCAACAACGTTGTCGTTGAGGTTGACGTGACTGACCTCGACGCGGCCAAAACCTGCCGGTGATTGGCTGATCTCGCCGACCGGAGCATCAACGGCAAAGCCGTGATTGTGGGCGGTGATCTCGGTGCGCTGCGTCTGCACATCGATGACGGGCTGGTTTATTCCGCGGTGGCCAAACGGCAGCTTGTAGGTGCCGTAGCCGAGTGCGCGACCGAGAAGCTGGTTGCCGAAACAGATACCGAAGAAAGGAAGCCCTTTCTTGAGCACCTCTGTGAGGAGTGCAACGTGAGCGTCGGATGCCGACGGGTCGCCTGGTCCGTTCGAGTAGAAGACGGCGACCGGCTCGATCGACAGCAGCTCGTCGAAAGTAACGGTCTGGGGCAGCACATGAACGTCGAAGCCTCGCTCGGCGAGGTAGTTGAGCGTTGACGTCTTCACTCCGAGGTCAAGAACAGCCAAGCGGCCGATGCTCTCCCCCACTGCGGCAACAACGTAGGCCTCAGATGTCGACACTTCAGACGACAGGCTTTGGCCGCTCATCTGTGCTGCGGCGGTGACCGCGGCAAGTTGCTCGGCGTCGCTGAGTTCAGCATCCGCGCCGGAGAAGATTCCTCCGCGCATGGAGCCGGAGTCGCGCAAGCGACGGGTGATCGCGCGGGTATCGACGCCGCTGATGCCGACGATGTTCTGGGTGACGAGGTCGTCATCCAGCGATCCATCGGCACGGTAGTTCGACACCACGCGGCTCGCATCGCGCACGACGAAACCGGAGACCCAAATTCGTGAGGATTCAGGGTCTTCATCATTCACACCGGTGTTGCCGATGTGCGGTGCCGTCATGACAACGATCTGGCCCGCATAGCTGGGGTCGGTGATCGTCTCTTGGTAGCCGGTCATGCCGGTGGCGAAGACTACCTCGCCGAGGCGTTGACCGCGGGCGCCGTAGGCCTGACCGAGATAGCGTGTGCCATCTTCAAGGACGAGCACTGCAGGTTCAAAAGTCACAGGGACTGCCTTTCATTGCCGACGACTGTATCGAGAGCGCGTTCACACGTCTCGGGGTCGTCCATTCGGAAATAACTATCGACTGCAGTGCCATCGAGCGTCCACTCGATCACCTGCAATCCGTTGTTTTCGACCACACGGTCGATGGTCCAGGTAGCGCGGGAAATGCCGCGCACTGTGTCACGAGCAAGCCAGAGATCGTCTGATCCCGCGCGCGAGACGACGATGCCTTCGGAATGCACTTCGAGCAAACAGTTCGCCCGGAATCCCAGGCCGTGCACGTTCACACGGTTGAGCTGATCGCCGGCAACCGTGGTCGATACGTACTTGCCGCTAAACCGCAGGTCAGTGTCGGCTAGGTCAGCCGGCGGTGCAACCGGGAGCCCGATGTGAGCCTGTCGTCGCTTTCGTGAATACCAGCCAGCAACCATGAGTGCCAGCAAGATAACCAGGATGCCGATCACGATGAGCAGTGAGACGTCTTTAGACATTCGCTGCCTCGCTTTCAGCCAGTCTGGCCTGCTGAGCGACCTCAGTCGCATCGACGACGTCGCCATCGCGAACGGTTTCGTAGCCGTTGTGGATGGTGGTCATCACTCGGCCAGGGAGTTCGCGGCCTAGGTAGGGCGAGTTCGTGCTCTTGCCCCGCAGGGATTCGGTCGAGAACGTAGACCGTGCGCTCGGGTCGAGCAGCACGAGATTCGCGGCCGAGCCGAGAGCGAACGGGGTCGCGTAGCCGTCGAGGCGACCGATCTCGGCCGGCTTCTGCGAAAGAACGCGGGCGACATCCGTCCAGTTCAACTGGCCAGTATCGACGACAGCCTGCTGAACAACGTTGAGAGCGGATTCAAGACCGACCATGCCAAACGCAGCTTCTGCCCACGAGCACTCTTTTGCCTCTGGCGGATGCGGTGCGTGGTCGGTAGCGACGATGTCAATGGTTCCGTCGGCGAGAGCGGCACGAAGCGCGTGAACGTCTTCGTCACGACGCAGAGGCGGGTTCACTTTGAAGCGAGCGTCGTAGCCGCGCACAAGTTCCTCAGTGAGAAGCAGGTGGTGAGGCGTCACTTCTGCCGTCACAGCAATTCCGCGAGCCTTAGCCCAGCGGATGACGTCAACCGAGCCAGCGGTCGACAGGTGACAGATATGGAGGCGTGCCCCCACATGCTCGGCGAGGAGCACGTCGCGCGCGATGATCGACTCTTCTGCGACGGCAGGCCAGCCCGCAAGACCAAGCTCACTGGATACTGCGCCCTCGTTCATTTGCGCATCAACAGTGAGCGTCGGCTCCTGAGCATGCTGAGCGACAACACCGTCAAACGTCTTCACATATTCGAGCGCGCGACGCATGAGCAACGCGTTGTGAACGCACTTGCCATCATCGGAGAAAACGCGCACGCCGGCTCGCGAATTGGCCATGGCACCGATCTCCGAAAGCTTGACGCCGTCAAGCCCTTCGGTGACGGCGCCGATGGGGCGCACAGTCGCGTACCCGTGATCAATACCGAGCGACTGAACCTGCTCAACAACTCCAGCGGTGTCTTGAACCGGCATGGTGTTGGCCATGGCGAAGACGGCGGTGAAGCCGCCCATCGCAGCAGCACGACTGCCCGAAAGCACCGTTTCGCTCTGCTCGAAGCCAGGTTCACGCAAGTGAGTGTGGAGATCAACAAGTCCGGGCAGGGCCTGCAGGCCTGAGGCATCAATCGTGCGATCAGCGGATGTCGCGTCGGTGAAAACGCCGCGCTCAATCGTGAAGTCGGCGCGCTCACCGTTGGGCAGCGTGGCGTTAACGATTCTTATACTCACGAGAGTCCTCTTCTCTGGATTAGTACGCAATCAGGGGCGGCAGGCATAAATCCCGCGCTCACCGCTCCACAGCTCCGGACAGCAAGTGATACAGCACCGACATTCTGACCGAGACGCCATTCGACACTTGCTCGAGCACTGTCGATTGTGGCGAATCCGCGGCTCCAGCCGAGATTTCTAGGCCGCGGTTCATCGGCCCAGGGTGCATAACCATGCTACTTGTTGGCAGGGCCGCCATCCGTTCATCATTGAGACCCCATTGCCGTGAATACTCGCGTGCGTTGGGGAAGAATGCTGCTTTCATGCGCTCGGCCTGCACTCGCAACATCATGATGACGTCGGGGCCCTGGGCGATCGCGTGGTCAAGGTCATAGGAGACCTCAACAGGCCAACCGCTGATGTTCACGGGAAGAAGAGTCGCCGGGGCGACGAGCGTCACGTGAGCGCCAAGCGTTGTGAGCAACCACACGTTCGAGCGTGCCACTCGAGAGTGAACGATATCTCCCACGATCGTGACGGTCACGCCGTCCAAACCTTTGCCCCGAGCAGCAGCCCCGTGAAGACGACGACGAATCGTGAACGCGTCGAGCAGAGCCTGAGTCGGATGCTCATGCGTGCCGTCACCGGCGTTCACAATTCCGGCATCGATCCAGCCAGCATCGGCCAAGGTCTTCGGAGCGCCGGATGCCCAGTGTCGAACGACGACCGCATCGGCTCCCATGGCAGCGAGAGTCTGAGCGGTGTCCTTGAGGTTCTCCCCCTTGGAGACGCTCGATCCCTTGGCCGCAAAGTTGATGACATCGGCGCTCAGTCGCTTCGCCGCCGCTTCGAACGAGATGCGCGTGCGCGTTGAGTCTTCAAAAAAGAGGTTGATCACGGTCTTGCCGCGCAGCGTCGGAAGCTTCTTCACTTCGCGCTCGGAGACGGCTGCCATATCTTCGGCGACATCGAGAATCGCAATAGCTTCGTCGCGGGGCAGACCCTGGGTGCTGAGTAGGTGCCTCATCCGATCGTCACCTCATCCGATCCGTCGGTCTCTTCAAGGCGCACGTTAATACGCTCCTCCATGGAGCTCGGCAGGTTTTTGCCCACAAAGTCGGCCCGGATCGGAAATTCCCGGTGGCCACGATCGACCAGAACCGCGAGCCGCACAGCGCGAGGGCGGCCGAGATCGCCCAGAGCATCGAGTGCCGCACGGATGGTGCGCCCGGAATACAACACATCGTCGACTAGTACGACGGTCTTGCCGTCAATGCCGCCCGCAGGAATGTCGGTCGGGCCAGTTGCTCGAGTGGGATTCTGGGCCAGATCATCGCGGTACATCGTGACGTCGAGTACACCTGACGTCACGGACGTGGAGTCGACCGACTGGATGATCGCCGCAATCCGCTTAGCGAGGGTCACCCCACGCGTAGGAATACCGAGAATGACGAGATCGTCGGAACCGCGATTGGACTCAAGGATTTCATGGGAAATCCGAGTCAACGCTCGGGTGATATCAGCATGCTGCAAGACGGTGCGTACAGACATTCTGACCTCCTTCCCCGCCTCTCTGGACGGAATTTAAAGGAAATCTGTTTCACCGACTATACCGCGCTCGCGGCAGCGCTACGACCCCCAACGCTTCAGTAAGAACCGTTCGAGTAAACCAACCGCTCCATCGGTTCCCTTGCCCAGAATGCCGAGCAGGATGATCGTGAGAAACAGTCGATCTATTCGGCCATTTTGTTGCGAATCCACGAGCAAGAACCCCAGCCCGAGCGAGGCGCCAAGCAACTCCCCCGCGACCAAGAAGAGCCACGCTTGGGCTAGCGCAAGGCGTAGCGATGAAATAACGGCGGGAACTACGGCGGGCAACTGCACGAGGCTCAGCAACGCCGGACCGGAGTAGCCGTAGCTGCGCCCCAGCTCGACCAAATGAGCATCCACATGCCGAAGGGCTGGGGCGACCGTCGTGTAGACCGGAAAGAACGCTCCGATAGCGACGAGAGCCACCTTCGAGTCTTCGTTGAGACCGAGGTAGAGCCCAAGAAGCGGCACCCAGGCCAGAGACGGCACGGCCCGCAATGCGCCCAGAGTCGGTGCGAAGAGTTCGGACGCCCGCGCCGAGAGCCCGACAATCGAAGCAAGCGCCAGTCCGACGATGGCTCCAATTCCGAACCCCAGCAGCACGCGCTGCGTGGAGATCGCGATGTGTTGGTAAAGCACTCCGCGCTCGTAGAGATCGACTCCCGCGGCCCACACGCTGAGCGGCGTCGGAAGCCGGTAGCTCGGCACCAAGCCGGACGTTGCGATAGCTTGCCAGAGAACGATCACGGCGATGGGAATCACTGCGCCGAGGATGGTGGCCCGCACCCAACGGCGTGGCGGCCGTGGTAGCGCCGACGCAGTGGGCACCGGGGTGCCCACTGCGTCGTCGACCAGAGGCCGCTCGAGCACCGGTGTTCCGCTATTCACTGACACGACTCGGGTCCGCAGCGTCGACATACGTTGTCTCGAAGAGCGACGCGAGAGCGTCATCGATTTGCGACTGCTCCGCAACGGCACCTGAGTCAACGAAGATCGGACCAATGACATTCAGAACGTCGAGCTGCTTCTGGCCGGGCGCGGGGTCGATCGCGAGATTCGTGCGCTCCAGCAGCACAGAGTTGGCAATGGGGAGATCGATGCCGGCGACATCCGCGAAGATCGCTGCAGCGTCATCCGGGCTATCGGCGGCCCACTGACGCGCCTTCTCATACGCATCAACGACGAGCTGCGCGAGGTCAGGTGATGTCTCGAGGAAGCTCTCTGTAGCGTTCAGGAAGCCATAGCTATTGAAATCAGGATTGTCGTAAACGATGCGCGAACCTGCGTTGACGACGGATGCGCTCATGAGTGGATCGAGCCCGGCCCACGCATCTACAGTTCCCGCTTCGAGCGCGGTCTTTCCATCAGCGTGCTGAAGCTGCGTGATCGTAACCTCGTCGAGGCCGATACCGGCCTCCGCAAGAGTCTGGAGCAGGAAGAAATATGGGTCGGTTCCCGCATTGGCCGCAATGTTCTTGCCGCGAAGGTCCTCAGCCGACTGAATGTCCGAATCGGCGGCAACAACGATTGCCGACCAGTTGGGCTGCGAGTAGACATCAATCGTCTTGATTGGCGAACCATTGGCTCGCGCCAAGAGGGCAGCGGAACCAGCCGTTGACCCGACATCGAGTGAGCCGGAGCGAAGCGCATCGTTGGCTGCGGCGGAGCCTGATGACTGAATCCAAGTGACTTCAACGTCGTCGCCAAGCGTCTCTTCTAGCCAGCCCTCTTCTTTGATGATGAGGCTGAGTGGGTTGTACGTTGCGAAGTCGACCGTGAGTTGGTCACTGCTCCAGCCGGCGGCAGAGTCAGGGGCATCGGGCGAGAGCGACGAGCCTTCACCTTCCACGCAGCCCGAGACGCCAAGAGCGAGAACAAGAACACCGGCGGCAACAGAAGCGATACGAGAACGGGGAGACATTGTTTCCTTCAGGGGAGAGAAATGAGAATGGATGGTGGAAAAGGTCAGCGGACGCTAGCGCGCCGCGAGGTGATGGGTGGGAACGCCGAGCCCTTCGAGCAGCTCAGCCCGTAGTTCGGCAAGATCTCCGCTTCCCCGGTCGCGCGGGCGAACCCCTGGCACGACGACGGTGGAGCGGATGCTCGCCTGAGCGGCGTTCTCCTCGGCGTCAATTGCGCCAAGCAGAATCACGCGGTCGGCGAGATACAGGGCCTCATCGACATCGTGAGTGACGATGACGATCGTCGCGGGCTCTGCGGCGTGGAGATCAAGGAGCAGGTCCTGCATTGACAGGCGAGTCAGAGCGTCGAGAGCACCAAACGGCTCATCGAGCAGAAGTACGCCAGGACGACGAGCCAATGCCCGCGCCAACGACACACGCTGGGCCATACCACCGGAGATTTCCCGGGGACGCAGATGGGCCGACGAGGAAAGTTTCACCAGCTCAAGCAGTGCGGCAACCCGGTCCCGATCGTCGTGGGCGCGCTTACCGCGCGGGAGCCCCACCTCGACGTTGCGGGTGATGGAGCACCATGGAAGAAGGCGAGGTTCCTGGAAGGCGATCGCGGAGCGAGCATCCAGCCCAGTGACGGGAGTGCCTCCGATAGCGATTGAGCCACCGGTAGGGCTATCCAAGCCACCGATGTGGCGTAGCAGCGTTGATTTACCGCAACCAGACGGGCCAATCAGCGCGACAATCTCTCCTGCTGCGATCTCGAGTGAGAGTTCGCTCAAGACCACACGGTCGCCAAAGCGGCGCGAAAGGTCGTGAATGGAGACAGACAGCGCATCGGCAGCCGTGCTGTCGCGAAGGGAGGAAGAACTCATCCCTGAACGCTAGGGCCGCGCGAAAGCGCTGGCCAGCGAGGTCGTAACGTAGCGTCACGCAAAGGCGTAACGCTACGTCACATAAGTCGAACTATTCGGTGCTGGCCGCGATGCGACCGAGCAAACCATTGATGAATCCGGCGGAGTCTTCGGTCGAGTGCACTTTTGCTGATTCAACAGCCTCGGAGATCGCGACACCCGTCGGGACCTCATCGTTGTACATGATCTCCCACAGACCAATGCGGAGCAGAGCACGGTCAACCGCAGGCATGCGGTTCAAAGGCCACCCCTGCGAATAAGTTTCGATGAGTTCATCGATCTCTTCACCGTGCTCGGTGATGCCCACGACGATGTCTTGGGCATAAGCCCATGCTGTTGCACGGGCGGGTTCACTCATTGCGCGCGAAGATTCGGCCGCGAGAGCTGCATTGATACTCTCACCGCGGACATCCGCGCCGTACATGACGTCAAGCGCGCGCTTACGCGCCTTGCTGCGGGCCCCCATTTAGTCGTTCACGCGACCGAGGTAGCTGCCGTCACGAGTATCAACCTTGACGCGAGTGCCCTGTTCAACGAACAGCGGAACCTGAATCTGGTATCCAGTCTCAACGGTGGCGGGCTTGCTGCCACCGGTGGAACGGTCGCCCTGAAGGCCAGGCTCGGTGTACGTGATTTCAAGAACTACGGATGCCGGAAGCTCTACATAGAGCGGCTCACCGTTGTGCAGCGCGATAACGACATTCTGGTTTTCCAGCATGAAGTTCGCAGCATCGCCAACGGCAGTCTCGCTCAAGGTGATCTGGTCGTAGTCGCTCGTGTTCATGAACACGAAGTTTTCGAGATCCTTGTACAGGTACTGGAACTCGGAACGGTCAACGGTTTCGGTTTCGATCTTGGCGCCGGCGTTGAACGTGCGGTCTACGGTCTTACCCGAGCGAACGTTCTTCACCTTGGTGCGAACAAAAGCACCACCCTTGCCGGGTTTGACGTGTTGGAACTCGATAACGGTCCACAATCCACCGTCCATGTTGAGAACGACGCCGTTCCTGATGTCAGCGGTAGAGGCCATGCGTAAATCCGTTTCTGTTAACGAGCAAAAGCGCGATTGAGTCGACTAGCGACAAAAACCAACGTTCGAGTCTAACTGAGTCGTCGAGCAACCGCGTCGAGGGCAAGAATATAGGACTCAAAACCGAAGCCGGCGATCACTCCGGTGGCAACTCCCGAGATCACGCTGGTGTGACGGAACTCTTCGCGAGTGTGTGGGTTCGTGATGTGGACCTCAACCAGAGGCAGTCCAGCGCCTGACACTTGAGCTGCAGCATCCCGAAGCGCATACGAATAGTGAGTGAACGCCGCGGGGTTCATGATGACGGGAGCACCCGCATCCACAGCTTCATGAAGCCAGGAAATGAGTTCGGTCTCGCTGTCGGTCTGGCGAAAATCGAGAACAATGGATGCCGCGTTGGGCAACGTCAGCGCGTGAGCGTCAAGCTCGGCGCTCAAGTCGACGAGCGTTCCCCCGCCATAGACATCGGGTTCTCTGCTGCCGAGCCGACCGAGGTTGGGCCCGTTGAGCACGAATACTGTAGTCACCGCTCCACTCTAGCGAGGATGACCCGCTAGACCCCGACTTCTTGGTAGGCGGAGTAGAGCATGGCTTCGTCGGGACCATTGAGCATCGACGTATGACCAACGGAGTCGAGCACGACAAAGCGAATCATGCCGGCACGCGCCTTCTTGTCACGCTGCATCGTGGCGAGCAGCGTGTTCCAGCGGCCGAGCGGGTAATCAATGGGAAGACTCAGCGACTGCAGGATGCTGCGGTGACGGTCCACCACGTCTGAACTCAACGAACCCGCAAGATGCGCAAGTTCGGCAGCGAACACCATTCCGACCGACACTGCGGCACCGTGGCGCCAGCGGTAACGTTCGGCATGCTCGATTGCATGGCCAAGAGTGTGGCCGTAATTGAGCGTCTCGCGCAGGCCCTTCTCCATAAAGTCTTCGCCAACGACCCGGGCCTTGAGCCCGATCGAGAGCTCAACGACACGACGGAACGACTCCGAGTGCGGATCAGTCACAGCATCCACATCGGCTTCGATCAGGTCGAGGATCTCGGGCTCACCGATGAAGCCACACTTCACGATTTCCGCGAAGCCAGCCAAAACCTCATTGCGAGGAAGATCGTCAAGAACATCGAGGTCGGCAACAACCGCGCTCGGCGCATAAAAGGCGCCCACAAGGTTCTTGCCCTCAGCGGTGTTGATACCCGTCTTACCACCGACGGCAGCATCAACCATTCCGGCGACGCTCGTCGGGCACTGAATAAGCTTCACGCCGCGCAACCACGTCGCAGCGACAAAGCCCGCGAGGTCGGTTGATGCCCCGCCGCCGAACCCGATGACGGCGTCCGTGCGCGTGAAATCGGTCTGGCCCATGATCTGCCAGCAGAATGCGGCAACTTCGATTCGCTTCGCATCTTCGGCATCCGGAACCTCGGCAAGAAGCACTTCGTACTTCTCGGAGAGCGAGTCGCGCAGCGCGTTTGCGCGCGCGCCAAGCGTCGCCGGGTGGATGATGAGCACCTTCGCGACGCGGGTACCAAGCTGTTCCGCAAGTTTCGGCAACAAACCGTGGCCGACAAGAACGTCGTAAGGATTGGTCCCGGCGACCGGGATGATCGTGGTTTCAGTCATTGTTGTTGGGTTCCCAACCAGTCGGCGATCTCGCGCGCAACTTTTTCCATTGGCTTCAGTGAGGTATCGATCGTGAGCGACGAAAGCTCGTCGTAAATGGGGCGGCGAGCGTCAACGAGTTTCTCCCACTCGTCCGCGTTCTTTGCCAGAGGGCGCTTGCTGCCGGCGATTCGAAGCCGAGCCGCAGCTTTTGACATGGTCAGTTGGACAACACGGTGCGAAGCGAGGTCAGCCTGCGTGTCGAAATTAAGCACTGCTCCCCCGCCCAGGGTGACGACAGCAGGTTCAAGCAGCGCATTGGCGACCGCTTCACGCTCGCGTTCCCGAAAGTATTCTTCGCCGAACTCAGCGAAAAGCTCCGGAATCGGTCCGTGGGAGGCCACTACTACTTTGTCGGTATCGATAAGCGGGGCATCCAGAATCTTCGCCAGCTTCTTGCCTGCGCGCGTCTTACCTGAGCCTGGTGCGCCGATGATGACGACGAGCGCACCGCTGTCATTCAGCACGCGAAGCCCGTGTGGTGTTGAGCGATTCTGGGATCGATGCGAGGTAAGAATCGAGGTTGCGCTTGGTCTCACCAAGCGAGTCGCCCCCAAACTTCTCGAGTACTGAGTCAGCGAGCGTCAACGCGACCATCGCTTCAGCAACAACGCCGGCTGCTGGCACGGCGCACACGTCTGAACGTTGATGATGAGCAACGGCGGCTTCACCGGTCGCAACATCGACGGTGCGCAGAGCGCGAGGCACGGTGGAGATCGGCTTCATCGCTGCGCGCACTCGCAAAACGGTGCCGGTTGTCATGCCGCCTTCGATACCGCCAGCGCGGTCGCTCAATCGTGAGATGCCATCCGTGTCTTGCACGAGTTCGTCATGAGCAACAGAACCGCGACGAACAGCGGTTTCGAAGCCATCGCCGACTTCGACACCCTTAATAGCTTGGATACCCATGAGCGCGGCAGAGAGCTGAGCGTCGAGTCGACGATCCCAATGTGTGTACGAACCGAGCCCGGGCGGAAGACCATAGGCGAGAACTTCGACTACTCCGCCAAGAGTGTCGCCGTCCTCGTGAGCCTGATCGACTTCGGCGACCATGCGCTCAGAGGTAGCGGGGTCGAAGCAGCGCAGCAGATCAGCATCGAGCGTCGCGACGTCGTCTGGCGCAGGGAGCGCGCTTCCCTCGGGCGAACGAACGGTGCCGATCGACAGGGTGTGACTGACCAAACGGATGCCGAGCCCGCCCAAGAAGGCACGAGCGATCGCTCCGAGCGCCACCCGAGCTGCAGTCTCGCGGGCGCTGGCCCGTTCGAGAACATTGCGGGACTCGGCGAAGTCGTATTTCTGCATGCCGACGAGGTCGGCGTGCCCCGGGCGAGGGCGCGTGAGAGCGGCACCGCGACCCTTCGGCAGGGTGTCGGGATCGACGGGAACGGGGCTCATTACATCAACCCAGCGAGGCCACTCAGTGTTGCCGATCCGCAGCGCAATGGGGCTTCCCATCGTTGCGCCAAAACGAATTCCGCCACTGAGGGTCAACTCGTCCTGCTCGAACTTCATGCGAGCACCCCGGCCGTAGCCGAGCGTGCGACGCACAAGATCCGCCTGAATCTGCTCAGGAGAAATGGGGACGCCCGACGGCATCCCCTCAAGGATCGCGACCAATTCTGGGCCGTGAGATTCACCGGCCGTTAACCATCGAAGCATGCGTCAATCCTCCCACATGAGCGGGTGACACTTTCGCGCCGTCAGTTACGGATGGTTGTGCCCCTCGGGCTGCTCAATTGAAGCGCGCATCGCGTCGATTGCGTCTGCCTCATGAGGCAGTGGCACGTCGGAGGTACCGGCGGCAAAGATGCGCACTTGTGCGATCGCCTGATTAATCAAGAGATCATGCCCAGAGATTACGGTGCCGTCCGCTTCGAACCAGCTCGTTGCAATATCACTCGGCCACGGGTCGTAGGCGACATCAAAGAGCACCGAGGTGGTGCGCACAGCTTCGGCGAAACGGAGATCCATTGCGCCTCCCGGAACCGTCGTAATGATGACGTCGGGCGTCGTGGTCGCAGTGGCCGCTTCTTGCCATTGCCGCAGCGTGACGGTGGCGCCAAGAGACTCGCCGAGCTTCTTCAACGGCTCCGCCTTCGAAGGAGTGCGTGCAAAAATCTCGATACTCTGAGCGCCCATGCGAATGGATGCCACGAGCAGTGAGGCTGCAGTGGCCCCTGCTCCCAAAATCCACACGGAATCTAAGTTCGACAGGCCCGCGTCCAGAAAGCTACGCATCGCGCCTTCGACATCCGTGTTGTACCCGCGAAGGCGCCCTTCGCTCACTACGACGGTGTTCGCTCCGCCGACAAGCTCAACGAGCGGATCCGCCCAATCGAGCAAGGGCACTACGTCCCGCTTGAGGGGCATCGTAAGAGAGAGACCTCGCCAACGCCGGTCGAGCGCGCCTAAGAACGCAGGAAGGGACTCCCCCGTCAGCTCAACGGCGTCATACTCCCAGTCGAACCCGAGCGTCTCATACGCCGCGCGATGAATCGTGGGGCTCAAGGAATGCGTAATCGGCGACCCGAGTACCGCGAGCTTCGAACGATCGGATGCCTCAGCCGGCACCTCAGAATTCTCTAGCAATAGCTCCCATTTTCGTCACTCGCTGCGCACCAGTCGCGCAATTGCTGTGCCGCTGCTTCGTGGTCGTCAACGTTGGTCGTGAAGACTGTTTCGCCCGTGGCCAGGTTGATCGGCACGAAGAAGAGCCAGTCTCCCTCTGCAGGGTTAAGCGCCGCATCAATCGCCAGTTCGCCTGGCAGGCCGATGGGGCCGACCGGCAAGCCGGGGTTCGCGTACGTGTTGTAGGGGTTGCTCGCATCCGCACGTTCGGCATCCGTCGTCCACACCGTGTGTAGGTTGCCGGTGCCATACGCGACGGTGGCATCAGACTGCAGCAACATGTCTTGGTCGAGCCGGTTGTAGAAGACGCGCGCGATCTTGTAGAAGTCGTCCGTGTTGGGTCCGGCTTCGCGTTGCACGAGCGCAGCCATCGTCAGAATCCGGTAGCGATCTTCGACAGCAACGCCAGCGGCGTCCAACTTCTCGTACATCGTGTTGACCATCAGGTCGAGCACGGCGTATGGATCCTGGTTGCCATCGAGTTCATACGTCGCGGGGAATAGATACCCCTCGAGACTCACCGCTTCCGATGGAAGCCCGAAGTGCTCAAGGTCTTCGGATGCCGCTTGCAGATCTGCCAAGGCAATACCGGTCGTTTCAGAAATGATCTCAAGCGCATTCGGCAGCGTGGTGCCCTCAGTGATGAGAAGCCTGTCCGTCACGATATTCTCGGGATCGAGCAGCGCATCGAGAGCTGATTGCGCGCTCATCTCCTTTTGGAGCGAGTAGTTTCCGGGAAAGAACGCTGGGTCGCTTTCTTGTGCCAAGAGGAGGTCATAGAACGCGTCAAAGCTCATCGTGACGCCGGCAACATTCAGGCTGCGAGCGATGTCCGAGCCGATATCGCCCGAATTAACTGTGACGATAACCTCTTCGCCATTGCCCGAACCCTCGAAGTCATTGGGAATTTCCCAGCCCAGAACTTCGCGAATTTTGTCTTCGTAGTTGACCCAGGCGTACGCAGCGACTCCAGCGCCGAGGAGGGCGATGATGAGCAGTGGAAGCCCGATGATGAGCCCCCACCGACGCTTCTTGCGACCGGGCGCTCCTCCATCGCCATCGCCCTGCGCGGGCATCGTCGCCCCGGGCACTGCGGCGGCATCATTGCCTGACTCTGCCGTTCCGGCGGTCAGTTGTTCAAAGGTGGCGAAAGCATCGGCTTCTCGGGCCGCCTGTGTCACAGCGGGAAGGTGCGGATCGCCGCCCCGCCGGGCAGCCGCGGCCTCTTGCGCCGCCCGAGCCTCGCGACGGGTCATGGGCTGACCACTCGCCGCCGGTGGCGTTGAACCCCGGACAGGGTTCTCTGGGATCGCGGGGTTTGCGGGGTTTGCGGGGTTCGCGGGGTCTGCGGAGTTCGCCGGCTCGGCGGGGGTGCCGCTGTCAGTTGGCTGGCCCGACTCCGCGGAACGATCGGTCCCGTGCGCGGCAGCCTCGCGCGCTGACTTAGGAGCACTCTCGGCGGGTTGTTCGCCGAAAATGTCTTCCCAGTTGGGTTCGTCAGCCATAATTCAGGATCCTTGCGTCGGGTCCACGAGCTCTCCGGGCGGGCGGGCCGCCGAGCGCTCGAAGTCGAGGGCATGTTGCAAAATTATAACGGCGGCAACCTGATCGACCACCGACCGTGAATTCTTCGTGGTTCGACCGGATGCACGCAAAGCGGATTGCGCCGTCATCGTCGTCATCCGCTCATCCACCAGTCGCACCGGCAGCGACGACTTGTTAGCGAGTTGCTGAGCGAACTCTCGCGCATCGCCCGTCGACGCGGTATCCCGGCCAGAGAGCGCAATCGGAAGCCCGACAACGAACTCGACAGCGTCATACTCGTCCGCAAGCGCGAGAATACGCTTCACGCTCTTCTGGGCTCGCTGAACAGTCTCGACCGGTGTTGCCAGCATCCCGTGAGGGTCGCTGCGAGCGACCCCGACGCGGACCTTGCCTACATCTACGCCGATTCTGGTTCCCGAACGCATCGGTTACGCCGACAGTCTCGACAGAATGAGAGCGAGGGCGTCGGGAATAGCCGCGGGGTGTGCACCGCCACCTTGAGCAATATCTGGCTTTCCGCCTCCGCCACCGCCGAGCACGCCAGCAGCAGCCTTGGCCAGTTCGCCCGCCTTGAAGCCGTGCGCCCGTGAGGCCTCGTTGGTTGCGACGATCACGGCAGGCTTGTCACCGATGGTGGCCGCGAGGGCGACTACTGCCGACTCTGCACCCAACCGTTCGCGCACCGACTGAACAAGACCGCGCAGATCGTCGGTCGAAGCCAACTCGCCAACATTCTCAATGACAGCAGTCACAGATCCGGCAACACGAGCGGTCTCCACGAGCGCAGGAACACGCTGCGACAGCTGACCGGCCTCCAGCTGAGCAATTTTGCGCTCAGCCGCTTTCAGATTGGCCAGCAGCTCGGCGATACGGTCAGGAAGCTGTTCGCGCGGAGTCTTCAGGTTCGTCGTCAGTTCAGACACGATCGCGCGTTCCGTCGCGAAGTTGCGGAATGCATTGAGTCCTACGAGAGATTCGATTCGCCGGTTAGCCGAACCAACGGACGACTCCCCTACCAGCGAGATCAGTCCGATTTCGGATGACCGTGCAACGTGCGTTCCTGCACAGAGTTCGAGCGACCAGGGGCCGCCAATTTCGACAACGCGCACTGTGTCGCCGTACTTCTCTCCGAACAGCGCCATAGCGCCGAGCCCCTTGGCATCGTCCAAGGCCATGATGCGCGTCGAGACCTCGAGGTTGTCGCGCACTGCAGTGTTGGCAACCTCTTCAATCTCGGTCTTCGTCTCAACCGACAGCGCTTGCGACCAAGAGAAGTCAAGGCGCATGTAGCCGGCCTTGTTGTAGGAACCAGACTGGTGAGCGTCATCGCCCAAGATCTGACGCAATGCTGCGTGGATGACGTGGGTAGCCGAGTGAGCTTGAGTCGCCCCGCGACGCCATTCAGCGTCAACAAGCGCAGAAGCAGGATCTCCGACTCCGACCTCGCCGGCTGTGACGGTGACCTTGTGACTGATGAGGCCCTTAACCGGGCGCTGCACGTCGAGAACTTCGAGGTGGAAACTGGCGCCCACGATGGCACCGGCATCCGCTTCTTGTCCACCAGACTCGGCGTACAACGAAGTCTCGGCAAGGATGACTTCAGCCGTCTGCCCCGTCGTGGCCCGGCTCACTGAGACGCCGTCAACGATGATGCCGATCACGCTGGACTCGGTTTCCAGGGTGTCGTAGCCGGTGAACGTCGTTTCGCCGAGAGCACGGAACGCACCGTAAACAGAAAGGTCTGCCAAGAACTGCTTCTTTGAGCCGGCATCCGCCTTTGCGCGATCACGCTGCTGCTTCATCAGGGTGTCGAAAGCATCGCGATTGACGCTCAACCCCGCTTCAGCAGCCATCTCCAGAGTGAGGTCGATGGGGAATCCGAACGTGTCATGCAACAAGAATGCGGTGTCGCTCGGCAGCTCAGTCGCGCCTGACTTCTTCGTGTTTTCTACTGCAGTGTCGAGAATTGTGGTGCCGCTCGCGAGGGTGCGCATGAAGACGTCTTCTTCGGCGAGCACGATCCGCGAGATGCGATCGTAGTCTTTCGATACTTCGGGGTACGCCGCCTTCATGGCATCGCGGGATGCCGGGAAGAGCTCTGCGAACGTGGTGCCTTCGACGCCCAAAAGTCGCATCGCGCGCACCGTGCGACGGAGCAGACGACGCAGCACGTACCCACGGCCTTCGTTGCCGGGTGTTACGCCATCAGAAATGAGCATGAGGCTGGAGCGCACGTGGTCAGCGACTACACGCAGCCGGACATCAGCCTCGTGGTCGGCGCCGTAAGTGCGTCCGGCTAGCTCCGCCGCCTTGTCAAGGACAGGGCGAACCTGGTCGATCTCATACATGTTCTCGACGCCCTGCTTGAGAAACGCGACGCGCTCAAGCCCCATACCAGTGTCAATATTTTGCTTCGGAAGCTCACCAAGGATCGAGAAGTCTTTGCCCTTACCCTCGCCACGCAAGTACTGCATAAAGACGAGGTTCCAGATTTCGACATAACGGTCGTCGTCTGTCGCCGGGCCGCCATCAGCGCCATAAGCGGGGCCACGGTCGAAGAAGATCTCCGAACATGGTCCAGCCGGCCCTGGCTGCCCGGTCGACCAATAGTTGCTGTCCATGCCGAGTCGCTGGATGCGCTCATCCGGCAGTCCTGCTGTCTCTTTCCAGAATGCAACAGCGTCGTCGTCATCTTCGTACACGGTGACCCAGAGGTCATCAGGTCGAAAACCGAGTCCGCCCTCATCTTCTGGCAGCGTCAGGAATTCCCATGCAAACTGGATGGCTTCCTTCTTGAAGTAATCTCCGAACGAGAAGTTGCCATTCATCTGGAAGAACGTGCCGTGGCGTGGCGTCTTGCCGACCTCTTCGATGTCGAGGGTACGGATGCACTTCTGCACGCTGGTTGCACGGTCGTACGGAGCCGGGACCAGACCGGTCAGATAGGGGACGAACGGAACCATTCCTGCGACAGTAAAGAGCAGTGTCGGATCATCGCTAACAAGCGATGCGGATGGAACGATCGTGTGGCCACGCTCACCAAAATAGGTCAGCCAACGTTTCTGGATTTCTGCGGTTTGCATGGGGATCCCCGGGAACTCAATGATGCGGCCCAAGGGCCCTGATGGTCTTACTTAGAACGCTGAGAGAAGTCAGCTACTGCTTCTTCGACATCCGCTACGGCGTCACGAAGCTCTGCTTCGCGTTCGCGATAGCCATCGACAACAGCACTCGTGAACTCACGTGCTTTGCTGTCAACGTCGGAGAAGAACTGCTTTCCCTCTGGCGTTTTTGCGACTTGGTGTGCTGCCACGAACCCAACGGCAATTCCAACGACGAAAAGGACTGCGCCTTTCATGATTTCTCCTTCAGATTGGGGGTAACACGAACCGTATTAGCTTAGGCGGTTTCGACGCCTCAGCGACGGCGCTTAGGGCGAAGGCTCAGGACAGCGGCCCGAACTCCAGCGCTGAAGCCTGCGATCTTAATCAACGGGCCGCCAACGGTGGCCGCGCCGAGGGCGACGAGGGCAGAAATGTTGCCCGTCGTTTCTTCCACATTGCGAGTGATGGCGTCCACGCGCGCGATTTGACGGTTAGTTTCCGAAATCGTTGTCGTGGCCTCCGTCAGCATGGGATCGAGGTTATCGCTCACCCCACGGATGGCGGTGCTGGTTTCGTCAAAGACCTTCCCCAGCTTGAGAAGAGGAACAGCGAGCAATGCCACCAGCACTGCGAACACTCCGGCCGCAATGAGCCCTGCGATATCTCCACCAGTCATGGCTACTCCCGTCAATCTGAAGAAAAGGTACAAGTACACGGTATTCGACATTCGTGCCGAACTCCGCCGTAAACCAAGAAAGGGCCGGAGCAAAAGCTCCGGCCCTTTCTTTCAATAGTTAGCGTGCTGCGTAGTACTCAACAACGAGCTGAACTTCACAGGTCACGGGAACCTCGGCGCGCTTGGGGCGACGTACGAGACGTGCCTGCAGCTTGTCGATTTCAACTTCGAGGTAACCAGGAGTCTTAGGAAGAACATCCACGTGTCCGCCAGCTGCGGCGACCTGGAAGATTTCCATGCCTTCGCTGCGAGCCTTGACGTGCATGAGCTGTCCCGGCTTAACGCGGAACGAGGGACGGTCGACGAGCTGGCCATCAACCAAGATGTGGCGGTGAACGATCATCTGACGAGCCTGTGCGGTCGTGCGAGCGATTGCCGAACGAACGAGCAGAGCGTCGAGACGCATTTCGAGCTGCTCAACCAGGTTCTCACCGGTCAGGCCAGCGGTCTTGCGAGCTTCCTCGAACTGAATCTTCAGCTGAGCTTCACGAATGCCGTACTGGGCACGCAGACGCTGCTTCTCGCGAAGACGAACAGCATAGTCACTGTCCTGCTTGCGCTTGGTGCGGCCGTGCTCACCGGGAGCATAGGGGCGCTTTTCGAGGTACTTGGCAGCCTTCGGCGTGAGGGCAATGCCCAACGCGCGCGACAGGCGAGTCTTGCTACGGGTACGTGACTTAGTAGACACAGGATCCTTTTCGATTGATTCAAGTAAGAACAATCTGGCGATCACTCGCACGCGAACGCGCGTACACAACACACCAGACGAAGTAGAGGGATGACCCTAGGGAACCTGGTCGGCTACAGACCGATGTTCCGCGATATTCGATTTCATTGCAGCCGCGCGCCGAAACCGTATCGTTGGGACGTGTAACTCTATCACGGCAGCACCCTGCAGGCCACGACTCGCCACACCGAGCCGGAGAGCGAGTTGAGGCAGCTATTCGCCGCGAATAATCTCTCGCAGTTTGACGAGCCGGGCAGAAACTTCGCGTTCGTTGCCGTTGTTCGTCGGAGTGTAATACTCGGTGCCTTTCAAGACATCGGGAAGGTACTCCTGCTTCACCACTCCAAACTCAGAATCGTGAGAGTAGCGATACCCCTTTCCGTGGCCGAGACGTTTGGCACCCGGATAGTGAGCATCGCGAAGCGGCTTGGGCACCCGGCCAATCTTGCCTGCACGCACATCGGCTATCGCGGCATCCAAAGCGGAATAGGCGGCATTCGATTTCGGGGCTGTCGCCAGATAAACAACAGCTTCGGCCAGCGGGATGCGGCCTTCGGGCATTCCGATGAGCTGCACTGCATCGGCGGCCGCTACGGCAATGACGAGCGCTTGAGGGTCGGCAACACCCACGTCTTCCGCTGCGCTAATAATCACGCGCCGCGCAATAAAACGGGGATCCTCCCCCGCTTCGATCATGCGTGCCAAGTAATGGAGCGCGGCATCAACGTCAGAACCACGCACAGACTTAATGAAGGCGCTGATCACGTCGTAGTGTTCATCACCGTTTCTGTCGTAACGCAATAGGGCGCGATCAACAGCATTCGCGACATGTTCTGCCGTCACTAGCGCTGGAGTTGCTGCGTCTTCGTCATTCGATGCAGAAACAGCGGAAGCTTCGAGCGCAGTCAGCACCCGGCGCGCATCTCCGGATGACAGTCGGATGAGGAGTGCGCGCGCTTCAGGCTCCAGCACCACCGCATCCCGAAGCCCTCGGGGGTCTGAGACCGCGCGATCGACCAAGTCCCCCAGATCGTTGTCGTCAAGCGGGTTGAGCGTCAGCAACAGGGACCGCGACAATAGCGGTGAAATCACGGAGAACGACGGATTCTCTGTCGTCGCCGCAATCAGAATGACCCAGCCGTTTTCTACCCCAGGAAGCAACGCATCCTGTTGTGCCTTAGTGAAACGGTGAATCTCATCGAGGAACAGAACCGTAGACACACCATAAAGATCGCGGGCAGTCAGCGCCTCTTCCATGGTCTGACGCACATCCTTCACGCCGGCGGTGACCGCAGAAAGCTCTACAAACTTTCGTTGAGACCCCCGCGCGATCGCCTTAGCGATTGTGGTCTTACCGGTGCCAGGCGGGCCCCACAAAATAATGGATGCCGAACCATGGCTGCCTTCGGCATCGTTTGCGAGGCTCATCAGCGGCGACCCGCGCTGCAGCAAATGTTTTTGACCGACGATCTCGTCGAGAGTCAGCGGCCGCATGCGCACGGCAAGAGGTGTTGCTCCGCTGTGCAGAGTTGCGGAAGCATCCATAGCTCAATCGTAATCGCCCGCACTGACCGTCGGCACAGTGCACCTTCATTACGTTCGGGCGTCGTGGCGTTTGGTTGAGATTCCCGGGAGACCGTAAGGTTCATTGTGGCGTTCCTACGACAGCGGCGACGTCCGCGATTCTTCAAGGAGTAATGGTGGCATCCAGCAAGAAGCATTCCCGCGAGCAACGAGAAGCTCGGGAACGACTGCGCCTCTACACTGCGCGTGCGTCAGTGCATGAACAGACCGTGGCTCGCCGCAAGCGTGACAACGTTCTCGCCGTGGGCGTCGGTCTTGTCATCATCGCGCTCGTAGCTACGGCTCAGGTCTTCTACTTCTCGGCAGGGCCGGGAACTCCAGAGCCTGCGCCGTCCTTCACTCCGGAGGCCGAAGCCACCGAACCCGGCAATGTCGGGGATGTTCCGGATATTGCTCTCGCCGAAGCCCGCACGTGGTCTGGGGAACTTACTCTCAACGATGTCGCACTCGGCATTGAGCTCGACGGCGCAGCGGCACCACAAGCCGTGGCTTCTCTGGTCGACTCCGCGGCATCCGACTACTACGTTGGCACCGTCTGCCACCGGCTGGTCGTCACCGATAACGCAGGATTGATTCAGTGCGGTTCGCTAGACGGCACCGGCGCGAGCGACCCCGACTATGCCTACGGCCCCGTTGAAAACTCCGGAGTCGGCGGCTTCTACCCCGCAGGCACCATCGCGATGGCACGAACGGGCGACAACCCTTTCTCGAATGGCCGTCAATTCTTCATCGTCTTTGACGATGCGATCATTCCTGATGACACGGCCGGCGGCTACAGCATCGTCGGTCAGGTCACCTCTGGACTCGACGTTCTCCAATCGGAGATCGTCGCTGGCGGCATCGTTGGCGATGCCCAAGATGGGGCCCCGGTGACTGCCACAAGCATCACGGGCTTCACGATCCAATAACAGCGTCAGCGACCGTGAGTACGGTTGTCCTAAGCTTGGGTAACCCGGCAGCAACTTCCGGCATAAGCAGCAAGGTGAAGTAATTGGCTACAGAGAACCAGAACGAGTGGGGCCGCGTCGACGAGACAGGCACCGTATTCGTCCGCGAGGCGGACGGCGAACGTGCCGTCGGCCAGTACCCTGACGGAACTCCCGAAGAGGCATTGGCCTACTTCACCCGCAAGTATCACGAACTTGCTGGGCAAGTGACGTTGCTTGAACAGCGGGTCAAGAACGGCGCTCCCGCCTCTGACGTTGCGAAGGCTGTTACAGCACTCAACGAGTCGATTGCCACAGCGAATGCTGTCGGCGACCTCGCAGCACTGCTTACGCGAGTGCAGGCGCTTGGCGGTTCCGTATCGAAGCTCACCGAACAGCAAAGCGAAGAAGCGAAAGCTGCCCTCACGGAGGCAATTGCTGCCCGCAACGCACTCGTTGTTGAGGCGGAGACGCTCGCTGCTGGCGATCCGGCCAAAGCGCAGTGGAAGCAAGTCACCGCTCAGATGGACGACATCTTTGCGCGCTGGAAAGCCCATCAGACTGACGGTCCTCGCCTTCCCAAGAGCGAAGCGAACGAATTGTGGAAGCGATTCCGTGCAGCGCGCAGCACAATCGACACCCACCGCCGTGCCTTCTTCGCCGAACTAGATTCCGCACACAAGAAGGCGCGCGCAGACAAGCAAGCTCTTGTCGACGAAGCAGAGGCTCTTGCCGCACAGGGTGCCGAGGGCATCCACACCTACCGTCGATTGCTCGATAGCTGGAAGGCTGCTGGCCGCGCGGGCAAGAAGTTTGACGACGCTCTCTGGGCGAAGTTCAAGCAGGCCGGCGACGTGCTCTACGCCGCTAAGTCAGAAGTTGATGCTCACGACAACGTCGAGTTCACCGCAAACTGGGAGTTGAAGAAAGCGCTGCTTGACGAAGCCGAGCCGCTGCTCACTGCAACTGATCGTGCGCAAGCCAAAAAGGCTCTTTTTTCGATTCAGAAGCGCTGGGATGAGATTGGCAAAGTTCCCCGCGACAAGATCAAGACCGCTGAGGAACGCCTCCGCAAGGTCGAGACTGCCGTGCGCAAGCTCGACGAGGACCACTGGCACAAGAACAACCCTGAGCGTCAAGAACGCTCAGAAGGCTTCCTAGGTCAACTCAACGAAGCGATCGCAAAGCTTGAGGCAGAACTGGCGGAAGCCCAGGCTACGGGCAATGCAAAGAAGATCGCCTCAGCCCAAGATGCGCTCGATGCCCGCAAGGCATGGTTGGGCGCTCTCAAGTAGGTCGTTGTCCACAGGTGATTAGTTCTCCACTGAATCGCTGATGTTGTCTTCGTGCGGTTGCTCGCGACCGCACGATAGAGGCATGACACCACGACTCCCCCCAGTGCTCAGCGCGATCGATTTGCCGCTAGCGGAACTCCAATGCGCCGCACTCGACGGTGAACTGTTCGCTCTTGACCAGTGCTTCTGCCCGATCGATGAATTCGACACCATTCATTTACGCGCCCGTGCACTCGGGGTCGTCTTGGATGCTCGCATAATTGCCGAACGGATGACAGCCGCCTGGGTGTGGGGTGCTGCCCTCAATCCCCCGGCTCGCCACCAGTTGTGCGTAGCCATTGGCGCCCGAACGCGACCACATCCAAGCCTGAATGCGGTGCTCCGGGAGGTAGTCATCACCGATGATGACATCGACACGGTGTCGGGCGTTAGCGTCACGTCTCGATTGCGCACAGTTTTTGACCTCGTCCGCTTTAGCGAACCATTTGGAGCCCGAGAAGAGGCTGCAGTCAGAGTCCTCATGGCCGAAGGCAAGCTCGACTACGGTCAGTGCGTCGATTCACTCAACGCGCGCCGAAACTTGCCACAAAAGCGAATCGCCCTCGCGCGCTTAGCAGCGCTACAGTCTCCCGCAGCGCTCACCTCTGCCAGCTAGCCGCTATTGACCCGATAGACGTCGTAGACAGCGTCTACGCGCCGTACGGCGTTGAGCACACGGTCGAGGTGAGTCGTGTCGCCCATCTCAAAAACAAACTTGCTGATCGCGAGGCGGGCAGTCGACGTGTTGACGGTAGCCGAAAGTATGTTGACATGGGTCTCACTGAGCACCTTGGTGATGTCAGAGAGCAGTCCAGCACGGTCGAGAGCTTCAACCTGGATTTGAACGAGGAACAAGCTCTTAGACGTAGGAGCCCACTCCACTTCGATCATGCGCTCGGGCTCATCGAGAAGTGATTGCACGTTCTTGCAATCAGCGCGGTGAACCGAAACGCCAGCTCCACGAGTAACGAAGCCGACGACGTCATCGCCGGGAACGGGAGTACAGCAGCGTGCAAGCTTCACCAGAATGTCCGGCGCGCCTCGCACCAGGATACCTGAGTCTGAATGCTTGTAGGGACGCAGTTTGCCCGCAGCAGGGAACGTGAGCTCGCCGTCGTCTTCTTCGGTTCCAGCGCTCAGAGAGCCAACAAGCTTCTCAATCACTGACTGAGTGGAAATGTGCCCTTCGCCAACAGCCGCATAGAGCGCGGATACGTCTTCGTAGCGCATGTTCGCAGCAAGCTCGGCAAAAGACTCTTGGCTCATGAGCTTTTGAAGGGGCATGTTCTGCTTGCGCATCGCTCGAGCAATGGCATCTTTGCCTTGCTCGATGGCCTCGTCTCGGCGTTCTTTTGTGAACCAGGCACGGATCTTGTTGCGCGCTCGCGTGCTCTTGACGAACCCAAGCCAGTCCTGGCTCGGTGCCGCATCCGGACTCTTCGATGTGAAGACTTCGACGGAGTCCCCGCTGTTGAGTACCGTCTCAAGCGGAACCAAACGGGCATTGACCTTGGCACCCATGGTGCGGTGACCGATTTCCGTATGCACTGCGTAGGCAAAGTCGACAGGGGTAGCGCCAGCAGGCAGGCCGATTACCTTGCCCTGAGGAGTGAAGACGTACACCTCTTTCGCGCCAATTTCGAAGCGCAGCGACTCGAGGAACTCACTGGGATCAGAGGTCTCTGCCTGCCAGTCAGTGATGTGGGCTAACCACGCCATGTCATTGTCTGCTGGGCCTGACTCAATCGCCTTACCAGCGGCACGGTCCTTGTACTTCCAGTGTGCAGCAACACCAAACTCAGCACGGTGGTGCATCTCGTTCGTTCGAATTTGGATCTCGACGGCACGACCATCAGGTCCGATGACTGTGGTGTGAAGTGACTGATACAGGTTGAACTTGGGAGTTGCGATGTAATCCTTGAAGCGACCAGGAATCGGATTCCAGCGAGCGTGGATCGATCCGAGCACGGCGTAGCAATCGCGTACCGAATTTACGAGCACGCGGATACCGACCAGATCATAAATCTCGTCGAACTCCCGACCCCGCAGAATCATCTTCTGATAGATCGAGTAATACTGCTTGGGCCTGCCGGCGACGGTTCCCTTGATCCGCGACGTTCTGAGGTCGTCTTTCACCGACGCGATAACCTGCTTGACAAATTCGTCACGTTGCGGGGTTCGCTTTGAGACCAGGCTTTCGATCTCGACATAGATCTTCGGGTGCAACACCGCGAACGACAGATCTTCAAGCTCGGTCTTCATCGCCTGAATACCGAGCCGGTGGGCGAGAGGAGCGTAAATCTCCAGGGTCTCCTGCGCCTTGCGCGAGGCAGACTCCCGAGGAACAAAGCCCCACGTACGGGCGTTGTGGAGGCGGTCAGCAAGCTTGATTACCAGCACGCGAATGTCTTTCGACATCGCGACGATCATCTTGCGAACAGTTTCCGCCTGAGCGCTGTCGCCGTATTTCACCTTGTCGAGCTTGGTGACGCCGTCGACGAGCATGGCGATCTCATCGCCGAACTCGAGGCGAAGCTCGTCGAGAGAATAGGCGGTGTCTTCTACCGTGTCATGCAGCAGCGCCGCGGCAATCGTCTTCTCACCGATGCCGAGCTCCGCAAGAATCTGCGCTACGGCAATCGGGTGAGTGATGTACGGCTCACCGCTCTTGCGCTTCTGGCCGTCGTGCGCGCGAAATGCTGCGGCATACGCGCGCTCGATCAGAGCAAGGTTTGCCTTGGGGTGACTCGCCTTGACGGTGCGCAGAAGCTTCTCGACCGAACCCGCCGGTTGAGCTCGCGAAAACAGACGCGGAAGGAGCGCGCGAAAAGAAGCTGATGACTGCTGCGAATCGCTCATTCCGCTCCCTCCTAGATCGATTCTAGGACGCGTTCGAGAGCAAGAAGTTCACGACCGCTACCAACCAGCGTTTTTGCTTGCGCACGAACAACCGTTCGTGCGCCCACAGTGGCTACTTGCCGCCCTTGTCTGCAGCGCGGGCAGCGGTCAGTCGCTTGGTGCGGCTAAGGATCGCTGGCTCGTTCTGGCGGAACTGGGCATAGAGCGGAGCAGCGATAAAGATCGTGGAATATGTGCCGACGACAATACCGATGAACAACGCCAGAGCGATGTCGCGCAGTGTTCCTGCGCCAAGCACGTAAGCACCGATGAACAGGATGGCGGCCACGGGCAGAGCCGCGACGACACCGGTATTGATCGAACGAACGAGAGTCTGGTTCACCGCGAGGTTCACTGATTCCGCGAACGTGCGACGCGATTCAGAGCCGTCTTCCGACGTATTCTCTCGAATCTTGTCGAACACAACGACGGTGTCATACAGCGAGAAACCTAGGATCGTCAGGAATCCGATCACCGCCGATGGAGTGATTTCGAAACCGAAGACTCCGTATACACCAGCGGTGATCACGATGTCGTGGAGCAATGCGATCATTGCGGCGATCGACATCTTCCAGGTACGGAAGTAAATTGCCATCATGATCGCGGCAAGGGCGATGAAGACGATGAGTGCACGAAGGGCTGAACTCGTGATGTCGGCGCCCCACGAGGGGCCAACGAAGGATGCCGCGACTAGGTCATTTTCGACATCGAACGCGTTAGCAAGAGCGTCACGCACGGCGTTGGACTCGTCGGTCTCAAGCTGCTCCGTCTGAATACGGAGCGAGTTCGTCCCGACGACGGTGACCTTGGGATCAGCTTCCGCTACAACATCGATAACAGTGTCTGTTGCCAGCGTCTGGGCCTCAGCGTTGACATCGGGGTCCGAAAGCTGCTCAACCGAGTCAATTTGGAACTGTGATCCACCGGTGAACTCGATGCCGAAGACATATCCGCCACGCAGCGCCGGTACGACGATGGAAACGGCGAGCAATACCGCGGCCAGCGTGTACCAAACTTTGCGGCGGCCGATGAAGTTGATCGATACGTCGCCGGTGTAGAGGTCGTTGCCGAACTTAGAGAAGCTAGCCATCAGGAGTCCTTTCCATCTGAACTGGCATCAGAGGCAGTACCTGCCAGCTCAGCAGCTTTACGTTCAGCAATAGTCTGTCGACGCGCAGCTTCGCGGCTTGCGCCTGTCTTGTTCTTCGAGGGGGCCGGAGTGCGGAACTGTGCTCGTCCGCGATAGATCGCACCGAGCGCATTGGGGTCGAGTCCGCTCAAACGGTGACCACTCGAGAAGAACCGGGTGGTTGCGAGCAATTGAAGAACCGGGTGGGTGAACAGCACCACAACGAGTACGTCAATTACCGTCGTAATTCCCAGCGTGAGTGCGAAGCCTCGAACGTTGCCCACGGCAAGAACGAAGAGCACAACCGCAGAGAGCAGGTTGACAGCCTTGGCGGCAAAGATCGTGCGCAATGCGCGCTTCCAGCCGGCCTCTACCGCACCAGTGAGTGAACGTCCGTCACGGAGCTCATCGCGAATCCGCTCGAAGTAGACGATGAACGAGTCCGCCGTGAAACCAATAGCCACGATGAGACCCGCAACGCCAGCGAGTGAGAGGCGATAGCCATGACGCCACGACAGGTACGCGATGACCAAGTACGTGAGTACGCCGGCGACAATAAGCGATGCAACCGTCACCAAACCGAGAAGTCGGTATTGGAAGAGTGAGTAGATAACAACGAGCAGAAGACCGATTAGCCCAGCGATCAATCCGGAGTTCAACTGGTTGCTACCCAGAGTTGCGGAAATATTCTCGCTGCTCTGAACTTCGAACCCGATCGGCAGTGCACCGAACTTGAGCTGGTCAGCCAGAATCTCAGCGGTCTCTTGAGTGAAGCTGCCCGAAATCTGCGGGTTTCCACCGGTGATGACACCCTGCGTAGTCGGGGCCGATATCACTTGACCATCGAGAACGATGCCGAACCGGTTGCGCGGGTCGGTCTCATCGAAACCGAAGAGGCGAGTCGTCATTTCAGCGACATCCGCAGTTCCTTCAGCGTTGAACGTCGGGAAGACGCCCCACTGGCCAGTGCTGATGCCCTGCGAGCTCGTGACAAGTCCGCTCGAGGCGTCGGTGATCGTGCTTCCTTCGACTTCGACCGGGCCGAGGATGTACTTGTACAGCCCATCGGAATCACACGTGATGAGGGCTTCGCCCGCCGGGGCGACGCTGAAGTTATCCAGCGAAGCGCAGTCAAAGTTAGTGAATTCATCGAACAACGCCTCAGTAATCCAATTGAGGTCGCTGGCATCGGTAGGTGCTGCCGTTGGGGTCGTAGCGAGCGTCGGCTCAGGAGTCGGCGTCGCAGTTTCACCATCAGGTGTAGCGGTGTCGGTAGGCTCCGGAGTTTCGGTCGCCGTCGACGTTGCCGCAACATCCGTGTACAGAACCGGACGGAACTCGAGCTTTGCCGACGATTGGATGCGCTTCAGCGTCTCTTCGTCAGGAACGCCTGGGATCGAGACCACTACGTTGCTAGCACCTTGAGTGGTGACCTCTGCCTCGGCAACACCACTGGCATCGACCCGATCACGAATGATCGACACAGCCTGTGTCAGCTGCTCGCCAGTGACCGTCTGACCACTCTCGAGCTGAGGAGCGAGAACGATTTGCGTTCCGCCCTCAAGGTCAAGCGCAAGTTTCGGTGTCCATGAAGCCGCTCCAGTCGTGGAGTCCTCTCCGAATATGGAGCCAGCACCGATCAAAACGGCGAGCCCCACCGTGAGTGCTGTGAGCCAGACGATGGCTCGCCACGCGTTTTTCACAGGGGTTGTTCTTGCCACCTATTTGACTCAGCTTTCTTGACAGAGCAGTGCAGGATCGCACGCCGTTGGACAGTCGCCCCCGGGGAGGACGACTCTCAACACTAGTGGGTTACTGGAACTCGTTCTTCTATTTAGACGACTTGTCGTCTTTAGAGTCGGAAAGCTCGCCGAACTCCGGGTCAGTCTCGGACACAGCAGCTTCGCCAGCGGCTTCGCGCTCAGCTGCTTCGCGGTTAGCGATTTCCATCGCTTCTTCAACCGAACGAGGTGAACCATCTTCGACGGCGTCTTCAGCGACAACCTTCGCAAGAGTCTGGCTGTGGACCTTGACGATAACGCCCTTGCTGATTTCGATCTCAGCTTCGTTCTTGACGGTGTCCATCGTGATGAGAGTTCCGAAGAGACCGAAGTTGGTCATGACCTCGACGCCAGGAATCATCTGCTCACGCAGTTCTTCCATCTGAGCTTTGCGCTTACGGCTGTTGCGGAACATGAAAAAGATGAGCACGCCGAGGATGGCGAGCATCGCAATAGAAAGAGGATCCATGAGGTACCTTTCGGTGGTCTGTGGGCCTGGCGCTCAAGCTGATGCGCGTGTTAAGCCAGTAAAACTATAGTTCATCGCTGAACAGCGACGAATTCCTGTCAGCCATTCCAAAATGTTCCCACGCCGCACGCGTTGCCACTCGGCCTCGCGGGGTGCGAGACAACAAGCCGATCCGAACGAGGAATGGCTCGACAACGGATTCGACGGTCTCCGCTTCTTCGCCGACAGAGACAGCCAACGTGCTGAGACCGACTGGTCCCCCGTCGAAACGACTGAGGACCGTGTGCATGACGGCGCGGTCAAGGCGATCGAGACCGCGTTCGTCGACGTCGTAGAGTTCGAGCGCCGCACGGACCGCATCCGTACTGGCGGGAATACCGTTAACAAGCGCGTAGTCGCGAACCCGGCGTAGCAAACGATTTGCGATTCGAGGTGTGCCGCGACAGCGCCCGGCGATCTCTGCAATAGCCTCTTTGTCGATATCCAGCTCCAACATCGTTGCAGCTCGAGCCAGCACTCGCTCAAGTTCGCCCTCGTCATAAAACTCGAGGTGGGCTGTAAAACCGAAACGGTCGCGCAACGGGTTCGGCAAAAGGCCCGAACGCGTCGTGGCACCGACCAGAGTAAAGGGCGCGATGTCGAGCGGGATGGATGTGGCTCCCGCTCCCTTGCCCACCATGATGTCGATGCGGAAGTCTTCCATCGCGAGGTACAGCATCTCTTCAGCGGAGCGTGCCATGCGGTGGATCTCGTCGATGAACAGTACTTCGCCGGGAAGCAGCGACGACAGCACAGCCGCCAAGTCACCAGCGTGTTGAATAGCCGGGCCACTTGACATGCGCAACGGGCGATCGCTCTCGTGAGCGACGATCATGGCCAACGTGGTCTTGCCGAGCCCGGGAGGACCGGCAAGAAGAATGTGGTCAGCCGTGCGATTCTGCATCGCTGCCGCCCGCAAGAGCAACTGCAGCTGACCGCGGACCTTCGTTTGGCCGACAAACTCATCGAGAGATTTTGGACGGAGGGCACCCTCGAACGCAAGTTCAGCATCCGACTCGACGCCTGACGTCACGACGTCGTCGTTCTCCGCCATTAGAGACCCGCCTTGCCGGTCTGCGAGCCAACAAGCAGCAGGGCGCGGCGCAGAATGGCCTGCACATCACTCTGCTCCGACTCGTCGGCATCCTGAACCGCGCCTTCAGCTGCGGGGTGAGCGAGCTTCTCGGCCCAGCCCAAGCCTTGAAGGGCCAATGACACCTGTTCGGACACAGACGTAGAGCGCGGTGCTGCAGCAGTGGGCCGATGCGCAGAAACGATGAGCTTGCCGACAAGGTTCAACACGATGAGCTTGGCAGTCTTGGGGCCGATACCCGATACCTTGCGGAACGCGGAGTCGTTTTCTTCAGCGACAGCTCGCGCGACATCGTCAGGGGTCAGAGCGGCGAGAACACCCATCGCGCTCTTGGGCCCCACACCGGTGACGCCGCGCAATAAGTTGAACACGTCTAACTCGTCGGTGGTGCGGAAACCATAGAGCGCTAGATCGTCTTCCCGCACAATCAGCGCCGTATTGAGTTGGGCTTCAGCGCCCACCCGCACGGACAGGGCATGTTCGGGAGTCACGCTCACACTCAGGCCGACTCCCCCGACCTCAACAACCAGCGAAGTTCCGACCGCGGCGAGAACGGTGCCACGAAGGGAAGAAATCATAGGTTCAGCCTACGAGCACCCGCTGACTTCTCTGCTGACCGCCACGCCTCCTGAGCAGGGGTGAGCCCGGTTGAGCGTGACGATTCCGCTGGTGCGCCTGCCGCTCCGCTTCGTGCTGCAACGGGTGCTGCTGTGAATCCGGGGCCGCTCTTCCAGGCACCACAGATCGCCAACGCACACGCATCAGCGGCATCCGCTGGCTTGGGTGCTTCAGCGAGACCGAGCACGCGCGCCACCATGGCACCTACTTGCTTCTTCTCCGCACCGCCATAGCCCGTAATGGCAAGCTTCACTTCGGTAGGTGTATGCAACGTCACCGGGATGCCATGACGTGCGGCGACATACATCGCGACGCCACTGGCCTGGGCCGTGCCCATCACCGTGCTCACATTGTTTTGGGCGAAGACTCGCTCAAGCGCGAGCTGCTGTGGAGCGAACTCGGCAATGATGGCGTCAATACCGTCACCAATCTCGCGCAACCGCTCTTCCAATGCCATTGCTGGCGGAGTGCGGACTACACCGACGTACACCAAAGTCGCACGACGATTGGGCGCAACATCGACCACACCGATGCCGCACCGCGTGAGCCCGGGATCGATCCCGATCACACGCAGCGTCATCGACTAGTCCTCGTCAAGCTCGGCTTGGACCTCAGGCGTGATGTCAAAGTTGGAGTAGATGTTCTGAACGTCGTCGGACTCTTCAAGCGCATCGATCAGCTTGAAAACCTTGCGGGCAGTATCGGCGTCGACTTCGACCTTGACGTTCGGAACGAACTCGGCTTCCGAGGCGTCATAGTCGATGCCAGCCTCTTGAAGCGCGTTACGCGACTCAACCAGGCGAGCTGTATCGGTGATGACCTCGAAGCCTTCGCCATGGTTCATGACTTCTTCAGCACCAGCGTCGAGCACTGCCATGAGAATGTCGTCTTCGGTGACGCCCTCAGTCTTGGTGATCGAGATGACGCCCTTGCGTTCAAAGTTGTACGCAACGCTGCCGGGATCGGCCAACGAGCCACCGTTGCGGCTCATGATCGTGCGAACATCGGCTGCCGCGCGGTTCTTGTTGTCGGTAAGACATTCAACCAGGAGAGCGACACCGTTGGGACCGTAGCCCTCGTACATGATGTTGAGGTACTCGATGGCGTCGCCAAGCTGGCCGGAGCCACGCTTGACCGCACGATCGATGTTGTCGTTGGGAACCGACGTCTTTTTCGCCTTTTGAATGGCGTCGACAAGAGTCGGGTTGCCCGCAAGATCTGCTCCGCCAATCTTGGCGGCGACCTCGATATTCTTGATCAATTTCGCGAATGACTTCGCGCGGCGAGAATCAGTAATCGCCTTCTTGTGCTTGGTAGTTGCCCATTTAGAATGCCCTGACATGACGGCTATTCTATCTGGCCTCGCGAGGTCCCGCGTGCGCGAATCCCCGCGCTAGGCCTGATCAAACCTCGTGCGCACACCGACATCGTTCAATTGAAGCTGGGCGAGCCGGGCGACAGTGGTGGCATTCCCTGCCCTCCACTCGGCAGCCGGATCAGCGGAAACCTGAGATAACGCGGTCAAATTCTGAGAAGCCAGTGCGCGAAGCGCGAGCAAATCAGTGCCGCCCGGCGTTGCGAGAAGTTTCTTGGCCTCATCCGCTCGCACCGCAAAACGGATCCGGGGCAACAACCACACGAGCAGTATCAGCACAACCGGAACTACAGCGATGAAGACACCAACCAAAGTTGCCGCAGCCAGAACCGTCTCCTGCTGATTCCGCCCTGCCGCCTCTAGCGTAGCCCCGGCATCACTCGCCCCATCGAAAGGAGCGCGGATGCCCGATCCAATCAGCGGAACAGCACCGAGGGTGTCTCCAAGCTCGACCATCGTCGACCGGAAGCCTGCCCCGGCATCCTGCATCTGAGCGCCGAGCTCTTGGAACGCTGCAATGAGTTGGTAAACCCAACTGCCGATCACAATCCAGAGAACAATGAATGCTAGCGAGAACACATCGGCCGTAATCTGGCGAGCTCTGCGGGCGGGAAGGTCTGCGTACAGTTGCATTCCCCCATGATGCAGGAACTATGGCTTAGCGCGCACGCGAGAAACGAAGTACTCGTGAAAACGGGTATCTCCCGTGATCTCCGGATGAAAGGAGGTACCGAGAAGGTTTCCCTGTTCGACTGCCACAATCCGCCCATCGTCAAGCGTTGCGATTGCTCGCGCGCTCGCGCCAACGGATTCGACAACAGGAGCCCGAATGAAGATGGCGTGAACGGGCACATCGCCCAACTCCGGCACATGGATGTCCGTCTCGAAGGAGTCAGTCTGTGACCCGAACGCGTTACGGCGCACCACGACATCCAGCCCGCCAAAAGACCGTTGCCCGTCGATCGAATCGAGCACAGTGTCAGCCAGCATGATCAGCCCCGCACACGTGCCATAGACCGGAAGTCCGCCCGCAATCGCTTCGCGTATCGGGTCATACAGCCCATAGAGACGAGAGAGCTTGTCGATCACGCTCGACTCTCCGCCGGGAATGATGAGTCCAGCAATATGCTCAAGCTGCTGAGCGGTCTTGACCGCGATTGCGGTTTCGCCCAGCAGTTCGAGCACAGCGAGGTGCTCACGGAAGTCACCCTGGAGAGCTAATACTCCGATAGGGAGCTGATCGACTGTGTGACTACCAGCCACGCTCAGAGAGACGGTGGGGAGCAGCAAGGTCAGACACGTTGATGCCAACCATGGCCTCACCGAGTCCGCGCGAGGCAGCAGCAATAACGCTCGGGTCATCGAAGAAGGTCGTCGCCTTCACAATTGCGGCCGCGCGCTGCGCCGGGTTGCCCGACTTGAAGATTCCGGACCCGACGAAGACTCCATCGGCACCGAGTTGCATCATCAGAGCAGCATCGGCGGGAGTTGCTACGCCGCCGGCCGTGAAGAGTACAACGGGAAGCTTTCCCGTCTCCGCGATTTCGCGCACGAGCTCATAGGGAGCCTGAAGTTCCTTAGCCGCAACGTACAGTTCGTCAGCAGACTTCGAGCGCAGTTCGTTGATCTGGCCCTTGATAGTGCGGATGTGTTTGGTCGCCTCAGAAACGTCGCCCGTGCCCGCCTCGCCCTTTGAGCGGATCATCGCAGCACCCTCGGTGATGCGACGAAGCGCCTCGCCCAGGTTGGTTGCGCCACAGACGAAGGGAACGTCGAAGTTCCACTTATCGATGTGGTTGACGTAGTCTGCGGGGCTCAGCACCTCGGACTCGTCGATGTAGTCGACCTTGAGCGCCTGAAGAACCTGAGCTTCAACGAAGTGTCCGATTCGGGCCTTGGCCATAACGGGGATTGAAACTGCGTCGATGATGCCGTCGATGAGGTCGGGGTCACTCATGCGAGCTACTCCACCCTGCGAACGGATGTCAGCAGGAACGCGCTCGAGGGCCATGACGGCAACAGCGCCGGCATCCTCAGCGATCTTTGCCTGCTCAGCGTTGACGACATCCATGATGACGCCACCCTTAAGCATTTCTGCCAGTCCGCGCTTAACGCGGCTCGTACCGGATTCGTTGGATGAAGTGTTCTCGCTCATAGCTACAACGCTAAGACCGGAGCCCTCAAAAGAATGCAGCCAATTTGAACTCAGTGGTTCGTCGGCCAGGCCTTCGCCAGTTCTTCGCGAACCTCACCAAGCAGCCGAGGAATGGCCTTCGTTCCGGCCACAATCGGGAAGAAGTTCGAGTCAGTTGCCCACCGCGGAACAACATGCTGATGCAGGTGATTAGCGATACCGGCGCCTGCTAGCGCACCCTGATTCATCCCGATATTGAAACCGTGAGCCTTCGACGTTTCGCGGAGCACTCGCATCGCTGTCTGAGTGAGCGACGCGATCTCTGCCGTCTCCTCATCCGTCGCTTCGTCGTACAAGGGCACGTGCCGATAGGGGCACACCAAGAGGTGGCCACTGTTATAGGGGAAGAGGTTGAGCAGAACGAAAGCGTGCTCACCGCGCGCGACGATCAGCGCTTTCTCGTCGTCAAGGGTCGGCGCAACGCAGAAGGGGCAGTCGTCCTTGTCAGGCTGCGACTGATCCATGATGTATGCGATGCGATGCGGTGTCCACAGCCGCTGGAAGGCATCGGGAACCGCAGCGAAGTCAGCACTCGACTCCCCCGCAGGCAATTCCGAACCGTCGTAATCCTGCACGAACTAAACCTGCGCTCGGGTCGCGATCGCCTCAGTGATGCGCGCGACAGCATCAGCAATCGGGATTCCATTCTCCTGAGTTCCATCACGGAAACGGAAGCTCACTGAACCCGCAGCCTGATCCTGTTCACCAGCAATGAGCTGGAACGGAATCTTCGATTTGGTGTGAGTGCGGATCTTCTTTTGCATCCGCTCACTCGAGGCATCGAGCTCAGCGCGAACGCCGAGCGCTGTGAGCTGATCGATCACGCCACCCAAGTATTCCTCGTAGGCCTCAGCAACGGGGATGCCGACAACCTGGACCGGCGACAGCCAGACCGGGAATGCTCCGGCGTAGTGCTCAGTGAGCACACCGAAGAAGCGCTCGATCGAACCGAACAGGGCACGGTGGATCATCACCGGACGCTGGCGTGAACCATCCGCAGCGGTGTATTCCAGTTCGAAGCGCTCAGGAAGGTTGAAGTCGAGCTGCACTGTGGACATTTGCCACGTGCGGCCAATAGCGTCTCGAGCCTGAACCGAAATTTTCGGGCCGTAGAACGCCGCCCCTCCCGGGTCGGGAACAAGTTCTAGACCGGATTCGGCTGCAACCTCAGCAAGGGTCTGCGTCGCTTCGTCCCACACGTCGTCATCGCCGACATACTTCTCTGGATCCTTCGTCGACAACTCAAGGTAGAAGTCGGTCAGACCGTAGTCACGCAGCAACGAAAGAACGAAGTTGAGGGTGTTCGTGAGCTCCTCCTTCATCCCTTCCTTGGTGGTGAAAATGTGCGCGTCGTCCATCGTGAGGCCACGAACACGCGTGAGGCCGTGAATGACGCCGGATTTTTCGTTGCGGTAGACCGTGCCGAACTCGAAGAGGCGCATCGGAAGATCGCGGTACGAGCGTCCGCTCGACTTGTAAATCAGGATGTGCATCGGGCAGTTCATGGGCTTGAGGTAGTAATCGGCGCCCTGGCGAGTGATCTCGCCCTCTTCGTTGCGGCCCTCATCGAGGTGCATCGGTGGGAACATGCCGTCCTTGTACCAGCCCAAGTGACCGGAGGTCTCGAACAGAGCCGCCTTGGTGATGTGAGGAGTATTAACGAACGAGTAGCCCTCTTGCAAGTGACGCGTGCGTGAATAATTCTCCATCTCGTGGCGGATGATTCCGCCCTTGGGATGGAACACAGCAAGACCAGAACCAATTTCGTCGGGGAAAGAGAATAGGTCTAGCTCAGCACCAAGCTTGCGGTGGTCGCGCTTGAGAGCTTCCTCTTGACGAGCTTGGTACTCACGAAGCTCGTCTTTGGTCGGCCACGCCGTGCCATACACACGTTGCAGCTGCTTGTTCTTCTCCGAACCGCGCCAATATGCGGCGGCGGTACGTGTGAGCGACCAACCGTTGCCAATCATGCGAGTGTTCGGCAGGTGCGGCCCGCGGCACAGGTCTTTCCAGTAAACCTCGCCCGTCTTGCCGTCGACGTTGTCATAAATGGTGAGCTCGGCGCCGCCGACCTCGACTGACTCATTGTCAGCGTCAGCATCGCCCTCGGCTACGGCGCCCTTGAGGCCAATCAATTCGAGCTTGTACGGCTCGTTGGCGAGCTCTTCACGAGCTTCAGCCTCCGTCACAACACGACGCTGAAAACGTTGACCCTGACGGATGATGCGATCCATCGCCTTGGTGATCGCTTTGAGATCCTCGGGCGTGAACGGCTCCTCGACGTCAAAGTCGTAGTAGAAACCATCGGTCACGGGTGGACCAATACCAAGCTTCGCTTCGGGGTTGATCGTCTGAACCGCCTGTGCCGCGACGTGCGCCGCCGAATGGCGAAGGATGTTGAGCCCGTCAGGCGAGTCGATAGTGACCGCCTCGACCTCATCCGTGTCGGTCACCGTCGAGGCGAGGTCTTTCAGCTCACCGTTGACGCGCATGGCGACGACGTTGCGGTCGGTAAATAGGTCGAATCCAGTCTTACTCACACAACAACTTTAGCCGCGATACCGACAACTCCGCGTCACTCAATGCGCTAGCCACCAAAGATCTGGCTCGCCCACAGAGCAAGTGCCGTACTGGTGAGCGCGTTGGCCCACCCAATCAGGAGTTGCAGCACCCCCACGAGCGAGATCATTAGCGTTCCCCGGGCGCTGCGAGCCGTAGGGATGAGGGCGATAGCAAGAAGTGTCATCGCCATGAAAATATTTCCGGTCGAGCCGTCAGGCAAGAGCCCGAGGGCGAACCCGACGATAAACGCCGCAAAGACAAGGCTCGAAATAATGATCGCGCCCGGCCTGCGAACGATGAGCGCAACCAGCCACGCACTGACAAGTGGTGCGATCACGAAGAAGCCTTCAACAGTGCTGAAGAACTGGCCCACGATAACGAGTCGATCGCCGAATCCGATAAACGCCGATTGCGTTGCCCCGGCAAATGGACGTCCGAGAAAGAGGGCGTTGAGCACGGCGAGGGAAATGAGCGCAGACGCAGCGGGATAGAGGATGACGAGAGCGTTCGCTCGTCGAGCGCCGACTACTCCCGCGCGACGATGGCGAAGGATGGGCGCGGAGAGGGCCGCAGCAGTGACGTAAACGAGTGCTGTCACATCGGTGAGAACTGCAACCATGAAGTAGATTCCGACCCGAAAACCGGACTCGGTGTTACCCCACGCCACAAATCTCACGATGTGTGACATCCCGAGGCCGAAGAGAATAAGCCCCAAGAACGCTGCATAATTTTGAGTCGCGTTGTAGAAAAAGAGTGGGTTGAGCGCGAGCGCCATCATCAGGATCACGATCGTGGATCGTGCGAAGCGCCGCTGCACCATGATCTCGATCAGCTTCTGCAAGAAGACTCCGGCGCTGAGCGCTCCGATGATCGAGAGCGTCAGCGCCCCACCAGGCACGAAAGCTGCGAGCAGGGTGCTGATGGGCGGAAAAATATCTCCCAGCCATTGGGCGTCTGCTCGCTGCCAATCTATCTGGGTTGCTCGCGCAACAAGGGTGGCGTTGGGCGAGTCTGTCGCTCCTAACGCTGAAACGACGAGCGCAAAGATGACGTAGGGAAGCGCGAAGATGCCACGGAGCATCCACCGGCGAGGAGTGCGTCGCGGCCAGACATCGAGGCGAGTGCGTGGCGGGCGGGTTGCAATGCGAAGCGCCCGCGTATTCGTCAGCGGCTCACTCATGATTGGTCTGGCTTGTCAGGCCATGCTCCGTCTTCTCCCAGTAGTGCGGTTTCGTGATGAGCTGCCAGAGGGCCTTGTAGGACGCAATCGAGTGCAAAATCCAATACAAGGGATTCAGCAGCGCCCAGGGAACAAGGGCGAATGTTCCCCGTTTATAGGGCCCCATCATCGACAAATACACCATGATCGAGCTGCCGATGATGAAGTTGAGAAAGCACACCCAGAGCAACCACACGGGAAAGAACTGCCCCACAAGTTCTGTAGGCAGCACAAGAGACAGAACCGTGAGCACGTAGAACGGCAGCACCCCTAAGAAGGTGGCTGGCGTGCCGGCGATAAGCAGGACGAAGCTACAGAATCGCCAGAACCCGATCTCTCGCATGAGTGCCACCGGCCGACGCGCATGCACGAGGGTGGTCTGCATGTAGCCCTTGATCCACCGACTGCGCTGCCGTATGAAGTTGGGAATGGACTTGTTGGCCTCTTCCATCGTTGCCGAGTTCACGACACCGACGCGATAGCCGAGCGCACTGGCACGGATGCCCAAATCGGCGTCTTCGGTGACGTTGTACGGGTCCCATCCCCCGAGGCTCTTGAGAGCCTCCGTGCGGAAATGGTTCGAAGTGCCGCCAAGCGGGATAGGTAAATCGAGCGAATCGAGGCCAGACAACATGTAGTCGAACCAGTAGCCATACTCGAGCGAGAACATCCGGGTCAACACGTTTTCGCTGGCATTGAAATAGTTCAACGCTGCCTGAACGCACACCGTCTTCTCGCCGCCGCGCTGGAACGAAATATAGGCCTTTTTGAGCTGGTCAGGCTCAGGCGTGTCTTCTGCATCGAAAATAACTAGGTAGTCGCCCGTTGCGAAGAACAAACCAACGTTGCAGGCCCGCGGTTTGGTCTGCGGGTGCCCGGCAGGAATAGTGATGATCTGAAAGTGATCGGGTGGAGAGCTCGCCTCGAACGCCGCTCGTGTTTCATCGTCCGATTCCTCGATCAAGACAAAGACCTCAAGCCGGTTAGTCGGCCAATCGATATCCCCTAGGTTCCTGACCAGCTGGGCGACGATGTTTGCTTCTTTGAAAACTGGCACCAGCACTGTGTAGCGCGGCAGATCGTCGTCATTGAGCGCTTCAACTTCACTGTCGGACACCCGCTCGACGAGATCGAACCGCGCTCCGCGCAAGGAAATAAAGAACTTGAAGGCTGTGCCTGCGAGAAATATCAGGCTGGTGATAGCGATGAGGGTAATCACCGTTGTTACCGGCCAGAACACCAGAGCGATCACAAAGACGATAAGCAGTATGAGCAAACCGATCTTCTGGCCGCGGGACGCAACAGTTCTCGCCGACAACACCGGATTGCGGTTCCACAACTCATTCGCGGCCTGATCGGCAATCAGCGGCCCAAAGACATCAAGAATGGTGTGCCAGATTTGGGCGGATGTCGCCGCCACAAAAACGACGTCTCGCCCGAGCGCATCAGCGATTCTTTCGCTGCGCTCTTCGTCCGGAACCCGAGCGGTCGCTACGAGGGCGCGACCGTCTGGCAGCTCGCGGAGAGGCATCCAGTTTTCGGCAATGTACAGCTGCCCGCTCCACCGGCGAGCGAAGTCACCATCGACGTCAGACATGGTGGCACGATCAATGCCCCAGACGCGGGAGATCACATCCACCAACGTGGCGTCGTCGAGGTGCCCACGGCTAGCGAGAGTTTGGTCGATGTGAACGCCGGAGCGTGCTTTGACTGAGCGCGCTTCAGCAATCTGGCTGCGGGTCGCCAGTCCTTCGTCGAGTAGGAGCTTCACAAAGGCTTCACTCTGGCGCGACGGTTCCCCGATTTTCCCCATGGCCCTATCGTCGCGCACTCTCATGCCGCGGGGAGGGAGCCACGCTGACTTCGCGTGGGCCGTTGGCTTTCGCACACGTGCGCGGTAGGGAGTTAAAAGCAGAAGCCCCGGCGAACCGGGGCTTCATCTGTGAGCGATACTGGGATCGAACCAGCGACCTCTTCCGTGTCAGGGAAGCGCGCTACCGCTGCGCCAATCGCTCATGCTATTTAGTTACGTAAAACACTCGTTACGAGGTGGAGACGGGATTTGAACCCGCGTATACGGCTTTGCAGGCCGCTGCCTCGCCTCTCGGCCACTCCACCGCACATGGAAAGTGCCAGCGAGGCTGACACTTCCCACTTGAGCGGATGACGAGATTCGAACTCGCGACCCTAACCTTGGCAAGGTTATGCGCTACCACTGCGCCACATCCGCATTTACAAGCTATTCGGTTACCCGTTTTCGCGTGCTAGATGACTGTATACGAAGAGTGCGTGAACTTCCAATTCGGCGGCGAGCGTGTCGTCAAGATATGCGAAGATTGCTCTGCGGGCGATTGGCGCAGTTGGTAGCGCGCTTCCCTCACACGGAAGAGGTCATCGGTTCGAGTCCGGTATCGCCCACTGAAATTTAGACCGTCTGAACAGCTCACAAGCCTGTTCTCGCGGGAGAGTCGACTCTGTTTGGCCAAGTAGCCTTGGCTACATGACTACGCTTTCGCCGAAACGCCCGTCGGCCATCCGCGAGTTCTTCGTTGGTGCGAGTTTTTTGTTTCGAGGTTTTCGGACATGGATTAGTGCGCCTCGCCTCATGGTCCTGGGAATGGTTCCAGCCGCAATTGTTGGTGTGGTCGCTATTGCTGTGCTCGCGACTCTGTTCGCGAACATCCAAACGGTGGCCGCATTTATTACGCCATTCGCCAACGACTGGAGCGAGCTTGCAAAGGGCGCGACTCAGTTCGCCGCGGGCTTGGCGGTGGTGCTCGCCAGCATCCTGCTCGTAGTCAACACCTACACAACCGCGACGTTGATGGTGGGTGATGCGTTCTACCGCAAAATTTCGGCCCACGTGGATGCGGTCTACGGCGCTCCCCCGGCACAGCAGCCGCTGGGTTTTTGGAAGGACTTTCGCCGGGGCATCGGTGAAGGTGTTCGCGTACTGATTCCGACAGTCGGGTTGGCCATTCTCGTTCTCATCCTCGGCTTTATCCCAGTGGTGGGCAGCATCGTTGCTGCTACCGCTGGCGCGCTGCTCGGCGGCTGGCTTCTCGTCGTCGAACTGGGCAACATCCCTTTTGAGGCTCGTGGATTGCATCTCACTGCTCGGCGCCGCGCCCTTCGCGGCAGTCGCGCCCGGGCGGTCGGGTTCGGGGCTGCTACCTATCTGGTATTTCTTATTCCATTCGGCGCGGTCGTCGCGATGCCTGCAGCACTCGCCGGGGCAACGCTCCTGACTCGTTCAGTGCGAGGAGAGGATGCGCGGCCGGGGGCCCTCAACAACGCTCCTGATCCTTCCGAGCAGCCACCAGAAGACTGACGACACCACGAACGCATAGCTTGCTGTGGCAACAACGCTCAAAAACTGCTGCTCGACGATGTAGGTCTGACCGGTGAATAAGAATCCCGACCCGGTCGCGAGAACGCCGAGCGAAACCACTCCGATGCTCCCGCCCATCAAATGGGCATTGACGAGAAAGCGAAGCTGATTGCCCAGGGGTGATCCTTTTCGAACGGTAAAGGCACAGGCCACGGCACCGGCGATCAACCCCGCAACTGCTGCGGATACCGGAGTGAACAGCGGCGCACCTGCGGTAACGGCGATCAAGCCGCTTACACCGCCACCGGCGAGTGACTTCAGCCCAACCACTCCGTGGTTGATCAGCTGCACCGTTACCCAGCCGATCACGCCAAATACCGCGCTCACGGCTCCGTTTGTGAGGATGAGGCCTACAACGTCGTCGAGGGCAAATTCGGCCCCTACGAGCCACAGCAGCCACGACAGGACAACTCCGACGAGGGCGATGACCCCGACTGGCGCCGGGAGCGTCATTCGGGCGCCCCTGATGAGCGAGTGACGTTCTACCACCAGCACCGCGAGCATGCTCGCCCCAACCGCAACACTCATGACGAGCGCACCGCCGTGGTCGATGGGGTTCAGCCCCAACGGCGTCGTCGTCCCGAAGGGCTCAAACGTTCGCACGGCGATGGGCACATAGACGCCGACTGCCCACACACAGCTATACGCGATACTTCGAACGAGTGACGCCCCTGAGCTTCGGGACACGAGTGTCACCAGAAGACAACACACAGCGCCGAGAGCGCCCAGCGACGGCATCATGACAAAACGCAGGCTCAGCCCCATTGCGGGCACGATCAATGCCCAGGCCAGAGCCCCTGGAACCGCGCAAGCGAGGGACTCCAGAACGAGCCTCCGCCACTTCACAGCCGGCAGCGTGCTCGAGTAAAGCACGAGTAAGGAGAACAGCAGCGTGACGAGCGCGACCACGCCGATAGTTGCCGCCGCCAGGTCTCCCACCAACGTCAGCCTCCCCAGCCCTCTAGATCCCGCTCAGACACCCCGGACACTGCCCGGATCACCGAGCGCCTAGCCAGTACTGCGAATCGTACTAGGCGTTGTTAGAGGTGAGGGCGATGAGGCGGGAAACTGCTCGGAGATACTTCTTGCTGTATCCCCCATCAAGCATGTCGTCAGGGAATACCGCATCGAGCGGAGTGCCCTCGGCGTAGACCGGGATCTGGGCGTCGTAGAGCCGATCAACAAAAGCCACAAATCGCAGTGCATCTGTCTGGTTGGTGAACTCGTGCACACCGGTCAAGGCAATCGCGTCGATACCTTCGATGAGTTTGACGTAACGCGAAGGATGCACGCCCGCCAAGTGCTTGAGCACTCCGTCGAAGGAGTCGAGGGTTACAACCCCCTGCACAGCGGAAATTGCGGCGGCCGCATCATCCACCGCAATCGCATGTGCACCGGTGTCACGTCGGCGGTAATCGAGACCATCAATTCGGATCGTTTCGAATTTGGCAGAGAGAGAGTCGATCTCTCGCAAAAAGTCTTGGGCGGCGAATCTGCCCTCTCCCAAGGCGTTGGGAGGAGTGTTTGATGTCGCCGCGATTTTTGTTCCCGATGCGACCAGTTCCGAGAGCAGCCGCGAAATAAGGCGGGTGTCGCCGGGATCGTCAAGCTCGAACTCATCGATGCAGACAAGAGTCGCACCCTTGAGGAGTTGCACTGCAGGCGCGTAGCCGACCGCGCCAACGAGAGCGGTGTATTCGATGAAGGTTCCGAAGTACTTGCGGCCAGCGGTCTGGTGCCACAGCGCAGCCAACAAATGAGTCTTGCCAACGCCAAATCCGCCATCGAGGTACACGCCCGGCTTCGCCACCGGCGCCTTCTTGCGAGAGAAGAGCTTGGCCTTCTGCGCACTAGTGAGAAAGTGGCGCATTGCTGCTACGGCAGCACCCTGTGACGGGTAGTCCCGGTCGGGGCGGTACGACTCCAAAGTCGCGCCGGTGAACTGGCGCGGAGGCACAAGTTCGGCAAGCATCTGCGCTCCGGTCAACGACGGGATACGATCGACTAGACGCTCAGGAGTCGTAGGCGCAGTAGCGCTCATTCTCAGCCTCGGTTATTTTTCGCAGTCTTACGGCAACGCGGTGAACTCAGCGGCGAATGCGTAATTTCTTGGGCAAGGGACCCGTCAAGCTTAGTTTGAAGCCCGCGCCAATTTTTTCACCAACAATCGGAGGTAGCTATGACTATCGAACGCGACCCAGCCCCCCACTTTTCCGAGTTTTCACACCCGGAACGATTGGTCACCGCAGACTGGCTTGAAGAACGACTCGGCAAGCCAGGGCTCGTTGTCGTCGAGTCCGACGAAGACGTACTGCTCTACGAAACCGGGCACATTCGCACTGCCGTCAAGATCGACTGGCACACCGACCTCAATGACCCGGTGACCCGCGATTACATCAATGGAGAAGAGTTTGCCGAGCTCATGTCGCGCAGCGGGATTGCGCGCGACACGACTGTGGTGATTTATGGCGACAAGACCAACTGGTGGGCGGCCTACGCTCTCTGGGTCTTCACCTTGTTCGGCCACGAAGACGTACGCCTCATGGATGGCGGCCGCGCCAAGTGGGAAGCGGATGGCCGTGAATACACCCTCGAAGTTCCCACTCCGACGCCCACCGAGTACCCCATCATCGAGCGCGATGACTCAGTTATTCGTGCGTTCCGCGACGACGTCCTGACCCACTTGGGAAACCCACTGATCGATGTCCGCTCCCCCGAGGAGTACAGCGGCGAACGCACAAGCGCTCCCGCGTATCCTGAAGAAGGCGCCCTGCGTGCCGGTCACATCCCGAGCGCGCAGAGCGTGCCGTGGTCAAAGGCAGTTGCAGAAGACGGAACTTTCCGTCCACTCGATGAGCTCAACGCGATCTATCGTGAGGGCGCTGGTCTCAAAAATGGCGACCAAGTAGTGGCCTATTGCCGCATCGGCGAGCGTTCGAGCCACACCTGGTTCGTTCTGAACTACCTGATGGGCTTCGAGAACGTGCGCAACTACGACGGTTCGTGGACCGAGTGGGGCTCCTTGGTTGCTGTACCGATCACGGTCGGCACTGAACCCGGCGACGTTCCGTCCCGTTAGACTAAAGCGGTGAGTGAGCAGCAGATCCCATCCCAGTTGGCCGAAATTCGTGACGACTTTCTGGGGCTTGAACTACGGGATCGGCTGCAGCTCCTGCTGGAGTTCGCGAACGAGCTTCCGGAGTTGCCAGACCGGTACCGCGACCACCCCGATTTGTTCGAACGGGTCGAGGAGTGCCAGTCCCCCGTTTTCATCTTCATCGAGGTTGAAAACGACGTCGTACACATGTTCGCGACGGCACCACCAGAGGCGCCGACCACTCGGGGCTTCGCTTCGATCTTGGCGCAAGGATTGTCGGGCCTCAGTAGCAAAGAGGTACTAGAACTCTCCGACGACTACCCCCAGTCGCTGGGTCTAGCTAAAGCTGTGAGCCCACTACGGCTGCGCGGAATGACGGGCATGCTGGCACGAGCAAAGCGACAGATCCGGTTCAAGAGCGTCGCGTAACCCCCGATTTTGGCTCTGGCGTGCCGCCGGTGAATGTGTAGCGGCGCTCGCCATGAGCTCTAGGCAACGTCGGACTCTTCATCGGCAGCATCCACACCCCGTTGGATTGCGAGCCACGAGCGGATGGCCAATAGCCAGCGTTCGCTGTCATAGTTCCACAATCGCGTGTGACCTGCGGTGTCAAACTCCTCGTAGGTGACAATGTCAGGTCGGGCCTCGGCCAACGCTCGAGAGGGTTCGACGGGAACGTAGCCATCGTCTTCGCTGTGCATAAGCAGAATAGGGCGATCCAGCTCGTGAGCGCGGTCGACGAAGTTCAGCGTGGCGAAGTCGAGCGGGTTTTCCGTTCCCACGAGAAACTGGGCTTGGTCGCTCCCCAGTACAGCTACTGCAGCACGAGGAATCAACGACGGGATGCGGTTCAAGTCGCCGTGCAGCGCGAGCGTCGGACCCCAGGCGATGACAGGCGAGTCGAGCACCAGCCCCATGATCATGTCTCGATAGCGAGATCGGATCAGCGTGTGAAGCGCAGTCGCTCCACCCATTGACCAGCCCATGAGAATAATGCGCTCGGCACCAGCGGAGCGTGCGTAGGCGATCGCGGCGTCAACATCGCGATATTCGGTAGAACCTAAGCCATACCGGCCATCTGCCGAATCGGGCGCTTCCGTGTCGTTCCGATACGAAATTGACAGCGAAGTGATCCCAGCATCGTGAAACTCACCTAGCGCGCGCACTGTCTCTGGCCGCTGCACTCCTCGACCATGAATGTGGATTGCCCACGTGGCGCTCGGCGAATCCGCGGGTATCAACCACGCGGGCGCGAAGCCGAGCTCTGTGCGAATCAGCACCTCAGAGAACTCAAGCCCCAGCCCAGCCGGCGTCAGATAAAACCATCCGCTCGTGCGCGCGTTGTCTCCCGGATGCGGAACACCGGTTTCAACGTCGATGAGTTCCCGCGCAACCCACTGCGCGCCCTGCGAAACCACGGGCCCGATGCGTGCGAATCCGGTTTCGTCGGCGAACCACAGGCTGAATCGACCGGGGGCTCTGCTCTCCTCTGCCGACGACAAGACGATCGTGGACTCCCCCACAGCGAGAATTCGCAAGTTACTGTCGGCTCGGCCCGGCGGCGTCACCACACGACGCGCTACAAAGACTGAAAGCGCGGCACCGACCGCTACTCCGATCGCGGCGATTGCGGCCGCCCCGATAGCAACCCCGCCGGCGATTCCGGCGACTATGCGCAAGCGATCCCGTGCCCGCATCCCTAAACCTCCGTCTCGCAGCCGCCCTAGCGCGGCGTGCCTCACTAGCGATCGTTCTCCTAAAGCCTAATCTTCACTCGTGCCCGATTCGCCAGCTGGACCAACACCACCCGCGGCATTTGCTTCAGCGGTTGAGTCGCTTCGTGCTGCGACTTTGCGCCCTGAGCTCGCCATTACCGAGATTTCAGCACCAACGCAGATTGCCCCGTGGTCCTTTGCTCTAGCTGCGGATGTCACGCCCTCTCGTCACGGCGAAGACTCCGATCTCGGCACCGGCAGGTTCGTGCTTCTGTATGACCCCTCGTCTCCCGAGGCGTGGGAGGGCGAATTCCGGATCATCTGTTTTGCTCAGGCGCCGCTCGAACCCGAGATCGGTGTTGACCAGTTTCTGAGTGAAGTTACCTGGTCTTGGCTCGTCGATGCTCTCGATAGCAGGGGCGCACAGTACGACCAGGTATCGGGAACCGCGACCCGTATTCTCTCCACTGGATTTGGCGAACTTGAGTCCCAACCGGATGGTGCCCAAATCGAACTTCGCGCGTCTTGGAGCCCCCGAGACCTCGATATCGCCGCACATGTGGAAGGCTGGAGCGAGTTAGTCTGCATGCTTGCCGGACTTCCTCCCACGAATGAAGGAGTCACTATGTTGTCGGCCCGTAGAGCTGGGCGTGAGTAGCGCCACCGACAGTGCAGCCCCCGAGGGCGAGTCGCACGCTACCCAAGCCCCTCATGTTCCCGTTGACGTCATTGACGATCGGGACGAATATCTTGCCGCCGTGGCAGCCATCGCTGCCGGCCATGGCCCTATCGGAATAGACGCAGAACGAGCAAGCGGCTACCGCTACTCGCAGCGCGCCTATCTCATCCAGATCTTCCGTCGCGGTGCGGGTACTTTTCTGTTCGATCCGCCGGCCATTGGTGACTTTAGCGAGCTGAACGACGTTATCGCTGAGGAAGAGTGGATTCTGCACGCAGCGACACAGGACCTCACCTGCTTGCGTGAAGTTGGCCTCCACCCAACGCGCTTGTTCGATACCGAACTGGGGGCGCGGATCGCTGGCCTCCCGCGGGTGGGACTCGGAACCGTCGTGGAACACTTGTTGGGCATCCATCTCGCAAAGGAACATTCGTCAGCGGACTGGTCTACGCGGCCACTTCCCCAGTCGTGGCTCGTGTACGCCGCGCTCGACGTTGAGTTGCTCGTAGATCTTCGCGAGGCGCTCGGCGGCGTACTTGAGGGCGACGACAAGAGCGAGATCGCCCGCCAAGAATTCGAGTCAGTTCTTGCTCGTGACTTGAGCCACGTGCGCGCCGAACCATGGCGCCGACTGAGTGGAGTTCATTCCATTCGCGGCGGCAAAAACTTGGCTGTTGCGCGCGAGCTCTGGTTGGCCCGCGACGCCTACGCGCGAGAAGTCGATACTGCCCCTGGCCGCCTCGTTCCAGACTCCGCCCTTCTGTCTGCCGCAAAGCTGCTGCCGGAGTCGAAGCGGGAGCTGTCGAGCCTCCGAGAGTTCAGCGGGCGCGCGAGCCGCACCCAGATTGATCGCTGGTGGCAGGCCATTTTGGCCGGGCTAGCGTCTACTGACATTCCAGCATCGCGAGTGGCCAGCGACACTCTGCCGCCACCACGGGTGTGGTCAGACAAGAACCCCGCTGCGGATCGTCGCCTCAAAGCGGCTCGTGCCCTCATGGCAGAGTTCTCTGAAGAGATGTCTATCCCCATTGAGAACTTGCTCACGCCCGATCACTTGCGGCGTGTGGCATGGAACCCACCGGCGGAGATCACGGTCGACAGCATCTCAGACGCCCTCACGGCGCTCGGCGCCCGCCGCTGGCAACTTGACGTATCTGCACAGTCAATCGCCGAAGCCTTTGTCGAAGCCAACCAAACGCCTGAGGACTCCGCGGACACCAAGTCGTAGGAACAGTCAAAGGATTCCATCCGCTAATCTCCCCAGCCTAGGATCAGTGCTACATCCAAGGATTTAGTGGAGGCATTGTGGCCAAGGAAACTGAGATTGTATTCGTAGATGGAGTCCGTACTCCGTTTGGACGTGCAGGCGAGAAGGGCATGTTCTGGAATACCAGAGCCGATGACCTCGTCGTAAAGGCGATGATTGGTGTACTGGAGCGGAATCCGCAGATCCCCAAGGATCGCTTCGACGAAGTCGCTATCGCAGCAACAACTCAGACCGGCGATCAGGGTCTCACGATCGGTCGCAGCGCTGCTTTGCTGGCTGGACTGCCCACGTCTGTTCCCGGCTATGCGATCGACCGCATGTGTGCCGGCGCCATGACGGCCGTCACAAACGTGGCTGGCGGCATCGCATTCGGCGCCTACGATCTCGCAATCGCTGGTGGCGTTGAGCACATGGGTCATCACCCCATGGGCTCGGGCGTTGACCCCAACCCTCGTTTCCTCTCAGAAAAGCTCGTCGATCCTGAAGCTCTCAACATGGGCAACACGGCCGAGAAGCTACACGACCGTTTCCCGCAGCTCACCAAGGAACGCTCCGACGCGTTCGCGCTGCGCAGCCAACAGCGCGCCACCGCCGCGTACGACGCGAACAACATCCAGCCTGACCTCATCTCGGTTGCCACCAAGAGCGAGTCCGGCTGGGGCTTGGCCACCCGCGACGAGGGCTTGCGCCCCGAAACCACTCTTGAGGGCCTTGCAGCGCTCAAGACGCCGTTCCGTTCACACGGACGCATTACCGCTGGCAACGCTTCCGGGCTGAACGACGGTGCAACCGCCAGCATTATTGCTAGCGGGGATGCCGCACGCGAGTTTGGTTTGAAGCCCAAGATGCGCATGGTGAGCTTCGCCTACGCTGGCGTGGAACCGGAGATCATGGGCATCGGCCCGATCCCGTCCACAGAGAAGGCGCTCCGTAAGGCTGGCTTGACGATCAACGACATCGGCCTCTTCGAGCTGAACGAAGCTTTTGCGGTTCAGGTTCTGTCGCTGCTTGATCACTTTGGCATCGATGACGAAGATCCTCGTGTCAACCAGTGGGGCGGCGCTATCGCGATGGGCCACCCGCTTGCGTCGTCGGGTGTTCGCCTGATGATCCAGCTTGCTGCCCAATTTGAACAGCACCCCGAGGTGCAGTTCGGCCTCACCGCGATGTGTGTTGGTCTCGGCCAGGGTGGGTCAGTCATTTGGGAAAACCCGAACTACAAGGGAGCAAAGTAACAATGACCGAACAGTTCGCACGTCTTTCGGACCTCGCAAAAGACGAGGTAATTACTCACTCCTTCGTGCGTGATGTACCGCTCTCCGCGGGTCGCACTCTCGCGCTCATCACGCTCGACAACGGCAAGGACCACACCCGCCCAAACACTCTCGGCCCGGCAACTCTGCTTGAGTTCGCGAAGGTGCTCGACGAGCAAAAGGAACGCGCGACCGCTGGCGAAATCCACGGTGTCGCTGTCACGGGCAAGCCCTTCATTTTCGCGGCCGGTGCTGACCTCTCGAAGGTAAGCGAAATCCCCGACCGCGAGACCGGCAAGCAGATGGCTCAGTTGGGCCACTGGGCGCTCGGTAAGCTCAGCGAACTTGGCGTGCCATCGTTCGTATTCGTCAATGGGCTTGCCCTCGGTGGCGGTGTTGAGATTCCCCTCAACGCTGACTACCGCACGATCGACAGCTCGGTTCCTGCGTTTGCGCTTCCCGAGGTCTTCCTCGGACTGATCCCTGGCTGGGGTGGCGCGTGGTTGCTCCCCAACCTGATCGGTATCGAGAACGCCCTCAAGGTCGTCATCGAAAACCCACTCAAGAACAACCGGATGCTCAAGGGCCCAGAGGCCTTCGAACTCGGCATCGCCGATGCCATGTTTGGTCCGGCAAACTTCCTCGAAGACTCAATCCGCTGGGCCGACGGAGTCATCGCTGGCACCACCAAGGTCAAGCGCAAGAACGAGCCGGGCAAGATCGAACGCACCGTGAAGTGGGATGTCGCTATCGGCATCGCCGACAAGATGCTGGCTAACCGCATCGGCCGCGTTGCCAAGTCTCCTTACGCTGCTCTCGCGCTGCTCAAGGCCGCCAAGAACACCGACAAGAAGACCGGTTTCGAAGCAGAGGACAACGCTCTCGCCGACATGATCTCCGGCGACCAGTTCCAGGCGAGCATTTATGCCTTCAATCTCGTGCAGAAGCGCGCAAAGCGCCCAGCGGGAGCTCCCGACAAGGAGCTTGCGCGCAAGGTGACCAAGGTTGGCGTTATTGGCGCCGGGCTCATGGCACGTCAGTTCGCACTACTTTTCGTCCGTCGACTGCAGGTCCCCGTCGTCATCACTGACCTCGACCAGACCGCAACGGATGCCGGCGTTGCCGCCATTCACACCGAAATCGACAAGTTGCATGAGAAGGGTCGTCTCTCGTCTGACGACACCAACCGTCTCAAGGCTCTCGTCACGGGCACAACCAACAAGGCTGACTTCGCTGACTGCGACTGGGTTATTGAAGCCATCTATGAAGAACTCGGCGCTAAGCAGGCCGTCTTTGCTGAAGTCGAGCAGTACATCTCTGACGAGACGATCTTGGCGACGAACACGTCCTCCCTGTCGGTGGAACAAATCGGAGCCAAGCTCAAGCACCCTGAGCGCGTCGTGGGCTTCCACTTCTTCAACCCGGTGGCAGTAATGCCGCTGATTGAGGTCGTGAAGACCCCGCACACCAACGATGAGTCGCTCGCAACAGCCATGGTGACGGCCAAGAACCTCCGTAAGAACGCTGTTATCACGACCGATACCCCTGGTTTCGTCGTGAACCGCATTCTCGCTAAGGTGCTCGGCGAGGCCATGCACGCTGTGGATACCGGCACGCCGTTCGAAGTTGTTGAAGAATCGACGCGCCCCTTCGGCCTGCCGATGACTCCCTTCGAACTCCTCGAGTTGGTTGGTCTCAAGGTCGGCGCTCACGTTCTTGATACTCACCACGCTGCGTTCCCTGACCGGTTCTTCGAGAGTGAGAACCTTCACAAGCTCGCCGAACTCGGATTCATTTTCGACCGCGACAACAAGGGCAAGTCGAAGGGCGTCTCCAAGAAGGCCGTCGAGATTGTCAAGGGCGGAAACACGCCGATGACGGCCGAGGAGCTTCAGATCCGGATCGAAGATGGTCTGGCCGATGAGATTCACCGGATGCTCGAAGACGGCGTCGTTGCCGCGGCAGAGGACATCGACCTCTGCCTCATTCTCGGCGCGGGTTACCCGTTCCAGATGGGTGGCGTCACACCGTACCTCGACCGCGCGGGAGCATCGGAGCGAGCGTTCGGCAGCACGTTCCACAACCCGCCGATTCGCGGAGTGCAGTAGCCCTTCGTAGATAGACGGCATCCGTCAAAGGCCCGGTTCAGATCAGTTCTGAACCGGGCCTTTGGCTGTTAAACAATGGATTTCGCCGCAATGCCACAAAGACTGCTCGGGCGTTCGGCCCGAGGCGGCTAGCCGCGCTCTGCGGGCAACCGGAACTCTTCGGAGTCGCGATCCGCCAGCGGACGAGCCACGGGGATCTTGCTCCCCAACACCTGAGCGACCACATCGCGAGCAATGTGCTGAGGTGTCAGCCCGACCTGGTCGAGGATGTAATCGCGACTACCGTGGTCGAGGAAGCTGTCAGGCAATCCCAACTCGTTTACCGCAGTATCGACGCCATTGGCCCGCATGTCTTGTCTGATACGCGTGCCGATTCCCCCCACGCGCACACCATCCTCGATCGTAATCACGATGCGGTGGTCGGCAGCAAAATCAATCACGCTCTTCGGCACCGGAACCACCCAGCGCGGGTCGATCACAGTGGCGCCAATGCCCTGAGCCGCAAGGAGTTCAGCGACCTGCAACCCGGTCTTTGCCATCGAACCGACCGTAACGATGAGAACATCACACTGGTTGTCCTCCCGCAACACATCGACGCCATCATCAGTGCGCCGCACGGCGTCGTACTCGGTTCCTACAGTGCCCTTAGCGAAGCGAATGACGGTTGGCGCATCATCGACCGCCACAGCCTCCCCCAGCTCCTCACGGAGGCGCGCAGCGTCGCGAGGTGCAGCAATGCGGATGTTGGGCACGACCTGCAAGAGCGCAAGATCCCACATTCCGTGATGACTGGCACCATCGGGGCCGGTCACGCCGGCTCGGTCGAGCACGAAGGTTACTCCGGCACGATGGAGTGCGACATCCATCAAAACTTGATCAAACGCCCGGTTCATGAAGGTGGCGTAGAGCGCCACAACAGGATGCAACCCACCAAAAGCGAGTCCGGCGGCAGACGTAACCGCATGCTGCTCGGCGATGCCAACGTCGTGGACCCGCTGGGGATACTTCTCTGCAAAGCGGTGAAGCCCGGTAGGGCGCAACATCGCTGCAGTGATACCGACGAGTCGTGGATTCTCATCCGCAAGCTTGACGATCTCCTCGGAAAACACCGAGGTCCAGGATGCCGCACCGCTGGGTTCGATCGGTTCGCCGGTCACCGGGTCGATCTGTCCCACCGCATGGAACTGATCAGCGACATCCATAAGAGCAGGCTCGTAGCCACGCCCCTTCTCGGTGATCGCATGAACGATTACCGGCGCACCGTACGACTTCGCCTGCTGGAGTGCCTCGGTGAGTGCACCGATGTCGTGGCCGTGAACCGGACCCAAGTACTTAATATCGAGATTGGAGTACAGGGCTTCGTTGTTGCTGAAGCGTGAGAGGAAGCCGTGGGTGCCACCGCGGATACCGCGATACAGAGCGCGCCCAGGCCCACCAAATGCACCAAAGAATCGCTCGCTCGAGCCGTGGAGCGAGCGGTAGGAACGCCGCGTTCGCACGCTGTTGAGGAAGTGTGCCATGCCACCAATAGTTGGCGCGTAGGAACGACCGTTGTCATTGACGACAATCACGAGGTTGCGGCTGTTGTCATCACTGATGTTGTTGAGCGCTTCCCACGTCATGCCGCCGGTGAGGGCACCATCACCCACAACGGCAACCACGTGCCGATCGCCCTGCCCCGTCATTTCGAAAGCACGGGAGATTCCGTCAGCCCAGGACAAGGAACTAGACGCGTGCGAGCTTTCGACAATGTCATGCTCGGATTCGGAACGCTGCGGATACCCCGCAAGTCCGCCTTGCGACCGAAGCTTCGCGAAGTCTTTGCGACCGGTAAGAATCTTGTGAACGTAACTCTGATGTCCGGTATCAAATACCACAGCATCCCGTGGGGAATCGAACACCCGGTGAATAGCGGTGGTGAGTTCTACAACGCCCAGATTGGGGCCAAGATGCCCACCAGTCCGCGAAACGTTCTCGATCAAAAACTCACGAATCTCTTGCGCGAGTTGAGTAAGTTGCGCCGTGGAGAGACCGTCAAGATCTCGGGGACCGTTGATTCCCTCGAGTAAATTCATGCATCCAGTCTAGGCTTCTTCGTGCGCGTTTTGAACAAATGTGCATGAGGTTCTGGGGCGACCCACAGCCTCAGCAGCACACACAAAAGGCGCGCGGCGAGAGCAATGCTCTCCGCCGCGCGCCTGTCGTGTATCCGCTAGTTAGACCAGCGAACGCAATACATACTGAAGGATGCCACCATTGCGGTAGTAGTCAGCTTCACCGGGAGTATCGATGCGAAGCTTCGCGTCGAACTCAATCGTTACCTTGCCCTCGGGCGAGTGAGCGGTCGGCTCGGCCACAACGTGCAAGGTGCTCGGGATGCGGTCATCGTTGAGCTCTTCGACGCCCGAGATGCTGATGCTCTCGGTACCGTCAAGTCCCAATGACTCCCAGCTCTGGCCTTCAGGGAACTGCAAGGGCAGAACGCCCATTCCGATGAGGTTCGAGCGGTGAATACGCTCGAAGCTCTCGCAGATGACGGCCTTGACACCGAGCAAGCTAGTTCCCTTGGCTGCCCAGTCACGCGACGAACCAGAGCCGTACTCTTTGCCACCAAGAACGACGAGCGGAGTTTCCTGAGCTGCGTAGTTCTGAGCTGCGTCATAGATGAACGACTGCTCGGCATCCGGCGTGGTGAAGTCGCGAGTGTAGCCACCCTCAACGCCATCGAGAAGCTGGTTGCGAAGACGGATGTTGGCGAACGTTCCGCGAATCATCACTTCGTGGTTTCCTCGACGCGAACCGTACGAGTTGAAGTCCTTGCGGTCGATGCCGTGCTCCGCGAGGTAGACACCAGCGGGGCTGTCACCCTTGATCGAACCGGCGGGGCTAATGTGGTCGGTCGTGACCGAGTCACCCAGCTTGGCGAGAACGCGAGCACCCGTGATCGAGCTGACCGGAGTGATCTCCATGGTCATTCCCTCGAAATACGGGGGCTTACGCACGTAAGTCGACTCGTCGTCCCACTCAAACGTGGAACCGGTTGGCGTCGGCAGGTTCTGCCAGCGCTCATCGCCGTCAAAGACACCCGCATACTCGTGGGTGAACATCTCGCGGTCAATCGACGAATCGATCGTGGCCTGAACTTCGGCGGCGTCGGGCCAGATGTCCTTCAAGTAGACATCGTTGCCCTCCTGGTCTTGGCCAAGGGCGTCGTTGTCGAAGTCGAAGTTCATCGTTCCGGCAAGGGCGTATGCAATAACAAGCGGCGGGCTCGCGAGGTAATTCATCTTCACGTCGGGGTTGATGCGACCCTCGAAGTTACGGTTACCGGAAAGAACTGCAGTTACCGCAAGATCGTTCTCATTGATCGCGGTGGAGATTTCATCTTCCAACGGACCGGAGTTGCCGATACACGTCGTGCAGCCGTAACCGACGGTGTAGAAACCGAGGGCCTCAAGCGACTCATCAAGTCCCGACTTGGCGTAGTAGTCAGTGACAACCTTGGAGCCTGGAGCCAGCGTGGTCTTGACCCACGGCTTCGACTTCAAGCCCTTAGCTGCCGCGTTGCGAGCCAAAAGGCCAGCAGCAAGCATCACCGAAGGGTTAGATGTGTTCGTGCACGACGTGATTGCAGCGATGGCAACCGAACCGTGGTCGATCGTGAACGACTCTCCGCCGTCGACCTTCACCGAAGTCGGCTGCGAGACCGTCAACGGAGCGTGGCTCGAGTGCGAGTGCGAACGCTCGTGAGCCGAGTCCTCATCCTGCGGAGTGAGACCTACAGGATCGGATGCCGGGAACGTTCCTTCAACCGCAGCGTCGACCTTGGAGTGATCCATCGATGCGTAGTTGTTGAGATCGATTTCGAACTGGCTCTTGGCCTTGGTGAGCTCGATGCGGTCCTGAGGGCGCTTCGGTCCGGCGATCGACGGAACGACGGTGCCGAGATCCATTTCGATGTATTCGCTGTAGTTGGGCTCGACGCTCGGGTCGTGCCAGAGCTTCTGAAGCTTTGCGTACGCTTCGACGAGTTCGACCTGCTCTTCGCTGCGACCGGTGAGGCGCAGGTAGTCAAGGGTCACGTCGTCGATGGGGAACATCGCGGCAGTAGAACCAAACTCGGGGCTCATGTTTCCGATAGTTGCACGGTTGGCGAGCGGCACTGCGCCGACTCCCTCACCGTAGAACTCAACGAACTTGCCAACGACGCCGTGCTGGCGCAACATTTGCGTGATCGTCAGAACAACGTCGGTCGCGGTGACGCCGGCGGGGATCGTGCCGTTGAGCTTGAAACCGACGACCTTGGGGATGAGCATCGAAACGGGCTGGCCAAGCATTGCTGCCTCGGCTTCGATTCCACCGACGCCCCACCCGAGCACTCCGAGGCCGTTGACCATCGTGGTGTGCGAGTCGGTGCCGACGAGGGTGTCGGGGAATGCCCGAGTCTTGCCGTCAACTTCACGCGTGTAGGTGACACGAGCAAGGTGCTCAATGTTGACCTGGTGAACGATTCCGGTTCCCGGAGGAACAACCTTGAAGTCGTCGAACGCGCTCTGGCCCCAACGAAGGAACTGGTAGCGCTCACCATTGCGCTCATACTCAAGCTCGACGTTGCGCTCAAGCGCGTTGTCCGAACCGAAGAGGTCGGCGATGACCGAATGGTCAATCACGAGCTCTGCCGGCGCGAGCGGGTTGATCTTCGTGGGGTCTCCCCCGAGTTCAGCGACGGCCTCACGCATAGTAGCGAGGTCGACGATGCACGGAACACCCGTGAAGTCCTGCATAACAACGCGTGCAGGCGTGAACTGGATCTCGGTGTCGGGGTCTGCACTGGGCACCCACGATCCGAGGGATTCGATTTGCGACTTCGTGACGTTCTTACCGTCTTCTGTACGCAACAGGTTCTCCAGCAGAACCTTGAGGCTAAACGGTAGCTTTTCGTATCCCGCTACCTTGTCGATGCGGAACACTTCATAGTCGGATGACCCGACTGTGAGGGTGTCTTTCGACCCAAAACTATTGACTGTCGACACTGTCATCTCCCTTGCTACGGTTCTTCAATCCTTGCGCGGAGCGTGCGCTGCATCCAGCAAGGCAAGCCTAAGGCTGAATCGCAACAAGCGCGCTGCGATCGAGGCCAAAAGTATCTTGACGTCGAGATAAATATACACCATCGTCATCCGCTCGCCTCGACGCCACGGCGATGGTGAAGAACTACTCGGACGCTGTGCGTCCGTAAGCCGTGCGCATGAGAAGCCATGTAACCCACAGCACTGCGGCGTACAGCGGAACGCCGAGGAGAAGCTTCATGGTCGCCAAGGCCTGGGTTGCTTCGGCGAAATAAAGGGGAAGTTCGATACCCAATCGCACTGAGAATAGGCCTGCCCAGAGCACGGTTGCGATGAGTGCAACGCGAAACTTTGCCTTGTCCTCTCGCCAATCAGCTGCGGTTGGCACCAGCAACGCCGCGATAAGGCCAACGAGGGGTCGTCGTGCAATTACGCTCACCACGATCGCGACCAGAAAAACGGCGTTAATGACGAAACCGAGGAGAAAGTTATCTTCAGCACGGCCGGTAAAAAGCGCAAGGCCTGCAGAGAGCGCAACGCCGACAACACCCACCATCGCTGACGAGACCGGAGTTCTCGTCGCTAGACGGACCGCGACGAAACCCAACGCTACGATGACGGGAGCCACGACGGAAGCGACCAACTCTTGAGTGATCGTGAAGATCACCAAGAAAGCGAGCCCCGGCAAAATGGACTCCACCAAGCCCCGCACTCCGCCCATTGCTGCCAGCAGAGCGCCAGAGGTCGGTGCTTCCCCTGGTGCAACGTGGCCAACGGCAGAACGACGGGCCGCCGCGGCTAGCGCTTCACGAACCGTCGGATCCGCGGGAACCTGATCATCGTCAGGGGCGTTCGAGGGTTCGTCGACCGAACTCACGCCTGAGTTTCTTTCTCACCCGTTGCTGGCATGTGGAGCGGGATAAGGTCACGAGGAGGCATCGGCGTAGTGCCACGGATGACCACAATCGAGCGGAACAAATCTTCGATCTTAGTTGCTGCTTCCGGACTAGTAAGCGCCTCACCGGCGATTACTCCCCGCAGGAACCAGCGCGGGCCATCCACTCCGACGAAACGCGCGATTCGCTTCTCGCCCGGCTTGCCCGCGACAGGAATCTCAGCGAATACCTCAGGACCGAAAGGACCATCAGAGACCTTCGTTGTCCCACCCTGCGTGTGGACCTGATCGATGATCTGCTCACGAATTTCGTGCCAGAGTCCGCTTGACCGGGGTGCAGCAAAAGGTTGAATTTGGAGGGTCGAACCGGCGTAGTCGAGCCCAACGGCGACAACGCGCTTGCTTGCTTCCTCGACTTCGAGGCGCAAATGAAGCTCTTGACGCGGAAGAATCTTCACGCCACCGAGATCGACATACGGGCGAACCGCATTCGCTTCGCTTTCGTCGAGAGGACCATCAGTCGCACGATTCTCCGGCGCGGACTTCGGGTGATCCTGCGGCTGATCGGTTTCAGTGGTGTCGCTCACGAAGTGGCTCCTTGTTGTGTTGACTCTGCGCGGTATCCAGTCGAACCAAAGCCCGACTCACCGCGATGACTTCCGGGAAGAGTAGAAACGGGAATGAATCTGGCCCGAGAAACGGGCATAACGATCAATTGCGCGATTCTATCGCCCGGTTCAATCTCGAATGTGGATGAACTATCAGTATTGAGCAACGTAACGCGGATTTCACCCCGGTAGCCGGCATCCACAGTTCCTGGACTATTGACCACCGTGATGCCATGGCGGGCAGCAAGACCGCTGCGAGGCACCACGAACGCCACATAGCCGTCGGGCAGGGCGATCGAGACGCCCGTCGCGACAGTCTCGCGCTGACCGGGGGCGAGAGTGTAGTTACCCGCCGAATACAGGTCAGCACCGGCATCCCCCGGGTGCGCGTACGCAGGTGTTTGGCCTGCTGAAATAAGCACCTCTACGTTGTCAATCACGAGTCGAGGCTAGTGCAAATAAGGAGTCGGCCCGAAACGCCCGACGCAAAATCAGTGTGTAATGGATGAGTGACTTACTACCGTGAACGCTTGTGGCCCACAGCGTGGCTCTACATCAGCACCGCACTCATCATTCCCGCGAGCATTTTGGTGTTCCTGCCGATCAATATCTTTGTGGGATACATCACCGCAGCAGTGCTCTACATCGGGATCGTGCTGTTCCTGCTGTGGTCTGCACCAAAGATCACTGTCGACGACAAGGAGCTTCGTGCGGGAAGTGCCCGGCTGCCGATAGCCATCATCGGCGAAGTCACGAGTTACACCGGTGACGAAGCGACGCTCGAACGCGGGCAGCGACTGGATGCGCGTGCCTGGCTGATGATCCGAGGGTGGGTCTCGCCCGTGGTCAAACTTGAGCTACTCGATGAGAGCGACCCGACACCGTATTGGTTGTTGTCGAGTCGCACTCCCGAATTGTTAGCTGGAGCAATCGCGCAGTCTAGGCTGCGCACTCCAGGCAAATAGCGCCCAGCTTGGTTGTGTGGTCGACCTGCGAGCGGTGCTTCACGAGGAAGCAGCTCACGCAAGTGAATTCGTCCGCCTGAGGAGGCAGAACGACCACATCGAGGTCCAGGTCAGAAAGGTCTGCGCCGGCAAGCTCAAAGTTCGCCGGGTTGTCTGAATCGTCGACGTCAACCGAGCCCGACATTTTGTCAGGAACACGCTCTTTAAGAGCCTCGATCGACTCGGAGTCGTCGTCGGTCTTACGAGGTGCGTCGTAGTCGGTGGCCATGCCCATCCACTTCTTTTTTACGTTGAATCACCGGAATCGGCGGGCACAGTCTCCATGAAAGCGAGACGAATTGCAAACCGCCAATTCTGCATCACTGTGCAGCGCCTGTGATAACTGTTCATGGAGGCGTGTTATTCCCATATAAACCACTCAATGCATGCGACCCTAAAGGGAATCGTGAGGGCTGGAGAAGTTCACTATGGAAGACCTTCGGGTAATCGAAGTACAAGACGGTGCGCTGATCGTGTCGAGCAATGACGGAACTCGCTTCCGTCTCGCCGTTGACAACGTGTTGCAGTCACGTCTGCGACAGAGCCGAGCCCAGACAGGCAGCGGCCCCAAGCTTGCTCCCCGTGAGATTCAGGCGCATATCCGGGCAGGAATGTCCGCCCAGGACGTTGCGAGCCTTACGGGAGCCGACATCGATTACATCGAGCGCTTCGAGGGGCCTGTCGTCGCTGAACGCGAGTTCGTCGTCAAATCTGCGCTCGGGGTGCCGGTCCATGTCGCGGGCGAAACTGACTCGCTGACGTCGTCACGCACCTTCGGATCCGCTATCCGCGAACGACTTGTGGATGTCAACGCCGCCGACGAGCGTTGGGCTAGCTGGAAAGATCCTGAGAATGGTTGGACAGTCAAGCTTTCGTTCAGCTCGAACAGCATCGATCACGACGCGCGTTGGCAGTACGACCCGAAGCGTCAATCTCTTGTTCCGCTCAATAACGAAGCTAAGACTCTCTCGCAGCAGGGCGAATCGACCGGTGCGCTTATCCCCCGACTTCGCGCCGTTGCGCCCGCTGAGGGAAATACGGATGCCGCACGCTTCGACAGCGGAGCATTCGACGTTGATGAACTCCACGACGAGCCCGCCCCCATCAAGCCAGCGGAACTTCCTGTAATGCGCGACCGCAGCGCTGAAGCGGGTGTCGGCAACCAGACGGCAGACTTGCTCGATGCTCTCCGCCGTCGCCGCGGCGAACGTGAGCCGGCCAACTTTGAATCCGACGATGACGAGTCGAGCCCCCCATCCGGTTCCGAGCCATCGATGCGCCTGCTTGATCCGCCCGCCGCAGAGCAACGCCGCGATGCACCAGCGCCGCCGCAAGCAACCGCACCCCAGCCGACAGCGAAATCACGGCGCCGCAGGGTTGCTATGCCGAGCTGGGACGACATCGTCTTCGGAACGAAGCCAGACGAAGACCCCGCTTAGCGAGCGAAGGCGCCGAATCTCAGTAGCGGAACACGAAGCTCTTCGTCTGACCAAGATCCATGCTGTCCGACCATTTTTCGACCAGCGTTGTTAGTTACGCGGGAGTCGTAGTACGCGATCCCCTTGCGTGCGGCGACAATAATGTCGCCGATACGTGGCGTGACTTCGGGGTGTACTTCACCGAACCACCCCGCAGCGATCGCAGCGTCGCGGCTCGTGACCCACGAACGTTGCCCCTCAGCCTGCTGCCACCGATCAAGCACCGCCGCTCGCTCTGTTGCAGCGAGCTCGGGCGCGAGGTGCAGCTGAAGGCAGCGCGGCTCCCCCGCAACGTAGGCGACGCCGTCGAGCAGTTCAGGGGCTGTGTCGAATAACACGTGTGACTCATGAGGCACATCGATCATTCCGTGATCGGCGGTGACCAGAAGCCCTTGGTCGAAAGTGAGTTCGCGCACGGCACTCGCCAACGCAGAGTCAAGAGACTCGAGCGCATGCGTCCACTGGGGTGATTGCCAGCCATTGGCATGACCTGCCATATCGAGTTCTGGCGCATAGACATAGGTGAGTGACGGCTCGGCGCTGGCGTGCCCCACCGCTACGGCTACACGCAGCCGCTCGGCGAGGGAACCCGCTGCGACATACCGTGCACCGCGCAAGACCGCGTGAGTGAAGCCCGAAGCTCGGTAGCGAGCGGCTCCGACCGCCACCGCAGTGAAACCGCGCTCCGTAGCGCGCTCGAACAAAGTCGGCACCCGCTGCCACGTCGCCGGGTCGATGCGGGAATCCCATCCCGAGAGTTGATTGATAACACGATCGTTGCCTGCATCGAGAACGCTGTATCCCACCAGTCCATGCTGTCCTGCTCGCTGGCCTGTCGTCAGGCTCGCTATTGCCGCCGCGGTGGTGGTGGGGAATCCCGACTGGATAACGGCACTCTTTGAGAACGCACCGGCCAGAGTTCTCGCGTGCCCCACACGGGCCTTGAGGTTATGCGCGCCGAGGCCGTCGACGAGCAACACGACGGCGTGGCGCACGGGAGGCAGGCTCAGCCGATTCTCCTCGCCCGCAATTGCCTGGAATGAACTTGACAACACATCGGTAAGGTTCGCTGAGTCTGGGTTGAGCGCCGGTAACATTAGAGCAATCCTATGGCTACTCCCACGAAACCCACCCCAGACTCCCCCGCCGGCGAACGCATCGAAGACATCGATGTCACGACTGAGATGCAGGGCTCGTTTTTGGAGTACGCGTACTCCGTCATTTACTCGCGCGCCCTTCCCGATGCCCGCGATGGTTTGAAGCCCGTGCAACGGCGCATCCTCTACCAAATGAGCGAGATGGGCCTGCGCCCCGAAAAGGGCCACGTCAAGTCGTCTCGCGTTGTTGGCGACGTCATGGGAAAGCTGCACCCACACGGTGATGCCTCCATTTATGACGCCATGGTGCGTCTGACGCAGAGTTTCATCCTGCGAGTGCCCCTCATCGATGGCCACGGCAACTTTGGTTCGCTGGATGACGGCCCCGCTGCACCGCGGTACACCGAAGCACGCCTGCAAGCGTCCGCGATCGCCATGACGGACGATCTCGATGAAGACGTTGTCGACTTCGTTCCCAACTACGACAACTCGACTACGCAGCCCGAAGTGTTGCCCGCAGCCTTCCCCAACCTTTTGGTCAATGGCGCCAGCGGTATCGCTGTTGGTATGGCCACCAATATGGCACCGCACAATCTCATTGAGGTCGTGGGGGCGGCGCGGCATCTGCTCGCGCACCCCGACGCCACGCTCGAAGAGCTGATGCAGTTTGTGCCCGGCCCCGACCTCCCCACCGGAGGAAGGATCATTGGCCTCAGCGGCGTAAAAGACGCCTACGCGAACGGTCGTGGTGCATTCAAGACTCGTGCCACCGTAACCGTGGAGTCAATCACTGCCCGCAAGATGGGACTCGTCGTTACCGAGCTGCCGTACTTGGTTGGCCCCGAACGCGTCATTGAAAAGATCAAGGATGGCGTCAACAACAAGAAAATTGTCGGCATCTCTGATGTCACAGATCTCACCGACCGTAACCACGGGCTGCGCCTCGTCATTGGCATCAAGACCGGTTTCAGTCCGGATGCCGTACTCGAGCAGCTTTACCGCCTGACTCCGCTCGAAGACAACTTCAGCATCAATGCGGTCACTCTCGTCGATGGGCGCCCGCAGACGCTCGGGCTGAAAGCCCTGCTGGAAGTCTTTTTGAAGCACCGCCTTCAGGTGGTCACTCGTCGAAGCAAGTATCGCCTTGCTCGTCACCTCGAACGCCTGCACTTGGTCGAAGGCTTGCTGATCGCGATCGTCGACATCGACGAAGTGATCCAGGTCATTCGTCAGAGTGACGACAGCGATCAAGCTCGCACACGCCTGCGCGAGGTCTTTGATCTGAGCGAGTTGCAAGCCGAGTACATTCTTGAGCTGCGCCTGCGTCGACTCACCAAATTCAGCCGCATCGAGCTGGAAGCCGAGGCAGAGAAACTTCGAGCCGAGATCGCTCGACTTCAGGCCTTGCTCGCCGATGAGACTCTCATCCGAGCACTCGTCGGAAACGAACTCGACGCCGTGGCGGAGAAATTTGGAACACCGCGACGCACGCTGCTGACAGAAGCTCCTGCCTCCATCGCCACAACATCACGTGCAGCTGCGCGCAAGAACCAGCCAGTGCTTGAGATCGCCGACGAGCCGTGCGTGGTGCTGCTCTCGACAACAGGTCGAATCATTCGAGTCGGAATCAGCGAGGGCGACACCGTTTTGGCCGGGTCACGTCGATCGAAGCACGACGCAATCCGTTCGCGCGTGACAACGACAAGCCGCACTGAGATCGGTGCGATCACGAACCGCGGCCGACTCATCCGCTTCACTGCAATAGACCTACCCAACGTGCCAACGAGTTCTGTTCAGCTCGGTGCCGGTGCCAAGATTAGTGAGTACTTGACGCTCGACAAGAAAGATCGTGTGTTGGCGATTGTGTCGCTAGAGAGTGATCAGCCCGTTGCTCTCGCTACTCGCCAAGGCACCGTCAAACGCGTCACACCGGGCATCTGGCCGTCAAAACCGGACTTCGAGATCATCTCGCTCAAGCCGGGAGACGAACTCGTGGGTGCGGCTCACAGCGCCGACGACGCAGAGCTAACGTTTGTCACCTCCGACACTCAACTGCTGCACTTTGCGGCGTCCGCTGTTCGCCCTCAGGGGCTGAGCGCCGGCGGCATGGCAGGTGTGCGGGTCAGTTCTGGTGCCGAAGTAATCTTCTTCGACGCACTGGATGCTGACTCCGAAAACGTTGCCGTCACGATCTCAGGCTCAAGCGTCACTATCCCGGGCACAGATCCGGGCCGGGTGAAGCTCAGTGAGTTTTCCCAGTTCCCAGCAAAAGGCCGCGGCACCGGCGGAGTGCGGGCGCATTCTCTGCTCAAGGGCGAAGATGTGCTCACCCTGGCGTGGGTCGGAGCAGTCCCGGCAACGGCGGTCGGCCCGGATGGTGCCGTGCGCCAGCTGCCGACCGAACGTACCAAGCGAGACGGCTCAGGCATGCCACTCGACAGCGTCATCGGGTCCATCGGCACTACGCCGTAGGACCGCTGGCTCCGAGCAGCAACAGACACAGCCGCACGTCCGAGAGGGCTGCCACCTGATTGATTCAGAGGGCAGCCCTCTCGCTGCTTCGTTCACCATCAGTGCCGGGCCGTCGACGACGCCCCGCATCCGCTTGGCAACTAAATGTCGATGCGGTCCCGGTCGAGACCCTGCCCCTGAATGATGAACTCCTTGCGCGGAGCAACTTCGTTGCCCATCAGAAGCTCGAAAACACTTCCCGCGCTCTCGGCATCCGAAATATTCACACGACGGAGTACGCGGTTATTGCGATCCATTGTGGTGGTTGCCAGCTGGTCGGCATCCATCTCACCGAGGCCCTTGTAGCGCTGGATAGGATCCTGATAGCGCTTGCCCGATTTCTTGAGCCCGGCGAGCACGCCGTTGAGTTCCTTTTCGGAATACGTGTAAATAGTCTCGTTGGGCTTAGAGCCCGGATTGATTACGACGACGCGGTGCAGTGGCGGCACTGCGGCGTACACCCGCCCGTCGCGAATCATGTCGGGCATGTAGCGGAAGAAGAGCGTAAGCAGCAGCGTGCGGATATGAGCGCCGTCGACGTCTGCATCGGCCATGATGATGACCTTGCCATAGCGCGCTGTCGACAAATCGAAGCTACGCCCCGAACCAGCTCCAATGACTTGGATGATCGACGCACACTCCGCATTCGACAACATGTCGCTGATGGATGCTTTTTGGACGTTGAGAATCTTGCCTCGAATGGGCAAAAGGGCCTGGTATTCGCTATCGCGGCCGAGCTTCGCTGTGCCGAGCGCCGAGTCACCCTCGACGATAAACAATTCGCTGTTTGCGACATCGTTGGAGCGGCAGTCAACAAGTTTGGCGGGAAGACTCGAGCTTTCAAGCGCGTTCTTGCGACGCTGAGTTTCCTTGTGAGCGCGCGCAGAAATGCGCGACTTCATTTCGGCGACGACCTTGTCGAGCACTAGCGCTGCCTGTGACTTGTCATCGCGCTTGGTTGACGTAAAGCGCACGGAGAGCGCGGCCGCCACCACCTTGGCGACAATCGCCCGTACCGCGGGTGTACCTAGGATCTCTTTGGTCTGCCCCTCGAACTGCGGCTCAGGAAGACGAACGGTCAACACGACCGTGAGGCCCGCGAGCACATCATCCTTATCGAGCTTGTCGTTACCGAGCTTCAGGCGACGAGCGTTCTTCTCCGTTTCGGCACGCAAGAACTTGAGCAGGCTTTGCTCGAACCCTGCGAGGTGCGTTCCGCCCTTGGGCGTCGCAATAATGTTGACGAAGCTTTTGATCACGGTGTCGTAGCCGGTGCCCCAGCGCAGTGCAACATCCACGACGCAGTCGCGGGAGACCTCGGTGGAAACCATGTGGCCATTGTCTTGCAGCACCGGCACACTCTCAGTGAACCCGCCGGATCCTGTGAGGCGCCAAATGTCGGTGATGGGTGGATCAACGGCCAGATGCTCAACGAACTCAGAGATGCCGCCCTCGAACGAGAACGATTCGCGGATGGGTTCTTCACCACGCTCATCTGACACATTCAGGGTGAGGTTAGGAACCAGAAACGCGGTCTGGCGTAGGCGGTCGATCAGCCCCTCAGACTGGAAACTCGCGCCCTTCGTAAAGATTTGGCGATCAGCCCAGTAGCGCACTCTTGTGCCAGTACGCCCCTTGGGAACCTTGCCAATAACGCGCAGTTCGCTGCCCGACACGTAGGGGCTGAACGGAGCATCCGGAGTTGGTTCACCTGTATCGGCGAAAGTGCCTGGCTCGCCGCGATGGAACGACATCGCGTAGGTCTTGCCATTGCGGTCGACTTCGACGTCGAGTCGCTCCGAAAGGGCATTCACAACCGAAGCGCCCACTCCGTGGAGCCCGCCAGATGCGGCATAGGAGCCCGAACCGAACTTTCCGCCCGCGTGCAGCTTGGTGAAAACCACTTCGACGCCGGTGAGACCTGTCTTGGGCTCAACATCGACAGGGATGCCACGGGCCTTGTCGCGGACCTCAACGCTTTCGTCGGCGTGCAGGATGACATTGATCTCTGAACCGTGCCCATCGAGCGCCTCGTCCACCGAGTTGTCGATGATCTCCCACAGGCAATGCATGAGCCCGCGGGAGTCGGTGGAGCCGATGTACATACCCGGACGTTTACGAACGGCTTCAAGCCCTTCGAGTACGGACAGGTGACGGGCTGAGTAGTCAGAGCTCGCCATAGTGATCTCCTAGGGTTTGACGACGGAAGGCCATCTTCTAGAGTACGTTCTCCGCCCGACATTGCTGCTCACCGACACCCGCTGCCCCGTGCACACCGCCAGCCGTCAACCGCGCTACGCGCTGAGCGAAATGCCCGCAATGTAGGAAGAATCTTCAGGCACCCATGCTTGTATAGGCGTACGGAATAACAACCGCAAGCAAGAAGGAGTAGGCCATGTCGAACATTGCAACCGAAGACACCCCAGTCGATGAGATGGACTACACCCTCACGGCGGCTGACCGCTGTGACAGTTGTGGCGCGCAGGCATATATCCGCGCGACGCTCGCCAGTGGCGATCTTCTCTTTTGCGCCCACCACGGCGCCAAATTCAAAGACAAGCTGTTCCCGACAGCGATTAAGTGGCACGACGAGTCCAGCCGTCTGAATGCGTAACGTAGCGTTGAGCATCATCAGATAGTTTGCTCGCCGCCGACACGTGTGTCGGTATGACCTTCGTAGGAGAACTGTGAAGCGCATCCGGCACTACGTGTCGCGACTTATCTCGCTCGACGTATCAAACATGCTCGCCGTCGCGCGAGCAATCAGTAAACGCAGCGGTACGCCCGTATTTGCGATCCTGCTGGACATGGTGTGGTGTTCCCTTGTCTACCAAGCGGGCTACCTCGACTACGAAGAGTTCGAATTCAACGTTCTCAGTCGTGCTGAACGCCGCACGTGGATTACGAGCGGCAACGCCAACTCCATCGTTGTGAAGTACAACCAGCGCGAGTACCGCGAACGTTTCTATGACAAGCCGACCTTCAACACCACTTTCGACAAGTGGCTTGGTCGAGCCTGGCTCGACTTGAGAACGGCTTCCGAAGCTGACTTCGTCGAGTTCGTCGCGCACCATGACCCCATCATGGTGAAGGTTGTCGACAGCATGAGCGGTGCCGGCATCGAAAAGCACGGCGGCGACGATCTCGCTGACGCGCATGCTCTGTACCGAGAGCTCATGGACAAGCGCCAGTTCCTGGTCGAAGCGTTTCTCAAGCAGCACCCCGGGATGTCTGCACTCTGCCCCACCAGCGTGAACTCGTTGCGGATGATCACCTTTTTCGATGGCACCGACGTGCACGTAATGGAAGCCGTGCTGCGAATGGGCAATGGCGCCGACGTTGACAATTATGGTCGCGGTGGCATGTACACCGTGCTCGACGAAAAGACCGGAATTGCGAACTACGGCGCCTTCGACAAGTACGCCAACACCTTCACCGTGCATCCCCAGACCGGCACCCCGATCGTGGGGTTTCAGGTTCCGCTGTACGACGAAGTGCTCGCCATGCTCGACACGGTCAGCCGCATCATCCCAGAAATCCCCTATGTCGGGTGGGACGTCGCGATCACGCCAAACGGACCGGCAATCATCGAGGGCAACTACAACACTGGCGTCTTTCAGATGAAGCCGAGCCTCACTGGAATCAAGACAGGCCTGTTGCCCAAGTTCCGCGAAGTCATCGACTTCTAGGGCATTACTCCCCCGGCCAGTTCACCTTGCGGTGGCTGGTTGGTGCTGAAGTGTTGCTAAGCCCGACGGATGACGCCAAGCGGCGTACTTTGGTGATCTTGCCCCAGAGGGTTGTCTTTCAATACCTTGAGCGCGAGCGCGTTGTTGGCCTTGGTTGTCGTTGACCCGAGGATGTTGCCACCGAAGTCATTAATATCTACGACGAGAACCTCAATGTTGCGACCGAGAGCGACCTTGATGTCTTTCGCGACACCGTCTGGACGCGCCGGGCCGAGCACCACGTGCGAGTTGTAAGGCGGAATGGTGTTCTTCGTCGGACCATCGATCGCACGAGCCTTGGGCCCGGCAATGCGATAGAAGTCGCCACGTCGACCCACAAGCTTGGTCACCGCTGCGACAGCAGCCGCGAACAGGATGCGCGGCGTTCCGCACTCCCTCAACGCCATCTCCATCGTCTCTGGCATGCCGAGACCGATACCGTGCGACGTTTTCGTAACGTACTTCGAGAGGAAGGTCGCAAGCTTGCGTGGCTCGACCTCAGAGATCGGGTAGGCCCGACCCTGAGTGATGCCCACGATTTTCTCGGTCACGAAAAGCAGGTCGCCATCCTGCACGACAGACGAAGCGTACTCCGATACGACCTGAACGATGTCGTCTTCACGAACCACCAATCGAGTCTTGATGGGAAGCCGTTCATAGACGGCTCCATCAACCTCAACAGTGAGACTCTTTCCAGCGTTCGCTTCAGCACCCATTATTGGCCTATTCGAGGTAGTCGCGCAGTGACTGCGAGCGTGACGGGTGGCGCAATTTCGCCATCGTCTTGGACTCGATCTGACGGATGCGTTCGCGAGTTACGCCGAACGTGTCGCCGATCTGGTCGAGAGTCTTGGGCATTCCGTCGCCCAGGCCGAAACGCATGCGGATAACCCCGGCTTCGCGCTCCGAAAGGGAATCGAGAAGGCTTTCAAGCTGCTTCTGCAGCATCGTGAAGCCCACAGCATCCGCCGGAACAACTGCTTCAGTGTCTTCGATAAGGTCACCGAACTCACTGTCACCGTCTTCACCAAGCGGTGTGTGAAGCGAGATGGGCTCGCGGCCGTACTTCTGAACCTCGACGACCTTTTCTGGCGTCATGTCGAGCTCACGCGACAGCTCTTCGGGGGTAGGTTCGCGACCAAGGTCCTGAAGCATCTGGCGCTGAACGCGAGCAAGCTTGTTGATGACCTCGACCATGTGCACAGGAATACGAATGGTGCGAGCCTGGTCTGCCATGGCACGTGTAATGGCCTGACGGATCCACCACGTTGCATAGGTCGAGAACTTGAAGCCCTTGGTGTAATCAAACTTCTCGACTGCACGAATCAGGCCCAAGTTGCCCTCTTGAATGAGGTCAAGGAACTGCATGCCGCGACCGGTGTAACGCTTAGCGAGCGATACGACGAGGCGGAGGTTGGCGCCGAGCAAGTGGCTCTTGGCGCGCTGACCATCTTTAGCTACCCACTGAAGTTCTCGACCGAGAGTCGAACGCACTTCACCGGGGGCCATTTGTGAAAGCTTGTCTTCAGCGAAGAGGCCGGCCTCAATGCGCATCGCGAGCTCAACTTCTTGAGCGGCGTTGAGCAGAGCAACCTTACCGATTTGCTTCAGGTAATCCTTGACAGGGTCGGCGGTAGCGCCAGTAATGGCTGCCGAGTAGACAGGAACTTCGTCTTCGTCATCGACGAGCGAAAGAACGAGCGCACCTGTGGGCAACGCCTCGTCTTTACTCGTTGACTTTTCTTCTTGCTCGTCTTCGGCCTTCGCCTCTTCGCCGTCTGCCTCAACGATTTCAGCAGCTGCAGCTGCGGCTGCCTTTTTGCTCCTCGTCGCCGGCTTTTTGGCGGCAGGCTTCTTGGCGGTTGACGCAGCAGCAGTCGACTTCGTCGTCGCAGCTTTCTTCGTCGTTGCCTTAGTAGTCGTGCTCTCGGCGCCTTCTGCGTCGGGGGCTACTTCTTCGACTGCAGCGGCAGCTTTACTGCGCGTGCCAGCCTTTGTGGCTGCTTTAGCAGGAGCCTTCTTTGCTGCGGGTGCGGACTCTGCAGCCTTCGTTCGGGTCGCCATCTGAACACCTTTCTGAGGTTTTCGGGCAGTACTAAGACCCATGTCAAGTCTCCGCCCATCTCACCGCATGGCGAAACAGATCTAGAAACAAGACCGGGTCTTACTCCTATTATGCCACGCTTTTCTCATGCTTCGCACCATGCGGGTGACGGAGCAAAGCGAACGCCCTTAGCCCCCGCGGTGAGAGTCGCGGATGCGGAACACCGCGGGTACTACAAAGGGAGACCAGAGGTGCCGTCAGTGTCACCAGCGCGTTTGATGGCAAGGAACTTCTGCAACTCGGCGGCGATTTCGTCTGCTGAAGGCAGCTCACCCGCCTCATCAGTCAACGGCGACCGCATGGGGTTCTCCTCCATGTAGTTGTCGTGTCGCTCTTCCAACGTTCCTACTAGGCGAGCAAGTTCTTGGTTGCTCTCAACCTGACCATCAATCTTTGCCACGAATGCGCGCCCTTCTTCACGAAGGCGATCCGTGGGGAAGATCAATCCGGTTGCAGCACTCACACTCTCGAGCGCCGTTACGGCAGCGGTCGGCCATTCGGTGTCGGCAAGGTAGTGCGGAATGAGAAGCACGAAACCGGCGACGGGATGCCCGATCTCCTGCAAGCGGTACTCAATCACATGCATTGCGTTAGCAGGCACCTGAGTGTGGGGCTTCCACACTGAAAGTGAGTCGATCAGCTCCGAGCGATTGCCACTCACGGTGACTCCGATGCTGCGCGTGTGCGGCACCGGCATCGGGATGGAACTCAGCCACGTGGTCGATTTAACGTCGAGCTTCGAAATGAGCCTCAGCACTGCTGCCGAGAATCGCTCCCACTGGAAGTCAGGTTCGTAACCCGTGAGAAGCAGGAAGGGCTGCCCCAGCTCATCCTTCGCCAAGTAAAGCTCGAGCTTGGCTGGACGGTAGTCACTCAAATGGTCCTGATCAAAATAGATCGTGGGACGACGCGCTCGGTAATCCAGGAGAGCATCATTGTCGAACGATGCGACAACGGTGCGTTCAAGGGTGTCGAGCAGATATTGGCTCACTTGACTGACGGCACCACCGGCATCCGCAAAGCCCGTGAGTCCCGCTACAAGAGGAAGACCGCGCGGCACCCCAGCAACATCGGTGGCGATGTCATATAAACCGGCTGGATCTCGCATGCCTCCACTCTAATCGCGGGTGCGATGGCATCCTTCTGTTTCGGCTCCACAGCGTCAAGCTCCTAGCGAACACGAAGGCGGATGCTGGTTATCATGAGGACATGACCGTTGCTACGTTGCACTTGTCCACCGTGCCCGCCTCCGAAGTTGAATCCGATGTTCTCGTTATCGGGGTGGTGAAAACCGACACCGGGCCGAAGCTTGTAGACACGTCGTCGCAACTTGCAGCGTTCGAGCAGGCCCTGAGCGTCATTGGCGCGACCGGTGCCGCTGACGAACTTCACCGCATTCCTGCCACCGACATCGCCGCTCCGGCAGTCGCCTTCATCGGTCTAGGAGATGCCTCCCCCACCGTCGAATCCTTGCGTTACGCCGCCGGTTCAGCCGCTCGCCAATTGCGAGGGGCACCGCACATTACTCTGTCCCTCGGAGCGCAGTCGAGTGAGGAAACGCTCGCTGTACTCGAGGGCGCTGCGATCGGCGCTTATTCCTATGATGCCTACCGCTCAACTACTCCCGAAGCGAGCAAGAAGCTCGCAACCGACATCACCGTAGTGAGCCCGATTGAGGATGCCGCGCTCATTGAACGCGCGACCGTAATTGCTTATGCCACGCACGTCACTCGCGACATGGTCAACGAGGCCCCCCGAGAGCTCTATCCCGAAACCTTCGCCGATCGTGCGAGTGAACTCGCGTCGCTCGACAACGTCGAGGTCGAGGTCTACGCAGAGAAAGAACTTGAGGAGGGTGGCTTCGGTGGAATTCTCGGAGTCGGCCAAGGATCCACTCGCGGTCCTCGCCTCGTAAAAATCAGCTACACCCCTTCTGACTCCGCAAAGCACCTCGCTCTTGTTGGCAAGGGAATCACGTTCGATTCGGGCGGGCTCTCCCTCAAGCCTGGACTCGGCATGATCGGCATGAAATTTGACATGAGCGGTGCAGCGACTGTCATGGCCGTTGTCGAAGCGTGCGCGAAGCTCGGCACCAACGTGCGTTTGACCGCGTGGCTCTGCCTCGCCGAGAACATGCCGTCTGGCAGCGCAATCCGGCCGAATGACGTGTTGACAATCCGCGGCGGAAAGACCGTCGAAGTTCTCAACACGGATGCCGAAGGTCGACTCGTTATGGCTGACGGTCTGGTCGCCGCCAGCGAAGAGAACCCCGACGCCATCGTGGACATTGCAACGCTCACCGGTGCAGCCGTTGTCGCTTTGGGCAACCGCTACGCCGGCGCGATGGGCGATAAAGATCTCGTCAACCAAGTGGTCGCGGTTGCGGACCGTGTGGGCGAGCCCTTCTGGCCGATGCCGATTAGCCCTGAACTCCGCCCGCTGCTCGCGTCCGATATTGCCGATATCGCCAATATCAAACCAGGTAACACCGCTGGAGGCATGCTCATCGCCGCTGCGTTCCTCAAAGACTTCGTAGGAAAGCGGCCGAACAGCACCGAAACCATCCCGTGGGCTCACATCGATATCGCTGGTCCATCAGACAACCGCGGCGGAGGTTGGGGCTACGTGGGCAAGGGCGCCACTGGAATCGGTGTTCGAACACTCATTGAACTGGCCGAGGAATTTTCTCGTCCGTAGTAAGGTTTTTTAAACGCGGGATCTTTCCGCACCATCCGGTCGCACTGACTACACACAGTGCGTTCCGACGAAAAATTTCCTTACAGAGGAGCTGCTGTATTGGCTGAGCACAATTTTGACCTTGTCGTTCTTGGTGGAGGAAGCGGAGGCTACGCAGCTGCGTTGCGCGCCGCCGAACTCGGGATGACCGTTGGCCTGATCGAGAAGAACAAGCTCGGCGGCACTTGCCTGCACGTGGGCTGCATCCCGACTAAGGCACTTTTGCACTCCGCAGAAGTCGCTGACGTGACGCGCGAAGCAGCGAAATATGGTGTCACCGCCACGCTCGACGGCATCGACATCTCGGCGGTAACCAAGTACCGCCAAGACATCGTCGCGAGCAAGTACAAGGGGCTCCAGGGCCTCATCAAGATGCGCGGGATCACCGTCATCGAGGGCGAAGGCAAGCTCGTCGCGCCCAACACCGTTCAGGTCGGCGAAGACACCGTAGTAGGCAAGAACGTCATTTTGGCGACTGGCTCCTACTCTCGCTCGCTGCCAGGGCTCGAAATCGGTGGCCGCGTCATCACCTCCGAACAGGCACTTGAACTCGACTTCGTTCCGAAGAAGGTCGCAGTGCTCGGTGGTGGCGTCATCGGCGTCGAATTCTCGAGCGTCTGGAAGAGCTGGGGAGCCGACGTCACCATTATTGAAGGTCTCCCCCACCTCGTTCCCATGGAAGACGAGTCGGTCAGCAAGCAGTTCGAACGAGCATTCCGCCGTCGTGGCATCAACTTCCACACCGGCGTTCGCTTCAAGAGTGTCGAGCAGAACGACGACGGCGTCGTCGTTACTTTGGAAAACGGCGAAACAGTCGAAGCCGAGCTCCTGCTCGTTGCCGTCGGCCGTGGCCCGTCGACCGCTGGACTCGGCTTCGAAGAAGTCGGCATTGAGATGGACCGCGGCTTCGTTCTCACGAACGAGCGCCTCGCCACCAACGTTCCTGGCGTCTATGCCGTCGGAGACATCGTTCCTGGCCTCCAGCTCGCTCACCGTGGATTCCAGCAAGGAATCTTCGTTGTCGAAGAAATCGCTGGCCTCAAGCCCATCGTGATCGATGACCTCCACATTCCGAAGGTCACCTACAGCGACCCCGAGGTAGCGTCCATCGGCCTGAGCGAAGCAAAGGCTATCGAAGCTCACGGCGCTGACAACGTCAAGGCTTACGACTACAACCTCAGCGGAAACGGCAAGAGCGCCATCATCGGCACTGCCGGTTCCATCAAGGTCGTTCGCGTAGTCGACGGTCCAGTCGTCGGAGTTCACATGATCGGAGCTCGCGTTGGCGAACTGATCGGTGAAGCACAATTGATCGTCAACTGGGAAGCACACCCCGAAGACATCACCCCGTTGCTTCACGCACACCCCACCCAAAACGAGGCTCTCGGCGAGGCATTCCTCGCTCTGGCCGGCAAGCCGCTGCACGCGGTCTAGGCTCCGCCTAACCACGGAACTAAGCTATTGATGACAAGCATCACAAAGGAGCAGTACTGATGAGCGAATCCGTTAACCTTCCGGCACTCGGAGAGAGTGTCACCGAGGGCACGGTGACCCGCTGGCTGAAGCAAGTCGGCGAGCGTGTAGAGGTTGACGAGCCCCTGCTCGAGGTCTCCACTGACAAGGTCGACACGGAGATTCCTTCTCCCGTTGCCGGAGTCATCGAAGAGATCTTGGTTGCCGAAGACGAAACAGTAGAAGTTGGCACCGCGCTGGTAAAAATCGGCGACGGATCGGGCGGCGCAGATGCTGCTCCCGCCGCTGAGGAAGCACCTGCCGAAGCGGCTCCCGCTGCAGCAGAGGCTCCCGCCGAAGAGGCTGCAGCACCTGCCGCCGAAGCGCCCGCCGAAGCGCCCGCCGAAGAGGCTGCAGCACCCGCTGCTGACGCCCCCGCGGCCGAGCCCGCTCCCGTCGTCGAGGCGCCTGCTGCACCTGAAGCGCCAGTTGCCGAGCCCGTCGCAGAATCAGCGGCTCCCGCTCCGGCTGCTGCTGCCGCGCCGGTCGCCGCGCCCGAGGCCCCTGCTGAAGCTGCACCTGCAGCCGAAGCAGCACCCGCTGCGTCTGCTCCCGCCGCCGAGGAAGCGTCTGACAGCGATGACTCGCAAGCCGGATACCTCACTCCTCTCGTGCGCAAGCTCGCAAACGAGCGCGGCGTCGACGTAAGCACGCTTACGGGAACTGGTGTCGGCGGTCGCATCCGCAAGCAGGACGTTCTCGCTGCAAGCGAAGCCGCAACTGATGCTGAATCAGAGGCACCTGCTGCCGCGGCTCCGGCAGCTCGGGAAGTCTCGCCGCTGCGGGGAACCACCGTTCCGATGTCGCGACTGCGCAAGGTTATCGCCGAGCGTGCCGTTCTCTCTATGCAGTCATCTGCTCAGCTCACTTCCGTCGTTGAAGTTGACGTCACTGCAGTTGCTAACTACCGCAACTCTGTGAAAGACGAGTTCTTGGCTAAGACTGGCACGAAGCTTTCGTTCCTGCCGTTCTTTGCCCTTGCTGCCGCAGAAGCGTTGACCGTTCACCCGATCATCAACGCGACGATTGAAGACAATGCCATCGTGTACCCCGCCCAGGAGAACATGAGCATCGCCGTGGACACCGAGCGTGGATTGCTTACGCCCGTTATCCGCGACGCTGCGTCACTCGACATCGCAGGACTTGCTGGCGAGATCGCAGATCTTGCTCAGCGCACCCGCGACAACAAGTTGACCCCTGACGAGCTTTCGGGCGGAACGTTCACGCTAACCAACACCGGTTCACGTGGCGCTCTCTTCGACACTCCGATCGTGTTCTTGCCGCAGTCGGCAATCCTCGGCACCGGAATTGTGACCAAGAAGCCCGTAGTGATCAGCGATGCCAACGGTGATTCCATCGGCATCCGTTCGATGGTTTACCTCGCGCTCAGCTACGATCACCGCATCGTTGATGGAGCCGACGCTGCTGGCTTCCTCGTGGACGTGAAGAACCGCCTCGAAGGCGGAGACTTCGCTGACAAGCTTGGAATTTAACTGATCTCAGTTCACTCAGGCAGCGTATAGCTCCTGATTCGCCAACCGGCCTCGCTCTTCACTAGAAGTAGCGAGGCCGGTTTGCTTTCATCGGCAGAAGCGAACTCGAACAGCACACTGTCTCCGAGCCGCTGAATCTCTGCGGCATCCGCGGCAGTCAACAGAACGTCGGAAGATAACTCTGCACCATTCAACACATTGTGAATGTGGGCAGAATCTGCGGCGAATGCAGGTGAATCGGAACGGGAAACTGCTTCAAGACATTCGATCGACAGATCCCGTAGACACTCGTTTCGAGTCGAAAGCAACGCGTCAAGGGCCGCCTTGGGCTCAGCCGGGAGGTCGTTGCGCCACGACTCTGAGGCGCCCTCTTCTGATGAGCCAACGGCGATCTCCTCCCCCTCGTTCTCGCGTTCGGGTTGAGACTCTGCTGCCGACGAATCGCCATCAGCAAACGCGACCGCGGCCGGGGCTTCTGTGCTGCCAAAAGACGCGACAACAACCGCCAACGCCACACAGAGCGCACCGACTGCAGCGAGAGCCCATGTGCGCTTTCTGATCGGGCGACACCAGTCCCGAAGAATCGTCTTGCCGCGCGCAGCCTGATCCTTCGCCGCGGCAACCAGTTCGCCCACCCTGCCCTGAAGCCACTCCGGAAGCGCCACCACCGAATCGAGTTCGGTTCGTGGTGGACGCGGTTGATCATGTGGTGCCACCGCGCTACCCCGTGCGAGCTGAACGGAATCGAACGTCTGCGTCGACTCAACGGGACCCAGGCGCACCGGTTCTGGCGCTCCCAGCGCAAACAGCCGCCGTTCACATTCCCGCTGCCACTGAGCACTGCGCATGTGCTCCTCGCTGGACAGCCAAGCCAACAGCTCCGCGATCGGCGCTCGGAGGTCATGCTCCAGCGCCATCGCAGCGATGACGCCGCTTGCCATGACGGCATAGGCTGAGCGGTCTTCCTGGAACCCCGGCTCCTCGCACAGCTCTGCGGGTGTTGGAATACTGCCGTGCAATCGAGCCGAGCCAAAGTCGCCGAAGAAGGGCATTCCGGAGCCATCGAAGTGCACAGCGTCCATTGTCAGGTTTCCGAGAGTGACGCCGGCACGATGCACTCGATCCAATGCCGCAGCGAGCGGCGCAAGAATCGTGATTACCTCTCCGGGGCGCAGCGCTTGTCGTTCACGCATTACGCGCCTCAGCGTTATCGCGGTGCGCCAGTGCGTAATCAGCGCCGGCGAGCCATCAGGGGCCGCCGCGATATCGTCCAGTTCGACGGCGTGAGCGCCCTGCACTAGAGACAGACACTCGATCTCGGCGAGCAAGTCGAACGCTCTGCTGTCGGGAAGCAGGCGTTTGATCACCCGCACGCTCGAGGCTTCGTCCCGTTCGGCATCACCGCTCGGGCACGCGAGAACAAGTCGCGAGGATGAGCCCTCTGCGAGGGTGCGTACCGTGCGGTAGCCAGCTATCGAGTCATCATTCACAGCTCCATCTTTCGGCCTCACACGCGCCCGCTGACGCCGACAGCAGCCGCATGTGGACAAGCGCCATGGCGCGAAATCACTCAGGACAGGACTCGGAATAGTGCTCCCACGGGCCGACGGACGCCTCGCGTGAGAACTTCGAATCCATAGAGGCGTCAGAGGCCGTATCCTAGATGCATGGCACGCAGCGAAAAGACTCCGAAGGCTCCGAAGGCTCAAAAAGAACCCGGTCGCATCAAGCAGATGTACCAGGTCTTCCAAATGACGAGGCGCTACGACAACCTCGCAATCTGGTTCTTCCTCTTGGCTTTCCTCTTGCCCATTGTGGTCGGGCTCGTTCTGGCTTTCCTTCTCGCCGGGGACAACGTTTTCGGCTTTGTGCTTTACATCATTGCCGGTGTAATGGCTGGCCTTCTCGCGTTCCTCATTGTTTTGGGACGCCGCGCAGAACGCGCCGCCTACTCGCAAATTGCCGGCCAGCCCGGTGCTGTCGGTGCCGTGCTCAAAAGTTCGCTGCGTCGCGGTTGGACCGCGAGTGAAATGCCTGTTGCGATCAGCCCTAAGACGCAGGATGCTGTCTACCGCGCAATCGGCAAGGGTGGTATCGCACTCATCGGCGAAGGACCCCGCAGCCGCACGCAGAAGATGCTGGAAGATGAGCGTCGCAAGATGAATCGCTTCCTGCCCAATGTTCCCGTGCACTTCATCTATGTCGGACCCGACGCGGACTCCGTTGCGTTGCACAAGCTCGCACCCACCCTCGGCCGTCTCAAGAACGTTCTTCGCAAGCCCGAGATTCTCGCAGTCTCCAACCGGCTGACGTCACTCGACAAGAACGGCCTCCCGATTCCTAAGGGAGTCGACCCCATGAAGGCCCGCGCACAGCGCTCACAGCGCGCCTAACAATCCGCATCACCCTTTCGCGCTTCCAGAGCCGATGAGCCGCTGTGCTCGTCGGCTCTGTCGCGTTAACCCGGAGGTTAGCGTCGAACGAGCAGGGTTCCCGCGATGCGATCATGCATGCCTCGCTGATCACCATCCCAAATAACAGCGGGGATAACCAACGCCATCAGGAGAGTGCGCACGACGGGACGCCAAATACCCAAGTAGCCGCCGGCCAGCGGAACGACGCGCATTCCAGTGATGAGATGACCGAAACTTCCGTTAGTGGTGATCAGCACGACGATCTGGGCTGCGACGAAAACACCGAGAGTCGCGAACGCGTCGTAGTTGAAAAACGCTATCGATACGACGACGGCAAAGCCCCAGTCAATAGCGAGAGCAATGAGCCTGCGCCCCAGCCGGCCAATCGAACGCGGGCCTGCCGCTGGGAGCCCAATACGCTTACCTGGCCATTCATCGGGAACTTCTTGATGCTGATTCACTGGTTCAGCCTAACGAATTGCGGCTCCGTAACATGCCGGAAACAATTCGGAGATGACTGCGAAATCCTTCTTCTGTACCCTAAGAGATGGTTGTAACGACAGCCGATCATCAAATGAACCCCTTGGAGTTCCACTCAATGTCTCATCCGAAGTTTTCCAATTCGTCTGAGGTTCTTGATTTTATCAAGGACACAGACGTCAAGTTCGTCGACATCCGGTTTACCGACCTCCCCGGTATCCAGCAGCACTTCAACATCCCCGCCGCCGCAGTTGATGAAGACTTCTTCGCTGTCGGCCAGCTCTTCGATGGTTCATCGATCCGTGGCTTCCAGTCGATCCACGAGTCGGATCTCCAGCTGATCCCTGACGTCACGACCGCCTACGTGGACCCTTTCCGCGTCGAGCGCACCCTCATCATCATCTTCGACATCTACAACCCCCGCAACGGCGAGATCTACGCTCGCGACCCGCGCCAGGTTGCCAAGAAGGCCGAAAAGTATCTCGCTTCGACCGGGATCGCCGACACCGCGTTCTTTGCCTCCGAAGCAGAGTTCTACATCTTCGACGATGTTCGCTACGAAGTAAGCGCCAACAAGAGCTTCTACGAAGTTGACTCCAGCGAAGGCGCTTGGAACAGCGGACGCACCGAAGCCGGCGGAAACCTCGCCAACAAGACGCCCTTCAAGGGCGGCTACTTCCCCGTCTCCCCCGTTGACCAGCACGCAGACATCCGTGACGACATCGTCATGAAGCTCATCGATGTTGGACTCGAGGTTGAGCGCAGCCACCACGAGGTCGGTACTGCAGGCCAGGGTGAGATCAACTACAAGTTCGACACCCTCGTTCACGCCGGTGACGACATCCTCAAGTTCAAGTACATCGTCAAGAACACCGCCAACGAGTGGGGCAAGACGGCAACGTTCATGCCGAAGCCGCTCTTCGGCGACAACGGTTCGGGAATGCACACGCACCAGTCGCTGTGGAACGACGGAACCCCGTTGTTCTACGACGAAAAGGGCTACGGCGGACTCAGCGACACCGCTCGCTGGTACATCGGTGGACTGCTCAAGCACGCACCTGCTGTGCTCGCCTTCACCAACCCGACGGTCAACTCGTACCGCCGCCTGATCCCCGGATTCGAAGCTCCCGTAAACCTCGTGTACTCGGCTGGAAACCGTTCGGCTTCCATTCGTATCCCGATCACCGGAACGAACCCCAAGGCAAAGCGCATCGAGTTCCGCGCACCAGACGCATCGGGTAACCCTTACCTCGCGTTTGCTGCTCAGCTCATGGCTGGCCTCGACGGCATCAAGAACAAGACTGAGCCGCACGAGCCCGTTGACAAGGACCTCTACGAATTGCCACCCGAGGAAGCACGCCTGATTCCTCAGGTTCCCGCTTCTCTCGAAGAGGCACTTGTAGCCCTTGAAGCCGACCACGAGTTCCTGATGGAAGGCAACGTCTTCACCAAGGACCTCATCGAAACCTGGATCGACTACAAGCGTACGAACGAACTGCTTCCGTTCGCACAGCGCCCGCACCCGTACGAGTACGAACTGTACTTCGGCGTCTAAGCGCTAACACAGCACACAATAGGGGCCGCATCCTTCGGGATGCGGCCCTTATTATTTAGCCCGGTTGTGTTTTAGTAGGCGCTCACGAGCTGCGGCGTGCGACGAGTCAGGTCCAGTCCGGTGCCATCGATTACAGGAGCACGTGACGACGACGCCCCTAGCCCGCTGAACGACCAACCAGCTGCACGCCACGTTGCGGCGTCGAGGCAATTGCGGGCATCGATCATGACGCGGCTGCCGACAATCTGCCCTAGCGCCACAGGGTCGCTGGCCTTGAACTCATCCCACTCCGTCAAGACCAAGAGGGCGTCCGATCCCGCGGCAGCTTCGTCTACCGAGTCGACATAGGTGAGCGTAGGGAACATCCGCTGAGCCGTTTCGGATGCTTCGGGGTCGTAGACGACGACCTGAGCTCCCCGGAGATGCAGCGCGGCCGCAACGTTGAGCGCTGGAGAATCCCGCACATCGTCAGTCAGTGGCTTGAAGGCCGCGCCGAGGATGCCGATTCTGCGGTTGAGAACCGAACCACCACAGGCATCGATCGCGAGACCGATGACTTGCAAGCGCTGGGACATGTTGATCTCATCGACCTGCTGCAGCAATGCCGCAGCCTTGGTAGCGCCGAGCTCACTCGAACGGTGGATGAGCGCCCGGATGTCCTTGGGAAGGCATCCGCCCCCGAACCCCAGCCCTGCGTTGAGGAACTGGCGCCCGATGCGCACGTCGTGGCCGAGTGCGTCAGCCAAGACTGCTACATCAGCGCCCGAGGCATCACACACTTCGGCGATCGCGTTGATGAAGGAGATCTTTGTCGCCAAGAAGGCATTCGCGCTCACTTTGACGAGCTCCGCGGTCGGCAGATCGCACACGATCACGGGGGTTCCCGTCTCGATGGGAATGGCGTAGACCGCGCGCATTGCTGCTTCAGAACGCGGTGACACTCCGCCCAGAACAATCCGATCGGGGCGCAGCGTATCTTCGACTGCCTTACCCTCTCGCAGGAACTCAGGGTTCCACACCAACTCAACGTTCACCTCTGCCGGGGCAGAATCGGCGATGATCGAACGCAAGCGGGCTCCCGTTCCTACCGGTACGGTCGACTTGCCGACAATTAGGCCGTCGTGGGTCAGATAGCGGGCGACCTGCCGCGTAGCTTCCTCCACGTAATCTAGGTTTGCAGCGTTACTCCCCCGCTGCTGGGGCGTACCGACACAGATGAAGTGGATGTCGGAATTCGCCGTAGCCTCAGCAAGGTCGGTTGTGAACCGCAGTCGCCCGCTCGCAACGTGCGTGCGGATGAGCTCCGGAAGTCCCGGTTCGAAGAAGGGAACCCTTCCTTCGCTGAGCTCCTTTACTTTGGCCGGATCGGTGTCGACGCCGATGACATCGAACCCCATTTCTGCCATAGCCGCTGCGTGAGTCGCACCAAGATATCCGGTGCCGACGACGCTCAGTCGGGGACGTTCTGCGTCTCCATACTGACCGATGGTGTTCTGGGCTGAAGGTGCTGTGCTGTTCATGTTGTGCTCCTTATTCATCGGTTCAGCGTGCGGTGAGGGTGAAATCGCTGTCAGGTCGCGCCAAGCCCTCGATGAAGGCGGCTAGAGAATCTGCGCGAGAGTCGATGCGCCAGTCATTGGTCGAGCGCTCACCCTCAACATAGGTCGTGACAGCTAAGTTGAACCACGAAATCCCGATGATGTCGTCGTTCTCTGGCTTCGCGAGCGATTCGAAGAGACTGGTCACCCAGCCGGCTTTGTGGCCACCCGTCTCGGATGCTCCGATTTCCGTCAGGAAGATTGGCTTGTTGGTGATCCGGCGCAACTCGTTCAAACTGGCGTCAAACGTGTAGCTGAAGGTGAAGTCGTTCTCCGGCTTGTAAGCGGGGCGAAGGTACCCCGACAGCCCCACCCAGTCCACGTATTCGTCGCCCGGATACAACCCGTCGAGGAAGTCCGACGATTGATGCGTCGCCGGAAGGTTATTGATGATGTTGGGTGCCCAGATCCAGATCACGAGATCGTTGGCCCCCTCCTCGGCGAAGATATCGTGGACGTGCTGCCACATAGAGACGAAGTCACCAACGCGGTTCTCGTTAATCGAATTGCCTTGGCCGTCTGTCTCGGACCATGGATACCAGACACCGTTCATCTCGTGGTCCAGTCGGATGCCGAGAGGTAGTCCTGTCGCCACGATGTCTTTCGCGTATTGATGCAAATAGTCATCGAAAGTTCCCGGCGTGCCCGCTTCAGGATCGCCGATGATAGCCGGCAACGTGTAGTCAGGCTCTTCTACCTGATCGTTGCCAGAACCAATTGGTCGTGACTCCCAGGTAAGAATCGGAAGTGTTTCCTTCTCCCACGAACGCGTGACCGCATTCGCACGGAAGTCCTCATCCCAGCCGCCAAAGTAGCCGACAACGTTCGGGTTGCTGCCCACCTTGGTAGCGGTCGAGTCGTACGTCGCCCAGTTGAACGGTGCTTGTTCGGTATAGAGCCCGAGATACGTCGAGGCTGGGTTCACGATCGCGGCCTTTGACGGGGCAGTAATAGCTGCGGGACCCGACGAGGTATTGGGCGTGTTCGACTTCGACGGTGACGCCACCGTCGCGTTTTCGGCTCGACCGGATTGAAGAGCTTTCAGTGTTCCTTCAACAGACCAGAGCTCTTGTTGGATCGCTGCTGATTGGGCATTCGTTTCTTTCAGGTTGTTCTTGGCGACACCAATCGACGCTTCAAGTTCATCAATCTCCGACAGCAGGCTCTCTTTTTCTGCCTCCCAGTCAGCGCGTTCCTCGGCCACGGTGTCCGCTTGGAGAACCGTTTTGGCTGCCGTGCTGAGAGCTTGATTTACCGTGCTGCTGGGTGAAATCCAGACGAATGCGCTTGTCGCACCGAGCGTGAGCACGAGCGCGGCACTGCCGACTCCCGTCCAGCGGGTTCGGCTGCTGCTGACAGCCCACCAGGCTGCTGCACCGTTTCGGACATGGGAACTACGAGAAGAAAACAATGGAAACCGCCTCTACTGCAAAGATTGAAAAACCGATCACGTAAGGCCATGCGGCCTTGGGGTTGAGCCGGCGTCGCTGTGGCGCCGCCGGAGCAGCTGCTCGTGTTGACCGCCTCGGAGGCGCTTCCAGCACGGCAACAGCACCAGTAGCAGTGCTTGGTTCGAAGTCCAGGTCGGCGATCGTCGCACTGTCGTGGTCGAGCTGTCCGACCAAGAGGTCGTTGGAGTTGCCTCCGGCATAGGCCCCGGCACGGGTGCCCCAGCCACTGGCATGCCCCATCCTGAAGAATCCAATAAGGCGGATGGGCATCAGGAAGGCAGTGGACACGATGATGAACGCCGGCAAGCGGAAGAAGTCCATCGGTTTCTCTGAAAGGTGCCGAATCTGTCGGATCGCCATGCTCAGTACCGAAGACACCACCATGAGCGCGAGCACGAGAAGCACTCCGCTTTGAACGCCATACTCCGAGAGGAACCCTTCGTAGAAGTTGTATCCCTGTCCGCTGATGGCGCGATAGATCCAACCAGCGATCACTCCAGCCAAAAGGAACGGCAGGATGATGTCCATCAGGAAGAAGACGGCCAGTACTGGTGCGTGCCCCAGCATCCACGGCAGCATGCGAAGCGTGTTGTATTGGCTGCCACGAGCCCAGCGCAGTTGCTGCTTGTAGAGCTTCTTGACCTCAAGCGGCGCATCGGTATAGACGAGCGAGGTGTGCTGGTACACCGTGCGGTGACCCTCTTGAAGAGCAAGGTTGGTGAGAGTGCGATCGTCGCTTACTTCAAGAAATACGCCCATGAAACGTTCGTTCATGAAGCGGTCCATGACGCGCGTCATGATCGAGCGACGGAACGCAATGGTGCGCCCAGGTAAGCAACCGACCTGTCCGAGCACGCTCTGAGCGGGCATCGAGTAGAGAGCTCGCGAGTTCTCCAGCCAGTCAGCCCAGCGAGTGATCCAGCTTCGCTCCGGTTCAAGGATGCGCTGACGTGTTGTGACGCCGCCGACCTTCGCATCAGCGAACGGCCGCACCAGCTCCGAAAGGGTGTTGTCGGTCCAGACGGTGTCGGAGTCGACGAGAACGGTGATGTCGCCTGTCGACAGCTCCGTACCGATCATCACGGCATTGCGCTTACCGGGAATCGGCGTGTGCACCCAGCGCACCAGCGGAGCGAACTCTTCACTGATGCGTTCCAACGTGGGGTTCGGCGCACCGTTGATGACGACGATGATCTCAGACGGTTGTTGCTCGACCATGCGGGCGAGCACATCCCGAAAGAGATCCTCCGGCTCATCGAGCACGGGCACTACTACGCTCGTCGTTCCGGTGAACGTGCCCGTATACGGACGGTAGCGCGACGACAACACGACTTTGAGCAACCACAGCGCCCAGATGAGCGACGAATAGATTGCGAACATGTAGATCTCAGGGTGACCCTCGATCATGTGGCGAAGTTGCAGAATAAATATGAACACGGATGCCCCCGACATTGTGAATGGGAAAGGTGATCATCCGCGACGCTGAGGATGCTTCTCAGCGGTGAGTTGCTTGATTATTGCCCGATGGATTTGCCCACCGCAATACGGGTATTTCGTCGCATTACGCCTCCAGGTGGTCTCCCCCGGGTCAGGAGTTCGACAAGAGTGTCGGCACTTAGGCTGTCGCATTTTGTGCACAATTTTGTACCCCACCAGGAGGGAACGAATCGCTCGAATCCCGGCGCAATCGGAGCCGAAAGCGAACTCGGGTGAAGGCGGAAAAGTGCACGTCAGGAACCCTATTGGCCACAGCTCGACGCCCCATTTATGGGTAGAACCAGTAGTCTGCCCCTGGCGCACGGAGCAGGGGCTGCCGAGGATGCACCCACCTGCTGCCCCACAATGGGGTACACGATTTTCAGGCCCCCGGGGGACGCTCGTTGGCACCATAAGTGGTTACAAGTTTAACATGCCCGTAACATTCGGAGCGGTTTCAGGGCAACCCGAACCGATGGCAGAAGCAGCCAGACTTTGCCTCGAGTCTTACGACCTCGGCACATTAGCGACGCCATAAAAACGGCGCTCAAAGACGCGTCGAGCGCGACGCGTGGCGCGCAAATAGTCCTCTTCGAGCTTGCTCGCTGAGCCCGGTGGATATTCGAGCATGCGGGCAACACCCTCGAGTTGAAGTCGATCCGTGGGTAAGACATCCGAGGTCTTTGAGGTCCACAGGGTGATAGCCGAACGTGCGCGGGAGGCGAGAACCCACGCTTCACGCAGGCGAGCCGCGTCGGAGGCTGTCACGAGCTTCTCGGCGACAGCCGCATTCAAGGCATCGAGTGTTGAGGTTGTGCGCAAACCTTCGACCGTAGCTCCGTGCTGAAGCTGCAAGAGCTGCACGAACCATTCGACGTCGCTGAGCGAACCGCGGCCTAGTTTGAGGTGGCGGGACGGATCCGCGGCCTGCGGAAGACGTTCAGACTCCACGCGAGCCTTAATTCTTTTGACTTCACGCACGTCCTGCGGCGAAATCAGGGAGGGGTAGCGAACGCGGTTCGCGAGTGCTTCGAAATCAGTGAGCAGCGCGGCGTCGCCGGCAACGCCACGGGCGCGCAAGAGCGCCTGAGCTTCCCAGGTGAGCGACCAGCGGGCGTAATAGGCCGCATACGATTCGAGGGAGCGCACGATGGCCCCATTCTTGCCTTCGGGTCGAAGGTCGAGGTCGAGATCGAGCGGAAGCTTGACGTCCTCAGTGATGCGAGTGAGCCCCTTGGCGAGCTTGTCGGCTCGTTTGGCAGCCTCTTCGTTAGTACCGTCCGTCGCCCGGTAGACATACATGACATCGGTATCGGAACCGAAACCTGCTTCGGCTCCCCCAAAACGCCCCATGGCGATAATCCCGAACTCGATTCCGTCAGGTTCTGGCCGGAGAATCGCCAACGCTCCTTCGAGCATCATCGTTGTAACGTCGCTGAGCCCGCGGCCCAGCTCTTGAATCGTGGTCATTCCGACGATCGAGCCGATGGCCAAGCGTAAGATCTCGCGGCGACGGGCTGTGCGCAACGCCTTGGCCGCGGCATCCTCGTGCCCTTTGTGTCTGGCGACAATGGCCCGAGCTTCGTCTTGCAACACCGCAAGAGAGCGCGGCTTGAGTTCTTTGTCGTGCTCCAGCCACGCTGCAGCTTCGGGGATGCGCTCGAAGAGCCCACCCACGTATTTGGATGCCGAGAGCACATGAGTAAGCCGCTCTGCAGCCCCAGAAGAATCGCGAAGCATGCGCAGGAACCAGTACGCCTCACCGAGTGCTTCGCTGAGCCGGCGGAACGCGAGGAGGCCGTAGTCAGGATCGGCTCCATCTGAGAACCACTGCAACATCACGGGCAGCAGAGCCTTCTGGATAGTGGCCCGCCGGGAGACGCCGCCGGTGAGCGCCGCAATGTGCGCTAGTGCGCCTTTGGGGTCGAGGAAGCCGATAGCGGCCAGTCGAGCGACGGCCTGCTCGCTCGAGAGCGCGAGGCCTTCTTCGGGCAAAGCGGCCACGGCCGAGAGCAACGGGCGATAAAACAGGCGCTCATGAAGTCTGCGCACGGCAATCTTGGTGCGCTGCCACTGCTCCGTGAGATCTTTCGCGCTTGTCGCAATGCCCGTCGCACGAGCGAGTACGCGCAGGTCATCTTGATCTCGCGGCATGAGGTGGGTGCGGCGAAGTCTCGACAGCTGGATGCGGTGTTCCAGCAGCCGGAGAAAGCGGTAGTCCCGAGCGAACTCGCCAGCTTCAGTGCGGCCGATATAACCGTGTTCGGCGAGAGCAATGAGAGCGCGCAGGCTGGACGTTTGACGCACCCCTTCGTCACTTTGTCCGTGAACGAGCTGCAGCAGCTGAACCGTGAACTCAATATCGCGAAGTCCACCCGGGCCGAGCTTGAGTTGCACATCGCGTTCCTGCGGTGGGATGTTCTCGGTGACACGCTCGCGCATCCTCTGCACTGAGGCCACGAAGTTCTCACGAGACGCACTGGACCACACGAGCGGGGAAACGCCCTCAATGTAGCGACCACCGAGTTCCCAGTCGCCCGCAAGAGGGCGAGCCTTCAGAAGTGCTTGGAACTCCCAGCTCTCTGCCCAGCGATCGTAATAGGCAAGATGCGATTCAAGCGTGCGCACAAGGGCACCGTCTTTGCCCTCGGGGCGAAGGTTGGTGTCGACCTCCCACAGTGCGGGTTCCACCGTGAGGTCTTGGATGCCGCGGATCGTCTGCACCGCCAAAGGGGTAGCGATCGTGACCGCACGGTCGGCGCTAATACCGTCGGGTTCAGTGACGAAAATGACGTCGACATCCGACACGTAGTTCAGTTCACGGGCGCCGGCCTTGCCCATACCAATGATGGCAATCCGGGTAGCGGCGATGTCAGCTTCTGGAAAGTTCACCGATCGGCGTGCCACAGACAGTGAGGCTTCCAGCGCGGCACCGGCTAGGTCAGCCAACGCCATTGCCACACGGTCAACAGCAGCAAGAGGGTCTTCCTGCGCGAGATCCCAGGCGGTCAGCTTCGCGAGCTCTCGCCGATAGCGCACCCGCAAGGCAACCCACGCGTCTTCGCCCTCGAGGTCGTTGGTGACTTCGGTGAGAAGCTCAACGTATTCCTCGGGCGAGTAGGGCTGCGCAATGGGCGAACACATCGCGTCGAGTTCTTGCGGATGCCGCACAAAGAAGTCGCCAAGCCCCGAAGACGCGCCAAGGACTCGAACCAGTCGCACTGCGGCCTCGTCGTTGGCCAGCACTGGCGTGAGTTGCTGCGGTGAGCCCTCGGAGAGTTCCACGAGCAGCCGAAGAGCCTGATCGGGGTCTGCTGCGCGCGCGAATAACGCTGCGGGCACTTCGGGACGGTCGAGCGCCACAAGACGCTCTCGGGCCTCGCTGAGTTCCAAGAAACCCAGCTTGGCGAGTTCGGTCAGAGTGTATGGCGGCGACGACATGGTGACGGAGGGTCTAGAGGATCTCTAGGCTGCTCTCCAATTCGTAGGGAGTGACCTGAGCGCGGTACGCCTTCCATTCGCGACGCTTGTTGAGCAGCACGAAGTTGAACACCTGCTCCCCGAGCGTCTCTGCGACGAGCTCGGAGTTTTCCATAATGCTCAGCGCATGGTTCAGGTTCGACGGAAGCTGTTCGTAACCCAAGGCACGGCGTTCGTGCTCGGACAGGTCGCCAACGGCATCCTCGGCTTCGAGCGGAAGCTCGTAGCCCTCTTCGATGCCCTTAAGCCCAGCGGCGAGCAACAGCGAGTAAGCCAAGTAGGGGTTTGCTGCCGAGTCGAGAGCACGGTATTCGATGCGCGCGCTCTGGCCCTTGCCGGGCTTGTACAGCGGAACTCGTACGAGAGCCGAACGATTGTTGTGCCCCCACGTGACGAAGCTCGGAGCTTCGTCTCCGCCCCACAAGCGCTTGTAGGAGTTGACGAACTGGTTAGTGACAGCCGTGATCTCCGGAGCGTGCTTGAGAATGCCGGCCATGAACTGGCGGCCAACCTTCGACAGCTGGTAGTGCCCGCTGGCGTCGTAGAACGCATTCTGGTCGCCCTCGAAGAGCGACATGTGGGTGTGCATTCCCGAGCCTGGCTGGCCAGACATCGGCTTCGGCATGAACGTGGCGTACACGCCCTGCTCAATGGCAACTTCTTTGATGACAGTGCGGAACGTCATGATGTTGTCTGCAGTGGTGAGTGCGTCGGCGTAACGAAGGTCGATCTCGTTTTGGCCGGGGCCGGACTCGTGGTGGCTGAACTCTACCGAGATGCCGAGGTCTTCGAGCATCCGCACCGAACGGCGACGGAAGTCGTGTGCCGTGCCGCCGGGAACGTTGTCAAAGAAACCAGCGGAATCTACCGGCTGCGGGCTGCCATTCTTAAGCTTGCTCGACTTGAGAAGGTAGAACTCGATTTCGGGATGCGTGTAGAACGTGAAGCCACGTTCAGCTGCCTTCTCGAGCGTGCGCTTGAGCACGTTACGAGGGTCGGATGCTGCGGGCTGGCCATCAGGCGTCGTGATGTCGCAGAACATGCGTGCGGTGGGGTCGATCTCTCCACGCCACGGCAAGATCTGAAAAGTGGTGGGATCGGGATGCGCGAGCATGTCTGCTTCATAGGCGCGCGTGAACCCTTCAATGGCAGAACCGTCGAAGCCAAGACCCTCAGCGAATGCACCCTCGATCTCGGCGGGCGCAACAGCAACGCTCTTGAGCGTTCCCACAACATCTGTGAACCAGAGTCGAACGAATTTGATGCCACGTTCTTCAATTGTGCGAAGAACGAAATCGCGCTGCTTGTCCATTGACATATAGTCCCTCGATCCGTGCTTTGCCGCGAGATTGCGACATCGATTCTGCCGCTCTAAGGGTACTTGCTCTAGGCCATCTCTGCAGCGCACTCGCCGCCGTGGTAGCCCAATTGAACTCTGCGCCGGTGTCGTTAGACTGGCGGCTATGACTGACTCTGCCGCCGCTGAAGCCCAAGCCAAGCTCAAACGAGTTCGCACTCGCCATTTTCAGACGGCGAAAGAGAACGGAATCAAGATCGTTGGGCTCACCAGTTACGACCAACTGACTGCCGGAATCTTCGACGAATCCGGCATCGACTTCCTGCTGGTCGGCGACTCCGCTGGCAACAATGTCTATGGCTACGACACCACTCTGCCGGTGAGCATCGATGACCTGATCCCCCTGACGCGCGCCGTCGCCGGCGCTGTTACGCGCGCTTTTGTCGTGGCGGATATGCCCTTCGGATCCTACGAAACAGGTTCCGAGGAGGCGCTTCATACCGCGTTCCGCTTCATGAAAGAGACCGGGGCACACGCCGTGAAGCTTGAAGGCGGTGTGCGCAGCGCCGAACAGATCCGACGCATCGTGGATGCCGGCATCCCGTTGATGGCTCACATCGGGTTCACTCCCCAGAGCGAGCACGGTCTCGGCGGCCACGTTATTCAGGGTCGCGGAGAAGGGTTTGAGCAATTGCTCGCCGACGCTCTCGCCGTTCAAGAGGCTGGCGCGTTTGCCGTCGTGCTCGAGATGGTTCCCGCGGATGCCGCAGCCAAGATCACCGAAGCACTGTCGATTCCGACAATCGGTGTCGGTGCCGGCCCTCACGTTGATGGGCAGCTTCTGGTCTGGACTGACTGGGCGGGCCTCACCAAGGGACGCATCCCGAAGTTCGTTAAGCAGTACGCCGATTTGCGCGCAACGCTCGCGGGCGCTGTCGACCAGTACCGCGCCGATGTGGCCGCGGGTACGTACCCGACAGAGGAGCACTCCTACTAGGAGTCTCCTCGGCCGGGAACGGCCCGTGAGTGCTCCGAGCGTCTAGTCTTCAGAATCTTCGCTTGCCCACTTGCGTGCGCGCTCCGCAATGATTTGCGGGGCGTGTTCGGCTTGAGCCCGAGTATCGAATGGGCCATCACGATCTACGGCTAGCGACTGCGGTCCTTCTTCGACTTCGCCGGTCTTGTGGTTGTACCACCATTGCTCCATGCGGTTCGTCCCTTCGTCGAGAGCAAGGCTACGCGGTTAGACTGCTGAAATGCCTCGGAATAATTCTGGTCACCTCGTTCCGGGAGTAATCCCACCCCAACTTGCCGTCCCCTCGGCTATTACCCGCCCCGAATACGTGGGCAAGAAGGCGCCGCGCACCTTCACCGGTTCAGATGTTTACACGGCTGAAGAAGTAGACCGCATCCGTGCCGCAGGCACCATTGCCGCCGGCGCCGTCGAAGCAGTTGGTGCGGCGGTTGCCCCCGGAGTCACTACCGCACACCTCGATCAGATCGCGCACGAGTACATGGTGTCCCGCGGTGCCTACCCGTCAACGCTGGGCTACCGTGGCTTCCCGAAGTCGTGTTGCACGAGCATCAATGAAGTAATTTGTCACGGCATTCCGGATGACACGGTGCTCAACGATGGCGACATCATCAACATCGACATCACCGCCTACAAAGACGGCATGCACGGTGACCTCAATAAGACCTTCCTCGTCGGCAACGTTTCTGACGACGCTCGCAATCTCGTTGAACGCACGCAAGAAGCGCTTAACCGGGGCATCAAGGCCGTAGCCCCTGGGCGTCAGGTCAACGTGATCGGCCGGGCGATTGAGTCCTACGCAAAGCGCTTTGGCTACGGCGTGGTTCGCGACTTCACCGGACACGGCGTTGGCCGCGCTTTTCACACCGGCCTCATCATCCCTCACTACGACTCTGCACCGCAGTTCGACGACGTCATCGAGGTGGGAATGGTCTTCACAATCGAACCCATGCTGACTCTCGGAACCCACGATTGGGATTTGTGGGCCGATGACTGGACCGTCACCACTCGCGACAAGAGCCTGACCGCACAATTCGAGCACACCATGGTTGTCACCGAACGTGGCACCGACATTTTGACTCTCGCGTAATAATCTGACGCTCCCCTAACCACGCGAAAGAGGACAGCATGACTCAGGCTCTAGGAATCGACATCGGTGGCACCGGAATCAAGGGGGCCATTGTCGACACCGACACCGGCAAGCTGGTGAGCGAACGGATGAAGATCGCGACGCCCAAATCGGGCAAGCCTGATGCGATCGTGGCGGTCGTCGTTGAGCTCATCGAAAAACTCGGCGGGATTCCCGAGTCGATGCCGGTTGGCGTATGTTTCCCCGCAATCGTGCGCAACGGCAAGACGATGTCTGCCGCAAACATCTCCAAAGAGTGGATCGGTCTCGAGGCCGAAGCGTTGTTCGAGAAGGCCCTCGGCCGCGATATCCACTTTGTCAATGATGCGGATGCCGCTGGCGTTGCCGAAGTGCGCTACGGCGCGGCTAAAGGCGTACCCGGTCTGATTTTGCTCACAACGCTCGGCACCGGCATCGGCAGTGCGCTGATCTATAACGGAACCCTCGTACCGAATTCAGAGCTGGGTCATCTCACCATTGGGCGCCAGGATGCCGAAAAAGGCGCGTCATTCTCCGCGAAGGAACGGCGCCGCCTCAGCTGGAACGCGTGGGCTAAGCGCCTCCAGCGCTACTACACCCACCTCGAACTGCTCTTCTCCCCCGACCTCTTCTTGGTCGGTGGCGGCGTGTCAAAAAGCCACGAAAAGTTTCTCCCACTGCTGAAGTTGAAGACGCCGATCGTGCCAGCCAAACTTCGCAACAACGCTGGCATTCTCGGCGCTGCCGCTCTCGCCGTAAAGGAATAGCCATGAGCTTTCACACGAATGAACCCCATTCCGGCGACATCGCTGGGCGCCTGAACTGGCTCCGCGCGGGGGTTCTTGGCGCGAACGATGGCATTGTCTCTGTTGCTGCAATCGTTGTCGGCGTCGCTGGTGCGACATCCGCCATCGCTCCCCTGATCACCGCGGGAGTCGCCGGCCTCGTCGGTGGCGCCATCTCGATGGCCTTGGGAGAATATGTTTCCGTGAGCAGCCAGAGCGATAGCCAGCGGGCACTCATCGAGAAAGAGCGACGAGAACTCGCCGAGATGCCGGAGGAGGAACTCGCCGAGCTCGCGGCCATCTACCGCGCTAAAGGAATCAGCGCAGAAACAGCGCAACGCGTGGCAGAGGAGCTCACCGAACACGACGTTTTAGCGGCCCACCTCGAAGCGGAGCTAGGCATCACCGAACATGCCGTCGTGAGCCCCTGGCAAGCAGCCGGGGCATCTGCGCTCGCGTTCACGATCGGTGGAGTGCTGCCGCTCGCCGCCATCCTGCTGGCACCAGAACCCATCCGGGTCCTAGCGACCTTCATCGCCGTCTTGACAGCACTGGTGATCACCGGGGCGCTGTCGGCACGTGTTGGCGGCAACAGCTGGGTGCGACCAACGCTGCGGATTGTGATCGGTGGAGCGCTCGCCCTCGCCACCACGTTCCTCATCGGTACGCTTTTGGGCACTTCGGGCGTCGTCTAGAGGCACTCGGCGATTGCACGGGCGAGTCTGGCTGAGCCTGACGCTCACATTCAGACTGAGGAATGGGCCGGCTAGTACGCCGGGTTCTGTTCACACGAGACCGAAATCTCGTGCTGGACGGTCATCTATCTACGATGTACGTTGCCGCACACCTCTAGCGATCTACCCGAAGACTTGGCGAGCAGCCTTAGCGTCTTCTGTCTGATCTTGCTCCGGACGAGGTTTACCTAGCCGGCCGAGTCACCGCGGCCGCTGGTGGTCTCTTACACCACCGTTTCACCCTTACCCCAGACCGAAGTCTGTGGCGGTCTGCTTTCTGTTGCACTGTTCTCGCGGGTTGCCCCGGGTGGGTGTTACCCACCATCCTGCTCTGCGGAGCCCGGACGTTCCTCGGTACCCTTGCGGATAACGCGACCGTCTTGCCGACCCATTCAACTGCCAAGCTTAGCGTTCAGCGAGCGGTTAGAGTCCCGACTCGTTGGTGCGAACAAGAATGCCTTCACTACTGGCACACATGATCACGGTGTCAGGTGCTGCGGCCCGAATCTCTTGCATTTCGTTCTCGAGGAGCTTCACGCCGGATGCCAGCGAAACTCCCCCGCGCAACAGCGAAGCGCCAACACCGTAACGTTCGCGCTGACGTTCGTAGAGCGCCAAAAGATCGTCCGGGATCGTAGCTTGCAAAGCAGAGCGACCGGTACGGGTCGTGCCCAACTCCGTCTCAATGACGACGAGGGCTTCATCGCGGCTGCCTTCGAGCTCGGCGGCCTGGGTACGGAGGTTGTCCGCCTGTTCAGCGAGATTGTCGACAACCTTCTGCTGGGTTTCAAGCTTCTCCATGACGGCTAGCTCAATGTCTTCGAGGTTGCTCAAACGGGTGCGCAGCGCGGCGAGCTCCTGCTCAAGCGCAGCAACATCTTTCGCCGACGAACTCGCATCAAGGCGCGAAGTATCACGGGCGATGCGAGCCTCAACCACCGTGACATCCGACTCAACGCGGCTCATTTCGAGCTCGATGTCTTCTTTGATGCCACGCTCTTCCAGCATCGTCAACTGAAGCTTGTCGCGGTGCTGCTTCAGTTCGGTAAGTTTCTCGTGCTCAGGAAGCTTCTTGGCACGGTGCTCCAACTGGGCAATCTTCGTGTCAAAGGCCTGCAGGTCGAGGAGCAGCGCCTGATCAGCGGGGCTAGCGGTCAATGCCATAGTCATGTTTCTCTCTGTATACCGGTGTGCTTACTGCACAACCGCAAAATCCCAAGGATCGGTGCGCAATTCGCTCACCGTAATCGTTACGTCTGGCAGCAATGCCCGCAACTCTTCGGCTGCAGCGTCGAGCCACAACCATTCACTCGCCCAATGCGAGACATCGATCAACGCCGGGCCATTCAGGAGCCGAGCATTCTCACGAGCTTCAGAAGCCGGATGATGCCGCAGATCACTCGTGATGTAGACATCCGACGCCAACACGGCAGGCTCGTTCAAGTATGCGTCACCCGCTCCCCCACACAACGCCACCGATTGAACGAGTTGCTCAAAATCACCAGCAACACGAACGCCGGTAGCCGTGGGCGGGAGAATCTCCGCGATCAGGCGAGCGAGACGACCGAGGGTCATCGGCTCCGGCAGTTGCCCCGTGCGGCCAATGCCGCGATCGGGAGTCTGACCGGCGACGATGGGGGCGATCGACGACAAGCCCAGCTTGGAGGCGAAGCGACCTGACGTTCCGGTTTCTACGACATCCGCGTTCGTGTGTGCGGCCAACAGAGCGCACTCAGCACGCACAAGCTTGGTGAGCACCGCTCCTTTGTAGCGGTCGCTCGCTATGGATGTGACCCCGCGCAGGAGCAACGGATGGTGCGTAATGAGCATGTCCGCACCACCAGCAATAGCCTCGTCGACGGTGTCGATGACCGCGTCGACCGCGAAAGAGATCGTAGACACCGGGGCGTCGAGGTCTCCCGCGACTAACCCCACCGCATCCCACGACTCGGCACCGGATGCAGGCCAGAGCCGTTCGGCCGCGGCAAGGACATGAGCGACAGTAGTAGACACGCGATCAGTCTAGGCGGGACGCGGTGCGCGCTCAGGCTGCTCGGCCTCTTGACGACGAATCGCTGGAATACCTGCCACCAGGGGCGTCAGGATTCCGAGGCCAAGCGCGACGAGCACACCAAGGTCGGTGCCGGCGAGGTCAGAACTCAGATCAATGCCGAGTGCCGTAAAGCCGTACCCCTGCCACGAAAGCCAGCTGATCGTTGCGCTCGTGAGAGCGAAGCCGATCACCGAGATCACGATGTAGGCACCGAGGTTGACCCAGCGGACATCGGCATACACTCCACCGCGAGCAAGCAGCCCAGCGCTGTCGAGCTTGCGAGTGCGAATCATCGTCTCCGAAGCAAAGATGCCCGCCCACGCAGCGGTGGGAACCGCAAGCGTGGTTGCGACATCCCGGAACAGTTCGTTGATTCCACCATCGATGCCGAAGGCGAAGAGGATGCCGAGAGCACCGAGCACGACCGCAACGATGACGATTGACCACTGACGCGGCACCCGCACTCCAATTGCCTGGAGGGCGAAACCACCGGAGTAGAGGCTCAACGTGATGCCCGAGAGCAAGCTCAGTGCAGCAGCAAGCAGCAACGGAATCGGGTACCAGCTCGGCAGCAAGAGCAGCAGGGTGTCGAGTGGCGAAGCGAGGAAGCCGCGAGCAATTGCAGGGTCTGAAGCCGCAAGAAGCGCACCGTAGGCGATGAGAACGAAGGCGGGAAGTGCTGCACCAAAGGTGGCAGACAACATCGACGCTGGACCGCTCGAGGACGGGCGCTGGTAACGGGCAATATCTGCACCGCTATAGGCCCACACCAAACCAAGGAAGCTGAACACCAAGACGGCGCCGGTGACTGTCAGCAGCCACGAACCGTCGGGAGTGGTGAGCGCCTGCGAAACGTCGATGTACTGCGCCGTGAAGCCGATGAGGCCCACAATCAGCACACCCGAGATGATGCTCAGAATCAATTGGATGCGCGCAAACAGCGGGTAACCGGCGAAAGCGATTACCAGCGCGATCAGGAACGACAGCGCCAATGCGATGAGAAGCAACTGTCGGTCACCAAGACCACCGTTGAGGTCGGAGCCGATCAGCACAATGGCGACCGAAGAAGCCAAGACCCACAAGAGCACAGCGCCCCAGAAGAGTCGTGCCACTAAGGCAACCACCGACGGAGCGATATTGCCGAGGAGCCCGAACGTCGACCGCGAGACAACCATGGTTGGCTGGCCACTGCGCTTGCCCGCAAGAGTCGTGAGGCCCAAGGGAATGAAGGACAGCGCGACACCCGCGAGGATAGCGACGATCGACTGGCGAAGGCTCATCCCCACAGCGAACACCGCTGCACCGAGACCGAGGCTCACGATGGACGAGTTGGCAGCAAACCACAGCCAGAAGAGACGTGCGGCGTGACCGATGCGGCGATCAACCGGAGTCGGCTCCAGGCCACTCTCCTCAAGGCTGAAGACGCGCTGCGCCGTAGGAGCGACCTCATCAAGACCGAGCGGCTGCTGAGCAACTACCGACGTTGAATGAGCAACTGGCTGAGGCATTGAATCTATTGGCGCTGGCGCAGCCGCGCTTGATTCAGTGATTGGTGGTGCAGCGAGAGGTGCCGGAGCGCCCGTTGGTGCCGGCTGCGACGCAAGCGAAGCACCAGCAACGGCAGCGCCACCAAGAAGCGCAGCACCTGCCGCCCCGGCGGCAAAGGGAATTTCGTCGTCGGCGTTATCAGCGTGAACGTTCTCGGCGCCAGCGTTGTCGATTGGCGCAGCGTTGTCGATTGGCGCAGCGCTCACTCCGGCGCTGAATGCGGCGGTGGACAGCTCTGTCGGGTACGAAAGGCGGTCGCTGTCGTCAACAGCGTCATCCGTTTCAGACTCGTCCGCTTCAAATGCGGCTTGGGCAATGGGCATCGAGCCAGTTTGAACTTCAGAGAGCGGGTCACCATGGAGAGGCGGTGCGGCGTTCGCGAGGAGCGCCTGCAATGGATCAACATCCGCTTCATCGGCGTCGGAATCGACGTCAGCATCCACGATGTCATCGGTCTTCAGCAGGTCATCAAAGCTGATCGGTTCCGATGCGACGTACTTCGGAGTCTCGGTCGAGGCGAAGCTGAAAGCTGCAGCACCCTCCGTTGTGGCGGTCGCTGCTGCAGAATCGTCGGGAACAGATTCCGACACCGGCTCGGAGGCCACAGCAGTCGTTTCTGCGGAGTCCTGCTCGGTTTCAATCGGCGCCTCAGCAGGCGTCGATGCTGCGGTGCTCGGCAGGTCCGCTTGGAGATCGAACGCGAAGGGTGCGTCGCTTTCATCAGCGGCCGAGTCGACAGCGAATTCAGCGGAGGCCGCCTCAGCGTTGACCTCGTCCGATGCGCCGTCTGCGGGCGGCGGAGCAAATCCGAAATCACCGAACGAGACATGCTCGTCGAGGTTCGCGCGCGGAATGCTCGGCGCGACGTCCGGCTCCACGAGAGCAGGCGGAGCGAATTCGACCTCGTCGTAGTCGCCATCCTCGTCGGCGGGGAATTCAGGAGCAGCCTGAACGTCAGAGGGGGCCGGAGCTGCGGTCTCGTCAGTCGCTTCGGGCGCGGCGGGCGCCTCGGGCGCAGCTGCTGGCAGTGTGGCGAAAGGCAACTCGGGCGCAGCGAACGATTCGGAAACTACCGGTGCTTCAGGAATGATGGCAGCATCAGGCGTTTCGGCCGCGGGAGCTTCCGGAGCATCGCCCAAGGAAAGAAAGCCGGACTCGGCATCGAACGAAGAAGCTGCGGGGTCGGCAATGGGCTCGGTAGCCGCTGCCGGAGCAGCAGGCTGCTCGACAGACGGCTGCTCATTAGACGGCTGCTCAGAGTCGTCGCCTAGAACAGGAAGTGTGATCGACCCGGTCGGATCTGCGTGAGCAGCAAAGGGGATCTCGTCTTCGAAGTCCGCGGGAGGCGACCACGACTCGCTGGGCGGCGGAACGTCCCACGACGGCAATTGGGCCGCAGCAGGTGCTGGCGCGGGTGCAGCTGTGGCGGACGATTCTTCCGGCACGACTGGAGGCGCATCCGCTGTCTCGCTGGCGGTTCCAGCGGAGTGAGAAGCAGCCTGATCAATGTCGACGTCCGCGGTCTCTGCCTGGGGCTCGACTGGCGTGTGAGTCTCCGCAGCCGCAGAGGGCGCTTCATCCTGGTCGACGACATCCGAGAATTCGGACCGAACTTGCTCGATGACCTGATCGGCGACGGGGCCGCCTCGGGACCGGAATGTAGTTTCCCATTCGCGGTACTCACGGGCTTCTTCTTCGCGCAATCGCAACTGAGCTTCGAGAACCTCAATGACGCTCAGCGTTCCCGTTGACTGGTTTTCGGGGCTGTCTGCCCAGTTCAGAATATCTTCATCCGCCATCGAACGGCGGGTGGGAGGCGTCGGGACGTCGTTAGCTGTCGCAGTTTCTGCACTTGCAGGCTGTTCTTCGCTCGCTGCCGGTGCTTCCGCAGTCGCCGACTCGTCCGCAACGGGAGTGTTTGGGGCTGCTGGATTTTCTTCTGCTGCGGGAGTTGGCTCCGCGACCGGGATGAAGGATGCTTCCGGTGCAAAACTCGAAACGAACGGCGCGGTCTGCACTGGGTTCGACTGGACGGGTTCGCCAAGTTCGGCAGGTTCGACAGACTCGACGAAGGGCTCGGCCGGGAGCTCAAACGCGGGAGCGACAACGCCAGCTGCCTCCGGGGCGATCGGGGCCTCAGGAAGCGTCACAGCCTCAAAAGCAATCTCAGTCTCAGGAGCACTGGCTGCCTCAGGCGCTGCTTCGGTTTCTGCTTGGGCTTCTGGTTCCGCTTCTGTTTCCGGTTCTGAAACGAACGCCGGTTCGACAGCATCAGCAGCGAAATTTACGGGAGCAACGACATCAGGAATTTCTGCGACGGGAGCTGCTGATTCAGTCGTGGGTGCCACACTCTCGAAAGTTTCGACGGCGTCCGCAGCATTCGCTGCCGGCTCCTCATCAGACGGTGCGATGAACGACTGACGGCGCGCGAAGGGTGAATCTGCTTCGGCCGCGTCAGTGACTTCTGAGACTTCACTAGGTTCTGCGATGCCGCTGGATTCCACAGTGTCGTCCGCTTCGGCGACTGCGGACTCAACCGCGCCAACTTCCGCTGGTTCGTCGAGAGCAGTCTCTGCGGCCGGGGCGGGGAAGAACACGTCGAGAGGCTCTTCGGCAACCGCTTCGGTCACGTCTTCAACGGCCTCGATCGTCTCGGGCTCCGTCGTCGACGCTGGTTCGTCTGCGGCCGCTGAATCTGCCGGAACCGCTGGCGCCGCAACATACTCAGGCTCGATCGCGGACTCAGGCGTGGGCGGTGCGAGGTATTCGCTCGTGGAGTTCTCAGCAGAGGGCTCAGGAACGGCGGCTTCGCGGAACGCAGCATCCAGGTCGAAAGCCGAAACGCTCGCTGCGGACGGGGCGCTGGCGAGTTCGCTTGCTTCAGCGTCGTCATCAGCAGGTGAGCTCGAATCGGCATCGGCAAGAGTTGAGTCCGTCGCGTCTTCCTGCGGCGCGACCTCTTCAGCTGCGGGCACAGAAGCCTCGCTCGTGGTATCCGAAACGTCGGGGTCGGGAGCGAGAACCTCATCGAGCGAAAGGAAACCGTCGCTATTCAGGCTAGGTGCGTCGACAACGGGCGGAGCATCCTTGCCGTCGAGATTCCACATGGGGGCACCGTCGATGACTTCTTCCACAGGAAGAGGCGCCTCTGCCGCAGCCTGCTCCTCTACGGGAGCCGGTGCGGGAGTGGAGCCCTGAACGTTGGGCTCAAGCGGCCCGAGCTTCCAGATGTGGTTAGCGGGCGCATCCGATTCGGCTGAAATTGAATCGGAGCTGTCGCCCGCGACAGGAGAAACTTCTGCCCAGTGTGTGTCACCGGACGGTGCGTCTTCAGCGGGCGCGTGAGGCGCAGCTGCTTCTGGTTCCTGCGTTGCAAAGAGCGATTCGAAGCTGAACTCTTCGGAGTCATCTGCGCCCTCGGTAGCGCCAAGATCGAACGCACCAAGATCTTCGTCGAACTCGTCCGCGGCAGGCGCAATGGCGTCAGCAGAAACGGGGGCTGGCTCGACCGATTCTGACGCGAGCGGCTCAGGTGCGACTGGCGCAGCATCGAGCGGCGCAGCATCGAGCGGCGCAGCATCGAGCGGCGCAGCATCGAGCGGCGCAGATTCAACGGGGGCAGATTCGGTTGCTGCGGAATCATCCGGTGCGGACTGAGCGGCTGCTGATTGAGCGGCTGCGGATTCGACCGGCGCAGGCTCAGTCGGAGCAGTTGCGCTCTCACCGGCAGCTGCCGCCTCGCCAGCGGCAAGAGCAGTAGCCAATGCGTCGCTTTCAGCGTCTACTGCCGCAGCGTGGGCTTCCATTTCTTCTGGAGTGCGTCGGCGAGAAATACGGGACGCGAAGAAATCTGGCGTCGTGTAATCAGCAGGAATTTGGTAGGGGTCGTCGTCATCGTTGTCATCGGCTGCCGACGGTGCGGCGGCGTGCTCGGAATCTGCATCACTCGGAGCATCGAGCTGCGAAACAGCCTGGGTGGGATCAGGAGCGGGCGCCATGGCCCAAGGAGGCATTCCCTGGTCGAGCGCATCTGCGACGTCAGAGCGCTGGAACTCTTCGTTGAGGTCGATGGGCGCAAATCCTGAGGCGCCAACGGGCGGCGCCGGCGGTGCGACAGAGTCTGCGGGCGGCGCAACCGGCACGGACGTGTCTGCATTGAGCGCAGCATCCAGATTGAAAATGCCGTCAGTGGATGCTTCGCTCAGGTCGACAAGACCGTCAGCGGTCGTGTCATTCGCCGAGTCCGCACCGGGAGATGTGCCGGTTGCGGGCTTCGGAAAGGGTAGTTCGAACTCATGCTCTGAAGACGTTTTGTCGTTCGCATCGTTCGCGTCGTCAACGTCGTCGTGGAATGCCATGCACAAATCCTAAGGCGATACCAATGTTTTGCGGGTATGCCGAGCCGTACTCAGAACAGATAGTGCAACAAATATGAGGGATAGACCGATCCACGAGAGTGAACAACGCGCCTCCCCCCACGATGAGGTCAGCGCGCAGAGCGTGCGCATCAGTACCCCATGTAGCGGGGCGTACGTTCAGCATCGATAAAGGGTCGCCGCCGCCCGCCATCGTGACCTCTCCGATTGCGAGCGGGCCCAAGCGGATTGCTGCGGCTGTCGACACGGTGACAGCGCAGTGCGCCGGGGACGCGTCACGCCGAGCGCGGAGCGCCTGCACGCTCACCGGCCCATTCGATCCAGAGCGCGCTCACCGGCGCTACTAGATCACTGGATGCCGCGACTTCGCTCGGCACTGTAGACCTCAAGAATTGCGGCAGCGCTGAGATCAATATCTCGTTCGGTCGTCGCCCAATTGGTGACCGAGACTCGCATTGCCGCGTGCCCGTTCCACGTTGTGCCGCTGACCCAGCAGGTGCCTTCCGCTTGCACGCCAGCAACGACCGCACGAGTGACGTCGTCAGAATCGGCAAACCGCACGAGCGCTTGGTTGAGCACAACCTCGTTGAGCACGTCTACACCGTCTTCACGTTGGAGAGTCGACGCCATGTGGCGAGCACGCCTGCAGCTACGCGCGATCAGGTCGTCGACGCCCTTGCGGCCCAGCGTGCGCAATGTGGCATAAATCGGTATCGCTCTGGCCCGCCGTGAGAGTTCTGGAACCCAATCGATTGCGTCGCGCTCAGCCCCTGAGGTCTGGATGAGATAGGCCGCTGATGCGCTCATCGCCGCACGGTGGTCGGCCGCGTGCTTCACAATCGCGACGCCACTGTCGTAGGGAACGTTCAACCACTTATGGGCGTCGGTGGACCATGAATCTGCGTTCTCAATGCCGTCGACGAGGGGCGCTAGCTCAGCGCTAGCGCGGGCCCAGAGACCGAACGCCCCATCGACGTGGAGCCACGCATCCACCTCGTTGGCAATCTCGGCGATCTCGCGCAGAGGATCGCACGCACCGCTATTGACGTTTCCGGCTTGAGCACAAATGATCACGGGGCCACGCACAGTGGCAAGCGCGTCGCGCAGGCTGTCTGCGCGCATCCGGCCTTGATCATCGGCGTCGACGGTCACGAGCGAACGTGTGCCAAAGCCGAGGTACCGCAATGCCACATCGATCGTCACGTGAGCTGCGGCGCTGACCACGACAGTTACTCGCGGCGCACCCGCGAGTCCGTCGAGTTCGACATCCCAACCGGCTCGCCTCAACACGTTGTGACGGGCTGCCGCAAGGCACGTGAAGTTCGCCATTTGTCCGCCTGTAACGAAGCCGACCGAGGCGTCATCAGGCAAACCGAACAGGTCAAGCAGCCACTCAGCGGCGATCTCCTCGACTGCAGCAGCAAAAGGAGATATCGCGTGGATGCCCGCATTCTGGTCCCACGTCGACACCAGCCAATCGGCGGCAAGAGCAACAGGGTGGGCGCCGCCGATGACGAAACCGAAATACCGCGGAGAGCCGCAGTCGGTCATCCCTGTTTCCGCTTGGCCAGCGAGGAGATCGATCACGGCATGGTCGTCGTGCCCGAGCCTCGACAGTGGTTCGTGCAGCGCCGCCATCATCTCGTCGCGCCCCGCGCGCGCACCGACATGGCGAGCAGCCAGGCTCTGAAGATAGCGCTGGGAAAGGTCGTGCGCGCGCTCGAGCACAGAATCTGAGACGTCATTCGACATGGAGCTCCACCTCGTCAGGTTGGGACCGCATCGACCGGACTGCCGCGGGTCGTGCAGGGAGCATAGCGCCGAATGTGCGCTGGAAACGAAGAAAACCCCCGTCAGTGACGGGGGTTTTCTGTTGCGGTGGGCCCTACCGGGATCGAACCGATGACATCCACGGTGTAAACGTGGCGCTCTACCAGCTGAGCTAAAGGCCCGCAGCGACGCAATGCGAAGCAGCGCTCGATAATGTTACACGGGATTTTGGTGCCGGTTGCGCACCCACCACAAAACCGTCACTACCGGTCGGACGAAAGCTGTTCGATTGCCCGTTCGTAATCAGCAAATAGGCGGGGTTCGCCGAGCTCGGAACTAATAACATCCCGCACGATTCCGGCTTTATCGATGAGGAAACTGGTGCGGCTCGCAAAACCCTTGTCGTGAAGGAATACGCCGAAGGCTTGCGCAACCGCTCCGTGAGGCCAAAAGTCAGAAAGCAACGAGAGACGGATGCCGTCAGCCTCTGACCATGCCCGCAAAGTGGCCGTCGAATCCACAGAAATCACGACGATTTCGACCCCGGCACTGGCGGCAACGTCGTGCCACTCATTGAGCTGAGTTACCTCGTCGGTACACACGGGAGAAAACGCGAGGGGAATGAAAACGACGAGTACCGCTCGTCGTGAAAGCAGTTCCTGCCCGCTGACTGTCTGTCCGTGCTGATTGCGAAGCTCAAAGTCGGGCGCAATTGCCCCTCGCGTGATGGTCATACGAAACCTTCCCCCAGAAAACCGTCCGAATTCCCCACAATTACAGGAGAAATTGGCCCGGTTCGAATCTTGCCGCATTCGACAACTAGAATCGATGGGCGTAGTCGATCCCATCACATCCGTAACCCGGTAGTGCCTCGACTCGCACGACTCTGTTCTCTACACGAAAGAGGTCAACGGTGACGGTAAACGACCAGGACCCATACTCGGTAACCAACACCGACAAGGACCCGGAGGAGACCGCCGAGTGGAACGAATCACTCGACTCCCTCGTTGCAGCACAAGGCCACGAGCGCGGTCGCGAGATCATGCTCAGCCTTCTCAAGCGTTCTAAAGACTTGCACCTTGGCGTGCCGATGGTTCCGACCACCGACTACATCAACACCATTGCAAAAGAAGATGAACCCGACTTCCCCGGTGACGAAAAGCTCGAGCGTCGCTACCGTGCGTGGATTCGCTGGAATGCCGCAATCACTGTGCACCGCGCGCAGCGCCCCGGCGTTGGCGTTGGCGGCCACATCTCGACGTACGCGTCATCTGCCGCTCTCTACGAAGTAGGACACAACCACTTCTTCCGTGGTGCAGACCACGAATCTGGCGGAGACCAAATCTTCTACCAGGGCCACGCCTCCCCCGGTATGTATGCTCGCGCCTTCCTCGAAGGTCGCATGAGCGAAGACCAGCTGAAGGGCTTCCGTCAAGAAAAGTCGCAGGCACCGAATGGCATCTCGAGCTACCCGCACCCGCGCCTCATGCCGGAGTTTTGGCAGTTCCCCACCGTGTCAATGGGTCTTGGCCCGATCAATGCGATCTATCAGGCCCAGAACAACAAGTACATCAGCAACCGTGGCATCAAGGATGTGTCTGACAAGCAGGTCTGGGCATTCCTCGGCGACGGCGAGATGGACGAGGTCGAAAGCCGTGGAGCCCTGCAGTGGGCAGCCAACGAGAAGCTCGACAACCTCAACTTCGTCATCAACTGCAACCTCCAGCGTCTCGACGGCCCGGTTCGCGGTAACGGCAAGATCATCCAGGAGCTCGAGAGCTTCTTCCGCGGTGCCGGCTGGAACGTCATCAAGGTTGTCTGGGGCCGCGAGTGGGATGACTTGCTCGCCAACGACTCAGAGGGCGCTCTGCGCGACCTCATGAACCAAACCCCCGACGGCGACTACCAGACCTACAAAGCAGAGTCTGGCGCCTACGTTCGCGAGAACTTCTTCGGCCGCGACCCCCGCACGCTCAAGATGGTTGAACACCTCTCGGACGACGACGTGTGGAACCTCAAGCGTGGTGGTCACGACTACCGCAAGGTTTACGCCGCCTTCAAGGCAGCGAGTGAGCACAAGGGCCAGCCAACCGTCATTCTCGCGAAGACGGTCAAGGGCTACGGCCTCGGTCCCAGCTTCGAGGGCCGCAACGCGACCCACCAGATGAAGAAGCTCACGCTCGACAACCTCAAGAAGTTCCGCGACGAAATGCACATCCCGATTACGGATGCCGCGCTCGAAGCAGATCCGTACCAGCCCCCGTTCTATCACCCCGGTGAAGACGATGAGGCCATTCAGTACATGCAAGAGCGCCGCCGCGAGCTTGGCGGCTACGTCCCTGAGCGTCGCACCAAGTACACGCAGCTTGAGCTTCCCGAAGCAAAAACCTATGACGTCGTCAAGAAGGGCTCCGGCAAGCAGGAGATCGCCACCACCATGGCTTTCGCCCGTCTGCTCAAGGACCTCCTGCGCGACAAGTCCATCGGTAACCGCATTGTGCCGATCATCCCGGATGAGGCGCGCACGTTCGGTATGGACGCGTACTTCCCCACGGCGAAGATCTACAACCCCGCCGGGCAGCACTACACCTCGGTAGACCGCGAGCAATTGCTGGCCTACAAGGAAAGCCCGCAGGGCCAGATCGTGCACGTCGGCATCAACGAAGCAGGAGCATTTGCTGCGTTCACCGCCGTCGGCACCTCGTACGCCACCAACGGTGAGCCCCTCATCCCGGTCTACGTTTTCTACTCAATGTTCGGGTTCCAGCGCACCGGCGATGCCATGTGGGCTGCTGGCGACCAGATGGCCCGTGGTTTCATCATGGGCGCCACCGCCGGTCGCACGACGCTGACGGGTGAGGGACTGCAGCACGCTGACGGACACTCGATCCTGTTGGCATCCACGAACCCTGCGGTCATCAGCTATGACGCTGCGTTCGGTTACGAGCTCGGCCACATTGTGCGCGCGGGTATCGAGCGGATGTACGGCGGCAAGCACGAAGATCCCAACGTCATGTACTACTTGACCCTGTACAACGAGCCTCACGTTCAGCCTGCTGAGCCGGAGAACTTCGATGTCGAGGGTGCGCTCAAGGGTATTTACCACCTGTCGTCGCCGACGATCACTGGCCCCAAGGCTCAGCTGATGGCCTCCGGTGTCGCTGTGCCGTGGGCTCTCGAGGCCCAGCAGCTTCTGGCCTCGGACTGGGGAGTCGCCGCCGACGTCTGGTCGGTCACGTCCTGGACCGAGCTTCGTCGCGATGGACTTGCTGCTGAAGAGCACAACTTCCTCTACCCCAACGAAGAACCTCACGTTCCCTACGTCACGACAAAGCTCGCGGACGCCAAGGGCCCGTTTGTTGCGGTCACCGACTTCATGCACGCGGTCCCCGATCAGATCCGGGCTTTTGTTCCCGGTGAGTTCGCGACGTTGGGTGCTGATGACTTCGGCTTCTCCGACACGCGAGCTGCTGCACGCCGCTTCTTCAAGATCGACAGCCACTCGTTGGTTGTTCGCACCTTGGAGATGCTCGTGAAGCGCGGCGAGATGGATCCTGCTGTTCCGGCTCAAGCAATTGAGAAGTACAGCCTCCACGACGTCAACGAAGGCACCACCGGTTCTGCCGGCGGCGAAAGCTAGGTCGCAACCATTCCCCCGGTACAGAAAACTAAGGCGCAGACGCTCGCCTGGTTGCGAGTCATCACGGGCGAACTTTCGACAGCAACGCTGAAGCGACTTGAGGACACGCTGCCCTGGTATAGCGAAATGCCACCAGGGCGGCGTTCCGCGGTCGGTTTAGTTGCTCAGGCCGGCATCACGAGTTTTATTAGCTGGTTTGAAGACCCCACGACGACGCCGTGGATTGCGGCGGATGTGTTTGGTGCTGCCCCTCGCGAACTACTACGTTCCGTTTCGCTCCAGCAAACGCTTCAACTCATCCGCATCGCTGTTGAAGTAGTTGAGGCGCGTGTCAAAGCGGATGACGACGTATTGCGGGAAGCGATCCTGTTGTACTCCCGCGAAATCGCGTTTGCCTCGGCAGATGTGTACGCCCGCGCTGCGGAAGCTCGCGGACTGTGGGATGCCCGACTCGAGGCACTCGTTGTCGACTCGATCCTGAGCGGCGAGTATGACAACGAACTCCCGAGTCGTATCGCCGCCCTGGGGTGGAATGGTCACGGCGAGGTGTGTGTACTCGTCGGCACCTCCCCCCGCCAGCTCGACGTCGATCAGCTTCGGCGAACAGCTCGTCATCTTGATGCTGATGTTCTCATTGGCGTGCAAGGCAGTCGTCTCGTGCTCGTAATTGGTCGTGCGGCTCCCCGTTCTGAAAAAGCGGAAGATGCTGAGCCCCTGCCGTTCATTACGATCGCCGAACAGCTCGAGCCGGGATTCGGGAGCGGCCACCTTGTGCTCGGGCCAGAAGTGCCGAGCTTGGTCGATGCCTCCAAGAGCGCAAAAGCTGCTCTTGCCGGCTTTGCTGTAGCTCGGTCCTGGCGCAATGCTCCTCGACCGACGCTCGCCAACGACCTGCTGCCGGAGCGTGCGTTCGCCGGTGATCCGTTGGCACGCTCGACCCTCATCAACAAGATCTACAAGCCACTTCAGGCACACTCGACCGATCTGCTCACCACACTGTGGTGTTATCTCGACAATGGGCGCTCTCTTGAAGCAACTGCTCGTGAACTCTTTGTGCACCCGAACACGGTGCGCTATCGCTTGAAGCGGGTTAGCGAGGTCATTGGCTGGGATGCCACTGGCGCGCGCGAAGCGTTGATTTTGCAGGCGGCTCTCATCGTGGGCTCAATTTCTGACCCCGAGCCGGGCCGCGCCCGCTAACACCCTCGCTTTTGGCGATTTCACACAACGATCCCTCCAAGCTTTGGTGGGGTTATCCAAGCGATTCCGACGAAAGATTGGCAGACTAGCTAAGTGATTGTTGTAGTAGCGCCCGGACAGGGCTCCCAGACCCCCGGGTTTCTTGAGCCATGGCTCGAAGATTCCTCTCTGCGCGACCAGCTCGGCGCGATCTCTGACGCCGCCGGCATCGATCTGATTGCTCACGGAACCACGTCGGATGCCGACACCATCCGTGACACCGCAGTGGCTCAGCCGCTCATCGTTGCCGCTGGCCTACTCACGTTGAGCGCGCTGACAGCGGGCGACCGCCGCAAGCACATCGGCGCTGTCGCTGGACATTCGGTTGGAGAAATCACCGCCGCTGCGGCATCCGGAATCCTCTCCGAAAGCGACGCGATGCGCTTTGTCGTCGAGCGTGGCTCGGCAATGGCTTCCGCCGCAGCCCTCGAATCCACGGGTATGTCCGCCGTCATCGGCGGAGACGAAGAGGCACTGCTCGAACGCCTTGCCGAGCTGGGGCTTCAACCAGCCAACTTCAACGGCGGTGGACAAATTGTTGTTGCCGGCGCCCTCGATGCTCTCGCGAAACTGTCCGAAGAACCGCTCAAGGGCACGCGGGTTATTCCGCTTCAGGTCGCCGGCGCGTTCCACACTCGCTACATGCAGCCGGCCGTCGCTCACCTCGAGACGTTTGCCGCGGGACTCACTGCAAACGATCCGACGTTACCGATCTACACCAACCGTGACGGTTCGCTCATCGAGAGCGGCTCACACTTCGTCGATCTCCTCGTTGGTCAGGTGTCATCGCCGGTTCGATGGGATCTCACGATGAATTCCCTGGCGGATGCCGGAGTCACCGGAATTATTGAACTTGCGCCCGCTGGCGCTCTTGTTGGCCTCGCAAAACGCGGACTCCGGGGCATCCCGGCCGTCGCAGTGAAGACACCTGATGATCTATCCGCAGCATTTGACCTGATGGAGGCCAACGCATGACCGCACCCACCCTCACCCAGTCCGCCGGGTCACAGTTCACCAAAATTTACAGTTATGGCGCCGCCCGCGGCGACCTGATTGTGGACAACAATCAGCTCGTTGAAGCGATCGACTCGAGCGATGAGTGGATTCAGCAGCGCACGGGCATGGTCACCCGCCGTCGCGCGTCAGCGGGCATCCTCGCGGTTGATCTCGCCACGGATGCCGCTCGCGAAGCGATTGAGAAGTCGGGCGTTAACCCGTCGGAGATCGACCTTGTCATCATCGCGACGATCAGCAACGTCCTGCAGACGCCGTCGATGTCCGCTGTTGTAGCCGACCGTGTGGGAGCCAACCCTGCCGCGGCGTACGACGTGAACGCTGCCTGCGCTGGCTTCAGCTACGCGGTCACTCAGGCTGATGCTTTGATCCGCGCGGGCGCAGCAAAATACGCCCTCGTGATCGGCGCCGAGAAGCTCTCAGACATTGTCGATCCCACCGACCGCAGCATTTCGTTCCTTCTGGCTGATGGCGCCGGTGCTGTTGTTATCGGCCCGAGCGACACCCCCGGCATCTCGGCTCCGGTCTGGGGCTCAGACGGCTCGAAGGCTGACGCGATCAAGATGAACGCGACGCTCGTCGACTTCCGCGAAGGCGAAGCCGCGTGGCCGACGCTCCGTCAAGAGGGTCAGACAGTCTTCCGTTGGGCTGTCTGGGACATGGCGAAGGTAGCGAAGGAAGCACTGGATGTCGCGGGGATCACCGCAGACGACCTCGCTGCGTTCATCCCCCACCAGGCCAACATGCGCATCATCGACGAGTTCGCGAAGCAGCTGAAGCTGCCCGAGTCTGTCGTGATTGCTCGCGATGTTGCCGACATGGGCAACTCGTCTGCGGCATCCATTCCGCTCGCGACTCACCGTCTGCTCGAAGAGAACCCCGAACTGAGTGGCGGCCTCGCCCTTCAAATCGGTTTCGGTGCCGGGCTCGTCTTCGGCGCGCAAGTAATCGTTCTGCCGTAGTACCCCTAAGAATCACCGCTGCTGGCCTACACTGGCTAACGGTCAATTTACATCCCAAGGAGAAAAACATGGCACTGTCCACTGAAGAAGTTATGGCCGGATTGGCTGAGCTCATCAACGATGAGACCGGCATCGCGACCGACACCGTTGAAATGGGCAAGTCGTTCACCGATGACCTCGACATCGACTCCATTTCGATGATGACGATCGTTGTCAACGCAGAAGAGAAGTTCGACGTCAAGATCCCCGACGAAGAGGTAAAGAACCTCAAGACCGTCGGTGACGCAGTGAGCTTCATCACCAACGCTCAGGCGTAACACCCGCTCGACGTGGACGGCCAACCGCACTCACTGCGGTTGGCCTCCGCGCAGCACTCCAGGAGTCTGCCGTTGGTGGGCTTTCTGAGCCATGCACTCAAAAGGAACGTGAAATGACCAAAAAGATCGTTGTCACCGGTATCGGTGCCACCACGCCCATCGGCGGAACCGCGACCGAGTCGTGGAACGCCCTTCTCGCTGGCGAATCCGGAGCCCGCTCACTCGAGCAGGACTGGGTTGAAAAGTACTCTCTCCCCGTAACGTTTGCGGCGCAGGCAAAAGTGCGCCCAGAAGAGGTTTTGGAGCGCGTCGAGTACAAGCGACTCGATCCTTCCAGCCAGTTCGCTCTCATCTCGGCTCGTGAAGCCTGGGCGGACGCTGGCTCACCTGACGTCGACCCCGAGCGTATTGGTGTTGACTATTCCACCGGAATCGGCGGACTCTGGACGCTTCTCGACGCCTGGGACACCCTGCGTGAAAAGGGCCCGCGTCGCGTTCTGCCCATGACTATCCCCATGCTCATGCCGAACGCTGCTGCGGCCGCGATCAGCATGGCTATCCCCTCACGTGCCTACGCGCGCACTGACGTTTCCGCCTGTGCTTCCAGCACCGAGGCCCTCGCTAACGCCTACGCGCACCTGCAGGCCGGACTCGCGGATGTCGTCATTGCTGGTGGAACTGAAGCTGTCGTGCATCCTCTGCCGATCGCCGCCTTCGCGTCGATGCAAGCGCTCTCGAAGCGCAATGACGACCCGGCTACCGCCTCACGCCCCTACGACGTCTCCCGCGATGGTTTCGTTCTCGGCGAAGGAGCGGCGACGCTCGTTCTCGAGACTGAGGAGCACGCTCTCGCCCGTGGCGCTCGCATTTACGCTGAGCTCGCCGGTGGCGCTGTAACGAGCGACTCGTTCCACATCACCGCTCCCGACCCCGAGGGAACCGCCGCAGCACGCGCCGTGCGCGACGCCCTCGACGCCGCCGGAGCAACGCCAGACGACGTTACCCACATCAACGCTCACGCCACGAGCACGCCCGTCGGCGACATTGCCGAGTACAAAGCGCTCCTGCGCATCTTCGGCGATCACCTGCCCAACATTCCCGTCTCGGCCACGAAGGGCGCCACAGGCCACCTTCTGGGCGGCACGGGGGCACTCGAGGCGATCTTCACGGTTCTCGCGCTCCACCACCGCACAGCGCCCCCGACGATCAACCTCACCAACCAGGACCCTGCGATCCCGCTGGATGTCGTCACGTCGCCTCGCGACCTCGGCGCCGGCCCGCAGTTGGCCATCAGCAACTCGTTCGGCTTCGGCGGACACAACGCTGTCGCCGCATTCCGCTCGGTCTAGCCACGGAGCCAGCTCGGCCGCTCTAGCGAATTGAGCCTTAACGAAGAATCGCCCGCCCGATCATTGATCGGGCGGGCGATATCTCGTTGAGCGTCGTTAGTGCGTGCGCACGCTCCGTGAGGTTCGTGAGCTAGTTGACCGCACCGTCTCCGGCGAGAACACCACCGTCGATGATGAACTCGGAGCCGGTGGAGTAACTGGCGTCGTCGCTGGCCAGGAAGAGAACCATTTTGGTGACTTCTTCTGGCTCTCCGAGACGAGGGATCGGTGTGCTTGAGTCGTCGATCTCCAAGCCGTCGGTCATCGGAGTCCGGATGTTTCCCGGGTGGACCGAGTTGACCCGCACACCTTGGTGGCCGAGTTCCATCGCGACTGATTTCGTCAAACCGCGAAGGCCAAACTTGGAGGCAGTGTAGCCGTGGAGGGCGGCGAAGCCCTGCATTCCGGCCGTCGACGAGATGTTCACAATCGAGGAGGTCTCGTTCTTGACCAGTTCCGGTGCCGCCGACTTGATGCCGAGGAAGGCGCCGGTGAGGTTGATCCCGATGATCAGCGACCAGTCCTTAGCGGTATAGGTGTCGAGGGTGCCGAAGTTAGCGATACCCGCGTTGTTGATCAGAACGTTGAGGCCACCAAAGGTGTCGACAGCCAGCTTCACTGCTGCAAGCCACTCATCTTCGTTCGTGACATCGAGGTGGGCGTAAACGGCGCTCTCGCCGAGTTCGTCTGCGAGAGTCTGACCCTCAGCATCCAAAACGTCAGTGATGACAACCTTGCCACCCTCGGCGACGATGGCACGGCTGTGCGACTCGCCCATTCCGCGGGCACCACCGCTGATGAGAACTACTTTTCCGTCAAAACGAGACATGATGTTCCTTCCAAATCCTGAAATAGTTTCAGCCGGAAGAACAAGGTCCGAGGACCCGGGGACGGTCCGTTGTGGCAACCGTGCCCGAATACTTCCGGCCACGCCTCAACGCTACGCCGTGAGTCGGCTGGGCGCGACCTGAACGGCACGCTCGCAGCGAACCATCAGTCACACACAGGTGCAGATGGATGCAGCGACCAGTTCTAAAGGATTGAACGGCACCCGTCGTGCAGAGTGCACTCGCCATCGAACGTCGAGTCGACGGAGTCGAGCACGACGTCCACGCAGTCGCGCCATTCGATGAGCGGAATCCGTGTGTCAGCCACTACCTCAGAGACAGTCGTACGTTCGGAAATCATCGTCAACCGACCTTGTGAAGCCACACAACTGCAGAATCTTGACTGGCGTGACGGAACGACTCAAGTTCGTCATCCCACGCCTGACCGAGAGCGAGACGAAGTTCACGGTGCAAATCGAAGGCATCGGAGCCCGCAGCCTCCATGGCGTAGCGGAGACGATCCTCGGGGATCACCATGTTGCCAACGCTGTCGGTCTGCGCGAAGAAAATACCAAGGTCGGGAGTGTGCATCCAGCGTCCGCCGTCGGAACCTGGGCTGGGATCTTCGGTGACCTCGAACCGGAGGTGCTCCCACCCGCGCAATGCCGAAGCGAGCGTGGCGCCAGAACCCTGGGGGCCCTCCCAGTAGAACTCAGCACGCTGAGAACCCCTGAGCACGGGTTGATCGTCCCAGTTGAAGTTCACGGCACGTTCAAGAGCGCGACCAGCAGCCCACTCAATGTGTGGGCAGAGCGCGCGAGGGGCAGAGTGCACATAGAGCACTCCGCGAGCGTTTTGTGCAGTCACGATATCTCCGTTCCGTTGGATGCGACTTCCCCATCGACCCACGAACGGTGCCTGTGACGGCACATGGCTGTTAAATTGTGCGGCGAACCGCTTGGGGACATTATCCCCGAAGAATCCGCCAAAACACAAGCATGTAGTTACATTTACGGGATTTGGACGCGAACGGGCCCGCGCGAAAGCACGGGCAGCCGTGGATCAGGCGCGGTTGAGGGCCTCAGGAAGCGTCATCCGCCACTCTTCTGGAGCCTCTGCAGCCGGAGCGGCAGGCAACGTGCCGGTGCCATCCGGTTCCGGGATCGCCGAGATGAGGGCACGAGTGTACGGGTGCCTGGGATCATTCCAAATGAGGTCGGAGACTCCGGACTCGACGACCTTTCCGCGATACATCACGACAGTGCGGTCGGCAATGAGCCGCACAATCGCAAGGTCGTGAGAGATAAAAAGCAGCCCTGCGCCGGCATCGAGCGCGAGCTTGCGCATCATGTCAGCGACGGATGCTTGACTCGACGCATCCAGAGCAGAAATCGGTTCGTCGGCGACCAAGAGATCAGGGCGCGCAGCCAAAGCACGTGCGATAGCAACGCGCTGGCGTTGCCCGCCCGACAGTTCGTGAGCGTAGCGGGACACCATCTCGGTGGGAAGTCCGACGCGTTCGAGCCACTCTTCGGGCTGCGAGCCTTCATCGCCACGTTCAACGGCGGCACGGATACCCTCAGAAATCTGCTGACCGACGCGAACACGCGGGTTAAGCGACGAGTTCGGATCTTGAAAGACCATCTGAATCGAGGTGAACTGCGCACGACGACGACGCACTCCAAGCAAAGGGACCTCGGCACCACGGTAGGTCACCGCGCCAGCCCGAGGCTTTTCCATGCCTACGACAGCGCGCGCGAGACTCGATTTGCCGCAACCGCTCTCCCCCACGAGTGCGAGCACTTCGCCGGGAGCAATCGTGAGCGACACTTCGTCGACAGCGCGCACTACGGTCGCGCCGTGGTACTCGATAACGAGGTCTGAAACCTCAAGCAGTTCGGTCATTCGGTTGCCTCCTCGAAGCCGGCGGCGCCCGGAAGCGACGCGAGCAGCTCACGCGTGTAGGCGTGCTGTGGGTTAGCGAAAATCTCTTGGCGCACAGCGGACTCGACAACTTCGCCGTGCCGCATCACCGCGATGTCGTCGGCGATGGCGCTCATGACACCCAAGTCGTGGGTCACCAACAGCACCGCGAGTTGACGCTCATCGGCCAAGTCACGCAGCAAATGCAGGATGCCCGCCTGAACGGTCACGTCGAGCGCCGTTGTAGGTTCGTCAGCTAGCAGAACGATCGGGTCGCAGGCCAGCGCAATCGCGATTGCGATCCTCTGACGTTGCCCGCCCGAGAACTGGTGCGGATAACGGGCAAGGGCTTCCGCAGGGTTCGGCACCCTCACGCGCTCGAGCAACTCGATAGCGTGAGCGCGAGCCTGCTTCTTCGACAGTTTGAGGTGTCGAGTCACATGATCGGTCAACTGCACGCCAACCGTGAGCTGCGGGTGCAAGCTCGACGAAGGGTCCTGGAAGATCATCGCGATGCGGCGACCACGAATCTCGTTCAGCTGACGATGAGTCATCCCAACGAGCTCGGTGTCGTTCAAGCGAATAGACCCGCCAACAACCGCATTGCTCGGCAACAAGCCCAACATCGCGAGCGACGTGACCGTCTTGCCCGAGCCCGACTCCCCCGCGAGACCCTGAATGCGTCCGGGGGTGAGTGTGAGGCTGATGCCTTTAACGATGGACTTCAGGTTCTTACGGGAGCCGATGCCGATCGTGAGCTCGTCAACAGTGAGCACCGGCGCGGTGGCTGCCGCTGCGGCATCCGCAGTCTGAGGTGTTGTGATGTCGCTCATGACCGAGCCCCCGCTCGCGATACCTGGGAGGTGGGGTCGAAAATGTCACGCAGCGAGTCGCCCACGAAGTTGAAGGCCATCACCACAGTGAGAATGGCGAGACCGGGGAACAACCCGATCCACCAGCTATCGAAGTTCTGGATGGCCGCGGAAATCATTGAGCCCCACTCGGCCGTTGGTGGCTGAGCGCCGAGACCCAAGAACGAGAGGCCGGAGAGCAACAGGATTGCCGTTCCCACATCGAGGCTCGCGAGAACAAGAATCGGACCAACCACGTTGGGGGCGATGTCGACGCGCAAGGTTTTGAATGGCGAGAAGCCCATAAGGCGCCCGGCCATGACGTAGTTCTGGGTTCGAAGCCCCAACACAATGCTCCGTGTCATTCGCGCATATTGCGGCCACGAGACAACAAAAGCTGCGATCACCGCATTGAAGAGCGACGGGCCAAGGGCTGCTGCAACGACCATCGCAAGGATGACCGTGGGAAACGCCATCACGAGGTCCGTCAGGCGCATCAGCAACTCGTCGACCCACTTGCCGAAGTAACCGGCGATCGCGCCGATGAGGGTTCCGACCGCGAGCGACATGAGCACAAGCATGAGGGCCAGCGGGATAGTGACGCTGGCACCGGTCATGAGGCGCGAGAAGATGTCGCGACCGAGAGCATCCGTGCCCATGAGGGTGTCGATGCCGGGAGCCTGCAGTCGAGGCAAATCTTGCGACAGCGGGTCAAACGGAACCCACAACCGGGCAGTGAAGGCAATGCCCACCCACGTGATGGCGATTACAGCGCCAATGACACCGAGCGGAGTGATCCACGCGGCAGGAATCTTTAGCCAACGCGTTCTCATGCGAGCCTCACCCTCGGGTCGAGTACACCGTAAAGCAGGTCGACGGCGAAGTTGATGGACAGGTAGACAACACCGACGACGAGACCGACGCCCATGACACCGGGCAGGTCGAGGCTCGTTGCCGAGTTATAGGCGTAGCTGCCGAGGCCAGGCCAGGCGAACACTGCCTCAACGAGCACCGTGCCCGACAGGAGTGTTCCGAAGGCGAGACCGACGATAGTGAGGATGGGCAGCGATGCACCGCGCAACACGTAGCCGAAGAGCAAGCGTGAGCCGCTGAGGCCCTTGGCGCGCCCGGCACGAACATAGTCGGCATCCAGCACTTCGAGAACGGAGGTTCGCACGAAGCGCGTGAGAAGGCCGATCGTGAAGAGCGACAACACGAAGACCGGAAGCATGAGGTGAGCAAGCGCGTCAGTGAACGTGACCCACTGGCCGGCCAGCAGAGCGTCGGCCGTGTAGAAACCCGTCACTGTGGGCGGCGGTGCCAGCGCCGGCGAGAGCCGCCCCGAACCAGGCGCGATGCGCAACTGGAGGAAGAAGAAATTGAAGCTGACCAGTGCCATCCAGAATGTAGGGATGCTGAGGCCGATCAACGAAAAGACGCGAACAAGTTGGTCACTGATTTTGCCGCGGCGGTAGGCCGCGAGCGAACCGAGAGCAACGCCGATGCCGAGGCTCACGATGATGGCCAGCAGGGCGATCTCCACAGTGGCAGGAACGGCCTTGGCCAGATCGTCGGCCACAGGCTGGGTCGTACGCAACGAGATACCCATGTCGCCTTGGAACAGTCCACCAATGTAGTTGGCGTACTGAACCGGAAGCGGCTGATCAAGCCCGCGCTCCTTGATATAAGCCTCAACAGTGGCGGGGTTGCTCGCCGCCCCTTCACCGAGCGCTGCCGCAATGGGGTCACCCGGCACAAGGTTCGCGAGAGCGAATGTGACGATGGTGACTCCGAAGAGGAGCAGGACTGAGGTTCCGAGGCGACGAAGCAGGTACCCGACCAGAGGTGATCTGGCCGAGTACCTGCGAGTCGCGCGGGGTGTATTTCCCACGCTAGAGATTCTTTCTACTTAGCTTGCAGTTCAGCGATGTCCATCGTCCATGTGGAGTTGTAGGCAACTCCATCAATGTACGAGGCGGTCGCAATGTTCGAGCCAGGAACGATCAACGGAACGAACGGGCCACGCTGCTGCAGCGCTTCAGCGAAGTTGCTGAAGGCAGTCTCGCGCTCGTCGAAGTTCGTGGCGTTCTCTGCTGCTGCAGCGAGGTTCACAACGTCGCTGTCCTGCTCGGCAGTCCAACCAGCGCGCAGTCCGACCTTCTGTCCGGCCGAGAACGGCAGGAAGTTGGCCGAGTCGGCGTAGTCAGGGCCCCAGAACCAGATGCTGAAAGCTTCGGTTCCGTTGACGTAGCTGTCGATCTGAGTCGTGAACGGTGCCGGAGCGAGCTCGATAGTGATTCCAGCATCCGCAAGCTGCGACTGAATGCGCTCAGCGAGCGGGGTGAAGCTCACGCCACCAACCGGGTAGTCGTTCGGGTACTCGAGGGTGATGCTCTCACCGTCGTAGCCGGATGCGTCGAGCGATGCTGCTGCAGCGTCGAGGTCCTGCTCAACACCGCTCTCCAGCGCGCCGAGGAACGACGGCGGGATTACGCCAGTTGCCTGCTCGGAACCTGCACCAGCAAGCTCAAGGAGAGCCGGGTAGTCGAGGGCGTAGCGAACGGCGTTAGCGAAGTCGGGGTTGGAGGTAACTCCACCCACTTCTTCGCTCTGGTTGATCAGCAAGAAGATGGTCTGTGCCGACGGAGTCGAGAACACGTTGATGCCATCGCTCAAGCTGGCGACCTGGTCACCGCTGAGGTCAACGGCTACCTGCGAGTCGTCGCCCTCAAGGTTGATCTTCTGGGTTGCAGCCTCAGAAACGTTACGGATGACAACGCGAGTGAAGTCGATGTCTTCGTCACCGTTGTAGTTCTCGTTCTCAGTGAGAACAACCTGCGACTCGAAGTTAACCGTGTCGAGGATGTACGGGCCGGAACCCGCCGACGTCTCGTTCAAGAATGCTTCAGCAGCATCCGAATCATCGGTCGTTCCGCCGTTTTCAATAACGAGAGCGGAATTCAGGATGGCGAGCGACGGGTTAGTCATGAGGGCGGGGAGCTTGAGCGACGGGGTCTCCGTGCTGAGCTCAACGGTCATGTCGTCGATCTTGGTGACGGTGATGCCGTTCATCAAGAAGTTCGCCTTGCTCTCGGTCATACCGGCGACGCGGTTGAGCGAGAAGACAACGTCTTCAGCGGTGATTGCTGAACCGTCGGAGAAGACGCGACCATCTTTGAGCGTGAAGGTGAAGGCTGTTGCGTCTTCGTTCGACTCATAGGAGGCGAGGCCATCAACGGGGGTCGACTCGTCGGAGCCGGCGAAGTCGAGGAGCGTCTCGTAGAGAGCCTTCGACACCATGTACCCGGTGGGCACGTAGTTGCGACCAGGGTCGCTGGTCTCGAGCGTGAAAGCGGTGTCAATAACGATGCTGTCGCTTGCTTCGGGTGCTGCTGCAGCGCAACCGGCGAGTGCCAGTGATGCAGTTAGCCCGAATGCGGCCGCTACGTAGCGGAACTTAGTGCGCAAAGGGAACTCCTTGGTGGTTATAGAACAGCCTCTGGACGGCTGTGCTTGAGATTGGCACAATTCCCGCTAGTCTGTCCAATCAAAGGCGCAATCATTCAGACCATGAGTTAAACATGAGGGAGATTTCACACAATATGTCCAGTAAAGGCACTAACGGCTCACCCACCGCTGGACAATCTCCGTCGGAATTGGACGAGATCAACCTGAAGATATTGAGTGAACTCCGCTATAACGGACGAATATCAATGTCGGCTCTCGCAGAGAAGGTAAATGTCTCCCGCGCCAATGTGTACACGCGCGTTGAGCAGCTGATGACAGACGGCGTCATTACCGGCTTCAGCGCCCAAATTGATCCCGCTAAAGCGGGGCTCGGCATCTGCGCACTCGTGTTTCTCTCGGTGCATCCGCAAACCTGGGCGAGCTTTCGCGACCGCATCACCAACATGACTGAAATCGAGTCCTGCCGCATTACGACGGGCGAACACGACGCAATGCTGTTGATTCGCGGACACGAGGTCGGCGCGATTCACGACTTCATCGTGGGAGTTCTCTCCGTGCTCCCCGAAGTGAAGTCACTCGAGACCGTGCTGGTACTCGATGAGGTCTTCCAACGGCCCTACCTGCTGCCCTCGGACCTGCCCGAGCGGCCGCAAGAGCCGGCACAGCTGGGCCTCACCCGCTTTACGCGGGCAGATCCCAACCGCGCGGGGCTCAACAACTAGCTCGCTAGACGACCTGAACGCACACGCTCTTGCCAGGCACGCCATCGAGCACGAACTCCTCGACGAGCTCAAGGCGGCCATCAGCACGTGACCCGAGAGTCGTGCTGCTGTCGCCCAGCAGGGTCGCGTCGCTCGCGATGACGTGGTGAACGAAGAACTCATCGAGCACACCGTCGCGGTAACGACCGACGCACCGACCAGCCGTCACGGTGTCACCGAAGTAGAAACCCCAGACAACGCCGGAGTTCTCGTCGAACTCGAACTGGGTTGGCTCAGCACTGACAGTGCTCGCCGTCGACTCTTCGAGGATGAAGGTGGTGCCGTCAAGCTGAGGACTGCTGCGCTGAGCAGGGTCAAGCTCTGGCCACGCGCCACGGCGATCTGCCTCGACGCAAATGCTGACCTGAGCTTCGCCGTTTTTCTCGAATTCTTCGAACAGCTCAAGCTTGCCGTCGGCGTTCCAACGGATGGTGCTTGAGGCCATTCCGAGCACGACGTCGTCGCTTGCGGCCAGGCGGTGAGCAAAGCGAATCGACACAACATCGCCATCGCGACGACCGACGAAGCGCCCGAGAGCGACGGTGTCTCCGTAGTACTCACCCCAGACCATCTGGCCGTCTTGGTGGTAGCGGAATCGCGTAGGAGAAGTCGTAGAGACGGCGCTTCCCGATGACGAGGTCAAGATGAATTCGCGATCGTTGATCGACTCAGGAACAGGCTGGGCCGCTGCGGCGGCTACGGGGGCATCACTCACGCAGATGAGTATGGGGCTACAAGTCGGTCTGCACGAAATCCGCGGCGAAGAGTCCAGTTCATCCAGCGCACACCGCGCCGGCGTGGACGTTCTGTAAGCAAATCCGCCGTGTTGGGCTCCGTTAATCCATCCTGAAATATCGGCCCCGACACCACAATGGCGGCACTACCTCGGCGCGAAGAAACCGACACACCGGGCAGTAGCGGCCGAGCATCCACCCCGTCGCTATGGTCAGTTACTACATACTCAGTATCGACTTACCCGGAAGGTCTGGCATGTCAATCCGCCACAGTTTGCTCTCAATCTTGGCGCAAGGCCCCTGCTACGGCTATCAGTTGCGTTCCGAATTCGACCGGCGAACCGGATCAACTTGGCCGCTCAATGTTGGGCAGATTTACAACACGCTCGACCGACTCGTGCGGGATGGCCTCGTGACGAAGACAAGCGCACCCGTTGACTCGGGACCTGATGCTACGCAACAGACCTACTACACGATTACGGACGCGGGAAAGATCGAAGCCGAGCACTGGCTCAACAGCCCCGTCGACAGCTACTCCGTCAGTCGCGATGAACTCGCCATCAAACTCGCTATCGCCGTCACACTGCCCGACGTTGACGCGCACACCGTGATCGAGCACCAGCGTCAGGCAACACGGGGCGCCATCGACGCTCTCTCCCTCACCGTTGAGGTACGGGAAGACGCTCGCGATGCCAGCCAGTTTGCCGAGCAACTCGTCACTGATTCACTCTGTGCGCACGCCGAAGCAGAGCTGCTGTGGCTTGATCGTGTCGAGGCGACTCTGACGACCGCCCAATCACATGGCCTCGTTGAAGCGTTTCCCCTGAACCTCACCAAGCCCAAACGGGGTCGCCCGGCGACGACTGCCCCGACGAACGAAGCGGCGATCGCCTAACCGCTCCGAACGATGCTTCCCGCTAGAATTTCGCGGCTCCGTGCGCGCCGCTATTTGGCGTGATCGTAGCGATCGACGATAGCGGTCGTGAGCGGGAACGTGACGGGGATGTCGCCAAATATGAGGCGGCCAGCATCCGCCGCCGCTGCGGTCACGTGCTCGGCGACGCTGTCTGCCAGCTCGGCCGGAGCATGCACAACGACCTCGTCGTGCAGGAAAAACACGAGGTGTGGCGCGTCGGTAAGCCAGGCGTTATCCGAAAGCTGACTGAGTCGATTACGGATGCTCGCCATCCAGCAGAGCGCCCACTCGGCAGCGGTTCCCTGCACGATAAAGTTTCGCGTAAAGCGGCCCCACGACCGCCCCCGTTCTTGCGAGGCAGCTCGTTGCGCCGGAGACTGAGAGTCGTCATACGCTGCGGCATGTTTCCCTGGCGGTGAACTGCGGCCAAGTTGCGTGCTCACGACTTCGCCTCGCTCACCGGCTCGAGCTGCCTGCTCGACGAGAGCAATCGCCTGCGGGTAAGCCCGAGCGAGCCGCGGCATCAATCGGCCGCTCTCCCCCGAGGTGGCACCATACATTGCGCCGAGCATCGCGAGTTTGGCGTGGGCGCGGGTGTCGACAGCTCCACTCGCCACGATGCCTTCGTAGAGATCACCGGATGCTCCGGCTGCGACCATTCCGCGGTCACCGGCCATTGCCGCGAGGATGCGGGGCTCGAGTTGCGAGGCATCCGCGACGACAAATTTCCAGCCCGGATCGGCCCTGACCGCCCCGCGAATGAGATGCGGAAGCTGCAAGGCCCCACCACCGCTGGTCGCCCAACGGCCGGTCACGACACCGCCGGGAACATAGTCGGGGCGAAAGCGCCCGTCGACAACCCACGAGTCGAGCCACGACCATCCGTTGGCCGTCATGAGACGTTGCAGCTTCTTGAACTCGAGCAGCGGTGCGATCACCGGATGCTTCAACTGTTTGAGCTCCCACGACCGGGTCGTGGTCGCCTGAATGCCTGCGACGCTCAATGCCCTCAGGAGTTCAGCGGGAGATTCCGGGGCCAAACGTGGCGAGTCGAGCCTGAGGCGGACCTCGTCGACGAGCGCCTGAAGCTTTGCTGGCCGCTCGCCGTCTACGCTCGGTCGCGGTCCAAGCATCTCGGTTAGAATTTCATCGTGGGCTTGGGCACTCCATGGGAGCCCAGCGAATCGCATCTCGGCGGCAATGAGCGCACCCGCCGACTCTGCCGAAAGAAGCCGTTGCAGCCGCCCGGCCTCGCGCGACGTTGCTACCGCATCCAGCTGCCGAAGAAATTCGGCCAGAACATCGAGCTCGCCATCGGCTACCTTCTGAGCGTCATCGTCGAAGTCGAACAGTGTTGAATGCTGCGGCCTGAGCGGATCCACCGGGGCCGCATGCCCAGCCTGAGCGAGGGCGTCCCAGCTGCCTGCTCGGGCCCGCGCCAGGGTGGATTCCCGAGTGAACACCGAATTGCGCAGAATGGCGTGACACAACCGCAGGTCGAAACAGCGATTGACGCGCACGCGAGCCTCGAGCAGCGACGGATACCACGCCGCCGTGTCATGCCACACCCACCGAGTGTCAGGCTGCGCAGCTTGCGTCTGCGCGACAAACGCCGCCAGATTCTCGACAGCGGGTTCGCCAACAACCGCTCCCGCAGCATCCACGCGTGTGGCGGTGAGGGTGCGGCCGCTAGTCGCGAGCACGAGGTACACGTGACTAGTCTGCCGTGCTGCGCCGACAGCGGCCGCTTATCTGCTCGCGCGAGTCACGGGCTAGCCGCGCTTTCGTGATCCTCATTGATCAGCCGAAAGCATCGCGCGGCTAGCCCATGGGCGGGTCAGGCGGCGTTCTCGCGGGGCTGTTCTACGAGGTAGCTGCTGTAGGCGCTGAGGGTGAGGAAGGTCGGGAACTCCTCTTCCAGCGTTACTTCGCGGAAGACCGCAGCGGCCTCATCAAAACGATCTCCTGGTGTGCGCTCGATCGTGGCGAACACGTGGGCGAGCTCCTCCTCGATGCTGCGGTGTGTGATGGGAGTGCCCTCCGCCGTCACCACGTGCTGGTGCATCCACTGCCAGAGTTGGCTGCGGCTGATCTCAGCGGTCGCGGCGTCCTCCATCAGGTTGTCGATCGCAGCGGCGCCGACTCCGCGGAGCCAGCTCTCGATGTAGCGCAGCGCAATAGAGACGTTGGAGCGCACTCCGGCATCCGTTACCGCACCATCGATGCGTAGGTCGAGCAGGTCATCCGCCGTCACGTGAACATCGTCGCGCAGGCGATCAACCTGGTTCGGGCGCTCCCCCAGTACCGCGTCAAACTCGGCCCTAGCGGTGGGGATGAGGTCGGGATGCGCGACCCAGGTGCCATCGAAGCCATCGGTGGCCTCGCGGCGCTTGTCGCGCGTCACGGCGTCGAGGGCACGAGCGGTCACTTCAGGGTCTCGACGGTTCGGAATGAACGCGCTCATGCCGCCGATGGCATGTGCTCCCCGCTTGTGGCAGGTCGCAACGAGCAGCTCGGTGTAGGCCCGCATGAACGGCACCGTCATCGTGATCGCCGAGCGGTCTGGGAGCACAAAGCTCGCCCCACGACCGCGGAAGTTCTTGATGATCGAGAAGATGTAATCCCAGCGACCAGCATTGAGGCCAGCACAGTGTTCGCGCAGCTCGTACAGGATCTCTTCCATCTCGAACGCCGCAGGAATCGTCTCGATCAGCACCGTCGCGCGAATGGTTCCGTGGGGAATGTTGAGAGCGTTCTCGGCGAACGTGAACACGTCGTCCCACAGGCGCGCTTCGAGGTGATTCTCAATTTTGGCGATGTAAAAGTACGGGCCACTGCCGCGCTCGATGAGTTCGTGCGCGTTATGGAATATGTAGAGCCCGAAGTCAACGAGCGAGCCGGATGCCGGCGTGCGCAACCCTGCCCGGTCGGTGTACCGGAGGTGCTTTTCTACCAGGTGCCACCCACGTGGTCGCATCACGATTGTGGGCGTCTCCTCGCCGAGAGCGTAGGTCTTGCCCTCGGGGGTCGTGAAGTCGATCTGACGACGGATCGCGTCGTGCAAATTGATTTGCCCACCGATGACGTTGTGCCACGTCGGACTTGTCGCGTCTTCCTGATCGGCAAGCCATACCTTCGCACCCGAGTTCATGGCGTTGACGGTCATCTTGCGATCGGTCGGCCCGGTGATCTCAACCCGCCGGTCATCGAGTCCAGGACCTGCGCCGGCAACACGCCAGCTGTCGTCCTCGCGAATCGCAGCGGTCTCGGGCAAGAAGCGCAAGTTGCGTCCGTTGGTGATGTGCTTGCGCGACTCCATGCGAGCCGCGAGGCGGTCATGGCGGCGACCAGCGAACTGGTCGTGCAGCCGCGTAAGGAAATGCAGTGCATCCGGAGTGAGGATGTCGTCGAATCGTTCCTCCGATTCAGCGATCGGTTCCATTCTGCGAGTAGTCATGATCTGTCCTTAGAAAATTGTGTAGTCGAGGGGTGGTGTTGCCGGCTTAGTGGCGGTGCCGGCTTAGTGGTGGTGCCGGTTTAATGAAATTGCGCCGTTTCGGTGCTGCCGACGAGGGCGAGGGTTTCGCTCGTGGGGTTGAGGGCCGTCGCGATGCGATCGAAGTACCCTGTTCCGACCTCGCGCTGGTGGCGCGTTGCCGTGTAGCCGTCTGCTTCAGACGCGAACTCTGCCTCTTGCAGTTCCACATACGCACTCATGTGACGCTCGCTGTAGCCCCGAGCCAGGGTGTACATCGAGTGGTTGAGGGCGTGGAACCCGGCAAGGGTGATGAACTGGAAGGCGTAACCCATGGCGGCCAACTCGCGCTGGAAGCTCGCGATCTGGTCGTCGTCAAGGTGACGCTTCCAGTTGAACGACGGCGAGCAGTTGTAGGCGAGCTTCTTGCCAGGGAACTCCTTGTGGATGCTTTCCGCAAAGGTGCGCGCCAACTCAAGATCAGGCTTCGCGCTCTCCACCCAGAGCAGATCTGCGTAGGGCGCGTAGGCGTGGCCGCGACTGAGGACCGTTTCGATGCCCGGAGTAGTGCGGTAGAAGCCGTCACTCGTGCGCTCCCCTGTCAAGAATGGCTTGTCGCGGTCATCCACATCGTTGGTAATGAGGTCGGCAGCAAGAGAGTCGGTGCGAGCAATGATGATGCTCGAGACACCCGCAACATCGGCGGCGAGTCGAGCCGCGTTGAGAGTGCGAACGTGCTGCGCGGTCGGGATGAGAACCTTTCCGCCCATGTGGCCACACTTCTTCTCTGATGCGAGCTGGTCTTCCCAGTGCACGCCGGCCGCTCCGGCTTCGATCATGGATGACATGAGCTCGTAGGAGTTCAGGGGCCCGCCAAAGCCGGCTTCCGCATCGGCAACGATCGGTGCCATCCAATCGATCCGCGGAGCGCCGTCCTCGGCGGTCTCGATTTGGTCGGCCCGCATCAGCGCGTTGTTGATGCGGCGCACAACGGCCGGCACGCTGTTGGCCGGGTAGAGGCTCTGGTCGGGGTAGGTCTGGCCGGAGAGGTTGGCGTCGGCGGCAACCTGCCAACCGCTGAGGTAGATCGCTTCGAGCCCGGCGCGCACTTGCTGCACGGCCTGGTTGCCGGTGAGCGCTCCCAGCGCGGCGACCCATTCGGTGTTGTCGCGCTGCAGGAGATTCCAGAGGTTCTCGGCGCCGCGACGAGCAAGCGTGCGGTCTTCCCGAACACTTCCGCGGAGGGCGATGACGTCTTCGGCGCTGAAATCGCGTTCGATTCCGTTCCAGCGCGCATCCGTCTTCCACTCGGTTTCGAGTTCGGCTGCGGTCTGGTTTTGGTCGCCGGGGCGGTTGTTCGTCATTGCTGGCTCCTTCGTCAGTGGTTCATCGGTACTTCGTTTCTTCGACTCTGGTGCCCCTGCACTAGTTCTTCACCACGATTTGTTGCAGAATTGTCATGATTCTTCTGTTTTTCGACAGAAGGCCATCAAGGAGGATGTTCGGATGACCCCACGCACGCGTACGCAGGCAGACGATGAGGACATGTTCGATTCCCTCACCGTTGGCCGCCGCATCCGTCAACTCCGCACCGATCGCGGTCTCACCCTCGATGACCTCGGTGCCGCGCTCGAGCGTGCGGCCTCTCAGGTCTCCGTTATCGAGAACGGCAAGAGAGAGCTCAAACTCAGCGAGCTGCAGAAAATCGCCCGCTTCTTCGACGTTTCGGTGGATGAACTGCTGAGCCCAGAGCCACCGTCACGGCGTGCTGCCCTCGAGATCGCTCTCGAACGCGCGCAGCGTGGCCCGCTCTACAACTCGCTCGCGCTGCCCGAGCTGCCGGTGCGCAAGACCCTCAGCGATGAGGCAATCGAAACCGTGCTCGGATTGCACGACGAATTGCAGCGCCTCCACCGCGAACGTGCGGCAACGCCAGAAGAAGCCCGCCGCGCCAACACCGAACTGCGGCGCATGATGCGCAAGCGAAACAACTACTTTGGTGAACTTGAGACGACAGCCCGAGAACTGTTGGATGCTGTTGGCCACACGGGCGGACCGCTCTCTCAGCGGGTCGCCTCCGACCTCGCCTCGCACCTCGGGTTTTCACTGCACTACGTGCCCGACCTGCCCGCGACGACGCGCAGCGTCACGGATTTGCGCAACGGCCGCATCTATCTGCCCGTCGCGCAGGCTGAGGGCACCGACCCACGCTCGACGCTGCTGCAGGCACTTGCGGGGCATGTGTTGGGCATCCGGGAGCCTGCTGACTATTCAGAGTTTCTCTACCAGCGAGTGGAGACAAACTATCTCGCTGCCGCTCTCATGGTGCCCGAGAAGACAGCGGTCGAATTCTTGACCGCGGCGAAGGCGCAACGCGAGCTCTCGGTGGAGGATCTGCGGGATGCTTTTGCCGTGCCCTACGAGACGGCGGCCCACCGCTTCACCAACCTGGCGACCGAACATTTGGGCGTTCCCGTGCACTTCTTGAAGGTGCACGAGGGTGGCACGATTTCGAAGGCCTACGAGAACGACAGCGCTGCGTTTCCTACGGATGCGCTTGGCGCGATCGAGGGTCAAATCGTGTGCCGGCAGTGGAGCGCGCGCCAAGTCTTTGATGTCGAAGACCGGTTCAGCCCCTATCACCAGTACACCGACAAGCCGGGCGGAACCTACTGGTGCACGTCGCGCATCCAGTCGGGTCGCCGCGGCGACTTCTCGGTAAGCCTCGGAACTCCGTTTGCGTCAGCAAAGTGGTTCCGTGGGCGCGACACAACGAATCGTGCCGTGTCGACGTGTCCAGATGACGGATGCTGCCGCAGCGCACCCGAGAACCTGTCGTCACGCTGGGCGCAGCATTCGATCCCGAGCGCGCGCCTCAACAGTTCGCTGCTCGCGGCAATGCCCACGGGAATGTATCCCGGCGTTGACACCACTGAAGTGTTTGAATTCTTAGAGTCGCACTCGCCGCGCCTGTAGTCGTTCGGCGGCCAGACTAGGCCGTGCGATCCCACTGCCCAACCGCCCAGAACCACCTACTCGTGCAGCAGCGAGCCGTCCTTCTTGAGTACGTTCTTTTCGCCTGCGTCAATGGCGACCGCGAAACGGTTCTGCTTCGGAGGCATGGGGCAGTTGAAGTTGTAGCTGAAAGCGCAGGGCGGCAGGATCGCGAGGTTGAAGTCGAGCACGATCGTTCCGTCGGGGTTGGGCGCAACGAAGAGGAAACGGCCAACGCTGTAGGTGTCAACGCCGCTCGTGGCATCCGCAAAGACGAGCTGAAGGGCGCGGCCCGACTTGAACGCGGCGAGGCTGTAGTCAACGCCATCCTTTGTGAACGAGATGTCACCGGGAATCGGCTGCTCACGCTCTTGACCGTTGTCTTTGATGTGCTCGAAACCAAGCGTTGTGCCCTCGGGGTTGGGCGTGAAGGTGGCCTTGATAACCCAGTCCGGGTTGTAGGCGTAGGCATCAATCGTGCCGAACTCTTGAATGGCGGGCGAGTTGGTGTCCCAGACGCGCAGCGCGTGGTTGCCTTCAGGAGCCTTGATGACGAAACCCGTGACGGTCTCACCAAAGACGATGGCGCTCGGGTTCTCGTGGCTCTTGCTGCGCACAACGGCGCTGCCCTCAACAAGCGTGCCGTCGACAACAATGTTGTCTTCTGCGGTGGCGGTGACCGTGAGCCCATCCTCGTGGGGAGCCCACGTGCCGGGCACACCCCAAATGGTCTGCTCGGCGTCGACCCACTGCGTGTTGGTCAGCGCAAGGTTGCCATTCTGCTGCACGACCGCCTGATCGCGACGTTCGCGAAAAGTTGCGAGCTTAGCTTCGGGCGTGAGCGTGGGTGCAGCAGTGTCAGTCATAAGTCCATCCTTGTTGAAGTCCATCATGCCAACCACCGCCGACACGGGATTATTTCAGGAAAGCCAGATCGATCCCGCTGAAGAAACGCATCACGCGAGCCGACAACACCACATCACGAGAGCCATGCTGCTTCGCTCGAACCCCACGCAACAGCGGGAGCCGTGAAGCGTCCAGGGCCGCCCGCGTAGGCCGGCGCAGGCACCGCACTGGTCACCCCGTCGTGAGTTGTCACCGTCGGCGTGAAGCCAGCGGATGCCGTTGGCGCGTGCCGCGGACGACGCTGCTGCACGAGTTCGGTCGCCAGTCGCGCAAGCGACACCTCCACGAGCCACGAATGACCCACATCGATGCGGCGACGCACCGCCGTCGTGATGCCGGCAGCAAGCAGATAACCGGCCGCATGATCCAGAGCCTGCGCCGGCAGGGCGCCCGGCGTTCCCTTGCCTTCACCCTCCGCCAACGCAATTCCCGTCGCCGCCTGCACGATGCTGTCGAAGCCGCGGCGTTCAGCCAGCGGTCCGACCGTTCCCCACGCGCTAAGGCGGCCCACGATAATTCCCGGGCGGCGCTCGGCGAGAGCCGCGGGCGAAAGTCCGAACTTATCTAAAGAACCGGGGCGGTAGGCGGTGAGTACGACATCCGCGGTCTCAAGCAGTTTCTCGAACGTTGCTCGGTCAGTGTCATCGTCGAGGTCGAGCAGGGCTGAGCGTTTGCCTGCGCCGGTGTCGAGGTGCTGCCACGGGATTTCGGGATGCTGCGGGCTGTCGATGCGCAGAACGTCAGCGCCCCACAGCGCCAAGGTTCGTGCCGCGACGGGCCCGGCAATCACGCGAGTGAGGTCGAGCACGCGCAGGCCTGCCAGCGGCGCATCGACGGTTGTCTCGGTGAGCTGGGCAGATTCGGTATCACCGAGCGAGGTCAGCTCGACAACGGGCAGTCCGGCCAACGCTTGGGCTTGCGGATGCTCGGCCCACTCCTCTGCGGTACGCACGACGGTCGCGACTCCCCCGGCGGCGACAACTTTCTCTTCAACGTCGGCCGCGGTCATAGCGTGGAGGGCGAGCATGAACTCGTCGGCGCCTGTCTCGGAGGGCAGCTCGAGAGCGCTCAGCAGCGCTGCGCGATGATGTGGATAGTTGGCGTGGGTGCGAACCCAACCGTCGCTGCAGGGCCAAAAGCCAGAGAGCTCAGCCCACGCCGCTACCGGTTCGCCATCCTGCCTAAAGTGTTTGTCGCTCGTGACGGCAGTCGCAACTTTGAGCGGATTCAGCTCGACGGAAGGCACCGCGCATCCGACCCTCCGCGCCGCCAGCAGCGACGCAGAAAACGACGCCGCAGCCATGGCGTCATGAACGAAGCGGCCAGAGGGCAGCACTCCTGTCAGGGGCACAGCTGTGCCTTGGTCGCGCACTAACGCGAGGGCGGCGGCATCTTCCCCGAGGGATTGCCACGCTGCATCCAGCAAACTCATAACTTGATAGTGCCATGCCCGATAGATTTAGACCATGGAACCTATTAGCTTCAGTTTTGGCATCGTTGGCCTCATCGTCTTCATCATCACTGTCGTATCAATCGCCAAGAGCACCAACCACGGTGTCGTCGGCAAGTTCCTCTGGATCCTGGTGGCGTTCTTCCTGTCAATCTTCGGTTCGATCCTGTGGCTGATCTTCGGTCGCGGCAAGGTGCGCAACTAGCCACTCCGAGCGATCGGGTAAGGGTGCGTGGCGGCGGAGGCGCACTGAAGGGACACGGGATTTCCGTGCCTGCGACTGCGCGCCGCCACGCTGAACTCATCAGGCTTGAGTGTGGAACCTGACGAGTTCCGTTGGTGGGCCGTTAGCGACCCTTACGCGGCTTGATGAAGCCGGTGTCTTCGAGCTTGGCCCGCTTGTGTGCCCGCTTGTCTTTGATAGACAGCTTGGCTTCCTTTTTGGTGCTTCCTCTAGGCGATTTTCCAGCCATGATTATTCCGCTTCCCCTTGTCTCAGTTGGCGCGATCATCTCGACCATAGCCCATTCCTCAGAGGAAAGCACTTCCCGTCTGACCGGCTTTTTTATCCGCTCAGAGAAGTGCGCTGAACCTCGTCGCGGCACGCTGATGTCAACCCGAAGTGTGCCTGATCCGCGGCCGGCGATTCGCTCCGCTATAGTCATGCACAGACTTGCTTTAGTTCGAGGGGAACTATGACCTACGCCGCCAAACTCGCCGCACCCGAAACCCGAAACGGCACCGTTATCGTCGCCGTATTGCGCTTAGCGATTGCTGCTCTCGTCACCGCCGCAGTAATCGCAACGGTTGCCGAGGCAGCAGGTCGCACCGTGATTAACCCGTTCAATATGTTCGGGTATTTCACCATTCAGTCCAACATCATCCTTGCGGTCGTGTACGCGGTCATCGCGGTTGTTGCCCTGCGCGGCGAGGCTGCTTCGCCGGCCCTGAATATCGCGCGCGCTTCGGTGACGACCTACATCATCATCGTCGGTGTCGTGTATGCGACGCTGCTCGCACCGTTGGGTGCAGCCGGTGGCGTTCCGGTCGCCTGGGCAAACGCGGCGCTGCACATCATCACGCCCGTATATGCCTTGGCCGATTGGATTCTCTTCTCCGACCGCGGCCGCATCGCTTTCAGTCGTCTGTGGATTGTGTTGATTTACCCGATTGTCTGGGTCATCGTTGTACTCGTGCGCGGCGCAACGGACGGCTGGGTGCCCTATCCCTTCTTGCACCCCGACACCGGCTACGGCAGCGTTTTCTTCTACGTCGGCCTCATTGTCGTCGTCATGCTCGCTTTTGGCTCGCTTGTGTTCTGGATCTCAGGAAAGCGTTCGCTGCTGCGCGTACCGTAGAGCTCAGTGCTCGAGGTTGCCTCCGCATTCCCGCGGCGGCGATCGGGCACAGAAAGCCGGTGTGAGATGACAAACAAGCCTGTCACGATCTTCTTCGACGTCAACGAGACGCTTTCAGATCTGACGCCCGTCGGGGATGCATTCGAGGCTATCGGCGCCGGACGTGGAGTGTCCGCTACCTGGTTCAACACGGTACTGCGGGACGGCTTCGCCCTCACCTCAACCGGCAGCCAGGCGCGTTTTCTTGAAATCGCACAGACTAATGCGCGCGACATCCTGCGCGGACTTCCGCTCTCCGGCTCATTAGAGAGCTCTGTGGATGCCGTACTCGACGCCTTCTCCACAGTTCAGCTTCACGCCGACGTTGCGCCCGGCATCCGCGCTCTCCACGCTGCTGGGCACCGACTCTTTACGCTCTCCAATGGCCCCGCCAGCACCGCCGAGCGGCTACTACGCGAAGCAGGGTTGTCAGATCTAGTCGATGGCACCCTGTCCGTGGAAGAACACGCGCCGTGGAAACCGGCGCGTGGCGCTTACGAGGATGCGCTCACCCGCACCAACGCCCATGCTCACGGAGCGGCATACCTCGTGGCGGTCCACCCGTGGGACATCCACGGAGCCGCAGAAGCTGGACTCTCGACGGCGTGGGTGAACCGAGGAGACTCTCTGTATCCGCCCCATTTCCGCGCACCAACAGAAACGGTTCTGAGCATTAGCGAGCTAGCCGAGCGGCTCGACGGCTGACGCCCCGTTAGCGAGTTCGCACATTCGTGAGTTCGCAATAACTGATTTTTCCTTGTAACCTTCAAAAACAAGCAATATTCATTGTTGCAATGTGACCCTGCAGCTCGGGGGAAACGCACGCGTGCGTTCGAGCGCCAGGGCCGTCGACCGCAACGCGGTGGGGAAGAGATCTCAGTTGATATCAGCACGTAAACGCAGCGCCTTCGCTTGGGCAATTATTGCCGGGCTCACACTCTCTGGATGCGCGCCCACAGCCAGCGAAGAAGTACCGGAAGCTGCCGCGCCCTCAGTCGAGCCAACGGAGGAGACCACCGAGGAGTCGACCGGCACCGCTTCTGGCGATGTCGCAGCCCCCGGATCAACCGTGAAGCTCGGTGAGTGGGCATCCTACGACTATGCCGGAATTGATGACGCGACTGCAGTAATCGCTGCACGTCTCGTGAGCATCGAGCCAGCATCAGCTGCGCAGACGGATTACCTCGTCAAGCAGATTTCCCAGCTCAAGGGATACAACGTGTGGTTCCTGTCTGTTGAGCAGCAGAAGGTATCCGGTGATTCGATCGCTTTCGACGCCGATTACACGGGGTTCTCCCCCGTTGATGCCAACAGCGAGAAGGTTCAAGACGTCACCGTCATCGGTTGGGACGACTGCACAACTCAGTCGTTCACGAAAGAATTCGACACCGATGGCGCCACGATTGAACAGTGCTTCATCGCCGCAACAGTCGAGGACGGAAACGACGTTGCCGGCGTGATCTATGCCGAGTATGACTCCGTGTATGCCTACTACGACGGAAAGCCTCTGTCGTTCCTCAAGTAGACACGACATGATCGAAAGGGCCTCATTCGGAAGCGGATGGGGCCCTTCTCGTGTGAGCCACCGTGAGCACCCCGGGGCGGAGGGCGCGTCAGAAGCGATTGGCGTGAACGCGAAATGTAGGGCGGATGGGACTTGAACCCATGACCGACGGATTATGAGTCCGCTGCTCTAACCAGCTGAGCTACCGCCCCGTGCCCGCACGAGTGCGAGCGCGTATCTACGTTACCGGCAAAGTCGGCGAGTCAACACACGCCACAGCACAGAGCAGTGCCCAGTACCGGACTAGGAATCTCCGCGCCCGATTTAGCGATCGGATGAAGCAAGATTCGCGTTCGCGTGAGGGCGGGAACTACCGACGTGGATTGAGATGCCCATCGCTACGGCGATGCTTAATAGCAGGGCTATGAGTCCCGTAAATACGGCAACGTAGTAGGTACCCGGATCCGGAACTACGCCCATCTGCGGTTCCAAGTAATGCCAGATCGTGGCGCCTGCATTGAGCCCGAGCACAACGATGAATGCCGGCACGAGCCAAGCGAATACCAACAGAAATCTCATCGCCACAGCGCTCTCCCTCACATCGGACGGTAAATCCGGGCCTAAGTCACGAGTCGCGCCCGAGCTAGTCTCACACGCTCAGCTTCCTCCCAAGCAACACCAAGCCAGCGCTAAACCGACGCTCGTACGGTTGCACCATGACTGATTCACAGAAAGCGCAGACCACAAGTCCGGCCAAATCTGGGGCTCGCAAAACCCGCCAGCAGAATGCTGAGCGAGGCTTCACTGCGTCCAAGGGGCTGGCGGATCGTCTTCAGCAGGTTCTTGTAGAACTGCTCGAACTTCAGCTCCAGGGCAAGCAGGCCCACTGGAACGTCGTCGGTAAGAACTTCCGCGACACCCACCTCGTGCTTGACGAGATCATTGACGCCGCGCGTGGCTTCAGCGACACCATCGCAGAACGGATGCGTGCACTCCACGCCACACCCGATGGCCGCAGCGACACCGTTGCCGCCACTACCACACTCCCCGAGTTTCCCGCTGGCGAAGTAGACACCACGCACACCATCGACCTGCTGACGGAACGCCTCGAAGGCACCATCGCGACTATCCGCGAAGTGCACGATCCTATTGACGAAGAGGACCCCACGAGCGCGGATCTGCTGCACGGCATCCTCGAAACACTCGAACAGTACGCCTGGATGGTGTCGGCCGAAAACCGCACTCCCGCAAAGAAGTAGGCTCCACGCCTACGCTCACGAGCCGATTGCTGTGGCTCCCACGAGAGCGTCTCCGATTAGGAGGCGCTCTCGTTTTTTCTGCCCGATGACACAGCGGCAGAGACCTCTTCGCCGCGATACATGCTCTCGAACGTATCCAAGGTGCGCTGAATGTCGTGGGCGGCCACAATCGCCAAGCTTTCTTTCTTGAACTTCAGAATCTCATCCGCCGGCATCGACAGCACCCGGGTAAGCTTTGCGGCCAGGTCCTCAACATTGCCGGGCTCGAACAGGAACCCGTTCTCACCATCGTGAACCAGGTGAGGCAGAGCCATGGCATCGGCAGCAACGACGGGCAGCCCAGAAGCCATCGCTTCCATTGTTGAGATGCTTTGCAACTCAGCAATAGATGGCATCGCGAACACTGAACCACGCTGAAGCGCATCACGCAGTTGATCTTGCTCGACAAATCCGGTGAGGGTGACACGATCTGCGACACCCAACGAGGTTGCGAGGGCACGAAGTTTTCCCTCGAGCTCCCCCCCGCCCACGATCTCGAGCTTCGCGTCGAGCGCAGGGTCGAGAATCGCGAGAGCGCGAATGAGTTTATCGATCTGCTTCTCGTCGGAGAGACGCCCCAAGAACACAATGAGGTTCTCCGGCTTGGGCTCAAGATTGCCGTTGTAACCATCGGCATTGATGCCACAGGACACCGCAACGACGTTGCGCACGCTCGTGTTTGCTTCGAGATATTCGGCGGCGCGCCGGGTCGGAGTGGTTACCCACGCGGCACGCAAGAAGGAACGCCCGGCAGCCGCCCACCCCGCCTGAATAGCTTTTCGGCGCAAAAACTTGGGGATGATGTAGGCGTGATCGAGCAAATTCTCGGGCATGAAGTGATTAGTGCCGACGAGACGAATTCCTCGCTTCTCGCCCTCGATCGTCATGCCGCGACCGACGATAATGTGCGACTGAAAGTGAATGACATCGGGCTTCACCTGATCAAGGATGCGTGCCGAATTTTGCCTGACCCGCCACGGCATCATGAACCGAAGCCACGGGTGGCCGAGCCAGCGCCACGAATAGAGGCGGTGCAGGGTCATTTTCTGGCCCTCATGCTCCTCAACCATCGTGCCCAACTTTTTATTGGAGTACGAGGGAGCCACAATGTGAACATCATGACCGCGCTCAGCGAGACCAGCCGCCAATCGAGCAATGAAGGTTGCCGCGCCGTTAATTTGCGGCCAGAAGGTGTCGGCGCCGATCAGAATGCGAAGTCGCGGTTTGCCCTCATGGGGCGAGCGTTTCACAGCGGAAGTCACAGTCGAAGAGTTCCTTAACAGTTGTGCGTCACGAGCCATCTTGTTTACGACCCGGTCAGGTCAACGGCACCTAATAACGTACCTCACGGCGCCTGCACCCACGGGTCGCTGAGCCGAGCTGCTCGAAATGCTACGACTTCAGTTGCGGGTGGTGCTTAGAGAGTGAGAAGACGCCGAAAATGGCCACGGCACCCGTAATCACGAACGCGATCACTGCCCACATGGGCGCATCCGCCGCTTCGCCCAACACGATGATGCCGACGGTTACGGCCACAAGGGGGTCGACGACAGTGAGCCCCGCAACAACGAGATCGGGCGGCCCCGATGCATACGCCGTCTGCACAAAATACGAACCAAGAAGGGATGCCGCGATCAGTCCGACGATGCACAGGATGGTGAGAAAGTCCGTGCTCTCGAACCCCGACCCCGAAATGACGATGGTCTTGATCCGGTCGATAACAACCTTCGCAAGCGTCGCGACGAATCCAAACAGCATGCCGGCGCCCAGGATGTAAAACACCGGTGATGCGTTCTTGCGGAAGATCAGGAACAGCACAATCCAGAGCGCCAAGACGATCACCAATACGATGAGCACAATCGAGAGCTCACGCTGCGTAATAACGGTGGACTTCGCGAACATCGCCGCGATTCCGACGAAAACGCCAACGCCGACAACGCACATCACGATCGCTCGAATGGAAATGGCATCCAAACGCACCTTGGTAATGCGGGAATTCATGATCGCTGTCATGACGAGCGCTACGGCGCCGAGCGGTTGCACCACCATGAGCGGGGAAAGCGACAGGCTCGAGAGCTGAAAAACGATGGCGAGCCCGAGGAACGCCGTGCCGATTACCCACGACGGACGGGCAAGCAGCGCCTTGATCTGGGAAAAGTTGAGGCCAGTGCTGGCTTCGCTACCGTGGTGCTGTTCCATGCGGGCAACGCCACGATGTTGGAACTGTGCTCCCAGAGACAACAGGATCGCGCCGATGAGGGCTAGCGGGATGCCCACGGCTTGCAGCGGCGTCAGGCTTATCTGATCGCTGAGGTCAAGGATGTCCGGCGGCACCCGTCAAATGTACTCGGTTCACACGGGATATTCTGGGTACATGGCCGTTCTTCCCATCATTATCACCGGCGACCCGGTGCTCCACACTCCAGCGAACCCGGTAACGGCCTTCGATAGCGAGCTCACCACTCTCGTCAACGACATGATCGAGACGATGGAAGAAGCGCCCGGCGTCGGCTTGGCCGCCCCGCAGGTGGGCGTGGGCCTTCGCATATTTGTCTACGACTGGACAGATGATGACGACGTGCACTGGCACGGTGTCGCCATCAATCCCGAACTCTGGCAAAGCCCCACTCCCGTGCTCGACGCTGACGAAGCCGACGAAGAGGGCTGCCTCTCGATCCCCGGCGAACGCTACCCCCTCGCGCGTGCCGACCGCGTCATTCTGCGCGCCTTCGACCTGCAGCAGCAGCCGTTCGAAATCGAAGCGTCGGGCTGGCTCGCCCGCATTTTTCAGCATGAATACGATCACCTCGACGGCGTGCTCTATGCCGACCGTCTGCAAGCACCGGATGCCAAGGCCGCCGCGAAAGCGATCCGCAAGCAAGGCTGGGGTCAGCCTGGCCTCTCGTGGCTCCCCACCGAGGAACAGCTCGACGCGTAACTCGTCACACCGCCCGCCCCAGCGATACCAGCCCGGTCTCATAGGCGATGACGACAAGCTGTACGCGGTCGCGCGCCATGAGCTTGGACATAATGCGGGAGACATGAGTTTTGGCCGTCAGCGGGCTGAGAAAGAGTTTGATGCCAATCTCGGCATTCGTGAGCCCCTGCCCGACCAGGGCAAGAACTTCACGTTCGCGCTCGGTGATCGCCGACAGAATGCTGGCATCAACCGCCACTTGTGAGCCGCGGGCAAAGCGTTCGAGCAGTCGTTTTGTCACGCCAGGGCTCAGCAGGGCGTCGCCGGAAGCGACCACACGCACCGCCCGGATCAGCTCGACCGGCTCAGTGTCTTTCACAAGAAAGCCGCTCGCTCCGGCGCGAATAGCCCGCGCGACATACTCATCGACCTCGAACGTTGTGACGACAACGATGCGCGTCTCAGCGAGGTCGGGAATGGTCGCAATTTGCTCGGTTGCCCAGAGGCCGTCACCATCGGGCATCCGGATGTCCATCAGCACGACATCAGGACGTTCGCGCCGCACAACCTCGATAACGTCGGTTCCGGTGGCAGCCTCGCCCACGACCTCGATGTCATCTTCGGCGCTGAGCAGGCTTCGAAAGCCCGCGCGAATCAGTTGCTGATCATCCGCAACAACAACACGGATCATGCGGATGCCGAACGACGCGGAATGCGGGCGGTCACCACGGTGCCGCGCGGCTTGGCTTCGGCCACGCGGAGCGTGCCACCGAGAAGTTCGGCCCGTTCGCGCATACCCAACAACCCTCGCCCCGCTGTGTGTCCGTCGGTATCGATACCGACACCGTTGTCGGCAATAGTAGCGACATAGTCGTGTCCGTCGATCACTAACGTGACCGTGGCCGCCGTCGCCGCTGCGTGGCGGACCACGTTCGTCAGCGACTCCTGCGCAATGCGAAACAGCGCGAGTTGCACCGCCGTGGGGGTCTGCTCCGGAACGTCGTTCGAGAGGATGACCGTGAGCCCCTGGGTGCGAACCGAGGCGGCGAGGCTCTCGAGCCGTGAGAGATCAGGTTCAGGCACAGGCGGAACCGCATCGCTGTCGAACTCGCCGGCTGCGGCATCCTCGTTGCGGAGCATGCCGAGCAACGAGCGCACCTCGTCGAGCGCATCCTTGCTCGAACTCTTGATGCTCGCCAGCGCCGCCTCGGCCTGTTCGGGTTGCTTGTGCATGAGATGCAGCCCCACGCCCGCCTGCACATTGATTTGGCTGAGCGAATGGGCCAGAACGTCATGCAGTTCGCGAGCGATACGCACTCGTTCTTCCCGCAGTTCTTGCTCCCGGCGATCAGTGAACGCCTTCTGAAACTGCACGAAGTTCTCGAGACGACGACGATTGGCTTCAGCGAAGCCCAGCACGAGCAAAAGTCCGACCGTTGTCGCAACGACGCGCGGCGGCTCCAAGGCAACACCCGCGAGTAGCGCGGCGAGCAACGTGCCCTCCCACGCCACAATCATCGACACCCACGTCCACGTGCGTGCCCCATGCGAGATCGCGATAACAACAGCAAAGGCAAGAGCCAAGTAGGGCGGAGTGGTCCACGAGTAGCCCAGAAGGAAGTCTGCGGCTCCTGCCACCGAGAGAATCGCGACAATCGGTCCCGGATAGCGCCGCACCCAGATAAGCAGCACGGGCCCGAGAACGGCGAGCGTGACCGTAGCAATGCCCACGAGCAACGATGGTTCGACCCACAACACGCTGGCGATCGTGGGCGGCACCTGAATAACAAAAGAAATAGCCACTGGCAACCAGAGCCGCAGTCGTTGCGACCGCCGCGAACGGGGTTGCCCGAAACCGGTGCCCTTCATGAGCGACTCCACCATTGCATTCGCCGAACGCGGGGAGCGTGGTGAGGCAGAAGGAAGCATGCTTCGATGCTAGTTGCCACGCCCCGCGAGAACATCGCCTGCCAGGTGCAGGCCTCGGTACTCCCCGCGGAGTACCTGCGCTCAAATTGCAGCAGGGCCGGAACGCACAAAGTCCCGGCCACCTTAGTGGCCGGGACTCATAAGCTCCTCGACTTGGACTCGAACCAAGAACCTACGCGTCTAATTGAGGACTAAGAACGCTACTGAACGCCTGCGTATGTCTGGGTGAAGCTACGTTGTGGCACGCATAGCTACGTACTCGCACTGGCCATCCATGAGGTTATTGGCCACGTTAACGGCCAGATCTTTTCCCTTACTGATTACCCCATCGGCTCTCCCAATATTATTCAGATCAGGCGTCATCGAGGTCGTCGAGCTTGAAATCTGAAATCTGCTGGAGCTGTGCACCGGAGACGAAGATTGGGTTGTAATCGCGCCCGTCGACCTCAAGCATGATCACATCGCCGTCGCGGGTGAGTGCCCGAAACTTATCTCCGGTCATAAGCGTGACGTCCCGCTGCATCTCTCGCGGCGTGTTCACCGTATAGAGGGGACGGGCGTTGGCCTTCGCGATCGCGTCCGCTGCCGCCGCAGCGAATTCTTCCGCCTTCTTACTCGTGTATCTCTCGAACAAGAAACTGGCGCCCTTTTGCGCACCGTAAAGCGCCAATAGAGTAGCGGCGGTTACAACCGATCCCTTAGTGACTCCATCCCTCGTGAGTTTCTCAATTAGTTCAGCGGGGCCACCTGCGTCCTTAGCCATCTCCGACAAACCGGTGTAGTCGTCCAAGTTTCCCAACGCGTGGCTCCTTTTCATCCGTAAATTACAACGAGCGTAGCAGCGCGGAACTCACGCTGCGCCCCCGCATCCACGGGGTAACAGGTACCGAGTCACGGGCAACAGATAACGGGTAAATCCACGCGACGAGTTCGCACAGCGGCGAATATCTCAGTGATTCCACCGAAAAGCACTTCTTGACGTTCGGCTCGATGCAGCTACCGCTTCAACGATCGCCGTTGAAGGCGACGATATAGAGATACGAGACGGCAAAACGGTCTGCACGGACTTCAGGCGTCGAGCAAGGCTGTCGGCAGCCAACGGCGAACTCGCTCACCGCCCCGTTCCGAGAATGCCGAGCCCGATCGAGCGTGCGAGGAAAGACCCGACTCGATCGCTTTGCGGCAGCAATCCACAAAATGCATTGTCACTCGCCACGTCTTGACGTGGCTGGGCTGCAATCACCTAGTTCGTGCCTTCACCAGGACAACCTCGCGAAGAGGAAAGGATTCAAGGTTCGCGTGCGAATTTCCTCAAATTCTCACTGTGGTCCACGACGACTAAACGCTACGATCGACAGTAGACACGCAATGCTTCGCCCGCCTATCGAAATTTACCCCGCAACTGAACCCTGTCGAGCTGTTTTTTCTAGGAGGCAAAATTGAAAAAGTACCCGTTCTTGCATTCGACAGCTAAGGACGTCGCGCAGATTCGAGAAATAGTACGAACGGTGTTCAAAAACCCAGTTGTCGAGAATATCGAATTGACGGCGCTCGACGAAGCCGCGGACATTGCGGTGTATATAGATGCTAAGCCAGCCCTGTTTGGCGGGCGTGGAATCGTTGATCTCAGGGTGGCCGACAAAGGCAGTCACCGAGAAGTCACGGTCATTGCACTTGCGACCACCTTCGCCGATAACGTCGCGATGGGATTCGCAAAGGATATGTCAGGGCTTCGAGAGTTCGGCCCAAGCAAGAAAATGGCGCGCGCCATAATCGACGCGATCGCGTGAATCGAGAGCTTCGTGAAAGGCCACGAGCTGCACTCCACCTCGCTGGACCGGGCCAGAACACTTGATAAGGCTCGTCTTCGCTTCTTGGGCTTCGCTAAATTGCAAGAACGGCACTCCAGTCCTCTCGCGTCCAGCGCACACAGATTTCGGACATTCTCCCCACACTGATCAAGGTGGTATTGGCTATCCCTGATCACAAGCAGGACAGTACGTACGAGCCATACGGGGCTCATCCTCGCGTAGAGAAATATGACATTGTCATCTCCGGGGCGGGCATATCTTTGGCGGCGCCGTCGAATGTCCCGACCGGAGATGATCTGATGCGTAACACGTGGGATCGACTCATCCGTGGTCTCGCCGAAGCCGAACGTGCTGTTCTGGAACCTGCAACATCCGCTATCCACAGCTCTCCCGCACCAATTTGGTTGGAGCCGCTGGCCGAGATAGTCGACACCCGTGTTGGCGAACGCGATATTTTGGTCAGCACATATGTGGACGTGAGTACGCAGAAATGGAATGTCCACCATCAGATGCTTACGGCAATGGACGCGCTGCAGATCACACTGAATGTGGACACTCTTTTAGAAGCTGCAGGCGGCGAAGCTTGGCACCTTCATGGACGATGGGACGACCCAGCATCCATAGTAACGACGGTTCGCCAATACTCGGATGGGCTCCCGCCAAAAGTCTCTTTAGCTCTAGTCGCCGCGCTCGAACATAGGAATGTTCTTGTGCTGGGGTATTCGGGCAGAGATACCGACGTAATACCCATTCTGATGAAAACCAGCCCAAAGTTGCTGCACTGGATGCACTTCGGAAGCGCCCCAGTCGACGGGAGGGTGGAGCGCCTTCAACACCAGCTAGGTGGTGTGATGTCAATATTCTCCGGCGGAGCCCAAGACGTGCTTCCATTGTTCCACGGCACAAAGCAGCCAAAGCCGGCGCCTCTCCCTGCAAACCCCCGCGCTGAGGATCGATTTGATGAAATTCCTCAACCACGAAGGTTGCTCGCAACATCAGCAATAGCTTTCGAACTCGGCCTGAACAATGTAGTTATCGAAACACTGTCGTCATACCGTTTTGTCGGACAAGACGAGATTGGTCGGCGCAAGCTCCTTGCCCGCTCCCACTCTCGACTCGCCAATCACTCGGCCAGCTTGCGGGTTCTGGCTGCCGCGCCCCGCGACATACAGACTTTTAGGGCGTGGCCCCGCACGGTAAATGAGATAGCGGCAATCTTGCCCGCTGCCGGTCACCCTTTGCTAGGGAATGCAGCCGATCATCTGCTTGCGAAGCACCCAAGGATGAGAGACTCAGCGAGAGTTCGGATCGCTGCGAAAATGCAAATCGACGGTCGTTTGGATCGATCACGCGAGTCTCTCAAAGCGACGTGCGAAGATCCGCTAGTTCACCAACGGATTGGCATTCCTGGACTCGTTGACGCGCTCACTGCCTACTCCGATACTTTGAAGCTTCTCGGCGACTACACAGAAGCTCTTCGTATAGCTCGACGTGCCACTGCACAGGCTTCGTATGCGAATTTGTCCCAACGCGCATTCGCGATACGCCGTCTAGCCGAAATCGCAGATCTTTCTGGGATGGAGACCGTGGCAGCCGCTGAGAACGAACTGCCAAAGGCACCTAGGGTGTTACTTCGAGAGCTATACGAGGAAGCCCGCGCCTTCGGCGATCGCCAGGTATCGTTTTGGTCCGCAGCGTGCCTGGCAAACACTTATTTACGACTCTCGAACTTCAAAACAAGCTATTGGATAGCACTCGCTCGCGAAGACATACCCAATCACTCGCCGATTTCGAAAGTTTATTTGCTCTTGATTGAGGCGGAGCGGGAGCGGCATTGGGGCTCCCTAGACGCCTCTATATCTTTCGCGGCCCGCGCGCAGGATAGTGCTCGTGGGTTGAAGCTCGCCTCACTGATCGCGCAACTCTCACTCAGTCAGACACTCGCGCTCACAGCACCTAGTGCGCAACCCTCGCAAGATCTTGCCCGCCTTCACCGTGAATTTGCTCGGTTGGGAGCCGGCAGCCTCTCCGCACGAGCCCAACTTTTCACGTTATCAATGCGCGGCGAGGAAATTGCCAATCTCGCCGCGGGCTTCCGCATAAATGGATGGAATCATGAGGCAGATGCTTCCATGCAGGACTGTGACGTGATCATGGCGTTAGCATGGCCCGTAATCCTCTAGCTATGCACCGATTCCAGATATCCACATCGGGTCGCTCCGCGAACTTCATCTGGCAAATAGAACAATGCGGCCGAGTACCAAGTCCCGTTTACGAGACTTGGGCTGCTCTACGAAACTGAAATCAGTCAGGCTGGCCCTCAGATTCCGCAAGGGCCTGAGCGGTTGAGCTCTCAGAGGCGAGCGCCGAAGAGATCGCCGTTATGCATACATCTGCATCGGGAAAGGTCACATTTTTGAATGCCTCTTGAAGTTTGTAAACAGTGGTCGAATGATCTGTTCTGATTTCCAAGGGCACCGTTTCGCCATCGCGGAACGGCGCATCTTCGTGGTCGTACGCCATGAACGTGATGGAGGAAGGCTGGAGGGGATAGCGAATTAGTGCGGCTTCTTCCCCCCAAGTCGCCGCATGATTCGTTCGTAAACAGGTATGGGACAAACGAAAAATAACCCCCGTCGACAAAGACTTTCTCGTTGAAGAATCTGGCCCTTGTAAATGAGTTGCGGCAAGATTCTCTTGCTCACATTTTCAAAATTCAAGCCGACTGTTGAACGAACTACTTCGCGACCATCGGTTATAAGCCCATCGCGGCTATCACGATAGCTGCCAGTGGTATCGATCGTCTGCACTTCGAAGGCGACGAATTCCTTTAACTGCCCAGAGGCATCCAGGTTAGCCAACACCCAATCCGCCCAATATGCACCTGTCCGTTCTTTTGGGGTAAACGTAGCTCTCCGCCCCACTTCTTTCCGAAGACGGCGATCGTAGACGTGCTCGTCCTGCGCGCTTCTGCAATGGTCTGCCGCCCCCGGTACTACGCGCCTACCGGGGCCAAACGCCTTGTCCGCAACATCCCCTAAGATCCGGTTGTCGGCTGCGTATAGCCGAATCGGGCCGCAGATCACCGGTCCAGTCGTGATGGGCTTTACCGTGCAAACACCTGAGACAGTCCCATCGTTGATGAGTCTTTAGACAAGATTCACCGATAAAGGGGCAGTGTTTGTTGGTCGCAGCAAGGAGCGACGCTGCCGAGTGATCGCACCGGTTCACGACAGGGGGTCCGCGCCGGATTGATGGACCAAAGATTCGGCAAGCAAATATATTGACCGTGCACGTCTAGCGCTTCCCAAACCTAGTGCTCACCAGTGACACCACAAATCTTGAGGCCGTGTGATCCCCTTTTCCGGGAGGCGAAGTCCCTGAGCCAAAAACTAGTGCTGACGCAACTTAGTGGTCTTGGTAGCGCCGCCTCGGGCGTTGTCGCGAACCTAACAATTGCTGACCCCTGCGCAGCGAGGCTTCGCATGGCCCGCATCTGTCGTCGCGACGAGGCCGAACTTTGGCTAGGATCCCAACGCCTCGGGAGATGGCCAGATCTCGATTGCAATCCGTGCAAGATCTGCGGCGCGACGGTCAATGTGGCTCTCGTCCCAAGAGTCCGTGTTGGCGATTGGGAAATTTATCACAAGGGTATTCTGTCTCGAAAACTCGGGTCGTTTGGACTGCCAGGCCCCATGCGAAAGTCGCCTGTTAAACGAACCAGTAACTAGCGTTAGATTTCCGAGACGGTTGACCGCGCGTCTGCGGACGTCACTGGCCGTCTGCCAAACCGGATCATCTTCGTCTCCCTCAACAACTCTTCCGTCCACGGTAATTGGCCAATTTTGCTCCCAAGATTGAGGCATTACATGTTCGATCTGAAGGTTGGAATAGTCGATTTTGGCGTCCGGTTGATGGGGGTCATTCGCTCTTACGTGTGCATCAATCGCAGACAACAGCAGCGCTATCCGCGGCTGGCCAATTACGCGGTAATAGCGATTATGGAGGAACGCATCGGCGACGTCTCTGTCCGTGGGCCAGCCAAGCGCGCCGCGTTGGAGAGAAACGATCACCGCGTTTGCGATATCCCCGCCTGCGTCGTAAGCAGACTTTGCCTCGCTGAGCGTACGAACCAAGTGCATTCCGTACCCTCGCGTCTGAAGCCCAAGAAATGCCCTTCGAAGCGCCCAGGATTCCACTGCGCGCACTGCACGGACGTGATCTGCGTTGCACATCGAGCTTTCAGGGAGCGTGCGCAGCCACGAAAGCAGAGGAACCGCTGTCGCAACTTCGAGTTTTCGAATCCGATCATATGCTGTCTTGAGGCTGTCATCTAAAACTTCTACATGAGAATAAATTGCTTCGTAAGCGGTCGAATATGCCGCCAGCGACTTAAGAACTTCTTCCGTGCTAGGACCGTCATTTAGGTACGCACGGGCTTCCCCATATAAGTGGCCAACACTCGCTTCTCTAGCCGTCTCGGCTGTTAGCCAGACTGAAAGTAGAACGTCACGACGGCCTCGTGCCGCGTGGCCCCTGCCGACCTCTTCTTTCCACCATTCATCATCAAAATGCGCCCAATATTTGTCGTACAGGGTCTCGACGTCGTCCTCGGCAAGCTCCCCTCGAAGGAAAAGAAGGTTCTTCACGAGGTCGATCGCTGCCAAAGGCGATTGCCTGCCATTTAGAACCTCGAAAATGACTTGCGCATCATCGTTCTCTTCGAGATCAATAACGACAAGCTTCAACAGCGTGGAGAGCGCATCTGCAAGCGCATCCATCCGTTCCGAAGCCACTTGGCCGCCCTCGGATACATATCCACGCGCGCTCTCCGCGAAGTATGCGCGGGCGCTGAAATAAAGGTGGTCCTCCGAGACGTAGTCTGGAACGACGTCCTCTACCGCTGTAGGCCACACTGCTCGGTCGTTTCGTCGTGGCCAAAGTTTGTACTTCTCTTCGGGCTTCGCAACGAGATACGGCTTGTTATAGAGCATCTCTCGGAGTTGGTGCTGCTTCACAGAATCCTCGGAAGTCAAAACATCGAGAACTCCGCGTATTAGCAGCTGTGTCGTCGTTAGTCGCTGCTGACCATCGATGACGGACCGCAGCGTGATCCCGCCCGTCGCCGAAAGGACAGGCGCGACGACGATCGCTCCGAGGAAGTGCGGGGAGACGAGCGCTTCTTTCGCTAGGAGTGCGTGACCAACTTCCCCGCTAGACCGCGCATCAAGAAGCCGATCCGCGGTCGCTGCGAGGTCTTCAAATAGAAGTTCCCATTGACCTTCCTGAGTCCATTCATAGTCTCGTTGGAACGTCGGAATCAAATAACGGCGATCGGGTAGCAGAATCTGACTCAACGGGTACGTATTTGCTTGCACGCGTTGACCATATCGGAAGCTGCCGCATTGTCGTCAGACAAACACCGCGCTGCGGGCGTACATAGCCGTACCCGTCGCCCCCGCAGGTGGACACCACCGCGGGGCAACAACTAAAAGGACACGGCAGCAGGGAACTGACGCTCGTCCTCCATACGCTGACGCAGCGTTCTCGACGGTTCACCGATATCCGAGCTTTCGTGCACAAGCCTAACTAGAGATGCCGCCGCGGTGACCGAATAAGAACACCTGCATCAATGCTCGCGACCGCTTGACCGAACTCACAATGGCTGATCAACGCAATACCCGTCGAGTCCTCTGGCTGAGCGATAAATGACGTATTCGACGGCTACAACGCACCGGCCGTTTACCTTCGACTTAGGTGCACACCTGACCGGGATAGATCTCGCAGATGATTGCGAAGGTCGACGCGGCCTCCGACGCCGTCGAGCTAGTCACCCCCATCGCACGTGGCAGCATCTGCGCCGCGAGAATCCATTCGTCGCGATCTTCGCAGATATCGAGAGTTCGTCTTAGCTCGCTGTCACCTGAACCTGCTTCAGCTTCATCGATGGCGGTTCGGAAACCGTCCAGACAAGCAGGGCTAATGGAGCCCGCAGTCCGAAAGGGGCCCGCTTCCGCCCAAGGAGTAACTGTTTCTGAGCCGAAGGCCATCCGTAGTCGTATGACCAGCTCGGTTCCACCTGGATCCGAGCGGTCGTACCAAGTGATATCCGACCCGGCATAGCGCGCGGCATCTTCTCCGATCATGCCCTCACTAGTCTCGTCTATCCACGTCTCGCCGTGATCGACGGAATATTGAATTTGCCAGCCCTGTGCATCACTATTTGAGACCCAGTCGATGTCGAACCCTGCGATCCCCTCGGGACTCACATTAGTTATTTCGGGAGCTACGCCTGAATGCGTCACTGAATCACTAGTCGCGTCTAGGTACTCAACCTGTAAAGGGTCATACCGCAGAGGCTCCCCTCCCACTGCGAAGCCCAGCGCAATCACCCCAACGCCGACCGGGACGACGATTTTCGCCCACAGCGGTAACCGTTTGACATCCGGGCTCGCTAATCGGTCAATAGGCTTGTTATCCAGCATCGACCCGAAGTTCTCCCCCATCTCTGCAGGTTCCTTCGTGTCCGAGCTCTCTTCAGTTTCCGCCGCAGCGATCGACGAACCACAAACATTGCAGAACAGAGACCCATCGGAGCTTTGATGGCCATTAGGACAGGTTGCGCTCACTCGAAGCTCCTTCGCGGTATGGATGTTCCGCCCCACCTTGTCATATCGGGAACGCCGCCTGAACACGCCCGCAGCGGCGAAAGCACAGCTTCTCCGATGAGCCGCAAACTGGGGCCGGGCTCTTCATCGAAATGATCGCGGCGACGACCAGGAGCGACAGGAACTCGATCAAAATTACGGCGATCTATCGGACGATGTCAGCCGTCATCATTGTCCCGCTTAGGGTAAACGGATGACCATTACTCGATTGAAACCACGTCATCCTTACGTACGTCGAGCGCGCTACACATCCATGGTCGCTTGGATCGTTCTTGTCCTCGCGGTGACGCTATGCGCAGTCTGGACCTTTCAACAAGTAGGAAGTTTGGATAGCGCCCAAGAAGTCGCGGCTCTCACCGAGCGGACGCACGAATCAGACCTCGCCGACCTCCATCAGAGTCGCGAAGCGGCGGCTGAAGCACAAGACGCGCTGGACAGAGCTATCACCCGAGAAGCCGCGACGTTGCTCTCGCTAAGTTCTGCTCAGTCCAGAGCAGCTTTCGCTTTTGACTCCGCAGTGGAGGCGCTTGCGCTTCAGGGAAAGATAGCCCGAAACCCCTACTCTGGTCTCGGAATTCCCCCGCAGTACCTAATCGAGGAGATGGGCAACGCAACGGCGACAAGCGCCGGTGCACATGAGCGTGCAACGGAAAATCTGCAATCGAGACAGCGCGACAACGAGCAGGGTCAAGACACGCATCAGAGTTTGGTGGAGGATGCTAAGTCGGCGGGCGAATTGCAGTTGGTTGCCGAAGCGATAGTCGCATCCACGCAGGGCGAGCTGAATCGACGTCTCGCAATTAGTGGAGGAATCGTCGTCGCACTTCTAGCAATTGCGGCAGCCTTTTCTATTTCGTCAGCCAAAGCACACGCACTACTCGAAAACACGCACAACGCCACAAGCGATGATGAGGAACTCTAACCAAGCCACACGCTGCAATGGACGGCCGATTGAGGCCCATCGAAAGTTCGAGAAGGTCAGGTCAACGCCGGAGCATACTTAGGAATTTCGAAAACGCTGATCGGGTCTCGGAATTACACCGCAGGACCTGATCGAAGAGATGAGCAACGGAACGGCGACCAGGCCGGGTGCGCACGAGCGTGCAACTTGAAGCTGCAATCGAGGCTAGGCGACACGAGCAAGGTCAACGCAACAACCATCGCATCGGTGCGCGTTCACATTCCTGCCAGCGCGCACGTTGAAGTTGACGTCGTCAGGATCGGGATGCCCGAAACCATGTATGCAAAGCCGATGTGCCACACTCCGGTTGGAGCGCCACCTGATTGGCCACGTCGCCATGTGGTGACTAGAGGGCTTATGCACCCAACAATACGTGCCCTCGCATAGCCGGGAATTGTGCACATTCGTCAAGATGCCGTTGGACAGCGCAACTAGGCCGTCTGAATCCTGGTCCAAGTTATCCGGAAGAAGCTTTTCGTCTTCGGGAGTTTCGTCCTCACCCAATGGTGACCTCACTTGGATTGTAGGGAAGCTGCGGTTTAGTCCCCTCTCAACTGCGACCGTAAGCGTTCCCCCCGACATTGACTGTGCCGAAGCTTTGACAAATTCCGCTTGTCTCTAGCGGCCCTCATGGATTACTTGTGCGCAGGCGGACTGTCGGAGCAAATTCCTCGCGGCGGTAGCCGATGCCGAGCCGATCTGTGACTGTGCGTTGGAGGCGACGATGTTAAGAGCTCGGCGCCGGGGCGCCTCGCGTGACTCCGTGATGCCATTCGTTGTGCTGCGATGTGTTTCCTTTTCTTGCTGCGCAAGTGTTTCGGCGAGGGCAGCGGGCGTGCAACGAGATGTTGCCGTGAACCGTTCAGGTTCGCGGTGATGTCGAGGTTGTGCGTCTGATGCCTGAGTTGCTTGTGGCTCTCTTCGTTCGCCGGGGCTTCGCCCCTGTGCTTCTGTTCGTGGTCCGTGATGTTCCCGTGGTGTCCTCTGGGGGCTCTCTTCGTTCGCCGGGCTTCGCCCGTGCATCGTCATGTTGGTCGTTTCGCTTCGTGGTGTCTGCTGGGGGTTCACCGGTCTGTGTTCTTTCACATGGGCCCCAACCTGTTCTGTGGGCTCCCCAAGTTTCCTTCCCGCAACGAGCCGTTTCCTGTCCGTATCCGTGACGGTTCTTCGGTGGGGTTTCCCTGCCGGGGGCAGCCTTCGGCAGTGGTGGCGTTGGAGGTCCGAGGTTCCGCTTCGTTGACGCAGCGTATGCGTACCGACACGTGACGGGGCCCGAGACCAGGTGAGACACCACAGTTGGTGTGTGACGCCACCAGACCGGTCACTTGGCGTAGAGGTCACACCCAGCCACCGGCGAACGGAAAGGCCACTGAGGTTGGAGCGGATGCGGAAACCAACAGCGGGCTTGGAGAGAGCGCACGGAAGAGATGGGACGCCCCCAGGGCGGCACAGCTCTGGAGTGCAGCCCCGGAGGCGGGCCACGACGAGTGAGCGCAGCGAACCGGAGAGCCGCCGGGGCGACTGAGCGAAGCGAAGTCTTGGTGAGGTACGAGAACGCAACGTGACGTGGCCCGGAGTTAGATCGCAGGGCGGAGCACAGATTACGGAGCGAGGCTCGGCCGTCGGCGGCTAACGGCTTGGGCGATTTACGGGACGAAAATGTTGGGCCGGCTGCCAGTTTCGGCGACGCTTTCGCCGCATGTCTTTGCAGTGAGGCGCAACCAGTGCTTCGTCGGACTTCGGGAAGGCATTTTGTTGTGAGCAAGCTACTGGCAGCACCTCGTGTTTGGCGGCTTGCCCGCACCGGAACGATCGACCCGAATGCGACAACAACGGATCAGCGGGCAGCAACTTTTGCGGCGTCAGCTCCAGACGGAACTGTGCTGGTGACGCGGCGCGATGATGAGGGACTCACCCACTGGTTTATTGCCCCGGATGAGACCGGTGTGGAGCAGTCAGCGTTGCATCTTGCGCAGACGGTTGCTGCTCGCGCTGTGGAGCTCGTCGAAGACGTGCCGGAGCTGTTCGAATCGAAGCACATTGCTGTTGCCCGGTATGAGGCCGGCAGCATCATCGGTCGTGACACTCAGGTCGGTTCTGATCTGTCAGAAACTGCTTCGACTGCTTCTGGAGGTCGTCGCGCTACTTACCGAACAGAGACTTGATGAAGCCTTTGATTCCTAGCACAGGTGCTGCCGGTGAACCTGTTGCTGTCGGGGGCGCTGGCTCTGCTGGTGCTGTGGCTGGCAGCGGAACGTGGAGAGTAGGCGGTCTAGGTGCCTTAGGAGCCGGGGTGATGATTGTGGCGTAGAGACCTTTGCGGTGGTCGGATTCTGCTACAAGAAGGTCTTGTTGACGATTGTGGTCGACCCGCTGCAACGTGGCCTCGTCGAGCTGGTTCGGGTAGAGCTTGCCAATGAGAACACCACCTACTTCGACATGGATGTGCTCGCCGTTACGGACAACTTTGCATTTATGGCTGCCAACGCCCAGCTCAGCTAACGCTTCCTGATGTTTGGTGGTTTGCTGAACGTTGATGCGACCTTTGCGGGGAACGTAGACCCATTCGGCCGGCACGAGTACGTCAGCGCCGCCACCGCGGTGCGTCAAAGTTGTTTCGAATACTCCCCCGGCAGCGTCTATCCATTTGGCGACTTTTTGGGCTCGGGTTGAGGATAGAAACCCGACTTGATGCTTGCCGACATGAACACCGACAGCGTTTCTGTCGTGCCGGTTGTTGGGGTCGCGCACCAGGCGTGCCTGCACAGTTTTTCCGTCTAAGCCAGCTTTTTTGAAAGGCGACGCGAAGTACTCATCGCCCACCACACGCAGTGCTTCTGTTTGGTCCACCATTTACCTCGCTTCTTCGGCTGACCATATCTCATCGAAACGAGACTGTCAGCGTCAGTGAAGTTGAGACTTCTGCCGAAGGATGAGCGAATCCATCGGTCTAGGTGTTTCACCGCAAGCGGAAAGCGAGGACTTCGGTCATGGGCGCTGCGAACCTACACGCCGCCAGCGCCTCACGCAGACCAGGGCGGTCACGATTCGTTCCCGTCAGCCCGTGATCGACATAAATGCGGTCAGTGGCGACACCAAGAGCTGTGAGCCCATCCTGCTGAGCTGTGAGGTCTTGGTCGTGGGTGGAAACGCGGGCGTAGCCGATCGAGATGCCAGACATGAGCCTGATCGTCCCATGCGCGGAAGACATTGGCCCGCAGCAACCTGACCTCCGGGTGCAGAAAAGCCATCAGGTCGCAGCGGCAGAGTCGAAACCCGGCTGTGACCTGATGGCTGATGCAAGCTAGTTGAACGAAAGGATGAGGTCTAACCCGTCATCGGGGTGATAGGACCAGGATGCTTTGATGTCGTCCCACTCGGCAGTCTGGCGACCATCGAGCGAACGGGTTTCACCCATCTGAGCGGTGACGCTGTCAGGCACCTCAAGTTCGTCAAGTACACAGAAGACTTCGTTGTAGGTGAGCTTCTCCCAGTCCTCCTCGCCTTCCATGTCAAGGATGAGGCTCTGGCCAGCATCGCCGATACGTGCAGCCGAATTGCTTTCCAACCCGCACGAGTCAAGAGAGGCGGTGAACTTCGACGGCTGTGCCGCCAAAATTGCGAGCAGAACAATCACTGCGATCACCACAACAACGGCCGCGGGGATTGCAATGCGAGCCCACAACGGAAGTCGCGTAATCAGAGCTTTGAACGACCCTACCTCTTTCGCCTCAGCAGCAGGCTCAGTGGTGGCACCCGCTGACGGGGCCTCGGGAGCAGCAGGCTCGCCAGTCGGTTCTTCGGGATTTGTTGGAACATCTGGAATGGTCAATTCACACCTTGTCTGTAACGGCCAGACGAAAAGAAAACGCCTCGGTTGCTGTGCGTATCCGGCCGCCCAAAAGCCTAGTGACGCCCATCAGGTCTGCGCGTGCCCCAGTACGGGCCACAGAGCAGAAAACAGAGCCGCTTTGAGAGACAGGATTAGCTTGCAGGGCGCGTTCATCTGACGCACCCGTCCTTCAGGTGCTATCGGGGCTGTGCGCGGCAGCATCTCACACGCACTAAAGGCAAGTACCCGGACTCTCTTGGGTGCCTGCCTTTGGTTTTTCTGCGACCCAAGTCGTTCAATTCTTCTTTTCGTCGACAACGTGGATGGCAAGCGATCCGTCGGTAACGATATGGAGCTGGCCATGAGCTTTCGTCGAGACTGCCAGCCCCACCCGCCAGTACGGAGTAGTGCTCGTCGCATACGAGCATCCATCGCCGTCGCTGCTCAAAGACGGGTTTTTGGCCACGTTGCTGGCCAATGTTCGTCTCTCGAATAAATCGGAAAACAAAAAGCCCCCCGAATTCCGTGGAATTCAGGGGGCGTCCGCTCCTCGACTTGGACTCGAACCAAGAACCTACGCATTAACAGTGCGTTGCTCTGCCAATTGAGCTATCGAGGATCGCTGTGCAACTCAATTACTTTAGCAAATGATTTCGCAGTTGAAAAACCATCAGACGATTCTGGCGAGGTATGTTGGCGAAAGTACCCGAGTTGGCGGGGCAATCAGCTGCGGAATACCGTTCGGATCGATTCTGAAACTAGCCACTTCGTGCGAATACTGGTTGCAGACGTGAAGAATGTCGTCGCCCATGATGATGTGTCGCGGCCAGTTCCCCTCGCACGACACAGAAGTAAGCGGTGCAACGCTGCGACCATCGTCGGCAATCGTCATGACCGCAATCTGGTTACTATGGCGCACGCCGGCATAGGCGAAACGGCCGTCTGCAGAGATCGCGATTGCGGAGGCTTGGTCGCCTTCCACAGCACCGGGCAGCGCGATGGAGCACAGTTGCTTCAGTGCACGGTTCTTCCACTCGACAACGAGCAAGCCGCATCCGTGTTCCCCCAGCACATAGAACAGATTGCCGGGGCGGGCGACGATATCGCGCGGCCCAAACCCTGCCGGGGTAGCGAGCTCAGCGATCTGTTCGATCGCGAAATCGGCATAGCTAAAAATGCGGATGAGGTCGGCGCCCAAATCGAGCGTGAAGAGGGTGTTGTCATCGACAAAAACGGAGGAGTGCGCGTGCGGCCCCTCCTGTTGCGGTCGCGGACCGAGGCCAACAGTCTCGACGACCTGACGCGTGTCGAGCGCCGTGGACTCAGCGCCGGCTTCAATCACTCCGAGCGTGCCGGTGCCATAGTTTGCAGCAATAATCGTGGAGCCGTGAACCGTGATGTGGCAGGGGTATTGACCTCCGCTAGCGGTGAACGCCGGATTGCTGAGTGTCTCGCCATCGCGCTCGAATGCTGCGACCTGGCCTGATCCTTCGAGCGTCGAATACACCCGGTCACCGTCGACCACGATGAAGGATGCCGAGGGCACGTCTGCAACGCGGTGCGCGAGCTCGAGCGATCCATCCGGCCTACTGCGCAGGACAGAGATGCCTTCGGACTCGCACTCCATGTCAGCACCCCAGCCGCCGACCAACCAGGTCGAGGCAGGCACGGGAGTGATGTCGGGCGTTGTTTCTCTAGTGTTGGTCACGTTCGAGCTCCACAAGTGAGTTGGCGAGCCCCTTCACGTAGGGATGCCACGGGTCGGAAAGGACTTCTGACAGCTCTCCGGTGCCGACGAGGATGCCGCGATGCATGATGGCAACATTCGTCGCCACCCGGCGAACCGCGGCCAGGTCAGCGGTGACCAGCAGTGCCGAGAATTCGCGCTGCGCTTGCAGATCAACGATGAGGTCAAGGATGGCTGCGCGCACGTTGACGTCAATACCCGCGGTGGGGTCGTCGGCCACGAGAAGTTGCGGTTCCAAGATCATGGCGCGGGCGATCGCAACACGTTGACGCTGCCCCTTGCTCAACTCGTACGGGTAGCGGTTCATGACCGAAAGCGGCAAACGCACCGTGTCAATGAGGGTCGCCACAGCCTCGGCAGCTTCTCTTTGATTGAAACGACGATCGCGCACGAAAATTGGTTCGGCGATGTTCTCGCCAACCGTGAGACGACTGTTGAGGTGATTACCGGCATCCTGAGGCAGGTAGCCCACGCGCAAGCTCAAGTGATCGCGCTTGCGCCGACTCACCGAGCGCAGTTCGGTGCCGAGCACAGAGAGCTCTCCCCCGCTGAACAGCGGCGAGCCGTAGGCGCCCGTCTCGGCGTGAAGGGCAATCGCTTTGGCGAGAGTGCTCTTGCCCGAGCCGCTCTCGCCCACGACAGTCAATACTTCGCCAGCGGCAATCTCAAAACTCAGCCCATTGACGGCAACCGAACGCGTTTCAGGGTTCCGTGACGGGTAACGCAGCGACAAGTCGCGGGCGCTCACGGTGGGCTGAGTAGAAGTCACCTCAATAATCTACGGCAGTCAGCGCCCTCAGTGCTTCGCGGCGCTCGGTCTGCTCGCGAGGATCCGGCACGGGCAGCGATGCCAACAGTCGTTGAGTGTACGGATGCTGCGGATTGCCGAGCACCTCAGACCCCACGCCTTCCTCGACAAGCTGCCCCTTGTAGAGCACCGCAATGCGATCGGAGAGCATATCGACAACCGCAAGATCGTGACTAATGAACAGGGCCGCGAATCCGAGATCCCGTTGCAGATCAGCGAACAACTCAAGCACTTTCGCTTGAACCGACACGTCAAGCGCACTCGTCGGTTCGTCGGCGATCAGCAGCCGCGGCCGCAGCGCGAGTGAACGCGCGAGGCTGGCGCGCTGGCGCTGTCCACCGCTCAGCTCATGCGGGAAACGGTCGCCGAAAGCGCGCGGCAACTGAACGGCCTCGAGAAGCTCGTCAACACGTCCGCGCGCATCGTTCGGGTCTTCGGCCTTACCGTGCACGATCAGCGGCTCAGCAACGCACTGGGCGATGGTGAGCAGCGGGTTGAAGCTGGAGGCAGGGTCTTGGAAGACGAAACCAATGTCGCTGCGCAGTGGCCGAAACTGACGTTCCTTGAAGCCCAGCATCTCGTGGCCCAGAACAGACAACGAACCACCGGTGATTTTGTTGAGCCCACCAATGGCACGACCGATCGTGGTTTTGCCCGAACCGCTCTCGCCGACCAGCCCGAGGACTTCGCCGGGTGAGATTGTGAAGCTCACGCGATCGACAGCACGGAACGGTGCGCGACCGAAACGGCCCGGGAACTCGATCTCGAGGTTGTCAGCGATGACGACAGGTTCGACATCCTTCTCGCCTCCAGCAGCCGCACGATCAGACACGCGTGCCGCGGCGCGCGAAGCACCAGAACCGATACGTGGAACGGCGGCAAGCAACTTCTGCGTGTAAGGGTGCTTGGCCGAATCAAACAACTGCTGAGCTGGGGCTTCTTCAACCAGCTTGCCCTGATACATCACGGCAACACGATCGGAGAGATCGGCGACGATACCCATGTTGTGGGTGATCAGGATGATCGCGGCACCGAACTCATCACGGCACCGGCGCAGCAGATCGAGGATTTCTGCCTGAACGGTGACATCCAGAGCGGTTGTTGGCTCGTCGGCCACGATGAGCTCTGGCTCGAGCACGAGCGCCATGGCGATGACGACACGCTGCTTCTGTCCACCCGAGAACTGGTGCGGGTAGTAGTCAACGCGCGACTCTGGCTCCGGAATGCCCACCTTGCGCAGGATCTCGATCGCTTTCGTTCGAGCCTCGCGCTTGCTCACATTGCCGTGGGCGCGAAGCCCCTCTGCGATTTGCCACCCCACCGTGAAAACGGGATTGAGCGCTGTCGATGGCTCCTGGAAGACCATCGCCACGTCGACGCCACGAAGCTCACGCAAACGCTTGCCCGACATGCCAATAACTTCTTTGCCATTGAGCACAATGGCACCGCGTGACACCGCCGTCTCGGGCAACAGCCCGAGAACAGACTTGGCCGTCACGCTCTTGCCACTGCCACTCTCGCCGACGATCGCTAGAACCTCGCCCGGAGCGAGACTCAGCGACACATCATCGACAGCTTTGACGTCTCCGCCATCGGTCGCGAACGTTACTTCGAGATTCCTGATCTCAACAATGTTGCTCATGAGCGAGCCTCCAGCGGGTCAATAGAATTCACATCGCCATCAAGGTCGACCGTCGAGAGAGCGGCGGTTTCGAGAACCGGCGCCGACTGGTCGGCACGACGACGCGTGCGCAAGCGGGGATCAGCGAGGTCATTGAGAGACTCCCCCACCAGAGTGATTCCGAGAACTACGAGAACGATCGCGAGCCCGGGGAACAGCGACGTCCACCAAATGCCGCTCGTGACATCCGAAATCGACTTGTTGAGGTCGTAACCCCACTCGGCCGCAGCGGACGGCTCAATACCGAAGCCGAGGAAGCCAAGACCCGCGAGAGTCAGGATGGCCTCCGAGCTGTTGAGCGTGAAGATCAAGGGCAGGGTGCGCGTCGCGTTGCGGAACACGTGACGGAACATGATCCGCGGAGTGCTTGAGCCAATGACCTTCGCCGACTCGACGTAGGCCTCCGACTTGATGCGCACCGTTTCAGCACGGATGACGCGGAAATACTGCGGGATATAGACCACAGTGATCGATACCGCCGCCGCAAACACACCACCCCAGAAACTCGACTGGCCACCGCTAATCGCAATAGCCGCGACGATCGCGAGCAGGAGGGTCGGGAACGCGTACACCGCGTCAGAGATAACCACGAGAACGCGGTCGATCCAGCTGCCGAGGTAACCCGAGACCAGACCGAGAAGCACTCCAGCAAAGATCGACAGCGCAACGGCGACGACGATCACGAGCAGCGCGGTACGCGAACCCCAAATCACTCGCGAGAGCACATCGTAGCCACCGACGGTGGTGCCCAAAATGTGTTGGCCGCCCGGCGGAACCTGCGCGCCAAAGGAACCTTCGTCGTCGCGCAATTGCGAGAAACCGTAGGGAGCAAGCAGCGGAGCAAAAAGTGCCGTCAGCAAGAAGATGCCCGTCAAGATGAGCCCGGCAACAAGCATGCCGCGCTGGAGCCCTACCGACTGGCGGACCTGATGAACAATAGGCAGTTTGCGCCACACAGCCACAAAACGTGAGGGTGTCGTTGTCATGATTAGTACCTCACCCTCGGGTCGATAATCGCCGCAATGATGTCGACGATGAAGTTGGTCAGTGCCACGATCACAGCGAGCAACACCACGATGCCCTGCACCGCTACAAAGTCACGAGCACCCAGATACTCGACGAGCTTGAAGCCAAGGCCCTTCCACTCGAAGGTGGTTTCAGTCAGCACCGCGCCTCCCAACAGGAGGGCGATCTGCAAGCCGATCACCGTGATGATCGGAATAAGCGCGGGCTTGTAGGCGTGCTTGCGCACGAGACGGTATTCGCTCACGCCACGAGAGCGCGCAGCATCCACGTAGTCCATCGATAGCGAACCGATGACATTGGTGCGCACGAGCCGCAAGAAGATGCCGGCCGTGAGGAGACCGAGCGCAAGACCAGGCAGCACGGCGTGCGAGAGCACATCACCGATTGCTGCCGGGCTACCGAGCCGGAACGCGTCAATCAGATAGATGCCCGACTTGTTGTCGAGCGACGTCAGTTGCAACTCTGTGCGAGTGGATGCTCGGCCTGCCACCGGCAGCACCTTCAGCCACACCGCAAACACGAGCTTGAGAAGCAGCCCCGCAAAGAAGACCGGAGTTGCGTAGGCGAGGATCGCGGCAACACGCAGCACGGCATCCGGCCACTTGTCTCGGAAGTACGCCGCGACCATACCGAGGGGAATGCCGACGACCAGCGCCACCAGAACCGCGTAGAACGCGAGCTCGAGCGTTGCACTGCCGTAGGTCACGAGCAACTCGGAGACGGGACGACCATCGGTGATGGCGGTGCCGAAGTTGCCGGTGAAGACCTGCCCGAGGTATTCGAAATATTGGACCAAGAGCGGACGGTCGTAGCCTGCAGCACTAATGCGCTCAGCGAGCTGAGCGGCCGTCAGACGGTCACCCAGGGCCGCCGTGATGGGATCACCGATCGAGCGCATCAACAAGAACACCATCGTCACAAGGATGAACACGGTCGGGAAAATCAGGATAAAACGGACTATAAGAAAACGAGCGAGAGGATTTGTGATCCCCCGAAAACGCCGGGTGGGCGGTTCTGACTGTGCCGGATTGATCACGGCGGGAGCGGACTGCGACATACCTACCTATCGTGCAGAGAACGAAGACGAGGAGGTGACCCACATTGTGTGTGGGCCACCCCCTTGAGTCATTTCGCTAGGCCAAGGCCTAACTAGAGCGAATTGCTCCTACTTGGCCAAGCTGCCGTAGCGGAACTTGAACGAACCGTCGAGCGTAGCTCCGGTAACGTCCTTGCCCGTAACAGCGATTTGTGCTCCCTGAAGGAACGGCACGGTCGACAGCTGAGCTCCAACCTTCGCCTGAATGTCCTCGATCATTCCCTCACGCGTGGCGGGGTCGAGTTCGGTTGCCTGAGCAACGATCAGATCGTTGACTTCGGCATCCGCGTAGTGGTTTCCGAGGAAGTTACCATCACCGAAGAACGGGGTCAGGTAGTTGTCAGCGTCGGAGTAGTCCGGGAACCAACCCAGCTGGTAAGCCGGGTAAGCATCGGCCGTACGCTCACTCGCGTAGGTAACCCACTCGGTCGACTGCAGGTTGACTTCGAAGACTCCGTCAGCCTCAAGCTGGCTCTTAACCAACGCGTACTCGTCACCCGAAGACTCACCGTAGTGGTCAGGGTTGTACTGGAGGTTGAGCTTCACTGGAGTGTCAACACCAGCATCAGCAAGACGCTTCTGAGCTGCTTCAACGCTCGGTCCCCCGTCGCCGTCGCCGTAGAGGTCCTTGAGAACCTCGGTAGCGCCGGTCAGTCCGTCCGGAACGTAGGAGTACAACGGCAGGTAGGTGCCCTTGTAAACCTGGTCAGAGATTTCCTGGCGGTCGATGAGGTCAGCAACAGCACCACGAACAGCGAGCGACTTCGCGGCGTCAGCCTCGGGAGTCTTCGCGCCGTACGGCTGCGTGTCGAAGTTGAAGACGATGTAGCGGATTTCGCCACCGGGGCCAACGATGACGTTGACATTGTCGTTGCCCTCGAGGTCAGCGACGTCGGTTGCAGACAGGCTGCGGTGCGCGACGTCAATGTTGCCCTCTTGAACATCGAGCTTCAGGTTCGAAGCATCGGTGTAGTACTTCAGCGTGATGCTGTCGGTCGCTGCAGCGCCAAGAACACCCTGGTAGTCAGGGTTGGCCGTGAACGACACGATGTTGTTGAAGTCGTAGCTTTCGATGACGTACTGGCCAGCGAACGCCATACCATCAACGATTTCCTCGTCGGGGGTGACTGCGTCAGCCGAGAAAACTTCCTCGTCAACAATCGGGGCGGCCGGGCTCGACAGGATCTGCGCGAACGTCTGGTCGTTTCCGTTCTTCAAGTGGAAGACAACGGTGGTGTCATCGACGGCTTCAACGCTGTCGATGTTGCCCAAGAGCACGGAAGGACCGTTCTCGTCGTTGATCGCAACCTGACGGTCAAAGCTGAACTTCACGTCTGACGACGTGAGGTCGTTGCCGTTGGCAAACGTGAGGCCCGACTTGAGCACTACGGTGTACTCGTCGTCGCTCGTGTACTCCGCGGACTCTGCAATGTCAGGTTCAACATCGGAGGTGCCCAGCGGCGAGTTGAGCAAGAACGGGAACACCTGATTCATCAGGGCGAAAGAACCGTTGTCGTACGAACCAGCCGGGTCGAGGAACGTGACTTTGTCAGTCGTGCCCACGATAAGCGACTCGGAACCGCCACCGCTGGAGTCTCCTCCAACTTGGCAACCGGTCAAAGCGAGCGCGAACGCTGCTGAGCCGGCAATGACAGCAAGGACTCGCTTGCTGCTCTTGGATGCGGATGTCATATCCGTCTACCTCTTCCTGTTGCGTGCAGAACATGCGACGGCGCGTTTGTAGGCACCGCGCATCGTAGTTCCTCAGTAGTAACACACGAGGAACCTTCGAGACTAGATCGTTTACCCGCGAAAGAGGGATATTTACACGAACGCAACCAAAGAGCAGCAGCTAGGACTCGTCGCGCAGCGCTCGACGCTCCGCTTCGATCCGCATGAGGTCGCGCTGAGTCTGCACATAGCGCTCCGGATCGCTCTCGCGATCCATGCGCTGGAGTACCCCCAGAAGTTCACGTTTTTGCCTCAAGAAATCACGCTCAATCAGGTCGGTCGTCACCTGAACGCAATACACCGGGATTCGTTCCTCACGCTCCGGAATCGGCGCAACACTCAGCTGCTTCACGAACGTGGAAAACGACGACGGCACCTCATCGGCGATCGCGGATGCCCACCCTGGCTCCAGCGCTCGATCGGCAAGAGAGGCAATTGCATCCCGCACGACAGCAAGCGATGGCTCAGCGATGGAGATCTGGGTCAGTTTGCCAATCAGCTCGGCGCCCACGACATCCGGATGCTGCAGTACCGCCATAAGGGCGTCGCGCTCAAGGCGAGTAATGGCATCGACGCGCAAGTTCATGATGGACGGCCCCGGTTGCGCAGGGGCCTCCCCGAAGCCCTCAGGCGGAGCCTGCGACGACGATGCGGACTGTGACTGCTGCGGTGCCTTCGAGGGCCCAGACGGTGCAACGTGACGCTTCGCTTCGGTGACAGCAGCCTGAACCTCAGTGGGCTCCATGCCGAGCCAGCCCGCAACGCTGCGGACGTAGCCAATACCGAGCGCCGAGTCACGAATACCGGCAACCACGGGGGCCGCAGCACGCAAGGCAGCAACGCGACCCTCGACCGTTTCGAGATCGTGCACCGCCAACTCGCGACGAATCTTGAACTCAAACATGGGCTTGCGCGTGGTGACGAGACGACGCACCGCGCCGTCACCCTTCTTGAGTCGCAAATCGCACGGGTCGAGACCGTCGGATGCCACCGCAACGAAGGTCTGCGCTGCAAAGCGGTGCTCCTCGGCGAACGCACGGTTTGCGGCCTTCTGGCCCGCCTCATCCGGGTCGAAGGTGAAGATCACTTCGCCAGTGGCGGTGGTATCTGCGTTGTCATAGTCGCCGATCATGCGACGAACAATCTTGATGTGGTCGACGCCAAACGCGGTTCCACAGGTAGCGACAGCGGTCGTGACGCCGGCAAGGTGGCAGGCCATGACATCCGTATAGCCCTCGACAACGACGATCTGCTTGCCGCGCGAAATATCTTTCTTGGCCAGATCGAGCCCGTAGAGCACTTGGCTCTTGTGATAAACCGGCGTCTCAGGAGTGTTCAGGTACTTAGGGCCTTTGTCGTCGTCCAGTAGACGGCGGGCGCCGAAGCCCAGCGTCTGACCCGTGACATCGCGGATCGGCCACACCAGTCGGCCGCGGAAACGATCGTAATAGTCGCCTCGCTCCCCCTTGCCGATGAGGCCGGCCACGACCAGCTCTTCCGACGAAAAGCCGAGGGTGTTGAGGTGCTTCATGAGTACGCCACCGCGCGGCGCGAAACCGATACCGAAGCGCTCTGCGGCCGACTGATCGAAACCGCGCTCACCGAGAAAACTGCGGCCGGGAGCGGCTTCTGGGGTTGCAAGCTGCGCAACAAAGAAATCGGATGCCGCCTGGTTGGCGGCCAAAATGCGAGCGCGATTGCCGTGATCGGTCGCCGCGCCGCCGTCCTCATAGTGAAGTTCGTAGCCGAGACGCCCAGCCAAGCGCTCGACGGCCTCGGAGAAAGAAACGTGATCCATGCGCTGGAGGAAGGTGTAGACGTCGCCGCCTTCACCGCATCCGAAGCAGTGATAAAAACCGACCTGAGGTCGCACATGGAAGCTAGGGCTGCGCTCTTCGTGGAAGGGGCAGAGGCCCTTCATCGAGCCAGAACCAGCGCTCTTGAGAGTGACGTAGTCGCCCACAATGTCGGCGAGGTTCGTGCGCGAACGCACCTCGTCGATATCACTTCGTTTGATCAGGCCAGCCACAACCGCAATTCTAGGCTCACCGGGATGTGACTCTAGCCAACCAGACGTGTATGCCACGCAATCGCGGACTGATCAGTAAGGCTAGCCACCTGATCTACTACTGCCCGCTTGCGCTGGTGATCGTTCTCAGCGGAATTCCAATCGGCGGTGAATCCGGAATCGAGGTTCACCGGAGCCGTCCACAGCAGAACATCGGCCAGCTCAGTGAGCACATCCCGCTGCTGCTGATAGATCGGACGACGCGCATTCGTCGACATCACAAATGCGGCGACGATGCCCTTGAGCACCGCAATCTCTGCCTGGATTTCAGCCGGGATCACGAGGCTGCCGCCGAAGCGAGCGAGTGCATCAGTGGGGTGAGCTTCGCGCGTGGCCTGAACGGCGGCACCGGCGAAGCGGCCAATGAGCTGACTCGTGAGGTTCTTGAGGCGACCGTGGGCGGCACGGGATCCATCCCACTGATCGAGCCACGGGTCGAGAAGATCGAGACGGTCGAAGGCAGCAATGAGTTCGTCGTGCGTGAACTCGCCGCCGATCCACTCAAACATCGACTTCACAAGGTCGTCATGGTTGACGCGAGCACCGAGCGCGGTGACATCAATAAAGTCGCCAACGATCGCGTCTTCGAAATCGTGCACCGAATAGGCGATGTCGTCAGAGAGATCCATCACTTGCGCTTCGATGCACCGCTGACGATCGGGAGCACCAGCGCGAAGCCACTCGAACGCGGCCGTGTCATCGTCGAAAAAACCATACTTGCTGCGGCCACTCGGATCAGGAATGCCCTGAGCGCTCGGCCACGGGTACTTTGTGCTCGCGTCCAAGCTCGCGCGGGTGAGGTTGAGGCCGTAGCTCTTGCCATCAGGACCGAACACCTTCGGCTCGATGCGCGTGAGCAGACGAAGCGTCTGAGCATTGCCCTCGAAGCCGCCAATGTCGGCTGCCCACTCGTTGAGCGCCCGCTCGCCATTATGACCAAAGGGCGGATGCCCGAGGTCGTGCGAGAGGCAGGCGGTGTCAACGACATCCGGGTCGAGGCCCAGACTGTCAGCGAGCTCGCGGCCCACCTGAGCGACCTCGAGCGAATGCGTGAGGCGATTGCGGGCAAAATCGGTGCCCATCGTGGGGCTCAAGACTTGAGTCTTGGCGGCTAGGCGGCGCAGCGCACTCGAGTGAAGCACCCGCGCACGGTCGCGCGCAAAATCGCTCCGACGACTCGAGTGCTGCTCGGGAAACCAACGCTCGGCGTCAGTCTCGGTGTAGCCCTTAGCCGCCACTGGTGCTCAATTCTGCTTGGTTGAGTTCGCTTCGGTGAGTCTCGTGCAGTTCACGGCTATCGAGCCAGCCCTGCGGAAGCGATGGCTTCTTGGGAGTGCCTGCGCGACCGCGTTGGCCCTCAGCGTCGGCACCCGGGTACTGCTGCGACCAGTCAAGCTGAGCCAACAGTTCGTCGAGTTGAGCGAGGTCGTGCACGGTCGCCATCGCTGCGCGCAACTCTCCGCCGACGGCATAGCCCTTGAAATACCACGCAACATGCTTGCGGATGTCGCGGCACGCACGATCTTCATCGCCAAAGAATTCCACCAGCAGTTCGGCATGACGCTTAAATGCAATGGCGACTTCGCCGAGTGTTGGCTCTGCCTTGAGGGACTCTCCCCGGAAGGCGGCAGCGAGGTCACCGAACAGCCACGGACGACCGAGGCAACCGCGACCGACAACGACTCCGTCGCATCCGGTCTCGTCGACCATGCGGAGAGCGTCGGCAGCACTCCAAATGTCGCCGTTACCGAGAATCGGAGTATCGGTGATGGTGTTCTTGAGCTTTTCGATGGCAGACCAGTCGGCGTGCCCCGAGTAGAACTCCGCAGCGGTGCGCGCGTGCAAAGCGATGCTGGCGACGCCGGCGCCGGCGCCAACGCGAGCAGCCTCAAGGTAAGTCAAATGATCAGAATCGATGCCCTTGCGCATCTTGATCGTCAGCGGAACGTCGCCGGCAGCCTTCACCGCGCCCTCGACGATGTCGCGGAACAAATCGATCTTCCACGGAAGCGCCGCTCCCCCACCCTTGCGAGTGACCTTAGGAACGGGGCATCCGAAATTCAAGTCAATGTGGTCGGCACGATCTTCGGCGACCAACATTGTGACCGCTTCGCGCACCGTCTTCGGGTCAACGCCGTAGAGCTGGATGCTGCGAGTGGTTTCCGACTCGTGGTGCGTAATGAGACGCATGCTCTCGGGCGTGCGCTCCACCAGCGCACGGCTCGTGATCATTTCGCTGACATACAGACCAGCGCCATACTCGCGGCAGAGCCGGCGAAAAGCGGTGTTGGTGATGCCTGCCATGGGCGCCAAAACGACAGGAACATCAAGGTCGAGGTTCCCGATTGAGAGCTGTGGCGCGACACGCGGGTCGGCAGGGGCAAGAATGGTCACGTAGCAATTGTCCCACGGCGCGCCTGAACCAGCGCCGCACATACCGGGAGGCCCCGAATGACGGCAGGAACTGACCGCGTCCGCGACGACGCCGAGCGCCGCGGCATCCCGATCGAGATCGTCGAACGCGCACCAGCCACCTCCCTCGAACACGCCGCCGAGTTGCTCGGAATCACCCCCGCCGAGATCGTGAAATCGCTCGTCGTCAAACGCAGCGACGGCAGCTACCTCTTCGCCCTCGTTCCCGGCGACCGCCAGATTTCGTGGCCAAAGCTGCGCGCCGTCGTCGGCGTCAATAAGTTGCGGATGCCCGAAGCCTCCCTCGCGCTCGAAGCCACCGGATTTGCGCGCGGCACCATCACCCCATTGGGCAGCAGCACCGCCTGGCCCGTGTACGCCGACGAACGCATCGCCGGAAAGCGAGTATCGATGGGATCAGGAGACCACGGCTACACCGCATGGGTTCACACGGATGATCTGATCACCGGCCTCGAGGCCACGGTCGCCGACATTACGAGCGAAACAGGAACTGACTAATGGCCATCGACGAGCATCCGAATGTCTTCCGCTTCGAAACCCGCCTCTGGGTGAGCGCGGCGCCGCGCGAGGAAGCGCTTGAACAACTGCGCGCCCAACGCGCCTGGGATAAAGACAACGCGAGACTTCAGCGCTGGTGGGTTGCCCTCAGCATCGGAGCAATCATTGGAGTTGGAGGAATCTTGGCGGTGGGAACCGCGTCGAACCTCGACCCGACCCTCTACCTGCTCCTCTTGCCGCTCGGCTTCGGAGGCGGTGCCATTCTCGGTGCTCTCATCAACAAACGCTTCAACGCACCCGAAGCGCACCACGCTTCCTTGCCGGCGCGCCCGACCACTGTGCCGCTTACGCTCATTCCCTCACGAGTGGCTAAAGCCGCACCGGAACATGCCAGCGTTGCCGAAATCGTCGAATGGTCGAACCGCGGTTTCGTCGGTTAGATAGCGCACTGCCCTCGTTTGGCTAGACCAGACCTTCGTCGATCTGGCGGTTGACGAAGGCTTGCGAGCGGTGATCATCAACGACGATGCCACAGGCATCGCCTTCACACGCTACTGCGTTCGGGTCGCCGAGCTGCTGGAGGGCGAAGGTCGGGATTGGCTTCGTTGCGGCATCCATGGGTTAGACGTCTCTTTCGGTAAGTACTTGTGTGAGTACGTTAGCGAACGTTTCGCTTTCTTGCGCGCCCGAAACCCCATACTTGCCATCAATCACGAAGAATGGAACCCCCTGGATGCCGTATTGCATGGCTTGTTCCATGTCAGCCTTCACCGCGGGGAGGTACTCGCTCGATTCAAGAACGCGCACCACTTCGGCGCGGTCGAAACCAATCGAGGCCGCGATATCAGCGAGGTCCTCGATGCGGCCGACGTGCTCAGTCTTGATGAAATAGGCGTCAAGAAGACGCTCTTTCATCTCAAGCTGGCGACCGCGAGCCTTCGCAAAGTGCAGAAGCTCGTGCGCCTTCACCGTGTTGGTCTGGTGAATATGTTCGTAGTCATAGTCGAGCCCAACGCTCGATGCGATGTCGGTGACGCGCGTGAGCATTTCTTCGACCTGCGGCATCGGGAGTCCTTTGCGCTCGCTCAAGAACTGGATGGGGGTGCCCTCATACTCGACCGGGGTATCGGGAGCGAGTTCAAACGAGTGGTACACGATCTCGACGGGGATGCCCGACGTTTCTACGGCGGCTTCAAAGCGTCGCTTTCCGATGTAGCACCAGGGGCACTGAACATCAGACCAGATATCGACTTGTACGGGTTCGGTCACGGTTGCTGCTGCATTATTCACCTCAAGGTCAACGCGCTGCGCCCCAAGATATTCCCTCACGTGCGGGTTCTCTCTTGCGTTCCCCGCTGCTGGGTCATTGGGTTCGCGCTTTCTCCGCGTGTGCTGTCGGAAACTCAGGAGATTCGGGATCGTCGCCGCTAGGTCTCGCGGAATCTGGGGCGCCTGACCGCGCAAGCCGTCAGATCTCCTGAATTTCCAACGTCAGCACGCGCATAAGAGGCGAGTACCGTCTCCAGTGCCGTCAGAAACAGCTCCCATTGCGCAAAAACCATTTTGGCGCTGACACTCATCGCGTGAAATCCCGCGATGGTGACTTCGATCGCCTTCAGATGATCCTCTTCGAAGGTGTGCGCATGAAACTGCTTGCCATTGATCTCAAGCCCAACGACACCGTTCACCACCAGATCAATCCGCTTGGACCCCAGAGGAACTTGAATCTCGACGCGATGGCCCCGAAGCTGTAGCCGAACGCGCGCAAGGCTCTCCGGCAAGCTCTCAGAACGCCCATCCACCCAGGACCGTATCCCGCGCTTGTACCGCGGCAGCATGAGAATCAACTGCTCACAATCGAACTCATCGATCCGCCCGGTGTGCAGCGCCCAGTCCACTGCAGCAACGGCCGTCTCGAGGCTCTCGTCGACCACCACACGTCTGAGCGCCTCGAGAATACTCACGTGCCACGTTGTTCCCCGCTCGTGGACCGAGCGCGGATCCCAGTGCAACTGCACCCCGTTTCTTCGGCCCAGTGGGCGCCGCCGATTCCACTGGCTGCGCAATCGCGAGGCGTTCTGGGGCACTGACACCTGCAGCGGATGCTCCCTCAAAACCCAGCCACCCCAGTCTGCAATCGCGGAGATACCGGTGAGGCGACCCCCTACTCGCGCGGCTCGAACGCGCAACTCTGCCTCCGCGCCCGTTGTGTACCAACCTTGACGTGCCCTGACGACCTCGCCCCGCTTGACTGCTCGGGTGAGATCACGGTCGCGGGCTCCCCGCACGACCAGCTGACGTTTCTGCGCAAGCCCGCCAAGTTCATCAACCAGTTCGTGTACATCCACCATGACGACAGCATCACCGCGGTTGTCGCCGCGTGGCATGAGAGGCGGCGATCAGTTGACTATTGGGGTGCGCGGGGCCTGTTGATGACACGTCGTAGTTGGAAATCCAGGAGATCCGTCGGTGCCTCCGACAAGAGGCCCGGGATACCGCGGGCCTGACGCCGACAGAATCGCGCGCGAACTCGAATCTCCTGAGTTTCTGACGGGAGCCCGCGGGATGAGAGCGGTTGGTCCGGCGGTACGTCGAGCTGCAGCGAAGACCACCACAGCGAAGGACCGCGCACACAGAAAAGCGGACCCGGAACGTGTCCGGGTCCGCTGTGTCGCAGTGCGGGCCGTCAGCGAGAAACTCTGAGAGCCTGGCCGCAGGATCTAGCAGCCGATGAGCTCCTGCGCGAGGTAGCCGCGCAGCTCTTCGATCGGCATGCGCTTCTGTTCCATCGTGTCGCGCTCACGGATCGTGACCGCGTTGTCGTCGAGCGAATCGAAGTCGATCGTGACGCAGAACGGGGTTCCGATTTCGTCTTGACGACGGTATCGACGACCGATCGCACCGGCGTCGTCGAAGTCGACGTTCCAGTACTTGCGCAGGTCAGCAGCAACGCCACGCGCCATCGGCGACAGGCGCTCGTTGCGCGACAGCGGCAGCACGGCAACCTTTACTGGCGAGAGCCGACGGTCGAGGCGCAGAACGGTGCGCTTGTCGACGCCACCCTTCGCGTTGGGCGCCTCGTCTTCGGCATAAGCATCGATGAGGAAGGCCATGAGGGCGCGGGTGAGTCCGAACGCAGGCTCGATCACGTACGGCGTCCAACGCTCGTCCTTGGCCTGGTCGAAGTACGACAGGTCAGAACCGGATGCCTCGGAGTGCGTGCGCAGGTCGAAGTCGGTGCGGTTAGCGATGCCCATGAGCTCGCCCCACTCGCTACCGGCGAAGCGGAAACGGTACTCAACATCCACTGTTCGCTTGGAGTAGTGCGAGAGCTTCTCTTGAGCGTGCTCGTAGAAGCGCAGGTTGTCGGGGTTGATGCCGAGGTCGGTGTACCACTTCATGGATTCGTCGATCCAGGTCTGGTGCCATTCTTCGTCGGTGCCGGGCTCGACGAAGAATTCCATCTCCATCTGTTCGAACTCACGCGTACGGAAAATGAAGTTTCCGGGCGTGATCTCGTTACGGAAGGACTTTCCGACCTGGCCGATTCCGAAGGGCGGCTTCATACGAGCAGCACCCATGACGTTGGCGAAGTTGGTGAAGATGCCCTGCGCGGTTTCGGGGCGCAGGTAGTGCATTCCCTCTTCGTTGTCGACGGGGCCGAGGTAAGTCTTGAGGAGCCCTGAGAAGTTCTGCGGTTCGGTCCACGATCCGGGCTGACCGGTGTCAGGGTCGCGGATGTCGGCAAGCCCGTTGACGGGAGGGTGCCCGTGCTTCTCTTCGTAGGCTTCGAGAAGGTGATCAGCGCGGTAACGCTTGTGGGTGTGCAGCGATTCGACTAGCGGGTCGGAGAAGACCTCGACGTGACCGGATGCTTCCCAGACCTTGCGAGGCAGGATGACGGCCGAGTCGAGCCCGACGACGTCTTCGCGACCTTGAACGAAGGTCTGCCACCACTGCTTTTTGATGTTCTCTTTGAGGGCGGTTCCCAGCGGGCCATAGTCCCAGGCTGAGCGTGAACCGCCGTAGATCTCTCCCGATTGGAAGACAAAACCTCGGCGCTTGGCGAGGTTGATAACGGCGTCGAGGGGGTTAGGCGTAGCCACAGAAACTCCAATAGTCTGCCGAGCTGGATGCACGGTCGGCGGACATCCAGTTTAGCTAGACACGCAGCGCAGCGATAACCGCCGCGACGTCTTCTTCGGTATTCCAGAGGTGGAATGCGGCGCGAAGACGGCCAGCGCGACCGGAGGCGGTGATGCCAGCGGCCGTCAGCTTGGCGAGGTCGGCGCCCGATTCATCCGGCCACGTGACGATGGCCTGATTCTGGCGTTCGATTCCGAGCTCGTCGCACAGCAAGTTGGCGAGGCCGGTGCAGTGCTCCCAGACTTCGGCGATATCGAGGTCAGCAAACATGGCGATGGGATGCTCGGCACCGACCCAAGCCTGCCACGCGGGTGACACGTCGAACTGGCGAGCGTCTTTCGCAAGGTTCATGTCGGTGCCGTACACACTCGACCAGACGTCTTCCCCCGCGTACCAGCCGGCTTGCACTGGCGTGATGTGCTCGGCGAAATCCTCGGAGATTGTGAGGAACGCGACGCCGCGAGGCGAACACAACCACTTGTAGGCGTGGCACACGGTCGCATCGTATTGGCTGGCATCCACGGGGTAAACGCCGGCGGCCTGCGTGATGTCGCAGAGAGTGCGAGCTCCGTGACGGTCGGTAGCGGCGGTGATCGCCGCGACATCGGCGACCTTGCCGTTGCAGGATTGGATGAGCGAGAACGCGACGAGCGCGGTGGTATCGGTGATGGCATCCGCGAGTTCGGCCAGGGGCACGGCGCGCACCTGAAGGTCGCGGTGCTGCAGGAACGGGAACACGATTGACGTGAAGTCGGATTCGACGACGAGCACTTCGGAACCGGCCGGCAGCGAGCAGGCGATGAGGGATGCCATGACCGAGGTTTGTGATCCGATCGCGACGCGACTGGTGTCCACGCCGACGAGGCGCGCGTAGTGACTACGCGTGCGTTCGACGATGTCGCCATAGTTCATGGGGTTGCAGGTTGCGGTAGCCCACTGCCCGAGCTTCTCAGTCATCTCGGTGACGGCGGCGCACGTGGGGAGCCCCATGGTGGCAGCGGAAAGGTACCCGCGGGTGTTCGCGAAGCTGTCGATGGCGCTGGCCAGAGCTGGAGAGGTCATGCCACCATGTTCCCGCGCCCGGATATATGCCACAAGAGCATGATTGGGATACCAACGATCACGTTTAGTTATGCTTGGTCGATGGACACCACGCCAGACCTTCTCTCGCTGCGCATCGTTCGCGCGATTTCTGAACACGGCACGATCAGCGAAGCGGCCCGCGTTCTCGGCTACAGCCAGCCCGCCCTCAGTCAGCACCTCACTCGCGCCCAGTCGCGACTCGGGCTCGCGCTTGTGGTGCGCTCGGGCCGCGGGGTGCGCCTCACCGAAGCTGGCCGCGCCCTCGCCAGTCACGCCGTGACTGTACTCAATGCGGTGGATGCGGCGAGCGCCGAACTCGCAGAGTTAGCCGGCCTCTCGAGCGGAACGGTGCGCATCGCAGCTTTCCCGACCGCGTCGTCGACGCTCGTGCCGCGGTTGATTCGTCAGTTGCGGCAGCAGCATCCGAATTTGACGGTGAATTATGTCGAGGCTGAGCCTCCGCAGGCGCTGCAGCTGTTGCGGGACGGCTCAGCGGATCTCGCAATTACGTTCTCGTACCCGGAGGACCGTGCCGACCCGCACTTGTCGCGTGATGGCGGCCACACGACGGTGCCGCTGTTCACGGAGCCGGTGGTACTGGTGCTTCCGGACACTCATCCCCTAGCGAATGCCGACAGTGTGAGCCTGGCCGATCTTGCGAACGACGCGTGGATTGCGGGCTGTGCCCTCTGTCGCGGTCATTTGCTTGCCCTGTGCAACATCGAGGGTTTCGCCCCAGAGATTGGGTTGGAGACGGATAACGCTCTCGCGGTACTGAGCTTTGTCTCCCGCGGGCTGGGGGTGGCGCTTCTCCCCCAGCTGGCGCTGTCGTCACTGACGCTGCCGGAGGGCGTGAGCATCCATGCCCCGCAGCCCTCGAGTGAGCGCACCATTCAGTACGTCATTCAGCCGGGGGCAACGCGGATCCCGAGCGTGGCGACGACTATTGCAACGTTGACCGCGTTGGGTGGAGATGTCTGGGGCCTGAAGGACTACCCGGCGCAGGAGTAACTACGAAACTGGAGCGTGCGGTACTGCCGAGGCGCTACCCGGAGAGCGAGCGCACCGCCCGGTAGGCCGTTTCGATCTCGGCGGCGACCGTGGCGAGCTGTTCCGCTGTCGTATCCCCACTGAGACTAAACCGCACCGCCGTTTGGGCGATCGCTTCGTCAATGCCGATCGCGGTCAGCACGTGCGAGACATCGTCGCTGCCGACGGCACACGCCGAACCGGCTGAACAGATGATGCCAGCGCGACCGAGCTCGAGCAGGAGGGATTCTCCACTGGTGCCGGGGAAGCAGAATGAGGCATTGTTGGGGAGACGGGTGGGTGTGGCAGCCAACGCTGGCCCTGTAAAGATCGCAGCGGGAACCCGCGCCAGCACATCAGCGACGAAGTCATCCCGCAGCTGCGCGATCCTGACCGCACGCTCAGCCCGGTCAGTCTCGGCGAGCACGAGGGCATGAGCGAATCCAACAGCCCCTGCGACGTTTTCGGTGCCCGAGCGCTTGCCGCGCTCCTGGCCTCCCCCGTGCAACACGGGCTCGAGACTGCGACGCCCCTTGACCATCAGCACACCGATACCTTTGGGCGCTCCGAGCTTGTGTCCGGACAGGCTGAGGGCAGCGACGCCCAGCCCGGCAACGTCGAGAGGGAGCCAGCCGGCAGCTTGCACGGCATCCGTGTGCAGAGGCACCCCCTGGGCGCGGCAGAGTTCAGCCAGCGCTGCAATGGGCTGTACAGCACCGATCTCGTTATTGGCATACATGACAGTGCAGAGCGTGGTGTCGGGGCGCAGGGCATCCCGAGCCTCGTCAAGGTTGATAAGACCGTGAGCGTCCACCGGCAGTACCGTGACTTCGAACCCGTGAATGCGCGCGAGATAGTCGACGGACTCCAGCACGGCCTCATGCTCAATCGCACTCGTGACGATGTGGCGTCCGCGTGGCTCGGCCAGCGCGAGGCCCTTGATGGCGAGGTTGTCTGACTCCGTGCCCCCCGACGTGAATACGACATCGGATGCCCGGCACCCCAGTGATGCGGCAACACTCGTGCGGGCGGCATCCAGGGCCCGCTTCGCGGACTCCCCCAGCTCGTGGTGGCTGGACGGGTTGCCGAAGTCTCCCGTCAGCAGCGGCCACATCGCTTCAAGCACCTCACGGCGCACAGGTGTGGTTGCGGCGGAGTCGAGAAAGATCATGAGGTGGCGGCGCTCACCGCAATGTCGAGCCCGAGGTCGAGCGAGCGAACGCTGTGGGTGAGGGCCCCTACCGAGATGACATCGACACCGGTTGCAGCAATCGCGGCAATGGTATCGAGGTTCACGCCTCCGCTGGCCTCGACGATGGCGCGGCCAGCCACGAGCTCGACACCCGCACGCAGATCTTCGAGCGAGAAGTTGTCGAGCATGATGGTGTCGACGCCCGCCGAGACGACAGTCTCAACCTGGTCGAGCCGATCCACCTCGACCTCAAGGTGAGTGGTGTGACCGATCCGGGCACGAGCGAGACGAATGGCCTCGCCAAGTTCGATACCGGCCGCAGCGAGAACCGCCAGGTGGTTGTCTTTGGCCATCACAGCATCCGAGAGACTGAAGCGGTGGTTGTGGCCACCACCCGAACGCACAGCGTGGCGTTCGAGAGCCCGGAGGCCCGGAGTCGTCTTGCGCGTATCGACAACCCGCGCGTGCGTGCCCGCCACCTGCGCGACGTACGCCGCGGTCCGGGTGGCGATTCCCGACATCCGCTGGCTGAGGTTGAGAGCGATGCGCTCCGCCCGCAAAACGGCGCGGGCGTTACCGGACACCGAAGCAAGTTGCTGGCCGGCGGTGAACGAGTCGCCATCACTGGCCTGCAGCGTGACCTCAGCCTGAGCATCCACCAGCTGGAAGGTGCGAGCGAAGACATCGAGGCCACTGGCGACCCCCGCCTCACGCGCATTGAGAACAGCGGTGGCGGTGGCGTCTTCGGGCACGAACGCATCGCTCGTGATGTCACCCCACGGCGCATCTTCGGCGAGGGCCATCAGGATGACATTGTCAACGAGCTGCTGATTCATCGCTTGATCGTTTCTGCTTGGTCTTCTGCCGGGATGAAGTCGCCCGCTACGTTGACTGCCGCCCAGCGCGTGGAGAACGCGAGCTCCTCGCGGGTCTCCGGGTAGTCGGTGCGCTCGTGGGCTCCGCGCGATTCCTTACGGCGGAGCGCCGCGACGACGACGAGGCGTGCGAGGTCGAGCAGGTTCGCGTTCTCGGCGCCCTCGACCGTGTTGGATTCGGAATGCCAGCTCGCCAAGATCGCGGAGGCTTCTTCGAGGCGGGTAGCGTCCCGCTCAAGACCAACGTGGCTCCACATCAGTTCACGCAACTGATCGCGCGTGAATGGCTCTTTGCCCGTGATCTCGAACTGCGGCTCGAGCGCATCAATCTCGATGGCCCGCTGGGGCTCATTGAGAGCATCCGCAGCACGCCAGGCGAAAACGAGCGATTCGAGCAGCGAGTTGGAGGCCAGACGGTTGGCTCCGTGCACACCGGTGCAGGATGCCTCCCCCACGGCATAGAGACCGCGCACGCTCGTGCGGCCGTCGATGTCGGTGCGGATGCCACCCATCCAGTAGTGCGCAGCAGGCGTCACGGGAATCGGTTCTGTGCCCCAATCGAAGCCGTGCTCTTCGCAGACCTCGCTGATGCCGGGGAATCGTGTGGCGAGAAACTCGGAACCGAGGGCGGTGGCATCGAGCATGATCGGTCGCCCGCCCTGCTTTTCCATGGCGCGAGCAATGCCGCGAGCGACAACATCGCGCGGGGCGAGTTCGCCATCGGGGTGCACGTCGAACATGAAGCGCTTGCCATTCTCGTCGAGCAGGGTTGCGCCCTCACCGCGAACCGCCTCGGAGACGAGCGGGTTGCCGGGCACCGCGAGCGATGTCGGGTGGAACTGGAAGAATTCGACATCGGCGAGAGCGGCACCAGCGCGGTAGGCGGCAGCAACACCGTCACCTGTAGTGACGAACGGGTTCGTGGTGTGCTTGTAGAGCTGGCCTGCTCCACCACTCGCGAGAACGACAATGTCGCCGTCAATGACGCGCGAGTTGCCGTCGGGAGCAATGACGTCGATACCGGTGACGCGCGGCGTGCCGTCAGCATCCGTCTCCGTCACGAGATCGCGCATGAACGTGTACGCATAGGTCTCGACGGCCAACGCTCGAACCGCCCGCAAAAGGGCGACTTCGATGGCAAGCCCCGTTGCATCTCCGCCCGCGTGGATGACGCGCCGCGACGAGTGCGCCGCTTCGTGTCCCCGAGCGAGCTCACCATTGGCAATGCGGTCGAACTCCACTCCGAGAGAGATGAGTTCTTGCACGCGCAACGGGCCCTCGCTGCACAACACTTCCACGGCATCCCGCTCGCACAGTCCTGCGCCAGCGATCATCGTGTCAGAGACGTGACTGGCCACGGTGTCATCGGGGAACAGCACAGCAGCAATACCGCCCTGGGCGTACTTGGTGTTGCTCTCCGCGAGCTCCGACTTGGTCACGAGGACCACTTCGTGGTGAGCACTTGCGCGGTAGGCGGTGATGAGACCGGCGATACCTGTGCCGACAACAATGACCCGTGCCATGGTTACGCTTCTTTCGTCGTTACCGGTGGCTTCGCGGCGAGCATCCGCTCCAAGGCCACGCGAGCCGGTACTGCCACATCGTCAGCGACAGTGATCTGGTTGAGCACTTCGCCGCGAACGAGCCCCTCAAGAACCCACGCGAGGTAGCCAGGGTGAATGCGGTACATCGTCGAACACGGGCACACGACCGGGTCGAGGCAGAAAATCGTGTGCTGCGGGTACTCGGCAGCGAGACGGTTGACCATGTTGATCTCGGTACCGATCGCGAACGTTGTCGGTTCGGTCGCAGCAGCAACAGCCTTCTGGATGTAGTCGGTCGACCCCGCCTCGTCAGCGGCATCCACAACGGGCATCGGGCACTCGGGGTGCACGATCACACGAACACCGGGGTGCTCAGCGCGAGCCTGCTCGATCTGACCAACATTGAAGCGCTTGTGAACGCTGCAGAAGCCGTGCCAGAGCACAACCTTCGCTTCGTTGAGGGTCTCAGCGTCGTTACCGCCGAGAGGCTTGTTCGGGTTCCACATCGGCATGAGATCGGTCGAAATACCCATCTTCTTTGCCGTGTTGCGCCCGAGGTGCTGGTCGGGGAAGAACAGCACGCGCTGACCGCGCTCGTACGCCCATTCCAGCACGGTAGTGGCGTTCGAGCTTGTGCAGACGATTCCCCCGTTGCGACCGCAGAACCCCTTGAGCGCAGCAGACGAGTTCATGTACGTCACGGGGATGATCGGAACGCGGCCATCGGCATCCGGCTCGGTGCCATAGATCTCGGTGAGCTGTTCCCAGCATTCCTCAACCGAATCGATGTCGGCCATGTCGGCCATCGAACAACCGGCAGCGAGGTTCGGGAGAATGACCGCCTGATCGGAGCGAGCGAGGATGTCGGCGGTTTCGGCCATAAAGTGCACGCCACAGAAAATAATGGCTTCGGCGTTGGGCACGGTTTGGGCGGCGTTGGCAAGTTGGAACGAGTCGCCGAGGAAGTCGGCGTGCTGCACAACTTCATCGCGCTGATAGAAGTGGCCAAGGATGACGGCACGGTCGCCGAGGGTCGCTTTGGCAGCGACGATGCGAGCGTGGAGGTCTTCGTTGGAGGCCTTCTGATATTCGACAGGCAACTGGCCCTGACGAGGTGCTCCCGTTGGGATGACGTCGCCCATCGAAGCCCCTGGCCCATAGCTCGGAACACCCAGATCGAAGGTCCACGGACCATCGGCTAGCTCAGGCGCACAGGTTTCCCCGTCGCCCGTCTTCGTGATGCGCTGAATAGTCGAATCAATGGATGACACGAGTGCTCCCTGTCTTTAAGCGGCCGAGCGGGCCATTGTCAACGAGCTCAACGCCCTCGTCATAGCGGTACAACCTCGGAGGCCGGTGACGCCCTCCCGAGACAACGTGATCAGTGGGAACCAGTGAACCCGAATTCTCAATCTGACGACGGAAATTGGCGGGATCGAGCTGCTTTTGCAACACAGCCTCGTGCACAATGCGCAGTTCACTCAGAGTAAAAGTCTCCCCCAGGAAGGCCCGGGCGATGCGCGAGTATTCCATCTTGGTGCGGAGACGCCAGAGGGCGTAGTCGACGATGACGTTGTGATCGAACGCCAACTCGGGCAGGTTGTCTGCCGGGAACCAGCGCACATTCTCACCCTCGGTAGCCCGGTCTGCCTCTTCTTGGCGCACGAGCGCCCAGTAGACAATCGACACCGCGCGAGATCCAATCGAACGCTCAACATCGCCGAAGGCGTAGAGCTGCTCGAGGTAAGCCGGCTCGAGAGCTGTTGTCTCAAGCAAGTTGCGCGCGGCTGCGTCTTCGAGGCTCTCGTGGTTGTCAACCCAACCACCGGGCAACGCCCACTGACCGGCATAGGGTTCGCGGGTGCGACGCACCAATGGAATCCACAGCGCGCTCTCCCCCGACTCGGGAATAGGGCGCAGCGCAAAAATCACGGTGGACACCGCGAGCGAGATTGCTTGCTCACTCTGTTGCATCGCCACTCCCTTCGGTAAGAGTCATGCTGACCTGAACACAGAATACACCTTAAAGTCACCCTGACCAAAAGGGGTGACTAGCGCTCACCAACGGTTCAGCTCCCCCGAAGAGATCGCAGGGAGAAGTGCCGTGAAATACGCAGTGGTGTTAGCTAGCCTCACCCGTCGGCGCATCGACTGCGCCACCGAAGCGGCGCGAGCGGCCAGCGTAAATCTCGATTGCACGCCACAAATCTTCGCGCGTGAAATCTGGCCACAGCGTATCCAAGAAGACCATCTCGGCATACGCGCTCTGCCAGGGCATGAAGTTACTCATCCGCTGCTCCCCCGACGACCGCACAAACAGGTCGACGTCAGGCAATTGAGGCTGATACAGACGCTTCTGGATGAGCTTCTCTGAGACGGCGGACGGCTTCAATTTTCCCGCCGCAACGTCATCAGCAATCGAACGCACGGCATCCGCGATCTCGTTACGGCCGCCATAGTTGACGCACATAGTGAGCGTCAGAGTGCTGTTCTTTTCCGTGAGCTTCTCGGCAAACTGCAGCTCTTTGATTACCGAGGTCCACAGGCGCGGGCGTCGCCCGGCCCACCGCACGCGTACGCCCCACTCGTTGAGCTGATCTCGGCGACGGTGCAGCACATCGCGGTTGAAGCCCATGAGAAAGCGTACTTCTTCGGGCGAGCGACTCCAGTTTTCGGTCGAGAAGGCATACACGCTGACATGTTTGACACCGATCTGGATGGCACCAGCCACCACATCGAGCAGGCTCGCCTCGCCCGCCTTGTGGCCTTCCACCCGCGTCAGCCCGCGAGCATTCGCCCAGCGACCATTGCCATCCATCACGATCGCAATGTGCTCGGGAACAGAGCCCTTCGGCATCACCGGAGGGTGGATGCCCGTCCAGTCCAGCGGGCGAAACTCGACGGCATCTTTGTGAGTTTTTGCTACGCGGCTCATGCGCTCCGATCCACATGCTGAATGGAGCGAAGACTGCGCTCCAAATGAAACTGGGTGTACGCGGCAACGACGCCACTTGCTTGGGAACGCGACCGTTCTTCCGAGGCTTCCGCGACATCCCACTGGCCGGCGAGCAACGCGCCGAGCAGTTCAAGAGTGTCGGGGCTGAGTCGCGGCGAACCGGGCGGGGCAACCTCGTCGGCAACCACACCACCCATTTGCGCCACAAAAACCGAATGCGGCCCGGGAGCGCCTGTCACCGCGCAGTCGACAAAACTCGGCGCCCAGCCCGCAATCGAGAGGCTACGCAAGAGGTACGAGTCAAGGGTGAGACTCGGGTTGTGCTCGCGCCGCGACAGAGACCGCAGCGCGCCGACCAGCAGAAGGTATTGCTGCAACGAGCCGTCGTCATCCGTGACTTTGTCAGCGGTTTCGACCATCACGCTCGCCGCGGTGTAGCTCGCATAGTCGGCCGTGATCTCTGAGCCATACGACCCCAACGATTCAGCCTGCTGAATGATGTCGAGGCTGCGCCCGATATAGCACTGGATGTCGGCGACCATGAAGGGTTCCAGCCGCGCCCCAAACTTGGAGGCAGTACGACGCACCCCTTTGGCTACCGCGCGGATCTTGCCGTGCTCACGCGACAGCATGGTGACGATGCGGTCAGCTTCCCCCAGCTTGTGGGTGCGCAGCACGACGGCTTCATCACGATAAGTTGGCACTCCACAAGTATCCTCCGCTTGTCGCAAGTTTGCTGAACGACGGCCCGCAGAGACGCCGTTTCACTCAGCGCCCTGCCCCCGGAGCTCTGCGCGCGGTACATTGTGCACAGCGGTGATCGCCGGCACCCCATGCCCGTTGCCGCAGGGAGGCGATCTCATGATTCTCGTTACCGGCGCGACCGGCGCCCTCGGCAGACCAACCGTGGAGCTACTCCGCGCCGCCGGCCAGCCCGTGCGATCGCTCAGCCGCCGCTCCAGCGACATCCCAGACACCGTCGTCGCAGACCTCGCTACCGGCATCGGACTGTCGGATGCTCTCGCCGGAGTCACCACGGTCGTGCACCTTGCCTCGGGCGCGAATGCTCACGACTCGCAGCACACCAAAAATCTCCTAGATGCCCTCGTTGCGCATCCTGTTGAGCACCTCATCTTCATGTCGATTGTCGGCGTCGATAAACACGCGTTCGCGTACTACCGCGACAAGCACCTCAGCGAGCAACTGATCGCCGCGTCAGGGGCTCCCTACTCGATCCTTCGCGCCACCCAGTTTCATAGTTTTGTTGCCGGGCTGTTGAGAGCTCAGCGATGGTCTCCGGTGACGATCGTGCCCGCGTTCACCATGCAGCCCGTCGCCGTCGAGGAAGTCGCCGCGCGCCTAGTCGAACTCGTGGATGCTGGTCCCGCCCAACGCGTCGCTGACTTCGCAGGCCCAGAACAGCTGGAATTCCGTGAGCTGGCGCGGCAGTGGAATGTCGCGCACGGCCGCCGCCGCCCGACGCGGGCGCTGCCCCTACCCGGCCCCGTCGGACGGTCTTTCGCTCGCGGCGACCACCTCGGCACGCCCTCAGGTGCTGGCCACACGACATTCGCGCGGTATGCGGAGAACGCCGCAGCCTCGCCCTGACGCTTCGGGCCGTGTGCCGCTCTGAACGTCGATCCTGTCGGAAACTCAGGAGATCGACGCGAGTTCCGAATCCCGAAGCGCACAAACTCGGGCTTCTCACACTCCGCCCGACCGCTTTTCCTGAGTTTCCAACGTGGGCCGGGCCGAAAGTGCGCGCGGCGCCGAGTGGGTGCGTGGCCGAGGGAGCACGTCGGCGGCGCGTCAGCAGCAGCAGCAGCAGCAGCAGCGGCAGCGGCAGCAGCGGCAGCGGCAGCGGCAGGGGCAGGGGCAGGGCGAGGGAAGCACGTCGGCAGCGCAGCAGCAGCGCAGCAGCAGTGCGGCTGGTCGGCAGCGCGGCGGGTCGGCACTAGCGGTTCACCCGGCGATTGCAGGCTTGCCCAGAGCACAACTGCGCCGCCCGGCCCGCGCGTGGTACGAATGGTGCGTGAACGAGACTTTCGAGATTCCGCTGTGGGCGGGGCTGTTAGCGGTCGGCGTCGGAGCAATGCAGGGCGCGATGTTTGCCGCCCAGTTTCGTGATCGCCGTCTAGATCTCCTCGGCGTCGCCATCATTGGCATTTCATCGGGTTTCGGCGGTGGCATGGTGCGCGACATCGTGCTTTCTGAAGTGCCCGCCGTGCTCTCCACCAACTGGTACCTCCTGGTCGCGACCGGGGCCGCGCTCTTCGGGATGCTGCTCGAACGCCTCATCGCCCGGTTGGGTCCGCTCGTTACGCTGCTCGATGCCCTGACGATTGGCTTGTTTGGCGCGATCGGCACTACCAAAGCGCTTGCAATGGGATTACCCGATGTGCCGGCCATTTTTGTGGGGGTCATTTCCGCCGTCGGTGGTTCCATTCTGCGTGACATGCTGCTCTCAATGCCGATTGCGCTCATGCACGTGGGGTCGCTCTACGCGGTGGCCGCGGTATCAGGCACAACGAGTCTGGTAATCATGCGCAACTTTGACGTTCCCGTTCTTCTCGCCGCGTCAATCTGCGTCGGGATCACGGTGGGCGTGCGTGTGCTCGCAGTGCTCTTCAACTGGACCCTTCCCGAACAGCGCACCATCAACGGGATTCCCAAATTCCGTCGCCCGCCACGCTAGCCAAGCTTCGCGTGAGCCTGCCAGCAAACCTTTGCCCCACGCTCATCCGCAGTACCGCTGTTAACGCACGAATGCCCCGCAGCGCTGAGCTGCCGGGCATTCGTGAAGCGCAGACCTAGCCTGCGACCAATTCTGATTCGGGAGCGTTCTGGGTCGCACGCACCCAACGGTTTACCGCTGAGACGATCGCCTTGAGCGACGCCCGCGAGATATCCCCGTCGATGCCAACGCCCCAGAGACGCTGGCCGTTGATGTCGAGCTCAACGTAGGCAGCAGCCTGCGCATTGCTTCCGGCACTCATGGTGTGCTCGACGTAGTCGTAGAGCTTCACTTCAATGCCTCGGCCCTGAGCGGACAGCATTCCCAAGAATGCATCAATCGGGCCGTTTCCGACGTGACTGGCATCGATCTCGGAGTCGTCGACGCGCAGGCGAGCCTCAAGGCTCACTTCGCCATCGTTGGCACTCGTCGCGCGAGTAGCGAGCAGTTCGTACCGCCCCCACTTCTGGTCCGCGTGATCTGCGGATGCCGGCAGGTATTCATCCTGGAACGAGGTCCAGATTTGTTCGCTCGATACCTCGCCACCCTCGGAGTCGGTCTTCGACTGAACGACACCGCTGAATTCGATCTGCAGTTTGCGCGGCAGGTCGAGATTGTGGTCGGTCTTGAGTAGGTAGGCGACGCCGCCCTTACCTGACTGCGAGTTCACGCGCACGACGGCTTCGTAGCCGCGGCCAACATCTTTGGGGTCGATCGGCAGGTACGGAACAGCCCAGACCAGCTCGTTGACGTGCTTGCCCTCGCGTTCGGCCTGAGCCGCCATCGACTCGAAGCCCTTCTTGATGGCGTCTTGGTGCGATCCGCTGAAGGCCGTGTAGACGAGGTCGCCAGCCCACGGGCTGCGCTCGTGCACCTTCAACTGGTTGCAGTGCTCAGCGGTGCGGCGAATCTCGTCGAGGTCACTGAAGTCGATCTGCGGGTCGATGCCCTGCGTGAAGAGGTTGAGGCCCAGAGCGACGAGGTCAACGTTTCCGGTGCGCTCACCGTTTCCGAACAGGCAGCCCTCAATGCGGTCAGCGCCAGCCATGTAGCCGAGCTCGGCCGCAGCGATTCCGGTTCCACGGTCGTTGTGCGGGTGCAGCGAGATGATGACGCTCTCACGGTGATTCACGTTGCGCGACATCCACTCGATGGAGTCGGCGTAGACGTTGGGGGTAGCCATTTCGACGGTGGCAGGCAGGTTCAGGATGACCTTGCGCTCCGGCGTGGGCTGGAAGACTTCGAGCACTTGGTTGCAGATATCAACCGCGAACTCGAGCTCGGTGCCGGTGTAGCTCTCGGGCGAGTACTCGTAGTAGACGTCGGTCTCAGGAACCATTGCCTCGGATGCTTTACAGATGCGAGCGCCGTTGAGGGCGATATCGATGATGCCCTGCTTGTCTTTGCGGAACACGACATCACGTTGCAGCACGCTCGTGGAGTTGTAGAGGTGAACGATCGCCTGTTTAGCGCCCTTGATCGACTCGTAGGTGCGCACAATCAGTTCTTCGCGAGCCTGCGTGAGCACCTGAATGGTGACGTCATCCGGGATCGCGTTGGTCTCAATGAGCGAGCGAACGAAATCAAAGTCGGTCTGGCTGGCCGAGGGAAAGCCAACCTCAATCTCTTTGTAGCCCATTTTTACGAGCAGATCGAACATAATGCGCTTACGTTCGGGGCTCATCGGGTCGATCAGAGCTTGGTTGCCATCGCGCAGATCGACGGCACACCAGCGGGGTGCCTCGGTGATGCGCTTGGACGGCCACGTGCGGTCCGGCAGATCAACAGGGATGATCTCGTGATACGGACGGTACTTGTGGATCGGCATCGATGATGCGGACTGATTGTTCTTCATGGTGTGCTCCTGCTGTTCTCAAAGCCTTGTGGGCCACTCGTTACGGATCTGGTCAGCCAATGACAAACACCGCGACGAGGGAGGCCTCTATTAGGACTCGTCGCGGCAGCTAAGGAGGAGCAGACCGAACAACACATTTTCAGACTAGCACTGCCCGCGCCGCAACGAGTGATTGGTTACAGAACCGCGACTTAGAAGCCGAGGCGGCCCAGTTGCTTAGAGTCACGCTGCCACTCTTTGGCAACCTTTACGCGCAACGAGAGGAAGATCTGCTTGCCGACGAGCTTCTCGATCTCTGCACGAGCGCGTGCCCCAACATCCTGAAGGCGCTCGCCACCCTTGCCGATAATGATGCCCTTTTGGCTATCGCGCTCGACGAAAATGTTGGCGAAGACTTCGAGAAGGTCTTTGTCGTCGCGCTCGATCATGTCGTCAATAGTGACGGCAATCGAGTGCGGCAGTTCATCCATAACGCCCTCGAGGGCGGCTTCACGAATGAGTTCAGCAACGCGCGACTCCGTCGACTCGTCGGTGACAGCGTCATCCGGGTAGAGGGCGTTGGAGACCGGCATGAGCTTGACGAGCTCGGTGGAGAGGATGTCGAGCTGGATGCTGTCGAACGACGAGATCGGAATGATCTCGTCCCAGTCGCGCAGTTCCGCTACGGCCTTCAATTGCTCGGCAACACCGGGGCGCGACGACGCATCGATCTTCGTGACAATCGCGACCTTCTTAGCGCGAGGGAAGGAATCCAACTGTTCGTTGATGTAGCGGTCGCCTGGACCGATCTTTTCGTTGGCCGGAATGCACAGGCCAATAACGTCAACTTCGCCGAGAGTGTCTTGCACGATTGAGTTGAGTCGCTCGCCGAGCAGCGTGCGCGGACGGTGCATACCGGGGGTGTCCACGATGATGAGCTGGCCGTCTTCACGATGCACGATCCCGCGGATGGCGCGGCGGGTGGTCTGCGGCTTCGATGACGTAATTGCCACCTTCTCCCCCACGAGCGCGTTCGTCAGTGTGGATTTTCCCACGTTGGGTCGACCTACAAAGGTCACGAATCCTGCTCTGAATTCACTGGCGTCGGTCACTGTGATTCACCGTTCTCTCGTTCATTCGAGCGTGGGTCTTGCTGATTATCAAGCCAAGGGTCTCGCGATACCAGCACTGTGCTGATGCGTTTGCGACGCCCCTCGGTACGTTCTGCGGTGAGCACGAGCCCGGAGTAGTGCGCAACAGCACCGCTCTCCGGCAGTCGCCCCAGCGTTTTCATGATGAGTCCACCAACCGAGTCAACTTCGTCATCGTCGAGTTCGAGGCCGAACAGGTCACCCAGCTCGTCGATCGGTAGTCGCGCGCTCACGCGGAACGTTCCGTCAGCCAACTCTTCGAACTCGGCAACTTCACGGTCGTACTCGTCAGAGATGTCACCAACAAGTTCTTCGATGAGGTCTTCCAACGAGACTAACCCCGCGATTCCACCATACTCATCGACGACCATGGCCAAGTGGTTCGATTCGAGCTGCATTTGCCGCAACAAACTATCGGCACGTTGCGACTCGGGCACGAAGAGCGCCGGTCGTGCGAGTTCCTGAGTCGTCAGTTTGTCGGCTTCTGCCGGCTGTTCGTAGACGACACGGGCAACGTCGCGCAGGTAGAGCACGCCCATCACCTGATCAATGTCTTCGCCGATCACTGGCACTCGCGATACACCACGGCTCAAGAAGAGCCCCATGGCAGCACTGGCCGTGACCTCGGCCTCGACCGTCACCATGTCGGTGCGCGGAATCATGACCTCACGCACCACGGTGCTGTTGAACTCAAAGATCGAGTGGATGAGGTCACGATCATCCTGATCAAGAACTTCGTGCTCGGCGGCTTCATCCACCATGCTGAGCAGTTGTTCTTCACTCGAGAAGGTTGCCGTGCGGGGACGACCAGGCGTCACTCGGTTACCGAGCGCCACCAGCGCATCCGCAATCGGACCAAGGATGACGCGGATGCTGCGCACCAACGTCGCCGAGATCTGCAGCACCTTGCGAGAGTGCGCGCGTCCCACACTGCGGGGGCTGGAACCGACGAGCACAAACGATGCCCCGGTCATGATGAGCGCGCTGAGAAGCAATACGAGCCACCACTGCTCGAACGCAGACGCGAAGACGAGGGTGACCAATACTGCCGCCGTGGTTTCCACAACAATGCGCATGAAATTGAGCGCGTTGATGTGAGCACCAGTGTCAACCGAGATCGCCATGATGGATTTTTGGGCGCGACTGCGCCCCGCAAGTTCGACGAGATCGCTGCGGCTCATCACCGTAAGCGCCGAGTCTGCGGCCGCGAGCAAACCACCAAGCGACACCAGCAGGATCGCCACGGTGATAAAAATGCCGATCAGCATGACCGGCTACTTATTTCGGTCTGCAAGGGCAAACCCCGACAGAATCTCGCGCTGAAGGCCAAACATTTCTTTCTCTTCTTCCGGTTCTGCGTGGTCGAAGCCGAGCAGGTGAAGTAAACCGTGAGTCGTCAGCAAGAGCATTTCGTCGAGCGGCGAATGACCAGCGGTCTCGGCCTGCGAAATCGCAACCTGAGGGCAGACGACGATATCGCCAAGCAACCCCGCGGGGGTTTGGCGGTCTTCTGTGCCGGGGCGCAGTTCGTCCATGGGGAAGCTCAGGACGTCGGTGGGACCTGGTTCGTCCATCCACTGCACGTGAAGCTGCTCCATGGCGGCCTCGTCGACGAAGACTATGCCGAGCTCGGCATCCGGGTGCACGTGAAGCTGGTCGAGCGCAAAGGTGCACAGGCGTTGGAAGGCGTGCTCGTCGACGTCGACGCCTGACTCGTTATTGATCTCAATCGACACGCTAGCGTCCCTCGTGGTTGCGGCTGCGCTTCGGCGACCGATTTTTGCGGTTGTATTCGTCACGCTGCTTCTCAGCGTCATAGGTTGTGTAGGCGTCCACGATTTGCCCGACGAGGCTATGACGCACAACGTCAGCGCTCGTCAATTCAGCAAAATGGATGTCGTCAATGTCGCGAAGCACGTTCGAGACGAGCTTGAGTCCGCTTGCCCCCTCGGGCAAGTCGACCTGCGTGATGTCGCCGGTGATCACCATCTGGGAATCGAAACCGAGACGCGTGAGGAACATCTTCATCTGTTCCGGCGTAGTGTTTTGGGCCTCGTCGAGCACAACGAATGAGTTGTTGAGCGTGCGACCGCGCATGTAGGCGAGCGGGGCAACCTCAACAGTGCCCGCTGCAAGCAATTTAGGCACAAGTTCGGGATCCATCATGTCGTTGAGCGCGTCGTAGAGCGGACGCAGATAAGGGTCGATCTTGTCGGTCAACGAACCGGGCAAGAATCCCAAACGCTCCCCCGCCTCAATGGCGGGTCGGCTCAGGATGATGCGGTCAACCTCTTTGCGTTGCAACGCCTGCACGGCCTTGGCCATCGCCAAGTACGTCTTTCCGGTGCCGGCCGGGCCGATTCCGAACACGATCGTATTGTTGTCCATCGCGTCGACGTACTGCGACTGACCAAGCGTCTTCGGGCGAATCGCCTTTCCGCGTGCCGTGAGGATTGTTTGGCCAAGGAGCGTTTTCGGGCTGCCCTGATTCTGTCGCAGGATGCGCGCCGAAGCGTCGACCTCAATCTCGCCCAAGTCGTGTCCTCCGCGCACCATAGTGACCAGTTCATCCACGAGTTCTTGAGCGGATTCCACCGACTCTGGTGGACCGCTCAGAGTGATTTCGTTGCCGCGGACGTGCATTTCAACGTCGGAAAACTTGCTCTCCACCACTCGCAAGAGTCGATCTTGCGGACCAAGTAGTCGCACCATGGCGACACCGTCTACTTCAATCGAGACGCTTGTGCGGTCTGTAGAACGTTCGGACTCAGAGTCACGAGTGACCAAGGGTGCCTTCCTCGAGGTTTCCGCCGAGCACATGTGCGTGCACGTGGAAAACGGTTTGACCAGCGTTTTCGCCGGTGTTGAAAATCAGTCTGTACTGTCCGCCTGCGTAATCGTCGGCAAGCTTCTGCGCCACCGCGACAATGTCGGCCAAAAGTGCAGGGTTGCCAGCAGCAAGTTCTGTCACGTTGGCGAACTCTTCGGTCTTCGGCACAATGAGCAGGTGCACGGGCGCCTGCGGGGCGATGTCTCGAAAAGCGATCACCGAATCTGACTCGAAGACAATATCGGCGGGAATTTCGCGAGCAATGATCTTCGTAAAGATCGAGGGAGAATCAGACATGTCTCTAGCCTAAACCTCTAGCTCCAACGGCCAAGCTTGACGTTCAAAGCCGCCAAAGCTGCCGGGCCCGCAGTTGAGGTGCGCAACACTTCACTACCCAGTCGAATCGTGGATGCACCGGCCGCCGTAAGGAGCGCCAGCTCGTGATCCGCGACACCACCCTCCGGCCCCACCACCAGAACGATGTCACGGTCGTCGACGTCGAGGTCCGCAAGCGTTTCTGTCGCAGTAGGTTCGAGCACGAGCATCCGCGTCGTTGACGCAAACGCTGCCAACTGCTTTGTCGTCACAAGATCGAGCACGTCAGGAAGCCACGTGCGCAACGACTGCTTGCTCGCCTCCCGCACAATTGCTGCCCAGCGGTCGCGCCCCTTGGCGACCTTGGGGCCTTGCCAGCGCGAAATACTGCGTGCGGCCGACCAGGGAATAACACCGTCGACACCCAGCTCAGTGGCCACTTGCACGGCGAGCTCATCACGGTCGGCCTTGGCAAGAGCCTGCGCGAGGAATACCGCGGGGGTACGCCGAGGCGACTGCTGCACTTCGGCAACCTCAATCGTGAGCTGCGTATGTTCCGCCGTGACAACCGGACCGGAGACCACGAGACCCGCACCGTTGCTGATGGCAATGACTTCGCCAACCTTCAACCGCGAGACGGTGACCGCATGGCGCGCCTCAGCATTGCCGAGCGAAACAGTATCGCCGACACTCGTGTCACCGAGCTCCTCATCGATATAGAGGTGAGCCACGGCGACCTACAGGAACCGGTCGCGGAGCTTCGCGAACAAGCCCTGCTGGAATTCGGCGAAATGCGGCTGCTTGCTCTTGCGTACAGCAGCCAGTTGCTTGAACAAGGTCTGCTCCGCACCGCTGAGCTTGGTGGGCGTAACCACCTGGATGCCCAATCGCAAGTCACCACGACCGCCACCGCGAAGGGCGGTGATTCCACGATCCTTGACCGTGAGCACCTCGCCACTCTGCGTTCCCGGCTTGATGCCTACCTCGACTTCGCCGTCAAGCCCGTCAAGCATGACCGTGGTACCCATGATCGCGTCGATCATCTGCACTTCAACGGTCGCAAGCAGGTCATCGTCTGAACGGCTGAAAATGTCGTGGTGGCGAACCTTGATCTCCAAGAACAGGTCACCGTGCGGGCCACCAGCGGGGCCAACTTCACCTTGACCGGGCATCTGCAAGCGCAGACCGGTCTCGACGCCGGCAGGAATATCCACCGAGATCGTGCGCTGCGCTCGCACACGGCCCTGGCCTGCACACGTAGCGCAAGGATTCACGATGATGTTCCCATAGCCGCGGCATGTGCCACAGGGGCTTGACGTCATGACGTTGCCAAGAAGGCTGCGCACCTGGCGCTGAATCTGGCCGCTGCCTTGACAGATGTCGCAGCGAATCGGCGAGGTTCCGGGAGCCGTGCAGCTGCCCTCGCAGGTCTCACAGAGTTCAGCAGTGTTGACCTCGATATCGCGCGTGACGCCAAACATCGTGTCCTTGAGGCTGACCTCAATGCGCAGCAGAGCATCCTGGCCACGCTCACGACGCGAACGAGGACCAGCGGTCTGGCCGCCACCGCCGCCACCAAAGAACGTTTCGAAGATGTCGCCGAAACCGAAGTTGGCTCCGCCGAATCCTCCGCCGCTGCCGCCCATGTCGTACTGCTGGCGCTGCTGCGGATCGCTCAATACGTCGTACGCATGCGTCACCGACTTAAAGCGCTCCGACGCATCCGCGCTCGGATTCACGTCAGGGTGCAGCTCGCGAGCAAGCTTGCGGTATGCCTTCTTGATTTCTTCTGGCGTCGCTTCGCGCGCAACGCCCAGGGCTTCGTAGTGATCTGCCAAAGTTCCGATTGCTCCTTACGAGCTCAGTTTTCTTCCAAAAGTCGTGACAGGTACCGCGCTACCGCGCGAACCGCTGCCATGTTGTTCGAATAATCCATTCGCGTTGGGCCAAGCACGCCCAACCGCGAAACACCGCCGCCGAAGGAGGAATACCCTCCCGTGACGACCGATGTCTCTTCTAGTCCAAATTCTGCGTTCTCTCGCCCGATGCGAGTAGAAACTGATCCATTTGCTACTTCCATCTCCCCAAAGAGGCGCAACAACGTTACTTGCTCTTCTATTGCCTCAAGTACAGGAAAAATGCTGCCGGTAAAGTCTTGCTCGGTTCGTGCAAGATTTGCGGTGCCAGCCAAAACGAGCTTGTCGGCACGGTTAGCCAACACCTGTTCCACCAAACTTGACGTCACTTGAGCGACAAAAGGACGGCGTTCAGCTGGGAAAATTTCAGCAAAACTTGCAAGTCGCTCAGCAGCCTCGGGCAATGACTGCCCGTTGAGAGCCGAGTTGAGTTTCGCCCGCAACTCGCCCAAGAACACCTCATCAAGCGCCTCTGGGAGATCAATAAGTCGCTGCTCGACTCGACCAGCGTCGGTGATAAACACCGTCATGATCCGCGTCGCCGTGAGCGGAACTAGCTCCACATGGCGCACCCTGGCCGTTGCCAGCGATGGGTACTGCACGAGAGCGACGCTGTTGGTGAGCTGCGACAGCAGGCGAACGGAACGCGCAAGCACGTCATCCAGATCGTCAGCTTGGCCGAGGAACGACTCGATTGCTTGACGCTGCGCGCTCGTCAGGGGTCGCAAGTCAGCCAGTTGGTCGACAAACATACGGTAGCCCTTATCGGTGGGCACACGCCCCGACGAGGTGTGCGGCGCCGTAATAAGTTCTTCGTCTTCGAGCAAAACCATGTCGTTGCGAATCGTCGCTGCTGACACTCCAAAAGAATGCCGTTCAACGATCGACTTAGAACCGACAGGCTCGCGCGTAGCAACGTAGTCCTGCACGATGACTCGAAGCACGTCAAGTCCGCGGGCGGAAACCATGCCACCACCCACCTTTCCTGATTGGCACTCAATCCGTTCGACTGCCAATCTTACTCGACACTCCGCGACACACCCGTTGCACCGCGCGTGCCATACCGCTAGCGTGTCTTTGTACTTGAGCGCTACCTTTCTGTGGAAATGCTCAGGTGTGACACCGAGCACTTTGATGAAACCCGGGAAGTTCCCTCGTTCACCTGAAAGGCACGAACACATGACTGACGCAAACCCGCAGCCCGCAGCACCGCAGCCGGCCGCACAATTGACCGCAACCGAAGACAACCAGTGGGCATCGTTCGCTCACTTGGGCGGAATCATCGGCTTCCTTCCCTCTCTGATCATCTGGTTGGTCTTCAAAGACCGCGGTGCTTTCACCAACGTTGAAGCCAAAGAAGCGCTGAACTTCCAGATCACCATCGCGATCGCCTACATCATCTCGAACATTTTGGTAGCCGTTTTCATCGGCGCTATCTTGCTCCCGATCGTCTTCGTCGTGTCGGTAATCTTCTCGATCATCGGCTTCACCAAAGCGAAGGACGGCGCAAACTACCGTTACCCCTTCGCACTTCGCCTCATCAAGTAGGGTCTTCTTCGCAGTAATGGCCCTCATCGGCTAGACCGATCGGGTTTCGCCCCGAGAGCTTCGGCTCTCGGGGCTTTCTCATTTCCCAATGCACGCTTTGAGCCAATGCAGGGTTTAATGGAGTCATGTCAGATTCCACACCACCACCCACCTCGCCGTACGCGCCGATCCAACCGATGAGTCCGAGCGACGAGAAGCTCTGGTCGACACTGATTCACGTCGGCGGAATCTTCTTCAGCTTCATTCCCGCTCTTATCGGGTACCTCGTACTCAAGGACCGCGGACCGTTCGTGCGGGCCCACACCCGCACCGCACTGAACTTCCAGATCACGATGGCGATCGCTTACGCGATCGGTGTCGTCCTCACCACGATCTTCATCGGCCTCTTCTTGATCATCGGTGTCGGCATCGTAATCATCATTTTCAGCATCATCGCCGCCGTCGCTGCTAACAAGGGCGAGGCCTACAAGTACCCGCTGACCATCGAGTTCATTAAGTAACTCGACGGTGGCGCTCTAACACAGTGTCACTCACCGTGTCGCTCTAAACAGGGGCGTCTGCTAGCAATCGTCGTACCACGGCATCCGCAAGCAGGCGCCCCTTAAGCGTGAGGTTAATAGTTCCACCGATAGCGGCTCTGGCCTCCACCAACTCATCCGCGATAAGACCGGCAACCGCCGTGCGGCCTTCTGCATCGAGCGACGCCGTGGTCAGACCGTTGCGAACGCGAGCACGCAAAAGCACATGCTCAAGATACTTACTGGAATCTGCGAGCGTCTCTCGACCCGCCCCCGGTGAGTGACCGGCTGCGATTCGATCGGCATAGGCTGCCGGATGCTTCACATTCCACCATCGCACCCCGCCCACGTGGCTGTGTGCACCCGGGCCAACACCCCACCAGTCGTTGCCCAACCAATATCCGAGATTGTGGCGGCTCACGTGACTGATCGCCGGGTTCGCATCACGCTTGGCCCAGTTGCTGACCTCGTACCAGTCATAACCGGCCGCGGCGAGCTTCGCGTCTGCCAGCTCATACATGTCGGCCTGCAGGTCGTCATCAACGGGGGCGACATCACCACGCTTGATCTGGGCGGCTAGCTTCGTGCCCGTTTCGATAATGAGCGCATACGCCGAGATGTGGTCCGGGTTTTGGGCGATCGCGTGATCGAGCGAACGCTCCCAGTCAGCCAGCGACTCCCCCGGCGTGCCATAAATGAGGTCGACACTCACGTCGAGCTCAACGTCGCGCGCCCACTTCACGACGTGAGGAACTTTTTCAGGATCATGAGTGCGCTCGAGAGTAGCAAGCACATGCGGCACCGCGGACTGCATGCCGAAGGATACCCGCGTGAAGCCGGCCTCTTTCAAAGCGAGAAGGTAGTCGCGGTCGACAGAGTCAGGATTAGCTTCGGTGGTGACTTCGACGTCATCCGTGAAACCCCAGGTGTCCCGGGCCGCAGCGAGCATCCGCGTGAGATCAGTAACGGGCAAGAGCGTTGGCGTGCCACCCCCAAAGAAAACGGTTGATGCTTTTCGGGGCGCAACGCCCGCATCCGACAGCACCGTGGATGCCTGCCTGATCTCAGCAACCGCCTCGGTGGCATAGTCCGAGCGCTTCGCTCCCCGCAGCTCCTCACCCGTGTAGGTGTTGAAGTCGCAATACCCGCAACGAACCCGGCAGAACGGCACGTGAATGTACACACTCCAGTCGCGGTTCGCAGAGTCAACCGCGACACTCTCGGGCAGCGCCCCGTCTAGAGGGGCAGGATCAGCAATCGGCAACGCACCTGGCACGAACTAATCCCCTTAACACACGGTGAAGAAAGCGTGCCAACACTATGACATGCGGGCACACGTCAATTGTCGCACCCCGGACATGGGAGCATGGATGAGTGACTATGCACATCCTGTGGGACATCGACGGAACGCTCATCCATAACTCGACCGACGGAGCTGCCGTCTACCTCGATGCATTCACCAGAGTCACCGGTGCTGCGCCCGCGAAGCTCATCACAAACCCCCACGGCAAGACCGAAGGACAGATCCTCACCGATCTGCTCGTGCTCAACGGATATGCCGCCACTCTGCTCGACGATGTGCTCACCGAGCTCGATGTGCGCACGCAGGCGTTGCACGACAATGGCTACGTGCGTTCCGCTGTTACCGGAGGGCCACAGGCACTTCGGGCCGCCGCCGACCATCGCTGGGCAAACGCGCTCCTTACCGGCAATGGCCATCAGCATTCCCGCGTCAAGCTTCTTGCTGCAGGCTATGCCGCAGAAGACTTCAATTGGGAGACCTCGTTCTTCGGCGATCGCTCCCCCGACCGCCATCACCTCACCGCGCTCGTCGCCACCGTGCTCGGAGACCAACCCAGCGTGATCGTTGGTGACACCCCGAATGATGGCCTCGCCGCGGATTCTGCGAACATCCCCTTTATCGCGGTTGCTACCGGCACCTATAGCATCGCCGACCTCCGCGAAACCAGTGCACTCGTCGTTGTCGAAAACCTCGAGAACGGCCTCGACGATGTGCTCGGCGCTATCGACGGACTAGCAACGCGCGGCTAGTGGTAGGCGCTGTGCGAGAGGGCATACTTGCCCGCTAGCGTTGCGAGCTACGCCGCAGGCTCTATCGGCGCAGCGCCATCCTGCTCACCCGGCAGCTTCGCGGGAATTGCTCCCGCGAGGGCGCGCAAGTAGCGGCTCACCACGAGGTACTGAAAGATTCGTAAAGCAGGTGAGAGCAACATCCACTTGAAGGATGCCGGCCGCGAGAACGAACGCACCGTCATCCACACCGAGTTGTCGTCGCGACGTTCGATCATGAACGACTCTTCACCGCGCAGAGGATGGCCCTCAAGGGTTCCATAGGCAAAGCCAGCAACCGTGGGGTCATCAACGACATACACAACGCGCACCGGCTCGTGCGCTGTGTACCGCCCACGGCCTACCGAGAGCACAATGGTGTCGCCGGGACGAACGAAAGGGTGATCCGCGCTATCAGCGGAGAGATCGCGAAGTTCGCCATGTGGATCGCGGGGCAACAACGTGACACCAAACCCGCTGCGACGCTTTACGCCCCAGGTAAGGATCTGTTCGCGAGCAAAAGCCCAGCGCTGCTCACCATGCCCGATGCGAGCACTTCGCTGCACACGACGGAAACCAGCGGGAGGCAGCACCGTGAAAGTGCTGCCGCGCGTGGCACCTACCGCTCCGTACGTGACGGGCGCATTGGGGTAGGTGCGGGCATCCATAGGTCTACTTCTTCTCTTTCCCGGCTTCGACTTCACCGGAAAGCGCAGCGATAAAGGCGGACTGCGGAACTTCGACACGACCAACCATCTTCATGCGCTTCTTGCCCTCCTTCTGCTTCTCAAGGAGTTTACGCTTACGGCTAATGTCACCGCCGTAGCACTTGGCGAGAACGTCTTTGCGCATCGCGCGGATCGACTCACGGGCGATGATGCGTGCACCAATCGCGGCCTGAATCGGCACCTCGAATTGCTGGCGCGGAATCAAATTCTTCAAACGCTCAGTCATCAGCACGCCGTAGGCATACGCCTTATCGCGGTGCACGATCGCGCTAAACGCGTCAACCGCTTCGCCCTGAAGAAGAATGTCTACCTTCACCAGGTCAGCTTCCTGGTCGCCACTGGGCTCATAGTCGAGGCTCGCATAGCCCTGAGTGCGGCTCTTGAGGTGATCGAAAAAGTCGAACACGATCTCGCCAAGCGGCATCGTGTAGTGCAGCTCAACGCGATCGGTGCCGACGTATTCCATGCCCTGCATGGTGCCTCGACGCGACTGGCAGAGCTCCATGACCGTTCCGACGAAGTCTTTCGGCGTCAGAATGGATGCCTTCACCATCGGCTCAGAAACGCTTGCGATCTTGCCGCCAGGGAACTCGCTCGGGTTCGTGACCGTCGTGAACTTTTTGTCGTCGCCCATTACTTCGTAAATAACGGATGGAGCCGTAGCGATCATGTCGAGATTGAACTCACGCTCAAGACGCTCGCGCACAATCTCCAAGTGCAGCAGGCCGAGGAACCCACAACGGAAACCAAAGCCCAACGCCACAGACGTTTCGGGTTCGTAAACCAGCGCAGCATCCGAGAGCTTGAGCTTGTCGAGAGCCTCACGCAGCACCGGGTAATCGGAACCATCGATCGGGTACAGACCCGAGAAAACCATCGGCTTCGGCTCGGAGTAACCCTTGAGCGGCTGCGTCGACGGCTTGGCAAAGTTCGTGACCGTGTCGCCGACCTTGCTCAGGCGAACATCCTTCACACCGGTAATGAGATAACCAACCTCACCAACGCCGAGCCCCTTCGTCGGGGTCGGTTCGGGCGAGCTCACCCCGATCTCGAGCAACTCATGCGCCGACTTCGTCGACATCATCATGACTTTCTCGCGCGGTGACATCTTGCCGTCGATCATGCGGACGTACGTGATGACGCCGCGGTACGCGTCGTACACCGAGTCGAAAATCATCGCGCGGGCAGGAGCCGATGGGTCACCGACCGGGGCCGGGATGAGGCGCGTTGCCTCGTCGAGAAGCTCGGGAACGCCCATGCCGGTCTTGCCCGAGACGCGAAGAACGGTCGAGGGGTCACAACCGATGAGGCCTGCAATTTCTTCGGCATACTTGTCGGGATCAGCCGCCGGAAGGTCGATCTTGTTGAGCACGGGGATGATCGTGAGGTCGTTCTCCATCGCCAAGTAGAGGTTGGCGAGAGTCTGAGCTTCGATACCTTGGGCCGCATCCACCAAAAGAATTGCGCCCTCACAGGCCGCCAACGAACGCGAGACCTCGTAGGTGAAGTCAACGTGGCCGGGAGTGTCAATCATGTTGAGCGCGTAGGACTGCTCCTTGCCGTTTTCATCGGTAAGGGACCAGGGCATGCGCACAGCCTGGCTCTTGATGGTGATGCCGCGCTCACGCTCAATATCCATGCGGTCGAGGTACTGCGCCCGCATATCGCGGTCGCTAACAACCCCCGTGACCGACAGCATGCGGTCAGCGAGGGTGGACTTGCCGTGATCGATATGCGCGATGATGCAAAAGTTGCGGATAAACGCAGGATCGGTCGAAGCAGGCTCAAGTGTGTAAGAGGCGCGAGGAGACATCCGCCCAATTCTCCCATGAAGCCGACGATCCTGCGCGCACCCACCGCTGCGACAGGCCAAAGCCCGCGCCGTTACCGGTGCGGGCTGGACTGCGATTCGCCTAAAGTGCGGCGCCGAGAAGGATAAAGGGCAAGGAAATAAGGGCGCCAGCAATAACAATAAAGACCCAGCCGAACGTTGCTACACACGCCAAGACAATGCCCCAGATAGAGAAACCGCGCCCGGTTGGTTCATCCCGCAGGCCGAAAACGCCCAGAATCACGGCAGCCAAAGGCACCACGATGGTCTGCGCGAAGAAGACCGACGCAATACCGAGGCTGAGAGCGAGGATGCTCATCGTGCGAGCACTCGACTTCCCCACGGGAGTGGAAGCTGCGGGCTGCGGTGACGTCGACGTCGACGGAAGCTGTGAATCGGTTGCAGGATCGGCCGACGCATCGCTCGCCCCATCAGGGCCAGCCGCCAGCTCGGCACGCTCATCAAAGGTGGGAGCCTCCGCTGCTGCGGATTCGGGAACTACGACAGTGGAAGAAGCGTGTGAAGAAGTCATACCTCCACGATAGAAAAACAGAACCGGACCGGGTAGCGGGGTAACCCCCGAAAAACAGGGAGGGACGACCGGATACTCGGCAGCCGAGGCTCCGGACAGACTGGCAGTGCTGCGGTGCACTTCGGGGACTCAGGCGTGGCACAGAACGTGAGGCGCTCATGGTCAGTAGTCTGTAACAAGCCGACAAGCACACCGCGCAGGTTTGCTCTGCAATTGCCATAGCTCCACAGCGCTGGTAACGTTGCCTGTTGGCTTATGCATAAGGTTCTTCGTCGAACAGTATGCGCATCGCGGCCGGGAATCAGAACGTCGATTCTCTTCCACGGCCGCCCACCATCTCTGATCCACAAACAAGAAAGCACATACACGTGGCAAATATTAAGTCGCAGATCAAGCGCATTGGTACCAACAAGAAGGCACAAGATCGCAACCGCCAGGTCAAGAGCCAAGTCAAGACCGCTATTCGCGCAACGCGCGCAGCGATCAAGGCCGGCGACAAAGACGCCGCTCTCGCGAACTTGAAGCTCGCTTCCAAGTCACTCGACAAGGCAGCCGGCAAGGGCGTCGTACACAAGAACCAGGCAGCCAACCGCAAGTCGGCAATGGCCAAGCAGGTTGCAGCACTCTAAAGACCTCTGATCGGCAGTACGCCGAACACACGAAAGCCCCTCATCGTTCGCGGTGAGGGGCTTTCGTGGTTAAGCGCGACGTTGCAATGCTGCGATGACGCAGTGTCGCGGCTCCGTCGGTCTAGTGGATGCCGCGCGCGGCCACCACAGAGATCATGCGTTCCAGCGCAAAGACAGGGTCGCGCCCCAAACCTTTCACCTGAGCATCCGTATCGGCAATTGCCTCAATGGCGGAGCCCAGCCCCGCATCGCTCCAGCCCCGCAGATCTTTCATCGCCCGATCGGCTTGCCAGGGGGCCATCCCGAACATCTTGGCGGCCTGGCCGGAAGACATTGATCCTCCGGAAAGTTTGGCCATGGTGCGCAGTTTCGAAGCAAACGCGGCAACGATTGGTACCGGGTCGGCGCCTGAAGCTAGCGCGTGACGCAGAAGCACGAGAGCTTCTCCAGAACGCCCGGCGATCGCGGAATCGGCGACCTTGAACGCGCTCGTTTCAACTCGCCCCGAGTAATAGCGGGCGACTGTTGCTTCGTTGATTTCATCGGCGTCGTCGGCGAGTAGCTGCTGACAGGCTGCGGCGAGCTCCGCGAGGTCAGCGGAAAAGGCGGAGACGAGCGTTCGGAGCGCTCCGGGGGTAACCCGTCGACGCTGTGCTGCGAACTCGGCGGATGCGAAATCGTATTTCTCGGCATCCTTTTTGAGCTCGAGGCACGTGACTTCGATGCCACCGCCTTTGCCCGCCCGGATTGCGTCGAGCAGCTTCTTGCCGCGCACTCCCCCGGCATGACGAAGCACTAGATAGGTGTCGTCGGCCGGCGCTTCGAGGTAGGACAGCGTTTCGGTGATGAATGCATCCGTGCACTTCTCGACGTTGGTGACCCGAATCATCCGGGGCTCACTGAACAGTGACGGGCTCGCGAGACTGATGAGCTCGCCCGGACCGTAGTGGTCTGCCTCTAGGTCGTTGACCTCGAGGCTGGGGTCTTCGACTTTGAGGGTGTCGCGCAGCATGCGGATGGCACGATCGGCCAAGAAACCTTCGGTGCCGCTGACAAGCACAATGGGAGCTGGGCGCACCTTGTTCCACGCCAATTGCGGGATCGCGACTTTAGACTTTGCCGGCGATCGGGCGGGGGTTCTGGCGGCCACAAGACTCCTCAATTAGAACTGCAAACCCAGCCTAATGCCGGGCGCCCACATCCTTCTCCGACCACACGAAAACCACGCCAGGAGTCATCGTCGCTGTCCGCTTTGGCCGAAGAGTGTAGACGCGGGCGAATGGCCGACAGCGGTATGGTGCCGAGGCCGTGCCCGCTTACTTGCGCGCTCCGCCCTCCGCCGAGTCATCGTTCAGTACGCGCGGTTCAGCTTCCAGTATCTGGTCATCGCTGAAATCTGCGGCCAATCCTGCGCCCGGTGCGAGGCGCGAACCCAACACCAAGGCGAGGGCAACGGTGACGAGCGCTGCCGCTGTGAGAGCGAAGTACGCGAAGGTCGGGAGATCGAAATATGCTGTGGCGGCGTCGATAGCCCCGCTGTCCGAGGAATAGCGGTTCGGCCATGACGACAGCAATAGCCACCAGTTATGGGCCCAAGCGATGAGCCAGCTGCCCAGGATCACGGCGGTGAATGCCACTGACCGCGCCCGAAGCGCCAACTTTCGCCCGATGATCCCCCACAGACTCGCGAAGACCATCGAGTAGGCCACGATGCCGCCAAAGACGTAGCGGCCTTGCACTCCGCGTTCGGCGACGCCGTAGGTCTCGTAGACGCTGTACGAATTCACAAATAGTACGGCGATCACGATTGCGGGGAACGACAAGAGAAGAAGGCTGATAGCGCGATTGCGTGAATAGAACACGACGATGATCACGGCAGCCACGAGAACGAGACCAGCGATTGCCACTAGAACCACCGGCAGAGTCTGACCACCATCTTCTGGACGCACCCCCCGAGCCCAAAACAGCGAGTTCAAGCGCAGCCAGAACTTGGCAAAGTACTTGAGGACGTCGATATCGGCGAGTGGTTCGCTCAGCGGTGTTCTGAGATTGCCCGCGACACTCGGTTGGATCGAGCCAATCAGAATGAGATTACGGATCCACCACCAGCCGCCGACCAGCGCAGCAACCGCGGATGGAATAAAGCCCAGCAATAACCAGTGCTTTCTCCGCGGAGTGCTGCGAAAAGCAGCAACAAGTGAGAGACCGAACACGAGCGGAATCGCAAACAGCGCGAATCCTTTCGTCAATAGAGCAAGGCCAAAGACGAACCCTGCGGCGATGAACAATCCCACCATCTGATGGGGTTTACGCCACGCTCGAACGAGAAGGTAGAGTGCTCCGCTGATCGTAGGAACCAGAAGGGTGTCGTTCGATATCAACCCTGCGAAACCGACGAAGAACGGGATGGTCAGGAGACTGTACGCGCCGATGATTCCGAGCGATCGAGATCGCGTGAGACCCCGAACCGTACCGGCAATGGCCGGCACCGAAATGCTCACCAAGAAGACCGAAAAAATTCTCATCAGGAGAAAAGCCTGATCCCACCGCAGGTTATCCGTACCGGTTGCAGCAACGGCACCCGCCGTGAGGAAGTAGTACAGCGGTGGATGCTGCACCATGTTGTCGATATCAGAAATGTCGTTGTCGAACTCAGCGAGCACATTAGAACGGTCAGTCGCGAGTGGAACTGGATCGATTGCTGGCACGTTCGAGAGAGTTCGCCCCGACTCGAGCCACGCTCGATGTACGGATGGTTCAATTCCTGCTTCGTACGGGAGCGGCCACCCTCCGCCGTCCACCACACGAACCACCGAATTGTAGTGATTGCGCTCGTCGGGACCACCAAAGTAGGGCGTCGTAGCGGCAGCGAAGACTCCAGCGAGAAAAACAAGGAGCGTGGCTGCCGCGACGTGAATGAGGTAGGCGCGTTCGACATTTTTCTTTTCGTCCTGCACGCACGAACCCCTTACAAACCGGTATTTCCCTGTATCGCCGGCGCTAATCCCGAACGACTGCACTATTGCAACGGCTCTCACTTTAGTGGCTCGAACTCTTGTGAGAGAAACTCCGCTGCCTCAGCGCCGGCGACGCGCTGCACCTGGCGTGGCCACGCCTTCACCCCGCAGGAGATCCAGCACCGTTCGACCACACCACAACCACGCCAGGCCGGCGCGCGGGCGACACCAGAACGAGGCCATCACGATCACTCCGCGCCACCGCGGTGCCTGCATCGTCGAGCATGGCGAGGGCATCAGCGGTTGGATGCCCGTAGCCGTTGTCCGCTCCGACTCCGATGAGTCCGAGGGTGGCCTTTAGTTCGGTGTAGAGGGCCGGGTATTGATCGCCAGAGCCATGATGGCTGACTTTGACGACATCCACTGGCCTGAATGTCTGAGCCGCGATGAGTCGCGCTTGAGCACTCTCGCCAAGGTCGCCGAGGAACACGGCGCTGAGGCACTGCTCCACGCAATCGGCTCGCGGACGAAACTCGATGACTACGCTGGCGTCATTTCCGGGTTCTATGCCGGACAGTTGCGCAGTCGGCCACAAGATGCTCCACTGCAGTTCCCCGAGCTGACCACGGTCTCCCGCGTGAATCTCCGTTACCGCTGCCCCTGCGGCCGCGAGAGCCTCCAGCACAGCCTCGTCTTCTGGTGAACTGACCGGACCAACCACGGCAGCGCCAACCCGCCCTACGACTGTCTCAGTCCCGCCGACATGGTCGTGATCGAAATGGGTCAATACCAACAGGTCGATGTGGTCTATTGATAACCGTTCCAAGCAACTTTCGAGAAGTTCAGGCTCAGCGCCGGTGTCGATAAGTGCCGTTGTGCCGCCGCTGCGAACGACGACCGCGTCTCCCTGCCCGACATCGCACTGCGCGAACTGCCAGTCCCTCGGCCAGGTCACGGCGGCGCTCACGGCTGAGCCCGCCACGACAGCAAGCGCACACGTGGTTGCGATCGCGAGCAACTTCAGCGCGTGGGCCCGCCAGACTCCACTGGCCACGAGGGCCGCGAGGAGAAGCGCCGTCAGGACGCTGAGCGTCACGACGCCCACCCAACCGTCCCACCAGGGGATGCGGGCCCACGGCGCTTCTGCAAAGTACTCCGCCACCGCCGCGACCCAGGCGGAGGGAAGCCACGCAATCCACATGAGCGCTAATCCGATCAGCGGAATCACGGAAAGCGCCACGCAGGCCGCGAGGCCAACCACGGTAGCGATGGGCGCTGCGGGTGCCGCCAACACGTTGGCGAGAACTCCATAGGTGGGCAACGAGGGCTGCAACAGGAGCAGCACGGGCTGGCAGGCCAGCTGGGCGGCCAACGGTACGGCGATCACCAGTGACAGCCACCGCGGCATCCAACGCCCCAAAAACTGCGCGAGCGGCTCGGCAAAGAGCAGGAGACCTGCCGTGGCGAATACTGAGAGCACGAACGCGAAGTTGCGTGATAGCCATGGGTCGAAGACGAGGAGCGCGATCGTCGCGAGTGACAGCACCGCCATTCCTCGGATCGGCCTGCCGCTGCCCAGCGCGATCAGCACGAACGTTGCCATGAGCGCTGCGCGCAGCACACTCGGATCGGGAGTGACAACAATCACGAATGCAAGCAGCACAAGGATCGAGATGCCGATCCTCACAGCCCGCTGGGCACCGACCCTGCCGCCGAGAGCCATGATTAGCCCGACGACAATCGCGCAGTTGGCGCCCGAGACCGCCGTGAGGTGACTCAGCGAACTTGTCTTCATGGCGGCATCCAGATCATCGCTCACGGCGCTGGTATCGCCGATGGCGAGCCCGCCCAGAAGTTCCCCACCACCACCCGGCAACGACGAGGTGGCGGCCGCAAACGTGCGTCTCAGTTGATTCGCCCAGTCGAATTGCCAGTCAGGATCGGCCCGCCACTCGAGCGCGTCAGTCGCGAAGAGCAGCACTGCCCGCCCATCGCCCGGGGCAGTGCTCGCCAAGGTACCCGTGACCGTGAATGTGACGCCGATCCCCCACGGTTCGTCGTCGGTATTCGATGTGTTTGGACCGGGCTTCGGTGCATCAGGCGCGGCATCGACCCCACCAAAGCCGCCACGTTCCGTGAAGATCAGAGCGGGCGACTCGAGTTGGGTTGATTCGCCGTCGGCCTCGAGAGTGGTGATGGTTGCCTGAAAGAAGTCGGCGCTGTCACTGACGGCAGAGGTGGTTGTCGCGATGACAGTAACCGTCGTGTGCTGCGCAGCCAGCTCGCCCAGCGCTTCGGGCTGACGTGTCTCAGCATGAACAGCGACAGACGTGGAGCACAACGCGGCCAGAGCACATCCCAAGGCGACGCTCGCGAAAAAACGCCGTTGGCTCAGCAGCGCACCCGCAATGAGCGCCCCGGCAGCAAGCCACAATGCAATGGCGACAGCAGGCGCCCACCCCGGCACCCCAATCACGACAACGGCAATAAGCCACGCAGCCGCTACGGGCAGGCTGAGCCGCAGGTCGAGATTCATACCGTGACCAGGTCGCGCAACCCGTCGAAGGTAGCGTCTCCGATTCCGGCGACGTTGCGCAGATCATCGATGCTCGTGAAGCGCCCGTTTGCCTCACGCCATGCCAGAATGCGAGCGGCCATCGCGGGCCCGATACGAGGCAGCGTATCGAGGGCAGCGGCATCCGCGGTATTCAGGTTGACTCGTCCATCGGATGCCGTGGCCGCGGCAGCCTCGTCGCCAGCTGCGGGCACGGCGAACTGCTCTCCATCAGTCAACACACGTGCCAGATTGAGTTGATCCTGCTTCGCGTCTTCGGTGAAACCCCCAGCGGCAGCGATCGCGTCGATCACGCGTGATCCCTCGGCCAGCTCGAAGAGCCCCGGGCGCACCACCGCCCCAGTTACGTGCACAAATAGCGCGGGCGATTCCACCACGAACACGTCGTCACCCGAGCCCAGTTCGCCGCGCGCAATCTCTACGGCAGTGGGGCTGCCTGTGAGTGCGGTCGCGAGCACGGCGCAGCCGAGCGCAACGAGCACCACCACGATGACAGCGCCAACGCGCACCCGTAGCCGCGCTTTACGGGCCTGCTCAAACTCTTCCACCCCCACAAACTAAACGCGCCCCGATCGCTCGGAGCGCGCTGAGTTGAACGTGTGGACTTGCTTAGCCTTCGGTGGGCTGTTGACGAGTCGCCCACGCCTGCTCGCTACCTTCCCTTCAAGGTGAAGCCGCCAGGAACAACGATTAGGTCAGCGCGGCCTTAACCTGTTGCATCCAAGAGACGTTCGCCTGCGACACGTCAAGCCTCAACACGTCAAGGGAAGGATATTGCTTCGAACCGACGGGGAACTTCAAGGTGCCGACCTCGACACCCCCAGCTAGCCTCGCCAAGTCGACGCTTAGAAAGCTGTCAGCATCTGCATTTCGCACTGGAATGCCCACTTCCTCGATAGAAGAAATGAGTGCAGCCTTGACTTTTTTCTGGTTCGTGACCATTCGAGCGAGTAGTTGCTTCGTCTCCGGTTCGGAGCAGAGAGCCGTCTCTAAGGCGCAAAGCTGGAATAGAGTCCACGGGAAATGTTCGCCGCGGGAAAGAACTGCATGATGCCCTTCGGGCAACACAATCCCCCCAAGACGAGCAGACGCGAGGCCGAGTGTTTTCGAGAAGCTGAAGGCCGCGCAGGCTCCAGCTTGAATGATCCCGTGCAGAATAGCCACGAACTCCGTTGTCAACGGATTTAGGTATGTGAGGTCCACGACGACACGATCCGAGTTGGCCACGATTTCACGCAAACCATTGAGCTGATCATAATTCCCTAGTGGATTGCCTGGCCAACACAAAAAGACCAGCGTTGTGCCAACGCAACCCTCAAGCATGCCGACCAGCACATCTGATGTTGATTCAGGGTGATAAACCAGCGATCGCGAGCCCGAACTGGCCGCAGAACGCGAGTATCCGGGGTAACCACCACGGGGCAGCAGGACAAAGGTTGGCTTCATGCCCGAGACCACTCTGTCTATTGCGTCATCTGAACCATGGGTAAAAATGAGAGACTCTGGAGCGGTCGCGAAAGCGTCGCTAAGCTGCCGACGCGCATTGTTCAATTCTGGATCTATGTATTTGTTCCACTCGAGACTTACCATGCGCTTAGCGACTTGCTTCTTCAGCTCTTCAGGAAAGTCCTCACTCGGCAATGCGAAGGAGACACCTTTCGGCGGCAACGCGAATACTTGCTCCTTTCGACTTTTCATCTTCTGAGCTGTGAAGCTGATGACAAGTTTGCAAGCCTAATCACGAGCGACGAGAAGAAAACTAGCCTTCCCAAAAATACAACCGCCCAGATGGATTCCGCGGATCCCAAGCCCAACAGCCAAAGAGTGAGTAGCGCAGGAATGGTCAAGCCCAACGAAATAACGACGAGGCTCTTAAGGCCGAATGTGGGGGATGTCAGCACTTTTTGCGCCCCAAACCCGAAGCCTGTGACCGGCTCCATACAAAGCTGTAGCGCCATCATCGAAACGATCATCCAAGGGATCAGGCTTAATGGTGTAGCTATGGCTCGAACTACTAATAGACTCGCCGCAATTGATACGAGGATCCCCGTTGCTATCGCCGTTAGCTGAAGGAATCTAGCCCGATCATCCGCCAGCGTCCCTCCCGCTTGAGCGATAAGTCGCCCTCCAACCAATCCAAATTGCTTAAGCGGAATGACTACAGCCCGCATCAACGCAACCACCAGCACAACAACTGCTCCGTCTCTCGGACCGCTAGCTGCAGCGACCGTGCCCGCGACAGTGAAAACTGTCATGAGCACAAGACCATCAAGCGCTGGTTTCAGCCGACTGGGCAACTCACGAATAGCATGTATAGGACTGGCGACAAAAAGGCGCACGCTATCCGCTAAAACAAGGCGGGTAGTACCCTCTTCGAATCCCAAACGCTTGAGCCGATAAACCAGAGCACCCACGTCGCTAACCACCCCGCTCACCCCAATGACTAAGACCGCGTTCAAAGAAGATAGTTCCGCTGCAACGACAGAGACGGCAACTAGAACCTGAAAAAGCGCAGCCGTTACCGCAATTGCAAGGTTTTCTCCATCACGATTCCGAGTCTGATAGACCCCAAGGAGGGTTGCTGAAAACGGCAAGATTAGGAGCGACAACGCAGCCCCGAACCAATACGTACGAAACAGGACCGGGTCGACACTGAGAACGAGTGGCAATAGAAACCCACCAGCGGCCGCAAAAACCCCCAACGACACCGCTGCACCACTCGCGAGTCGAAACTCTTCGGTAATCGGAGCCCGGAGGGCTTCGACGCTCTCGTTCTTCAATCTAGATAGTCGGAAGATCGCCGAAACCGTAAAACCGGCCACGAGGACGAGAGCAAGCCCAAAGTAGGTTCCAGTAAGACCCACCACTGTCTGCACAGATGCGTCGTAAGAAACGACCAATATGCCAAGAATGAGGACAGGACGAACGCTCGGAATAAACGCGCCCAACGCTGCAAGGCTTCCTCGCGTTAGGAAAGAGCGGACCACAGGGAATCTCGTGGTACGACGGCAATCGCTTCGCTATTTGCCCCAAATTCATTGATCTGGTCTAGAGACATTGCGAGTTCATCCTGCAAAAATCGCACAACGTTCCAATCTTGGGCTACCTCAGCGGTGAAAGGACCGAAACTTTGTACGTAGTCGGGAATCCATTGGACCCATTCCCGCACGAAGGCTGCATCTCCCACTCGCTCGTTGTAAGAGAGTGGGTCTATCGATTCGTGATCCAGAAACTTTTTTCCTGGCAGCGAGCCGCATAACTGACGATAGCTGCTTGTTTGAAGCAGCAGTTCATGCCACACGTCGTCGACCTCTGGGGTAACTGGAATTCGCCTCCCCTCGGTCATCGATACGATTGCCAAGTACTTTAGGCACTCGCCCAACTGACGCTCCAACGTCTCGGAGGGCCTGCCCTCGATCCGCGATAGAGCTGTTCGTTTGTATGTTTCGCTAATCAATCTTCTCCCCTTTATTGGTCCCTCGGCGAACAAATGGGAGGGAGCGTCAGCGCTCCCTCCCAACTATTGCTACGTCGCGACAGGGTTTGAGCAGCAGTCCAGCTCAACGCGCTTTAAAGCTTCAAGGTGGTCCTTTTCGATTCGAGCGACCAATTCTTCCATTGTCTTCCTCCAATTTGATCTACATTGATCGTGGCCAACCGGCCATCATTGGAAGAATAACTCAGGTTTTGCTGAGCTGTCTACCCCTAAACGGGGGGGGGGGGGCGTAGCCGCGCTTGACGGGCCTGCTCAAACTCTTCCACCTGCACAAACTAAACGCGCCCCGATTGCTCGGAGCGCGCTTAGTTGCAACGTGTGGAGTGGCTTAGCCTTCGGTGGGCTGTTGACGAGTCGCGATGTTCACGATCTTGGGAGCGCGCACGATGACCTTGACGATCTCGCGGTCACCGACGGTGCGCTTGACAGCTTCGGATGCCATGGCAAGAGCTTCGAGGTCGGCACCCGCAATCTTGGGCGAAACCTCGAGGCGGTCACGGACCTTGCCATCGACCTGAACCACAGCCGTCACCGATTCCTCAACGAGGAGCGCCGGGTCGGCCTTGCGCCAGCCGGCAAGAGCGACCGTGGGCTCGTAGCCGAGCTTCTCCCACATCTCTTCTGCCGTGTGCGGAGCGAACAGGCTGAGGGCGATCGTGATGACTTCGGCGGCTTCACGCACTGCAGCGTCGCCGCCGCCAGCACCGGTGTCGATGGCCTTACGGGTGACATTGACGAGATCCATGATGCGAGCAACGAGAACGTTGAACTTCAACGACTCGGCAAGGCCGGGGCCATCAGCGAGGAAGCGGTGGGTGGCGCGACGCAGCGTGGTGTCGCCCGTCTTCCACTCGATCTCGGGAGCACTCGTGACATCCCGCACGACACGGAATGCGCGAGCCAAGAACTTGTGTGACGCCGCCGGCGACACGTCTTCCCAGTTGATGTTCTCCTCGGGCGGGCCCGCGAAGGCCAGCGTCAAACGAAGCGCATCGGCACCGTGCTCGGCGATTTCGCCCGAGAACGTGACAGCCTTGCGGCTGCGCTTCGACATCTTCTTGCCCTCAGACAGCACCATGCCCTGGTTCAGCAGCGCGCTGAAGGGCTCAGTGAAGCTGACGTAGCCGAGGTCGAACAGCACCTTGGTGATGAAACGCGAGTAGAGCAAGTGCAGGATCGCGTGCTCAACGCCACCGACATACTGGTCGACCGGAGCCCACTTCTCTGCTTCTGCGGGATCGAATGCCTGCTCAGAGTCGTTCGGCGACAAGAACCGCAAGAAGTACCACGAGCTATCGACAAACGTGTCCATCGTGTCAGCGTCGCGAAGAGCTGGGCTGCCATCGCGCGGGTCTTCAACGTTGATCCAGTCTTCGGCGGCGGCGAGAGGCGACTTGCCCTTCGGCTTCAGGTCGAGACCCTCCGTCGACGGCAGTTCAACAGGCAGCTGATCGAAGGGAACCGGAATCAGCTCGCCATCCGAACCGTGGATGATCGGGATGGGGGTTCCCCAGAAACGCTGGCGGCTGATCAGCCAGTCGCGCAAACGGTACGTCTTCGCAGCACGACCGGCGCCAGCAGCCTCAAGCTGCTCCACGATCTTCTTGATCGCATTGTTCTTGCTCAAACCATCGAGAGGGCCCGAGTTGATCATGCGGCCATCACCCTGCAGCGACTTGCCTGTCTCGCGCGGGTTCAAGGGCGGCAGATCATCCGGAAGGATAGCCATGCCGTTTTCGTCAAGCTCGAGGACAGGAATCAGACCAGTGATCGGCGCATTCGTGTCGAGCACAACGCGCACGGGAAGATCGAACTTGATCGCAAACTCAAGGTCGCGCTGGTCGTGGGCAGGCACAGCCATAACCGCGCCGTGACCGTAATCAGCCAGAACGTAGTCGGCAGCCCAAATCGGGATGCGCTCGCCCGTGACCGGGTTGATGGCGAAGCGCTCGAGAGGAATACCGGTCTTCTCGCGACCGGCATCCTTGCGCTCAATCTCCGTCTGCTTCTGAGTCTGCTCGAGGTAGCTAGCGAATGACGCCTTCACGTCATCGCTCGCGTTCTCCACGAGTTCAGCAGCCAAATCACCGTCGGGGGCGACGACCAAGAAGGTCACGCCATAGAGAGTGTCGGGGCGCGTGGTGAAGACAGTGACCTTCTCGTCACGACCTTCGATCTCGAAGTCGACATCCGCACCGATCGAGCGGCCGATCCAGTTGCGCTGCATCGTGAGAACCTTCGACGGCCACGCACCCTCAAGCTGGTTGAGGTCGTCGAGAAGACGGTCGGCGTAGTCGGTGATCTTCAAGTACCACTGCGTGAGCTTCTTCTTGACAACGACGGCGCCGGAACGCTCGGACGTGCCATCAGCCAGAACCTGCTCATTCGCGAGAACAGTCTGATCTACCGGGTCCCAGTTGACCCAGGAATCCTTGCGGTACGCGAGGCCCTTTTCGTACATCTTGAGGAACAACCACTGGTTCCACTTGTAGTACTCGGGGTCGCTCGTGTGCAGAACGCGATCCCAGTCAAAGGAGACGCCGTAGAGCTTCATGCTCTTCTTCTGCTGGTCGATGTTGTCGTACGTCCAGCCACGAGGGTCGATACCGCGCTCGATGGCTGCATTCTCGGCGGGGAGACCGAAGGAGTCCCAGCCGATGGGGTGCAGAACGTTGAAACCGCGCTGACGCCAGTAGCGTGCAGCGATGTCACCAAAGGCATACGCCTCGGCGTGGCCCATGTGCAGGTCGCCCGAGGGGTACGGGAACATGTCAAGAATGTACTTGCGCGGACGCTTGTCGTCCGGGTCGCTCGTCGCGAACGGCTTGAGCTCTTCCCACTTGGCTTGCCACTTGGCGTGGATGGCGGCTACATCGTAGTCCGAGGCACCATCGCGGTCGTCGTGTGCACCAGCAAAGTTGGGCTGCTCAGTCACGTAAACACTCTCAATTCGTTACAGGGAAGATCTAAGATTACCCAACTCACGGCCGCGCTCGAGGGGGCCAAAAAGTGTCGGGCAATTCCATTGTCTATGAGTTGACGTCTCTCACAGTACACAGCCGCACGGTAGACCGGTCGTTCACTACGGCCGAGAGTGGATGCACGGGCCCTTAGCCGGCCGGAACACCGAGCACTCGCAGCAGTGCGGCCGCCTTCAACTTGACCTCGGCGAGCTCTTCGTCGGGCACCGAGAGAGCCGTAATACCTCCGCCGGCGCCGATCGTTGAGCCCCGAGCATCCATGACGATGGAGCGGATGACCATAGCTAGGTCTACGGCACCGTCGAGCCCCACATACCCGAAGACCCCGGCGTAGATGCCGCGCGGAGCACGCTCGAGAGTGTCGAGAATGAGGGTCGCCGAATGTTTGGGGGCGCCCGTCATTGATCCCGCCGGGAAGGATGCCCTGATCGCATCGACGGCACTAACATCAGAGCGCAATTGACCCCGGATGGTGCTGACAAGCTGGTGCACAGTGGCGTAGCTTTCCACGGCGAACAGCGTCGGCACCGTAACGGACCCGACCTCGCAGACACGACCGAGATCGTTGCGCATAAGGTCCACAATCATGAGGTTCTCGGCGCGCTCTTTGTCGCTCGCGAGAAGCTCGGCGGCAAGCCGCCGGTCTTCCGCAGGATCGGTGCTGCGGCGACGGGTACCCTTGATGGGCTTCGTCTCAATCAGCCCCGTGGGATCGATCGCCAAGAACTGTTCGGGCGTTGAGCTGAGCAGGGCGGTCTCCCCCACCTGCAGGAAGCCGCCGTGATGGCTCGGGTTTACCTGCCTCAAAGCAAGGTACGTCGCTACCGGATCAGCCACGTGGTCGACGTGCACGCTCGTCGTGAGACACAACTGATAGGCATCGCCCTCAACGATCGACCGCTGGCAGGCCGCGATCATCTCGAGATACTCGGAGTCGGAGTCGCGCCAGACGGCGATGGGCACGGGCCCTGAAGTCGGCGCCGGGGCTGGGGCCGAGCCAAAGGTTGCTAGCGGCGCCGGGGCTGGAGCTGTGGGGCGCGTCGCCGCGGTCTCTACGAGCGCCGCGATACGCTCGCGCCACAGCGCGAGCTCTCCCGTCCAACTCTCGCCGAGAGCGAGCAGGCTCAGCGACTGAGACCCGTGATCGAAAACAATGACGCGGTCTACCCACAGCCAGGCGGCATCCGGGGTCGCTGCGGGTGTCGTGATGGGCACACCGAGGGATTCGCCGCGCAGTTCGTAGCCCAGCCACCCGATCCAGCCCAAACGGAAGCCAGCGGGGGCGGCGGAGTGATCGACCTCCGGAATGGTGAACTCGCGGCGCATCCACTCGAAAACAGGTTCGTTGAGATCAGTGCTCAGCACGGCTCTGCTCGACACAGCGAGATAGCTGCGCCCAGACTGAGCCGCAGCACCGCTGTCGAGCCAGACTGCGCCAGCAACATCCGAAGCACACTGTGCCATGAGTTCGCTAAACACCGCCGCGGGATCAACCCAGCGCGGCAGGTCAGCAGTCAAGACGCGAGAGCGCATAACCTAAGCCTATGAGTGCGGACGCAATATATCGGTGGCAGAACGACAAACTCCTCGAGATCTCACCTCAGGAGGTGCCGGCAGTTCCGATGATCGTTGCCGATTCGTGGCTCGTCACGTCAGGTTCGGTGCTCGCCCTCAATCTTCACCGCCAACGATTTCTGGATGCCGTACCCGCCAGCCAGCAAGAAACTGCCGACAATTTCTTCACGGCGGCGATCGCCGCTCTCCCCCGCGCTGGCACGTGGTTTCCGCGTGTAGAGCTCCGCGGAGCCGAGTTCTTTCTGCGCTTGCGCGCGAATCCCGAACTTCGCCGTTCCGCTACGGCTGCGAGCTTTCAGGGTGATGACCCGCGCACTGAGCCCACGGTGAAGGGCCCCGATATCGACGCGATGGGAGCGTTGCAGGCGGGAGCCCGCGCCCACGGAGCAGACGAAGCGATACTCCTCACTGACGAGGGCTATGTCATCGAGGGTGCCTATAGCGCTGTGTTGTGGTGGCGCGGCGAGATCCTGTGCGGCCCACCGACAGAATTCGAGCGAATCGATAGCGTCACGGCGCGCAGCGTCCTCACCTTGGCGCGGGCGCTCGGGCTCGATACTCACGAAGAAGCAGTGACCCCGGCAGAGCTGGAGGGCACCGAAGTGTGGGTCGTGAATGCCCTGCACGGCATCCGTATTGTCTCGAAATGGATCGATGGCCCGGAGCTGGCAGAAAAGCCTGGTCGCCTCGAACAGTGGCGCACGCGGCTTGGCGCTCTGGCTCGGCGTATTTAGCCAGTTCGCTTTCGGCTTCGCTCGCTAGGCTCGATCTGTGCATCTCGTTGACCTCGCCCTAAACACTGAGCCGATCGCTGCCGCTGGTGGCTTCAGTCAGTGGGTCAATGATGCGCTGAGCTACATTCTCGACACGGTGCAGTCGGTCGACCCAGTCCTGCGCACGGTTCTGGCTGGCGTTGCCATCATGTTGGAAACTTCAATCTTGGTTGGCCTTCTGGTGCCCGGCGACACCGTCGTGTTAGTGGCGAGCAGCGCGGTAGGCAGTGTGTTCGAGGCGAGCATCCTGATCGCCGTCGTGATTGTGGGAGCCCTCATTGGCGAGAGCGTTGGTTTTGCTCTCGGACGCTATTTCGGCCCCAAGATTCGGCACTCGCGGCTGGGTAAACGCATTGGCGAACAACACTGGGTGCAGGCCGAACGTTATCTCGGACGCCGCGGTGGCATTGCCGTCTTCATCTCGCGATTTCTTCCCGTGCTGCACTCGCTGATTCCCGTAACAGTGGGCATGAGCACGATGCGTTACCGCACCTTTATGGCGTGGACCGTGCCTGCGACGAGCATCTGGTCGATCGCCTACGTTTCGGTCGGCGCGCTCACGGCAGGCAGTTTTCGTGAGCTTCTCGATCAACTCCACTACGCGGGCTACGTCTTCGTCGCGATCGTCGCGGTTCTCGCCATCGGCACCGTGATCGCCAAAAAACTGCTGCACCGCTCGCAACAACGTCACATGGAACATCAGGACAGCGAATAGGCGTTAACGACCGAGGGGCGGATGCACGTGCATCCGCCCCTCGGTGCTGGACTAGCCAGCAGTGTGTTGTGTTTTAGCCTGCGTTAGTTCAGGCCGTTTTCGCTCAACCATGCGCTAGCGATGTCGTCGGACGACATCTTGTCAACGGTGCTCTGCACGTTGAGAGCAACGAGGCCCTCAGGAGTGAGCTTGGCGCTCACAGCGTTGAGCACGTCAGCAACAGAGTCAGCGATATCTGCATTGACGATCGGCACCACGTTCGAAGCCAAGAACAGGCCCTCGGGGTCTTCCAACGTCACGAGGTTCTCGGTTTGGATACGCGGGTCGGCGCTGTAGACGTTCGCGATGGTGATCGTTCCCGCTACGAGAGCGTCAACGGTCGTGTCGCCGGTAGCGGTGAAGCTGACGGTTGCACCGTAAGTCTCTTCAAGACCGGCGGGGCCGTAAGGACGCTCTTCGAGTTCAGCGTTGCCGCCGAGCTTGAGGTCGCTCACGCCAGCCAGATCCGCGAGCGTGACAAGCGAGTTCTCTGCGGCGAAGTCAGCAGTCACGTTGTAGGAGTCCTGATCGGCGGCAGATGCCTGGTCGAGAACGGTGAGACCCTCAGGAAGTGCGTCAGCGAGTTCTGCATAGACCTCGTCTGAAGCGGTAGCCGTGGTGTCGGCGCTGTAGAACTGGAGAAGGTTTCCCGTGTACTCGGGCATGATGTCTACTTCGCCGCTTTCAAGAGCAGGAAGGTAGGCGTCGCGCTGACCGATCTGGAACTGACGCTCCACATCAAAGCCGGCGTTTTCGAGTGCCTGCGAGTAGATCTCGGCGATAATTTCGTTGGAGTAATAAGCCTGCGATCCTACGACGATGGTGTCGCTAGAGGCGTTGTCATCACTCGATCCAGTGTCCAGGGGATCACTAGTTGCACACCCTGACAGGGCAATTGCAACCCCGACCGCGGCGGCGCCAAGCGCGAGCCGGCCTTTGTTCTTAGCTGTGAACATTTCTATCCTCTTCTTTCTTGGGCAACTTTTGCTGCCACCGGACGTCGTCGAGGTGACGACGTTCGGACATCTTTAGCACGCCCAGCCGAAACTCCGCGGGGAATCGCGAATTGCTGGAGGAGTGCGAAAACACCATCGAGCACGAGCGCTAACGCCGCAATGAGTAGTGCGCTGCCCAGCATCTCGTCATAGCGCTGAAGCGGTAGCCCGCGGAAAATGTATATCCCGAGACCGCCGAGACCCACGTAGGCCGCGAGAGTTGCCGTCGCGACCACCTGCAGGGTTGCGGCGCGGAGCCCACCGATCAGCAGTGGGAGCCCGAGGGGAACCTCCACCTTCCACAGGATCTGCCATTCCGTCATGCCGACTGCACGAGCAGAATCGATCACTCGACGGTCTACCGCCTCAATTCCTGCATACGCTCCGGCCAAAATCGAGGGAATAGCGAGTAGCACAAACGCGGTGATCGCGGCGAGCTGGAGTTGGATCGAGGTCACACCGATCAACAACACGAGAAGCAGGATGAGCCCGAACGACGGTAGCGCTCGTGCCGCTCCTGACAGCCCGACAGCAAAGTCGCGACCCTTGCCCGTGTGCCCGATGTAGAAGCCGAGAGGCACTGCAATAAGCGCCGCGATAATGACGGAAATTAAGGTATAGAAGAGGTGTTCTTCGAGACGCAACGGGATGGCGTTGCTGCCCTCAAGGCGCTCAGGAGAGAACAGCCACTGCAGTGCTTCGGCGAGAAGGTTCACGCGGGTGCTCCTTTCAGTTCGGGAGCAGGCGACTTCTTCTTCGAAACAGAAGCCCACGGCATGAGCAGCCGCCCGAGCAGCACAAGCCCACGGTCAATGAGCAATGCGACGATCACGGTCATGACAACGCCAGCGAAAATCTCTTCCAAAATGCGACGCTGAAAGCCGTTAGTGAAGAGGTAGCCGAGGCTCTCGACACCGATCAGGATTCCGACGGTAACCAGACTCACCGTCGACACCGCGGCGACACGGAGGCCGGCGAGTACGACGGGGCCTGCGAGCGGAAAGTCCACTGTCCAGAAACGACGCCAGCCGCCGAACCCGACGGCGGTCGCTGATTGACGGATCGCAGGGTCAACCGAGGCCAGAGCATCCGCCACCGAGCGAGCCATGATCGCCACGGCATACAGCGTGAGCCCGATCGTGATGTTGAGCTCGCTCAAGAAGCTAATGCCCAAGAAGGGTGGAAGGATCACGAAAAGCGCGAGCGAGGGAATCGTATAGAGCAGACCAGCGAGGGTCAGCAGGATGCCCCGAGTGAGCTTGAAGCGATACGCCAGCCACCCGAGGGGGATCGAAATGAGGAAGCCAAGAACGATCGGCAGAATGCTCAACCGAACGTGTTCGAGCGTGAGGCCCCAGATCAGATCAAGATTATTGATGATCCAGGTCACGCGAGCTCTGACCCTCCTACAAGAACGCCGGCGCCGCGGCCTTCACTGTCGACAAGAATCGTGCCGTTCGCGGTTTTCTTGAGCGTGAGCGCACGCTTGCCACGGTCGGTGCCAATGAAATTGGCCACAAAATCGCTGGCAGGAGCTGCCATGATTTCGGTGGGGCTGCCTACTTGAGCGATCTTGGCGCCCTTTTCGAGAATGACAACCTGATCGCCGAGCAAGAATGCTTCGTCAATGTCGTGCGTCACAAACACGATCGTTTTATCGAGCTCATGCTGCAGCCGAATAGTTTCTTGCTGCAACTCCGCTCGCACGATCGGGTCAACCGCGCCGAAGGGCTCATCCATCAGCAGGATGTTGGGGTCGGCAGCAAGCCCGCGCGCCACACCGACGCGCTGCTGTTGCCCACCAGAGAGCTGACTCGGGTAGCGGTCAGCCAAGCCGCGGCTGAGGCCGACCGTATCGAGCAGTTCGAGCGCTTGCTCACGCGCCTTCTTTTTCGGCACCCCATTAAGCATGGGCACCGTAGTGACGTTATCGATCACTTTGAAGTGCGGAAGAAGCCCAGAGTTCTGCATGACGTAGCCAATGCTGCGCCGCAGAGCAACAGGCTCTTTGCTCATGATGCTGACGCCATCGATCTCGATGTCGCCATCCGTGGGATCGACCATGCGGTTGATCATCCTCAGCAGCGTTGTCTTACCGCTGCCGGACGAGCCGACGAAGACCGTAATCTTGCGTGACGGAATCACGAGATTAAAGTCTTCTACGGCCACGGTCCCGTCGGGGAAACGCTTGGTTACTGCTCGAAATTCAATCATAATTTCGGCTCATTCCTCGCGCCTCTACGCGGATCGACACTTGCCAGCACTATTAGCTAAACAGTATTCGACGCCGCTGTCATTCCCGATTGGGTATAACTAAGGCAAATTCGCACAGAGCGAACTGAACTACCAGCCGATGTTCTCCATAATGAAGCCTCGAACATACGACGTGCTCACCGTAATGAATTCGTCATCGCCCTGAGGGTTCATCAAGAATGCGCGCGCCACAAGGGCATCACTCATCTCGAGAGCCGCTTCAAGCGTGAACCGCGTTGCCGCAGAGTTCTCTACGCCAAAACGAGCCGACAGTGCTTCAACGATGCGCTCAGCAACCAACGACTTGTGCGTGCGGCCGTTCGGCAGCGGGCGCAAGTCAAGCTGGTCTCCTACGCGCAATCCGCGGAAACCTGGTTCGGTGCGGTACGTGTAGATAACGGATTCGAACGCGGTGCTCAGCGCTGCACGCCAGTCGGCGTGGGCTGGGTCATTGATCGCATCCGTGATGCGAGTCATGACGCGCTCAAAGTTGCGCGAACCCAAAGCCTGAAGCAGAACGATGCGGTCGGGGAAGTAACGGTAAACGGTACCGATCGACGCTCCCGCGCGTTCGGCAACCATAGCGGTGGTGAGTCGCTCAATGCCGACCTCGTCGACGATGGATGCAGCTGCATCAAGTAGTGCGGTTAAACGAGCTGTGCTTCGTGCTTGCACGGGCTCGTTGCGTAGCGAGACTGCTGGTTCAGTCACGATTTCAACGGTGCTTGTTTGTGCGGACACAATGGCCCCCTTCTCGGTGTCTGATCAATCCTAACCTTTAGAACGATTGTTCTACGTGGGGTAGAAGCTCACTTTTTCTGACAAAGAGCCGTAAAATTCATATATGTGCGGTCGATTTGCGATGGACGACACGGTGAATCAGATGATCACCGAATTTGTTTCGGCGACCGGTAGACCTCCTGAGGAGTGGCAAGCTGACTGGCTAGCAACCCCCATCGTGCGTCCGACCGATCAGGTGCCGATCCTGCTCAAGACGGTGAGCGACCGCGACGATCCGAAGTCAGAGCTGATCCCCCGAGCCGCACTCGCCCAGTGGTGGCTTACTCCCCCGTTCTCTCCTGTGCTGCGCGGAAAGTATCCAACCTTCAACGCTCGCAGCGAGACAGTGACCGAGAAACCTACTTTTCGCTCCGCCGTAATCAGCCAACGTGCCGTGTTGCCCGCGATCGGATACTTCGAAACGCAAAAGAGCGGGCCGAAGCCTGTTCCCTATTACATAGCGCCGCCCCAAGGGCTCCTCTTCTTCGCCGGCCTCTACTCGTGGTGGAAAGATCCCGCAGCCGACCCGAGTGATCCCGCGCGCTGGCATCTGACGACCACAATGTTGACGCAGGCGGCAACCGGAGCACTTGCCGACATCCACGATCGGATGCCGGTCATTGTCGCTAAGGACGCCATCGACGAATGGATCGACCCTCACACCCGCGGCGACCAGTTATTAGTCGACGCGATGGTTACCGCATCCGCAACGTTGAGTGAACAATTGCGCGCTGAGCCGCAGCGTTAGGCCACCGGAGCGAACGCTTGTGCACCCCGGATGACCACCAGTCGCCCTAGGCTGGAGTAATGGCTCGAACCAGCACATCCAGCACTTCGTCGAAAACGGCGGGCGAGTTCCTTCATCGAGCCGCCCGCATCGAGGATTCGTTTCACCGGTGGCGCGAACGTCGTGGTCGCAAGCGCGGCCTCACCACCACGATCATCCCGTACAGCAGTTATGGTGCTCCCGGCTGGGCCCGAGTGCTGTGCCGTGTAGTGCTGACTCGAGGAACCGAGACATCAAAGAAGCGCGCCGAGAAAGTACGTGGCTGGCGCAGTTTCTTCAGCATCCCCGTTGATGACGAAGTCGTCACCGTGACCATCGGCGGAACGAAAGTGGAAGTCACCCCGAGCCGCGGTGGCGTTATTGATACTCAAATTAGTGCCACCCTCAGCCCCGGCTGGCAGACCGCCACCCTTGATTCCGTTGGTGCGGAGCCCGCGACCGCCCACATCTTCGTAGTGGACCCCCAGTCGACTTTCGGCGTGATCTCTGACGTCGATGACACCGTCATGGTTACCGCGCTTCCTCGCCCGCTTCTCGCCGCCTGGAACACCTTCGTGCTCGACGAACACGCCCGACGCCCGGTAGCGGGCATGGCCGTGCTGTACGACAGGATCGCTCGCGCGAACCCCATCGCTCCCGTGATTTATCTCTCGACCGGCGCGTGGAATGTGGCCCCAACGCTCACTCGCTTTCTTCGGCGCAATCTCTACCCGCGCGGAGCAATGCTGCTCACCGACTGGGGGCCAACCCACGATCGTTGGTTCCGCAGCGGCGCTGAGCACAAACGTGCCGAGCTGCGACGTCTAGCCGCAGAGTTTCCGAACGTGAAGTGGCTCCTTGTGGGCGATGATGGCCAACATGACGAAGAGATCTATGGCGAATTCGCTCGTAGTCATCCCGACAACGTCTCCGCCGTCGCCATCCGCCAGCTCTCGACCGGTGAAGCAGTTCTCGCCGGTGGACGGAGCCGGTCGGCAGAGGACGAAGAAACGTCCTCGATCCCGTGGCGTTTTGCGCCAGACGGTGCACGCCTTGCTATTGAGCTGCGTGAACTCGGTCTCATCAACGACTAACGTCACATTTTTTGTTAAATTTGGCGCACGATGCACCGATGTACAGGGTCACGGCCTTTTACGCTGCAATGATTGAACAATGGCGTTACCTATCGAAGACTATGCCCTCATCGGCGACTGTCAGACTGCTGCCCTCATCGGAAAAGACGGCAGTATTGACTGGCTGTGCTTTCCGAGATTCGACTCCGCATCGATGTTTGGAGCGTTGCTTGGCAACGAGGACCATGGCCGTTGGTTAGTGGCTCCGCGGGCGAGCGTGGACGCTCCCGCTACCGTCACAGCGACGCGCAAGTACCAAGACAACACCTTCATCCTCGTCACCAATTGGGTGACAGAAGACGGCGAAGTTGAAGTCACCGACTTCATGCCCCACGGCAACCGCCGGGCCGACGTGATTCGCCGTGTGCGGGGAATCAGCGGCAGCGTAGAAATGTATGCCGAGCTTTTGATTCGTTTTGGTTATGCCACCGCTTTGCCGTGGCTGCACCAAGCGCCCGAATCGGGCGGTCACGCCATCATCGGCGTTGCCGGCCCCGATGCCATCGTCGCTCGCGGCGTCGAGATGCACGCGTCAGACCACACGCACCGTGGTGAATTCACCGTGGGTGCTGGCGAGGTTCGCGACTTAACCATGACGTGGTACCCCGCGCACCGCAATCCACCAGCCGAGGTCAACGTGGATTCTGTGCTCGAGACCACAAGTCAGTGGTGGCTTAACTGGTCGGCACATTGCGAGCCGACGGAGCAGTATCGCGAGATCGTCAAGCGATCGCTACTGGTTCTCCGCGTGCTCACCCACGAAGACACCGGCGGAATCGTGGCTGCGGCGACGACCAGTCTGCCGGAGTGGTTCGGGGGCACCCGCAACTGGGACTACCGCTATGTCTGGCTCCGCGACGCGGCACTGACTCTTCACGTTCTGCTCGACCACGGCTATGTTTCCGAGGCCGAAGACTGGCGCCGGTGGTTGCTCCGCGCCATTGCTGGTGACCCCGCCGATGTTCAAATTATGTACGGACTGTCAGGTGAGCGCTGGCTCGAAGAGCGCGAACTCACCTCGCTGCCTGGCTATGAAGGAGCTTCGCCCGTTCGTGTGGGCAACGGCGCTTTCGACCAGTTCCAAGGCGATGTGTTTGGCGAAGTCATGGTGGCCCTTCAGGCCGCTCGGCGCTCCGGCGTGCACGAGAATGACTTTTCGTGGCCACTACAGCGTGCCCTCATGTCTCACGTTGAAGACAACTGGAAACGCCCAGACAACGGCATCTGGGAGATCCGCGGGCCAGAACGTCATTTCACTCACTCTCGCGTAATGCTCTGGGCAGCGATGGACTGCGCGATTACCGCGGTCGAAGAGTTTGGACTCGAGGGCCCCATTGAGAAATGGAAAGAGATCCGCGAAGAGATTCACCAAGAAATCGAGCGCGAAGGCTGGGATGCCGAGCGCGGCACCTACACGCAGTATTACGGTGGCACCGGCGTAGACGCGTCGCTACTGCAACTCCCCCAGGTCGGTTACATTGCCGCCGATGACCCCCGCATGCTGGGAACGGTCGCGGCAATCGAAGAAGAGCTGCTCTCCGATGGCCTCGTGTTGCGATACCTCACCGAAAGCGGTGTCGATGGGCTGCCTGATGGCGAGAACCCGTTCCTCACATGTTCCTTCTGGTTGGTTGAGCAGTACGCCTCCTCCGGGCGAATGGATGACGCGACCACCCTCATGGATCGCCTCGTCGGCTTCGCAAACGATGTCGGTCTCATCAGCGAGGAGTACGACACTGTGAACAACCGCCAAGCGGGAAACACCCCTCAAGCGCTCAGCCACTTGGCACTCGTGCGCGCCGCCGATGCGATTTCGGAAGCAAAGACACCCCGGTGAAGTTCGTAACGACGCTTGTTATTGCGCGTCGTTCTCCGCTGTTGCAGGTACTAAAGACATCTGTCGCGGCAATTATTGCGTGGCTTGTTGCTGGTTTTGTCGTGCAACAACCGCTGCCCATTTTCGCTGCAATCGCTGCGTTACTCGTGGTGCAGCCCAGCGTCACGCAGTCGATCGAAAAGGGCCTCGAGCGGAGTATTGGTGTGGTCGCGGGAGTCGTTATCGCTCTCGGGGCTGGGCAACTCTTCGGAGACTCCAGCTGGGTCATCCTGATGGTGATCGTGCTTGCAGTGGTGCTCGCGTGGGCGTTGAAACTCAGTGCGGGGTCTGCCAACCAGATTCCCATCAGTGCCATGCTGGTGATCGCGCTGGGTGGCCAGAATGCTGAATATGCCGTTGACCGCATCATCGAGACGATCATCGGTGCCATGATCGGTCTCATCGTGAACCTTGCGATTGTTGCGCCCGTCATCGTGAGCCCCGCGCACACTGCGGTGTCACTGCTCACGAAGCACACCGCCGCTGCACTGGAATCTCTCGCTTCCGCACTACGCGCGCCAAAAACGAATGCCGAACTCGATGTTTTGCTCGCCGACTCACGCCACCTCAAAGAGCTTCGTGACGCCGCCGCCGCCGCCCTGCGCAAGGGTGCGGACAGCCTGACGTTGAATCCCCGGCGCAGCAAACACCACCGGATGCTGCACCGCGACCGGGAGCTCTTCGCGATGCTCACCGTGCTTGTGACACGAACGCTCGGGATGGCGCGCGCCATTCACGACCGCTACGACTCCGACCTCGCGACCGACCCCGTTGCGCTGTCCATCGCGGGCGAGCTCGAACGCGCCGCCCACGACCTGCGGCTGCGTGGCCGTTCCCCGAGCGAGCGAGAAGCCGCGCCTCCGACGCGGGAACTGCTCACTCTCACTGCTCCGCTCACGGTGTTGACACCGCATCCGCAGCACTGGATTTTGATCGGTTCGCTATTGGAGGATGTTCGTCGCGTGCACGAAGAAATCGTCGGCGACAAGCCAACCGGCTAGCAATTGAGCCGCCGAAGGTTGTTCGTCAGCCTGCGATCGTGACGCAGTCAGCGAGACAGTGCACGAAGCGACCGGTCTCGCCCGATAGGCCACGGCGCAATTCGAGTAGCTTCAGCGCAGCCTCGTCGATGACAGCTTCGTCGAGTTCACCCTCATCAATAGCGTGCGACACGGCGGTCACGATGCCGGAAGCATCAACGGCGCCGACATACAGGAGCATCGTGTTGCCCGCCTCGATAGCGCGCACCGCGTTAGTGATCTGGTTGGAGTATTCCGCTACTCCGGAGCGCTCCAGCATGCCCATGTCATCGGTGATTGACACCCCGTCAAACCCCAGATCGTCGCGCAGGATGTCATGCCAGCGTGCCGAAAAGGTGGCCGGCTCCGGGTCAACTGCGGTGAACTGAAGGTGCCCAAACATCACGAGCGGTGCGCCGGCGGCGATGCCGCCTTCGAACGGCACCGCGTGAGTGGATTTCCAGTCGTCAAATGACAGCGCAGTCGTCGGGATGCTTGAGTGTGAGTCTCCCGCCGCTGCCCCGTGACCCGGAAAGTGTTTGAGAGTGGAAAGAATCGGAGATTCACCCTCCACCGCCTCGGCGACGCGAGCCCCGGCATCCGCCCCCGTGCCGCCAAAGGAGCGTTCGTAGATAAAGCTTGATTGGTCGCTTGCCACATCGGCAACGATTCCGAAGTTGACCGAGACCCCCACCGACTCGAGCAGGGCGCCGCGTTGGGCAAAGGCGTCGAAGGTGGCTTGAGGGTCACGATCGCGCAGTTCATTGGCCGATGCCGCATCATCCGTCGGAACGCGACGCACGATGCCGCCCTCCTGGTCAGTGGCGACCAATACTGGCAAGCCAGCCTCGTCACTGAGTGCTGCAGTGTCAGCGGTGAGCTGGCTGAGCGTGCTCGGGATGTTGTCGCCCATCAAGATGAAGCCACCGACATCCGCGAACTCCGCACTGATCCGCTCGGCCGGAGACACTCCCGGAATGTGCACCATGAGCATGCTCAAGACTTTTTGCCTCACCGTCATCGTGGAAAGACGATCGCGGGCATACTGCGCAATCGGATCGGCCTGCACCGGATCCGCACGCGGCGCAAAGGTCGGTGCTGGCACGACGGCAGATTGCGTGGTGGTCGTGCAGCCGACGAGCGCGACGGTGACAGCAAGTGCGACCGCAAACGCAGGAAGTCGGCGCGCACTCGTCATGCTGCGATGGTACCCGGGATCAGAAAACCGAGGTTAAGAAAGCCAAGTGAGAGAGGCGAAATCTTCGGCGGTGAGACCAAACTCGTCTGTTGCATGGGCGACCGTCGTGCGCACATCGGGCACCTCAACATTTTTGCGCGTAATGATGTCGATCCCCGACGGAGTAAGCCTCGACCGCGAGAACCGCAACACAACGGTGTCGAAAGCGTCATCGGCCCCGACTACCTGCCAGCGGCTCGTCAACACTTTGAGCCAGCCCTGACCGCGCCACACAAATTCGTCGCCCAGCAGCCGGTCTGTGCCCACGATTGTCTTCGTTTCGCCGGAACGGGTGGTGTAGCTGACCGTGTCGGAAAGCGTGAGCTCTTCGCCCTCTGCAGGCTCATAGGTGAACTCAGGATTATGACGGGTGCCATCGAGCCACATAGGAAAATTGGTCGCCGCAATCGCCCACGTACCTGGCAGCTTGGCGGCGAGCACCGAAGCATCAAAAACATCACTCACAGGATCAACATAGGACACAATGTCTGTGAGTAAGCATCACGACTCGTGCCAAACGTTACTCTTGCCTCATGTTGCGCGCCCTTGCCCGGTCCACCCACCCTGGACCCACCGTTGCCGTAACCCTCATCGCGTGCGCGTTGGCGTGGGGTGCCGGCCTCGACGGCTGGCGCGTTGCTGTAGTGACGGTCATGATTCTGCTCAACCAGATCTCCGTCGGACTCTCCAACGACTGGCTTGATGTTGCCCGCGATCGCCGCACCGGACGCACAGACAAACCCATCGCGAGCGGCGAAGTGTCGACACGACTCGTGGCGACCATTGCCATCGTCTCGGCAGTGGCATCCGTCGGACTGTCGTTGACTCTTGGCCCGCTCGCCGCTCTCGCCCATGCCGTCTTTCTCGCCAGCGGCTGGTTCTACAACCTCGGACTCAAGTCGACGGCTGCCTCCGTCGTGCCGTACATCACCGGCTTCGGGGCCCTGCCCGCCATCGTGACACTGGCCGCGCAACCGCCGCACCTCGCAGCGGCGTGGGTGATCGCCGCCGGGTCGCTGCTCGGCGTGGCCGCGCACTTCAGCAACGTGCTTCCGGATTTGGAGGATGATCGGGAGACCGGTGTGCGGGGGTTGCCGCACTACCTTGGCTCCCGAGCATCCGGAATCATTATTGCGGTCAGCCTCGTGGCCGCATCGCTCACCATTGTGTTCGGGCCGGGCACACCACCCACCATCGTCGGCTATCTCGGCGTCGCCGCGATCCTCGCGATTGCCGTCGTGAGCCTGACGCTCATCGCCCGCAACATTATGAAGCGGATGCTGTTTCGCCTCAGCATCGCCGCGGCGCTGATTAGCGTGGTGCTCTTGTTGCTGTCGGCACCGCAGCTCAGCTAACGCGCTCGGCTGAGCCGCCGAACAGCAGAGCAACTGAACCGCAGAGCGGCCTCAGGACAGCGGCGGAGCGGCATCCGGAATCGCAGGATCTACCGAAGAGGGATTGCGGATGCCCAGGAACGACACCAGCGCCCCGGCGAACAGCAGCGATGCCATCACGATGACAACCCGGTGAAAGTTTTCGGGGGCGAGCGGCCCCACGACGATCACGCCGATGAGGGCGACGGTGATGAGCCCGGCGATGCGGGATACGGCATTGTTGACGGCAGAGCCGATGCCGGCCTGTTCCGCGGAGATCGCCCCCAAGATCGCTGACGTGAGTGGAGCAACGGTCATCGACATGCCCACGGCGAAGAGAAGCACGCCCGGCAAGACCTCGGTGACGTAGTTGACCGACTCTCCCATCCCCAAGAACGTGATGTAGCCGCTGGCCCCCAAGAGCGGGCCGAGCGTCATGAACCAGCGAGGCCCATACCGGCCACTGAGCCGCCCAAAGTAGGAAGAAAGCAGGATGATGCCGATCGACGACGGCAAGAACGCCAGCGCCGCAAAAGTGGCCGAGTAGCCCGCCACTTCTTGCAGGTAGATGACGACGATGAAACCGCCGAGCGCCAGCCCACCGTAAATGAACATCGTGGCGATATTGCCCATACTGAAATTGCGGTGGCGGAACAGCTCGAGAGGCAACATGGGCTGCGGCGCCCTGCTCTGCCAGAACACGAAAGCGACAAGGCTCAGGATGCCGACCACGAGAGGTACGAACACGACGGGGCTCCCCCAGCCGTAATTTCCTTGCTCGATGAGCGCGAAGACGGGGCCGCCGAGACCGACGATTCCCAACACTGCACCCAGGTAATCGATGCGGGTATTGGCCTTACGTTCGTCTTTGTGACCGAGCAACACGATCATCCAGAGGGTGACGGCAATCGGGATTACATTGATCGCGAAGACAAGGCGCCAGCTCAGAAGGTCGACGAAGAGTCCCCCGAGAACGGGCCCGACGAGAAAGGCGGCGCTCGTCCACGCGGTCCATTGGCCAATCGCGTGCGCCTGAGCAGCACCCCGGAACGACGACATGATGAGCGCCAGCGAACTCGGAACCAACAAGGCTCCAGCCACCCCTTGCAGTCCACGGAACGCAATCAGAAATTCTGCCGTCGGCGCGACCGCGATCAACAGCGACGCAACCCCAAATCCGATAAGCCCGACGCGCACAATCACGATGCGGCCGAAAACGTCGGAGAGTGACCCCGCCAACAGAATGAGCGAACCGAGCGTAATGAGATACGCATCGACAACCCACTGCTGCGTGCTCAGCCCACCGCCCAACTCAGCACTGATCGCCGGAAGGGCAACGTTAATGACAGAGCCGTCGAGAAACGCTACAAAGGACGCGAGAATCGCGACAACGAGAACGAAACGCTGATTGCGGAGCATAGAAGAATTCAACACCGATCTGGGCGCGAATATGCCGAGCCGCGGCTAATCAAGGCGAGTGAATCCCGTCACGCGAACCACGGCAATACCCTCAACGGCAGATTCGGCGAGGTCAACCGTCGCCGTAATCGCCCAGTCGTGGTTGCCCGCGGGGTCTTCAATGATCTGACGCACGTGCCACTGGCCCGGCTCCTCGGTGATGGCGATCATGGCGGGGCCGCGCGCGTCGCCCGCCACCGAGAGGGTGTTGTGCTCGTCGAAGTAGCGGTCGAGTGCCTGACCCCAGGCCTCCTCATCGAAGCCGGCTGCGGCATCCAGCTCGCCGAGAGCGACCGCATCATCGCGGGCCGCCAGCTGCACGCGGCGGAACATTTCGTTGCGCACGAGCACCCGGAAGGCCCGACCATTCGTGACAACGGATGCCGGGGTCGGCGGCAGCACGGGCTCGCCGCTGGTGGAGGAGTCGACCCCCGCTGTCATGGCTTCCCACTCGTCGATGAGGCTCGAGTCGACCTGGCGCACCAGTTCGCCGAGCCACTCGATGAGGTCGAGAAGTTCGTCGGTTTTGGCGTCATCCGGAATTGTTTGACGTGTTGCTCGGTAGGCATCGGACAGGTAGCGCAGCACCAGACCTTCGCTGCGCGCAAGACCGTAGAAGCCAACGAAGTCGGCGAAGGTCATGGCTCGTTCGTAGAGGTCGCGCACGACAGTCTTGGGGCTGAGTTCGAAGTCGCCGATCCAGGGCTGGCTCGCGCTGTACATTTCGAACGCGGCCGTGAGCAACTCCTCGAGCGGCTTGGGCCAGGTGACTTCTTCGAGCAGTTCCATGCGCTGGTCATACTCGATGCCTTCGGCCTTCATCGCCGCGACAGCTTCACCCCGGGCCATGAACTGCTGCTGCGACAGAATCGGTCGCGGGTTATCGAGCGTTGCTTCGAGCACCGAGATCATGTCCAGCGCATACGTGGGTGATTCCTTGTCGAGCAGGTCGAAGGATGCCACGGCAAACGGCGAGAGGGGTTGGTTGAGAGCGAAGTTCGCCTGCAGGTCGACGGTCAGTCGAATCTCAATACGTTCGTCGAAGCTCTCGACTTCTTCGCCATCCACGATCATGGTGTCGGAGACGCGGTGTTCTTCGACAATCTCGGCGGTGCGCAGGGTGCGGTAGATCGCCAGCGCCTGCTTTGCCAGTTCACGTTGCTTGGTGCGGGGTTCGTGGTTGTCTTCTACGAGAGTGCGCACGTTCGAAAACACATCTCCCCCGCGGGCGATCACGTTAAGGATCATGGCGTGATTCATGCGCATGTTGCTCGTGAGCTGCTCTGGCTCGGCCGCGATCATGCGGTTGAAGCTCGCTTCGCTCCAAGTCACGAACCCGTCGGGAGCCTTCTTACGCACGAGCTTGCGCAGCTTCTTGGGGTCGTCCCCCGCTTTGGCCACCATCTTGGCGTTGTCAGATTCGTGTTCGGGCGCTTGAGCAACCACTGTTCCGGCGGTGTCGAAGCCGGCACGGCCCGCTCGGCCCGCGATCTGGTGGAATTCGCGCGCGGTGAGCTGGCGCATCCGCGTTCCGTCGTACTTAGTGAGTTGGGTGAGCAGAACAGTGCGGATGGGCACGTTGATGCCGACACCCAGAGTGTCGGTTCCGCAAATGACGCGCAGCAGTCCGCGCTGAGCCAGTTGTTCGACGAGGCGACGGTATTTGGGCAGCATGCCGGCATGGTGCACACCGATGCCCGAGCGGATGAGGCGTGACAGCGTCTTACCGAACACCGTCGTGAAGCGGAAGTCACCAATGGCATCAGCGATCTCGTCGCGTTGCTCGCGCGTCACGACCTTGAGGCTCGTCATCGCTTGGGCACGTTCCAACGCTGCGGCCTGCGAGAAATGGACGATGTAGATCGGGGCTTGGCCCGTCGAGAGAAGATCTTCGACCGTCTCGTGAATCGGGGTGAGCGCCCACGAGTAGTGCAGGGGAACGGGGCGTTCCACACCCGTGATGAGGCTCGTCTCGCGGCCGGTGCGACGGCTGAGGTCATCCGCCAACGGCTGCATGTCGCCAAGCGTGGCCGACATCAACACGAACTGCACCTTCGGCAAGATCAGCAGCGGCACCTGCCACGCCCACCCGCGATCGGGGTCGGCATAGAAATGGAACTCGTCCATCACCACTTGGTCGACCCGGGCATCCGCGCCTTCACGCAGCGCAAGATTGGCGAGGATCTCTGCCGTGCAGCAAATGATGGGCGCATCGGCGTTGACGGATGAATCGCCGGTGACCATGCCGACGTTTTCGGCACCGAAGACCTCGACGAGCGCGAAGAACTTCTCACTCACCAGCGCCTTGATCGGGGCCGTGTAAAACGTGCGTTGGCCCTGGGCCAGCGCGATGGCGTGCGCGGCAATAGCGACGAGAGACTTGCCGGTGCCCGTGGGGGTTGAGAGGATCACGTTCGCGCCCGAGACGAGTTCGATGACGGCTTCATCTTGCGCGGGATAGAGAGTCAACCCGCGATCGGATGCCCACCCGACGAAAGCGTCATAGGTTGCGTCTGCGTCAAAGGGCGTCGGAAGCGCATCCAGAAGTGAGGCCATTGTTCCACCGTAGCCGGGTCAGCAACCCTCGGAGCACGCTAGCTGAGCGCGAGCATCACCGAAGCGACGAGGGCGAGCAACATTCCGAGAAGCTGAATACGGCTGACCTTCTCCTGCAGCGTGAAGCGAGCGAGCACAATCGTGGCGAGCGGATACAGGCTCACGAGCACTGAAACAACCGCCAAGCTTCCCGCCTGAAGCGCAAAAAGGATGAACGCATTGGACGCCCCTACGAGCACACCACCGGCGGCGGCCAAAATTCGCGCCCGGCTCACACTCCCCACGGGGCCACCTTCGGGCTGGTGATCGAACTGTGCGAAGAAGCGGCGGATCGGAGTGCTGAGACGAGTTGCGGCCAGAAGCAACAGCATCGCGGCGAGCCCCACGACGATTTCGACGACCGCGGTAGCGAGCCCCGCGGACTCGGGGGCGTGGTCGAGAGCGATGAGAGCGCTGCCGAGGCTGACGCCGGAGACGATGCTCACGACAACGGTGCGGGGACGAACCCGCACGGTGGCGTCGGATCGCGTGACCGACACCAGGAGGGCGCTAATGAGAGCGATCACGATCGCGATCCAGGCCTGAAGCGGGAGCTGTTCCCCGACAATGACCGCGAACGCGACCGGCACGACAGCACCGACGACGGCAATCAGCGGGGCGACCAGACTCATCGGCCCATCCGCCAATGCCGCGTAGAACGACAGCAACCCGACAATGGCTGCGACCCCAGCAAGACCACCCCACAGCATCGCGCCCGCTTCGAAACTCACGGGAATAAAAAGCATCGCCAACAGCAGCGATGCAGTCGCGAACACGTGGATGATCGTGGTCGCCGGCACAGCCCGCAACCGCCGTGTGCTCAAGCCTCCGAAGAAGTCTGAGACCCCATAAAACACGGAGCCGGCGAGGGCGAGCACAACGCTGAGGATCATCTCGCCAGCATACGGCTCGTTCGTTCCCGTATGAGCCAAGAAGCGCCGGTAGCGCGGGTAGAATCGGGTGTGCCTAATTCCAGTGATCTTCCCGAACATGACCTCACCGTTGTGGATCCGGGTGAACTCGAAACCACCCTCAAAGTGCTCAGCCAGATGGCCGGCATGGATGAAGAGCACCCCGACTTTGTGACGGTGCGTCGGGCAACCGCCGCAATGTTCAAGGCCGTGAAAAAAGAGCGTCGTCTTGAGAAACGCGCCACTATTGCTGATGCCGATCGCCAAGTAATTGCCGCGACTGCCACGGGTGCTGCCGATCGCATCGATGACGAGACCCGCGGCATCCCGATCTCGACAGCCACAACGACGCCGTCGGCAGGCGAACTGATCAAGGCCCGCCCCTGCTACATCTGCAAGCAGCCCTATACGACGGTCGATTCGTTCTATCACCAGCTCTGCCCGAACTGCGCGGCGTTCAATCACGCCAAGCGTGACGCCCGCACCGACCTCACTGGTAAGCGTGCCCTCCTCACCGGTGGCCGCGCCAAGATCGGCATGTACATTGCGCTGCGTTTGCTGCGGGATGGCGCGCACACGACCATCACGACGCGCTTTCCGCGGGATGCCGTTCGTCGTTTCTCGAGCCTGCCTGATTCGGCAGACTGGCTGCACCGTCTCCGTGTCGTCGGAATCGACCTCCGCGACCCCGCTCAGGTGATCGGGCTCGCCGAATCCGTGGCCGAGCAGGGGCCTCTCGACATCCTCATCAATAACGCCACGCAGACCGTGCGGCGCACTCCCGGCGCGTACCAGCCGCTCGTCGATGGTGAGCTTGCGCCGCTGCCCGATGGACCGTTGCCCGAGCTCACGACCTTTGGCCACACGAGCGACCCGCATCCGCAGGCTCTCGCGCAGTCGGTTGCTGCGCATCCGATTTTGGCGGCTGCTGCGACGCGTGCCGAAGAACTGACCGAGCAAGCGATGACGGCAGGCTCAAGCTCGCTTGAGCGCCTCGCTGCGGGCACGGCGATTGACGCCGGTGGTCTCGTGCCCGACCTCGACTCCATCAACTCGTGGACCCAGCACGTCGATCAGGTCGATCCCCTCGAAATGCTGGAAGTGCAGCTCGCCAACACCACGGCGCCGTTCGTGCTGATCTCGATGCTGCGTCCCTCGATGGCCGCCTCCACTGCTCGACGCAAATACATTGTGAATGTGTCGGCAATGGAGGGCGTGTTTGGTCGCGGTTACAAGGGGCCGGGGCATCCGCACACCAACATGGCGAAGGCAGCCGTGAACATGCTCACCCGCACAAGCTCGCGCGAAATGTTTGAGAGCGACGGCATTCTGATGACGAGCGTCGACACCGGTTGGATTACGGATGAGCGCCCCCACCCGACCAAGGTGCGGTTGGCAGAAGAGGGCTTTCACGCGCCGCTCGACCTTGTCGATGGTGCGGCCCGGGTCTATGACCCGATTGTGCGCGGCGAAGACGGCGAAGATCTGTTCGGCATCTTCTTGAAGGACTACGACAAGAGCTCATGGTGACTCCGGCCGAGTTTCTGAAAGCGACGACGAGCGGCACCCGCGTTGTTGTGCGCCATCTCATCGACGATGGGCGCGCCACTGACTCGCTTGGCTACTTTCATCTCGCCGACGACACCCATTGTGTGGTCGCGACAAACCGTGGGCTTGAGACCATCGAACTGGCGAAAGTGATCGCGGCTAAAGAGATTCCGCCACCGCCAGCGCCACGCCCTCGGGCGGGGTCGCCCGAATAGTAGGGGATGCGCCCTAACAGGCGTAGGCTGCTCGCTGGACTATTGGCCACTAGTGAATTGGTAAGTTGGAACCGTGGGCGTAAGAATCGAACGAATTGACCTTCCCGGTTTTGGTGTGCGTAACGACGTAATCACCAATTCTGGATGCCGCGTCAGCGTGGTTTCGCTGCGGTCAGGAGAACGCGATCTCGCTTTCTTCAACGCGGATGATCCTGACTCGAATGCTGCGTCAATCTCGCTGACCGATGATGAAGCATCCGCCATCGCGGAGGTTCTCGGTTCCTCGCTCACTCTCAGCCGCCTGTCTGCACTCGGAGAGAAGGCCGAGGGGTTGTTCACCGAGGAGATCTCGCTGCCGAGTGGCTCTGGCTTCGTCGGCCACCCCATGGGCGATATGAAAGCCCGCACTCTCACCAGTGCCTCCATCGTCGCCATCGTGCGCGGCAACGACGTTGTCGCGTCGCCAGGTCCCGAGGTTGTTTTCGAGTCGGGTGACGTCATTGTTGCTGTCGGCACCCGCCAGGGTCTCGACGCACTCGGCAAGCTCATCAATAACGGTCCAAGCTAAGAGTCGCGTATGCATGAGACGACGCAGCTACTCATCGAGGTTGGCGCTCTCCTGCTTGTTCTCAGCGTGTTGGGCAGAGTTGCCGCGCGTTTCGGTTTTTCGGCGATCCCGCTTTATCTTCTTGCGGGCCTAGCTGTGGGCGAGGGCGGGCTTCTTCCGCTGCAAGCCAGTGAAGACTTCTTCGAAGTTGGATCTCAAATTGGCGTGATCTTGCTCTTAGCCATGCTGGGCCTTGAGTATTCCGCTGAAGAGCTGATGTCGAATCTCAAGACGTCGCGCATTTCGGGAATCTTGGATGCGGTTTTCAACGCGCTCCCTGGCGCCCTGTTCGCCATTCTGCTCGGCTGGGAGCCCGCCGCTGTCGTTGCTCTCGCTGGAGTGACGTGGGTGTCCTCATCCGGAGTCATTGCCAAGGTCATTCGAGACCTCGGGCGACTGGGCAACCGGGAGACGCCAGTGATTCTCTCGATCCTGGTGATGGAAGACCTTGCGATGGCGTTCTATCTGCCGGTGTTGTCTGCCCTCGTGATCGGTGCCGGCTTGATGCAGGGTTCCATTACCGTGGCGATCGCTGTTGCTGTCGTCGTCACTATCCTCTACGTGGCGCTCCGGCATGGTCGCGTCTTGTCGCGCTTACTCCCCCAGAAGAACGCTGAAGCCTTGCTGCTCGGAGTAGTCGGACTCACGATGCTCGTCGCAGGCCTCGCTGAGGCTGTGAACGTCTCGGCAGCGGTGGGCGCCTTCCTCGTCGGTATCGCCATCTCCGGGCCCGTGGCACACCAGTCAGCGCAACTCATCACTCCCCTGCGCGACCTGTTTGCCGCCGTATTCTTCGTGTTCTTTGGGATCTCCACATCACCGGCAGACATCATCCCGGTGCTGCTTCCCGCGTTCGCCCTGGCCGTGCTCACCATCGGCACAAAAGCGTTCTCCGGTTACCGGGCCGCAAAGCGCGCCGGAATTGCTGCGCCCGGTCGCTGGCGCACAGGATTGGCTCTCACACCGCGTGGAGAGTTCTCTATCGTGATCGCGGGGCTCGCGGTCGGTGCCGGCATCGAACCGATGCTCGCCCCTCTGGCCACCGCCTACGTGCTCATGACAATCATCGCCGGGCCCCTGCTCGCTCGCATTCCCGACACAGCGTGGTTCAAGGCCCGCGTGCGCAAGCCCGCGTCGGCGCCGCCGACGACGCCGATCGCTACGCGCTAGCGGCCCGCGGCAGCTCAGCCACGGATCGAAGAGCAGGCGCGACACCGTGAGGCCGCTCGAACGTTAGTCGTCGCCCTTGTTCAGGTCGGAAAACTTCTCGGCCATCGTAGGGTTGCCGCGCGTGAGCTTCTTGATCGTCACATCTTGAGCTTTGTCGTTGGCGAGACGCAGGTTGCGGTTCGTGCCGAGCAGGGCATCCTTGGTTTTCTGCAGGTGATCGATCGACTTGTCGATCTCGTCGATCGCCGTCTGGAATTTGCGAGACGCCAAGTCAAAGTTGCGCGCGAAACCTGACTTGAACGAGTCGAGTTCCTCTTCAAAATTCGTCACGTCGATGCTCTGCGCCTTCACGAGCGCAAGCTCATTCTTGTAAGTGAGCGAGTTGAGCGCCGCGTTGCGGAGCACCGTAATGATGGGGATGAAGAACTGGGGGCGCACGACGTACATTTTCGGATACCGGTGGGAGACATCCACGATCCCGGAGTTGTACAGCTCGCTATCGGGCTCCAATAACGATACCAACACCGCGTATTCGCAGCCCTTTTCGTTCCGGTCTTTGTCGAGCTCTTTCAAGAAGTCTTCGTTGCGCTTCTTGGTGGCTGTCGTGTCAGCTTCGTTCTTCATTTCGAACATGATGGAGACGATCTCGGTGCCCGACTCATCCGCTTCTTTGAAGATGTAGTCGCCCTTGCTGCCGCTGCGAGCGTCGTTGTCTTTCTCGAAGTAAGCGCGCGGAAACGCGGTGGCGCGAATCTGATTGAACGTGGTTTCGCAGTGAATCTCGAGCGTCTCACCAATCATCTTGGTCGAGAGCCGCGCCTTCATGTCGCGCAGTCGCTCAATCGCATCATCACGATCTTTGATCTGGGTCTCGTATTTGTCTTTCATCGAGGTCTCGGCGAGTTTCTTCTCCAGCTCCACACGCTCGAGCGTGCCCTTGAGCCCGTCGCGCTCCTTCTCCACGGCGCCTACCGCGGCAGAAAGCGCCAGCTGCTGCTCCGAGCCCGCTGCCTGAAGCTTCGACTTCAGCAACTGAATTTCGGCTTCCTTCTCGGCTGTCGCCTTCTGCAACTCATTGACCCGCTTGGCCTCGGCGAGATCGGCCGCAGCCTGACGCTCCCGCTGCGTCTTCTCAAGCTCATTCGCCAGGGAATCGCGCTCGGCCTGCACAGCACTCAACGCTTCGGAAACCGCGAGCTTCTGGGCAACAGCGCCCGCATCCAGCTGTGCCTTGAGCTCTTGAATGGCGGCATCCTTCTTCGACGCCTCAGCCTGCAACTCGCGCGCGATCTTCGCCTCAGCGAGTTCAATCTCGGCCTTCTTCGTTGCCTCGGCCGACTCCAGTCGCTCGTGCAGTTCGCTCTCGAACTCCCGGTCACGAATCTGCTTCACGATGTCGGCATAGCCTGCTTCATCGATAGTGAACGCTTTGCCACAGTGAGGGCAGGTAACTTCGTGCATCGGCGCGTCTTCCATTCAGCTCTGCGGGAGATGGATGCACGCCGGCTGCAGTTACTTCGCGCGGCGCACTCCGGATCGTTCTCGCTCAGGCTAGCGGCTGGGCTGATGCCTTGGGAGTTGCCGCACTGCATCACGCGCCGAGCGGACACGAAAAAGCCCCGCAATCTTTACGATTGCGGGGCTAAATGGTGGATCCAAGGGGATTCGAACCCCTGACCCCCTGCATGCCATGCAGGTGCGCTACCGGGCTGCGCCATGGACCCATCTGTTTTGTTTTCTTTCGAAAACGCAACTTGTCAAGATTACTACACGCTTGGCACATCCAGAACCATCTGAGCGATTCCCAGCCAATTGTCTCTGAAAATTGTGGGGAAAGAGTGAAGGGCGGCCAGCATCCCGATGGATGCTGGCCGCCCTTCACACCATGAAATGCCGCTTACGCTAGGCGCATTCGGCCTCTGGCTAGGAAACAGGAATAACGAGTCCGTTGTAGAAGTCGTTGATGTACGCCTTCGTTTCGTCCGAGGTCAGCAGCTCGTAGAGCGTGGTGACGCGCGGGTCGCTCGTGAGCTCATCGCGGGTGGCGAGCACGTTGTAATACACGCTTGAGGTGCCCTCGGTAACCAACTGCAGGTCACCCGACAGTCCAGCAGCGCCGGCGTAGTTGAAGTTCACGATCGCCGCGTCCTGGTCATCGAGAGCCGACGGCAGGCTTGCTGCGTCAATCTCGATGAAGTTGTAGTCGTTGGGGTTCGCGGTGATGTCCGACACGGTCGACGGGGCATCCGTGGTCTCAATGAGTCCGGCTTCCGCAAGCAACAGAAGCGCACGGCCCTCGTTGCTGGCATCGTTCGGCAGGGCGATCTTGGCGCCATCCGGCAAATCAGCGAGCTCGTCAACGGTCTTCGAGTACAGCGCCAGCGGCGGGAGGTATACCTGGCCGACAACGGCGAGGGTGTCACCCGTGTTCTCGTTGTACAGGTCGAGGAACGGTGCGTGCTGGAACAGGTTGACGTCGAGGCTACCCTCGCTCAGCGCAGGGTTGGGCGTGGTGTAGTCGGTGAACTCTACGATGTCGAGTTCAAGGCCAGCAGCTTCAGCCTGTCCGCTGTCGATAACGAACTGAACGATCTCCCCAGCCGGCGTTGCCGTGGCGCCGACGGTCAATGAACCGAGAGTGCCATCAGCCGGAGCGGCCTCTTCGGCGGGAGCCGAGCATCCGGCCAGAGTGAGAGCGAGCACGCCAGCGGCGGCAACGGTCGAGAGTGAGAAGAATTTGGAGCGTGACATTACTAATCCTTTGGTGAAGGGTGAAACAGATGGGATAGAAGAGAACTACGTGGGGGTAAGCCGCCGACCGCGTCAGCGGTGAGACATTCGGTTGGCCAGGCGCGCGCCGACCACTTGAACGATCTGCACAATCGCCACCAACACGATGATGACCGCCACAATGTGGATGACGCTGTAGCGCTGGTGACCGTAGCGAATAGCAACATCACCCAGACCTCCACCACCAATCGCGCCCACAATGGCGGAGTAGTTCACAATCGACACCACTGTCGTTGTAAAGCCACGGATGAGGCCAGGAACAGCCTCAGGAATGATTACCTTCAACACGAGCTGCCAACGAGTCGCTCCCAGCGAATGGCCCGCTTCAACGAGCCCCTCGTTTACTTCGCGCAGCGAGATCTCGACGATGCGGGCGTAGAACGGGATCGCCGCCACGGTCAGCGGCACAATCGCGGCCGTGACACCAAACGCCGAACCGAGAAGTAAGCGCGTGAACGGAATCAGCGCGATCATCAAGATGATGAACGGGATGGACCGACCGAGGTTGACGACGGTCTGGGTAACCGCGTTGATGATGCGGCCGGCGACAATGCTGCCGAAGGGACGCTCGAGGATGCCGCCGCGATCAGTGACGACAAGCAGCGTTCCCAGGGCGAGCCCGAGAATGAGCGTGATGAGCATCGTGACGCCCACCTGGTACAGGGTCTCCCCCGTTGCCTTCAGGAGGGTGTCAAACAGCTGCGGCCAGAAGCCGGGAGCGTTGGAGTCAATCATCGTCCGCTCCTCACAATCTCAACAACGAGGCCCTGAGCGCGCAGGTCATCAATCGCAGCGGTGTGCTGCTCGATGGTGCCGGGCAGTTCAAGGCGCGTGCGACCCGACTGTGCGCCTCCGATAGTTTCCATCGCAGCGCCGAGCAGACCAACATCGAGGTGATGAGTTCTAGCCAGTTGGGCCACGACGGGGCGCTCAGAAGACAGGCCCACGAACGTGACGTCGATAACGGTGGAGGTTCCTTCGGGCAATTCGCCAAGCGGAAAGAGCCCACGAGCCAGCTGCGAGCCCGGTTGACTCAGCAAATCGACCAAACGGCCATGTTCGAGAATGCGGCCACCGCTCATGAGCGCTGCAGAATCGCAGACGCTTTTGACAACATCCATCTCATGCGTGATGAGCAAAATCGTGAGCCCCAGCTCTTTGTTGAGGCTGCGCAGCAACTGCAAGATCGAGTCGGTGGTTTCGGGGTCGAGCGCGCTCGTCGCTTCATCGCTGAGCAACACCCGGGGGCGGGATGCCAACGCCCGGGCAATACCGACGCGCTGCTTCTGACCGCCCGAGAGCTGAGCCGGGTACTGCTGAGCTTTGTGCTCAAGGCCAACAAGTTCGAGGATCTCATTCGTGCGTGCGGTGCGCTGACGACGCTCAACGCCCACAATTTCAAGAGCCAGTTCAACGTTCCCGCGAACGGTGCGGCTATCGAGCAGGTTGAACTGCTGGAAGACCATGCCGATCTCGCGACGGGCCTGAAGCAGTTCGCGGTCGCTGAGCGCGGTGAGTTCGCGGTCAGCAACGGTGACCGTTCCCGAGTCGGGACGCTCAAGAAGATTGACCGTGCGGATGAGCGTGCTCTTGCCCGCACCACTCTGGCCGATAACTCCGAAGATCTCGCCGCTCGCGACGGAGAGACTCACGTCATCGAGGGCGCGAACTGGATTCGCGGCATCACCAAAGGTCTTGGTGACGGAAGAAAGCGTAATCATGAAACCCCAGTGGGAGAAGGTGACTGGTGAGAGTCGCCCCGGGGTCGAACTGCCCGGCTAAAACAAGCAAACCAGCACGGTGCAACCCACACAAATTGGGTTACGAAGTGTGAAGTTTGTTACTCCGAATCAGCATCAGCGTCTGTTGCCACAGGCGTGATGGTGATCGGGATGACGGGGCAGTCGCTCCAAAGGCGCTCGAGCGAGTAGTAGAGGCGGTCTTCCTCATGGAAGATGTGCGCAACGACGTGGCCAAAGTCGAGCAGGATCCAGCGACCCTCAGCACGGCCTTCGCGACGCAATGGCTTAGCGCCAGCGGCGATCATCTTCTCTTCGATCTCGGAGGCGATCGACTGAACGTTACGTTCGTTGCGACCGGTCGCGAGGAAGAAAATATCGGCATACGGCATGGGACCGGTGACGTCGAGCGCAACCATGTCCGTCGCCTGCTTGGCGTCGGCGGCATTCGCGACGATGGAAAGTAGCTCGTTGGCACGAGGAGAAGCAGTCACAGGATCCTTAATCGGAAAAAAGCTGAAGGCAAAGAGTTAAACCTACAACATGTTGAAGGCGAAGGCCGCCACGAGCAGCCCAGCCACGACAACAGCCATCGACGCTGCTGAGATGAGCAGTACCGTCAAAGCACGCGTGCCCTTGGGTTTCTGCGTCTGCGTAACGGACTGGTTGGAGAAGGTGCTGACGGCCTTGACCGCGCGCACGGGCGCCGAATCAGTCGACACCATGTCGCTGTCGTTGAGATCCAGGAGAGAGTCAATGTCGCCCTTGTCGAAGCGGTCAGAAACGCCGCTCGCCGAGAGAGTGCTCGGGAGGTCGATTGAGCCGGTGAGCATCGCTTCGCCACTCGAGGTCAGCGGACCACGGATGTCGGTAGCAAACGGAATCGCTGGCAAGACAAGAGCGTTGGTTGCGCTGCTTCCGCTGCCGATGGTGCGCGTGACGATCGCGTTGTTCGTCTCGTCGTCCGCCTTTGCTTGGCTGGACCAGTGTCCGATCGAAATACCGGATGCCGCAATAACTGGTGCCGCAGCGGGAGCTGCCGAAGCCTGTGCAGCAGGTGCTTGTGCAGCAGGAGCAGTCGTCGGCTTCGCAACGGGAGCGATGGGGGGCTTCGTCGTCGCCACTGGTGCAGCTACGTCGCCATCAAGACGTTTGCGCGCGAGCTCATCAAACTCTGCTCGGGCATTGCTCAATGTGGTCTGAGTCGAACCGGTCGGGGTCGACGACGCTTGCGGCTTCGTAGCCGCTGGCGCTGCGTCGAACCCGAGAAGGCCTTCAACAGTGGGACGCGTCGACTGTTCAGGCTTCGCAGTCGCGGCAGTCGAGTCAGACTTCGCACCTTGTTCGGGCGTGGCAGCCGGCATCACCTTGGTGACGGGGCCACCCGCAGCACTCGCGCTCGGTACGGCAGCACCGCTGGGTGCAGGAAGATCTGCGAGCGGAGACCGTGGAGCTGCGGGAGTTGTCGCGCCCTTGGCTGAACCGTCGGGGTTAGCCAAGAGCGACTCGAAGGCGCTGAGCGCATCCGTGGGAGCCGCAGCGGCCGCAGCCGCTTCTGGAACAACAGCAAGAGGGTCCACCAGTGCTGGCGGCTCAATGTAGACCTGGGCATCAGGCGTGAACGAGAGTTCGTCGGCTGTTCTGGCCGGCTTTGACTCAGCGACGGCAGCAGCGGATGCGGCAGCAGCGAGATCGGCAAGGCTAGGACGTGCTGCGGCAGCCGGTGCCGCGTCTGAAGCCGGCGCCGAAACAGTAGGAGCAACCGGCGGAGTCGAGGCAGCAGGCGCAGGCGCCGACTGAGTGGGTGCAGCAGGTGCAGCAGCAGCTTGTGTCGGCGCGGCCTGAGCCGGTGAAACGACGGGAACAACGGGAGCAGCAGTCGTGTCGTTGGCGGCTTCTTCGCGAGCACGCAGTTCGCGCAACTCACGGCGCGTCAACTGGCTCACGTCGGCAGCGGTGGAAGCTGCGGGTGCCGCGGTAGGAACAGAAGGCGCAGGCAGTGCGAGAGCGGAATTGTTCTGGCCGCTGACAGCGGGCGGCGGCGCATTCAGATATGAAGCGGCGGCGGCGGGTTGAGAAGCGGCAGGCGGTGCGACAGGAGCCGAAACCGGGGCTGCCGGCGGCGAGGTGGGCGCACTGCGAGGTGTGTGGCTAACGTCAGAAGTGTCGGTGTCGTCGGCTTGCGACGGGAAGGTGGTGAATCCTTCAACTGTGGGCTGCTCGTCGGACGAGTGTGTGCGCTCACTCTGACGCGCCGCACGTCGCGACTGCGGCGGCGGATCGTGAAAAGTGGTCATTAAATACTCCGATATAGGTGGTGCTTGGCGATGTACTGAACGACACCATCCGGAACCAGATACCAGACCGGGTAACCCCGACTGACCCTGTTTCGGCAATCGGTAGATGAGATCGCAAGCGCCGGCACTTCTAGCGAGCTTACGCCCTGCTCAGGCAATCCACTAATGGTTAAGGCGTGTCCTGGCCGTGAAACTGCTATGAAATGGGCGAGTGTCCAGACCTCGTCAACGTCCTTCCATTCCATGATTTGAGCCACGGCATCCGCGCCCGTAATGAAGAAAAGGTCGGCGTCAGGATAGGTCTTGCGCATGTCGCGCAGGGTGTCGATCGTGTAGGTCGCACCTTCACGCTCGAGGTCAACCCTGCTGACGTTGAAGCCGGGGTTCGCTGCGGTCGCAATGACCGTCATAAGGTAGCGGTGCTCCCCCGACGTTACGGTGTCCTTCATCCACGGCTTACCCGTGGGAACAAACACAACCTGATCGAGGTCGAACTGAAGCTGAGCTTCACTGGCCGCAACAAGGTGGCCGTTGTGGATGGGATCGAAGGTTCCACCCATGATGCCGATGCGTTCGCGCCGTGGCGCCGTCTCGGCGGTCACAAAAAGGCCTTAGTGGCCCGCGCCGTGAGCGTCGCCAGCCTTCGCCGGCTTAGCCACATGACGGTTCGCAACATCACGGAAGCTCCACGTGACGAAACCGAGAGTCGTCAACACGACCGCCGCAATGAGAGGGAAAGCAAGTGCAGGCAGCACGAGAGGCGCAAGCTCTTCGCTCGACGCAAGAACGTTCAGAAAAATCGACATCAGATCTCCATTCACAAAACCACTAACAGTCTAGCCGCGGACTTGACCGCTGCCGCGCACAACCCACTTGGTGCTCGTAAGTTCCGGCAACCCCATCGGGCCTCTCGCGTGCAGCTTCTGGGTCGAGATGCCCACTTCGGCACCGAAACCAAACTCCGCACCGTCGGTAAAGCGGGTGGAGGCATTGACCATGACCACGGCGGAGTCCACTTCTGCAAGGAAGCGATCCGCATTCGCGAGATCATTCGTGATGATCGATTCCGTGTGCTTCGTGGAGTAGGCGTCGATGTGCTCGATCGCAGCATCGAGGTCGGCGACGACCCGCACCGCGACATCCAAACTCAAGTGCTCGACTGACCACGCGTCGGCGTCGGCGATCTCTGCCGACGGGAACAGCTCGCGAGTGCGCTCATCAGCATGAATCGTGACGCCTGCCTCGGCCAACCGCGCCAGCACCGCAGGAATCAGTCGTTCAGCGGCGGCCTCGTGCACAAGGAGTGTCTCAAGCGCATTACAGACGCTGGGTCGCTGAACCTTCGCGTTGTGCACGATCTCAACCGCGGTGGTCTCGTCGGCAGACTCATCCAAGAAAATGTGGACGATTCCCGCTCCGGTCTCGATCACGGGAACTGTCGACTCCGTAACGACGGCCTGGATGAGCTGAGCGCTTCCGCGCGGAATCAGCACATCGACAAAGCCACGGGCTTGCATCAACGCTTTAGCCCCCTCGCGGCCAAATTCGTCGACGGTCTGGACGGATGCCGGGTCGATGCCGACGCTCGACAACGCAGACTGAATAACCTCTACGAGCACGCGGTTGGAGTCTTCGGCAGCCGAGCCACCCCGAAGGAGCACAGCGTTACCGCTCTTGAGCGCGAGGGCAGCGATATCGATCGTGACATTGGGTCGAGCTTCGTAGATCGCCCCGACGACACCAAAAGGCACACGTGTTTGCGCCACCGAAAGCCCGTTGGGCAGTACTGAGCCGCGCACAACGGTGCCGACCGGATCAGCAAGCTCAACGATTTCGAGCACTGCTGCAGAGAGCTGCGCGATTCGTTCCGGGGTCAACCGAAGTCGGTCTTGGAGCCCCACGGTCATGCCGTTGCTGCGACCACGTTCGAGGTCTCGCGCGTTCGCCTCAACAATTCGGTCGGCGTGAGCAACCACACCGGCCGCAATGGCTTCGAGCGCGGCATTCTTCTGCACCGTAGTAACGGTCGCCAGAGTGCGCGATGCGGCACGTGCGGCGTGAAGTTTGTTGTCAATAGAAAGCGCGGTTGCTACTGAATCACCCATGATCAGAGTGTAGCGGCGCTCATCCACCCCACTCGAACGTTACGCGGCGATGACTACAGCGCAAACTACGGCGGCAGCTACAGAGCGGCGGGGTCTGCCTCGAACCAGGTCCCGATCGACTCCCCCGCCAGAGCGGCAGCGACGCTGCCTGTTTCAGCGAGTAATACCGGGATGCCAGCCGCCGCAGCATGCTTGGCAGCAGCAACCTTCGTTCCCGCGCCTCCGGTTCCGACTCCAGCCGCACCGATGTCGCCAAAAGTGACATCGCTGAGGTCATTCGCGAACGACACCACGTCTATGCGCTCAGCTCCAGGCTCAGACGGCGGCTTCGTGTACAGCGCGTCAATGTCCGACAGCAACACGAGCACATCTGCTCGAACCAACACCGAGACGAGCGCGGCAAGGCGATCGTTGTCACCAAAGCGGATCTCGTGGGTTGCGACTGTGTCGTTCTCGTTCACGATGGGCAGGATTTTCAGCCCAAGCAACCGTTCGAGCGCGCGCTGAGCATTGCTGTGGTGGGTGGGGCTTTCCATGTCCCCCGCCGTCAACAAGATTTGCGCGGCGACAACGCCGTAGCGGTCGAAGCTCTCTTGGTAGCGGTAGATGAGCACGTTTTGGCCCACGGCAGCCGCGGCTTGTTGGGTCGCGAGATCGGTCGGCCGACCATCCAATTTCAAGAAAGGGATGCCGGTGGCGATTGCGCCGGATGATACAAGAATGACTTCAGAACCGGTGGCATGAGCTGACACGAGAGCATCAACTAGAGCACCGATCTGGCCCACGTTGGCACCGCTCACCGACGAAGAGCCGACTTTGACAACGATGCGGCGCGCACGAGGAATCTCGGCGCGCACGGTGGGCTTGTTAGTCACGATCCTCCGGCTCATCGTCACGCTGAATAGCGAAACCTTCATCGTCTTGCCACACGCCAGCTTCGCGCTCGCCCTCAAGCTCCGCACGTGCAGCGGCCTTGGCATCCATGCGCTCAAGGTAGTTGCGGCGGCGGCTGCGGTTGGTCTCGCGGGGGTTGTCGTCGAGTCGCGGGTCAGTACCACGCGGCGCGACAATCAATTCTGCGGCAGAGGACAACGTCGGCTCCCAGTCGAAGACAACGCCTCCGCCAGCACCGATGATGACGGTAGAACCGGGAACAGCGCCCGCCTTGAAGAGATCGTCTTCAACGCCGAGGCGTGCGAGACGGTCAGCGAGGTAGCCCACGGCTTCTTCGTTGGTGAAATCTGTCTGGGCAACCCAACGTTCGGGCTTATCGCCCACCACGCGGTAGATGTTGCCGTAGGTGCCACCCTCGACCTTGACCGCGAAGTCTTTCGCGTTCACGGCGCGGGGACGCAAGACAATGCGCTCCTTGGCCGGCTCAGAGATGCGGGCTTCACGGTCGGCGAGCACGAGTGCTGCCAAGGCGAAAGAAAGTTCACGGAGACCGTGGCGGGAGACTGCCGAGACTTCAAAGACGCGGTAACCGCGGCCCTCGAGCTCAGCCTTGACCATGTCAGCAAGTTCGTTGCCCTCAGGAACATCGACCTTGTTGAGGGCGATGATCTGTTCGCGCTCCAGGAGAGGCTTCTGCCCCTCGGGAACGGGATACGCCGCAAGCTCACCAAGAATGACATCGAGGTCAGTGATGGGGTCGCGACCGGGCTCCAAAGTTGCACAGTCAAGGACGTGCAACAGAGCAGTACAGCGCTCAACGTGGCGCAGGAACTCGAGGCCGAGCCCCTTGCCTTCGCTGGCACCCTCGATAAGACCGGGAACGTCAGCGATCGTGTAGCGGACCTCGCCAGACTCAACCACACCGAGGTTGGGGTGGAGAGTCGTGAAGGGGTAGTCAGCGATCTTGGGCTTAGCCGCGCTCATGGCGGCGATCAGACTCGACTTTCCCGCGGAGGGATAACCGACGAGTGCGACATCAGCAACAGTCTTGAGTTCGAGGTGAATATCGCCCTCAAAGCCAGGCGTGCCGAGCAGCGCGAATCCAGGAGCCTTGCGCTTCGTGGATGACAGCGCAGCGTTGCCGAGTCCGCCCTGACCACCGGGAGCAACGATCAGTCGCATTCCCGGGGCATCCATGTCGATGAGAACTTCACCGGAAGCATCACGGACCACAGTGCCGACGGGAACAGGAACCAGCAGCTCTGCGCCGGCGGTGCCCGCCTTGTGGTCACCCTGACCGGGCTGACCGTGCTGAGACTTGCGGTGCGGTGAGCGGTGGTAATTAAGAAGTGTTGTTACCTGCGGGTCACTGACGAGAACGATGTCTCCACCGTCACCGCCCTTGCCACCGTCGGGGCCGGCGAGAGGCTTGAACTTCTCGCGCTTGACCGAAACACACCCATTGCCACCATGGCCTGCTAGGAGATGAAGGGTTACCTGGTCGACGAACGATGCCACAATGGTTCCTCCTGTTCTCGTGAGCTAATGACTGGCCTGTAGTGCCATCTTAAATGGCGAGAGCGAGCCGAAGCTCGCTCTTCGCTGTAACGCGTGCCTGCAAGCAGGCTGCGTGGAAATGCCGCGGAAAGTTACGCGGAAACGATGTTGACGACCTTGCGGCCGCCCTTTGCGCCGAACTGAACGGCGCCCGGTGCGAGAGCGAACAGAGTGTCGTCGCCGCCACGGCCGACGTTAACGCCGGGGTGGAAGTGAGTGCCACGCTGGCGAACGATGATTTCGCCGGCGAGAACCTCTTGGCCGCCGAAGCGCTTTACGCCGAGGCGCTGTGCGTTGGAATCGCGGCCGTTACGGGTGGAGCTTGCGCCCTTTTTATGTGCCATCTGTCTAGAAGTCCTTTACGTCCGTCAGCAGTTACTTGATGCTGGTGATCTTGATACGGGTCAGTTCTTGACGGTGACCCTGGCGAACCTTGTAGCCGGTCTTGTTCTTGAACTTCTGGATAACGATCTTGGGACCGCGCTCATCGTTCAATACCTCGGCAACGACCTTGATCTTCTCAAGCGCCTTGGCGTCGTGAGTGATCTTGTCGCCGTCAACGAACAGAACTGGAGCGAGCTCAACATTGCCGTTCTTGTCGGCTGCGATGCGGTCGAGAACGACAATCGTGCCGACCTCTACCTTCTCCTGCCGCCCACCGGCGCGCACAACTGCGTAAACCACTTTTGACCCTTACTTAACGATTGAATAGCTAGAACTACTGAAGCTTGTGGCGAATTCTGCGGGCTTTGCCCAGCACACGCCAAGGATCAACAATACTCGACGTGGGCACTCCCGGTCAAACGACACGCTGCAGTAGCTTTCGACTGAATCAATCATGATCTTGACCCGACGAAAACGAGAACGTGTACACCAACATTGGTCACGATCTCGACGATCGGAACCACAACTCGGGTGCAGCAGAGTCCATAGTACGTTGCGAATGGGCACTGGGTCAAAACCTCCACCTCACGATTCGCCGTCAATTAGGCTCACAGTATGACCGTGTTGATCGACCAGCCAATTTGGCCAGCCCACGACACGGTCTGGGCGCACATCGTCAGCGACGTATCACTCGACGAATTGCACGAGTTTGCGAGCCGGGCCGGCATCCCCCGCCGCGGGTTCGACCTCGACCATTACGACGTACCTGCCCGCATGTGGACGCAGCTCGTCACTCTCGGAGCGCAACCCGTCGGCGTGCGCGAGTTCGTGCGCAGGCTCGAAGCGAGCGGGCTGCGCGTAGCCCAACGCGACCGACCAGCGAAATAGTCAGCACGCTCCTGAGACGCGCGCCAGGCCATTTGCGGCCCACCTAACGAGCGGACACCTGCAGTCCGCGTAGCGCCGCAAGGGCGGCATCCGTCGAATCAGTGGGTACGAAGATGTGGTCGTGGTGACGTCCGGCGATGACGTTGCAGCTGATCTGAACATCACCGAGCGCCTGCGCAAACGCTGCCGTTAGCCCCACAGCTTCGAGAGCGGACGTGACCGTAAGTGTGATCCACGACGAGCGGAACTCATGCGCGATGCCCTGACGCCCGGCATCCGCCTCGGACATCACGACAGAAAGCCCCTCAGGCTCCCGCATCAGCGCCACAATCGAAGACTCGTCGACCTCCGCCAGCGAGCCCACCGTCGCGAACACGAAGACGCCCTCGTTGAGATGAGGCTCCATTGACGCAACTAACTCGTTGAGGTCAGAAATCGCTGCCATAGGACGAACCTAGCGCCACACGAGCCCGAATCCCTCAACACTGCGCGTCACCGCGCCCGTCGCAATCTCCACAAGGTAGGTCGTCACGCTCTGCGGACGCGGATTCTTCACATACTCATCTGAGTCGAAGTTCGAGACGTTCGGTTGCACCTCAACCGCCACAAACTGGTTGTTTGGCGACACGTGGAAGTCCAAAATTGCACCCTTGTCATCAACCGTTTGGTACAGGATGCGCGAAGCCTCACCGTCATCGAAAGCCAGCACACTGCTGAACGAGCCGCCGTCGGCATCCACCAACACCATCTTGGCAACCAGGTTTCCTGCAGCATCCGCATCGGTTTGCCCCAAGAAAGGCTGCTCACCATCGATTGTCGACGGGTTCAAACGCAACTCGGTACCGTCGGAGAGTGCGACCGCCGCACTGCCACGCGGATCAACGACCACCACGTTTGAGCCGTCAGCCGAGACACGATCGAACTCGAAGTAGCCACCGAGCGGCACCACCAAGCCCGATGCCGTATCGACCCGCACGAGCGTGCTCTCAGTCGTGAGCGCCACAATCGTGGACGAACCAGGCACAAATTGCCAGCCAACGACCCGCATGGGGTCGCCATCCAAGTCAGTTACGGCTACGACGTCACGGCCACGATTAACATCCATCGTGTACAGAGTGTGCGAGACCGTGGGAATTGGTCCCGGATCGAGACTCGAAATCGTGAAACCTAAGAGTGAACCCGAGCGGGCCGCATCCAGATCTGCGACTTCACCGACCTCGGGAAGTAACACTTGTTCTGTGATTCCCGTGTCGGGGTTCACGAGCGTGAGGGTTCCAGTGCGATCAGCAGCCGCGGTCGTAACCGCAAACACGTCCCCCACCGGCACGAACTCTTGGATGCCTTCGCCCGAGTACACCACGGTGCGCTCCTGCGAACTCATTCCGGTCTGCACGATCTCGTCGCTCGGTACGCCACGGTCAAGGTAGTAGAGCGTCGGCTCTCCCGTCGTGAACGAATAACTCAGCGTGGACTCAGACCCACCAGAGGGACTCACGACGTCGTCTACCGACACCGTGTACTCCGTGTTGTAGTCCAACGCTTCCGCGAACTGCACCGAGATCAGGTCGCCCTCACTCGACACCGTTGCCGCGACATCCGGATCAACAGTGACCGCGTCAGAGTCCACAGCAGCGAGAGTCTGGTTCGCAAAGAGACGCAACGTTTGATCTGACGATGACACCACCGCATCCACGTCGACCTGAGCGCTCGACAACTTGGGTCCCTGCAGGTACCCCAGCCCGAGAAAGATTCCGCACAGCACCAACAGCACAGCAATCGTCCATGCGAAAGTTCGCCGGAACGAGTGGATGCTGTGCTCCGTCTCCGGAGGGCGTGCACTAATAGAGATATGGCTCACTCGGCCGCTCCACAACAGTCATCGTCTCCGGAACAAGGACGAGCGCCAGATCGCTGCGCGAACTCGGGTTGATCTCAAAAGAGCCGGTGATCTCCACCCACGCATCAACGTCGAACTCGTTCGCCCAGTCTGGGGCGTAGACGGCAACACCCGTGGGCTGCGCGTCAACCGCGCAGCACGTGACGGTGAAGCGCGAGAGATAGAAAATGTTGGCGGGATCATCTTCGCTGGCCGTGATGAAGCCCACGACATCCGCCGTCTTGTTCGAATAGAAATTCGGATCGCTTGTTTGACGGAGCAAGGACGACCAATCTACGACTGTGAAACTCGCGATGAGTTCATCGTCGGCATTCGCGACCTCATCCACGTTCTGACTATCACTGCCCACCGTGGAACCAACAATGTCGCGCTGACTTGCGGTAGCACTCGACAGCGTCGTCGGAGGCACAATGACCAACGTGAGAGCGATTGCACCAGAAAGAAGCAGCGCTACTCCCCCAACAACCCGCGACCACCCGCGCGGAGCCACCGCTTCTTCGGTGTTAGCCGGACGGATTGCGAGGCTCAGCACACCCATCACGAGCGCGAGAGCCGCCATAACTACCGTGAACACCACATAGCGGGGGTGAATGTAGAGAACAAGCTGCTGAGTCGCCCCAAGCCACACCGTGGCGCTTACGGCCACGAGAATCAGGATGACGCCCCACCAGCGTTGGAGGCTAGACCACATAGTTGATCACCAATCCGATACAGGCACTCATCAGGGCAACGACAAGCGATAGCTGCAGCAGCACCTTGGCCGTAAAGGTAGTGCGCATAATGGCCAGCATCTTGATGTCGATGATCGGTCCGAACACCAGGAACGTCACGATCGAACCGGGCATGAAGGTGCTGGCAAAGGGCAAAATAAAGAACGCATCAACGCTGGAACAGACTGAGATCACGAACGCCAGCGCCATCATTGCGAGAATCGACCAGAGTGGATTGCTACCGAGCGACACCAAGACGTCTCGCGGTACCGCAACCTGAATGGCGCCCGCGATGAGCGAGCCGATGAACACCGCTGGCATGAGCACGCTGGACTCGCGCATGAAAATGTCGAGACTTTTTTCTGTGCGTGACTGACGGGGCCCGTGAGAACCCACCGCACACTGCTGAGCGAAACGACCAGTGAGCATCGCGTTGGGCTGCGGGTGCAAGCTGAAGAGCCAACCCACGATGTTGGCGATCGCAAGGCCACCAAGAATTCGCCCCACGAGGATGCCATCATCGAAGCCGAAAGCCTGATGAGTCGTCACAATCGTGATCGGGTTGATAATCGGCGCCGCCAACAGGAACGTCATCGACTCGGGCACTGAGAAGCCCTTGAGGATAAGCCCGCGAGCCAGTGGAACATTGCCGCATTCACACACGGGTAACGCAATACCGAATAGCGAGATTGCGGCCCGACGCAACACCGGACGTTGCGGCAAATACCGCATCAGCAGGTCATCCGGAAGCCACGTCTGCACCACGATTGACAGCAGGATGCCGAGCACAACGAACGGCAGCGACTCGATGATGACACTCGTCGCCAGGGTGAGGAGATCAGCGGTGAGACCCGGGACGCCGACGGACTCTAGCTCTCCAGTGAACGCTCGCAGCGCGAAGATTGCCGCGACACCGATCGTGCCGATAGCCAGCCACAACCAACGGTTGCGTGAGCGGCGAGGCCGATGATCATGCTGATGATGGTGATCATCGACGCTCGCTGGCAAAGTGGTGCTCACGGATAAACCTTACAAACTCGAAACTACTAAAGTGCCGAGTGTCGAATAACTAGTTGTCGTCAGTCGGCGTTGCGGTAACAATCTTTCCCTGGCTGCTGGCGCGACGTGAACCGCGAGCCTTGCCGTGACCAGGCTGCTTGGGCTCAGGAAGAGCCTCGAGAACCGAACCCAGAATCTGCTCCGCATCCTGCGTGCTGATCTTGGGAGTCGAGCTCTCAGTCTTCGTGATGGGAATGTCGAAAATGGCAACAGAAGCTTCGGCGGCCGGCTCGACAGCGTCACTCGCGCGCTGAGCGGGCTGAGATGACTTGTTTCCGCCCTTGCTGCGTCGTGACTTCTTGGGCTCGGGAGCCGCCGCTGTCTCTGTCGCTGCGGGAGCGGATGCCGCGGCATCCACTGCTGGAGTTTCACTCGCCGAGTTCTCGACGGTGGGAACCACAGTGCTCGCGGCGACACGAGCAAGCGCGTTGCGCACGTCTTCAGTGATCGCGTGCGTGCCATTGCTGGGAGCCGAAGACGGAGCAGCAGTCTTCGCGGAGTTGTTGGACTGCTGGGTTTGCGATCCACCACCGTTGCCGTTGTTGTTGCCGTTGTTGCCGTTCGAGTTGCCCGAGTTGCTGTTCGAACCGCCGGAGTTGTTGTTGCCGCCACGGTTGCGACCACGGCGTCCACCGCCAGCCTGCTCGTTCTGTGTCGGCTGCGAGCGGTGCTTAGTGACGGGGTCGTGATGAACGACAACACCGCGGCCAGCACACACTTCACAGTTCTCGCTGAACGTCTCAAGCAGGCCAAGACCAAGCTTCTTACGTGTCATCTGCACGAGACCGAGTGACGTCACTTCAGCAACCTGGTGCTTCGTGCGGTCACGGCTCAAGCACTCCACGAGGCGACGCAAAACGAGGTCACGGTTGGACTCGAGAACCATATCGATGAAGTCGACCACGATGATTCCACCAATGTCACGCAGACGCAGCTGGCGAACGATTTCTTCCGCAGCTTCGACGTTGTTCTTGGTGACGGTCTCTTCAAGGTTGCCGCCGGAGCCGACAAACTTGCCGGTGTTGACGTCAACGACCGTCATCGCTTCCGTGCGGTCAATGACGAGCGAACCGCCCGAGGGCAACCACACCTTGCGGTCGAGAGCCTTCTCGATCTGCTCAGAAATGCGGTACTCCTCGAAGGAGTCAACGGTTCCCTCGTGAGCCTGCAGACGATCGAGCAGGTCAGGTGCGACCGAACGAACGTAGCCCTCAATTGTCTTGCGAGCGTCGTCACCCTCGATAACAAGCTTGTGGAAGTCTTCGTTGAATACATCACGAATGATCTTGATCAGAAGGTCAGGCTCAGAGTGCAGCAATGCTGGGCCCTGGTTCTGAGCGTTCTCAACCTGCGCGCTGATGTCAGCCCACTGGTTAGTCAAACGGTTCACGTCGAGCGTGAGCTGTTCCTCAGTCGCGCCCTCCGCGGCGGTGCGCACAATGACACCGACGTTCTCGGGAAGAACACCCTTGAGGATCTTCTTGAGACGCGAACGCTCCGTGTCGGGCAGCTTGCGGCTGATGCCGCTCATCGAACCATTGGGAACGTAGACGAGGTAACGACCGGGCAAAGAAACCTGACTCGTGAGTCGGGCACCCTTGTGGCCTACCGGGTCTTTTGTAACCTGAACAAGAACGCGGTCACCTGGCTTGAGCGCGAGCTCAATACGGCGAGCCTGCGGCTTGCCATCAGCAGAGTTCTCAGCGGCAGCATCCCAATCGACTTCACCGGAGTAGAGCACAGCGTTGCGGCCACGCCCGATGTCGACAAAGGCTGCTTCCATGCTGGGCAGAACGTTCTGAACGCGACCGAGATAGACGTTGCCGATGAGGCTCGCGTCTTGAGCCTTCGCTACATAGTGTTCGACCAAGACGCCGTCTTCGAGAACACCAATCTGGATGCGATCAAACTTCGAGCGGACCACCATGACGCGGTCGACGCTTTCACGGCGCGCGAGGAACTCGCTCTCCGTTACTACGGGACGACGACGACCAGCATCACGGCCATCACGGCGGCGCTGCTTCTTCGCCTCAAGGCGAGTGGAGCCCTTGACGCGAGTGGGTTCATTGCTGGGCTCTGCCTGCTTGCGAGGCTGGCGAACGCGCACAACGGTGTTGGGCGACTCGTCACCGGGACGAGCATCCTCACCAGAACGACGACGTGAGCGACGGCGAACGTTGCCCGCTTCGTCTTGGCTATCGCTGTCGTCTTTGCTGCGGTTGTCCCGACCGTCGCGGTTGTCAGTGCTGCGGTTGTCAGAGCCAGCATTGTTGTCGTTGCGCGAACGCGACGACCGGGCCGGAAGCTCTGGCAGGTCGGGAAGATCAGGTGCCTGAAAGAGCAGCGACGTCGTCGACGGCGGCGTCAGTCGAGCTGCCTTCGCGGTCGTTACCTTCTCGGTCTTCGCTTTTTCGGCCGGTGTCTTAGCGGCCGGGCTCTTGCGTGAGCGTGAGCGTGCGGGAGCTGGTGAACCGGCCTTTGCGTCTGCGTTCACGTCTGCCTTAGCTGCAGCTGGCGCGGTTGCCTCGGAGTTCGCGGCCGTGGGCTCGCTCGCAGTTTCAGCCTTCATGCCGGTGACGGCATCTGGGACCTCGCGACCAAGGTGTTCGCTTGCCGTCTTCGCAGCGGGACGCTGAGAAGACTTCGCTGCACGGGGCTCACTCGCGGCGACCGGAGCGTCAGCGACGGGTGAGTCGACCGGCGGCTTCTGTGCCGCTGGCTTCTCTACCGGCGCTTTTGCCGAAGGAAGAATACGGCCGAAAAGGCCCTTCTTCTTGGGAACATCTTTCGAATTATTGCTTTCATTCACCATTGCTGGTGTACTCCTAGCCCTTGTAGGCGACCGCGCCACCCACCGGGTACTCTCTCGTGCGCTATTCCCCCACCAAACCTATGGTTCAGGAACCGCTACTAATTCTTCAGGTCCTGCAACGGGCCCGTGGCTCGCGTTGCAGTTGTGCTCTCTCACAGCACTTCGGAACTGGCTATCCGACTCACACAACTAGCGTTGCGCAACTGGTCCGGTCGCTATGCCCGGGAAGACTTCTTGGTGTTGTTCCGAGCGCGGCTCGGAATAACTACGCTTCATTATCGCATGCATTCTCAGAAAGTGAGCCTGACGCGCGTGCGATAATCCCAGCATGACTGCTTCCGGGGTTCGCAACAGGCCCATTGCCCTCGCTATTTTTCTGATATTCGCTGGGCTTGTGGGGCTCTGGGCGTCGTTCCAGCTCACACTGGAGAAGCTCCATGTGCTCGAAAATCCGGATGCCGTATTGAGTTGCGACTTCAGCATCGTGGTGCAGTGCGCAGCCAACCTCGAGTCAGCACAGGGCGCGTTGTTCGGCTTCCCCAACCCCATCATTGGACTGGTGGCGTTCATGGCGCCAGTTGTAGTCGGCGCCGCAATACTCGCCGGAGCGCGCTTCAATAGTTGGTTCTGGGTCACCTTCAACATCGGAGCAGCAGGCGCCTTCGCGTTCATTCTCTGGCTCGCCTACCAGAGCATTTTCAACCTCGGCACGCTGTGCCCCTGGTGCATGGTTGTGTGGTCGGTCACGATCCCCATGTTTTGGGCTGTGACACTGCGCAACATCAAAGTAGGCGCGATTCGCGCTCCCCGTTCGCTCCGCAAGGCCGCCAGCACCGCCTACAGCTGGGTCCCTGTGATCACGATTGTTGGCTACATCATCATCGCGATTGTCGCCCAGATTCGACTCGACGCTCTGTCCTACCTGTAGGACATATTCCCCCAGGGGAACACAACAATGGCGAGGGCCTGACGGTTGTCAGGCCCTCGCCATTGTGTTGTGGGTTGAACGGTTTAGCCGCTGAGAATGCCGCGCTAATCCGTCGCTTGCCCGTGAGAGCTATAAGAGTTCAGGAAAGCGATTTAGGCGAACCAGAGTGCAAGCTCACGCGCTGCGGACTCAGGCGAGTCACTGCCGTGTACGAGGTTCTGCTGAACAGCCAGGCCCCAGTCGCGACCGAGGTCTCCACGGATAGTTCCGGGAGCTGCCGTGGTTGGGTCGGTCGTGCCCGCGAGAGAACGGAATCCCTCGATCGCACGGTTGCCCGCGATGCGCAGCGCGACCGTCGGCCCCGACTGCATGAAGTCGAGCAGCGGCTCGTAGAACGGCTTGCCTTCGTGCTCGGCGTAGTGCTGCGACAGAAGGTCGACATCCGCCTGCACGAGACGCACGTCAACGAGCTGGTAGCCCTTGGCCTCAATACGGCGAAGGATTTCACCGGTCAAATTGCGAGCAACGCCGTCAGGCTTGATCAGTACAAGGGTCTCTTCGATGTTCATTGTGTCTCCTCAGAGGGGGTGGTCATGGACTGGGTGTTAAGAATTTCGGCCTTGGCGCGGTCGAGTTGCTGGCCCTTGATGAAGCAATAGATCCAGATGCCAGCGAAACCTGCCCCCACGAAAAACATCGGCGTGAGGATGAAACCAAGAGCAATGAGACCGACCTGCAGCGCCCAACCGACCCAGAGGGCCCCCGGGCGGTGCAGCATCCGGGCAAGCGCGACGAACACGACGATCAGAACTGCTCCCCCGATGAACGCCGGGGCCGGAGCGAGGGCTTTGAGCCCGAACGCCGTGAGCGCTACGAAGAAGATCAGCGTGGCATCGAGCACCAACACGATGCTCAGCAGCAGTTCGGTGACGGTGCGCTTTCGGCGAACCGTGGGTGCGGAGGTCACGGCTTCCAGCCCTCTGCCTCAGCGAGAGCAAGAGCCTCGCCAACAAGAGTGATGGAACCGGTCACGACGACCGCCCGGCGTTCGTTTTCTGCCGCCCAGCTGCGCGCCAACTCCATTGCTTCAGCAAAGGAATCAAAATCGGTGGTCTCATCGGTAAACGCGCGAACGGTCTCAACGAGTTCCTCCGGAGGAACGGCCCGGTCAGACTGCGATGCCGTCACATAGAAGCGATTAGCAATGGGGGCAAGAGCCTCCACGATGCCGGCAGCATCCTTGTCGTCGACAACAGCGATGACAAAAGCGATGTCTTCGAAGGTGAAGTATTCCTTGAGCGCCACGGCGAGAGCCGCTGCCCCATGCGGGTTATGAGCGGCATCCACAATCACGGTGGGTTCCGCACCAATAACCTGCAGTCGCCCCGGCGACGCGACGGTAGCGAGGCCCTCAGCGAGCACATCGTGAACGAGCGCCTGGCTGCCAGCGCCCAAGAACGACTCGACGGCAGCAATAGCGAGCGCGGCGTTGTGCCCCTGGAACTCACCGAACAGCGGCATGAACAGATCAGAGTAGGTGCCTGCGAGTCCCCGCACCGAAATAAGTTGGCCACCCACGGCAACGTTGCTGCTGAGGAGTTCAAAAGCATCGCCCTCGACACCAATTGTGGACTCGGTAAGGTCTGCGGCGCGCTCCAACTCGATCTGAGCATCCGACGACTGAATAGCCGACACGATCGCGGCAGCCGGCTTGATGATGCCCGCCTTGGTGCGCGCAATCTGCGCGATTGTCGTGCCCAAACGATGCGTGTGATCGAGCGCAATCGGCGTGAACACGGCAACTTGACCGTCGGCGACGTTCGTAGAATCCCACTCGCCGCCCATGCCAACCTCAAGAATGGCCACATCGATAGGAGCATCCGCAAAGCTCGCGAATGCCAACACAGTCAGCGCCTCAAAGTAGGTGAGCGCTTCTTCGCCCTTGGCCATCAGCTCGGCATCGACCATGAGCAGGAACGGACGGATGTCAGCCCAGTTCTCGGCCAGTGCCCGGTTCGAAATCGCCCGGCCATCAATCACGATGCGCTCGTTGACGCGCACCAGATGCGGACTCGTCATGAGCCCTGTGCGCAGCCCGTAGGCGCGCAGAATGCTCTCGACGATGCGACTCGTGGAAGTCTTGCCGTTCGTGCCCGTGATGTGAATAACGGGGTAAGTGCGCTGCGGGTCGCCGATCAACTCGACGGCGCGACGAGTTGCTTCGAGACGCGGTTGAGGCGCCTGCTCCCCCACTCGCGCAAGCAGTTCTTCGAACACGTTGTCGGCATCCGAGAGGTATTCAGTGTCTTCGAGTTCGAAGTCTGAATCCTCGTCGATGTTCGTGCCCTCAAAACCATCAGCAAAAGGGCTGAGGTCGGCGAGGGGATGCTCCGGGCCGAGTTCGGCGCGTTCTTCGTCGGTCAGCGACGCCTCAATGGGGTCGCCGTTTTCATCGAATTGGCCGTCGTTGCCGAGTTCATCATCGCGGTCAGACATTGGTCGTTCCCATCTTGGTGATGTCGATCACCAGCGCGCCGATATTGGCGTATTTTCCTGCCGCGAGTTGCGTGCGGTGCACCTCTAGTGTGCCCTCTTCGAGGTCATTCGCGAAGGCCTGAACGGTGGATTGCGCTGCAAGCGTTTCTGAGGAAATCATGGCGCTGTGGAATCCGATGGCCTCGTGGTCGGCGGGGTCTAGCGCACCAATCGTCAGAGAGATGCGGTCGCTCACGTCGAATCCTGCCGCCTTGCGGGCATCCTGAATCGCACGGATGACATCGCGCGCGAGGCCCTCCGCTGAGAGTTCCGGAGTGAGCTGAGTGTCAATGATCACAAAGCCACCCTCGGAGAGGAACGCGATTGCGCTGGCCTCATCGGCCGCTTCCATCTGGAGTTCGTATTCGCCGGCTTCCAGCGGCATCCCGTCGACGGAAACACCGTCGGCCGTGGTCTCCCAGTTGCCGGCCTTGGCCTCCTTGATGACCTGCTGCACTTGCTTGCCGACGCGCGGGCCGAGAGCCCGAGCGTTGACGGTGAGCTTCTTGGTGATGCCGAAGCTCTCCAACGAACCCTCTTCGAGAGCGTCAAACTTCACAACCTTGACGTTGAGCTCATCGCGAAGGATGTCGCTAAACGGTGCGAGGGCTGCGGGAGTGTCGCTCACGACCGTCAGCGAAGCCAGCGGCAGTCGAACGCGCAGGCTGCGCGCCTTGCGCAGAGCAAGTCCGCTCGAGGCGATCTCGCGCACACGGTCCATCGTTGCAACCAGATCGTGGTCAGCAGGGAACGCTGAGGCGTCAGGCCAGTCCGTGAGGTGAACGCTACGGCCGTTCGTGAGGCCGCGCCACATCTCCTCGGAGACGAGCGGGAGCAGCGGGGCAGCAACTCGCGCGACGGTCTCCAGGACCGTGTAGAGAGTGTCGAAGGCATCCTTGTCGTCGCCGCTCCAGAAGCGGTCACGGCTGCGACGCACGTACCAGTTGGTGAGCACGTCGGCGAAGTCGCGGAGCTTGGCCGCTGCCATGGGGCTGTCGAGTGCGTCGAGCTCAACGGTGACATCCTCGATCAGCTCTCGCGTCTTAGCGAGCAAGTAGCGGTCGAGAACGTGTGTCGAATCGGTGCGCCAGCTCGCCTCATAGTTATCGGCAGCGTTGGCGTAGAGAGTGAAGAAGTAGTACGTGCTCCACAGCGGCAGCAGCATCTGGCGAACACCATCACGGATGCCCTCTTCGGTGACCATGAGGTTTCCGCCACGGATCACCGAGCTCGACATCAGGAACCAACGCATCGCGTCAGCACCGTCACGCTCGAAGACTTCGGAGACATCCGGATAGTTGCGCAGGCTCTTCGACATCTTTTGGCCGTCATTGCCCAGCACGATGCCGTGACTGATGACGTTCGAGAAGGCAGGGCGGTCGAACAACGCCGTCGAGAGCGTGTGGAGGGTGTAGAACCATCCGCGAGTCTGACCGATGTATTCCACGATGAAGTCGGCCGGGCTGTGGGTGTCGAACCACTCTTGGTTCTCGAACGGGTAGTGAACCTGAGCGAACGGCATCGAGCCCGAATCGAACCACACGTCGAGCACGTCTTCGATGCGACGCATCGTCGACTGACCACTCGGATCGTCGGGGTTCGGGCGCGTCAGCTCATCGATAAACGGGCGGTGCAGGTCGGGCTCGCCCTCGTGGTTGAGAGGCAGGCGGCCGAAGTCCGCTTGGATCTCGGCCAGGGAACCGTAGACATCCACGCGCGGGAAGTCAGGGTTGTCGCTCTTCCAGATCGGGATCGGTGAACCCCAATAGCGGTTGCGGCTGATCGACCAGTCGCGGGCATTGCTCACCCACTTGCCGAACTGCCCTTCCTTGACGTTCTCGGGAACCCAGTTGATCTCCTGGTTGAGCTCGCCCATGCGGTCGCGGAACTCCGGGACCTTGACGAACCAGCTCGACACAGCCTTGTAGATCAGTGGATTGCGGCAGCGCCAGCAGTGCGGGTAGGAGTGCTCGTAGCTGGCAACCTTGAGCAGGCGGCCCTCTTCGCGCAGCAACTTCGTGAGCGGCTTGTTGGCATCGAACACCTGCATGCCTTCAACGGGCGGCACCGACGGCAAGAACTTGCCACCATCGTCAACCGAGATAACAACGGGGATGCCGGCAGCGGCACACACATTTTGGTCATCTTCACCGTAGGCGGGCGCCTGGTGCACGATGCCAGTACCTTCACCGGTGGCAACGTAGTCGGCGACCAAGAACTGCCACGCGTTTTCGGTGCCGTACGTTTCGGCATCCGCATAGAAATCCCAGAGGCGGTCATAGCGAACGCCCGCGAGTTCGGCACCCTTGATAGTGCGCGTGACTGCAGCGAGAGCTTCCTCAGCGGTCTCGTAGCCGAGTTCTTTCGCATAAGCCGCGATGGTGTCGCCCGCGAGCATGAACTGGGCGGAGCCCTGTTCCGAACCGTCGCCAGCACCGAGCGGGCCGGCAGGCAGAATCGCGTAGTCGATGTCGGGGCCGACAGCGAGAGCAAGGTTGGTGGGGAGCGTCCACGGGGTGGTCGTCCAGGCAAGAGCCTTTACGCCGGTGAGCCCCAGCGCTTCTGCCTTCACACCGTCGAGCGGGAACGTGACCGTGACGGTCTGGTCTTGACGCATCTTGTAGACGTCGTCATCCATGCGCAGCTCGTGGTTGGAAAGCGGGGTTTCGTCATTCCAGCAGTAGGGCAGCACTCGGAAACCCTCGTAGGCGAGGTCCTTTGTGTGCAGCTGCTTGAACGCCCAGATGACGCTCTCCATGAAGTTGACGTCGAGCGTCTTGTAGTCGTTCTCGAAGTCGACCCAACGCGCCATGCGCGTCACATACTCTTGCCATTCGCCGGTGTACTTGAGCACCGATTCGCGAGCGGCGGCATTGAACTTGTCGATGCCCATCTCTTCGATCTGGCTCTTCTCGGTGATGCCGAGCTGGCGCATCGCTTCGAGTTCAGCGGGGAGTCCGTGGGTGTCCCAGCCGAAGCGACGGTGCACTTGCTTGCCGCGCATGGTCTGGTAGCGCGGAAAGAGGTCTTTGGCGTAGCCAGTCAGCAGGTGACCGTAGTGCGGGAGGCCATTGGCAAAAGGAGGGCCGTCGTAGAAGACCCACTCATCGGCGCCTTCACGCTGATCAATGGATGCCTGAAAAGTGCCGTCTGCCTTCCAGTACGAGAGCACTTGCTCTTCGATCGCCGGAAACTTCGGGGACGGCGCGACGGAATCGTCTGAGCTGTGGCGGGGATACGACATGAGGCTCCAGTGGTACGTAGGTGCGAATAATCTGCACGAGGACGACCTTTCAGCCGCGGTACCACCCCGCTTATGCACCCGGAGGCACACCACTCATATCGCTGTAACGGGCTTACCCGTTCGGTTCTACCGCCGCCTGCTCCCCCGCCGAAGCTGAAGTTGAGATGGTTTCTTCCGAACGCTCCCCGGTGATAGCCGGTTCATAGCGTGTGCCCCCATGATACGCGAGTTAGCTTGCCGTTGAGCGCTATTTCTTGGCGACCGTGGCGAGCGCTTCTGCGGCAAGTTGCGCATCGTGCATCGTGACGATGAACTTCTTGCCATTCGTGCGCGTCACCTCGAGGGCTTCACCCTTGGAAAGCACGATGCCGCTGCGACCATCGGGAGCCCAACGCCAGCCGTAGCCACCAAACTCGCCGATGGGGTTCACTTCGACCGTGGCAACGGACGCGATCTGGTCGGGCGCAATTGTCGCCCGAGGAAAACCGAAGGCGGAACGAACCCGCAGTCCACGCTGGTCAATGGTCACGCGCCACGACAAGGTGCTCACGGCGAGTGCCATCACAACGAGGCCGATAACGGCCGGCAGCAAGAGTTCAGCGGGGTTGCTGACCGCCTGTATACCCAGCGCGATTCCGAGAGCCCCGAGTGCAACAGCAGCCACCACGACAACTCCGGTTCCTACGCGAGTGGTGCTGGAGAAATGAACGCGCTGCGTCACGCTGCCCTTGATCGGCTGCGCGGCAACCGAGGTCGACTTGATGTACTCGGCAGGCGGAAGCATGAGCCAGGCGAACACGGCCATAACAAACGCGATCGGGAAAGCCACAAGCGCAATGCCTGCGATCGCCGGAGCATTCTCGGCGTTCTCGAGCCCGCGCTGCACGGCGAGCGACCCGGCCGCGGTCACACTCAGAGAAATGGAGAGGAAGACGGATGCCGCCACCATGATTTTGTGCGCCCAGAGCATGCCACCGTTGGGCGCGCCCTTCCAACTCGCGAACGCGGCAAGGCCGGCGAAGACCAGAGTCATCAGCAGCGGAAGGGCGATGACACTACCCACCGTGGAATAGCCATCGGGTCCAGAGGTTCCCCAGTGCGAGGCTACGGGGTTCGGCAGCTCGGGAACCCAGAGCGCCATGACGAAGGCCGCGGCCATAGTAATGAGCAGCGGGATCACCACGCCGATCACGATGATCAGACGGCGGTTTCGCGTGAGTTGGGGCGAAACATTCTCGGCGGGAAGGGTCATTGGTATTCCTCTCGGATGAGGGCGGTAAGAGTAGCGAGTGAAACCTTGTGGGCGCGCGCTTCAGCAACAACAGCGGTGATGCCGTCGGCGAGCGAATCGTAGCTCTGGGCGGTGGCGGCAACGATTGCTCCACGACCACGGCGGAGTTCGATGAATCCCTCGTCGCGCAATTCTTGGTAGGCGTGTAAGACGGTGTGCATGTTGACGCCGAGAGAGCTGGCTAGTTCTCGTGCGCTGGGGAGCCTCTCCCCTGCTGTGACCGTCTTGTCGATAACAGATTGGCGGATGCTCGCCGCGAGTTGCTCGAAGAGCGGCGTCTCGGACGCGGGATCCACTCGAACTAGCATGACGCCATCATAATTGTTCTAGTTGGACTAGCACAAGCGCGCTCTCGGTGGATCACCGTGCGCCTCAGAACCGACGACGTGCCGGCATCTCCTGCACATGCTTCATCTCGGCCGCGGATGCCGGAGCCGAACTCAGACGGCGCGCAAGTCGCGCGGTCCACGGGCTTGCCGTCGCGCCATGCGCAAAGACACTGACGAGGATCGTCCACACGGCTACCGAGAACACAGTGTCGGCCACGGACCCGCTCAGCTCATCGAACACCAGCAGCGCGAACAGAATCGAGGCAAGCCCCCGCGGCCCGAACCAGCCGATGAAGAGCCGTGTCTCGAAGCGGGTTCCTGACCAGGCCAACGCAATCAGAACGGGCACCATGCGCACCACCGTCAACGACAGCACCACGTAGAGCGCGATCTGCCACGTGAGCGAGGTGAGGATCGGTGCTGCGAGTACCGCGCCGAACACCAAGAACGTGATCGAGCTGAGCAACTCCCCCCCGTCTTCAGTGAAGTCTTGAACATCCTCGCAGTGGTCGCGAGCAACCGCACTAAACGCGAGACCGGCCACGAACGCGGCAATAAATCCATTGCCGCCAACAACACCGGCGCTCGCAAACGCTGCGACCGCGATGGCAATGGTCGCCAGCTGGCGGTAAATGCCGTCAACAAATCCGGCGCTCGACGCTCGGCTCAACAACCACCCGCCAAGTACTCCGACAACCCCACCGAAGATGACCCCGAACCCAATTTGCTGAGCCGCGAACAGACCCCAGCTCTCGCCCGAAGCGGCTCCCGTTTCGGTGGCGGCAATCGCCAGAAAGACTGTGACAACCGGAACCATGATTCCGTCGTTCAGGCCACTCTCTACGTTGAGGGCCTGCCGAAGGCGAACCGGCAACCGTTTATCGCTGACAACCGCTTGGCCGAGCGCAGCATCCGTCGGCGCCAGAATCGCGGCGATGAGAGCAGCCTCGATGAAGGTGAGCTTGCCAAAGAGAGCCGCCGCGGCGACTGCCCCGAGCACAATCGTGAGCGGCAGGCCGATACCCAACAAGCGCAGCGGAAGAAAGATCTGCTTGCGCAACGCTCGCAGATCGATGCGTACCGCATCCGTGAAGAGCACCAAGACGAGGGTGGCCTCGACGAGGATCGAGACGACCTCGCTCTTGAGGTCGAGCTGAAACCACCGCGCACCCACAACACCCAACAGGATGCCCACAGCCGTAAAGACCATCGGCGCGGTCAAAGGAGACAGCGCAAGCTTGCGCGACACCATCGCGAAGGCGAACACCACGAGGGCAACGATCACGAGTTCGGTCATGGTTCCTCCACTGCAGAACGAAGCGCGGCATGCCCCGTCGCCGCGCACAACCGCTGCGCGACACCGGGGTGGCTCAAGGCTACGGGAATGCTGCACGAATACCCGCGGTTGCACCGGTGGGCCGAACCCGTCGCGCCTCCGACTTTCAGAAACGACTCATGAGCAGCCAGATTCCTCGCCGCCGCGTGCTGTTGCGCGACCTCAGCAGCCCCCGCGATGTGATCTCCCACATCAGCCCCAACTGGTTTGCCTCCGTTATGGGCACGGGCATCGTCGCGAACGCTGCCGCAACGCTTCCCCTGATCGCTCCGCAACTCCACGTGTTTGCGAGCACCGTCTGGGTGATCGCGACGGTATTGCTCCTTGGGCTGATCGCCGCGAGCGCAGCACACTGGATCGCCCACCGGGAGGTCGCGCTTTCGCACCACCGGCATCCGGCAATGGTTCATTTCTATGGGGCTCCACCGCTGGCAATTCTGACTATCGGTGCCGGTGCTTTGCTCTTCGGCCCCGACATCATGGGGGCGGATGCCGCGCTCACCGTCGCACTGATCTTGTGGTCAATCGGCACCGTCCTTGGCCTCGCCACCGCCGTGATTGTCCCGTTCTTGACCTTCACGTCGTCATCCGGCACAGATCAATCGCCGTTCGGAGGCTGGATCATGCCCGTGGTCCCTCCCCTGGTCTCGGCAGCAGCCGGAGCACCGCTGATCCCGTTCTTGCCTGAGGGCGAGGCACGGTTGACGATGCTGATCGCCTGCTACGCGATGTTCGGTCTCAGCATGATCGCCACCGCGGTGATCCTCCCGCTGATCTGGGGACGACTGGCATGACACAACATGGGCAACTCCGCAGCGGTTCCAACCCTGTGGATTGTGCTTGGCCCACTCGGCCAATCCATTACGGCCGCGATTGTTCTTGGGGCGATCGCCCCCTCCGCGGTGTCTGCTGAGCTCGCCGAGGCTCTCAGCTTCTTCGGGTTCATCTACGGCGTCCCCACATTAGGTTTTGCACTCCTCTGGACGGCGCTAGCAATCACGATGACCGTGCACACCGCCCGACGCGGCCTGCCGTTCAGCCTCACGTGGTGGTCGTTCACCTTCCCCGTGGGCAACATGGTGGTTGCGCTGAGCGTGCTCGCCGTGGCTACCGGTTCCGCGGTGCTCGAGGTGATGGCACTCGTGAGCTTCGTAGCTCTTGTGGGCGCCTGGGTACTCGTAGCGCTGCGCACCTTTGCGGGGAGCATCATCCAGGGCACATTGTTCTTGGCTCCGCCGATAGTCGGCGATGCGACAGCCGTTGCAGCGCCGGTCGCTCCGGCGGCGTGAGAATCGCGATTGTTACGCATCGCACAAATCTGAGCAGGTTTGTTAGCACGCGGCGCACACCGATGCCCGCGAACTATGACTAGGGTTATTCAGGCACCCGCCTATTCAGGCTGGGCTCTTCACAGTTCGCAGACAAAGGAAAGGAGCGTCGCGTGTCGACTCTCACTTTGACCCTCGGCCGGCCCACGCTCGCCGACACCGTCTTTTCTCGTAGCCTCGCCACTGACATCACGCTCGTTGCCGCCGGCGCCGCCCTGACTGCTGTGATGGCCCAAGTTGTCGTTCCGCTCTACCCCGTACCGATCACGGGCCAGACCCTCGCTGTGCTGCTTGTTGGCGCTTCGCTTGGTGCGACACGTGGAGCGATCTCGATGGCGCTGTACGCACTGCTCGGTGTGGTCGGGCTCCCCGTCTTCAGCGAAGCTTCTTCTGGCATCAGCGTTCTTGCTGGCACCACCGGCGGCTACATCATCGGCTTCATCGTCGCTGCTGCCTTCACCGGCTGGCTCGCCCAGCGCGACTGGGACAAGAAGTTCCTCGGCGCCGCGCTGTCGTTCCTCGGTGGCACTGTCGTCACCTTCGCATTCGGTCTCACGTGGCTCGCCATCGTGACCGGCGGAACGCTCGAGCAGGTTCTGGCCTGGGGTCTCTACCCCTTCATCATCGGTGGCCTCATCAAGGCAGGTATCGCCGCAGCCGTGATCCCCACCACGTGGAAGATCGCCACCAAGTTCTCGCGCAAGCAGGACTAACGCTCGCTCTTTTAGTTTCACCAACCGGGTCGGTTTTGCTCAGGCAAACCGGCCCGGTTTTTTGCTCAGTTGGACTTAATGTACTCAGTTCAACAATAATTGAGTGTCTCGCACCCGAGCAGTATTTCTCCCCCACAAAAGGATCCCCGTGAACGCGCCCCGCATCCTGTTACTCCCCCTCTCGATCGCGGCCAGCGCCGCGTTGCTTGCCGGCTGCACAGCGGCCAGCGAACCGGCTGCTGAGCCCGTTGACGGAGGCACGCTCGTGTACGCGACCGGAGATGCCGAGCCTGGCTGCCTCGACCCGCACGTCGGCGGCAACTACCCGCAGGGACTCATCAGCACCCAGTACCTCGAGTCACTGGTCTCCAAGGACAATGACGGCGAAATCATCCCGTGGCTCGCCACCGACTGGACCGAGAGCGAAGACGGACTCACCTGGGACTTCACGCTGCGAGACGATGTGAACTTCACCGACGGCACCCCCTTCGACGCAGAGGCCGTCAAAGCGAACATCGAGCACTTGAAAGACCCCGACACCGCGTCCTCCACCGGCTACCTCGCCGTGGGCAAGATTGACGGCATCGAAGCCGTCGCCGCCGATCAGGTGCGCTTCACCCTGTCAGCACCCGATAGCGCGCTACTGGAATCGTTCTCGCAGCCGTGGGTGAGCATCCAGTCCCCTACCGCGCTCGAACGCGATCAAGCCACCAACTGTGAGAGCCCTGTAGGAACCGGCCCCTTCATCGTGACCGACTGGGTCAAGCAGCAGTCGGTCACCCTCGAACGCAACGAGGACTACAACTCGGCTCCCGCTGACGCCGAGCACACCGGTGCGGCCCGTCTCGACGCTATTGAGTGGCGCTTCATTCCGGATGCCGCCACCCGCTATGCCGCCCTCCAGTCGGGCGACGTTGACGTGATCGATAACGCGCAGCCCAACAACATCTCGTCCGCCGCCGACGTGGCCACCATCGAAGAACTCGATGCACCGCGCCCCGGCGCCGCCAACCGCATCGAACTGAACTCGGGCAAGGCGCCGTTCGACGACATCCGGGTGCGCGAAGCCTTCATCCGGTCTGTGGATGTCAACCCCGGCATCGAGAGCCTGTTCTTTGGAACGGCCGAGCGTTCGTATTCGGTGCTCTCGAGCGTCGAAGCCGCGGGCACCTCGACCCCAGACGTGTTCACCACCGACCCGGAGGCAGCAAAGACCCTGCTCGACGAGGCCGGCTGGGACACGATCGACTCCGACGGGTACCGCACGAAAGACGGCGAGCGCCTGAGCCTGACGTTCCCGATCAGCACGAACCAGTCGATCCCCGCTGAGCAGTCACTGTTTGAGCAGATTCAGGCTTCCGCTAAGGACGTCGGTTTTGAGGTCATCCTGCAGCCGACAGATTTGTCGTCCTGGTATGGCGCTCTGTTCACGAACGAGTACAACCTCGTGAGCGCTCCGTACACGAAGGTCGGCGCTGACGTGCTGCGCATCCTGTACCACTCCGATTCGATCATTCCGGCTCCGAGCGGCTACTACGCGAACCTGGCCCAGCTGAGCGACCCCGCCCTCGATGCCATCCTCACGACGGCCAGCGAAACATCGGATGCCAGCGAGCGCCAAGACCTGTACGCCGAGGCTCAGTCGATCATTGTTGACGGTTTCTATGTTCTGCCCCTCTATGACCAGCAGAACCATTACCTCTACAGCACGAGTGTTGAGGGATTCCGGGCGTTGCCTCCCGTGGCAGCGCCAACGTTCTACGATGCGTGGTTGAGTAACTAGAGGAACGCCCTCTGTGACAGTTTCGACTGACGCTCCTACAGCAGCGAGTGTCTCCACCCCAGCGACCCGATTGCGGTCGCTGGGGTGGATCGCGCGCCGGGTGGGCGGCGGCGTGTTTGTTTTGTGGGCTGTCGCAACCGTCATCTTCTTCGCGCTGCGATTGATTCCGGGCGATCCGGTGGATGCGATTCTGGGTGGCCCCGGTTCTCAAGCGTCCGCCGAAGCCGTGGCCCAGATTCGCACCGACTATGGCCTCGACCAGCCGCTGATCGTTCAGTACTTTCTGGCGATGGGCAAGCTCGCGGTCGCCGACTTCGGCACGTCGTACGCGCTCAAGGTGGCGGTGGCTCCCTATGTACTGACACAACTCTGGTCAACGCTCGTGCTCACGCTTGCCTCGCTCGTAGTGGCCTGGTTTGGCGCCCTTGCCCTCACGCTGGCTACGAGCGGTCGCGGTCGCGTTGCACGCGCGTTGGGGTCCGGGTTCGAACTTTTGGCGGCTGCCGTTCCCCATTTTTGGTTGGCATCGCTGCTCATCATTCTGCTGAGCAATACGTTGCACTGGCTTCCCCCGATTAGCGTCCCCGGCCCCCTCGGTCTTGTTCTGCCCGTGCTCACCCTTGCTCTGCCCCTCACCGGCTTCCTCGGCCAAGTGATGCGCGAGTCCCTTACCAACGCCTACGAACAACCCTTCGTGCTCTCGGCGCGGGCACGCGGCGAAAGCGAATGGGGTGTGCGCCTTCGTCACGTGCTGCGCCACGCAGCCCTTCCCGGCATCTCCCTCTCTGGCTGGGCCTTCGGCTCACTCCTGAGCGGCGCCGTTGTTGTCGAGACGATTTTTGCCCGGCCGGGCCTCGGCAGAACCCTCCTCAGCGCTGTCACCATTCGCGACATTCCCGTCGTTACCGCCGTCGCCCTGCTCTCGGCGCTGACCTTCATCATCGTCACGATCGCAACGGATGTCGTCGACCGCATCGTGGACCCTCGCGTGACGGAGGTGGCAGCACGATGACCGAAATCTTGGCTGGCCGTCTCTCGCAGCCCTCGGGACGCGCTCTCGGCATCCGGGGCCGCGGCGGGTGGCTTCGCAACACCGACGTCATCATCGCGCTGGCCGTACTTGCGCTTATTCTGACCGCTGCTCTCGCGCCGCAGCTCATCACGACCGCTGACCCGGATGCCGTTGCCCCTGCCGAGGCCTTCCAAGCGCCATCGGCTGCCCACTTCTTCGGCACTGACGAGTCCGGTCGCGATGTCTACACCCGCGTCGTTTTCGGAGCAGGAAACTCCCTCCTCATCGGAATCGCCGCCACCGCGGTCGGGCTTGGCCTTGCGCTCATTCTCGGGCTCCTAGGCGGGCTCGGCAGCAGACTCGGCGACTTCGTGAGCACCCGCATCGTCGAGGTCATGTTTGCTCTTCCCGGCCTGCTGCTCGCTCTCGTGTTCATCGCGATCGCCGGGCCCGGAGTGGTCACCTCGACCGTGGCGGTTGGCCTCTCTACCGCGCCCGGCTACGCCCGCATCATCCGCAGCCAACTGCGGAGTGTGCGCAACGCCAGCTACGTGGAGGCAGCGACCGTTCTCGGCCATTCGCGGGCGCGCATCGTGTGGCAGCACATTTTGCCCGGCGCGCTCTCGCCCATCTTTGTGCTCGGCACCCTGGGCGTTGGTCAAGCCATCGTGTGGGCGTCCTCGCTCGGCTTTCTCGGGCTCGGCGTCGCCCCGCCCGCCGCCGAATGGGGCGCCATGCTCTCGAGCGGCCGCACCTACATCGACGTCGCCTGGTGGCTCACGGTCTTCCCCGGTCTGGCTATCGTCGCCACCGCCGCATCGTTCACCGTGCTCGGCCGCGCCCTCAACGCCCGCACCCGCCAGGAGGCCCGCGGATGACCGCCACCCCGCTCCTGCGCGTGAGCAACCTCAGCGTGCACTTCGACCGCAGCGCCCGCCCGGCCGTTGACGATGTCAGCTTCGACGTCGCCGCCGGCGAATGCCTCGCCATTGTCGGAGAGTCGGGATCAGGCAAGAGCGTCACAGCTCGCTCCCTGCTCGGGCTTGCGCCCGCCAGAGCCCACGTGAGCTTCAGCGAGTTGAGTTTGGCGGGAGAAAGCCTTCCGGCACCCGGTGCTCGACGGTGGAGAACGATTCGCGGAGCATCCATTGGGCTGGTGTTGCAGGATGCGCTCGTGTCACTCGACCCGCTGCGCCCGGTCGGCCGCGAAATCGATGATGTGCTGCGGCTACACACCACCCTCAGCCAGCGCGAACGTCAGGCTCGTGTGCTTGAGCTGCTCGATGCCGTGGGCATTCCCGATCCTGCGCTGCGAGCCCGGCAACGCTCCGGCGAACTCTCGGGCGGGCTGCGCCAACGCGCCCTCATCGCTGCCGGAATCGCGGCCGGCCCTGCCCTCATCATCGCCGACGAGCCCACCACCGCTCTCGATGTCACGGTGCAAGCGCGCGTGCTCGACTTGCTGTCGTCGTTGCGCAACAACGGCACCGCCATGATCCTCATCACCCACGATTTGGCCGTTGTCTCTCGCGTCGCCGACCGCGTGGCCGTCATGAGCGAAGGCCGCATTGTGGAAACCGGTGAAACGAAGGGCTTGCTGCGAGCGCCGGCGACAGTGCCGACCCAGCAGTTGCTCGCAGCCATTCCGGTTGACGTGACGCGCGGCATTCCTCTGACGCTGCCATCGGATGCCGAAGCCGTCACTGTCCCCGACACTTCCGCGAGCGCCGGAGCTGCTGCCACAGCTACCGCCGCCGCTTCCTCGCTACCGGCGCTGGAACTGCGCGGAGTATCTCGCCGCTATCCCACCCCGCACGGGGCGGCAATTCAGGCGCTCGACAACGTTTCGCTCACCCTCGCTTCCGGCACCACTCTGGGCCTTGTCGGCCAGTCTGGCTCCGGCAAAACCACCATTGCGCGCATCGCCCTTGGCCTGGAGACAGCTGACAGCGGCGAAGTGCTGCTCGCCGGCCACGAGTGGGGGTCACTGAATGCCCGCGAGCGCCGCCCGCTGCGCCCAACGCTGGGTGCGATTTATCAGGATGCCTTGAGCTCCTTCGATCCTCGCTTGAGCGTCGAGCGCATCCTCACCGATGCGTTGAGCGCTGGAGCATCCGCGAACCACCAGTCACTGACGACGCCAGATGAGCTACTCGATGCTGTCGGTCTGCCTCGCGCGGTGAAGAACCGTCGCCCGCTGCTCTTATCGGGCGGCCAGCGCCAGCGGGTGGCAATTGCTCGCGCGCTCGCGCCGGGGCCGCAGACGATCCTCTGCGACGAGCCGGTATCGTCACTGGATGTTTCCACTCAGGCTCGCGTGCTGAATCTGCTCGACGAGCTGCAGCGCCACCTTCACCTCAGCTATCTCTTCATCTCTCACGACCTTGGGGTGATTCGCCACATGAGTGATCGGGTGGCCGTCATCAACGAGGGCCGCATTGTGGAGACGGGCCCGACGGATGAAATCTTTATCGCGCCACAGCATCCGTATACCCGGTCGTTGATTGCGGCTCTCCCACGAGTGAGAGGATGATGCGGTGACACCTCCCCGCACTCCCACCCGTGGCCGCCCACCCGCTGCGTCCCGCGAACTCCTGCAAGAGGCTGCCTTCGAGTTGTTTATCGAGAATGGCTACACCGGCACCACCGTCGATCAGATCGCTACCCGTGCCGGGGTGAGCCGCAATACGTTCTTCAACTATTTCGAGGCCAAGGGCGAAGTCTTTTGGGTCGAGCTGGATGCCGCGACCGAGCGGCTGAGGGCGGCGCTGGCTGATCAGCCGACCGACACCGGCGACGCGTCATCCGCCCCGCTTGCTATCCGTCAGGCGATGCTGCGTTCACTGGCGGAGCTGGAATCGCGCCATGTGCCTTTTGTGCTCACCCAGTACGACCTGATTGGTAGCGCGACGGAACTGCAGGCGTCTGCAATGAGCCGCTTTGCGACGCAGGCTCGCCTACTGAGTGGCTTCCTCGAGCGCCACGGGGTGGATGCGGCGACCGCGCGCACCCACGCCTACGCTCTCATCGCGTGTGTCGTCTCTGCTGCGCAAGAGTGGGCCAATGCTGGCCCCCAGCGCGGACGACTCGAACCCTTCGTGAACCGTGCGTTCGACACCGCGCTGGCACCTCTCTCACCACACGATCGCTGAGCTGCGCGGTTGCTGAGATCCTCTCGACAGGGTCGAAGCGCGGGGTTAGGCTTCAGCCACGCTGGACTGCTTGCATGATCCCCCATCTTGGAGCTAAGCCATGAGTGACGATCAACCAACCAAACGTTTCGATGCGCAGAATGGTGACGCGCCCACGGTGCGGTTTGAGCCGGCGGGAGCAGCACCACCTCCGGGTGGCGGTGAGCCTCCGGTCGGGCCGCCGCTCGATCCTCCGTCATCGCCGGAACCGAAGTCGCGCAAGCTCCTCATTATTTTGTCGATCATTGGCGGGGTGCTACTGATTGCAGTCGTCATCATGCTGACGTTGCTGTTCTCTCGCGGGTCTGGTGGCGACATCACGCCAGTTCCATCGGAGAGCCCTTCGGCCACACCGAGCGAGACTCCCACGCCCAGCACTTCTGCCACGGAGGAAGCAGAGCCGACTGCTGAGCCGACGACTGCTCCGCCGCCCGCAACCGCGAGTCCGTCATTCGCCACCTTCAGCGCGCCCACCAGCGCAAACTGCACCGCTGCGAACCCCACAAGTCAGCTCACTTTTGCCTGGAGCAGCGCCGACGCAACCATGGCGTGGTTTGGGGTGCGCACCACCAACGCGAAGGAGGAGCCGTATGAAGAGGTTCCCACCACCGCGACGTATACCTTTGATTACCAGTGCAGCAATGAGACCGAGATTTACACGGTGACGCTCGAGGATGCGGGTGGAAACCTCACCCACAAAACGGTCACAGTGACAAAGAACTAGACGTCCTCGCGCGGCGCGACCTCATGCGACGCCGTCCGTTACGATTGGTAGTACACCTCACACTCAGGCACCTCTTCTTTGACTCGGTGCCGCACATATCGAACCGGAGTAATTATGTCGTCGAGCGTTCCCGAAAAGCCCGCCCTAGAAGGCCTCGAAAACAAGTGGGCTCCCGTGTGGGAGAACGAAGGCACGTACCGGTTCGATCGCCAGAAGGCGCTTGCTGAGGGATCTGACTGTGTCTTCTCGGTCGATACTCCCCCGCCAACGGCATCCGGCAGCCTGCACATTGGCCACGTCTTCAGCTACACCCACATGGACTTGGTCACGCGCTTTCAGCGCATGCGTGGCAAGGAGATTTTCTACCCGATGGGGTGGGATGACAATGGTCTGCCCACCGAGCGTCGGGTTCAGAACTATTACGGTGTGCGCTGCGACCCCACGCTCCCCTACGACGAGGGCTTCGAGCCTCCTCAGCAGGGTGGCGAAGGCAAGTCAACAAAGGCTGCCGCGCAGTTGCCCATTTCTCGCCGCAACTTTGTTGAGCTGTGCGAGACGCTGACCGCCGAAGACGAGAAGCAGTTCGAAGGCCTCTGGCGCCAGCTTGGTTTGAGCGTTGACTGGAACCTCACCTACCGCACCATCGGTGACGACGCTCAGCGTGCTGCTCAGCGTGCATTCTTGCGCAACCTCGACCGTGGCGAGGCCTACCAGGCGTTCGCTCCGACGCTGTGGGATGTCACGTTCCGCACCGCTGTTGCGCAGGCCGAGCTCGAAGACAAAGAGCAGCCTGCCGCCTACCACCGTCTTGCTTTCCACCAGGCGGATGGCGACGACATCCACATTGAGACGACGCGCCCCGAGCTTCTACCGGCGTGTGTTGCGCTCGTGGCTCACCCCGATGACGAGCGTTACAAGCACCTCTTCGGCACGATGGTCACGACGCCGATCTTCGGTGTTGAGGTTCCGATCCTGGCTCACCACCTTGCTCAGCAAGACAAGGGTTCCGGAATCGCGATGATTTGCACCTTCGGTGATGTCACTGACGTTGTCTGGTGGCGCGAGCTCGATCTGCCGAACCGCACGATCATCGGTGCCGACGGTCGCATCATTGCCGACGCTCCCGATGTCATCGTGGGCGACGCCGCTCAGGCTGCCTACGCAGAACTCGCGGGCAAGACGGTCTTCAGCGCGAAAGCCGCCATGGTCGCTCTGCTCAAGGAGTCTGGCGAAATGATCGGCGACGCGAAGCCGATTCAGCACCAGGTGAAGTTCTTCGAAAAGGGCGACAAGCCTCTCGAGATCATTTCGACGCGCCAGTGGTACATCACTAATGGTGCCCGCGATGAGAAGCTGCGCAGCCGCCTTCTTGAGGCCGGTAAGCAGATCAACTTCACCCCCGATCACATGCGCGTTCGGTACGACAACTGGGTTGGTGGCCTCACGGGCGACTGGCTCATTTCGCGCCAGCGCTTCTTCGGTGTGCCGATCCCCGTCTGGTACGAGCTCGATGCCGACGGCGAAAAGGGTGCCCCGATCGTCCCCAGCGAAGCTTCGCTGCCGATCGACCCGTCCTCAGACACCGCTCCCGGTTACACGGAAGACCAGCGTGGTGTTCCCGGTGGCTTCGAGGGCGAACTCGACATCATGGACACGTGGGCGACCTCGTCGTTGACCCCACAGATTGCCGGTGGTTGGGAGACCGACCCCGAGCTCTTCGACGTGGTCTTCCCCTACTCGCTGCGCAGTCAGGGCCAAGACATCATTCGTACGTGGTTGTTCTCGACCGCGTTGCGCTCTGAACTTGAGCACGGCACTGTGCCGTGGCGTAACGCCGGCATCTCCGGCTTCATCGTCGACCCCGATCGCAAAAAGATGTCCAAGTCGAAGGGCAACGTTGTTACGCCCAAGGGCATGCTCGATGACCACGGTTCGGATGCGGTGCGCTATTGGGCAGCATCCAGTCGCCTCGGTACTGACGCAGCGTTTGACCCGCAGAACCCGAAGCAGATCAAGATCGGTCGCCGTCTTGCGATCAAGGTCTTGAACGCCTCGAAGTTCGTTTACTCGTTCCCGGCGCCCATTGTTGCTGCGGGCTCGACTGCCGTCGTTACCGAAGCGCTCGACCTCGAAATGCTCACTGAGCTCGCGTCCGTTGTCGACCAAGCCACAACGGCTCTCGAGAACTTCGATCACGCGAAGGCACTTGAAGTCACCGAGAAGTTCTTCTGGACCTTCTGCGACGACTACCTCGAACTCGTGAAGGAACGTGCCTATGGCGCCGGAACTCCCGAAGCCCAGGCAAGCGCCAACCGTGCGTTGCACACCGCCATCGACGTGTTCTTGCGTCTCTTCGCGCCCTACCTCCCCTTCGCTACGGAAGAGGTCTGGCGCTGGACGCACGACACCTCGGTGCATGCGGCATCGTGGCCTACCGCCGACGAACTCGGTGTTACGGCAGAGCCGAGCGGACTGTTCCACGCGGTTAGCCAAGCGCTCATCAGCATCCGACGCGCTAAAACAGACGCGAAGGCTTCGCAGAAGACTGAAGTGACCTCGGCTACCCTCGCGGGACCAGCCCTGATCGCTGCGGCCATCGACGATTTGAAGGCTGTGGGTCGCATCCATGACCTCACGATTGTTGAAGCGGAAGAGATTGAGGTTCGCGACATCGTTTTGGTTGAGGCAGCCCCCGAAGCTTCGGTGTAAAGTCCGGCAAAGGGTTCGGCGTCGAGTTCGGCGTCGAACCCCAAAACCGCGTATTGTTGAGTAAATGACGAACTCAGAGAAGCCTTCGTACACCGTTCGCGATATTCAAGAAACCGATTTCGAAGTCTGGAAAGATCACTTCGTCAACTACGGAGTGTTCTACGAAACCGAGTTCACCGATGCCATCGTTCAGGGTGTCTGGGAATGGCTCATGGATGACTCAGCACAACTCAACGCAGTTGTAGCTGTAGCTCCTGAGGGCGCTCCCGATCCCGGCATTGTGTGTGCATTTGGGCTCTACCGTCGTTTGCCCGATACCTTCACCGCTTCGTGGGGTTGGTTCATGGATGACCTTTACGTTGACCCTGAGCACCGTGGTGCCGGAGTTGCCGGAACGATCATCGATGACATCGCTGCCCGTGCAGCAGAAGATGGTGGCGGAAAGCTCCGCTGGATCACCAACAAGGAGAATGACAGCGCGAAGCGCCTCTACGACAAGGTTGCTGACCGCACGTCGTGGATCTTGTACGAAAAGAGCGTGTAGTGCAGCTCGGCACACGATGGTCGGTCGGAGCAGCGGTTCCCGAACGTCTTTCGGCAGAAATGTGCGAAGCGATTGCTGGCGTTGAAGCGGATGTCGCTCACCTCGATACGAGCGCGTGGCGTTGGACGCTCACCTGGCTTGAATCGCGGCCAGTCGCAGAACTAGACGATGGCACCACCGTGCGCCAAGGTGCCGATGGCAGCATTTCCGTAGAAGAAGCTGCTTCCTAAGGCACCTAGCTCCTAGCCACATTGATTGTTGCCCGCTCCGCGCCAGTGCTCACGCACTCGTCAGCCCGGAGCGAGCAACACCTGGTCTTGTGGATAGTTGAGCACCACAATCGGCCCAGATGTTTAGCGTCGTAGTATGCGCCAACCGAATCTCCTACGACTATCGATTGGCGCCCTCCTCCTCGCCACGTTGAGCGGCTGCGTGCCCTCCGACGCGAGTACCGCACCTGCGCCAACCTCAACCTTCGTCGCGCCCTACGCGACCGACGAAGAAGCGCTGGCTGCGGCTGAAGAGGCTTATGCGGAATACCTGCGAGTTATAAACTTTCATCTGAACGAGGGCGTCATCGACGAAGGCCTCCTAGCTACGGTGGCTATCGGCGACGAACTCACTGGGCTAATTGAGTCTCACAGTCGACTTGCGGAGGCGGACACTCGAAGCATCGGTGAAGTCAGGTTCAACGACGCACAACTACAGCGTTATTCAAGGGACGGGTCGCTCCACGAGTTGCTGGTGATTTACGTCTGCGAAGACCTGTCGGACGTTTATCTAGTCAACCCTGACGGCACTCGCGTTACCGATGAGGTGTTTTCGACCGAACTCGCTCAGATCACATTCGATTATTCCGATTCCGCTCATGCGCTGCGAGTCTCTGACCGGGAGCCTTGGGGCGAAAAATGCTGACCAAGCTCATTCTGCTGTCGACAGCTCTGTTGCTTGGGGCAAGCGGGTTAGGTGGACCCCTGCAAACCTCGTCCCCCGACTGCACACTAGCTGGCAAACTTTCTGGCTCGTGCCCTCAAGCTGACGTTGGCAACGGAACAGTTCAGCTAGAAGCTACGCAAGAGCACGTCGGCTCAGGCGACGGGAACTTCGACTCCGGCTACGAGGCTGACGGCGTCGCCTACATTCCCGTCGACGATGAGCTCGACAGCGTCGAGGAAGCATGGTGCGACATCCAACGCATCGAGTGCGTGCCGTGGACGCCGCCCGCCGACGTGGCCACCACAGGCCCCGTAACGATCTCCGATGTCGCCAGCTTCCGCCCACAAACCCCCACCGCTGGGATGCAACCCAACCAGTGGATGATCGTCGGCCTCGACACCAACTTCTACGCCACGACATCCGCCCATGTTGTCGACGGCACCCTCTTCGGTGGCACCGCGCAAGTCAGATTCACCCCCATCGCCTACAACTGGGACTACGGCGACGGCAGCACCGCAACCACTAGCAACCCCGGCAAAACCTGGGACAAATACCGGATCACCGAGTTCGATCCCACGCCCACCAGCCACGTCTACGAAGAACCCGGCAACTACACGATCACCCTCGCCGTCACCTACGCCGCCGAATACCGTGTCGCCGGCAGCAGCTGGCAGAACGTCGTCGGCACCCTCACCATCATCGCGCCGCCCCTCACCGCCACAGCAGGGCACGCCACCACAGTCCTCGTTGACCAAGACTGCATCGCCAACCCCACCGGCATCGGCTGCTAGGTCATAGAGCAGACACCGCGCGCCGAGCCAGCAGAGACAGCAGAGGCAGCAGAGACAGTCACACTCACACGCGCGCGAGAATCTCCCCATGCGGCATCGCCATCCACCCCTCGGGCGAATCAGCCCACTCACGCCACGCATCGCTGATCTGCTGCAACACATCCTGCGTCGCCAACGACTTCCCTAGAGCATCCGCAGCAAACGCCGATTCCAGCACTCGCGCCTCCCACATGCTGCCCCACCACTCCCGGTCGACTTCGTCGGAAAAGTTCCAGATCGATGCCGACGTTGCGACGTCAGCCAATCCCGCCTGCATCGCCCACGACTTGAGGCGCCGACCCGCATTCGGCTCTCCCCCATTGCTGCGGTGCACCGCGTCGTAGAGGTCGGCCCAGACCTTCAGCCCCGGCGGCTCAGGGAAGCAAATGGTGCCCGCATAGTCGACATCACGCACCGCAATGAGGCCGCCCGGCTTGGCAACCCGCTTCATCTCCACAAGAGCCGCGACCGGGTCGCCCAAATGCTGCAGCGTCTGATGCGAATGCACGAGATCGAAACTGTTGTCATCGAACGGCAGCGCATACGCGTCCCCCATCACAAAACTGAGGTTGTCAGCAGTGAAAGCCGACGCTTTTTTGATCGCTGCGGAAGCGGCATCCAGCCCCACAACACGACCAGGAGCAAGTCGTTCGGCAAACTCGGCCGTGATCGTTCCCGGTCCACACCCAATATCGAGCAACGAGAGCCCCGCCTCAAGGCGTGGCTCGAAGTACGCGGCCGAGTTAGCGATCGTGCGCCACGTGTGAGACTTCAAAACACTTTCGTGATGGCCGTGGGTATATCGCTCGCTCGTCATCTTCCGAGAATAGGGTAGATGAATGACCAATCCTTTCTTTGAGCCCAGCACCCTGCCCTTCGGCATGCCACCCTTTGCCGACATCGAAGATGAGCACTTCGCGCCCGCCTTCGACAAAGGCATGGCAGAGCAGCTCGCAGAGATTGAAGCGATCACCTCGCAGCCAGACCCGCCCACGTTCGAGAACACGATGATCCCGCTTGAAAAGAGCGGTCAGCTACTCAGCCGGGTCGCGATCGTCTTCTTCAACAAGACCTCTGCCGATGGTGATGCAGCTTCGGATGCACTCGAAGAAGTCATCGCTCCCCAACTTGCCGCGCACAATGACGCCATCAGTCTCAACAGTGCGCTCTACGAACGCATCCGCGGCATTCGTGAAGGACTCGACGACACCGAGTTGGACGCCGAAGCCCGCTATCTTGTCGAGCGCTATTTCACCGAGTTCACGCTTGCTGGCGCGGGCCTCAGCGAAGAGTCGAAGGCGACTCTGCGCGACTACAACTCGCGCCTCTCGACCCTCACCACGAAGTTCGAGAAAAACCTGCTTGCCGACACCAACGATCTTGCGATCGTGGTTGACAGCATCCAGGAACTTGATGGTCTTGAACCGTCAGAGATTTCTGCGGCTGCCAGCGCGGCCAACGATCGTGGACTCACGGGCAAATACCTCATCACTCTCATTCTGCCCACGAACCAGCCACACCTCTCGGTGTTGAAGAACGCCGACGTTCGGGGCCGTGTTTTGGCAGCATCGCGCTCGCGCGGCATCCGCGGCGGCACGTTCGATAACCGCGAGCTCGTGCTCGAGATTGCGAAGGTGCGTTCGCAGCGTGCAGCCCTTCTCGGCTACGAAAGCCACGCCGCTTGGGTCACCGCCGATGAGACCGCCCAGACGCCTCAGCGAGTCGCGGACATGCTTGGTAAGCTCGCTCCGGCCGCGGCACGCAACGCGCGAGAGGAACATGCCGCGTTGGAGAAGCTTGCGGGCACTGAGGTAACGGCAGCTGACTGGGCGTTCTATGCCGAGAAGGTGCGCGCCGAGCAGTACAACGTCGACACCACCCAGATGCGTCCCTATTTTGAGGCCGAGCGCGTGCTGCGCGACGGGGTGTTCTTTGCGGCGACCCAGCTGTACGGCGTTACCTTCACCGAACGTCGCGACCTGCCGGCGTACCACCCCGACGTGCGCGTATTCGAAGTCACGAACGAGGATGGCAGCGAGGTCGGCCTCTACACTCTCGATCTCTACACGCGCGACTCCAAGCGCGGCGGAGCGTGGATGAACTCGCTCATCTCGCAGTCGGATCTGCTCGGGCATCCGGTGATCGTCACCAACAACCTCAATGTGCCGAAGCCCGCCGCGGGTGAGACCACGCTCCTCACCTACGACGAGGTCAACACGCTGTTCCACGAGTTTGGACACGCCCTGCACGGCCTGTTCGCTCGCGTGACGTACCCCAAGTTTGCGGGAACCAACACCTACCGCGACTTTGTCGAGTTCCCCAGCCAGGTCAACGAGATGTGGATGCTCTGGCCCGAGGTTCTCGACAACTACGCCAAGCACTACGAAACAGGCGAACCGATGCCGCGCGAGATTGTGGAGCGCATTCAGGCCAGCGCCGCGTTCAATGAGGGGTTCCTCACGAGCGAATACCTCGCTGCCGCCCTCATCGATCAGGCCTGGCACCGCATCACGTCAGATGACGACGTGACGGATGTCGCCGCTTTTGAAGCGCAGGCGCTGGCTGAGGTCGGCCTCAACAACCCCGCGGTGCCGCCCCGGTACTCGAGCACCTACTTTCAGCACATCTTCGCGAACTCGGCCTATGACGCTGGCTACTACTCCTACATCTGGAGTGAAGTGTTGGACGCCGACACGGTCGAGTGGTTCACCGAAAACGGTGGGCTCACCCGTGCCAACGGCGACCGCTTCCGTTCGCGACTCCTCGGTGTGGGCGGCTCGAAGAACCCGCTCGAGGCGTTCCGCGATTTCCGCGGCCGTGACGCCGAATTGCAGCCTTTGTTGAACCGTCGCGGGCTAAACTAGCCACCGCAGCACCGCAACTGCGCCGGGCGCCCCAAGTGGGCGCCCAGTCACGCCAGAAACGCGGCAGCCTTTTCGGAGACTGCCGCGTTTTTTGCGCCACAACCGCGAAAATTCAAGGGACGTATTGTCCGAAACTCCTACCAAAACCGCACGTGTGGACGATTTATTGTGCTCGCTCCACAAAAATTGGTGAAAACCTTTCGCGAACCCCCTGTAGTCGTGCACAATAGTGCGGGTCGCGCTTGTCGCGCCCCCTCAGTCTTAGACGTCGCCTAGCACGGTGTCCTGAGGGCGATCTCTTCGCAGCTTCCCCCGAATTCGGCTGCGATGCATTTGCCCGGTGCGATCGCCCTCAGGAACACCACTTCAGGTCTCGTTCCCGAACGTAAACTTCAGTCGTTCCCAGGCCTCAGCGCGCACATACACAGGCACCTGCTCCCACGGCACTGCGCGAGTATCGACGCTGCCGCCCTCAACCCGTTCGCCAGTGAACGCGTACACCCAGTCACCACGAGGAAGAGTCGCCGTGTGATCGGTGGCGCCCTCGTCAGTCACGGGCGATACGAGAATGTCGCGCCCGAGCATCCACTGCAAAGGTTGCCCCCAGAGGCGCTCGTCGTCAGGCCAGTCGAAGAACAGCGGCCGCATGACGTTCGTGCCAGCAGAAACGGCCCACTCACTTTCGGCGGTGAGGTACGGCACGAGACGTTCACGCCGTTCGACGATGCTGCGACTCATCTCGAGAACGCGTGCATCCCCTGATTGCTCGGCGATGTTCCAGGGGGTTCGGTCACGACTCGGCGATCGGTGGTGATTGAACTCTGAGTGATATTGCATAATTGGCACGAAGGCCGCGGCCGCAAGTGATCGAACGTAGAGCTCTGCCGTGGGCACATCACCGCTGAAACCAGCGAGATCCCAGCCCCAGTAGAGGATGCCGCACGCGCTCGCATTGAGCCCGGCAAACAGCGACCAGCGGAAGGCATCCCACGTAGAGTTCTCATCTCCGGCCCAGAAGGCACCGTGCGCTTGTGATCCGGTGTACCCCGCGCGCGAGAACGTCACTGGCGCTTTGCCTGCACTCTTGAGGAGATCGCCGTAGGCACGGGCATAGTGAACCGGGAAGGTGTTGTTCTTTTCGTCACCACGGCGGCCATCCTGATAGTGAAGTTCGGAACCCCACGCATGCTCGCCACCGTCAGTTTTGAAACCGTCAACACCCAGATCCTCGACGAGGTAACGACGCTTCTCCGTCCACCACTGAGCTGAACGATCGTCGGTGAGGTCAGGCATCAGCGACAGCGGAAACCACCAACCGCGATTGCGGTACGGCTTGAGCGCACCGCGCGACGTCTCATCCTGAATCAGCACGTTCTCTCGCTGCGCTGCCTCCGCGTCGAACCGAGCTTGACCCACAGGATGCGGGCGCATCTTGATGAGCGGAATCTGCCACAGCAGCACGCGCACATCGCGATCATGCAACTCGTCGATCATGCCTTTCGGGTCAGGCCAGGCACCTTCTGCGGGAAAACTGAAGTCGTTGAGCCGCAGCGGCCCACCGTTCGCATTCGGCGCATACTGCGCATCCCGCCACACCGTGAAGGTGCTCTCATCGCTCCACGCCTCGATAACAACAGACCCGACCGGGATGCCGTGCTCCCGATGCGCATCCATCTGACGCATGACCTCGGCTTGAGTGTTCCATTCGTTGCCGCTCGCCCACAAACGGTGAACCCAGCTCGGCAACACTTCGGGACGGCCGACCTCAGCGAGAAACTGATCGAGCACCGTCGCCGGAGTTCCCGCATAGCCACCAACCGACAGCACGTCGGAGGCGTCGCTGGGCGAATCAACCTCGGATTCGATCCACAACATCCCGGCATCGCTGTCGGCTACGTCAAACCACACACGTCTGCTGGTGCGCACATGGAAACCCCAACCGCGTCCCCCAATAACGTGAGCAAACGGCATCGGCAGATAGGTCTTGCGTTCCGCACCCTGAGACTTGTACTGCTCGAAAACAACCGAATCAAGGCGTGCACCGCGCTGGTCGAGGGCGTCAAAACGTTCGCCGAACCCGGAGACGTGCTCACGCTCGTCGAGCCGCAGCGCGAACCGAACCCGGTGGATGCGTTCGCCGTCGTCGAGAACAGTGGTGCTGCCGGTGACAAGACCAACCGCCTCGTCAGCGGCGACGATCGAATCAGGCGCAGTGCGCCATCCGGCCACTCGCACGTCGAACCACCGAGTGGACTGTGATCGCGGGGCCGCCGTTGGGCCGCCGACGAACCGATAGCGATACTGCGCCGCTGCGGTGAGTGCAGAAACATCAACAGCGAATCCGGTGCTTGCGCGTGCCAGTTTCGCTTGTGCCGACGCAAGGTGTCCGCCGTCGACGGCTTGGCCCCGCGAGCGCTGCTGCACTCGTTCGAGGGCGAAGTCGGTGACCGACTCTCCGTCATCCCATTCGAGAGTGACAACGTCGACATCCGCTGTTGCACGAACTCCCAGGCGCAGAGCTTCGCCGGCAATCGGAAGGGCGGGGTGACGCTGCTCAGTGTCAACTGAGTACGGATGCCCCGAGCCCAGTGGTCTATGTCTCAGCACTAGTCGGTCTCGCTTTCATTTCCGTGACGGGCTTCGGTGGTGGCTAACGACGCCAGCGGGTGTGCGGGCGGCACGTACACGCCAATCTCGACGGCGAGGCGAACGTACATCGCGTGGCTCCAGAGCAGCGGTGTGGCCACGCTCCCCCAGCGTTCACGCCATTCCGCGACTCGGCTGGGGTCAAGCAGGTCATCGTCGACCTGCTCGGGCAGGAAATTATCTGTGGTCACCGTCTCCGCCGCCCACTGCAGCTGGCTACGTGCGCGTGCGGTATTGCCTCCGGCTGCGAAGGCCAAGCCGAGCATGCAACTCAGTAGTGGCCATTGGCCCCCGCCGTAGAACGTGTCGCCGAGGTAGCGGTGCACACCGCCATCGACGGTGAGGTCGTGGTCGATCTGGGCTACGGTCGCCCTGGCAAGGGTCCGTGAGCCGTCGACAACCGCCAGCGGAGAGATGAGGGCAGCAAGGGAGCCGTCTACGACATCCGATCCCAGCCATTTGACGAGGTGGCCGTCGCGAACACCGTCCGTCTCAATAAGTTCGCGAGCAGCACTCGCGGCAGCTCTGGCACGGGTGGCGACGTCGACCGAGAGCACATCAGTGGATGCCGCAGCACTCAGCCCGGCAACCACGCAGCCGAGCGTCGAGACGTGACGTTCGGTCTCGAACTCTTCCCACCAGTCGAAGCAGGGGCGCTCCCACGTCGCGAGCAGATAGCGGACGGAGAGCTCGATGCCCTCGCGCCAGCGCTCCAGCTCAAGCCCGTGTCGTTGAGCATGGGCTACGACGGCCCACACCCACGTGCCGTAGCCGTCGGTTTGAAAGTCCCACCAGTCGTCGTCGCCCTCGACACCATCGAAGGTAAAACGGGTAGCGAGCATCTGGGAGTTTGCGAGCGGAGCGCCCGCCGCTTCGGCTCGCTCGATGGTCTCGATCTGGCCCCGCCGAGCGATAAGGATGCTCGCACACCAGTCGAAGAAACGTGATGCGGAATCGATCGCGTTGGCGCTCGACATTCCATCAGCGATGAAGGCGCCGTCGCGGAACCAGGAGTAGCCGGTGTAGGCCGAAAAGGTGGGGCTCGCAGGGTACGCACCACTGGGGTGCTGCAGTGCCGAGATCAGCTCGACGCTGTGCGCTGCGAGAGACGCGAGGGACTCGTCGTCCGGGCGTGAAGTCATGAAGTGCCCTCCTGGGCCAGCTGGGAGGGAGGCCCACCCCGCGTGAACGGGATGAGCCTCACTCGGGAGACGTGCTATCCGATTACTGCGTTGATGCGTTCTTCAGCACTGGCCAGAGCGTCAGCAACTGACTTGCGCCCAGCTTGTGCTTCGATCAGTTCCTCGGTCACGATGTCTTGCATCTCTTGCTGGCCGTTCTCGACGAGCGGGGTGAGCGCAATCGAGTCGAGCGAGTCAAAGACCGCCTGACGGTTAGCCGGGGTGTCCTTGGTGAGGTAGACGGCGAGCTGATCTTCGTCGCTTGTCGGCGGCAGTTCCCAACCGCTGTCGAGACGGACATCGATCATTGTCTGGGACGACGTCAGGAACTCTGCAAACGCGGTCGCTTCGGCAATGTGGTCGGATGCTGCTGACACACCTACCGCGTTGGAGAACACTGCGCTGGCCTGTTGGGTATTTCCGGGCTCTACGGCGATGTCCCACGTGAATGGTGCGTCGGCGAGGGCGCCGAAGACCCAAATGCCGGAGTGCATCATCCCGAGCTTGCCCTCGAGGAACAGGTTGGTGTCGAAGTCTGCTGTGCCCTGACCCTCTTCAATCGTGGGCATCACCGTGCCACTCTTGTCGGTGAGCCACTCGGCTGCCTCGATGCCCGCGGGCGTGTTGAACGCGACGGAGGTTCTGTCGTCACTCAAGAACGATGCACCGTTCTGGTCGAGCACCTTGTAGAACTCGTAGAACGACACAGGCTGGTGGTCGCCCCAGGTTCCGCTAGCGGAATCGGTAAGAGCGTCAGCAGCTGCCTGTTCGTCAGCCCAGGTCCAGTCACTCGTCGGGTAGTCGAGTCCGGCCGTATCGAAGAGATCAGCGTTGTAATAGAGCACAACATCGGAGAACGAACTGGGTAGTCCATAGCTCGTGCCATCAACGGCATAGGCGTCGATGAGCGACTCACGGTATGACTCGGGGTTAGTCACTTCGAGAGGGGCGAGCGAACCGCTCGATGCCAACTGTGGGAAGAAGTCGTAGTTGGTGTCTACGACATCCGCCACTGTTCCGGCCGCGAGGTCTGTCTGCAATGTTGTGAAGTAGTCACCGTAGGGAAGCGTGGTGATGTCAACGGTAATGGTGGGGTTCTCCGCCTCGAACGCATCAACAATCGTCTGCAGGTTGTCTTCGTTTCCGCCGGCAGAGGTGAAGTTCGAGTAGGTGATGGTGACGGGGCCGTCTTCGCTGGCGGGCTCGGAGGCGCACGCACTCAAGAGCAGTGCTGAGACGCCGACGATTCCTCCCGCAGCAAGTAGTGAACGTTTCATGCTAGATATCTCCTTTGATGTCACGTGATGATTGGATCTCTGGTGTCCCGGGGCCTTACTTGATCCCTGAGCTTGCGACGCCCTGAATGATGTACTTTTGGGCGAAAATGTAGAGCGCGAGCATCGGCAATATGCTCACGATCGAGCCGGCCATCACGACGTCCCACGCGGTCGTGTATTGACCTTGAAGTCCGGCTAGAGCGATCGGCAAAGTCTGCAACTCGGGCGAGCGCAGCACCACGAGCGGCCACAAAAACGCGTTCCAGCTGCTCATGAAGGCGAACACAGTGAGGGTGGCGAGAGCGGGCCGGATGTTGGGGAGAATGATTTGCGTGAACACCCGAAAGTGACCGGCGCCGTCGAGCTTCGCGGCCTCGTCGAGTTCCCGCGGAACCTGGTTCACGGCCTGACGAAGCAAGAAGATACCGAAAGCGCTCGCGAACGTCGGCAGCAACGCTCCGAGGTAGGTGTTGAGCAGCCCAAATGCCTTGAGCTCGGCGAACAGCGGCACGATGAGCACTTGCAACGGAATCATCATCGTCGCGAGGTAGACCGCGAAGACAACGCCACGGCCGCGGAATGGGAGTCGACTAAACGCATACGCAGCGGTGGCACTCGTGAAGAGTTGCGCCAGCGTGGTCACGAGGGCAAGCCCCACACTGTTCGCGACGACGCGACCGAAGGGACGCTCAGTGAACAGCGTTCGGTACGCCTCGAATGATGGGTTTTCCGGCCACAGCTGGGGAGCGATAGAAAATCCAGCGCCCGGAGTGATCGAGGTGATGAACGTCCACAGAAAGGGGAAGAACATCGCGATCGCGCCAGCAATAACGACAACGTGCAAGACGATCATCCTGGGGCGAGTGCGCGGCGATTTAGCCATAGTGAACCCACCTCTTTTGTCCAATAATTTGAATCACGGTAACCGCGAGGATCACGATAAAGAGCAACCATGAGAGGGCGGATGCCTCGCCCGCAGCGCCATAGCGGAAGGTGAGGTCGTAAATCTGCTGAACGACCACTTGCGTAGACCCGCCCGGTCCGCCGCCCGTCATGGCATAGACTTGGTCGAAGACTTGGAAGCCGTTGATGAGTGAAATCACCACGACGAAGAACGTGCTGGGGCTCAGCATCGGAATCGTGACGTTCCGGAATCGACTCCAGGCGCCAGCACCGTCCACCTTGGCGGCGTCATACAGGTCAGGGTTGATCGTCTGCAGCCCCGCAAGCAGAATCACCATCACGAAGCCGAGGTCTTTCCACGAGCTGGCAAGGATGATCGAGATCATTGCCCAGTCAGGGTCTGTCCACCAGCCCGGGCCGTCAATGCCAAACCAGCCAAGCGCGAGGTTGACGACACCGTTGTTGGGGTTGAGAAGCCAGCGCCACACGATGGCCACGGCAATCCAACTCGTTACAACCGGCAGAAAGTAGATTCCGCGCCAGAGGGACCGCCCCTTGAGGGCTTGATTGAGTGCGAGCGCTAGCGCCAATCCGCCGATGTAGACGAGGGGAAGATATCCGGCGATGTACCCGATTGTGTGGAGGAAGACTTCTCCGGTGCGTTCGTCGGCGAGGAGTGAACGATAGTTCTCCCATCCGATGAATTCCATGGGAGTGATGAGATTCCACTCGGTGAAGCTAATCCAGGCGGCCGCAACCATGGGTCCGAGCACGAAGAGAGTCAGTGGGATGGCACTCGGCAGCAGGAAGGCGAGCACGGTCAGCACATAGCCTGCACTGGCGCGCGGCTTTTTCCTGCTTCGTGGCGCACGCGACGGTGCGGGCACCGTTGGCGCGTCGAGGGCGGTCGGCAGAACCATCAGGAGTTCTCCTGCGGAGACGCCTGCTGCACAAGGCGCTGACGAACCAAGTCGCCTTGCTCGCCGGCGATGCCTTCGGCGTCGAACGGAGTCGCGAGCACGAGAGTCGCTGCGCCCTGCGCCCAGCTGGCGTCTTGCCAGGTCTCGACTGCAACGGGAACACCGCGCCGAGCAGGCATGAGCGCAGCACGGAAAGCCGGCTCAAAGCCATAGGACCAGTGCCCCCAGTCCGCAGTGCCCTCCCCCAGCAGGATCACAATCTCAGGGTCAAGAACATGCACGAGCCCCGCAATTGCTCGACCAAGCAGGTGCCCGGCCTCGCCGAAGACAGCGATGGCGTCGGCATTGCCGCGATCTGCCGCGTCGCGAAGTGCCGCAATTCCCGCTCCGGGAGCGATGATCTCGCGATCGCGCGCCGTCGCGACAAGTGCGCCCTCTGAGACAAAGGTCTCGAGGCATCCGGTGTTTCCGCAGGTACAGCGGGGACCGCTGTCGCGCACGGGAATATGACCGATCTCTCCCGCGCCGCCGCCAAAGCCACGGACGATGAGACCGTCGATCACGATTGCGGCGCCGATTCCCGTTCCGATCGTCACGGCAAGAAAGTTGCGGTGACGACGGCCGAGACCGTAAAGACGCTCCGCCATCGCGAGAGCGTTCACGTTGTTTTCGACGAGTACTGGCAACCCCAGCTCCCGACGCAGCGTGGCCCCGATCGGCACGTTGTTCCACTTCAGCTGGGTCGAACTCACCACTCCGGCGGCTTGCGAATCAACAGAGCCGGGAACACCGACGCCAATGCCGAGGAGTGGTGCCGACGAGCCGCCAGCGATGAACGAGCGAAGCAGCCCAGCAAGCGTCATGAGCATCGTGGTGGCTGACGCGTCGAACGGTTCGCTCGCCGTCCGCAGCACGATGCCATCGATTCCGACCTCGACGAAAGCCACATGATCGGAGGCCACCTTCACGCCAACCGCGCGCCCTGCGCTGGAGACGAGGCCGAGCATCCGCGCCGGTCGTCCGCCCTGTGACGGCTGGTGCTCAAGCTCCCGCAAGAGGCCGTCGTGGAGCAAGTCTTTGGTGAGTTGCGTCATGAGGGCCGGTGAGAGGCTCAGCGTGCGAGCAAGCTCAGCACGGGATGCCGGACCGTGTGCACCCAGGTGAGCAAGGATTGCTGACCGGTTTACATCGGTACGTGCCATCGGACGAATCGCCATTGGTTCCCCTTAGTTCAGGACTAAACAAACCATAGAATTAAGTACGGGCAAATGTCAATGGCGCGAGACCACACGCCTGCAAAGTACCGGGATGATGGGGTGAAAATCGGCACAGCGGGCGCGCGTTCATAGCCCGCATCCGCCTTAAAACCAGAAAGCGCAGGCGACCCAGTGGGTCACCTGCGCTTGTAAAGGACTGCGGTTAGGCCGACTTCTCCGCACGCACCGGCTTGCGAGGCACGATCGTGGGCGCTGCATTTTCCAGCACCGCCGCCCTAGTAACAATGACGCGGCCGACGGTTTCGTCGGAGGGCACATCGAACATGATCGGGCCGAGCACTTCTTCGAGAATCGCACGGAGGCCCCGAGCACCCGTTTGACGCAGCACGGCAAGATCAGCGATCGACTCGAGGGCATCGTGTTCGAACTCAAGCTCAACGCCGTCAATTTCGAACATGCGCTGGTACTGGCGCACGAGAGCATTCTTGGGAGTGGTGAGGATGTCCATGAGGGCGACTTGGTCGAGCTGCGTGACCGTGGTCACAACAGGCAGCCGGCCAATGAACTCAGGGATGAGACCAAACTTGTGGAGGTCTTCTGGCAGAACTTCGCCGAAGAGGTTCACATCGTCGCCCTTGCTGTGCAGCGGAGCACCGAAGCCGATGCCCTTTTTACCAGCGCGGTTCGAGATGATTTCTTCGAGACCAGAGAATGCGCCAGCCACGATGAAGAGCACGTTGGTGGTATCCACCTGAATGAACTCTTGGTGCGGGTGCTTGCGGCCGCCCTGCGGCGGAACAGAAGCGACGGTGCCCTCAAGAATCTTGAGCAGCGCTTGCTGCACACCCTCTCCTGACACATCGCGCGTGATGGAGGGATTCTCTGCCTTGCGAGCGATCTTGTCGATCTCATCGATGTAGATGATGCCCGTCTCCGCGCGCTTCACGTCATAGTCAGCAGCCTGCAGAAGCTTGAGGAGAATGTTCTCGACATCTTCACCGACATAGCCGGCCTCGGTGAGGGCTGTGGCATCCGCTACAGCGAACGGCACGTTGAGGCGCTTGGCCAGAGTTTGAGCGAGATACGTCTTTCCGCAACCGGTAGGACCGATCAGCAGGATGTTCGACTTAGCGATCTCGACGTCATCAATCACGGCATCCGCCGAAGTGATGGTGTTGCGAGCACGAACACGCTTGTAATGGTTATAGACGGCCACCGAAAGCGAGCGCTTAGCTGCCTCCTGGCCGATGACGTATTCCTCTAAGAAGTCATAGATTTCACGCGGCTTAGGCAGGTCGAACTCGCTCGACGTTTCTTCGCCAGCTTCAGCAAGACGCTCTTCAATGATCTCGTTGCACAGATCTACGCACTCGTCGCAGATATATACGCCCGGACCGGCGATCAATTGCTGTACCTGCTTTTGGCTTTTGCCGCAGAAGGAACACTTGAGCAGGTCCGCGCTTTCCCCAATTCGGGCCATGCCGGTTCCTCTCCTTGAGTAAATACCTTGATAACGAGCCTAACCCGATATTCGTTCAGTCTCCGTCACAATTACCGGCGGCGTTTCGGCGCGTCGAAACAAGCGTCATCTGACCAAGCGAATGTGCCTACGGATACGAACTAGGGTTAACGAGTTCGACCTAGCTAACAGAAGGGGCCCCATGCATACTCGTGCAACGCGCGTGCTCCGCGGCGGCCTAGCTGCGCTGTTTGCTACGTGTGCCGCAGCTCTCTCCCACGTCGTCGCTGGCGGAGCATCTCCGTCGATGTTCGGCATCGGCGTCTCGCTCGTCATCTCCGTCGCCATTTGCACCCTTTTGGCCGGGCGCACGGTCTCGATTGTTCGCCTCAGTGCTGCCATTCTGGTGAGCCAGGCGATGTACCACACACTGTTTAGTTCAATGCTGGCGCCGGAAGGTATCGCGCCGCACAACATGGCTGCCATGACGTTTGACTTCTCCTCGGCGACCCAGACTGCGGACTCGACCATGTCGCTTTCGCATCTTGCGGCGGCAGCGGTCACGATTCTGATGTTCCGCTACGCCGAGGTTGCCTTCTGGGGGCTGTTCGAAACGGCCCGCGTCTTTGTGTCGCGGCTTCTCGCATCCGCGAGCATCGCCGGAACACGCATTCTCGAGTTCCGCGTTGTGCCTGTCGCAGCGCCGGCAACGCCGCTTGTTGCACGAGTTCTCTCCATCACGCGTTATCGGGGCCCACCAGCCACCATGCCTGCGGTTTAGCACTACGCCGCCCAGCATCCCCGATATTTGTCGCACTTTCGCGACCCCTTTTGAGAAAGAAACTAATGAAGAATTTCACTAAAGCTGCACTCGCGCTCTCGGCGGGAGCCGCCCTCGCCATTGCAGCACCACTCGCCGCCATGGCCCATGTCACGATCGATCCCGGTCAGGCAGACCCTGGCGACTACGCCCTCATCACGGTCAAGGTTCCCAACGAATCTGAAACCGAAAAGACCAACCGGGTTGAGCTGTTCTTGCCTACCGACACTCCCTTCACGAGCGTACGTTTCGTGCCGGTAGCCGGCTGGGATGCTCAACTCGTGCACAGCGAACTGCCCGAGCCTGTCATGATCGGCGAAAGCGAGATCACGGAGGCGGTGACCTCGATCGTGTGGACCGCTCAGGCTGGCTCAGAGCTCGGTGATGGCGGACTCTTGCTCCTGCCTGTCTCCCTCGGCCCGGTTCCTGATGTCGGAAGTGTCGTACTCGCGGCCGACCAGACCTACACCGACGGAAGCGTCGTGAGCTGGAACGGTGTCGAAGAGGATGCAGAGAAGCCGGCGCCGATCCTCTACGTCAATGACGAGGCCGTCGACCACCACGACGCTGCAGCTGACAGCGACACCGGTGACCACGACGCTGACGAAACCGACGAGCAAATGCACTCCGCCGAATCCGCAAGCAGCGGCGACCCGGTTGCCCGCGGTCTCGGCATCGCCGGCCTCGTCGCTGGCCTCGCCGGTCTCGTAGCAGCATTCGCCTTCCGCCGCCCCACCGCAAAGTAGTTCACCCTATGCGTCAAGCTATTCGCAGAGGCGCCGCGTTCGGCGCGGCCACGCTAGCAGCACTCACGCTGCTCGTGGCCGCGCCCGCGTACGCGCACAACTACCTCGTCGAAAGCACGCCGCTTGAGGGCGACACCCTCACCGTGCTCCCCGACGAGTTCTCGGTCACCACAAACGACACCCTGCTCGACCTTGCCGGCGACGGTGGCGGGTTCGCGATTCAGATCCTGGATTCGAGCGGCGGGTATTACGGTGACGGTTGCTTCACCATCCGCGATTCAACACTGTCGACCGGCGCGACCCTGGGCGAAGCAGGCGACTACCGGATGCTCTGGCAACTGGTCTCCGCCGATGGCCACACCGTGTCAGACGAAATCGACTTCACGTGGGAACCGGATGCCGACCAGACGATCTCCGACCCACTGAGCGGGCCTCCAGCCTGTGGCGGCGGAACACTCGAGGAGTCCACTCCCCCGGCAGATGCAACCGACCCAGCGCAGGACGACGCGGATAGTGATGCTGCTGCCGCAAACGCCGGCACGGTCGTGCTCGTGGGCGGAGCGGTCGCCTTGGTCTTAGTTGCGGGAGTAGCGATCTTCTTGATTACTGCGAAGCGCAATAAGGACGAGAAAGACGAGTCTTAGCAGGCCGAGCCAGCCATTATCTGCAGCCGCAACTTTCACGAATGGTGAGGTCCAGCGGAAGAACACGATTGTGGGGCGCTTCTTGAGAACCCGGAGTTGCGTCAAGAAGAACATCCACCCCGAGCGAGGCCGCAGTGTGGAACGGTTGCTGGACGGTCGTGAGGCGGGGCAAGACGATGCTCGATTCCTTGAGCCCATCGAAAGAAATGAGCGCCAGGTCCTCGGGAATGCTGAGCCCCGCTTGCGTCGCCGCGGTCATGATTCCGAACGCTTGCTCATCACTATGGACGAAGATTGCCCGCGGGCGCGTGGGTCGCGCAAAAATATCCCGTGCGAGCGCGAAAGCGCTGTAGCGATCGAATTCGCTCTCGAATACCTCGTGGTCGTCGACCTTCATACCCTTTGCCTTGAGAGCATCGCCCCACCCGGCTAGTCGGTCGCTGACTCCATACAGGTGCGCCGGGCCAGAGAAACACGCAACGGATTCGTACCCGTGGTCGAGTAGGTGAGAGGTGGCGGCGAAACCTCCACCACGGTTGTCGACCAGTATCGCGGTCGCTCCAAGCTCGCTTGCCGGGCGGTCGAAAAACACGAGTGGTGTGTGGTTGCCCTCAAGCACACTAGACGTCTCTTCATGACTTGAACGACGCTCGTCCGTGCTTCCGACGAAGAGAATCCCGCGCACTTGGTGCTCCATAAACGAGCGAAGGTGGCGTGCTTGCCTTTCATCGCTATTCATGGCGTTTCCGAGCAGCAGCGAATGGCCACGGGCAAGTGCGGAGTTCTCCACCTCGATGGCGAGCTCACTGCAGTAGGGGTTGGTGATGTCCGAAGCGATCAGCCCTAATACCGTGCTGGACGCTGAGGCCAAAGCGCGAGCAGTGGCATTAGGGCGGTAACCGAGCCGAGCAACCGCATCGAGCACACGCTGTTTCGTCGGCGCGGCAACATTGCGGGGGCCGTTGTTCATGACGTAACTGACAACGGCAGTAGAGGTGCCCGCTTCGCGAGCAACATCGTCTCTGGTTACCAAGGTGTATCCGATTCCCTATTCATCAGTGCTTTCCCCTGTGCCGTTCGGAGCACGTTGACGGCGCACACGCCGCACAGACGATCATGTCGCAATCCAAGGTGGAAGGCTAAAGAAAAATCACTTTACCCGAAAAATATCTACGCGGGTAGGCAATAAACGTGCGTACAGAAAGAATTCACGCAGATTTCCATGTTTCTTCGACGTTAAATCTGCGTAATCACTGGTCCATTTTCAAAATTAGTGCTTGACCCTGACGAAACGGTCTGTTTGTATAGTCCACAATCTACCCGCGTAGATCGCTAAACAAACCTCACATCGCACGTTCATCCGGCGATTCGAAAGGAACCAAGGCTGTGGCTCTTTCCTCACTCCCCTCGCCTCACCACCACGCACCAACCTGTGCCCCCGTTGTCACGGCTGATGTGCCAGCGTGGGTAGCGAAGGCCCAGTCGCATTCTGATCACCTGCTCTCCTTAGCGGGGCCCGTTGCGCATCGCGCCGACGTCGTCGGTGTGCTCGCCGACGACGAGACCGACTGGACTTTCGGAAACTTCATGTTGACGTGGTTGGACTCAAGCCAAGAAGTTCGCCGCATCTGGCATCTTCCTGATGCAGCATTCTTTCTCCAACTCATCGAGATCGCTTATGCTCCGGTGCTCGACGCGAACCCGTCGTACCGCACGTTGCTGACCGATACCAGTCGCATCCAAATGTCGATCACGAACGACATTCTCCAAATTCAGCTCGACGGGCTAGTGGACGACTACACGATGATCCGGCACCACGCCCTCATGCTCTTCAGCTCTGCGCTCTGGCTCGATGAGCCTCAACGGAGCCAGTGGCTCGCTCTTTACGACGATCTCGTGACGTACGTCGATTCCCGCCCCGAAGGACGACCCCACGTTGACTCGCTCGCAGCGGTCGAGAGCGCAGCATTCGCTGACTTCGTCACGTTGGCCCCTCAAACGCTCACCACTGAAAGCGCCGACGCGCTCCTGAACGACCACGAGGCGCTCGCCCATGTTCTCGACTACCAGCTTTACGCCGGGGTAGCCATCGGACTCCTGTGGCGCGAGTACCGAGCCCTCGATGAAACAGAGCGAGACGAGTGGTACCGCACCCAACTTTCCGAACGTTACCTCGACACCGATTATCTGAAGACTGAATGGATGGCACAGTAATGTCCCACGATCACAGCGCCTCCGCGCCCGCCGAGCAACTTGACCTCGTCATCACGAACGCAAAAATTCGTTCCGACGACGACGCGCTCTACAACATCGGCATCAAGGGCGGCGTCATCGTCGCAATGTCGAGCAACGTGCAAGATTTAGGCCACGCAACAGAAACGACGGATGCCGCGGGTCGCTGGGTGATTCCCGGTGCGATCGATTCCCACGCTCACATCAACCAGCGCGCTGACGAGTACAACCACATTCCCGGCCTTGGACCGGACGATAATTTCTCCGCTGAGTCGCGCGGCGCGCTTGCCGGTGGCTGCACCACTGCGCTCAATTACGTACAGTTCGGTACCCCGTCGCTTCTTGACTCGTTCCACGATGGCCTTGCCGCAGCACGCGCTCAGTCTCAGATCAATGTGATGTTCCACGGCTGCCTCATGAATATGGGCCAAGTCTCAGAAATCGAGCAGGCCACCAAAGAAGGCATGCGCACGTTCAAGATCTTCATGCCGTATCGCGGCGAAGAGGCCAAGAATCTGGGCGGAATCGGAAGCCTCAACCACGCGCAAATGCGAGAAGCATTCGCCGCGATCGTAGCCAACGGTGCTCAAGCACTGGTGCACGCCGAAGATGGCGACATCGTCGACGCTGCTATGCAAACGGAAAGCACCGCTGGGCTCGACTCGCTCGCAGGGTGGGAGCGATCGCGCCCCACCATCGCCGAAGGGGATGCCGCCTGGACCGCTCTCTATCTTGCAGAAGAGGCAGGCTGCCAAGTATCGATCGTGCACGTCTCGAGCTTGGAAGCGATCAAAGCCAGAAAGGCATTGGGTTACCCGGGCGCGGCGCTTGAATCATGTGTTCACTACATGGTGCTCAGCACTGAGTCGGCAATTGGCCCGGAGGGCAAAGTTGCCCCGCCCATCCGCGACCGCAGTCTTTCCGACGCCATTACCGAGGCAGTTCTCGCGGGCGAGATCGATTTCTTCGGATCCGACCACAACGAATGGCCAAGCGCCGCAAAAACTGACTGGGAAACTTCCAAGCCTGGATTGCCCGGTATCGGCCTCATGCTCCCGCTGCTCTTGACGCACCTTGTCGTGGACAACGGCATGAGCATGGAAAGCCTCATCGAACTCACCTCGCGCAATGCCGCCGTGAGATTCGGTCTCGAAGGCAAAGGCAAGGTCGCAATCGGTATGGATGCCGACCTCGTCATCCTCGAGGAAGGTGAGCGAGTCGTACGGATCGAAGATCTTCACTCGCCCATCGATTACTCGCCCTACGCCGGCATGACATTGCGGATGTGGCCGAGCGTGACCGTATGCGGCGGCGTCGTCGTCTTCGCTGACGGCGAGTTCCCACGCGAGGACTTCCGTGGAGAAATGCTGAACGATCGCTTCCGGACAGACCCCGCACTCGCGGTCTGATCCTCATCATCACCAACCAAGAAGGAGCACATTACATGCCACGGTCAATCATCCTCGATGTCGACACAGGAACTGACGACGCGATTGCAATCATGATGGCAGCGCTATCGCCAGAGATCGACCTCGTTGCGTGCACCACCGTGTGGGGCAATCGTCCGGTCGAGAATACGACTGACAACACGCTTCGCGTGCTCGACTACATCAACCGCTCCGACATCCCTGTCTATCGGGGACTCGATGAGCCATTCGGCCCTATCGGCGTACCGCAGCCCAGCCCTTCGGACGATCACAGCGGCGGAAAGATGCACCCGAAGGAGCTCGACCTCCCGCCCGCCACCTCGGTTGCTCAAACGCAGGGCGCTGTCGAGTGGTTAGTCGAGACGCTGCGAGCTCGTACTGAACCCATCACGCTGGTGCCAGTCGGTCCACTGACAAACATCGCGGCTGCGATCACCCTCGACCCCTCGATCATCGAGAAGGTCGACGAGATCGTCATCATGGGTGGCGCGCACGCTTTCGGCAACGCAACGCCGTCGGCAGAATCGAACATCTGGCATGACCCCGTAGCTGCTGACGTCGTTTTCAAAGCCGGCTTCAAGCGAATTGTTCTGGTTCCCCTCGACGCGACGCACGACGCACTCGTCACCGGAGCACAGGCATCCGAGCTTCACGCTCTCAGTACCCCCGCTGGTCTGGCGACCGCGATCTGTATCCAACAGCGCATCGTCGCCCACGATGAAAGCCAGCCACAGGCGATTCCCGACAGCGCCCCCATTCACGATGCCGTCTGCATCGCGTATCTGCTCGACCCCGCTGTCCTTCCTCTTAACCACCTTCACGTCGGCATCGAGACAACAGGAGTGCGCACCTTCGGCAGGACTGTTATCGACGTTCGTCACCGAGGCATAGAAGAACCGAACGCCTACGTCGCATTGACGGCGAACGCTGACGTCTTCTATCGACTGCTGAAGGAGTGTGTCTCTATCCAGCGATAACCACTGCTCTTCACGTTTCGAATATTTCGCTCCACCTAAGCAAGGGAAAACAATGAAACGCAACATCGCAACACTGAGCACGGCGGTCGGGACGGTAGCCATTATGGCTCTCGCCGGATGTTCTGCCGGCTCCACCCCCACCATCGCAGGCTGCGAGGACGGCGTAACGGAACTCTCCGTACTCCGCGCAGAAAACAACTCCCCCACTGACGAGCAATTGGATGCCTACACAGCCGCCAACAAATGCGTCATTTTCACCGTGGACGAAGTTCCGTTCGGCAACTTGGCAGCAAAGATCGCGGTACTCGCGCCGTCGTCGAACCCGCCAGACATTGTCGGATTCGACGCTCCAAGCACCGCGTCCTACGCATCGCAGGGCTTCTTGCTTCCCCTTGACGATTACCTGCCCGATGGCTGGTTTGACGACGTGACGTCAGCGACGTTGACAGAGAACTCGTGGGACGGCCAGGTTTACTCGCCCGGCAACGAGCAAGACACTCTCTCCTTGTACTTCAACAAGGAGCTGACTGATGCAGCCGGCATCACACCTCCCACCTCTCTTGACACCGCGTGGACATGGCCAGAGGCGCAAGCCGCAATGCTGACCTGCCAGGTATCGGCAACCGAGGCTGCTGGGTCGACCGTGTACGGTCTCGCACCGTCACGACTCGGAGACGGCACCCCGGGAACGTCGTACCGCGATCAGCTCTTCTTGCGCAGCATGGGAGACCCCACTGCTCCTGAGTCATCATCGGCGTACAAGACGTTCTATGCAATCTCTGACGACGGAACCACTGTCGATGGCTGGCTGAACACGCCTGAAGCTATCGAGGGTGCGACCTTCTACCAGAACTTGTTCGAAGGCCCGGATGCTGTGACGTCGAAGACTGGTCTTCCCAATGCGCTGATCGATGGCAAGGCGTGCTTCGACCTCGAAGTGAGCTCCAACGCTACGACTCTTACTAACGCGGGAGTGGACTTCGGTGTGAGCCCAACGCCGTATCTCGTTACCCCTGTTGTGCACACCGGCGCTGTTACATTCGGCGTCACCGCACGTTCGAACAACGCGGAGGCCGCGGCCACGGCCGTCGTCGCTATGGACACCGGTGACCAGTACCTCGACTGGGTTGAGAACAACCTCCGGATTCCAGTGTTGGTGTCGACGACCGAAGCACTGCCTTCGCTCAGCGAAGCACCGTTGAACATTCCCGTCGAAGAGATCCAGGAGTGGGGCGTACCGCGTCCTCCCGGACCGCACTTCGACGCGTATGACCTCTACGTGACTGCAGCGCTGAAGAACATCGCTTACGGAGCGGATCCGAAGACTGAGCTCGATCAGGCAGTCGCCAAGCTCGACCCGATCCTCTCGAAGTAGAACAGGAAACATCGTCATGCATTCTGGCCCGATCGATTCCACGCCGCTCGCGGTCAGAGACCTGGGCGGAAGCACTTCGCTTCCGCCCAGGCGCAGATCGAAGAGCGCGATGGGGAAGGGCGCACTACCTGCGCTTGCCTTCCTCACCCCGTTCCTTCTGCTTCTGCTGGTCTTTCAATACATTCCGCTGGCAGTCATGGCTCGCAGCAGCGTGCTCGACTACAGCCTTTTCAGCCCCGACAACGCAACCTTCGTCGGTGCGGACAACTTCATCCGGATCTTCACGGATGCAGAGACAATCCAGTCGCTGCTGATCACGTTCGCGTTCATTCTCGGTGTCCTTGTTCTTGTCGTCCCTGCGTCCTTCGCACTGGCGGTTTTTCTCAACGGCAAGCTGCCCGCTCGGGCTCTCGTACGCACCATGATCTTTCTTCCCGTTGTCACCTCGTCGGTTGTCGTCGCGACACTCTGGACGTTCCTGCTCAATGAGACGGGGTTGATCAACTCGGTGCTCGCGACAGTTGGAATTCCGTCCGCAGGTTTTCTCACCGACACCACCCAAGCACTCCCCGCCATCATCGTGATGACCGTCTGGCAACAAGTGGGCCTGGCAACCGTTCTCTTTCTCGGTGGACTGCAAGCAGTTCCCGCCGAGCTCAGCGAGGCAGCACATATGGATGGAGCCGGGCCCCTCCGTCGCACGCTCAGCATCACTCTTCCGCTGCTCTCCCGCACGACCCTGTTCATTGTCGTAGTGATGACTGTCTTCGCACTCCAAGCATTTGCGCCGGCGTACATCATGACGGGTGGCGCCCCTCAGGGCACGACGAACCTCATCATTTATCACATCTACAAGACGGCGTTCATTCTTCAGCAGCCGGGCTACGCCTCCGCAATGGCGCTCGTCGTGCTTGCTTTCGCCATCATCATCAGCTTGATCCAGATGCGGCTACTTCGCACTCGTTGGAACTATTAGGAGGGCGCCATGACTACTCAACGCATAGCGGAACCACATCAGCTTCGCCGACTCCCCATGACTATCGCTCGCTTCGGCGTCTCGTTTGTAGTGATTGCCATCATCGTGGGCGCATTCCTCCTGCCCTACCTCTGGATGGTGTCGTCTGCATTCAAAAATCAGACCGCGATCTTCGATGATCTCAACCCGCTCTCGTGGAAGGTATTTCTTCCCGTCGGCGGAACGATCGACAACTTTGTGGCGCTTTTCGAAAAAGGAATCGGTCTCGCTCTCGTCAATTCGCTCATCGTCGCGTTCATCCAAGTGGGCGGCACCCTGGTGGTCTGCACCCTCGCTGCCTATGCGTTGACGAGAATTTCGTTCAAGGGCCGCGGCGTGGTCTTCGCGGTGATCCTCGCAACATTCATGCTTCCGGCAGAAGCGCTTGTCGTGCCGATGTATGGGGTAATTGCTGGCCTCAACCTGCAAGACACACTCCTCGCTGTCGCGCTTCCCTGGGTCTCGAGCGTTTTCGGGCTCTTCCTTCTGAAGCAAGCCTTCGAAGAGATCCCGATGGAGTTGGATGAGGCGGCACGACTCGATGGTGCAGGACACTTCCGGGTGTTCTGGTCGATCATCCTTCCCAACGTGCGCACATCGTTGGCAACTCTGTGCCTCGTGACCTTCTTGTTCTCGTGGAACGCATTCCTCTGGCCGTTGACGGTCGTGCAAAGTTCTCAGAATCAGGTCATTCAGGTCGCCATTGCCCAGTCGGTATCTGCGGGTGAGCTGCCCAACTGGGGCTTGACGTTCGCGGGCGCCGCTGTGGCCACAGTGCCACTGATCCTCCTCTTCCTCTTCGCTCAGCGCTTCTTCGTGCAGGGCCTCGCTTCTTCCGGACTCAAGTAAGGACATCGCATGAACTCCCCCCAACGTTCCACCTACGTCGCCAATTGCTCGCTGCTGTTCCAGGAGTTGCCCCTCCTCCAGCGGCCAGCCGCCGCCTATAACGCTGGTTTCGATTCGATCGAATATTGGTGGCCGTTCGATTCTGCTTCGCCCACTGATAGCGACGTCGACAAGTTTGTCGGGGCTATTGACGATTCCGGAGCGAAGCTTGTCGGACTCAACTACTTTGCTGGTGACCTTTTCGGGCCCGATTGCGGTGTCCTCTCTCTTCCCGACCGCCAAGCAGAATTTCGCGACAGCGTGGAAATCGCAACGGCCATCGGTTCGCGCCTCAACGTGGGAGCGTTCAACGCGCTCTATGGAAACCGAGTCGAGACCTCGACTCCGGAAGCACAGGATGAGCTCGCGATCCAGAGCCTCGGCTTTGCCGCCGACGCTGCCGCCACCATCGGGGCGACAGTGCTCATCGAAGCCGTGAGCGGCCCCAAGCCTTATCCGCTGCGTACCGCGGCGGACGCTATCGCGGTGGTAGATCGCGTCCGGGCATCCGGACACTCCAACGTTGCTTTCTTGCTCGATATTTTCCACTTAGCCGCGAACGGGGATGACGTTTCAGCCGCTATCAAGAGTCACGCCTCATCCGTTGCGCATGTACAAATCGCGGACTTCCCTGGCCGAGGAGAACCCGGCTCCGGAACGCTCGATCTAGACCGCTATCTCAGCGAATTGACCGAGCAGGGCTATACCGGGGCGGTCGCGCTCGAGTACAAGCCGTCCACTGGCGACACTCAAGCCAGCATCGCCAATCTCAATGATTTCCCATCGATCACAGTTTCAGTAACGAGAGGTTCTTCACTATGACAAAAATTGCATTCATCGGTCTCGGCATCATGGGCGCGCCTATGGCGGCCAACTTGGTTGCCGCTGGCCACGACGTCACAGGGTTTAACCGCAGCCGGGCCGCCGTCGACACGTTCATTGCGCAGGGCGGGTCAGGCGCACAGAGCGTCGAAGAAGCGATCGCCGGCGCCGAAATTGTGGTGACGATGCTGCCGGACTCCCCCGATGTCGAGTCTGTATTGAGCGGCGAAAGCGGCGTGTTCGCACGTGTGCCGCAGGGCACCCTCGTCATCGACTTTTCGACGATCCGACCGGATGTTGCTATCCGGTTGGCCGAAGAAGCAGCGAGCTCAGGGATTCATATGCTCGATGCGCCGGTCTCGGGTGGTGAGGCGGGAGCCGTGGAGGGTGCACTATCCGTCATGGTCGGAGGATCAGCCGAGGCTTTCGCTCAGGCTTCCACCGTCTTCGACGCTGTTGGATCAACGATCGTTCACGTGGGCCCGTCAGGTTCTGGTCAGACGGTAAAGGCTGCAAATCAGCTCATCGTGGCCGGCACGATGGAACTCGTCGCCGAAGCTCTCGTCTTCCTCGAAGCCCACGGAGTAGACATGGAGTCCGCAGTGAAGGTGCTTTCGGGAGGTCTTGCCGGCAGCACAGTTCTCTCGCGGAAAGCTCCGAACATGCTCTCCAGAAACTTCGCACCGGGCTTCCGTGTGACCTTGCACGACAAAGACTTGGGAATCGTTACGGCTGCGGCACGGGAGGCGGGGGTCGCTATTCCTCTCGGAGCCGTGGTGGCGCAGCTCATGGGTTCGCTCAAAGCCCGCGGCGACGGCGACCTCGATCATTCGGCATTGTTTACCCTCGTCAGTGAACTCTCCGGTCGCAGTGACGATCAGACCGAGGGATAAGTCGTGAGCCTGCCGTCACGGTCTGCCACGACCACACGCATGAACCGCCCCTGGGGCGTTCTCGGTGCCATCGTTGCGCTCCACGTCGTCGGGTTCGGCGCGCTCGTTCTCGCGAGCGCGCCGTCAGCAGCGGACTCCTCGGGCGCAGCGAGCGGGTTGGCCGTCGCTCTCGGAATCGGGCTCACCGCCTACGCGTTGGGAGTTCGTCACGCTTTTGATGCCGATCACATCGCCGCCATCGACAACACGACCCGACGACTCGCGACGTCGCCCCGCGAAGCGCGCGGCACCGTCGGTTTTTGGTTCGCGCTGGGGCATTCGACGATCGTCACGGTCCTGTGCGTGCTTCTTATGGCATTCGGGCAGGCACTGGAAACCGCCATGGCAGCTGACGGCTCAGCGGTTCAGTTCACCACGACTGTCTACGGCCCCACGATCTCAGGAGTCTTCCTGCTCGTCATCGCCGCTGCCAACATTATTGCGCTCACCCGTTCCCATAGTCACGGAGTTCGTGGCCCCGTCACTTGGCTACTCGGACGTTTCGATAAGGCTGTGGATCGACCAAGTCGAATGTACGTAGTCGGTCTGTTGTTCGGACTCGGCCTCGATACCGCCACAGAGATCTGGCTTCTCGTCCTGTTGGGCGCAGCCGCTCTCTCGTCTACTTCGCTGTGGGCTGTGCTCGCGCTTCCCATTCTGTTCGCAGCAGGAATGACCGCGATGGATACCCTTCAAGGCCTCATGGCGAGCCGCGTTTACCGACCAGGCTCGCGCTCCTCACGCGTCCAACGAGCCTTCAGCGTCGGAATGACTGTCGTCGCTGTCACCGTCGCGGTTGTTGTCGGTGTCGTGCAGCTCGCTTCGGCGGTTACTGCATCCGGAGGAACTGCGGGTGTACTGAATTGGATCTCGGGTGCCGAAGTGTCATCTCTTGGCTTCGTACTAGCGGGGCTCATCCTTGTTGGCTGGCTTGTTGTGCTGGCAATCGGACGATCACACAGCGATCGCACCTCTGCATTCGTTACTCCTCAGCCGATGATGAAAGAAGGCGTCTGATGCATCTCACACCTGCCGATACCGAAAAACTATTGCTCAGCGTTGCGGCGATGGTCGCTCGGGAGCGACTCGACCGCGGGGTCATCCTTAATTACCCGGAGAGCATTGCGTTGCTCAGTAGCTGGGTAATCGAACGCGCCCGCGACGGCGCGCTCGTCGCCGACCTCATGGACGAAGGCCGGGAGGTGCTCACGCGCGCCCAAGTGATGCCCGGTGTCGCCGACATGATCCTCGACGTTCAAGTAGAAGCAACTTTTCCCGACGGCCGCAAGCTCGTCACCTTGCATCACCCCATCCAGTAAGAGGGAGATAGATCATGGCTAGTGCACGCTCCGAAGGGCCGGGCGCCTTCAGAATTCGACCGGGAATCATCGAACTGAATGCCGACCGCACGGAGGCTGAGCGTATTCGCGTTGTCTTCCTCAACTCTGGAGATCGGCCTATCCAGATCGGGTCTCATCTTCACCTGCCGGACGCGAACGCCGCCCTCACCTTCGACCGCGAAGCGGCCCACGGTTTCCGGCTCGATATCCCGTCGGGAACATCGCAACGGTTCGAACCAGGTGCGTCTCGAGAACTCGACGCGGTCGCAATTCAGGGAGCGAGGCGCATTCCCGGCCTCCAGCTTTCGCATGCAGGCAAGGAGCAACTCGATGGTATCCATTGACCGACAACGCTACGCAGCAATCTATGGTCCTACTGCGGGCGACCAGATACGCCTCGGCGACACCGACCTCTGGATCGAAATCGAGCGCGATCTCACCGTTGGTGGAGAAGAAGCCGTATTCGGTGGCGGCAAATCGATTCGAGAGTCTATGGCTCAAGGCGTGCGCACTCGCGCCGAAGGCGCGCTAGACACCGTCATTACGAATGCCATCGTGCTCGACTGGTGGGGCATTCAGCGGGCGGATGTCGGCATCAAAGATGGACGAATCGTTGCGTTAGGCCGTGCAGGAAACCCTGACATCGCCGACGGCGTCCATCCCCTACTCGTGATCGGCCCATCGACTGACGTGATCTCGGGAGAGGGTCGCATCCTCACCGCCGGCGGTATTGATTCTCACGTTCACCTCATCTCCCCTTCCCAAATTCATGAAGCGCTCGCCACAGGAATCACTACCGTGGTCGGTGGCGGCACCGGACCTTCCGAGGGATCAAAGGCCACCACTGTCACCCCCGGCGCGTGGCATCTGGAAACCATGCACCGCGCCATGGATCGCCTGCCGGTGAATCTGCTCCTGCTGGGCAAGGGCAACACCGTCTCGCCAGAGGCGCTCAAGGAACAGGCATTAGCCGGTGCTGGTGGTTTCAAGATTCATGAGGATTGGGGCGCGACACCTGCAGCGATCAATGCGGCTCTTGAGGCAGCCGACACCTTCGGTCTACAGGTCGCTTTGCACTCCGATTCGCTCAACGAAGCCGGCTATGTGCAGTCCACGATCGATGCGATCGGCGGACGCGGCATCCACGCATTTCATGTTGAAGGTGCTGGCGGCGGTCACGCGCCCGATATTTTGTCGATCGCGTCTCTGCCCAATGTCATCCCGGGATCAACGAACCCGACGCTCCCCCACACCATAAATACTGTTGCGGAACACCTCGACATGCTGATGGTGTGCCATCACTTGAATGCGTCGGTGCCGGAGGACCTCGCTTTCGCTGAGTCCAGAATTCGCGCAACAACGATCGCTGCGGAGGACATCCTCCACGACATCGGAGCACTGTCGATCACGTCGTCAGACTCTCAGGCGATGGGTCGAATCGGTGAAGTTATTTCCCGCACGTGGCAGGTTGCCCACGTCATGAAGGCACGGCGTGGGTCATTGGGCGTCGCGCACCCGGCCGACAACGAGCGCGCACGGCGCTACATCGCTAAATACACAATCAACCCCGCCATCGGTCACGGAATCGATAAAGAAGTAGGGAGCATTGAGCCGGGCAAGCTGGCCGACTTGGTGCTGTGGGATCCGCGATACTTCGGCATTAGGCCCGAAGTTGTCATCAAGGGAGGAGGCTTAGCGTGGGGCGCTCTCGGCGATCCCAACGCCTCAATCCCTACCCCGCAGCCGGTGCTCATGCGACCATCATTTGCGGATGCCATTGGCGACCGACTCTCACTCTCGTTCGTCGCGCAGGCCGCAATTGATGACGGCTTTGAGGAACGGATGGGACTTGGGCGCACCGTTGTCGCCGTGCAGTCCACTCGGGAAGTGACCAAGCATGACCTGAAGAACAATGACACGCTCCCGAAGATCGATATTCGTCCGGATACCTTCGCGATCTCGATCGATGACGAACTTGTCGTGCCCGCTCCCGTCGATACCCTGCCCCTCGCTCAGCTCTACACGATGTTCTGATGGTCGACTCGGGGACGCTCGCGATGCTCCTCGCTGATGCGCGCCTGCCCACCGGCGGACACACTCACTCGGCGGGAATGGAACCTGCTTTGCTTGGTGGGCTCAAGCGAGACGACATCCCCTCGTTCCTTGCCGGCAAAACACGCTCGACAACACTCGTCGAAGCCGGAACGGCGGTAGTGGCACGGCATCATTTCATCAGCGAAGCCGCGCCGTCGGGGATAGACGCTCTAATCGCGGCCTGGGCGGCGAGAACCCCTAGCCCGGCATTGCGCGACGCTTCCCGACTCCTCGGTCGCGGCTACACAAGGATCGGCCGCACCGTATGGCCGAGCAGCGCATCAATTGCGTTCTGCGCTCAGCTGCGACGGCCACCCCGGGCCGTCGTGCTCGGAGCGATAGCGGCAACCGCCCTGATGAAGCCAGCCGACCTGGTTCGTCTTGTCGTCTACGAAGAGGTTCAGAATGCAGCATCCGCCGTACTCAAGCTCGACCCGATCGACCCCGCGACAGTTGTTACCTGGGTGCTCAATGCCTGCGAAGTAGCCGAACCGTTTGTCCATCAGCTCTCACTTATCACTACGCCTGAGGCGATCCCCGCCTTGGGCGCTCCGCAAGCCGAGGGGTGGGCTGAGGCTCACTCCGTTATGAAGAAGAGGTTGTTCCGTGCCTGAAAAAAACGCGCCCTCCCGCGCACTACGTCTGGGAATAGCCGGTCCAGTGGGAACCGGAAAGTCGTCGCTCATCGCACTTCTGTGTCGTTCCCTTGGTGAGGAACTGAGACTGGGTGTCATTACCAACGACATCTATACGGATGAGGATGCGCGATTCCTGCGGTCTGCTGGAGTACTGGATCCCGAGAGAATCCGTGCTGTGGAGACGGGAGCGTGCCCGCACACAGCGATCCGCGATGACGTGACGGCGAACCTGCTGGCTGCCGAAGATCTTGAAGCCGACTTCGCTCCCCTCGACATTGTCATCATCGAGTCCGGCGGCGACAACTTGACGGCGACGTTCTCTCCCGCCCTCGTAGACGCGCAAATTTTCGTGCTTGATGTCGCCGGTGGTGGTGACGTAGCGCGCAAGGGTGGCCCGGGCATTTCCCGCGCCGATCTGCTCGTCGTGAACAAGACAGATCTCGCGCCTTACGTCGGCGTTGATGTCGCGACGATGGTCTCTGACGCAACTCACGCGCGCGAAGGTCGGCCCGTTATTGCCCTGTCGCGAACGGATGACAACTCGATTGCCCAGTTACGGCTGTGGGTGCTCGAAATGCTCGCCGCCTATCGCTCCGGAACCCACAGCCCCCAAGACCCCGGTCCGATGGCGCCGCATAGTCACCTCGATGAGGGCGGCCAAGCTGTGATTCACACCCACAGTCCCAGTTCAGACCACGGCCATGACCACGACCACGACCACGACCACGACCACGACCATCCAGTGAGAGCTTAAGGCCTTCGCGTGCAGTCTGATGCGGCTTCGCGAGTCACGCGAGTCTCGGTAAACGCGAACGCGTCAGGGAACGCGCGCGTGGAGTTAAGGGCAGGAATACTCATACCGCGACTCATCTCCTGCACGGATCAGTCAGCGGATGTCGCTCTGGTCGCCGGGGGCGCGCTCTTGCTCGGCGGCGACACTGTTGCGATCGAAATTACGGTCGGCGCGGGTTGCCGCCTCACCCTCGAAGACATTGGCGGAATGGTTGCGTACGACGGTGAGGGGCAGTCTGCGACCATGACGATTCAGGTCCGGCTGCAGGCTGGAGCCCAATTGTCTTGGGCAACCCTCCCGTTCATCATCGCCGACGGCGCCTGCGTCGAGCGGGTCCTTGACGTCGAGTTGGATGAAGGCGCTGTAGCGCTCATTCGGGAGACTCTTGTGTTAGGGCGCGAAGGGGAAAAAGGCGGTCGGGTGATGACCCGAACCTCCGTCTCGGCAAACGCTGTCCCCGTGTTGATTGAGCAGCAAGATTTCGATGGAAGCGCACCCGTCTGGGGTCACCTTGGTGCCGAGCGTGTCATGGATACTGTGTTGCTTGCTGGCGTGCGGGCACCCGCGTCGTCCATCGATCTCGGTGCAGTCGTGCTCGACTTCGAGGAGCCGGGCGGCCTTGCACGGTGGCTTGGACGAGAAACCCACCTCTCGCCGCTCGATACCGTGTGGCGAGATTGGGCCTTGGCGTAACGCAGTTAACGCACTGAGGCCGCCACCCGCAATGGGTAACGGCCTCAGTAACGTTGAGAACGTAGAACTAGCTCGTGATCGCCGGAAGCGTCTTGCGGCTCGTGAGTACCTGGTCGATGAGACCGTACTCCATTGCCTCAGCTGCGCTCAGGATCTTGTCGCGCTCGATGTCCTTGTTGATCTGCTCAGGGGTGCGGTTCGAGTGGAACGACAGGGTCTCTTCGAGCCATCCGCGCATGCGCAGAATCTCGCGAGCCTGAATCTCGATGTCCGAAGCCTGGCTTGAGCCTTCAGAACCACCACTGGGCTGGTGGATGAGGATGCGAGCGTTGGGCAGAGCCAAACGCTTTCCCTTGGTTCCACCGGCAGTGATCACGGCAGCCGCTGACGCAGCCTGGCCGAGAACAACGGTCTGAATCTGCGGACGAATGTACTGCATCGTGTCGTAGATCGCCGTCATCGCGGTGAACGAGCCACCGGGTGAGTTGATGTACATGACGATGTCGCGGTCAGGGTCCTGGCTCTCGAGAACGAGAAGCTGAGCCATAACGTCGTCAGCGGAAGCGTCGTCGATCTGCACACCCAAGAAGATGATGCGGTCTTCGAACAGCTTCGCGTATGGGTCTTGACGCTTGTAGCCGTAGGCCGTGCGCTCTTCGAACGTCGGCAAGATGTAGCGAGCGTCAGCATCCGGACGACCAATGCCGGCGGGAGCCTGTGCTCCGAGGTTAAAGTTCTCCATAATTAGTCCTTCTTGCCGGTTGCGTTGTCTTCAGTTCCGCCGCCGCCAACTACGTCAGAGGCGAATTCACGGAGGTGATCGACGAAGCCATATTCGAGGGCTTCTTTGGCCGTGAACCAGTTGTCACGGTCGTTGTCGATGAGAACCTGCTCGACGCTCTTGCCTGTTTGCTCGGCGGTGAGCTCGGCCATGCGCTTCTTCATATCGAGGATGACGCCAGCCTGAGTCTGGATGTCTGCAGCGGTTCCACCGAATCCACCCGACGGCTGGTGCAGGAGCACGCGCGCGTTGGGGGTGATGTAGCGCTTGCCCTTGGTGCCCGAGGAGAGCAGGAACTGCCCCATCGAGGCGGCAAGGCCAATGCCGACGGTGACGATGTCGTTCGGCACGAACTTCATCGTGTCGTAGATCGCCATTCCCGCGGTGATGGATCCACCGGGTGAGTTGATGTAAAGGTAGATGTCGCGCTTGGGATCCTCTGCGGCGAGCAGCAAGATCTTTGCGCAGATCTCGTTCGCGTTTGCATCGCGCACCTCTGAGCCGAGCCAGATGATGCGGTCCTTGAGGAGTTGGTCGAAGATGCTCGAGACCAATGCCGGTTGGGCCATTGTTGCGCTCCATTTCAGTTATCGCGTGATACGAATCTATCCGAGTACGCGCCGCTATTCTGTCGTGTTCGCCCTAGGCAAAGTACCGCGTCGCCGGTGGCTGCTTGTAGGCTCGCTAAATGCAGCAGACTTGGCGCGATCGAATCGCAGATATTTGGGCCCACGCCGCCACTATGGCCGAGGGAGATGTTGTCGCAGCAATTGATGAGCTCGTTGCTGAACGTGCCCCTGACGACGCTGAGGCGTTGTTCGAGGCAGCGGGCGCCCGCGACTATGCCGGTCGTGAGACTGAGGCAGAGCCGCTGTACCGCAGTGCTCTTAACAATGGGTTGGATGCCGCCCTGCGGCCACGCGCGGTCATCCAGTTGGCGAGTACGCTGCGCAATCTTGGTCGCGTCGATGAGTCGATTGCTTTGCTCGAGCAGCAGTTGCACGAGCATCCCGACGATGAGTGGACGGGGCCAACCGCCGCATTTCTCGCCCTTGCCCTCACTACTCGCGGCGATCCCACCCTGGGGGCTTCGGTTGCACTGATGGCATTGGCGAACTATTTGCCGATCTATCAGCGTTCGGTGCGGGGCTACGCAGCGGAGCTCGTGGCCGAGTAGCGTCACCCAGCGCTTGCTACGGCAGCACTACGGCACCCCACTCCCCTCAGTCGCCTCAGCGTCGGCAGGTTCCCTGCGACCATTAGCATTGCCGAATGCAGCAAATGATTCTCGACGTTGATACCGGAATTGATGACGCGCTCGCGCTCCTGTTGGCGGTGCGGCATCCGGGAGTCAATCTGCGGGCTGTCACGTGCGTCGCCGGCAATGCGAGCCTCGAGCAGGTGGTGCGCAACACTCTGACGGTCTTGGACGCTGCGGGCGCGGGAGATATTCCGGTTGCGGCAGGCGCTCACCGTCCGCTGCTCTCGGAGGCTCATTCAGCGGCTCACGTGCACGGCGCTGACGGTCTTGGCGACCTCGGTTTGCCCGAGTCGTCGCGCACTGTCGTGCCACTACACGCGGTTGAACTGCTGCGTCGAGAAATTCTGGCGAGCCCGACGCCGGTAACGCTCGTGCCGCTTGCGCCGATGACCAACATTGCGCTTCTCGTGCGACTGTACCCAGAAGTGTTAGACAACGTGGAGCGGATCGTCTTCATGGGAGGTTCAGCCTCTGTCGGCAATGCCACTGCGGTTGCCGAGTTCAATACGTGGCACGATCCCGAGGCCGCCGAAATCGTGTTGACCTCTGGCGCCCCCATCACCATGTATGGCTTGGATGTGTTCTATGCCGTGACAATCCCGCCTGAGGACATCGTTCGGCTCGCCGCCAGTCCCGAACCCGGCACGCAGCTCGCCGGGCGCCTGCTGCAGCATTTGGTCACAGTAAAAGGCAGTGAGGTGCGCGTCGCCGGTGATGGACACGGCGATATTGGCGATGCGGGCGCGGTGTGCGCTGCGATCGATCCGGATGGACTCAGCACCACACATCTGCCGGTGCGAGTGAGCCTGGCTGATCCTCTCACTCGCGGACAAACGGTCGTGGATCATCGCACGGCCGGCCACGACCAGGCCGGAGCCGGAGATCCCCTTTTCCGCCGAATTGATGTGGCGCTCGGGATCAATAGCGCCCGTTACGCGAAGCTGTTCCTCGACACCATCACACGGTAGTTCAAGCGAAACAGCCCATTAACGACCTCACGGCCAACTAGATAACTAGTTGGCCGTGAGGGTTAAGCGAAGTGTTTTAGGACTCGTCGTCTGCTGCTTCTACTGCAGCAACCTCGGGAGCTTCCTCAACGGGCTCGGCGTTTGCTACGGCGGTGAATGCCGAAACGTCTACCGACTTGCCCTTGGTGTCAACGACCTTGGCCTTGCTGAGCACGACTGCGAGAGCCTTGCTGCGAGCGACCTCAGCAACCATGGCCGGGATCTGGCCGTTCTTGTCCAGAATCTGGATGAACTCGCCGGGCTCCATGCCGTACTGCTGTGCGCCCTGCACGAGGTACGAGGTGAGCTCTTCTTGGCTGACCTTGATCTCTTCGGACTCAACGATGGAGTCGAGCAAGATCTGCGAACGGAAGGTCTTCTCGCTAGCGATAACGACCTCGGCGCGGTGCTCGTCGTCTTCGAGGCGGTTTTCGTTCTCGAGGTGACGGTGAACTTCGTCTTCAACGAGCTTCTCGGGAACGGGGATCTCAACGCTCTTGAGCAGTTCGTCAACGATCTGGTCGCGAGCTTCTGCGCCCTGGCCGAACGACTTGGAGCGCTTGATCTGCTCCTTGAGGTCTGCCTTGAGTTCCTTGATGGTGTCGAACTCGCTAGCCATCTGAGCGAAGTCGTCGTCTGCTTCGGGAAGCTCGCGCTCCTTGACGGTGAGAAGCGACACGCTGATTACAGCGGTTCCACCCTCGTGGTCGCCACCGAGCAGTACGGACTCGAAGGTGGTCGATTCGCCGGCGCTGAGCGAGTCAAGTGCCTCGTCGATGCCTTCGATCAGTTCACCCGAGCCGAGCTCGTAGGAAATGCTGGTTGCGGAGTCAACCTCGGTCTCGCCAATCTTGGCGACGAGGTCGAGCTGAGCGAAGTCGCCCTTCGTGGCGGGGCGTTCGACCGTAACGAGCGTGCCGAAGCGGGCACGCAAGGTGTCGAGCTCGTCCTTGACGTCGTCTGCCGAAACCTTGACTTCTTCAACCGTGAGGGTGAGCTCGTCGTAGGCGGGCATGTCGAACTCGGGGCGAACGTCAACCTCAATAGCGAGAACGAGGTCTCCGCTGAAGTCTTTGACCTCGGGCCACGTGACAATGTCTGCCTCGGGGCGACCGAGAACGCGAATCTCTTCTTCGGTGACGGCCTGGCGGTAGAAACCGTCAAGTCCGTCGCTGACCGCGTGGTTCAGGATCTCTTCGCGGCCGACACGCTGGTCTACCAGCTGCGGCGGAACCTTTCCCTTGCGGAAGCCGGGGATGTTGATCTGCGAGGCGATGTGGCCATACGCGTGATCGATGCTCGGCTTGAGTTCTTCGGGGGTGACCGAGATGTTGAGCTTGACGCGGGTCGGGCTCAGTTTCTCAACGGTTGTCTTCACGTCGTGGATCTCCTGTAATTCGATGGTGTATTTCGTCGGGGCGACAGGATTCGAACCTGCGACCTCTCGGTCCCAAACCGAGCGCTCTACCAAGCTGAGCTACGCCCCGGGGCGCCGTGCTGTCTTACGGTCATGGCATCACGTAGAAATGCCGGTACAAATTTGACCTCGGCAAGTCTAGCCTGAGCGCGCACCGAATGTTGACGAGATACCAAGATCAATGTTTTTCGGGCCGCGCTTGCAGCATTTACGGGGCCAGAACCCAGCAAATATGGGGCAGATTACGCGGGCAGCGATCTCGACTTCGTACTTTGCTAGGTTTCGGGTACAGTATTCCTCGGTGCACAGCATGATCGGGTGCCAAGTGGGGATGTAGCTTAATGGTAAAGCCTCAGTCTTCCAAACTGATGACCGGAGTTCGATTCTCCGTATCCCCTCCACTACAGAACGAAGGCCACCTCGGTTGAGGTGGCCTTCGTTCGTTAACTGACGCACAGCATCCGGCTGCGCCATCCTTGGCCGGATGCGTAGCGTGTTGGTCTTAGCTCGTCACACCGTCGAGCCACCGCACACGATTGCTCGTTCAACGATCCTGCGGGCGTGCGCTGCTTCAGGAATCGGTAAGAGTGGGTAATCGTGGATCATGCCCTCCCCCACCTGGAAGTCGAGGGCGAAGCCTTCGTGCTGTGCGCGCTCACGAAGGCGCAGCGCATCCGCGTGCACAAGATCGCGTGTGCCCGTGAAAAGGGTGATCGGCCCCAGTCCGCTGAGATCGCCATGGATGGGGCTGACCCGCCAATCGCTTTCGTCGAGCTCGGCTCGATAGAGCGCCCCAGCCGCATGGGTGCCGGGAACAGCAAGCCACGGGTCGTGCGGTGCAATCTCTGCGAGCATCGGATCCGTGCCGCTGATGTCGAGCCAGGGTGCGATGAGCACTATCGCGTGAAGCGGCGGAAGCTTGCGATCGCGCAGCTCCATTGACACCGCCATCGTCATCCCGCCGCCCGAGGAATCCCCCATGATGCTGACGTTCTCGGCACCGACGTCTTGGACAATCGACTGAACGATCGTTGCTGCGCGGTCGACTACGACCGCAGCGCGCCCCTCCGGTGCCAGAGGCATGATCGGGACCGTAAAGGTGGTTCCCGTTGCACGAACTAAGCGGGCGATGAATTTCCAGTGCAGCGGATTGATCTGGAACACGTACGACCCGCCGTGAAGGTAGACAACATGACCAGCGTTCGATGGCGTCTTCGGCGCAATCGTAAACACGGGCCAGCCACCAACATCGTGAGACGAAACATTCACGTGCCGGGCAATTGATGCCGGTGGATCAAACGAAACTGGATGCTTTCGAAGCTCAGCGATCCGCGCGAGAGTGCGCTCTGGATCGCTGAACATGCGTTTTGACCCTCGCAGGGTCAACGCAAGTGGAGCGAGCCGGCTAAGAAGGCTCGCCATTGTGCGCTAGCTGTCGACGCGCTTCATGACGTGAATGGGAATGAAGACGCCCGCCGTGGAAACAAGCAAGCCGCCGATGAATACGACCGACTCAAGGCCCTCCACGTAGAAAGCTTCGCCCATCATGTAGATGCCGCCCACAAAGAGCACGAAGGAGATTACGAAACCGAAGATGTTCACGGCTCTATCTTACCCATGCAGACTCGAACTCCGAAGTCACCCTCGCCGCGGAAAGTGACCTCTTGTCAGGGCTCTAGCGTGCCCCCTATACTGGGGATAGCCGTTACCCCCGAACTGATCCTCCGCGGCTGGATCGAATGCCACACCCGTATCGCCCCTCGTGGCAGGGCACCTTTGGACTCCCCCGATGTCTAACACTGCAACCCAACTTCCTCCCTTCGGCTGGTACCCGGACCCCGCAGGCAGCCACATGCTGCGCTGGTGGGACGGCAAGGCGTGGACTAACCGTCTCGAAAAGCCTCGTCCCGAAATCCAGGCTGCGAATGGTTACAACCACAATCAGTCCACACTTTCGCGGCTTATCGCTTCTTAAGCTTTAGTCAGCGATACTCTGGGGCTTCCTCCCGAAAGGAAGTCCCGAGTACATGGTTGATGCACCGCGTTCGTTCATAGAGCACGTCGGTCACGTTCTTTTTCCCCGTGGACCGCTAGACCTCACAGATACTTCGCGATGCCCGGCGTGCTTTGTCACGCTCCCGCCTTCCGCGGTGTGCTCACAATGTGGGCTTGATCTCAATCACCCGGATGCCGCCCTTCTCCGCGAAGAATCACTCGACGTCGCGGCTCTGCTCGATTCCCGGCTCGAGCTCATCGGCAAGATCCGTTTCGAGACCGCCGCCGAACGCAAACGCGTTCGTGACGAAGTTCGGGATGCCGAATACGCTGCGCTCGAAGCTGCAGCAGCACAACGCGCAGCCCTCGTGGCCGCCATGTTGGAATCCAGCAATCAGACCGTTGCGGCCCCGGAGCCGCCGGCTCCGATCGAGGCTCCGGTGCATCCGCAGTTCCCGCAGTCCGCTCCCATCGCTGCTCCCACCCCGGTCGCTTCCGCGATGCTGACTCCCGTTTCAGTTCCACCCACCACTGAAGCCACAGCTCCGACAACGATCGACGCCGCCGCCGCTGCTCGCTCGCACGCTGGCATCCAAGTCATCCTGCTGATCGTGGGAGTGTCGCTGCTCTCGGTCGGCGCGATCTTCTTCCTTATTTACGCCTTCATTAGCTTTGGGCTCATTTGGCGGTCGGCGATCATCGCAACCATCACTATCGCCAGCATCGTCGGGGCAACCGTGGTGAAGAAGCGTGGGCTCTCCGCTACCGCTGAAGCGCTGTCCGCGCTTGCGATCGTGCTAGTCGGACTCGATATTTACGCTGTGCGTGCGAATGAATTACTTGTCGTCGGCGACTCTGCCGGCCGCACGTACTGGGGCTCAGCGATGATCGTCGCTGCGCTGGGATTTATGTGGTGGCATCGGGCGAGCACAATCAGGCTCGTCAATGTGGTGGCGTTCGTGGCTTTCCCGCCCGCAGCTGCCCTCGTCGTCGCCGGCTTGGCCGACGGACGGTTCCCTGAGGCCAATGTGCTGCTCCCCATGGTGGCGTTCACCACCGCGACGCTCATCTACCTCATGGCTGCGCACGGAGAATACTCGGGGCGAGCAGAGCGCACGACCATGCTCGTTTTCGCCTACCTGGGGCTCTCGATCGGGTTCTTCAGCGCCATCATCTCTCTGTTCGTCTCGTCAGAATTCGCTGGCAATCGCTCGACGGGAATCTGGCTCCTCGTCTTGGGCGCGGTAGCGGCAATCCACAGCGTCGCGGCTCATCGTGCGGCCTTCGATCCGATCATCCGCAACACTTTCGCGATGATCGCAGGTCTCACGATCGCGACAGCAGTGTCGACTCTCCTATCGAACGACTCCCCTATCGCGGTGTTCTCCGTTGCCGCTGCGCTCACCACTCTTGCGGTGCTGAGCGAGGCGAGCGGGCGACACTTCGGCGCGACAAGCCGGAGTACCACCCTGTGGGCATCGCTCGGCGTGTGGGCGATTACCGCGATTGCGCTGATCGCGCCCCTCAGTGCGTCGCTCTCTGTAGCGCTGCAGTATTTCTCTCAGACGTCCCTGCGCCGCACCACCGCGGCGAGCGCGCCGTTCGCCATCAGCGACAATGGGTGGCCTCAGCTTGCCCTCCTCAGCGTTCCAGCGATTATGGCGTTGGCGTGGTGGGCCACGCGGCAACTCCGCGGTCGGCTCTCTCTGCTGCTCGCGAGCGCAGGTGCCGCGCTCGCCCTAGCAGCGCCGCTGGCCGGAACGCTGCTGCTCGCTGTTGCGGTGTGGCTTGCGCTAGCTGTACTGGCTGTCGTGGCAATCGGTGTGAGCCAGCGCCGCCGCCCCGGACTGCGCCTCAGCACAGTCATTCTTGCCCTGGGCGGTTTCACACCGCTAGCGCTTGCCTTCGGTTCAGGATGGTCCAGCTACGGAACGTGGCTTCTCGCCAGCCTCGGCACCGCGGCCGTGCTCTTTGCCGCCCGCTACCTCGTGACCGTTGTTTCAGTTCGCACGACGATGCTGGGCTTGACGATGCTTGTGCTGTTGCTCGCGGCCGCGGGCGTGGGAGAACAGCTGCAATTCGCACTCACTCCCCTCGATCCCCATCCGCTCGAATCGTGGATGACCGTCTCGGTTCTCGCCGTCGTCATCAGCGCGCGATCGCTCTGGCCCCGCACCCGCGAAGTGACCGCCCTCGAACGACAGGTTCTGTGGTGGATAGGGATTGTCGGCACCGCAGTTGCGGGCACCATTCTTTGGGTAGCAACAGGCAGCGGGGCCCCTTTCGCGAATGCACCACTCGCCCTGAGCCTCACGTCCATCAGTCTGCTCGTCTCTGTGCTGTTCGTCGCAGTGCTCATCGTCACCATGCTGAACAACACCGCGCTGCTTGCCCGAGCATCAGCAAATACGGGCGCTACGAATGCTGCGAGCGCAACGAGTGGAACGAGTGCACCGACAGGGCGCTCGATCGAAAGCTTCGTTGCCGCTGCGGCGCTCGCGCCCGCACTGGTGTGGGCACTCGATAGTGCGAGCCGTACCGCTGGTCTCGGCGCTATAGCGATCGAGTTAGCGCCGGCCACGGCATCCGTTCTCGTCGGAGCGCTCACGATGGCCCTGCGTGTGCGGGGCCGACACACATTCGTGCGACGTATCGCTGAACTCAGCGCGCTCACCGTTGCACTGTTCACCACAGCGAGTGCAATTCTTCAGCCCCACGAGACACACTGGCTGATCGCGCTTCTCGTCTCGATCACCCTTCTGCTGGCATCGATCTCCGCCGACGGAATCGTAGGCTCACGTTCGCCACGGCGCTTCGTTATCTGGGGTGCGGTCGCATTCGCCACGTGGGCCTTGTGGCTACGCCTTGAGCAATACCGAGTCGAGGCTCTCGAGGCCTACGTACTGCCGCTTGCCGCGGTTGTGGTGGCAATCGCCATCTTTACGGCCAGAGCAGAACTACGCGAATCCCGCCTGCGTTCTGGAGCGTTCATCGCTCTCGCTGGACTGCTTATCGCCATTGTGCCGCTCGCGCTGAACTCCGCAAGTGGCTCAGGCACCAGCACCCTAGTCATCTCCGCCCTGTGTGCGGCGCTCCTGATCGCCGCGTCGTTCATTGCGCCGCGCGAGTCGTTGCTCAGTTTCTGGGGAATCGCCGTTGTCGCCTCAGCCACGGGACTCATCACCGCCACAGCAGCGCGCGTTCTCTACTCCGTGACCGCCGCACCGAGCGCGCTGCCCGAAGCAGAAGTGTGGCTCATCGGGGCTGTAGCCGTCATGACGATCGCGAGTTTCGGACTCGCCTCCGCCGGTTTCGCGCGTGTCTCGCACTCCACCCTGTGGCAGCGGTCGGGGCCCGTGCTGCTCGGCGCCGCCGTGACACTGCTGTCCGTGGTTGAAGGCATCATCGTGATTGACCCGTCTACTTCGTCGACACCGCTCACCGACATCCGGGTGCTTGCCTTAGTCGCTCTTGGCGCGGTGCTTCTCGTTGTGGGCGCGCGCTTCGCGACGCCGCCTCTCACCCCCCACGTGACCTACCTTGCGTTCACCCTCGCGTCGTTCATTGCACTCGCGACCTACGCCCTGGGCGTCGTGCAGTACCTCGAGTTCTGGCTGATCGCCGCCATCCTTGGCTTCGGGATGATCGCACGAGCACTGATTATTCGCTCGCGTGAGGTCGCGATGCTCGAACCGCAAGCGCTCTGGTGGACAGGCTTTGGCGCGACCGCATTCGCCGGAGCACACTTCTGGAACGCGAACGTCGTCGGCGGATCAGGAGTCACTGCTCCTTTCATGCTCGATGTAGCCGTCATCAATACCGTGGGTGCCGCGCTCCTCGTCGTGGCGTTGAGCTTCACCATTTTCGCTCGAGGCGCACACACGTTTGTGCCCGAGAACATTGCCGCAGCGGCAGCTCTCGCCCCCGCGACCGCCTGGCTGTTCGATAGCACCGGCAGATTACTCGAGCTCTCGGCAGTCGTGATCGAACTCGCTCCCGCAACGGCAGCTGTGCTCGTCGCTGCATTCAGCATGATTCTGCGACTGCGGGATCACCGCAGCGCTGTTCGTCGAGCAAGTGAGATCAGTGCTCTTACGGTTGCCGCAATCACGACGGTGAGTGCGGTTCTCGAGCCACAGAGCACTCCATGGCTGATCGTGTTGTTTGTGTCGGTCGCGCTGCTACTCAGTTCCATTTCGACTGACGGAGTGTTCGGATCGGCATCGCTTCGCTGCCACATGGTGTGGGCTGCGGTGGCCTTTGGCACGTGGGCACTGTGGCTTCGACTCGATCAGGCCCGCGTAGAAGCTCTTGAAGCGTACGTTCTGCCTCTCAGCGCCGTCGTGATCGTCCTCTCGATACTGATTGCACGCGCAGAGTTGAGAGCGGCGCGGCTAGCTTCCGCACCGGCGATCGCTCTCGTCGGCCTGCTCATTGCGGTGCTCCCCCTCGCGCTCAATGCTGCAGACGGCAACGGACTCCGCACTCTCATCATCGCGGGACTCTGCGGAGCTCTCTTAGTGGCTGCCGCCTTCGTAGAGCCACGCAGCGAGCTCATCGACTTCTGGGGCGTCGCAATCATTGCGTCCGCATCCGGGCTCATTCTCGCGACCGCGTCACGGGCGTTCATCCTGCTGTCTGAAAATAGAGGGCTGTTGCCCGAACTCGACTCCGGTCTGCTGGTCGCGGTTGCGCTGCTGGCTCTCGCCAGCTTCGGTGCCGCTGCCAGTGGATTCTCTCGTGACGAGAACCGCCCGGGGTGGGCAGCCATGAGCGAAGTGCTGCTCGGCAGTGCCCTCGTGCTGCTTTATGGGATGGAAATCCTGACGTTACTCGGCACAGACCAGCGAAACGCGTCGGTCGACACCGTTCGCATCATTAGTCTGGTCGCACTCGGCAGCGTTCTTCTCGTACTCGCGGCTCGTGCCTCTACGCGACCGCTTACCCACCGCATGAGCTACCTCGCCTTCACTCTCGCCAGCATCCTCGGCGTGATCGGGTACTTCGGAACGCTCGTGGAGCCACTCGAGTGGGTGTCTGTGCTTCTCGGGGTGGCTCTGCTCGCCCACGGAGGGCTGCGGATGGTGAGCGATCCGGATGCGCGCAGCATGCAGTGGCTTAGCGGCGGCCTCGTTGTGCTGCTGGCCCCCAGTCTCATCGCGACGTTTGTGGACACCGATAGCGCGGGAACTCAGTGGCGCATTGTTGCTCTCGGAATCGTCGGCGTGACGATCATCGTGCTCGGAGCCTGGCTGAAGCTCAAAGCGCCCCTCATCATTGCCACCGTTGTCGTTCTCATTCACGCTTCGCACACCTTTGCTCCCGCGCTCATCAGCTTCTACCAGCTGACCTCGTGGTGGCTGTGGGCTGTAGTCGGTGGCGCGATCGTGTTGTTCCTCGGCATTACGCTCGAGCGACGCATCCGCGATCTCAAGACGCTCAACACCAAATTCAGCGCCCTTCGCTAAGCAGAAAGAAGGCGACGCTAGCGCTGCAGCCAGGTGAGCACCGCGAGAACGCGGCGGTGGTCGCTGCCCGAATCTTCGAGATTCAGCTTCTGAAAAATTGCGGTCACGTTCTTTTCGACCGCGCCAACACCGATGACGAGCTGTTTGGCGATAGCCGCATTCGTGCGTCCCTCGGCCACGAGCGTCATGACTTCGTGCTCACGCGGAGTCAACGACATCAGCGGATCCTGACGGCGACCGACGAGTTGAGCAACAACCTCGGGATCGAGCACCGTGCTGCCGGCAGAAATCCGCTCCACCGCATCCTGCAATTCATCCAGTGACGCAACGCGATCCTTCAACAGATAGCCGACCCCGCCGCGACCCGAGGAGAGCAGCTCTTGCGCGTACACAACCTCGACATACTGCGAGAGCAAGAGGATGCCGATCTGGGGCCGCAATTCACGCAAGCGAATGGCAGCCCGCACTCCCTCATCCCGAAACGTCGGCGGCATGCGCACGTCGAGCACCACAAGATCAGGAGCACAGTCATCGAGGTTCGCGAGCAGTTCATCCGCATCGCCGAACGCACCGACAACATCGAAGCCGGCTTCGACGAGCACACGCACGAGCCCTTCGCGCAGCAGTACCGAATCATCAGCAACAGCAACGCGCAAAGGGCTCATGCGCTTAAGACTAGAGGTCAACGGGCGCCCGATCTGCACTCAGTTTGGGCAAAGGCAGCCGCGCCGTTACCGTCGTTGGCCCGCCAGCGGGGCTCTCGATCTCAAGGCGTCCGCCGACACCGCGAACACGTTCTTCGATGCCAGCAAGACCGTGGTCGGCGAGCACCGCGGCACCGCCCTGGCCGTCATCCGTGACCTGAACGAGGAGCCAGGGACGGCCATCCGTTTGCTCGGTGAGAAGCCGAACGGAGGCATGGCCAGCGTGAGCGTGCTTGGCGACGTTGGTGAGCAATTCAGCGACAACGAAGTACGACGCACGCTCGACTTCGCCCGGCAAAACGAGCGGGATCGGGAGATCGGAGGTGAGCGTCGTTGGCACGGCTGCGCGCGCGGCTACTGATTCAAGGGCTGCCACAAGGCCACGGTCGAGCAAAAGTGGCGGTGCGAACCCGCGTGACAGAGCCCGCAGTTCTTCGAGCGCTTCAGCCGACTGCGCTTGGGCTTCCGTGAGCAACTGGCGAGCCTTGTCTGGATTGGTATCGAGCTGGCGTTCAGCAGCCGCGAGATCCATCTGCAACCGCACGAGACGCTGCTGGGGGCCGTCGTGGATGTCACGCTCCAGCCGGCGAAGCGAATGACCTTCTGCCGAGAGGGCAGCGCCACGCGACTCTTCGAGGGACTGCACTTCGCGGCGAAGACCATCCGACTTGAAGGCGGTGAGGGTTCCGCGGGCAAGCCACCACTGGGTCAGAACGAGGCCGCGAGTGACGAACGGGAGGGTGGCGATGAAGATGAGGCCGATGACGAACGCAACGATGTTGTCGGCAATTACAGGGTTCCAACCGGCAGTGTTGACCCCGAAGAGGCCGAAGGACCACTCGCCGATCGACCAGTCGGGGTCGCCCGTCTGCACTTCACCATCGAGGGCCCACGCGAAGATTCCGGTAAGTCCGACGGTGAGCCACACGAAGGAGATCGTCCACGTGATGATCGTGAGAATGAAGCCAAGAATTGTGGTGTGCAGCAGGTACAGCCAGTAGTGCGCGTTGCCAAGCGTCGCAGCGAGCCAGCCGCCGAACCCTGTAGCGGCTCGGTCGTCTTGCCAATCCGGGCGCTCTAGACGGGCCCGGCCAGTCCATTCCAGAAGGTTGACATGGGCCAGCCCGAAGCCGCGGCCAACATACAACGCCAAAATCATGACAAAGAACCCGATAAGAAAGACCGCGAGTGTGCCGATCCCGGTAGCGACAAGCGACATTGCCACGCCGAATCCGGTTATCGCAATCGGGAATCCGAGGATCAGATAGAGCACCTCTTTTGGAGTGGTGCGCCACAGCTGCCAATAGGGGTTTCGGGGCTTCGTCACAGTGTCTGTAGTCATAAGTCTCTCGCTTTAGTCTCGCGCATTGGCGGGGCGGATGTTCGTCTCCTACAGAATCGCGAAAACCAGAAATACTCCCCAGCGTGGATGCACACAAAACGGCAGTGGGGATATCCCCCGTGAGCGAGCTCGGCGTTGCAGACTGGCATCCATTCGGCACTGCCGGAAACCGCGTGTTGCAGCGGGTTAGCGTTGCCTCAGCTTGCTTGCGAATTTTTTGCACCGACGTAGCGTTGTACCTGTAGAACAACGAAGGAGCACACAATGACCGAAATTAAAGCAGTTCCGCAGACCTCAGCAGACCCTGATGTCACCTCGGGTGTTGCCCAGTTCCTCGGCCCGGTCGTCACCGACCTCACGGCCCTGTCGATTGACGGCAAGCAGGCTCACTGGCACGTTCGCGGCGCGAACTTCCAGGCCGTCCATGAACTTCTCGACGTCATCGTCGACCACGCCCGCGAGTGGGCTGACACGGCAGCAGAGCGCGTAGTCGCTCTCGGACTTCCGATTGACGCTCGCACGCAGACCGTCGGCGCGAAGGCAACGACCCCCAGCATGACCGCTGGCTTCCAGCAGTCCGACGAGGTCATCGCGCAGGTTATCGCCGCGATCGACGCGACTCTCGTGACCGTCCGCACTGCCGTCGACGAGCTCGGTGAGCTCGACAAGGTCAGCGAAGACGTCGCGATTGAGATCGCCCGTGGGCTGGAGAAGGACCGCTGGTTCCTCTTCGCTCACCTCGCCACCAAGTAACTTCTCTGGCGGTCGCTTCGCGCGCGACTAGTTGAGCCTACGATTCGTAGTAGCTACAGCTGGTTGTGAGTGAAGCGCCCGGCCAGGATCGTCGCGTCAACCCGCATCGCCCGCAGCTCTTCACCGCTGCAGTCGAGCGGGTTTTTGCGTGTCACGACAATGTCAGCAACTTCGCCCACGGCAATGGTCGATTGCACTGAGGCCTTGAGAGCTTCGGCTACGGTGATGCGCTGTTCGGGATACCACGGCTCCCGCCCATCGCGGCTGCGACTCACAGCCGACGCGATCGCTGCCCACGGGTCAAGCGGGGCGACCGGAGCATCCGATCCCATCAGAAGTTCGATGCCGGCATCGAGCATGGAACGCAGCGCGATCGTGCGGTGGTTGCGTCCGGGCCAGAGAGCGTCGGCAACATCGCGGTCATCCATGGCGTGTTCGGGTTGCACGCTCGCTGCGATTCCGAGAGCCGCGAAGCGAGGCAAGTCCGATTCAGAAAGTGACTGGGCGTGCTCGATTCGGCCACGGCATCCGACGATTTCAAAAGCGTCGAGGGCAAGCGTGTTCGCGTCATCGCCGATGGCGTGCACGGCGGGCGACAAACCGGCGCCGCTGGCGGTGCGGATCCATTCGACGAGTTCATCAGCGGGGATATTGAGCACTCCCCTGTTGTGTGGTTCGCCCGGGTAGTGCTCGACGCAGTACGCGGTGCGGGTGTTGAGAGAGCCGTCAGTGATGATCTTGAACGGCCCGACTTCGAGCAGCGGCGCCAACTGTTGCCCGGTGGCGAGGCCTTCGAAAATGGCGCGTTCCAGGAAGCGCGGGTAAACACCAACGCGCACGCGAAACAGATCGAACCCTTCGAGCATGCGGCGCTGCCAGTTCTCGAACTCCCAGGTCATTTCGAGATCGACGATTCCGACGACGCCACGGGATGCCGCTTCCGCAGCCCCGTCACGGATCCAACCGTCAAGAATGTCGGGTTCCACTCGGCTGAGCGCACTTCCGACAGCGAAGGCTTCTTCTTCGCGCAGGAACCCGGTGGGGTGGTCGTAAAAGCCGAAGCGTTCGAGCGCGAGGCTGTTGAGCCAACAGGAATGCAGGTCGCCGCTGACGAGCACGACGGCGATGTCGGAGACGGCCGAGTCGAGCAGGGCGCGAGTGGGCTGGTCGGGCCAGAGGGCATCGCGGAAGCCTTGCCCCACGATGATGCCGTCGGACTGCGGGAGCACCGAGGTCGCGAGGGTGACAGCAACTTCGGTGGCCGAGGTCGTGTGGCTGAGATCAAGGCGCTGCGATTGCTGCGCCCACATGCTGGAGTGCACGTGCTGATCCCACAGGCCGGGCATGATCCAGCGGCCGTCGAGATCGATGGTGTCGTGATCGGCAGCGTCGCTGTCTGCAGCAACGTCGCCAGCGGCATCCGCCGACTGCCCGTGGGGTTCGATAGCGGAGATGCGTCCCTCGGTGAGGGTGACATCGACCAGGGCGGAGGCATCGTCGCCGACGATGCGCGCGTTAGTCAGTTTCACTCGGTAGTGCCCTTGTCATTTCTGCGGCTAGTTCTGAGCTAGCGTACGCGCAGTTAGAGCGGTGACACACTTTAGCTACCTAGTGGCGCTTGGCAGCTGGGGCACCAGTACAGCTTGCGGGCCGAAGCGAGTTCCATCGCGATGTTCGTGCCACACACACGGCACGGCAGACCTTCGCGGTGATACACCCAGTGACGGTCATCCCTGCTCGCGAGCGCGGCCGTGTAGTCGTCGCCGGTGAGCCCATCCATCGTCATCATCTGGCCGGTACGCACACCGATTTCTAGCAAGTGTGCCCAGTCGCGCCAGAGTTCGCGCACCAGTTCTTCGGGAATGAGCTTGCCCGGCGTATGCGGATCGAGGCGAGCGCGGAACAGAATCTCGGCGCGGTAGACGTTGCCAATACCGCTGACGATCGACTGATCCATGAGTTGGATGCCGATAGCCGTCTGCTTCTTGCGAACGGTAGCGACGAAACGCTCTTCGGCCTCGCCGTTGTCGTCGACGAGCGGGTCGGGCCCGAGCTTGTTGAGCGCGACCTGCACTTCGTCGGGATTCAGCACTTCGCACGCGGTGGGCCCGCGCAGGTCAGCACACGTCGTGTCGGTCAGCAGCCGAACGCGCACGGCGCCGATGGGCTCGGGCGGAAACTCTGAGACGGTGTCGCTGGCTTTCTCTTGCTCCGACATGCGCAAGCGAGTGCGCCGTGGGGCACCGATGCTCGCGAGCGAATCCTCGTGCTCCCCCACAACAGTGCCGTGCTGGTTGGTCTGCCCCATACGCCCGGCAGCCGATGCCGTAGTCGCATCGGCAGTGAAATTGCCCGCGAAGTCCCACGCTCCGTAGAGCCCGAGGTGCACGCGCAGCCAGCGGTCGTGCTCGAATTCGAGGAACATCTGCTTGCCCACGGCTTTGGCGCTGAGCATCCGCAACCCATCGATGCGTTCGGCTCCCGCAGCAAAGCGACCTTGCGGAGACGACACTGCGACGGTTTTGCCGACGAAGTGCAGCGCGAACTGGCGCGCGATGCGATGTACGGAATGCCCCTCAGGCATTAGTCGGTGAAGGGGTGCGCGGCGATAGCGCCAGTCGTCTCGTACTCGGCGAGCTGAGCGATGCGGCGGGCGTGACGCTCGTCACCCGAGAAGGGCTCCGCAATGAAGAGGTCGATGAAGCGGGTGGCTTCGTCGACAGTGTGCTGGCGAGCGCCGATAGAGATGACGTTGGCGTCGTTGTGCTGGCGGGCCAGAGCGGCGGTCGAGTCATTCCAGACGAGAGCAGCGCGGATGCCCACAACCTTGTTGGCGGCGATCTGCTCACCGTTTCCCGACCCTCCAAAGACAACACCAAGCGCGTCAACACCGGCGGCCTGGTCGGCGGCAACACCACGGGCTGCGGCGATGCAGAACCCGGGGTAATCATCGAGAGCGTCGTAGGCAACCGGGCCGTGGTCGATGACCTGGTGACCCGCATCCGTGAGGTGCTGCTGCAGGGTGGCACTGAACTCGAGGCCGGCGTGATCGGTGGCGATATGGATGCGCATTCCTCCAGTCTACGGTTGCCTGTGAACGCCACTGGTTACATTGCCGGGGTGCGGCATAAGGTAGATAGGTGCGGTCACAAACCGCCCCCAATTGAAGGAGTTGTACGTGCCCGGAGAGAACCTCACCCGAGTTGAAGCGCAAGAACGTAAAGCGATTGTCAACGTTGACAGCTATGAGATTGCGCTCGACCTCACTACGGGTCCTGAGACGTTTAAGAGCAGCACGACTGTTCGCTTTACTGCCACTGCTGGCGCATCCACTTTCATTGATTCGATCACCCGCACGGTTGATTCGGTCACGCTCAACGGCACCGCTCTTGATGTTGCTGCTGTGAACGATGGTGTGCGCATCCAGCTCGACAACCTTGCTGAGAACAACGTTCTTGAGGTTGTGGCGGATGCCGAATACACCAACACCGGTGAGGGCCTGCATCGCTTCGTTGACCCTGTTGATGAAGAGGTTTATCTGTACTCGCAGTTCGAGGTGCCCGACTCGCGTCGCGTGTTCGCTGTGTTCGAGCAGCCTGACCTCAAGGCCACGTTCCAGTTCACGGTGACCGCACCGGCACGCTGGGCCATGATCAGCAACTCGCCAACCCCTGAGCCTGTGGTGGATGGCGAGAACGCCACGTGGGAGTTCCCGCCCACTCAGATCATGTCGAGCTACATCACCGCGATCGTGGCGGGCCCGTATGCCGAGGTTCGCGACGAGCTCACCTCGAGCGACGGCCGCGTCATCCCCCTCGGAATTTTCACGCGTGCGTCGCTGAGCGAGTACCTCGATGCTGACTACATTTTCGAGAAGACCAAGCAGGGCTTCGAGTACTTCGAAAAGCACTTCCAGTACCCGTACCCCTTCGAGAAGTACGACCAGATGTTCGTGCCCGAGTTCAACGCGGGTGCCATGGAGAACGCGGGCGCTGTCACGTTCACCGAGACGTATGTGTTCCGTTCGAAGGTGACCGACGCCATCAAGGAACGTCGCGTTGTCACGATTCTGCACGAGCTGGCTCACATGTGGTTCGGCGACCTCGTCACCATGAAGTGGTGGAACGACCTGTGGCTCAACGAGTCGTTCGCCGAGTGGGCATCGACTATCGCTACTGCTGAAGCTACCGAGTGGACCGAAGCATGGACCACGTTCGCGGCTATGGAGAAGAGCTGGGCGTACAAGCAAGACCAGCTTCCCTCGACCCACCCCGTCTATGCCTCGATCAACGACCTCGATGATGTTCTCGTCAACTTCGACGGCATCACCTATGCCAAGGGCGGCTCGATTCTCAAGCAGCTCGTTGCTTGGGTTGGCCTCGAAGCGTTCATGGCGGGTGTGGCCGCGTACTTCAAGAAGCACGCCTACGGCAACACCGAGCTCAAGGATCTGCTGGTCGAGCTGGAGAAGACCAGTGGCCGCGAGCTCATGGAGTGGAGCAAGCTCTGGCTTGAGACCGCTGGTGTGAACACGCTGCGCCCGGATGTGGTGACCGCTGAAGACGGAACCGTCGAAAGCTTCGCGATCGTTCAGACCGCCACCGAGGACTACCCCACGATTCGCCCGCACCGTCTGGCCATCGGGTACTACTCCCTGCAGGACGGCAAGCTCGTTCGCCACCACCGCATCGAGATCGATGTTGTGGGCGAGCGCACCGAGGTTCCCGAGCTCGTCGGCACGACGCGCCCCGACCTCATCCTGATCAACGATGACGACCTTGCCTACGCGAAGATCCGTCTCGATGACTCCTCGCTTGCTGTCGCGATGAAGCACCTCTCTGACATCACTGACCCGCTGGCTCGCGCCATCGTGTGGGGTGCCGCCTGGGATGCTGCTCGCGATGCTGAGACTCCGGCCAGCGATTATGTTGCCCTGGTTCTCGGCAACATTGCGTCGGAGACCGAGTCGACCACCATCCGCACCACGCTCGCGCAGCTGGTTTTGGTTGCTAAGCAGTACGTTGCTCCCGAACGTCGTGCCGCCACGATCGAGAAGATTGGCGACACCCTGTGGGGTCTCGCTCAGAGTGCTGAAGCGGGATCGGATGCTCAGTTCCAGTTCGTGAAGTACTTCGCGAATGTGGCCTCCACCGAACAGCACGTCACGGTGCTTCGCGCTCTGCTCAGCGGTTCGACCACGCTCGAGGGTCTTGAGATTGATACTGACCTGAGCTGGGAGCTTCTGGAGGGCCTCGTGCTCAACGGTGCTGCCGGTGATGCTGAAGTGGATGAGGCTCTCGCCAAGGACAAGACGGCAAACGGCCAGCAGGCTGCGGCCCGCGCTCGCGCCACGATCACCACGGAGGCGGGCAAGCAGGCCGCCTTCGACTCGCTCGTAAAGAGTGACAAGGCGCCGAACGCGATCGTGCGCAACGTGACCATGGGCTACACCCACGTGAACGACCCCGCTGTGCTGGAAGCTTTTGTGGCTCCGTACTTTGAGGCGATCAACGATGTGTGGAAGAACCGCAGCTACGCGATTGCCGAGACGGTCCTGCGTGGCCTCTATCCGGCACCGTTGGCTAACCAGGGTCTCGTGGATGCCACGAACGCCTGGCTCGAGGCGAACCCCGATGTGCCGGCCCTGCGCCGCATCATCGTGGAAAACCTTGCGGGTGTTGAGCGTGCGCTAATCGTTCAGGCTCGCGACAACTCCTAACCCCTTTCAGCCGCCTCACGGCGGGCATGCTGGGGCCTAGCGGTGACTACACAGAAGTCACTCGCTAGGCTCCGAGCATGGAAGATTTCACGTGGGATGGGCTGTGGGCCACCCTTGGCGCCATTGACGGCAGCCTTCATCTGCTGCGCGGCCTCGCGATTGTTGTCGGCGCGTGGTTGCTGCGCTTCGTGCTGCTGTTCGTCATCAAGCGCGTTGTTGATCGCGTCGTCAACGGTGTCAAACACAAAGAAAACATTCACGACACCCAAGTTCTGCTGACCTCGCCGCTGGCTGCGGTTCGAGTCGTTCAGCGCACGCGCACCCTCGGCGGCGTGCTTTCCAGTATCGTCACCGTCGTCATTGTGATCATCGTGATGATCTTGCTCTTCGACCTCTTCGCGCCGAACGCCACTGGCGCCTTCGCGCTCATCACGGCTGCAACCGGTGCCGGGCTCGGTTTCGGCGCCCAAAACGTCGTTAAGGACGTACTGAACGGTCTATTCATGGTGGCCGAGGATCAGTTGGGCGTGGGCGACATTGTTGACCTCGGGCCCGCTGTGGGTGTGGTGGAGTCGGTCGACATCCGCACCACACAGGTTCGCGACGTGAACGGCACCCTGTGGTTTGTGCGCAACGGTGAGATCACCAGAGTGGGCAATATGTCGCAGGGCTGGGCCCGCGTGATCATCGACTTGGCTGTACCGTATGACTCTGATGTGGATGCCGTGCAGGAGCGCATCCTGAAGACCGCGGTTGATCTGTCGAAGACGCCCAAGTGGGCTACCCGCATTTTGGAGAAGCCCGAGATTTGGGGCATTGAATCTATTTCGTCGGAGGCGGTGGTTGTTCGCCTGGTGGTGAAGACGGCATCCGCGACGAAGGATGATGTTGCTCGCGAGTTGCGGGCCCGCTTGAAGAAGGATCTGGACGAGGCGGGTGTCAAACTTCCCGCTTTGAACTCGATCGTGTTGAGTGGCTTTGAGGGTGCTGCGAGTGTGCGAGGTGCACGACCGCCCCGCACGCGCCCGGTGCCCGTGAGTTTTCCCGAGGAGAAGCCGAAGAAATGACCGAATCCGAGAATGTGGCTGGGCCGGAGAACGTAGCTGGTGCCGGTGCCGAGAACGTGGCCGAGGGTGCGAATGCGGCTGAACCTAGCAACACGGCTGAACCCGCGAAGCGCCCCAAGATTCGCATCATTGCGAAGCCAGCAGTGACTCCGGATGCTCCGGCCGATTCGATGTGGGAACTCATCGGCGGTCGCGCCACGTTCGAGAAGCTCGTGCGCGAGTTCTACGTGGGCGTCGCAACGGATGAGGTTTTGCTGCCGATGTACCCAGAGCAGCCCGACCTTGAGGGTGCCATCCAGCGCCTCACGGGTTTCCTGGAACAGTATTGGGGCGGCCCGAACACGTACAGCCAGGAACGCGGACACCCCCGCCTTCGCCAGCGCCACATGCCCTTCAAGGTGAACCCGGATGCCCGTGACCGCTGGTTGCACCACATGCGCAACGCCCTCGACACTCTCGAATTGCCGCCGCTCTACGATGCCGAAATCTGGGCGTATCTCGACCGTGCCGCGCACGCCATGGTGAATACGTTTGAGGACTAGCCGTTCTACCTCGTGGAACGCATTGCTTCCAGCCACACATCTCGCCCATAGAATATTCGGATGTGGCCAAAGCTGTCGGGTTGCACTGCCTCACACGTCGATTCATCATCGACTCAGGAGAACTACCCATCAGCTGTCGACCCCGTAGCATGAACGTATGTTGCAACGCCGCGCTTCAATCGCCTTGGTACTGTCAGTTCTACTAATTAGCGGCTGTTCGACCGCAGCTACGATCTCAGCCCCTGAGGTATCGCCCACATCAGACGAAGTGGCTCCCAATCCAACCAATTTTGGGCTCATGGAGCGCGAGTATCTTCCTCTGCCTTACGGCCACGATTTCTATATGCCACAGCTCGTTGGGCTGAATTTTGCAGACGTGCGGGCGATCGCGGACGAGTTCGATTTCTCGGTGGAGTATCAAGATGCTTCTGAGGCTGATCGAATTGCTTGGGTAAGGGGAAATTGGGCGGTCGTCGGCCAAGATCCGATCGTTGGTACACCGATGAAGGACGGGGAATTCGCCGATCTTCTAGTTCTCAAAAAGTCAGAGTCGGTCGACGCGATCGCGGCGACGCTTAGGACTGATTTTCATCTCAACGAAAAACGTTTCGTTGGCACCGTTACTTCGACAACTGAGGGTTTCGGGAGAATAATCATCGACGATGCCACGATCGATCTCGACTTGATTAGCCCAATCGCGGGCGGATGCGCAAGCCCCTCGGCCGAAGCCGATTTCGACAACGCGCGGGTTGCTCTAGAGGCTGTAATCCCTCTGGGGTCACGCGTGCTCGTGGTCCGCAGCGCAAGTAAAGGGGATGGATTCCTTCATGTTCTCCGAGACGCCAGTGATCTAGACGACGCACCCGCTAATTCTGCTAATGAAGAGCTGGTGAGCACCGGCTGGTGGGAGCCTTCAGCAACGCAGTTCAGCGGCGGCTATGACATCGACCACCACAACGACGCCGCGGTCACGAGCTACATTCCGAAATCAGATCTGAGTGGCGCGCAACTTGAGTATTCACCGCTGATAGCCGCAGCCGCCAATGACGGTGTCCGGAACTCCGTAGGAGGGCTAGGCACGTGTAGGGATCTTGCAGAGAATAACTTGGCGGATGCACAAGTGCGGCGGGCTGCGGAGGAAGAGAGACAGCGGCTCTTTAACCTTGAGATTGAACGCAAGATTCGAGAGGGCTATTTCAGCTGTCGCGACGGCGACGGCGATGGCATCTGCTACGAACGCTGATCCTTTCAAGAGATGCCAGCGATAAAGATGATGATCGCCAAAGCGGCAGCAGCCCCTTCGAGGATTCCGCGTCACGACTCGACAGGGCGGCACAGAATCCACGCTGTATGTTGACCTAGTTGTGCACGGTGCGGTGCGAATCCCAGCCCTCGACACTTTAAAACTCCCCACCCCCTCTATGATGCCGAAATCTGGGCGTACCTCGACCGTGCCGCGCACGCCATGGTCAATACGTTCGAGGATTAATCTCGACTATTCGTCATAAATTGGTCTATTGCGCTTTCTTCAGCAACAGGCCTTCCCTAAACTGGCGCCGGATAGCGAGCCCCAGCACCCGAGCACAGCCAATTCACGTCTCGACCGGCGGTGGTCGGTGGGGCCTCTGTGCATGAGGCGTCACTCCGTTAGTGCCTAGAGGTTATCCGCAACCAATACTCGGAATGACTACGACTAAGGATTAGGGATTGTGAAGAGCCTCACAGCATTATTTTTTACCAGCGCACTACTTCTAACGTTGACGGCCTGTAGCAGCGGCAGCGCAAGCATCGACGGCACCGGCGCAATCAGCTCAGAGGAAGACTCAGCGGGATACACGGTTGATGTCGAGGAATTGGATGTCACGGCCTTCCCCGAGGACTACCCGCTGATCCCAGCGGATGATTTCGCTGCGGCGTTCGAGGAGCTGAAGGCGGCAAACCTCAGCGGAGACGCCACGAGCTATCAGGATGTTGCCGACATGTTCGGTGTTGACGGCGCTTACTACGTGAACAATGACTACGACGCCGGCGGGGTCATCTTCGAATACCACGGTTGGTATGCCGACAACGACACCAACCTTGTCGTCACTTTTGAGGTCAGCGGCGACGACCTCGACGTGTATGCCTACACCGGAAACGGCATCAGCTAGGCGCAGCCGCGCTCTGTTCCGCTAACTTTCCGCCGTCGCGCACGGTGGGGTTTTCTCGACATCCCCACCGTGCGCGATGTGCATTTAACGTTCCTTGAGGAATTTGAAATGTGCTGCCGCGTGTTCGGTCTGTGACGGCTTCGGGTGATGTTTCTTGCCCGCCAGAAGCGCGCGGTCGAAGCACTCCATGTACTCGTCCGTGGCGCCGACACTCACGATTTGGCGAACCTCGGGAAAGTAGATTTCACCGGGGCTCACGTGGAAATATTTCTTGTTGGGCTCGAGTGATCGGATCCCGTCGGCAGTGACGGCGAAGTAGGGCTCCACGCGTTCCCACACCGGTGCGTCGCTCACATCCCAGACATGCGCGTCGAAGCCAACGATTAGGCCCTCGGGGCTGATGACGATGGTTTGACCCTTCGCACCGCTGGGAAGCATGAGGTGTCTGGTCTTCTTGGTCAGGGCAACATCCACGATGACCCGCGAAGGCACCCTTGGGGCGCGTTCGATCCCTAGCCGTGTCGCGATGTCGCTGGGCTTTCGCGACTCAATCGACGTAATGGTGTCGGCTACGGCATCGGCGACCTTGTGCTGAGTTATCGTGCGCTCTGGCGAAAGCACTACGAACACCGGTGGGAGTTTCTCTCGGTACACGCAGAAGCAGGCGAGCGGACGGAACGGTTTGATCAGACCCTGTGTCTGCTCGGTAGGGTCCTCGCCCTGCGCATCCGCATCGGGCATGAGCCGAAAGGTTACCTTTGCACGCCGAAGCGTCTCGATAGCGGGGCTAGTGATGGCCATGACGCCCACTATATTGGTCGCGCGCGCTGTGACGCCCGCCTCACCGCTTCAGCTTCGTCTGAACTTCAGGGGTTACCGTGAGGGTATGGAGATCACGCTGCAATACTTCGAGGGCTGCCCCAACTGGAGGGTTGCCGATCAGCACATCACCGAGCTCGTACGAGAGTTCCCGCAGATCACGGTGTCGCGACACCTGGTCGACACGGTCGAGGAAGCTGAGCGCGTGGGGTTCCGCGGGTCGCCGAGCATCCTCTTCAATGGCGTGGATCCCTTTGCCCAGCCGGATGCCCCGGTCGGGCTTGCCTGCCGCCGCTACGTCACCCCGGATGGCTTTGCCGGCGCACCCACCGTTGACCAACTGCGAGAGAAGCTGCGGGGCTTGTAGACCTTGACCTGCGATCCCCGAACACAGGCGGATGGTTTTCCGACCAACGCATTGCTGAAACACCCGGGGCGACAAGGGTTCTGGTCGACAAGAGCACCGACCGCATAATCGGCGACACCTCCTCGGGGACGACTATGCCGAACTCGCAAACACGATCGCAATGAAGAACGGCCTCGCTACGCACCAGATCAAGTTCACCATCGCCGCGCACCCGTCGACGCAGGCAGATCAAGGGTCGATGGCTTTGAGGCGTGGAAGTGTCCGGAGCATCCCGACATTGAGGGCGCCGGCGTGAACCCAAAGACCCTCGCTGAGGGGCATTGACAGCAGAACAAGTACGTCTAGGAATGCAGGCACCTTGTCTACGCGTGCGGTGCATGACTTTCAACGTGAACCCGGATGCCCGCTGCCGCTGCCGCTGCCGCTGCTTTTGCATAATGCAGGCGGGGCGATGTCCCGGGCCTCTCCTGCGCTGCGATGCCGAGTTTGGGCTGAGATCACCCGCTTGTCCGCCGAGTCTCCGGCCCTTTTCCCCTGCTTACGCGAGAGCGACGCTACTGTTGGAGATGTGCTCATTATTTGCTGATAATCACGCGGACCTCGAAGGAGTTTAGCTTTGACTAAACCTGATCGCTCACCTATATTTGATTCAGAAGTAGTGAGTTTCCACGTTTGCTACGGAATGAGGGCTGACGGCTCGCTTCCGGCGGTGAGCTTACTAGATGGCCTAGAGGAAGAGACCCTCCCCGACTTCGATGGTCCAGCGCGGCTTTTGGAGGGTCTCGAGGACAAGATATGGGCGCTGTGCACAGGCGAGGACCTTCCGCTCGCAGCTTACAACTACCTGCATGACGGGATTTGGGAGCTAAGGGAAAAGAACGTACGACTCACCTACTACGACACAGACGGTATAGGCAATTTCTCCCCAAAGTCTGGTGAACGCAAATGGGCGATGGGTCAGGGCAAGAACCGAAATTTTTATATCCCAGAGGAAATGGACAAGTTCATTCGTCTCGGCCACTGGTTCAAGAAAATTGGCCAAAAGACCGACGAAGCTGACTTGCAGAACAGCTATCAGGTAAGGGTGGAGGATTTAGAACATGACAAAAACACAAAGGCCATCGCGGACCAAGCTGCTCTCACAAAAGAATGAGAATTCGAAGCTTGTCGTTCAGATTTCTGCCTCGCGCTTGCGAGAACGAAAAGCAGCCCGCCTTGAGCGCCAGGTACTGCTTCTGATCGAGCAAGCAATGCAGAATACGAGGTTTACCCAGGCCGCACTCGCAGAAGCGTTGGGCGTGACCGCCGGCCGTATTTCACAGGTCCTCAACGGTGATGGCAATTTGACGATCGCCAGCTTGGCCCGGACACTGGCAGCCCTCGAATATGAAGTATTCATGACAGCCGAATCCGTAAACCACTCGTTACCGCCTATTCGGCCACGAATTCATCGCGCTCCCGCGAGTCGCGAGAGCGTTGAGATCGACGTTTACCGACAGACGATAATGAGCAAAGGCCAATTATCTCATCGCTTGACGATGGTCGATGCCGGAGTGGACATAGACGCTAAAACTGTCGGAGCTCCGGAGAGGATCACTCGGATTGCTTACGATCGTCGTTACAGTTGGAGCGCGCATTTGGCACCTGAGTCGCACTTGGTCGGAACAGACTCACCGGACTGCTCGAGCTCTCGGAGGCAGAAATAATGATCAACGAAGTCGATTTTGAAGTCGAGAGCATTTTCTTGCAGGCATGTGGCATTCAACGCGGGCCGAAGAAACCAACGCTTCAGGGGCTCGGGACTGAGGTCTCTTACGGGATTCCGAATGCGGAATTCAAAGCTGGAGACAGAATGGTTCGCATTACAACTCGTATGGACGCCACGATAAGCGCCTCCACGGATGATGAGTCTGAAATCACTCAAAGTGAAGGTGGCCCAGATGCCACAGACGAGAGCGAAGTAATCGGAGTTCTATTTTCGGAGCACGTTGTAACGTTCGAAGCGAGTCGTATCTTGGGTGAGATCGATTCTCACGACGGCGGGACTTTGGAAGCTGCTGTCGAGCGAGCGAATCAGGAGCTTTATCCTTATCACCGACAGATGATCGAAGATCTCAGTTCAAAGCTTGGACTACCGCCTTTTCGGCTTCCCCCCACGCACGATAAGTTCTTTTCACTCGGCGAGCGCTCTGGGCCTGCTCCTAGTGAGAACCGCGCCTAAACTAGCCGTCTGGGGCGGCTCGAAATCGCTGAACCGCAGTAAATCGTCGAATTGAAACCGACCTCCGTCGAGTAGAGACTCCACCGCCTCGATAGAGAGGTTCGTTTTCCCCGCTTCCCAATTTTCAATGACGTTGGCACAAAAAGTTCGAAGTTCAGTACACAATTTGTTACATACGTCGGATGATCTGAACTGGGCCATCAAAGGCCAACAAAACAGTTGAGCAATGGGTCCAAACAGTAACCCAAGACTCCGCCCGCTGGACGGCCCCCGCGGATTAATGGTGCTTCGATGAGAATTTGCCCATAGAGCGCTGGGAATACAAGGGGCGGCAATTTAGCTTTAGCGCAACCCCGCCCGAGCAACAACGCACTCCGCATGACGCAAGATGGGCCCGTCGACCATGCGGCCCTCGAAGCTGAAGACTCCGGGCTGCGATTCCGCTGCGGCGAGAAGTGCTCGGGCTGAGGCGATTTGCTCGACCGTGGGCGCATAACTTTCGCGCACGATAGCAACTTGAGAGGGATGAATGCAGGCCGTGGCCGTGAACCCGAGTGCTGCGGCATCCCGAGCCTCAGCAGCCAGACCATCGGTGTCGGCAATGTCGAGATGCACCGCATCAATCACAGCCTTCGAGTAGGCACCAGCCGCCAACAACACAGACGAGCGCGCATGCAATGCGACGCCACGGTAGGGGCCGGAATCTTCGCGCGACGACGAACCACCGAGCGATGCCACCAAATCTTCAGCACCCCACATGAGGGCAACCACGCAATCCAGCGCCGCCAAACTGGTGGCCGCCAGCACACCCCGCGCCGTCTCGCACAGGGCGATCACGTCGAGGTCAGTGAGCGCATCGAAGTCAGCAACCGACTCCGACTTCGAGAGCATCACCGTGCGGTACTCCGTCTGCTCCAACGCCTCGAGGTCACTGTCGTGATCCTCCGTGCCGGCCGGGTTCAGTCGCACGATCGTGCGGGCCGGATCCATCGGGTTAGCGATCAGGGCAGCGCGGGCCGCAGCCTTGTCGACACTGGCGACGGCATCCTCAAGGTCGATGATGATGGCATCCGCGCGCTCCAGCGCCTTGGCATAACGGTCGGGGCGATCGCCCGGAACAAACAGAATCGACGGCCCTAAAGTAAAACTCACGGTGCGCCCTCCTCAGTCCAGACCATCACCGAACGGGTCGCAACAGCCACCACAACACCGTCCTGGTTCTTGGCCGTGTGCCGCAACGAGATGATTCCCTGGCCGGGGCGCGACTTCGAGAGCCGCTTCTCCAGCACCTCAGACTCCGAATACATCGTGTCACCGTGATAGAGCGGATGCGGAAAGTTGACCTCTGTGAAGCCCAAGTTCGCCACAATCGTGCCCTGCGTCAGTTGAGCAACGGATGCCCCCACCATCGTCGAGAGCGTGAACATCGAGTTCACCAGACGCTGCCCGAAAGGCTGCTGCTCCGACCACGCAGCATCCAAGTGCAGCGACTGCGTGTTCATCGTCATCGTCGTGAAGAGAACATTGTCGGCCTCGGTGACGGTGCGGCCGGGCGCGTGCAGATAGACCGCGCCCTGCTCGAACTCGTCGAACCAGAGACCGCGCTGCTGAATACGTTTGCCGGTCATAGGGTTGCGAACCCCAACTCACGAGCAATGACCATCATCTGCACCTCAGTGGTGCCCTCACCCAGCTCCAACACCTTCGAGTCGCGGTAGTGGCGGGCGACCGGGTTCTCGTTCATGAAGCCATAGCCCCCAAAGATTTGGGTGGCATCCCGAGCGTTATCCATGGCCGCCTCGCTGCTGATCATTTTCGCCAAGCTCGCCTCCATCTTGAAAGGAACTCCGGCAACCAGTTTGCGGGCTGCGTCGTACGTTGCCAAGCGTGCCGAGTGAACTCGGGCCTGCATCCGCGCAATCTTGAACGCAATGTGCTGGTTCGAACCGATCGAACGGCCGAAGACGTGACGCTCGTTGGCGTAGCGGATTGACTCCTCGAGGCAACCCTGAGCCGCACCCGTGCAAAGTGCTGAGAACGCGACGCGACCCTCATCCAGAGCCTCAATGAAGTTCGCGAAACCACGGCCACGCTCCCCCATCAGGTTCGCTTCGGGAACGCGCACGTTGTCGAACGACAGCGGATGAGTGTCAGACGTGTGCCAGCCGACCTTGTCGTAGGCCGGGTGCACCGTGAACCCGGGCGTACCGTTCGGAACGAGAATAGCGCTCAGCTCAGGCCGACCATTCTCGCGACGACCCGTAACCGCCGTGACCGTCACCACCTTCGTGATCTCGCTGCCCGAGTTAGTGATGAACTGCTTCGTACCGTTGATGACCCATTCGCCATCGACGAGCTCGGCAGTGGTCTTGGTTCCCGCGGCATCGGAGCCCGCATCCGCTTCAGTCAGACCGAAACCAGCGAGAGCTTCACCGCGCGCGAGCATCGGAACCCACTGCTGCTTCTGCTCTTCGCTACCGTGCTTGAAGATCGGCATGGCGCCAAGACCGATGCCGGCCTCGAGCGTCACGGCGATCGACTGGTCAACGCGAGCAAGCTGCTCAATCGCGATGCACAGTGATACGTAGTCTTTGCCCTGCCCGCCGAATTCCTTGGGGAACGGCAGACCGAAGAGCCCCATCTCACCCATTTGAGCGATGATGCCGTAGGGTAGTTCACGCTTCGTGTCGTACTCATACGCTGCCGGAGCAACAACCTTGTCAGCGAAGTCGCGCACGTCAGCGCTCAACTTCAGCTGCTCATCGGTGAGGCCGAGGTGGGTGATTTCGCCGCGGGTAGCGTCGTGACTCATGAGGTTTCTCCTTCAGTGCTCGCTTGTGGCGATTCGATTCGGGCAACGATCTGATCGCGTGTGACCAGATCGCCAGGCTTCAAGCTGATGTCGACAACCCCATCGAGGGTTGCGACAACGGGGTGTTCCATCTTCATGGCTTCAATCGTGAGCACCGTCTGACCGGCGGTCACCGAGTCTCCGTGCGCGACGGCGACCGCAACAACGGTGCCGGGCATGGGCGAACGCAGTTCGGGATCGATGACGCCGGCTACCCGCGCGAGCGTCGCGCGGTGGGCCGCGAGTGACTCGGCGCGGGACTGCGCAGTGAGAGCCCAGGAAGTGCCCTCCTGCGCGATCCACACCGTGGCATCAACCGTTTCGATTGTGAGGCGGATGCTCTGCGTGCCCCACTCGATGCCGGTGCTTGTCAGGCGAGCCGGGGTGGTGGTGCCGTCGATGGTGACTTCCGCTGCGTCGGGCGGGCCGGCAACCAAAACCTCGTGCACCTGCCCCGCACTCGCGAGACGGTAGCGGGCCGGGCGATGCTGACCCACGCGCCAACCGCTGGGGCGTTGCCAGGGTGAGCCCGGCATCCAGCGCTCGGAATGGATGCTCAGGGCTGCGGCCGCGAGCACCGCCCGGGTGGGGGCAGCGAACTCGATCTCGGCCAGAGCTCGTTCGATGAGGCCGGTGTCGAGATCTCCGGCTTTTACGTCATCGCGGTTGAGCAGGGCACGCAGGAACTCGATGTTGGTGGTGACGCCCAGGATGACAGTGTCGGCGAGGGCACGGTCAAGGGCTCGGAGGGCTTCGGCGCGGGTGGCGCCGTGGGCGATGACCTTGGCGAGCATCGGGTCGTAGTTGGCCGAGACTGTGCCGCCTTGGATGAGCGAGCTGTCGACGCGGACGCTGGTCGCGGCTGTGCCGGCTGTGGCTGGGGCGGCGCTGCTTGTGCCGGCGCTGGCCGCTCTGCCGTCGGCAGCTTCGTGCAGGTGCACGATCTGACCGGCGGAGGGCAAGAAGTCGTTGGCGGGGTCTTCGGAGTAGATGCGCGCCTCGACCGCGTGACCGGTGAGCGTTGGCGTCTCCACCGTGAGCTTCTCGCCGGCGGCAATGCGCACTTGCCACTCCACGAGGTCGATGCCCGTGACCATTTCGGTGACCGGATGCTCCACTTGCAGTCGCGTGTTCATCTCCATGAAGAAGAACTCGTCGGGGGCATTGTCGGAGACGAGGAACTCGACGGTTCCCGCGCCGACGTAGCTCACGCTGCGCGCGACTTCACAGGCGGCTTCGCCGATGCGCTGCCGCGTTGCCTCGTCGAGCAGCGGCGACGGGGCTTCTTCGATGATCTTCTGGTGGCGGCGCTGCAGCGAACATTCGCGCTCGCCCAAATGAATTGTCGTGCCGTGGCTATCGGCCAGCACCTGCACCTCAATGTGCCGGGGCTTCTCCACGAGGCGCTCAAGAAAGAGGGTGTCATCGCCGAACGCAGCACTGGCCACGCGGCGAGCAGAGTCGAGCGCGCCCGCAACGGCATCGGCTTCACGAACGATCGTCATGCCCTTGCCACCACCACCGGCCGACGGCTTGATCAGCAGCGGGAACCCGACCTCGGCCGCAGCGGCCACCAGATCGTCGTTGGTCATGCCCGGCTCAGCGATGCCGGGGATCACGGCGACACCACGCTCGGTCACGTGCTTCTTCGACGCAATCTTGTCGCCCATGATCTCAAGCGCTTCGACGCCGGGGCCGATGAACGTGATTCCGGCGGCGGCACAGGCCTCGGCCAAGGACGCGTTTTCGGAGAGGAAGCCATAGCCCGGGTGGATCGCGTCAGCATTCATACCCGAAACGGCATGCGCGGCAGCAACGATCGATTCGACCGAGAGGTAACTGTCGATCAGCACCGCGGCATCCGCGACTCGAACGTGCTTCGCGTCACGATCGTGTTCGGTGTACACCGCGATCGAGCGGATGCCCATGGAGTGCAGGGTGCGCGTGATGCGACAGGAAATTTCGCCACGATTGGCGACCAGAACAGCAGAGAACATCGCCATCACATCCGGAAGAGGCCGAAGCCCGGGTCTGGCAGCGGGGTAGCCGCGGCGATATCGAGGGCCATGCCGAGCACGTCTCTCGTGTCTTTGGGGTCAATGATTCCGTCATCCCACAGGCGGGCTGTCGAATAGTACGGGCTGCCCTGGCGTTCATACTGCTCGCGGATGGGCTTCTCGAACTCGGCCTTGTCGTCGTCGGTGAAGGCGTCTTCGCCGAGTTGATCGCGGCGCACCGTCGAGAGCACGGCAGCAGCCTGCGGGCCGCCCATGACCGAGATGCGGGCGTTGGGCCACATCCACAAGAAACGTGGCGAATAGGAGCGACCGCACATCGAGTAGTTGCCGGCCCCGAACGAGCCACCGATCACGACCGTGAACTTGGGAACGCGCGTGGTGGCGACCGCCGTCACCATCTTGGCGCCGTTCTTGGCGATGCCGCCGGCTTCATATTCCTTGCCGACCATGAAGCCAGAAATGTTCTGCAGGAACAGCAGCGGGATGCCGCGCTGGTCGCACAGTTCGATGAAGTGGGCGCCCTTGAGCGCCGACTCGCTGAACAGCACCCCGGCATTGGCGACGATGCCGATCGGATGCCCGTGCAGCGTCGCAAACCCGGTGATGAGGGTCGTGCCGTATTCCTTCTTGAACTCGTGGAACTCACTGCCGTCGACGAGCCGCGCAATGACTTCGCGCACTTCGTAGGGGCTCTGCACGTCGGTCGGCACGACGCCATAGAGCTCGTCGGGGTTCGCGGCGGGCGGCCGCGAGGCGACGACATCCCACGCGGGAGCGGCAGGCTTGGGGATCGTCTTGATGATGTCCCGCACAATTTCGAGCGCATGGCGGTCGTCGTCAGCGAGGTGATCGGTGACGCCGGAGGTGCGCGCGTGCACGTCTCCCCCGCCGAGCTCTTCGGCCGTGACAATCTCGCCGATGGCGGCCTTCACGAGTGGCGGGCCGCCCAAGAAGATCGTGCCCTGATTGCGCACGATGATCGTTTCGTCGCTCATCGCCGGCACATACGCTCCACCCGCGGTGCACGATCCCATGACCGAGGCGATCTGCGGGATGCCGGCCGCGGAGAGCCGAGCCTGGTTGTAGAAGATGCGCCCGAAGTGGTCGCGGTCGGGAAAGACCTCGTCCTGCATTGGCAAGAAAGCGCCGCCCGAGTCGACCAGGTAGACGCACGGCAGCTTGTTCTCGAACGCAATCTCTTGCGCCCGCAAGTGCTTCTTGACGGTGAGCGGAAAGTAGGTGCCGCCCTTGACCGTCGCGTCGTTGGAGATCACGAGCACGGGGCGAGAGTGGATGAGGCCGATGCCGGCAATCACGCCAGCGCCGGGAGCCTGGTCGTCGTAGATTCCATTCGCGGCGAGCGGGGCGATCTCGATGAAGGGGCTGCCCTCGTCAAGCAGTTCATCGACGCGGTCGCGCGGCAGCAGCTTGCCGCGGGAGACGTGGCGTTCGCGAGATTTCTCAGAGCCGCCGAGAGCCGTCGTCGCGAGTCGCTCGCGCAATTGCTCGACAAGGCCGCGCATTGACTCTTCGTTGGCCACAAACGTCGGGTGGGACGGTTGAGCGGCCGAGGAAATCTTCTCCATCGAACACCTTCGTTCAGCGCAGCTTGTGGCCACTTGGGTTAGTCATTACTAACTCAATTTAGGTTAGCGAGCATTAACCGAACTGTCTAGACTCAGAACATGAACGAGACGCCAACTCCGCGAAGCCAAGCAAAGGCCGACCGCCGCGAGGCCCTCCTCGACGCCGCCGCCAGCCTCTTCGCCGAGCGCGGCTTCACGCGCGTCTCGCTCGAAGAACTCGGTGCTGCCGCCGGCGTGAGCGGCCCCGCCGTCTACCGCCACTTCGACGGTAAACAAGACGTGCTCGCCGCGATACTCGTGGATGCCAGCTCCAGCCTGTGCGCCGGAGCCCAGACCGTGATCGAACACGCCCCCACAGCACGCGCCGCGCTCGAAAACCTTGTTCAGTTTCATGTTGAATTTGCGCTCCGCAATGCCAACGTCATCCGCGTGCAAGATCGCGACCTCGACAGCCTCACCGACGACGACCGCCACGAGGTTCGCGCCCTGCAGCGCAGCTATGTCGAGCAGTGGGTTGCCACACTCGCCCGCCTGCATCCGGATGCCGCAACCACCGAGCTGCGCACGCGTGCCCACGCCACGTTCGGGCTCATCAACTCCACTCCCCACAGCGGGCGCGCGGGCGCGACGCGCGACGTGCTCGAGCGGATGGCGTTGGCCGCCCTCGACGCATAGCCGCGCGCTCAACGCCTAATCACTCGCTCGCCGCCAGCCGCCGGCATCCCGCGGCCGAACTCAACGCCGCGCATAGCCGCCTCATTGGGTTACATCAGCACTTCCCCACGGGGCGTGCAGCGCCAGCACAGGGCCTTGATAGACCCGGCCCGCAGTGTTGCCTTCACACCCCGGAGATTCCGGAAATGACGAAAAGGATCAACCATGAAGAAGACACTGATTGCAGGAGCGGCCGGAGTAGTTTTGGCCTCCTGCGTCGGACTTGCAGTGGCCCTGCCCGCTCAGGCCGAGACGCTCACAACCGCCACCTCCAGCTCAAGCGCCTCTGAATCGGGCACTTCCGCCACCGGCGACCGCACTCCCCGTGGTCACGGCCACGGAGGCGCCGGACTTGATGCTGCAACCCTCGCCACCGCACTCGGACTCACCGAAACCGAAGTCTCCGACGCGGTGACCGCAGTGCGCGACGCAACCGAACCATCCGAAACAACCCTCGATAAAGACGCGACCGCCGATGAAAAGATGGCCGCCAAGGATGCCCGCCAGGCTGCGTTCGTGACGGCTCTCGCTGCCGAACTCAACGTTGACGAAGACACGGTAACCACCGCACTTGCTGACCTTCGAACTGACCGCGAAGCCACCAGAGAAGCTTCTGGTGACGAACGTGTCGGCGCTGGCAAGGGCGAAGGAACGCCGGGCGCCCGCGCAGGCCACGGCGATCGCGGCGACGTCGCAGATCGACCCAACCGTGATGGTGACGCTGAGGCCGTCGAAGAAGCGCCTACCGACGACTAACCACCACCCAGCACCTCCCCCGAGGACGAAGGGCCTGCGACCGATCGGTCGCAGGCCCTTTCGTGTGCGCTCCAGGTCGCTGTGCGGCAGTGGGCGAGGCGGCCCGTGCGGCGCCCAGTGATGCATCCCGTGTGGCATCGAATCACTGAGACTGCGAAACTGTGGGCCACGCGCGTTAACCAACCGAAGGATGAAACGCATGGGCGACTCCCCTCCCGCTACTGACAGCAGCACGAGCAACGGCGACAGCACCTCCCACCCGCTTGTCGTGCGGATCGGGCGCGAAGAACTGGTTATTCGCCAACGCTACGAAGTCATCAGCATCGTCAACGACATCCTGATCGGCCTGCTCTTTCTCGTGGGCAGCATCTTCTTCTTCACGCCCGAGCTCACGCACGCGGGAACCTGGCTCTTCGTGCTGGGTAGTGTCGAAATGCTGATTCGCCCGATCATCCGTTTCTCGCGACGAGTTCACCTCGGCCGCTACTCGTCGCAGTCAGCGACAGACCCCGCCAGCAGCCGCGACTTTTAGCGGCCACTCACCCGGCGCGCGCTCACCGAAGACTCCCTCAAACGTCATGGCAAGCTCACAGCGTCCCCATTAGAGAGTGATAGCTGCCGCGCGTATTTCTTGACGTATGCGAAAGAAACCTCTTCGAAAACGGCACATCGTCATCGGCTCCGTGCTGGTGCTCGTGCTCGGTCTGGGCAGCACCGCTGCGTGGGCTCTCGATCGATTTGTCATTGAGCACGTCGAGATTTCGGATGTTGCCCAGTACGAAGCCGACAACAGCACCACCACCACGAGTACCGAGCCGACGGCCGCAGCGACGACCGAGCCCGTTCTTACCGACACCAGCTATACCTCCGACGACGCCAACGTCACAATCTCCACGGTCGTCTCTGGCAGCGGAGCCGACACCGTCACCTACTACGTCGCGGATGTCGAACTCACCGATGCGACCGCCCTGCGGTCGGCCTTTGCCCAGAACAGCTTCGGCGAGAACATCATCGACCTCACCTCGTCCATCGCCGCTGAACACGATGCGATTTTCGCCATCAATGGCGACTACTACGGCTTTCGAGACACTGGCATCGTCATCCGCAACGGTGTCACCTACCGCGACGAACCGGCCCGCGATGGGCTCGCGTTCTATCTCGACGGCAGCGTCGAGGTCTATGACGAAACCACTACCTCTGCCGACGAGTTGATCGCCGACGGCGTCTGGAACACGCTCTCTTTCGGGCCCGAAATTGTCGAAGACGGCGATGTCGTTGCCGGTATCGAGAACGTCGAGATCGACACCAACTTTGGCAATCACTCCATCCAGGGCGAACAGCCGCGCACCGCGGTCGGCGTGATCGACGATAACCACCTCGTGTTCGTGGTCGTCGATGGCCGCGACCCCGGTTACAGCGCCGGCGTGACCCTGCCCGAGCTTGCCGAGATCATGCAGAGCCTGGGGGCCACGACCGCCTACAACCTCGATGGCGGCGGCTCTTCGACCATGTACTTCAACGGCACCGTCGTCAACCAACCGTCCAACGGCGGAGAACGCGAAACCTCAGACATCCTCTACGTGGGAGCCGCATCATGATCATCCTCATCCCCTCATTTGAACCGGATGGCCGGCTCCTGCAGCTCGTGGGCGATCTGCGCGCGACTGCCCCTCTGCTCCGCGTCGTCGTGGTGGATGACGGCAGCGGCCCGGCCTATGCCGACCTGTTCGCTGCCGTGCAGCACGCCGGCGCCGACGTGATCGGCTACGACGACAACCGCGGCAAGGGTCACGCCCTCAAGTTCGGCTTCCGCTCCATCCGCAAGAATCACCCGGGCGAAGGCGTTGTGTGCGCCGACAGCGACGGCCAACACACAGTGGGCGACATCCTGCGCGTGGTTGCCCAACTGCAGGCATCCGACGGCGCGATGGTGCTCGGCGGCCGCGCCTTCGCGGGCGACGTTCCCACCCGCAGCCGCTTCGGCAACGCGGTCTCGCGGTCCGCTTTCAAGTTCGCCACCGGTGTTGCCGTGCGCGACACTCAGACCGGGCTGCGCGGCTACCCCGCCACCATGCTCGACTGGCTACTCGGCGTGAAGGGCGAACGGTTCGAGTACGAACTGAATGCATTGCTCGGGTCGCGCTCGGCCGGCATCCGGATTGAAGAAATCGAGATTGAGACGGTCTACTTGCAGCACAATGCCTCTTCGCACTTTCGACCAATCGTTGATTCGGTGAAAGTCTTCGCGCCACTGCTGCGCTACATTTCCTCGTCGCTGGCGGCCTTCCTGATCGACGCGATCGGCCTCTTCATCCTCTTTGCCCTCACCCAGTCGCTGCTCGTGTCAGTGGTCGGCGCACGGCTCGTGAGCGCCTCCGTGAACTTCCTCATCAACCGCCACCTCGTGTTCAACGCCAGCAATCGCGAACATGTGGCGCGGGATGCCCTGCGCTACGTCATTCTCGCGCTCGCGCTCGTCGCCTCAAGCTACGTGTGGCTCTCGGTGCTCGTCGACTGGGGCGTTCCGCTCGTCATCGCCAAGGTCTTCTCCGATGTGACGCTCTACATCATCAGCTTCCAGGTGCAGCGACGCTTCGTTTTCAAGCCAGGAGCGACACTAGGATCACCGGTGCAGTCGGAGACTGACGCAGCGCTCGGTGCTGATCGACCAGCCCTGCGTACCGCGGCTAGGAGCCACGGTACTAGCGTGCAACTATGAGTGACGCTCCCAAGAAAACGGCACAAGTGCGCACCGTCGTGGTCGCCTTCGTTGCCAACCTTCTCGTAGCAATTGCAAAATCGATCGCAGCATTGATCACCGGTTCGGCTTCGATGCTCGCCGAATCCGCACACTCGTGGGCCGACGCCGGCAATGAGATCTTTCTCCTCATTGCCGAACGCCGCTCGGTAAAACCCGCCGACGCGAGCCATCCACTCGGATTCGGGCGTGAGGCCTACGTCTGGTCACTCTTCGCGGCCGTCGGTTTGTTCACCGCGGGCGCTGTCGTCTCGGTGCAGCACGGAATCTCCGAGCTGATCGACCCCGAACCCGCCAGTGACTTCGGCATCGCCTACCTCGTGCTCGGGATCGCCGCTGTGCTCGAAGGCGTATCCTTCGTGCAGTCGATGGTCCAAGCCAAAAAGGGAGCCGCGCGCTTCGGCCGCCGCACCCTCGAATATGCCCTCAACAGTTCCAACACCACCCTTCGTGCGGTGCTGGCCGAAGATGCTGCCGCCCTGATCGGCCTCACCATCGCCTTCTTCGGCATCCTTCTGCACCAGCTCACGGGCAATTCAGTGTGGGATGCCGTTGGTTCTCTTGCGATCGGCCTCCTTCTCGGTGTGGTGGCGGTCGTTCTCATCAACCGCAATCGTCGGTTTCTCGTCGGTCAAACGCCGGGCGATGCTGCGCGCGCTGTAGCGGGGCGGGCTCTCGCCGAGCATCCCGAAATCAGTCGCGTCACCTACCTGCACCTCGAGTTTGTTGGCCCGTCACAACTGTTCGTCGTGGCCGCCATCGACCTGGAGGGCAACCACCGCGAAGAAGAAGTCGCACGTCAACTGCGTGAGCTCGAACGCTCGATCGAAGGTAATGATCTGATCAAGAAGGCCGTGCTGACGTTGTCTGTCAGCGACGAGCCGTCGATCAGCTTCGACTAGCTACGAAGCGCTACGAAGCGCTAGGACGAGGCGCGGTCTGAAGACAGGCCGCCCAAACGCCGCAATACGGCGTTCAAGAGCGTGCCCGCGGCATCCGGAATCACATGGTGGTTGAGGTAAATACCCTCAAGCCACGGCAACACTTCTTCGGCAGCAAGACCGATGACGTTCCAGTCAATACCGGGCACAGCTTTGGAGCGCGGCTCGCCCGTGCGCGGATCGGTCCACGCTTGAGCAATCGGTCGGTCGGGCTCGGAATCCCCTGCACCCCAGAGCAGCGCAATCGGATGATTCTCGCCCTCGATGTGGTCGTGCGTCACGGTGCCGGCACCGAGCCACGGGAGCGTCAAGAGCTCTCCCTCGACCTCGATCTCGAGCAGATCGAGCTGCACCGGCTCTTCGACCTCGCAAATGTAGAGGTCGAGCCCGGCATCATGCCACGCCGCGGCCTGGGTGATGTCGTCGAGCAGCTTCGGCAGCAGCGCGTGAAAGGCACTGGCAAGCTGCGTTGCCCACTGCAGGAGCACGCGGGTGTCGTTAGCCGACCACGGGCTCGAGCCGCGATGCTCACCAGCCGGAGTGTGGAAATGGTGATTACTGCCCGCACTCGTTGTTTCGAAGTGCAGTTGCCCATCGGCATACTCGACGTAGAGATCGCTCACCTGAGCTTCGTCATCCCAGTCGCCGAAGAGCTCGGGAGCTTTCAGTGCTGGCGGGAGGTCGAGCGCCGGGGAGCGCTGCGTTCCGAGGTTGAGCACTGCCCGCAGACGCGTGTTGGGCATGCGCAGGCTGAGATCGGTCATTCGGTTGTCGTTGCTTCCGCTGGAGCATCCGCGCTCGATGCCGTTGCCTCTTCGGGCTTGGCGGCGATTCCCATGATGGAAATGATGACGATCATGATCGCACCGCCCACGAGGGCAATGTCGGCGATGTTGCCGATGAAGTAGCCGTTGTAGTTAATAAAATCGACGACGTGACCGCGCGCAAAACCGGGGTCACGGAACAGGCGATCACCAAGGTGAGTGATCGCACCACCGAGGAGCATGCCGAGCGCGATGGCCCAGGCGCGCGACTGAACCGTCCACGCGTACCACGTGATCGCGACGACGGCGAGCGCCGCAATAATCGTGAGCACCCAGGTGTATTCCTCGGCGAGAGAGAATGCGGCGCCGGGGTTGTAGACGAGTTGGAACGACAGCAGATCACCAATGATGGGGATGTTGATGCCGCCGCCGAGGTTGGTTTCAGCCCACCACTTGCTGAGCTGGTCTGCCGCGATCACGAATGCCGCGAGCGCAAAGACACCCACCAGCAAACGGCGCGGTGCGCGTGAAGGAGTGGTGGCCGCAGCAGGGTCGAGATTCTCGGTCATAAGACCATTCTTACCTGTTGCGGCCACCGCTGCTTTCACACCATCGTCAAAACGGTGCCGGGGTCGTTCAGAATCGAACCGACATCGGTCAAGAAACGGGCGCCCTGCTCACCGTCGACAAGCCGGTGATCGAACGACAGGCTCAACGTCATGACGTCGCGGAGGGCAATGTCGCCGTGGTGTTCCCACGGCATCCTGCGAACAGCACCCATCGCCAGAATCGCGGCTTCTCCCGGGTTCAGGATGGGGGTGCCCGCGTCAATACCGAAGACGCCCACGTTGGTGATCGAAATAGTTCCACCATTGAGCGAGGCCGGAGTTGCTTTGCTCGCTCGCGCATTGCGCGCCAAGTCGCCGATCGCGTCGGTGAGTTCGGCGAGGCTCATGGCATCCGCATCCTTGAGGTTCGGCACCATCAGGCCCCGGGGCGTCGCGACAGCGATACCCAAGTTGATGTAACCGAACTCAACAATCTCGTTCGCCTCGGCATCCCACCGCGAATTGAGCGACGGATGACGCGCCACACCGATGCACAGCGCCTTCGCAACGACGGAGAGAACGGATGCTGCGGTGCCCTTCGCCTTCAGCTTCGCTACCAGCTCCACCGTGCGCGTGACATCGATCGTCAAGAACTCGGTGACATGGGGTGCCGTGAACGCACTCGCCACCATCGCGGCCGCGGTTGCCTTACGCACCGACTTGATCGGGGTGCGGGTTTCGCGCGGACGAGTGCCCGCGAAGGCTCTCGCCGCCTGCGGTGCCGGTGATCCCGCCGCACTCTCCTCGCTGGTCGCCGCTGGGGCGGACGATTGCTCGGCCGCACTCAGCACGTCATCACGAGTGATGATGCCTTCGGGGCCCGTGCCGGTCAGCTGCGTCAGGTCGACGCCGCGATCGGCCGCGAGCTTGCGCACCGGTGGAGTCGTCTTGGTGCGGGCGTCAGCGGGAGTAACTGCAGGCTCAGGCGCCGTCTGTGGCGCGGTCTCGGGTGCAGGCACTGGCGCGGCCACTGGCGCGGGTTCTGCAACAGTCGCAGCCGAAGGGGCTTCCGCTGCCGCTGCGGATGCCGCACGCACGGCGCGAGGCTTGCGCGTAGGGCGCTTGCCGCTCTCAACGGCGGGACCGTACCCGACGAGTACGGCGTTGCGCTCAGGGGCAACCTCAGCGGCCGGGGCCTGTCCTGCGCTATCCGCTTTCGCGCTCTCTGTGCCAGCGCCAGTTCCAGCACCAGCACCAGCGCCAGCGCCAGCAGAGGCACCACCGCCAGCCGGAGTGCCAGCGGCGTCAGAGGCGGCGTCTGGGCCACCATCCAACTCGAACGTAACGATACGCGTACCCACTTGCACGGTTGAACCGGGCTCAGCGTGCAGGGCCGAAATCTTGCCGGCGACTGGCGAAGGCAGGGAGACAATCGCCTTGGCGGTCTCCACCTCAGCAATGGGCTGGTTGAGCGTCACAAGGTCGCCGACAGCAACATGCCATTCAACGATCTCAGACTCGGTCAAACCCTCACCCAAATCGGGCAGAGCAAACTCTTTAACAGCCATTACGCGCTCCAACCGGTGAGTGAATTCACGCGACCCAGCGCACGGTCAACACCGTCAAGGATGCGGTCAAGGTCAGGCAAGAAGTGGTCCTCCAACTTTGCGGCCGGGTACGGCACATCGAAGCCCGTGATGCGCACAGGAGCCGCCTCCAAGAAGTAGAAACAGCGATCGGTGAGCGTTGCGGCTATCTCGGCACCGAGGCCGCCAGATTCCGAGGCCTCGTGGGTAATCACGAGCCGCCCTGTCTTGCGCACGCTCGCCTCAACAGTGTCGAAGTCGACCGGAGAGAGCGAGCGAAGATCAACCACCTCGATAGAAACGCCGTCATCGGCGGCGGCGACTGCGGCATCCAGAGCGGTGGCGACGAGGGGGCCATAGGTCACGAGCGTGACGTCGGTTCCCTCGGTCACGACACGCGCTTTGCCCATGGGCAGAGCGGTGGCGTCTTCGTCGACCTCGCCCTTGGTCCAGTAGCGACGTTTGGGCTCAAAGAACAGCACCGGGTCATCGCTCGCGATTGCTTCGCGCAACATGCTGTGGGCATCCTGCGGCGTCGAACACGTGACCACGCGCAGTCCAGCGGTGTGGGCGAAGTACGCCTCCGGTGACTCCGAGTGGTGCTCGACAGCGCCGATACCTCCGCCATACGGCACACGGATCGTCAGCGGCATCCGCACCTTGCCTGCTGTGCGGTAATGCAGCTTCGCGACCTGGGCAACGATCTGGTCGAAGCCCGGATAGATGAAGCCGTCGAACTGGATTTCGCAGACCGGGCGGTAGCCACGGAAGGCGAGGCCCACCGCCATACCGATGATTCCGGCTTCGGCGAGGGGGGTGTCGATCACACGGTCCTTGCCGAAGTCGCGCTGCAAACCGTCGGTCACGCGAAAAACGCCACCGAGAGTACCGATGTCTTCACCAAGCAAGACAACTTTGTCGTCGTCGCTGAGGGCGCGACGCAGGCCAGAGCCGAGAGCTTTCGCAAGAGTGAGTTCAGTCATTTGGCGAATCCCTCGAGGTAGGCCTTGTATTGGCTCTTTTGACGCGTGAGCCCCGAGTGCTCGGTTGCATAGACGTTGTCGAACACGCTGAGCGGTTCGGGGTTCTCCAGCGCCAAGCATCCGGCGCGGAATTCGGCCGCCACTGCATCTGCTCGAGCCTGGATGGATGCCGCCAGTTCGTCGGTCAGCACCCCTTCGCTGCGCAAAAAGGCTTCCACGCGCGCAATGGGATCTTTCGCTTCCCATTCCTTGGCAACAACCGGGTCAACATAGCGGCTCGGGTCATCGGAGGTCGTGTGCGGCCCGCGACGATACGTCACGGCTTCGATAAACGTGGGCCCACCGCCATTGCGCGCCCGGTCAAGGGCACTGCGGGTTGCCGCCATGACGGCCAACACGTCGTTGCCATCGACCCGGATGCTCGGAATCCCGAACCCCGGAGCACGGTCGGCAATCGGCCGCTGAGCCTGAAGCCCCACAGGCTCAGAGATCGCCCACTGGTTGTTTTGGCAGAAGAAAATCACGGGAGCGTTGAAGGAGGCCGCGAACACCATCGCTTCGCTGACATCTCCCTCGCTCGTCGCACCATCGCCGAAGTACGCAACCGAAACGCTGTCAACGCCGTCGAATGTGCAGCCAACGGCATAGCCGGTGGCGTGCAACGTCTGGGCACCGATGATGACGGCCGGCGTTGCCATTCCGACTTCGAAAGGATCCCAACCAGAGGCTGCTGTGCCGCGCCAGACCCGCACTAGGTCAGGCAGCTGCACTCCGCGGCAGTACGCCACCGCATTCTCGCGATAGCTGGAGAAGACAAAGTCGTCGGGGCGCAGAGTGCGGGCAGAGCCGACCTGAGCGGCTTCCTGCCCGAGAAGTGGTGGCCAAAGGCCAAGTTCGCCCTGACGCTGCAGAGCGGTTGCTTCCGTATCGATACGGCGCACGATGATGAGGTCTTCATAGAGACTTGCGAGCTGATCACCGGTGACGTCTGACACCCAAGGGTCATAGAGTTCGTCGCTTAACCGTTTTCCGTCTGGGTCAAGAAGTTGAACAAACTCAGGAGTTTGCTTCTTCGCTCCAGACATCTGGGCTTTCACGGGCACGGTGGTACTCATCGTTTCTCCGATCCGCCAGCGCGCCTGCTGATGTGCTGCGCTCTAGCGATCCTCACAACCGCGATTGGTAAATCGCAGGTTGATCCGAGCCTCGTCGCTCGGAGTTAATCTGACGGTACCTACCCCGTGGGCGGGGCACAAGGTTCCACGCCAAAGTTGCCCCAGATTGTGAGGATGACCGGCATACTGTCAGCGCAGGGGTCACCAATGTCGGCGGCACCGAGTGTCGAAGGAGTCACGGATGCCGCAGTCCCCCGAATTGGACGCGATCGTTGTCGGCGGAGGCCTCGCCGGATTGGTCGCGGCGGCTGAATTACTCGCGGCGGGCAAGCGCATCGCGCTCGTCGAGCAGGAGCCAGAGGCGAGTCTTGGCGGCCAAGCGTGGTGGTCGTTCGGCGGGATGTTCCTCATTGATTCGCCGGAACAGCGACGGCTGGGCATCAAAGACTCTCTCGAGCTCGCTACGCAGGACTGGTTCGGCACTGCCGGTTTTGATCGAGACGAAGACGAGTGGCCGCGCCGCTGGGCGGAGGCCTATCTTCAGTTTGCTGCCGGCGAGAAGCGCGAGTGGCTCCGCGAGCGCGGGGTGAAGTTTTTCCCCGTTGTTGGCTGGGCCGAACGCGGCGGGAATACCGCCCTGGGCCCCGGCAATTCGGTTCCGCGGTTTCACATCACGTGGGGCACCGGCCCCGCGGTGATCGAGCCGTTTGTTGCGGCTCTCCGCAGCGGCATCGAGAAGGGGCTCGCCACCCTTCACGTGCGCCACCGTGTCGATGAACTGATTACCGAGAACCGTGCCGTCGTGGGCGTCCGTGGAGCAACACTGGCCCCGGATGACGCGGTGCGTGGTGCGGCAAGCAACCGAACCGTAGTCGGTGATTTCGAACTCCGTGCTCCCGCCACGATCGTGACCTCGGGTGGAATCGGCGGCAACCACGATCTCGTGCGCGCCCAGTGGCCCACCAGATTGGGCTCAGCACCCAAGAATTTGCTCAGCGGCGTTCCCGCGCATGTCGACGGCCGGATGCTCGGCATCGCTGAAAGCGCCGGAGCTCGCCTCATCAACGGCGACCGCATGTGGCACTACGTGGAGGGCATCCAGAACTGGGATCCGGTGTGGCCGAAGCACGGCATCCGCATCCTCCCCGGCCCCTCGAGCGTCTGGCTCGATGCCACCGGACACCGCTTGCCCGCTCCCCTGTTTCCCGGCTTCGACACTCTCGGCACGCTTGAGCACATCGTCTCCACCGGCTACGACCACTCCTGGTTCGTGCTCACACAGTCGATCATCGAGAAGGAGTTCGCCCTCTCGGGCAGCGAGCAGAACCCCGACCTCACGGGCAAAAGCATGCGCGAGTTGCTCAAGCAACGGCTCAGCACGGGCGCCACCGGTCCCGTCGAAGCGTTCAAGAAGCACGGCGCTGACTTCGTGGTGGCTGACACTCTCGACGAGCTACTCGACGGCATGCAGAACCTCACCCCCGACATTGCGATCGACGCCGCTCACGTGCGCCGCGAGATTGAAGCTCGGGATCGCGAACTCACCAATAAGTTCACCAAAGACTCCCAAATCACTGCGCTGCGCCAGGCGCGCAACTACGTCGGAGACAAGCTGATTCGGGTGGCCAAGCCCCACCGCATCCTCGATCCAAAAGCGGGACCGCTGATTGCGGTCAAGCTGAATATTCTTACCCGCAAGAGTTTGGGCGGCATCCAGACTGATCTCTCGGCACGAGCGCTCGACGCCGATGGCGCACCCGTTGCCGGCTTGTGGGCGGCCGGAGAAGCCAGCGGTTTCGGAGGCGGAGGGATGCACGGCTATCGCGCGCTCGAGGGCACGTTTCTCGGCGGTTGCCTTTTCAGCGGGCGTGCCGCCGGTCGAAGCGTGGCGGGGCGGAGTGTCGCCACCGAGTAAGTGTCAGATTTGCCTCTCGCCGCCGTTAGAATCGCAGGGTGAACGACGCATCGACTCCCCTTCCTCCTGCCGGCTGGTATCGCGATCCCGCCGGAGGAGCCGCACCCCGTTGGTGGAGTGGAACCGCCTGGGCTGCTGCCAACACGGTGCCCGAAGATGCGACCCCGTTGCCGACTCCTGCTCCTGCCGCTGCAGCGGCAGCGGCAGCAACAGCTACATCCTCGGCGCAATCGGGGGCTTTCCCTGCCGCGACGCCATCAGCAGCGGCGAATTCGGTGCCTCCAATTACGCCCGTTTCTCCTGCCGCAACGACGCCGGCAGCGACAACGACGCCAGCAGCAACGGTTGCTACCCCACCAGTCGTGAACCCGGCCGCCAACTACACCTATGCAGCCCCCAGCGACGTCAGCGATACCGGAACGAACACCTGGCAAATGTGGGTATTCGTGCTCTTGCCGCTGATTTCACTTCCCGGCCTGTTCGCCATCGACCTTGACGCTCTTGTCCCGCGCCCGACCGACACTCCGACCGACGCCCAGCTACGTCTGCTCGTTGACCCCGGCTACCTGTGGATGATGATCTCGGGTTGGCTCATGTTCCTGGTCAACATTCCCTTGGCGATCTTCGACCGACGCGAACTCGATCATCGCGGCATCGACCGCCCCTTCCACTGGGCGTTCATCTTCCTCGGTTGGCTGATCTACGTCATCGGCCGTTGTGTTGTGGTCAAGAAGCGCACCGGTCAAGGACTCGCGCCGATGTGGGCAGCGTTCGGCGTCACGGCCATCATGTTTGCGACAACAGTCGTGTTCATGGGCATGTTGTTCAGCCGGGCAGTAGAAACCCTCTAGCGCGCGACTGACCAGGCGCGGCGCTTCACGAGAATGTGACCGCGCTTAGTCGATAGTCGCGTCCACGCTCCAGATTCATAGACCGATGCCGCCTCATCATCGGCGAGAAAACCCAAGCTAACGGCTGCGAACCCTGCACCCGCGGGCACGTAGTCGGGTTCGTCTAGCGGACGCCCCCATACTTCGGTGCGCACTTTGTGCACAATCGCTTCGCCGGTTCCGGTGGGAATAGCGGCGGCGACTTCTTCAATGCCCGCCCGCGCTGCTTCTTCAAGCACGGCACTCGGAACAGAATCGATCGCGACCCATCCCCCGCGCGGTGGCGTAATCGCGGCCCACGTGACGGTGTTGACGCTCATCGGCAAGTTGACGGCAACAGGCTCAGAAAAGCTAGCGGCAGAAGCCTCGACGGCGCTCTCAATGCGGCCAAGCAGGGAGCGAACCGGAACGACGGCATCGAAATCATCCGTTGATGACAAAGCGAAGGTGCGAAGTCCCAGCACTGTGGGGCTCTGGTCAAGGAGCCCGGCAGGGTGAAGAACGGATACATAGACGGCGAGAACGCCGGCGCCACCGATGAGTCGCACAGAGCCCTCATCGACTCGGGCGGCACGGCCCAAGAAAACCTGCAGATCTCCCAGCGCCAGGGAATCCACCAAAGTAAACGATCCAGTCATAGGCCTCTAAACTACAGGCATGAGCGACCCTATGTCTGGGCTTCTGACTGCCCTCGATCTGACCGACACCGGCGCACGAACAAGCGAAGACATTTTCACTGGTCCCAGCCAGTGGATGCCGCAGGGCCGCGTCTTCGGCGGCCAGGTGTTAGCGCAGGCTCTCGTTGCCGCGCAGCGCACTCTCGCTGAGGACCGCGTCGTGCATTCCATGCACGGATATTTCCTCCGCCCGGGCGACGTGAACCTTCCGATCACGTTCTCTGTTGACCGCATTCACGATGGTCGCTCCTTCTCAACGCGGCGCACTCAGGCGTATCAAGATGGCGTGCCGATCTTGTCGGCAATTGCTTCGTTCCAGGATGACGATGAAGGCCTCGACCACCAGATCGACATGCCCGCAGATCTTCCTGACCCGGAGTCGCTGCCCACGACCGCTGAGTCACTGGCGAGCGTCGATCATCCGGTCGCTCGCTATTGGGCATCTGAGCGCCCCTTCGACATGCGCTACGTCACCTCGCCCATCTTTATGAGCGTTGATGGCGGCAGCGTCGCGCATCAGGCCGTGTGGATCAAATCGGTTGGCCCGATGCCCGACGACATGAACCTGCACCGGGCAGCGCTGGCGTACGCGAGCGACTACTCAATTCTGGAATCAATCATGCGACGCCACGACCTCGCCTGGGTCACACCCGGAATCAAGGTGGCGAGTCTTGACCACGCCATGTGGTGGCATCGCGAAGCTCGAGTGGATGAGTGGCTCCTCTATGTGCAGGAGTCTCCGACTGCCATTGGTGGCCGTGGCCTTTCGCTCGGTCGAATCTACGATCGCTCTGGCCGTTTAATCGCGAGCGTTGCGCAAGAGGGAATGGTGCGCCCTCCTCGCTAGAAGGCCCCGATTCGTCAAATTGGACGGCTCTTTTAGTTCCGATAGGTAACAAACAAGTAACAAAGATGACCCCGCTCGATCCCTACTGTGCCGCGGATCGCGCCCGGTCGCCGTCACTGGATGTCCCCAATCTGGTGGACCTGAAACTGCGGAAAAACCCAAAAAACGTTACCGTTGATATCGGCCTTGCTGCCGGTGTGCCCCTTTTTTGGGCCCTGTAGGCAAGGTGCTACGAAATCAGGCCGCGCGCGCCACCCCGTCACCGGGATGTCGCTCGTACGGTTGTTTCGCAGTGGAGTTGCTCCGAAAGCGCTCCCCTATCTTTTCCCAGCAGAACCACCTTGGAATTGACAGAGCCCTGCGTTCAACCCGGACCGTAATTGAGAGAAGCGAAGCCCTTAAGGTGCCGAGTAATCAGGAGAATGTGACCGAGAAATTTGCTGTTAGCGCGAAGAACATCTACAAGGTGTTCGGCCGCCGTCCACAGGAAGCCGTTGAACGGCTTCAGCATGGCGCCACCCGCGATGAGATTACGGACCTGGGAACAGCAGCCGTCATCGATGCGAGCTTCGACGTTCGCCCCGGTGAAATCTTCGTAGTCATGGGCCTTTCCGGATCCGGAAAGTCCACCCTCATCCGCATGCTTAACGGACTGTGGGACACCACATCGGGCAGCGTCACCGTCGGTGGCGACCTGATCACCGGCATTTCCGGTCCCAAGCTTCGCGAGGTTCGCCGCCGTCACATTTCGATGGTGTTCCAACACTTCGCCCTGTTCCCGCACCGCACCGTTCTTGAGAACGCCGCGTACGCCCTTGAAGTTCAGGGAATGCCGAAGGCTGAACGTCTCGCTCGCGCCCAGAAGACCATCGACCTCGTTGGTCTCAAGGGATGGGGCTCCAAGATGCCCTCCGAACTTTCCGGTGGAATGCAGCAGCGCGTCGGCCTGGCCCGCGCCCTCTCTGCCGATACCGACATCCTCCTCATGGACGAGGCATTCAGTGCTCTCGACCCGCTGATTCGTCGCGAAATGCAAGAGCAGCTGCTTGAGCTTCAGACCGAACTCGGCAAAACCATCATCTTCATCACTCACGATCTCAACGAGGCAATGTTCCTCGGAGATCGCATCGCAGTGATGCGTGACGGCCGCATCGTTCAGATCGGCACGCCAGAAGACATCCTCACCGACCCGGCCAACGACTATGTTGCTCAGTTCGTTCAGGATGTTGACCGCTCGCGTGTTCTCACGGCCGCCAGCGTCATGGAGCCCGTCCGTGCGACGGTCTTCGCCAGTGGCGGACCGCGCGCAGCACTGAAGGTCATGCGTGACCTTCAGACCTCAACGGCTTTCGTGATCAGCCGCGACCGCACGCTCCAGGGCGTCGTTCGCGATGCTGACGTCATGAGGCTCGTCCGCAAGGGCGTCAGCGACCTGACAACAATCTTGAGCGACGAATACAACGCGGTGGACGAAAACACCTACCTGTCGGAACTTTTCGTTCCCTCGGTCGAAAGCCCCCTTCCGCTCGCCGTTCTCGACGAGCGTGGCCGCCTGCGCGGTGTCGTACCTCGCGTTACTCTGCTTGCTGCTCTCGGCAACGTCACGACCGACACCGATGAATTTCAAGCCATCGAACCGCCTCTTACCGTCTCGACCTCGGTCATCACCGACGCCCTTGACGCCAGCGATACGAGCTCCGACGCGAAGGAGGACGCACGATGAACGACTTCCTCAGAATTCCCCTCGGCCAGTGGGTCGAAAACGGTATTGACTACATCACTGAAACTTTTGGCGCCTTCTTCGACGTCATTAAGTTCATCATTGCGTCGATCTCCGACGGAATGAACTTCCTCTTCACCTCCCCACCCTTCTGGGTCATCCTGATCATCTTCGCCGTCATTGCTTTTGTGGCTCGCGGTTGGATGTTCTCGGTAGGAAGCATCCTTGGTTTTCTGCTCATTCTCACGCTTGACCAGTGGGAAAACGCGATGGACACCATGGCGCTCGTGCTCGTCGCGGCCTTCCTAGCCATCATTATCAGTGTTCCGTTAGGAATTCTGGCGGCTAAGTACCGAACGGTCTCGACCATCGTGAAGCCGATCTTGGACTTCCTGCAGACGATGCCCGCCTTCGTTTACCTGATTCCTGCGCTCATCCTGTTCCGCATTGGTGACGTTCCCGGAATCGTCGCGACCGTGCTCTTCGCTCTTGCACCCGGTGTTCGCCTCACGGAACTCGGAATTCGCGGTGTGGATAGCGAAGTTGTTGAAGCCGGCCAGGCTTTCGGCGCATCGCCCGGCCGCATCCTTCGACAGATTCAGCTTCCGCTGGCTCTGCCGTCAATCATGGCCGGTATCAACCAGGTCATCATGCTCTCGCTCTCCATGGTCGTTATCGCGTCCATGGTTGGTGCCGGCGGCCTCGGCCAGCCCGTTATCCAGAGCTTGAGCCGAGCGGATGTCGCACTCGGCTTCGAGGCTGGACTGTCTGTAGTTATCTTGGCCATCTTCCTGGACCGCCTCACGGCATCCTTCGGATCGGGCAAGGGCTACTTCCAGTTCATTATCGAGTCCTTCAAGGTTCGTAGCCGTAGCGAAGAATCGGAAGTGGTTGACACCACCGCAGACAGCTCGGCCGCTACGACCGAACCAGCCGAACACACTCCCCCCGTTCGCTAATTTTCGGGCGCCAACCCGCGCTCGTTTCCCGCATGCAGAAAATCCTGTATGCATCGACGTCAACATCGTCGACGCTTTAGCGTTGACAGAAAAGGACGACACAATGAAGAAGCAGACACGTGCTGCAATTGCAATCGGAGCCGCTGCGCTCCTCGGTCTGTCGGCTTGCGCCGCAGGCGGAGACGACACCGCGTCCGGCGACGCTGTTGAGAGCAAGGATCTCAGCATTGCCGTATTCAACGGATGGCCTGAGGGCGAAGCAGTTTCGTACCTCTGGAAGGCAATCCTTGAAGAAAAGGGTTACAACGTAGAGCTCGAATACGCTGACGTTACCCCGATCTTCTCGGGCCTCAGCACCGGTGACTACGACATCGCGCTTGACGGATGGCTCCCCATCACTCACGCAAGCCTGATGGAAGAGTACGGCGACACCATTGAAGACCTCGGCGCATGGAACAGCGAAGCTGGCCTGACCGTTGCAGTCAACTCTGATGCCCCCATCGATTCGCTCGACGAGCTCGCAGCAAACGCTGACGCTTTCGGCAACCGCATCGTTGGTATCGAGCCTGGTGCAGGACTCACTGAAGCAGTCCTGAACAACACCATGCCGACCTACGGCCTCGACGACATGGAACTTCTCACCTCGTCGACCCCCGCCATGCTTGCTGAACTGCAGGCTGCACTCGACAACGGCGAGAACATTGCCGTCACTCTCTGGCGTCCGCACTGGGCCTACGATGCATTCGACATCAAGGACCTTGCTGACCCCGAGGGAACGCTCGGAGACGTTGAAGAAATTCACTCCTTCGCACGCGACACCCTGAGCGACGACATGCCTGAGGTCACCGAGTGGATCTCGAGCTTCAAGATGGACTCCGAGCTGCTTTACTCGCTCGAGAACGTCATGTACAACGAGTACGAAGGAACCGACTTCGAGCCCATCGTTGCTGACTGGATTGCAGCGAACCAGGACTACGTAGACGGCCTCACCAGCTAATACTGTTGTAGCTTTCAGCACTTCGGTGCTGTAACTCACGAAAAGGGGTCGCCTTCGGGCGGCCCCTTTTTGCGTGCGCACGGCAACCATCCGGTGTCACGCTAGGGTCGAATGGTGCCAGCAATTGATAATCCTGTCGTCGTCATCGCTCCCGATTCGTTCAAAGGCAGCCTGAGCGCTGCGGATGCCGCAGCGGCTCTCGAACGTGGAGCCCGCGAAATGCTTCCCGAGTCAGCCACTGTGCTCACGTTCCCCATGGCTGACGGCGGAGAAGGCTCACTCGATGCCGTACTGGCCGCCTGGCTCCAGCCGGCGCTCACGATGACGACGGTGGATGCCATCGGTCGCGAACGCGAAGCCAGCTACGGACTCGACAGCGAAGGTCGCCGGGCGATCATCGAAGCCGCACAGTCCAATGGACTCCCCTACGTCAGCGATGTTCCGCTGCAGGCGCTGCGTGCCGACAGCTACGGCGTCGGCCTCATCGCCGCACGCCTCATCGACAATGGCGCGCGCGACGTGACGCTCTTTCTCGGCGGCTCCGCAACCACCGACGGCGGTACGGGCATCCTCCGCGCGCTCGGTGCGCGATTCCTCGACGCCGAGGGCAACGAACTGGCACCCGGAGGAGGCGCGCTAGCCTCCCTCTCAACGATCGACCTCAGCGGGCTCATCGCCGGCGCACGGGAGACGCAGTGGCGCATCGCCGTCGATGTGACCAACCCGCTGGTGGGAGAACAGGGCGCAGCCCACGTCTTCGGGCCTCAGAAGGGGGCTTCGGCATCCGATGTCGCTGTCTTGGATGCCGGGCTCACCAGACTTGCCGAAGTGCTGGCAGAGACACCGCTGGCTGCCGAACGCGGCTTCTCTGCCGCCGGAATCTGCGCCCTGCCCGGCATGGGAGCCGGCGGCGGTATGGCCACTCCTCTTGTGGCGCTCTTCGGCGCAGAGTTGGTTCCCGGCGCCCAGCTGGTTGCCGATGCGATCGGGTTGAGCGAGGTAATCGCCAGCGCCGACATCATTCTTACCGGCGAGGGCCGCTTCGATTCGCAGTCGCTCGACGGCAAAGTTGTTGACTACCTGCGCGGCGCCAAAGGCCCAAGCGGGTGGCTCGCGGTAATTGCGGGCAGTGTGGGAATGAGCCCGAGCGAAGCGAAGGCTGCTGGCATCGACGTAGCTCTGCCGCTGGGCTCAGGTATCGAGAGCCGCAAAGAACTCTTCCAGCTGGCGGCTCCGCTGCTCGAAGCGCGTGGCGCGCACGCTATCGCCGAATGGTTCGAGCCCACTGACCTCGACGCCGAGTTCAGAGATGAAGAAGGCGACGACGACGCGACGCTCGGCAACTAGCGTCTGACAGCTAGCGCTTGGCACCTAGCGTCTGACAGCTAGCACTTCGGAATTAGCGCGTGCGACTAGCGCCGCTTGGCGAATTGAAGCGGTTCCTCGGCGTAGTCGTTGAATACAGCGCGTTGCGCTTGGCTAATGCGCATGGGCCGTGAGGTTGCAGCATCAACAAGCACCAATGTGGTGGATGCTCGAACAAAAAGTTGTTGAGGCTCTACGCCCACGGGAGTGTAAATCTCGTAGCAAACTTCGAGGCTTGCTCCCCCGACGCGCCCGATCCACATCTGGATGTCGATGGGTTCGCGCATGTACGGGATCGGAAGCAGGTATTCGATTTCTTGACGCGCAATAAGCGTCATGGTGGCGCCGCCTGGACGACCATCGAGCACGGCGGTGAGGGGCGCATCCGCTCCCGCTACTGGCCAGAATGCGTGAATGCGCGCCTCTTCGAGGAGACGAAACACTTCGGCGTTGTTGACGTGTTGGTACGCGTCAACGTCTGACCAGCGCAGCGGGAGCGGGATGTGCAATCTCATGGCTAGTCGCGGGTGAGCTTGCGGTAGGCGCTGCGGTGAGGCTTGGCCGCGTCGGGGCCGAGACGCTCGATCTTGTTCTCTTCATAAGCGTCGAAGTTGCCCTCGAACCAGTGCCAGTAACCGGGATTCGTTTCCGAACCTTCATAGGCGAGGATGTGGGTAGCGATGCGGTCGAGGAACCACCTATCGTGAGTGATCACCACAGCGCAGCCGGGGAACTCGAGGAGCGCGTTTTCGAGGCTTCCGAGAGTCTCGACGTCCAGGTCGTTAGTCGGTTCGTCAAGCAGGAGAAGGTTTCCGCCCTGCTTGAGCGTGAGCGCGAGGTTCAAGCGGTTGCGCTCACCACCGGAGAGCACACCGGCCTTCTTTTGCTGGTCTGGACCCTTGAAGCCGAACTGCGAGACGTACCCGCGCGACGGAATTTCAGTCTTGCCGACCTGGATGTAGTCCTGGCCGTCAGAAACAACTTCCCACAGCGTCTTGTTGGGGTCGATACCGCCACGAGTCTGGTCGACGTACGAGATGTCGACTGTTTCGCCGACCTTCAGGTCTCCAGAGTCGAGCGGCTCAAGCCCCACGATGGTCTTGAACAGCGTGGTCTTACCGACACCGTTCGGGCCAATCACTCCCACAATTCCGTTGCGGGGAAGGGTGAAGCTGAGCCCATCGATCAGGATGCGCTCGTCGAAACCCTTCTTGAGGTTCTTGGCGTCGATGACCTGCGCGCCGAGGCGTGGCCCCATCGGGATGACGATTTCTTCGAAGTCCAACTTTCTGGTCTTCTCCGCTTCGTTCGCCATTTCTTCGTAGCGTGCGAGTCGAGCCTTCGACTTGGTCTGGCGGCCCTTGGAGTTGGAGCGCACCCACTCGAGTTCGCTCGAGAGACGCTTCGCGAGCTTGGCGTCTTTCTTGCCCTGAACCTGGAGACGTTCTTGCTTCTTCTCGAGGTAGGTGGAGTAGTTGCCCTCGTAGGGGTAAAGGTGACCGCGGTCAACTTCAGCAATCCACTCGGCGACGTGGTCGAGGAAGTACCTATCGTGGGTTACGGCCAGTACGGCGCCCGGGTACTTGGAGAGGTGCTGCTCGAGCCAAAGAACACTTTCGGCATCGAGGTGGTTAGTGGGCTCATCGAGAAGCAGCAGGTCAGGCTTCTGAAGGAGCAGCTTGGTGAGCGCAACACGGCGCTTCTCTCCGCCGGAGAGTTTGTTGACGGGCCAGTCTCCTGGCGGGGTGCGCAAGGCATCCATTGCTTGTTCAAGCTGGGAGTCGAGGTCCCACGCATCAGCAGCGTCGATGTCTTCCTGAAGCGAACCCATTTCAGCCATGAGCGCGTCAAAGTCGGCGTCTGGCTCAGCCATTTCGAGGCCAATGGCCGCGTGACGGTCAACCTTGGCCTTGATCGGTCCAACGCCTTCTTGCACGTTTTCGAGAACCGTTTTGGTTTCGTCGAGTTCGGGCTCCTGCATGAGAATGCCGACGGAATACCCAGGGCTCAGGCGGGCTTCACCGTTGCTGGGGATGTCGAGGCCCGCCATGATCTTGAGGATTGTGGACTTACCGGCACCGTTAGGGCCGACCACACCAATCTTCGCGCCGGGATAGAACGACATTGTGACGTCGTCAAGGATGAGCTTGTCGCCGACCGCTTTTCGCGCGCGCACCATGGAATAAATGAATTCGGCCATGTGACCATTCTACGGAGCGCTGAGCGTGAGTCGAACCCGATTAGGGACTACCAGTCGATTGCGCGCGTCTTTCCGACAAGACAGCCACCGGTGCCCAAAAGCGGTTCGATGGATGAGACGTAGTTATCGGGAGCAAACTGGCCAAGCAGGCACTCTCCCTTGATGCGCACGGAGACCACGATGGAGTCTGTGGCGAGGCCGATTGCAGTGGTGTCTGCAGTAACTTCCATGTCTTGCTTCTCGAAACCGTTTTCGATGAGGTTGTCGACGATGCTGCGGCCATCTCCGCGACCGTTCGCTTCGAAGTACTCGGTGTTGATCTGGTCGAAGAATCGACGATTAGCGACGGCATTCTCGCCGGGGCGCAGCATGGGGGCAGTCTCGCTGGCTTCGGGAGCCGGCGTCGTTGATGTTGTGGGGGTTGCTGTCGGTTCGGGCGTCTCCGCTACGCAACCGCTGAGCGCGACTGCTGCCGCCAAGGTAAGGGCAAGAACTGCACCGAGTCGGCGAGTGGGTCGTACGCGCATTGCATTCCCTTCATCGGCCACGAGACTTCAGGGCCGCATCAAGTCTAGATTGCTTGCGCGCACGATCCGCTCAGAAGGGTTTGACTGCGCTGCTTCCCGCTGCAACGAGCTTGCCTTCTTCAGCGGCGTCAGCGTCAGCGTCAGCGTCAGCGTCAGCTGCGGGGAACGTATCGTCGCTCTCGGTCTGGTGACTCGCTGAGCTCACGCTGGAGATGGTTCGAGAAAACTGAGCAGTGCCCCACATGAGATCGTGACCGAGCGAGTCTGCTTCAATCTCAATGTTGGTGCCGCTGCGGTCAGCGTTCTCCCATTCGCGAATCTTCAGCCGCCCGCTGAGCACGACGCGATCGCCCTTACCGATCGACGTAGCGCTGTTGATCGCGAGCTGGCGAAACGAGGTGATCGTGTACCAGTTGGTTTCGCCGTCGATCCACCGCTGATTGCTGCGGTCAAACCGACGCTGCGTAGATGCGAGCCGGAATGATGTAATCGGCAGGCCCTCGCTCGTGACGATGTGCCGTGGGGTCGTCGCGACGAGCCCCGAAACGGTAATGGTGTCTGACATATCTGCTCCTTGGTCTGGGCCACGAAGCGAACAACGCGGCCGATGTGGGAGACAGATGCGGGCCGACACTCGTGCCGGGAAGCCGACCCGGCATCCGTCTGACACCAGTGTTCGTCAGCACGCCAAAGCGAGCGAGGTGCGTGAAAGCATCTGTGGATGCCGGACACACCGCGCCCGCTATCAGGAGAAGTGGTCGGTCAGCCTAGTGCTCGCGGAACTCAGGCCACGCCGTGCCGGGAAGCAGGTTTGCGTGCAGGGCAGCCTTCGCGGCATCCAGAGTCGGATACACCGCTCGATAGTCTTCGTCTTTCAATAACTTGAAGGTGAACCCGTCTGTTACCCGGTGCACCGAGCCAACTGCTCCCGCCTGCGTGAATGCCACCCAGGTTTGTCCGGTCAGAGTGTGGTTTGTCATTTCCGAACCTCCTTCGAATTAGTAAGAAAGCGACGCCAGTGTCGTTCGTTAACGACCGTACGCCGCCTCGCGACGAAGATAAAGACCTTCGTGCGAGACGGCGCACAGATTGTGTCGCTGCCGAGTACTACTTGATGTAGCTCGAGAACGATGAACGAATTTTGTTGACCTTGGGCAACGCAACCGCCATGCAATACCCCTGGCCGGGGTTCTGCGCGAAGAAGTCCTGGTGATACGACTCAGCGTTGTAGTAGGTGTCGAGAGGCTCGATCGTGGTGACAATGCCGCCATCCCAATACTCGGATGCGCGGTCACGGGCCGCCTCGAAGAGCGCCTTCTGTTCGTCATCCTCATAAAACATCGCCGAACGGTACGACGAACCAACATCGTTGCCCTGACGGTTCAACTGGCGCGGGTCGTGGAGGGTGAAGTACACGTCGAGAATTACTTCGTCGGGGATGACCTCAGGGTCAAAGGTAACCGCAACCGCTTCCGCGTGGCCCGTGGTCTCAGTGCAAACCAGCTCATAGCTGGGGTTGGGCACTGTGCCGCCGGTGTATCCAGAGACTACGTCGGTGACGCCGTTAAGGGTGCGGTAGACCGCGTCGAGGCACCAGAAACAGCCGCCTGCGAGATGAAATGTGTGCATAAGTTGAGCCTACTTTCTTGGGCTGGATGTCTCATACAACGCACACCTCGCGTGCTGTGTTCCCTCAGTCGCTGGGCATATGCTGAACGAATGCCTTACGAAGCCTCCCCCACTAGATATGACACCACCGAATATCACCGCGTAGGCCGCAGTGGCCTCACACTTCCCGCGATCTCGTTGGGATTGTGGAACAACTTCGGCGATGACCGCCCCCGCGCAACGCAACGAGCGATCCTGCGCCGCGCGTTCGACCTCGGCATAACCCACTTCGATCTGGCCAACAACTACGGCCCTGAAATCGGCGCCGCCGAGCGCAACTTTGGCGAGATTTTCGCCGACGATTTCGTCCCCTACCGCGACGAAATGATCGTCTCGACGAAGGCCGGCTTCGACATGGGCCCGGGCCCGTACCAAGACTTCGGTTCGCGCAAGTACTTGATCTCCTCGCTCGACGCCAGCCTCGCCCGCATGGGCCTCGACTACGTCGACATTTATTACCACCACCGCCCCGACCCCGAGACTCCCATCGAAGAAACCATGGGCGCCCTCGCGACGGCCGTGAACTCGGGCAAGGCGCTCTACGTCGGCGTCTCTAGCTACACCCCCGAACAGACCCTCGCCGCGCAAGAAGCACTCGCCGAATACGGCATTCCGCTCACGATTCACCAGCCCCGCTACAACATGTTTGATCGGCACATCGAAGACGGGCTGTTCCCCGTACTCGACCAGATCGGCGCCGGCAGCATCGTGTTCTCGCCGCTTGCTCAGGGGCTACTCACCGACCGCTACATGGACGGCACGATCCCCGAAGGTTCTCGCGCCGCTGAAGGTCGCTGGCTTCAACCCGGAGCCCTTAGCGACACGTACCTGCAGCGTGTTCGCGCCCTCAACGAGATCGCTCATAACCGCGGACAAAGCCTTGCTCAGCTCGCGCTGACGTGGGTGCTGCGGCATCCGCAGATCACTTCAGCTCTCGTCGGAGCCAGCAGCGTCTCGCAATTGGAGAACAACTTTGCCGCCCTCGAAGGCCCAGCATTGACGGATGCCGAACTTGCCGCCATCGAGCCGCTCGCGGTCGACGGTACAGCTTTGCGCTAACCCAACCTCGTCATTGAGGTGCTCCTAACGGACAAATGTCAGCGTTCGAACATATATTCGAATTACACACATTCGCGTTCGATATTTGTCAGGAGCACCCATGACCACCACTCTCGATTTCGCTGGCCCTACGCGCTCGATTCGCTCAAGCGTTGTGACTATTCAACTCAACGACGATCTGTGGCGCATCACCCGCCAAGATGGCGAAGTGTTGGGCTACGTTCACCGCTGGCAATCTGCGGCAGGATTCCGCTTTCAAGCCAAGCGAATGCTGCAACGCCAGCGTCGCTTCTTGCCCCTCGGCGATTTCTGGACCATCGACGATGCGCTCGATATCTTCCGGTTTTGATGTGACGCGCCTGTCGCTATCGGGTCACGTGCGCTAGCCGGGTTACAGTGCCAACATGATTCTTGAGTGGTGGAACGACATCGTCGACTGGTTCAACTCCGATGCAGGCTGGACGTTTGTTACGAACGCTCTAGTGCCCTTCCTCGCGATCGTTGTCGGAGGAATCATTGTCGGGCTTATCGCGCGCTCTTCGCTGCGTCGCCTTATCGGCCACCAAGACCGCCAAGCCAAGGCTGCCGCCGTCGCTGCTCTTATTTCATCGGGCCGTCGCGCTGCTGCCTGGAGCACTCTCTCCGCCGGCGAAAAAGAGCACGTCGACTACCAGGCAAGCGAAGCCGAAGTTCGAGTGCGCCTCCTCCCCCTCAAGGGTGCAAACATCGCCGCCGACTGGGCTTCTCACAAGCTCGCGGCCATGAAGAAGAACTCCGTCAACTACAGCTTCCAGGCCGAACAAGACCTCGCAGAGCTGCAAGACGGCCTCATCGATTGGCAAGCCCGTCCCGGTCGCGCCAAGAAGCTCTTCGCTCAAGACCTCGCCAGCTGGAAATACGAAACCGGCGAAGCCGAAGACGAGCTCGTCGTCAAGCAGCAAGAATGGGCGTCGCGTCAAGCCGCCGAAGGCAGCTCAACACCGTCTACGGGTTCGTCCACACCGCCGTCTTCCGCTACCGCGTCAGGCTCGGAACCGACTCCGACAGTCGTCATCACTCCCGAGCGCGACTAACAACGTGGACCACCACACGGCCTAGGCGTCAGGTCCCTCAACCGCAATAACACGAGCAGACCACGGACAAAAACTGTCTGAGGTCAGAATCTCATCCTCGACATACTGCGGAATACCATCGCACGCCTCGGTCGTGATGTTGGTGAACTCAAGCGTGGCAGGGTCGATGTGCCACGACCACGGCATGTTTACCGACGACGGTTCCCGCACGACGACTCCCTGAGGCACCGCGGCCAGGTTCTCCCCCGCCAGCAGTGCCTGAGCATGCTCAACGAGTTCCGGGGTCACAAGCTCGATCGTGAACTGACCACCACTGGGGACCTCGAAAACTGCGACCGTCGGCTCCGGCCCTGCGATGCACCCCGAGACGGTGATTAGCGCCACACCAGCTACCGCGGCCGCCAGGAGAGCCCGCCTACGGTTCACGCCGGAGCCTCAGTCATCCTCGGCGAGCGCATCGTAATCAAAACGGGCGACCTCATAGCTTCGCGTCAGCAACTCCTCGAGAACCGCAAGATCGACATCCGCCAACTTCTTGACATAAAGACAGCCCACCGCCAGTTCATGGGTTCCCAGTCGCTCAAGCAGCTCCGGGAACTCCCGAAAATTGCGAGCCGTGTACAGCGAGATTGTGGCCTTGCGCGGAGAAAAACCAATCGTGGCCGTATCTCCCTCACGACCGGTGGCATACCGATAGTGACTAGAGCCGAACCCAATGATGGATGTGCCCCACATCACTGCAGGCTGGCCAGAGACACGGCCAAAGATATCCAGAAGAGTCTGCGCCTCATCCCGCCGCCGTTCGGTCGGCACGGAGTCGATGAACTCGGCAACGGTGACCGTGGTGGGGGCCGTTTTGTTCGGTGTGTTCACGTCAGGACCATCCCCTTCGATGCGGTGCCCTCGGCAGGATTCGAACCTGCGGCCAAGAGATTAGAAGGCTCCTGCTCTATCCCCTGAGCTACGAGGGCGGGGTATACGCGTTAAACGATAGCGCGTTAGTCGCTAGATGGCTTTCGCGAGCGCCACCAGCATCTGGTTGAGCGTTGGCGCACCCTGAGCGCGAAAAATTTCTTCGCCCTGCGCAGACACAATCACGATGGTGGGCGTAGAGGTGATGCCAGCCTGCTCGGCTCGCTCTGCCTCACGCGCGACATCCAATTCTGCATAGGTCACCGCCGGCACGAGGCGCGCCACCTCGTCGAGGGTTCGGCGCGCCGTCGCACACGGGTCACAAAAGGCAGACGAAAAGAACAGCACCGTTGGCTGTTCAGAGATGCTGTTGTTAGAGGTCGTTTCGTTCGTCAAGGTCTTCCAGAGGGTCGCTATCGGCCTGATCCCACGTATATGTCACGTGGACTTTGTCGCCGACCTGCTTCGCTACCGGAGATTCGTAACGCAATTGCGTTTCGGAACCTACAGCGTCTGCAGCGATCAGCGTCACATAATCATCCCATCCCTCCTCGGTCGCAATACGCGTATCGTTCTGGCCGTTGTACGGGCCGCCGACAAAAAACACGATGTACTCGTCGCCGTGCGCGAGAGTGGGGGTTGATTCGCTCATGACCACAGGTTTACCAGACAAGAGTGGACGAACGCTGGTGACATTTCAGGAGCGGTAGAATCGGGTCATGGCATCACACGCTGATTATCTGGTTTGGATCGACTGCGAGATGACGGGATTGGATGTCGAAATCGACGAACTCGTCGAAGTTGCGGTGGTGATCACCGACTACGACCTCGTTCCCGTCGATGAGGGTATGACGATTGTCATCAAGCCCAGTGAGGCTGCTCTCGAAAATATGGGCGAGTTCGTCACCGCCATGCACACCTCGAGCGGACTCATCGAAGAGATGCCCAACGGGGTTTCTCTTGCTGACGCCGAGTTCGCCGTGAACGAGTACATCGTGCGCTACGTGCCCAACGCCCGCACCGCCCCGATGGCCGGCAACACCATTGGCACCGACCGCACCTTCTTGGCCAAGTACATGCCACGCGTCGACACTCACCTGCATTACCGCAGCGTCGATGTGTCGTCGATCAAAGAGCTCTCGAAGCGTTGGTTCCCGCGCGTGTACTTCAACGCCCCAGACAAAAACGGAGGACATCGGGCTCTTGCCGACATTCTCGAATCGATTCGTGAGCTCGATTACTACCGCAAAGCGGTCTTTGTGGGCGAGCCAGGACCGACGACAGAACAGGTTCAAGCAATTTCTGCTGACGTAGTGGCTGGATTCGCTCCGCGGTTGTAATACACTTATACAGTTGCTTATCGCCGCAGGGCGAAAAACAACCTTGGTGGGCGTAGCTCAGTTGGTAGAGCGCTGGCTTGTGGAGCCGGAAGTCGCGGGTTCGAGCCCCGTCGTTCACCCCAAGATAATGAGGCCCAACCCCTCGAGACGAGCACGATGTCTCGCGAGGGGTTGGGCCTCATTTTTGTTTTTACCGGCGCCCTGCAGCGAGCGACCTATGAATCATCGACCGCCCGGTCGCGTGCCTTCTTGAGCACCGCCTTGCCCTGCCGTGGTTTCTTGCACTTCACCGGACGAGTAGGCAAGTATCGCTTCCGTTTCGGATTCCAGCACTGCGCCGTCGATGAGATCAGCTGCCTCGTCAGCAAGCGTTTCGGAGCGCGACTCCACGATGCTGGCAAATTGCCCGCTCTCGAAAATCTCCTCCTGCAACTCGTCGAGCGCATCCTCGTACATCGCAGCAAACTCCGGAGTTTCTGTGAACCGTGTTGTCAGAATGTTGTTGCCTTGCTGAGACTGTCCACCGCCTGCGGCATCCCCGCCGCCTTCGGCAGGCAAGCCTCCGGGAGCAGCACCCTCAGCGGCGCCGCCCGGACGCTCACCTTCGGGAAGCTCACCTTCAGGTGCTGCGCCGCCCGCGGTAGCGCCGCCGGCTTCGTTTACCGTGCCGAACGCCAAGTTATGGTCCCAGGCGAGGACTGACATGAGTCCAGAATCTGGGTCGTAATACAGGTACGAGTTGTTGCCAGGCCCATCAATGTCGTCAAAGTTGTCAATGAGATCTTCAACCGCGAGATAGCGCGCGAAGGATTCCACGTCGAGAACGTCGGAAAGTTGATCGACAAACTCTTCGTCTGTCGTGTTGTTTACGACATCGAGAAAGTCGACTAGGGGCTCGTAGTCATCATCTCCGGCCTCGCGATCAAACACGTCCGTGTAGAGCTCCGGGTCGTCACCTAACCAGGAGTAATCGCCTTCGCTCTCTGCCTTCCAGAGGATGCCATCATCCGAGGGCAGCAAGCCGGCCTCGTAGTTTCGTTCTATCCATGATTGGTTCGGCACCGCGACAGTGAGAAGCAGAGTCTCTTCGCTTCCGTTCACGGAGAACCGTGTCGCAACTGATTCTTCGCTCGCCAACCCAGCCGCGCTCAACGTCTCAAGAGCAACAGCCTCGTTCAGTGAGGTCTCAGTGTTGTTGGAGCGCACCACAACATCGGTGACTCCCTCGATGCTTTGTCCGTCAACATACTTGTCGAGACGAATTCTCCAGGGCAATTCTTCAATGGGAGTGTCCGCGGTTACTCCGCGCAAACTCGAGTTTCCTTTGAGCTTGATTCCCACCTGCTCGTAGGTCGTGCCGTCGATAACCACGGTCGCTTCCAGCCACTCCTTATCGCCGGAATCGAGATACGTCTCGACCATCGCCAGAACCTCGTCGCTATCGACGTCAATTTCGATCGAGTGGACAACAGCAGAGTCGAAAAACGAGTCCGCTTCAGTCGTGAGACTCACGTTCACAAAGTCGGTGGTCCCTGTACTTCCTGCCGTGTCAGTCGAACCCACGGAGCAGCTCGCGAGTGTAAGAGTGAGAACGACGGTAGTGCTGACTACGCCCCATAACTTTTTTCTTTGCATGAGTGCGACGCTAAAGAAAGTTTCTATCGGTTTGCTAAGACCACAACGGGAGTTTCACCGGAGAGCGCACTGTCATTTCTCCCAGCAGAAGCTGGCAAGCTGGGTTTATGGAGAATCTCGATGCCCAACAGTTCGAGACGCTCGTTGTCGAAGGTCTTGATGCACTTTCTGACGAGATCGTTGAGAGGCTTGAGAACGTCGTATTTGTGACCGAAGATCGCCCCGACGATGGGTCGCTCTCGGTGCTCGGCCTGTACGACGGTGTTGCCCTCACCGAGCGCGGTCAGTACGGCTTTGGCGAATTGCCCGACCGCATCGTCCTGTTTCGGGAACCACTGCTGGCCGTGAGCGAGTCGCTCGACGAGCTGAAAGAACAGATTCACATCACTCTCGTGCACGAAATCGCCCACTATTACGGCATCAATGACGAGCAATTGCATGAACTCGGCTGGGCCTAGCGGTCGGTGAGCCGACATCCGGTCCTGACCGCGTAGGATTTCGTGAGTGTCACGAACCTCAGGAGGATTGATGATTTCGAGCAAGCGCGCGAGTGCGTTGTTGATGGCCCCCGCCGCACTGCTGGTGCTGTCTGGTTGCGCACTGATCGAACCCGCCGATACCAGCGAGCCGCCTACGGCCATGGAATTGTGCGCGATGGGTCACACGTGGACGCTCGACACTGCTGATCTCGCTGAAAAGCTTCTGGCAGAACTACCCGCTGAAGACGTTCCGGCGAAGGCTGTTGAACCTAGCGGCGGACAAACTCTCACGTGGGAGAGCACTGGTGCTCTCACGATCGAGTCAGACCTCGTGTTCACAATTAGCGCTGAGCCCAAGACAGATCAAGTCATGACGATCACCCAGTCCTACACGGGAACCGTCGTCGGCAAGGCCCTCATCAACGTGGATGTCGCGATCCCCCGCGACTGGGACATCTCCGATTACACGGTCGATACCACGGCAGTGCTCGCCGATGAGCCTGTCGAAGAGTTGAAGTACACGATTCCCCGCAGCGACTTCGATGACATGCTCGGGCTAGTGCTCACCTGCGAAGGGGACGTGATGACGGTCAACCCGCGCGGAACCGACCTCATTCAGGTGTGGAACAAGTCCAACTAACGCCCAGCGAACCAGCGTGAGATATCGACACCGTCGAGCGTCTCATCCGCCAGTTCACGGGGGTTCTCGCGCGCCATAAAGCGGAGCTCGTGGCGTGCCCACCGCTCCCAATGTGGGGCGTAGGTGTCTCCGTCGCGGTCGAGGGCCCGCTTCTTGCGTGAGGCGTCGTCGAGCTCGACCCAAATGCTGTGGTCGACGAGAGGGGCGGATGCGCGGCTCAGGGCACCGATTCCCTCGAGCACGAGGGGGCGATCGCCGTCGAGCTCGTGCCAAGGCCCCGGCTCGTTGGTGAGCCAGTTCCATTCTTGCCACCGCAACTCGGTGAGGATGCGCGGAACGAGGGCGCTAGCGGCATCCAAGCCATCCCAGCCGGGATAAAAGTCGTCGAGTTTCACTAGCTGAACCTCTGGCCAGGCTGCGGCCATGGCGCGGCCAAGTTCGGTCTTGCCCGAACCAGAGCGACCGTCGATAAGACACCGCCAGCGCGGAGCAGGCGGCTGCGCGCTAGCCAACAATGAGATTCCAACTTCCCGTGAGCACGGCAACGACTGTAGCGGTAATGCCGATCAGCAGACCCACGAGCAGCGTGAGCCATTCAGCCCGCCCCCACGGCGACTCCCGGGCCCACGTGCGGGTCGTATCGCCGCCGAAACCGCGCGCTTCCATCGCAATAGACAGTTTGCTGCCTCGACGGATCGAGAGCACAAGTAACGCAAAACCCTGACCGGCGATACGGCGGAGGCGACCACGGTCTGCCACGCCACGAGCGCGACGGGCTAGTTCGAGAGAGCGCCAATCCTCGAGAAAGAGCCCGACCATGCGCACGGCTGCTAACGCGCCAACAACGAAGCGGTCGGGCAGTCGAAGTCGCTGAGCGAGGCCATCAGCGAAGTCGGTGGGGTCGATCGAGATGAACAACACGACGGCGGGCAGGCCGATCGCGAGCACCCGCAAGAAGGTCGCGAGGGCGAGCTCGATCGAACCATCACTGATTCTGATCAACAAGAATTCGAAGTACACGGTGCCGTCATAGCGGCCATACAGCAGGATCGTGAGAGCGGTCAGCGGCGCCGCCACCCACACCGGCAAAGTGCGCAGCCAGAATCGTTTCGGCTCAATCCCGAAGAACGCGATGATGGCAAGCTCGAGCACGAGCGCGGTCGTGGCCGACACCCAGTCGATCGTGGCGAGCAAGAACAGGCTCACGAGGAGCCCTGCTCCTAGTTTGGCCACGGGATTCACCGACGCGATAGGGATCATTCGAGCACGACCGTTGAGTCGGCGAGTGCATCGACGAAATCGAGATCGTGGCTGACGGCGATTACGCTGCTTCCGTCATCCACGAGTCGTGCCAGCAGGGCGAGCAATTCGCTCCAGGTGCGCGAATCTTGCCCAAACGTAGGTTCATCGAGCACGAGCACCTGCGGGCGCGTAGCGAGGGCTGTAGCGACGCTCAGGCGACGTTTCTCGCCGCCCGAGAGAGTGAACGGGTTGGCGTCGGCTAGCCGGTCAAGGCGCAACCGGGTGAGCAACTCGTCGACGCGAGCATCCACTTCGCTCTCGGGGAGCTTCAATGCCCGCGGGCCCACTTCGAGTTCTGCGCGCACTGTGCTCGTCAGCAATTGGTGCTCGGGATCTTGAAACACGGTGCCGATACGGGTGAGCAGTTCACGCGACTTCCAGCGGATCGGATGCTCGCCCGCTCCATTCGCGAGCGCCGGGCTCGCCACGACAGCACCACTGACGGACGACAAAAGCCCGCCAAGGGTGAGCGCGAGCGTTGACTTGCCTGCGCCATTGGGGCCGGTGATTGCCAGAGCGTGGCTGCTCATGATCTGGAGGTCGAGCGGAGCCCCCAGGGCTTCTTTGCCGCGACCCACGGTCAACTGCTGAGCGCTGAGGAGCGCGTGTTGCGGGCCCCGCACTGCCCGCACCGGGCGCGGTGGCGGAAACTGCGGGATCCAGACTCCCCGAGCGGCGAGCTCTTTACCCTGCCGCGCGAGAACGTCGGCGGGTGCGCCATCGGCGATGACTCCCCCTCCGGCGGCGAGCACCACGATGCGATCAACAACATCGCTCCACACCGAGACGCGGTGTTCGACAACCACAATCGTGGCGCCGGTTGCCTCGGCGACGCGGATGACGGCATCCCGAACCTCGGTCACCCCCGCGGGGTCGAGATTGGCGGTTGGTTCGTCGAGCACGATCAAACCGGGTCGCATGGCCAGCACCCCGGCGAGCGCGAGCCGCTGCTTCTGACCGCCCGAGAGCGCACTGGTGTTGCGGTCGAGAGCAACCTCGAGGCCGACGGAGGCGAGACTGTCACGCACACGAATCCAGATTTCGTCGCGCGGAACACCCAAGTTTTCACAACCGAACGCAACGTCGTCTCCGACGCGCTCCAAGATCACCTGGCTGTCGGGGTCTTGAATCACGAGACCGGTGCGCCCACGATGGGCGGCCGGATGCTCGCCCGCAACGAGCAGGGAACCTTCTGTTTCGCCTTCGTCGTCGCCGACTACCCCGGCGAGGGCATGCAGAAACGTTGACTTTCCCGCCCCGGACTCGCCGAGGAGTAACACGCGTTCGCCCGGTTCAATACGCAGATCGAGACCGCGTACCGCCCAAGCGAGCCTGCTGGAATGGCGCCACCCCCATCCTGCGACGGTGACGCCAACAGGCGTGGTGGGGCTCAGACCCGTTTCGCAATCTCGCGGCCAGCACCAAAGCGGTTGAGCGCTCCGGTTGCGGCAATACCGCGTGTCGCGAGCCACGACAGGAGGCCAGCAATGAGCATCCCGCCGACGATGGCGGCGATCGTGTAGATGATGATGAAGGGAAGCGCTGATCCCGGGTACCAGAGCAGCAAGTCAGTAATAGCCATCGCGAGGCCGGCACCGGCGCCCGCAAGAATCGCACCGCTGACGCGCCAGTTGGCGTAGAGGAAGGCAGCGAAGACGATCTCGGCACCAATGCCCTGTGTGAAGCCGCTCACGAGCGTGAGTACACCCCACTGGTTACCGATAAGGGCCGACACGGAGGCGGCGACCATCTCTCCGTAAATCGCGGCACCCGGCTTGCGGATGACGAGTGCGGTGAGCACGCCGGCGAAGAGCCAGAAACCACCGCCAACGGCCTGCAGGCCAGGAAGGAGCGCCGCGAAGGGAGCGAGAGCCGGCGTGGAGGCGACATTCCAGACGACGAAGATCAAACCGCTTGCGACGCCAATAACGCTCGCCACGACGATGTCGATCACCCGCCACTGAAAACGCGATCCGGGCTTCGTCGGGGTGGACGTGGATGAGGATGGTGCTGTTGTGGTCACTTTCGTGCCTTTCACTAGTGAATGGCACGGGTTTCAAGAGTGTCTGCTCCCTGCGCTGGCATGATCCAGATCAGGTTCGACGGTCGAAGCTTGGAGAAGCTCCCTCTCAGCCCGGCTCACCGGACTCCCGTGTTCGCCACCCAGTCTAATCATCAATAGGCTCGGCGTATGGACTTCCGCATCTTCACTGAACCTCAGAACGGCGCCAGCTACACCAATCAGCTTCTTCTCGCGCAAGCCGCAGAGAAGCTCGGTTTCAACGGCTACTTCCGTTCTGACCACTACGTGACGATGGATGACCGCAACGGCGGGCTGCCTGGTCCAACGGACTCCTGGACGACTCTTGCAGGGCTGGCGCGCGAAACCTCGACGATTCGTTTGGGCACGCTCGTCTCCTCGGCGACCTTTCGGCATCCGGGAATCTTGGCCGTTCAGGTGGCTCAGGTCGACGACATGTCGGGCGGCCGCGTGGAGCTGGGGCTCGGCACCGGCTGGTTCGAGCGCGAACATGCTGCGTACGGCATCCCGTTCCCGGCGAAGCGATTCGGGATGCTCGAGGAGCAGCTCGACGTGATCACCGGCATCTGGGCAACGGAGCCCGGAAAGACCTTCTCGTATGAGGGCAAGCACTACCAGCTGAGCCAGTCGCCCGCGCTGCCGAAGCCCGTGCAGAACCCATTGCCGATCATCATCGGCGGCAGTGGTCCAAGCCGTACGCCGGCGCTCACCGCTCAGTTTGCCGCCGAATACAACGCGGGCTTTGCAACCATCGCACCGCTGAAGGAGCGCATCAACCGCGTGCGTGCCGCGTGCGAGCACTTCGACCGCGACCCCGCCACGCTCGTGCTTTCCATTGCCGGCACGACCGCTGTCGGCGCCACCGAAGCTCAGGTCGAGACGCGCGCTACCGCAGCCAACGCAACTCCCGCCGACCTGCGTCTTGGCGGCTTCGCGGGAACTGCCAGCGAAGTCGTCGACAAAATTTCAGAGCTGCAGGCACTCGGGTTCACACGCGTGTACTTCCAAATCATGGACTTCCACGATCTCGACCAGCTCGACTTCCTCGCCCGCGAAGTGATTCCCCAGCTCGACTGATAGTGCTGCGGGGCCGCTTTAGGAGTCCTGATCGACCGTGACAAAGTCGATGAGGTGTTCAACGCACCCCAAGAGCGCTGGCTCAAGGTCACCGAAGTTGGTGACCTTCGACAGAATGAACTGCCACGCCCGAGCAATGTCGGCTTGGTCTTCGTGCGGCCAGCCGAATGCTTCGCAGATGCCGTGCTTCCACTCGATCGTGCGCGGCACCGATGGCCAGGCAGCAATTCCGAGGCTTTGTGGCTTCACGGCCTGCCACACATCGACGAATGGATGCCCGACCACGAGCGCGTACTGGCCGTACTTGCCGCGCCCCACGGCATCCGCAATTCGACTCTCCTTCGAGCCAGGAACAAGGTGATCGACCAAGATTCCCAACTTGCGGTCGGAGGTGGGTGCAAAGTCGGCGACGATCTTCTCGAGGTCGTTGATACCGCCCAAGAATTCGACGACAACGCCTTCGGCGCGCAGGTCATCACCCCACACTTTTTCGACGAGTTCCGCATCGTGGCGGCCTTCGACATAGATGCGACTCGCGAGCGCGGTGCGGGCACGCTGCTCGGGGGCCGCAAACGACCCTGAGGCTGTTTTGCGGGCGGCGGGAGCCTTCGGCGCGGGCTTGACGAGCTCTACCGCCACGCCGTCGATGAGGTAGCCGCTGCCGAGAGGAAACGCTCGCGCACTGCCGCGACGGTCTTCGAGTTCCATGAGCCCGTTCGCAAAACCAACGAGGGCACCCACGTAACCGTCAGCGATTACCTCGACGACCATCCCGGATTCGATCGGAACCTTCGGGAGCACTGCTGGCCCGCGTTTGATCGAGAAGTCAGCGAGAACGTCGTGGGAATAGCGGTCGTCAGTCACCGATCGAGGTTAAGCGGTGCCGCCGAGTTGCTGGCGGAGGCGCGACGGGAGCTCGCAAGGTTCGTCGACGGTTGCGCGAAGGTGGCTGCCGGGCGTTGGGCATGCTCTCGCCAGAGCGCGATGCCCACGGCGGAAGAAACACCGATTCCGGAACCGATAGCCGCGAGCAGAATGTCAACGACATCCGCGTAGCCGACGGGCATCCACACCGTCTGGGCGGCTTCGAGCCACGCTGCGGCAACGATGCTGAAGGCGAGTGCTGCCCACCAACGGCGACGACCGAACATTCCAACCAAGAAAATACCAACGGGGATAAACGCAACGGTGGTCCAGATCCAGAAGCGACCGTTACTGCCCGGAGCGATCACGAAAGCGAGACTCGCCAGGGCGGCGAAGTAGAGCGCTGCGGCTAACGCAACGGCAAATCTCGATCGGAACATACCAGCCATTGTCACAAGCGCATCTTTGCGCCAGTTGTGAGAAGGGTGGAAGCAGGATGTGAACAGCGCCATTTATGGCAACGATTCGGTAACTGCGCTCCCCTAGCGAGCCGCGAGCCGCTCCACTTCACGCGCAATTGGCGGCAACACCCGACGCATGTAACGCCCCCACCACAGGCGAATGATCAGCCACACGATCCAGCTTCGCCCCGGCTTCGCGAAGAAGGTATAGCACCAGCGGATGCGCGAACCGGTCGAACGGTCATCGAACCGCCATTCTGCTCGCGCCCCCGAAACGAGCAGGCCAAAAAGCTTCTGGAAGTCGCTGAGTTCGTAAGCAAAAAGTTCGGGAGAATCCGCGTTGGTAATCGTCTCAACCACGTGACCACCATCCGAGAGCACTAATCGTCGGGTGTGACCGACAGCATCCCACGTTCCGGACTGCTCGAGCACAGTGACGACCGCCGGCAAGGGGCCGAAGCGAGGATAGAACTGCGCAGGGTCAAGCGGTCCCGAGTAGTCGTAGGCCTGGCGGGCGCTCGCTCGTGTGCGGGCCTGCGCGGTTGCGGTCACCCCACGACGGCCGGTGCTGGTCATGCTGACTCCCACGATCCCGGGCCGGACGAACCCGCCTCGTACTCCTCCAAAGGAACCTGATTAGTGCGGAATGCCTCGAGCACGGGAGCGACAATTCGCCAGCACTGTTCAGCGACATCTCCGCGCACCGACAACACTGGATCCCCCTCAACGAGAGATGCAATCACTTCGCCGTAGGCACTCATGGCCGGGGCGCCGAGGGTGGTCGTGAGTTGCGTGCGGTCGAGCGTGAACGGATCGCCAGCGCCATTCACGATGAGATCGAGTTCGAGAGTTGCCGGCTTGATTGAAATAGTGAGCTTCGCGGGATCTTCGCTGCCCGTGAGGCCGTAGGGAAGGTGCGGAACCGGCGCGAAGGTAATCACGATATCTTGACGGGCATTGCCGATGGCCTTGCCCGAGCGCAACACAAACGGCACACCAGCCCAACGCCAGTTATCGATCTCAAACGTGACCTCAGCCAGAGTCTCCGTGCCGAAATCAGGGTTCACGCCCTTCTCGTCACCGTACGAGGGAAGGCTGCGGTCGCCGATCGTGCCCGCGGTGTAGCGCGCACGGCGAGCGCACGTGCCGTCGATACTCTGCACGCGCGTTGCTCGCAGCACCTGAGCCATCGACCCCCGCAAGTCTTCTGAGCTCACGCTCGCCGGTGGTTCCATCGCAGTAAGCGCCATCACCAACAGCAAGTGGCTTTGGATCATGTCGACCACAGCGCCGGCGCGGTCGTAATAGCCAGCCCGACCTTCGAGCGCGAGCGCCTCATCAAAAATTAGCTCGACCTTTGCCACATTAGGTGCGGCCAAGAGCGGCTCGAAGACACGGTTAGCGAACCGCAAACCGATAAGGTTCAGCACCGTCGACTTGCCCAAGAAATGATCAACCCGGAAGACCTGCTGTTCTGGCACGATCGTCTGCAACACGCGGTTCAGATCACGAGCGCTGGCCTCATCGCTTCCGAAGGGCTTCTCAAGGGCAAGCACAATCCCCTCGGGCAAATCAATGGTCGCCAACACCGAAACAACCTGATGGGCGACCGCCGGAGGCAAGGCGAAATACAACGCCACACGGCCGGTAGCCGACTCGATCACGTCGCGCACTTGTTGCGCGTCAGTGACGTCGGCCTGCACGTAGTGCGCTGCACTGGCCACGGCGTCAGCAGCGGGCGAAGCCTGAGCCGCAAACGATGTCGCGACGCGCTTCTGCCAGGCCGCGTCATCCATTTCTTGACGATCCACGCCGATGAGAGTGAGTTTTTGCGCTTCGCCACCGCCCAGATATGACGCAAGGCCGGGCAAGAGTAAGCGCGACGTGAGGTCTCCGCCTGCTCCGAGGATGATCAGTGTTTCAATCCGTGCCGTCATCATGCACTCTCTGCTCGATACTGCTGAAACTCGAACGACTACTTTTCGTGGCTGCCAGTATCCCCATCGACGCTCGGTGCTTGCTGAGTCGGAACGGCGGTCGCGGATGCCGTAGCTGTGACACCAGCAAATGTGGATGCTGATCCACGACGCGACCATGCCATCCACCACCAGACCAGGGCGCCGACAATGGCGGAGCCGAGGATACCGACGACGGGGCCGAGAAGAACCGTGCCGCCAACAGCAGAGTCGGTGACATTCGCCGCGATCGTGAGATAGGCCACAAAGAGGGGGACATCGAGCAGCGCAACAATGCCGAGGGACTGGAAGGTGACCTGCCACGGTTTGCGAACGCCGCCGCGCTTGAGCAAGAACATGCTCGCAAATGCAGCGAGCGCCACCAAGAGAAGCGCGACGATGGCGACCACGATAATCACGGTGCCGATCACACTGCCCGCACCGCTCACCACGTCACGCACCGCCGGCACATCGCCAAAGAGACCGCTCACTCCCGCTGCTGTGCCACCGACGAGCAGAGTGAGTCCCCCGCCGAGGGCGACGAAGCCGAGCATGAGCCAACCCACAGCGAAGAAGGCGTGGGCAACCGCTCCCGCAACAAGAGAATGGCCCCGCTGTGCACTGGTTAGCTGCGCTTTTTGCATGGTTCGACGTTAGCGCAGCGGTGCGACGAACGTGGAAAATCGGCGCAATCGAGTGCACAACGTGAGAATCAGTCTTGACACCAAAACGCGGGTGATTTGGGCGCTTCGCAGGACAAGCGGGTGTGAGAGTCGCTACGGTTTGGAATATGAAATCGTGGAGGGACGCGCTCAACGCCGAGCAGCAGGCTGACGTTGATCGAATTCTCGACTCTGCGCTCAATGTGGCACGAAGCCATTTGGGCCATGCGAGTGAGTTCATGACGTTCGCGCTGATGACGGATGGCAGCGGCCGGGTGCTTGAAATGACTGCTGACGAAGCATTGAAGAAGAAGCACCTAGATGCCGAGAAACTGATTGCGCAAACCGTGACTCAGTTGCGCCAGATGGCGGCCATTTCTCGCTGCAGCGCCATCGTCTCGAACACGAGAATTGCGTCGCTCAAGTCTGACGCCATTGAAGTGAGAGTCGAGCACAAAGCGGGCGCAGCGCTCATGGTTTTGCTCCCGTATACGCGAGCCAGATTCACAGGTGCCCTGACTTTCGGCGATCTCAAGCTGTATTCGCACACCGCTGAAGTCTGGGTATAACCAGAGAAATTTCGCCAGCCGCGGAAGTATTTTGAGGCCGCGTGCGTTACTAGAGGCATGAACAAGCGAATTGTCGCGGTCATTGTTGCTCTTGCCGTCGTTGTTATTGCAGCAGTCTGGATCGTCTCAGCCCAGAACTCGAACGACTCTAGCGAGTCGCCTGCCGCTAACAGCGCAGCTCAAAGTTCGGAGAGCTCAAGCGACTCCGGCGCCGAGACCGACGACGCTGTTGCCATCGAGAACGATGGCGGCGGTGACTACGTCGACTACAGCCCCTCGGCCATTGCGGATGCCGATGGTCGCGTCATCCTGTTCTTCCACGCCACGTGGTGCCCCCAGTGCGTCTCCGCCGACGGCGACATCAAGGCTTCGGGCGTTCCCTCTGGAATCACGATCGTGAAGGTCGACTACGACACCAACCAGGATCTCCGCGCCGAATACGGCGTTACCCAGCAGACCACGTTCGTTGAGGTCGATGCCAACGGCGAAAAGGTACAAGACAACTTTGTTGCGACCGTCGAACCCACGTTGAACGCGGTTCTCACCGCCCTCGGCTAGGCCCCGATGCTCAGCCTGATTCTGCTCTCGTTTGTGGCGGGAGTTCTGACGGTTGCTGCGCCCTGCGTGCTGCCACTGTTGCCGGTCATCGTGGGTGGCTCGATCGCGCGCACCAGTAGTGACTCCACGGTGGCTGAACGCCAGTGGTTCCGCCCTGTGGTTATCGCGGTGAGCCTCGCAGGGTCGGTGATCATCTTCACCCTGCTGCTCAAAGCAACGACAGCTCTGCTGGGAATCCCGCAGCTGGTGTGGCAGATCATTGCCGGCGGCATCCTCATCATCTTCGGACTCACGCTGGTGTTCCCGGCGCTGTGGGAACGATTCATGCTCGCCACCGGCATCCAGAACCGGGCGAACGCTGTCATGAACCGCTCGTATTCGCGCGGCGGTCTTGGCGGAGATGTGATGCTCGGTGCAGCACTCGGCCCGACCTTCAGCAGCTGCTCCCCCACCTATGCGCTCATCTTGGCCACAGTGTTGCCGGTCTCGTTCGCAGAGGGCCTGCTCTACATCGTGGTGTATGCCATCGGCCTCGCCGTCGCACTGCTCATGATCGCGTTTCTCGGTCAGGCATTCGCTCGCAAACTCGGCTGGCTCGCCAACCCCAACGGTGTCTTCAAGCGCGTGATCGGCATCATTCTGCTAGTGGTTGGTCTCGCGGTAATTCTGGGCCTCGACAAGCAGTTCCAGAGCTACGTGCTCGAGCAGGGCTGGTACGACCCGATTCAACGGTTCGAAGAGAGCATTACCGGCTAGTCGCTCGGAGAGTAGGCTTCGGTGACCGTTATCGACCGGAGGTTGTCATGGTTCCCGAAATTAACTACATCGCCGTCATTCTTGCGACGCTATCGAGCATGATCGTCGGCACCATCTGGTATTCCCCGCGCGTATTTGGTAACTACTGGATGAAAGCGGCCAACGTCACCCCCAGCGGCAACACCGCGGATGCCGTTCGACCAATTGTGGTCACGGTCATCGTGAGTTTCTTTACGGCCTGGATTCTTGCCGGCGCCGCGTTCATCGCCTCTGACTTCTACGGCGGAAGCTTCTTTCTCAACACGGTCTTGACCAGCATCGTGTTGTGGGGCGGATTCACCGCGGCACGTTTCATCACTCACGACCAGTTCGATGGGCGCCCCAACGGCCTCACCGTGTTGAATGTGAGCCACGAGTTCGTGACGATTGTGGTTATGGCGATCATCATCGGGGTGTGGCCGGCGTAGCCCTTGCCCACACCGCAGCGGCTACCACGCGCGCTGCAGCCCGCTAAATCAGCTGAATAGCCACCTGAACCGTGTCACCGAGCTCTAGACCCTCAGCGCGGCGCACAGCGGCTTTCGCGGGGAGGAAGAAGCTGTCTTCCACGCTGCTGTTGGGAAAGATCGACGTCGTCCACGTGGTGGAGCCAATAGTGACCTCTACCGCGACGGCACCGAACCCCCGCGGCGGTGACGGGATCTCTTTAACGTCGGCTCCGACATCCGGCGGCACCTGCACAAAATAGACGCTCGGCTTCGACGACCACGGCGTGATCTCAGACGTGAACTCGAACTCGGGCTTCATACTTTGAGCGTACTCGACAGTCTGCAGTCGCGATATTGACGAGCTACTGGCGAGTTACTGCTCGACGGACTTCACAAAGGCGACCGTCGAGTCGAATGCAGAGCGAGCATCCTCAAAATCAAGGTGGAACTGGTACTCGTGCGGCAACTGCGCGGCGTGATCGTCCGCGTAAAACACACGTGTGGTGTCGACCCCGAGAGTGTCGAGGGCGTCAGCGAAGGCCACCGACTGCGAGGGGGTGAGCGGATCAGCGTTGCCACCGGAGATCCACGTGCTCGGAAAGTCAGCCGTTACATCGTCAATGACCGACATCTCGTCGCCACCGGGCTGATCAGACCAGTCCTTGTCGCCGATGTACGCCCACAACGCGATGCGGAAACCCCAACCGCCAAGCCCCGGAGCATTAGGGATGCCGCTGACGTCATAGATGCCGCAATTGAGAATGACTCCGCTCAGTTGGTCAGCGCTCAGGGTTGGTGTGAGCCCGAGCGTCGTCGCATAGCTGGGGTTCGTGATGGCCGTGGCGAGTTGGGCGCTGAGTTGAGAACCAGCAGAGTCTCCCGCGAACACAATGTTGTCGGGATCGATCTGCAGGCGCTCAGCATTGTCAACGAGATAGCCCATCGCCTCGTTCAGCTGAGTGAGCGCAGTGGGGTAGATCGCATCGGGCGCCACCGTGTAGTTCACCGCGACAACAGTGAATCCCTCGGCGGCCAGATTGCGGGCGTAGGGGGTGATGTTCGACTTGTCGCCCGAGATCCAGGCACCACCGTGAATCCAGACGACAGTCGCGAGGGGGCCGGATGACGCGGCGGGAGAATAGACATCGAGCGAGGTCTCCGCGCCCGCATCGCCGTACACCTCATCCAGCGTCGCGGTGAGGGGAACAGTCGTGGCGTGGCCTTCCATCTCGGCGACAACCTTGGAGGCATCGGCCTCGAACATCGCCCGGATGAGCAGTGCTGCGGGCCAGGGGCTCAGCGTCCAGACGAGAGCAGCAGCAATACCGAGAGACAAAGCGACTAAGCCGATCTGACTCGAGCGACGTTTAATCCAGGGACGTGGCTCGGTTGTGCGGCTCATATCTCCAGCGTAGGGGGCGTGCTGAAGCTGGCGGCGCGAAACGGTCTACCCCGTTCGGGGCGGGATTGTGCGGTTGTGCTGGCTGGCAGTGCGGGCCTCAACCGGCACGGGAGTTAAAAAACTCGACCGGTAGCCTGAGCTACCGGTCGAGCATGTCAGAGGGCATCATCATGGGGTGCCCTTAGCCTTTGACCACCTGAGTGGTGATTGAGGTGGGGTTCGCGAACAGGTCGAGTACGGGGCAGTGGGCGTCGACTGCGTCACGCAACTCGTCGTAACGTTCCTGCGACTCTGGACCGGTGATGGTCGCGAAGAGACGGATGGCGCCGAAGCCGTTGCGCACGTTCTCGTCGATTCCGAAGAGGCCGCGAACATCGAGGTCACCCTCAGCCTTGACCGAGATGTCATCTACTTGGATGTCTAGCGCCTGAGCGTAGAGACGGAAGACGACTACCTGACAGGCGATCAGCGCGCCAAGAGCAATCTCAACGGGGCTGGCGGCAACATCATCCCCGGCGAGTCCCTCGGGCTCGTCGATGTGGAAGACATGCTTTCCTGCCTTGAGTACGGTGCCGACAGAGCCGACCCCCTTGCCGGTGACGGCGTACGTGAGTTCGGCTGCGGCTGGCTTGGCAGCAATTCGCGAGTTCCAGGCAGCGCCGGCAGCGGTGAGTCGGGCTGCACGGTCGGCAGCGAGATCAATGGTCGTGGTTTCATTCGTGAGAAGTGTCATGCGGCGACGGTAATCGCAATCCGCGGCGGTCGCGAGAGCACGCCGTAACAGACCGAAACAGTGCTTAACAAAGAGATTTATTACGTGCGAACGCGCAGTGCGACCGGCACGGAAGCAATAGCCACGACTGCGGCGAGACCGAGCGCAGCGACGAAGCCCGCCCCGTCCACGAGCCCGCCGACGGCAGCGAAGACGAGACCGCTGAAGGCGATCGCAATGGCGCCACCAGCGGCATCCGAAATCGACAGCGCAGCACTATTGAAACCCTGGTCTCGAGCGCTGGAATGGCTGAGCACGAGGGTGGAGAGCCGCGGGAACGTGATGCCCATACCGGCGCCCGCGACGAGCCACCCCACTGCAGCCACCCACAGCGAGAGCATGAAATAGGCAGTGATGAACTGGGTAGCGATGCCGACGCTGAGCAAGAGCGCGCCCGCAACAACGACCTGGCCGTGAGAAATGGATTCGGGAAGTCGCCCCTGCAGCGCTGAGCCCACCGCCCACGAGACCGCGCCGACGGTGAGGATGAGACCGGCCGCCCAGGCGGGCAGACCGTAACGTTCGTTCAGCAGGTAAGGCAGGTAGACCTCGGTCGAGAAGAAGGCAGCAGCGAAGAAGCCGCGCAACACGATCGTGGCGGGCAGTCCGCGGCGGAAGCTCAACGAACCTGTCGGCAGCAATGGCCGCAGCGCAATGATGACGATCACGAACGCTCCCCCGGCCAGCGGCCACGCGAGCGCCCCGTCGCGTTCACCACCGAGACTGATGCCCATCACCGCCAGGGCCGCAACGATCGCCCACACCACAGCGCGGCCGCCCGACGACTTCTCGGCGGGCACCACCGGCTGACTCATCAGGATGCGAATCGCAGGCAAAATCGCGGATGCCGCCGCCAGCACCAGAAACACGACACCAAAGAACACCCAGTGCCAACTGATCTGCTCAGCAACGACACCCGCAAGAGGTGGGCCGATCAACGAGGGCAACACCCACGCGGAAGCGAAGAGCCCAAAGATTTTCGGATGCAGCGCCGCCGGATATAACCGTGCGACAACCACATAGAGCGAAACGATGAGGGCTCCGGAGCCGAGGCCCTGCAGAAAGCGCCCGGCGATGAAAATGCCCATCGTTCCGGCGAAGCCTGCCGCCAGCAGCCCCAGGGTGAAAACCACCATTGCGGCGATCAACGGCTTGGCTGGCCCCGTGCGATCAGACCATTGACCAGCAAGCACCATTCCGATCACGCTCGCTGCCAGCGTGCTGGAAAACGCGACCGAATAGAGCGCTTGGCCATTCAGATCACGACTGATCGTCGGCATGATCGTAGTAACCGCGAGCGTTTCAAAAGCGCCCAAGAAGATCAGGGCGAACGCCCCGATCGTTGTCCATCGCAGGTGCGCAGAAAAAATGCTCGTGGGTACAGAAATGGGGCCAGTGGTTGCGCCCACGGGGATGTTGCGTGTCATGGTGTTGAGCTCTTCAGTAGTACGAAGCTACTGCAGACGGAACGGATGGTTCCTCGTCGGTGCGGCGGATAATCACGCGCTCACACTGGCGGCTGCGGTGCCATTCCAGTGTATGCCGCCCGCGCTCCAAATCAAACAAATTTGACTAAGTTTGGATGCGGGCGCGACTGTGCATGCGACTAAGAAATCTCGACGACCGTGCCCTGCCCCAACTCGTCAGCATCGGCATCCGTGACAACCGCAAAAACACCGGTCGGGATGCCGGGAAGGTTCGCCACACGATTGGCCACACCGGTGAGCGTCGACTCGTCGGCACCCGTGATCACGATGACATAAGCGTCGTTGAACACGTCGCCCTCTTCGACAACGAAAATCTCGCCACCCTCTTCGAGCTCGTTCGTGAATTCCACGAGCGATTCGATCCACGGGAACCGCGACTCGCCCTCGGCCGCATTGGCGTCGGGGGTAAGCGGTACGTGGATTTCGACAACGAGTTCAGCAGAATCAGACATGACCACAACGGTACTGCCTGCAGCCGACAAGCGCTGCTCGCGTTATTCGGCGGAAGCGCGCTCCAAGACAAGTTCACGCACGCGAGCGGCGTCAGCCTGACCCTTCATTGCCTTCATGACTGCGCCGATAACTGCGCCGGCAGCCTGAACCTTGCCATCGCGAATCTTCGCAAGAACATCAGGCTGAGCAGCAAGTGCCTCATCGATCGCCGCGATGAGCGGGCCGTCATCCGAGACGAGCTTGAGTCCACGACTCTCGACAACCTCGGCAGGAGCACCTTCGCCCGCAATGACACCCTCGAGAACCTGGCGGGCCAGACTGTCGTTGAGAACACCATCGTTGATGAGCGTGACGAGAGCCGCGACATCCGCGGGGGTAATCAACGAGCTCGGGTCTGCACTCTGGATGTTGGCCAGTCGAGCAATCTCGCCTGTCCACCACTTGCGAGCCTGAGCCGCCGTCGTGCCAGCCTCGATAGTCGCTTCGATTTCGCTGAAGAGGCCCGCGTTATTAACATCGCGGAACTCAAGATCGGTGAAGCCCCAGGCCGCCTGAAGTCGACGACGACGCTCTGCCGGAGGCTCAGGAAGTGCCGCGCGCAGCTCTTCGATCAGTGCGAGCGACGGCTCAACCGGTAAAAGGTCAGGCTCCGGGAAGTAACGGTAGTCATCAGCATCGCTCTTCGGGCGACCAGCGCTCGTGACGCCGGTGTCCTCGTGCCAGTGGCGCGTCTCCTGAGTGATCGTGCCACCCTTCTGAAGAATGGCCGCCTGACGCTGGATTTCGTAACGAACCGCGCGCTCGACGCTGCGCATCGAGTTCACGTTCTTGGTTTCGGTGCGCGTTCCGAGCTTTCCGGAGCCGCGCGGGCTCAACGAAATGTTCGCGTCACAGCGCAAGTTGCCGCGCTCCATGCGCGCCTCGGAGATGCCGAGCGAACGAACGATGTCACGAATAGCCGAAACGTAGGCCTTGCCGACCTCGGGAGCATCCGCTTCGGTGCCCGTGATCATGTGCGTGACGATCTCGACGAGGGGAACGCCAGCACGGTTGTAATCGACGAGCGAATACTCGGCACCCTGGATGCGACCAGTTGCGCCACCCACGTGCGTGAGCTTGCCGGCGTCTTCTTCCATGTGCGCGCGCTCGATCGGAATCGTGATCGTGCGGCCGCTCTCGAGCTCAATGTCGACAGAACCCTCGAACGCGATCGGCTCATCGAACTGGCTGATCTGGTAGTTCTTCGCCAGGTCGGGGTAGAAATAGTTCTTGCGGGCAAAGCGCGAACTCGGCGCAATCTGGCAGCCGAGCGCAAGGCCTAGAGAGATCGAATACTTGATCGCCTCTTCGTTGACGACAGGCAAGCTGCCGGGCAAGCCGAGATCCACCGGAGTGATCATGGTGTTCGGTTCGCCGTGCTCAGCACCGGATGCTGCCGGGTTCGGAGCATCCGAGAACATCTTGGTCTGGGTATTCAACTCGACGTGCACCTCGAAACCGAGCGTCGGCTCAAATAGTTCGAGTGCTTTGTCGTAGTCCATCAATTCAGCTTTAGCCACCAGATGATTGTACGTGGCGCAACGGCACCGTATCGGTACCCGGTTCGAGCGGCGCGGATGCTGGCGCCAAAATTGGTTCATCGTCGTCGCTCGGAATAGCTTCGGCCTCAATCGTGAAGTCGCTGAACTCCTCGGATTTCTCGGAGCGAACGAAGGCGATTCCCGCCAAAATGAGTGCTCCCCCGATGAACTGCATGATCGACAGGTTCTCGCCGATCAGCAACCACGCGTAGATCGCTGCCGTGACAACCTCGAGCAATCCGACGAAAGACGCGAGGCGGGAACCGAGCATTTCGCTCGCCATAATGCTCGTCGAATACGCGATACCGGTCGCGACGATACCCACGATGAGCAGCGGAACCCACCACGGAGCCACAACGCCCAGCACCGTGACATCCACCATCGGCATATCGAACGGCACAATGCCGACGAGGCCGACAAGCCCGAGAATGATGCCTCCGATGAGCAGGCCAGCTGAGGCCAGCGCCACCGCGGGAAGCCCTTCGCTCGTGCGCGCGGCAACGACGTAATACACGGCGGCGCCGATAGCAGCGCAGGCACCGAACATGATTCCGAGTGGATCAAGGGCCCCGGAACCCTCTGGGGAGACCACGAGGATGAGCCCGCCGAGGGCGACGACGGAACCGATGAGCACAACGGCCTTAGGCGTGCGCCGCGACGTGACCCACGAAAAGGCAACCAGCAGCAACGGCGCCATGTATTCGAGAAGAATCGCAATGCCGACTGGGATGCGTTCGATCGCCGCAAAGTAGACCAACTGGGTTCCTGAAACGCCAATGATGGCCATCAGGAGGATGCGACTGCGGGCGTACCACAGGGCGATCCAGCGACCTTTGAGCGCCAGGATCGCGAACGGAGCGAGCACTGCGCCACCGATAAGCACGCGAAGCGTTACGGCGGCAGCTGGGCTCCACCCGGCTTCGAGGACTGGTTTTACGAGCGCTCCGGAGAGCCCAAAACTAGCGGCGGCAACAAGGGCAATAAGCAAACCGAGAGTTGTGGATGAGCGTTTCATGGGCGACTACTTTGAACGAGATTGACGAGTATTTCTGCTGACGCTAGTCTCGAAACAAATAAGGAGTCAAATTGCATTTTGCCCCTGACACCGTGGAGAGTCTCGAGTTTGCCGTTCTGCTCGGAAATACACACGAACTCGCGAGCAGATCGGGCGCCGACGAGCTCTCGACGGCCGATCACGTGCACGCTCTCATCATGCAGTTCCGGTTCAGCGGGCGCATCGACCGCGACACCAACGAAGTCACCGAAGTGCGCGCCGTTCGCGACCGCATCCGTGAGGTCTGGAAGTTGACCCGCGACGATGCCGCCGTCGAAATCAACGCGATGCTCGCCGAAGCAAAGGCGCTGCCCTTCCTAGCGCGGCACGGCGACTTTGATTGGCACCTACACGCCAACGACCCCGAAGCGCCCCTCGCCGAGCGCATTCAGGCCGAAGTCGGCCTTGCGCTCGTCGACGTTGTGCGCTCCGACGCCATGTGGCGCTTACGGCGCTGCCAAGCCCCCGATTGCGAAGGCCTCATGGCCGATCTGTCGCGCAACGGCTCACGCCGGTTCTGCAGCATCCGTTGTGGAAACCGGATGAATCAAATCGCCTACCGCGAGCGGCAAGCCGCAGGCAACTAGCCGAGCGACGGAACCTGACTCGGCAGGGTGTGACCCCACTGCTGCTCAAGCAAACGCTCAAGTGTCGCGCCGACTTCGTAGAGTCGAGCATCGCCGCGAGCCGGAGCCATAATCTGGAAGCCGGTCGGCAGACCATCCTCAGGAGCGAGCCCCATCGGGAGCCCCATTCCTGGGATGCCGGCAAGGTTCGCCGGAATGGTCGTCACATCGTTGAGGTACATCGCCATCGGGTCTTCGAGCTTCTCACCGAGCTTGAACGCGGTGGTGGGCGCTGAGGGCGAGACGAGAACGTCAGCCTTCTCGAAGGCCGCAGCGAAGTCGCGCTGGATGAGTGTGCGAACCTTCTGTGCACTGCCGTAGTACGCGTCGTAGTAACCAGCGCTGAGGGCATAGGTACCGAGGATGATGCGGCGCTTGACTTCGTCACCGAAACCGGCTTCGCGGGTCGCTGCCATCACGTCTTCGACGGTTCCGCCACCCTCGGGCGTGACACGGAGGCCGAAGCGCACCGAGTCAAACTTGGCGAGGTTGCTCGAGGCCTCGGCGGGGAGGATGAGGTAGTACGCCTCGACGGCGTACTCAAAGTGCGGAGCATCCACTTCAACGATCTCGGCACCGAAATCAGTGAGCAACTGCAGTGCCTCGTGGAAGCGCTGCGAGACGCCGGCTTGGAAGCCGGGGCTGTCGAGCTGCTTGATAACACCAACACGAACGCCCTTGAGGCTTTCGGCGGTGGCACCGGCACGAGCGGCAGCAGCAAACGACGGCCACTGCTCGTTGAGCGACGTGGAGTCGCGCGGGTCCCAGCCACCAATGACGTCGTGCAGCAACGCCGAGTCGAGAACGGTGCGCGAGACGGGGCCAACCTGATCGAGCGACGACGCCAACGCGATCGCACCGTAGCGCGATACTCCACCGTAGGTGGGCTTGACGCCAACAGAACCCGTCACGGATGCCGGCTGACGGATCGATCCACCAGTGTCAGAACCGAGAGCAAGCGGAGCTTCAAACGCAGACACTGCCGCGGCCGAACCTCCACCGGAGCCACCGGGGATGCGGTCGAGATCCCACGGGTTGTGAGTCGGACCATACGCCGAGTGCTCGGTTGACGACCCCATGGCGAACTCATCCATGTTGGTCTTGCCGAGCGGAATCAGACCGGCCGCACGCAGCTTCGCAACAGGCGTCGCGTCGTACGGCGGAACCCAGCCCTCAAGAATTTTGGACCCAGCAGTGGTGGGCATATCGATCGTGCACAACACGTCTTTGACCGCAACGGGAACACCGGCGAGCTCGCCAAGCGACTCCCCTGCCGCGCGACGCTCGTCGATGCGCTTGGCGTTGGCCAGAGCATCCGCCGACACATGCAAGAACGCGTGGACCTTGTCATCGACGGCAGCAATGCGGTCGAGGTGCGCCTGGGTTGCTTCAACCGACGACACATCGCCCGAGCTCAGCTTTGTTGCCAAGTCGGATGCCGACATGCGGGTGAGGTCGTTCAGATCTGCCATTACTGCTCTTCTCCCAGAATCGCGCTAACCGCAAAACGTGAACCATCGTGCTCGGGTGCTCCGGCCAGGGCCTGCTCTGTCGTGAGCGTGACACCGGGAACATCGGCACGGAAAACATTGCTCAGCGGAATCGGGTGGCTTGTTGCGGGAACATCGTCGGTAGCGACTTCGCTGACCTTGGCCACAGAATCGACAATTGCGCCGAGCTCGCCAGTGAGCTTCTCGATTTCGTCGGCGGTGAGGGCGATACGGGCGAGCGAGGCGAGGTGCGAAACGACCTCGCTGGTGATCGCACCAGGATTGGTGTCAGTCATGGAGCTCCGAAGATGGGAAACAGACAGGGAACCGTATAAGTGTATTCGGCTTAGCGCGTAGCGAGGAGCGACAAGGCTCGAATCAGCTCTGATCGTGAGCCGTTGAGCCGATTGCTCGCGCTACGACGGAAGCGTCTTCGGGGATGACTAGGTCACCGCGACCGATACACATCAACGCAAAATTACGCATCGCTTCAGAGCCGGGAGTGAAGTACTCATTATGGCCAACAGAGCCAGCCAGTTCTTGCTTCTGCAGCACATCGAAGCCGCCATTCACGCCGAGAGAATGAGCGCCGAAAGTTGCCGTGCCAGGGTCGGCCCCGAAGTAGGAGCTGTTGGGAATCGGATCCCACGCGGCCTCGCCGACAAACACGTTGCCATCGCGCACATTCAAATCAGCGACGGACTCTGCGGGGCTTCCGGGCGAACCCACCATTGCTAAGGCATCAATATCGAAGTCATATTCCGACAACGCCATCATCGCCGCCGTCGTTCCGTACGAGTGTGCGACTACCGAGATGTAGGGCTGATCGGCACCACGTTGCGCCTGCAAACCGAGAATGGCGTTCGCCAGAGTGTCACGCCCCTGTACGGCGTTATCGATCGCCCCCACATTGGTGAGGTTAGGGGTGTCGTAGCCAATCCACGCCACGGTGGCGACCGTTTCGTTGCTCGTGAAGACCGACTGAGAATCAAAGAGCTCAAGCCACGCCTGTTGCTCGGTGTACAGAGTGTTGGCGGCATCCGCCCAAAACGACATCTGCCCCTCAATGGTGAAGAACATGCCCGGCACCAAGAAACTCACGTAGTCGGCGTCGTTCAGGTCGCCAAGCACAATGGCAGCCCGACCCTGCCCCGTGACATCCAAGGTGACCAGAGTGCGTTCGGGGTTAGAACTATCAAAGACCAGAGCCTCCGAAATGGAGGACAACATGCTGAGTTGTTGACGTGCGCTCTGCTGCACGGCACGACCGGCATCCGAATTCGCAACCGAATTGAGCTCGGCGATTGTCTCGTCAAGCACCGTGCGATTGCTGACATCGCGAATCGTGTACGGCACGCCCTCAAGGTTGCCGAGGAGTTGGGGACTCGCTACTTCTAACGCTTCTTGGCGGTCAATCGCGAGGTCGCCCCACCAGAGAGCCACTTCTTGCGCGGGCGGCTGCGCTGAAAGGATCTGTTCCACGGTACCCGGGCGGGCTGCAAGATACTCCGCAATGCCGCTAGTGGGAATGCTCGCGAGGGCTGTCAGAGTACGACCGCTGAACGTGGATGTTCCTACCGCGGAGCCGCTCAACGCCCCAGTGGTGTCGACGACGGGACCCACAAAGGGGGCCGGTGCATCGCTGGTGACAATCGAGCTGAAGTGCACTTCGGGCACGCCAGAGACCTCGGTGGCGGGTAAGCCGACGACCGAGGTAGCTAGAACGAATGCAATTTCAATCAGCAACGACGGGTATTCCCCTCAGGAACATTGACCATGTGCCATCCCCGCACACGAACACGTTCAGGCAATCCTAAGGCAATCGCGCCCTGTTCGGGGGTAAACCAAAGGCATTACTGTCGTTTTGCATAGTTTTAAATAGCTTCAGGGCCACCTTTGAGCAGACGAGCGAATTGTGCAGCGTCGAGCACCGGGATACCCAATTGCTCCGCCTTGGTGAGCTTGGAACCGGCACCCGGCCCGGCGGCAACATAGTCAGTCTTTTTGCTCACACTGGAGGCCGCTTTAGCGCCCGCCGCGATGATCGCCTCTTGTGCGCCTTCACGAGTGAATCCATCGAGGCTGCCCGTCGCAACGATGGTCAATCCGGCAAGAATCCCGTCGTTGGACTGAGCGGCGCCGGGGCCGGCATGACCGGGAGTTGACCATTGCACACCCGCATCTGTCCACCGCTGCACGATCTCTTGGTGCCAATCGACCTCGAACCAGTCCCCCACAGAATCAGCGATGATTCCGCCCACGCCATCTACGGCGGCAAGTTCTTCTCGCGTGGCCTCGCGGATGGCGGTGAGCGAGCCGAAGTAGTCGGCGAGAGCACGCGCGGCGACCGGACCGACATGGCGGATGCTGAGGCTCACCAGGAGTCGCCAGAGGGGTTTGGTTTTCGCTTCCTGAAGATTGGCGATGAGTTTTATCGCGTTGCTCGACGGCACCCAATCGGGTGTTCCAGAAAATTCGGTCGCGTCGGCATCGAACTCGGGGTCAGCGTCTTTGCCCGTGAACTTGCGTGCACGCCGGAACGGAGTGACGAGTCGCTCGGAGCCGTCGTCGTTGACGAGCACCTCCCCCGTCTCGGAGTCACGCACTGCAACGACAATCGGAAAGATATCTTCCACCGTGAGATCGAATAACCCCGCCTCGTTGATCAGCGGAGGAATCTCGGGTTCGCGGGGCTGGGTCAGGGCACGAGCAATTACCTCACCCAACACCTCGATATCGAGCCCGCCCCGACTGCCGGCGTGTTCGATACGACCTCGCACTTGAGCGGGGCAACTGCTGGCATTCGGGCACCGCAAGTCAATATCGCCCTCTTTCATCGCCCGTAGCGGCGTTCCACATTCTGGGCAATTCGCGGGCATGACAAAGGCGTACTCGCTGCCATCCCGCAGTTCTTCGACTGGGCCAAGAATCTCGGGGATCACATCGCCCGCTTTGCGCAGCACAACGGTGTCGCCGATGAGCACACCCTTGCGCTTGACGACATCCTGATTGTGCAGTGTTGCCTGCCGCACGACAGACCCGGCAACGAGCGCCGGCTCCATGACCGCATACGGTGTTGCGCGACCGGTGCGCCCCACTCCCACCACGATGTCGAGCAGCTTCGTGTTCACTTGCTCGGGCGGATATTTGTAGGCGATCGCCCACCGCGGCGCGCGAGAGGTAGCGCCGAGCTCGTCGTGAAGTGCAAGCTCATCGACCTTGATCACAATGCCGTCGATCTCATGCTCAACGCTGTCCCGGTGTTCGCCGTAGTAGCGAATGAATTCTTCTACTTCGCCCGCCGTCGGCACTACTCGAAAATACTTGCTCGTCGGCAGGCCCCAACCGGAAAGAACACCGTAGATCTCGCTCTGGGTGCGAATGGGCTCGTGGCCCTCACGCTCACCATTCCACGCGCCGATGCCGTGCACGAGCATCCGCAACGACGACAATCGCCGACGCATGTGGGCAAGCTTCTCTTCAGATTTGCCCTGAGACTTTTGACGAAGCGACCCCGCCGCAGCGTTGCGCGGGTTCGCAAAAACCTTCTCACTAATGCGAGCCTGTTCGGCATTCAGCTCGCGGAACAGCTCGAGCGGAATGAACACCTCTCCACGCACTTCAACGATGGGCGGATGCCCGGTGCCCGCCAGTCGCTGCGGAATGCCTTCCACGCGCACAATGTTTTCGGTCACGTCTTCGCCCACGCGACCGTCGCCCCGGGTGGCGGCACTGACGAGCACACCATCGATGTAGCGCAAGTTGATCGCCAGCCCATCGATCTTGAGCTCGCACAAGAAGTCGACGTCGCGCGCAGAATCGCGCTGCACCTTCGCGGCCCATTCAGCGAACTCTTCGAGCGAGAAGACGTTGTCGAGACTCAGCATGCGTTCGGCGTGCTCAACGGGATCGAAGAGGGTGGCTGCCTTACCGCCAACGCGCAGGGTCGGGCTGTCTTGGCCCTGGAGTTCAGGATGCAGGGTCTCAAGTTTCTCGAGCCCCTGAATTAGACCGTCATACTCGGCGTCATCGACCAGCACTTCGTCGCGCACGTAGTACGCATCACGTAGTTCAAGGATGCGCGTGGTGAGGCTTTCTGCCTCGTGCCGCGCCTCGGCGAGCGACGGATCGGTTGTCTCAACGACCTGGTCGTCGGACGAGTGGGAGGAACCTGAGTTCTCGGTGCTAGTAGCCACGCCTCAAGTGTAAACAGCGGCACTGACTTCTGAGTGTGCAACCATGCCGACTCCGCAGGAGAGCCGACCGAGGGGCCAATCGAGGAGTGTTAGACCCCGACCGGAACCGCAGAAACGGTGCGTGCGATTGTGCACTGGCCCAGCACTCGCGTGCCAACGTAAAGAACCGCAGTCTGGCCGGGCGAGACACCAATGAGCGGCTCGTGGGGCCGCACGATGAGCTCGGGACCCTTCGCATCGCCGACGTTGTCGACGCCCTCGGTTGCCGGGGCAATCCGAGCGGTGGCCGGCATCGGGTCGGAGTGTGCGCGCACTTGAACATGGCACTCAAAGCTTGCACCGGGTTCGCCGATGAAACCCGAGGCGAGCGGATCAAGCCCAGCCCACGAAAACTTGGTGCCGGCGACTTCGGAGAGGGCAAGAGCTTCGCGGGGCCCGACAACGACCTCGTTGGTCTTGGGACGGATCTCCAACACGAAACGGGGCTTGCCGTCATCCGTGGGATAACCGACGTTGAGGCCCTTGCGCTGGCCGATCGTGAACGCGACAGCGCCCTCGTGCTTGCCGAGAACCTCGCCATTGCGGTCGAGAATTTCGCCCTGCTCTGCGCCAACCTTGTCGGCCAACCAGCCGCGAGTGTTGCCATCAGGGATAAAGCAAATGTCGTGAGAATCAGGCTTGTTCGCTACCGAGAAACCACGCTCTGCGGCCTCAGCACGAATCTCTGCCTTCGACGGCGTAGACCCGAGCGGGAACATGCTGTGCGCGAGCTGCTCGGTCGTGAGCACACCAAGAACGTAGGACTGGTCTTTCGCCCAGGCCGCAGCGCGGTGAAGCTCACGGTTGCCGTTGTCATCTTCAACGATGTTGGCGTAATGGCCGGTAGCGACAGCGTCAAACCCTAGGGCGACAGCCTTCTCGAGGAGAGCCGCGAACTTGATGCGCTCGTTGCAGCGCATGCAGGGGTTCGGAGTGCGTCCGGCCGAATACTCGGCGATGAAGTCATCGACGACATCGAGCTTGAAGCGCTCGGAGAAGTCCCAGACGTAATACGGGATGCCAATCATGTTGGCGGCCCGCTGGGCATCCATGGAATCTTCAATCGTGCAGCAACCGCGGGCACCGGTGCGCAGGGTTCCTGGCTGCCGGCTCAGCGCCAAATGCACCCCAACAACCTCATGCCCTGCCTCGACTGCACGCGCGGCAGCAACCGCGGAGTCCACTCCGCCACTCATCGCCGCTAAAACCTTCATACATCAAGTGTACGAGACGAGTTGCTGGGCAAGTTCTTACTGCGGGATGTCGGTGAGTGTCTTTTCGACGCCAGCGAGGCGCTGTTCAACGGCATCCAGGCGCTGAATGAGCACCTGATTGGCTTCGAGCGTCTGCTCGGCGAGCGCCCGATAATCGCCGCCCGCGTGCGCATCTGCGACGTATTTGGCCGTTTCGGCCCTCTTGTTGACCGCGTTGGTGATCACGCCCGCGATGATTCCCGTGACGGCAATGATTGCGATCCAAAACCAGAGGCTATAGAAGATTTCCATTATGTTCCTTCGTGAGAATTGCTGTTGTCGGATGGAGTTGCATCGTCGACGGCGATGTCAGGTGCCGCACTCGTCGCCGCAGTTTTCGCCACTGCCCTCGCGAGCAGAGCCGGCGTAACGGTGACGCGAAAGGGAACCACTTCGAAGAGCTTCAGCGCTTTGCCGTCGTCGCTCAGCTCGTGATGGCCGGCGACAAAACCCGCTTCCTCAAGCTTGGCGAGGTGCATGTAAAGCAAGGGGCGGGACATTCCGACGCGACGAGCGAGCTCGCTCACGTGCTTCTGGCCGCTCGACAGCTCGGCCAGAATGCGCATGCGTTGCGGATTAGCCACCGCGGCCAACCACGCTCCGAGCTCTTCAGAATTCACAAGAATCCTTTCACCTGTAATAAAAAACTTACACATAGATGATGGCGAGGTCAAGACTGACGGTGCGCGGCACCGCACGAGCAGAAAGTTGCCCTAACGACCGAGCACAGTCAGGCGGTCCGAATAGCCGGCACCTCGCGCCCGCTCCACCGCGTGCGGCAAAGCCGCAACGAACTGAGCAACCTCGTCAGCCGTCGTGGACTCTCCGAGCGAGATCCTCAAAGCACCGCGAGCAGTGGGCTCGTCGAGACCCATCGCGAGCAAAACATGACTCGCTTCTGGCACCCCTGCCTGACAAGCGGAACCCGTCGAAACGCTGAAACCTGCGACATCCAATAGGAACAAGAGAGAGTCCCCCTCGCAACCCGGGAACGTGAAGTGCGCATTGCCAGGGAGCCGATCGTGCGGATCGCCCCGCAGCACAGCCTCGGGCACTGCTGAGCAAACTCCGGCGATAAGAGAATCGCGCAGCGCCGTGAGCCGAGTTGCCTGCTCTGCCAGATCGGCTGTGGCCTCCCGCGCTGCTGCCGCAAAAGCAACCGCCCCCGGAGCATCCATCGTGCCGGAGCGTGCGCGCTGCTGACTTCCGCCATGAATGAGCGGAGTCACGGATGCCGAACGAGCGATCACGAGCGCGCCGACGCCGACCGGTCCCCCGATCTTGTGTGCCGAAACGCTGAGCGCAGCAACACCAGCAGCATGAAAGTCGATCGGAACGTAACCGAGCGCGGATACCGCGTCGACGTGCACGGGAACCCCATGGGCCTTGGCAAGCGCTGCAATTTCGGCAACCGGCTGGAGGGTACCGACTTCGTTGTTGGCCCAGAGCATCGAGACAAGAGCAACGTCGTCGGCGAGCGCCTCGCGCACATAGCCCACGTCGATGCGACCGACAGCGTCGACGGGAATCCAGTCGAGTACTGCGCCCTCGTGAGCGCTCATCCACTCCACAGCATCGATAGTGGCGTGATGTTCGGCCTGGGCAACCAAGATTCGGCGGCGTTGGACGCCACCAGAATTACGGGCCCAGTACAGCCCCTTGATGCCAAGGTTAATTGCTTCTGTTCCGCCAGAAGTAAAGGTGATTTCAACCGAGTCTGCGCTCACACTCGCGGCCACGGCCTCGCGCGCCTCTTCGAGCATGCGTTTGGCCGCTTGCCCCTGGGAGTGAATTGACGAAGGGTTACCGACGACCGGCAATGCGTGCGCAAACGCCTGAACCACAGCCGGGCGCATGGGCGTTGTCGCCGCATAGTCAAGATAGATCGTCACCGTAACTCCGCTACTCCCCCACAGAATCCATCCGGATGTCTGTGTGTCATTACTCTAGATTGCATGCACTCTCGCTTCGACCCCGCTTCTACTCGCCTGAACGCAGGAGCCCGCTAATGGCGCTCGGTACTCCGGCAACCGTGGCGCTCGACGCGCTCGGCATCTCCTTCACCTCGCACCCCTATGCGCACGATGCGGGCACGACTGAATACGGTGTAGAAGCGGCCACGGTACTCGGCGTTGACCCCGAGCAAGTGTTCAAGACATTGATGACGATGGTGGATGACGAGATGGTCGTAGCTGTAGTGCCTGTCTCCGGAAAATTGGACCTCAAAGCACTCGCCACCGTTGTGGGCGGAAAGAAGGCCAGCATGGCTGATCCCACGGTCGCGCAACGCCGCACTGGTTACGTACTCGGAGGAATCAGTCCGCTTGGCCAGCGAATAACGCACCGCACGGTGATTGACGAAACCGTTGAACTCTTCGACACCGTTTTTGTCAGCGGCGGTACGCGCGGTTGTGACATTGAACTCGCGCCGAGTGACCTCATCCGCGCTGCTGCGGCAATTACCGCTCCCATCGCACGCGGCTAACACACAGCGTGCGGAATTGACGCGCCGCGTGCGATTGTCGCGCCGCGTGCGCGATTAGCGTGTTTCGCGCAGCAACTAGGCGCCCCGACTGAACGCCACCCGCCCTAGTAGAGCAGCAGTGTCAAACGGCGACGCGCATCGGCCACACGAGGATCTTCAGCGCCCGCAATTTCGAAGTAGTCGAGCATTCGAGTGCGGATAGCGCTCTTGCCGTCGGCGTCAGCCGAAGGAAAGAGTTCGAGCAAACGATCGAAGGCATCACCGAGGTGGCCGCCAGAGACATCGAGGTCGGCAACCGCCAACTGAGCGTCAACATTGAGGGGATCTTGGGCTGCTGCGCTGCGCACAGAGTCAACCGTGTGCCCGTCAAGGCGCAACAACAATGACACCTGAGCAAGCCCAGCGACTGCTTGCTGATCGCGCGGGTTCTGAGTAATGGCTGACTGGTACGCGGCAATCGCTGCGGGATAGTCGCCAGCCGAAATGGCATCAAACGCTTCCTGATGAAGCGGCGGCAGCGGCTCTTCCACTGGTTCCTCTTCAGCTGCGCCAGACTCCTCGGGGGCCGGCAACGTGCCGGTCACCTTGTTCTCTGCTGCCAACTGCAACACCTGCTCGAGCACCTCTTTGAGGTCGTTCTCGGGCATGATGCCGCTGAAGAGTTGCACAGGACGCCCCCCGATAACCGCGGCTACCGTGGGAACCTCTTGCACTTGGAAGGCCTGCACCAGTTGCGGGTTGCTCGTGGCATCCACCACAACTAGCGCGAAACGGCCCTTGTACTGCGCGATTGCGGGCTCAAGAGCTGGCTCGATGCCCTGCCCATAGAACTCGACGATCACGGGAACCGTGTTTGACAGCTCAAGGACTTGCGTGAACGAAGCGTCGTTCGCGCTGGTGGCAAAACCACTGGGCTGTGGCGCTTCTCCCGCCGTCGTGGCGCCGGCACCCTCGCCGGCCGCGGGGGCGGGCGTGTTGTGCTGGCGAACGAGGGATGAGAGATCCACTGCGCCGCGAAGGCTAGCGGCATTCAGGGGGGCGTTAGTCATTTCAACTCCGATGCTGCAACAAGTCCTTGGGTGTAGCCAAGCAGGATGATCTTCTCATCGCTGCCCGCTGCTGGGACATAAAAGAGTAACTGATCCCCGTAGGTAGATTTGATTCCCTCTTCGGTAATCGAGATGCCGGAGAGAGCCTTCGTCTGACCGCTAAAGGTCACAGCAGACCCTTCTTCCTTGGGCGCTGCGACCTTGGTCTCATAAAGATGCACGGCAACAATTGCGCCCGCATCGATCGTCGCCATCGCGATCGGATCCGCCGAACCAAGCTCGTGACCATAGGTCAGAGTGGCCGTGCTGGAAAGGGCGGCCTTCTCCTTTTTCTTCACGGCAAGACCGACGCTCACACGAAGGCTGTCGCCCTCAGCTTCGAAGTCGAGGTAGGAGTCGCTTTCGACATCCTGCTCAAGAATCTCTGCATAGTTGAGAGCAACCTCGGTGGGTGAAGAACGCAAAAGACCGCTATCGGCGGGCAGGCGCGAGGTACCCACGCTGGCTGCCGCGACATCCGGGAACACCACGGAGGGTTCAAGGTTCATGGCGTAGCTGACCTTGTAATTGTCGCGAGGGGTTTCCTGCTCCAAGAACAATGCAATCGGAGCGACCGTTGAATCAGTCTCATCGAGGATGATCGTGAAGACCGTGCGCGGCCAGGACTCAGTCTGTTGCGGCAACGTCAGCTGCACGGGGCCATCCGGAATCGCGACCGGGAGCGCAATCGAATCGTCTGCTTTGCGCATCTTGTAGTTCGCAAGACGATATTCCAGCGCAGCTTCCGCGAAGCGTGTCTCGATGAGATCCGTGTCGCGCTCTTCATCGGCCTCTTGGGAGACCGCGCTGATCTGCGCAACGATCTTCTCAATCTGACGCACGGATACCGCGGGAGTTGCCGCGGTTCCTGCCGCAGAGGTGGAGGTCGCAGTAGGACTCGGGACGCTCTCATCGGCTGCGGAGTTCGGCGTGCTCGAGGTCGTGCATCCGCTCAACACGAGAACGCTCACCAGAACGGTCGGCACTGCGAAGCGAACGCTCGTGCGCAAAGTGGTGCTTTCGCTCGTCTTGGAACCACGCTTAGAAGGCTTGTAGCGAGCCTTTTTGGGAACCTTAGGCATCTTTTGCGGCTTGCGACGAGGGCCGCCAGCACGACGCATGTGGTGCACAGCCCACATCAAGAAGATCAGGCCGAGCAGCAACACGGCAGCACCACCGAGGATGAGCGGACCAGCCCAGGGTGTGGTGTTGTCGAGCGGCCACGAGATCGATACCGCGTTTGGTGCGGGCTCGATGCCATCAGCGGCCACGATGAATGACACATCGCTCGGAATCTTCACGGTGAGAGCGAGCTCGTCCTCAGCCTCGTAGCTCTCGAGCCATAGGTCAGAGGTGTAGGGGTCGGGAACCTCTTGTTCTGTGCCGCTGATGCTCTCAGTGGCGAGGTCTCCCGTTTCGGCGTCGAGAGTGACCATGTTGTAGCTGGCCTCACCTACCCACGCGAGCACGTCGGTGGTGCGACCGTAGGCAGCGACGATGCGACGATCGCCTTCGATGCGGATCGTCTGGTTGCCCGAGTACTCATTGAATGCTTCACCACTGACCACGGTGAGAGGCGCGGCGCCGCTGGTTTCTGCGGAAACCGAGATTTGATCTGGGGTCGCAAGAATGGTCTGCTGTGCAATGCCGTAGCCGATGAGTCCGGCTGCGAGCATGAAGCTAACTATGGCGAGAACGAATCTCACTATCTCTCCTTTCGTGTTGCCCAGGATTACTCGCCGTGCGAGGGCCCTAGCCACACTGGCTGAACCTCGGTCGGACTGGAGGTAAGGGCCCCATCCACGCGGGTAGGCAACAACAAAGACGTTCAAGAATAGCCGATCGTCTTCGTGCGAACTAGTTACTCTTCTGGGAAGTTTCTGCGAGATCAGTGAACGCCCCAGATTGGGGATGAGACCAGAATGACAGGAGGCCCCCTCACCCCACTAAACTCAGAGGGTTCATTCCGCTGACATCGAGGAGAAATCTTGGCCGCGAACGATACCGATTTCGGCACAGAGATGCGCGGTTACAAGAGGGACGACGTCGACAAACTGATCGGCGAGCTTCGTCGTGAGCTTGTAGCCGCCAAAGCAGATCGCACTTCCTCCACTAAAGAGGTAAAGCGACTCCTGGCCGTCAACGAGGATCTTCAGGCTGAGCTCGACGAATCGGGAAGCCCCACCTACAGCGGACTCGGCTCCAAGCTCGAAAGCATGCTGCGCGTTGCTGAAGAGCACTCCACTCAGCTGATCAGCCAAGCTGACATCGACGCCGAAAAAATGCGCAAGGCCGTGCAGTCAGAAACCGCTACGCTGCGTGCCGACACGGCGACTGAATCCGAACGCATCCTCAACGATGCGAAGAGTGAAGCTGCCGCCCTCGCCAAATCCTCTCGTGCCGAAGCTGACGCTCTCATCAGTCGGGCGAAAGACGAAGCCTCTCAGCTCGTTACCGACGCTGCGCGCGAAGCCGCCACTATTCGCGGTGCTGTAGCGACAGAGGCCGCGGATGCTCGCACCTCAGCCAAGCGAGAATCTGCAGCGCTGCGTGCCGAAACCGAACGCGCCATGACGGAGCTGCGTGCCAGCACCGCAAGCGAAGTGGCTGAAGCCCGCGAAGCCGCAGAGTCCTTGGCTCGCGACGCTGAGCTCGGCCGTGCAACCTTTGAGGCTGAAAACACCAAGCAGCGAGAAGACCTCCACCGCGACATCGAACAAGCACGCACTGATCTTGCTCGCGAGATCGAGACGGCACGCGCCGAGCTCGAGGCTGAAACAGCCACAGCGCGCGAAACGCTCACCAATGAAACAAAGGCAGCTCACACCAAGCTCGCCAACGAAACAAAAGCGGCCCATACCAAGCTCGCCAACGAAACAAAAGCGGCCAAGGCCAAGCATCAGGCTGAGCTCGATGCCGCCTACGCTGCACTCGAAGCGGAAGCAGAAGCCACGCGCACTGCCGCCGCGACCGAAGCAGCGAACACGCTCACTGAACTTGAAAAGACCGTTCTCGCGACGCAGTCATCCCTCGAAGCCGAACTCTCTGAGGCCCGCGAGCTGTGGGAGCACGAAGAGCGCGAAGCCCGTCAGCAACTCGAGAGCGACGTCACCACAACCCGTGCGGGACTCGAAGACGAGGTGTCCACCACGAAGGCTGCTCTTGAACATGAGGTAACGAGCACCAAGGCAGCGCTCGAACAGGAAGTTTCCAGCACCAAGACGGCACTCGAGCAAGAAGTGAAGGTGACCCAAGCCTCACTTGAACAAGAGGTTACGACCACTCGCTCCGAACTCGAAACAGAGGTTGCCACCGCAAAGGCTGCCCTCGACGACGAGGTCACCACGACGCGGGCTGAGCTTGATGCTCACGTCAAGACCACCCGAAAAGAGCTTGCCGCCGATGTCGCCGCTCAGAAGAAGGCGCTCGACAAGGAAGTTACTTCCACCAAGAAGGCACTGGCCAAGGAAGTCTCGACAACACGGGCGGCTTTGGAAAGCGATGTGGAGACCACGCAGGCCGGTCTCGAAGCCGAAATCACGAGTGCTCGCGCCGCCTTCGAACAGGAGAGCACCACCGCTCGTGCCGAGTTCGACGCCGAGACGAGCACCCGTCGCAACGAGCTCGAAGCAGAAATCGCCTCGGCAACGGCGGGCCTCGAAGAAGAAATGGCACGCCGCCACGCAGAGCTGGATGCTGAAATCGACAGCAAGCGCACCGAACTCGAAAGCTACGCGTCAGAGACACGGTCCACGCTCGCTCACGATGTCGAGAAGCAGACCACCGACCTTGAGCGCGACATCGCACGCCAGCGCGCAGAACTAGCCAACGAGGTTGAGTCGACACGGGCCACCATCAAGCATCAGCTTGAGGAGACCCGCACCACGATCGAGCGCGAGGCCGAAGCAGCCCGAATCTCACTTGAGCAGGAAATTGCGGCACGCCGCGATGACGCCGAAAAAGAATTCCTGGCGCAGCACAAAGAGGCAACAGCTCAAACGCAGAACTACCTCGAGGAAGCCCAAGCCCAACTGGCCGAAGCTGTGCGTGAGGCTAACGCTAAACGTAACGAAGCAGAGGAGCTCACCAAGAGCTCGCAAGCCGAAGCCAAAACGTTGCTCGCCGACGCCTCTGGTCGGGCTACCGACGAAGTCGCGGATGCCGAACAGCGCGCCAAGGCGATGCTCGACGACGCCGAGAAGCGCTCCCACGATCTCGTCAGCGAGGCCGAAGACCGCCTCGCGAAGATCAAGGCGGAACGCGAGACAGTTGCCGGATACTTCGAAAACCTTCGCGGAGTTCTGAACCAAGCCGAGGAAGTTAGCTAGTAACAGCCCGCACGGCACCTAGAATTGCGCTCAGCCCGACACAGTTGCGTTAGGCCGAACGGAGCCATGCAATGAAGATCCTCAATCCATTCCGCCTCGGACTACTCGGCGGTCTAGGGGTTCTTGTCGCGGTCGGAATCGGCCAGACGGTGATTTCGCTCGCGACGATCCTGACGTACGTGGGAGCAGCGCTCTTCCTCGCGCTCGGCCTCGACCCTGTCGTCACGTGGCTCGAGACCAAGAAGTTCCCGCGATGGACCGCGATTCTTACCGTGCTGGCTGGCGTGCTTGGGGTTTTCACCGGGCTCATTTTTGCGATCGTTCCCGTTATCGCCGAGCAGGTCAGAAACGCGTCCGAAGCCATTCCGCGACTCGTTACAGCCTTCTTCGATGGAACCGTTCGCGAGAGCGTCGAGACAGCATTCCCGTGGCTCAACGTGCAAGATCTGCTCGACGGCTTCAACGTCTGGATCGCAGACCTCGACTTCACCACGATCGGTGGCGGAGTGTTCGCCGTCGGCATCGGTATCGCCACCGGGATTACCGGCGCCATCATCGTGCTTATCCTCACGATTTACTTCGTATCGTCGCTCAACAACATCAAGGGTGGCCTCTACCAACTCGTGCCTGCGACCAAGCGCGCGAAGTTCATCGACCTCGCCGAACAAGTCAGCGCAGCAGTTGGTCGCTACGTCATCGGTCAGGGCTCACTCGCGCTCGTCAACGGTGTGCTGTCGTTCCTGGTCCTGACTCTGATCTTCCCGGCATTCGGGCTCCCCGTGAAGTACTCAGCACTGCTGGCCTTCATCGCCTTCGTCGGGTCACTCATCCCACTCGTCGGAACACTGAGCGGCTCCATCGTGATCACCCTGCTCGTGCTGCTGTTCAACGGCCCACCCAGCGTGATCGCCGTAGGAATCTACTACCTGATCTACATGCAAGTTGAGGCTTACCTGCTCAACCCGCGCATCATGAACAAAGCCGTCAAGATTCCCGGCGCGCTCGTGGTGATTGCCGCCCTCGCGGGGGGAACGTTACTGGGTATTCTGGGGGCGCTTATCGCAATCCCCGTTGCCGCAGCGATCCTGCTGATTGTTCAGCAAGTTGTCGTGCCGCGCCAAGCAGACCTCTAGCGACGAGGCGTCACAGGGCCGGTGTGGCCTCGGGCGGCCACGTGCGCGGCAACGGCAGCACCACAGGGTTGAGCCGTGCTACGACCTCGGTAAGCACGCGATAGGTTTGCGTCTCCCCCACCCACAGGTGCTTGCCACCCTCGACGGCGACGAATTCCAGTTCAGGCACCGAGGCAAAACGCTGCGCGGCTTCTTCAGGCCGTAAGTAATCATCGAGCTCGGGAATCACCGCAACCAAGCGGCGCTCATTTGCTGCCCACGCGGCTACGTCATCCGCGGTCGCACGATGCAGCGGCGGCGAAAGCAAAATTGCGCCCGTGATCGGATGCTGCAAGCCGTACTTGAGTGTGACCTCTGTGCCAAATGACCACCCAAGCAACCACACGTTGGGAAGCCCGCGTTCACGCACGAAGTCCATTGCCGCCGCGAGGTCGTGCGCTTCAAGCTCGCCCTCACCGAACGAGCCCTCTGATGTTCCGCGAGGAGAGGTAACCCCACGGAAGTTGAAGCGCAGCACAGCGATGTCGGCGAGTGCCGGCAGTCGAGCGGCAGCTTTGCGGATGATGTGCGAGTCCATAAATCCGCCAGCCGTCGGCAAGGGGTGAAGCGTGACGAGCGTCGCTGCGATGTGGCCGGACTCCGGAAGCGACAACTCCCCCACCAGGGTGAAGCCGTCGTCGGTGTGCAGCTCGATATTCTCGCGCACCGCCGGGAGCTCGGTAGCACCCCGAATGGGTTCGCTTGCGGGAGTGTCGTTCACAGCAGTTTCGTTCACAGGGTACGGCTCACAATCTGATCTTCCAGCAGTGCTGATGCCAGTGGCGCCGGGCGGCGAGGTCGTCTGCGGACCCCATGATGCCGTCAGCACGCCACGTAACGGTATGCGCAGTGCCCGAAGTAATCGTTTGCGAGCATCCGGGGCACGTGTAGTTCTTTACGGCGTTAGCGGGCGAGACAGGCTGAACGTTCCATTCGCCGTCACGCTTCATTTCGGTGCGCCGCGAGCCAAACAGTGCCTGCCGGAGGTCACCGTTGTCGTCATCGTCGGGACGACGCCGCCCGCGGGGGCGATTAGAACGAGGCATAGCTCAAGCTTATGCGGTGACGCGAGACGGTCTAGTACCAGCCGTTGGACTCTGAATAAGCCCACGCGCCACACGGAGTTCCGTAACGGCCCTCGATGTAGCTCAAGCCCCACGCAATCTGAGTTGCGGGGTTAGTAGCCCAGTCCGCACCCGCAGTAGCCATCTTGCTGCCGGGAAGCGCCTGCGGGATGCCGTAGGCACCACTCGACGCGTTCTGGGCATACACGTTCCACCCAGATTCGCGGTTCCACAGGCTGACGAGGCAGTTGTACTCCCCCGAGCCCAAACCACGGGCTGTCAGCATGGACAAGGCAACAGCCTGCGCGGTTCCTGGGTCAGGCGTTCCCACTGCCGGCGCTGCGGGAGCGGCGACCACGACAGGCTCAACGACGAGCTCCTTGATCGTGAGTTTGTCGCGCTCGACTTCATTAACGAAGCCTTCGGCAACAGTGATCGATTGCACTTCTGCACGCTGTACGGTACTCAACGGCGCCGGAGCGGCCGAAACAGTGCTCGCCGGCGTCGGAGCAGCCATCATCAACGTAGCGATGAATCCCAAGCTCACTGTCGAAGCGAAAGCAGGCAAGCTCCACGAGACGCGTTTGTGCCGCCCAGAAAGATCCGCGCTCTGACTCTTGGCCTGAGCGCGGAGGATTGCCGCATGAGATTTAATAAACAAAGTACGACGATGCTAACGGACAGACCTGAAAAAACAGAGGGAATTAGCGAACGGCAAGCATGACGTCGATGACAGAGTCGATGAGGTAATCGACCTGCGCTTCGCGATAGCCACCCTTGGCGCTGCGGAAAGCCGCCGTGCGCACGCGATCGATCGTGAGCGGGGCACCGTGCTGGAAGTAGTCGGAAAGCTCCTGAGCAAACGCATCAACGTCTTTGATCGAGTATCCGATGGTGAAAGAACTCGTGCGCGCGAATTTCTTGCCATCGCGTCGTGCCAGACGGTTGAGAATCTCTTGCGCTTCGGAGCGAGCGTTGGCGTACCAGGCGGTCTCCCCCAGATCCGCAATCGCACGATCACGCTCACGAGCGGCGAATGCGTCTTCAAGGCGCTCCAACGCGGAGTCGACGTGTACCGGCGAATATCCACCCTTCTGCATGGCAAAAGCCAGCTTGCGGATGGTGCGAGACGACACGACTGACGAGTCGCCGCGATCGGCGGTGTAGGCACGACGCGCCTCCTCGAGGAAGTCCTCGACCTGGTCGACGTTGTACCCGAGCTTTGACTTTCGGCTACGGGGAAATGTGGTGCTCACGGTTCTATTGTGCCTTACGAGAAGATAAGAAAGAGTGCATAGCCCGCTGCGGCTGACAAAAGCGACGAATCTACGCGATCCAAGAAGCCACCGTGGCCCGGAAGCCACGTACTAATGTCTTTGATCCCGAGGTCACGTTTGATAAGTGACTCCGCTAGATCTCCCATGGTGGCGGTACCCAAGATGACGAGACCAAAGATGAGTCCAACCCACCAGGGCTGATCGATCATGAAGAGGGCAAGCAGAATGCCTGCAGTGATCGCCGCAAGCGCTGCTCCGGCAAACCCTTCCCAGGTTTTGCCGGGGCTGATGGTGGGAGCCATCTTATGTTTGCCAAACGAAAGCCCGCTCGCATACGCCCCGATGTCACTGACAACAACCACGATCAACATTGCAAGCGTCCACCACTGACCACCGTCTTGAGCAGTGAGCAGCACCGTGAAGCTTGCCAAGAACGCGACGTATAACATCACGAAGACGCCGGCGCCGAGGTCGCGCATGATCGACCGCACGGAGCCACGGTGACTCGGCATCACGACTACTTCAACGAGTCGCCACAGCCACACGAACACAATGCCACCGAGCGTGACGAACCACTGGCCTTCAGCCTGCCAATAGAACGACGCCGGAACAACCGCGACTGCCGCGATGACAGCTGCCACTCGCGGAATCTTGAGGCCTGCAAAACGAAGCGCACTGGCGAGCTCGAATGCCGTGAAGGCAACCAGCACGCCGGCAAAGAGCATGTATAGCTCTTTGACAAAGATCAGACTGAACAACAACGCAAGACCCAGCCCCAGCCCCACGGTGAGAGCCATCGCCAAAGGACGCCCTGTGCGGGCGTTAATCTTGTCGTTTGTAGCTCGAACGTGAGCTTCGAATTCGGAGACCATTAGACCTCGAGCAGTTCAGCTTCTTTGCGCTTGAGAGCGTCGTCGATGGTGTCGACGTGAGCCTTCGTGCTCGCTTCTAGTTCTTTCTCGGCGCGCGCGACCTCATCTTCGCCAACCTCGGTGAGCGCCTCAAGGTCGTCTTTCGCCTTGCGGCGCACGTTGCGAAGCGAGACACGAGCCTGCTCAGCCTTGTCACGTACAACCTTGACGAACTCTTTACGGCGGTCTTCCGTCAGTTCCGGCAAAGTGGCGCGGATGACATTGCCATCGTTTCCGACGCTTGCACCGAGGTGGTGAGCGCCTGCGATTGCCTTCTCAATGTCTTTGAGCGCGGACTTGTCGAACGGGGTGATCAGGAGAGTACGAGCCTCTTGGTTCACCATGGACGCAAGCTGCTGTAACGGTGTGGGGGTTCCGTAGTAGTCCACGAGGACCTTCTGGAACAACGCCGGGTTAGCGCGGCCGGTACGAACCGTGCCGAAGTCATCTTTGGCAGCTTCTACTGCCTTGTTCATCTTTTCGCTAGCCTCGGCTAGAACATCACTGATCACGGGGCACTCCTCTGGGTCTCATCCAAGTTTAGCGTGCAGAGGGGTGAACAACTGCGGTGCGGCACTCGGAAATCGTTTAGCTTGGGTGGTGTGGGGGGCGCTAAGCGCTATCCGTGCACGCGAGTGCCGATTTGCTCTCCCACAATGGCGCGCGTGAGGTTGCCGGCAGGCTCCATGCCGAATACGAGCATAGGCATCGCATTGTCCATGCACAGGCTGAAGGCGGTCGAGTCGACGACCTTGAGGCCCTGCACGAGAGCGTCCTGGAAGCTGATTGATTCAAGCTTGCGGGCATCCGGGTTGCTACGGGGGTCAGAATCGTAGACGCCGTCGACACCGTTCTTAGCAACGAGCACTTCTTCAGCACCAATCTCGAGAGCGCGTTGAGCGGCGACAGTATCGGTGGAGAAGTACGGCAAGCCTGCACCGGCACCGAAAATGACGACGCGGCCCTTCTCAAGGTGGCGTTCGGCGCGCAACGGAATGTACGGTTCGGCGACCTGAGTCATCGCGATGGCCGACTGAACGCGGGTAGCGGTACCCGCTTGCTCGAGGAAGTCTTGGAGGGCGAGGGCGTTCATAACGGTGCCCAACATGCCCATGTAGTCAGCGCGACCGCGGTCCATTCCTCGCTGGCTGAGCTCCGCACCACGGAAGAAGTTGCCACCACCGACGACGATGGCGATCTCTACGTCAGCGGCAGCCGCAGCAATCTCTTTGGCCAGGGCCGAGACAACGTCGGGGTTAACACCCAACTGTCCGCCACCGAATGCTTCTCCCGACAGTTTTAGCAGCACTCGGCGTTTGCGTTGAATTGTCATCGTCTTCTTTCCCTAGCGGTTCTCTATTACAGGGTATTGCGTTGCGGAGAGTTCAGCACGGGCGCACAGCACATTCGCCGCAAACACCGTGATGGGCCGCCTGATCCGCGGCGGCACACAACAAAGGCCCGAGGCACTAGCGCCTCGGGCCTTCATCGATATGCGTGTTAGGCGCCTACCTTGAAGCGTGCAAAACCAGTGATGGTGATGCCCGCGTCAGCGGCAACCTTGGCGACCGAAACCTTGTTGTCGCGAGCGTAGTCCTGGTCAAGCAGGGCAACCTGCTTGAAGAACGCACCGAGACGACCTTCAACGATCTTGGGGAGCGCAGCGTCAGGCTTGCCCTCTCCGCGGCTGATTTCTTCAACGATACGACGCTCGTTCTCGACATCATCTGCCGGAACGTCTTCACGCGAAAGGTAGGTCGGAGCAGCGAACGAGATGTGCTGCGCGATTCCGCGAGCGGTCTCTGCATCGTCACCCGTGTACGCGACAACAACGCCGACCTGCGGAGGCAAGTCCTTGTTGGTGCGGTGCATGTAGACCTCGAACGAGTCACCCTCGACCTTGGTCAGGCGACGCAGTTCGAACTTCTCACCGAGAATCGCAGCCTCATCGTTGATGAGCTGTTCGACAGTCGACGACCCAGCGGGGGCTGCGAGGCCCTCTTCTACGGTCGACGCGCCGGACTCAGCAACTGCAGTAGCAACGGCCTCGCCGAGAGCAACGAACTTGTCACCCTTGGCAACGAAGTCGGTCTCGCAGGCGAGCTCGATGATGGTGGTTGATCCGCCAGCGGCTTTCGCGGCGATGAGGCCTTCGCTGGTGGAACGGTCAGAACGCTTTGCGTTGCTCTTGGCACCGCGCAGACGCAGGAGTTCGGTGGCCTTTTCGAGGTCACCGCCTGCCTCAACGAGAGCGTTCTTGGTTTCAACCATGCCGGTGCCGAGGCGCTCGCGCAGGGTCTTGAGGTCTTCGAGGCTGAAGTCTGCCATTGTTCGAATCCTTACTTCTTGTCGTCAGCTGCGTCTGCAGCCTTCGCGGGGGTCTTCTTTGCTGCGGGCTTAGCGGCGGCCTTTTCAGCCTTTTCCTCTGCCTTGGCGGGCTCTTCGGCCTTAGCTTCTTCAGCCTTGGGCTCTTCAGCCTTAGCTTCCTCAGCCTTGGCTTCTTCGGCCTTGGGCTCTTCGGTCTTTGCTGCAGCAGCATCGGCGTCAGCCTGACCAAGAAGCTCAGCTTCCCAAGCAGCCATGGGCTCTACTTCTTTGCCCTCTTCTGGCTTCTGGTGACGCTGGATGAGGCCCTCAGCAGCAGCGTCAGCAACGATGCGCGTGAGCAGACCAACCGAGCGGATGGCGTCGTCGTTACCCGGGATCGGGTACGCAACGTCGTCGGGGTCGCAGTTGGTGTCGAGGATGGCGATAACGGGGATACCAAGCTTGTGAGCCTCGTCAATAGCGAGGTGCTCCTTCTTGGTGTCAACGATCCAGATCGCCGAAGGGGTCTTCGTGAGGTTACGGATACCACCGAGGCTCTTCTGCAGTTTCACAAGCTCGCGCTTCTGAATGAGCAGTTCCTTCTTGGTGAAACCACGAGTGGTGTCGTCGAAGTCGACCTCTTCAAGTTCCTTCATGCGTGCAAGACGCTTGGAAACCGTCTGGAAGTTGGTGAGGAGTCCACCGAGCCAGCGCTGGTTGACGTAGGGCTGGCCTACGCGCAGTGCCTGCTCAGCGATGGTTCCCTGTGCCTGCTTCTTGGTACCGACGAAGAGGATGGTTCCGCCGTGGGCGACCGTCTCCTTGACGTAGTCATAGACAGCGTCGATGTAACCAAGCGACTGCTGCAAGTCGATGATGTGGCTGCCCGAGCGCTCGGTCAGAATAAAGCGCTTCATTTTCGGGTTCCAACGACGAGTCTGGTGTCCGAAGTGTACGCCGCTGTCGAGCAGCTGGCGGATGGTTACGACGGCCATGGCCGTTCTCCTTTTCTGGCTCACTGGCGCACGTGGCGGCAATGGCCTTCTCAGTTAATACTCGCGACCGGTTGGCGCGAATCCTAGTGCCCGGGCATACCTCCGCCCCCAACGCAATGGTGCACGAGAGGGGACTGAGTGGAGATAGCGGCCGTGTGCTGCGGTAGTTGTACTGCAACGGGGCACGCGTAGTCACCGCGAATACACGCGGTGCTGCCAAAATCATACCATCGCTCCCCCACAACAGCATCACAGGGGACAGGTTTCCACTGATGTCTATTTCGGCCGCTATAAGGAAGGTCAGACGAGCACTCTGAATGGATGTTTCGAACCCCTGCATCCATGATTCTTGCGCTCCTCGTGGTGGCGGTCACCGGCGCGAGCGCGCGCGCGACCACGACCACCGAGTGGGATTGGCCAGTGGCGATACCGCATCCGATCATCCGCCCCTATATCGCGCCGGAGACGGAGTATTCGGCGGGACATCGTGGAATCGACATTGGCGCTGGCACCACGACTGAGGTGCGAGCTCCCTCCGCGGGTGTCGTGCACTTCGCGGGAGTCGTTGTAGATCGCCCCGTGCTGTCATTGCGGCACTCTGGCGGGCTCATCACGAGCTACGAGCCCGTCACCACCACGCTGGCCCGCGGTGACTCCGTGCAGCAGGGAGAGGTGATTGGCGAGCTGCAGCCCGGACACTGCTCGGTCACGTGCATCCACTTTGGGGTGCGCCTCGATGGCGAATATGTGTCGCCGCTGAATTACCTCGGCGCAATCCCTCGCGCGATACTGCTGCCGACACGAAAGCCCTAGCCGAGCCCGAGCGCATAGCGCCTACGGGCCCGACTAGGGCGAGCATCCGAGTTGTGCGTTGCCTAAGCGTCGATGCTGTGTTTTGGCGAGTGGTCACCCTCGGCGTGCTTCGGAGCGTGATCTTCAGAGTGAGACGGAGCGTGTTCGCGAACGTGCTCTGCTGCGGCACGCTTCGGGGTGCGCACTTCTGCACCGACCGAGATAACGCGCCCAGGCCACCAGAACTTCTCGCCAAGCATGAACGCAAGCGACGGCACGATCACCGTGCGAACAAGAAGAGTGTCGAGCAGCACACCAATGCAGACGATGATTCCGATCTGCGTGAGCGTGATGAGCGGCAGAACACCCAACACAGCGAACACCGCGGCGAGCAAAATACCCGCGCTCGTGATGACGCCACCGGTCGAGGAGAGCGCGCGAATCATTCCCTGGCGTGTGCCGTGCTCGACCGCTTCTTCTCGAGCCCGCGTGACCAAGAAGATGTTGTAATCCACACCGAGGGCCACGAGGAAGAGGAAGCTAAACAGCACCACATTGGTATCGATCGCCGGGAATCCGAAGACCGACTGGAACAGCAACCAGCTCGCACCCAAGCTCGCAAAGAACGAAGCAAGCACCGTGAGCAGCAACAGAATGGGCGCCACGAGCGAACGCAGCAGGAGAACCAGCACGATGAACACGAGCCCCAGGATGAGCGGGATCACCAGATCTTGGTCATGCTGCTGGGCACGCTGCACGTCGAGAGCCTGCGCATCCAACCCGCCGACGAGCGCATCAGCACCATCGATCGTGGAGAGTTCAGCGCGAAGAGCCTCAATAGCGGCGAACGAGCCCTCAGTTTCGGCCGCGTCATCCAACACCACGCTGATCTGCGTGATGGTGTCGGTGCTTTCACCGATCCGTACAGCGTCGACGCCGTCAACACCCTCGGCAGCCTGGGCCGCTTCCTCGGTGTAGTCAGAATTCACGATGACGGATGCCGGCGAACCACTACCAGCGGGGAAGGCATCAGCAATGAGTTCCTGACCTTGAACCGCTTCGGGAACCTGCGTGAAACTCTCGGTCTGCGAGAGACCGATCTTGATCTGCGGCACACCCAAGGAAAGAGCGCCCAGCACGATCGCACCCAAGATAGCTACGGCAACAGGCTTCTTGGAGACGAGAACGCCCAGCTTGTGCCAGACACCGCGCTCGGCGCTGCCTTCCGTGCCGAACTTGGGGATGTACGGCCAGAAGAGACCACGACCGAACAAGACGAGAGCGGCCGGCAAGACAACGAGCGCGAAGATCATGGCAATAACGACTCCCGTGGCACACGCGATGCCGAGCGCACGGTTGCCCTGCAGCTCCGCGAATACGAGAGTGAGGAGGGCGAGCACCACTGTGCTGCCACTGGCGATGATGGCGGGGCCAGCTCCGCGCAGTGCTCGCGACATCGCCTCGCGACGGTCTTCTTCCAAGCGCAATTCGTCGCGGTATCGAGCGATCAAGAGCAGCGCGTAGTTGGTGCCGGCACCGAAGACCAGTACCGAGAGAATTCCAGTGACCGAGGCATCCAGCTGGATGCCGGCGAGCGTGGCCACCCGGGCCGCGACGATTCCGGCAAGACCGTCAGCGGTACCAACAACGATGAGCGGCACCAGCCACAACCAGGGGCTGCGGTACGTCACGAGCAGGAGCACCGCGACAACAATCACGGTGGTGATGAGAAGGGTGAAGTCTGCGCCTTCAAAGACGGCGGCGATGTCGACTGCGAATCCTTCTGGACCACTCAGGAGAGCGGAAAGCCCGCTCGGAAGGTCAGCGTTGGCTTCGGTGCGAATCTCGTCTGCCCGCTCGGCTTGTTCGCCGGCCTCGGAGAGTGTGTCGAGCGGAACGGTGACGAGCGCTGTGGTGCCGTCGTCGGAGAACGAGGCCGGCGGAACGAATCCTTCAGCAGAGAGGTCGCTGAGCGACGCTGTCGCCGACGTGATCGCCGCGATGTCGTCGTCGGTGAGGTCGGCACCGTCACGGGTGTAGACGAGCAACGCCACGGTGGAATCCGCGCCGGGCAAGTCCTCTGCCGCTGCCGCAGCCTGGGCAGATTCGGCGGAATCCGGCAGGCCGATGCCGGGAAGCGCGCCCTCCTCGTTGCCCGAACCCGCGGCGAAGATCGCTCCGGCCGCAAGAAAAGCGGCAACCAATACGATCCACGAAGTGCGGCGGGCGGTGATGAACGTCCTGAGGCGAGACATCGCTCTCCTTCTGAAGAAAAGTACTTCGATTAACTAGATATTAGACAAGTTAGAAACCTACCGGTAAAGTAGAGACCATGCAACCCACCGAGCCCCCCATGGAGCGACCTCAAGCGCGGCGCCCCACCCAGCTGTTGCGCGACATCCTCGATACGAGTGAAGAGTTCGAACAACACGTGGGCCGCACGCTCTCGGTGAACGCCACCGACCTTGAAGCGATGGAACACCTGATCATGAGCGGCCCCCTGCCGCCCACCGAACTCTCTCGGCGCCTCAACATCTCAACACCTGCCGTCACCGCCGTCATCGACCGCCTTATTGGAGTCGGCCATGTCACGCGCGCCCAGCATCCGACCGATCGCCGCAGCATCGTTGTGGTGCCCAACCCGCGCTCCGTGGAAACCGCGATGGCAACCCTCATGCCGATGATCATGGGCATCGATAGTGTTCTCGACAATTTCGATGACGACGAGAAAGACGTCATTGAGCGCTACCTCGACCAGGTCGTCGCCATCTATCGCGCACAGTTGCCCGAGCCCGCCGACGTTCCCGCCCCCAAGCCGGCCGTTGCACCACCCAAGATCGACCTGCCCGGCCCCCGTCGCACCTCGTGGAAGCCAGAGAATCACATCAGCAACGGGCCGCTTCTTCCCTAACGAGCAGCACACACCGCGCGGATGATCGCTGCCCGCTGGTGATGGTTAAGCGCGCGGATGCGCCGTGCGATAGCTTTCACGCAACCGCTCAGTCGACACGTGCGTGTAGAGCTGGGTAGTGCCGAGGCTCGCATGCCCCAAAAGTTCTTGAACAGCGCGCAAATCAGCGCCGCCATCCAACAAGTGAGTTGCGGCCGTATGTCTCAGCGTATGTGGCCCTGACCCACCCGAACCAGGAACGTCCGCCAACAAATGCGCGATCACTTCATACACCGTGCGCGCACTGACCCGCTTGCCGCGGGCGCCCACGAATAGCGGTGCCGCTCCCCCGTTTTCGGCGGTGAGCTGAGGTCGTCCGCGCTTGAGATAATCAGCGATCGCGTGCTGAGCTGGAATGCCAAAAGGCACCACCCGCTCCTTCGAGCCCTTACCCATGACGCGCACCGTTAGTCGGGAATCATCCACGTCATTCGCACTGAGCCCGACAAGCTCGCTCACCCGCAACGCAGACGCGTAGAGGAGCTCGACAATGGCCCTGTCCCGCAACGCGACGGGATCCGCCGTGGATGCCCGCGCCTCAACACTCTGCAACATCTGAGCCATCTGGTCGCGATTGAGAACCCGGGGCAAGTGCCGCTCGGCCTTGGGGGCCTTGAGGCGAGCCGCGACATCCACTTCGATGACATTGTTCTGAGCCAACCACGCGCTGAACGCTCGCGAAGCAGCAGCCCGACGCGCCAATGTGGCTTTCGCGAGCCCCTCTTGGGATGACTGCCACAACCACTCGCGCAAGAGCTCGAGATCGAGATCAGCGGGCTCTGTCGCCAGACGTTCGGCAGCGAATGTGACGAGGTTGGTGAGATCAGAGCGATACGAACGAACCGTGTGCACGCTGAAGCCGCGGTCTGCCGAGAGGTACTCGACGAACTCATCAACACGACGCGGCAGGCTCACCCCTCTATCGTGCGGCATGCTTCGAACAATACGCCTCGGCACGATAGCGTTTCGGGATGACCACTCAGGCCCCACAACCCCATGCTGGCACTGCGCTCGTCACCGGAGCGACCTCCGGCCTCGGGGCAGAGTTCGCGCACCAACTTGCTGCAGCCGGGTACGACATTGTCTTAGTCGCTCGCGATCGTTCCAGGCTCGACTCTGTCGCGACCGAGTTGCACTCGCGCTACGGCGTCACGACCGAAGTGCTCAGAGCCGACCTCACTAACGTCGACGACCGTGCCCTCGTGGAACAGCGACTGCAAGCGTCGGATGCTCCCATCAGCTACCTGGTTAACAACGCCGGCTATGGCTTGCCGCAAGAATTCGAAACGAACTCCATCGATGATGAGGCGCGCATGCTGGAGATTCTCGCGACCGTCCCGCTGCGCCTCAGCCATGCCGTGCTCAGTGGAATGCTGAGTCGCGGTAGCGGCACCGTGCTCACCGTCGCGAGCATTGCCGGCGGAGCACCGCTCGGTCTCTATAGCGCCGCCAAATCGTGGCCGCTGAGCTTCAGCCGCTGGGCAAATGCCCACTACCGCCACCGTGGGGTGACATTCAGCGCAGTCGCGCCCGGATTCGTGCGCACCGAATTCCACGCTCGTCTTGGCATTGAGCGCGCCGACATGGCGCCGCGATGGATGTGGCTCGATGCTGGATTTGTAGTTCGTTCCGCCCTGCGTGCAGCAGCACGCGGTCGCGCCGTGTCGGTGCCGAGCGTGCGCTACAAACTGGTCTGGGGCCTCATGAAAGTGGCCCAACCAGTGATCATGGTGTTCGTGGCGAGAGCAAGCCGCGCTAGCGACGACAGCACCCTCGGGCGCTAGCGGATTCTAAAACCGCGCGCTTCGACCTCGTCTTTAAGATGATCGCGCATGGCAACTGAAGGCCCGGTGACACCCTCGGGCTTGCTAGTGCGGCGGGCAGTGTGCTCAGCCCAGCCGTATTCCGCATCCGGAATCTGCACGCCCCCACTCGCGACCTGACGCCCGGCATAGAGGCCATTGGCAATCATGACGTCGTCGTAGTCGCTGACGTGCTTCTCGACTTCGGCACCCGAATACTGCTCACGGTGCACGACAGCGTCACTCGACAACCGGGGCTTGCTCCCCCGACGCACACCCGCGCGCGGATAGCCGAGCGTGAGACCGGCAACAGCAAAGACTCCCTGCGGCAGGCCCAGTTCTTCGGCAATGGCCGTAGGGTTGTTGCGCACAGAACCAATCGGCACAGCCCCCAGGCCGAGCGACTCGGCCGCCACCAGTGCGTTCTCTAACGCGAGAGTGGCATCGATGGATGCCGTCAAGAACATCTCGAGGTTGTCGGCGTCGAAGCTGTGCCCCTGACGCTCGGCGAGGTAATGGAAGCGCGATACGTCAGCGCAGAATATGAGCATGACGGGCGCTTCGGCAACGTAACGCTGGTCGCCGACCAGGTGAGCTAGCCGGGCACGACGCTCCGCATCCTCGACGACGATGATGCTGAATGCCTGCAAGTTGGACGACGTAGGAGCACTGCGGGCCGACACCACAATGGCATCAAGGGCTTCCGCCGCAATCGGGGTCGCTTCAAAGCTACGGATGGACTCGTGGCTCGTGAGCACCCGGATCGTGTCCGTAATGAACTCGGGCGAAATCTCCCGCCGCTCTTGTTCGATTCGAGATGCCGGTGCGGTGTGTGTCGAGCCCAAAGTCATAGCTCAATGATTTCACGGTGCACTGGATGCTTCGTGCACGCGCGACGCGGGCGAGAAGCGCGCATCACGCCCGAGCTAGTCGGATGCCGCCACTTCAGCCGCATTGAACGTGGAGTTCTTGGCCGAGAAAGTTTCGAGTCGCTGCTCGGGCGTCATCGATTCGATCTGAGCCCAGGCTTCAGACGAGTGGCCGGTAATCTCGGCGGTGTCACCCACCGGGATGATCGAGTGCACGGTCTGCTTGTCGTAGACATGAACGACGTTAACGGACTGCCCATAGTCGACGCCGGAAAGCAGCCGTTCGTGGGCGCTGAGGTCGAGGGTGTAACACGTTGCGGACGCGACTGAAACGGGGATGCCAGCGAACGTCGAATGCGTCGAATAGTGCAAGTGGCCTGCCAGAATCGCGCGAACGTCGCTGCCCTCAAGGACCTCTGCAAGCCGTTCTTGGCGCTGCAATTCGAGCATCCCCATCGCCTCCAACATCGGAGTTGGGATGGGCGGATGATGCACCGCAAGAAGAGTGCCATGCGGGGCCGGGGTGGCGAGCTCCGCGCGCAGCCATTCCAGCTGTTCGTCGCTAATGTCGCCGTGGTGGTAGCCGGGCACGGTGGTGTCGAACGAGATGATGCGCAACCCGTCGATCATGTACACGCAGTCTTGCGGGGCATCCGACTCTTCGCCAAAAAGGAGTGACGAGTACTGGGCGCGCTCGTCGTGGTTGCCCATGACCCAGATGATCTCGGCGTTCATTCGTTTGGCCGCGGGTTCGACGATGGCGCGCAAGCGCACGTAAGCATCGGGCTCGCCCAAGTCGGCGAGGTCTCCCGTAAACACAATGGCTTGAGGGTGCGCCGTCGAACGCTCAAGCTGGGCCAGCGCCTGCTCGAGGTGATCAATCGTGTTGACCGCACCATAGAGCGGTCGACCGCCCGCGAGCAGATGAGTATCACTGACATGCGCGATGACGTGGCTGGGTGCTGGGTACTGGCCGAGTTGAATCACACGGCAAGCCTAAGCCGCACGGCTGTCATCCACCGCGAATTTATAGATTGTGGTGCGGCGCACTCCCGCGGCAGGCAAGATCACCGAGTCGATGGAGGAGATCATGAAGGCGCGGTACGCCACCAGCGCTGGGCCTATCGTGCAGAGCATCTCGCTACCGCAGTCTTCAGCGATCCCACACCCGCACCCGCACCCGCACCCGTTCGAAAAGTACTCGATTTGTCGCCGCGTGGGGCTCAATGAGGGCAGCGTGCGCTTCCAACACCCCGCGCCGAGGACGGAGAAGTAGCCGCGTCGCTCAACTAGAAATGCCCGCTCCACAACTGTGGGGCGGGCATTTCTTCGCGGTCGCGCTCAACTAGACGCGCGCACGTGGATAACTAGTTGTTCTTAGGGATTACCGGCAGCTGAACTGTTCCGGTACGCACGCTTTCGAGAGTGGTATCGAACTCTTCAGTGATTTTGTCGCTGTTCTTGAAGGTGAGCAGGCTCACGACTACGGCAACGATGATGTTGAGCGCGAAGCCAGGAACGATCTCGTACATCGCGCCCGTCAATACGGGAACGTTGCCCCAGATAACGACGGTGACTGCGCCAGCGATCATTCCAGCAATCGCTCCGACGCTGGTCAGCTTGCGCCAGAAGAGCGACAGGATAACGATCGGTCCGAAGGCGGCACCGAAGCCAGCCCACGCGTAAGCGACGAGGCTCAGGATCGACGAGTCGGGGTCCCACGCGAGGATGATCGCGACGACCGAGACGATCAGTACGCCCATACGACCCAGGATGACCTGAGCCTTGGGTGTTGCTTCCTTCTTGGCGACGATCTTGAAGAGGTCCTCGACCAGTGCCGATGACGACACGATGAGCTGCGACGAAATCGTGCTCATGACGGCGGCGAGTACTGCTGCGAGGACAAGGCCCGCGATCAGCGGGTGGAAGAAGATCTGTGCAAGTTCGAGGAACACGCGCTCAGGATTATCGAGCGTGAGCTCAGGGTGCTGCTGGAAGTACGCAACACCGATGAGGGCGGATGCCATGGCGCCGATAACGGAGATGATCATCCAGCTGATACCGATGCGGCGACCGGCTACGGCGTCTCCAGGAGAGCGAAGCGCCATGAAGCGTACGAGGATGTGTGGCTGGCCGAAGTAACCGAGGCCCCACGCTGCTGCGGAGATCGCGGCGAGCACTGTTCCGCCGGTGAAGAGGCTGAACATATCAATTTCGGTGTTCGCTGCACGGATCGATTCGATCGTGTTGGCGACTCCACCGGTCTGCGTGATGCCGACAATGGGCACTGCGATGAGGGCGAGGAAGATCATGATGCCCTGCACGACGTCGGTGTAGGTGGCGCCGATGAATCCGCCGAAGAGGGTGTAGAGAACGGTTACTCCACCAACAACGAGCATTCCGATCCAGTATTCAGAGCCGAATGCGCTCTGGAAGAAGACGCCACCGGCGACCATTCCGGAGGATACGTAGAAGGTGAAGAAGACGAGGATGATGATTCCAGCAGTGACGCGCAGAACGCGTGACTTGTCGCGGAGACGGTTCTCGAAGAAGCTCGGCAGTGTGATCGAGTTTTTGGAAACCTCGGTGTACGCACGCAGTCGCGGTGCGACAAATTTCCAGTTGAGCCATGCACCGATGGTGAGGCCGATGGCGATCCAGCCCTGGAAGAGGCCACCAAGGTAGAAGGCGCCGGGGAGTCCGAGAAGGAGCCAACCTGACATGTCGGATGCTCCAGCACTCAGCGCCGCGACTCCGGGGCTGAGCTTGCGGCCAGCGAGCATGTAGTCGTCAAGGTTGCTGGTGCGCTTGTACGCCCACCAACCGATCCCAAGCATTGCGGCCAAATAAATGACCATCGCGATAATTTGGAAGAACTGATCGTTCATTTTGTCGCCTTTCCTATACACATCCGTGGGCTAAGCCTGTCTACCCTCGCAGAGATAAGGATTAGTGACAATCTAAAAAGCCCGACATGAAACGTAAAGAAATCTAATGATTACTGCCTCAAACGCAGTGATGTGGCAGAATTCTCATGTTTGCACAGGAGTCTTGCGTGACGTGCGCGACATTCACAGCTTTCACCCCTTGCGCTCACACGGCGCAAACCGTGCTAATTTTTCGCCGGACAGCACCTTTAGCTGGCCGGCGGGTGTGATCGCGACGGCCGACACCCCGGCTCTCTTTCGCAGACAGCCTCTTAGCCGGCATCCAACACCGCATGCGTCCGCAACGCGATGTGCACGTCCAGACTCCGAGGCCCTTCGCCACCCGGGGAGCAACTGATCGAGTCTCGCCATCCTTTGGCGCACGGTGTTTTCGTGAATAGAAAGACTCGAAGCAACGCCGGATACGGAACCCTGAGTGTCGAGATAGCGCAGGGCGGTTTCTAACAAGCGCCGATCTCGAGACGTGCCGCCCATCAGCGGGCCCAGCTGATCGACAACGATCTGCGTGGAGTACTCCCGTCGGTGCAGACTCCGGTGCATATTTTCTCGGGGCGGCACGACGCTATTGGGGATCCTCGGTGGAGCGAAGAAGCTCACCGCCTGATTCCCACCTCGACTTTGACGTATTTCGAAAACAGCGGACACGTCGCCTTCATCGAGAACCGGAGTGAATGGAATGCAACGCTCGTCGACATCCTTGAGGGGCGTGCGCCCGCGGAATCCACGGGAGCTGTAGCGCCGGCACAGTAAGACAGTTGGCTCGGTGCTGGGCTGCGCGGTTACTGCGTAACTCAGCACCGCTAGCCGCGGTTCTTCGCTGCGCGCTTCCACCCGCGCTCCGTTTCGGCGACGCGACCGTCGAGTTCGAGCAACCCGAGTTGGGCGCGAACCGTGGAGATCGCGAGGCCGCTGCGCGCGGCAATGTCATCGGTGGTGCGGGCGCTGCGAGCGCTGAGGGCGTCGAGAAGGCGTGTGGTCTCAGTGTTGGCTGGGCTGCCAGCATCCGAATGCTCACTCGGAATTTGTGTAGTGCCCGCGGAGTCTGTCGCCTCGTCGACCGACAGGAGCGCTTGCTCGAGGGGTGCGAGCTCGGCCATCTGGTCGGGGTTGGTGACGCACACGGCGTCGTAGTCACGGATGAGGCGGTGGCAGCCTGCTGAGGCAGCGCTGGTCACCGGGCCGGGCACTGCACCGAGCGGGCGTCCGAGGGCAGCGGCGTGACCTGCCGTGTTGAGCGACCCCGAACGCCAGCCCGCCTCAAGAACGACCGTCGCCAGGCTTGCCGCAGCGATTAATCTGTTGCGCTGCAGGAATCTCCACTTGGTGGGTGGTGAGCCGCACGGCAACTCCGAGATGACGACGCCGTTTTCGACGATGCGACCGAGGAGCGCGTCGTGGCCGCTCGGATAGAAACGGTCTACTCCCCCAGCGAGGAAGGCGACAGTGAGTCCTTGGCTGGCGAGAGCAGCGCGGTGGGCCATGCCGTCGATTCCGTAGGCGGCACCAGACACGATCGTGTAGCCACGATCGACGAGACCGGCGGAAGCTTCCATCGTGATGTGCTCGCCATAGCCGGTTGCCGCACGAGCGCCGACGAGGGCGATGCCGCGATCGATTCCGGCAAGAGCTTCGTCGGTTCCGCGAACCCAGAGCGCCGAGGGCGCGTGCCAGTCGAGATCGTTGAGGCGCGACGGCCACAGGGGGTCGTGGGGCGTGAGCAGGCGTGCGCCAAAGCGGGCGGCCTGCCGCAGAGCGATGAGCGCGGTGTTGGACTTGAGCCGCGGCATCCAGCGCTCGATTGCTTGAGCCATGTCGCCATCAGCCACCGCGTCACCGCCCGTTGACAGCGCGCCAGCGAAGCGTTCTGGTTCCCAGCGTTCGACAACGCCGGCGAGTGCTCGCACGGCGCCGAGATGCTGAATGGCGCGACCAGCAAGACGATCGCCGGGTTCCGCAAGGCCACTCCACGTTGCACGCGCGAAGCGTTCTTCGATCGCGTCGCGGTCGAGATCATCACCGCCGCCAACGCTGACTGCCTTCACAAGGGTGGCGACTTCTGATTCTTTGAGTCCAAATATGCTCACTGTGACATGGCCTTTCTGAGATAGAGCGCTTGCCCGACGTGGGTGTCGTCGGGCCGGGAATCGTCGGCGAGGTCAGCGAGCGACCAGGCGACGCGGAGCACACGGTCATACCCGCGCATCGTGATGCCGCCGCGTTCAAGAGCGCGGTCAAGCCCCGCCGTGACCTTGGGCGCTAGCCGCAGCTCGCGACCGCGTAGATACGAGCCCGGCACGTGAGAGTTGAGCCGCCACGGCGTGGTCTCAAGGCGAGCGGCCGCACGCTGACGGGCCGCTGTGACGCGGGCGCGGGCATCCGCCGTCGAAAGAGACGGTCGCTCGCCCGCTAACCGCAGTTGAGCGCTCGTGATGCGCTCGACGCGAAATTGAATGTCGATGCGATCGAGTAGCGGACCCGACAGGCGTGCGAGGTAGCGCCGCCGACTATTGGGCGGGCAGGTGCACTCACTATCGCGGGCGCCCCACTGCCCACAGGGGCAGGGGTTGGCCGCCATCACGAGCTGAAAACGGCCAGGAAAGTGAGCAATCGCATTCGCCCGATGGATGCTGATAACCCCCGATTCAAGCGGTTGCCGAAGTGCGTCCAGCGCTGCCGGCGCAAACTCGGGTGCTTCGTCGAGAAAGAGCACTCCGTCGGAGGCTCGGGCGGCAGCACCCGGACGTATCTGCGAGCTGCCGCCTCCCACGAGCGCCGCGGCCGTCGCCGTGTGATGGGGCGCTTCGAGGGGTGGCCGGGTGGTGAGACTGCTGCCCACCGGCAACCCGGCCAACGAACGAATGGAGGAGACTTCGAGAGCTGCTTGGGGATCGAGGTCGGGCAGCAGCCCAGGAAGTCGAGCCGCGAGCATTGTTTTGCCCGCACCGGGAGGGCCAAGCAAGAACACGTGGTGGCCACCCGCTGCAGCGACGAGCATTGCGTCGATAGCATCGCTACTGCCGATCATGTCGGCAAGATCGCCACCGGTATCGGGGGCCGCCTCGGGGGCCGGTCGCGTGATCACCTCAACGGGTTCAGTCTCGAATTCTCCGCCATGCCAAATGGCGGCATCCCGCAGTGAGGGCACCGCGATCACGCGCATGTCGGGCACGAGCGATGCCTCGTCAGCGTTGCCGCTCGGCACCATCACTGTCGTGAATCCGGCCCGCGATGCGGCGAGCACTGCGGGAAGCACACCGTTCACCGGACGCAAGCGCCCGTCGAGCCCGAGCTCTCCGATATGGAGCACCCGGTCGATCGATTCTGCAGAGATGGTTCCGGACGCGGCGAGCGCCGCGACGGCTATGCCTAGGTCGAAACCGGAGCCGTGTTTGGGTAGCGCTGCTGGCGACAAGTTGACGGTGATTTTGCGGTTCGGCAGCCCGCATCCGGAGTTCGTTGCTGCGGCCCGCACGCGGTCTTTCGCTTCGCCCAACGCAGTATCGGGCAAGCCGATGAGCACGAACCCGGGAAGGTTGTTGGAGAGGTCGGCTTCGATCTCCACGATGGCGCCTTCGAGGCCGAGTAGGGAGACGGCATAGGTTCTGCCGATCATGAGATGCACTTCAGGTGCTCGATCTCGACAGTTCCACGCGAGGGCACAATTACCGCAACGGCATCAATGCGCACGGAAGAACCAGATCCGGGGTGATCGTCACACCAAGCCGCAGCGAGCCGTCGCAAACGTGCAAGTTTCGTGGCAGTGATCGACTCAAATGGATGCCCAAACAGCACGCTCGAACGAGTCTTGACCTCGACGAACACGAGCTCGTCGCGCTCCCGCGCCACAATGTCGAGTTCGCCCTGTGAGCACCGCCAATTGCGATCAAGGATCTCGAGCCCTGACCTGATGAGGTGGTCGGCCGCGAGGGTCTCGCCGTGCGCGCCTAGTTCGTCTTTTGCTGCCATGGCTCAAGAGTCGCGCCTGGGCACAACTGAGAACGTGGCGCGGCACGATGTGGGAGAAGACTCGCCCACGCACCCCGATGGGGAGGACTAGTGATCTAGCCGGTCGTACCGCCCGCTTCAAACACCGAGACGCTGAACCACACACCGTCGTCGACGGTAACCCTGAGCTTCAGAGTGGACGGGTCAACGTCGAACGGCTCCGTAATGCTGGTTGCTGCCGCAGTTCCGCGCTCGCTCGCACAGTCGTTTGCCTGCACTCCGTCCACAACTTCTCCGTCGGACACGAGAAAGAGTTCAAACTCCGATGTCCGGTCGCAGCCGATGGCGAGAAAGAGCTGATCAACCGAGTCGCTGAGCGGCGGGAGCGAATACTCGTGGGCACCCACGTCTACCTGCTCAAAGAGAATTGCGTCGCTGAAACCTGATCGCTGCATGCCGGGGTCCGCGCTCAAGAACGACATCCTCGATTCGCCTGCATCACCCGAAGCCCCCGAAGACTCCGATACTTGTGGCTCCGCCGACACGCACCCGGAAAGTCCGAGAACAACCGCGACACCGACAAGAGCGACTCCACAAATACGCATAGTCGATTTCTAACACTCAGCCGAGCATCCGCCTAGCGAATCTAACGAATTGTCACGAAACCTTTTTCGGGCGCACAGGGTGCAGAGCACAGACCGCGGGGCGCAGCTACGCGAATAACCCGGCGATCAAGCTGCCCGCCAGCACGACCATGACCGCCGCAATGAGGATGTCGAGCACCCGCCACGCCATCGGCTTAGCGAAGAGGGGTCGCAGATAGCGACTGCCGTAGCCGATCGCCGTGAACCAGATCACGCTGCCGAGGCACGCCCCGAGCGCGAACCACCAGCGGTCGTCGCCATAGGTTCCGCCGATGGAGCCGAGCAACAGCACGGTGTCGATGTACACGTGCGGGTTGAGCCAGGTGAGCGCGAGCGCTGTGGAGAGGGCTGCAGCGAGAGTCATCCCCGTTCCGGATGCTGTTGCGGTGAGTGCTTGCGGACGGGTTGCCCGACGAAGCGACAAGAACGCGTAGACGAGTAAAAAGAGTGCGCCGCCGACGCGGGCGACGATCAAGAGCCAACCCGCTTGCTCGATGAGCGCCCCGAGGCCAGCAACACCGGCGGTAATCAACACGATGTCGGAGAGCATGCACACGAGCACCACTGCGGTGACGTGTTCCCGCCGCAGCCCTTGCCGCAGGACGAACGCGTTTTGGGCGCCGATGGCAATAATCAGCGAGAGCCCAAAGCCGAGCCCGGCGACGACGACGGCAAAGATCGAGAGCATGAGATGACTCTAGGGGCAGAATGGGTGCATGCCGACCACGCCATCGCCGGAGCACCGTGACCTCGTTCACGCACTGATTTCTGCGGTGCGCGGCGAGGTCGATGACTCCACGCGGCGCCGTGCCGAATACTCGAGCGATGCCTCGAACTATCGGGTTGTGCCGCACGTGGTCGTGTTTCCGCGCGACACCGACGACGTGCTGGCCGCGCTTTCCGTCTCTCGCGACAGCGGCACTCCCCTTACCTCGCGCGGTGCTGGAACGTCAGTCGCGGGCAACGCAATCGGCAGCGGCATCGTGCTCGATTTCTCTCGCCATCTGAACCACGTTCTTGAGGTCGATGCGGATGCCCGAACCGCCCGCGTGCAGCCGGGCACCGTGTTGGCCACCCTCCAATCCGCCGCGCAGCCTCATGGTCTGCGCTTCGGCCCCGATCCCTCTACGTGGTCGCGCTGCACCATCGGAGGCATGATCGGCAACAACGCCTGCGGAGCTCATTCCCTGCAGTTCGGCAAAACCGCCGACAATGTGAAGAGCCTCGATGTGGTCGATGGCCTCGGGCGACGCTTCACCGCGGCTAATGACCCGACCATCGTTGATGGTCTCCCTGCCCTTATCAGCAGTAACCTCGCGACGATCCGCACCGAGCTGGGGCGCTTCGGCCGTCAGGTGTCGGGCTACAGTCTCGAACACCTCCTGCCCGAGCACGGTAACAACTTGGCCCGCAGTCTCGTGGGCACCGAAGGCAGCCTCGTGACGCTGCTCGAGGCAACCGTTGACCTCGTGGCCCAGCCCCAGCATCCGCTGCTCGTCGCCCTCGGCTATCCCGATATGGCGACCGCCGCCGACTCCGTGCCCGCGCTTCTCCCCCACCATCCCAGCGCCATTGAAGGACTCGACGCCCGAATCGTGGATGCTGTGAGCCGCACGCGCGGAGCCCGCGCCGTTGCCGCCCTGCCCGCGGGCGCCGGCTGGCTGCTCGTCGAGGTCACGGGCGACGACCCCGCCGAGACTCTCCAGCGCGCGAACCGTCTCGCCGCCGATGCTGAGGCAATCGAGTCCCGCGTCATCACCGATTCGGCGGCCGCGACACAACTGTGGCGCATCAGAGAAGACGGTGCCGGGCTGGCCGGTCGCACGGCATCCGGAAAACAAGCGTGGCCCGGTTTCGAAGACGCCGCCGTACCTCCGGAGCGCCTCGGCGCCTACCTTCGAGACTTCGACGCCCTGCTGGCCGACTACAACATCGAGGGGATGCCGTACGGCCATTTCGGCGACGGTTGCGTTCATGTTCGGCTCGATATTCCTCTCGCGACGGATGGCGCAGTTTTGCGAGCCTTCGTGGATGACGCCGCCACCCTTGTGGCGTCCCATGGCGGGTCGCTGTCGGGCGAACACGGCGACGGTCGCGCACGCAGCGAGCTGCTGCCGCGCATGTATTCGCCGGCCGCAATCGAGCTGTTCGGGCAGTTCAAGAGACTTTTCGATCCGAACAATCTGATGAACCCGGGCATCGTTGTCGACCCGGCGCCGGTCGATGCCGCGTTGCGCCGCCCGGTCGCGCTGCCGCTCATCAAGGTCAATGGTTTCGCGTTGAGCGACGACGACGGCGACCTCACAACGGCCAGCCATCGCTGCGTTGGCGTCGGCAAGTGTCGTGCCGATAACTCGGCCAGCCACGGTGTCATGTGCCCGTCGTTCTTGGAGACCGGCGACGAGAAGGATTCCACTCGCGGCCGCGCCCGCGTACTGCAAGAAATGGCCAACGGCTCGCTCGTCTCGGGCGGCGTGAACTCGCCAGAAGTGCGCGACGCCCTCGACCTCTGCCTCTCCTGCAAAGCCTGCGCGAGCGACTGCCCCGCCGGCGTCGACATGGCCACCCTCAAAGCCGAAGTGCTGCACCGCCGCTACGAGGGAAAACTCCGCCCGCGCAGCCACTACCTCCTCGGCCAACTGCCACGCTGGGCGCGCCTGATCTCGCCGCTCGCCCCGCTCGCGAACTCCCTACTGCGCGTGCCGCTCGTGCGCCGCATCGCCCTCTGGGCCGGTGGCATGGATGCTCGGCGCACGTTCCCCGCCTTCGCCCGTCACCCCTTCCGCTCGAGCGCCGAGGCTCGCGCCCTGCGCGCGGCGCCCCCGGCCGCGGCAACCAGCGCTGGACGGGCAACCCCCGGCACCTCAACCCCCGCCACCTCAGCAGCCGAAACCGCGGACCGCCACTCAGCCCCGCGCCCCCAAGTCCTCCTCTGGGCTGACTCCTTCACCGACAACTTCTCGCCTGATATCGCCCGCGCCACGATTCGTGTGCTGGATGCGGCTGGCTACGAGATCCTGCTTCCGGAACGCGATGTGTGTTGCGGCCTCACCTGGATCACCACCGGGCAGTTGGCGGGTGCGCGCCAGAAACTCACCGACCTGGTGAGCGAGTTCTCCGGCTATGTCGACCGCGGCATCCCGATTATCGGCATCGAACCGTCGTGCACGGCCGTGTTGCGCTCAGATCTGACTGAGCTTCTGCCCGACGACCCCGCAGCGGCAGCCGTCGCCCGGTCAACTTTTACGCTTTCCGAGCTGCTCACCGCACCGGCACCGCTGGGACCACAAACATGGACCCCGCCCGCCCTCAGCAACCACACCTTTGTCGTTCAACCGCACTGCCACCAACATGCCGTCATGGGTTTTGACGCCGACCGCGCGCTGCTCGCCGCCACGGGAGCAACCGTCACCGAGATCAGCGGATGCTGCGGGCTCGCCGGAAACTTTGGCATGGAGAAAAGACACTACGACGTGTCGGTCGCGGTCGCCGAGAACGGCATCCTGCCTGCTCTGCGTGAAGCGGCATCCGACAGCACTCTGATCGCCGACGGCTTCTCGTGCCGCACCCAGGCATCACAACTCGCGAACACCGAGGGCAAGCATCTCGCGGAAGTTCTCGCCGCAGCACTGCCCGAGCGCTAAGCGGCATACCCTCACCAAACCGACGCCGACCCAACCCCGTAACAACTGCAGCAGGCCAACCAGCGACACGCGCTATTCGTCGAGCGCGAGCTCCTTCGGCAGTTCGAGATCCTTGGCGCTGAGTTCTTCGATGTTGACGTCTTTGAACGTGAGCACGCGCACGCTCTTCACGAAGCGGTCGGAACGGTACACATCCCACACCCACACGTCGGTCATCGAGAGCTCGAAGTAGAAGTCGTGCTCCGTATCGCGGCGCACCAAATCGACCTCGTTGGCGAGGTAAAACCGCCGTTCCGTCTCAATTACAAAACGGAACTGGCTCACTACATCGCGGTATTCGCGATACAGCGCAAGCTCGACCTCACGGTCGTAGTCTTCAAACTCGTCTTCATCCATGCTGCCCTTATTGTAGGCCGCACTACCGCAACCATGTGTGCCGATGAAGTTCGGTGGCACCAAGACTGCGCACGGCCTCGAAATGAGCTGCCGAACCGTAGCCTTTGTTACTCGGCCAGCCATAGCCCGGGTACTCCCCGTCGGCTTCGATCATGAGCTTGTCGCGTTGCACTTTGGCTACCACGGATGCCGCAGCCACCGATACGCAGTCACGGTCGGCCTTGACGCGGGTGTGCACTCGCGGCGCAACGGTTAGGGCACCGCTGAGCCAGTCGGTGCTGCCGTCCAACAGCACTATGGACGACATGATGTCGAGCCCCGCTTCGTGCAATTGGATGAGCGCGCGCTTGCCGGCGAGCCCGAGGGCAGCGGTGATTCCGATGGAGTCGATTTCGGTGGCATCCGCGTATCCAACAGCGGAAAGCGGCGCCCACTCGAGAGTGAGCGGCTCGAGGAGTTCGCGACGTTTCTGACTGAGCATCTTGGAATCGCGAAGGCCTACCGGCCAGTCACCATGCGCCGGAGTCATCGCCGTCATGCCGACACCAACGGGGCCCGCAATCGCGCCGCGCCCTACCTCATCGCACCCTATAACTGCCAGCGCGCCCGCCCGAAAGAGTTCGAGCTCAACGTCGCTATTCGGGTCTGCTACTGCCACCGTCTACTCGGCGTTCTGCGTGACCCGCTGGAACGTCGTGGAGTAGTTATCGAGGATGCTCCAGCGCTCGGTTGGCCAGCTGATGAGCATGGCGCGGCCGACGACAGAATCGATCTTCACGAAACCGCCGGTGGGATCGTCTTTGTGAAAGGCGGAGTCAGCAGAGTTGTAGCGGTTGTCACCCATCACCCAGATGGAGTCGTCGGGAACGGTGACAGAGAAATCTTCTTGAGTGGCCTTGGTGACCGCGTCGGGAAGCTTGATGTACGGCTCTTCCAGCGGGATGCCGTTGACAATAATTTGCCCGAATTCATTGCAGCATTCCACGCTATCGCCCGGAAGCCCGATGACGCGCTTGATGAGGTGGTTGCTGCTGTCGGGAGCGCTGAGCCCGACGAAAGCAAGCACGCCGTCCACGGTGCCGACGAACCAGTTCTGCGGTTCGCTAGAGATCGCAGGGAGCCAGCCACCCGGATCGGTGAAGACGACAACATCGCCGTGCTCAATGGCAAAGAGGTCAGGTTCGAGCTGATTGACCAGAATGCGGTCATCGATCTGGAGAGTGTTTTCCATCGACGACGACGGAATATAGAACGACCGCACCAGATAAGTCTTGATCAGGAAAGAGATCAGAATCGCCGCGACAAAGATGATTACTAAGTCGCGAAGGAAAAGCTTCCACCCGCCGGTCTTCTTGGCTGCATGGCGAGTACCGCCACGGCTGCCCGGCAGCGTGTTTTCAACAGTTTCGTTTGTCATTTAACCCCAAAGCTCCCAGCAAGCATATGCCGCTGGGAGCCGTTGGTTTGTGAATTGCGAGTCGTGTTAGTTGTCGCGCTTCTCTTTGATCTTTGCCTTCTTGCCGCGAAGATCGCGCAAGTAGTACAGCTTGGCGCGACGGACGAGTCCGCGCGATACAACCTCAATGTGGTCGATGACGGGCGAGTGAACCGGGAAGGTACGCTCTACGCCGACCTGGAAGCTGACCTTGCGGACCGTGAAGGTCTCGCGAACGCCGTGGCCCGAGCGACCGATAACTACGCCCTGGAACACCTGAATACGCGAGCGCGTACCTTCGATGATGTTTACGTGAACCTTGACGTTATCGCCGGCACGGAAGTCAGGAATGTTGTCTTTGAGAGACGCCTTGTCGACGCCATCGAGAATATGCATTAGTGATCGCTCTCTGCGCCCGCCATGAGTCGAACACACTTAGTTAGATAAGAAAGTTTGTGCTTCAAGCGGTTACGACGCCCTCATGGCAGAGTCGTGCGCGAGCACAATCGACAATTCTGCCACAGATTTAGTCGAAATTACCATTCTCATCCGGTTCGAGGATGATCACACGACCATTGTCGAGCTTCTCTCCCGGGTGGGTTGGCCGTTGGGCATCGCGCTCGAAGCCCTCAACGAGGCTCGTGAAACGGTTGCGTGTCTCGGTAACCAGCTGCCAGAGGGCGATCCAGAACGCTGCAATGGCGACGATCACAATGAGTGCGGCCGGGAACGGCGCATCCACAAAGCCGTAAATGATGATCGCGGCATGCCACACAGTAAGCAGCCCCGCATCGATCCACGAGACGCTCTTCGAATCACGAACGCTCTTGCGGGCGACGGTGAGACCGGCAATAGCGAGCAGCGCGAAAGCCAAGATGGGGCACAGGATGAGAAACAGAACGAAGTCCCAGCCCACGCTCGACCCGTAAATTCCGCGCGCAATCAGTACCCACACGGGCAAGACAAGTACCGCGATGAACTGCCAGTAATAAAACGCACGCCTGATCATCATGCTTCTCAGGGTATCTTCGATGTGATCAGGAATGCTGAGAAGCATCGAACCGAAAGACTTGGTGTCCCCCGTGCCCAACACCGCGATCGTTCGCACCGAACCAGTGCAGCAGCGAAGCGCAGAACGAATCAACGTCCTCCTCGATGCGGCCGCTGTACTGCTCGACGAAATAGGCATTGATGCCCTCACCACGAGTGAAGTCGCAAAGCGGTCACGCTCCTCGGTTGGCGTTATCTATCGCTACTTCCCCAACATCCAGTCGCTTCTTCGCGGCCTCGCGTCACGCAACTTCGATAAATATCGCGCCGGGCTTTCGGCAACCCTCGCGAAGCGTGCGACAACGGGCCTTGAGGCTCTCAACACCGCCATCGACCTCTATGTCGAGTTTTGCCGCACCGAGCCAGGCTTTCGAGTGTTGTCGTTCGGCAACATCATCGACCGCCGCTTCAACGTTGATCGCAAAAGCAACAACACGGCGCTGGCAGAGATCTTGACCGACCTTCTTGTCACCACTTACGAAGTTCCCGCCTCGGATGCCCTCGCTTTCGACATCGAAGTGACGGTAGAAATCGCCGATTCGCTGTTGGAGCGTGCATTCTTGTATGACCCGCGCGGTGAAGAACCGTTTATCGACAAGCTCCGAGAGTTCATTGCGCAACTCTTGGCACCGCACACGAAAGAGGCAGCTACCGCATGATCGAGTTGAGAACCCCCGCCGAAATTAATGAGATGAAGGCGGCAGGCGAGTTTGTCGCCAGCGTCCTCACCGCTACCGAAGCGGCATCCAAAGTGGGCGTGAACCTGCTCGAGATCGATGCGCTTGCCCACAGCATGATTCGCGAGCGTGGCGCGGAGAGCTGCTACATCAACTACCACCCCTCGTTTGGTGCTTCGCCGTTCGGCAAGGTCATCTGCACCTCCGTCAACGACGCGGCGCTGCACGGCCTCCCCCACGACTACACGCTGAAAGATGGCGACCTCCTGAGCCTCGACTTCGCTGTTGCGGTCGATGGTTGGGTTGCCGACTCTGCGATCACCTTCGCCGTGGGCACTCCCCGTGACGAAGACCTCAAGCTCATGGATGCCACCTCTCGCGCCCTCGATGCTGGCATTGCCGCGGCTATCGTTGGCAATCGCATCGGCGGCATCTCGGCCGCGATCGGTGATGTCGCCTACGGTGCCGGCTACGAAGTGAACTTGGACTTTGGTGGGCACGGCGTTGGCCGCGAAATGCACGGCGACCCGCACATCCCCAACGATGGAAAAGCCCGTCGTGGAATGCCGCTCAAGCCGGGACTGGTCTTCGCGATCGAGCCCTGGCTCATGATCGGCACCGATGACATTTACACGGATGACGATGGTTGGACCCTGCGCAGCGTCGATGGTTCTCGCGCGGCTCACTTCGAGCACACTGTTGCCGTGACTCCGGATGGCCCGCTCGTCCTTACCGCTCGCAAGTAGGAGCAGTCCGCGCGCACTTAACTCCAACGTATCGAGACCGCACGCCAGCGTTCTCGAAAGCGGTCAGCTCTAACTTTGGGTGCCGACGCGACGCTCGAGCTGAATCGGCGCAACCGCGCTGGTGTAGTCCCAGCTGCCTTCGCTGTTAGTTCCTGCCTTCGGGATTGCAAACAGCACGTCGTAGGTGGTCGGCGCCGAGCATCCGACCGCAGACGGGTTGGTTTCGTGGCCGACGCGCAGACTATCGGGCTGCGGAAGCACCCAGACGGCGATGAGCTCGCACGACGGCACCTCAGCGGTGATGACCATGTCCGCTCCGCCGAGCGTCGCCGCCAACTCTCCCCGAGCCTGCACAACTTCGGCGTCAGTGGCGTCGACGAGCACGTCAACTGACGGCCACGCATCCACCGACACCGCAGACTGCGCGTAACCATCCGGGAGCGGGCTCGCGGTGAAATCGGCGAACGTGACATCGTCGACCGTCATCCGTCGAGTGGTGAGGGTCGAGTCGCTCGATTCACCCGCTCCACCTTCGGAGCTTGCCGTTGATGCTGGCGCTGGCGTCGCGGCATCCGTCGACGACGAGTCCGAAGAATCAGCATCAGTCGCGGTGCAGCCAGCCAGCAACGCAACTGCCGCAATCGCTGCGAAAAAGGAGCCGGGCGTCACTCTGATCGTCATGGCTCCATGCTTACACAGGGGGCTGAGACGCGAAGAAAGTTGTACTACTCCGCGTCGGGCAAGAGATCGGGGCGGACGCGCTTGGTGCGCTCGACCTGCTGCGCATGACGCCAATCGGCAATCGCCTTGTGGTTGCCACTGAGCAGCACCGGAGGCACAGTACGCTCACGCCACGTCGATGGCTTGGTGTAGCTGGGGTATTCGAGAAGGCCCTGTTCGTGGCTCTCCTCCGTGAGGCTTTCGGGGTTGCCAATCACACCTGGCACGAGACGACCAATCGCCTCGATCATCGCCATCGTGGCAACTTCTCCCCCATTGAGCACGTAATCGCCGAGGCTGATCTCACGAACCCGAACAGTGGATGCCGCGTAGTCGATCACGCGCTGATCGATGCCCTCATAGCGGCCGCACGTAAAGACGAGATGCTTCTCGAGAGCCAGTTCGCGGGCTGCAGCCTGCGTGAACGGAACTCCGGCAGGCGTGGGAACGATCACTACCGTTTCGGGCGTGAGAACGGCATCCAGCGCTTCTCCCCACGGTTCGGGGCGCATGACCATGCCAGCGCCACCACCATAGGGAGTGTCATCGACGGTGCGATGACGATCGTGTGTGTAGTCGCGCAAATCGTGCACGCCCAAATCGATGATTCCCCGCTCGCGAGCCTTGCCCAGAAGGGAAATATCGAGCACCCCGAAAAAATCAGGGAAGATCGTCACGATGTCGATGCGCACGCGGTGACCTTCGCTACTAGTCGCACTCGGGCGCGTCAGCCTCGTCAGAAGCTGCGCTCGGCGTCTCTTTTTCGACCGTTTCTACGACCGTTTCTGTGGGCTCTTCGGATGCGTCTTCCGCAATCTCCTCGAAGAGTCCGGGAGGCGGAGTAACAACCATCTCGCCCGCTTCGATGTCGACGCTGGCCACAATCGATTTCACGAAAGGAACCAGAACGTCGCCGTTGTCGGTCGTGACCGTCAACAGGTCTTGCCCGGGGAAATGATCTACCTGAGCGAGAGTGCCGACCTTTTTGCCGTCACGGATAACGGTGAGGCCGATCAGCTGGTGGTTGAACCACGCGTCTTCTTCTGGCGCTTCGTTGGGATCGTGATCGATCCACAGAATTGCCTTGACGAGCTTCTCAGCGGCACTGCGGTCAGGAACGCCCTTAAAGAACGCGACCGGTTGTGCGTTGAACCACTTGAGCTCAATGAGCTCTAGTGTCTTGCCATGCCAGGCCGAACTTGTCGGCACTTGCAGAGAAAACACGGCGCCCGGAACGAAACGACGTTCCGGGGCATCCGTGTACATCTCTACTTTGACGGCTCCCTTAAGCCCGTGAGCCTTCGTCAGACGCCCCACTCGCAGCTGTGTGCGACCTTCTCGGGGAATCTTTACTTCGCCCACTGCTTAGAAGTCAGTGTCGACGACGTCGACACGAACCTTGCGACCATCGGCCAGAGCCGTGATCAGCGTTCGCAGTGCTTTCGCGGTGCGACCAGAGCGACCGATTACACGGCCAAGATCTTCTGGGTGCACGCGAACCTCGAGGAGTTCGCCGCGTTGCGTGTTCTTTGCAACGACCTGAACGTCTTCGGGGTGATCGACGATGCCTTTAACGAGGTGTTCGAGCGCGGGAGCGAGCAATTGCTAAGCCTTGTCTGCGTCGGCGGCAGGTGCTTCAGCAGCAGCCTCGTCAGCGACGGGAGCTTCTGCAGCAGGTGCTTCTTCAGCCTTGGGCTCTGCCTTCTCAGCCTTGGGCTTGAGAACAGGCTTCTTCTTCTCGTCAGCCTGGAACTCTGCCTTGGCTTCCTTGACCTTGACGGTGCTTACAGCGTTCTTGTCACCCTTGAACTGGCCCCAGTCGCCGGTCAGCTTGAGGATTGCCTCAACCTGCGGGCTAGGCTGCGCGCCAACGCTCAACCAGTACTGTGCACGCTCGGACTCGACCTCGATGAACGAGGGCTCCTCGGTGGGGTGGTACTTTCCGATTTCTTCGATGACACGGCCATCGCGCTTCTTGCGCGAGTCGGCAACGACGATGCGGTAGTAGGGTGCACGGATCTTGCCCATGCGCTTCAAACGAATCTTTACAGCCACAATTCTCCTGATTTAAATGTTATTGGTGGCGAACCGCTAGCCGTGAGCGTGGGGGCACACTCGGCAGAAAAGCTCTAGTGGATTCCATCCGGGCCTGATTAGAGGGTCGGGCTACGGAGGACTCAACCGCCTATTCTGCCAGAGTTTTGACGGCTTGGGGAACCGATCGCCAATAAAGCCCCAAAGAGGTGCCTTTAGCCGTTCTGAGAGTCCCGCCACGCAAGCCACTGCTTGGTAGTCGTGAGGTCGTAATCGGGCCCCGTAATACCGAGCGTGAAGAGGGTGATGCCCTGCTCGCGCATGCTGTCAGCATCTTCAACGCTCTTCTCGCGCAACTCATTCGAGAGCTCAATCTCGTTGATGTCGCGGCCGACGGTTTCGCAGTGACCGGCAAGCACCTCGAGCTTGTGCACCAACTCCTCGCCCGTGGCGAAGCTGTGCCAGATGTCGGCGTGCTTGGCGACAAGCTTGAGAGTCTTCTTCACTCCCCCACCACCGATAAGAACAGGGATCTTGCGCGTGGGCGGCGGGTTGAGCTTCTCCCAGCGCGACTCGATGCGCGGCAGTGCTTCAGCAAGAGCATCCAACCGCGAGCCGGCCGTGCCGAACTCGTAGCCGTACTCCTGGTAGTCGCGCTCGAACCAGCCTGAGCCTGTACCGAAGATGAAGCGGCCACCACTGATGTGGTCAAGGGTGCGAGCCATGTCGGCCTGCAGATCGGGGTTGCGGTAGCTATTGCAGTTCACGAGCGTGCCGAATTCGACGCGGCTCGTCATCTCAGCCCACGATGCCAGCTCGGTCCACGCTTCAAAGTGCAGCCCGTCGGGCTCGCCGTAGAGCGGGAAGAAGTGATCCCAGTTGAAGAGAACGTCAACACCCAGCTGTTCAAGCTCTTTTACGCGGTCACGAATGACCGAATATTCGGCGTGCTGAGGTTGAAGCTGAACGGCAATACGAACGGGGCGGCTCTGTGTCATAGCTCCACAATATCCCCTCCCGCACACACCACGAAGAGTGGTGCAGCACCGGCGACGGAAGGGTCAAAAAGTGCTAGCGGCTAGCGCCCGAGGAACTTTTGTAGGCTTTCGAGTTCTTCTGGTGACGGTCCCCCAGCGGCAGGCTTCGAACCGCCAAGACCAAAGCCAGAGCCGGCGGGTGCAGAGGTTTCGACAGCACCCTGAGCGCGAGCTGCCTCTTCTGCAGCGCGCTTGGCGGGGTTGCCAGACTTGGAACCCTTCTTCTTCTGGTTCTTCTTGGCGTTAGCGGACTTGCCGCCGTGGCCACCAGGGATCGGGCCCATTCCCGGGATCTGAGGCGTTCCACCCTTAGCAACCGTCTTCATCATCTTCGCGGCCTGCTCGAAGCGATTCACGAGCGCGTTCACCTCGGTGACAGTCGTTCCCGAACCACGCGCAATACGCACGCGGCGCGAACCGTTGAGGAGCTTCGGCGTGGTGCGCTCCTGCTTTGTCATCGACTGGATGATGGCCTCAGTGCGCGTGATCTCCGACTCATCGAAGTTGTCGAGCTGCTCTCGCATGCCTTTCGCACCGGGAAGCATGCCAAGCATGCTCTTGATCGAGCCCATGTTCTTGAGCTGCTGCATCTGCTGCAGAAAGTCATCAAGAGTGAATGTGTCTGTCGCAAACTTTTCGGCAACCTTGCGCGACTCTTCTTCGTTGAAGGTTTTCTGCGCCGTCTCGATGAGGGTGAGGATGTCACCGAGGTCGAGGATGCGGCTGGCCATACGGTCGGGGTGGAACGGCTCGAAGTCGCCAAGACCTTCACCCGTCGACGCGAACATGATCGGACGACCGGTGATGGAGGCAACGGAGAGCGCTGCACCACCGCGAGCGTCACCATCGAGCTTGGTGAGCACTACACCCGTGAAGTCCACGGCCTCTTGGAAGGCGCGAGCGGTCTTGACGGCGTCTTGACCGATCATTGCGTCAATAACGAAGAGCACTTCGTCAGGGTCGACAGCCTTGCGGATGTTGGCTGCCTGCTTCATGAGCTCGGCATCCACACCCAAACGACCAGCGGTGTCAATGATCACAACATCGTGCTGCTTGTCTTTGGCAAACTTCATCGCTTGCTTGGAGACCTTGACCGGGTCACCCTTGCCGTTGCCCGGCTCGGGAGCGAAGACGGCGACGCCAGCCTGCTCGGCAACAACCTGCAACTGGGTGACAGCGTTCGGGCGCTGGAGGTCAGCTGCGACCAACAGCGGCGTGTGGCCGTCAGCTGCGAGCCACTTCGCGAGCTTTCCGGCGAGGGTCGTCTTACCGGCACCCTGCAGACCCGCGAGCATGATGACCGTCGGCGGGTTCTTCGCGAACTCGATGCGGCGAGCCTCGCCACCCAGAATCGTGACGAGCTCGTCGTTGACGATCTGCACCACCTGCTGCGCCGGGTTCAGCGCACCAGAAACTTCGTGGCCAAGCGCACGTTCGCGAACGCGACCCGTGAACTCCTTGACAACCTCGAGCGCAACGTCAGCATCGAGCAAGGCACGGCGAATCTCGCGAACGGTGCCATCGACATCCGCCTCGCTGAGCTTGCCCTTGCCGCGCAGGTTCTTGAAGGTATCCGCGAGGCGGTCGGTGAGATTTCCAAAAGTGGCCATGATGCCACCAGTTTAAGGTGTCTTTGGCTGTGCTGCGACTCCACAACGCCGACAGGGGCTCCGAGTAGGGTGAGAACGTGAGACACGGAATCGTCATACTGCCCCAACAGCCCTGGGCTGAAGCCCAACATCGCTGGATTCACGCCGAAGAAATGGGCTTCGATCACGCCTGGATTTACGACCACCTGTCGTGGCGGTCCCTCGCCGACGAGCAGTGGTATGCCACCGTTCCGACCCTCACGGCAGCCGCGAGCGTCACGAACCGCATCGGGCTCGGCACCTTTGTCGCCTCGCCCAACTACCGGCATCCGGTTCCCTTCGCCAAAGAATTGGCAACTCTCGACGACGTGAGCGCTGGCCGCTTTCTGCTCGGCGTTGGCTCGGGTGGCACCGGTTTCGACTCAACAGTGCTCGGTCAAGCCGAACTCAGCCCCCGCGAACGTCACGCGCGCTTCGAAGAGTTTGTGCGCGGCCTCGACGAGTTGCTGCGCTTCGAAGATCCCGGCAGCGGCGGCATCAGCTTCAGCGGCGACTGGTTCACCGCAGTGAACGCGCGGATGGTCGGGGCACCAGCCCAGCGCCCGCGCTTACCCTTCGTGGTTGCCGCCGAAGGCCCTCGCGGCCTACGGCTTACCGCCGAACTGGCCGATGGCTGGCTCACCCTCGGCCGCACCGCCGACACCCTCGACGAGTGGTGGCAGATTGTCGCCGACGCCTCCGCGCGCATGGATGACGCCCTCGAGAAGGCCGGCCGAGCATCCGGCAGCATTGATCGCTACCTCAATTTGGATGGCGCACCCCAGTTCAGTCTGGAAAGCGTCGACACGTGGGAAGACGCTGTGGGTCGCGCCGACGCCCTCGGCTTCACCGATGTGATTGGCCACTGGCCCCGCGCCGACGGCATCTACGTCGGTAAGGAAAGCGTGCTGATCGAGATCGCCTCCCGCTTCTCCCGCTGAGCGTCCACAGTGACGCGAAGCCCGCACGCAGCACGCGATAGCTTAGAGACATGACAGCTCTCATTGTGACCCTCGCCGGACAAACCCCCTCCGTCGCCGACAGCGCCTTCGTTGCGCCCAACGCCACGCTCATCGGCAATGTCACCTTGGCCGAGCGCGTCGGTATCTTCTACGGCGCCGTTCTGCGCGGCGACACCGACGCCATCACGATCGGCGAAGGCTCGAACCTGCAAGACAACGTCACCGTGCACTGCGATGAAGGCATCCCCACCACCGTCGGCTCCGGAGTGAGCGTCGGTCACGGCGCCGTACTCCACGGCTGCACCGTCGAAGACGACTGCCTCATCGGCATGAGCGCCACCGTGCTCAACGGAGCCGTAATCGGAACCGGATCACTCGTCGCCGCCGGCGCTGTTGTGCTCGAAGGCACCGTGATTCCGCCCGGATCACTCGTCGCCGGCGTGCCAGCAAAGGTTCGCCGCGAACTCAGCGACGAGGAGAAAGCTGGCGTTCGGGAGAACGCCGCGCACTACCTCGAGCTCTCTGCGGCGCACAAGGCGGTCAGCAACTAGCGCGAGGCGCTTACTCGTCGCGCCTGGGCGACCGATACCCGCGCGTCCGACAACTAGCAACCGGCAACTAGCCGACGAGGCCCTGCACGAAGACGTGCGGGGTGAAACCGGTGAGGTCGTTGATGCCCTCACCCTGCCCAACGAGTTTGATCGGGATGCCCGTGCGCTCCTGAACGGCGAGCACGAAGCCACCCTTTGCTGAGCCGTCAAGCTTCGTAATGACGAGACCGGTCACACCCGCGTGCTGAATGAACGCTTCTGCCTGAGCGACACCGTTTTGGCCGGTTGTCGCGTCAAGCACGAGTAACACTTCAGCGATCTCCGTCTGCTTTTCGACAACGCGACGGATCTTGCCAAGCTCATCCATCAGACCGCTCTTGGTCTGCAAACGACCAGCGGTGTCGATGATCGCGATGTCGATGCCCTCGCGCTGAGCGCGCTCGACCGTTTGGAAGGCGACGGATGCCGGATCTTGACCTTGCTGCTGGGGGCGCACGATTTCGGCTCCCCCGCGCTCCGCCCACGTCGCCAACTGCTCAACGGCAGCAGCACGGAACGTGTCAGCCGCCCCCACGACCACCGTGCGGCCGTGGCCAACGAGGAACTTGGTGAACTTGCCAATCGTGGTGGTCTTTCCGACGCCATTGACACCCACGACCAGCACGACTGCGGGGCGGGCGCTGAGGGTGAGAGTCGGGTCGAGGCGGGCGAGACGTTCCTCGAGGGTTTCGCGCAGCATCCGCTTCAGGTCTGCAGGGTCGTCAGTTTTGAAACGCGCGACACTTGCCCGTAGCTCGTCGATAACGGATTCAGTGATGTCGGGGCCGAAGTCGGCCGAGATCATTGCGTCTTCGAGGTCACTCCAGGTCTCCGCGTCGATCGTGTCGCGCGCGAACATTGATTTGAGTGCGCCCGAGAGCGACCAGGATGCTGCCATGACTACAGGTTAAGGCAGGTTCATGCTGCTTCCCTAACCGCGCTAGGGTTTTTAGATGCTCTCATTGATTCGCCACGGCCAAACTGACTGGAACGCTGCTGGACGCATGCAAGGTTCCAGCGACATTCCCCTCAACGACACCGGTCGCGAGCAGGCACGGGAGGCCGTAGAGGTATTGCGGGGCTCCGAGTGGGACGTTATCGTCAGCTCTCCCCTGCAGCGTGCCCGCGAAACTGCCCAGATCATCGCCGACGGTTTGGGTCTCGAGCTCGGTCGCAGCTACGACCTGCTTATTGAGCGCAACTATGGCGAAGGCGAAGGCCTCACGACCCCTGAGATCAACGAGCGCTGGCCCAACCACAGCGGCTACCCCGGACTCGAATCACTCCATGACGTCGTCGAGCGCGGAATCGCTGCCCTCAACGAGGTGACTCAGGACTACCCCGGCAAAAAGGTGATCGTCGTGTGCCACGGCACGATCATCCGCTACACGCTTTCGCAACTGGCCGGTCGTGACTTCGACCACATTCTCAATGGCTCGGTATCGACGGTCGAAAAGCTGCACACGGGCTGGTGTGTGCACACCGTCAATGGCGAACCGCTCTCGCGCGTCGACTAGCAGTAACCGCTCATCACGAGCGATCGCCTCACGATCTAGCTCGCGTCGACTGACGCCGTCTCTTTAGCGACGCGCTGGCCCACGACGGCGCTGATGCCATCGGCACGCATGCTGACGCCGTAGAGGGCATCCGCGATTTCCATCGTGCGCTTTTGGTGGGTAATGACGATGAGCTGGCTGGTCTGGCGCAAGTCTTCAAAGATCGCCAGCAGGCGGCCAAGGTTGGCGTCGTCGAGCGCCGCTTCAACCTCATCCATGATGTAGAACGGGCTGGGGCGCGCCTTGAAGATGGCGATCAGCAGCGCGACGGCGGCCAACGACCGCTCACCACCGCTCAGCAGGGAGAGGCGCTCGATCTTCTTGCCGGCCGGCTTCACCGTGACTTCGATTCCCGTGGTCAACAGTTCGTCGGGGTTGGTCAGGAAGATGCTTCCCGTGCCACCGGGGAACAGCACCGGGAAGACATCGTTGAACGCGTTCTTGGTGTCTTCGAATGCGCTCGCGAAGATGACCTGCATCTTTTCATCGAGCTCATCGATGATTGTCAGCAAGTCCTTACGCGTGTTCGTGAGGTCGGTGAGCTGCTCGGTCAAGAACTTGTGGCGCTGCTCGAGCGCATCGAACTCTTCGAGCGCGAGTGGGTTCACCCGGCCAAGGCGCGCAAGTTTGCGTTCGGCCTTCTGCAGGCGAACCTCTTGTTCGGCACGCACAAACGGTCGGCCGGATGCCACAGGCTCAGCGTTCTCGTCTGGCTGGGGTGCCGCGGGGCTCGCGTCAGATTCCGTGGCAGCGGAGTTCTCATCGGGCTCGGCGACGGCGGCGCTCTCGGCCGCTTCGTCGTTCACACGGTCATCGGGAACGGGCACCTCAGGGCCATATTCCGCCACGAGTACGTCTTCGACGAGTCCGAGTTCTTCGCCCGAGCGTTCGAGGAGACTGGAGAGATGCAGCTTCTTTTCGTAGATCTGCATTTCGAGACCGTGAACGCTTTCGCTGACCGCCGAGAGGCGTTCACGCAATGCCGATTCTTCGCGGCGCAGAGTGGAGAGTTCTTCGTTCTGGGCCGAGCGCGCCGCTTCCTTCGACGCGAGAACAACGCGTGCTTCGGAGAGCGAACGATCAACCGAGTCGAGCACCGCGGGAAGCATCTCTACGACCTTGGTCGCGGAGGCGATCTGACGTTGACGAATAACGGCCAGTCGCGCCTGCTCTTGGGCTGCTTCGCGCTCGCGCACCAGCTGGGCTGCCAACTGTTCGGCGCGGGCACGCTCGGCGCGCACTCGCTCGCGGATGGTCTCCATTTGAATGCGCAACTCAACTTCGTGGGCCCGGGCGGCATCCACTTCGGCCAGCATCGGTTCGCGTTCGGAGACGTCGAGCATAGGGCGCGGAGCAGCCTGGTATTTGTCTGCCGCGGTCTGCGCGCGAGCCACTTCGGTGGTGGCGTCGGCCACGGCTTCTTCGGCAACATCGACGGCGCGGGCCAGACGGTCGCACTCGGCTTGCGCCGCTTCGGCTTGGATGCGGTGACGGCCGAGCAACTCGGACTGCGCGGCAAGCTGGGCGTCGTATTCGCGCAGAGTCACGAGGGCTTGTTCAGCATCCGTCTTCGCGGAGGTCAACTCGCGGCGCTTCTCGTCGAGTTCGAAGCTCGTGCGCTCGATCTGCGTGGTGACGACGCCGAGTTTGTCAGCGGCAGCATCCCGCTCGGCAACGAGCTCGAGGCGAGAGCGCTTCGCACCAGAGCCGCCACGCAGCACGAACTGCGTGAGCACGTCTCCGTCGCGAGTCACGAAGGTGAGATCGGCGGCGTTCGCGAGTGAGCCGTACGCGGCGCGGGCGACCTCAAGATCGTCGGCGATGAGAACGTGGGTGAGGAGACCGTGCACTCCGTCGGGGGCCGTGACGACGTCGGTGGCCGGAATGGTTCCGGCCGCCGTTCCGAGCGAGACCGACTGCTTGGCGGCGTTCGCGACAACCACTTCGACGCGACCGAAATCGCGCGCGGCAGACTCGGCCAGCGCATCAATGGCCGAATCGCGGTCATCGGCAAGCACGGCATCCGCAAGGGTGCCGAGAGCGGCTGCGATGGCCGCTTCGTAGCCGGGGGTGATCTTGACATGCTCAGCAACGAGACCGCGGATGCCCGAGAGCTTGGCCGCGACGAGAGCGCTTGAGCCGTCCTTCTGGTCAACCGCGAGGGATAGCGCCGAGTTGCGGGCGGCCAAGGCATCGCGCTCGCGCTCGGAGGCGTGGAGGGCTTCGCGCAGGGCTTCAATCTCGGCCTGAATGCTCGAAACTGTGGCTTCGGCAGCCTCGTAGGCGGTGTCGAGCGAGCCATCGCTTTCGACAGTGGAGTTGCTGGCCTGGGTTTCGAGAGCTTCGAACTCGGCTTGAGCGGCTTCGCGACGAGCCTGGGCTTCGGCGAGCGCCTGCTGCTGACGCACGAGTTCACCCTGCGCTGCGGTCAGAGTGGAGGTGGCGACTTCAACGCGAGCGGTGAGACCGGCGCTCTCCAGTTCATGACGCGAAACGAGCGCGCTTTGTGCGGCGATTTCTTCGTCGAGGGAGTCGAGCGCGGCCTTCGCTGTCGCGGTTGCGGCAGCGGCTGCGGCGACGGCCTTCTCGGCATCCTCAACACCGGTCGCAAGTTCATCGGCGCCGGCTTTGACTTCATCGACGAGGGTCTGACTGACGCTGTTGCTCGAGACAGGCGCGTCGCTCTGCTGGCCGAGCAACGACAGTCGTTGGTTCGCGAGCGTGTAGAGGCTACGCAAGCGTTCTTGCACCGACTCGAGGCCGAAAGCCACGCGGCGGGCTTCGTCTACTTCGCCACCGACTTGGGCTTGCTCGAGGCGGGCTTCGCGCAGTTTGTTCTGGTCGAGCTGCTCTTGCAAGACGATGCGCTGCGTCTTACGTTCGCTCTCGCTGCGGCTGAAGTCGTTGATGCTCGAGCGCAGTTCAACTACTTCGTCGGCGAGGAGCCTGGCGCGGGCATCCCGAACGATCGAGGCAATCGAGGCCGCTTCTTTCGCAATCTCGGCCTGTTGACCGAGCGGCTTCAGCTGACGACGGATCTCTCCCGCCAAGTCGGAGAGGCGCGTGAGGTTCGCCTGCATCGCGTCGAGCTTGCGCAGCGTCTTCTCTTTGCGACGACGGTGCTTGAGGATGCCGGCTGCTTCCTCGATGAAGCCGCGACGGTCTTCGGGGCTGGCGTGCAACACCGCATCCAGCTGACCTTGACCAACAATGACGTGCATTTCACGGCCGAGACCGGAGTCGCTGAGGAGCTCTTGAACGTCGAGCAGACGGCACGAGGTGCCGTTGATCGCGTATTCGCTGCCGCCGTTGCGGAACAGGGTGCGGCTAATAGTGACTTCGCTGTACTCAATCGGCAGCGCGCCATCCGCGTTATCGATTGTGAGGATTACCTCGGCACGACCCAGCGGGCCCTTGGTGGCCGTTCCGGCAAAGATGACGTCTTCCATCTTGCCGCCGCGCAAAGTTTTGGCACCCTGCTCGCCCATGACCCAGGCGAGAGCATCCACCACATTCGACTTGCCCGAACCGTTGGGGCCGACGACACACGTCACGCCCTGTTCGAACGCAAAAGTGGTCGGTTGAGCGAACGACTTGAACCCTTTGAGGGTCAAACTCTTGAGGTACACGTCACCGCCCGGTCGTTGCTGGTCTCAGCGTTGGTCAAATTTCTGACCAAGTTGCTGGTCAGAACCTTGCTATACGGTACCGGATGCGCGGGGTCCGGCCGTTCTGCCGCGCAGAGGGCGCCGCCGCAACCCCTAGCGCGCTGCAGGCCCGCGGCGTATTCTGGTCGGCTACCTCCGTGGCGCTTACCCCCGCAGATTGGTGCGCTCATGTTAGAGATCGAGATCACGACCCTCGAGATCCCCCTCGCGCTCTCGGCCGATGGATCGGATGACTTCACCGCGGCAACCGCGTTGCGCAATGAGACCGACGAGATAGTGCAGCATTACCCCGAGCTGGCGCACGACCCGCATGTCTCCCTCGCGACCTGGCAGCCCAGCGCCTTCGAAGACCGGCGAATGCTCATCGCCCGCGATCGCGGACGCATCGTGGGCCGCGGCGACTACAGCACCAACGTCGGCGAGGAGGCGGACACAGCGTGGATCGAAGCGTACGTGCATCCGGACTATCGGCGCCGCGGTATTGGGGCCCGCCTTCTCGCCGAGCTTGAAACGATTGCGGCGGATGCGGGCAAGCGCAAAGTTCACGTCTACGTCTCAAGCGTGCCCACTGATGGTGCGCTACTGGACTCCCCCACGGGCTTTGGCGCCGTTCCTCGCGACGGTGACGGCACCCAGTTTCTGCAGTCGCAGCAGTACAGCTTCGAGCAGGTTGAGCGCGTGAGCCGGCTCCCCCTCCCGGTACCGGGCCTGCACTCCCTCGTCGACGACGCCATCACGCGGTGTAGCCGCGACTATGCCGTGCACGAGTGGGTGGGGATGTGCCCAGAACAGTGGCGCGACGACCTCGCGCTGCTCTACACGCGCATGAGTACCGACGAACCCAGTGCGGGACTCGAGCCTCCCGAAGATATCTGGACCGCAGAACGAGTGGTCGATCACGACGAACGCGAGCTCGCTAGCGGGGTGACGACCGTCTACGCCGCGATTGAGCACGTAGCCTCAGCAGAATTGGTGGCCTACACCGCGCTCACCGTGCCAGAGCAGCCGGAATTCGCGGTGCTCCAAGACAACACGATCGTCCTGAGCGAGCACCGCGGTCACCGCCTCGGCAACCTGCTCAAGGTGTTGAATCTGGCGCATCTCCAACGAGTCGCGCCCGGCCATCCCTCGGTCATCACCTACAACGCGGCGGAGAATCGCCCCATGCTCTCGGTGAACGAAGCGGTCGGCTTTGTTCCCATCGGTTCTGAAGGCGCGTGGAAGAAAGAGTTGCGCTAGCTCGCGGACTGACTCACGCGAATACGCTGGCAGAACTTACAAAAATGCGAGCCACGGTTCATGAACTGCTCGCGCACGACCTCGCGACCGCAGCGCGGGCACGCCCGCCCCTGCTGACCATAGACGTTGAGCGAGTGCGCGAAGTAGCCGGACTCACCGTTCACGTTGAGGTACTGCGTGTCGAAGCTCGTGCCGCCCTCGGCGAGAGCCTTGGAGAACACCGCCCGCACTTCGGTGAGTAGCAGCACGGCCTTTGCACGACTCAGCGTCTCGGTGGGCTGGTTGTAGTGCACGCGCGCCGCCCAGAGCGCTTCGTCGACGTAGATATTACCGATACCGCTGATCAGGGTTTGATCGAGCAGCGCCCGCTTCACCGTCGTGCGCTTGGCCTTCAACGAGCGCAAGAACTTGGCGTCGTCAAAGAAGGGGTCGAGCGGGTCACGCGCAATGTGTGCCACTTGGCTCGGCACCGCGAAAGCGGGCTGATCAACAGTGGACAGCATGCTGTCGATCGCCATCGAGCCGAAAATACGTTGGTCGACAAAGTTGAGGCGCAGTGCGCCGTGGTCAGGATGATCAAGTTCGATGCGGATGCGCGTGAGCCGGTCATCCGTGCTCCGATCGCGCAGAAGTACTTGCCCGCTCATACCGAGATGTGTGACGAGCGCTTCACCGTGAGCCTCGGCGCTATCGGCGAGAGGGAGCCACATGAACTTGCCGCGGCGTTGAGGCGTGAGAAACGTGCGACCGGTCAGACGGTCAATGAAGTCTTCGCTCGGGCCCTCATGACGGCGCAGAGAGCGCTCGTCAAACACGGTGACGGATGCCGCAGTCGCGCCGGTAACGGCCGGTTCAAGCCCTGCGCGCACCACTTCAACTTCGGGAAGTTCGGGCACGCCAGTTACTTCGCTGCGGCTTGGAGGCTAGTCCAGGCTTCGAGCGCTGCAGCCATTTCGGCCTGCTTCTTGCTGGAGCCGATACCCGTCGCGATAACTTCATCGTCGAGGCAGACACTCGCGTGAAAACGCTTGGAGTGATCGGGGCCGCTATCTTCGATGCGATAGTCGGGAGCCCCACGCCCGATTTGGGCGGCGAGCTCTTGAAGGCTCGTCTTGGGATCCATCGCTGCGCCAAACCGCTCAGGGTCGGCAAGCAACGGGGCGACGAGGCGAAGGACGAGCGCGGTGGCTTCGTCCTCGCCGAGGTCGAGGTAGGCGGCACCGATGATTGCCTCAACGGTGTCCGCCAAAATGGACGGCTTTTCGCGGCCGCCCGTCTGCTCTTCTCCCTTGCCGAGGCGAATGAACGCGCCAAGGCCGATCAGGCGCGCAATTTCAGCGAGCGCTACAGAAGAAACGAGACTAGCCCGACGCTTGGCAAGGTCTCCCTCGTCAAGCTCCGGGTTATCGCGATACAGCTTGACCGTTACTGCCTGGCCAAGAATTGAGTCACCAAGAAATTCGAGTCGCTCGTTGTGCGCGATTCCGCCGTTTTCGTACGCGAAAGAGCGGTGTGTCAACGCGAGCGTGAGCAACTCGGGGTCAATAGCGACCCCGAGCACAGCAGAGAGCTCAACCGGTGAGGCAGAGCCCGTCATCGCCATTTCGACTCGAGAATGTGAAGACTAGTTAAACGTCAGCGACCTTGCGGCCCTTGTACTCCATGTACAGGGGCGTGCCAGCGGAGTCTTCGACTACCTTGGCGCGGTGCGGCAGGCTGTAAACAGTCTTGCCGTTTTCAACGGTCTTGACGAGGGTGGGAGGGGTTGCCTTCCACTGGGCGCGGCGCATGCGGGTGCTGGCCCGCGACATCTTGCGCTTCGGTACTGCCATGGCTAACTCTTTTCTTCTTGGGTCTCAGGTGAATCGTTCGCGTCGTGCGAGTTCTGGTCATGCGAGTCTTGCGTGAAATCTTGGAGGCCGGCCAACGCCGCCCAGCGAGCATCGATGGGCGCTTCGTGTTCGTGTCCTGGATTATCGAGCAACCGAACCCCACACTCGGGGCACAGGCCAAGACAATCCTTTTGACAGACCGGCTGGAACGGCAGTGACAACACTACCGAATCCCGCACTACAGGTTCTAGATCGATGTATTCGTCGATAACCGTGTAGTCGAAAGCTTCGTCCTCAGAATACGCGAAAAGTTCTTGAAACTCGACTCGGACAGGCAGGGTGACGTCAATGAGGCAACGAACACACTCTGCTTGCGCTTTGCCCGACACCACAGCATCCACAAGAATGCCGTCGTGGAGTGACTCAAAACGGCCCTTGACGGACAGTTTCGAACCCTTTTCTACCCCAACAACGGCGGTACCAAAGGTTTCGGGTACGACGACCTGAATGGAGTGCTCTCTCATCTCGCCTGGGCGGTGAATGAGATCGCGCACCAACACGGCATACGGACTCTCGTTGATTCTAGACACGATCGTCGATTCTACCCCCGCAACGGCTCCCCTGTCGCCCCCGGTCAGCAATCGCTCAGTCAGCTAACCCACGGATGAGCACGCCAGACCGCGTGGGTCGGTGTAGGCATGAGGCTTTGTACCTCTCTAGACTGGTGCGACAGACCCGTGCGCTTGGTATGGCGTGGTTGGTTTGCCCAGGATTGGGCTGCCGGTCTTCTCGAAACACTTTTCGTTCTTTGTGGCGCATTCTCGCGCCCATTCACCCGTTTCTTGGAAGGCTCCATGTCTGCACTGTCTCGTTCCGTTTTATCCCGTTCCGCGTTCTCCCGCACCGCGCTGCTGGCAGGCGTCTCTGTTCTTGCGTTGAGCGGATGCGCTGCTGCCGCTGACGAGACCGACGCCACGTCGCCCGATGCTGCGACGCAATCGGTTGAGCTCAGCAATTGTGGCTTCGATGTCACCTTCGACTCCGCTCCCGAGCGCGTCATCACGATCAAGTCGTCAACAACCGAGATGCTTCTGGCGCTCGGCCTCGGCGATCGCATCATTGGAACCGCGTTTCAGGACGGCCCTGTGCCCGAACAGTGGGCATCCGATGCTGCGGGCCTGACCTCGATTGCTGAGCGCGTGCCGAGCGAAGAAGCCGTTCTCGATCTCGAGCCCGACCTTGTCTTTGCCGGGTGGGAATCAACGTTCAGCGCTGACGGCGCCGGCGAGCGCGCCGACCTCACTTCTCTCGGCATCAACACCTTCGTGGCTCCCTCCGCCTGCCAAAGCGCAGAACAGCCTGAACAGCTCAGCTTCGACAACGTCTTCAGCGACATCGAGACGGTTGCCTCGATCTTCCGCGTGGATGCCACCGAGATCGTCGATGAACAGCGGGCACAACTGGCCGCGATCGATGCCAACGGTGACTCCCGCACCGCTCTCTGGTTCTCCTCGGGCTCCGACACTCCTTACGTCGGCGCCGGCATCGGAGCACCGCAGCTGCTGCTCGACACAGTTGGCCTCACCAACATCGCTGGAGACATCGACTCGACGTGGGCTCCCTTCAACTGGGAAGCCGTCGTTGACGCCGACCCCGACTTCATTGTGCTCGTGGATGCCGCCTGGAACACCGCAGACAGCAAGATCGACGTGCTTGAGGCCAACCCCGCCACCGCGAACCTCAGCGCTGTGAAGGCTGGCCGTTACCTCGTGGTGCCGTTCGCGGCGAGCGAGGCCGGCGTACGCAGTGTTGAAGCTGCCGAAAGCTTGTCGGCTCAAATTGCGGAGCTCGATGGCTAAAGTTTCTCCGCTCGCCTTCGGCACCGCGCTGGGGATCGCACTTCTCGTGTCGATCACCATCGCGGTGACGATTGGCCCTGCCGACATCCGCTTCGATGAGGTCTGGCGCTCGATAGGCAGCCACCTCGGTATCGGAGTGAGCCCGCTCACAGAATTGCGGGATGGCATTGTGTGGCAGTTGCGTTTGCCTCGCGTGCTCACCGCTGCGGCAGTGGGTGCAGGGCTCGCGCTGAGCGGTGCGGTGATGCAGGCGATTACGCGCAACCCACTCGCCGACCCGTATTTGCTCGGGCTGTCATCGGGCGCGGCTCTGGGCGCGGTGTCAGTGATTGTGCTTGGCGCCGCCGTGTTACTTCCGTTTGCCGCATTTGCAGGCGCGTTACTCGCGTTGACCCTCACGCTGCTGTTGGCGGGATCCCTCGGCGCGATCACCCCGTCGCGCACGGTGCTCGCCGGCATCGCCGTCTCGGCGCTTGCCTCGGCAGTCACAAGCTTTGTCATCTTCTGGAGCGTCGACGGCGACTCCTACCGTGAAGTGTTGTCGTGGCTGCTCGGCTCCCTTAGCGGAGCACGCTGGCCTGCGGTCGGCATCACCATGGTTGCCATCATCGTGATCGGAGTCCCCGTGATGCTTACGGGACGGCTGCTCGATTCCTTTGCCTTCGGCGACGTGCAGGCAGCGTCGCTCGGAGTGAACGTCAGCGCGACCCGCTGGGGACTGCTGGCGGCATCCGCCCTCGTCACCGGCGCCATGGTCTCGGTGAGCGGATCGATCGGCTTCGTCGGGCTCATCCTGCCGCATGCCGTTCGACTGCTCGTCGGGCCCGGGAACCGCGCCCTGCTCCCCCTGAGCGCCCTCCTCGGCGCCGTCTTTCTCGTCTGGGCCGACACCCTTGCGCGCACACTCTTCGACCCGCGCGAGATTCCTGTCGGCATTGTCACCGCCATGATCGGTGCCCCCATCTTCGCGTTCCTCCTCACCCGGCGAAAGAGCTCAACATGAGTGACGACACCGGCCTTGTCGCCGAACGAATCCGCGTCACTATCGACGGCACCCTGCTCATCGACAATGTCGACTGCACGGTAGCGCGAGGCTCCCTCAGCGCTCTCGTCGGGCCAAACGGTGCCGGAAAATCCACCCTGCTGCGGGCCCTAACTGCCGTGCAGGCTCCGGCATCCGGAACCGTCACATTCGGCAACGCCGACCTGCTCGGGATGCCGCGTCGCCAACGCGCGCGCCTCGCCGCGTTCGTGGAACAAGACGCCACCACCGACTCCTCCCTCACCGTCGACATGGTCGTGAAGCTCGGGCGCCTGCCGCACCAGTCACTGTGGGAGGCCGACTCCCCCGAATCCGCTGCCGTCGTGACGGCAAGCCTCGAGACCGTGGAAATGACCGCGTTCCGCGAACGCGAATTCCAGAGCCTCTCTGGTGGCGAAAAGCAACGCGTCATGCTTGCCCGCGCCCTCGCCCAAGAACCGCAACTACTCACCCTCGACGAACCGACCAACCACCTCGACATCGCCGCCCAACTCGCCGTGCTCGAACTGCTGTCGAGCCTGCGCACCACCGGCGTCACCGTACTCGCCGCGCTGCACGACCTCTCCCTCGCGGCGAGCTACTGCGACCACATCATTGTGCTCTCCCATGGCCGCGTCGTGGCGGCAGGCGCGACCGAAACCGTGCTGACGGAACAGCTGATCGCTGACGTGTATGGCGTGACGGCATCCATCCTGCGCAATCCGGTCACGGGCAAGCCTGTCATCGGGTTCAGCCCCGCGTAGCGGCGCGGACGCCCCTCACCCAGACCACACCACCCTCAGGCAGCACGGCTGGCTAGCGGTCGAAGGCCGTGCGCGGAGCAAGTGCCGCCATCATGCGAGCCCGCCAGCCCACGGATGACCGCAGCGAGGTGATCACACTCGACACCGCCGCCCGGCGTACCGGTTGCGGGCGCGGACTGAACGCCGACGCTTCAACTGCCGCGAGCACGAGCGCCAAGGTCGACGACAGTCCGGTCGATGACTCCGGACTCGGTGCCGACGGGGGCCTAGCGGAGTTCGCCGCGACGGGCGCGACGCCGAGTTGAGCCGCAAGCTGCTCATACTGTTGACGTGGCGTCCCGGTGCGGGAAACGGCTATCCCCAAGTCGGCGGCGCTGTCGCAAATCTCTCGCCAAGAAAGCGCAACATCGCCTCGCGCAACGGCGGCCAGTCGCAGTGCTCGACGAATGACGCGCACAAGCGCCGGGATCGCCACCAGGAACGGAATGGCGAGCAAGAGCCACCACCACGGCGAAACCTCGCCGTAACCGGGAACGGGCGTCTCCGGCACGTCGTCACGCGGCAGGTCGGGACGCGCACCCGGCGTCGCGCTCGAGCTGGGGCTGGCCGTGGGCTCAGGCTTCGACTCGTCAACGTCAGGAGTGCTCGGGTCATCGTTCACACTCTGCGCAAAGCGGGGCGTGCTGCCCACGGATGTCGTTGGTTCGAAACGAACCCAACCGACGGTCGGAAAGTAGAGCTCAGGCCACGAATGCAAGTTGTCTGTCGTGACCGCGAAACTCACCTCGTCGGTCTCGGAATCCACCTTCCGCTGGCCGGGCGTGAAGCCGACGACCACGCGAGAAGGGATGTCGAGGGTGCGCGCCATCGCTGCCATCGCTGACGCAAAATGCACGCAATAGCCGCTCTTGGCAGAGAGAAATGCGGCGAGTACCTCGGCGCCCGAACCGTCATAGTCGTCGGCAACCGGAGACTCCTCGGAGTAAACAAAGTCGCCATTACGAAAGAACGATTGAAGCGCCAGCGCCTGATCGAACCTGGTCGCTTCGTCACCGGCCACTTGCTGCGCTGTCTCAGCCACCACAGCCGGCAGCGACTCCGGCAGCGCCACGTACTTCTCAAAACCAGCGGGCAACTCCGTCGGCGCTGCCTCCAACTGTTCGATCGTGGGGGCAGCGGTGATGTACGAGGCTTCGTAGCTTTGACCCTTGGAGTTTGCGAACGATGTCGACACCGTTAAGCCCTCAGGTTCCCAGGCCCAACCGCGCCCGACATCCGCAATGCTCGTGGTCGCGTAAGGAACGGGCAGCAGCTTTCCCCGCAAGCGTTGAATCTGAATCTGCATGACGCTCTCGGTGCGAGGCACCTCCGCCGACAGCCCCGGCGAAGGCGCAAACTCTTCAACGGTGTTGGAGTCGTCAATCTCGCGCTCCGACGGACTCCACGTTTCGTCCGTGAACTCATCCAGAGCAGCGACCCGCAGGTATTCATCTCCCCGTTCCGAGGTGTACGTCAGCGCCAACAGCGGAGAATCGCGTCGAAGATCGTTACTCAGATTGAGGATCGGGTTCACCCCGGTAGCGATGATCCCCGGAGTGCCAGGAGATGGCTCCGCCGGCTCAACACTCGGGAGCACCACGGGCACGACGAGAGCCAACACGAGCGCGCTTGCCACAACAGGCCAGGCGGCACGCATCGTCGTGCGCTCCCCCGCGACGAGAAGGATGCCCACATAGGCGAGAGCGGTCACCGCAAAGCTGAGAGCATCGTGCAGTTCGCTTCGCACAAAAGCCGGAACCGCCAACAGGATGAGCAGCGGGAGCGCCGTAAACGCCGGCTTACGCAGCACGAACGCGATGACGTCCATTGCGATCGAGAGTGCGAGCGCGCCGAGGCAGATCAGAAACACGATGCTCATATCGGCATCCGCGGGAAAGCGCTGAGCTTCCATGGACGATTGCCCCTGCGCTATGAGGGTCGCGAATCGCGCGAAAGTGGTGAACGTTGGCACGATGCCCACCAAGGCTGTGGTGGCTGCGAAGAACAAGGTGAGTGTCGCCAAGCCGACCGCGGCGCCGATGAGCGACCCGATCCAGGCGCGTGAAATCAGCGTGTGGCCCACGGCGGCCGCCGCAAGAACGACAAGCACAATTCCAACGTACGGGAACCACCACGCGCCCTCCGTAAGCACCTCGCCGAGGCTGCTCGCCGCGACCCCCAGTGCCAGAGCCAGAGCGCCGCTGAGCGACCACGTACGCACGCGTTGTTCGTGGTCGCGCACACTGCGCGCCCGACTCTCTTCAGTTGTTGTCACGGTGTGCCCTCGATTCCGCCACAAACGAGGTCCAGGCATCGCCAACGTCATCGAAGGATTGCACCGAAATTACTTTCCACCCGGCATCGCGCAGCTCGTCACCGGCGGGCTGGCGAGCACGGTCGCCCGACCGCGTGAAATCTCCAAAACTCGACGAGGATTCCACCACGAACGCAACGGCGAGAACTCCCGGAAGGGCTTGCCGCCGCAAATACGACACCGTCTCCGGCTCAGGATGCGCGACCAGAGCCAATACCGGCCCGCCCGCGCTCGTGCTGGGCACTGGCTCACCCCACCAGCCCGGCGCACTATCGACGGGGCCGAAGGTTGCGAGACGGGTCAGAAATTCGTGTTCGTCGGCGGCCCGTCGATGCACGATTGAGGCATCCGCCAGCTGCGAGGGACCAGTCTCAATGATCTCCACCAGAAAGCCTTCGCGCTTCAGTTGCACGGCGGCAGAGGCAAGCATGCTGACGACCCACTCGAAGCGAGGGCTGCGCGCGGCTGCCGCAACGGCTCCGCTCGAGAGTCGCACCGAATCGTTGCGGCTGGCATCCGGATACCCTGCAATTCTCGTATCCACAATGATGCGAGCTTCGGGATAACTGTGCTGCTCCTCTTGGCGCACCATCAGGCTGCCGTGCCGGGCGGATGCTCGCCAGTGCACCCGTCGCATCGCATCGCCACGGCGATACTCCCTGGTCATCGCATCGTCATCGTCACCGGCCGACCGACGTTGGAGCACACGAGCCTCCCCATCGCCCGACTGGGCGAGCAACGCGGACTGCGCCAGCGTGACAACCCGCGGCGTGACCGTCAACTCGGTGACAGCGCCGACACTCCACGAGCCGAGCGCCAGCGAGAGCGGGTCGCTGCTCTGCAGCAAGAGTGGACCAATCTCAAAAATTCCACGATCGCGCGGCGTAAGCGAATAGGAGAGCTGGGCTGCACTGCGCTGGTTGAGGCCACCGACTCGCGCCGAGAGCGGCGGCATCCAGCCACTGGCTGTAGCCCACGGAGACCACGGCAGGCCATCGGCCCAGTGCGCTCCGCGAAGTCCCGTGCGCGCGTGATTATCGACTCGCACCGTGACAAGGCTCGTGGTTCCCGCCTCCACAACGGGAAACGCACACTGTCGGCTCACCGACAGCGCGGATTCCCGCGAGCGCACCAGCACAGCAGCCATGAGGGGTAACGCGAGAGCGAAGCATCCGGAATATAACAGAATCGGCATACCAGCCGCATAACCCGCCACAAGTGCGGCCCCGCCCAGCACGAGAAAGGTACTCCCGCGGTTGGTGAGCCTCACGACACGCAACGCGACAGAGAGTGCTCGAAGAGGGCGAAGGCGAGACATGAGAGTCCGCTAGGACGCGACCGAATTGACCGGAACCGGCGTCTCCGCAACGATGCGCTCAATCACAGCAGCGATCGAATGACCCGTCAGAACCGTGGAGGACTGAGCCGCATGGCGCGCCGGAATCATGCGGTGCGCCAGCACTGTCACGGCAAGCGCATCGATGTCATCGGGCAACACGAAGTCACGACCATCAATCGCCGCCCGAGCCTTCGCCGCCCGCACCAGATGGAGCGTAGCCCGCGGGCTAGCACCCAACCGCACCTCGGGGTCACGACGCGTCGCCTGAGCAATCGCAACCGCATACTCTTCGACCGCGGTGCTCACAAATACTCGTCGCACCGTCGCGATGAGCTCGCGCAACTGCTCAACGGAGACCACGGCCGTGAGCGCGTCAAGAGGGCTGCTTAGCTCCCGTGAGCGCAACATCTCTAGCTCGGCTGCGGCATCCGGATAGCCCATCGAAATGCGGGCCATAAACCGGTCACGCTGAGCTTCAGGCAGCGGATAGGTGCCCTCCATTTCGATGGGATTTTGCGTCGCCACCACAATGAACGGGCTTTGCAGTTCGTACGTAGTCCCGTCGACCGTGACACTCGACTCTGCCATGCACTCAAGGAGCGCAGACTGCGTCTTCGGGCTGGCACGGTTGATCTCATCACCGATGAGAATGTTCGCGAATACCGGCCCCTTTTTGAACTCGAATTCACGCGTGTTTTGGTTATAGACCGAGACGCCCGTGATGTCGGCCGGCAGCAAGTCTGGCGTAAATTGCACGCGCGACACCGTGCTGTCTACGGTTCGCGCGAGAGCCCGCGCGAGCATAGTCTTGCCGACCCCGGGAACGTCTTCGATGAGCAGATGACCCTCCGCCAAAAGCACCGTAAGCGCCAAGCGCACAGCCTCTGTCTTGCCATCAATCACGGTCGAAATACTGCGCACAATGGCGTCACAGCGATCGTGGAACACGTCGTCGGGTAGTGACCCGGAGGTAGGGGCATCCATGGGTCGAGTCTTACACCGGTCTTCCACTACGGCAATTGCTTACGCTTGCGCAGTTCATCTTCAAGGGCACGGATTTTTTCTTGGCGCTGAAAGTATTCAATCTCAGCGTCGAGTTTCGCGATCTCGGCTTCGGTTGTGCTTGTCTCCATTGAGGGGAGGCTCGCGCGGCGCTCGGGGGCGCCAAAGGGCAGAGAGTTAGGCGCGGTGGACTGATGCTCACGGCCGATCGCAAACCAGAGAATGCTGCCGATGAAGGGCATGAAGATCACGAGAAAGATCCAGGTGACCTTGCCGAGATGCTTGATGCGCGATTCATCAATCAGGATGATGTCGATCAACACTGAGATGAGCAACGCGAAGTACGCGAGCGAAATGAGACTCCCCATCCGCTCATCGTAGAGGCAAACTCCCCGACAGTCGAGTATTAGTCTTCTTTAGTTTCGACGGTGTTGTAGGCCTCATCGAAGCCCGCCATCCACGCCTCTTTTGTGCCCAGACTAAACATGTCCTCGGGGCCTGACCGCACGAGGGATCGCGCACCGGGAGCGTCGAGATCAGCGACGTGCTGACCTAGCCCACGAACGACCGCAACGGGCAATCCCCCGGCCTTCCCTTTGACCAAATCTGTAGCGGCAGCAACTTCATCGGCGAGCGCCGTGACACTGACCGCAAGCGGGCGACCTGAAGCATCCGCGGTTCCGCGCAAATCATCGAGAACATGGATGCCGGCCGCACCAATCGCGATGTCGGCTTGTCCCTTGCGCCAGGGCCTGCCCACGGTATCCGTAATCACCATGCCCACGGTCACGCCAAAGCGCTCCCGGAGCCCAGCGCAGAGCTCGCGGGCGGTCGCATCGGGGTCGAGCGGGAGCAGGAGAACGATGCCGTCAGGAGTGTTGCTCGAGTCAACGCCCGCCGCCGCCATCACGAGCCCCAAACGGTTTTCGACAATGCGAGTGACACCGTTGGGGTGCTCGCGCGAGGCCACAATCCGCACGGTTTCGTCGGTGATGGCTTGTTCGCGATCGGCAGCCTCGACAGAACGACCTTCGGCCTTGCTCACGATCTTGGAGGTGACGGTGAGGATGTCGCCGTCGGCGAGGCCTCCCGAGTTCACGTCATCGGAGTCTGCAACGAGGGCCGTCGTAATCGCCTCAAGAAGGCTGTCGCCGGACTGAATTTCGGGGATACCGGGCACGGCCCATGCGCTCATTCTCACGCGTCTAGTCTGCGGCATTCGTGGCGCAGTCACTACTTGCGCAGTGCCGGAAGCACGTCACGCCCGAAGACCGTGAGAAACTCGCGCTGATTGCGTCCGACATTGTGGAGGTAGATGCGGTCAAATCCGAGATCGAGGTAGCTCTGGATGTAGGCGCGATGCACGTCAGGGTCGGCGCTGACGGGCATCCGCCCCTCGAAGTCTTCTGGGCGCACCATGCGCGCCAGTTGCTCAAGCTCGAAGGGCGAGCGGATGTCGTTCTTCGCGAACCGCAGACCACCGTTTGGCCATTCGGTGAGCGCGTTGCGCATGGCCTGTTCGTCTGTTTCGGCCCAGCTCAAGTGCAGCCGCAGCACGCGGCTCTGGCTCTCGGATGCGCGGCCGGCTTCTCGTGCGCCTTCGGCGAATCGTTTGAGCAGCATGTCGACTTTGTCGAGGGGTGCCGCTTCGGTGATGAGCCCGTCGACAGTTTTGCCGGCACGTTTAGCGGCGACCGGTCCTGCGGTCGCGACTAGGATTTCGGGGGCAACCTCGGGCATCGTCCACAGTCGGGTCGATTCGAGGCGATAAAACTGGCCTTCGTGTCGCACGTCCTTGTTGCCGAGCCCCGAAGCAAACAGTTTCTTGATGATCTCGACGGCTTCGAACATGCGGTTGATGCGTTCAGGGGCTTCTGGCCAGTACTGGCCGACGATGTGTTCGTTGATAGCTTCGCCGCTGCCGAGGCCGAGCCAGTGCCGCCCCGGATTCATCGCGGCCAGCGTCGCGGATGCTTGGGCGACCATTGCCGGATGCCAACGAAACGTGGGCGCGGTGACTCCCGTGCCGAGATCGCCGGTAGTGGTTTCGCCCAGAGCGCTCAGCACGTTCCACACGAAGGACGCCTGCCCCTGCTGGGGAACCCACGGCTGGTAGTGGTCGGCGGCCATCACCCCACGAAATCCTTGCGATTCGGCGTACTGCGCACTCTCCATGACGTCACGTGGAGCGAACCGTTCGAGCATAGCGGCGTAGCCGATATGAGGTGCAGAAACTGTCACGGGCATCCGTCTATTGTGGCGTGCATTGCCCTTGTCGTGCTGCAGCACCTTTCCGAGCATTGAATTGCGGTCGCGACGAGCGGATAATAGGCGCCCTACTCACTGAGGAGTCGGCATGAATCAGGGCGCGTTTTCCATCAGCACCGCTAGTCCGCTGATGCACGTCATTCTCATTCCAGGTTTCTGGCTCGATGAAGCCTCGTGGGCACCCATTACGCGGTCGCTTCGCGAGGCTGGCCACACGGTTCATCCTCTGACCCTTCCCGGTCTCCACCGCGACGACACTGATCGCGGCGACGTCACACTCGCCGATCACGTCGCTGCGGTAGTTGACGTGGTCGACAGCCTCACTCGCGACTATGACTGCGAGGACGACGCGGCACACGACCAAGCGGCGCCTCGCATCGTTCTCGTGGCGCACAGCGGCGGCGGACCCGTCGCCCATGCCGTTGCGGATGCTCGCCCCACGTGCCTCGCCCGGATCGTGCACGTCGACACTGTGCCGCTGCCCCACGGGATGCCGATTAACACTGATCTACCCACGATCGATGGCGAAATCCCCTTGCCCGACTGGTCGGTGTTCGATGACGAAGATCTCGTTGATCTCACAGATGAGCTGCGAAGCACGTTTCGCCGCATTGCCATTCCGCAGCCCGCTCGAGTCGCCAGCGATCCCCAGAATCTGTCGACACCAGCGCGGTTCAGCGTGCCGGCGACGGTGATCTGTTGTGAATTTTCGAGCGAACAATTGCGGGCATGGATGCGCGACGATGAGCCCTTCGCCTCCGAAGCTGCCCGCCTCGACGATCTCGAACTCGTTGACCTGCCCACCGGGCACTGGCCGCAGTTCACGAAGCCCGCCGAGCTTGCCGACGCAATCATGACGGCTGTGCACCGCAGCTAAATAGGGTCTTGCCCTCAACGAGCACCCGTCCTACACTGAGCAAACGCCAACTATTGAAAGGAGCCTCGCGTGTTTACGTTCACTATTACGAAGAACCCCAGTACCGCCGGCTCCGTCGGTACCCTCACCGCCTAACCGGTTAGCGTTCTCCGCTCACCGGTTCTGACGGTGGCGGCGCTCACGGAGCACACGACCCAACTCGATCATCACGAGACTGCATTCGACTGACGAGTCGGCGCCCGCATTCGCGGATGCGTTCGTCTCTCGATGATCTCCCCTTCTCTGGCAACTCGCGATTGCCGAAGGATGCTGTTGGGTCGCCACCTGAAACAGCGCGCTCTGGCGCGCCATCCGCAACCTCTCTCTGTCACGAAAGTTTTCCATCATGAACGAACTACTGGCGGCCTCGAAAGACCGCCACGCCCATCCGTCCGAACCTCATCACCATGACCAGCCGCGACAGGCTGCCGTGCGTCGCGTGGGGGTAATCGACCGGCTTGCGCTGCATCTCGGCGTCGCGCTCATCACGTGGAGCCGCCGGCCCCATCGTGCGCGACTGATCGCGTCGGCCGAGTTGCTGGCCGCACACCAGCTCCGTCGTGAGCGCCTGGCTCACGCCAGAGCTCGCGCCGAGCAGAACTATCCGCGGTTCATCATCCGCTAAAGCATGATGCGGCCGTCACCTCGGAGGTGACGGCCGCATCATGGCGAACCTCAGCGGTCGCGGTTAAGCACAATCAGAGTTACAGCGCCCGCAATCGCGGTGCAATGTCGCGCTCGAAGAGCTCAAGGAAACGGCGCTGGTCGTTGCCGGGCGCGTGGAAGACGAGGTGGTTGAGGCCGGCATCCACATAGGGACGAATCTCTTCAACAATCTTGTCGGGATCGTTGCCGACGATCCAGCGCGAAGCGATCTGCTCAATGGGCAGAGCATCGGCGGCGCGTTCCATCTCGATGGGGTCAGTGATGTCGTGCTTCTGCTCCTTCGAGAGAGCAAGTGGCGCCCAGAAACGCGTGTTCTCGAGAGCAACGTCAGCATCGGTGTCGTACGAGAGCTTGATTTCGATCATCCGATCGATGTCTTCGAATTTGCGGTCAGCCTTGGCCGCACCCTCCTTGACCCCGGGGATCAGCGCATCGTTGTAGAGCTCCATGCCCTTGCCCGATGTGCAGATAAAGCCATCTCCGGCACGACCCGCATAGCGGGCGACCATCGGCCCACCGGCGGCGATGTAGATCGGGATGGGCTGGTCGGGGCGGTCATAAATGCTCGCGCCGTGAGTGGAGTAGAACTCCCCCTCGAACGACACGCGGTCTGAGGTCCACAGTTCGCGCATGAGGCGAACGGATTCACGCAAGCGAGCGAAGCGCTCCTTGAATTCGGGCCAGTCCTGCTCGCCAGCACCGCGGAATCCGGTGGCAACCTCGTTGAGGGCTTCGCCCGTTCCCACACCCAGCATGATGCGCCCCGGGTAGAGGCAGCCCATCGTGGCGAAGGCCTGAGCGAGCACAGCGGGGTTGTAACGGAAGGTCGGCGTCATCACGCTCGTGCCGATACGAATCGTGCTCGTGCGCTCACCGACCGCTGCCATCCAGCTCAGCGAGAACGGAGCATGCCCGCCTTCGTGACGCCACGGCTGGAAGTGGTCGCTAACCGCAACGCTCTCCATGCCGTGTGCTTCTGCTGCCACCGCGATCTCTACGAGTTCACGCGGGGCAAATTGTTCTGCTGACGCTTTGTATCCGAGGGTGAGTGTCATAAACCCATTGTGCCGGTGTTAGTCGCGCGGCGCTTGCAAAAACTCAGAAACCGAACGCGGAACATAGGGCGCGACGTCTCCGCCGAGCGCGGCAACCTGGCGCACCAGCGAACTGGACACGTGCGCATGAGCGGGATTCGGCAGCATGAAAATCGTCTCTACGCCGGCGAGGTCGCGGTTGACGATCGCCATAGGCGTTTCGTACGCGACATCCACTTGAGAACGGATGCCCTTGATGATGACACTCGCCCCCACATCGGTGCAGTAGTCAACGAGAAGGCCCATACTCCAGCTAGTTACAACGATGTTGCCCTGAAGATGAGCGTCGGTAACGGCTTGTTCGATGAGCGAGACGCGTTGCGCAATCGGCAAAAGCGCGGTCTTGCCCGGGTTGTGCACGACCAGAACGTGCACTTCGTCAAAGGTTTTCGCTGCCCGCTCAATCACATCGAGGTGGCCAAGGGTGACAGGGTCAAACGACCCAGGAACAACAGCGATCCGACTCATGCTCCCACGATAGCCGCTCGGCGCTCATTGGCGCGTGGGAGTTCGCTGTGCGGGGAAATCTGGCGCAACACAGCAAAGCGCGTGGGTGGGAGCGCTGCCTGCGCGGGCCGGAGTTCGAGCGCGTGCGTGCCTGCGTGCGTGCGGAGGCGCTAGTTTTTGCCGAGGAACGCTTCGGCACTTTCGTCAAGACGACGCTTGAGTGCTTCGGCGAGCGCCGGATGCTCGGCCAAGGTCGGGTCTGCGACCAACAGCCCCTGAGCGGCCTCGCGCGCTTCGGTAATGAGTTGACCGTCGTTGGCGACTCGCAGCAGCTTGAGGCTCGAACGCCCACCCGACTGCACGCCGCCAAGCACATCGCCTTCGCGGCGCAGTTCAAGGTCTTTGTTGGCGAGTTCGAAACCATCGAGAGTGGATGCCACAGCCTCAACGCGTTCGCGTGCCAACGACTCCACCTCGGCCGCCGTGACAAACAGGCACAACCCCGGAACCCCACCACGACCAACACGGCCGCGCAGCTGGTGCAACTGGGAGACGCCGAAACGATCAGCGTCGAGCACCACCATCACCGAGGCGTTGGGCACGTCGACACCCACTTCGATGACCGTCGTCGCGACGAGCACATCGATGTCGCCCGCAGCGAAGGCGCGCATGAGCTCGTCTTTCTCCTCGCTCGAGAGCTTGCCGTGGAGCGCCTCAATCCGCTTGCCCGCGAGAACGTCGTTGCTGCGGAGCGACGCCAGCACCTCGGTCACGTTTGCGATCGGACGTGGCGGTCCGGCATCCGGATCGTCAGAGGCTTTCGGCGCTGGTTCGCTGCCGGCCTCTTCAGTTTTGGCGTCGATGGCGGGGCATACAACGAAGCCTTGACGACCGATGGCGAGTTCTTCTGCCAGTCGCTGCCAGACGCGCGACACCCAGCCGGGTTTCTCGGCGAGGGGCACCACGTGGCTGCTGATGGGCTGACGGCCAGCCGGCAACTCAGCAATCGAGGAGATATCGAGGTCGCCGAACACTGTCATCGCAACCGTGCGCGGGATGGGCGTCGCCGTGAGCACGAGAACGTGAGGAGGCTTCGCGCCCTTGAGCCGCAGCGCTTCCCGCTGGTCGACGCCGAAACGATGTTGCTCATCAACGACGACGAGACCGAGATCGACAAACGTGACCGCGTCGCCGAGCAGGGCGTGCGTGCCAATCACGATGCGAGAAGCCCCCGAGACGGTCGCCAGTAGTGCCTTCTTGCGCTCTGCTGTCGGCAGCTGACCAGTGATGAGGGTCGGGCGCAGTTCGGCCGCGAGATCGGGGCCTAACGTGCGGATGATCGAACGGAAGTGCTGATGCGCCAGAACCTCGGTGGGAGCCAGCAACGCTGATTGCCCACCCGATTGCGCGACCGCGAGCATCGCCCGCAGCGCGACCAGAGTTTTTCCGGAACCCACCTCACCCTGCACGAGACGATTCATCGGCACCGGCTGCGCCATGTCGTGGAAGATTTCCTCCCCCACGGTCTGCTGGTCACCCGTGAGCGTAAACGGCAACGCTGCGTCGAAGCCTTCGAGCAGTGGGCCGGCCGTGCGTGCGATGGCTTCTGACTCACGCTGCTTCTGACGCTGTTGCAGAAGCGCCGACTGCAGAACGAATGCTTCCTGAAAACGCAGGGTGTCACGAGCTGCCCGCCAGTCTGAATCGACCTTCGGACGGTGCACCTGCTCAAGGGCTTTCGCAAACGGAAGCAATTCGCGTTCGCGACGCACGGCATCCGGCACCGGGTCATCGAGCGGACCAAGAGTGTCGAGGACGACCTCGACGGCTTTCTGAATTTGCCAACTCGCGACCGTGGACGTCGCGGGATAAATGGGGATCGGCTGCTCGGCCCACGACTTGGCCTGCTCGGGCTTCTTGAGCTCCAGAGCATCCCTGTCGAAGAGTTCGTAGTCGGGGTGAGCGAGCTGGCGCGTGCCGCGATATTGGCCAACCTTGCCCGCGAAGATTCCGCGCACCCCCGGCGTCAACTCATTGGCACGCCAGGCCTGATTGAAGAACGTGAGGGTCAGGATGCCCGTGCCGTCGCTGATCGACACCTCAAGAATTGAGCCGCGCTTGTTGCGCATCGGACGATTGCGCACCTCGCGCACTTCGGCGACGATCGTCACCGCCTCATCCAACGGCAATTGAGCCAGCGCAGTCAGCTCGCCTCGCCGCGCGTACCGCCGCGGATAGTGGGTCATCAGATCGCCGACCGTGAGCAGGCCAAGACCGCGCTGCATCGAGGTAGCGGTGCGCCCGCCCAAGACGGCGCTGAGCTTCTGATCAAGGGGCGAGGTCACCCTAGAAGAGTACCGGGGACCACTGGCGTTTACCCCGCCCGCGGGCTCGTCCACCCGCCACCACGCGAGCCCCGTGCGCCCGCCCGCTCACCCCGGCTAGGCTCGACACGCTATGACACGCATAATCGCCGGGTATGCCGGCTCCCTCACCATCGCCGTACCGAGCGCGGGCACTCGCCCCACAAGCGACCGCCTGCGCGAAGCTATCTTCTCCGCGCTCGAAGCCCGAGACGCCATCGAAGGCGCCCGCGTGCTCGACCTCTACGCCGGCACCGGAGCGCTCGGGCTCGAATCAGCCTCGCGCGGTGCACCCCACGTCACCCTCGTAGAGAACAATGCGCGAGCCGCTGCCACCTGCCGCAAGAACGCGACCCTCATCGCGGCAAAGGCACCGCGCGGCTCAAAGCCGATCATTCTTACCGCCGCTCGCGCCGTTCACACCTTCTTGGAGACATCCGGCGATCAGTGGGATCTTGTGTTTATTGACCCGCCGTACGAACTCGGCAACGGTGAACTGCTCGTAGCGCTCGAACTGCTCGCCACGCAGCTCAGTCCCGACGCACTGGTCGTCGTAGAACGCAGCTCGCGCGACCCCGAACCGGAATGGCCTGCTGGGCTCGAACTCGACCGTCGCAAAGACTACGGCGACACCTCGCTCTACTGGGTACAGCCGACCGAGGCATAGCCTGCCGGCACTTCGGCGATCAGCCGACGGCACCGTCCCAGCCCGCATAGGGGTCCCAGCCACCACGTTCGGTGTACGCGACGCCATCAACAAGCACGCCCTCGCCCTCTACGACGCGACCAATCGCGCGGAATCCTGCTGGCAAGGTCGCTGACTCGGGAAAAGTCGCGAGCAACGAATGGTCTTCGCCACCATCGAGCTGCGCGCGACCACCCACCGCTTCGGATGACAGATCAAGCCCAACGCCACTGGCGGTGGCAACGCGGCGGGCATCAATCGCGAGCCCGTCGCTCAGGTCGAGCATGGCCGTGGCTCCGCCGAGAGCGGCGGCTTTGCCGTCCGCGATCGGGGGCGCTGGCCTGAGTTGGGCGGCGATGGCGTCGGGATGCGTTGTCGCGAGCGCGGCGGCCGCTGCGGCATCCGGTTCGCCATCAACGACGCCCGCGGTGAAGAGGAGGCGGAGGCCCTCAGCGGCGAGACCGAGCGTGCCTGAGACGGCGATCACGTCGCCAGCTTGGGCACCGGAACGCAGAACCGGGGCGCGCCCTTCGAGATCGCCAAACGCTGTGATGACAATCGTGAGCACTGTCGAGACCGAAAGGTCGCCGCCGATCACTCCGCTACCAGGAGCGAGCGTTTCGCAGCCTTCGCGCAGACCATCAGCGATTGCTTCGAGCGCCGAGACGGGGGTGTCGTTGGGTGCCGCAATCGCGACGACGAGGCCGGTGGGAACCGCCCCCATCGCTGCGACATCCGACAAATTTGTGGCCGCAGCTTTCCAGCCGAGATCGTACGGAGACGACCACGCAAGCCGAAAGTCTGGGCCATGAATCATCATGTCCGTCGTGATCACGACACGCTTGTCTGGCGTTGCCAACACGGCAGAGTCATCGCCCGGGCCGAGAAGCTCCGCCTCAGCAGAAGGCAGTCGCGGAAAGATGCGCTTGAGCGCGGCAAGCTCGCCCACGCCGCCGAGAGTGTCAAGGGTCTCGCTCGCGCGGTCAATCGTCATATTCTCACGGTAGCCTGAAGGCGATGAGAACGACGACCCGCACCCCCATAATCGCCATGCTTGCGATGATTCCTTTGCTAGCAACGCTGGGCGGATGCGCGGCAATCGTTCCACTCGAACCGGCGGATGACGCCGCTAACCCCACCTGTGCCGACGTGATTGTGCGCCTCCCCGACACTGTCGCGGGTCTCGACAAGCGCGAAACCAATGCTCAGGGCACGGGAGCGTGGGGCACACCGGCAAACATTCTGCTGCGTTGTGGCGTGGCTGTGCCTGATCCGACTGCGGAACTCGCGTGTGTCACTGCGCCAGAAGATGGAATTGACTGGCTGCGAGACGACAGCGACGCCCCCAACTATGTATTCACGTCGTACGGTCGCGATCCTGCTGTGCAGGTCATCATCGATAGCGACGGTGACCCCGATATCGATGGCGACGAGGTCTCTGGCTTCGACGCCCTCAGTCAGCTCGCCGGCGCCGTAAGTCAGGTGCCCGCCGACCGCTTCTGCGTCGGCCTGTCTGACACTCCCGCTCCCGACGACACCGCCGATTCCGGCGACGACGAATCCGAATAGCTCGCCCTAGCGAACGGTTTCTAGCCCGAGTTCGATGAGTTCGTCGATCAGCTCGGGGTAACTCATGCCGCTTGCAGCCCAGCACTTGGGGAACATCGAGATCGGCGTGAAGCCCGGCAGGGTATTGATTTCGTTGACCACAAATTCGGTGCCGTCAAAGAAGAAGTCGACCCTGGCAAGGCCTGCTCCCCCGATGGACTCGAACGCGCGCGCAGCGGTGCGCTGCATTTGCCACAGTTCGCCATCCCGCAGAGGTGCTGGGCAAATCAGTTCGGCGGCAGAAACGTCGAGATACTTGGCATCGAAGTCGTAGAAGTCGCGACCGGTGACCACGATCTCACCGGCGACACTCACGCGAGTTTCGCCACCGTCGCGGCCCGACAGCACGCCGCATTCAATCTCGCGGCCCGTCATCGCCTGTTCAACAAGCGCTGTCGAGTCTTCGGCAAACGCTGTCGCGAAAGCAGCATCCAACTCTTCGGTGCTCGAGACCTTGGTCACTCCGACCGAGGACCCTGCGCGGGCAGGCTTCACAAAGACAGGAAACCCAAGACTGGATGCGCGCTTGCGCCAGACATCCGGAGTGCGTTGCCACTGCTGCGCCGACACCGTCACCCACGGGGCAACAGCGACGCCGGCCGCCTCGAGTGCGAGCTTCGTGAAGTGCTTATTCATGCCCATTGCCGACGCAAGCACGCCGTTCCCCACATACGGCAGACCAGTGAGCTCGATGAGCCCCTGCACCGTTCCGTCTTCGCCGAACGGGCCGTGAAGGATAGGGAACACCACATCAACGTCACCGAGGCTACGAGTGGTGCCGTCGGCATCCGTGACTGTCATCTCCCGAGAGGCTGCAGATTCGGGCCAGTGCACGCGCGTGCCGTTGTCGAGCACCTCGGGCATTGCCTCAGCGTTGAGCCGGAAGGCGTCTGCATCGTCAGGCTGGAGCGTGAACGCACCCTCGTGCGTAATGCCGACCGGGATGACCGTGTACTTGTCGCGGTCGATCGCCGAAAGAACGCCGCCGGCAGTCGCGCAGCTGATGCTGTGTTCCGAAGAACGACCGCCGAACAGCAAAACCACGGTTGTTGTGGGCTGGGCCGTCATCGTTTACTCCCCCTGAGGAAGATCGTCTGTGGTCAAATGTGGGGCGATATCGCGCGGGGCGAGGGTTCCCGCCAACACTTCAGCTACCTGGCTTGCGATAGGCATATCCACGCCCTTGGAGAGCGCAAGTTCAAGGATGGGGGCAACAGACGACAGGCCTTCAGCGGTCTGGTTCATCTGCTTGATTACTTCAGAGAAGCTGTAACCCTGACCAAGAAGACGGCCGGCAGTGTTGTTGCGCGACAGCGAGGACTCACACGTGGCGATGAGGTCGCCGAGACCGGCAAGCCCGGCGAGGGTTTCTGGTCGGGCACCGAAGGCGACCGAGAAGTCAGTCATTTCGGCAAGTCCCCGAGTGATGATCGACGCCTTGGTGTTCTCGCCATAACCGACACCGTCCACGATTCCGATCGCAACAGCGATGAGGTTCTTGAGCACTCCGCCGAACTCGGTACCGATGACATCGGTGTTCACGAACGAACGGAAATAACGGTTGCGCGCCGTAACCGCAACGGCAGTAGCGGTCTCGAGACTTGCGCTGCTCATAACCGCTGCAGTCGGCTGCTCTTTGGCAATTTCCAGCGCCAGATTGGGGCCGGATGCCACGGCAACACGATTCGGATCGACGCCGAGTTCTTGCAGAATCACTTCGCTCATCCGCGCTCCGGTGCCCTTTTCGACACCCTTCATGAGCGAGACAATGATGGCGTTCTCCGGGATCAGTTCGCGAACGATGCGCAGGTTCTCGCGCAACGACTGTGCCGGAACCGAGAGATAGACCTGCTCAGCGCCATCCAAAACTTCAGGGAGTTTGTCGCTGGCCCACAACGAGCGCGGGAGGTTGATGCCGGGCAGATAATCGCTGTTGCGCTTGGACTGCGAGATTTCGCGTGCCAGTTCAGGCCGTCGAGCCCAGAGCGCAACATCGTTGCCACCATCGGCCAAGATCTTCGAAAAGGTGGTTCCCCAAGAGCCCGCGCCGAGGACGGCGACGCGACGAGGAGTTTCTGGCGCTCCAGCGCTTCCGCTCAGCACGTTACTTGCTCTCGAATCGGCCGGTCTCACTCTGACCGTGCTCTGCCGGGTTGTACCGCACCGCAGGGGCAGTTTCTCCCCGAATTTCTTCGAGCAGCGACGTGATGGCGGTCATGAGTTTCTCCGTTACTTCAGCGAGCAAACGCGAATCCAAATGTCTGCCTTCATACTCAGACAAATCCAGAGGTTCACCGAAACGAATGTGAACTGTCTTTCGAGGAAAAACACTAATACGTTTCGAGTAGCGCGGCAGAATTTCTTGGGCGCCCCAGCTCGCCGCCGGAATCAACGGGATGCCGGCCTCGAGCGCCGTGCGAACAGCGCCATACTTTCCGCGCATGGGCCACATATCGGGCTCGCGTGTAAGCGACCCTTCCGGATACACCACAACAGCAAGCCCCTGATCGGCAATCTGACGGGCAGCCTTAAGCGGATCACCACTCTGGCGCCCGCGCGGGGAGCGTTCGACGGGCACTTGGCCCGACTTTCTCAACAGCCAACCAGCAACGGGAACTTTGAACAGCGATGCTTTTGCCATGTAGCGCGGCATCCGCCCCACCTTCCACATGGCAACACCGATCACGACAGGATCGATGTTGCTGTAGTGATTGGGTGAGATCACAAAGGCACCTTCGGCGGGCACATTGTGCGAGTCATGCAACTTAAATTTCGCCAAGACGGTCATCGTGGGAAGCAACAAGAATGCGAGCACGCGGAACGCGGCAGTCTTCTCTGACTTAACGCGTCGGGGGCCATTAGAGCCAGATGACACCGGCGACTTATCCTTCGTAGACGAAGTCGGCACCGAGTGATTCAAGCTTGTCGATGAAGTGCTCATAGCCGCGCGCAATAATCCCGATGTTGCTGACTGTCGACTGACCATCAGCGGTCAACGCTGCAATGAGATGGCTGAAACCACCGCGAAGGTCAGGGATCTCAACATCCGCACCGTGCAGTGCTGTCGGGCCAATGATGACGGCAGCTTGCTCCAGGGGGCGGCGAGGAACGCGACGGCTGACCGACTCAATTCCCGCTTCGAAAACTTCGATATTCGCGCCCATCTCAACGAGCGCCTCGGTGAAGCCCAAACGGTTCTCGTACACCGTCTCGTGAACCACGGAACGGCCCTCCGCCTGAGTGAGCGCAACGATAAGGGGCTGCTGCCAGTCCGTCATAAAGCCAGGGTGCACATCAGTTTCGATGACAACGGGCTTGAGCGCACCACCGGGATGCCAGAAGCGGATGCCGTCTTCAGCAATATCGAACGCGCCACCCACCTTGCGGAAGATGTTCAAGAAGGTCATGAGCTCTTGCTGCATCGCGCCCTCAACGAAGATGTCTCCGCCGGTGGCCAGAGCAGCGGATGCCCAGCTTGCGGCCTCGTTGCGGTCGAAGAGTGCGCGGTGGTTGTAGCCGCTGAGCTTCTCGACGCCCTCAATGAATATGACGCGGTTGGGCTCAACGTTGATGATGGCGCCCATCTTTTGCAAGATAGCGATGAGATCCATGATCTCGGGCTCGATTGCCGCGCCCTTGAGCTCGGTGACACCCTTGGCGAGGACGGCGGTAAGCAACACTTGTTCGGTTGCGCCCACGCTCGGGTAGGGCAGATCGATGTCAGCGCCGTGGAGGCCATCGGGAGCGGTGAGACGGATGCCTTCATAGCTCTTGTCGACGACGGCACCAAAGGCACGCAGCGCATCCAAGTGGAAGTCGATAGGGCGGTCACCGATGCGGCAACCACCGAGGTCGGGAATCAATGCTTCGCCGAGGCGGTGCAGCAGCGGTCCACAGAAGAGGATCGGGATGCGGCTAGAGCCCGCGAGCGCATCAATCTTGGCGAAGTGTGCCTTGAGCACGTTCTTGGGGTCGAGGGTCAGCTCGCCGTCGCCCGTCTCCGTGACAGTGACGCCGTAGGCCTCGAGCATTCCGGTAACAACGCCAACGTCGCTAATGGCCGGGACATCCTTGAGCACACTCGGGGTGTCAGCGAGAAGGGCTGCCACCATGGCTTTCGTCGCGAGATTCTTCGCGCCGCGAACATTAATGCGTCCACGAAGAGGCTTTCCACCATTAATGACGATTTGGTTGGAATGCAGTCCGGATCGCTTGGCTGCCGCTGTTGCGTCTTGAGCCAATGGATTCATCGTTACCTCTACTTCGCTGGCAAGGTTGTCGGGCGCCATGCTTCTCGGTGCCCTTCGAACTCCGTGATATCTGATTCGTTTCTCAGAGTGAGACCGATGTCATCGAGCCCTTCGAGCAAACGCCACCTAGTGTAATCATCAATCTCGAAAGAGAACTGTGCTGAACCGGCTGTCACCGAACGGGTCTCAAGATCGACGGTGATTTCGAGTTCGGGGTCGGCTTCAACGAGCGCCCACAAGGTCTCGATATCTTCTTCGGCGAGCTGTGCGGCGAGAAGCCCCTGCTTGCCTGAGTTTCCGCGGAAAATGTCACCAAAGCGCGAGCTGAGAACGGCTTGGAAGCCAAAGTCGCGAAGCGCCCACACGGCGTGCTCCCGGCTAGAGCCGGTGCCGAAGTCTGAGCCTGCGATGAGAATCTTGCCGTGGCTGTATGGCTCGCGGTTAAGAATGAATTCAGGGTCCTGGCGCCAGCCAAAAAAGAGTGCGTCGTCGAAGCCAGTTTTGGTGACTCGCTTGAGAAACTCAGCGGGGATGATCTGGTCGGTGTCGACGTTGCTGCGCTTGAGCGGAACAGCGTTGCCGCGGATGGTCGTGATCTTGTCCATTAGCGCGACTCCTCTGCGGTGGTGCTGGCTGACACGAGTTGTTCGGGCAGCGGGCTGTTCTCTAGATCCCACGGGCTCGAGAGCGTGCCACGGATGGCGGTGGCAGCGGCGACGAGGGGCGACACGAGGTGAGTGCGCCCTCCCTTGCCTTGGCGGCCTTCGAAGTTTCGATTACTGGTGGAAGCGCAACGCTCTCCCGGAGCCAACTGGTCGGGGTTCATGCCGAGACACATTGAGCATCCCGCAAAGCGCCATTCGCCGCCGAACTCTTCCACGATCTTGTCGATGCCTTCGGCTTCGGCTTCGATGCGGACGCGGGCAGACCCGGGAACGACCATGACGCGCACGTGATCAGACTTCTTGCGACCCTTGATGATCGACGCGAATGCGCGCAGATCTTCGATACGGCTGTTGGTGCAGGAGCCCATGAAGACGGCATCCACGGCAATGTCTTTCATCGCCATACCGGCGTCAATTGCCATGTATTCGATGGCACGCTCAGCGGAGGCACGCTCGTTGGGGTCGGCGATGTCAGCGGGCACAGGAACGTTGTCGCTGAGCGAGACACCCTGACCGGGGTTGGTTCCCCAGGTGACAAAGGGCTCGAGCGTGTTGGCGTCGAGGAAGACTTCGGCATCGAAGACGGCGTCGTCATCGGTGGCGAGCGTGTTCCAGTACTCAACGGCGGCATCCCAGTCGGCACCTTCAGGAGCGTGCGGGCGGCCCTTGAGGTAGTCGTAGGTGATCTGGTCTGGCGCGATCATGCCGGCGCGAGCGCCAGCCTCAATCGACATGTTGCAAATCGTCATGCGACCCTCCATGGAGAGGGAACGGATGGCGCTGCCGCGGAACTCGAGAACGTAGCCTTGGCCTCCGCCGGTTCCGATCTGCGCGATGACGGCAAGGATGATGTCTTTCGCGGTTACGCCGGGGCGCAGTTCGCCCTCCACGGTGATCGCCATCGTCTTGAAAGCTTTGAGCGGCAAGGTCTGAGTCGCGAGCACGTGCTCGACTTCACTCGTGCCGATACCGAATGCCATCGCACCGAAGGCGCCGTGGGTGCTCGTGTGAGAGTCACCACAGACCACTGTGATGCCGGGCATGGTGAGGCCGAGCTGCGGGCCAACCACGTGAACGATGCCCTGCTCGATGTCGCCGAGCGAGTGCAGTCGAACGCCGAACTCTTTGGCATTGTTGCGCAGCGTCTGAATTTGGGTGCGACTCGTGAGGTCGGCGATCGGCTTATGGATCGCGAGAGTCGGGGTGTTGTGGTCTTCGGTTGCGATCGTGAGATCGGGGCGGCGAACGGGGCGGCCGGCCATCCGAAGTCCATCAAAAGCTTGAGGGCTCGTGACTTCGTGCACAAGGTGAAGGTCGATGTAAATGAGGTCGGGAGTGCCATCGGCACCCTTGACGACCAGATGGTCATCCCACACTTTTTCAGCCAGGGTCTTGCCCATAGCGCACCTCTTTCGAATCGACGATCGCACCGCAAAATACGCGGCTCAATCTCTCTAGTCTACGCCGAGCGACAAACCGCATTCTGCGAACTAGCGGTCACCTAGCGGTAGTCGGTGTCGAGCACGATCGCCGTGGCGGGGTCGGCCTCGACGTAGTGAACCTCGGCCGTGGGATTTGCGGCGAGCGCGGCATCCTTATCGAAGGATTCTTCTTCGTAGCTGAGGTCGCCCAGAGCGGTATAGGTTGTGCCATCGACCTCGTAGCTGAACTCCAGCCTGACGAGTTGCACCGTGTGGCGGCCAGAGCGGCTCGACTCATCAACAGTGTTGCCGGTCGGCACGGCCTGCGTCACAAGACCGTTCTCGATGATCTCGGCCCGACCATCATGCTTTTGCGTCGTCAGCACACCGATTATCGCGATGATCGCGAGCGGGATGACAAAGAATTTGACGAGGTTCCAGATGGGCCTGCGTCTGCTCGACTGAGGTGTTGGTTCGTTCGGCTGAGGCGTTGACGAAATGTCGCTCATGAACTGGTCTCTCTGTCGCTGCGGGGCGCACGTTCTCGGCCCGTGGCGACCGTTTCCGATCGCTCACGCATGTGCCAGATCATAAGGTAGCAACGAATAGGCGACACCGCCGAACCCCGGCGGTATGCTGACCAGAGCGCACCACCCTCGCGCTACCACCACTTGCCATTTTGTTGTTTTGCCCACAAGGCCCACACGCAGGAGAAGTTCATGATTTCGCACGCATCAACGACGCTAGAAGCCCCCGTATCCGCTCTCGAAAATGCGGATTTCACGCACGAGAACGTTCTTATCTCTACCGGAAAACGATCCGGGCTTGTCATCACCGTCGCCGTCCACTCCACCGTTCTCGGCCAAGCCCTCGGCGGTGCGCGAATGTGGAACTATCCGCACTGGACCGATGCTGTCGCTGACGCTCTGCGCCTCTCCGCTGCAATGACGCTCAAGAACTCTGCCGCCGGCCTCAACCGTGGTGGCGGCAAGTCGGTCATCCATATTCCTATGGGCGTCACCCTCACGGCGGATCAGAAGCGTGAGGCCATGCTGGATCTCGGCGACGCCATCGAGAGCCTCAACGGCGCGTATATGACGGCCGAAGATGTCGGCACGAGTGCCGAACTCATGTCGATCGTTGCCGAGCGCACCGAACATGTGTGTGGTCTCCCTGCCGATCAGGGCGGCGCTGGGGAACCGGCGGACGCCACCGCCGCAGGCGTGCACGCGAGCATCCTCGCCACGTGCGAAGCCCTTTTCGGCACCCGCGATCTTGCCGGGCGTCATCTCGTCATTTCTGGCCTCGGCCAGGTTGGCGGCCGTTTGGCCCGCTCTCTCACCGCAGCCGGCGCTGTGCTCACCGTCACCGACGTCAACCTCGACCGCAAACTGCTCGCAGCAGAACTCGACGCCAACTGGGTTGACGCTGACGAAGCGCACAGCGTGGTTGCCGACCTCTACATCCCGTGCGGCATGGGCGGCGCGCTCAGCCCCCGCGTCATCCGCGAACTCAATGTCAGCGGGGTTGTCGGGGCTGCAAACAACCAGCTTGCCCAGCATGATGGCGCCGAGGCCCTGTCCGAACGCGGCATTTTGTGGGCGCCGGACTTCGTAGTGAACGGTGGCGGTGTGATCTATCTCGACATGGCTTCGGAGCCGGATGCGGATGCCGACGCCATTACGAAGCGGGTCGAAGCCATCGGTGACACCGTAACCACGATCTTCCGCGATGCCGCTGCCCAGAGCATCACCACCTTGGACGCCGCAGAACGTCTCGCGCAGTCGCGCCTCGTTACTGCCGGCTAACGCACCGCTCTAAAAACGAAACGCGCGGTGGCGCCCCTTCGAGCACGAGCTCACGGGACGCCACCGCGCGTTGTCAGTTGCGGACGGCCGCTTAGTCGACCGAGAGTTCTGCAAGCTCGCGCTTCTTGTCGCGGCGCATCTTGGCAAGGCTCGCGACCACGGCAACGGCCATCGCGGCAAGGATCACGATGAGCGAGGTCCAGGTGCCGATCTCGGGTGCCCAGAGCAGCGGCTCTCCCCCGTTGATGAACGGCAGCTCGTTGACGTGCATGGCGTGCAGGAACAGCTTCACACCAATAAACGCGAGCACGAAAGCGATGCCGTAGTGGAGGTACTCGAGCTTGTCGATGAGGTCGCCGAGCAGGAAGTACAACTGTCGAAGCCCCATCAGAGCAAAGATGTTGGCGGTGAACACGATGAACGGGTCTGTCGTGATTCCAAAGATGGCCGGAATTGAATCGATCGCGAACACAAGGTCAGTGATACCGAGCGCTACAAACACCACGAGGATCGGCGTGAAGACCTTCTTGCCGTCGATAACGGTGCGCACCTTGCCACCGTCGAAGGTCGGCGAGATGTTGATGTGCTTGCGCAAGTAGCGGATGATTCCGCTCTCGGTTTGCTCCATATCGTCATGGTCCTCGAAGACCTGGCGAATGGCCGTGTAGAGCAAGAACGCACCGAAGATGTAGAAGATGAAGCTGAAGTTTTCGATCAGTTGCGCTCCGAGCAGAATGAAAATTCCGCGCAGAACGAGGGCGATCAGGATGCCGACCATCAACACCTCTTGTTGATACTTTCGTGGCACCGAGAAGCGGCCCATGATGATCACGAAGACAAAGAGGTTGTCGATCGAAAGGCTGTATTCCGTGACCCAACCGGCGATGAACTGGCCGGCCTGTTCGACATCGCCCAGGAGGAACATCAGGAGGGCGAAGATGAGGGCGAGCGTTACGTAGAAGCCAACCCACAGTGCCGATTCCCTAGTGCTCGGAATGTGGGGGCGCTTGTAAGCCATGATCAGGTCGGCCGTCAAAATGATCAGCAGCACTGACATCGACGTCACTTCAAACCAAATAGGCAGAGTAGTCAAAAGAATCCGTTCAGGGTTTCGAGGCGTAGCAAGACTCGAAAGTCTCTCCCGCACCCACAAGAGACGTGGATGCCGTTGCCCCGGAACCGCTACTGAGCGGTTCGTACTGACGAGTACAACGAGGTGGGATACTCCCCTTCGCGTGCCCCATGATAGCCGACGCTGGCCCGAGCGAGGCCCGGTAACTCACAGTTTCGCGTGTGGAATTAACGTCAGCGATCACTGTATGGTCAGTGGATGCTGACCATTGCTTCTCGTGTCGATGTCATGAACCGCCTAGGCCGCGCCATGACCGACCCTACTCGCGCCCGCATTCTTCTCTCTCTACTCGAAAAGCCCGGATATCCCGCGCAGCTGGCGCACGATCTCGAGCTCACGCGCAGCAACGTCTCCAACCACCTCACCTGCCTGCGCGGATGCGGGCTAGTGGCCGTAATCCCCGAGGGACGATCGACCCGCTACGAGATTGCGGATGCCCACCTCACGCGTGCGCTCACTGCCATCGTGAACGTCGTGCTGGCCGTCGATGACGGGGTGCCCTGCGCCGATGAGAACTGCGATGTGCCGCTGTGCTGCGACGGTGCAGCGGCGAGCGCGACCCCGACTCCGACAGCGGTTACCTCGTGAGCGAAGAATGCTGTGGAGCGGATGCTCCGCCGAAGTCGCGCGCTGCTGATTCGCTAGCCGCCGCCAACCCCGCTTCCGCCGCCGCCGACTCTTCGGTGGGCACCCCAGCACCGCACGGAGCCGACGACGCGCTCGCGCCCTGGTGGAAGGACCGCGGGCTCGCCTTGCCCGCGATCTCCGGCATTCTGCTCGTTGCAGCTGTCATCGCCGGCTGGGCAGGCGTCACCGGATGGCCGATGAGCACGATGTTCGGCCTCAGCCTGCTCGCGGGGGCCGCAACCTTCGTTCCGGGTGCCGTGCGTCGCCTCCTGCGCGGTTCGCTCGGCGTTGGCTTGCTCATGACCATTGCCGCAATCGGGGCTGTACTGCTTGATCACGTCGGCGAAGCGGCCGCGCTCGCCTTTCTCTTTTCCATTGCCGAGGCACTCGAGGATCGCGCGATGGACCGTGCCCGCCATGGTCTGCGCGCCCTGCTCGCGCTCATTCCCGACACGGCTCTCGTCGAACGGGAGGGAAGCATTCTCACTCTTGCGGCTCGCGACCTCGTCGTTGGCGATCTCCTCATCGTGCGCGCGGGCGAACGCGTGGCAACGGATGGCGTTGTCGCGAGTGGTCGAGGCAGCGTCGATACGTCAGCGGTGACCGGCGAGTCGCTTCCCGCAGCGGTCGACACTGGCGACGTCGTGCTGGCTGGATCCATCAATGGCGAAGGTGTGCTGCGCATCCGCACCACGGCGAACGGCACCGACAACTCCCTGACCACAATCGTGCACCTAGTGGAGCAAGCGAATGCTCGCAAGGGCGACCGCGCCCGACTGGCCGATCGAATCGCGCGCCCCCTGGTGCCGATCGTGTTGGGAGTCGCCGCCGCCGTTGTTGGTTTCGGCTTCCTCGTCGGCGACCCCGAACTCTGGACCGAACGAGCGCTCGTCGTGCTTGTGGCCGCATCGCCGTGCGCCCTCGCGATCGCAGTTCCTGTGACGGTCATCTCGGCGATCGGCTCCGCGAGCAAGCTCGGAATCATCGTGAAATCGGGCGCCGCCTTCGAACGCATGGGCAGCATCCGCACCGTTGCTTTCGACAAAACCGGCACGCTCACGCGAAACCAGCCAACCGTTGTTGCCGTCGAAACCGTCGATGGGGTGACGCGCGACGAGGTGCTCAGCATCGCCGCTGCGCTCGAAACGCACAGCACGCACCCCCTCGCTCACGCGGTCCTGGCCGCATGTCCCGACCACACCGAGGCACTCGAAGTGCGGGAAGATGCCGGCCGCGGAATATCCGGCATCCTGAACGGCGTTCCCGTGCGCGCCGGCAGCACCCGGTGGATGGACCCAGCAGCGCTCTCTCCCGCAGCGCTGCGCCTCGCCGACGAGGGCATGACCGTGATGGCCATCGAACGCTCCGGCATCGTAATCGGGCTACTCGGCATCCGCGACGAACTGCGGCCCGACGCCGCGGAGGCTGTCTCGCAATTGGCGAGCGCGGGCATCCGCACCCTCATGCTCACCGGCGACAACTCCAGAACGGCGGCAACGATTGCGGCCGAAGCCGGGATCAGCGATGTGCGCGCCGAACTATTGCCCGCCGACAAGGCCAGCGCCATCGCAGCGCTCACGCGCGAATCTCCCACGGCAATGATTGGCGACGGCATCAATGATGCGCCAGCACTCGCCACCGCCGACGTGGGCATTGCGATGGGTGCGAGAGGCTCGGCAGCAGCGGTCGAGTCGGCGGATGTCGCCTTCACCAGCAGCGACCTGAGACTCATTCCGGTGGCGCTGCTCCATGCGCGGCGCGGGCGTCGCATCATGACCGGAAACATCGTGCTGTCGCTCGCGATCATCGTGGGTCTTTTCCCGCTGGCACTCACGGGCGTTCTCGGCCTGGCCGGAGTGGTGCTCGTGCATGAGCTCGCCGAACTGGTGGTCATCGTGAACGGCCTCCGCGCGGCTCGACTTTCGCATAGCCTTGATTCGCGCTCAGCAATGGGCGCTGGCCGTCAATCCCAGCCTGTTCGGAGTCTCGTGTGAAGAAAGCCCTCCTGCCCACCTTTGCTGCGCTGGGGATCCTCGCTCTCGTCGCCGCCTTCGTCTTTGTGTACGTGACGGCGAAGAACGCCGATACCGAGACAGCAAGCACCAGCTCGGACTCCTCCGAACTCGCCTCTGCTGTAGCCAGCGACTCGAATTATGTCGACAACGTCGGACCCGCTGCGGTCACCGTCGTCGAATTCCTCGACTTCGAATGTGGTGCCTGCGGCCAGTTCTATCCCTATGTTGAGGCCCTGCGCGAAGTGTACGACGGCGATATCAACTACGTCGTTCGCTACTTCCCGCTGCCCAGCCACCTCAATTCAATGGATGCCGCCCTCGCGGCCGAGGCTGCTGCCCAGCAGGGAGAATTCGAGGCCATGTATCAGCGCCTCTTCGAGACTCAGGGTGACTGGGCCGGCGGAACTCCCCCGCAGACTGATGTCTTCCGTGCACTGGCTGAAGAAATCGGTCTCGACATGGATGCCTACGATGGCGCCGTCGCCGACCCCGCAACTCAGGCTCGCGTCGAGGCAGACTTCGATGCCGGCGTTGAGCTGGGCGTCAACAGCACTCCCACCTTCTTCGTGAATGACGAATACATCGAGACGAGTCGTCTCGAGAATCTCCCGGAGGCTGTTGACGCCGCAGTCAAGGGCTAGCTTCTCTCAGCGCCCAACGCTGCTTAGGTGTACCAACTCGGTTCTGGCACTTCGTTGAGCAGCACGAACTGTCCGACTTCGCGCTTCTTGTAGGGCGCCGGGTCGTGCAGGCTGTGGGTGCGCAGGTTGCGCCAGAAAATATCGAGGCCGACTGAGTTGGCGGATGCCCTAGCTCCCGTCAGCTCAAACACCTTCGTTGCGACTTCCAAGCCGTCGTCGCTAATGCGCAGTTTTCCCGCCGCAATCCGAACCGCTATTTCGCCGCGACGGCGTTCGGTGAGTTCGGTGCGGGGCGCGTGAAGCACCGCACTTATTTCGGTGCCGACAGCATCGAGCAGGGCCTCATCCGCCCACAGCTTCGATTGCAGTTCTCCATAGCCTTCGAGGATGTACCACTCCTCGCTCGCGTGCGCTTTGTTGTCACCGCCATAGGGCCAGGCGCGGCTCTTAGTGCGCGTGTACGACGACGCGGCTTCGATCGCTCCCTGCGCTATGCCGAGATAGAAATTTGCGAAGACTAATTGGATCGCGGGCACATTGAGAGTGCCGTAGGTGAGCGGCTGGAACTCTTTGTTCACGAATCCCAACGCTGACGACCAGCCGGTGCGCACGCCATTGATCTGTACGGAGCCGGATTCGGTCAGTCGTTGGCCCAGATTGTCCCAGTCGCCGTTGAACACGATTGCTGGCTGGCCTGTCGGCACGATGGCGAAAACATGAGTGTCGGTTCCTTCGAGGATGCCCTCGAGCACCGTGAGATCCGAAACGACACCGCCCGTGGAGAACGACTTGTTGCCGGTGAAGACGATCTCGTCGCCCTCATCCGTGACCACCAGATCAGAGTCGCGGGGGTTCACGGCCCCGCCGAAGAGAAAGTTGTTCTCGGTGTAGTGCTTCTCCACGGCGACAATCTGCTCGTCGGTGGCGACGAGGCGCGCCGCCCACGCCCAGAGGTAGTGGTAGCCGAGCAGTTGCCCGATCGAGCCGTCACCCCGCGCAATCGTGCGGATGACCTTGTAAGTGGTCTCCCACGCCTGCCCACCGCCGCCATGCTCGGCCGGCCCGAGCAGCGTGACGAGCCCGGAGTTCTTGAGAAGCGCCACTTCGGCGTGCGGCGGTTGGTTGGCGACATCCCGCTCAACCGCATCTGCCGCCAGGATGTCAGACACTTCTTGAGCGCGCTGAAGCCAGCCCTCTGGTGTGGTGGGGCGGGCGCTATCTTCCCATCGATTCTCGATCGCAGTGGGTGTGGCAGTGAGATGTGGCATGGTCGCTTTCCTTGGTGAGTCAGGGTTCCGGATGGGGTGTGAGCCCTATCTTGAGCCTCATCAGGGCACACGTCGAGCATGTGTCTTCTCGCTACTTTCTGTTACGAATCGTGTACTAGATTCAGCACTGAGCACGCTGCCGAGAGCACGAGGAGACCCGATGGCCCACGAGCCGAATCCGCTCGCCACGTATCTACGGACGCGTCGGGATTCGCTGCAGCCCGCCGACGTTGGGCTGCCCGCCACCGCGGGCCGACGAGTGTCGGGGCTTCGGCGCGAAGAGGTCGCCGAACTCGCGGGCATCAGCGCCGATTACTACGTGCGTATTGAGCAGGGTCGCGATCAGCATCCCTCCGACCAGGTGCTCAGTGCGCTGGCGCGAGCGCTGCGCTTGGATGACGATGCGCGCGACTATTTCTTTCGACTAGCGCGGCCGGGGTCGCAAACGATGCGTTCGCATCCGCTGTCGGAGTCGGTGCTGAGATTGCTCGACTACTGGTCGCACACCCCCGCGTACCTGTTTGATCGCAACCATGATGTGCTCGCCGCCAATCAGTTGATGCGCGCCCTCAGTCCCGAAGTGCAACCGGGGCACAATCAGCTCATTGATGCTTTTGCCGGGTATGCGCGAGCCGTCGAGGAGGAACAGCCCGCTGCAGTGCTGGAGGGTTGGGAGTCCATTCTCAACCAAATGCTCGCCGCTCTTCGTTTCTCGAGCGACCCCAATGATCCGCGGCTGCACGAGGTTGTCGGCTATTTGTCGACGACCTACCGAAGCTTTCGACCGCTGTGGGCACGGCACGAGGCGCGACCCCATACGGGCGGCACACTCCACGTGAACGTTGACCCCATCGGCTGGGTCGAATTTCGGTGGCAGGCCCTCGAAGTGTCGAACGCTCCCGGCCAATATCTCGTGACCTACCTTGTCGAGCCCGACACTCACGCTGCAGCCGCCATCGCGTACCTGTTATCGATTCGCCGACCCGGGGCATCCGATTTCCGTTCCGACCAGCCATCACCCGACGCCTAACCTCTCCTCGCGCGGAGCCCCGTCAGCCCTCAGTGAGAGACAGAGGATCGTCTGCAATGAGCGCTATCAGTGCATCGAGTTGCGACTGCGCGCCATCAGCGGTGGTGCAGAACACGAGTAGATAGTCGTCGGGGTCTTCGGGAATTCTCACGAGGCTATAGCCCAGACTGAGCGTGCCAACGCGGGTATCGGTAAAGCCCACGTTGCCGGTCACCTGCGCTCCGATCGACTCTTTCGCCCACACTTCGGAAAATGTGTGGCTCTTGGCCGAGAGCTCACCCACTATCTCCCGAAATTCGCTATCGCCCTCATGAAGCGCGAGCGAGTCGTTGAGCATCCCGGCGATCTGGGTTGCCGCCGCAGTAAACGATGCCCCACTGCGCTCGACAGTGGGCTCGAGAAAGGTGAAACGAGCGAGGTTCACGCCCCTCTCGAAACTGGCGGAGAGTGCTCGAGCGAGCGGGTTCGAGGCGAGCACCTCAAGATGCCGATCCAGCAGCACAGCGGGCACTTCACGCCAGTTCCTGAGGTGCGCGCTCGCCAGAGCACGTTGGCGCGCAACGACGGGATCGACATCTTCGTTCATGTGCTCACCGTAGGGCGCGATCGTCGCGGCAGCCTAGCCCCGGTGGGGCCACCCACCACCGCGATTTAGCGCGTCGGTGCGTCTGGCTCGCTGAAGCGTGTGGGGGTCACGTCGGGCCCAGCACCGCGAGCGGCGAGGTACGCGAGAGCGGCGGCGGCGGGCGATCCTGGAGTGGGAAACACCACCATCAGCTCGTAGCCCAAATGCACCGGCAATGAGAAGAGTTGGATGTTGAGCTCCACTTCCCCGACCCCCGCAATCGGCACACGAAACATCCGCTCGCTAAACGGGCGAGCATCATGGCGCGCCCAACAACGAGCAAACTCGGGCTGCTCACGCAGCAGCTGAGCGACGATCTCTTGCCGACGCGGATCCGTCGGATCGCTGTAGAAGCGAAGCGCTGCAACATGATCAGAAACGAGACCGCGCCAATCAGGATGCCGCGTGCGAGCGCCAGGCAAGAAGGTGTTGAGCATGAGGTTCATGCCGACCTGAAAACTTTCGGGAACAAGAGCCCGGGCCAGCGAATTGCTGGCGACGATGTCGCGGTTAGGGTCGAGAACGAGGGCGGGGCTATCTGGCCACTGCTCGAGTAGACGGCCGGTGATGGCATCCGGCAACGGCCCCGCTGCTTGCGGTCGAGGCGCTTGAGGCGTTGCCAACCGAACGAGGTAGCGGACAGCAAATTCGTCGAGTTGAAGCGCTCGCGCGAGCGCACTGATCACTTGCATCGACGGGCGATTATCTCGGCCCTGTTCGAGCCGAACGTAGTATTCGCGGCTGATGCCCGCGAGCGCGGCGACTTCGTCACGACGCAGCCCGGCCACACGACGCTGAGGATCGGCCGGCAACCCTACTTGCTCGGGCGTGAGCACCCCGCGGCGAGCGCACAAGTACTCACCGAGCGCACCCTGTTGATCGGCCACGAGGGGTCCTTTCCCAATTCCCGCACTAGTAAATCTAGTCCGGTGCGGGCCTCTGCGGGTACCTGCCTAGGACTCGTGGGGGCACGCGCAACAGCGATTGTCTTTCTAGTCTGAGACAGAGTTCTCCCCACCACTTGAAAGGAACCCGCAATGCCCTACTTCACCACCTCCGACGGAACCGAGATTTACTACACCGATCAGGGTGCCGGTCAGCCGGTACTACTGAGCCACGGCTGGCCTCTCTCCTCGGATGCCTGGCAAGTCGAAATCAAACTGCTCGCCGACAACGGCTACCGCGCTATCGCGCACGATCGCCGCGGACACGGTCGCTCGTCCAAGACTTACACCGGCAATGACATGGATACCTATGCCCGCGACCTTGCTGAGCTCGTCGAGCACCTCGACCTCAGCAACCTTGTCGTCATTGGCCACTCAACGGGTGGCGGTGAAGTGGTGCGTTATGCCGCTCAGCACGCCAACGGCCGCGTCGCGAAGGTCATCACTGCCGGCGCTGTTCCGCCGCAGATGGTGGTCAGCGACACCAACCCCGATGGCTTGCCCATGGAAGCCTTTGATGGCATCCGTGCGGGTGTATTGAAGGATGCGTCGCAGTTCTACATTGACCTGACCGAAGCATTCTTCGGTGCCAACCGCGACGGCTCCACCGTGTCAGAGGGTGCTAAACGCGAGTTTTGGCGCCAGGGCATGAGCGTCAATCTGGCCGCTGCCTACGACTGCGTGAAGGCATTCTCCGAAACCGACTTCACCGAAGACCTGAAGGCTCTGGATGTTCCCATCCTGCTCGCGCACGGCGATGACGATCAAATTGTGCCCATCGACGATGCCGCTCACAAGGCCGCAGCGCTCGTGAAGCACGGAACGCTCAAGGTGTACGCGGGAGCGCCCCACGGCATCTACGGCGACTACCAGGAGCAACTCGGCCGCGACATTCTCGAGTTCATCGCGGAGTAAGCACGCTCAGTGTGATTGGCGCTCTGCGTGATTGGCGCTCAGCGCGATTGGCGCTTAGCTCGCCAGCGTTGCCACGATTCACGCACCCGTCGACGGGTTCGCTTCCAGAATGCGCGGGAGCGAGCCCGAGAGGCCGCATGACGTTCGGCCTCCAGCTGTTTCTCTTGAAGAAAAAGTTTGGCTCCGGCTTCATTGCGGGCGCGAACCCACTGGCCGTTTCCACCCATAAACATCTGCATCACATCCCGACTGCGTTGGAGTTAGGCACCCCTCCACCGTAACGAGAATTCATCACGAAGCAAGGGCCGCGGCGGCCGGACGGTTCTCCGAAGCCAGCTCTACGCTGACGTCCGCACTACCGCGGGCACCGCGCAATGAAGGTGGAATTGACCCCCTGAACTGGGTGTCCCGTTAACGATAAAATCCCGGTCTTGTTCACACGAACGAGACCGGGATTTTGCTACTGTGACCCCAGCGGGATTCGAACCCGCGTTACCGCCGTGAGAGGGCGGCGTACTAGGCCTCTATACGATGGGGCCTCACAACAACTAGAAAAGTATGCCACACCTTTTGCACTACTTTTCCCACTTCTGCCAATTTATAATCACAGGATCATTTTTGACTGCCTTCACGCGCGCCACCACTGCCACTTTTATTGCCGTTGCGGCTGTCGCCGCACTCACGGGGTGCTCACTCCTCTCCCCTGAAATTCCGCGCGATGACAGCGGCCAAGTGCTCGAGCCGACCATCATCGGCTCCACCGAATTACTCGTCGATGACTGCTTTACCTTCGTTGACGGCAGCAACCTCAGCGAAGCAGAAGTGACCCCGTGCACCACAGATCACAGCCACATTGTGATCGGCAAGGGCGAACTCGAGAAGAGTGCCATCACTGACGCCGGCGGCTTGCAGAACGCGGTCTCCTCAGCGTGCTCTGACACCTTCAGCGCGTTCAAAGAGACAGTGGCGGATGGCGCAGCACGCCCCGATCAGGAATTCATCATCTCCGAGCACTCCACCGACGATGGCACGCTCATGACTGATTACGCGTGCATCGCTACCGATGCCGCCTCCCCCGCCGCCTAGCGGGACACCAGCAGGCGCTGGCTACGGCCGCTGATCCAGAACGTTCAGCACGCCGGCGACCATCTTGATATCGATCGGCAGCGCCGCAAAGCGCTCCCCGTCGGCGTACGCCATGATGTCCTCGGACTCGATACGGATTCGCTTAGCCCGATAGACCGTCACGCGAGGGTCGCTGAGATGCCTGCCGCTGAAGACGCGCGGGAAGACGCGCAAGAAAGCCAACCGCGACAGGGCTTCGACGACGAGAACATCGGCGAGGCCGTCATCCAGAATCGCATCGGGCGTTACCTTCATGCCGCCACCGAGCGACACATTATTGCCCACGCTGACAAGCGCCGCCGTGGTTTCAATCACCACGTCGTCGAGGGTGAGCTTGTAGTGGATCGGGCGCAAACGCAACAGTTCGATCAGAAGCGCGACCGTGTAGCGGCTGGCACCGCGCGGCCACGACATGAGGTTGGCACGCTCGTTGACGATCGCATCGAAACCGGCGGAGAGCACACACGCAAACCAGCGGGTCGCGGCCGAACCAGTGGCGTCGTCGACATAGGTAACACTTCCGGCGTCAATAGCCCGCGGCGGCCTCGCAAGGCCGCGAACAACGCTCGCAACAGCGGCATCCACATCAGACAGGGGGATGCCAAGACCCCGAGCCATGTCATTGCCAGTGCCCGACGGAATGATGCCCAAAGGAACCTTGGTTTTCGCCACCAGATTGGTGCCCAAATTGACCATGCCGTCGCCGCCAACAACAAGTAGGGCATCCGGCTTCTTCGCGACCGCTTTTCGTCCCCGCTTCAACAGCAAAGCGAAATTTGGTTGCTCAAGCGCGGTCACGTCATGCCCGAGTGCGCGCAAGGCCTCAACAGCACGAGGGCCCACGTTCTTGCCGCGGCCAAACGATGCTGTGGGATTGATCGCGACAACGAGACGCAGGGGTTTGATCGACTCCACACTTCAGTATGTCGCACTGTCTCGCATCCAGCGCACCACAGGCTTAGGCTCGAACCATGAAGGTCACCAAGTATGAGCATGCCTGCCTCGTTCTCGAACACCAGAGTGAGCGCCTCGTCATTGACCCCGGCGGGTTCACCGCGCCGCTTCCCGCGCTCGACAATGTGACCGCCATCGTGATTACCCACCAACACCCCGACCACTGGACCGACGAGCAACTACAGCGCATTCGCGACAACAATCCCGACGCGCCCATCTTCGGCCCTGCCGGTGTCACGGCCGCTGCCACTAACTGGAACATCACCACAGTCGTTGATGGCGCGAGCGAAACCGTGGGGGCCTGGACACTGGAATTCTTTGGCGGCGAGCATGCCGTCATCCATCCCTCGATCCCGATGATCGACAACCTCGGCGTGCTCGTGAATGGCGAGTTTTGGTACGGCGGCGACTCCTTCACGGTGCCGCCGAAGCCCGTGGCGGCCTCCGCGATCCCCGCCGGCGCTCCGTGGCTCAAGATCAGTGAGGTCATGGATTACGTGACCGAGCTGGCCCCGAAGCGCGCGATTCAAACCCACGATGCCGTGCTCTCCGACAAGGGACTTGCCCTCTCGGCCGCCAGAATTACGGATGCCATGGCTGGCCATGGTGGCGAACTGACGATTCTGCAACCGGGCGAATCCATCACGCTCTAGCCGGCGCGGAGCTCTAAGCACTCTCCCAGCTTTTTGCAGTTGTGCATTTTTGCAGTCTCTGCAATTATTGCTGAGTGCCTGATACTCCTGCCCTCGGTCTCCGCGACCGCAAACGAATCGAAACGCGACTGCGCATCGAAACTGCCGCGGTTGAAATCGTCACGGCTGAAGGGCTTGATGGCGCCACGGTCGACATGATCAGCGACCGTGCAGACATCTCGCCGCGCACCTTCTTCAACTATTTCGAGAGCAAAGAGGATGCCATCCTCGGAACTCAGGACATGGGAGAAGTTCAGCGCGCGATTGATGCTGGAGTCGCCGGCGCAGAAACCGATGACTTGGTCGTTGCGATCGTCTCCACCATGTTTCACATCTTTGGCCCGATGGCCGCTCGTACCCAGCTCAAAACTCAGCGGATGGCTCTTGTTCAAGAACACCCGCGTTTGTTGAGCCGACAGATTCACCAATTCACGCAACTGAACAGCACGATGGCTGCTGCCGTCGTCCAATTCCTCAATAAGCGAGAAACTACGCTCCCCCGCGACCCCGAACACGTCGCCGAAATTGCCGTAGCCACTTGCGTCGCATCCGTTCGAATCGCAGTCAAGGAATGGATTGCTGCCGGCGCTACCGCCGACATCGACTCCATGTACCTTCGCGCGATCGGACTTACACGAGAAACACTGAACACACTTCAATGACAACCACCAACGAACCACCTGTCGCCGACGTCACTCCCGAATCCTTCAACGATCCCGCTACGAAGCGCAGCATCCTTTTGCTGTTCGTGGGTCTCATGGTGACGATGCTGCTCTCAGCTCTCGACCAAACCATCTTCAGCACCGCACTCCCCACCATTGTGGGAGAGCTCGATGGCGTGAACCACATGCTGTGGGTCACGACGGCCTACATTCTGGCTGCGACCATCATGATGCCCGTCTACGGAAAACTCGGTGACCTCATTGGTCGCAAGGGTCTGTTCATCGGAGCAATTTCTATCTTCATGATTGGCTCTGTTGTCGGCGGGCTCGCCCCCGACATGACCTGGCTGATCGTCGGCCGCGCCGTTCAGGGACTCGGCGGCGGTGGCCTCATGATTTTGTCGCAGGCGATCATTGCCGATGTGATTCCCGCGCGCGAGCGTGGCCGTTACATGGGCGCGATCGGTGGCGTATTTGCTCTCGCGAGCGTCGCCGGGCCACTACTCGGTGGCTGGTTCACTGAGTCGATCGGATGGCGTTGGGCGTTCTGGATGAACCTCCCGCTCGGTGCCCTAGCGATCCTCGCTGCTGTCACCCTGCTCAAGCTCCCGAAACACAACAAGCGCAAGCCGACCATCGATGTCGCCGGCATGGTGTTGCTCGCCATTGCTTCGGCAGCGGTTGTTCTCACGACAACCTGGGGTGGCACACAGTACGACTGGGATTCGCTGCTCATCATCTCGCTAATCATCATCGCCGTTGTCGCCGCCTTCTCCTTCGTGATGGTGGAACGCTCCGCCGCCGAGCCGATCATGCCCATGGGAATGTTCAAGGAACGCAACTTTGTTCTCACGACGGCATCCGGCCTGATTACCGGTATCGCCATGTTCGGTGCCCTCGCCTACATGCCGACGTACTTGCAGATGGTGACGGGTGTGAATGCGACCCAGGCCGGATTCTTGATGATTCCGATGATGGGTGCGCTTCTTCTGAGTTCGGTAACGGCGGGCCAACTGGTTAGTCGCACCGGCCGCTACAAGTGGCTACCGATCACGGGCGCCTTTGTTCTCGCTACCGGTTTGGCGTTGCTCTCCACTATGACGCCCGACCTCCCCCTCTGGATTCTCTGCTCGTACCTCGCCGTGATGGGCCTCGGTATCGGCATGAGCATGCAAATTCTGGTGCTTATCGTGCAGAACACGTTCCCCAACTCGCAGGTCGGCACCGCTACGGCATCCAACAACTACTTCCGCCAGATTGGTGCCTCAATTGGCACCGCAGTCGTCGGCAGCCTGTTCGTTGCTCGTCTCACCGATCTGCTGAGCACCCGCCTTCCGGCGACTGCCGCTGGCGCCACCGGCGACACCAACTCATTGACGCCAGCTGCTGTGCGCGATCTTCCGGATGCACTGCGCGAGATCATCGTCAGCTCCTACAACGATTCGCTGGCACCGGTGTTCCTCTACATGGTGCCGCTGGTTCTGCTCTCGGCCGTGCTGCTGATGTTCCTCAAAGAGGTTCCGTTGGCCACCAGCATCGACCGCGGAGAAGCCACGGAATCGCTCAACGTGCTCGGGGACGACGATGACAGCGACGATGCCGAAGCGAAGGCAACAGATGCCGCTTCGCACCAACTGACGACAGCGAGCGATCAGTCGGGGCCTATTTCGATCATCCGCAGTCAGCCGTAGTTGCGGTGGCGGCGACCGCACAGGTCGCCCCACTGCGTGGCTAGACCCGCAGCATCCTCGTCGCACAACGGACAGGGGTGTTGCGGGTCTTTTCGCTGTCTGCCCTAGTCGAGGCCGAGGTAGGCCTCGATGACCTTCTCGTCAGCGAGCAGTTCATGGGCGGGGCCAGAGTGCGACACTTCACCAGTCTCTAAGACGTAACCGTAGTCGGCGGCGGCGAGGGCACGGCGGGCGTTCTGTTCGACAAGAACGACCGTGGTGCCGGTCTGCCGGATCTCTTCGATCACCCTAAACACTTCGTCGACGATCTTCGGAGCCAGCCCCATCGACGGTTCGTCGAGCAGGAGAATCTTCGGCTCAGCGATCAGAGCGCGAGCAATAGCCAGCATCTGCTGCTCTCCACCCGATAGCGCGCCAGCATGCAGTTTGCGACGCTCAAACAACACGGGGAATCGTTCGTAGACTTCAGCCACTTTTGCGTGCATCGCACTGTTGCTGCGGTGCCAGCCACCCAGAGTGAGGTTCTCGGCAACCGTGAGGGTGCCCAAGATCTCGCGACCTTCCGGCACCTGCACGAGCCCCGCCTTCACTAGGCGGTGCGCCGGCCACTTGGTGACGTCTGTGCCCTCGAAAGTGATGACACCTTGGCGCGGGCGCAAGAGCCCCGATACGGCGTTGAGCACCGAAGTCTTGCCTGCACCGTTGGCGCCGACGAGCGTGACAAGCGAGCCGACCGGCACCTCGAAGGACACGTCGCGCACGGCCTCCACGCGCCCGTAGTTGACCTGCAGGCCCGTGACACTCAGAATCGGGTCGCTCATCGGTTCTCCTCCGGGGTAGTCGCGTCGTCGGCCGCAGCAGCACCGTCATGCTCGGGGTGCTCGGCTGCACGGTCATCGACAACGTGGGCGAGGGTTTCGGAGGCGAGCACGGATGCCGCCTCGACATCCTCATCGGAGCCCGCTGATCCGAGGTAGGCCTCGAGCACGCGCGGGTCCCGAGCGATCTCGCTCGGCTCTCCGAAGGCGATGATCTCACCGAAATTCAGCACCATAATGCGGTCACACGTGGCCAGCATCATCCGCACATTGTGCTCAATGACGAGCACAGCGATGCCGTCGGCGGCCAGCGAGCGAATGAGCTCCGACAGGCTTGCTGCTTCGACATGGTTCATTCCCGCTGCGGGCTCGTCGAGCACGAGGAGAGAGGGATGAGAGGCGAGCGCGCGGGCGATCTCCAGTCGACGTTGGTCGCCGTAGGAGAGGTCACCGGCGGCGTTCGCGGCTTTCTCGCCGAGGCCCACGCGGACCAGCTGGGCGGAAGCCATCGCGACGGCTTCACGCTCGAGACGCCGAGCTGAGGGCAAGAAGAACAGCCGACGCAACAGTGTGTCCTGCGTGATGCGGTAGCCGCCGACGAGCACGTTTTCGAGCGCCGAGAGGCGGTTGAAGAGCTTGATCTGCTGGAAGGTGCGCGCCACTCCGGCTTGCGCCAGACGGTGAGCTTTCGTGCTGGCGGTGAGAGGAACGCCGAGAACGCTGCCGGTTCCCGTCGTTGGCGGCGTCAAGCCGGTCACCATGTTCACGAGGGTGGTCTTTCCCGCGCCGTTCGGCCCGATCAGACCGAGCACCTCTCCAGCATTCACCGTGAGGTCAACAGATTGCACGGCGTGAACTCCGCCGTACGACTTGCCAAGGCCACTGAGGTTGACAAGCTCGGAACCAACAGCGGGCAGGGCAGGCAGCGTGGGCTGGAATGACGGGTCAACGTTCAGACGCTTGGCCGATTTTCGCACCGGGATAAGCCCCGAGAGGCCACCGGGAAGAAAGAGAATCACGACAAGAAGAAGCACACCCGAAATCGTGGGGCGAATCCACCCGGCATCGATTCCAATCGCGCGCTGCACTTCAGGAAGCAAACTGAGGAAAGCGGAGCCAAGAACGGGGCCGATGAAGAGCGTGACACCGCCGACGACTGCGGTGACAAGTCCGTCGACTGCAGCGGTGAAGGAGAACTCGTTCGGATCCGCGAACCGGGAGAAGTGCGCGAGAAGCACGCCATAGAGGCCCGCAACTGCTCCGGCGATCACGAACGACGCCATGCGGTACCGAGGAACGTCGATGCCCATGGTGGTCGCGGCCAGTTCATCTTCGCGAATTGCGGCGAACGCTCGCCCGAGGCGGGAACCAGACAGGCGCCAGAACCAGTACGCCACGACGATCAACGCGATCCAGGCGACGCCGGGGCCAACAAGCTTGGCGAAGCTCAACCCTTGCGCACCGTTCGTCCATGTCTGGTTGATCAGAAAGATCCGCACCATTTCGCCGAAGGCGAGAGTGGCGATGGCCAGAAACACGCCACGAAGGCGAATGACGGGCAGTCCCAAGATAAACGCGGCGAAGGCGCCGACAATCATGCCGAAGACGATGCCAATGACGAGCGGCGGGATGAAGCCGAATAGTGGCTCGGAGGGTACGACAAGCGCCGAGGTGAAGGCCGCCAACGAGGCGAGCCCTACCTGCGCCAAACTCAACTGGCCGGCGATGAGCACGGCGTAGAAGCTATAGGCGAGAATCGCCGTGAGGGCGATCAGGGTGATGAGGGACGAGTATTCCGCGATCACGATTAGACCTCCCGCGTCTTGCGAGCACCGAAGAGGCCCTGCGGTCGAAGTATGAGGATGAGGAACAGAAGACCGAACGCCACCATGTCTCGCCACGAGCTGCCGATGTAGTTGACGGCGAGCACTTCGGCCAGACCGAGGATCAGACCACCAACGAGTGCTCCCGGTAGGGATCCCATTCCGCCGACAATGATCACTGCGAGGGCCTTGAGTTCAACGGCATGGCCGATGCCGAGCGATGCAGCATTCACGTTCAGGGTGAACAGCACACCGGCAACCGCACCGAGTGCAGACGAGAGCGCGAAGGTTGTGCTGCTGATGCGGCCCACGTTGAGGCCAAGCACGGCGGCGGCGTGCGGGTTCTCGGCGATCGTGCGCATTCCTCGACCCAGCTTGGATTTGGCCACAAGCCAGGTCAAGACGACCATGAGCGAGACGCTGATGATGAGGATGACGACTTGAAGCAGGGACACTGTCGCGCCGAAGATTTCCACGCGCGTAGTGGGAAAGGCATCCGCGGGAAAACGACGGGTATCGGCCCCGTACAGCGCCTGTAATAGAGAGAGGATGATCGCGCCGAACGCGATCGAAGAGATAAGCCCCGCGAAGTGCGCGTCGTGGCGACCGGCGAGCGGCCTGAAAGCGATGCGCTCGATCGCAATACCCAGGATCGCGCCAACCACCAGCACGATGGGGATGAGCAGCCAGATCGGGACCCCGAAGACCGTGACGATCTCGATACCGACCAAGGCGCCGGCGGTGAACACCGCCGCATGGGCAAGGTTCAGCCGGTCAAGAATGCCAAATACCAGGGTGAACCCGATCGCGAATAACGCGTAGATCGAGCCGAGAAATATCCCGTCCAGAAAGAGTTGCATTGGTGGTGTCCCTGCTCTGTGACTGCGTGCCGCCCGAAGGCGGCACGCAGTCTGCATGTATTGGCGGTGCGGTGCGGTGACGCTAGTTCAGGATGACGAACTGGCCGTCCTGAACGATCTGCACGAGAGCGTCATGTTCAGCGTCGCGGTTCGCGTTCAGAGTCACATTACCGAGAACGGTAGGAACATCCGTGATTGTGCCAAGGCCAGCCTTGATACCGTCACGCTCGCCCGAGCATTCTGAACGGACTGCCTGGTCGATGATCTGCATTCCGGCGTACGCCTGAGCGGCGAACTGGTCGGGAGCTGAGCTGTAGGCGGCGGTGTAGTCATCAATGAACTTCACGTTCTGCTCGTTGTCTGACGCAGAGTTCCACGCGGCTCCCACGATGACGCCTTCTGCAGCATCGCCAGCACCTTCGATGAGTGCGGGCGAGTTGAAGCCGTTTCCACCAATGATCGGGGTGTCGATGCCGATTTCACGGGCCTGGGTCACGAGCGGCACTGCGGCGTCGATGAGACCAGAAACGATGATCGCGTCGGCGTCAGACTGCTTCGCCTTGTTGAGCAGAGCGCGGAAGTCAGTGTCAGCCTTGGAGAAGGTGAGAGTTTCAGCGACCTCAACGTTTTGGTCCTCGAGAGCGGCAGCAAACGCTTGGTAGCCAGATTCGGTGAACGCATCATCATTGGCGTACATGACAACGACCTTTTGCACACCGAGACTGTCAACAGCAGCCTTGACGGTCTGCGGGATGACGGCATCCTCAGTGAGGGAGTCGCGGAAAATGTAGTCACCGATTTCGGTGATGCCCGCTGCAGTGTTGGACACACCGAGCACGGGAACGCCAGCGTCCTGCGCGATCGGGTCTGTTTGCTTTGCCGTGTTCGACAGCGTCGGGCCGATGATGACACTAGCGCCAGCGCTAATGAAGCTATCGAAGACCTGGATGGCTTCCTTGGGGTCGGTCGCGTCGTCCTCGACAGTGAGGTCGTACGTGACGCCGCCAACCTCGTTGAGAGTCGTGACCGCAAGTTCGAGTGCATTCTTCTGCCCAGCACCGTACTGTGCAGCAGCACCGGTGAGGCTAAAGGAAGCACCAATGGGAATTGCAGAATCGATGACGCATTCTGCGCCAGTACCGGTTCCGGTCAACTCGCCACCGGCGGTCGATCCCGAATCTGCAGGAGCGCTGCAGGCGGTGAGTGCAAGCAATAGGGTGGAACCGCAAACAGCGGCGGAGAGTAGTTTTCTTCTCATAGTGGACCTCCTTGGCCAAGGTGCAAGAGCCACCTAACGCCTAGGCAAACTCGTCGGTGCGAGTCTATCCATTCTCGCCCTCGCGCTGAGACAGCATCAGTCCTCTCGGGCTATCAGCTTTTCGATAAATTTCTCTGAAAGGCTCAGCAAATGACCGAACTGCTTATCGTGATCGTGGTCGCGCTCATTGTGATTGCCTCCGCGACGCTGCTTGGCCCTCGTTTCGGAGTCGCGTCACCCCTCGTTCTCGTTGCCATTGGCGTTGCAGCAAGTCTCGTGCCGGCATTCGACTCGGTGCAGATCGACCCTGAGCTAATTCTTCAAGGCATCCTTCCGCCGCTGCTGTATTCGGCGGCGGTGTCCTTGCCGACCATGAACTTCCGGCGTGAGTTTGGGGCCATCGGCGGACTATCGGTGGTGCTAGTTGTGGGCACTGCGCTCATCCTCGGCGTGTTCTTCATGCTCGTGATTCCGGGGCTCGGGTTCGCGTGGGGGGTCGCTTTGGGCGCCATCGTGAGCCCCACGGATGCCGTTGCAGCATCCATTATTAAAAAGACTCGTGTTTCAAAACGGGTTGTTGCCATGCTCGATGGCGAAAGCTTGCTGAACGATGCGACCGCCCTCGCGCTGCTGCGGGCCGCGATTGTGGCGACAGCAGCAACGTTCTCGTTTTGGGGTGCGGTTGGCTCCTTCTCCTATTCGGTCCTGATCGCCCTCGTCATTGGTGGTGCGGTTGGTTGGCTGAACCTTGTTGTTCGCAAACGCATCACCGATCCCACCGTCAACACGGCGATCTCGTTCACGGTCCCCTTTATCGCGTCGGTTCCTGCCGAGTTATTGGGTGCCTCGGGGCTGGTCGCCGCTGTTGTTGCAGGAATTGTGACCGGCATCCGGGCACCACGATTGTTCTCGCCCCAGAATCGACTTTCGGACACCCAGAACTGGCGCATGATCGAGCTCGTTCTTGAGGGCGCGATTTTCTTGATGATGGGCCTTCAGATTTCGGCCATTCTGACGGATGTCGAAAACGATGATGCAGGAATAAGAAATGCGGTGCTGATCGCGGCCGGGGCTCTCGTGATCACAGTCGTGGTGCGTGCAGCGTATGTCGCTCCCCTTCTCGCGTTCTTGGCCCGCCGTTCGAAGCGGCATGAGTCCATGAAGTCGCGAATGCAGGTGGTGCAAGAGCGGCTGAATGCACCGAAGGACATTCAGGATGCGGCGGAGCGCGGCAGTAAACACAATCCGGCACGATCTGAGCGCTATCTTCAACGCGTGACCGGTCTGGTCACTCGGTCGTTGGCCGATATCGAGTACTTTCGGCGTGAGCCTTTGGGTTGGCGCGAGGGCACCACTGTGGTGTGGGCTGGCATGCGAGGCGCGATCACGGTGGCTGCAGCTCAGACGTTGCCCTCGGACACTCCTCAGCGTTCGACCCTCATTTTGATTGCGTTTGCGGTAGCGGCGATGTCACTGCTCGTCCAGGGTGGAACGATCGGCACCGTCGTACGACGGATCTCACCGAAGGTCGATAAGGTCGCGGTCGCGGAGCGAGAACGGGAAGAACGAACCCGCCTCTTTGCCGTCCTGAAGGCAAGCGCGCGCACCGTCCCGGCGCGGTTGGATATTAACGGTGCGGTTGCGGATAGCGACGACGCCTTCGCACCGTTGGAAGCCGATTTCGACGATGAGAAACGCCACCGACTGGCGGTCATCGATGCTCAGCGAACAGCTCTGCTCGACGCGCGCGATAACGGCATTTTCGATGCCGACCTGCTGGAGAATGCCTTGGCGAATCTCGATGCGTCTCAGATCGCGCTCGAGATGCGCGGCAAGCCGGCCTGACAGGGGTACCGGCATCCACACGCAGCAGCGAGGGATGCCGAGAGTCCCCCGCGAGCGCTGGTGAAGTGATGGCTAGCCTTGCAGGCCGAGATGGACGAAGATGGCGTCATGGAACCAACCGCCGCACGCCCCGATCGCACGCTCATCGCGATCCTTTCCGTCATCGCCGCCATCGTGGTGATTGCGCTCGTGGTGGTGTTCACCCGCGGCGGCCCAGCCGTACTCGATCCGGCAACGCCCGAAGGCGTTGTGCAGTCTTATTCGCTCGCGATTGTGGATAGCGACTTCGCGACGGCGCGCGACCTGTTGTCCGCCGAGCTGCGTGAGAATTGCGACCCGGCCGATCCGAGCACCTTTCAAGGCCTGAGGATGACCGTCATCTCGTCAACCATCAACGACGACACCGCCGTGGTGCGGGTGTCGATGGAACGCGGCAGTGGCGATTTCGGTGGCTCCGGCTATGTGTCAGAAGAAGTGTTCACCCTCGTTCTCGAAGACCGCTCATGGCGGATTGAGTCAGCCCCGTGGGACCTCACCCTCTGCTACAACCAAGGACTCGGCGAATGACCACCTCACGCACAACAACTCCCCCACCCTCAGTGGCAGCGACGCCAGCGACGCCAGCGGTCGGTGGCGTGCAAACTGTGCGCCGAGTCATCACCTACGGGTTGCTAGCGGCGACCGTCATTATTGCGGCGAGCGGACTCAGCGGCCTGCTCGATCGACTGTTCAGTGCTGGCCGTGTCGAGGTGAGCTTCGATAACTACGGCTTGGCGACATCACTCGCCTCCGCCCTCGTCGCTGGACCTCTCGCGGCGGGGCTCTGGTGGTTGACGTGGCGCGATTCAGCAATGGCGCGAGATCGAGCATCCATTCTCTGGCCGGTATATCTCGTCGTGATGTCAACGGTGGCGCTCCTGGTCGCCACCATTTCGTTGTTCTCCTGGGCGTCCGATGCGATCGTCAACGGCTGGCGCCCCTCCGGCCTTGCGGTGGGGATCGTGTGGAGTTTGGTGTGGGCCTGGCACTACTGGATGTGGCGGCATCCGCTCAAAGCACCCACCCGCCTAGCCGGTGCTGCACCGGCAATCGCATCGCTGTTGGGCCTCATCTATCTTGCTGGCGGACTAGCGGTGGCTGTCGCGCGCATCATTGACGCCGCGATTGATGCGTTCGTGGCAAGCGTTTTCGTGACAGACCCGCTGTGGCAGCTCGTGTTGCAAGCGCTCGTGTGGGCGGCCGGCGGCGCGCTGGTGTGGTGGTGGCATTGGTTCCGCGCCGGCGTGCGTTCGCAATCGCACGGCTTCGCCAACGTCTTGCTCGTGTTCATTTCGGGCATCGCCTCGATTGCGGCCTACGTTGTGGGCACCGCCGTTGTGCTGTGGGTAATTCTCTCGCTGCTCGCACGCCTGCCGGAACCGCTCTCAGTCACTCTGAGTCCTCTCGGAAGCGCATTTTCGGCTGCCGCGGTTGGCATCGTTGTCTTCACTTATCACGCTCGCATTTTCGGGGCACGCTCTCGGGGAGTCCGCTCCGCGGTCGGGTTCGCTAGCTCTGGTGTGTCCCTTGCGGTGGCCGCGACTGGCGTCGGCGTGACGGTAAATGCGTTGCTCGCAACATCCAGCAATTCGATTATTGAGGGCAACATCCGCAGCCTGCTATTGGGTGGTCTCAGTGGCCTGCTCGTGGGTGGAGTCTTCTGGTGGAGAGCCTGGCGCCCGCTGCACGCGTCAGCTCCTGAGCGCGTGGCGACTCCCGGTCGGCGCATCTATCTCGTGATCATTTTCGGCCTCAGCGCACTCGTGGCACTCATCACGTTGCTTGTGATCGGCTTTCAGCTGTTCTCGTTCTTGCTCGATGGTGGCAGTGGTGAAAGCTTCGTGGAGCGTTCACGTCAAGCTCTCGGGCTGCTCACGGCCACCCTCCTCGTTGCCGCCTACCATTTCGCGATTTGGCAACGAGACCGCGCCTCCAACGTCACTGAAGAAGTCGTTCGTCGCATCGGTCACGTCACACTCGTGGCCTCCCACGACAACGCCGAACTCGTGGATGCCGTGCGCGCTGCAACCGGAGCCCGCGTGACGGTTCTACAGCGCGCGACCGCTTCGCCGCTTGAACCGGGCATCGCCGAAATCGTTGCCGCCCTCGACGGTATCGAGGCCAGCAACGTTCTCGTGGTGGCGGGCACTAAGGGCAAGATCGCGGTCATCCCCCTGAAGGGATAGCGCTCTCGTGAGCGGACGCGGAATTGCTGGCTAGCGGAAGTTCAACCCGCCGTTAATGTCGAGAACCTGCCCCGTCACGTACGACGACAGGTCAGAGGCCAAGAAGGCAGTGACGCCGGCGACGTCTTCCACTGTTCCCGCGCGGCCCAACGGCACCCCGGCAATGATTCCCGGCTGCGCACTGCTGGGCGTGAAGTTGTTGTGGAACGGGGTGTCACCGATGAACCCGGGCGCGAGAGCATTGACGGTGATGTTCGACGGAGCAAGTTCCTTGGCGAGACCTCGCGTGAAGCCGACGATGGCGGACTTTGCCGTCGCGTAGGCAACAGCACCGGCGCCACCACCATTTTCGGAGGCGAGCGACGACATCATGATGACGCGGCCGGCGCTCGACTGCGTCAGGTACGGGATCGCCGCGCGAGAGACGAAGAACCCGCTCGTGGCGTTGACATCCATCACCTGGTGCCAGTGCTCATCGCTCATCTCGGCGATCGTGTGACGCCCCACGAGGTTTCCCGCGTTGTTGACGATGATGTCGAGACCACCAAGCGCTTGCGCAGCGGCATCCACGACGGATGTTGCCTGGGCAGAGTCGGTGAGGTCACCCTGCACCGCGACCGAAGTGCGGCCGAGTGCCACGATCTGGGCCACGACGTCGGCAGCGGCATCCTTGCTCTTGGCGTAGTGGACGACGACATCTGCGCCGGCTTGGGCGAGACCGAGCGCGATTGCCGCGCCAATTCCTTGTCCTGCGCCGGTGACTAGGGCTTTGCGGCCGGTGAGGTTGAGCTGCATGGTGCCTCTTTCTGGTTGAGCGATGGAAAACAGGTACTAAAAATCGGGGATGGTCAGGCTTGGTATACCAACGAGTCGAGGCTACACGATCACCTTTTTGCTGGTCGCGGCACGGGCTGGAAGAACGAGCACACCGTCAATACGACGCGGGATTGAGGAGAACTCCTCCCGCAACTCTTCGGGGAGCACTGCTGCTGGCGCATCCTGAAAAGCGATCGGGCGGAGAAAACGACGGATGGCGCTGACACCGACCGAGCTGTGTTGGGAGTTTGTGGACGGCCAGTTTCCGCCGTGGTGTTGCGCCCACGACACTCGCACTCCGGTAGGAAAGCCGTTGAAAACGAGTCGACCGACTGTCGGCGCAATCCGCTCAGAAAGTTGGCGTACGACATCCGGTTCATCATCGCCGTGGTGAATAGTGGCGGTGAGCGAACCGGGCATGGCATCGACGGCGTGGAAGATCTGCTCAAGCGAGTCGAAGCGAGCGACAACGAGCACGGGCCCGAAAGCTTCCTCGGCGGTTGCTTCAGTGAAGTCTGCAGCATCGATCTCCAGCAGCGTGGGCGCCGCAAGGATGCCCGCGCCAGCCAACGAGCCGACCGCGAGTACGTTCGCGCCACCATCATTCGTGATTCTTCCGAGGATGTCGGTCAGCGAATGCGAAATGCGTTCGTTGAGCAGCACCATTCCACCAGCCGCGGCGGTGCGCGCTCGCAGATCTTCGAGGATCGCGTCTCCGCTCGCCCCCCGCGGCACGAAGGCGACGCCCGGCTTGGTGCAGAACTGACCGGCCCCCAGGGTGAAGGATCCGAACAGCCCTTCAGCGATCTGCGTCGTGCGCTCGGCTGCTGCCGCCGGCGTCACAATTAGCGGGTTCAGGCTGCTGAGTTCTCCGTAGAACGGAATCGGGTTGGGGCGCGTGCTGATGATTGCCAGCAGCGCTTCGCCTGCTCCGAGCGATCCGGTGAATCCGACGGCAGCGATGTGCGGGTCGGCCACGAGAACACGCCCCGACTCGGTGCCATACACAATGCCAAGGATGCCCTCCGGAGCACCGTAGGCCGAAGCCGCGTCAACGAGCGCGCTGAACGACAACTGCGAGGTGAGCGGATGCGAACTGTGCGCCTTGATGACGACGCTGTTGCCCGCCGCGAGCGCCGATGCGGTGTCACCGCCCACAACAGAGAACGCGAACGGAAAGTTGCTCGATCCGAAGACCGCTACTGGCCCAATGGGCAGCAGCATCCGGCGCAGCTCAGGCGCAGCCCCTAGCGGGGTTTCCCCGGCGTGGTCGATTGTGGCCTCGAGGTAGCTGCCTTCACGAAGAGCTTCAGCAAACAGTCGAAATTGAAATTGCGAGCGACTGAGTTCGCCATTCAACCGCGCCTCGCCGAGACCGGTTTCGTCATTGGCTGTGGCGACAAGCGCTGGGCGGTGACGTTCTAAACCGTCGGCGAGTGCCTCCAACAGCCCGGCCCGCCAGTCACGAGTGCTCCCCCGCACCGTGTCAAACGCTAGCTGCGCGGATGCGGCCCGCGCGGCGGTCTCTGCCGGTGACGTCTGTTCAATGTCGGTTTCGTTCGTAATCCCGGTTGCGGGGTTGGTCGTTGTCAGCATGATTCTCCCAAGGATGAGGGGCGGTGGGGTGTGAGGTGCGCGGCCGTTCTGGTGTCGCATTTGCGAGGCAGAGCGTGTGGTCGTTTAGGCTGACCTCCATGACCCAGTCGCTCGACGCCACTTTTCCGTCCCCGCTGCCGCCGCAGGCGGACACTCCCACGCGCACGGATCAGATCATCGATGCACTGCGGTCGGCGATCGTTTCTGGAGCCTTGGAACCTGGTCAGGTTCTTGTCGAGCGAAAGATTGCCGAGCAGTTGGGGGTCTCGAAAACTCCCGTGCGTGAAGCGCTGATTGTGCTCGAGCGATCGGGACTGCTGGATGTTCAGGCCCGCCGCATTTCGGTTCGCCGGCTGGGGTTCACCGACATCCGCCACATTTATGAAGAGCGTGTCTTGCTCGAACCGTGGGCCATTATGGATGCTGCGCGAAGCGGTCGTGAGTTCACTGTCGCTGGTCAGGCGCTGGCTGACGCTCGCATCTTCGCCGCCGCCAACGACAACGCGGCGACCGCGCTCGCCAACCGTCGCTTTCATCGCGGAATGTATGCCAATAGCGAGAACGAGTTCATCGTCGATTCGCTCGACCGTTTGCAGGATCTCACGGCGTTGGCCGTTGCTGGAGTGCTCTGGGAGAACTGGCCGCGACGCGAGATCGAAGCGAGCGAGCACGAAGCCATCTACGCTGCAGCGAGCAGCGGGGATGCCACGACGGCAGCGCGTCTGATGAAAGAACACATTGGTGCCTCCATCGAGCGTGTAACCAAGCGTGAGCTCGGACTGTAGCGGACTCACGATTAGTTGGGCAGCAGTTCGCTGTAGCTCTTCAGCAGTTCTTCGTTGGGTGGATATGTTCCGCGCAGCGGGCTTCCCGCTTCAACTTTCGACAGGATGAATTCTTCGAGCTCTTCCTGTTCGAGAGCGTCATGCGCCACAGACTCGGCGAGGTGACGCGGGATGCAGACCACTCCATCGCGATCGCCCACCATGATGTCGCCCGGGTAAATAGCGACTTCAGCGCACGCGATCGGGATCTGAAAGTCCACAACGTGGTGCTGCGCCAGGTTGGTTGTCGGCGATGCTCCGGCAGAGAACGTCGGCAGGTCTAGTTCTTCGAAACCGACCATGTCGCGGAACGAGCCGTCGCTGACGATTCCGCTTGCTCCCCGCATCTTCAAGCGTGTCGCGAGAATGTGCCCAATGGATGCCGCCCGCTTCTTGCCGCGAGCATCAATGACGAGCACTTGCCCCGGTTCGACCGACTCGACACCGATCCGTTGCGGATGGTCGTAGTCCTGAAAGATCGACGGCACATCGATGTCTTCTCTGGCGGGGATGCACCGCATTGTGAAGGCTTCTCCGAGCAGACGCTGGCGCTCGGGGTTCGAGAATTCGAGCCCCTCGAGGTAGGTGTTGCGCAGCCCACGAGACATCAGCTGAGTGGTGATCGTTGCGGTGCTCACTCGACTGAGAGCGAGGGTCGCTTCGGGGCTCAACGGGGCGAGGTGCGCCGCCGCTTGCTCATCGATCTCACTGCGATTCGCTGAATTGGTGTGCATTCTCAAAACCCTCCATTAGGCCGACATCCGGATTTAGTATACTGGTATACCAAGATCTCAAGTTCGGCCGTGGGGCGAGAGCGCCGGGACTACCCCAGCGCTGGAACCACAATCTCGGGCTCGCGAGCGCCGAGCCGCACCCGCACTTCGTGCGCTGCCGCCACCAGAGCCCGCAGCACATCCGTCGGCCAGAGATCGCTCGTGCGCGTCGCCGACATCGTGATGGAGATCGCTGTAGTGATTCCGCCGGTCGCGCTCGTGAGCGGCACAGCAACACTGCGGGAGCCTGCGAGGTAAGTCTCATCGTCTAGGGCGTAGCCCCGCGCCTTCACTTCGGCAATGCGGGCAAGAAGAACGGGCGCCTCGACCGCCACCTTGTTGACCAACAACGGCGCAGGAGCGGCAACAAGTCGGCGCTTCACTTCTGTGGGATCGAGACTGCTCAACAGCGCCCTGCCGGGCGCTGTTGCATGGGCGGGGAGCTTCATCCCGACCGACGACCCGAACCGCATTCCCTCATTGGAATGCTGGCTGATAGCGAAATATGCGCTCTCTGCACCATCGAGGCGAAGCAGCTGAACGGTCTCGCCGAGATCGGATGCTAGGTCATCGAGCACCGGCCGTGCTGCGTTAGCGATCTGGTTGTGACCGGTGTACATCTGGCCGACATGCCAGGCACGCAGCCCCAACGAATACTGCCGGGTTGAGGTGTCGTGCTCAAGCCAGCCCGCAGAGTGCAGCGTATTGAGCAACCCGTGGGCACTGGATCGCGGCAGCGCGAGCGCGGTAACGATCTCGGTGAAGCTCACATACCCCTTGGCTGCGACCAAGTCGACGATCGCCAAAGCGCGATCGGCCGACTTGACGGAATGGGCTGGTGACGCCGCTGTCTGGTGTTGCATAGTCCGGAGTTTACAGATGTGAACTCGTTGTGGCACTTCTCTGACGATGAGTTTTTGCAGCACTAAAGACAGCACCCCGCCAACTGTGGTATCTTCGGCGTTCACAAGCATGAACGTGAATTAACAACAATGATTGGTTGGATATCAATGTCGATGTCAAAAATCGCCTCTAGCGGGCTCTTGCACAAGCCTTCGCGTCGCGTCAGGGTTTCGGGACTCGCCATAGCCGTCTCCGCGGGACTTCTCGTCAGTGGCTGCGCGCAGTCCGGCGAAACTTCTACTGATTCTGCTGCGGGCAGTTCGGGTGATGCGTGTGACATTTCGTCGACGTACCCGAGCGGTGCGATCGAATTCATCGTGCCGTGGGCTGCCGGCGGAGGCACCGACAGCGTCTCTCGCTTCGTCGGAATTCAGTTGTCTGACCGTTTGGGAGTTCCGGTCAACGTCGTCAACCGTGACGGCGGTGGTGGCGTTATCGGTCACACGGCCATCGCTAACGGCAACGCCGACGGCTCCGTTATCGGTATGACCACGGTGGAAATCACCATGATGCACTGGCAGGGTCTCACCGACCTCAGCTATGAAGACATCACCCCGATCGCTCAGGTCAACTCTGACCCCTCGGGCATCACGGTTGCCGCTGACGCCCCGTGGGACACGATCGAAGACCTTCTGGATGATGCCCGCGCTAACCCCGGCGACATCGTCGGTTCTGGCACAGCAATTGGTGGAATTTGGGACCTGGCTCGCGCCGGAATGTTGCTCGAGGCCGGCATGGATGTCAACGACATCCGTTGGGTACCGAGCGCTGGTTCTGCCCCCGCCCTTCAAGAGCTCGCTGCTGGCGGTATTGATGTCACGTTCGCCAGCCTCGCTGAGAACGCCACGATGATCGGTGCCGGCGAAGCTCGCCCGCTCGCCATTATGGGCGAAGAGCGCGACCCGAACTACCCCGACGTTCCGACCCTCAAGGAGGTCGGAATCGACTTCTCGATGGGTTCCTGGCGCGGCGTTTCTGGCCCCGCTGGAATGGACGAAGACATCGTTGCTGAACTCGAATGCCAGGTTGCTGACATTGTGACGAGCGACGAGTACGTCGAATTCATGACGACTGCCGGATTCGGCGTTGACGGCAAGGACACAGCCGCGTTTACTGAGTTCATCGTCAACGAAGACAAGGCAAAGGGAACCATCATGGAAGCAGCAGGACTGACCGGATGACTTTCGACACCGCTCCGGAGGTAGAGGAGTCGGTGGGCAAGCCCGAAAACAGCTACGACCTCGCCAGTGGCGTGGTCGTAGTTGTTTTCGGCTCGGCCATCCTTCTCGCCGTCCGCGATTACCCCACACTGCCCAGCGGAGAGCTCGGCCCCTCGCTCTTCCCCGGCATTATTGGCGGGCTCATGATTCTCATGGGTGTCCTGCTTCTGGGGCGATGGTTCAAAGATCGCAAGACGGTTCGACCGGCGAAAGAAAAGGGCGAAGCTGTCGTCTGGAGCAGGTGGATCAATGCCGGGCTCATCATCGGTGCGGTCATCTTCTATCTTCTCGCCGTCGACTTCCTCGGCTTTCTCACGACCGTCAGTGTGATGACGGTCGGTCTGATCTTCCGACTCGGCACGAAGTGGTGGGTCGCCATCACAGCCGGCGTGCTCACCACGCTCGTGGTCTGGTTGATCTTCAACAAGGTGCTTCTCGTGCCGCTTCCTCTTGGATTCTGGGGTTAGAACATGGTCGACAATCTCTCCCAAGCGCTCAGCATGGTGGCGAGTTGGGAACTGCTGCTTGTCGTGCTCGCCGCAGGCGTTTACGGCATCTTCATTGGTTCCATTCCTGGCCTCACCGCCACGCTGGCCGCCGCGCTTCTCGTGCCCTTCGCATTCTTCCTCGACCCGCTTCCCGCCATTGCGTCGATCATCACGATGTCGGTGATGGCGATCTTCGCGGGTGACATCCCGTCGGCTTTGGTGCGGATGCCGGGCACACCGGCCAGTGCGGCCTACGTCGAAGATTCCTACCGCTTGACCCAGAACGGCCGGGGCGCTCTCGCGCTCGGAGTCGGCCTGCTGGCATCAGCGACCGGCGGAATCTTCGGTGGGTTGGTGCTGATCTTCGCTGCACCACAACTAGCCAAGGTGGCGCTGCTCTTCACGTCATACGAGTACTTCTGGGTCGCAATTCTTGGCCTGACCGCCGCGGTTATTATTTCTCGCGGTTCTCAAGTCAAGGGCACCATCGCGCTGCTCATCGGGCTCTTCGTGTCGACCATTGGTCTGGACATCTCGGTGGGCTTCCCCCGCTTCACGTTCGGCAGCAGCGACTTGCTGGGTGGCATCAACTTCATCCCGGCAATGATCGGTCTGTTCGGCTTGTCGCAGGTGCTGCGCAACGTCATCAGCCCTCCCCCAGCAGCGCTACCGATTCGGATCGAGTCGAAGGGTCTGCTGCGCAATGCCGCAAGCACTCTCTGGAACTACAAGAAGACAGCAGTCGGCGGCAACGTCATTGGTAGCGCTATCGGCACCTTGCCCGGTGCTGGCGGAGACATCGCTGCGTGGGTGGCCTACGCGGTTACCAAGAACGGCTCGAAAGAGGGCAAGAACTTCGGCAGCGGCAAGGGGCACATCCAACCCATTGTGGGTGCAAGTTCCGCCAACAATGCCGGGGTCGGCTCGGCCTATATTCCGACACTCGTATTCGGCATCCCCGGCGATACGATCACCGCGATTCTGCTTGGAGTGCTTCTCGTCAAGGGAGTTCAGCCGGGGCCGTCGCTGTTCGACAGCCAAGCTCCGTTGCTGTACTCGATCTTCATCGTCTTCATTGCGGCGAATATCTTGATGATCCCGCTCGGCTACCTCGCCATCCGCGGCAGCGGCATGTTGCTGCGGGTGCCGAACTCGGTGCTCATGCCCATCATCGTGGCGTTCTGTGTTGTGGGTTCGTTCTCAATCAATAACGGCCTGCTCGAAGTGGGCATCATGCTCATCTTCGGCATCCTCGGCTACCTGCTGGAACAGGCGAAGTTCCCGCTCGCCCCGGTCGTGCTCGGGTTGGTTCTTGGGCCGATTGTGGAAAAGAACTTCATGCAGAGTGTGATCAAGACAGAGTGGGACCTTACGCAGTTCTTGACCCGCCCAATGAGCGCCGCGCTGATGATTCTCACGATCATCGTGTTGCTCTACCCCGTGCTGCAGAAGCTCATCGGCAAGCTGCTGCGATACCGCAAGCCCCTCTAGACCCGAGTAGTCCGCGACGCTAGACCCGAACAGTCGCCGACACACTCGCGAGCGAAAAGAAGCCGCCCACCCTCCAGCTGGTTACTGGGCGTGGGCGGCTTTTCGTTGCGCTCAGGAGACCACGCGCGAAACGGCTGGCACCGTTAGCGGTCGCCCGCCGCGATGACTTCGGCTTCTTCGGTGATGCTGATCTCTGCGCCATCCGCTTTCCGTAGGCGTTTGCGACCGAGGATCACGATGAGGGTGGCGACGAGCACCGAGCCCGCTGCCGCGTAGAACGGGGTTGCCGGTGAGATGGCGGCGGCGAGAATGGTGGCGGCGGGTGGGGCGATGGCTCCCCCAAGGAAGCGCACTCCCGAGTAGGCGGATGACGCTACCGAGCGTGGCAGGTCGGTGGCTTCCATGACGCATTCGGTGAGCACGGTGTTGAGAACGCCGAGCAGCATTCCGCCGACGACGACACACACGATGAGGCCGGGGCCGGAGCCGATGAAGAGCGCGGCCGCCACGAGGTCGAGCGCGAGCAGGGGCAGCACGAGTCGCAGCACGAAGGTGCGCGGCAGGCGGTGCGTGAGCAGCGGCGCGACCCACACGGAGGTGACGGCGAGCGAGAGTCCCCAGCCGAAGAAGATGAAGCCGAGCGTCATGGCGCTGCCAAAACCGAGCGGAACCAGGGCGAACGGCGTGTAGGCGAGCAGCACGAAGAACGCGATGTTGTAGAACAGCGCGGCGGCGGCGAGAACTCCGAGGGCCGGGTTGGCCAGAGCGCGGAAGGGCGCTGAGAGCGGCGTTGGGGTGGGGCGCACAGCATCCGTTTTCATGACGGTCACAATGCCGATGAAACCGATGGCCATGAGGGTTGCGGTGCCGAAGAACGGGCCGCGCCAGCTGATGCCGCCGAGTAGGCCGCCGAGAAGTGGCCCGATCGCGATGCCGAGGCCGAGCGCTGCTTCGTAGAGGATGATCGCCGAGCTCGTGCCTCCGGATGCCGCACCAACGATGGTGGCGAGAGCCGTCGAAATAAAGAGGGCGTTGCCGAGCCCCCAGCCGGCGCGGAAGCCGATGACCCATTCGACGTTGCCCGACAGGCCTGCGGCTAAGGCGAAGAGCACGACGAGGGCGAGGCCGATGAGGAGGGTGCGTTTGGCGCCGATGCGGCTCGAGATCCAGCTGGTGAAGAACATGGCGAGACCCGTGATGAGCAGGTAGCTCGTGAAGAGCATCTCGGTTTCGGTGGCTGTTGCCTGCAGGTCTTGGGCGATGGCGGGCAGGATCGGGTCAACGAGGCCGATGCCCATGAAGGCGATCACGGAGGCGAACGCGACGGCCCACACTGCACGCGGTTGGTGCAGGATGCTGCTGGTGGTGCTCGCGTTGGGGTTGGAGTTCGTGGGGTTCACGGTTTCGCGCGCTGCAGTGCCAGTGGTTGATGCGGTCGTGCGGGTCATGATTGTCCTTCTGGTGGTGCGGTGACGGGGGCGCCCGGCGCGAGGTCGGCTGCGGCATCCGCACGTTGGCCAATGATCTCGACGGCGCGGCGCAGCACGGCTACGTCGTCGGTGTCGAGGTCGGCGAAGAGCGGGAGCATGGCTCCGGCGAGTTCGTCGCGCCAAGCGATGAGGGCATCCGCACCGGCGGTGGTGACGGCGATCTGAGAGGCGCGGGCGTCGTCCGGATCGGCGAGGCGATCGACCCAGCCGCGTTCGGTGAGGTTGCTGACAAGCTTCGTGGCGGTCGGCTGGGCGACGCGGCTGAGTTCGGCGAGTTCGCCGAGGCGCATGGGCCCGCCGGAGTTGAGCACGCTGAGGGTGCGCCAGACTGCGGGCGATTCGGAACTGCCGGTGGCGCGCGCGGCCAACCGGGTAAGGCGCTGGTTAACCGAGACAAGGTCGCCCAGCAGCGAGAGAAGTGAGGATGGCATTCCTCCACTATACATAGCCGGGCTATGCAAATGATCCGCCGCGATTGTGCGGTAAGCCGACGCCGTCCCCGCACCGCCTACTCAGTGCACTCCAGCAGCGCGTAATTCCACCCCTCACGCTCGGCGGTGGCTTTGATATCACCCGCGTAGGCGTCGAGCGGGACTATGCCGAGTGCCCCGGCGTGGATTTCAGCGCACTGCGCCACGATCACCCAACGCCCCGCAGGCTCACCACCGTCATAGCTGGGCTCGACATCGAGAAGCGGTATCGACAGGTCGTAGATGGAGAGGTCCCCCGGGAGCAATGGCGTGGCTTCAAGGAGCGTCATCCCGATGACAGTGCCGTACTGCGGGGGCACCTCAGCACAGGAGTTCAGGCTGATGGCTAGAGAAATACTGGCGACCCCGAAGCCTACTTTCCGCACTCCCCTGCGGTGCGCCTGTCTTCTAGACAACAACAGGGACGCCGATCGGCGTTGAGACCGGTGGACGAAGGCGGGACGTACTGCTCACTTCAACTCCCTTGTTGGTGCTGAATCACTGCGCTGATCGTACTCGGCCCCACGCCGATGCGCGATAGTTTTTTCCCAGAACTCGGCGGCCTTCGAGATCTGTTGAATCGGCACCAGCGATGCGAACCGCGTCCGCCAGACTTGCGTTGGTGAACGTATGCTCAACTTATGACCCAGTTGATCGTGCTCGATACCGTATTCGATGCCCCGATCGCTGAGGTGTGCGCACTATCGCTGAGCGTGAACCTGCACCTTGATTCGATGACGCACCACCGCGAAAAGGTCATCGCCGGCCGCACCACTGGCCACTTCGTCGAGGGTGACGTCGTCACCTGGTCGGCTCGACACTTCGGCCTGCCGCTACGCCTGACTGTGCGAATTTTTGATGTGGATGCTCCGCACCGGTTTGCGGATGAACAAGTTCGCGGCCCTTTCGCCGCCTACCACCACGAGCATCTCTTCGAAGAGATCGACGGCCGCACCCACATGCAGGATCGACTCACCTTCGCGGCTCCCTTCGGGCCGCTCGCGCGCCTCGTGGAGAAGCTGTTCCTGCGTCGCTACATGCAGACGCTGCTCGAGGAGCGCAACGCTGCGCTGATCAGCTCCCTGCGCCCAGAGCAGCGGTAACGTGCATCACATGCCCCACAACGACCATTCACCCGTGGCTGCCTACCGCGAAATACTCAAAACTCGGGGCATTCCCTTTGAAGAAGCAGTTGAACCCCCGATTTACACAAGGGCACAGATCAGAGAACGCCTACTCGCAGCGACGGGGAGCGCGCCGGCGGCGCTGGTCGATTGGTTTTCGTGGCACAACGGAGTGAAGGATGTCGGAAGGATTCGTTCCGGCTTCTTCCTTGACTACGACCCGATCCCCCTCGATGAAGCGATCACAACCTTCTCCTATCGACTACTGCCCGGCATCGAAGGGTCACGCGGGGAACACAACCCTCACTTCCCGATCCTCAGTCGCGCAGGCGCCGGTGACCTGATGATGGTCGATCTCATCGAAGGGGATGCTCTTCTCTATTACTTCTGGGGCTTAGAGAAGATCGCCATCGCCGATTCGCTCGCAGCTCTACTCCGCAAGTGGGGCGGGTTCGTCGCACAACACGTGTCGTGGGATAGCGAAACGCAGTTCGTCGAGATCGAGCCACCATGGGGCGATCTCGGCCACGACTTCCGCAGCACGATGGGCCTGAACTAGCGCTCAACGTGCGCGAGCTAGCGGCAAGTCTTGGGTGGCTAAGAGCGAAACAGGCCCCGCACGGCACCGGCAAAGAAAAAGCCCGGCGTGAGCCGGGCTGAGCGGGAGTTGCTCCCTAGTTGTTTTGCTGGGGTACCTGGACTCGAACCAAGAACAAAAGAATCAGAATCTTCCGTGTTGCCAATTACACCATACCCCACAGGATTCAGCCGTAGCCGAACCGATTTACTACTTTAGCGCATCTTTAGAGCGTTGTGGTTCACTCCTTGACGTGATATAGGACTTGTCCTATATTCAGAACATGTCCCTCCTCCACGCCGTGCTTGGCTTCGTCGCGATTCAGCCGATGACTGGCTACGAACTCGGCAAGGCGTTCTCGACCACCGCCGCACACTTTTGGCCCGCAGATCAGTCGCAGCTCTACCGCACCCTCCACCGCGCCGAGGCCGACGGCCTCGTTGAAAGCACCACCGTCGAGCAGGCAACACGACCCGACCGCCGCTTGTACACACTGCTCGAACCTGGCCGTGAAGCACTGGAGGCGTGGCTGGCCTCACCCCTCGAACCAGACACCTCCCGCGAACCTTTTCTGCTTCGGCTATTTTTCGCCGCCTCGCTCGGCACTGCGGGCGTGATCGAGCTGCTCGATCAACGTCGCTCCTCTGCTGTCGAACTGCTCACTACGCTCGACTCACTCTCAGCGAGCGCACCCCCACAACTCTCGAAAGCCACGCTCGCCGCTCAGCTGCAATACGGCACGCTCGAATCGGGGCGCGCCCACGCGCGCGCCGAGATCACCTGGCTCGATGAACTTCGCTCCCAACTCGCCGACCACAAGGAGTCCGCCCGATGAATAAGATCACCAGCCCCATCCCCCGCGCCGCGCGCATCGGCGCCACCATCGCCGCCGTGCTCTTCACGCTCGTCGCGCTCTTCCAACTCGCCGTCGTTCTCGGAGCTCCCCTCGGCGAATACACGCAAGGCGGGGCGAACAAAGGCACGCTCCCCGCCCAGAGTCGCATCTTCGCCGGCGTCTCTACTGCCCTCGTTCTCGTGATGGCGGCAGCGATCCTCGCCCGCACCGAACGCGGCCCTCTCAGGCTCGCCCCACGCCGACTCATTACGGTGCTCGCGTGGTTCACCACCGCCTATGCGGGCGTGGGCGTCATCCTGAACCTCATCACCCCCAGCGCCGTCGAACGAGCAGTCTGGGCCCCCATCACCGCGGTGATGTTCGCCGCGTGCCTCGTCACCATGCTGAAGACGCGGGGCCGGGCAGCGGAGTAATTCTTAGAGCAAGTCGCGGTTGATGACCGCGGCAACCTCGGCGCCGTCACCGGCGGCAACGATGAGCTGCTGGGGGCCGGGCGGGGTGGCGTCTCCGATCGCATAGGCTCCCGCCGTGCTGGTGCGGCCGGCAGCGTCCACGACGATCAGCCCCTCCGCGTCGAGTGCGAGTTGCAAGCCCGCCGCAAAGTCGAGCGCGGTCTCATAGTCGGGGCGCACAAAGGCGGCCTCGCGCGCAATAGTTTCGCCGTCGGCCAGCACAACGCCGGTCAGGCCATCACGGTCGCCCGCGACATCCGCCACTTCACGACGATCCACTGGGATGCCGCGCTCGGCGAGCATCGCCTCGTCAGCCTCACTCACGTGGCCTAAGCCCTGCGTGAAGACAATCAGGTCGCGGCTCCACTGCGAGAGCAACAGCGCTCGCTCCGCCAGGTCATCCGTGTGCCCAATGAGCGCAATGGGCTTATCCGCATACTCGTAGCCGTCACATTCCATGCACGAGTGGATGCTCGTGCCATAGAACGCGCGCAGCAGCGGCAACTTCGGCAGCACTTCGCGCAACCCCGTCGCGATGAGCACGGTGCGGGTCGTGACCGCTCCCCCGCGATGCGTGACGGTGAAGCCGGCACCGATAGCCGCAGAGGCGCCGCCTGCAGCATCAGCAGCACCCAGCCCGCCAACAGCACCGAGCGGCTCGATGCCCTCGACAATCGTGCGCTCGAACGCCACGTTCGGATACTGCTCCAGCTCCTCACGGCCCAACTTGCGAAGCTCGAGAGGAGAAATACCATCGCGGCTCAAAAAGCCGTGAGAGTGGAACGTCGCCGAGTTGCGGGGGCGATTGCTGTCGAGCACGAGAGTGCGTCGACGCGCCCGCGCCAGGTTCAGGGCAGCGCTGAGTCCGGCCGGTCCGCCGCCGACAATGACAACATCCCAGTCGAACTGCTCACTCATAGTTGGGCGCGCAACGCCTTCAGGCGAACCAGCGTGGACTCTTTGCCCAGCAGCTCCATTGACTCGAATAGCGGCGGGCTGATGCGGCGACCAGCGATCGCACTACGCAACGGACCAAACGCAAGACGCGGCTTCATTTCCTTCACGTCAATAAGTTCGGCGCGCAGGGCCGCTTCGATTGCATCGTGCGTCCACTCGTCAAGATCCGTGAGCACCGCAATTGATGCATCCAGAACTTCGGGGCCCTCGGACTTCGGCATAGCATCGGCGTCAACCGTGAGCTCAGCATCCGGAGTGAACAAGAACTGCAACAGCGCCGGCGCATCGCCCAGCAACTGCATGCGTTCCTGTACGAGCGGTGCGGCAGCTGTCAGCGTCGCGAGCTCAGCCTCCGTCGGCTCCGCCGAAATCACGTCAGCAGCAACGAGATACGGCACCAGACGGCCCGCAAACTCTTCTGCCGACAGCAGACGGATGTGGTCGCCATTCAGCGACTCCGCCTTCTTCACGTCGAAACGGGCCGGGCTCGGCGTAACATTCTCCACGTCGAACGCCGCAATCATTTCTTCCGCCGAGAAGACGTCGCGGTCAGGAGCAAGCGACCAGCCAAGAAGCGACAGGTAGTTGAGCAGACCCTCGGGGATGAACCCGCGGTCACGGTGGTGGAAGAGGCTCGCCTCCGGGTCACGCTTGGAGAGCTTCTTGTTGCCCTCGCCCATCACGTAAGGAAGGTGGCCGAAGCGCGGGATGGCATCCGTGAGGCCGATCTCGATGAGCGCCGTGTAGAGAGCGATCTGGCGCGGGGTGCTCGAGAGCAGGTCTTCACCGCGCAGCACGTGCGTGATACCCATGAGCGCGTCATCCACCGGGTTCACGAACGTATACAGCGGAGCACCGTTCGGGCGCACCACCACGAAGTCAGAGAACGAACCGGCGGGGAACGTGATGTCGCCCCGAACGAGGTCGTCAAAGCTCAAGTCGGAGTCCGGAACGCGCAAACGCAGCGCCGGCTTGCGGCCCTCTTCTTTGAATGCGGTGATCTGCTCAGCGGTGAGGTCACGCTCAAAGTTGTCGTAGCCCTGCTTGGGGTCGCGACCGTTGGCCACGTTGCGGGCCTCGATCTCTTCGCCCGTCGCAAATGACTCGTAGAGGTGACCGGACGCCTTCAGCTTCTCGATGACCTCGAGGTAGATATCGGTGCGCTGCGACTGGCGGTAGGGCTCATTCGGGCCACCCGTCTCGACGCCTTCGTCCCAGTCAAGCCCCAACCAGCGCATGGCGTCGAGAAGCTGCAGATAGCTCTCTTCGCTATCGCGAGCGGCATCCGTATCTTCAATACGGAACACCATCTTGCCGCCGGTGTGACGCGCATAAGCCCAGTTGAACAGGGCAGTGCGGATCAGCCCAACGTGGGGCGTACCGGTAGGTGACGGACAAAACCGAACGCGAACGTCGGAAGCGGTTGCAGTAGAAAATGGCGCAGACATTGCCACCATTCTATGCGAGACGAGCCTGCGTGGCAGAGGCTGCCGAAAGCAGCCTCTGCACCCAGAATTGTGCGCTCTAGCGCGAAGCTCGGCGCACCGGGTTGCTCAGCGTGCCGATGCCCTCGATCGTGATGTCGACAGTGTCGCCGTGCACGAGCGGGCCAACGCCAGCCGGCGTGCCCGTGAGAATAATGTCGCCAGGCAACAGCGTGAATGCCGCCGATGCATAAGCGATCTGCGCAGCAACAGAATGAATCATCTGGTCGACGGTTCCGTCTTGCTTGAGGTCACCATTCACCGTGGTGCGGATGCTCTGCGAACCCACCACGAATTCGGTCTCGATCACGGGCCCGAGCGGGCAGAACGTGTCGAAGCCCTTAGCGCGTGACCACTGGCCATCCTTCTTCTGAAGGTCGCGAGCGGTGACATCGTTGGCAATCGTGTAGCCAAAGATGACGCTCTCAAAGTCGGCCTCGGCCACGTTCTTAGCGATGCTGCCGATGATCACGGCAAGCTCACCCTCGAACGCAACTTCTTCCGACTGCGTAGGCAGCATGATCGCATCGCCGGGGCCCACGACAGACGTGTTCGGCTTGATGAACATCATGGGAGCATCCGGAACCTCGTTGCCGAGTTCCTTGGCGTGCTCGGCATAGTTGCGACCGAACGCCACAACCTTCGAGCGCGGGATGACCGGCGCCAACAGCTTGATGTCCGAGAGCGGCAAACGCTCCTCGGTGGGCTCAAAGCCGTTGAACATCGGGTCACCGGTAAGCACAACAATGTCGTCGCCATCGATGATCCCGTAGCGGGCGCCTTGGCCAGCACTGAAACGAGCTACCTTCATGCGTCGAGCCTCATCATCCAGCCGTGCTTGTCTTCGCGACGGCCATATTGGATGTCGGTGAGCTCTTCGCGCAGCGACATCGTCAGTTCACCGGCCGGCGCATCCGCCGCCCCAAATTCAACGCCATCACCCTTGAGCAGAGCGATCGGCGTGATAACCGCAGCGGTACCGCACGCAAACATTTCGGTGATGTCGCCAGACTCAACACCCTCGCGCCATTCTTCGAGCGTGACGCGGCGGCGCTCTACCTTGTGGCCGCGGTCTTCAGCAAGCTGAAGCACCGAGTCGCGCGTGATGCCCTCGAGAATCGAGTCGGAGTGCGGCGTGATGAGCGTTCCGTCTTTCTTGACGAGAACAACGTTCATGCCGCCAAGTTCTTCGATGTACTTGCCCTCTTCGGCATCCAAGAACAGAACCTGGGCGCACCCCTGCTCTGCCGCTTCTTGCTGCGCGATGAGCGACGAGGCGTAGTTGCCGCCCGTCTTGGCCGCACCCGTTCCACCCTTGCCTGCGCGCGTGAAGTTCGTGGAAATCCAGATCGACACGGGAGCGACGCCACCGGTGAAGTAGGCGCCAGCAGGGCTCGCGATCACGTAATAGTTGACCTTCTTGGCCGCGCGCACACCGAGGAATGCCTCTTTCGCGAACATGAAGGGGCGCAAGTAAAGGCTCGTCTCCGGAGCGCTCGGCACCCAGTCAGCATCAACCGCGATGAGCTGCTTGAGCGAGTCGATGAAGGCGGGAATAGGCAACTCGGGCAGCGCCATGCGGCGTGCGGAACGCTGCAACCGCGCACCGTTCGCCTCAGGGCGGAACGACCAGATGGAACCGTCTTCGTGCCGGAATGCCTTGAGGCCTTCGAAAATCTCTTGACCGTAGTGCAAGACCGCCGCAGAGGGATCGAGCTGGATGGGGCCATACGGCTGCACGCGCGGCCGGTGCCACCCGCCCATCTCTGACCAACACACGTCGACCATGTGGTCGGTGAAGTTCACGCCGAAGCCGGGGTTAGCCAGAATCGCGTCGCGCTCTTCGACCGAGCGAGGTTCTTGGTTCTTCTTCACCATGAAAGTGAGAGGGCGATCAGCCAGCAGATTCTTCATCAAATGTCCTTAATGACGTACAGCCATAATGGCGGTGGGTTAATTCTGCGCTACAGCGTCGGCAATTGCACTGCCAATCTCAGACGTGGACCGTGCCGTGTCGCCACGGGTGCTGAGATCGGCTTCAACGGCCGCAGTGACGCGGGCCGCGGCATCCGATTCGCCGAACTGTGACAGCAGCAATGCAATCGACAGGATCGCCGCCGTGGGATCAGCGAGTTGTTTGCCCGCAATGTCGGGCGCTGAGCCATGAACCGGCTCGAACATGGAGGGGAATTCCCCGCTCGGGTTCAAGTTGCCGGAGGCGGCCAAACCAATGCCGCCGCTGATGGCTGCTGCGAGGTCTGTGAGGATGTCGCCGAAAAGGTTGTCGGTGACGATAACGTCAAATCTACTCGGATTTGTGACCATGTAAATCGTCGCCGCGTCGACATGCATGTAGTCGACCTCAACCTCGGGGAACTCTGCCGCAACCCGGTCGACCGTCGTCTGCCACAAACCGCCCGCGTGCACGAGCACGTTGGTCTTGTGCACGAGCGTGACCTTCTTGCGGTCGCGCCCCATTGCGTGAGCAAAAGCGAAGCGAACAACGCGCTCGACACCGAACGCTGTATTGATCGACACCTCGGTCGCAATCTCGTGCGGAGTGCCGACACGGATGCGCCCACCATTGCCGACGTAGGGGCCCTCGGTGCCCTCCCGCACAACGACAAAGTCGACGGCGCCCGGATTGGCCAGCGGCGACGTGACACCGGGGAAGATCGTGGTGGGGCGCAGGTTTACGTGGTGATCGAGCGCGAACCGCAACTTGAGCAGCAGACCTCGTTCGATGATGCCGCCCGTGAGGCGAGGATCGCGCGGGTCTCCCCCGACAGCCCCCAGCAGGATCGCGTCGTGCTTCGCGAGCTCTGTGATGTCGGAGTCTTCGAGAATAGTGCCCGACTCGAGGTAGTGGCTGGCTCCGAAGGGGAACTCGGTGGGGGCGACATCCACCCCCGTTGCTTTCAGAACCTTGAGGGCCTCGGCCACAACTTCGGGCCCAATACCATCACCGGGAATGACTGCAAGCTTGATCTGAGAAGGCATGTAAATACAGTACCGCTGCGGGGCAACTCCCGGCGTCGAGGCAGCAGCTTTGGAGGGCCGGATGCGGGCTCGCTATGCCTTTCCTGAACGTAACCTGATTGCGCGCTGGATCAGGCGCGCTAAAATTGGGCTCATGAGTATTGGAACCGGAATTGTCCTTGTCGTGATCGGCGCGATTCTTACTTTCGCGCTCGATTTCCAAGTCGAAGGCGTCAACATCGACCTCATCGGCTACATCCTGATGGCAGCGGGAGCTGTAACTTTCATCATCGGGCTTGTACTAATGATGCGTAAGCGCACCTCTGTTACCACCGTGCACAACGGAACAGACGGCGCGAATGGCTCGGTCAGCGAGCGCCGCACCACCACAACCCCCGACGAAACCATCTAACGACCACCACGTTCAACACACACAAAAGGCGCGTCCCGACAGTCGGGGCGCGCCTTGTGTGTTGCTCACACCACGAGGGCGCGAACGAAGTGACTAAGCGTCGACGATGTCGATCGCGTGCACGTAGCGAGCGTCAATGCGCTCGGCAACGGTGGCGAGAACATCAGCGGATGCCTGCGAGTCAACCGTGAGCACGGAGAGTGCGTTGCCGCCTTCGCTTTCGCGCGCGATCTGCATGCCAGCGATGTTGATGTTGGCCTCGCCGAATTCCTTGCCGAAGACGGCGACGATTCCGGTGCGGTCTTCGTACATCATCACAATGAGGTGATCCGCGAGCGGAACCTCGATGTCGTAGCCGTTGATCTCGACGATCTTCTCGAGCTGCTTGTTACCGACCAGGGTTCCCGAAACAGAAACCTGCGAGCCGTCAGCAAGCGAACCACGAATGGTCAGCAGGTTGCGGTATTCGGAGCTCACGACATCCGTAATCAAACGAACCGTGAGGCCACGCTGCTCGGCAAGAACCGGAGCGTTGACGTAGCTGACCGTCTCGGAGACAACGTTCGTGAAGATGCCCTTCAGAGCAGCAAGCTTGAGTACGTTGACATCGAATTCGACGATCTCGCCGCGAACCTCAATATCGACACTGGTGAGCGGGCTGTCGGACAGACCAGAGAAGACCTGGCCAAGCTTTTCCATGAGCGGGATGCCGGGGCGCACGCTCTGGTCGATAACGCCACCAGCAACGTTCACGGCGTCAGGCACCAGCTCGCCACCGAGGGCGAGTCGAACCGACTTGGCTACCGAAACGCCAGCTTTCTCTTGCGCTTCAGAAGTCGAAGCACCCAGGTGAGGGGTGACAATGACGTTCTCGAGCGAGAGCAGCGGCGACCCCGTGGGCGGCTCGCTGACGAACACGTCAAGACCGGCGCCGGCAATGCGACGCGACTTGAGTGCCGTGTAGAGAGCGTCTTCGTCGATGAGGCCACCACGGGCCACGTTCACGATGTACGCGCTCGACTTCATGCGAGCAAACTGCTCAGTCGAGATCATGCCCGTGGTCTCAGGAGTCTTGGGCATGTGGATGGTAATGAAGTCCGAACGCTCCAACAGCTCGTCGAGCGAGACGAGCGTGACACCCATCTGCTGCGCGCGAGCGGCCGTGACGTAGGGGTCATACGCGATGATGCTGGTGCCGAAGGCCTGCATCCGCTCAGTAATGAGACCACCGATACGGCCGAGGCCGATGATGCCGATCGTCTTCTCAAAGAGTTCGGTACCCGAGTACTGCGAGCGCTTCCACTGCCCCTGCGCGAGAGCGCTGGAGGCAGCCGGAATGTGACGCGCGAGGCTCAAGATGTGCCCGACGGTCAGCTCGGCAGCCGAGATGATGTTGGAAGTAGGGGCGTTCACAACCATGACACCGGCAGCGGTAGCCGCCTTGATGTCCACGTTGTCGAGGCCAACACCGGCGCGCGCGATGACCTTCAGGCCAGGCGCGGCAGCGAGAGCATCGGCATCCATTTGGGTTGCTGAACGGATGAGAACGGCCTGCGCATCAGAGAGCGCAGACTTCAACGCGTCACGGTCAGTGCCGTCAACGTTTCGAATCTCAAAGTCGGGCCCGAGGGCGTCAACTGTTGCGGGGGAAAGTTCTTCAGCGATCACAACGATCGGCTTAGCCACAGATCTGATCCTTCAATTCGCGGGGACTTCGCGCTAACACAACGAAGGCTGCTTGAGTAGACAACTACTGCAACTTTAGCGGCGACGGGAAGCCCTCGTTGCCATGTGACAACTCAGTGCGACGATAGAGCCATCATGGATGCCGTTGAGATCGCCCAGTGGGCGTTGCGAATTGCCCTCGCGCTGGCTTTTATCGCGATGGGCGTTAGCCACTTTGTGGCCGCCCCTGCCCGCACGATGCGAGCCATGATCCCACCAGCACTGCGCCAGAAGTGGATGCCCTCCCCCAGCGCCCTCGTAACCATCACCGGACTCTGTGAGATCGCTGGCGGTCTGGGGCTTTTGTGGGAACCGGTGCGATTAATCACCGGAATCGCTCTTGTACTGTTTCTGATTGCCGTGTTCCCGGCCAATGCCTATGCGGCCGAGCATCCGGATCGCTTTGGCAAAGCAGCCCTACCGTTCTGGCCACGGTACTTCGGGCAGCTGGGGCTCATCGTGCTGGTCGTGCTCGCCGCGCTGTAAAAGTTTCGGGCACGGCACAACGAAACCGGGCACCCCTTCGTCTACCTAGGTAGGAGGAAACAATGATCAAGAAATCAGTGTTCGCAAGAGTCATCCCGCTGCTCGCTGTTAGCGTGCTCGCCCTAGCAGCGTGCGCTGGCCCCGCAACGCCGATCGGCTCTGACGAACCCCCCATCGATAGCGGCCCCGGCCTGGGCGTGGAAGAAACTCCGGGCGACGCGATTCCCATCGAAGGCATCGACGGCACCTGGATCTATGCGGACGGCAGCGACCCCTCGGGCGCACTAACCCTCGACGAGGCGGTGACCGTGACGCTCACCATCGCCGGAATCGAAATCGCCGGCGAATCGGCCTGCAACAACTACAACGCCACCTTCACAGGCGAACCGAGCGACCTCACCGTTGGCCCCGTCGCTTCGACTAAACGTGCCTGCACTGACAACGCCCTCATGGACTTCGAGTCGCGCTACTTTGCTGCGCTCGCCGCAACGACAACAGCCATCCCCACTGGTGGCAGCCTCGTGTTGCAGGGCAACGGCGTGAATCTCAACTTCTTGCCGTCGTCATCATCTCCGTTGGGCTAAAACTCACCCCTAACGGGCTAGGTGCACGTTCCCAGAACCCCCAGTTCACGGGCAGAGCGGTGCGCCGTTGCCATTTTCTCGGCTGCTTTCAGGATCGCGGTGGAACAATCAATTTATGGATCAGCGGTTTAGCCGCCAGCTCGCGCTAACCCACTTTGGCGAGACGGCGCAAAAGAATTTGGCGCGCTCTCGCGTGCTCGTGATTGGCGCAGGTGGCGTCGGCAGCACGGTCATTCCGTCGCTCGCTGCGGCCGGCGTCGGAACCGTTGGCGTCATTGATGATGACCGTGTTGAGCTCAGCAACTTGCACCGCCAACACATCCACCGGCTCTTGGATGTCGGCTACAAAAAGGTTGTGTCTGCTGTTGAGCGGGTGGCTGATCTCAGCCCCGCAACAACCGTTATTGCGATCGATGCCAAGTTGACTCCGCACAACGCTCTTGAGCTGTTTGCGGACTACGACCTTGTGGTCGATGGCAGCGACAACTATGCCACTCACTACCTTGCCGCGGATGCCGCGGAGATTACCGGCATCCCGCTCGTGTGGGGTGTTGCCTGCGAGTTCTGGGCTCAGGCCGGCGTTTCGTGGCCTGCGCGCGGCGCGGGGTTCCGCGACCTCTACCCGCTGCCACCCGAGACCGCGACGGTAGACACCAACGTGATGCATGGCATCTTCCCCGGCGCCGTGAGCGTGGTGGCCTCCATCGTGACGAGCGAGGCGATCAAGATCGCAGCTCAGATCGGCACAACACTGCTCAACCGAGCCACAAACTACGACGCTCTCGCTGGCGAATTCTCCACTGAGCCGTTCGAGCGCGCGGCCGACGCGGCACCTATTACTGAACTCGCGGACTACCGCCACCTCTTCGCCTACTCCCCGGTTGACGAGTGGCCGACTAGCTAACGCTCTGGGCTACCGGTTTGCAGTGACGCGATCACTGATCGCCCAGCGCGCCCACTGAGCCCGACTGATCGCAATTAGCCCCACCGCGATCGCGATGATAAACGCGGCGATCCCGAGCACGTAGACGAGCACTCCACCCCAGCCGTCGGGGCCATTGGGCTCCAAGAAGGGGTACGGAAACCAGCCGTCGAGCAACCCGCGCACGATCGTGAAGGCCAACCACGCAACCGGGTAGATGACGACAATGCGCACGTCGCGCATCCGCAACACTGGTCGTGACGGCGAGAACAGCCAGTCGAGCAGCAAGAACAGCGGCACCCACACGTGAATGACTTCGTTGGGCCACTGAATTCCCACGTACCCTTCGTCGGGCAGCCCGCGCAGCAGCACGTTGTAGACGACGGCGGTCACGACCGCATAGGAGACGACGGATGCCCGAAGCACGCCCAATAGGCTCGACTCGGGTCTCCGGCGCACGGCCACCAGCCCGCTCAGCGCAAGAATCACGACGTTGATCAGGCTCGACTGGATCGTGAAGTAGCTGTAGTACTCCACGGCCACGAAGTCATTGTGAATCGACTCGTCGATCACCTGGGTGGCGATACTTGCGAGAACCAGCGCCGCCGCGATGAGCCGCAGCACACCGACGAGCCGCAGCACTTTCGGCGGGCCGCCAACGAAGGCGAAGTCGCGGGATCGGGGGAACTTGCGCTGCACATTCGTCGTCACTCCGACAGACTAGTCTGCAGACGCCAGTCCGACAGAGGAGTTCAGCATGCCGTTCACCGATTGCCACGGGAATGAACTGCGCAGCCTGCCTCTGATCTACCGACTGGATCGCGATTTTCAGGTCGCGGAGCCGTTTTGTTGGCAAGACCCTCGCCCTGGCGGCGGCGTTATCGAAGTGCCTGCACACGACCCCGCTCTGCCACCCACGGAAGGCAACAGCACAGACTTCGCCTCCGTGCCGCCGTTTCTCTGGGGCCTCATTGCCAGTTATGGCAAACAGACGCTCGCCGCGATTCTGCACGACCACCTCACGCACCAAACCCGGCTCGCTCCCGCCGACGACCGTCTCGCGCTCCGTCGGGTAGCTGATGAAACATTCCGGGTAGCCCTCGCTGATAGTGGGGTTCACCAATTGCGTGCCCGCGTCATGTGGGCTGCAGTCGGCATCGAACGGTACGTTCACCATGGCGGTGTGCTCGGCTGGCTCATCGTCGCTCAACTCGCGCTTGGAATCGCGGCGCTCGTTGCTGCGGTCGCGCTGGGCGTTGCCGTGCATCCACTCTGGTTGTTGCTCGCCGCAGCCCCCGCTGCACTCGCCGTTGTCTGGGGCAAGGACGCCAATCTCATGCTCGCGTCAACCTACCTGGGTGCGCTCTACGCTCCCCTAGTCGCCGCCGCCTTCATTGGCTCACGGCTCGAACAGCTCTTGGCATTCATCATCTGGGTTGCCTCGGGAACACCCGGCCCCATACCCAAGGCCGAGCCGACCCTGCGCTGGCCCGACCACGGCACGACGCTTCCACCCGCCTGATCGCTCTGCTGATCCCCACGGAAATTCCGCCATCGGTACGCCGCAGCGTTAAACGACCAACGGCCGCCCCGCAGATGCGGAACGGCCGGTGGTGTGACTGGCGAAATTTAGCGTGCTGCTGAACCGTCGGTGTAGTCGGAGTCTTGCTGCTTCCAAGCGAAGAGAGCGCGAAGCTCCTTGCCGGTTGCTTCGATGGGGTGGTTCTGGCCCTTTTCACGCAGGGCGAGGAACTCGGCTCCGCCAGCATCCTGGTCCTTGATGAAGCGGTCGGCGAAGGCACCCGACTGGATGTCTGCGAGAACAGCCTTCATGTTTTCCTTGACCGATTCGTCGATGACGCGGGGGCCCGAAACGTAGTCGCCGTATTCAGCGGTGTCAGAAACGCTCCAACGCTGCTTAGCGATGCCGCCCTCCCACATGAGGTCAACGATGAGCTTGAGCTCGTGGAGTACCTCGAAGTAGGCGATTTGCGGCTGGTAGCCAGCCTCGATGAGGGTTTCGAAGCCGTACTGAACGAGCTGCGAGGTTCCACCACAAAGAACAGCCTGCTCACCGAACAGGTCGGTCTCAGTCTCTTCGGTGAATGTGGTCTTGATGCCACCGGCGCGAAGTCCACCGATTGCCTTGGAGTACGACCAGGCCATGTCCCAAGCGGTACCGGTGGCGTCGTTCTCAACAGCAACGATGACGGGAACGCCACGGCCTGCTTCGTACTCGCGGCGAACGGTGTGACCCGGTCCCTTGGGAGCAACGAGGATGACGTCGACGTCAGCAGGGGCGTCGATGTAGCCGAAACGGATGTTGAAGCCGTGTCCGAAGACGAGGGTGTCGCCCGCAACAAGGTTGTCCTTGATGTCGGCGGCATAGAGGCCACGCTGGTGCTGGTCGGGAGCGAGGATGACAACAACGTCAGCCCACTTGGCTGCTTCGGCGCTGGTGAGCACGTCAAAGCCGGCGTCGGTTGCCTTCTGGATGCTCTTCGAGCCCTCCTTGAGGCCAATCTTGACCTGAACGCCTGAGTCGCGCAGGTTCAGCGCGTGGGCGTGGCCCTGCGAGCCATAACCAATAACGGCAACCTTCTTGCTCTGGATGAGGGCGAGGTCAGCGTCTTTGTCGTAAAAGATCTCGGTCACAGTAGTGATTCTCCTTTGTTGTTGTTCTGTTAGTTCTTGAAAACTCGGTCGGTGATGCTCTTCGAACCGCGGCCCATGGCCAGCAGTCCGCTCTGAGCAATTTCTTTGATCCCGTAGGGCTCGAGCACTCGGAGGAATGCTTGAATTTTGCCCGAGTCCCCCGTGGTTTCGATGATGAGCGCATCGGATGCGACATCGACCACACGGGCACGGAACAGGTTTACCGCTTCGAGAATTTGTGAGCGCGTCGTGTTGTCTACACGCACCTTGATGAGCAAGTGCTCGCGGGTTACCGACTGGTCAGGGTCGAGTTCCACGATCTTGATCACGTTGATGAGCTTGTTGAGCTGCTTCGTGACTTGCTCGAGGGGAAGCTCGTCGACATCCACCACAACGGTGATGCGCGAGAGTCCTTCGATTTCGCTCGAGCCAACAGCCAGCGACTGGATGTTGAACCCGCGACGGGCAAAAAGCCCAGCGACGCGAGTGAGCAGACCTGGTTTGTCTTCTACCAGCAGGGAAAGTACGTGACCCATCGCTCTACTCCTCTTCCCACTCGGGGGCATGATCGCGGGCATATTGCACGCTTGAGTTTCCGACGCCCTGCGGCACCATCGGCCACACCATCGCGTCACGACTGACGACGAAGTCGATCACCACGGGGCGATCGTTCGTGTCGAGCGCAAGTTGGATGGCTGCGTCGATTTCTTCCTTCTTTGTGACACGGATGGCGAGGCACCCGTAGGCATCCGCCAGCTTCACGAAGTCCGGAATCATCACCGTGTCGTGCCCGGTGTTGAGGTCGGTGAAGGAGTGGCGTCCGTCATAGAACAGCGTCTGCCACTGACGAACCATGCCGAGGCTCGAGTTGTTGATGATCGCGACCTTGATCGGAATCTTATTGATCGTGCAGGTGGCAAGCTCTTGGTTGGTCATCTGGAAGCATCCATCACCATCGATCGCCCACACGGGACGATCGGGGTTCGCTACCTTCGCGCCCATGGCAGCGGGCACGCCGTAACCCATCGTTCCGGCACCACCAGAGTTGAGCCACGAGTTGGGGCGTTCATGCTTGATGAACTGTGCAGACCACATCTGGTGCTGGCCAACACCGGCGGCGAAAATGCCTTCCGGCCCGGTGATTTCACCGATGCGCTGGATCACATATTGCGGCGACAGCAGACCGTCGTCAGGTTCGGTGAACCCAAGCGGGAACTGGTTGCGAAGCGAGTTGAGTCGCTCCCACCACGCGGTGTAGTCAGGCTTCGTCGACACGCTCGCGTCAGTAAACGCTGCCGTGAGGTCGATGATGACGTCTTTTGCATCGCCAACGATAGGAACCTCGGCCGCGCGAATCTTGCCGATCTCAGCCGGGTCGATATCAACGTGAATAACCTTCGCGAGAGGCGCGAACTCACTCGGCTTGCCCGTGACGCGGTCGTCGAAACGAGCGCCGAGCGAGATAAGGAGATCGGACTCTTGGATGGCGAGAACAGCGGGCACAGAGCCGTGCATTCCCGGCATCCCGAGGTTCAATTCGTTGGAGTCGGGGAACGCACCGCGAGCCATCAAAGTGGTGACGATGGGCGCACCCACGAGGGTTGCCAGCTCAAGCAGCTCTGCAGAAGCGCCGGAGCGAACAACGCCGCCACCGACATAGAACACGGGGCGCTCGGCCTCGGCCAGCATCTGCGCTGCGGCCTGAACCTGCTTGCCGTGCGCCTTCATAACCGGGCGGTAGCCGGGCAGGTCAACCTTCGGCGGCCAAATGAACGGGGCGGATGCTTGCTGGCAGTCCTTCGTGACATCAACGAGCACCGGACCAGGGCGGCCCGTTGTCGCAATGTGGTACGCCGCCGCGATGGTTGCCGGAATGTCTTCCGGCTTCGTGACGAGGAAGGAGTGCTTCGTGATCGGCATCGTGATTCCCGAGATGTCGACCTCTTGGAACGCGTCGGTTCCCATCGAGGTCGAAAACACCTGGCCGGTGATCGCCAGCATCGGCACGGAGTCCATGTGGGCATCCGCGATTGCCGTGACAAGGTTCGTTGCTCCCGGACCCGACGTCGCAATGCAGACACCGAGCTTTCCGGATGACGAGGCGTAGCCCTCAGCAGCGTGACCAGCACCCTGCTCGTGGCGAACCAGAATGTGACGGATAGCAGTGGATGCCATGAGTTCGTCGTAGAAGGGCATGATGGCGCCGCCGGGCAAGCCGAAAACGTCTTTCACGCCCAGCTTTTCCAGACTGCGCAGAATGGCACCTGAACCGGTCAAGATGTCCGGTGTCGTGCTCTTCGGCCGCGGTGCGGGTTCAGAGGACATGTGTAAATCCTTTTAGTTGAATGGTGAGCTGGCGCTAACTGGTGACCGCACCGCGAGCGGCGGATTGCACAAGCTTCGAATACTTGGCAAGAACGCCTCGCGTGTAACGCGGAGGGAGAGGGGCCCAGCCTTTTCGGCGGGCTTCGAGCTCAGCGGAGTCGACAAGTAAGTCGAGCGAGCGAGCTGCGATATTGACCCGTATCAGATCACCATCGCGCACGAAGGCAATAGGACCTGCGTCTACTGCTTCGGGAGCTATGTGGCCGATGCACAGCCCGGTTGTGCCGCCTGAGAATCGTCCGTCCGTCAAGAGTAGTACATCTTTACCGAGTCCAGCACCCTTGATGGCTGCAGTGATCGCGAGCATCTCGCGCATACCCGGTCCACCCTTGGGGCCTTCATAGCGGATGACGACAACCGAACCAGCCTCGATCGTGCCAGCGGTGAGAGCATCCAGAGCTTCACGCTCGCGTTCGAAGACCCGTGCGGGGCCCTCAAACTCTGAGAGGTCGAAGCCGGCCGTCTTGACGACAGCACCCTCGGGAGCCAACGAACCCTTGAGGATCGTGAGGCCACCGGTGGGGTGAATCGGGTTATCGAAGGTGCGCAACACCTTGCCGTCGAGAGGATCAATGTCCATCTCGGCGAGGTTCTCGGCAACGGTCTTGCCGGTCACGGTGAGAGCGTCTCCGTGAAGGAGGCCCTCCTCGAGGAGCGCCTTCATGAGCACGGGAAGTCCGCCGTGACGGTCGACGTCGTTCATGACGTACTGGCCGAACGGCTTGAGGTCGGCAAGGTGCGGGACCTTGTCACCGATGCGGTTGAAGTCGTCGAGCGTGAGCTCAACTTCGGCCTCACTGGCGATCGCCAGAATGTGCAGCACAACGTTGGTGGAACCACCGAGAGCCATGGCAACGGTGATGGCGTTTTCGAACGCCTTCTTCGTCATGATGTCGCGCGAGGTGATGCCCTTGCGCAGCAAGTTGACGACGGCTTCGCCCGAACGGTGCGCGAAGTAGTCGCGACGACGGTCAGCGGATGCGGGGCTTGCTGAGCCGGGAAGGCTCATTCCCAGCGCTTCCGCGACGCTCGCCATCGTGTTGGCGGTGTACATACCGCCACAAGCACCCTCGCCAGGAGCGAAGGCACACTCGATGCGCTTGGCGTCAGCCTCGCTCATCCGGCCCGCTTTCACGGCGCCGACGGCCTCAAAGGAGTCAATGATCGTGATGTCTTTTTCGGTGCCGTCGCTGAGCTTGACCCAGCCCGGAGCGATCGAGCCGGCGTACAGGAAGACGGACGCGAGGTTGAGGCGTGCCGCAGCCATCAGCATTCCGGGCAGCGACTTATCGCAACCCGCGAGCGTGACAGAGCCATCCAGGCGCTCGGCCTCCATGACTACCTCAACGGAGTCAGCAATGACCTCGCGGCTCACGAGCGAGAAGTGCATTCCCTCGTGGCCCATCGAGATGCCGTCAGAGACACTGATCGTGCCGAACTGCAGTGGGTATCCCCCTGCAGCATGAACGCCTTCCTTGGCGCCCTGAGCAAGACGGTCGAGCGAGAGGTTGCACGGCGTGATCTCGTTCCACGAGCTTGCAATACCAATTTGGGGCTTATCCCAGTCGGCATCACCCATGCCGACAGCGCGAAGCATTCCGCGCGATGTAGTGGCTTCAATCCCGTCGGTGACTGTGCGGGAACGTGGTTTGATATCGATCGAATCACTCTCAGACATGCTTCGAGTTTAGGGCGTACCGCTACATCAGTTTGCGCGCGCCGATACCACGGCGTGACGCTTGTCGGCCAATACAGCCAAAAGTTGTGCGATTTCGGCTGTTCCGGCCACCCGCAGCCGGGCAACGGATGGCGCATCGCCGACGCGCACTCCGAGGTCATCTGGCCCGAGAACCACCAGCGCATCCTCGTCAGTCGTGTCATCACCGGCAAAGAAGACGGCATCCGCCCCCACGTAGTCCCGCAGGCGCGTAATGGCATCGCCCTTGTTGGCATCGTGGATAGCAAACTCGATAATGTTCTTGCCGAAGCGAGTGGTGAGGCCCGGGATCTCTGCTTCGACCCGCGCCACCGACTCGGCCGTGAGCCGTTCCGCGTCTTCTGCCGACGTCATCCGAACGTGTACAGCCCGCCCGGCTGGCTTGATTTCCACCCACGCGCCCTCAGCGCTATCGGCCAACTCGTGCGTAAGCGCATCAAGGCGCTCAAGAGCGGCCGTGTTCTCTGCGCTCATCGGCAAGTGCGAGTCGCCCTCGTCGAGGCGGTACTCCAACCCGTGCGAGCCACCGAACAGCACGCGATCGCCCAGATGCGCGACGTGCTCGAGGCTGTCGAGCGCGCGACCAGAAACGAGAGCCAAGCGGGTGTCGGCGAGGTCGAGCATCCGCACCAACTGCTCTTGGGCAGCCGGGATGGCGCGTGAATCCAGCGGGTCATCGACTTCTGGTGCCAAAGTGCCGTCAAAGTCGAGAGCAATCAGGAGTGTTTGCGCCGAAACGAGTTGGTCAATGGCCGCCTCTATTTCGGAGGCAGTCGAGTAGTTCACGGGCGTTTCACTCGCTTTCGTTCGATGGTCCACTCGACCTCTTCGGCCATTTCGAGTGGGGCAATGCGGCGGTGACGATCCGAGCGCGTCGCCGCCAAGTTCTTCAAAAACGCATTCGACCAGCGCTCCACATCGTGTTCGAGCACACGCTTGCGCATGGAACGCATCCGCAGTGCTCGATCAGCCTTGGGCATAGTGATGGCCTTCATCATCGCGTCTTTCAAACCGTCGATGTCATGCGGATTAACAAGGAGTGCCTTGCGAAGCTCTTCTGACGCTCCCGCAAATTCGCTCAGAATGAGCACACCATCGTTATCGAATCTGGCCGCAACGTACTCCTTGGCCACCAGGTTCATGCCATCACGAAGCGCCGTCACAAGCAGCACGTCTGCGGCGAGATACAGCGCAACCATCTCTTCGCGAGGGAAACCCTGATGCAAATAGTTGATGGGTGCATGGCTCAGCGTGCTGAATTCACCGTTGATGCGGCCAACGGTTAGCTCAATCTCGTCGCGCAGGTGCATGTAGGCCTCAACGCGTTCACGACTCGGGCTCGCGACTTGAATGAGCGCAACATCGCCCACCTCGATCGATCCATCGCGCAACAGTTCGCCATAGGCCTTCAGGCGGTGACGGATGCCCTTGGTGTAGTCGAGACGGTCAACACCGAACATCACCGTCTTCGGGTTGCCGAGCCCCTTGCGAATGTCGCGAGCACGTTGCTGAATCGCGGGGTCGCGCGCCAGTTGTTCAAAGCTGCGCGAATCAATGGAAATCGGGAACGCTTTCGCGACAACACGACGAGTCGGCTGCCCCTCAATCGTGACCTCAATGGCCGGATTCTTGGTCGGGTGATTAGTGAGACGCCGAACGGCGGATGAGAAGTTCGAGGCATCAGACGAGCGTTGGAAGCCGACAACATCGGCTCCGAGCATGCCCTCGATGATCTGGGTGCGCCACGGGAGCTGCGCGAAAATTCCGTAGGGCGGGAACGGGATGTGATTGAAGAAACCGATCGTCAGATCGGGACGCATCTCGCGCAGCATGCGCGGCACGAGCTGAAGTTGGTAGTCCTGAACCCACACGACAGCACCTTCGGCACTGTTGGCGGCTGCGGCATCCGCGAATCGCTTATTGACAGTGACGTAGTCGTCCCACCACTCGCGGTGATAGGCCGGTGGTGCAATCACGTCGTGGTAAAGCGGCCAGAGAGTGTCGTTGCTAAAGCCCTCGTAATACTCCTCAATATCTTGGGAGCTCAGAGGCACGGGAATGATTTGGATGCCGTCTTGATGGAACGGTTCGATCTCAAGATCGGGGCGACCAGCCCACCCCACCCAGGCGCCGTCAGCCTTCTGCATGATCGGCTCGAGAGCCGTAACGAGACCACCTGGAGAACGCTTCCAGCTCAGTGACCCATCCTCTTCGACAGTGCAATCCACTGGAAGTCGGTTCGAAACGACAACGAAGTCGTACTCGGACGGGGAAGTATCATTCTTGGCTTCCATCATGTAGTTACGTTACCAGCGAGGCTTGGAGAGTGGCGGGAGATGACGTTTCCGAACCAATTCTTTCTTGTGACAAAACTGAGACACATTCCGCCGCGGCCCGGATGCTGGCCCCCGCTAGGCTCCTTCTTGCCCGCGGCTCCGCGGGTGCGCGCGTCCACACCAGGAGGTGCGCGAATAACCCGAATCGAAAGAGGCCCCTCGTGACCTTCCTATCTTCCGCTCGCGCAACTCCCACCACCCTGTTGGTGAGCGCGGCCGCCCTGTTCGCTTTAGCCCTCAGCGGGTGCACCGCAACAGAGCCCACCGCTGACGTCACCGACGACGCGACCGCCAGCGCAGCGATAGACCTCGACGCGGTCAACGACGACACCCTGTTCGTTCTGGGAACCTACGACGTTGACGGTGACGAAATTCTGGGTGACGTTCCCGCCGATCAGGCCGCCGTGTGGGATCGCTTCAACGAACTCTTCCCCGCAGAGCTCCACCCCGAGATCACGATGTTCGTGGCGATCGACGTTGAGCAGTCCGGCGGTACCGATGGTGCGATGCAGCCCAACGGCGTTCGGGAAGGCGAAACGTATCTCGCGCTCGACACCACCGGAGGAGTCGATGCCGATGTGCTCGACCGCACCATGATTCACGAATTTGCCCACCTCATCACGCTGCGCGAAGACCAGATTCCCCAGGACAAGTCCACGGTCGACGCCTGCCCCGTCTACTCCGAAATTGACGGATGCCCGTTCGACGACTCCTACCTCTTCGCTTACTACACCGAGTTCTGGCCCAATTTCAGCCTCGACGACCTCGAAGCTGAAACCGAGGAAGACAAAGAAGAGCGCTACACGCCAGAAGAATTCGTGACCGACTACGCCGCCACCATCCCGAGCGAAGATGCCGCCGAGGTTTTCGCCGAGTGGGTACTCGCTGACGACCTTCCTGCCAGCGACAGCATCGTCGAGCAGAAGCTTCGCTTCTTCGAGGACTACCCCGAGCTCGTTGAGCTACGCGACACCATTCGTGAGGGTCTCTTCAGCTAGTCACAACGCGAATGCAGCATTTGCTCTCCCGCTAGAGCGCTCGAGAATCGGCCGCCGACAGGATCGCTCCTGTCGCGGTCGATTTTCGTATCCGCTTCACCGAGAGCACTGACAGCGCAACGCTGACCACTCCCAAAGCGAGTAGCGCGAACGCCGCCGCTACCGCAGATTGCGCGCTTCCCCCCGAAAGAATCGAGTACATTCCCTCAACCGCATAAGTCAGCGGCAGGAACGGGCTCACCGCCTGGAACGGCGCGGCAAGGGCCTCAATCGGATACACCCCACCCGTCGATACCAATTGAATCGCCAGCAGGAACAGAGAGATCACGAGCCCTCCCTTGCCGAGCGCGGCGATCAAGAAGTAGTGGAAAGCAGCGAACGACAACGCCATCAGAAGCGCGAAGCCAGCCGTTGCCGGCGCCAAAGCCCAATCGACTCCCACCACCACGTGCAGAAGCAACACGAGCAGCACCGCCTGAATAACCGTCACGATGGATGCCCGAATCAGGGTTGAAGCAACGATTCGGCCGTCGCGGGCCGTCGACGACAGCGAGCGATACGAGGGCAGGCTCAACACTAAGAACACCGCAAGCGCTCCCAACCACAAACCCAAGGGGATGAAGAAGGTCGCGATTGCCTGGGCCGGTTCGGTTACCTCGTTGTCGGTCGTGACAGAGAGCGTGATCGGCTCGGCAGCGATATCAGCATTGGTCGTCGTGTCAGTAGTCTCATCGGCGCTCGGAACGAGAGCTGCACCCTCGCTCAACCCGGTTGCGAGCTCGCCGGCACCCAAAGCTAGGCCTTCGGCTCCCTCGGTGAGTGCGCCAGATCCGTCGGAGAGATCGGAAGCCCCCGCCGCGCTCTGAGAGATTCCGTACTGAATGCCGCCAACGGCATCCGCAGTCTGGGTTCTCAGGGTTCCCCCGCCTGCGGCCGCCTCGTTGAGCCCGTCGACAACGGCTTGAAGCGTGCCCTTGAGTTGTGGGTCGGTGAGTTGCGCCTGAATAGCGGGGTTGATCGCCGCGAGCGTGGAGGCGAGCTGCGAGACACCCGAGGTGTAGTCGCTAACGCCTGTGGTCAGACCCGAGAGATTGCCCGCCCCATAGTTGAGGTCTGCAAGACCCGACGAGAGCGAGTCGACCCCTGCCGTATAGCTGCCGAGGCCGCGTGAGAAGTCGCTGGCACCATCCGAAAGTTCGGTTGCGCCGTCAGCAGCCTCGGCCAGTGCTCCCCCGAGCTCGCCAACGCTGGCATAAATCCCATCGATGTATTGCGATGTAATCGCGCGACCGAAGGTATCTGTCATGGATTGGCCAACGACTTGGGCCACAGATCCGGTGAGATAACTGTGGGAGTCATCGGTGTGGATCGAGATCTGTGCCTGAGTGGGGTCCTCAGTAGACAGCGACAGGATCGATTCAGAGAACTCGGTGGGCACGGTGAGGATCGCGTAGACGTCTCCACGGGCAAGAGCATCCTTTGCGTCGTCAGAGTTCGTAATTGTCCACTCGAAACCGTCGGCACCGGTGAGCTCGGTGACCAGTTGGCGACCGGCAAAGACAATCTGTTCGTCGCCATCGGTGGTCGTCGTTGTTTGCAGTTCGTCATTGTTCACGAGAGCGACCGGGATGTTGTCGATCGCGTTGTCTCCGTCTCCCGCCGCGGCCACGAACAGCCCTGTGAAGGCGAGCGGCAGCAGCGCGACGGCGGCGAAACCGATGACGGTCAACCACCGCTGGCGGGGCATTGTTGGAGTCTGTGAGGCGCTCATCGAAGTAGTCCTTCCGGTGCGAGCAGATAAAGGTCAACGACGATCACGTTGCGTTCTCCGCGGTCAATCGAGCTGGCGAGGGTAACGGGTCTGCCGGTTCCGAAGAGGAGGGTGGTGCTCGCGTCAGCAAGGCGCGTTACCGCGGTCAAGAACGCCGCTTCATCTTCTGCTTCCGCAAATTGATCGAAGCGGTCGAAGAACACAATCTCGGTGCCCTCGGAGAGCCCCACTGCCGCGAGCGCTACTGATCGCTCGAGTTGCGGTAGGGCGTTGACGTTGGTGTCAGCAGTGACCCGAACGGTGCGACGAGCGGTGACGTCACCAAGAACGTCGTTTACACGCGCGATCCAGTCGCGCACTTTCGCCGCAGTGCGAGGGGTATCCTGCCAGCGTTGTGTCATTTCGATACGCTCGCGCAGAGTTGCCCCCAGAGAGGCGGCGTCTTCGCTATAGGGCGTTCCTGCCACCTCGGCGAGCGCAACCCTCTTATTCACGTGGTCGGCATGAGAGGGAAGCGGATAACCGGCAACCTGTACCATTCCGGAGAGGGGCGGCAGGATGCCAGAAAGGGTTGCACCCATGATGCGCCGGTCGTGGCGGTCTCCTGACGCGATGACGAGAGAACCGCGCGGCACAGCAAGCGAGATAGGGCCAAGCCGCTGGCGGTCGTCACCGGCGACGAGGTACTCGGCGCTCATAGCGAGTTCAGTTTGAGTGGATGCCCATTCGAGCTCGTGGCGGTGCTCACGCAGCTGCTCCCCTTCGATATCCACGTCGGGAAGGAGCTTGTTGAGCCAGGTGGGCAGCCACCACGCGGCGTTGCCGAACAGCGCCATCAGGGCGGGCACAAGGGTCATGCGCACGAGGAAAGCATCGAAGGCGATTCCCACAGCGAGCCCGAGGGCGATGGGCTTGATGGTTCCGCTGCCTTCCGGCACGAAGGCGAAGAAGACGAAGAACATGATGAGCGCGGCGGCGGTGACCACGCGGGCACTGCTCGCAAAACCGTGACGAACTGAGCCCATCGCGTCGCGAGTTTTCACGTACTCCTCGCGCATTCCCGACACGAGGAACACTTCGTAGTCCATCGCGAGCCCAAACAGGACCGCCATGAGCAGGATGGGCATGAAGCTCAGGATGGGGCCGGGATTCTCAACACCGATCACGTCGGCGAACCAGCCCCACTGGAACACCGCGACGACGACACCGAACGAGGCCACGACAGAGAGCAAGAATCCGGCGGCGGCCTTGAGCGGCACCAACACGGAGCGGAAGACCATCATGAGAAGTACAACCGAGAGTCCGACCACAATGAGCCCAAACGGGACCAGCGCATTACTCAGTCGGTTCGAGATGTCGATACCGATTGCGGTGGTTCCCGTCACGAAGCTCTGGATGTCGTACTTACGTTCAAGCTCCGGAGCAAGATCCCGAATGGTCTGCACCAACGCTTTGGTCTCCGCGGAGTCCGGCGCGCTTGATGGCGTCACTTGGATGATCGCGGTGTCGAGCCCCTCATCGGGAAAACCTTGCGATACGAAGTCGACATCGTCGAGCTTCTCGAGGTCCGCTGCGATCGATTCGAGGTCGTCCTGAATATCGATGGTCTGAGTGATGTCGAGGGCAACAACGAGCGGCCCGTTATAGCCGGGGCCGAAGCCTTCGGTGACAAGGTCGAAGGCTTCGCGCTGAGTCGAGCCGGTCGGCTCCGATCCGCCGTCTGGCAGGCTCAGCTGCAGGCTGGCGGCGGGAATCGCAAGGGTACCCAATATGGCCACGACGGCAATCGCCGCCAACCATGGGTATTTCGTGACGCCACGCACCCAACGGGCGCCCATGCTCTTGCTTTCGTCGGCGGATGCCGTGAATCGACGCTGCGCTCGCGATCCACTCTTGGGGATCATCCGCGGCCCCGCAAAGCCCAGCAGCGCGGGCAGCAACGTTGTGGCAACGCCCATAGCGATGAACACGGCGACCGCCGCACCGATACCCATGACGCTCAAGAAGGGGATGCCGACCACGAGAAGGCCAAGCAGGGCAATAATCACGGTGACGCCGGCGAATACGACCGCGCTTCCGGCGGTGCCCACGGCCATCGCGGCCGATTCCTCTGGTTCTTCTCCGTGCGCCAGTTGGGCTCGATGGCGCGACACGATGAAGAGGGCGTAGTCGATTCCGACGGCGAGCCCAATCATGAGGGCAAGCAGGGGTGCAGAACTCGACACCGTCGTGAACGCGGAGAGAGTCGTGATGAGGCCCATCACGATGCCAACGCCGATCAGGGCGCTCAGCAGCGGCATCCCCGCCGCGAGCAACGACCCGAAGGTAATCACGAGCACGAGAGCCGCGAACACGACACCGACCACTTCAGTAACGGTGATGCCGAAGGAGGTGTCTTGAAACACGAGCCCGCCATATTCGACGCGCAGCCCGGAATCTTCACCGATGTCGGCGGTATCCACGAGCGCCTCAACTGTTGCTTCGGTGACGTCGGTGACTGGCCCGTCAAATTGCACCCGGATGATCGCCATGCTGTGGTCGTCTGAGATCGCTTTTCCGGCGTACTCATCGAAAGGGCTCACGGCCGAATCGATGCCGTCGATGCGATCGATGGCGGCTGTAATGCGTTCGATGACGGCTTCGGAACTCTCGATGCGCGATCCGTCTTCGGCGACAACCACGGCGGTGGCGGATGCCCCGGCCACCGAAGGGAAGACTGCTTCCAGCCGGTCGAGCGCAACTTGCGACTCAGTTCCCGGAATCTCGAACGACTCTTCAGTTTGCCCGCCGAGGGCGATTCCACCGCCCAGGGTGCCCACTACGAGAAGAAACCACACGACGAGCACACGCCACGGATGCCGATATGAGAATCGACCGAGTCGGTAGAGAAGAGTGGCCACGGGTGCTCCGGTTCTTGTGGACTGCGCGAGTGAGGTCTAGGGGTGCCGAGTGGTGAGGCTCGGCGCCAGTGAGTTAGTTGTTGCGAACGGGAGCGAGTAAATCACTCATGATCGCGATGAGGGCTTGGCGGGTGTCGTCGTCAGATTCGATGGGCAGTGAGAGGTTCGCTGACGTGCAGAGCATGTACGCAGAGCCACCGAGCGCGATTCCAAAGCGCATGGCGTCGTGCGGGTTCGACGCGGTCGCGGCGAAGACTTGGGCGAGCCGACGCACAATGTCGTTCGCACGATCGAGCACCGGAACTCCCACGAGCGATGGTCCCTGGTTTATGAACATGTGCACTTCTTGGCGACAGTCGAAGAGAAAATCGACGAATTGGGCAAGAAAGGCTTGCCTTTTTTCTGGCTCCATCCCGTTCTTTTCAAGGTCAGAGACGAGAGATTCGAGTCGGTCGATGGCGGGCGAGACGGCCGCGTCGAGGAGCGCCTCTTTCGAGGTGAAGTGGTAGAGAACGCTCGACTTGGAGAGGCCGGCGAGCTCGGCGATACGATTGATCGACGTGCCGGTATAGCCGGCAATAGAGAACTCGGCGAGCGCGATGCGTTGAAGCTGTTCTTGACTGGACACCCGAAGAGCCTAACTGACCGATCGGTCAGGAGTCACATCGGGGGTGGTTTCTCAGTGAAAATTCAGCGCCAGGGCGATCTTCTGTGCTGCACAGGCTGCCGAGTAGCCTCCATCAGATTCACGCGCTAGCGTGGGAGAACACCAACCCGCGGAGGAAAACATGCGCAAGTACCTGTTCAACGGCAGTCTCCTCAGTGCAGTCGCCGGCGGCTGGAGCATCTACCAAACCACCAAGCAGGGCCCGCGCGACTGGCGCCTCATCCTTATGTGGATCAGCTGGGGAATCACCGTCGCCATCGCCGTCGGAACGATCGCCAAAGAAGCCAGCGACTCCTACGAGCTCGAAAACTAACGACGTCGCAGCGACGTCTGAGCGTCGGCAGAGGCGCCGAGCATCAGCCCGGCGGTCTAGCGCTAAGCCTGTGAACGCTTGCCGCGATGCCGCACTGCCGCCTCGACAACGCCACGGAACAAGCGGGCGTCTTCCTTGGCATCCTCTTCTGGATGCCACTGCACAGCGACACAAAAGTCAACGCTCGGCAATTCGACTGCCTGAATCACGCCGTCGTCACCACGCCCGGTGACGACGAGGCCGTCAGCGAGGGTGTCGATCGCTTGGTGATGGTACGACTTCACCGCTACCGAATCATCGCCACCCAGTAGAGCCGCGAGAGTTGTGTCAGGTTCAACAGCCACATCGTTGACCAAGAACACTCCCCCACCTGCGCTGTAGCGCGTCGAGCCGATAACGTCGGGCAGATGCTGGATGATCGTGCCGCCCAGCGCAACATTCAGAATTTGCGCCCCGCGGCAGATTCCGAGAAATGGCACGTTCTGTTTAATAGCGGCGCGTACGAGCGCGACTTCAAAGGCGTCGCGGTCCTTGCGGGGAACGTCCGTTGTCGGATGCGGTTCCTGGCCATAGCGCGCCGGGTCGACGTCTTTGCCGCCGGTGAGGATCAAACCATCAAGCCCCTGCACGATGGATGCGGCGATGTCGTCGTCGACAGGCTGAGGAGGGAGCAGAACTGCGATGCCACCGGCATCCGTCACCGCTTCGAAGTAGATCTTCGGAAGGAAGGATGCGGGGAGATCCCAGACACCGGTTTGGGCCTGCTCAAGGTACGACGTGAGACCAATAATCGGTCGCGAACTGGTGCCCATGCGGCTCCTCCCCATCGAAGAAATAGAACGTTTGTACCCAAAGGATATAGGGCGATCGCAATGAATTGTTGCTCCCTGAGTGTCGTTCTCAGGTTCGTCCCGTATTTTTGCTGACTTACTCGCCTGTCTAACCGCATCGAAGCGCTTTCGGCGAGTGTGCTGCAGTTCGCACCAATCGAGCCTCTGTCTCGCTCTAACTCACGTCTCACCAACGAGAGCGGCAGGCTCAATCAGATTGTGCCTTCCCCGACGCAGCCACACCTTGCTGAACCCAACTAAGGAACGCTGTTGAAACGAACAATTACCATGCTCGCCGTAGGGGCGATCCTCGTCGGCGGCACAGTTCCCGCGGCAATCTTCCCGACGCACGACACAGACGTATTCCTTGCGGACGCCGCAACTCTCGCCGCCCCGCCCGCCTCCGCGACGAGCAAAACAACCGTTGACGACGTGCAAACCTCCGCCTCGCCCGCAACCGGGCTTTCTGCCCCTGTCGTGCGCGACAGCTACGACGTCGAACAAGTGCAGCAGCAAGTCGTCGTCACGGCCGCCGGTCTTACCGGCACCCTCGAACTTTTCCCCGCCAACGGTGATGTCAACGACGGCTTCGGCTACCGGGATGGCAACGAATTCCATGGCGGCATCGACATCATGGCGCCCGAAGGATCCGACATCATCGCCGCATCCCCCGGCACCGTGGAAAGCGTCACCGACGGTGGCGGCTGGGGTCGACATGTCATCATCGATCACGGCAACGGAATCAAGACTCTCTACGCTCACATGATCGAAGGTTCGCAGGTCGTCACTGCCGGCCAGTGGGTAGCAGCGGGCACCATTCTGGGATCAGTCGGAAACACCGGCTACTCGACGTTCCCCCACCTCCACTTCGAGGTCTACGTGTTCGACACCCGCGTCGATCCGACACCGTGGTTGCCCTAACCCCGACGCGAATTCGCGCCGGGGCAGGACTGCGCTGATTAATGGAGCTCAGCAGCCATACGGCGTCTGACGACGATGGCGACGCCACCGAGCACAATCATGCTCAGAGGCAACAGCCACCAGGCGCCAGCACTACCGCTTCCGCCGGTGTAGGCAAGGGTGGGTAGCTGTGCGGTAACAACTTCGGAAGCCACGCAGTCGTCACTGCTCGGGGTCTGGAACTCGAAAGCAGGGGGGTCACTCCAGTCGAATTCAAAACCGTTCGGCTCGACGACCTGGACAGTCACGAGGACCGAAGCGGATGCTGCTACCGGGTACGTTCCAGCCACGATGCCAGAGACACCGTTCACCGTGAACGTCACCAATGCGGGGTCATACCCTGCGGCCACACCGAGCGTGTAGCTGCCCCCGACGTCACAACTTGCTTGCGAGAACGTCACTGCCGGCATCACGAGGCCCAGCGTCACGAGGTCACACTCAGGGCTGAACGGATCGAGCTGAGGATCGAGCACGCCGCTAAAGGTCACCGTCGTTGAGCCACCAACTGCCCGAACTTGGGGGCCAGCCGCCGGAAAGTCGGCACCGTCTATCGCTGTTGCCGTAACACTGTAATCAGCCGGTCCCTCAGGGTCAGTGATCTCGCCCCACGTAGCGTTAACTACGGGGCCCAGAATGAGGCGTTGTGGTGCGTTACACGTTGCTTCTTCGAAACTCACCGCGGCAGTTGCCACCATCGAACCACCAACTTCGGGGCAGCTATAACGCTCTTCTGCCGTCAGCTCGCGGGTATCTTCAACTCTGCTTTCGTTGACCTTGACCGAGCCATAGAAGAACGAGCTCACGGTCGTGATCGTCGCAGATCCATCGGAGCTCACGCTGGGGCATCTAACTTCCGTTGAACGCTCGACCGTCACCGATGCACACAACGAACTATCGTCGCTGGCCACTATGAACGAGGGAGCCTGCGGGTCAAAGTCGCCCGTATCGTTGACGTCCGGCCCGAGATCGCCCTCCGCTAGGAGTACAGGTTGTGTCCCTTCCTGCACGACCCAACCGCTTGGATGACTCTCGCTCGGCACGAACTGGCACACGTACACCTCAGTGGCCGGAGGGTCGCAGGCGCGCAATTCGCCCTCGGTGAGCGGGCGTGTGGACTGCGTTTGAGTGAAGTCCACCTGAGCGCTGCCATAGAAGAACTTCGTTGAGGTCGTGACGTTCACGATTCCGCCGTACTGGTACGTCGGGCACGTGACCTCCTCGTCAACGACTACCTCTGTGCGCGAGCAGAGACTCGCATCGTCGCTTGCGACAACGAACGAAGGCTGGCGATCGTTGAAACTACCCGTGTCATTGACGTCATCACCGAGGGCGTTAACGCTCACATGAATCGGCTGCTTTCCTGACTTGAGTTGGTAGCCAGATGGAGAATTGTCGCTCGACACAAACTTGCACACCCAGACCTTTGCGTTGTTCTGCGGCCGGGACTGCTGTTCGGGCTGAGAGGAACGAGCCGCTGCTGCCGCTGGTTCCGCGGCAGCAGGGTTCTCGACAGGGGCCGCGGCCGAGGGCTCGGGAGCAGGCGTTTCTGGTACAACCGCCACCACAGGCTGAGGTTGGGCGGCCACGGCGGGTTCGGGAGAGGATGCGGGGGCCGGAGATTCTTGGGCGGCCGCAGGGGTGTCGGTGATGGTTTCGGTCACCGGTGGGTCGTGGGCGGGTACTGCATCGTCAGCAAATGCGGGTGGGGATACACCGAGAAGTGCACCAGTCATGAGGGTGATGCTGGCAACTGTCGCCAGCAGTTTCTTGATGAACATGTGTGGCAGCTTTCTGCAGGGGGAATGCGTTTCGGCGCATCCGCACGCAACTGCAGAATCGGAGCCGCCATTGGCTCACGACAGGGAGTGCGAGCGCATTCACGGGGGTGAACTGCGCCGCTGGGGAGTGATTCGGGTATCACCTTCTTCGTCACCATCGGGGGTGACCGGAGCGGGCCGGTCTGGTGTGCCCAACAAGTTAGCACGCCCCCCATTCGGTGGACAGTAGACGTGTTTGTTGGCCAAAATTGTGCGATACCACTTCGCAGGGTGAGCCAATCCCTTCTTAGCCTCGAGAATCTCCGGCCCCCCGAATCGCTCGCCGCCGCCCACGTGCGTGCCGCCACGAGATCCGAACCGCTGAATGCCGTCCATAGCGGCGAAAATGACCGCGCCGCTCCTCTCCCGCGAACGGCCAGCAATAGCGCTGCACGCGATCGCCTGTGGGCTCTGAGCGAGCATGCTGCGGGCGATGTCGAGTGGGTTTGGCAGCCGCGCACTGCAGACAGAAATCGGCGAGCAATAAGTGTGCGGGAGCGCACGCGAGTCTTAAACGAAAAACCCCATGATCGTAAGGATCACGGGGCTTCTCTTGCTGTGCACCCCCCCGGACTTGAACCGGGAACCCACTGATTAAGAGTCAGTTGCTCTGCCAATTGAGCTAGAGGTGCGTGGCTTGGTTTTCCCTCTCAGGGCAACCGAGGAACAACGTTACCATGAGTTAAAGCGACTAAGGAGCACAATGACCACTGAATCCTCACGACTTGCCGCCGGCACCCCCGCACCGAGCTTCACACTGCCTGATCAGGACGGAAATTCGGTGTCTTTGAGCGACTTTTCTGGCAAGAAAGTGATTCTTTATTTTTATCCTGCGGCCATGACTCCCGGATGCACGAAGCAAGCCTGTGACTTCCGTGATCAGCTCGGCTCGCTGCAGTCGGAGGGCTATGTCGTGCTGGGCGTTTCTCGCGATACTCCCGAGAAGCTCACGAAGTTTCGCGAGCAGGAAGCACTCACTTTTCCCCTCCTCAGCGACCCCGACCACGCAGTGCACGAAGCGTATGGAGCCTGGGGCGAAAAGAACCTGTACGGCAAGCAGGTTGTTGGCGTCATCCGATCCACTTTTGTGCTCGATGAGCAGGGAGCTATCACACTCCCCCTCTACGCCGTGAAGGCGACCGGTCACGTTGCGTCGTTGCGCAAGAAGCTCGGGCTCGGCTAACCCTCGTGGCGGGTGGTTGCCGCAAGCACCGGTTTCGTGAAGAGCAGTACCAACACCACGATTGCCGGAGTCAGCAGCAACCATCCGATATCTTGCCGCGCAAACACCCCTTGGAAACTGCCGATCGCCACCGAGATCTGTAGCACCTGCCAGACGACGGCGGCGCCGCGGATCCAGGGCTGTTGCCGCAGGGCATTGATACCAATTATCGCTACCCACACTGCCGCGATTGCGGTCAGAACAGTCAGCGCAATTGCACTCGGATACGACTGCGGAGTTTCTGCTCCCAGCTCGAAGATCAAGTACGCCAGAGCGGCAAACAATACGGCGCTCTCAAGGAAGATGACTACGGCCAGCGCTATCAAATACGGATGATGACGTGACGTTTTCTCTTCTGGGACAAGTTCGTCTACCATTCGCTCCCCGTTAAATCGCTGAAAGACCATTGCTTTGCCTTTGACGATATGCGATTCTAGTTGAGGTTGATTTCTGGCTCCCAGTGTTGCGAGCGAGACCCACATAATTTCTCAAGCTCGACGCCGATCAGGGCGTAATTTTTTTGTGCGCTCGAGCATCGCAACACACTGTAAGGAGCTACACATGGACTGGCGCGATAACGCTGCATGCCTCACTGCTGACCCGGAGCTATTCTTCCCGGTCGGAAACACTGGTCCGGCCGTTGATCAGATTGAAAAAGCAAAAGCCGTCTGCGGTCGCTGCTCAGTAACTGAAATGTGCCTCCAGTACGCACTCGAGACCAACCAAGACTCAGGCGTCTGGGGCGGACTCAGCGAAGACGAGCGTCGCGCTCTCAAGCGTCGCGCCGCACGCGCACGCCGCGCTTCCTAAGCAGCACTCGTCGCCGCAGGCCGTGAGGCCTACCGACGCGACCAACTCTGCAGATTAGAATCTGCGCTATTCGTCGCGCCCTGAGTAGACCACTGCCATGCTCAGCAGGGTGCTGCCTTAGTCGGGCAGCCCCTTGACCTACTTGACGCGCGTCAGCCAGGTCAGCGGGATGTCAATCGTCACTTCGGTGCCGCTGCCTACGACGGTATGCCAGTCGATGGTTCCGCTGAGCTCTCCCTGGATGAGCGTGCGCACAATCTGGGTACCGAGACCTTCGCCGACTCGCCCTTCGGCCAGCCCCACACCGTTGTCGCGCACCTGCACGGTGAGCTTGTCTGCCGTGCGACGAGCATCAATTTCGACCGTTCCATCAGCCCGACCGGCTAGACCGTGTTCGACGGCATTGGTGACGAGCTCGGTAAGCGCGAGCGCCAACGGTGTCGCGTACTCGCTCGGGAGAGCTCCAAAACTTCCCACGGATGTCGGGTGCACTGTCGTGTTGTGGCTCGATGCGACTTCGGCGATGAGCTTCAATACCCGGTGGAACACGACGTCGAAGTCAACGTTCTGGTTGAGCCCCTCCGACAGGGTGTCGTGCACCACGGCGATTGCTGCTACCCGGCGCATAGCTTGGCCAAGCGCTTCGCGCGCAACTTCGCTGTGGGTTCGACGCGCCTGAATGCGCAGCAGTGATGCGACCGTCTGCAGGTTGTTCTTCACCCGGTGGTGAATCTCCCGGATCGTCGCATCCTTCGTGATGAGTTCACGCTCTTGGTGGCGAACCTCTGTCACATCGCGGCACAACACGATGGCGCCAACGCGTTCACCGCGGTCGCGAATCGGGATCGTCCGCAACGACACCGTCACTCCTCGCGCTTCGATGTCGGTACGCCACGGAGCTCGACCGGTCACGACCAGCGGAAGCGACTCATCCACTTCGGGCTGGCCTGCGATCAAAGTGGTCGTTACTTCGGCGAGCGATTCCGCCTCAAGCTCCCCAGAGAAACCGATGCGGTTGAATGCTGAGAGCGCATTGGGGCTTGCAAATGTCACGAGACCGTCGACATCCAAACGGATTAGACCATCGGATGCGCGGGGAGCGCCTCGACGCGGTGCCGCCGGAGCGCCCATATCGGGAAAGTCACCTGCCGCAATCATCGCAAAAAGGTCGTTCGCACATCCGTTGAAGGTGAGCTCTTGACGTGAGGGAGTGCGAGCGTCGCCCAAATTGGTGTGCCGCGTGATGACGGCAATCGGCGTTGCCGTTGTCTCGTTGCCCGTGGCCGTGAGCCGACGCATCACGGGAACTGCGCGCACACGGGTTGGGGTCTCTTCGTACCACGCGGGGGCCGCGGTATCGACGATGCGAGCGGTCTCGAAGGCCTCGGTTACCTGCGCATGCCACTCCGGTTTGATCTTCTGACCAACGAAGTCGCGATAGAACAGCGTGGCTGAACTGCTGGGGCGAGCGTGGGCAACAGCGACGAACTGGTCATCGTCACTGGGAACCCAGAGCACGATATCCGCGAACGCAAGATCGGCAAGAAGCTGCCAGTCGCCGACAAGCATGTGCAGCCATTCGATATCTGCTTCGCTCGAATGGCCCTGCTCTTGGACTAGATCACTGAGAGTCGACACCCCTACAGGTTACCTGCGCGCCACCATCCTGCTGAACAATGACCGTGGGGGAACTGACTCTGTCTCCTCGGGCACGAGTCTCGATGTCACGAGGTCACGGATCGCGGCACGCGCTGGCGATCGCGGTGCCGCATCCACCAGAGTCTTGCCACTGAGCACGGCCCCATCGAAGCCCGAGAGGTCGTGAGGAACCAGTATTGGATGCTCGATACCTCCGAATCGCGAGAGGGTTTGGGTGACTTGGCCGTGCGGGTTCATGCCACTGGCGCTCACGCGAATCTTGTTCATGACGACGCTCACGCTGCGGGTAGTCACGGTCTCAAGAAGATCGACATGGGCGCGCAAAAACCGCGACAGGCCCACGGGATCTGCTGAGCCGACCGCAATGACGTGATCTGCCGCACGCACCGCCGTGACCGCCGCTGCATTGCGACGCGGGGCGAAAAGGTCGCTGGTAATTTCTTCGTCATTCTCCAAACTGGAACTCGTATCGAGCACGGTGTAATCAACCCATTGGCGGCACTGAGCGATCGTGGTTCCCACCCGCTCCGAGGAGAGCTCGGGCCAACGGCTCGGTCGCCCGATGCCCGTGAGTACCCAAAAAGCCCCGAGCGGCGACTCATACCGCTGCCCGATACGCCCCAGCTCTTCGGTGGTGAGAGTCTCGGTGCCTGCCAACCGACAAGCTGCCGCAAAGCCCGGGGCTTCATCGAGCATGCCGAGCGCCGGCGCCACCGATGCCCCGTGAGTGTCCACATCGGCGAGCGCCACGCTGTACCCGAGCGCTGCCAGTTCGGCTGCAACGGAAATAGCAATGGATGTTCGGCCGGGAGCCCCGCCGGGGCCCCACACTGCGATCACTTGCCCGAGCGCGCTGCGCTCGCGTGGCGGAGGCTCTGAACCCCATGGGGACTGAGAGAGCAGAGCATCGAGCCCCGCCCACCCCTCGGCAGCATCCACGATGTCGTAGAGCCCGAGGTCGCTCGCGTAGCGCTGTTCACGCTCACTACTGGCGATCGCGACGAGGCGCACCCCGCTCTGATCGCAGGACGCAATAAGTCGATCGGTGAGGTACCGCGCTTCTGCCGCGACAAGCGCGATATCAGCGTGGGCGCCGGCCACTCGTGAGGCGAGCTCGGGCGCACTCACCGCGCGCAGCACAATCTCGTGACCGTGATGCCCTACCTCGAACGCGAACTGATCCTCAAGATTTACGGGCATTGCGAGAGCGAACGCGGTCATCTCAGCCCTCCGCGGGCAAGTTCGCCGGGATGACCGACAGAACATCGCCGTTGGCCATCGCCTCAAGCAAGCGGGCTACACGCGAGCGCGGCACCAGCAACTCAATTGCACTCCCCTGAGCCGACGACACGAGCGAATCATCCTCGACCAAGCGCACGACGACGGCTCCCGCGATAATGACGCCTGGGGCACCATAGCCGCCCTCTTCTGCCTCAGCGCTGGCCCAGACGTCGACCGCCGCTCCCGTGGTCACCGAGGTGGCTAAGCCTCCCTGAGGGAACACCACAACCGAGGTCAGCGAGAGCCCATCATGACTGCCAAGCGAGGATGTGGGCACCAGCTCCCCTGCCTCAATTGGCCTGGTCGCAATAAAGCCTTCAGCTGGCAACTCTCCCCGAGCGATGTAGTGGTTGGTCGCTTCGTTGAGCTTGACGCTGCGGATCACCAGATCGGAGCTCATGACTCGATCACCCGGCGTCAACGACGACGCTGCGGCGTAAACCTCAGTGGAATCGTCAGCCGCCGCAACGATCGCAACGACACCAGCCACGGAGGCGACGACGAGCACGACACCGATCGCTAACCGCGGGTCGAGAGCGAACGCTCGCGCACGCGCTTGGGACTGAGTTCTGCCGGAGCGACGGCTCATAGCGCGCACTCTCCACGTCGGGTCTTGATCATGGCACCATGGTTCGTTACCGCCCGGAAGTGGCGCGATAGTTATCCACATCAACCCCATTCCCAGCTTCATGGCCGCATAATCGATGCATGAACGCGATCAACCCAGCAGAGGGCCTCGGGCGATTTCTCACCCTGGCTGACACTGCCGAAGTGCTCAGCGTCTCTCCGCATGAGGTTCTTGAACTCGTGCGTTCCGGCGAACTACCCGCGATCAAAGTGGGCAGCAAGGGTCAATGGCGCATCGAGAACTCCGTTCTTGAGTCATATATTGAAGCCCTCTACGAAGAGACTCGTCGCATGAGTCTGTGGAACCAGTCCGACATCGCCACGGTTACCGAAGTCAACTTTGGCGAGCAGCGCACGCGCTAACGAAAGTTACGGCCGAACGAGTACGACGCTCGTGAACGGCACCAAGCGGTACTCCGATACCGCAGTCTCGCGGCGCACCGCCCCACGCTCGTGCACCGCAACATCCACATGGTCACGGCCAACGCGGTCAATCGTGCCGTGCACTTCCCCCGCAACCAATACAAGCGAAACAGCCCGTCGTCGCCGACACAGATCGCGCAATACATAGCTGAGGCTCAACCGCTGCGAGAGACTCGGATGTCCGCTGGAAGGCGTGGTCGCGAGGCTCGGCGTGATGTGAGACGCCCCCATCGAAATGCCGGCTAACGCCGCGAAAGGAACGATGCACTGACCAGGACGGCCGCTGTCGTCGACGAGGTCAGCCGACATCCAATCTCGACCAATGATGACGGGGCGAAGGATCACGCGCGTGCCGGTGATCAAAAGCACCGAAAGAGTCAGCGGGGACTCTGCACTGCTGCGGGTGTGTAGCGCCACAATGCGGTCGCGGATGCTGAGCCGGCCCAACCGCAACCGTTCCTCTTCTGCATCGATCTCAAGGTCATCGGCGGTTATTTCGCGCTCGAGCTGGCTCTCGAGGTCGTCAAAGAGGTTGTCCCAGCGCATGCGTTGACGGTACTGACGGTGGCTCTCGGCTCCAAATTGTTATCCACAATTGAAGATTGGTCATAGACAACTGGTCTACTTCCTGCTTAAGTGTGGTCTACCCCCTTATGGGGGTAAACATCGCCGTCTTGACCTTTTACCCGGGAGATCATGAGTACCGAGCCCCTTCCCGCCTCCTTACCGAGTGTGGAAATACCCCGACAGGCGCGCCAGCGCACTGGAACCCTTCCCTCGAAGGTCATCCGGCCTCGCTTCGTTCCCGACGAGTTCTTTGGCCACCAGCCCACTCCGAGCGCCGAGCTGCCTGACCCCGCTCCCCTCGTCGAGAACCTCACTCGCTGCGTGATCGAAGTACTCGCCGGCGCACGCGACCTAGAACAGATCGCTCGGTGGGTCACCGACGACGTCTACCGTCATTTGCTCAAGCGCACCGTGCTCTCCGCACGCGCCCGTCGAGCCAAAGGCCAGCCCGTCACTCGCCCCAGCTTCAGCATGGGGTCAATCAGGCTGTGCGAGCCCCGCGATGGCGCGATCGAAGCCGTCGTTATCGTGCGCGGTCGCGCCCGCACCCGCGCTGTCGCCGTGCGCCTCGAAGGCCTCGACAAGCGCTGGCGAGCGACCGCCATCAACGTGCTGTAGTTTCACACCCCTACAGCGCACGCAACGAATGCCCCACTCGAAACTCGAGTGGGGCATTCGTTGTGTGCAGCCGGCGTTCAATCGCCGGCGTGAGATCTCGCTACTTCTTACGCTTCTCCTGCGCTCGGCGCTGGGAACGGTTCAACGGAGCCTCCGGGGCAGCGCCCTCGGGACGCTGACCGAACGCGCCACGATCGTTGCCCTGGGGCTGCGCCTGCTGCTGAGGAGCAACCTTCGACTGCTGCGCCTGAGCCGTTGCCGCGCGCTCAACCTGGCCGCGATCGTTGCGAACCTCAACCTCACCCGACGCATCAGCGCTTGGCGCCGAATAGCTGAGTTGAGTTGCCGGTGCAGCCGGGGCATCCAAACCACGCGCCTGAACCGTAGTTGCTTCGCCGCCGCCATTGACTTCGACATCAAGGTTGAAGAGGAAGCCAACGGTTTCTTCGCGAATCTGACCCATCATGCTCTGGAAGAGAGCGAAACCTTCACGCTGGTACTCGACGAGCGGGTCACGCTGAGCCATAGCCCGCAGACCAATACCGTCTTTCAGGTAGTCCATCTCGTAGAGGTGATCGCGCCAGCGGCGGTCGATCACGCTGAGGACAACTCGACGCTCAAGCTCGCGCATGGCGGTCTCGCCCAGCTGCTGTTCGCGACGCTCGTAAGCGATAACGGCATCCGAGTGAACTTCCTTGGCGACGAACGCGCTCGTCAGTTTGCCGCGCGCACCGCCCTCGGTGAGCACCTCGTCGACAGTGATACCGACCGGGTACATCGTCTTGAGCTCGACCCACAACGCATCGAAGTCCCACTCCTCGGAGTGGCCCTCGGCAGTGTGAACGTCAACAACCTCAGTCACGACGTCTTTCAGGAAGCGCTGAACGCGGTCCTTCAGATCATCGCCCTCGAGGATGTGACGGCGGTCGCTGTAAATTGCTTCACGCTGACGGTTGAGAACATCGTCGTACTTGAGAACGTTCTTGCGGATCTCCGCGTTACGAGATTCAACCTGCGACTGCGCACTGCGGATGGCGCGGCTGACGACCTTGGACTCAATAGCGAGATCGTCGGGAACCGACGAACGCCCCATGAGCGCCTCAGCGGCACCACTGTTGAACAAGCGCATGAGGTCGTCTTGCAACGACAGGTAGAAACGGCTCTCGCCCGGGTCACCCTGACGACCGGAACGACCGCGCAGCTGGTTGTCGATACGACGAGATTCGTGGCGCTCGGTGCCCAGCACGTAAAGCCCACCAACATCGATGACCTTCTTAGCTTCCTTTTCGACACCCGACTTGACCTCAGCGAAGACGTCATCCCAGGCGGCTTCGTACTCGTCAGGAGTTTCCGAGGGGTTAAGGCCACGAGCATTCATCTCGGCGACGGCCAAGAACTCGGCGTTTCCGCCGAGCATGACGTCGGTGCCTCGACCAGCCATGTTTGTGGCGACGGTGACAGAGCCGAGACGACCCGCTTGAGCAACGATTGCTGCTTCGCGAGCGTGGTTCTTAGCGTTCAGCACCTCGTGCTTGACGCCCTTCTTGGCGAGCATGCGCGAGAGCAGTTCGCTCTTCTCAACACTTGTCGTACCCACCAGAACCGGCTGACCCTGCTCGTGGCGCTTAGCGATATCAGCGACAACCTGCTCGAACTTGGACTGCTCGTTCTTGTAAATCAGGTCGGACTGGTCGATGCGCTGCATCGGACGGTTAGTGGGGATAGCGACCACGCCAAGCTTGTAGGTCGACATGAACTCTGCCGCCTCAGTCTCGGCGGTACCGGTCATGCCCGACAGCTTGTTGTACAAACGGAAGTAGTTCTGCAGAGTGACGGTCGCAAGAGTCTGGTTCTCGGCCTTAACCGCAACGCCCTCTTTGGCCTCAATCGCTTGGTGAATGCCTTCGTTGTACCGACGGCCCTGAAGAATACGGCCGGTGTGCTCATCAACGATCAGCACTTCGCCGTTCATGACGACGTAGTCCTTGTCTTTCTTGAACAGCGCACGAGCCTTGATCGAATTGTTCAAGAACGAAATCAGCGGAGTGTTCGCCGATTCGTACAGGTTGTCGATGCCGAGGTAGTCCTCGACCTTTTCGATACCGGGCTCGAGCACACCAACGGTGCGCTTCTTCTCGTCGACCTCAAAGTCAACTTCAGGAATGAGCTTCTTGGAGAGGTTCGCAAACTCGGTGAACCACCGGTTCGCCTCCCCCGACGAAGGACCCGAGATGATGAGCGGGGTACGTGCCTCGTCGATGAGGATCGAGTCGACCTCGTCAACGACAGCGAAATAGTGTCCGCGCTGAACCATGTCGCTCGCCTGCCACGCCATGTTGTCGCGCAGGTAGTCGAAGCCAAACTCATTGTTGGTTCCATACGTGATGTCAGCCGCGTACTGTTCGCGACGCTCAGGAGGCGCTTGACCGGAGACGATACATCCAGTTGTCATGCCGAGGGCGCGGAAAACGCGGCCCATAAGTTCAGATTGGTAGCTGGCCAAGTAGTCGTTGACCGTGATGACGTGCACACCCTGCGCCGCGATGGCGTTGAGGTAGGCAGCGAGCGTTGCCACGAGGGTCTTGCCCTCGCCGGTCTTCATCTCAGCGATGTTGCCCAAGTGCAGTGCTGCACCACCCATGAGCTGAACGTCGAAGTGACGCATGCCCAGAGTTCGCTTTGCCGCTTCGCGGACCGCAGCGAAAGCCTCGGGGAGCAAGTCGTCGAGCGACTCTCCACCGGCATAGCGTTCGCGCAGTTCTACAGTCTCGTTCTTCAACTCATCATCAGTGAGGGTGTTGAAGTCATCCTCGAGATGGTTAACGGCCGCCGCGTAGCCTTTCAAGCGTCGAAGAAGTCGACCCTCACCTACGCGAAGAGCGCGTTCTAAAACATTCGCCACCGAATACTCCCATTCTTGTCGGACGGGTCCGACGCTGGCACTGCTCGACGAAGCGCAGTCTTTTAGACGCTTACGTCACGGTAACGCGGTGTGTGCGATCAGCGCACAGCCGCGTTACCGGTTCGTAATCGTATCAACTCCAAGCCAAAAACTTGGTGTACTTAGCCGTTAGCGACCTTGCGCTTGCGCGAGCGGCCGCTGGGAACTGCGTCTTCTGCCTCTTCTTCGAGAGCAATAACGCCGTAATCCCAGCCCTTGCGGCGGTAGACCACACTCGGACGATCGGTCTGGCTATCGACGAACAGGAAGAAGTCGTGGCCGACCAATTCCATGTGATCGAGAGCTTCCTCCACCGTCATGTGGCTGGACGGGAACACCTTGCGACGAATAACTACGGGCGAGTAGTCCTCGTCCCCTGGTTCCGCCTCTTCTCCCTGAATAGGAATTGCTCCGGTCGCGACCTTTTCGATCACGTCGGGACTTGCGGGGGTGATATCAACAACCGCAAAACCGCCAGCGCTCGCTTCACGAAGCGAAGTGGGGCGGTGGTTTCCGCGGTGAATCTTTTTGCGATCCTTCGACTGGCGGATTCGCTCGACGAGCTTGGCCATAGCCAAATCGAAAGCAACATACTTATCTGAACCAGCAGCTTCCGCTCGAACAAGCGGACCTGGTCCAATCAACGTCAACTCAACGCGGTCGTCTCCACTGGAACCTTTGGTTTCGTGGTGTCGGGTTACCTTGACTTCGAAGGCGATTGCCTTCTCGGCCAAGTGAGAAACCTTCTCAGACTTTTCGATCGCGTACTCACGGAAACGATCCGTGACTCCTACATTTCGTCCGTTGACGGTGATTTCCACGGCGACCTCCTAGCCATAATGCGCGGCTGCCCCGTGAGGCAGCTTCTATTTCGCGCCCTTTTCCATACCGTAGCCCTCGCCGCTGGCAATGTCACGAACCGCCAGCGTTCTTGGAGTGAACCCCATGGTTGCGGCCGCGATAACTGTTCCGCCCGCGGCTGAAATCGCTCTCGCGGCTTCGTCGAGGGTCGCTCCTGTGGTGAGCACGTCATCCACAATGATTACAAGGCTGCCGGCGAGCGAACGCACCGAAATGAACGCCCCTTTCACGTTGACGGCGCGCTCCTCGGCGCTCAGCATTTTCTGGCTTCGAGTTTTTTGAGCGACGCGAAGCGCCCGGGCGTGGCGGACGCCGGCGGTTTTCAGCACGAGCCCGACGGGATGGTAGCCCCGCGTGCGCATCGCCGTCTTGCTGCTGGGGACCGCAATGATCTCGATAGGGCCCGATGCTCCCCCGGGCGCCGTTGACTCGCTGAGCGCGCGCCTGAGGGCCGAGAGAAGGGCAACGGAGAGCGGTCGCGCAAGGTCGGTGCGGTGATGATTCTTGAAGGCGAGGAGAACCCGCCGAACACGACCCTCGTACCTCAGCGCGGCGTACACGCGCAGGTGCTGCGGTGTCGAGTGGATGCTCGTGTGCGAGACGAGACTGCGCGCGCATTCGTCGCACAGCGTTCGGTCGGGGCGTTGGCATCCGGCACACTCCACGGGAAGGATGAGTGCGAGAGCGTCGCGCAGTGCCTCGCGCACCAGCACACTCCACCCGATGGGCTCACGACCGCCGGAAGGTTGGTCGGGAGGCTGCTCGGAAGGCGTCATGAGTCGAGCGTGCCCGGCGGCATCACCCACGACGACGATCGCGGGTGATCAGTGGATAGCTGTTACTGCTGCGACGCCATGAAGGAGGCGTCGAGCCCCGCGAGCACCCACGCCTGGCTGCCTTGCGGCCGCCATACTTCGCCGTCGGCCAGCACCCGCAGCCCATCGGTGTTTGCTCCCGTGCTGACCAGCTGCGTCGCCCCGTCGACATCGCCGAGCTCACGCGAAGGGCCACCAATTTCGTAGGCAGTAACCTCGGTGGAGTCAGCGGTTCCCGAAAGCGTCGCGACCGTACTGGAACCGACCCAGGCGGCGTCTACGGCTTCCCCGGCGCGAACCGGCAGCGATACCGGCTCCACGAGTTGCACGGGCACATTTCCCTGCTGGCGCACGATTCCGTACACCAACAACTGCGGCCCAGACGGCGTGGAGAGATACACGAGCAGTCGCGCACCGTCACGCGAGACATCCAGCGACACGATTGTGGAATCCGCAGGCAGCGTCGTTTGCAGCGGATGCTCGGTGCCGTCGACCTCGAACGTGGAGAGCGACGTCGCACTGGCCTCTTGCGCTGACCAAACGAATCGGAACGGATCAAGCGACGGCGCAACCAGGCCGGGTCGTTCGTCAATCAGTCGCGGAGCGACTCCCACCGTCGCAAAGTAGGCACCTCCGTCGGCAGCCCGATAGGTCACAGAAAGCCGGTCGGCCGACAGCGCCGCGGTTGTCGCGCCTGCCTCGACCACAAATGCGCTCAGTTCGTTGATTTCGCTGAGTCCATCGCTCGTGCTGAACCCGAACTCGCTGCCGGTTCCCACCACGAGCGGCCCAGCTGAACCTGGCTCAATCACAGCAGCGCTCTGCCCTGAGCTGGTGCTCTGGAGATCGCGACCGTCGACCGTCAACACCACAATGGGCGTGTGCAGCGTGGCCGACAATTGCTGCTGCATGCGCTCGCGAGCAACAGTATTCGCGGCGAGCGCTTCTGAACTCAGGTCAACGACTGCTCGCCCCGAGGTCAGGCTGCTTGTAGCGCCGAGCGTTGTGGATGGTGGGAACGCCGTCAGCAGCACGCCCTGCTGCACCCAGGCAGAATCTGCGGCCAACAGCGCCTGGATGGCACGCGATTGGGAGGACTGCCGCACAGCGAACCAACGAACATCCGGAATCAAGTAGGCGAAACTGGGATCGAAATAGTACAGAACCTGTTCTTCGAAACTCACTTCGAAACCACGGTCGGAGAGCACGATTCCCGGTGGAGCGCTAGATATCCGCCACTCGCCAGCCACCTGCTCGAACTCGAACGCGAGGGTTTGCGAGACGGGAGACCGCAGCTCGGAGTACACCCCCCGCTCATCGATCACTGCTTGCGCGGAGAACGAGTAGCTGAGCGAATCACCCTCGAGCGCCGGAGCGATTGTCGGCAGCTTGTCACGCTCGAGGACAGTTGCGCTTGCCGCGGGGGCCCACGTCTCGTTCATCGAACTCGTGAGGAACTCGCGAGCCACCGAATAGTCACGCGATGGCGACCGCACGGCGCTCATGAAGTCAGTAAGAATTTGTTCTTGGGTTGAGCCCGCAACGGGGCCCGATGCCACAATTTCGTACTGAGTATCGTCTTGTTCATCGATGAGCGGCCCCGACTGGACGTCGCTCGAGAGCGGAACGCCCACGCAGCCCGTGAGCGCCACCGAAACGGCAGCCAGAAGGGCGAGGTAGGCGAGAGAGACCTTAGGCATGTGGTCCCTCCAAACTCGGTACGTCATCATTCGGCGGCAATTCAAGAGGCGACGAGCGCAACTCAGAACCGCGAGCTCTCGGAATGGTCAAGCGGAAGCACGAGCCGTTGTCCCCATCCGACCACACTTCCAACCAGCCACCGTGAAGTGCAGCATCTTCAAGGGCAATGGCAAGGCCGAGACCGGTGCCGCCTGTGGTGCGCTGGCGCGAAGGGTCGGCGCGCCAAAAGCGGTCGAACACTCGCTCAAGTGCTCCCTGACTCATGCCGACGCCATAATCACGCACCGCAATAGCGACCGCGTCTTGATCGCTGTCAACCCACACCACAATCGGCAATCCATCGCCGTGGTCGATGGCGTTGCTGAGCAGATTCTGAAGGATGCGACGGATGCGACGCGGGTCGACATCCGCTTCAAAGTAGCCACCGGGTGCCACAAGTCGCAATTCGGAACCCTTGCTTGCTGCCAGCGACGTGAGGCTCTCGATGGCGTCTTCGACGAGACGCACGAGGTTGGTTGGCTCGGTTTCCATATCGACGGCACCCGCGTCGTAACGACTCATTTCGAGCAGGTCGGCGAGCAGCAACTCGAATCGTTCCACTTGAGTGTGAAGCAGTTCAGCCGTGCGGGCCGTTGCGGGCGGGAACGACTCACGCTGGTCGTAAAGAACGTCGCCGGCGAGCCGGATAGTCGTGAGTGGCGTACGAAGCTCGTGCGAGACATCCGACACAAAGCGTTGCTGCACCTGCGAGAGAGCAGCCAGCCGGGTGATCTGCTGCTGCATGCTCGTGGCCATGCCGTTGAATGAGCGCGCCAATGTTGCGATGACATCGTTGCCCTCAACCGGAATGCGCACTTCAAGTTCACCGGCGGCAAGGCGTTGGCTGGTCTCAGCCGCCAACTTCACTGGCCCGACTACAAGGCGCACCACGACGAACGTGACAATGCCGATGAGCGCCAAGAGGGCAAAGCCACCAAGCCCAAGCGTTTGCTGCACTACAACGAGAGTGTCTTGAGTGTCTTGGATGTCGTACACCAGATAGAGCTCGTACTGCGTGCCTCGAATGTCGAGGGTCGACCCCACGATGAGGCCAGGATGCACGGCCCCATCTTCGGACTGCTCGAGTGCCACCGACTGCCAGTAGGTGCGCTGCTCGGTGGATTCCGCCACCACGTCGCGGAGCTCTTGAGAAATAAGTGACTCCGACGACAACCCCTGAGTCTGCACGTCAGCGGGAACCCGCGGGCCGTCTTGACCAGGCGTGCGCAAGATCGCGTAACTCGTGCCCCCCGTGCTCGAGGCGACGCTCTCAATCACGCCAGCAACATCCCGCATCATGTCATCGAGATCTTCAAGGCCCAGGTCTTCATCAGCGGCATCGAACACCTGCTGACCCGCAAGCGTCGCATTCGAAGACGTGCGCGTCAGCTGATCCCGACTCGCATCAAAAAGATTCGCGCCAACACTGAGCGACATATAGCCCGCGATCACCGCGACAACAACCGACGACAACAACACTGTGATCGCCACCGTGCGCACTTGAAGCGACGAGCGCCACAGAGCAGCAATACGCTGCATCCAGCCGCGCCAGTCGAATTCGAGCATGAAAGTTAGGCGCTGGCGCCGGCGCGGTAGCCAACCCCGCGAACCGTCATCACGATCTTCGGGTTGTCGGGATCTTCTTCAACCTTGGCGCGCAACCGCTGCACGTGAACATTCACGAGCCGGGTGTCTGCCTTGTAGTGGTAGCCCCACACTTGCTCCAACAGCATCTCGCGAGTGAAGACCTGCTCAGGCTTCATCGCCAGCGCCAACAGGAGCTCAAATTCGAGCGGCGTCAGGTTGATCTTGGTGTCGCCGCGGCGAACCTCGTGGCCCGTGACATCCAGCTCAAGGTCGCCGACGGTCAGCGTGCCGGTGGCAGCGTCGCTGGCTGGGCGCAACCGGGTGCGCACCCGCGCAACGAGCTCTTTGGGGTTGAAAGGTTTGACGACATAGTCGTCGGCGCCGCTCTCGAGCCCCTTCACGACATCCGCCGTGTCGCTCTTGGCCGTGAGCATGATGATCGGCACGCCAGATTCTTCACGGATGCGGGCACAAATTTCGATGCCGTCCATTCCGGGCAGCATCAGGTCAAGCAGCACCAAATCGGGCGCTGCTGACTTGAAGGCGTCGTACGCTAGGGCGCCGTCTTGGCAGAAAAATGGTTCATAACCTTCAGTGCGTAGAACGATTCCGATCATTTCTGCCAGGGCAGTGTCGTCATCGACTACAAGAATTCGCGGGTTCACGTGTCCTCGATACTTTCTAGCTCTCGGGCTAACAGAGTGAGAAGCTTTCGCATAAGAGTAGTCGAGTGTGAAAACATGAGTGAGATTGAATAGATGCAGTTCAACATTCGAGGGTGAGACGTGAGCGATAACAGTCCGTGGCAATCGCCAGATAGCAGTAACCCTGTCGACGGTTCCCAGCCGCTTGCACCCCCTGCCCCGTCTGCGGCGTACGCACCGGGAACGACATCCGCAGCCCCTCACGGCGCGCCGGGAGCGCCCCAGTATGGTGCTCCAGCTCCCTCGTGGACCCCACCACCCAAGCCCGGGCTTATCCCCTTGGCCCCCCTGGGACTCGGCGCCATTCTTTCGGCATCGCTCATGGTGCTTCGCCGCAACCCCCGCCCCACATTTGGGTTCGCCCTGCTGATCATGAGCATCGTCATGATCGCTTCGCTCGTACTCGTGGGCGTCGTGACCTTTGCCGGCGTCGAACGCACGCTCAGCGCGAGCGATGCGGATGCCGCTGCCATCGAAGCTGGCGCCACCGCCGGAACAATTTTGTCGGCACTCTTTGCCGTCGTCCTCTCCCTGATCGGTGGCGCACTCCTTCAGGGAATCGTCTCGCTCGAGGTGGCACGCGGTGCTGTCGGTGAACGACTGCGCCTGCGCGGGCTGTGGGCAGCCGCGAAGGGCCGCATTTGGGCTCTCGTTGGCTGGTCAGCCCTTGTTGCTGCCGCCGCCATTATCGGAATCGCTCTCATCGCGGGCATTGCTGTGCTGCTGTTCACGTGGGGTGACACGGCTGGCATCGTCATTGGAGTGCTCGTGACGCTGTTCGGCATCGCCGCGAGTGTCTTCCTCGCAGCCTGGCTCGGTACCTTCTTCGCGTTCGTTCCGAGTGCGCTCATGATCGAGCGCTTGCCGCTCGGCCAAGCGATTCGTCGCTCATGGTCGCTCGTCAAGGGAAGCTTCTGGCGCACCTTCGGCATCTTGCTGCTCATCATGGTCATCGTGAACACGGTGTCGAGTGTGGTTACCGCCCCGCTGAGCTTCATCGGCGGTCTCGGCGTTGGCCTCCTCAATCCAACCGGCGACGAAGATGCCGCCGTTGTCGCTTTCATCGCGCTCTACATCGTGACGATCGTCGTTTCAATCGTGATCAGCGCTGTCACGATCGTCATCCAATCAGCAGCCCCCGCCCTGTTGTACATCGACATGCGGATGCGAAAAGAAGGGTTCGACCTGGAACTCACTCGTTTCGTCGAGGCTCGGAACGCTGGCGACTTCTCGGTGCCCGACCCGTACCTCACCCTCGACAGCTCGCCTCGACGCGCACCTGACGCGTCTCCTTACACGGCTTCATGACGCTAGCAACGCTCTCGGTCACCGTGCCCGCCTTGCTGTTATCCAGCTCGGCGCGCGCGGTTTCTAGCGAGGTTCCGGTCGATCCCGACTCGGAGCAGGCCACGAATTGGTTGATCGACGAGCTTTCGAAAGCTCCGTATCAGGCAGCCCGCCCCACACTCTTCGACCGAGTCTCGAAGGCGTTTAGCGATTGGTTAGCGAGCCTCACCATTGGCGAAGGAACGGGCATCCCGACCATCGTGTTGATCGTGCTGCTGGCTCTTGTCGCGATCGCCATTATCGCTGCGATCGTGGTCTACGGACTCCCCCGCCTCAACCGCAAGAGCCGCCACGAAGAGGGCATCTTCGGTGAGGCCGACTACCGCACGGCAGCCCAATTGCGGGCATCCGCAGAGCAGGCTGCTGCGCGCGAAGACTTTGCCGAAGCGATCGCTGACATGTTCCGTTCGATCGCCCGCGGGCTCTCGGAACGCACTCTCGTGAGTATGACGCCCGGCACCACCGGTCACGGCTTCGCCAGCCGCGCTAGTCGCGCGCTGCCCGAGCTCGCCCGCGAGCTAGGCCACAGTGCCGACGTCTTCGACCTCGTGCGCTACATGCGCAAACCAGCAACACGAGAACAGTACGACGAACTGCGCACGCTGGAAGCACGCGTGCGTGCGGCCAAACCTGATCTCGCCGAGGCAACCCTGTGAGCGCCGCACAAGCAACCGCGTCAGAAACGACGGTGCTCACCCCCCGCGTCGGCACCACAGCCAAGCGCGCCCTCTACTGGGTTGCCGGCTCGATTCTCGTGGTTCTCGTCGCGATCGCGAGTCTCAATCTCGCAGGGACAGCAGTCGAAGGCCCACCGCTCGACCCCACCAGTGCCTATGAAGCAGGAACGCAGGCGCTCGCCGAAGTATTGCGCGATCAGGGCGTCGACGTGCTGGTTACGACGACGCTCGATGACACTCGCGCGGCGCTCGACTCTTCCGACGACAGCACGCTGTTCTTCACTAACTTCGAGGCGTACCTCAGCGAAGACCAGGTAGCCGCGGCAACCGGACTCGCGGCGACCGTCGTCTTCGCCGATCCGACCCTCACCGAACTTCTGCGGGTGGCACCAGAAGTCGCCCACGCCGGCCAAAATTCGGATGCTGTTACGGCATCCTGTTCAGCACCGCTCGTCGCGCAGGCCCCCGATATCACGGCCGGCCCGAGCAATTACCGCGTGATCGAGCCGAGCGCCGAAATCACGGCCTGCTACGGAAACGACGACGATGGCTACGGGCTGATCGTGCTCGACCGCGGTGATACTGAACTTCGGATCCTTGGCGCCACTGATGCGCTCAGCAATGGCGACATCACGGCAGCCGACAACGCGGCCTTCGCTCTGCGGCTCCTCGGCGAGCACGAAACGCTCGTCTGGTACACGCCAAGCTTCCTCGACCTCGCCAACTCCGGTGACGCCAAGACGCCCGCTGAACTCGCCCCCGGGTGGGTCTTGCCCGGTGTCTGGCTTACGATGCTGACACTTCTGGCTGGCGCACTCTGGCGTGGTCGCAGATTCGGCCCGCTCGTGATCGAAAAACTGCCCGTGACCGTGCGCTCAAGCGAAACGATGCAGGGGCGGGCGCGGCTCTATGAGCGCTCCACAGCGAGACTCCACACCCTCGATTCGCTGCGCATCGGAACAATTCGCCGTCTCGCCGTACTGTGCGGCATGCCGACTACGGCATCCGTCAACGATGTCATCAACCGAGTATCACCTCTTGTTGGTCAGCCGATCGAGCCGTTGCGACAGTTGCTCATCGATCGCGAGCCCGCCTCCGACCACGAACTCATCACCCTTTCCGATGAATTGCTTGCTCTCGAAGATCGAGTTCACGCTGTCATCCGCCCCGCCTAACAACCTCAGCCCCACCGAGCCAGAGATAGAGAAGAATCGAGATATGACTGACGAGCAACTGCGGCACGCATTCACTCAACTCCGCACCGAAGTAGGCAAGGCGGTCGTTGGTCAGGATGCGGCTGTTACCGGCCTCACCATTGCACTGCTCACGGGCGGCCACGTGCTGCTCGAGGGTGTTCCCGGCGTTGCCAAGACCCTTCTCGTGCGCACCCTCAGTCGTGCCCTGCAGCTTGACACCAAGCGCGTGCAGTTCACGCCTGACCTCATGCCGGGTGACGTCACCGGTTCTCTCGTCTACGACGCCAAGGCTGGCGAGTTCGAGTTTCGCGAAGGCCCCGTCTTCACCAACATTCTGCTCGCGGATGAGATCAACCGCACACCCCCGAAGACTCAGTCATCGTTGCTTGAAGCGATGGAAGAACGCCAAGTCTCGGTCGATGGAAAGACACTCAAGTTGCCCGTACCTTTCATGGTCGCGGCCACGATGAACCCCATCGAATACGAAGGCACCTACACACTGCCCGAAGCTCAGCTCGACCGCTTCCTGCTGAAGCTCGTGCTCGATCTGCCAGAACGTGACACTGAAATCGAAGTGCTCACTCGCCACGCTGCCGGCTTCAACCCGCGCGATCTCGCCGCCGCCGGAGTGACCCCCGTGCTCGATGCGACCATGCTCGCCGCCGCTCAGGATGCCGTAGCAAAAGTCGGTGCAAGCCCTGACGTGATTGCCTACGCCGTCGACCTCGCTCGCGCCACTCGTCAGAGCCCCTCCGTGAAGCTCGGCGTCAGCCCTCGTGGTGCGATCGCGCTCATCTCGGCAGCCAAGGCCTGGGCGTGGCTCACCGGCGCCGACGCGATCACGCCCGACCACATCCAGAGCATGGTGTTGCCGGTGCTTCGCCACCGCATCCAGCTCCGTCCAGAGGCCGAGCTTGAAGGCGTTTCGTCTGACGTGATTTTGCGATCGATCGTGCAGCAAGTGCAGGTTCCGATCTAACGATGGCGCTTTCTGGATGGTTCGTCGCTCTACTGGCGCTCGGCATTGTGCCGATCGTCCTGACTGGCGAGCCCTTTGTACTCACGCTGTGGCTGCTTTTCGTCATCGTCGTCGGTGCCATCGATTTGCTGCTGGCGGTGTCGGTGCGGTCGCTGCGTTTCGAACGCATCGCGCCCGACCGGGTGCGCCTCGGCGAAACCACGAGCTCAACCCTGCGCATCACCAACCCGACCCGCCGCCGACTGCGCACCGTCGTGCGCGACGGCTGGCAGCCATCCGCCGGCGCTCACACCAACCGGGTTCCGCTGACCGTGCCGTCGCGCGAACGTCGAGAACTCAGCACCGTGCTCACTCCAGTGCGGCGAGGAACCCGCGAAGCCGCGCACGTCACGGTGCGGTCGTACGGCCCGCTGCGACTGATTGCGCGTCAAATCACGGTGAGCGTGCCGAGCTCTTTCACCGTGCTTCCCCCGTTTAACTCTCGCAAGCACTTGCCATCACGGCTCGCTCGCCTGCGAGAACTCGATGGCGCAACGAGCGTCATGATCCGTGGTCAAGGCACCGAATTCGACAGCCTGCGCGACTACGTGCGCGGCGACGACGTTCGCTCCATTGACTGGCGTGCCACCGCCCGCCGTTCTGAACTTGTGGTGCGCACGTGGCGCCCCGAACGTGATCGCCGCGTTGTCATCGTCGTCGACAGCGGTCGCACCTCAGCCGCCCGAATCGAAGACGAGCCCCGCATCGATACCGCGTTCGAATCAGCGTTGCTGCTCGCCGCTCTCGCGTCAAGTGCCGGTGATCACGTCGACTTCATGATCTACGACCGCCGCGTTCGCGCACGAGTGCAGGGTGCCAGCGGACCCGACCTGCTCTCGAAAATGGTCAACAGCATGGCGCCGGTGCAGCCGGAACTCATTGAGATGGATTGGAACTCGGTGCCGGGCCTTGTGCGTCAGGCCACCACCCAACGCGCGCTCGTCGTTCTCGCCACAACAGCCGAATCGCCGGGCGGAAGCCTCGGTCTGCTCGCCATGCTCCCCCAGCTCACCGCGAAACACACTGTTGTGGTGGCTTCCGTCACCGATCCATCCATTGCGGATGCCACGCTCGACCGCTCCACGCGCGACGCCGTCTATCTCGCCGGGGCGGCCGAGCGCGCTCTCCTCGATCAGTCGCGAGTTGCCGCCGCGATCAACCAGCTCGGAGCATCCGTCGTCTCGAGACGCCCCAGTGAACTGCCGCTGGCTCTTGCCGACCACTACATCGCGCTCAAGGCCGCCGGAAAGCTGTAGCGGCACGAGACCACGGCAGAGCCTCTCTACGAGCTCATCTGAGCTGCGCCAGTGCTGCCACAGCGCGGCTGGGCGTTAGTACGGCTGGTCGTTAGTTGGCGACGATGTGGGTAGCCCCCGCGTCGAACTCGCTGAGGTCTCCCGTGTTGCCTGCGCGAGCGCTGCGCCCACCGAGGATCCACTGGTATGCCAAGAATCCGGCGAGCGCGACAGTGCCGATGCCGATCTTGATGGGCCACGGCCAGTCCTGGCGCGTGACATAGCCCTCGATCACTCCGGACACGAGCAGCGCAAGGATGAGCCCAACGACGATCGTGAAGAGCGAGCGACCAGCGTGTGCGAGCGATTGAGCCCGCGTGCGTGCCCCTGGGGCGACCCACGACCAGAAGATCATCATTCCGGTCGCGCCTGCCACGAAGATGGCGTAGAGCTCAAGCTGGCCGTGCGGAGCGATGTAGAGAAAGAACACGTCAAGTCGATCGAACTCGTTCATGATTGCCGCGGTGAATCCCAGCTGCTGGGCCGTGTTGAACAGCAGGTAGGGAACGTAGAGGCCGATGATTCCGAACGCGACAGATTGTGCGGCAATCCACGCGTTGTTGGTCCAGACGAACCCGGTGAATGATCCGCCGGAGTATTCGGAGTAGTACCCGACGAAGTCATCTTGAGCGAGAGCTTCACGCTCTGCCGGCGTTCCGAAGTTTGCAAGAACTTGCGGGTTTGAAATTGCCCACCACGCGAAAAGGAAACCAACAAGGAAGGTTGCGGCGGCGAGGATGAGCGACATCCAGCGCACCCGGTAGAGCGCCGCCGGAAGTTGAACAACAAAGAATTGTGGGAGCTGGCTGAGCAGGTTTGCCGAGGCCCCGGTGAATCGCAGGCGCGCCCGGCTGAGGGTGAGCGAGAGCCGATCAGCCTGCGCAGACTGGCCCGAACTCGTCTTCATCGCTGACAGCTGAGTGGCGCCGGACTGGTAAAGATCGATCAATTCGTCGACATCAGTGCCGGAAAGTCGTCGTTGCTTGCCCAAATCGGCAAGGCGATCCCATTCTTCGCGGTGCGCGGCTGAGTAAGAGTCGAGATCCATCTGCTTAAATGATGTCATGCCGAGCCCACAAACGACCAACACATTTGCGTATGGTGACGAACCCGATGAGCTCATCACGGGTGAAGCCGTTGCGTTGGAGCTGCATTCGACCAGTTTTGTCTTGCGTGCGGCCGGTACCATGATCGATTTTCTGGTCTACGCGGCCGCTCTCATTGGCCTCCTGATCGGCGCATTTGCCTTCGCGACCGCTGCCGGTCTCGACCAAGCAATCGCCACGGCGCTTACCGTCAGCGCGACCGTGATCTGCCTCGTGGTCATCCCCACCGCCGTCGAAACACTCAGCCGCGGCAAGTCCCTCGGCAAGCTTGCGATCGGAGCCCGCATCGTTCGCAACGATGGCGGTGCGATCGGCTTTCGCCATGCCTTCATCCGCGCTCTGATCGGTGTGCTCGAGATCTTCATGACCGCGGGTGGCTTGGCCGCCATCGTGGCGCTGCTCAACACTCGCGCACAGCGCCTCGGCGACCTTGTGGCGGGCACCTACGCCCAGTACGAACGCGTGTCGAAGTTCTCGAACCCTGTGGTGCAGCTGCCCGGCCAGTTGGCTGACTGGGCTCGCACCGCCGATGTTGCCAAGATGCCGGATGCTCTGGCCCGGCGCATCTCGCACTTTCTGGTCGCTGCGCCCGGCTATACGCCGATGACGCGCCACCAGCACGCCCTGAACCTTGCGCACGAGGCGTCCGCCTACGTGTCTCCGCTACCCGCCGTGGAGCCAGAAGTGCTGCTCAGCGCCGTTAGCGCTGTGCGGCGAGAGCGCGAGACTGTCGCGCTTGCCAGCGAGAAAGCACGGCTTGCCGCCCTCTCCCCCGCGCTGACGGGTGTTCCGCGCGGCTTTCCAAGCGACCGCGGCTAAGCGCGAATCAACGCAAGCGCGCGATCGCGAACGATCTCAAGCGTTGCCTGATCGCCGGCTTCGGCGTTGAGTCGCAGCAATGGCTCAGTGTTCGAAGGACGCACGTTGAACCACCAGAAGGGTTCGCCCGCCGCCGTGGTGCCGGTGACGGTGAGGCCATCAAGATCATCGAACTCGGCCTCACCCTCGAAGGCCACACGGATGCGGGCAGTGGCTGCCGGAACGTCGTCCACCACCGAATTGATTTCGCCGCTCGCCGCATAGGGCGAATAGCGATCGGAGAGCACCGAGAGGGGCTCCTGCTGCGAACCAAACTCGGCAAGCAAATGCATCGCGGCGAGCATCCCGTTATCGGCGCCCCAAAAATCGCGGAAGTAGTAGTGCGCCGAGTGTTCTCCACCAAAGATCGCGCCGGTCACCGCCATCTGGTCCTTGATGAGCGAATGGCCAACATGGGTGCGCACCGGGATCGCCCCAGCGGCTTCGATCGTTTCGGCGACGATGCGCGAAGTGATCAGATTGTGGATAACACGGATGTCGCCCTCCGGCTGCAATGCGCGCACCCGTTGAATTTCCCGCAGGGCCACGACCGCGGCAACAGCACTGGGACTCATGGGATTTCCGCGCTCGTCGACCACGAAGCAGCGGTCGGCGTCGCCATCGAACGCGAGCCCGAGATCCGCACCGTGTTCGAGCACCGCTTTTTGCAGGTCAACGATGTTGGCGGGCTCAAGCGGGTTGGCTTCGTGGTTCGGGAAGGTGCCGTCGAGTTCGAAATACATCGGGATGATCTCGATGGGCAGCGCCGGCAAACCGGCAGCGGTCGAGAGCACAGCCGGAACTGTCATGCCGCCCATGCCGTTACCGGCATCTACTACGACACGAATGGGGCGGATGCCGCTGAGATCAACGAGTTCACGCAAGTAGCTGGCGTAGTCGCCAAGCACATCGAGCTCTCGCTGGGCGCCGACCGCGGAAACCGCGTCGATCCCTGTTGCGAGGTACTGCTGGGCACGGTCACGAATGGACTTCAAACCGGTCGCGAAACTGATCCCCTGTGCACCGGCTCTGCTGAACTTAATTCCATTGTACGTCGCCGGATTGTGGCTGGCCGTAAACATGGCGGCCGGAGCATTGAGCGAACCGGAAGCGAAATAGGTTTCATCTGTCGAGCAAAGCCCGATGAGAACAACGTTGGCGCCGCGAGAGCGCGCGCCCGCCGAAAAGGCTGCAGCGAATCCCGGAGAGGAGTCGCGCATGTCGTGGCCGACGATGATTTCGTGGCCGGCGGCATCCACTTCGTCAGCGAAAGCAGCGCCGAGCGCTTCAACAACGTCGTCGGTGAGCTGCGAACCTACCAAGCCACGAACGTCGTACGCCTTGATAAACGGTGCAAGATCGATGGGGTTAGCTTTGCTCATGCCCCAAAACTACATGGCGAACGACCTGCCAACCCTGAGGCACGGACAGTCGTTCAGCATGGCGGTCGCACAAATCGTAGGTGTGCGGTTCTGCGCTGTAGCTCAGCGGCCCTAAAACGGCCATCGAGTCGGCATAGACATAGGTGAGAGTGGCGACTGCTTCGGAGTTGCAGGCGACCTTGCTGCACGGGCGCTGGATCATTGTGAGCCCTAGCCTACGACTCTGCGCCCACAGATGGGCAACTGGCGGTCGTACAATGAGCACGTGGCTAGATCATCGAAGCGAGCGTCGACGCGCTCTGTGCGGGGCAACTGGCGCGACCGTCATGGTCGCGGCATCCGCTCCGCCGTTACCGGTCCGCACCTTCCGCTGCTGAGCAGCCGCAACGGAAACTTTGAACTCACGGTTGCTTCTGCCGCACAGTACTTGAAAGAAATGTGGCCAGACGAGCTAGCTAGTGCCCGCTTCGAGCTCGGGCTCATGCCCGGCAGCAGCCCCGAAGGCAGCAAGATCGTGCGCTGGACTGCCCTGCCCGATGAGAAGCGCATCATCCTCTACCGCTTGCCCATCGAACGGATGGCCAGGCTGCACCGAGATGACGAACTTCATAAGCGGATGCTCATCGAAAGTTGTGTTTTTCAGGCCGTCGCCGAATACATTGGCAAAGAACCGTGGGAACTCGCCCCGGAGCGGTTCCGCAATTTCTAACCGCTAGGGAAAGACCGTCAGCGGTGAAGAACCTGGCGTCTGCGGGTCAATCGAATACGCCGCGATGAAGCCGTTCTCCGCCTGCGTAACACTCACATAGACCGGCCCACTCTGGGTCAGCGTGAACGTTCGTCCGCTCGACACCGGCACGCTTACGCTGCTGCCCGCCTCGATCGTGTACTCCTCGTTGAAACCCGCGTCGGCGGTGAGAGCAACATCAACTGCAGTCTCGCCGGCATTAGTCACGTTGACGGTGGCATCCAGCCCCGGAGCAACCGTGAACTGGGTGTCACCGCTGAGCGCCGGGCTCGAGGTAAACCAGGCAAAGTCTGTCGCCGAAATCTTTTCGCTCGCGCTGATTACGGCGGAGGTCGTGCGGGCGGCGGCAACGATGGGCTCGTCCGATTCGATCTGAACCGCGTAGGTTCCGGTGGCAAGTTCTTCGATCGGGATGTCGGTGACAACACCAGCGCTCAGGTCGAGAGTGAACTCAATAGGGTCACGCTCAGCATCCGTCGGTGTCAGCGTTGTGGTGATGGTCGCCGGTGCCTCACCGGGCACGAACACCCGGATCGCCGCAATCACGTCATCCGTTTCGGTTGCGGTGCCGCGCAAAGCCTGAATGGCTTCGAGGCTGGTCACTACCATCGCGGGAATTACGACCGAGCGAGATGACGGTTGGCTTGCGCCCACGATCTCCACACCGCCAGCATCGAGCCCGCGCACGATTGACTGCTGCAGTTCTGCCGTGATCTGGCCACCAGTGCTCGTCACATGCACGACGGGAGAAGAAATGCCCGGCGCAAACCCGGCCAACGACAAGACGCGTTGACCATTGGGCGGGACCACGATTCCGGTGGTACCGGCCGCTGACACGATCCCCCGCTCGTCGAAGATATCGAGGGTGACTGTCGAGGCAACTTCGGTGGGGTTCGTCAGCGAAATCAGTGTCGTGCGCCCCGTGGTGGTCGAACCGCCAACGAGCCAACTATCGCCGCCGACAGCACGGCAGCCAGCAGCCGCGAAGCCAACATAGTCACCGATGTTCACGTATTGCGATTGCGCGCCACTCAGTCGCACGAGCGAGTCGGGAGATTGCGAGTCAGGGGCAGCACTCAACACCAACGGTTCCGCGACGGCTTCACCGGCTTGGGCATCCGAGGCGGAGATGCTGGACTGTTCAACAGTTCCCGTGCTCGAGGAGAAACGTGTGAGGGCTTGCCCGAGAGTGAATACGGCGGATGCCGCTGCTCCTGATTCGTCCGAGAGCCGCAAGAGTGGCCCGGGGCACGTCAGCTGCTGCGCTGTGGGCACCGGAACAACGAGCTCGCTTGGCGGTGTCGCTGTGTACGAGGGAAGATCGAGAAAGCTCGAACCGAGCACCGCAGCGGCGGCAATTCCGATACCGAGTACTCCGACGACGACTCGCGCGCCGACGGCAGCAGCGGCTTTCGCCGAGACCGGCCGTTTTGCGCTCGATTCTGGCTCAGGAGCTCCCGTGAGTTCGTGGTCATCATCGAATTCTTCGCCAGTGGGCTGGTCGGGCAGCGCGGCGGCCTCGTCGGGGGTGAGTTCGTTGTCGATCATTGGTTCGCCTCAATCACGGTGACGGCGCTCTCCGCTTTGGCCGCTTTGAGACGGCGGCGACGAGTTGTCGGAATGGCGAGCAGAAGCGTCAGACCGAAGACAGTGGCCTGCCCGGCGAGCACAATCTGTCCCCAGCGAGTTTCCGTGTTGCTTGCGCCGACGGGAATCTCGGCTTCGCGCAGTTCGGGGTAGTGCCAGAGGTAGCCCTGGGCAGTATCGCCAATGGGGTTCAGGAGGCTGTTGCCATCGAGGGCTTCGATGATGCGCTGACGTGTTTCGGAGGTCTCCGGATCAGTTGCCGGTGTAAGTACGATGAACGCGACCTGAAGGTCGTTCAGTTCGTTCGCAATCGCGTAGCCACTGCGTGAGGCAATGTTGCCGGCGAGCGTTGCGTTGACGAGTTCGGCGTCCGAAAGTTCGGTGCTTGTTGCGGCGAGCGTCGATTGCTCGTCGAGTCCTGAGCCGCGGCCGCGGTGCAGATCGACCGCGATAGTGGAGTCTGAGGTCACCGTGAGTTGGAGAGTGCCAAGTCCGTCGCGCTGTGTTGACTCTGCTGCGACAAAGGCGGGAAGCAGTCGCCCATTGCTCGTCGTGACGGGCACGTTGCCCGAGGCGAGCGACCACAGCGGTGCAGCAGAAATTCCGAGGATGCCGACGAGGGCGACCACTGCTGGCAGGGCGGCATGACGGCCAAGACTATCGATCGCGACGATCACGGCGCCGCTGAGACCGAGCCAGTACAGGCTAAGACCGGCACCGGCCCACACGGTGACTTCGGATTCGCCGGAAGCACTCACCGTCAGGTGCGTCGCGGCGACGGCGGTCGCGAAGCCCAACAGAGCGAGTGCGAGAGCGGGAACAGCGCGGCGTGTGCCGGGAACAAAGAGGCTCATGAGGGCGAGGGCCGCGAATGGTGCCAGCAGTAGCGCTACGAGGAGCGGGCCATAGCGATCGTTGAGACCGAGGGTCGCAAGGAGTTCGCTCCACCCGTTGGTTCCGGGAACGACGCTGCCGATCGCCAACTGCCAGCCGCTTGAGGCAACGCGGGCTACCGGCAGTCCGGGGTCGGCAAAAATCGCGAGAAGGGCGCCGCGACCCCACTGTTGAATCACGAGCGGCGCAAACAGCGCAGCGGCGGGAAGAACAATCCAGATCAGACGATGAGTCGACTTGGGGCGAAGCACAATCCACGCTACGAGTCCGATCACGAGAGCGGGAATCAAGCTTGGCGCCGAGGCCGTGATTACGGCGAAGAGCAGAGCGGCCAGTGCGGCCATCGCCCAGTTGTGGGCAGCGCGCAACGCGGTGAGAATCAGCCACGGCAGCAGAATGTGAGCAAGAACAGCGCCTAGTTGCCCCTCGCCGAGAGCGACCAAGAAGCTCGGAGCGACCGTCCACGCAACGGCAGCGAGGGTTGGCGCCCAGGTGCGTTCCGAAATGGCTGCCGCACACAACCACGCCGCCAGCGCCGCCAGCGGCAAGGCCAAGAGATACAGCATCACGATGCTGAACGAGGGATTCCAGAATGTGAGCGCCCCCAAGGCTGCGAGAACGGCGGCGAACGGATCCGCCGCTACTACCTGCTGGGCAAGATCGTTCCAGCCGTAGCCGACATGAGCCCAGAGTTCAGAAACGGTTGTCGAGAGTGGCAGGAGTCCGCCACCGATGAGGGCGTGAGCATCCACAAAGCGGGAAAAGCTGATCATGCCGAGGATGCCAGCCAGCAGCACGACCCAGGCGCCGCCATTTCCAAAGAACTTGGGTCGCTCAACTTCGAACGCGGCATCGGGCGCCGCTCCGTGACGTTCATGGGCCCGCATTTCGCGCAACTCTGCCCACGACATCCGTAGCGGGTCAACGGCCGCAAACCCCAGCTTTTTGTTGCGTCGGAGGTTGCGGCGGGCTGCAACAACGCCGCCGTCGAAGATCGCGGCGAAGGCTGCGGCAAATTCACCCGCGATTGCCGTGGGACGTTTTGCGATGAGATGACCGAGTGACCGCAAGATCGCGAGGGGCAAGAGCGTCAGCCAGTGCAACGGCACCGCGATCGCGGGCGCGTAAACGAGTCGACGGTGAAGCTGCGCAAAACGTTGCACGCGGTTATGAGCCGCCGCCGAGATCGTGCGCTTGCCGAATAGTTCCGGGCCACCAGAGCTTGCGACGCGAGCATCCGCGACAGCAACGACGCGGTGGCCAGCCAAACGGGCACGAATACAGAAGTCGAGTGCCGCATCCACCGAGGTAAGTTTCGGATCAAAGCCGCCGAGCGCCGTCCACACTTGGCGACGCACAAGCATGCCAGCGCCGGCCACGCCCATCGCGTCCGTTTGCACATCATGTTGGGCCTGGTCGAGTTCGTCATTGACAAGACCGACAGATCGACCAAGAGGCGTCAGCGTTTCGCCGAAGTTCGAGATAACGGCGGGATCATCCCAGCGCACCAATTTGGGGCCAGCGACTGCAACCGATGGCGCAATTTCGACCGCGCCGAGCAGAGCACGCAACGCATTCGGATCTGGCGCACTGTCGTGCGCGAGCAACCACAACCACTCGTTTTCTGTGGCCTGAGGAGCAGCAGTGTAGAGCGCTGCTCCGATCGCGCCGCCAAAAGTCTTGTGCGCGTGAGCGTCTGCGATCTGCGCCGGAGCGGAGTCTGCCATGAGAGCCAGCGACTCATCGCTGGACTCAGCATCAACCACGATGACCGAATCGGGTCGTCGAGATTGGGCCGCGATCGCGGCAAGTGTTCGTGGCAAATACTTCGCACCGTTTCGGGCGACTAGTACTGCGGTGACTCTCGGCTGCATTTGTTTGAGACTATGCGCCGCTAGCGCAGTTTTGCACTCGACGCGCTGCAGAGCCGCGAGTCTGAGAGCCGCCCCAATTCGGGGTTACGGCTCCACTCGGACAACTAGCTCGCGCGCTTGCGGAGCTTGCGACGCTCGCGCTCAGAGAGACCGCCCCAGATTCCGAAACGCTCATCGTTTTCGAGAGCGTATTCGAGGCACTGGCTGCGAACTTCACACGAGGAACAAATCTTCTTTGCGTCACGAGTTGATCCGCCCTTTTCGGGGAAGAACGCTTCGGGATCTGTTTGTGCGCAGAGGGAGTCTGTTTGCCAGGACAGCGCATTGCCGTCTTCATCGGCGAGAGGTTGACGAACTCCGGGAACCCCAAGTCGTACGGGGTCAACAAACCAGTCGTCCGGAACTCCCGCGCGGTATCCGCTGTTGCCCATCTGGTCTTTCTCCCCTCCGCCTTTAATGCTTCGCATCAAATCGCGTTACATAATTACACCGGTGTAGTTCGCGAGAGTCAAGTCGCAGATCATAATTGCCTCGACTACGAGTTAAGGGTTATGGCGCGCCGTGACTTAAATTAACTCAGCAAAGCGAGATCGTGATCGACCATCGCTCCTACAATTTCATCAAACTTAACCTGCGGAGACCAACCTAGAATCTGCTGAGCCTTGCTCGCATCCCCCAGTTGTAGGGCGGCATCCCCCGTGCGCAGCAAAGAATCGGAGACCGTGAGGCGCTCAGACCAGTCGTCAACGCCCGCCCGTCCAAATGCAGCGGCCACGAAATCCCGCACGGAGCGAGAAACTCCCGTCGCGATCACAAAATCGTCGGCTTGTGGATGCTGCGCTGCTCGAACGAGCGCATCCGCGTAGTCGGGTGCCCAGCCCCAATCGCGGCGGGCATCCAGATTTCCGAGTTCAAGAGTGTCTTGCAGCCCCCGAGAAATCCGCGCAGCGGCCGCGGTGATCTTGCGGGTCACGAACGTTTCGGGGCGACGCGGCGACTCGTGGTTGTAGAGAATCACAGAAGAGGCTGCAACGCCCGCTGTGCGGTACGCGCCGACGAGTCCGTGAGCATAGGCCTTAGCGGCGCCGTAGGGGCTTGTGGGGCGCACTGAGGTGCTCTCGTTCTGGGGAGAGACTGTTGGCGCGCCAAAGATCTCTGCGCTCGAGGCTTGTACGAAGCGGATGTCGGCGTCGCCGCGGTCGTGAATGTTCTTGACCGCTGCGAGCATTTCTGCCACGACCGCGCCGTTCAGCCGCGCCGTGAGGGTCGGATTTTGCCACGACTGGTACACGGAACTCAGCGCCGCCAGGTTGTAAATCTCGTTCGGCTGCAGTTCTTCGATGAGTTCGCCGATTGCACTATCCGCGGCGAGGTCGAGCTCGTGGGCGACGACTCCCGGTGTCACCAGTTCACCGGCATCGCGGGTGACACCGTGCACCTCATAGCCCTGCGCGAGCAGAAGCTCAGCCAGATACGAACCGTCTTGGCCAGTGACTCCGGTGATCAGTGCACGAGTCATACGAGACCGGCGAGCGCTTTCTGTTCAGCGAGGTCGGCTTCGACCATCATCGCGACGAGCTCGGGGAATTTGACTCGCGGTTCCCACCCGAGCTTCTCCTTCGCCTTCGAGGAGTCTCCCACCAGCAAGTCAACTTCTGCGGGGCGCATGAAGCGCTCGTCGAAGGTGACGTAGTTGGTCCAGTCGTCGATTCCCACCGCGGCGAAGGCGAAATCGAGGAGCACGCGGATGCTCTGGGTCTCCCCCGTCGAGATGACGTAGTCGTCTGCTTCATCCTGCTGCAGCATCAGCCACATTGCTTCGACGTAGTCACCGGCAAAACCCCAGTCGCGCTGAGCATCGATATTGCCGAGCGTGAGAGTGTCTTGGAGCCCGAGCGAGATTCGCGCTACGGCGCGGGTAACTTTGCGGGTCACAAACTCCGGGCCGCGGCGCGGGGATTCGTGGTTGAACAGCACGCCAGACGAGGCGTGCATGCCGTACGACTCGCGATAGTTGATGGTCATGTAGTGGCCGTAGACCTTGGCAACGCCATAGGGCGAGCGCGGCCAGAGCAGCGTATCTTCGTCTTGCGGAACGGTTTGCACCTTGCCGAACATTTCAGAGCTGGATGCTTGGTAGAACCGAACCTCTTGGCCGGTAGCGGCGGTGTGCAGTCGCACAGCTTCGAGGGCGTTCAGCACGCCCATGCCGGTGACTTCGCTGGTGAGGTGCGCGTTTTCCCACGAGTAGGCGACGAAGGAAATCGCGCCGAGATTGTAGAACTCGTCGGGCTGTGCAACGCTCATGGCGCGCATGAGGCTCGACAGGTCGGTGAGGTCTCCCGTAAGAATTTCGACATCCGGAATCACTCGCTCCAGCATTTCGCGCTTCGGGTTGTTCTGACCTCTCATGAGGCCGAAAACTGTGTAGCCCTTCGAGAGCAATAGCTCGGCAAGGTACAGCCCGTCTTGGCCGGTGATTCCGGTAATGAATGCGCGCTTCATAGTGATCTCTCTTGCTTGCGGTCGGTTCTGCCTAGGTTCCGAACCAACACGTCGGCCACAGTTACGCTACTGGAACTTGAACGGTCGTGCAGGGGTCGGGGATGGCCGTGTGGCCTAGAGCTCGGTGGGCGCAGCATCCGGCTTCGTCGTCGCCACAATGAACGCGCCAGCCTTGACGCGCAACCGCCAGACGAACAGCGCTTGCGTGCACACCGAGACAGTCTCACCAATTGCGAGCCCCCACGCGCCTCCAGCGGCCCCATAGGCGGCGCTGAGCAGCAGAATGGACGGGACACCCACGGCGGCAGCCAGCAGCACGCTCAGCATGAACTGGCGCCGCGCGCCCATCCCCACGAGGGTGATGCGGCCAAGCGTTGTGCCGAGCGCAATTCCGAGCGTGGCAACACCGAGCCCGAGCGCCGTCGCCTCGTTGATCGCCACTTCGGCACCGAACAGCAGCTCAGACAGCCACGGACCGAGCAGGGCGAACATGACAAGTCCGGTCAGGCCGAGGCTGGCGTGCACGACGAAGGAGCGGCGGATGCGCTGCCCGAATTCGGCATTGCCTTCCTCGACGACCCAGCCTTGAAGTGCATTACCCAGCGCAGATACCGAGTATTGGCCGATGCGATAAAGCTTGTCTCCCGAGACGTACGCGGCTGCTTGAGCACTCGCCGCTGTCGCTCCGACAAAGGTCACGGCCAGCGAGTTGTAGGCGCCACCAGCGACCTCGGTGGTCACCGCCGAACGGTTCGCGCGAAACACTTCGCGCACCTCGTGTCCATCGCGGCGAACGAGTTCGGCCACCCCGGCTGTGCGCAGGGCAAACAGGACGACGCTCACCAGAGAGGCTGCCACGAGCAGCACCGGATACCAGAGCACATCCCCCGCATTCAGCACCACGACGGCGGCAATGATTGTCGCGACAATTCGCGGAGAGATCTCGTAAATCGCAATCAGGCTCGCGCGGCCAAGACCGATCATGAACCACGCGCTCGAGAGCCCCGTGAGGGTCATCGCGATCGCCATCACCGCGGCATCCACCCGGTAGTCACTCGGCGACACCAGCGCGGCGATTACCGCAGCCAGCACCGCACTCGGCAGCCACACCAGCACGCGGGCATGCAAACTCGTCACCAAAATGCGGGGACGGATGCTCGGAGCAGCCAACGCAATCAGCGGCGGGCCAACCGTGTTGAAGCCCAGCGCAACAATGAGCGCAAAGAATCCACCGCTCGATTGCCCCACCGCGATGGCGAGCCACGCATCAGCACCCGCAACCCTCGCCAAGATCGGCAGAAACAGGAAGGGCGTGATCAGCGACAGAAACGGCAGGCCAGCAAAACCGAGGATGCGTTTAGCGAAGCCTCCTCGTGCGGTCATGAGAGCAACACTATTGCGTTGCCGCCACAAACAACTGACCGGCGCCCCGCACTGTGAGCGTGCTCTCGTCGCCGGACACAAAAATTGATTCGCCGCGTGAGAGCGACGTCGAGTGATCGCTGCCGCCGACAACGAATTGCCCCGCCGTGCACAACACGATCGCCGCGCTGTGCAGCTCGAGCGACGCATCTTCAGTCACTTCGAGCAGTTGGAAGTCCCGCACGGGTGGCCGGAACACTCGGGCTGTTGCCCCGACGGGTTCGGGCGCGAGATACGGCACCGGGCTCGCCGAGAAATCCAGAACGCGCAACAGCTCAGGAACGTCTACGTGCTTCGGAGTGAGCCCTCCACGCATCACGTTGTCTGACGATGCCATGAGCTCAATGCCCAGGCCGCGCAAATAGGCATGGATGTTGCCCGCAGGCAAAAACAGCGCCTCACCCTTGGCGAGCGTCACATGGTTGAGCATCAGCGAAATGAGCACGCCGGGGTCGCCAGCGTAGTAGCCAGCAAGCGTGCGCACGAGGGCGAACTCATCACTGGCATGGTCGGCTTCGGCGAGCGCCGTGACGCACTGCACGAGCTCCGGCACCGGGGCTGCGGCCGAAATGAGCCACTCGAACATCGCACGCAGGTCGGCGTCGGTGCGAGCGAAAGCCAACCACTCGGCGAACAGGGCCGGGCGAGGGGCACTGCTGGCGGCATCCAATTCAGCAAGGCGCTCGATGGATGCTCGGGTGTCGGCCATGGAGCGAAAACCACACAGCGCCTCAAACGTGTCGCTCACCGCAACGATGAGCTCAGGCTTAGCGGACGCGTCTTTGTAGTTGCGGTACGGCGCGGTCAACGGAATGCCCGCTGCGTTTTCACGCGCGAAGCCCTCCGCAGCCTGCTCGGGAGTGGGGTGAGCTTGAAGGGAGAGGGGCGCACCGGCGGCAAGCACCTTCAATAAGAAGGGAAGCCGTTCGACTCCCGCGCCCACAACTCGCGCACCATCGCGCTGGATCCACTCGTTCAGATCACGGGCGCCGCCGGCCAGAGTCGGGTCGAGGATGACGCTGGGACTCCCCGGATGCGCGCCGAGCCAGAGCTCAGCTTCAGGCTTTCCCGTCGGTTCCGTGCCCAGAAGCGCAGAGATTTCGCCAGCGGAGCCCCACGCGTAATCACGGGGCGTATTAGTGATGCCTACAAACATTCAGTCCACTCTTCTCGAAGCCTTAGCCCAAAGTACCAACCGTCTAGAAGCGACGTGTACTCACGCTTTAGGATCGCAGTGATTTCGATAAGCAATGGAGCGACGACTATGTCATTTGAGACCCTCAGCAGCGACTTCTACGGCTACGAGAATGCGCTGACCGATCAGGAGAAAGACACCATCCTGAAGCTGCGCGCATTTCTCGACAAAGAGGTGCGCCCGATTGCCAACGACCTGTGGGCTAAAGCGGAGTTCTTCGACCGCGACGTTATCGTCAAGGGACTCGCCGACCTCGGACTCTTTGGACTCCCCTGGGCCGAAACCCAGCAGTTCCCCAACTCAGCCGTCTTCCGTGGCTGGGTGGCGCTAGAGCTCGCTCGTGTCGACGCCAGCGCCGCCACCCTCGTTGGCATGCAAAACGGTCTCGTCATGGGATCCATTGGTGTTGCTGGTTCGCAAGAACAGCGCGATGAGTGGCTGCCCAAGTTTGCTTCCGGCGAACTGCTTGGTGCTTTCGGCCTGACCGAGCCCCTCTCGGGTTCTGACACCGCCCAGGGCCTCCAGACCGTCGCCAAGCGCGAAGGCGACAATTGGATCATCAACGGCGCCAAGCGCTGGATCGGCAACGGCTCCATCAGCGACGTCACCATCATCTGGGCACGCGACGAAGCCGACAACCAGGTCAAGGGCTTCATCGTTCCCACGAGCACCCCTGGCTATTCGGCCACCCGCATCGAAAACAAGCAAGCACTGCGCATTGTGCAGAATGCCGACATCGTGCTCGAAGACGTCATCGTGCCGGAGAGCAACCGTCTGCAGAATTCCACCTCGTTCCGCGACACCGCAGCCGTGCTGCGCCTCACTCGCGCCGAAGTGGCGTGGGCCGCGGTCGGAAACTCCATCGGAGCCTACGAAGCCGCTGTGAAATACACGGGCGAGCGCATCCAATTCGGCAAGACCATCAGCAGCCACCAACTCGTTCAAGAACACCTCGCCAAGAGCCTCGGCAACATCACCGCATCCATTGGCATGGTTACCCGCGTCTCCGAAATGCTCGATGAGGGCACCCAGAAGGATGAGCACGCCGCCCTTGCCAAGGAATACACAGCAAGCCGCATGCGCGAGACCGTCGCGTGGTGCCGCGAAGTGCTCGGCGGCAACGGAATCGTTCTCGACTACGGAGTTATGCGCCACTTTGCGGACGCAGAAGCGATCTACTCGTACGAGGGAACTCGCGAGATGAACACGCTCATCGTGGGTCGCGCCATCACAGGTAAGGCAGCATTCGTCTAATCTTGCGTCATGCGACTGATTGAGCACCCACGGGCGCGCGCCTGGTTTCTCACGCTGTCGCTACTGATCCTCTTTGGTGGGGACGCCTGGCGATACTCGGTGGGTTGGGTTGTCTGGGGCGCTGCCGCGGCCGGAATTGTTGTCACGTCTGTCGTGATTCTGGTTCAGGCTCGGCACCGCTGGAGCATCGGCGGACTGCCCTACCCCTTCGTCGTCTTCATGGCGCTCGCCACAGTGTCACTGGCATGGTCGCAATACCCGGCAGCGACAGCACTCGGCCTCGCAACGACCTGGATGACCGTGCTGGGGGCGCTCGCCCTCGCCATCAGTTTCAGCTGGCAAGAACTGCTCGACGGTCTCGCCCGCGTGCTGCGCATCCTGATTGCACTCTCGCTGCTGTTCGAGCTCATCATTGCGACGATCGTCCGAGGCCCTATCCTGCCGTGGACGGCCCAGCCAGCGGTGGCAGTGCCCGGCTACGACTCCATCCCCAAGATGCTCTACTGGTCGCGCAACGAACTGTTTGAGACCTTCGACTCTGGGCGCATCCAAGGCATCGTCGGCAACGCCAACCATCTGGGATTCTTGGCGCTGCTCGGCGTTATTGCCTTCTCGATCCAATGGGCAACCGGCAGTGTCAGCAAACGCTGGTCGATAACGTGGATCGCCCTCGCGGCGCTCACGCTGTTCTTCACCCGCTCGGCGACCGTAACCGTCGCGCTGGCAGCCGTCACCCTCACCGCTCTCGGACTTCTCATCATCCGCCGTCGCCGCACCGAACGCGCCCGACACCGCACCGCAGTTGGTTTCGTTGCGCTCGCCGTTGCCGCAGCGGCAACCGCATTCGCCCTCCGTGACACAATTTTCGGGTTGCTCGGCAAGAGCAGTGACCTTACCGGGCGTGCCGAAATTTGGCAGACCGTCATTGGGCTCGCTCAGCAGCGTCCAGCCTTCGGGTGGGGCTGGATCAGTTTCTGGATGCCGTGGGTCGAACCGTTCAAGGACCGCGTCATCCGCAACGGTGTCGTGCAGCTTCAAGCGCACGACACCTGGCTTGATGTGTGGCTGCAACTCGGGATCGTCGGAGTCGTCGTGTTCGCCGTGTTTGTTGCGTCAACACTCGTGCGGGCATGGTTCACCGCGATCGACCCACCCCAGAAGGCGGCCGCTGGCGTTGAGCCTTACTCGCCGCTATCGCTTCTGCCTATTCTCGTGATGGTGGCGCTTGTTGTGCAGAGCATCCCCGAAAGCAGGCTCATCGGCGAGTATGCTCTCGCACTGCTGGTGATTATTGCGGTCAAGACCAAACGGCCCGATTGGATGGTGCGCTCATCATGATTCAGCCTCCCCCGCGCTATCGAGTCGCCATCGACACCGGTGCCGCCATCCTCGGATCCCCCCGCGTCTCCTCAGTGCTCGCCACCGCGAGCGTGGGAACCGCGCTGTGTGCATTCGCTCTTCGCCAGACCATCGGCAATGCGGGACTCCTCGCTATCGTGCTGAGCCTTGTTGTACTTGTCGCCACGTCTCTTGCCGCCCAATGGCGCAATATCGGGTGGCGCGCGCTCGTTCCCATCTCGCTCATGGCGTTCACCGCTTGGGCCTGGCTATCTGTCTTCTGGAGTCAATACACGCTTGAGTCGATCGGTGCGGTGAGTTACATGCTCATCTTCACTGTGCTCGGCATCTACATCGCCTTGGTACGGGACACCATCCAGATCGTTCGGGCTTTTGGCGATGTCTTGAGGTTTGTTCTGGTGGTCTCCCTTGGGCTTGAAATTCTGACCGGGCTCGTGTTCGACACTTCCCTCCAAGCCCTCTCGATTGCCGGAAATCTGGGGACCACTGACCCCATCCAAGGAATCCTTGGATCGCGCAACCAACTCGGCATCATTGCCGTGATTGCACTCATTACGTTCGCGACAGAGTTGCGAACGAAATCCTTGCAACGCGGGTTCGCGATCGGCTCCCTCGTGCTCGCGAGCGTCGTTTTGCTGCTCTCGCAATCGCCCCTCGCTTTCGGGGTCGCGCTCGTCATCCTCGCGGCGAGCGCAGCGCTCTACGCGCTACGTCGCGTTCCTTCCGGCCGCCGGCGCTACTGGCAAATTGTGCTCATCGGATTCGTGGCGACCGTTGCGATTATCAGCTGGGTCTCGCGAGTTGCCATCGTCGCGTCCTTCGACGCCAGTGGCGACCTGACCTACCGACTGCGAGTCTGGCGACAGCTCTGGGATCTCGGAGAAGTCCACCGCCTCGAAGGCTGGGGTTGGATCGGTCCGTGGAATGACGAGCTTGCGCCGTTCACCGCGTTCGGCAACTTCGGTGGGCGTGTTCCCGACTCTGCCCACAACGCGTATCTCGACGTGTGGTTCCAGCTCGGCCTCGTGGGATTCCTGATCTTCTTAGGACTCCTCGGTCTGGCTTTTATGCGCTCGTGGTTGCTTGCCTCGCGCCGGCGCAGCATTGTCTTTGCTTGGCCGGCTCTTGTACTGCTTGCGCTCATCGTGAGCGCATTCGCAGAGAGCTCGCTGCTGATCGAGTTCGGTTGGCTCACCTTCGTCGTGTGCTGTGTCAAAGCAGCCCGTGAGCTCAGCTGGCGAAACGCCCTCGACACCAAGCCTCAGTCGGGGGTCTAGGAGCGCTGCGCGAGCGCTGCAAAGTACTGGCGCGACTCCCACGCTGATTCAACGATGTCGGCAACGCTCATCGTGGCGCTCCAGCCAGTGAGTTCCTTCATACGGTCCACTGCCCCCACGACCGCTGCTGGGTCGCCCCTGCGACGTTCGCGAACCTCCGCAATAAGGTCACTTCCACTCACCGCGAGAATCGCATCCACCATTTCGCGAACCGACGTTCCCACCCCCGTGCCGATGTTGAGCACTTCGTTGCCAGGTTCGTCGGGAAGGGCATCAAGAACCGCAAGATGGGCATCCGCGACATCACTCACGTGAACGTAATCACGAACGCACGTGCCATCGACTGTGTCATAGTCGTTCCCAAAAATGAGCGGAGATTTATGCGCAGCAATCTGCTCAAAACAAATCGGGATGAGGTTGAGCGTCTGGGTGTCCCCAAGCTCGGGACGGCCAGCACCGCCCACGTTGAAGTAGCGAAGACTGGCGGCGCGCAGGGGCCACGAGAGAGCGGATGCCGATATCAACTGTTCTGCAGCGAGCTTGGTCGCTCCGTAGGGGTTGATCGGGCGCGCTACCGCGTCTTCAGTGATGGTCCCGGAGGCTTCGCCGTAGACCGCGGCCGACGACGAAAAGACCAACTTGTGCACTTCGGCCTGCTGCATCGCCATCAACAGCTGAGCGACACTACCGACGTTTTGCTCGTAGTACCACGCAGGTTTTTCCACTGACTCGCCGACTTGCTTTTGCGCAGCAAAGTGGATGACCGCATCGATGCGGTGTTCACGCATCAAGCTCTCGAGCCGCGCCGACGAGCCGTTTGCCAAGTTGAAACTGACTACGGGAATCCCCGGAATACGGTCGGCAGACCCTGTCACGAGATCGTCAACGACAAGGACATAATCGCCACGATCAGCTAAGAGTCGCGAGGTGTGCGCCCCGATGTATCCTGCGCCGCCCGTAACCATTACTCTCATGTGGTCAAGTCTACGAGTGGAATTCACGAGCACGGCTCCTGTTCAGCGAAAGCATCCGCTGAACAGGCATGACTGTCTGTTAGGAACAGTTCTTGTAGCGCGCTACGTCCGAGGTCAGAACCCCAGTGCCTCCCAGAACGACCACCTTTGTGGCACCAAGATCGATGACCGCCTGCAGCGCTGCCTTAGGTACGCACGACGTTCCAACCACATACAGCGGAGCACCCTGCGCTCCCGCTGCCGCCGCGCCCGAGAGCGCATCTGGAAAATTCTTGCCCGTGGCAAAGTACACGGTGTCGGCTGCTTCGAAGCCCGATTCGTTGATCGCGGCCGAGGTAGCGTAGCGATCGGCGCCGCCATAGCGGGCGACATTACCTGCGCCGAACAATGAACCAAGTTGGCTTTGGATTCCCGCAGAAACAGCACCGGTGCCGCCTGCAATGGAGACGTTGGTCACGCCGAGGCTCGCGAGAAGTTCGAGCGTCGGGGCGTCAAGGGTGTCGGCGCTCCCCTTGACCAAGATCATGGGGCCGCCGGCGGCCGCCGCCGCCGGACCTGCGGAAAGAGCATCCGGGAATGTGCTGCCCGTTGCAATGAATGCGGTCGTGGTGGAACCCGCCGGGAACGTCGCGGCTGCGATCAATCTCGAAGTCTCATAGCGGTTACTGCCATAGACACGCGATACCGAGGGCGAGAGGGTTTGCAGGGTGGCAAACACGGAGTCTGAGACGATCGACGAACCGCCGAGAACAATAATCTCTTTGGGAGCCAAGCGCACAAGCTCATTCTTGATCGTGCTGGTCACCGAGTTCGTCGACACCAGTAACAGCGGAGCGTCCGACACTGCGGCCGCGCTCGACGCACTCAGCGCATCCGGGAACTGCGCGCCAGTAGCGATGTACACCTTGTCCACGCCGGTGTCGGGGTAGCTCTCGTTCACCAGCAGAGACGAGGTCTCATAGCGGTTCGCGCCACCGATACGGTCCACAGCGGCGGTGGGCTTGATATCGGTGGGATTGCCGAACCACGAGTAGTAGTAGTACCAGAAGTTGCGGTTTCCGTAGGAAGAGCAGTCATCGCCGAGACCGCCCAGATTAGCCAGCGCTGCCGAATTCGGAACGTAAGGGGTGTAGTTGTAGAGAGCCGCCGTCGCATAGTTGGTGACCTTGACCGACTTGCTGCCACACGAAGAATTGTTCGGGAAGTAGGCAATGGTGTGGGTGCCAGGCTGCTTGGCGAAATTCGCGGCTTTGTAGGCCTTGAACTGGCGAGTACCCGTAAAGACTTGGTACCCGAAGCCTTCGTAACTGCCGGAGCAGCCCGCCGGGGTATCGGGGCAACCGTAGCCGAGAGCGAAGTTGATGTTGTGGTACGTCGGGCTGGAATTAGTGATCAGCCCCTGCTCTTTTTGCAGGGTCACAAGGATCACCTTGGCACTGATGCCACACGCCACCTGGGCGCGATAAATCATCGTCGATGCCAGCAGGTTGCTGCCGCCCTTAATCTCCTCGCAAATGAGGTTTCCCGTGGTTTGCGAGACTTCTCGGTCACGAGTGCTGACCGTCTGACGGAGGGTCTTCAAGATCCCCGACTTCGAGTTGAGGAACGACTGAATCTCTGCTTCAGTCATCGCGTTTCCGTTGTAGAACTCGGCATCACTGATGATGTTTCCGGGGTCGAATTCGCTGCCGGAAATAGCAGATGCCTGCTGTGGCGCTGCCTGCGAGACCATGATTGTCGCGAGCAGCAGCGAAGCTAAGCCCATGCCAAGGGCTCGGAATGAGCCCCGCTTTACGTCAGATATTGCAACCAATTCAGTCCCCCTCGGACAACACACTTCAGATAACTCTAAACCAATAGTTGAAACCACGATATAGCCAGCGGTCCGCACAGGGCTCCCCCAAACGAGCGACAGCGGCGCTCTAAAGGGTGGGTTGCCCGAGAAACGAGGCGAGGATCCGGGAGCTCAGACGGCCATCGTGTAGCTCGCGCACAAACTCTGGTCCCGCGGCCGCGACAGGGAGATAGCGCTCTCGACGAGCTGCGATATCGCGAATTGTGTGCTCGAGCGAATCGGGCGTCGCCTCAACGGTGGGCAGTTCTCTAGACGACACCGCTCGCACGTGGTCCCTGACTTGGTCGTGCACATGCGATATCACCAGCCGACCAGCCGCCATCGCTTCGATCGCGGCCGTGCCGTAGTTTCCGATCCTGAACTGATCGATCACAATGTCCGCTTTGCCAATTTCTGCCGGCATTTCTGCCGCGGGAATACCTCGAACAACTCGGTAATCGACCACTCCTTCTTCGTGGAGTCGACGCATGGTTTCGTCAATCAAGTGGGTTCCCTTGACCGTATCTTTTGAGGGCGCGTGTACGACTCGAAGTACAGGATGTTGGAGCGGCGCGTCTGTTCGCACCCACCGCTCGATGTCAATGACAATCGGAAGCCACTGCGCCTCCGGCCAGTCAAGAAGCAGCTCGGGCGTTGAAACGAATACCGGAATGCCCGTCGAACTCAAGACCTGACGCGTCAGCATCGCCTTGCGCTCAAACTCAGGAATCAACGGCCACTCGACATCGTTGAACGGCGACCACTGATCGATTTTCTGGTGACGGCTCGGAAGACGTAGTTCCGTGCCGTGGCACAGGGCCGCGACCGCAACTCCTCCTGCTCGGAGAGCGCGTATTTCCTTTTCCGTCTCAGAATCGAACAGCGTTCCAAACATTGCGCGGTTTGCTTCGACGATCACGTGAGAAAAGTTGTTACTCACTGCCGCAAACTGCCGCTGCTGCCAGGAGCGAGAAAATCGAGTCACGTTCACCGGTACTGGGTTATCGACCGGGTACCCGAAATCCCCCGGTTTCACGTAGTGCATGCTGATCGCCGATACGTTCGGGAGCTTCTCCGCCGCACGAGCCCATTGAAAACCTTGACCCGCAAAGTTGACCGGGGCGATATAAAGGCGAATAGCAGTGTCCTTGGCCACGGGGGCGGCAGGAACGTCGGCAACGCTATAGCGGTAGTTTTTCGCACGCAGCCGAGCGCTCACTCGCTCCGGGAGCAACGCGATCATCGCCGCCACTGCTCTGGTTACAGCCTGCACTAGACGCATTCCCTTCGCCGTATCTCTTGCACAACACACGCGGCCTGACGCCAGCTCAGCATCTTTCGCCGAAGCCAGCCTAATGTTTTGTGTCGCCCGCAGAGTTAGTTACCCCGTTAGCGCTCGAGGAACTCTTCGAGCACTTTCGCGCTCAGCCGACCGTTGTGCACCGTGCGCACGAACTCCGGTCCTCGGCGTGCGCTCTCGAGCATCCGTTCAGGATCAGCCACAAGCGCGCGCATTTCTGCCTCGATCGCATCAGGCGAAATGTCGATGATGGGAAGCGTCAACCCCGTCGCGGCTGAGACGAATTCGCGCACTTGATCCGACACAAAAGAGACCACAACGCGCCCTGCTGCCATTGCCTCACAGGCGGCGACTCCATAGATCCCCAAGCTGAATTGATCAAGAACGATGTCCACCGACGTGTACACGGCGGGCATGCGGGCGGAAGGAACATTCTCCACGCGGACATAACGAATAAGCCCCTCGGCGTCGAGCTTCGCCATCACAGGATCGACAAGGTCTGACCCCTTCACGGCAGCCTTGCTCGGGGCATGTGCGACAACAGGAACGCCGCCATGAGACAACGCCGGTTCACCGACCTCCCACGCGGATGGGTCGACAACCACAGGAAGCCATTTTCCGTTCGGAACGTCCAGAGCCAGATCGGGGGTCGAATAGAAGATGGGCAAAGGTGACTCCGCAAGCCGCCGTTGGAGTTCGGATGCACGCTGTTGCAGTGCCGGGGTGAGCGACCATCGATCCCCGTGAAATGGCGACCATGTCATCCTTGCGGCATGACGGCTCGGCAAACGAATGTCGCTGCCGTGGAACAGCAACCCGACAGAAACACCGGCAGCGACCAGATCATCAATGTCCGCTGCCGCGGTGCGCTCGTGAGCATCGCCAAAGAGAGGCCGGTCAGATTCGACAAGCACGTGAGTGAACTGGGCCGGAACCGCCGCGCGCTGAGCCCGCTGCCAACGCCGTGACCACCGATAGGTGCCCAGAGGCACCGGCTCGCCACATCCAAACCCGAAATCGTGAGGCCCGACAACCGCCATATTTGTTGACACGCTACCGTCTACAAAGTTATTTACTGCGTGCGCCCAGGCCCATCCCTGGCCGGCTGAGTTTGCTGGTGCGATGAACAACCGCGCACGAGCATCCCGATCAACACTCGCGGGCTCAGGAATCTGGGATGCGTCATAGCGTTGAGATGCTGGCAATACTTTCAGCTGGACGGCGGGCGGCAAGGCCAACAACAGCCCAATGACGACCCGCTTCACGCCGATCTTGAGCCCGCGCATCAGTCGCCGGGCAATCCCGGGTGTAGAACTCACGTGGCCGTCGAATCCGTCAGCGCTGCACGGCGAACGATTGACCGCATCACTTCGCCATCGTGCTCGAAGCTCAGCTCTCTCGAGGCCGCGTCGACGCGCAACTTCATTTCTGCAATGTCATTCATCGTCAATGAACGAATGGATGCCACACAGTCGGCAACCTCAAAACCCAAGCTCACCACCCCTAGATCCTTGCTCTCGACCAGCTGTCGCATCTCGATGCTTGGTCCAACCGCAATCGCGAGTCTGGCCTGGACATAGTCAAAGAACTTATTCGGAAGGGTATAGCGCGCGTTGGTGTGTGTCGGGGGAATCCAGAACACGCCGATATCGAACGCGTTCAACACTCCGGGAAGTTCCGCTGGGGTCACCGGTGCATTGAAGCGCACGGAAGCTAGTCCCTCGGCTCGTGCCTTCAATTTGCGGAGATAGGCCCCTCCGTCACCACCAGCGACAAGGAACAGGTCTAACGAGTAGCCCTCCCCCAACTCGCGAGTGGTATCGATCATTGCTTCAAGATTCCGCCCGTGGATTGCTGCTCCGCTGTGAACCATGCGGATCGTCGTGGGATCTGCAGGTGACGGCGAAAGATCTCGCCAATGCGTTGAGTTGCGCACCACCGTGGGGCGGACGAGGTAGTCGCGCTCATAGAGACCCGCGATCGAGTCACACACTGTCGAAACAGCAGCTGAGCGGGTGAGATACGTGGCGCAGATATGACGCATCAACGGGGCAACAAGAAGTCGCCAGGACAGCACGTGAGTACGTTCCTCCGGCGCCCACTCATGGAGGTCAGCCCACACTGGAGCCCCGTGAGCAAGCGCGTGAGCAGCGGGGATCGCCCTCGCATCGTTCGCCACGATGAGGTCGAACCGTTCGGAGGCGAGAGCGCTGAGAGCAAATTGCACTGCGGGAGCGGCGAGTTCAGCTCGCGACCATTGGCGAAGCGCAAGGAGCGCGACTCCACCCACCGTCTGCGGAAGCGACGGCAGATTCGCGGGGATCTCCACGTGAGCCGCGGCATCTGAGGGCTGAGAGCCGTAGCCCACAGTCGTGACGTCGCCGAATTCAGCGAGCACTCCGAGCTGTCGCAACACGCGTGCGTCCCGTTCGATCGGAGAAAACGAAATGCAGAGAATCCGGAGCGGCGCCATAGTTCAATAGTAGGGTTCATGAGTGCCTAAACCTCACCTGCTCTACATTGCTTGGGGCTATCCCCCCGCTCGCGGCGCAGGAATGTACCGAGCACTCGCAACCGCCAACATGTATGCGCAAGCAGGATGGCGCGTCACCGTCCTCACCGCCACTCGCGAGACGTTCGAGTCGCTCACGGGCACTGACGAACTCGCCGAGAAGCAGATCCACCCGTCGATCTCAGTGATTCGGGTTCCCTTTGACCTCTCCCGCGGCGAGACCGACCTGTCACGTTGGGGTCGTCTCCGCGTCGAATCTCCACTGCTCTGGAGTTTTCTCACCGCACTTCGCGAACGAATCGCCTTCCCCGAGCCCCGCTATGGCTCCTGGCGCGGTCCGCTCGTTTCGGCTGCACGCGAGGTGCACCGCACGACGCCGGTAGATCTCGTCATCGGCACAGCAAACCCCAACGTCGATTTTCTTCCCGGCTATTACCTCCACAAAAGTTACGGCGTTCCTTTTGTCATGGACTACCGCGACACCTGGCACCTGGACATGTACCGAGGCTCGCGTATTGGCTCCCGTTTCTCTCGATCCGCTCGCTGGGAAAAGAAGCTAATCGCCAGTGCAAGCGAAGTGTGGTTTGTGAACAAGCCAATTCTCGACTGGCATGCGCGCGAGTTCCCCCCCGATGCCTCAAAGTTTCAGGTCGTCACCAACGGATTCGACCCCGAATTTCTGGCGGGGCAGATCGACCGACAGGCACCTCAGGGCAGCCTCACTTTTGGCTATCTAGGAACGATCTACGGCCCCATGCCGGTTCGGGAAACTCTCGAGGGATGGCGTCACGCGCGCTCGCGCTCTCCCCTCCTCGCCAATTCGACGCTGGAAATTCACGGCCGACTTGGCCACTATTCAGTTCCCAACGCAGAGATGCTCGAACTGATCGAGAGCTATGCCGCGGATGGTGTCCGCTACATGGGCATTGTGAGCAAGACGAACGTGGCTGAGGTCTATTCCCGCTTTGATGCGCTGCTACTTGTGCTGGGCCAGAGCACCTATATTTCGAGTGGCAAAGTTTATGAGTATGCCGGAACCGGTCTGCCCATCGCGTCGCTGCATCACCCAGAAACCGCGTCGACCACGGTTCTTCAGGACTACCCTCGGTGGGTGGCTGCCGCCGAGGTGTCAGCCGAGAGCTTTGCTACAGCCCTCATCGAACTGAGCGAGCTGGTTGTTAGCTCGGGACCGCAGGCGCAGTCCGAGGCGAAAGAGTCTGCCGTGCGTTTCGAGCGTCTCAAGCAACTCGAGCCCCGCATTTCGGAGTGGACCAACCGTGTTACGCCAGGGAGCATCCCCCGATGACCGCTTTAACAGTGCTCGTGCTGGTATCAAACGACGCCGAAGTTCTTGAGCGACTCGACAGCAACTATTCCGCAATGGGGTTGGTGGATGCACTTGCCGCCGCCGCGCAGCGAGAGGTGAGCCTCACGATCGCGACACGAGAGCCTGCGAAACACGCCACAAAGCCCTACGCCCAGAGTGCGACCATCCATTCGCTGCACAGCAATAAAGCGCCGTTTGCGGATCGTCTTCTGGCAGCGGTGAAGGCCCCCCAGCTTCGCGCCGCCCTCACCAGAACGCCACTCGGCCGACTCATAAACTCTCTGAGCCCCACCGATCCCTCGCGCGTTTTTGCGCGGGCCTACCGCCACACGCCGGTCACGGTCTCGCACAAGTTTGACCTTGTGATTGCCCTCGACGTGGCCGCGATCCGCACCGCCTGGCTGCTCAATAAGCGTCATCGCTCGGCCGGGGCCGTCTTTGGAGACGCCGCAGCTCTTACGTACCTGAGCGAAAAACGCTAGAACCCTCCCGGCGCGTTAGCTAATGCCAGCGAGAGCTGCTTGCTCTGCGAACTCCGGCACCTGAGCCACGAGTTCATCGAAGCTTCCCACAGCGACGATCCGACCATCACGCATGAAGCACACCTGGTCGTTGTCGCGGATCGTTGACAGGCGGTGCGCAACAGAAACAATCGTGATTTCGCCACGCAGCGATCGAATCGCGGCAGCAACATCCGACTCCGTTTTAGTGTCGAGCGCACTCGTTGCCTCATCGAGCACGAGAATCAGGGGATCGGCGTACAGAGCGCGAGCGATTCCGAGTCGTTGTCGTTGCCCACCAGACAGTGACATTCCTCGTTCGCCCACTGGCGAGTTCATGCCGTCGGGGCGAGACTCCACTGTTGTCCATAGTTGTGCGCGGCGAAGCGCACTCTCCACGCGCTCGGGGTCAAACGCGGTGTTCCAGACGAGCGCGACGTTCTGAGCAATCGAACCCTCAAAAATCGCTACATCCTGTGGCACATAACCAACGCGTGCCCGCCACGAAGCGAGTACATTTTCCAGCGGTTCGCCATCGAGCTCAATGGAACCGTCCGAGGGAACCAGAAGCCCCAGAAGGATGTCGACCAGCGTGCTCTTACCCGCTCCGGATGATCCGACCAGACCCAGTGTGCTGCCCATCGGAATCGTCAAATTGACTTCGTCGATCGCCGGCAGCGTTGAGCCGTCATAGGTAAAGCTGACGTTCTCAAGCTCGAGCGAGCGAGGTGACTCCCCGATCGGGTCGTGCCCAATTGTCTCCGCACGCTCGATGTAGACGCGCGACTGGTAAATGTCGTCGATGACTGCCTGCACGTGCGGCGAGCTCGCGTGAGTAACGGTGAGAACCGACTGAAAACCAGTGAGAGCCGGCACTAGCCGGAAGCCTGCAACGCCAAAAATTGCAACCGCTGCGAGTGCGTCGGGAAGGCCGCCACCGATATAGGCGAACCCTCCGACCAGTAAGAATCCACCGATCAGAGCCGCATCCAAGACAAACTTCGGCACGGCGGACAAGAAGTTGATGTTCGCACGGGCTCTCGTGGTGTGAATACGATTCGAGTGAACGACTTCTGCCACTTCGGAGGCCTTGTTGCGGAGCGTGATCTCTTTGAGAGCTGACACCATGTCGGTCATCAGAGTCGCGACGGCGAACGAGTAGTCGCGGTTCGCCCGCCCCGCCTGAACTGACTTGCGCGAGACGACGGCAGCAAGCAGCACAGCCATCCCGCCGAGGTACACGACAGTGATGAGAGCCGTAGCAGGCTGCGCAATGACGAGAACCGCAAAAATGGACACCGCCGTTATCACGAGCGTCGGCATCGTCATGGCAGGCAGCAGGAACGAAGAAATCGTGTTCGCGATTCCGACATCGGCCAAGCGAACCAACTGTGCGGTGCTGCGCTTCAGACGGTCAGACCAGGGCGCCCGAATGTAGGCGTTGAAGAGTTTGTCGCCAATTTCAAGTTCGTACGAGGCAAAGCGGCGGGTGGCGACCCACTGAAGGCTGATGCTCAAGATCGACTTCGTGATGATGAGCAGGGAGACCGTCAGCACGATCCAGACATAGCTTTCGGTGGGAACCGCGCCAATGAGGGGAAGCTGTACTGGCAGGTTCGCCACCATCGAACTCAGCGAGATAGCGAGGAGGCCGAGGGCCGCGATGTCGAGGATTGCCAACGACGTTGATGCCACAATGTAGCCCCACAAGAATCGCTGGGCGCGGTCGGGCAGAAGCGGGACGAGTTCCCGAAGCGTCTTCAGTATCAATCTCATGGTGTGGTGTTCCTTGCTGGAGGCTCATCGCTCGCGCGTGAGTCAAACGTATTGTCAATAATGAACTGTGCACCTGCGTGCGCGATTGATGTAATAGAAACTGCCTGTGCGGCGCGAGCAGCCAGAGCCGCGCGATCTAAAGTCGTGCGTTCGGCGTCGAGGGCTGCGGTCATTGCCGCGGCAACGTCAGCCGCGTCATAGCCACAAACCCAACCGGCATCGAGATCAGAAACGAATTGCGCAGCCGGGCCCGCTCCCGCAAAGACTGCGGGAGTACCGCACGCAACCGAGGCGTAGAGCTTGGTCGGGAAGGCGAGGTCATACCCGACTCCCGGCTTCACGCTGGCGAGCGACGCTACCGCCGAGCGCAACATCTCCGCGACCCGTGCAGGAGGAACCCTAGGGAGAAATTCAACAGCGTCATCGCCCAGCTCCTTGCCGAGGCGCTCAAGCTCTGAACGATCAGAACCCTGGCCGACGAAAATGATGCGCGCGTTCGGATATGTCTCACGCACAGAACTCAACGCATCAACAAAAATGGTGGCGCCGTGCACCTCAGAAGCCGTTCCCGCATACAGAAAATACGGCGAATCATCGGCGTACGCAGCGCCCTCGTGAGCGAACAACTCAGTGTCGACACCGTTGCCCACCTCGAACACTCGCGTCGAGATTCCGAGCTCTTTGAGCCTGACAGTGACGGTCGATGAGACGGAGAGCACTCCGCGAGCGCCGCGAAGCGCCCAGCCCTCTACCGCACGGACGACGCGCACCACCATGCTGCTCGCTACCGTTGTTGAGGCATCCGCCCAAATATCGGCCGCATAGTAGAAATAGGGAATTCTTCGGATCGCGCACACAACGCGAACCACCGCCGCTGTCGTCGGTGGAGGTTCGACGACTACCGCGTCTATTCCGCGCGCGAAAAGCAAGCGGAAAATGAGTGGAATATCGAAGCTCAGATACTGCAAGTATCCCCGGACGTATCCGTCGCGATTGCGCAACACAGGGAACCGGCGAACGATGACCCTCTGATCGACGGCATCCGTCGCGTCATTAGTCTCAGGGGTGAACGTAGACGTAATCACTACGGTGCGAGTGCCGGCCCGCGACAACGCATTGGCCAATGCCGTGAGCCGAAAGGATGCCGCCGCCGGCTCTGGAGCAAAAATTCGCGACGCAATCGCGACGGTGCCTGTCGTGCTCAGCACTCCCCCATCACGCTGCACGGTGGACTTCGGATCCATCGTTCAAAAGCTCACGGACTGTCCCGTTCGAGCGGACTCGATAACGCCCTCAACGACAGCGAGAGTGCGCTGGCCCTGCTGCATGGTGACAATCTCGCTCGGCAAACCTAGAACAGCATCCCGGAATGCTTCATGCTCAACGCGAAGGGGCTCTCGTTTCGGGAACGCGAACCGGGTGACGTCGCCTTCGCTTACGCCTCTAAACGCAGTGACAGACTCCCACTCAAGCGGGAAGGTGCCGTTGGCGAACAGAGTGAGATCGCCCGTAGAGGTATCGGCCACAAACGTGCCGGTCTCTCCGGTGACGATCGTGATACGTTCCTTCATCGGGCTGAGCCAGTTCACCACGTGGTTGACGATGATGCCATTGGCTAGGCGCCCCGACGCGATGATCATGTCTTCGTACTCACGCCCGCTCTTGAGAGCGGTCTGCGCAAAGACGGTGGCATACGTGCTCTGTGCGACCCAAGCGGTGAGATCAATGTCATGCGAACCGAGGTCTTTGCCGACCCCAACGTCCGCGATGCGCGACGGGAACGGTCCCTGTCGGCGCGTAGCAATCTGGAATACCTCGCCCAGGTCGCCCGCTTCGATTCGCTTGCGCAGCTGCTGGAGTGCCGGGTTGAAACGCTCAATGTGTCCGACTGCACCGACAAGGCCGGCAGCTTCGAACGCTTCCACCATGCGCTGCCCAGCTTCGACAGTCTCGGCAATTGGCTTCTCCACGAGGGTGTGAACACCGGCGGCGGCAAGCTTGAGCGCTGCGTCCTCATGGAAACGCGTGGGTACGGCAACGACTGCGATGTCGAGTCCTGCTGCGATAAGCGACTCGATGTCGGGCAGTACCGTCAGGTCACCCGCTACTCCGTGTGGGTCGCCTCCTGGGTCAGCAATCGCCACAAGCTCCACGCCGTCTATCTCTCGAAGAACGCGGGCATGGTGTCGCCCCATCATGCCGACGCCGAGCAGCCCGGCCCGTAGCGCGGCCATTAGCTTCCTGCCTGAGCGAGGGAGTTAACCGCCGTTACGATGCGCTCGAGGTCATCCTGCGAGAGCGAGGGATGAACCGGGAGCGAGAGCACTTCTTGAGCGGCCTTCTCTGTTTGCGGCAAGTCAAGATCGGGTGCGAACTGCGTGAGCGAGGGAAGCCTGTGGTTCGGAATCGGATAGTAAATACCGGAGCCCACCGCAAATTCTTCCCGCAGCGCTTTGGCGAAATTATCGCGGTCGCTCTCGACCCGAATTGTGTACTGGTGGTACACGTGGACGGCGTCGTCAGCAACAGGAGGTACGACAACCCCGCGGAGGTTTTCGTTGAAGAACGCAGCATTCGATTGCCGTGTCGCTGTCCAGGCGTCCACCTTCGTGAGCTGGACACGTCCGATGGCGGCATGGATGTCGGTCATTCGAGCGTTGAAGCCGATGACTTCGTTCTCGTACTGGCGTTCCATACCCTGGTTGCGCAACAGCTTCGTGGCGCGAACGATTTCGGGAGAATCACACGCGACCATTCCGCCCTCTCCGCTCGTCATGTTCTTCGTCGGATACAGGCTGAACATGCCAAAGGTTCCGAACGTGCCAACCTTGCGACCGCCGAGCGAGGCTCCGTGAGCCTGAGCAGCATCCTCAAAAATCATCAGGTCATGCTTCTTGGCGATTGCCACAAGTTCGTTCATGACGGCGGGATGCCCATAGAGGTGTACGGGCATTATCGCGCGGGTGCGCGGCGTAATCGCCGCTTCGACCGCTGCGGGGTCAATGCTGAAATAGTCGGGTTCGATATCGACAAACACGGGAGTCGCACCCGTGAGCGCCACAGAGTTCGCCGTCGCTGCGAACGTAAAGGAGGGAACGATAACTTCGTCACCGGGGCCGATACCGGCAGCAAGCTGGCCGAGGTGTTGGCCCGCGGTGCCAGAGTTGACAGCGACACACTGGCGTCCCTCGACGAAGTGCTCGCCAAACTCTTGCTCGAAAGTGGCCACCTCTGGCCCTTGGGCGATCATGCCACTGCGCATTACCCGGTCGACAGCTGCTCGCTCGTCGTCGCCAATGATTGGTTTCGCTGCGGGGATGAGTTCTAGGCTCATGCGTCCACTTCCTCTCTCAAAACTCCGTCAATCTCGATGTACTTCTCGCCGGTCTGCGGGCATACCCAGCCCGACTCCGACTCGACGAGACGCAAGCCTGACTTGCCGACCCAGCCGATGCGCCGCGCGGGCACTCCTGCCATAAGGGCGAAGGCAGGCACGTCTTTAGTGACGATTGCTCCTGCTGCCACGGTTGCCCATCGGCCGATCTCGACGGGCGCAACGCACACTGCTCGAGCGCCGATAGCGGCTCCCGTTCTGATCGTGACGCCCACCGGTGTCCAGTCGTGGGCGCTCTTGATCGAGCCGTCAGGGGAAATCGCTCGCGGATAGGTGTCATTGGTTAGTACAACGGCTGGCCCGATAAAGACACCGGCTTCGAGAATCGCGGGCTCGTAGACCAGCGCGTAGTTCTGCACCTTGCAATTGTCGCCAAGAACAACACCGGAACCGATGTATGCGCCGCGGCCAATAATGCACTGAGAACCGAGCACGGCGTTCTCCCGAACCTGGGCCAGATGCCACACAGAGCTTCCCGGACCAATTTGCGCCGTAGCTGCTACATCTGCCGAGGGGTCAACCTTCGCATCTGACAATTCATCCACAGGAAATGTGACTCCAAAAATTGCGGCGGGAATGCCGAACTCCAAGGTTATCGCGTTCTGACAGAATGGACGCTATGCATACCGAATCAAGCAACGAGGCCTCGCAGTCTGGACTCGACACCTCGACTTGGATCGTTATCCCCCTCTACAACGAAGCCTCAGTGATTGGCGGCGTCGTCTCCGAGCTTCGAGGCCACTTTGCCAACATTGTGTGCGTCGATGACGGCAGCACCGATGGTTCGGCGCACGCCGCCGCCGCCGCCGGAGCACGAGTCATCTCCCACCCGCTGAATCTCGGACAGGGTGCCGCTCTTCAGACCGCCATTTCCTACGCCGTGGCACAGCCCGGCTGCGAACACATCATCACCTTCGATGCCGACGGCCAACACCGGATTATTGACGCGCTCCAGATGCTGGAGCGGGCTCGCACAGAGAAGCTCGACATTGTGTTCGGATCCCGTTTTCTCGACGACCGCACCAATCCCGGCATCTTGAAGCGCATCGTTCTCAAAACTGCGGTCGGCGTCACCAACGTGACGACCGGGCTGAAACTCACCGATGCGCACAACGGACTTCGGGTGTTGAGCCTCGAAGCGGCATCCCGCCTCACTCTTCAACAAGACCGCATGGCCCACGCGACAGAGATCGTGCTGCAACTGGGTCGAACCGGGTTGCCCTGGGGCGAGAGCCCTGTCGAAGTGCTTTACACGGATTACTCCAAAGCAAAAGGACAGTCGCTTCTCAACTCGATCAATATTCTTTTCGATCTCGTAGTGAACTAGGGATACGCGCATGCTCATTCAAATCATTCTGATCGTTGCGTTATTGGCGATCGCCTTCTACCTCATTCGGGCGACACCCAGCGCACGTCACCTCGCTGTTCGGCGCATGCTGGTGTTCCTTGCCGTGATCGGCGGGGTCGTCGTCATCCTTTCCCCCGGCTTGCTGACCGCAGTGGCCAATGCCGTAGGCATCGGCCGCGGTACGGACCTGTTGCTCTACGGCTTCATCGTGGCGTTCCTGCTCTACGTGGTCACTGATTTCAAGCGTTCAACTCAACTCAGCCGGGCTAACACTCAACTTGCTCGCCAGCTCGCTCTCGCTGAGGCTCGCCTGCAGGATGAGATCTCTCGGCAGGGTTCCAATTCCGACGACTAAAGTCGTTTACTGATCCACTTCGGTGCGCACGAATCGCGGACCACTTTCAATCAAAGGACTCGTTCTCTCGTGAAAATCGCAGTTGTTGCTCTCGGTAAGATCGGCCTCCCTTTGGCTGTTCAATTCGCTTCGAAGGGCCACGACGTTGTTGGCGTTGACATCAACGCCGCATTCGTCGACCTCGTCAATAAAGGCATCGAGCCGTTCCCCGGCGAAGCACACCTGCAAGAGAAGCTGAGCGAACTCGTTCCCGCAGGCAAACTGCGTGCCACGACTGACTACGCCGACGCTATTCCCGGCGCGGATGCTGTCGTTCTGGTTGTCCCGCTGTTCGTCGACAAAGACGCTAAGCCTGACTTCGGCTGGATGGATGTCGCCACGCGCTCCCTTGGCGAGCACCTCACTGCTGGCACTCTCGTGTCTTACGAGACCACGCTGCCGGTTGGCACGACCCGCAACCGGTGGAAGCCGCTGCTCGAAGAAGTCTCTGGCCTTACCGAGGGCAAAGACTTCCACCTCGTCTTCTCGCCCGAACGTGTTCTCACCGGTCGAGTCTTCGAGGACCTGCGCAAATACCCCAAGCTCATTGGTGGTCTCTCCGTTGAAGGTGCCAAGCAGGCGACCGCGTTCTACAACGAAGTACTCGACTTTGACGAGCGCCCCGACCTCGCACGCGAAAACGGCGTCTGGGATCTTGGTTCGGCCGAAGCATCCGAACTCGCCAAGCTCGCCGAAACGACGTACCGCGACGTCAACATCGGGCTCGCCAACCAGTTCGCTCGATTCGCCGGCAAGAACGGCATCGATGTCTATGCGGTCATTGAGGCTACGAACTCACAGCCGTTCAGCCACATTCACCAGCCCGGCATCGCCGTTGGTGGCCACTGCATCCCCGTCTACCCTCGCCTGTATCTGTGGAACGACCCCGACGCCACCATCGTGCGTGCTGCGCGCGAAGCAAACGCAGGGATGCCCGACTACACGATCGGTCTGCTCGAGGGCGCCCACGGCGACCTCGCGGGAGAACGCGTCGTCGTGCTCGGAGCCGCCTACCGCGGAGAAGTGAAGGAGACCGCGTTCTCCGGAGTCTTCGCCGCCGTTGATGCGCTCACGTCGCGCGGAGCAACAGTGCTCGTGCATGACCCGCTCTACACCGACGAAGAACTCACGAAGCTCGGCTTCACTCCGTACCGCTACGGAGACCCGGTGGACGCTGCCGTCGTGCAGGCCGACCACCACGAGTACCGCAGCCTGAATGCAGAACAGCTGCCCGGGATCCGCACCTTTGTTGACGGTCGCCGCGTAAGCAGCGCCGAACAGTGGCCAGGAGTGACCTACCGCATCATCGGTAGTGGGTCGTCCGACTAGTTCGTCGACTGCGGGGCTCCCTAGGCGGGCCGCTTCGGCGTAGTGCTCTGCTGCATTCCTAGCGTCGTCACGCTGCCGGGATAAGCTCGCGACTCCGAATTCTTATCTTCGTGCTCTCCGCCGTGCTGCGCGGCAATTGATCGACGCGCAGCAAGCGGTGCGAACGCTAGACCGCGGTCGCAACCGGCTTCGCCTGCTCCGATTGTGGTTCTAACTCCACCGTCCGAATGGCCGCAGCACGCGCCATTTCCCGCGCCACAATAATGACCATGCCGGCGAAAGCGAGTGAGCCAACACCCCACACCACCATGGGGGCTGGAGCGCCAGACCAGAACCATTCGGCGCCCGCGTTGAGGTTCCACCCCGGCACGTCGTTGCCGGTGACGTAGCGACGCATGTTCATGTGCAACGCGACCAGGTTTGCCGCGCTCAGCGCGATGACTACGGCGACAGTCTGCACTCGTCCGAGCTGGAACCGTTTGGCCCCGGCCTCAAGAACCAACAGCCCGCCCATAATCACCATGATCGGCAAGATATAGCGGGGCTGAACCTGTTCTCCGACTTTGTCGCCGCCCTGAGTGAGCACATAGGTCGGCAGTAACCAGAGCACGAAACCCACGCCGGCTACGGCGAAAATCTTTCGACCGTTCAAGACAGACAGCCCGACGAAACCCACGCCGATGAACGCGGAGAGTGCGAGGAAGGTGACAGACTCCGGAATGGGCGTATCGAGCCAGCCCAGCGCCCAGCCACCAAATGCCCCTACCCATAGCGAAGGGACGTTGAGGAAGTTGTACGCGAGCAGCCCGAATCCGGCAAGGTTCGCTGCAGCACCGGCGGCCTGTTCCGTTGAGGCGGGAACGGCATCCTGACTGCTGAAGCCACTAATTCCACTCGCTGTCTGACGCGCGCTCAGGAAGTACGCGGCCGAGACGCCGATCATGATCAGCGGGAGAATCGCGAGCGTCCAGAAGCGTCGCGAATTTTCGAAAGCGATGATCGCGGCGACACCGATGCCTCCGACGACATACAGGGCTGAATCTCCCCGGGAACCAGCCGCCATGAACACTGCGAGCACGAACAGCGCGCCTAGAGCAATGCGTTTGGCGCGGTGGGGGGTTTCAAAATAGCCGAGTAGAGCAAGCCACGCACTGCCGACGCCGGCAACAGCCCAGCCGCTTGGGTTATTTGAGGCAAGCAAAAAGAGGCCGAGGGGAACCGTTGTCAGTAGCCACCCCCACACCAGAGCCGGGCGCCGGGAGACAGGCAAGAGGACGTAGAGAGCCGAAGTGAGTGCAACGAAGAGAGCAACGTTGAACAAGCGCATAGCCATCACTGACGCGAGCACATCTTCGCCTACGAAATTGCTCATCACCGCGTAGTAGAGCGGCGGGTAGGCTCCCACAAAGTTGCCACGGTTGGTTTCAGCGAGTTTGCTGTCGGTGTAATCCAGTCGTGACTGGCAAGCCGCACTCTCATCGCTGTAAAACGCGTAGCAGGGCGATTGCAGCACGGCAGAAGGAACCAACCGAGTTTTGGATGATTCGCCAGGTTGGCACACTGCGGAGTCACCAGTAGCGCACCAAATACTGACGAGATGGTAGTCGTCGTCGGGGGCAGCGCCCATCGGCGAGGCAAAGGCCCACGCCGAAAGTGCAAGCAACGCCAACACCGGTGCCAAGTAGATCAGGCGGAAGCCTCGCAGAAAGCGGGTTCGCGCGGACGCATCAATAGGTGCAGAGCGGCCGGGTCCCATCCGTACAGGCTATCTCAGAGACCACTAACGACGCGCGGCGGTTCTGAATTGTTCACCGTCTCACCGCCATTTGCGGTGAGACGGGTGGCCCGGTGCGCGGGAAGTAACAGGGCAAGCGCCCCGGCGAAGCAGAGAGACCCGACGATCCAGGCAATGTTGGGCGTGATGATGAGATTCCACCACCACTCACGACCGGCATCGAGATCGGGGCTCAGCGCATCGATTCCCGTGACGTAACGACGCGTATTGAGATACAACGCAATGAATTGTGCTCCCGACAGGGCAACGACGATGAGCCACGTTTGCACGCGCGAGAGACGCACCTGCTGCGTCCCTCCAGTGAAGAATACGGCTCCGATGAAAACGACGATGAGAGGAAGGAGATAGCGCGGCTGGTAGTCATCGCCGACGTCCTTTCCTGAGAGCACAAGCAAAATTACGGGAATCAATGCCAGCGCAGTCGCCCCCACCACCACCACGAAAGACTTGCGCGCTGAACTCGCCCGCGCCGCAACAAACCCGGCACCGATTATTGCGGCAAGGCCACTCGCCCAGACCACTGCGGGCATTGATGTATCAAGCCATCCCAACCCCCACGACTGACCGAAGATGCCGGTCCAAATCGAGGGAACCTCCGTGAGGTTGTAGGCGATGCGCTGGACGATCGCACCGACCCCCAGCTGCTCGCCGAGACCGCTGGTCACAGCATCCGTCGACCTCGAAGCCCGAAACAGCAACGCACAGATAGCGAAGCCCACGAGCGGCAGAATCGACGACAGCCAGAATCGACGCGTGCGATGAGCAGACAAAAGCACTGCGGCGAAGGTAGCGATAATGAACAGAACCGTCGCGTCACTTCGAGAACCGGATGCCATCACAGCCCCCAGCAGATAGAGCGCGCCAAGCGCGACCCGCTTGCGCCCGCGCGCCTCGTAGAAGCCGAGCAGAGCGAGCCACCCATAGCCAACGCCCATGATGGCCCATGAGCTCGGATTGTTGGATGCGAGCACGAATAGCCCAAGTGGGACGGTCGTGAGTGCCCACTGCCAGATCAAAATTTGGCGGCGGTTGACGGGCAGGAGCAGATAGAGCGCAGTGCCTAGGCCAACGAAGAGAGCGATATTGACCAGTCGCATCACGAGCACGGAGGCGTGAACATCCGGGCCCACAAAAATGCTCATGGTGCCGTAGTAGACGACCGGGTAGCCGCCAGCAAAGTTGCCGCGCTCGGTTTCTTCAGTGGCACCAGCGGTGAAGTCGATGCGGTTCTGACAGCCGGCGCTCTTGTCAGCGTCGTACGCGAAGCAGGCCGGGTTAGCTACCGCCGGGGGAAGGAGCCTGGTGCCGGGGTCTCCGCTGGGAGCACAGTACTGAGAATCGCCGGTCGCGCACCAGATACTGGTGAGATGAAAGTCATCGTCGGGGCTCGCGCCAACTGGCGAGGAGAGTGCCCAAGCGGCGAGCGCGACGAACACCAGAAGGGGTGCCACGAACATCCCGAACTGACGGTGTGTTCGCGACAGCACAGAGCGCACGCCAGTCAACATTCGACAAAGCTAACGCCCCGAAGTCGGGAGAACGCTGTGAGAGAAAGCTAGCGACGCAGCCGCGCAACCGCCTTGCCCAGAGTCGCCTTCACGCCGGTATGGCGCAAGTGATGCCACGCCATCCGGAGGTCGTGCCGCAGGCCGTAGGGCTTGCGCACCTTGCCTCCGAGTGCAACCCCACGACGACGCGTTTCGGCGTGGTCTGCGGCGTGTTGCGGGTTCGCCACAAAATTCACCAAAGGCTCAAGGGTGCGCTTCCAGTAGAAGTCTTCACGAACGCGCGCGACGTTGCGCTTGCACTCGGCGATGAAGGCGTCGTCGTACAGCACCCGGTCGAGGGCTGCGGCGAGAGCATCCACGTCCCGGGCGGGAACGGTAAGACCAAGGCCCTCGGTCTCGATGAGATCAGCAAAGCTGTCGCCCTCGGTAACCACCATAGGCAGGCCAGCCCAGAGATAGTCGAGGATGCGAGTGCGGAACGAGAACGTGGTCTCAATATGCGACATGTGGGTACTGACGCCGGCATCCGCTTCGGTCAGATAATTTTGGCGGTCGGCATAGTCGACCCACTCCTCGTTGAAGAACACCGAGGTGTCGAGTGCGCCGAGTTCGCTCGCCAAATCGTGTGATTCGCGCACGATGCCCATCTGGTCGACTCCCGGATGCCGGGTGCCGAGAAAGTAGAGCTTGGCCGTGTCGCGAGTTTCAGCCAGCTTCGCGACGGCGCGGATCAGAGTCTTGGGGTCGAACCAGCTGTAGACGCCGCCGCCCCAGATCATGAGCTTGTCGTCGGCGTTGATGCCCGGCAGAACACCCTTGAGGGTGTTGCGCTCGTGGGCGGGTGGTGTGCCTTCGAGCCCGAACGGCACCACGCTGAGAAGGCCTTCGAGGTGCGGGTCATTTTCGTACGTAGTGGGACTGAGGCGCCCGAGGGCGGCCATCTGGCCGAAGTAGAACAGGCGTTGGCGTTCGGAGGCGCACATGAAGAAGTCGCCGAGCGCGAGCTGCTCGTTGAGCACCTCAGTAGCGGTCGTGACGCGAAGCTCCCACGTGGCACGCGCAAGTTCGCGTCCCTGCTCAAGCATTTCGAGATGCATGGGGTCGTAAATATCGACGACGGTGATCTTGTCTGTCGTACGCAACACCTCGAACTGGCGCATGGCGTGGCCTTGGAAGACCACAACATCGCACCACTGTTCGAGTTTCGCGAAGGCGTCGTTCTCCCCCGGCGTGACGAGCGTGAGCTCGAAGGGAGCATCCACCGGCTGAAGCTTGGTCGTCGTCATGAGCGTGACCTCGTTGCCCGCTTCGGCGAGCGCGAGAGCCATGTTCCACGAGCGAATCGCGGGGCCGGCCATCCGGGGACCGATTGGGTCACCCGTGATGATCAGTACGCGAGTCACTTCGTTGCCGCCAACAGTCCTTCGAGGTAAACGCCATACCCACTCTTGACGAGAGGGGCGGCGAGGGCGGCGAGCTGGTCATCCGAAATCCAGCCAGCGCGCCACGCGATCTCTTCGATGCAGCCGATCTTGTAGCCCTGGCGGTCTTCAATGACGCGCACGAATTCGGTGGCCTGAACCATCGACTCGAAGGTTCCGGTGTCGAGCCAGGCCGTACCACGGTCAAGCACGTTGACCTGCAGCTTGCCTTCACTGAGGTAGCGCTCATTGATGGTCGAGATTTCGAGTTCACCACGAGCACTCGGCGTGATCGACTTGGCGATCTCGATCACCGAGTTGTCGTAGAAGTAGAGGCCGGGCACCGCGTAGTTGCTCTTGGGCTCGAGCGGCTTCTCTTCGATCGACTGCGCGATGAAGTTCTCGTCGAATTCGACGACACCGTAGGCGCGCGGATTGCGCACGTGGTACGCGAAGATCAGCGAACCGTCGATGTCGTTGTGCTGGCGCAGGTTCGAACCGAGCCCCATGCCATGGAAAATGTTGTCGCCCAAGACGAGCGCGACCTTTTCGTCGCCAATGAACTCTTCGCCAATGATGAATGCCTGCGCGAGCCCGTCCGGCGAGGGCTGCACGGCATACGACAGTTCGATGCCGAGCTCGCTGCCATCGCCCAAGAGGCGCTGGAACTGGGCTTGGTCATCCGGAGTCGTGATGATCAAAATTTCGCGGATGCCCGCACTCATCAACGTCGACAAGGGGTAGTAGACCATCGGCTTGTCGTAGATGGGCATGAGCTGCTTGGAGATGCCCTTGGTGATGGGCCAGAGGCGCGTTCCACTACCGCCGGCCAGGATGATTCCGCGCATTAGTTGCGTTCCTTTCGGTTCGCCTCGTAGTACTCCTTGACGGCCGCGTACGACGGCAGTGAGCCATCGGCGAGGCGTTCGGCAAGGGTGGGCGCAATCTTATCTTTGGGCGAGAGAACGAGGTCACCGAGCTCGGGCGGGAAGACCAAGCCGATCTCCGGGTCGAGCACGTTGATGTCGTGTTCGGCTCCTGGCTTGTACACGTCGCTTACGAGGTAGGTGAGAGTGGCGTCGTCAGTGAGCGCGATGAACGCGTGGCCAAGACCCTCAGCAACATAAACGGCACGACGGTCGACGGTGTCGAGGATGACCGAGTCCCACTGGCCAAAGGTCGGCGACCCTTCGCGGATATCGACAACGAAATCGATGCCGCGGCCGTGCGTGACCGTGACGTACTTGCCTTGCCCGGGAGGAACATCCGCATAGTGGATGCCCCGCACAACGCCACGCTGAGAGACCGAAGTATTGGCCTGCCGAAGGTCGAGCGGGTGCCCCACTACCTCTTCAAGCTTGTCGAAGCGGTACCACTCCAAGAAAACGCCGCGGTCGTCAGCGAATTGTTTGGGGGTGATTTCGTAGGAATCAGGCACCGAGAGTTCACGTATCTGCACACCCGGAATCCTACCCGGCGAGCCTTAGCGGGCGGTTCAGGATGCTCAGAGAGTTAGTCGACGGGCTGAAGAACGTCACGTACGGCGTCGAGCGGGCCACGCGAGTAGCGGCCGTACTGGCCGGCAACGAAGGCGCGGGCCACGGAAGGAATACGACGCAGCCGCCCTTCCGGCAGCGCATTGCGCATGCGTTCGTGCTCCAGCTTGGCCAGTGCGCGATTCACCTTGTCATCGCTGACGCGTGCTCCGAGCCGCTGTAAACGATCGACCAGCACGGTCATATTCGTTTCTAGACGGGCGTTGCGGTCACGCCGAGGCTCCATCATGCGCCCGAATTTTCCGGCGAGCGAGAGCTTCGTCGCGCCAATCTGGTTCGATCCGTGTTGCCGGTAGTCGATCGTGGGTTGCTCGACGAAGTCTGTTGACGCCACGGCTGCCGCGATGATGCCGAGCCATTCGTCGTGAACCCACGACGGCGGGAATGGCGCCGCGAACTCGACGAGGCTACGACGAAAAACGGTGCAGGCGCCCGTGACCAGGTTGCGGCGCAGCATCACCGAGAACGCGTCGCCTGCATGGATGCTCGCCACTTCGCCACTGCTCACTCCGAGCGCTCCCGACAGCGTGTGCCCGAGCGGGGCTCCCCCACCATCAACGAGACGCGCGTCGCTGTGAATGAGCGCCACGGCCGGATGCGCCACAAACTCGGCCGCAAAAAGCGCGAGCCGGCCCGCGTGCCAGACGTCATCCTGATCGCTCAACGCAATGAGGTCGCCCGTGCACGCGCGGATCGCTTGTTCGAAGTTTTTGGTCACGCCGAGGGGTGGGGTGTTTTCGAACACCGTGAGCTGCACCGCGGGATAGCGGGCTGCAACCTCGCGAACGCGAACAATCGTATCATCGAGTGAGGCGTCATCCGACACGACTAATTGCGTCGGCCCAGGCTGCTGCTCGAGGATGCTGACGAGCTGTTCTTCGATATACGCGGCACCATTGTGGGTGCACAGAGCCACCGAGATGCTGGGGGTGGACTCGGGCGCGCTCATGGCTCCAGCTTAAGGCGCAGCGTCTTCCGTCGCGCGCAGCGCCAAGCCAACTATCATTGGTGAGTTATGCCTGCCGATCTCACCCCTGGGGTGCTCCCCCGCGTCGCTGTACTGCTGGCGACCCACAACGGTCGTCGCTGGCTTCCCGAGCAGCTCGATAGTGTGCTCGCTCAAGAGGGTGTTGAGGTCGAAATCTTCGCCCGCGATGACGCCTCGACCGATGGCACCGCCGAGTGGTTGGTCGACCGCGCCGCTTCCGAGCCACGCCTGACCGTCATCCCGAGTGATGGTGCTTCGGGCAGTGCCGCCGCGAACTTCTACCGCCTCGTGCAACTTTCCCCCGCTGACCGCGAGTTCTACGCATTCTGCGATCAAGACGATATTTGGATCCCGACGAAACTTGCGACCCACGTGCGCTTGAGCCAAGAGTTGGGTGCCGACGGAGTCTCCTCAAACGTCACGTCGTTCACTGCCGAGGGCGAACGCAGCCTCGTCAAGAAGGATTTTCCGCAGCGCCGCTTTGACTACCTGCTTGAGAGCCCCGGCCCCGGCTCCACCTTTCTGATGTCGAACCGCCTCGTTGCGGTCACGCGTGAGCTGCTCGATGCTGCCGACGCCGCCCCGCTGCCGCAGTATCACGACTGGTTGCTCTACGTTGTGGCCCGCGCCAAGGGCTGGACCTGGCACATCGATGCGGTACCCACCGTGGAATATCGCCAACATGACGCCAACGTCATGGGCGCCAACGTCGGTGCGCGTTCCGCATTCTCCCGTCTAGCACTCGTGCGAGAGCAGTGGCACCGCGGTCAAGCACGACTCTTGGCCGGCATCGCGCTCCGTGTGGCTGACGATGCTCATCGACCCGAAATCGAGCGGATGAGTGAGCTCGTCGAGAAACGAAACCTGCGTGCCCGCTTTGCTCTCGCTCGCCGCGCGTCACAACTCAGGCGACGCCCAAGAGATCAGTGGATAATTGCGCTGTTGATCAGCACGGGTGTCTGGTGAACAAAAAATCTGTCGCAAAGAGAGAAAACAACATTATGAAGATTCTCGTCGTCGGCGGTAGTGGCTTTATCGGCACTCGCCTGCTCGAAACCCTGCACGAACAGGGCCACACATTCACCAACTTTGACCGCCAGGTTTCCGCGCTCTTTCCTGAACAGTCCGTTACCGGAGACGTGCGCTCGGCGGATGAACTCACGACCGCCAGTGTTGGTCACGACGCAATCATCAATCTTGCCGCCGAACACCGCGACGATGTCTCCCCACTGAGCCTCTACACCGAGGTGAATGTCGGCGGAGCGCACGCTCTCATTGCTGCTGCCGAAGCCAACGACATCCGTCGTATCGTTTTCACCAGCACCGTTGCAATTTATGGCCTCGACAAGAATGACGCGGCCGAAGACTCCGTGCCAGAACCGTTTAATGAATACGGCCGCTCCAAGTTGGCCGCCGAAGGCGTGTTCAGTGCTTGGGCGAACGCGGATGCCTCACGCTCGTTGGCTATTGTGCGTCCCTCTGTCGTTTTCGGCGAGGGCAACCGTGGCAACGTCTACAACCTCGCCAAGCAAGTCTCGTCTGGCCGCTTCATCATGGTCGGCAAGGGCGACAACAAGAAGTCGATGTCGTATGTCGGCAACATCGTGGGCTACATCGCGAGCCGGCTGGATGCCCCCACCGGCATCGAGATCCGAAACTTCGCAGACAAGCCCGACCTCTCCACCAAGGAACTCATCTCGATCCTGCGCGACGAAATGAACGTGCACGCCGCCAGCGGCCTTCGTTTGCCGCTCCCCTTGGGGATAGCTGCGGGCTATGTTTTCGATGCTGCGGCTAAAATCACCCGACGCACGTTTCCGATCAGCGCGGTGCGTATTCGCAAGTTTGCGGCCGACACGACAGTGAACACCGATCGCTTGCGCAGCTCCGGCTATACCGCGACGTACTCCTTGCAGGATGCACTCAAGCGCACGCTTGCTTCGGAGTTCCCCCACACGGGTGCTGCGGCATCCACCACCGGCTCCACGCCCTCGAACGACAGGAACCCTTCATGAAGCTTCTCGTGACCGGCGGCGCCGGATTCATTGGCTCGAACTTTGTTCGCCGCACCCTTCAGGATGAGTACCCCGGGCTCGCTGGCGCCGATGTTGTGGTGCTCGATGCCCTCACCTATTCCGGCAACCTAGAAAATCTTGCTCCCGTCGCCGATTCCCCTCGCTTCAGCTTCGTCGAGGGCGACATTCGTGATGCCGACCTTCTTGACACTCTTCTCGGCGACATCGACGCGATCGTTCACTTCGCTGCCGAGTCCCACGTCGATCGCTCGGTGCGCGATGCGAGCGCATTCGTCGAGACCAACGTTCTTGGCACCCAACGCCTGCTCGACGCTGCACTCCGCGCGAAGACGCCTCGATTCGTTCATGTGTCGACGGATGAGGTCTACGGCTCGATTGCCGAAGGTTCATGGGATGAACTCCAGCCGCTCGAGCCCAACTCCCCGTATTCCGCGTCGAAAGCGGGCAGCGATTTGTTGGCGCGCAGCTACTACCGCACGCACGGTCTCAACGTGTCGATCACACGGTGCTCGAACAACTACGGCCCGTATCACTTCCCTGAAAAGTTGATCCCGCTGTTCGTCACAAACTTGATCGACGGCAAGCACGTGCCTCTCTACGGTGAGGGCAACAACATCCGTGACTGGCTGCATGTCGACGACCACTGCCGCGGCATCGCGCTCGTCGTCACTGGCGGCCGCGCAGGTGAAATTTACAACATTGGCGGCGGCACTGAGCTCACCAATAAGGAGCTCACTCAGATGATGCTCGACCACACCGGCACAGACTGGTCGTCGGTTGATCGCGTTGAGGACCGCCTCGGCCACGATCTGCGCTACAGCGTCGATATTTCCAAGATCCAGTCAGAGCTCGGCTACGCACCCCAAGTGCCGTTCGAACAGGGCCTCGCTGACGTTGTGCAGTGGTACCGGGATAACCGCCAGTGGTGGGAACCCCTCAAGGAAAAGGCTGCGTTGTGACCCGAATTGCTGTTGTCGGTGCGGGCGGAATGCTCGGCACCGACCTCATGCTCGCTCTCGCGCAGCACGATGCAACCGGTTTCACGCGAGCCGAACTCGACATCACCGATGCTGCCGCAGCCCTCGATGTACTGGGCGGATTCGATGTCATCATCAACGCGTCCGCATACACCCGGGTGGATGACGCTGAAACTGACGAAGAGAACGCTCACCTCGTCAACGCTGTCGGCCCCCACAACCTCGCCCTCGCCGCGGCAGCGCACGGAGCACGCCTCGTGCAGCTCTCCACGGATTACGTGTTCGACGGCACGGCTACCGAGCCCTACGCGGAAGACGCGGTTAGGCATCCGGTATCGGCGTACGGTCGCACGAAGGCGGCCGGCGAGTTGCTCGCACTCGAGCACAACCCCGGTCGCACGGCAATCGTGCGCACGGCATGGCTGTATGGCAAGAACGGCTCCAGCTTTCCGCGCACCATGCTGAAGCTGGCCGCTGACCGCGACACTCTTGAGGTAGTCAACGATCAGCACGGCCAACCCACGTGGACGGGCGATCTCGCCGCTCAACTTGTTACTCTCGTCGACGCTGGCACACCCGCTGGCATCTTCCACGGCACCAACTCGGGCCGCGCTAGCTGGTTCGATCTTGCTCAAGCCGTATTCGTCTGTGCTGGGCTCGATCCTGATAGGGTCAAGCCGACCGACAGTTCAGCTTTCACGCGGCCTGCTCCGCGACCGGGCTTCTCTGTTTTGGGTCACCATGCATGGCTCGATGCGGGGATTGATCCGATGCGTGATTGGAAGCAGGCCCTTAAAGCCGCCTTTGAATCAGGAGCGTTGACTGCCGAATGACCACTCTCCGCGTCATCATCGATGAGATGCTCTCGCCGACCCCCGGCAGTGTTGCCCGGTACACCGAAGAGTTGACTCGAGAACTCATCAACGTCGCCCCCGCCAACTGCACGGTTGAAGCGTTCGTCTCAGCGTCGACCGAGACCGAGTATGACCTCATCGCTGACCGCCTCCCCAATTTGGCGAAACTGCACAAAAGTGCCCTCAGTCGCCGAGAGCTGCGCGCGTCGTGGCATCACGGTTTCACGAAGATTCCCGGCCACGGAATGCTGCATGCCCCCAGCCTGATGGCTCCGTTACGCCGCCACGACCGCCTTAACCGTGGCGAACAAATCGCCGTCACCGTGCATGACGTTGTCGCCTGGACGCGTCCCGAATCTCTCGGCAGCAGGCAAGCCGGGTGGGCCCGCGCGATGCTCAAGCGCGCAGAAAAGTATGCCGACGCGATCGTGGTGCCCAGCCACACCGTCGCGCAGCAACTCGAAGGAATCGCCAACTTTGGCGACCGCGTGCGCGTGATCAGCGGTGCAGCAAGCGCAAGCCTGCGCATTCCCGAGAACATCGACGAACGCGCCAACGAACTCGACCTCCCGCAGCGATTCTTGCTGGCGATCGGTGGCCTCGACCCGCACCGCGGAATCGACCACCTCATCCGGGGCCTCCGAGAAATCGATGAGGACGTTGTGCTGCTTCTGGTGGGCCCTGAGCCCGACGACGAAAGCATCGCCGAGTTTCTCGCCGCCGAAAAGATCAGCCCCGAACGTGTTCGTGGCATGGGAACCGTGAGCAACGACGATCTTTCGGTCATTTTCGACCACGCCGCGGCCTTCATTTACCCCAATCTCGATGTCGGCTTCGGCATGCCCGTGCTTGAAGCGCTCTCTTTCGGCATCCCGGTCGTACATTCCGATGCGCCCGCTCTGCTCGAACTCGCCGCCGATGCGGGAGTAGTTATCGAGCGCGAACCAGCCGAGGGATACCCCGAAGCTCTCGCCGAGGGAATCAATCGAGTGCTCAACGATGCCCCCTTCGCTGAGCGCTTGTTCTACGCCGGCCAGGACCGCGCGCGGGCCTTCAGCTGGCGCATGTCAGCCGAGAAGGTCTGGCAGCTCCACGCTGACCTCTAAGGGCCGCACAACACGACGCCGCTGAGTAGCGCTCGCTACTCGGCGCCTTCCTCAGGCACGCTCGAGGTGGTGACACCGGCAACGAGTTCGCGCACGTACTCGAAGTCGGGGTATTCGGGGTCGATGTCGTTGGCAGGAACCAACTCGAGCGAACCGATCGGCAGCGAGCGCGTCTTAGAGGCCAGGTTCACGAAGTAGCCCAGACTTCCCTGCGGAATATCGGTCGTGACGACCTGCGAACTCGCCGACGCGATGGCCTGAAACTTGGTGAGCACATTCGACGGCGTGAACTGCTCGACGACTGCCTGCTGCAACTGACGCTGGCGTTCCATCCGGTCGTAATCGGTGGTGTCGTGGCGCGAGCGGGCGTACCAGAGGGCGTGATAGCCGTCCATGACCTGCACGCCAGCGGGGATCCATTCGGCAACGATCGTGAATTCCGCATCCGCATGAATCGGCACGGCCTCTTCGACATTGATCGTGACTCCGCCGAGTGAATCGATAAGGTCTGAGAAGCCCTGCATATCGATGAGGGCGTAGTACTGGATGCTGAGACCGGTGATGCCTTCGACAGCGTCTCGCATTGCTTCGATTCCGGGCGTGCTGCCGTTCGCTACGGCATCCGGATATAACTCAGGGGTGTTAAGTTCAACTTCGGTGTAGACCGAGTTCAACAGACACACGTCGACGTCGCAGCCGTAGACTCCGTAGCCGTCTGGATACTTAGCCGCCAGCGGCGACCCCTCAACGAACGGGATGCGTTCCATGTTGCGGGGCAAACCGATCAGTACCGCTTCGCCGGTTTCGGCGTCGATGCTCGCGAGGGTGATGCTGTCAGGTCGAAGCCCGTCGCGGTCTGCTCCGGCGTCTCCGCCGAGCAAGAGAATGTTGTAGCGCCCATCGATGGGTTCTTTGGTCGGCGCTGCGACGAAGACATCACTCAAGAAAGTGCTCGCCGTGGTCGCGACATAGGCGCCGTAGCCTGCGGTCCCGGCGATGGCGACGAGCACGAGCGCGCTGAAGGCGGCAACGATCGCGCGGCCACTCGGTGTCGCGCGGCCAAGTCCAGAAATACTCCACGCGTTGAGAGTCAGCACGATCCACAACACGGCATAAAAGACGAGGACCAGCGCAATCGCCCAGAGACCGATCGTGCTGCTGCCGATCGTAAAGAGAGTGCCCGGTGACGCTACCGAGAGCACAAGCCCCACCACTACCAGCAACACAAAGATCAAGCTGGCGACGACACCAAAGCGCCCAAGTTTGCGGTTTCCGGCCAACAATTGGGCCGAACCGGGAATGAGAATGTTGAGCCCGAGCAACCACCACGCGCGCTTCGTCATCGTCGCCGCTGAGCGATCGGCGGGCTGACGAAGGGAACTTGTTGCGCTCACAGGCTCGCGTTCAATGCAGCGTTTTTCTCAGCCACCATGGCTTCAAGCCCGGCAGCGTAGTCCGCAAGCTTCGTCGTGAGTTCGGCATCGCCTGAACCAAGAATGCGAGCGGCGAGGATGCCCGCATTGCGCGCTCCACCAATGGACACCGTGGCGACCGGGATGCCGGCCGGCATTTGAACGATGGACAACAGCGAATCCATGCCATCAAGACGCGACAACGGAACGGGAACGCCGATCACCGGCAGCGTCGTTACCGAAGCGAGCATGCCAGGAAGGTGAGCTGCCCCACCCGCACCGGCAATAATCACCCGGATGCCGCGACTAGCAGCCTCTTTGCCGAACGCAATCATCTTCTCAGCACTGCGGTGCGCCGAAACCACACTGACCTCGTGCTCGATCCCGAAGTCCTTAAGCGCCGCCGAAGCGTCGACCATGACCTTCCAGTCGGAGTCTGATCCCATTACGACAGCTACTTGCGGTTGAGTCACGGAACCCATGCTAGGTCTCAATCCTTCAGAAATGCTGCTGCGGCACGCGCCCGGTACATGACGTCGTCGAGGTCGTCGCCACTCACATTCACGTGCCCCACCTTGCGGCCGGGGCGCGGCGCTTTGCCGTATTCGTGGAACTTTGCTGTCGGTTGGTTGGCGAGAGCAAGCGGGTAACGCTCAGCGATAGTGCCCGAAGTGGGGCCGCCGAGAACGTTGATCATGACCGTCCACGGTGAGCGGGCGGCTGTCGAGCCGAGCGGAAGATCGAGCACGGCACGCACGTGCTGTTCGAATTGGCTCGTGACCGCGCCATCCATCGTCCAGTGTCCGCTGTTGTGCGGGCGCATTGCGAGTTCGTTGATGAGCAATTCACCGTCGGTCGTTTCGAAGAGCTCTACGGCAAGCACACCCGTGACGCCGAGTTTCTCGGCGACCGCGCGAGCAATGGCGGCGGCGGCTTCGGAGAGGGACGCTTGTGCTCGGGGAGCGGGAGCAATCACTTCGGCACAGACGCCATCGAGCTGGATGGACTCCACGAGAGGCCAGAGCGCTACTTCTCCGCTGGGGCTTCGAGCAGCCAGTTGGGCAAGCTCGCGAGTGAACGAGACAAGTTCTTCGGCCAGCAGCGGGTTGCCGGCTTCGAACCAGTCAGCCACCTCGGAGGCGGCGGCCACGATGCGGACGCCCTTGCCGTCGTATCCGCCACGCGGTGTCTTCACGATGACGCGACCACCGTTTTCCGCAATAAACGTGTCGAGCTCGGCTGCGTTCGAGACACTGGCCCAGACAGGAACCGGCAGCCCCAGGCGCGTCAGCTCCTGGCGCATCAGAATCTTGTCTTGAGCAACAGCGAGCGGAGCGGGCCCCGGATGCACGGCGACGCCAGCCTCCACGAGAGCAGCAAGCACATCCTGAGGCACGTGCTCGTGGTCGAAGGTGATCACATCAACGTCGTGGGCAAACTCTAGGACCGTCGCGGCATCCGTGTAATCGCCGACCGCTGTGGCGGCGAGGGAGGCCGACATTCCTTCGGTCTCTGCCAGTACGCGCAGCTCGAAACCGAGCTCGATGGCACGCGGGATCATCATTCTGGCCAACTGGCCTCCGCCAATGACGCCGACGATAGGTCGCATTCAAGACTCCTGCACTATCTAGGATGATGCCCAGTTTCGGGCTTAGGTTGGCGGGTTAGACTTCCAACCGCCCTGCCCCATTCTTGTCTACTGGAGAGATCACATGCGAAAGCTGCTCGGCCAGTTTCTACGTTTCGGCGTAGTGGGCCTCGGTGGGCTTGTGATCGATGTCGCAGTATTCAATCTGTTGCGGCTCACAATTCTCTCACCTGATGTGCTGCACGAAGGCCCTGTGGTCGCCAAAGTGATTTCCACCACTCTCGCCATCGGCGCGAACTGGATCGGTAACCGTCGCTGGACATTCGCCACGACCGGCCGCACTGGCGCCACGCGCGAGGGTGCTGAGTTCGCGGTAGTGAGCGTCGCCGGAATGGGAATCGGCCTACTGTGCCTGTGGGTGTCGCACTACGTGCTCGACTTCACGTCGCTGCTCGCCGATAACATCGCGACCAACGTCGTCGGTCTCGCTCTCGGTGCGGTATTCCGTTTTGCGCTCTACCGCTGGTGGGTATTCAGCCCCAGCCGCGGTGTTCTTGCTGCCGAGCACGCCGCCGCGCAGTCAGCACGAGCCGCAACCCATGCCGCTCACATCGCAGTGGATGCCGCGGCAGACGCCGCGCTAGGGACGACCGAGCGCGCGGTAGGTCCAGCCGGCCTCTCGCCACTGCACCGGGTCCAGGCAGTTTCGCCCATCGAGGATCGCGCGCACCGAAACGATTGAGTCAAGAGTGCTCGGATCAATGGCACGGTACTCGCGCCATTCGGTGAGCACGAGAACGACATCGGCATCCTTCGCCGCTTCTTCCACGGTCTCGACGTAGTCAAGACCGGGACGTACTCGACGCGAGGTTTCGATTGCTTGAGGGTCAGTGGCCCGCACGTGAGCACCCAGCTCCGCGAGCTTGGCTGCAACATCGAGCGCTGGTGAATCACGAACGTCATCGGAATCAGGCTTGAAAGCGAGCCCCAAGACGGCGACTCGTGCGCCCTTGATCGTTCCGCCAAGCACTTCGCGGCACAGATCAACCATGCGCTCGCGTCGGCGAAGATTGATCGCGTCGACCTCGCCCAAGAAGCTGAGGGCATCGCCAGCACCGAGCTCTGACGCGCGCGCCATGAAAGCACGGATGTCCTTCGGCAGGCAGCCACCGCCGAAACCGAGACCGGCGTTCAAGAAACGACGACCGATGCGCTGGTCGTGCCCGATGGCGTCAGCAAGCTGAGTGACATCGGCACCGACAACTTCGGCCACTTCAGCCATCGCGTTGATGAACGAAATTTTGGTGGCGAGGAACGCGTTCGCTGCGACCTTAACGAGTTCCGCTGTTGCAAAGTCCGTGATGATTCGGGGGGTATCGCGCTCCAAGATAGAGGCATATGCCTCGTCGAGAACATTCGCTGCAAACTCGTCGCCGTCACGAACGCCGTAAACGAGTCGATCGGGTGCAATCGTGTCTTGCACGGCGAAGCCTTCACGCAAGAACTCTGGATTCCACGCGAGGCGTGCGCCGGTGGCTTCAACCAGATCGGCCAGTCGCTGGGCAGTGCCCACGGGAACAGTCGATTTGCCCACGACAACGTGACCCGGGCCGATGAACGGCAGCAATGCGTCGAAGGCTGCATCGACGAAACGCAGATCGGCCGCGTTCGAATCGGCCATCTGCGGTGTTCCCACCGCGACAAAATGCACGAGTGCATCGCCAGCGCGAGACATCTCCGTTGAGAACTCGAGCGAGCCAGCGGCAACGGTCTCGCTCAGCAACTCCGGCAATCCGGGTTCATAGAAAGGAGCTAGTCCTTGCGACAGTGACGCGACTTTTGCCGCATCAATGTCGATACCGACAACCTCATGACCAAGCTTTGCCATCGATGCCGCGTGAACGGCGCCCAAATACCCACAACCGATTACAGAAATCTTCACGCCGGGCAGCCTATCTGATGAGAGTTGACGCCGAGTAACTTGCTCACGCGGATGCCGCGCCAACGTCGCCGGAAAGGCTGCGCTTTAGCGGGTTCCCCACACGGCGGTCTCGTCTGACGCCTGCGATTCTTCCCGCTGCCGACGCAGCGAAACCACGTTTTGGTTGTTCTCCATAAGGTCGTGCAGAGCTGCTTGCGTGAGCGCGACAGAGGGAATGTCGCGCAGCACGACGGGGTGATCGTGACCGGCGTTGATGAGCAGATCACCGCTGCCGAACATCCGCTGAATCCAGGACTGACGCACCGTGACGTCGTAGCCACGACTGTGCAGCAACTCTTGCCGGATGCGCACAAAGACTCCACTCGAGAGCACCACGCGCCGCGTCGTGATCGTGTAATTGCGGGCAAGCCAGCCAAAGAAGGGCAAGAACCACGCCACGACAATGAGGAGCAGCCCAGCGGTGAGGAGCGCGAGATTCTGCCAATCCTCCGGGAAACTGCCGAAGAAATAGCCGAGAGCACCCGCCGTCGCCACGAAAACGATGCCCGGGAACGCCAGTGCACGCGCGTGAGAGCGAACGCGGGCAACAATAGCCTCACGCTGAACGCTCATCTCATTCGGCATAGATCATTCATACCGCAGGTGAGTGACGTCGCCGGCCGCGACGTGCTGCAGCAGGCCGTTCGCATCATCCTTAACCACGAGTTGGCCCTTATCGTCGACGGTTTCGGCCGTTCCAAAGATTCGGGCGCCGCCAGGCAACTCCACACGCACTCGACGACCGATAGTTCCGCACTCGGCCCGCACGGCATCCGCGACACCGCTTCGTACCGGATCGAGTCCAGCAGCAATAAATTGTTCGACAAGTTGGGCGAGTTCGGCCAAGTAGCGACTCAGCGCCTCATCGAAGCTGGGCTCGGCGCCTTCCAACACGAGAGAAGTGGCGACGGATGTCGGCAGCTCGTCGCGCTCGATGGTGAGATTCAGTCCCGCTCCCACGATCACTCCGGTGCCGCCCGCCACGAGTTCCGAGAGCAACCCCGACACTTTCAGACCCTCGATCTGCACGTCATTGGGCCATTTGAGGGTCACCTCGCGGTCAGTGACGAAGCTGCGCACGGCGCGGGCCATCGCCAGCCCGCCGATGAGGGGCATCCACGACAGTGCTTCAATGGGCGCATTTTCGGGCGCCACCAGCACGGAAACGGCGAATGTTTTTCCCGGAGGGGCCACCCATTCTCGCCCCAAGCGTCCGCGACCGGCCGTCTGATTGGTGGTCACGAGAGCCGAAAGGTGTTCAGTCTCGCCCCGGGCGGCGCGCGCCAAGAGTTCTTGGTTGGTCGAGCCGATTTCATCAACATGCTCAAGCAGCGGCAGAACGGCGGTACTCAATGGCAAGTGCATCGCTTCAGCGTAGAGCGCCGAAGCGCCTGCGGATGCCGTCTCTAGTGTTTCCTCAATGAAACCGGCCTAAAACTTGTGGGTTCCGCCAACCACACAAGCACGGGATGGGTGGGTAAAGTGACACAGTGACCGAAGACAACTCGACTCCAGACATGTTCACGACCGCCGGCCGGATCGCCGATCTCAAGAACCGCTACCACGAAGCCGTAACTGCCAGCGGTGACGCGGCCATTGAAAAGCAGCACGCCAAGGGCAAGATGACCGCCCGAGAGCGCATCGAGCAGTTGCTCGACCACGGCTCGTTCGTGGAACTCGACGAGTTCGTTCGCCACCGCACCCACGCGTTCGGCATGGAAAAGAAGCGTCCATACGGTGACGCTGTCGTCACGGGTGTCGGCACCATCCACGGCCGCCAAGTTGCCGTGTATGCCCAAGACTTCACGATCTTCGGCGGTTCGCTCGGTGAGGTTGCCGGCGAAAAGATCATCAAGGTCATGGATCACGCCATGAAGACCGGCGTTCCGATCATCGGCATGCTCGACTCCGGTGGAGCTCGCATCCAGGAGGGTGTTGTTGCTCTCGGCAAGTACGGCGAGATTTTCCGCCGCAACACTCAGGCTTCGGGTGTCATCCCCCAGATCTCGATCATCATGGGCCCGGCCGCCGGTGGCGCCGTGTACTCCCCCGCGCTCACCGACTTTGTGATCATGGTCGACAAGACCAGCCAAATGTTTGTGACCGGCCCCGACGTCATCAAGACCGTTACGGGTGAAGACGTCGGCATGGAAGAGCTCGGCGGCGCGCTCACCCACAACAAGGTTTCGGGCGTTGCCCACTACCTGGCGAGCGATGAAGAGGATGCTCTCGACTACGCCCGCACCCTCGTCGGTTTCTTGCCCGACAACAACCTCTCGGATGCTCCCATCTACGAGAGTGAAGTTGAGTTGGAAATCACGGATGAGGATCGCAAGCTCAACGCGATCATTCCCGACAGCCCCAACCAGCCCTATGACGTGAAGACGATTATCGAGCACATCGTCGACAACGGCGATTTCCTTGAAACCCAGCCTCTCTTCGCCCCCAACATCGTGGTCGGTTTCGGTCGCGTTGAAGGCCGCTCGGTGGGCATCGTCGCCAACCAGCCGCAGGCTATGGCCGGAACCCTCAATATCGAGGCTGGCGAGAAGGCTTCGCGCTTCGTTCGTTTCTGCGACGCGTTCAGCATCCCGATCCTCACTCTCGTCGACGTTCCCGGTTACCTGCCGGGCACCGATCAGGAGTGGACCGGCGTTATTCGCCGTGGCGCCAAGCTCCTCTACGCCTACGCCGAAGCAACAGTGCCGCTCGTCACCGTCATCACTCGCAAGGCGTACGGCGGGGCCTACATCGTCATGGGCTCCAAGCAATTGGGTGCCGACCTCAACTACGCATGGCCGACCGCGGAGATCGCCGTCATGGGTGGCCAAGGCGCCGTCAACATCCTGTACCGCGGTGAGATCAAGGCCGCGGAGGCTGCTGGTGAGGATGTCGCAGCCGTGCGCACTCGCTTGGCCAACGAGTACACCTACAACGTTGCTAGCCCGTTCCTCGCGGCCGAGCGCGGAGAGCTCGATGGAGTCATCGAACCCGCTGCCACTCGCGTGCAGGTCGTCAAGGCACTGCGCGCACTGCGCACCAAACGCGCGAGCATGCCGCCCAAGAAGCACGGAAACATTCCGCTGTGACCGGCAAGCACACGCAGGACGAGCCGGCCGACATCCGCATCGTCTCGCGCAACGTCACGACAGAGGAGGCCGCAGCAGTTACGGCGGTCGTTCGTGCCGCCCTGCTCGAGTCCGCAGAACTTGCAGGAGCCGATGAGATGGCCCCGATCACGGCATGGGCCCGCAGCCAACGACCGATTCGGCAACCGCTCACTCCCGGTCCTGGGGCATGGAAGGCGAGCGCTCGCCGCTAGCGACGGCGCTTTTGCACCGCCTTTTGACGAAAACATGTGGTTTCGTAGTCGTACCCCGTTCGCGGGGTGCGGATTTCGTCGAAAACTGTAAATTAGGGCCACTTTGTCACCTGAATTGACGAATTGTCCCCCGAGAGTCCCCCTAAAAACCGACTTTGTTAGTTGTTTGCATGATGCAGAATATTAACTGCTAGGTGGATCTCCATAGGAGTTACACCGCCAAAGATTGGCCGACTAGGGTAAGCGGGCCAATTCTTTGGGGGCGGATCAGGACGGTATTCGGGTTATCGTCCTGATCCGGGTTCTAGCGAAGGACCGGAGAAGTGCTTCTTATAGCCACTCCGGTCCTTCCGCCTTTAACCAGTCGGCCCACCGCCAGCACACGCACCACGCAGAGCCTTCAGCGGGGCTCTCCGGCGTTAGAACCACGTTTGAGCACACGACAACGCGCTCAGCCCGCCACACGCAGAGGGCGCGACCAGTGCCGCTAGACGCTGATGCTGTCGACGCGCGGGATCTCGAGCCAGATGTCAACGACATCCTCTTCGAGTGAATCCAGACCGAGAGCGCTTGATTCGCCATCGCCGGCGCTGTGCAACCCCACCACCGTAATCGCGACATCCGATCCCTCAGGAACGGTGCGCGCAATCACCTTGTCTGCGCTCGTCGACTGGATCGCTTGCGCAAGGCGGTTGAGCACCCGATCGAGGTCCTCATCTGACAGGTCGTCAATCCCGCCCTCATCGAGCAGGGTCACCGTGGCTCCACGGCGACGAGCGATCATCACTTGGTCGCGCACGGCATCGTTCAGGAGTTTGCGACCGCGAATCTCATCGCGGATGGCTCCCTCAAGGTTGAGGCACTCTCGGCGTTCGGCTTCCGACAAATCACCGTCGGTTTCCCGAATTCGTTCGAGCATGTCGAGCGCCATCATTCCGGTCTGCTCGAGCCGGAATTGCCGTTCGTGCACGTGGGCATCTTGCGCCGCCTGCCAGTCGGTCGCTTCCTGCTCAGCGAGAACGAACCGCTGAGCATCCTTGGATGCCTTCGCCAGTCCACTCGAGAGCACGTGCGAGACAGCAACCCAGGACGCGCTTCCGATGATGCCCAGGCTGAAGAGACCAGCTGGCCCAACGGGGCCAAGGCTAAACGTGTGTGCCACGAGAAACCCGATGCCTAACCAGGCGAAGGTGTGGCGCCCACGGGTCGAGGTGATCGTCAACAGGGTTCCGCTCGCGGCGACGTACCACGTTGCGTAACCGGTGCCACCCTCGCGAGTGAAGTCGAGCTCGTTGGCGACGAGCAGTGAGATCGCGACGACGGTGGCGAAGTTGAAGGTCGCCATCCAGACGGGCATCCGCACGGGGCCCCACGGCAACAGGCTGACGATCGTAGCCACACCGTAAAGAACCATGGCAACGTAGATCGGACCGGGTGTGTCAGGGATATCGATCGTGTAGTTCGCCAAAACAATGTGGTACGCCGAGAAGAGCGCCGCCATGCCGACGATCAGGTAGCGAGGGACTCCGATGTTCACAGCTCATCCCCCTGGGCGTCGTTCTCGATCGTGCGCACGCTTTCAGTATTTACTTCGTCACTGCGATTGCCGTGCGGCCACTGGATGCAGATTTGTGTTCCCGCACCGGGAACCGAGGCAATAGCCGTTCGACCACCGGCATTCGCCACTCGTTCCACAATCGATACCCGAACCCCGAGACGTTCTTGCGGCACATAGTCCAGATCGAATCCCGCCCCGGTATCGGTGACAAGAACTTCGATGCCATTGCCTTCAAGACCGCGCACCTCGACACTGCGCTGAATGTCAGAGCCGCCCGCGTGCTGGATGCTGTTCATCATTGCCTGCACCGCAGCAGAGTGGACTGCTTCTGCCGCGACCATAGGGAGCGAGCGAGCGCCAACGCTGCGAACGGCGCACGTGAAATTAGAGGCGAGCAGTTCTGCCGAGGTGACGACCCGTTGTGCAAGATCAGTGGCCTGCACGGTTGAGATGTCGTCGGGCGACGTTGCCGCGGCTTCACGCAAATGGCCAATTGCATTGCCGGCCATGACTGCCGCGAGCCGCTCAGCTTCGGGTGTGTAGGCGCGAGCCGCTGAGATGAGCGTCGTGAGCACACTGTCGTGAACGATTGAGTCCACCTGCACGCGTTCCACTTCTGTAGCGTGCTGGCGCACAGCATTGCCGTACCGCGATAGCGCCGTCGCTTGCGCACTATCGACGTTGGATGCTGCCTGCCGAAGCATCGTGACGATAATCATGATCGCGCTGCCGAGAATGAGGGCGTAGAACGTTTCGAGCACTGCAAGTTGCCACGGCGCCCCACCGCCCACTGGGAGAATGCGCACGATGAGGTACACCAACGGCGCAGCAAAGAGGTAGATCGTAGCAAGCACTCGGCTGAACGAAATTGCTGCCATGGCCGTCGCTACCGTGATGAGGTAGTTGAGCCAATGGATTCCGCTGAAGACTTCCACGCCAGGGATCACCGTGAACGGCCAACTCAGCAGAGCAAGAAAGTAGATCACGGCGAACGTACCGTGCGCCGCACGCACTGCTTTGTTGGCAAACGAGGCAACGACAACCACGATGAGCATTCCGAACAACGCCGGAACAAAAATCAGCAACCACCACGGCTGGGCTTCGCTCGTTTGGGCGAGTAGCCACGGCAGCGTTTGGGCGCCAAAGACCAGGCCAATAACGGCCACGGAACGCGAAATAACCCGCTCAACCTGTTTGCGGCTGATCGGGTTTCGCGGCTGCTTTGCCGTCGGCGCGGGTCGCGCCACCGCCAGGCTAGTGGCCATCGCCGCCTTCAGAATCGAGTCCCGGCAGGATGCCGTCTTCGACTGCGCGGCGCAATAGATCTACCTTGGTGGGCGCTGGGCGTCCGACCTCGACGTACTTGACACGAATGCGGTCGAGGTATTCGCGAGCGGTTGAGTAACCGATGCCGAGCTGCTGGGCTGCAAGCTTGAGCGGCAGTCCCGAGGCGTAGAGGTGCAGGATTTCACGCTCGCGGCGACCGAGTTGTGCTTTGGAGAAGTCGCGGTCGGCGTCAATAGCGGTGGCCCATTCAAGATTGTTGAGCACCTCTCCGCGGGCGACGGTTGCAGCGGCGGCGAGCACGGTCTTGGTAGCCGACGACTTAGGGATCACTCCGGCGGCGCCGGCAGCAAGCGCTTCTCGCACGCTGGCGACTCGGTCAGCGATGCTGTGCACGAGCACGGCGGAGCCAGTGGCCTGAACATTCTTGACGTTGTCGGTGACGGTCGAGCCATCACCGAGTGACAGGTCGAGCACAACGACATCGACTTCACGGCCGTTGAGGCCTTCTACAAGTTCTTTCACGGTTGCTGCGGCGAGAACGAAGTCGTATCCCTCGTCAATAAAGGCAGCCTTGAGGCCCAATCGCACTGATTCGTGGTCATCGACGACAGCGACGGTGATATTGCGCTGGGCACTCTCACTGGGCGTTTCTGTCCCGGATGGTTCTGTCTGGGCCATGTGGCGTCCTCCTGAGTTTCTGTCCCCCATAGTAGTGCGAGAGAGCGCGAACATGCGGCTTTGTCAGCCCAACACACTGAGCTAGTTACGTGTGAACGTTCCCACAGCCTCGACATGGTGAGTGTGCGGGAAGAGATCGAACGCTCGAACTCCCGAGAGTTCGTAGCCGCGCTCGGAGAAGAAGGCAACATCCCGCGCGAAGGCGACAGGGTCACACGCAACATACACAATTTGCGCAGGGCGCGCCTTGGCAACGAGGTCGACAACTTCCCGACCAGCACCCGACCGCGGCGGGTCGAGAATGATCGTGGAGCGTTCCAGACGGTCACGCTCAACAGCCGTAGCTTCTTTGAGGTGCTGACGCAGCCACCGGTCAACGCGGCCAGTTTCGGCATGGGCGCCCAACCAGTCCGAGAGATTATTGGCGGCGTGATCGGTTGCCGACGACTCGGCTTCGACGGTAGTGATCTTGGTCGTTGGACCAAATTTGTCGCCCACCGCGGCGGCGAACAGCCCGACTCCCCCATACAAATCGAGGTTGGATGCCGCAGGGTCAAACAGAGCGGGATCGATCGCGTCTTGCACGGCAGACGTCAGCATCGCGGCAGCGCCGTGGTGCACTTGCCAGAATCCGGAATCGAGCAGTGTGAATTCGCGCTCCCCCACAGTTTCGGTGATGACCTGCGGCTTCTGCTTACCCATGATCAGGCGAACTCCGCCCGAGCTGGGATTCAGGATGTCTACGCGCTCGAAGCCATCAAAGTTTTCACCGAGCGGTGCACCGGCAGAGAGCTCTGGAGTGGCGAGCGGCAGGTCGGCGACCGAGATAACGCGGTGCGAACGGGCCGCGAACGGGCCAACATTTCCGTGTTCGTCAACGTGCAGGCTGACGCGGGTGCGCCATCCGAGTCCCTTGCGTTCATCGTCACCGGGAACGGCTTCGACGACGGGCGCGAGCATGACTTTGGCCATGCGCTCGAGCGATTCGTGGAGAATCTGTGCCTTGAGCACACGCTGATGACCGAGCTCGATGTGGCCAAACTCGGCGCCACCGGCGCGATTGTCGGGGTCGCGGTCAACACTCGAGGCTGACCACACATGCTCTTGGCGGTACTCACTCGGCGTGACGACCTTCACCGTTTCGGCGCGCCAGAACGACTTCTTGTTGTCGTCGGTAATGCGCGCTTGCACGCGTTCACCCGGGATCGCGTCGGAGACGAACACGACACGGCCGTCGTGCCGCGCCACACTGACACCCCCGTGCGCAATGTTGGTAACGTCTACTTCGATCATTTCGCCAAGCAATTCACCCATCCCTTGAGCATAGGAGCCTTTGTGCGCCTTTATCTTGCGTCCACCTCTCCTGCGCGACTCGCAACCCTGCGCGCGGCGGGCGTCGACCCCGTGCTTTTGGCCTCTGGCGTCGACGAAGAAGCGGTTGCTGCTGCAGCCCCTGGCCCGCTCGATGGCCCCGGACTTGTTGAGTTGTTGGCCCGCGCCAAGGCGGAAGCTGTCGTTGGTGCTCTCGTCAACGGCGCCCCTATCGATGGCTTCATTCTTGGCGGAGATTCTGCTTTTGAATTGGATGGCGAATTATTCGGAAAGCCACATGAACCCGAGATTGCTCGACAACGGTGGCTCGCTCAGCGCGGCCGCACCGGAGTATTGCATTCCGGGCACTGGCTCATTGATCACCGTGGAGGCCAGCTTGGTCGCGCAACCGGTGCTGTCTCCAGCGCAAGCGTGAGCTTCGCCGCCAATATTTCGGATGCCGAAATCGATGCCTACGTCGCTACCGGAGAGCCGCTGAAAGTTGCCGGCTCGTTCACTATCGACAGCCTCGGCGCCGCTTTCATCGAGAGCATCGAGGGTGATCCGCACGCTGTCGTGGGACTCTCGGTGTCGTTGGTGCGCCAGCTCATGCGTGAGTTTGACGCCGAGTGGACGGATCTCTGGAACATCGATCGGCCTTCTCTGTAGGCATTCACAGTGCTTGTCCCATATTTTTGTGCGCTTCACCCCAAGGCTTCGGCCGTCATCCCCATAAGCTAGGTCACTATGGCTCGTATTACGAAGGTTCTCATCGCCAACCGCGGAGAGATCGCCGTTCGCGTTATCCGCGCGGCTAAAGACAGTGGCATCGGTTCAGTGGCGGTCTACGCCGATCAGGACCGGGATGCTCGGCACGTGAAGCTCGCCGACGAGGCGTATGCCCTCGAGGGCTCCACGAGCGCTGAGACGTATCTCGTGATCGACAAGATTTTATCGATCGCTCGCCGTTCTGGTGCGGACGCCATTCACCCCGGCTATGGCTTCTTGGCCGAGAACGCCGAGTTTGCTCGCGCCGTCATCGACGCTGGCATCATTTGGATCGGCCCCTCACCCGATGCCATCGAGAAGCTGGGCGACAAGGTTTCCGCCCGCCACATTGCGGAGAAGGTCGGCGCACCGCTCGCTCCCGGAACGCTGAACCCGGTGACGGGCGCAGCTGAGGTTCTCGACTTTGTCGATCTTCACGGCCTTCCCGTTGCCATCAAGGCAGCATTCGGCGGCGGCGGTCGTGGCCTCAAGGTTGCCCGCACTCGCGAAGAGATCCCCGAACTGTTCGATTCCGCTACCCGCGAGGCTGTCGCCGCGTTCGGTCGCGGCGAGTGCTTCGTCGAGAAGTACCTCGACCAGCCGCGCCACGTTGAAACTCAGTGTCTTGCGGATGCTCACGGCAACGTCGTCGTGATCTCGACTCGCGACTGCTCGCTGCAGCGTCGCCACCAGAAGCTTGTGGAAGAAGCGCCGGCCCCGTTCCTGAGCGATGAGCAGAATAAAGCCCTCTACGAATCGTCCAAAGCGATCCTGCGCGAGGTCGGCTACCTCGGTGCCGGCACGTGTGAGTTCTTGGTCGCCAAGGACGGCACAATCTCGTTCCTCGAAGTGAACACTCGCCTCCAGGTCGAACACCCCGTCTCCGAAGAAGTGACGGGCATCGACCTCGTGCGGGAGCAGTTCCGCATCGCTGAAGGCGGAGTTCTCGACTACGACGATCCCATCCCGCGCGGTCACTCCTTCGAGTTCCGCATCAATGGTGAGGATGCCGGACTCAACTTCATGCCCTCCCCCGGCCCCGTGCACGTTCTGCGCATGCCTGGCGGCCCTGGCATCCGCGTCGACAGCGGTGTCACGACCGGCGACGAGATCAGTGGAGCCTTCGACTCCCTGCTCGCCAAGCTCATCGTTACCGGCTCCAGCCGCGAGGATGCTCTCGAGCGTTCACGCCGCGCCCTCGACGAGTTCGAGGTTGCTGGTCTCCCGACGGTGCTTCCGTTCCACCGCAAGATCGTTCGCGATCCTGCGTTCACGAGCGAACCGTTTACCATCTACACACGCTGGATCGAGACCGAGTTCGACAACGACATTGAGCCGTGGACCGGATCACTCGCTGACGAGACGCCTGCTGTAGCTCGCCACAACGTGGTCGTTGAGGTCAACGGCAAGCGTGTCGAAGTGAACCTCCCCTCGAAACTGGTACCGAGCACCTCGACCGGCGCAACGCTCTCAGCCGCTCCGAAACGTCGTGCAGCATCCAGCGTCAACACCATCACGGGCGACTCGGTCAAGGCCCCGATGCAGGCAACGATCGTGAAGGTCGCGGTTGCCGAGGGCGACAAGGTCGTCAAGGGCGACCTCATCCTCGTGCTTGAAGCCATGAAGATGGAGCAGCCACTCGTCGCTCACAAAGATGGCGTTATCGCGACGATGAACGCCAGTGTCGGCCTCACGGTGTCCTCGGGTCATTTGCTCCTGAACATCGCCGACTAGGAACTCAGCACGCCGATCCACATTTCAGGCTCCGCTTCGGCGGGGCCTGAACTTTTTTGCGCCCCCCCCCCCCCCCCCCCCCCNCCCCCCTTGACGCCCGCTCGTGGACCCGCTAACTTGGCCGGTAGTTTCGGTCGAACGACCGAATCAGACGGAGTGAGGGGCGGTATGTCAGCAAGCACCACCGTTACGTCCATCCTCGAAGCCACCCGGGCCCTCGTCCTCGAACTCGGCTACGCGTCGCTATCGACTCGCAAAGTTGCCGCACGCGCCCGCGTTCCACTCTCCCAAATCCATTACCATTTCGGATCGAAAGAACAACTCGTCTTGCGGATGCTCGACGCCGAGAACGAGCAACTCTTGGAGCGTCAGAGCGCGCTGTACGCCGCAGACGAACCTCTTTCTCAGCAGTGGGCAACGGCCTGCGACTACCTCGAGGAGGATCTCAACTCTGGCTACGTGCGAATTTTGCATGAGATGTTAGCCGCTGGGTTGTCGAGCGCAGTAGTGGGAGAGCGCGTTCGCTCCATGATTCAGGGCTGGTCACTAGTACTCACCGAAGCAGCCACGCGCCACGCTGCGCGCGGCTTTTCGTTCGCGCCGTTGACCATCGAGCAGGTCGTCGCCCTCACATGCGCAGCGTTCATCGGGGCGGAATTGCTCATCCTCGCCGGCCACGAGAAAGAACTACCCCTCCGGGAGGCACTGCGAGCAATCGGCGCGGTGATCGAAGCCGGAGAGCACCACACAGCGCAGGGAGCCGACTCGTGACCGAGACTAATTCGCTGAGCGCCACGACGACAGGTTCGGTAAAGCGTGCCGGCGCGACCGTGAGCTACGACGTTTTTGGCACAACCGGGCCCACGATTCTTTTGCTTCCCACCTGGGAAATCGTGCATCAGCGCGCGTGGAAGATGCAGCTCCCCTTTCTGGCAAGGCACTATCGCGTAATCAGCTATGACGCAGTAGGGACCGGAAAGTCGACGCGCCCGCTCGACCCCGGTCGATACACCTTCCGCAATCGCGTGGCCGATGCGGTTGCAGTGCTCGATGCCACGCACACGGATGCCGCGCTCCTCGTCGGATTCTCTATGGGCGGCGAGACGGCCATCAACCTTGCAGCGCGGCATCCCGACCGCGTGCTCGGCCTCATCTCCATCGGCGGAAGTCATCCCTGGCGCGCACCCGTTCCCGGGCGCTCCACCGGGGACCCATTCGACCCCGAATCAAACCCCCAACCCACAGGCTGGGCCAAGTTCGATCCGGAGTATTGGAATCGTCACTGGCCCGACTTCATCAACTTTTTTATGGCCGAGGTGGCATCAGACCCGCACTCCACGAAGGCGATCGATGACCTCGTCGAGTGGGGACTCGATCAAGAGCCCGGCGTACTGTGGTGGACAATCAACGACGAATATGGCCCCAATGAAGTTGAATACTTGCGCGCTCGGGTCAAAGCTCTGACCGTTCCCGCACTGTTCATCCACGGCACTGACGACCGCATTACCTCGTTCGAATCGTCTCGAATAATTCAGAACATGATTTCCGACGCGCAACTTCTGGAGATCGAGAACGCCGGGCACGCTCCCCACGTGCGGTACCCCGTGCGCATCAATCACGCGATCCGCGACTTCGCAGATCGGGTGTTTGGCAGTTCAGTTACGGAAGCCCGCTTGCCTGCCACCGCCCTTGAACACACCCCATTGGTGATTCCAACGCGGGCGAAGAAGGTGCTCTATCTCTCCTCGCCCATCGGTCTTGGCCACGCCCGCCGTGATCTCGCAATTACCGATGAACTGCGGATGCTGCATCCGGATGCTCGCATCGAATGGCTTGCTCAAGATCCCGTTACGCGCGTGCTCGACGCCGCAGGAGAGAAACTCCACCCCGCCTCCGCAGCCCTCGCGAGTGAGTCGGCTCACATCGAGCACGAGAGTGCCGATCATGATCTCGCCGTCTTTCAAGCGCTGCGCACCATGGACGAGATCCTCATCCACAATTTCATGGTGTTCGATGAGGTCGCCGCCACGGGTGAGTACGACCTAATCATCGCCGATGAGGCGTGGGATGTTGATCACTTCCTCTTCGAAAACCCCCACCTCAAACGCGGTGCTCTCGCCTGGCTCACCGACTTTGTCGGCTTTTTGCCGATCCCGTCGCGCGGCCCACGAGAAGCACTCGTGACCTCCGACTACAACCTTGAGATGATCGAGCGCGTCGAGCACAACACGCAACTGCGCGATGCGGCCATCTTCGTGGGCAGCCCAAACGACATCGTCGCTGACACCTTCGGCCCGGGACTACCCGAGATTCGCGACTGGACCGAAGAACACTTCGATTTCTCCGGATACATCAGCGGGTTTGCCCCTGCAGCCCTCGGCACTAAACCCGAGTTACGCGCCCGGCTCGGCTACTACGACGACGACGACGACGAACGAATATGTATTGCCGCGGTGGGTGGCTCCGGGGTGGGGGCAGCTCTATTACGTCGCATCATTGAGGCTGCCCCGGCCGCACACCGCGCGATTCCCGGGCTGCGCCTGATCGTCGTCACCGGCCCCCGCATCGACCCGGCAAGCCTGCCGCAGGTTGCTGGGGTCGAGTACCGCGCCTACGTACCCCAGTTACACCATCACCTCGCCGCATGCGATCTCGCGATCGTGCAGGGTGGCCTGACAACAACAATGGAACTCACTGCCGCGAAAGTCCCGTTTATCTACGTGCCCCTGCAGCAGCACTTCGAGCAGCAGTTCCACGTGCGGGCGCGCCTCGATCACCATCGCGCGGGCCGCCTCATGAACTACGACGAGCTCAGCCCGGATGCCCTTGCCGCAGCAATGGTCGAAGAGATCGATCGCCCGATCAACTATCGCGATGTCGAGACGGATGGCGCGGCGCGAGCAGCCGCGATGTTGGCGCGGTTGCTCTGACAGCTAGCTCAGAGCGCTCGAAGCCGCGCGAAGAAAGGCGATAGCGCACACAACTACCGACCTTGTTGCGATTGCGCACGGTGGTGGACCCTAGGAGATTTGAACTCCTGACCTCCTCGATGCGAACGAGGCGCGCTACCAACTGCGCCAAGGGCCCGTACTACAGAACCAACGATATCACTCAGCAACGAACGTTCGACACCTGAAATCGACTGCTGTGGCACTCGGCCAGCCCTAGGGCATCAACCCGAGCTTGCGTGCAGTGGAGACGGCAGTGAAGCGCGACGACGCATCGAGCTTCTTCATGGCGCTCCCCAGGTATCCCTTAACCGTTTGTTCCGTGAGCGAGAGGAGTGCAGCGGTGCGCGCGTTGCTGTAGCCAAGCGCGACACATGAAAGCACATCCGTCTCTCGCGGCGACAGCTGCACGGTCGGGCGAGCCTGCGCAGCGTCAGCTCCACTGCACAACGCTTCAGACATTCCGCGCCCGATGTCGCGAAGCTTTTGCCGCACCTCCCGATCCGAAACCGTGGCCGCAAGTTGGCGAAGCTGAGCGAACTGTTCCCGAAGGTGTTCCTCCGCGACCGGTGACAATCCCCCACCCTGATTCGAGCGCAGCGCCAGCATTCGACGCGTGACTTCGTCGCGAATGGCAAGCTCATTACCCAGAGCGGTAGCAATGGCCACTGCAGGTCGTGCCGCCGCAGTATCGGGCTCCACGAGGAAGTGCGAGCCGGCGTAGATGAGGCCCCGAAGCGTTCCCCCGGCAATGATCGGGATCGCCAAAAGTGACACGACGCCTTCGCCCAAGACAGCACCGTCATAGTCATGGGTAATGTCGGGCGAGTGCTCGTAGTCGCGAGTAAAACGTGGGCTGCGTTGAGCCATAGCTAGCCCACCAAGGCCGCGCTCTTTTCGCACTTTTAGACCATCGAGCTTGCCCGTGCGAGCACCGCTAAAAGCGTTGACGGTGAGCTCAATTCCCGAGGTGAGCCCGCCAAACGACAGGCTGAAACCAGTGCTCGCGGCGATCTCCCGAGTGGCCTGTTGGATCAAATCGAAGTCACTTGGTTCAGACATCTGCGTCATTGCGGATTCCCAACTTTCGGGGGTATTACGTGCTGTACGCCCCTCCGTAATCTGAGGCTAGCACGGGATTCTCCCGCCTCAACTGGGAATCCACATCAAGCATTTCAAAGGAGAAATCGATGTCAGATGCCCCTTCGCTCGAGCGAGTCTCGGCGCAGAGCACGATTGTGCGCTCGCGCCAGCAGAGCGGTTCTTTCGCTGAAATTCAGGAACACGCCACTCACGACCCGCACGGGTTTTGGCTCCAGCAAGCCTCCCGCGTTGAGTGGATAACCCCGCCAACGCTTTCCATTCCAACGCACGCCCACGAACCCGGAACCGACCAGGGCTGCTGGTTCGCCGACGGCACGCTCAATATGAGCGTCAATGCCCTCGACCGCCACGTTGCCGCCGGTCGAGGGGGCAATCCTGCTCTCATCACCGACTCCGCCATGACGGGCGAGCAACAAGTCCTCACCTACGCGGAACTGCTCGAACGCGTTCGCTCGTTCGCCGGCGCACTGCAGGAGCTCGGAGTCGGCGTTGGCGATCGTGTCTTGATCTACTTGCCGATGATTTCTGAGGCTGTTGTGGCGATGCTCGCGTGTGCGCGCATCGGCGCCATCCACTCCGTCGTGTTTGGAGGGTTCGCCGCCAACGAATTGGCCGTTCGAATCAACGACGCCACGCCATCCGTGATCGTGACCGCGACGGGAGGCCTCGAGCCATCCCGCACCGTGGAGTACCTGCCGATCGTGCACCAAGCCATTGCGCTGAGCACCGGAAGCGTGCGTTACGTCGTGGTCAAAGAACGCCCGCAAATCAACGGCGACATCGCCGAATACGCCACCGGCTCCACCGGCGGAGGCTCTCTCGACGTGGCCTGGCTGGACTGGGATGAGCTTGAGGCCGCCGCTGTGCCGGCTGACGCCGTCGAAATGCGCGCTCAAGACCCGCTCTACATCCTCTACACCTCGGGCACCACCGGGAGCCCCAAAGGAGTCGTTCGCGATACCGGCGGTTACGCCGTGGCATTGCAGTGGGCAATGAGTCATATCTACGATGTCGGCAACGACAGCACGATCTTTACCGCTTCGGATGTCGGCTGGGTCGTTGGCCACTCCTTCATCGTCTACGGCCCATTACTGGCCGGCGCGGCCACCGTCTTGTACGAGGGCAAACCTATCGGCACCCCCGACGCGGGAACCTTCTGGCGCATCATCCAGGACTACAAAGTTGACGTGCTCTATACGGCCCCGACGGCGCTCCGCGCTATCCGCCGTGAAGACCCCGCGCTCGATGAGCTGGGAAAATATGACATCTCCAGCCTGCAAGCGGTGTATCTCGCGGGTGAGCGCCTCGATACTGAGACCTGGCACTGGGCCAACGACGGCATCCGTGTTCCCATCATCGACCACTGGTGGCAGACCGAAACGGGATGGCCAATCTGCGCAAATCCGCGCGGAGTTCAGCAGCTACCGGCTAAGGCGGGATCGACTGGCGTGCCGATGCCGGGCTTCCAACCCCGCATCCTCGACGGTGACGGCAACGATGTGACGACGCCGGGCACCGAGGGAAACATTGCTATCCAGTTGCCCCTTCCTCCCGGCGCCCTCATGGGGCTCTGGGGCAGTCCGGAGCGGTTCGCGAGCTCCTACCTCGACGAGTTTCCCGGGTACTACGCCACGGGCGACGCGGGTTACTTTGATGACGACGGCTACCTCTTTGTCATGGGTCGCACCGACGACGTCATCAACGTGGCCGGACATCGCCTCTCGACAGGGTCGCTGGAGGAAGTGCTTTCGCAGCATCCGGATGTCGCTGAGTGCGCGGTTCTCGGATTGCACGACGAGCTGAAAGGCCAGCGGGCTGCTGGGTTCATCACGATGAAGCACGGCCGCAATCGCCTAGAGCATGACCTCGCCATCGAACTCGTGGCGCTGGTGCGCGAGGTCATCGGCCCGGTCGCCGCCTTCCGCGACGTGATGGTTGTCGAGCGGCTGCCCAAGACGCGCTCGGGCAAGATTCTTCGCAAAACTATTCGCCAGATCTTCGACGGCGACGAGGTGCGCATTCCTCCGACGATTGAAGACGTCACCGTGCTTGATGCGCTGTACACCGCTGCCGGCCGCACTCGCTCCCCCTAGTTCCCGCTTCACCCATTCCCCTCTCAATTGTTTGTGGCAAGGAGGCCCCAAATGTCTGATGAAAGTTCCCCCACGAAAGATGTGCTCTCCCCGCCCGGCGAGACCGGCAACGCGCCGAGCGTGAAGCCGGGGCTCGATTATCAAGAGGAGGAGAAGGACCCCATGTTCATCGAACTCAAACGGCGACACCGCTCGTTTGTGTTCCCGCTCACGGTCTTCTTCCTCGTCTGGTATTTCACCTACGTGATCTTGGCCGCATACGCGCATGACTTCATGGCAACGCCCGTCTTCGGCGTCATCAACGTTGGATTACTGCTCGGCTTCGGCCAGTTCATCACCACGTTCGCCATCACCATGACGTACGTATCGTTCGCTAATCGGCGGTTGGATCCGCTCGCCGCCCAGATCAGAGAAGATCTCGCAGCAAAGGAGTCTGCAGCATGATCGCCACCACCCTCGGAATGCTCGCCGCCGCGGCCGTTGATGCTGAGTCCCAGAGCAATCCGGTTCTCAACATCTCGATCTTCATCGGGTTCGTCGGAATTACGCTGTTCATCGTTATTCGCGCCAGCCGCAACAACGCGTCGGCGGCAGATTATTACGCGGGCGGTCGTTCGTTCACCGGACCGCAAAACGGGTTCGCCATTACCGGGGACTACCTCTCGGCGGCATCCTTTCTCGGCATTGTCGGCGCCATTGCGATCAATGGCTATGACGGTTTCTTGTACTCCATCGGCTTCTTGGTGGCGTGGTTGGTCGCCCTGCTCCTCGTAGCTGAACTCATGCGCAACACCGGCAAGTTCACGATGGCGGATGTACTTTCCTTCCGCCTGAAGCAGCGTCCGGTGAGAATGGCAGCAGCACTAACGACGCTCGCCGTCTGCTTCTTCTACTTGCTCGCTCAAATGGCCGGAGCTGGCGGTCTCGTCTCGCTGCTCCTTGGTATTGACGACAAGATCGGTCAGTCCATCGTGGTCGCCATCGTCGGTGGACTCATGATCCTGTACGTGCTGATTGGCGGCATGAAGGGCACCACGTGGGTGCAGATCGTGAAAGCGTTCCTCCTCGTGGGCGCCGCAATCGCGATGGCGATCTGGGTGCTCGTGCTCAATGGGTTCGACCTGTCGCGCGTGCTGCAGAGCGCGGTCGACAACTCCGTGGCGACACCCGCTGACGCTATTTTGGCGCCGGGGCTCAAGTACGGCGCGAATCCGCTGGACTTCATCTCACTGTCGCTCGCCCTCGTGCTGGGCACGGCAGGCCTGCCTCACGTGCTCATGCGCTTCTACACGGTGCCGACCGCCAAAGAAGCACGGCGCTCAGTCGTGTGGGCGATTTGGCTCATCGGCGGCTTCTATATCCTCACCCTCGTGTTGGGTTACGGTGCGGCAGCCCTCGTAGGTTCCGCAACGATCCTGGATGCTCCGGGCGGAGTGAACTCTGCGGCTCCACTACTGGCGCTGCAACTGGGCGGGCCACTGCTGCTGGGGTTCGTCTCGGCGATCGCGTTCGCCACCATCCTCGCGGTGGTGGCCGGGCTCACGATCACGGCAGCGGCGTCCTTCGCTCACGACATCTACTCCAACGTGATCAAGAAGGGCAAGGGAGATCCGGATGCGGAAGTCAAGATCGCTCGTCGCACTGTCGTCGTGATCGGTGTCCTCGCCGTCGCGGGAGGTATCGGTGTTCAAGGTCAGAACATCGCCTTCCTCGTGGCTCTCGCGTTCGCTGTTGCGGCAAGCGCGAACCTGCCTACAATCTTGTACTCCCTCTACTGGAAGCGGTTCAACACTCGCGGCGCCGTGTGGAGCATGGTTGGTGGCCTCTCGGCAGCGGTTCTGCTGATCGTGTTCTCGCCCGTCATGAGCGGAACACCGACATCAATGTTGGGTGAAGGCGTGAATTTCGCTATCTTCCCCCTTCAGAACCCCGGCATCGTCTCGATTCCACTCGGGTTCGCGCTCGGTTGGTTGGGGACGATCACGTCGCGCGAGAAGGAAGATCCGGCGCTTGCCGCCGAGATGGATGTGCGTTCACTCAGCGGTCACGGGGCTGAAACAGCGACAACACACTAGAACAGCGACGGGGCGTGTTGTGCGGAGAATCTCCGCACGGCACGCCCTATTGTTCTGCCCGGTGCCGAGCAGCGAATCAGGAGCGCGAGGTGCTAGCTCGCGCGACGACGAGCGAGCGCGGCGTCGAGGTCGAGCGAGTTGCCCGATTCTTCGACGATGCCCATCCCAGCGAAACGACTGGGGACGGATGCCACAACCGGAGTCTCCGCCGCGGCGGTCGCTGCACGCTCAGCATCACGCGCAAGTTCCCTTTCGCGAGTAGCCGAGGCCATCGCGACAGTGTTTGCGCGCAGAGCCTGTTCGGCGGATTCCGCCGCGGCCCGAAGCTCGCTGTCGATCTGCCCAGCGTGGCGGGCTGCCGCAACGGCTGATTCCGGTGCGTTGCTGCGGGTCAAGTACATGGGCTTCGGCACGGGAACCGGGGTCCAGCTGACCTTTGACGTGACGTCTTCGATGGGAGCTTCTGACGAAAGAACAACGCGACGACGTGGTGCGGCGGTACGAACTCGTGGTGCACTGCTCTCGCGACGGCTGCGTGAGCGTTCTGCTAGCCGCGACAGCATCGCACTCGCACTAATACCCGCCATCGTGGCGGCGGCGAGAACGAGCCAGGTGCCAGAAATGATGGCGGCTCCGGCCGTGATGATCATGACGACCTGCACAGCAATAACCGCAACGCTCGCGAGGAGGACTGCTCCCGTGAAGGCGCGCGTGCGGCGCAAGCGTCGTGCGGAGAGGGCGAGAGCTTGCTCCCGAGTGGGTGGGGTAACGGCGCGACCGACCGCGACTGGCCCTTGGTTCACGCTTGCCTTGGCGAGTTCCGCCGCTTGCCGTGCAACAGCTTCGGCGCGCACCTCGTCCGGGATCTCTGAGGTCTGCGCCAGAATGCGGATTGTTTGCTGAAGTCGAACGGCATTTCGTTCGGTAGCCAAGTACTCGCGATTCTTGAACCAGTTCGGCACCAGGTACACGAGCCACAGCGCCGCAGCGAGCGCGATCATGACGCCGCCGCCGATGCTGGTGAGTTCCATGGCTATACGCTACGAGTATCCGCGCGTGTCGGGCTGTCGGCACGCGGTAGCGACGTGACAAGTTGCTGAGAGTCCCCCGGCAACAACGACTACAGCGCGTTGATGTGCGCTCGCCGACGAGTTGCGCGAGAGCGACTTAGCGCTGGGGAAGCGCCAAGGGGTGCGCGGCCCGCACACGGTCCTCGGCAGGAATATGAGCATCCTGCTCGGGGGCGTTTCCTGACTTCCACCGTTGAAAGACTCCCTGAGGAAGCTCTTCGACCGTGAGCGCGAAACAGAAGTGGTCGCGCCAGTCGCCATCGATGTGGATGAAGCGGCGACGCAGTTGCTCGTAACGGAACCCCAACTTCTCAACCACACGAAGGCTCGGCTCGTTCTCGGGTCGGATACAGATCTCCATGCGGTGAAGACCGAGCTGAAAAAAACAGTAATCGGTGGCGAGCGCTACCGCGGTCGGGGTGAGACCTTTGCCAGCGAAGCGTTCTGACACCCAGTACCCAAGGGATGCCGAAGCGAGCGACCCGTACGTGATGGACGACACGTTGAGTTGGCCAGCGACTACGCCGTCGTATTCAATGACGAACGGCAAACCGGTGCCCACGCGAGACTGTTGCAGTAGACCGCGGATGCTCGACTTCACGTCGAACGACGACGGACCAACCGGGCTGGTGGCCTCCCACTTGCGAAGCCACCCCCGGTTGTCGCGGAGCTCTGTTTCTAACGCCCGAGCGTCTCGCACCCGAATGGGGCGAATACTAATATTTCCGTCGCTCAGCGTCGGAATGCCAAACGCCACTAGCTAGTCCAGAGTTGCGCTGAACTGCTGTAGCCAGGGGCGCAGGTCTGGGCCCAGGTCGTCGCGCTCAACGGCAAGCTGCACGATGGCCTTGATGTAGTCGAGACGGTCACCAGTGTCATAACGACGGCCGCGGAACACGACGCCGTAAACACCACCGGCAATATCGTTCTCCGCCATCTCCTGCAGGGCATCCGTCAATTGAATTTCGCCGCCCTTGCCGGGATCGGTGCGCTCAAGAACCTCGAAGATTTCTGGCCTCAATACGTACCGGCCGATGATGGCGAGGTTGGAGAGCGCTGTGCCCTGAGCCGGCTTCTCGACGAGTCCGGTGATGTGCACAACATCGGGGTCGTCGGTGGGTTCCACCGTCGCGATGCCATACATGTGGCTTTGCGCGGGGTCGACCTCCATGAGAGCGATGATGGTCGCGTTGCGGCCCTCTTGCTCCTCGAGCATGCGGGAGAGCAGAACGTCGCGGTCGTCGATGAGGTCGTCACCGAGCAATACGGCGAACGGTTCGTGACCCACGTGCATTTTGGCGCGGAGAACGGCGTGGCCGAGACCGCGCGGGTCACCTTGACGTACGTAGTGCATGTCGGCGAGATCGTTAGAAAACTCGACCTTGGAAAGCCGATCAGTGTCGCCCTTTTGCTGGAGAGTGGACTCCAACTCGGTCATTCGATCGAAATGGTTTTCGAGGGCGTTTTTGTTGCGCCCGGTGATCATCAGCACGTCAGTGAGGCCAGCGGCAACCGCCTCCTCTACGACATATTGGATGGCCGGTTTATCTACAACCGGCAACATCTCCTTCGGCATAGCTTTCGTTGCCGGGAGAAATCGTGTGCCCAGACCTGCAGCAGGAATAACCGCTTTAGTAATCTTCGTAGCCATAGGTACAGCGTAGTCGGCCAGTCTCGTAGAATGCTTATATGACCGACGACGTCAGTCACGATAAACGTGCACTCCGGGCCGAACTACGCGAACGCCGACGCATCTGCACCGCCAAAGAGCGGGAAGAATTTAACACTGGTGTAACAGAGCACCTCATCGAGCTCACTCAGAGACTCGGATCTACCTCGATCGCCGCCTACCTGTCCACCACCGACGAACCAGAAACCCGCGGATTCTTGCACTGGGCCTGCGAACACGACATCACCGTGCTGCTTCCCATCTCGCGCGCCGACGGTCTGCTCGACTGGGCTCCCTACGACGGCGAAGATGAAGACCAGGACCTCATCGGGATGCCAGCGCCTACGAGCGACGTGCTGGGCCCGATCGCCATCAATGACGTCGACCTCATCATCGTGCCTGCGGCATCCGTGGATCGTTCCGGCATGCGCATGGGCTGGGGACGCGGCTATTTCGACAAGACCCTCGGCTCCATGGAAACCAAGCCGCCCGTCTACGCCGTGATCTTCGACAGCGAATTTGTGGATGAAGTTCCCACTGAAATTCATGACCAACCAGTAAACGGCATAGTTACCCCCACGGGAATTGTGACCATCACCGAGCACAACTAAGGATCTCGTGCCTACCTATTCCTACCGCTGCACCGAGTGCGACAACGCGTTCGATATTCAGCAATCGTTCACCGACGACTCGCTCACGGTGTGCCCCGCCTGCCAAGGCAAACTGCGCAAGATCTTTTCCGCCGTCGGAGTCACCTTCAACGGCTCTGGTTTCTACCGCAACGACTCGCGTTCCACCACGAGTTCGAGCGACTCAAGCTCCGGCTCCTCGGGCTCCGGCTCCTCCACCTCAAAGCCGTCATCGTCGGAGAAATCCAGCTCAAGTTCGAGTGATTCAGGATCGTCGAGCTCGTCGACTTCTTCCGCTACTTCTTCGTCATCTTCTTCATCATCGGCCGCTAAAGCGTCATAGTTGACGTATCCCCCACTAAAAGGAGCCCCCATGTTAAGCGGATTCAAAGAATTTATTCTGCGTGGCAATGTCATCGACTTAGCCGTAGCAGTCGTCATTGGCGCTGCATTCACGGCAGTCGTCAACACCATTGTCGAAGCGGTTTTCAACCCGCTCATCGGCGCCCTGTTTAGTGCAGAGTCACTGGCGACAGCACTCCCGGTCGAGGTTGGCACCAGCGGGGCAGTGATCTATTTCGGCGCGGTCATCGCGGCGATCATCCAGTTCGTGCTCGTCGCAGCCGTCGTGTACTTCGCCATCGTCGCCCCGATGAACTACGCCAACAAGCTCGCGAACGCGCGCAAGCCAGTCGTTATTGAACCTGAAGCCGGCCCCACCGAAGCAGAATTGCTTCTGCAGATTCGCGACCTGCTCGCTAAGAAAAACAGCTAGCGCACCGCAACTCGCAGCTACCGCTGTAGCTCACAAACTATCGACGAGCGGCCAAGGCACTTACCCCCAATGCGGAGGTTTATCGCCCTTGAGCCGCTCGTCGTTTTCGTTAACCTGATGCCGTTCCGGTTCAGCAGGCGGATGCGGATCTGACCCCGCCGGCGGAGCCGTCGTCACGCGACGACGCTTCGAGGGCTTCGCGCGCGGCTCGCCCGACTGCTCGGCTCCCGCCGCACTGCACTGCTCGCCCTCAGACGCTCCATCGCTCGCCGGTGCGCCCGACTGCTCGGGATGGGTGCCGTCTGTCATTACTGCTGCGGACGGGTGGCGGGGATGATCGTGATGGGCTCGGTCGTGGGAGCAGGTTCTGCTCCGAGCATCCGGGCTACCTTGTCGGCAACCTGATCGGGGTCGCTGAAGAGTTCGAACGCGTGCACCCGCAAGTAGTGCCAGCCGAGACGACGAAGCAACTCAGGACGCAAGCGCAGCGATTCGCGCAGGCTTGATTCGTGAACCATGGCGTCGGTTTCGATGGTGCCGCAGCGACCACCGCGCGAAGCGACGAGGCCGAGCTTGCCACGGTGCCCGAGCGAAACGCGCAGTCCGCGAGCTTCAAGGCGGCGAGCGAGGTCAACGAGCATGGGGTCGCTGTCGTCGGGCACAGGAACTTCAGCAAAGCGAGCATCCACTTCGTCGAGCACTTCAGCCAGAGCAACAGCGCCGTGCTTCATGCGCCCGTCGTCGAGGTCTTCTGAGCGGAACGATGTGACGATTTCGAGCGAACGACGTGCCCGCGTCATCGCGACAGCAAGCAGGCGCTCTCCCCCGGGCTCACCAAGCGAACCGAAGTCGGAGAGCACGCGACCGTGTGGTGTGCGGCCATATCCGATGGAGAAAATAACGCGGTCGCGGCTTTGCGCCACAGCCTGATCAATCGTGGTGACCGTAAACGGTTCGGCACGATCGCCGATGATGACATCGAGCAGTTCCGGGCGACGACGGCTGACGGCATCCAAGACCGCCTGCATGACACGAACAGAGTGCACGGGGCTTGCCGTGATGACCATGAGCGACTCTTGCGGACGCTTGGTGGCGTGGTCGAGAACGAGTTCGACAACGCGAGAGACTTCGGCGTCAGGGCTTTCAACAGCGCCAGAGTCAGGGTCGGGCATTCCAATTCCGTCAGCGACGTAGCTGACAGCGAGGCTGCCGTGACCGAGGAAACTTCCCGCCCAGGGCAGCGACTCGATCTGGCCGTCATAGAAACGACGGTTGACCAGTTCGGCGAGCTCTTCACCGCCGGGGCGGTAGCTGCGCGTGAGAGTGAGGGTCGGCAGCAAGCCGCTGAGTTTCGCGAAAGCAGAGTCGTCAACGAGTGCTTCGCGCGTTTCGTCGTCAACGAGCGGTGCAGCATCGCCGGTCGCATCGCGTACCGCCGTCTCGAACGGTGTCGGCGATTGGATGACAGGGTCGCCAATAACGACGACTTGCTTCGAGCGGCGGATTGCTCCGGCCGCTTCGGCGACCGTCACAGCACCGGCGTCAACCAGCACGACGGTGTCGAACGGCATGGTGTCGACAACCGAATCGATTTCGTAGGGCGAAGCAAGCCACACGGGCGCAATGGTGCGCGACAAGTGGGGTGCCGAGGTTTGCACGTCGAAGGAGGTGAGTCGTTCCTTGGCGAGAGCGCGCTTGAGAGCACTAGCCTCATCGGGCCAGTCGACGAGACCGATCTTCCAGTTTTCGGCGATCTGCCACGAGAGCTGCTTGGCATTGGCAGAAGCGTGAGCTTCATCGACGAGACGGAAATCGGCTTCGAGACGGTCGACAACACTCGTGTTGGCGTTGAGCAGCGCACGGTCAACTTCGAGCATGGAATCGAGGGCCGACTTCCACCACGACAGTTCGAGTTCTGCCGCCACTTGATCTTCAGGAACATGGCGCTGAGCCAAATCTTCGATCAGCGGGTTCAGCTTGAGGTCACGCAAACTGCCCATGAGAGCGGTGCGCTCCTGCAGGTTGTTGAGCACATCAGATTCGGCCGCGAGCGACTCGACCTTCTCGATCAAGAACGGGATCGGAAGGCTCGAGAGATTCATGTGCGAGTCAGCGATGCCCAGCGGGATGTCGAGGGCTGCGAGATCGTCAGAAACCTGCTGGTACGACCGCTGCACTTCACCGATTCCCACGGGAACGGCTGGGCTCGCGCCTTCGGCCACGAAACGGTGCCACAGCACCCGCTGCTTCTGGATGCGCTTGAGAGCGCCGTGCATGTCGGGCACGCGAACGCCGGGGCGAACGTATTCGAGGGCAAGCTTCTTGAGACGGCGACGGTTCGCGCTCGTCATGTCCGGAAAATCGCGACGCGGAGCAGTAGCGGCAATCAGCTCAGTGATGGCGCGGTCGAACACGGTCGGCACGAAGCGGTCAAGCGTTTCGCGAAGATCAACGAGCAGCCGCAAGTAAACGCCGAGCTCATCGATGCTCTGGAACGGACGCATGCGGGTGTTCGAGACAAGACGGTTAGCGACGTCCAGCAGCGACGACAACTGCTCGTTCGCACGCTGAGCAATACCGTGGGCCTTGAGAGCTTCTCCCCCATTGGCGAACTGAGCGCCATACCAGGGTGAATCTCCGGGACCGTATTTGAATTCGCCGAGCTTGGCGGCCGCGATAATCACTCCGGTAGCAGCGCTGCGATCCTTCGCGAGCTTCTCCACCGCCTCCCGCGACAAACGAGCGGTCGTGGACGGCGGTGTCGGCAGCAGTGCCAAACGGCTGAGTTCCGAGACGCAATCGAGCACCGAGACACCTAGCACACCGTCGGCAACCGACATGGACTCGCGGTAGTCGAGCATAATCTTGCGCAAACGCAGCAGGGCGTCATCCACGTCTTCGATCTGTGGACGGCTGGCCTTCTCGCTGCGAGAAATGGAACGGATGATGTCGCGGCGAAGCGTGCGCGGTGCGACCGCGAGACCCGGCAGGCCGATGTCGGCGAAGCGGTCAGCGATCGATTGCAGCGATGCACGACGCGGGCTGACAACGAGAACACGCTTGTTCTGAGCAACAAGGGCACCCACGGCGTTCACGATGGTTTGGGTGCCACCGGTGCCGGGCAGGGTGCGAACGACGAGAGAGTTGCCTGCCTCGATTTGGGCAATCACATTCTCTTGTTCGGCATCCGCATCCAGCAGTAGGTTGTCGGTCTGCGGCGAGCGCTCATCAGCGGAGAGAGCGGGAACCGGCGCATAACCTTCCTTGATGGTCCACGCGGCAGCGGTGTTGCCGGCGAGCGCGTCAAGGATGGGGTGCTTGAGATCTACAGCGTCATCGGCCAAACCGTGCGCGACGTCCGCAAAGGACGACACCACGAGGCGTGGGCTGACCGAGAAAGCGTCGAGGTGCGAGGTAAGACCACGCAACCGGTCAATAACCGGGTTCGGCTTGAAGGTGCCGTCGGCATCGGCGAGCGCGACAAACGATTCAGCATCGAGCCGCAAATGGAACTGTTCGTCAAGAGCGCGAGCAAGCGCAGGGTTCAAGAAGGCGCTGCCCCGAAGCTTGAGCTCGAAGTCGCGGCCATGACGGCGAATCGCGAGCGGGCGCAGCAAGACGGGGCCGCAGAATTCGACGTCATCGTGGGTCCAGCGAGCGATACCGATTCCCAGGTGCACCGAGTCAATGCCGCGGGCAGTTGCCAGCTCGAGGCCCTTGGCGGCAACAGCCCCAGCGGCTGTCTTCGCCGAGCGCAGGGCGACATCATCGCGGATGAGGCTCGACAACAGAGTGCGCTTACCGGTGATGAACTGGGCAAGACCACCGGGATGCGTCGTCGAAAGATCGACTCGCGTGCGAGGCGAATCAACGAAGTGGATGAGCGGCGAACGCCCACCCAGTTCTGACAATTGTGAACGCCACAGCGTCCACGTGGGCTCTGCAACGTTTCCGGCCATAATGTTCGGCTCACCAAAACTCAGCGTGTGAGGCGCTGTTACTTGAACGTGGGCGTGAGCGTGCTCGTTTTCGCCGTCGTCAACGTCATGGTCGCCCGAATCTGGGTCGACCGTGAAATCATCGGAAACTCTATCTGCACGCCACACACCGCCACCTTAAGCGAGTTACCTCCAGAAAGCGTGCAACAACCACGAGTTTCGCCAGACTCACCCGGTAGCCCCACCCCCAGTTCTCGCGACAAACCGCCCTAGAATACGGTGCATGGTGCCTCACGCCCTGCCCCTCCTCGTCGCCACCGACACCGCCGAACTCGTGCGCGGCACCACGATCGCCGTCGCCACTGTCGTCGTGCTCGTGCTGGCGATCGGGGTTATCGCTTTCGTCGTCTTGTTTCGTCGCGGAGGCGACCGCGGCATTCGGGGAACGTCGTCGCAGTCGGCCTTGGAATCTCGCGCGGCCAGTCGGTTGGTGACGCTGGACGATCGGGTGCGCGAGGCCGACTACGAACTCGGTTTTGCGGTGGCCCAGTTCGGCGCCGCAGCCTCCCGCGACTTCGCGAGTGCTCTTGCCGAAGCGCGCGGCCAGCTCACGGAAGCCTTTCGACTCGGCCAGCAGCGTGACGACGTCTCCGCGACGGCCGACCATGTGCGCCGCCGCATCACCCTGCAGATGACAGCCCTGTGCGAACAGGCACTCGCGAAGCTCGATCGCTTCGATACCGCCTTCACTGAGCGGCGCCAGAGCGAGGTGGGCGCAGCGGAGACAGAACAGCAATTGCGAGCCCGATTGACGGCCGTGCGGTTGCGGCAGACCGCGGCGCAGGACACAGTCGCGGAGCTCGCAACCACCTACGCTGAGTCAGCGGTAAAAGCTGCACGTCACCACCTCGATACAGCGAGCACCACCCTCGATGAGAGCGAGACAGCGCTGGATGCCGCAGCTCCCGGCATCAGCCCCACCGGAGTCAACGCGGTCACCGACACCCTCCACACCGCAGCCACTGCTCTGCATCGCGCTGATCGCGCCGTGTCTGCTGCCGAGAGCGCCCTCAACGAACTACCCCAAGCCGACGCTGCGGTGACTCGGATGCGCTCGGACAGCGCGAGCGACCTGCTCGAAGCGCGGGTGGCACGAGAGACTGCTCCCGATCCCGAGAGTGGAGCGCGCATTGTGACTGCAATCGCCGCCAACGAAAGGGCGCTCGAGCAGACGGCGCCGGCATCCGGAGTTCTTCATGATCCGTTTGAGCAGTTGGCCCTGCTCGGGGATGCTGCTGCTGAGTTAGATACGGCTCTTGCGACGGCGCGTAACCAGCAACAGCGGTTTGAACACGCACGCGCGGCCTACCAAGGGACCCTGGTGGCAGCGCGGAGTCAGATCTCCGTCGTGCACGAGCTTGTAGGACGCAGCGGCGCAAGTGCGCGCGCCCGCACTCGACTAGCAGAGGCGGAGCGCCAGCTCATGATCGCTGAAGCTGAGACTGATCCGGTTGAAGCATTGGATGCTATTCGCCGGTCGGTTACTCATGCTCGCGATGCTGACGCTCTCGCCCGCTACTAGGTACAGAATTCAATCGACCGCGCGCCGACGAATTCTGGTCTAGCTACAATCTGGTTTAGCTACAGAAGTAGTGGCTAATCAAGCGTTGTCGACAATGGCGAAGTTCACTGCGCCGTTCTCGCCCACGCTGGCATCGAGCGTCTTGTCGCTCAATGCGACCGAGGCGTTCTCTTCAAGAAAAACGCGGGCGCCGTCAGCTTCGACGACAGAGTCGCCAGCCTCGGGTGCCGCAACGACGGCAACGGTGAGGTTAGGGGCACCAGGTTCCCCATTAATGCGGAGGCCCGAGGCTTCCGTATTGGGGTCCTGCTCGACGATCGTCTTGACGACCGTGGTGGCTGTTTCGGTGAGGGTGAGCATATGTTCGTCCTTCCAGGTTCAGCGAGATGAAACCCCCACGCTTCCTTAGTGAGTGGCCGTCAGCAAGCCTGAGGCGTGATTCTGAGACAACTCCCATGGTCAGTGGAGCGCATGGTCAGGCCCGCGGCCTTTCCGTGCACTCCCTCAGGCGCACACCCGGTAGAATTGCGAGCGGAGTGCCGGGAAGTCTGGTCGGCGATTGTGTCGGCGACCCCGCTGACGAACCTCAACGTCTGGAATTTTGTGACCACATCCGTCAAGAAACTGAGCCCCCGCAAGCGAGTACGCCGGTGGGTCACCATGGAGACCACCAGCGGCGTGCTGCTGATGGTAGCCGCAGCGATCGCCCTCATCTGGGCCAATTCGCCGTGGCGTGACGGCTATGCAGCTCTTGCCGAGACCACCATCGGCCCTGAATCTCTTCACCTGAATCTCTCGCTGGCGACCTGGGCTGCAGACGGCCTGCTCGCGATCTTCTTCTTCGTGGTGGGCGTCGAGCTTAAGCAGGAGCTTGTTGCTGGCAGCCTGCGCAAACCGCGCGAAGCCGCCGTTCCTGTCTTTGCTGCAATCGGCGGGATGCTCTTTCCCGCGCTCCTCTTCACGCTGATCATCCTCGTCTCGGGCGACTCGACTGCGCTCGGAGGCTGGGCGATTCCCACCGCCACCGACATTGCGTTCGCCCTCGCAGTGCTCGCGATCTTCGGTCGCGGACTCCCCCGCGCCCTGCGCACCTTCCTGCTCACGATGGCTGTCGTCGATGACCTGCTCGCGATCATCATCATTGCCCTCTTCTACACAGAGAGCATCGACCTCCTCTCGCTGCTGTTCTCACTCATCGCGATCGTTCTGTTCGGCTTCGTGGTTCGCTCACGCAAGCCTCGCTGGTGGCTGCTGGTTCCCCTTGCGCTCGTTGCCTGGGCATTCATGCACGATTCCGGAGTTCACGCGACTATCGCAGGCGTCGTTCTCGGCTTCACTGTTCCAGCGAAACTCATCCACGGAGAGAAAGACACTCGCACGCACGCGTTCGACGATGCGGTCCGCCCCACGTCATCCGGAATCGCGCTGCCCGTCTTCGCCTTCTTCGCCGCCGGAGTTTCCCTCGGTGGTGATGGTGAAAGCGTCAGCGACGTAATTGTGCAGCCCGTTGTCGCTGCCATCATCGTCGGGCTGGTGGTCGGAAAGATCATCGGAGTGCTCGGCACGACCGCTCTCATCACCAAGGTGACAAAGTTCCGTCTCGCCGACTCGATCGGGTTGCGAGACCTGTTGCCCATCGGATTCCTCACGGGAATCGGCTTCACTGTCTCCCTGCTCATCGCAGAGCTCTCCTTCCCCGACAGCGAACACACCACTGGTGCAAAACTTGCCATTCTCATCGGCACGGGTCTCGCGGCAATCCTCGCCGCGATCAGCCTCCGCTGGGATTCTCGACTCGCACGCAAGCGCGACATGAACGAGGACGGCATCCCCGACCGCAACAAGGCCCTCATCGAAGACGAGGACTAACCAGCGCGCCTCACGCACGCTGTCGAAAGGATGCACCGTGTCCGACCCTTTGAGCACCCACACCGACTACGGTCAACAGCCGCTCAATGATTCGGACGTGCTCGCTGACCCCATAGAGCAGTTCCGCCTCTGGCTAGCAAATGCCAGCGAAGCGAATGTCTACGAACCCAATGCGATGGTGCTGTCGACCGTTGACGCCGACGGCTCCCCCAGTAGCCGCACCGTGCTGCTGCGCGCCATCGACAACACGGGATTCGAGTTCTTTACGAACTACAGCTCTATCAAGGGCCGCGCACTGCTCGCGAACCCGGCAGCAGCGCTTGTTTTCCCCTGGTATTCGATCCACCGGCAAGTGCTCGTGCAAGGAATAGCTCGGCCCATCGCCACAGCCCTCTCAGACGCCTACTTCGCCACGCGACCGCGAGGCAGCCAGATCGCGGCGCACGCCAGCGAACAATCGCAACCCATCGCATCCCGTGCACTGCTCGAAGAACGTGTGATCGAACTTGAAGCCGAGTTCGAGGGCCGCGATGTGCCCCGCCCTGATGACTGGGGCGGTTTCATGGTGCACGCCACCACGATCGAGTTCTGGCAGGGTCGCAGTTCACGCCTCCACGACCGCGTGCGCTTCACGCGCGCCGCCTCTGGCAACTGGGAGCGGATGCGGTTGCAGCCCTAACCTGCCTCGACGACGCGCACGCGTGCGCACGACGAAACCCCGCTTCCCCTGGCATGGACCAGAGGGCGCGGGGTTTGTTCGTTAACCACCAAAAGAGGGACACAGTTGCGATAACAACTGTGCCCCTCCCGAGGTTGTGGGTTCTACTTAGCCGATACAGTTTCCTGCGTCGACAGTGCATAACCCGACTCGCCGTGGACGGCGAGGTCGATACCAGCAATTTCTTCTTCCGAAGTAACGCGGAATCCGATGGTCTTCTGAATCGCGGTTCCGATCAACCAGGACATTACGAAGGAGAAGATTGCTACGGCGAGCACGCTGATCGTCTGAACGGCGAGCTGTCCTGCATCTCCACCAGTGAAGAGTCCGGTGTCGGTGGCGAAGAAGCCAAGGTAGATGGTTCCGATGACGCCGGCGACGAGGTGGAGTCCCACTACGTCGAGCGAGTCATCGAAGCCGAGGTTGTACTTGAGCTCGATAGCGAGAGCACACACGGCACCGGCGACAAGACCGAGAACCAAGGCCCAACCAGGCGTCAGGTTTGCACAAGCGGGGGTGATGGCAACGAGACCAGCAACAACACCCGATACGGCGCCAACTGCGGTGGCCTTACCCGTGCGGAGCTTCTCAACAACGATCCAACCGAGGATTGCTGCGGCAGGAGCGGCGAGCGTGTTGAACACGATCAGGCCGGCCTCGTCTGGATCGCTAGACGCACCAGCGTTAAATCCAAACCAACCGAACCAGAGCAGTGCTGCACCGATAAGGACGAGAGGAACGTTGTGAGGCTGGGTGATGTTCTTGTTGAAACCAACACGCTTGCCGAGCACCAGGGCGAGTCCGAGAGCAGCTGCACCAGCGTTGATGTGAACGGCGGTACCACCGGCGTAGTCGATAACTGCAGGAAGGCCACCGAGGCTATCTCCGAGGTTCTGGATCCAGCCACCGCCCCATACCCATGCAGCAACGGGGAAGTAAACGAGCGTTGCCCACACACCGGTGTAGATCATCCAGGGTCCGAAGCGAGCACGGTCTGCGATGGCACCGGAGATAAGTGCGGTGGTGATGATGGCGAAGGTTCCACCGAATGCAACAACGAGGAGGTCAGAGCCGGCGACGCCTTCTTGACCGAAGTTGCTGAACGGGTTGCCGGCGAACGACCAGACCGATCCGTCGATCGAGCTCATGTTTGCACCGATGAGGATCCAGAGAACGGCAACAAGGCCGAGCGATCCGAAGCTCATCATCATCATGCTGACTACTGACTTCTCTTTTACGAGTCCACCGTAAAAGAATGCCAAACCGGGGGTCATGAGCAGCACTAATGCAGTGCTAATGAGTACCCATACGACTGTATCCATCTCAACCTCTTTCGCTTTGTGCGCCCTGTGCACACGGATGCTTTTGCGGATTGTCAGTGAGTGTCGGGTTATTCCACTCCCACTGACCCGCACGACAAAGCATCCCGTCTTAGCGTTTCGTTAGACCCTCAGTTATGTTTCGGGAACGTTAAACGTGACCGTTGGGTGTTACGTAAAGGTTTCAAGAAGCCAAACGTATTCGGTGAATCCAGCCGCACACGTGGCTAAGGCGTCGGAATTCCACCATTCGCGTTGAGGGTTTCGCCGATGACATAGCTCGATTCAGCTGACGCTAGGAACACGTACGCTGGCGCCATTTCAGCGGGCTGACCGACTCGCCCAAGAGGGGTATCGTGCCCGAAGCTGGCGATTTTCTCCTGAGGCTGTCCATCTGACACCTGCAACGGTGTCCAGACTGGCCCCGGAGCAACCGCGTTGACTCGAATACCGCGTTCAGCCAGCTGAGCCGCTGTTGCCTTCGTGAACGAATTGATCGCGGCCTTCGTCGAGGCGTAATCGACAAGCACCGGTGATGGCTTGTAGGCCTGAACGGAAGTGGTGTTGATAATTGTGGAGCCCGCCGGCAAATGTTCGAGTGCGGCCTTCGTGATCCAGAACATTGCATAGACATTTGTCTTGAACGTCTGATCGAATGCCTCGTCGGTGAGATCTTCCAGCTTGGTGCAAAAGACCTGTTTTCCCGCATTGTTCACGAGAGTATCGAGGCCGCCCAATTTTTCAGCAGCGCCTGCGACGAGGGTGCGGCAGGCTTCCGCGTTCGAGATATCGCCAGGGAAGAGGTGGGCTTGCTGCCCGGCATCCCGAATGAGCGCTGCAATGCGCTCGGCATCGCTCTGTTCGCTCGGGAGATAGGAGAGGGCGATATCGGCGCCTTCGCGCGCGAACGCAATTGCGACAGCGCCCCCGATTCCCGAGTCGGCACCCGTAATGAGTGCCCGGCGGCCCGAAAGGCGGCCGCTGCCGCGATAACTGTCTTCGCCAAGGTCAGCGAGCGGATTCAACTCTGAGTCAAGACCGGGTTCCGGCTGATGCTGCTTCGGAGGCGAAACCTTCTCGAAGCGAGTGGTGGGATCAACGAAGGTGTATTGGTCGTGTGCCATGGTCTCCCTTTTCTCACAAGTGGCTAGCGCGGTGGCGCCACTCTCACTGTAGAAAAGAATTGCTCAGCATCCCCTCAATTCCATCGGACCATGATGCTTTTCCCAGCGAGCACAGAGAGAACGTAGAGTTGGCGGATGCACGACGACGCGCCAGCAGGCATGCCCGACAACGCCACTCCCCCAGCGAAGCCCTCCCTCGTGAAGGCACGCATCCGCCAACTCACCACTCCGTGGTGGCGACTGGTGTGGCTCATCGGCGGGCTCATCTGGGCCGTGGTGTTTAACGTCATCTATGTAAACACTGGCGGAGATCAGGAATGGTGGGGCGTCGCATCCGTGGTGCCCATTGCCCTGCTGCTTGTCGACGTGCTGCGCATCGAACGACTCGAGCGTGCTGCTGAGCAGAAACGCCAAGCAGCGCTCAAGAAGTAGACGGCAGAAGATACTTCTCTCGCCGTAGGCCGGTGACTCCCCTCGGCTGACTCGCTCAGCACCAAAGTCAGCGAGACTGGGGCGTATGACTACCCCCATCATCCGCGTCAAGGATGTCCACAAGTCCTACGGCAAAGGCCCTAACCGCTTTGACGCCCTCAAAGGTGTCACCTTCGACATCAACGAGGGCGAGAGCGTCGCGATCATCGGCAAGAGCGGATCGGGAAAGTCGACCCTCATGCACGTGCTTGCGCTTCTTGATGCCCCGACCGCCGGAACGGTCGAGCTTGAAGGGATCGACACCAGCACGTTGAAGGGCAAGAAGCTCAATCGTGCGCGCAACAAGACGTTCGGATTTGTGTTCCAACAGTTCTTTCTCACCGCCAACATCTCCGTTCTGGAGAACGTGATGCTCCCGATGAAGATTGCCGGGGTGCGCCGCAGCGAGCGGAAGGCACGCGCGCACACCGCTCTTGAGCAATTGGAGATGGATGACAAAGCGTCGAACAAGGCCGTCAACCTGTCGGGCGGTCAGAAGCAACGTTCGGTGATCGCCCGCGCGCTCGTGAACAACCCGCGCATCATTTTCGCGGATGAACCCACCGGAAACTTGGACACCGCGACGGGAGGCAATGTCGAAGACATTCTCTTCGCACTCAACCGCGACAAGGGCATCACCCTCATTGTCGTCACTCACGATGATGAGTTGGCTGCCCGCTGCGATCGCCGCATTTACATTCGCGACGGACTCCTCGTGAACGACACCACGGAGGTGGCCGCATGAACGCCCTCGACCTGATCGGCACCGCCGCATCCAATACGTTCCGCTCGAAGACCCGCACCGTTCTGACGATCCTCGCGATCTTCGTCGGTGCTTTCACGCTCACCATCACCAACGGCCTCGGCACGGGCATCAATCGCTACATCGATGACACGGTGACCTCGATCGGCGCGGAAGATGTTATGACCGTGTCAGTAAGCCAAGACGCCAACACCGGCTTCGCAGATAGCTCTGGGCCCGCCGAATACGACCCCGATGCGATTGCCAGCGACGGCTTCAACCGCCCCGGCTCCACCGTGGTGGCCCTCACCCCCGACGATCTAGAGACGCTCGCCAGCATTGACGGCGTGCTCGATGTTGAGGCAACCAAGTCGATTTCTCCTAACTGGATTCAGTCAGGCGACGGCCCCCAGTACCTGACCTCCGTGGGCGGACTCGTTGATGGCCAGACCGTGCAGCTCGCAGCCGGCACGGCCCCCTCCGCCGATTCGGATGCCTTCGAACTGAATGTGCCGATCTCCTATGTGGAATCGCTCGGCTTCGCCGACGCGGATGCCGCGGTGGGCCAGACCCTGACGATCGCGATCACTGACGCGGAACGCACCCAGCATCTCGTCGACGCGACCATCGTAGGCGTGGCCGAAGAAAGCATCGCCGCCACTGGTGCCGGTGGACTGGTCGTGAATGACGCGCTGACCGACGAGCTGTACTCGACGCAGAACATCGGAATCGCGCTCGATGAGCAAGAGCGCTACGCCCAGGCGAGCATCCGCTTCGATGCTGCCGCGACGGATGCCGATGTCACGGCTCTCAAGGAACGCCTCACCGATGCCGGCTACACCGGCACGACCGTGGCCGACCAGCTCGGAACGTTCAAGACCATCATCGACGCCATCGTGCTCGTGCTGAACGCCTTCGCCATCATCGCCCTGCTGGCAGCAAGCTTCGGCATCGTGAACACCCTCTTCATGTCAGTGCAGGAACGCACCCGCGAAATCGGTCTCATGAAAGCTATGGGAATGGGCGGCGGCAAGATCTTCGGGCTCTTCAGCCTCGAAGCTGTCATCATCGGCTTCCTCGGGAGCGCGATCGGTGTCGGCATCGGGATGCTCGTCGGAACAGGCATCAGTTCGGTGCTCGCCGGGGCACTCCTCGCTGACCTCCCGGGGCTTACACTGATTGCCTTCGACCCACTATCGGTCACCGTGATCATCTTCGTCGTCATGGCCATCGCGTTCCTCGCGGGCACCCTGCCCGCGGCCCGCGCCGCTAAGGCCGACCCGGTTGAGTCTTTGCGCTACGAGTAAGCAGTGCCACCGCGACGCCGCCGATTAGCGCGAAGCCCTGAGCGATGACTGCCATCACCTTGTCGGAATACCAGACAGGCTCGTAGATGACGGGAAGCCCAATTGCACTCAGGTCCAATGGAACATAAACGGATGCCACCAAGAGTGCAAGGCCGCCCGCCGCGATCACTGCCACGACCAGCCCGGTCCACCAGCGGTACACCGCCAGGACCAGAACGGCCGCGAGGATATTCATCACGCCCTGGATGCGGAACAACGCGCCCTGGCTGACGAGCGAGCCGACAATGGCATCGAACGGAGTCGCGAGAATAAAGTGCACGTAGGCGTTAACCAGCAACGCGAGTGCGATCCAAATCCGTGCCGCAATACTGAAAATCTTCATGTACTTGCCCTTTCTCTCCACAACTTCCCGGAAACAATGAAACCGGCGGGGAACGATTCGATCGCTCCCCGCCGGCTCACTCGTGAATTGGTTTTACTGAATACCCTTGTTGGCTGCAATTCCGCCAGCGAGAGCAGTTGCCGTCATCGGCATGTGTCCAGCAGCTTCCTTCAGCAGCGCGAAGTAGGCAGGGTCACCGGCGATGTTGGCGTCAATCGCTGCAACGAGCGATGAAGCGTGCGTCTCAAGGCCGGCCTGTACATCTTCAGCCGAGAGCTCAGGAACAACCGAATTCATCAGCTGCCCGAACGACACTGCGTAGCCGCCGAGATCTGACATTGCCTGGTCGATGCCAGCCTGGTCATCCGTCGCCTTCGCGACTGCATAGTTCACGAAGAACGGGATGTGCGAGCGCCAAGAATCGAGGAACGGCTGCTCGGCATCGGGGTAGGCCGAGCCCACGAGGGCTGCGATCTCGACCGAGTTGGTGTCGAGCGTTTCGACTGCTCCGGCAACATCGGCCGTCGTAAGGTCGCCACCATCGGCGAGCGCCTGGTCGATGGCTGCACCGGCGAGGTAGACGTGGTCAGCGAGCAGGGCCGTTAGCGATGCACGCAGTGCGGAGCCGTCACTGTTTACTGTGTCGACGACCATCGAAGAGTTGCTCTCATCAGTGGTGGCCGGAGCCTCTGTAGCTGCCGAGCAGCCCGAGAGTGTAAGTGCCGCTGCGAGTCCGAGACCGGTGATTGCTGTGAATTTACGCATTGTTTCTTCTCCTTGTTGATGTTTTTTTGTTGGTGGTGCGTTGTGTCGTGCGGGTTCTTACGGTTCGACCGTGACGGTTGCGTTCATGGTCAAGTGCGGTTGGCAGTAGTACGAGTACTCGCCGGGTTCGTCGAAGGTATAGGAGAACGTGTCGCCCTCCTGGCCCTTCGGAGCTAGGTCGTGGTCGAAGAGGCCGTCTGGTGTTTGCGTCCCGCGGAGACCGGTTGACTCGTTGACGTCGCCCCAAGCTCCGGAGGTAACGGTGTGACCGATCGTTTCGCCGTTCTGCCACGTAACCGTCGTACCGACCTTGACGGTGAGATCCTTCGGCATGAATTTCAGGCCGATAGTCGTGACAACGTTTTCGTCGGTTTCGGCGGGCTGTTCGCTCCCGCTCGTCTCGGACGGCGTCGTTGCGGACGGTTGAGAACCTGCACATCCCGAGAGCGCAATGAGAAGTGCAGGCAAGATGAGCGCACCTGCGAGGGTGGCTTTCGGTGCCCGAAGTGTTCTGGTGAGTGACATGTAGATGATTCGGCGCCCAAAGCTAAATGGTTTGGTATCAATTTCTCGGGCGCAGAAAAAGCTTGGCAGGGAAGCGAACAGGAATTCTGAACAGCCCCAGGCGAGCGACTCCCGGAAGGAGGTCAGCGAAGCCGTTGTGCTTGCTGTCGGGTATTTACGCAGAGTCCCGAGGGCTGCTCGGCCTTCCGTCTCTTGCTCTATCTGGAGAGGGGAAATCGATAGTGGCCCCAGGCGTAGCGCTCACAATCGTGTTCGCCCCGCCAAAACCCGGCGCACAAGCTTTTCGACCTCGATGAAGATCAGCACGGTCGACGCGGCGGCTGCGCAGCCCACCCACTCCCCGAGCGTGAGCGGCACGAGTTGCAGCACGCTGGCGCTGACCGGCCACGTCATCACAAGCCACTGCAGCCCGAGCGAGCCGAGGGCGGTCGCAACAAGGAACGGGTTGCTGAACGGACTGATAGTGAACAGCGAGCGTCGCTCGGTACGCGCACTACCTGCTTGGAAGAAGCTCATCAGCACAAACACCGTCATCGTGATCGTGCGCACGTGATCCAGTTCATAGCCTGCGGCGAGCGCCATCTGGAATGTGATGATCAACACGGTCGCCATCCAGCTCGACGACATCACGGTGCGCACCCACAACTCACGCGACAGGATCCCCTCGTGCGCTGCCCGCGGCCTCCGCCGAAGCTCATCCCCCTCCGCAGGCTCGAACGCGAGCGCGACATCTTGCAGGCCGCTCGTGACAACGTTGATCCACAACACCTGCACCGGGATAAGCAGCAGTGGCTGATCGAAAAAGAAGCTGATAGCGACGGCCAGCATGATTCCGAAGCCAGTCGACAGCAGAAAGAACGTTGATTTGCGGATGGCCGAGAACACGATGCGGCCCTGCCGAACCGCCTCGACAACGGTGGCAAAACGGTCATCGGTGAGCACGACATCCGCAGCTTCTCGCGCAACGTCAGTGCCCGTCTTGCCCATCGCAACACCGATAGCGGCCGCTTTCAGCGCGGGGGCGTCGTTCACGCCGTCCCCCGTTACTGCGACCGTTTCCCCCGTGGCTTGCAACGCCTGAACAACGCGAAGTTTATCTGACGGCGAAACACGCGCGACAACGCCGGCATGGGCTACCCGGTCAGCCAGCGCAGCATCGTCGAGGTCATCGAGTTGGGCCCCCGTGATTACATCGTCACAGTCGGCGATACCGAGTCGTCGTGCGATCGTAGTGGCCGTCAACGGGTGGTCACCCGTGACCATGATGACGCGGATCCCCGCCCCAACACAGAGGGCGATCGACTCGAGGGCCTCCGCTCGCGGAGGATCGGTGAGAGCAACAAGGCCGAGCAGCTGGAGCTTGCTGGGGTGCGGAAGTTCCGGACCCGTGAGCTCGTTGTGTTCCACACTTCGACAGGCGATTGCCAACACGCGGTAACCATCGCTGGCCAGGTCAGCCTGGGCGTCGTACACCCGCTGGCGTGCGGTCGCATCGAGGGAGCCTCCCCCGGCCTCCTCGCTACACATCGAGAGCACGAGCTCCGGCGCGCCCTTGACGTAAAGCATGAGTGCCGCATCCGTCTCCCGCTGGTCGTTACGGCGCAGCGACTGTGAATAACGGTTCTGTGGTTCGTACGGCAGCCGTGCCACTTGATCGGGCTCGTCATCGTCACTCGTGACGCCAAGCGAGCGAGCGAGCACTGCAAGCGCAACATCGACGGCATCACCGATGAAACCGCCTTCGTCATCATCGCGCGAGTGTGCCTCGTTCACGAGGGCACCCGCCATGATGAGATCGTGCAGCACCCCACTCGGCTCGTAACGCATGCCCTCGACCTCAATGACCCCGCGATCTGGCACCCACACCCGCTCGACGGCGAGGCGGTTTTGGGTGAGCGTACCCGTCTTGTCGCTCGCAATCACCGTCGTCGAGCCGAGCGTTTCGGCGGCCGGCAGCGTGCGCACGATCGCGCCCTGGGTTGCCATCCGGCGCACTCCGAGTGCCAGCGCGACCGTCATCACGACGGGCAACGCCTCAGGGATGGTTGCTACCGCCATGGCGATCGCCGATAGTAAGACTGATTCGAGTTCTTCGCCGAGCAACAGACCAGTGGCGATCACCGCGATGGCAACGACTGCCACAAAAACTCCAATGCGGCGTTCGAGACTGTTGATGCTCCGCTGGAGTGGCGTTCTCTCCGGGCGGGTTTGGATCAGTTCGTTTATCCGCCCCAGCTCTGTGTCGCGTCCCGTCGCGACGACCACGCCACGAGCACGGCCAGATGTGACGAACGTACCGCTGTAGAGCATCCCGCGGCGGTCGGCCGTCGCCGCATGCACGGGAACCGCGTCAGGAGTTTTGTGAACCTGCTCCGACTCCCCCGTGAGCATCGATTCATCAACCTGAAGCGCGTGAGCATCAACAATTCTGACATCTGCGGTTACCTGTTCACCGCTCTCCAGCGTGACAACATCACCGCGAACGAGATCCACCGCTCGAAGACGGATGACGTGGCCGTCCCGCAGAGCGCGTGCCCGTGGAACAGCGAGCGAGGCGAGGGCTCGCATTTCTCGCTCGGCCCGGGTCTCTTCCCAAAAACCAATCGAGGCATTCAGCACGAGCACAATGAGAATGGCGGTCGAGTCGACCCAATCTTGCTGCAGCAGCGTAATCGTCGCGGCCAACAACAGGATCGCGATTAGCGGCGAGCGAAACTGTCGCAATGCCACCACTATGGCGGGCGTTGGCTTGCGCACTTCCAACCGATTCGGCCCATACTCGGCTTGCCGTTCGGCGGCCTCGGCGGTGCTCAGCCCCTGCGCGCTCGACTTCAGACGAACAAACGCCTCAGCAGAATCGAGCGCGTGCCACGGTTCCTCCGACACGCCTGTTGTCATAGCCCCACGCTACAACGGTGGCGTTGGTACGACTAGAGGTGTGCGTGCGAACGCGACAGTGCGCTGATGGGCACCGTCCCAAAGACCCTTCCGTCCGCGACGTGCTGTTCGCGCGTGCTCCTCACGGCACAACGACAACGGCCGCGAGCGGGTTTCCCCGTTCACGGCCATTGCTTTCGTGCGTGTGGAGAACGCTAGCGGTTCAGCACTTCGTTGACTTCTTCAGCGAGTGCCGGCATCGCTTCTGACGCGTCGAGGTCGTCGAAGTAGATGGCGTGGATGCGCTCGGTCATGAGGTCTTCGAGCTCGCTGTAGGCCTTCGTCATCGGGCGAGGCTTGCCGTAGGTGATCTGCTCAGCAGCAACCGCATAGCCAGGAGTGGTCTCCATGAGGTCCTTGATCAGGTCGGTTTCGAGAGCCGAAAGACGCACGGGCAGGTACCCGGTGCGCGACGAGGAGTAGGCAGCCTGCTCGGTGTCGCTTGTCCACTTCATGAACTCGAATGCTGCGGCCTTCTCCTGGTCCGTACCGGTGTTGGCGAGGTAGATGTTCGATCCACCGACTGAGACACCACGCTGGCCGTTGTCACCGGCGGGAATCAGCGAGACACCAACATCCACTCCGTTACCGGCAGCAAGCCCAAGGATCGACTGGATGCCGCCCGAGCTCAAGAAGGTGAATGCTGTATCTGCGCTGCCGGCTGCCGCGAAGAACGCGCTCACGTCTGCAGCACCGGTGACCTTGATGAGGTCGCGGTCTTCGAGGTCGGCGATCCACTCGATCGTCTTGATGGCACCCTCGGTGTCATACATCGACGCGGTCTCGTCGTCGTTGAGCACAGCAGTTCCGCCGTACGAGTAGAAGAGTGCTTCCATGACCCAGAAGTCGTAGTCGCAGAAGATCATCGCGGGGCCGCCGACATAGTCGTGAGCTGCTTCAAGATATTCCTCGAACTCATCGAAGGTCTCGGGGCCGGTCTCCTTGAGACCGAGTTCACGCATCATGTCCTGGTTCACATACATGACGGGAATGCTGCGCATGTGCGGGAAGGCGTACATGTCGCCATCAACGTAGAGGTTGTCGGTTTCGCCCATCTGGAAGTCCGCGTCGTCCATCCCGACAGCCGCCATGTACGGCTCGAGGTTGAGCGTGGTGGTGGCGCGAGCGAACCGGTCAGTCATGCCGACCTCATCCACAAACATGTTGGGAAGAGTGTCAGCGAGCGCTGCGGCGTTGACCTTCTGCTCGGTCTCAACGTAGTCGCCCTGGTAGTTGGCGGTGACCTGGATGTTGAGCTCGTCACCACGGGTCTCGTTGAACATATCAACGAGCTCCTGGTTCACGTCTTCAACGGCTGCGGTCCAGAACTCAAGCTCGACGGTCTCTTCACCGGGCTCGTAGGTGTAGCTAGCGGCATCCGCATTGGCTGCGGTGCAGCCAGAGAGCAGAACCGAGCCGAGGGCAATCGAAGCGAGCACGCCGGCGCGTGCCCGACCTCGCGAGAAACGGGTAGAGGACATGGTGGTGCCTTTCTTTGATGTGGTTGAGGTGGTGCGTGTTGAGGTGGTGCGTTGTTGGTTGATGCGGACGAGGAAATCGAAGGGCATCATTTGACGCCGGTATAGGTGAACGCCGAGATGATGTGACGGCGCGCAAACAGGAACACGATGAGGATCGGCACGACGAGGAGCATGTTTCCGGCCATCACAATGGTCGGCGCGATCTCATCGAGCGCTTCGAGTCGCGGCACGGCCACCGGAAGCGTGCGGGCCGCATCCGTGGTGGTCCAGACCAGCGGGAAGAAATAGTTATTCCAGGTGCCAATGAACGTGATCAGCCCGATGGTCACGATGGTCGGTTTGGCCAGCGGCAACATGATGCGACGGATGATCGTGAACTCACTCGCGTGATCAAGTCGCGCTGCTTCGATCAAGCTGTCGGGCACTCGCATGAAAGTTTGACGCAGCAAGAAGATGCCGAACCCACTCGCGATGAAGGGCAAGATCAGCGAGAGGTGTGTGTTGAGCAGCCCCATCTTGGCGTACATCGCGAACACCGGAAGGAAGATCAGTTGGCCAGGGATCATCATCGTCGCCAACACGACGCCGAAGAGCACGTCGCGGCCTTTGAAATGGAAACGTGCGAAGGCATAAGCGGCCGGCACGATGATCAGAAACTGACCGAGCAGGGTGCCGCCCGTGACGATTGCCGAGTTCAACGCGAAGTGGCCAAAGTTCACCCGGTCGAACGCTGCAATGAAGTTATCCCAGCGCACGGCATCCACCCAGAACTGCGGAGGAATGGAGAGCGCTTCGGATGCTGTCTGAAAGGCGGTGAGCACCATCCAGTAGAACGGACCGGCGAACACCAACACGAGCAGGAGCGACACCACGATGCGTGCGATGACGCGCACCGCTTTCCACAGAATCGTGCCGCTTCGGGCCGTGCGAGCGCTCGGTGTAACGGGCGGTGGCGGTGACGACGCGGGGCCGCGCGAAGAACCGGCAGCCGTGGGTGGCGTGGGAGGGGCAATCGTCGTAGTCATCGGTAGTGCACTCTTTTCTGGAACGCGCGGAAATAAAGCACGGTGATGAGGCCCACGAGCACCATCAGCACGACGGCGATCGCAGCGGCATAACCAACTCGGTAGTACTCGAAGCCTTCGCGGTAGACGGCGAAGATGAGTGTGTTGGTTGAGCTTTGCGGTCCGCCCTGCGTCATGACGTTGATTGTGTCGAAGGCCTGAAACGACCCGATGACGTTGACGAGAACGAGAAAGAACAGCGTGGGCGAGATCATCGGGATGGTGATCTTGCGAAAGCGGGTCCACGCCGAAGCATTGTCGAGGTCCGCGGCTTCGAACAGGTACCGCGGAATCGACTGCAACGCCGAGAGGATAATCAAGGCGTTCAGCCCGACCGACTTCCAGACCGACACAAGAACCAGCGAGAACAGGGCGACTTCGGTATCGGAGAGCCAGCCAACAGGCTCAAGCCCGACTGCGCTCAAGATTTGGTTGAACAGCCCGATATCGTCATCCATCAACCACACAAAGATGAGCGAGACCGAGACCAGCGCGATCACGTTGGGAGCAAAGCTGACGCCTTGCAAGAATTCGCTGAGCCAGCCTTGGCGATTAAGAAACAGTGCCAAGATCAGACCGAAGATCATGACGAGTGACACTTCCATGCCCATATACACGAGTGTGTTCTGGATGACCTTGCCGAAGTCAGGGTCAGTGAAGAGCTCGGCGAAGTTTCCGAAACCGACGAACTTCATAGGACCACGGAGGTCCCAGGAAAAGACACTCAGTACGGCGTTGTAGCCGATCGGATACAGATAGAAGACAGCGAGAATCACGAGCGCTGGCGCGATGAGCGCGTACGGCAACAGCCGTCGATCTCTCAGTAGCGAGGTTTTCATGCGGAGACGACCTCGCGGACCTGGCCGGAGATAGCGGGTTCGGCGATGCGCTCTTCGTTAGCATCAAACCAGTGGATGTCGTTGGTCTCAACTCGCACGAGAGCGTCACCGAGGGGGCGCGCGATCTCGTCGAAGCGCTTAATCGCAATGCGCGAGCCGTCGGGCAGCACGGCGCGGTACACGAGCTCCGCTCCAAGGTTCTCGAGGGCGATGATGGTGACCGTGAGCTCAGTTTCGCCTGGCACCACGGGGCGGCTGGTGTCGGCAAACGTGAGTCGCTCAGGGCGCACTCCGAGCCACTCGGCGCCCTCGGGAGCATCGGCGGCGACATCCGCACCGAATGCAGCAATGGGCACGACGTTCATGGGCGGGGTTCCGATGAAGCGACTCGTGAACACGTTCTGCGGTTTCGCGTACAGCTCGGTCGGTGCCGATTGCTGTTGGATGCGGCCCGCGTCCATGAGCACAATCGAGGTGCCCATACTCATCGCTTCGACCTGGTCGTGAGTGACGTAGACGAAGGTTGCCCCCAGGCGTTCGTGAAGTTCGATGAGCTCAATGCGCATGTGCTGGCGCAGCTTCGCATCGAGGTTGGAGAGCGGTTCATCCATGAGAAAGACGGCAGGCTTTTTGACCATGGCGCGCGCCAACGCAACCCGCTGGCGTTCGCCGCCCGACAGTGCATCAGGATTTTTGCGCAGGTGCGGCGTGAGGCCAACGGTCTCGGCAATCTCGTGCACGAGTTCGCGGCGCTCCAGCTTGGGGACCTTGTTGTTGCGCAGGCCAAACTCGATGTTCTCTTCCACCGTCATCGTCGGGTAGATGGCGTAGTTCTGAAAGACCATGGCGACACCACGCTGACCGGGAGTCACATTGTCGACCGTCTTTCCGCCAATCGAGATCGTGCCAGTGGTTGGCTTCTCGAGACCGGCAATCATGCGCAGCGTTGTCGATTTTCCGCACCCCGACGGGCCAACGAGAACCGAGAAGCTGCCGGCTTCGATCGTGAGATCAAGGCTCGGGATGATCTCCTTGTCGCCATACGACTTACCAATGTTTCGCAGTTCAATCTGACTCATGCGCGTGCCTCCGTGTTGTGGGATGTGCTGTGTGGTGGGTGCTGGTCACCGCAGTTATCGACGCCGCGGTTCTGGACGTTGCCGACATCGGGTCGATTCGACATCAGACCATCGATATCGAACTCGAGGATGCGGTCAGCGGCTGCGTCGTCGTCGATAGTCCAGGCGTTGATGCCCAGCCCGTGCTCTCGCGCTTCCGCAACAAATCGCTCGTTGATGAGGGAGAAATGGGGGTGCAACACGTTCGCGCCGCAGCGGCGCGCATAGCCGGGCAGATCGGCGAAGGTTTCGACGAATGCGATCGCCGTCGTGAACTCTGGGTAGGAGCGAGCGAAACCAGCGATAGCGCGATGGTTTATCGACGAAATCAGGGTCGAGCCAACCCCATCATGCGCGCGAACTTCGGCGGCAACGAGATCGTTGACAGCACCCCACGAGTTGGTGAAATCTTTCGTCTCGATGTTGACCCAGACGCCTCGCTCGGCCGCGAACGACAACACTTCACTGAGCGTCGGGATGCGAGTAACCGCGCGAGCGAACTGGCCCTCAAACCCGCGATCGAAGTTGAGCACGCGCAACTCGGCGAGAGTGAAATCCCGCGCCCAGCCCATGCCGTCTGACGTTCGATCGACACGGGGGTCATGCAAGACGACCAGATGTCCGTCGCTCGTAACGTCAACATCCAATTCGATCTTGGTCGCTCCCATTTCGGCGGCAAGCTCGAACGCGGCAAGAGTGTTCTCCGGCGCGTAGCTGCTGGCACCGCGGTGGGCGATGATGCGGCTATCGATGGTCGGTCGATCGCCGCTGCTCAATGCAGACCGGTTCATGCGGATACTCCTCGACGGTTGAGAGCGGATTGGTACGAATCGGTGACCACAGCGTCGACCCCGAGAGCGAAGAGTTGATCGAGCTGCTCCTCTTCGGTGACGGGCCAGAACTCGGCAACCAGGGTGGATGCACACACCATCACACCGAGAGCTCGCGCACCATGCACGTCGCCGGTGGCGGCGCCGACAGCGATCGGGTGAAGGGCGATCGCTCCGACCGCAGCGGCATACGATGCGGCCTCTTCCATCACGACAAGGTGGCGAAGACCAATCTTGAGAGACGGATGCGCGACAGCAAGCGCCGCCATCGACACATGATTAGTGGAGGTGATTGTCACGCGCTCGTGCATACGACGCTTGTGCACGAGCTCTGCGACCGCAACAGCGGCGGGGCTGGCTCCCTCACCGTGCTGCGGGTCTTCCTTCACATCAAGGATGAGATGGGCATCGGAACCGGCCAGCAACTCGACCACTTCAGCAAGCGTCGGAATTCGGGTGCCAGCGAATCCCTCGCGCCCAACGCCAATGTCGACCGTCTTCAACTCAGCCAAGGTGAGCTCTTCGACAAGCGCCTTTGGCTGACCATCGTAGAGAACGCTTGCGCCGCGAAGCGCGATAAGTTCAGCATCCCGCGAGAGTCGAACGTCGATTTCGACCCCGTCAGCCCCACGGCGAAGCGACTGCTCAATCGCGGCGAGAGAATTCTCCGGTGCGACATCGGCGGCACCTCGACGCGCAAAAACGAGAGTCATACGAGCGCCTCTACTTTCGCGAGCGCTGCTCGCCGCACGACAGCGATATCCGGCGTGTTCGTGATGATCGAATCAACACCGGCGGCGATGAGGTCGTCGATCTGTTCCGCCTCACTCCGGCTGGAGAATGGCGCTGGCATAGTCCAGGCATTCACGGCAAGGTTCGCCGCGCGCGCCTGCCTCATGGTCTCGGGCGTGAGGGCCAGATGAGCGGGATGGATGGCATCCGCACCGGTCGTGGCAGCGTAGTTGCCGATCTCGTGCAGTGACATCATGTGAAGCAGACCGGTTCGCACGTCGGGGTGGCTGAGCTTGAGCTCAGCCATTGACGTGTGGTTGAACGACGAGAAGAAGACTTGCTCGACGAGACCTCGGCGCAGCACTTCGTCGGCGGCACGTCGGGCTAATTCGCCATAGGAGTCATCGTGACGGTAGATGTCTTTGACTTCGATGTTGAGCACGAGGTCGCGGCGCTCAACAAGGTCGAAGATCTCATCCAAGGTCGGGATGCGCGCCCCAGCGAAGTCCCCCGGCAGCCCCGTGCCGAAGTCGAGTCGGCGCAGCTCGTCGAAGAGGTGCTCCGACACACGGCCTGTGCCGTTGGAGGTGCGATCGATGGTGTCGTCGTGGATGGCCACGATCATGCCGTCGCGGGTGGCGTGGATGTCGATCTCCATGCCGCCGGCTCCCTGATCAGCACCGAGTTCGTAGGCTTCGAGCGTGTTCTCGGGCGCGTAGGCCATGGCACCTCGGTGGCCGAGTATGAGTGGTGTGGCGGTCATGTGTGCTTCTTTCGATGAGTTCGTGGCATAAAAAAACCCGGGGAGTCAGCACGCTCAACGCTCGACACCGCTGTTGCGGTGCGCGCTAAACGTGCTGACCCTCCGGGTGCTCTCTAGTGACTCTGCCCTGGGGTTGTTATTCGATTGTGGGTGCTGCTGGTTGTTCTAGTGAGGCGGTTACCCGTCTCGGCACGCATCGGGTTTAGGCGACGCGGGTGTGAATTCTTGACCGTCGACGCCGCCACAGTGCGGGGTTTCCGGTGGAAACATAGTCGGCGCCGCACTCAAGCACGGCGTCAATTTCTTCAGGGTTGCGGATGAGTCCGCCCACGATGAGGGGTTGCTGGATGCTGGCACGCAGATCGCGAATGATTCGTGGCATGAGCCCTGGCATCACTTCGACCTCGGTGGGCCGGCTGGCATGCACTTGGCGCATGGCATTCTCGACGGCGTGGGTATCGACAGCAAAAAATCGTTGTACCGATGCGATGCCGAGTTTTCGGGCGGCGGCGACAGCAGCGCTCTTGGTGGTGATAATTCCGTCGACGCCCACGTGTTCGACAAGGAACTGCACCGCAGCACCGTCGCGGCTGATTCCGCCCACAAGTTCGAGATGAACATGTGCGGTTTTTCCGGCGTCATGGATGCGCGAAACCATGCCCGCGAGACAGTTGATGTCTCCCACCAGCAGGTTTATCCGCGCCACATCGCTCTCAAGTGCGTCGTCGAGCATGCCGTGTTCTTGCACAGAAGCGATGAGAGGGAACTCCCCCGCCGCTGTGCCACGCCATCTCAACTCGCTCATGTTGGTGCCCACGCTAAACACCGCGGTTAGCCCGGCGGTAACGCTCAGGTGAACGGCAAACGCTGAGTCCTGGTCACAGTTCTACGTCGGCGAGCGCGGAACCGTCGCCATACTTATCGACAGAGATCACGCTGAGCTTTCCATTTGTCTCGAGAACTACGCATTTGATCTCCGAGACTCCCCCCGACCCGCTCCCACGAATTGCCTGACGCACCTCAGACTCAGTAAGACGGCTGCGTTTCAGAGCATCGTGCCGCATCTCACCGTCGCTCAGGAGCAGGATTGGGCTGGAAGTTACTACCTTTCGAGCGGCCGGCCAACGAGCCGTTACCGCCGCGACAACAAATTGCAGCGCCGCGATAACAGCGAACGCTGCAAGCCCCTCGGACCACGAAACATCGGTGTTGAGCAAAAGAGTCGCGAAGATCGATCCCAACGCCACCGTCACAACGAAATCAAAAACGTTCAGCTGCGCGAGCGTGCGCTTGCCGGAGATTCGCAAGACGATCAGGAGCGTTGAATATCCGGCCGCTCCGACAATCGCAATACGGATCAGGTCAGGCCATGAATCGAACCACATATAACTCGCCCTCTCTATCTAAGAACGGCGAAACGCTGCACTACGTATCACCAGAGTCTTCCATGGTGATGGTCGTTCGTGAGCATGACCTGAACGCGAAGGAACGCAACGGTAAGTGTGCCCCTGGAGGGATTCGAACCCCCAACCTGCTCCTTAGGACGGAGTTGCTCTTCCGTTGAGCTACAGAGGCCAGCGGTTCGAGTGTAGCCGAGCGCAGCACGAAGAGCCCTCAACCAAAGGGCCGGAGTTACGAGCTCGGCGGTGCTGCACCATCGATCGCGGCGGGCAGCGGATACTGCAGTGGCTGCAGGTCGGGCTCCAGCCACTGCGTGCGACCCTCAGCGATGCGCTCGGGTGAGTAGAAACGTTTGATGATGGACTTGTCGAGCATCTCCGGTGCGTCATCCACGTCATCTACCAGCGCAATGAGGTCGAACCAGGCGCGAGTGAGCGTGATGTGAAAAGCATCCGGTTTGCCCGCCCGCACGGCCATGCTCTTAATGCCGACCGCGAGACGTTCGAAGCCGTCAATAGCGCCATACGCACGAGCAAGCAACCACGCCACGCGAACATGACGTTCGTGTGAAAACGCGGCAGGAGCGATGGTGTTGTTTTCGAACGTTGTCATGAGTTCGTCGTCAGTCATGATCAATCACTCCACACAGTTACTCTCGCAGGCTTCATGCTCGCCAGCGCGCGGTCACACCAAACAGTTACTGGCCTGGCGGGTAGAGGAACGACTCGACCTCGCTGGCCGGGATGGTGCGCTGACCATAGGAGAGGTAGACGTAGTTGTATTCCTCAAGCAGAACTGAACCGTCGGAATTGACTTGCTTCACGTATGAAACGTGGTTGTCCCAGCCAAACCACGCCACAGAACCGACAACGGGAGTCGCGCTCACGGTCCAGCCGTGGGTCTCCCAAGCCGACTTCCACTGGTACGCGTCTCCACCATTCGGCGTGAGATCTGCCCAGGCCCAGCGGAACGGTGCCGCGAAGGAACCAACGTCGCGGTTCAGCCGCCACGCTACAAAGTCGGTGCACTGGCGGTAATAGTAATTCAAAGGTGAAAGGCTGCTGCCTGCAGTCGGCCATGGGTAGTCATCGCCCAATGCTTGAGCGCCCGATGAAGCGTAGAGCGCGTTTGCCGAGGCAATCGCATCCTGTTGCTGAATCGCTGCCAGATCTTCGGGCGATGTCGCCTCGAACTGATCACGCGTGAGCTCCGGCAATTCCAGCTCAGCGCTAACCGTCACCGACTGGACTCTCGCTTGAGCGGCATCCGCGACAGCAGAAACTGACACGAGCGTTCCCTCGTCTGAGATCAAACCGCCTTGGCCGTAGGCCGGCAACCCTGCCACAGCAAACAGCCCGCCAATAACAGCCATCGAAGCCACAGCACGAAGCGGGCTCTTGCGAACACGCTTGGCTGTGGCTTTCGGAGCCGAGTGGGCACGAGGTGCCTGAGCAACGATCGGCGCAACACGGTTATTCAGCGCGGGGGCTGCCGGGGTGTACACAACCGGTGCCTCATCGTGAGCGACCGCAGCGGGAGCACGAGGAATCTGCGGCGCCGCTACAGGCTTGCCGATAGTCGCAGCATCTCGTGCGGCACGTGCTTCGCGACGCGAAAGAAAGACAGGAGCTTCACTCGAAGGTTCCGCCGAGGGCACGCCGGAAACGTCCGGGCCATCAGTTGAGATACGGGACAATCGGGAACCTTCAGGTGGAGCGCGCTCAAAGAAAACTAGGGAAATCCTTGAACACAGGAATAATCACAACAGCATAACAGTTACGCCGCTGGAGCCAAATATTCTTCCCAATCTGGGAGTCCCCTTTCAATACCCCGCACCAACCACGCGCTGGTGTGCGGCGGACGCGGCTTGATTAGCAGGCGCCAGTTCATCTCCGCGGGAGTGCGATTGCTCTTCACGTTGTTGCAACGCAAGCAGCACGCCACCAGGTTTTCCCACGAATCTTCGCCACCGCGAGAGCGAGGCATCACGTGGTCGATGGTGTTTGCGGAAGCCCCGCAATAGCCACACCGGTGACCGTCACGTCGCAGCACTCCACGACGAGAAACCGGCAACCTGCGCGTAGAGGGAATACGCACATAATTTCGAAGGATGATGACCGACGGTCGCTCCCACGATTCACTCGCGCTCCACACCGGATGATCCGGGTCGGCAGCGATAACTGTCGCTTTCTGATTCATCACGAGCACAACGGCTCGTTTGAAGGACACGACCGCGAGCGGCTCATAGCCGGCGTTCAGGACCAAAGTGCGCATTGTCATCCTCTCGAAAGAGCCTGCACGGCTTGCAGGCAATCGACTTCCCCGAAATTCAGCGAAAAGGAGGCAGAAACACAAAAAGGCACCGTCGAAAGACGATGCCTAGTGATTCAGCGCGCAAAAACTGCTGCGCACAGTACTGCTGTGTCGTATGTCGAAGTGGGCACGCGCATCCACGGTTTGGATGCTGCACCTACTTAACATGCGATTCTCCGGTTCATTCGTGAACTCCAAGGGCTACAGGCTAACCCAGTTTTTGGGGCACATTGCACGCGGGCGCGCCGAACTGGATGACGAGACGGTTACGCCTCGGTGAACGCCGGAATCCGAAAGCTACGCGCTCGGCTTCTCCACAAAGATATGAACGGCAACCTCGTTGGGCAGCTCGAGACCTTCGCCAAACCCTTCAACGGTGACCGCAACGTAGGAGTCTGCAGCAGCGAATGTGGCTGTCTTGCCTGGCATAACGCCAGCACCAAACAGCTGCTGCAACAGTTCAGGTTCGAACTGCACGGGTTCACCCAATCGACGGATGAGTCCGGTCACCGGGGTGGTTGTTTCAGCGACAAGCTCAACGATGTTAACCATGCCGTCGCTGAAAGATGCCGCAGCAACACCACCCAGCTCTTCCAAGCCAGGAATGGGGTTGCCGTAAGGCGACTCGGTGGGGTGATCAAGAATTTCGATGAGCTTGCGCTCTACCTGCTCGCTCATCACGTGCTCCCACCGGCAGGCTTCGTCGTGAACGAGCGCCCAGTCGAGACCAATAACATCGGCGAGGAGCCGCTCAGCAAGACGGTGCTTGCGCATGACATGCGTGGCACGACGCCGGCCCTCAACAGTGAATTCGAGGTGGCGGTCGCCTTCTACGACGACGAGGCCGTCACGTTCCATGCGGCCGATGGTTTGCGAGACGGTCGGGCCAGAGTGGCCGAGCCGCTCAGAGATGCGGGCCCGCAACGGGACAATGTTCTCTTCTTCGAGATCAAGAATCGTGCGCAGGTACATCTCGGTGGTGTCAACGAGATCGGTCATGAAACCAGACTAGCCCGAACTGGCCAATAGAATTGGACGCATGCCGAGCCTGACGATTCCTACTGACCTCCTTCCCTCCGATGGACGATTCGGAGCTGGCCCTTCCAAAGTGCGCCCCGAACAGATCGAGCATCTCGTTTCTAGCGCGCGAAACATCCTCGGCACGTCCCACCGCCAAGCACCGGTTCGTGACCTCGTTGGCCGCGTACGTTCGGGCCTCGGAGAGCTTTTCCAGATCCCGGAGGGCTACGAAGTAGTACTCGGCAATGGAGGCTCTACCGCGTTCTGGGATGCCGCCGCCTTCGCTCTTATCGAGCGTCGCAGCGCGCACCTCTCCTTCGGAGAATTCGGTTCCAAGTTCGCGAAAGCGGCCGCAGCACCCCACCTTGAATCGCCTCATGTCGTCACCGCCCCGGGCGGGTCGCTCGCCGAACTCGACGACATCGACGGCGCTGACGTCTTTGCGTTCCCCCAAAACGAGACCTCTACCGGCGTGATGGCCCCCGTGCGCCGCTTCGACGACGCAAACGTACTCACTGTTGTCGACGCCACGAGCGCAGCCGGCGGCGTGAACTTCGACGCCGACCAAGCAGATGTCTACTACTTTGCACCGCAGAAGAACTTTGCATCAGACGGCGGCCTGTGGATCGCTCTCTTCTCCCCCGAGGCAATCGAGCGCGTCGAGCGCATCGCCGCGTCGGGTCGCTACATCCCCGAGTTCTTGTCGCTCAAGAACGCAATCGACAACTCGCGCCTCAACCAGACCCTCAACACTCCCGCACTCAGCACCCTGCTGCTGCTCGAGAACCAGATCGACTGGATCAATGGCAACGGTGGACTGGCCTGGGCGGATGCTCGCACGCGCGAATCCTCGTCGGTGCTCTACGACTGGGCTGCCGCCAGCGATGTCGCCACGCCATTCGTCACCAACCCTGAGCACCGCTCGCAGGTCATCGCAACGATCGACTTCGACGATGCAATCGACGCCGCGGCAATCTCTAAGACGCTCCGCGCCAACGGAATTGTCGACACCGATCCGTACCGCAAACTGGGCCGCAACCAACTGCGGGTCGCCACCTTCGTTGCCATCGAACCGGATGACATCCGCAAATTGGTGTCATCGATTGAGTATGTGATCGCCAACAGCCACTAATCTGAAACCGTGCGTATCTGGTTGAAAGACTCAGAACGCCGGCCAGATCCTGAGCCGGTGCAGACCGACGACCGCAAAGCCATGCTCGTGGGCATGGTGTTGTGGATCATCGGTCTTGCACTGCTGCTGCTTTTTATCGAACCGCTCAATGCATCCGGAAACCTGTGGTGGCTCTGGACTGCCGTTGCGGGCCTCGTGCTCGGCCTTATCGGCCTGATCTACACGCACGCACAGCGCGGAAAGCGAACTCGCTAGTCTTCTTCGTCCGAATCGTCGTCGTCGTCATCATCTGACTCGTCATCATCGTCGTCGAGTTCAGCATCGTCTGAATCGTCATCGTCGTCGTCGTCGTCATCTGACTCGTCGAGGTCATCAACGCTCACGCCCTCGTGGTCACCGCCGCGAAACGCACCAGTGTCGTAGTCGTCGTCTGACTCTTCGTCGTCATCGTCTGACTCATCATCATCCGATGCATCAATGTCAACGCCGTCGAGGTCACCGCCGTGCAAGACGGACGAGCCGAACTCGTCATCGTCATCGTCGTCATCAAGATCGTCGTCGGCTTCTTCTGCAGCAGCCTTTTCGGCATCCGCCGCTTCAGTAGCGGCCTGCGCGGCCTTGTACTCTGCAAGACGCTCAGACCACGGCACCCAGTCGGGCGAGAGCAGTGCGCCCTCGGCCGGCATGAGTTCTGCTTCGAGAACCGTGGGGTCCTGACCCTCAACGTGAGCAACGCTGACGGTCCAATTCCAGCCCGGATAGCCCGGCAGAGCCGAAGCGAAGAGTACCGAAACGGTGCCTTCGCTTTCGATCTGCTCACCGACGAGCGCACCAATCGACGCATCAGTGGTGATCTCGAGGAGTGCTCCCCGAGCAAGCTTTTCGTACTGGCTATTAGGCATCTAGTTCGTCCGCAACTTTACGTAGCATGGAGGCGATCTTGGCGCCGTGGGCTTTATCAGGGTAACGACCGCGCTTGAGGCCAGAACCGATGCCGTCCATGAGCTTGACGAGATCTTCAATGATCACAGCCATGTCATCGGCTGGCTTGCGGTTGATCTTGGCCATGCTTGCAGGAGCATCCATGACGCGCACGGAGAGCGCCTGAGCGCCCTTCTTGCCGTCAGCAATGCCGAATTCGAGGCGTGTACCCGCCTTGATCCCAGTCGTGCCCGCAGGCAGCGCTGAGGCGTGCAAGAAGACCTCTTGGCCTTCATCACTCATGATGAAGCCAAAACCCTTCTCGTCGTCGTAAAACTTAACCTTGCCGGTAGGCATGGGCATGCTCCTTTGTAGTCGTGACTCAAGCTTAGAACGTAAACGGGCGCGTATCCTTGTCAACGTGACAAATCACTCAACTGAACGCGACCTTCGCATCGAGCGTGTGCTCGCCTACCTGGTCGCCATCTCGATCGCACTCGCTGTGCTTAGCTTTGTCGCCGTAGTCGTTGCTACCGCAGTGGGCCAAACCGTATTCGATTACGGTGCGTGGCCCGTAGTGATCACTATGCCCTACTTTGCTTTGCCTTTGGGCGTCGTTTTCATCATCACCCTTCTCGTGTTGAATGGCCGCCGTCGCCAACGTGAATATAGGAATGGCCACAATTAGCGATGCGGCTCTTCTGCTCGCCGCTCAACTGCGGGCACTAGACGACGATCAACTTCTTGAGTTGTTGCGCTCACGCACGGTGCGCGGCAACTCTGTAAGCGACTTCTTTGACCTTGCGGATGCCCTGCAGCAGTCCACTTCGGTTGAACGCGTGCTGCGCGATCTCGACCGCCCCACGCTTGCCACTCTCGCTGTGGTCGCCGACACTGCGTCCCTTACCGCGCAGGAAGTCGCCTCTGCCGTCGGGCACTTTGGTGACGACGAGGTTGCCGTTCAGCGTCGGCTCGATCGGCTCGTGAGCTTGGCCCTGCTCATTCATCGTGGCGGTCGCTACAGCGCCCCTGACGGCGTAACCGACCAGTTGGCAGGTTGGCCATTCGATGGCTTGCCCTCCACCGGCGAACTGCTCGACACTCCCGCGCCGTCCACTCTCACGTCGGTTGAACCCTCCGAGCGCGACAGTATCGACAGCATCGCCGCCGAGAACGCGTTCGCGACCACCAACGAAGTCACCGAACTCATCAATCAGCTGCGTTCAAGTCCCGTGCGCGATTTGGCGCGCGGCGGAGTCTCCCTCCCCGACTCAAAGCGGCTGGCGGCAGCGATGTCGGTACCTCTCGACAAGATCGCCGGCCTCGTCGACATCGCACAACGTGCCGGCCTCATCGCCACCACGAATGCCCAATGGATGCCAACCGCCGATGCCACCGAGTGGATGTCGCGCGGCGCGGTTGAACGCTGGGTGCACCTGGCTGAGGCGTGGCATCAGGGAATTCCTGACGACATCCGCACCATCTTGGCCGACCGCACTCACAGCTTCTGGGGCGACGGCGTCGAGGACTACACGCGCTGGTTATTCCCAGCAGGGGTTGAGTCGATGCTCGAGAAGGTGCGTCGCTACGCCCGCGACGCTGGCCTCCTGGGCGTCACTGCCAATCGCCTCCCCAGCAGCGCAGGCGTTGCCCTGCTCACCCGCACAACGACAGAAGCAACGGCCGCCATGGCCGCGGTCTTTCCCAACGAAGTGCACCAGGTTTATGTGCAGCCCGACCTCAGCGTGATTTCGCCAGGACCGTTGGCGCCGCAATTGGATGCTCGGCTGCGCGTCATTGCCGACGTCGAGACCCGCGCCCTGGCATCCACCTATCGCATCTCGCGATCGAGCCTGCACCATGCCATGACGCTCGGCGAGACGCTTGACAGCATTCGAAGCTTCTTGACTGACATCTCATTGACGGGGGTTCCCCAGCCCGTCGAGTATTTGCTAACGGAGGCTGCAGGCCGCCACGGCCTAGTGCGGGTTGGCCAGCAAGGGGCGGCCGGCAGTTACGTCATTTCTCCTGACTCAGTGCTTCTGCAGTCGATCGCGGTTGATCCCAACTTTGGTGCCTTCGGATTGCGCCTCGAGGGCGACCGTTTGGTCTCGCGATTCGGAGTCGAGCAGCTCTTTTGGGCACTGAGCGATGCCCGTTACCCGGTTGCCGCCGAGACCTCGGAGGGCGCGATCTTGTCGCTGCGACGCGATCAAGTTAGTGCTGCAAGCACAGAAGCGCCTCAAGATGACGGCCCAGACAAGTTGCTGGCGAAGCTGCGCAGTGGCCAGGGTGGCGCCACCGGCGATGAAGATCAGGCGTGGTTGTCGCGACAAATCGAGGTCGCGATTCGCAACAAACTGCTGCTGTTCGTCACGGTAAAAATGCCAGATGGCCATCTCGTGCAGTACACGCTCGAACCTTCCAGCGTGGCAGCTGGTCGCATGCGCGGCCTCGACCGCGCAGCCGATATTGAGCGAACGCTGCCGCTGAAGAGCATCGTCGGGGTGGAAGCCACCAACGAACGCTAAGCATCCGGGCGTAGTCTAGGTCGGATGAACACAGCACCCGACGGACCTCTGATCGTGCAGTCTGACCGCACGGTTCTGCTTGAGGTAGCGCACCCTTTGGCCGAAGACGCGCGCCATGATTTGGCCGTTTTCGCGGAGCTGGAGCGAGCCCCCGAGCACATCCACACCTACCGCATCACGCGTTTGGGACTGTGGAACGCTCGGGCCGCAGGTCACGACGCTCCCGCGATGCTGGAGACGCTCGAGAAGTATTCGAAGTTTCCTATCCCGCAGAGTGTCAGCGTAGATATTGCTGAGACGGTTGGCCGCTATGGCCGCCTCGTCATTGATCGTGATGACGACGGCGCGTTGACCCTGACTGCCACTGATCCGGCGGTGCTGCGCGAGATCACGCGCGCCAAGAAGGTCGCAAGCCTGCTGTTCGAACGTCGCGGCGACCACACTTTTGTGGTCCAGCCATGGGCCCGCGGGCAGCTCAAGCAAGAGTTGTTGAAACTCGGTTGGCCGGCTGAAGACAACGCCGGCTACACGCCAGGCACCCCTCACGAGATTGATCTGGATGCCTCGGGCTGGGGGTTGCGCGAGTACCAGCAGCACGCCATCGACAATTTCTTCGACCACGGTTCAGGCGTCGTAGTGCTGCCCTGTGGCGCCGGCAAAACCTTGGTGGGCCTCGGCGCCATGGCGCAAAGCAAGACCACGACACTGATTTTGGTCACCAATACGGTTTCTGCGCGCCAGTGGCGAGCCGAAATCTTGAAGCGAACCACCCTCACTGAGGACGAAGTGGGTGAGTATTCGGGGCAAGTGAAAGAGATTTTGCCCGTCACAATCGCGACCTACCAAATCCTGACGGCGAAGCGTAAGGGCGAGTACGCCCATCTTGCGTTGCTGGATGCTCTCGACTGGGGCCTTGTCATTTATGACGAAGTGCACTTGTTGCCTGCGCCCGTGTTCAAGCTCACCGCTGATCTGCAAGCACGCCGTCGCCTCGGCCTCACCGCGACGCTTGTTCGCGAAGATGGGCGCGAGGGTGACGTGTTCTCCCTCATCGGCCCCAAACGTTTCGATGCCCCGTGGAAAGAGATTGAGGCTCAGGGCTTCATCTCCCCCGCTAGCTGCTTCGAGGTGCGCGTTGACCTCCCCGAGAGCGAGCGGCTTGAGTACGCGGCATCCGCTGATGATGAACGTTACAGATTGGCCGCAACCGCACCCGCTAAAACTGAGGTGGTGCGCGCGCTCGTAAAGAAGCACGCCGGCGAGCGCATTCTCGTTATCGGGCAGTACCTCGATCAGATCGATGACCTCTCAGAGCAGCTGAACGCTCCCAAGCTGACCGGTGCCACCTCCGTTCCGGAACGCGAGCGTCTGTATCAAGAGTTCCGCGACGGCGTTACGAAGGTGCTGATTGTGTCGAAGGTTGCCAACTTCTCGGTCGACCTGCCCGAGGCGACCGTCGCTGTCCAGGTCAGTGGCTCATTCGGTTCCCGCCAAGAAGAAGCTCAGCGTCTGGGCCGCCTGCTGCGCCCCAAAGAGAGCGGGCTTCCCGCCAACTTCTACACGCTCGTGGCACGCGACACTGTCGATCAAGATTTCGCGCAGAACCGCCAACGGTTCCTGGCCGAGCAGGGCTACAGCTACACGATTCTGGATGCCGCAGACCTGACGGCGTAGGTCGCTTCTGGTTGCTCACCGCCCACCACAGAGCCCAGGGGCCCCTTCTATGCCACAGTCGCCATCGTCCACGCCATCGCAGTCGAGCCCATCGTGGCTGAGCTATCGAGAGTCGATCGGTGATCGGTCAGGCATGTACCGCGCGCTGCTCGAGCACTGGGCGCCGGTCGCTGCCCTCAATGTGGGCAGCTACCTCGATCTGTCTCCCTCGACCAGCATCCCCGCCGTCACCTACGTCGATACCGACCGCCGGGCCGCCGCGTTCTTCGCCGACGCCGAGCGGGTCCGGAGTGAACTGGAAGGCGCCACGTTGCCGGGAGCCGCGGCCGAGATCACTTTCCTCAAGGCCGATTTCCTGAAGCCGCTTGCGCTGGCCGACGCATCTTTCGACCTGATCATTGCCCTGTTCACCGGCCCCGCGTGGGATTCCTGCGCGCGGTATCTAGCGCCGCGCGGGCTCTTCCTTGCTAACAGCAGCCACGGGGATGCAAGCCTCGCCGCCCTAGATCCACGTCTGACCCTGGTGGGTGCCATCCACCACCGCGACGGACGCTACAGAATCGACAGCAGCGATCTCGATCGCTATCTGATTCCGAAGAAACCAGAACAGGCCAACGCCGATCTCATTCGCGCCAGCGGTCGAGGCGTCGGTTACACAAAAACTGCGTTCGCGTACCTGTTTCAACTCACCGGATAACCGACTTCGTTTAGACCGGTTCGCCCTCGAGGCGAGCTCGACGCTTGATCATGAAGTCTTTCGCCAAGCCGACCACCGAAAGCACAACGAGAAAAGCGAAGCTCAAAGCCATCAGCCAGAGAGCGCCGAATCCGACGCTGAGTGGCCACATCGGGGTGACCCCATTGACGCTCCACCAGGCAATATCTTGCGACCGAGCGAGGTTGGAGAGAAGCGTGATGGCGGCGAGCGCGATGGCCCCCACGCCAAACGCAATAAGCGTTCCTACGATCAATCTCTTCATCAGTTGATTCCCCTTCGCCTGATCCCGATATGGCCACCCTATGCTTAAAATTAACAAATACTCAATGAACGATCTGGTGAACAACTTGCCGACACGCCCTGAGCTATCAGGTCACATTCAGGAAACACGCAGATACTGGGCGCATGGCTGACGGACCGAAAATTCTCATTGTTGACGACGAACCGAACATTCGCGATCTGCTCACGACGAGCTTGCGCTTCGCGGGATTTGCGGTGCGCGCGGTAGGAAGCGGCGCCCAGACAATCTCGGCTGTTCTCGAAGAAGAACCCGACTTAATCATCCTCGACGTGATGCTGCCAGACATGAACGGGTTTGGTGTGACCAAACGCCTCCGTGCCTCCGGTTACACGTCTCCCATTCTTTTCCTCACGGCAAAAGACGACACCGAAGACAAGATCACCGGCCTCACCGTCGGTGGCGACGACTACGTCACGAAGCCATTTAGCCTCGACGAGATCGTTGCTCGCATCAAGGCGATTCTTCGCCGCACGATGCAGGACGACGAAGAAACGATCATCCGCGCCGGCGACCTCACCATGGATCAAGACACCCACGAGGTGTCGATCGGCAGCGAACAGATCGAGCTCAGCCCGACCGAGTTCAAGCTGCTGCGCTACCTCATGCTCAACCCCAACCGTGTTCTCTCGAAGGCTCAGATCCTCGATCACGTGTGGGAGTACGACTTCAACGGCGATGCGGGCATCGTAGAGAGCTACATCTCCTACCTGCGCCGCAAGCTCGATCAGCACACCGAAGAGCCGATCATTCAAACGAAGCGCGGATTCGGCTACATGCTGAAGGCAGCAAAGCCGTAACCACCCGTGATGGCCAGCTGACATGTAATTGTTCATGTTCGGCTGGCCATACTCGTTCCCGATTCCCAGCCACGCAAGGTACCGTTCACTATCATGCAGGAGAACATCCCCGACGCCTGGAGCCGCATCTCTCTGCGCACCAAGGTCACCGGAGTCACGGTGCTTCTGCTCACCATGGGGCTCCTCGTTGCCGGTGTCGGAACCGCCGCAGTATTGCGCGACTACCTGATCGAACAAACCGACGACAAGATCACCGCCGCCGCCGATGGGCTCGATGGCCGCATCCAATACACCGGCACAACCCGTGATCCTCAGTGCAGTGTTTCTCGCCTGCCCAATGACCTCTATTTCGCGGTGCTCAACCACGACGGCAGCATGCGCTGCAACAGCCGGGAAGAGGATGCCTCGCGCCCCGTTCTCGACGGTCTCACGATCGCCGTTGCTAACTCACAGACGGCCCCGTTCACTCTTCCCAGCACAGCTATCGGAGGGCAATGGCGAGTGATTGCCTACCCCGCGATCAGCACCATCGGCCCTGACTTCGTGACCATCGTCATCGCCCGCGACTTGAGCGACTCCAACGCCATTGTGGCTCGCTACGCCGCCATCTTCCTGTTCTTCGGCCTCACTGTTGTCATCGTCGGTGGAGCGCTCACCCGCCTTTTGGTCACCTCGACGTTTGCGCCGCTCCGCGAAGTGGAAGCCACTGCAGCCCGCTTTGCCGACGGAGACTTCGACCAGCGGCTGTCTGTTGCTACCCCCAACACGGAAGTGGGGCGCCTCAATCGTTCCCTCAACTCCATGCTTGGTCGAATTGATCGCGCCTTCGCCGACCGTGCGCGCACGATCGACCAGATGCGCCGCTTCGTCGGTGACGCCAGCCACGAACTTCGCACCCCGCTCGTCACCGTGCGCGGTTATGCCGAGCTTTATCGCATGGGCGCCATTACCAAACGGGATGACGTTGCTCAGGCCATGGAGCGCATCGAAAAGGAAGCTATCCGCATGGGTGGTCTCGTTGAAGACCTGCTCGAGTTGGCGCGCATTGATGGCAGCAAGCCGGTGCAGTTCACCGAAGTCGATCTTTTGCCGTTGGCCAATGATGCAGCGATGGATGCCCGTGCCTCTACCGGCCGCGTCGTCACCGTCATCAACACCAACCCCCGCATTGACTCCGACGCGATCGTCAAGGCAGACCTCACCGCGGATGCTGACACCGACACGAAGATGATCACTCTCCCCGAGAGCTCACACCCCGATCCCAGCACGCCCTCTCGCGGAGTTGCCGCGCTCGCCACCGGCCCCATTGCTGCCGCAGGCGCTCGCCTCTCACGCTTGGCATCCCGCAAGAAGTCTGCCGCCGTCGCTAAGACGACTGCTCGTCTCACTCAGGCCATTGCGCCCGTGCCGAAGGATCTCAACGCCGTTGTGATGGCCGAAGAGAACAAGATTCGCCAGGTACTCACCAACCTGGTCACCAACGCTCTGCGCTTCACGACAGACACTCCTGTTGAGATCGGCGTTGGTGTTGACCATGAGCGCCAGCTGGCTGTGTTGTCGGTTATCGACCACGGCGAGGGCATCCCGGAACAGATTCGCGCCAAGGTCTTCGAACGCTTCTGGCGTGCCGACAGCTCGCGCAACCGTGACACCGGCGGAAGCGGCCTAGGGCTCGCCATCGTTGCGGCCATTGTCACAGCCCACCACGGCACCGTTCAGGCGCTTGAGACACCCGGAGGTGGCGCAACCTTCCGTGTGGAGCTTCCACTCCTCCCCAGCACTCCGAGCCCGTCAGACGACACCGAAGCGGAATAGCGACCACCGCAACGCGGACCGGGAATCTACCGTCGAGTTATGACTCGATACCAAGTAGATAGCGAAGCCGTTCTCAGCGCCACCGGAGCGGTTCAGAATTCCATTGGCCGCATCCAAGCGGAAGTTGCTGGCCTTCACGGTCAACTCACGAACCTGCAGGGCTCGTGGACCGGGCAGGCAGCGACAGCCTTCTCCACGGTCGTCACCGATTGGAAGGCCACTCAACAGCGCGTAGAAGAGAATCTCGCCGCGATCAATACCGCCCTCAGCCAGGCTGGGCAGCAGTACGCGGAGATCGAAGCCGCAAACGCACGCCTCTTCTCCCGCTAGCGGTACGCCCAGGCACGCTCACAACGCGCGCCAGCTCACCCCCCAGCACCCACCGCACGCCCAGCGCGGTGCGGACACTGCAGGCGCTAGAGCCCCCCCCCCCCCCCCCCCCCCCCCCTCCCACAGAAACTCTCGTTAACGACAGAATGGGCGCCTCCCGAAGGAGACGCCCATTCTGTGTAGTGCAGTGAAGCTGTGCAGAGCGGTGGGACTTAGAAGTCCATTCCGCCCGACGGGTCACCCATGGGTGCCGGGTTCTTCTCAGGCTTGTCAGCAACGACGGCTTCGGTCGTCAAGAACAGACCGGCGATCGACGATGCGTTGAGCAGAGCCGAACGCGTTACCTTTACCGGGTCATTGATGCCTGCAGCGAGCATGTCGACGTATTCGCCGGTTGCTGCGTTAAGGCCGTGACCGATGGGGAGGTTGCGGACCTTGTCAGCAACAACACCGGGCTCCATGCCTGCGTTGAGTGCGATCTGCTTGAGCGGTGCGTCGATAGCAACGCGAACGATGTTCGCTCCGGTTGCTTCGTCGCCGACCAAGTCAGCCATTGCCTGGCTGTCGAAAGCGATCTTGCCAGCCTGAATCAGGGCCACGCCACCACCGGCGACGATTCCCTCTTCAACAGCAGCCTTGGCGTTGCGGACTGCGTCCTCAATGCGGTGCTTGCGCTCCTTGAGTTCAACCTCAGTTGCGGCACCAGCCTTGATAACTGCAACACCACCGGCGAGCTTGGCGAGACGCTCTTGGAGCTTCTCACGGTCGTAGTCGCTGTCAGTGTTGTCGATCTCGGCACGGATCTGCTTGACGCGACCTGCGATCGCCTCTTCTTCACCAGCACCTTCGATGATCGTGGTCTCGTCCTTGGTGATAACGACCTTGCGGGCGCGACCGAGGAGTTCGAGAGTTGCGTTCTCGAGCTTGAGTCCAACTTCTTCAGAGATGACCTGGCCACCGGTGAGGATGGCGATGTCAGCGAGCTGAGCCTTGCGACGGTCTCCGAAGCCAGGAGCCTTGACAGCAACCGACTTGAAGATGCCACGGATCTTGTTCACAACGAGAGTTGCGAGTGCTTCTCCGTCAACGTCTTCAGCAATGATGAGCAGCTGCTTGCCGCTCTGGATTACCTTGTCGACAATGGGGAGCAGATCCTTGATGTTCGAGATCTTGCCGTTGACGATAAGAACGTAGGGGTCTTCGAAGACCGCTTCCTGGCGCTCCTGGTCGGTGACGAAGTATGCCGACAGGAATCCCTTGTCGAAGCGCATACCTTCGGTGAGCTCAAGCTCGGTGCCGAACGTGTTCGACTCCTCAACGGTGACAACACCTTCCTTGCCGACCTTGTCGATCGCCTCAGCGATAAGTGCACCGATCTCGGGGTCACCAGCAGAAATGGATGCGGTAGCCGCGATCTCTTCCTTGGTTTCGATCTCCTTGGCGCTCGCAATGAGTGCCTCGATGACTGAGTTGGTTGCCTTTTCGATACCGCGCTTGAGGCTGATGGGGTCTGCACCCGCAGCAACGTTACGGAGGCCTTCGCGAACGAGAGCCTGAGCAAGAACAACAGAAGTGGTCGTACCGTCTCCGGCAACGTCATCCGTCTTCTTTGCTACCTCTTTGACGAGTTCAGCACCGATCTTTTCGAAAGGATCGTCGAGCTCGATTTCTTTGGCGATGGATACACCGTCGTTCGTGATGGTGGGAGCGCCCCACTTCTTCTCAAGAACTACGTTGCGGCCACGTGGGCCGAGCGTGACCTTTACGGCGTCAGCGAGAATGTTCAGGCCGCGCTCAAGGCCGCGACGGGCCTCTTCGTTGAAAGCAATGATCTTTGCCATGTGTGTTTCTCGTCCCTCCCGGACGTCGTACAAGCGAATAAGTTGGCACTCGAACTGTGCGAGTGCCAAGGTCAAAATTAGCACTCGACAGGGGCGAGTGCAAGACGGCGCAGCGCACTCGACAGGGGCGAGTGCAAGACGGCGCAGCGCACTCGACAGGGGCGAGTGCAAGACGGCGCAGCGCACTCGACAGGGGCGAGTGCAAGACGGCGCAGCGCACTCGGAGGGGGCAACCAGAAGTCGACGCAGCGCACCCGATCAGGGTGAGCATGCGTCAGCCCGCAGTGCGGGCTTCCCTTTATTCTGTGGGCTCGTCTGTGGCTTCTGCTGCGGGGGTGATGTAGTCGGTGCCGAGTACGACGGTGAGTTCTGCGCCGGGGAAGATGTCTTCTTCCACGAGGCGAATTTCGCCGCGGCCGATGGCGGCAACAAGGCCGGCAGCGACGTCTTCGTCATCGGGATTGCTGTAATAAATGTAGGTGTCTTCGATGTCTCGCGCGGAGGCGGGGGCGGCGCTGCCTGTCGGCCATCCTGCTGCGGTGAGTTCGTCAAAGACGGTGGTTTGGAGTCCGCTTTCCGGTGTTCCGTTGAGCACGTCGATGGTGAGCGCGCGTTCGGGGTCTATTGCGGCGGGGTCGGTGACGGGCGGGACGGTCTCGGTGGGTTCGGGGGTGACGACAGCCTCTTCGGGTGTGGCGAAGAAGGGGATGCCGAGGTCGTCATCGAGGTACTGGCTGAGGGCGAAGAGACCACCGAAGACAAGCACGCCGGTGGCGAGCAGTGCCCAGGCGAAGCCGATCCAGCCGCGTCCGCGTCGTCTGGGGCCACGGTGGGCTCCAATGCGGTCGACGTCGTCGGGTAGTTCGTCGAATCGGTCTTTCGGGTAACTCGCCATTGCTTAGTCTGTCAATTCTTCGTTGTGGTCGGGGGTGCGCACTGATCGGTTGCGCATCCGGTTGTCTCGAGTGCGGCGCAGTCGCGAGACCAACATGGGGTCGTAGCGCACGGCTGCCGGTGAGTCGATTACCGCATTGAGCATTTGATAATAGCGTGCGCTTGACACCTGAAACTGGGAGCTAATGGCCTCTTCTTTGGCGCCCACGTGTCGGGTCCATTCGCGCTCAAAGTCGAGGATGAGGCTGTCGCGTTCGGACAGGCGTGTAGAGGGATGCGATGCGGCTTCGTTTTCGGACACGGCAATACCTCCACTGTGCTGGCAAGCCTAGGGCGTTGGGGCTGCGCGCCCGCCGAACGACGCGGCTTCGTGGACCAATTGGAACGAGTCGAGGTTAGGATTGCCTTAGTACCCGATATTTCTGATTGGTTGTCATGCGCATTCGACTGTTCACTGCTGCGGCGGTGTTGTCTGGTGTTGTGCTCGCAGCCAGTGGATGTTCGGCTGCCACTATTGCGGAGACTCCGACGGTGACGGTCACGGCTGATCTCGCTTCTCCCCTCACGGCGTTGACGGTGCTGGATGATGCGAAGGATTACAGCGGGCTGGTGCAGGCGGCACTGCCGTCATCCGGAATCCTCGCTCCCCCGAGCGCTCCCGCCCAGTCGTTGCCAGTGACGGTGGTTTCGCACGATTTGGCTGGCGATGTGCCCGTCACGGTGTCATCGACTGACCGTGTGATTTCGATGGACATTTCGGGGTCTATTGCGGCGACAATTGCCGGTCTGGGAATGCTGGATTCGCTGGTGGCGCGGGATATTTCAACGACGTTTGATGAAGCATCCGGCTTGCCGGTGATCACGTCTAACGCGCACACCGTCAATAGCGAGGCCATTTTGGCGCTGCGCCCTGATCTTGTATTGACGGATGGCTCGATTGGCCCGATCGATGTGGTGCTGCAACTGCGCGATGCGGGCATTCCGGTGGTTTTCGTTGACACGGATCCTTCTCTTGAGGGCATCGCCGAGTTGGCACGTCAAACGGCAGCTGCGCTGGGGGTTTCCGCCGCCGGCGATGCCTTGGCTGCGGAGCTCAGCGCCACGATCGAGGCGAAGGTTGCGGAGATCGCCCAGATCGTTCCCTCGGGTGACCGGCTGCGGATGATGTTCCTCTACTTGCGGGGCACGTCAGGGATCTACTACTTGTTCGGTCAGGAGTCGGGCTCAGATGTGCTGATCGATGCGCTCGGCGGCGTGGATGTCGCAGCCGAGATCGGTCTCGAAGGCATGCGCCCCATGACCGACGAGGCAATGGTCGCGGCGAACCCTGATCTCATTCTGGTGATGACGGGCGGTCTCGACAGTGTTGGCGGCGTGAGTGGATTGCTCGAAGCCCGCCCCGCGGTGGCGCTCACCGAAGCGGGCAAGAACCAGCGCTTCGTCGAGATGGATGACGGCGAAATTTTGAGCTTCGGCCCGCGCACGGTCACGGTGCTTGATGCTCTCGCTCGGGCGATTTACGCGCCAACATCAGGTTCGTAGAGCGTCAGCTACATTGCCGCAGCGCGCTTGCTGCGGCGCCGGCGTCCCAGAATCAGAACGATGGCGATCGCTACGAGGATTGCGATGATGGCGCCGACGATGATGAGAGCGCTTAGCAGGGCTTGGTTGCCATCCTGAGGTTGCGGCATGCACTCGGGGTTGGCGCTGAAAGTGACGGTGATGGGGTCGAATTCTTCCCCAGCCGGATAGGTGCCGAAGGCTTCGGATCCTGCTTCAGTGAGCACGACGGGTGCGCCCGCGAGCGTTGCTACGCCATCGGCGACGGTGATGCCTGAGACATCAATCGTGGCGAACCCGACAGCACTCTCGTTTACGGGGAGCCCTTCTTGGGTCGTTCCAAAGACATCGAAAACGAGGTTGGCGGTGGTGCTGCCGTCGAAGACGATCTCAAGGCCCGTGAGGGTGGTATCGAGGATGTCGTCGTGGCCCGTGAGGCGAAGGCTGCCGTCAAAAGCCAGAGTGCCGCTGCCCGCGTCGAGTTGGCCGGAGCCTGCCGTCCAACCGAAGTTGGGAGTTTCGTAGGTGGCGCCGTCGCTCACCGCCCATTCGCCGTTGGCGATGGTGCCGCTGATGTATGACCGCAGCGACTCTTTGAGGCCCCAGGTGATGGCGGCATCCATCACGTCACAGCTGTCAGAGTCGGCCGCGAGGGTGACGTCTGCCGGCGCAGAAGGGGTGCCCGCGGCATCCAGAACCGCAGCATTGCTGGTCATCGGCGTCAGCGCAATAAGAACAGCGGTGACGATAAGCGCGGCGGGGCCGAGTACGCAGACGCTGAGGCCGCGCATTAGTGACCTGCGCGGTACATCGACTGATGCATAATGGTGGCCTCTTCGTATAGTTCACCAAAGGATTCGAATCCGAATTTGGCGTAGAGCGGCACGATGTAGTCCTGGGCGTGCAACATCATCCCTTCGCCACCAAAATCTTCGACGATGCGCTTCATGATGATCTGGGCGAGGCCTTCACCGCGGTGGTCGTCGCGCACGACAACGCGACCGATGACACGGTGACCGTCGAGGTGTTCGGCTGTCTCGTTGAACAGGACGCGGATGTAGGCGACGACGTCAGCACCGTCGGCGAGCCAATAGTGGCGGGTGGCATCCTCTTGATCACGGTCATCGAGTTCGGTCTCGTCGACTTTTTGCTCAACAAAAAATACGTCAGTGCGCAGTTTCATGATCGAGTAGAGCTCGGATGTTGTTAATTCGCCCCAAGACTTGGCGATCACGGAATCAATAGGCACGTCCCCGAGTTTAATGTACTGAGCAGAGAAAGCTCACGAATAGAGGAGACCACATGACGTACAAGGTGACTAAGACAGACGAGCAATGGCGCGAAGAGCTCGGAATCAAGTTTTCAGTGCTGCGTGAAGCCGGCACCGACCGTCCGTGGTCTGGCGCCCTTCTCGACGAAAAGCGTGCGGGAACCTACCGTTGCGGTGCGTGCAGCGCAGAGCTGTTCAAGAGCGACACCAAGTTCGACTCCGGTTCGGGATGGCCAAGCTTCTACGAAGCAATCAACCCGGATGCGGTTGAGCTGCGTGAAGACCGCTCACTCGGGATGGTGCGCACCGAGGTTGTCTGTGCAACCTGCGGCTCGCACCTCGGACATCTTTTTGACGACGCCAGCCAGACACCGACCGGTGACCGTTTCTGCTTGAACTCGAGCTCGCTGGAGTTCGACGAGCAGGACTAGTTCGACAGCAGCGTTTTGGGCGGTCGCTTGCCGGAGAGCGAAGCGATCGCCACTGCGATGAGGGTGAGTACCACGCCGATTATGGTGGTTGGTGCCACCCCATCGCTGTCTGTGGGCAAAAGAAGTTCGAGAGCGAGCGCTCCGAGCAATTGCCCGGCGATCGAGCCAAGCGCAAAGAACAGCACTCCGGTGATGGGCACGAGCACTGCGGCAACGATGATGAAGATCACGCCGATCGCTCCCCCGAGATACAGCGTCAGGTCGGTGGGGAACTCGTGCTGCCAGCCGCCGATGAAGCCAAACACGATTGCCGCGATGGCCAGCACCGAGGTGCCCGCAATGAAGTTGACGTAGGTCGCGGTGAGCGGCGAACGCGTCACATGCCGCACGTGACCGTTGATGGCTTGCTGCCATCCGATCCCGAAGCCCGCGATGAGCGGTAAGAAGACCAGCAGGAATGGCCCATCGAGGCGCAGATCGGACAGCCCCGAAAAAATGACCGCGCCCACAGCGAGGGCGGATGCCGCCACCCGCAGCGGAGTAACGGGGCGCTTTTGCAGACTGCCGATTCCCACCCGGTCGATGACCGCGGAACTGATCGTTTGACTCGCCACCACGGCGACCGTGAACAGCGCTACGCCGAGGGCAGTTGCTGCGAGCCCCTGAGTGAGCACGAAAAACGCGCCAAAGGTTCCGCCGGTGAGATACCACCAGGGCAAGCGCTTGCTTCTGACTTCGGTGCCCAGAGTACGGAATCCAGCGCGTGCGCTCGGCACAAAAGGAACGATCAGAGTAAGAATAACGAGCCCTGATCCGAACGAAATGAGCGCCGCGAGAGTCGAATCGTGAAGTTCTACCGCAAGCTCCCCATTGATGCGACTTTGGCCTGCAACAAGGGCTCCAGCGACGATTGCAGCAATGATTCCGGCGAGCGCGCGACGGCGACTGCGCGGGTTGGTTGGGAGCATAGGTGAAGTCATGTCTAAAATAGGGCGTTGGCCCAAGCCTCCTTAGCTCAGCTGGCTAGAGCACCGCTCTTGTAAAGCGGGGGTCGTCGGTTCGAATCCGACAGGAGGCCCAGCAAAGATGTCGAGGGCAGTCGGGGTTATTTTAACCCTAGCTGTCCTCGACATCGCTGTTTAACCAGTGGCCGTCGGCGGAGTGCCACGCGTCTATTACGTCGGGTCATTCATCTCCCTCAAAGCGGTGCCCACAACACCAATGGGCTGTTCACGTCCATGAGATTCATAGGAAGCGCTGATTTTATGGATGACATGGATGCTTTCTTTAACCACACCGGAGCCCGATCGCCCCTTCCCCTGGCGGTATCGATTCGCTCGATTCGCTGCTCCGGAGTAGCCGCGTGAGCGCCCCCGTGGGGTCTTCGGCTCCTGTGAGCCCTTCAGCAATGGAGGTGTCGGCCGAGCTCCGCCGTCGCGCAGTCGCCCACCCGGGCGGGTTTGCCGACCTCGCGACCGCGTCCCCTGTCGACCCGACGCCGCAAGTCTTTATTGATGCGCTGGCTTCAGCGGGCGGCGCACCTGGCTATCCCTTGACCATTGGGGTCGTCGAGTTGCGTGACGCGATGGTGAACTGGTTCGACCGCGTACGTGGCGTCCCTCTCAATCGAGAGGGTGTCCTACCCACGATCGGGTCCAAAGAGCTGTTGGGTCTACTGCCATTTTTGCTCGGGCTGGGCGCGGATGACGTCGTGGTACGCCCCGCACTGGCTTATCCCGCCTACGAAGCGGGGGCGCTCGCCGTGGGCGCCAGCGTCGTCGCGGAGGACGATCCGGCCCAGTGGCCTGAAGCGACCAAACTCATTTGGCTGAACTCCCCTCGCAACCCCGACGGTCAGACCTTGACCGTTGAGGAGTTGCGTCGTGCTGTCGCCCGAGCTCGTGAGCTCGGTGCGGTGATCGTCGGCGACGAGTGCTACGCCGTGTTGAATGAGGTCGACGGGCAGCGGATCCCCTCCATCCTCGACCCGAGAGTGGTTGGCGACGACATGAGCCAGGTTCTCGCCTGCTATTCGGTCAGCAAGCAGTCCAACATGGCTGGGTACCGAGGCGGCATGATCGCCGGAGACGAGCAACTGATCGGAAAGATCGCGTCGAAGCGCCGCAGCCTAGGTCTCATGGTCCCCGCGCCCGTGCAGCAGGTGCTCAGCGCAGTCCTGTCAGATGATGAGCACGTGGCCGAGCAGCGCGCCCTCTACACCTCCCGCCTCGAGCGTCTCCGAGTTGCCGTCGAGGCAGCCGGACTCCAGATTCACGGCTCGGAAAGCGGCCTGTACCTCTGGGCCACGCGGGGCGAAAGCGGAATTGATACCGCGATGGCGCTCGCCGACATCGGCGTGCTTGTCTCGCCCGGCGAGTTTTACGGTCCGAGCGGCACGCAATTCGTGCGCTTTGCCGTGACGGTTCGCGATGAATACCTCGACCGGGCTATCACCGCGCTCCAGTCATGGTCCCGCTGACGAGACCACAGCTCGTGGTCCCGCTGACGAGAAACCAGCTCAGGGCTTAGAAGGCGACCATCACCTTGAGGCTCTCGCGCGAGTCCATGGCGGCGTATCCCAGTGCAACCTCGTCGATACCAACGACGCGGTCGAAGACGCGACCCGGGGCGATCGAGCCGTCGAGCACGTCCTGGAGCGCGGATTCGATGTAGGCGCGCACGGGGGCAGGGCCACCCGTGAGCGTAATGTTGCGGCTGAAGAGTGAACCCCATCCGATCGGAGCCTCGGAATACTGGGGAACGCCTACGCGCGAGATGGTGCCGCCCGCACGGACGGATCCCAAAGCTTGCTGGTATGCCGGGAAGTGGCCAACCGCCTCGATAACGACGTGGCTACCCTCGCCGCGGGTGAGTTCGCGCACCCGGGCGACTCCTTCTTCTCCGCGCTCGGCCACGATCTCGTCTGCCCCGAACTCGACACCGAGGTCGGTGCGCGACTGATGCCGCCCCATGAGGATGACCCGCTCGGCACCGAGCTTCTTTGACGCCAGTACGGCCGACAACCCGACCGCGCCGTCGCCGATCACTGTCACAGTCTTGCCCGCACCGACCCGCCCCATGTGCGCGGCGTGATAGCCAGTGAGGTAAACATCGGACAGGGCGAGAAGCGACGGAATCAGTTCACTGTTCTCGTCGACGCCCGGCACCGTCACCAGGCTGCCGTCTGCCTGCGGCACCCGTGCGTATTCCGCTTGGAAGCCGCCGACTTCGGGCTTGTTGTAAAAGCCGCCGTGGAGGCACGATGTGTGGAATCCTTCTTGGCAAAAAACGCAGGTGTTGTCTTGGTACGTAAACGTGGCGACGACGAGGTCCCCTCGCTTCACGGTAAAAACCTCAGAGCCGATTTCTTCGACTACCCCGACCATCTCGTGGCCCATCGGAGCACCAACCAGGCCTGGCTTACGCGTGTGATACGGGTGTAAGTCTGAGCCGCAAACACACGCACGAACCACCCGGACGATAGCGTCTGTCGGAAGCTGGATCACCGGGTCCGCTACTGTCTCCACTCGGACGTCGCCCGCGCCGTAAAGAAATGTTGCCTTCATAGGGTTTCCTCGCACTATAAGCCTGCGGCTGAAGTCGTTCTCCCCGTGGATCCGTGAAGGCGCGACCAGATGACAAAACAACCCTACACGGCACGATTTTCGATTTCTGGCAGAGCATCCACGTCGTCAGTAGGCGGCATTGAGCCCTCTCCGAGCCGGCGGGATGCCGTGCGACTGCTAAGTCGGGTCGACCATCACCTTGAGAGCGGTGCGCTCGTCCATCGCGGTGTAGCCGTCGGGGGTCTGCTCGAGTTTCACGGTCTGGTCGAAGACGAGTCCGGGGTTCACCGTTCCGTCGAGCACGGCGGGAAGCAGTTGTTCGATGTAGGCGCGAGCCGGGGCCACACCGCCGACAAGGCCGACGTTCTTGCCGAAGAGACTGCCGCGGCCGACCGGGGCATCCTCATACTGGGGAACGCCGACACGGCTGATTACCCCGCCGGCACGAACGACCCCGAGGGCCTGCTCGTAGGCGGGCATAAAGCCGACAGCTTCGAGAACCGCGTGGCTTCCGGAGCCGCCGGTGAGTTCGCGCACCATGGCGATGCCTTCTTCGCCTCGCTCGGCGACGACATCCGTGGCTCCGAAGTGGATGCCAAGGTCAGTACGCGCCTTGTGACGGCCCATGAGGATGATGCGCTCGGCACCCATCTGCTTGGCGGAGAGCACGGCCAGGAGGCCGACAGCGCCGTCACCGATGACGGTAACAGTCTGGCCGGGAGCGACGCGAGCCTTGTAGGCGGCGTGCCAGCCGGTGGCATAGACGTCAGAGAGAGACAGGAGGCCGGCGTACTGCGACTCGTCAACGGTGCCGGGAACCTTCACGAGGGTGCCGTCAGCGAAGGGCACGCGCACGGCTTCGGCCTGGCCGCCCGTGATGCCGCCGTTGCCCCAGTAGCCACCGTGGATGCACGAGGTCTGGAGCCCTTCGAGGCAGAACTCGCAGGTTCCGTCGGAGTACGCGAACGGCGCGATGACGAAGTCGCCGACCTTGAGCGTAGAAACGTCTTTGCCGAGCTCTTCGACAACGCCGATGAATTCGTGGCCGATGGGGCGAGCATCCGCATCCACTGGCATCGAATGGAAGGGGTGCAGATCGCTGCCGCACACGCACGCCCGCGTAATGCGAACGACTGCGTCGGTGCTCTCGATGAGCTTGGGGTCAGGGGCAGTGATGACGCGGACATCGCCGGCGCCGTAAATGTAAGTAGCTCGCATGAGTCTATTCAACGCCCGATTCGCGCCCAGCAACGAATCAGTGTTTGTTCAGCGAGCAGGAGTAGCCGTCAGTGGATGGTGCGATGCTTGAACGCGGAGCACCCAAGGAGGACCAGACCGTGGCCAGTTTTGTCGACAAAACCATCCTCGACGTCACCATCGCCGAGTGGACGGCTTACCTTGAAAGCGAGCCCTCGCTCGAGGGCGTGCGCCTCAAACTGCGCAAGAAACTATCGAAGGCCACTGGGATCACCTGGAGCGAAGCGCTCGACGTTGCCCTGTGCTTCGGATGGATCGATGGTCAAATGGCACGCCTCGACGACGACTACACGCTGCAAGCGTTCACTCCGCGCCGCAAGAACAGCCCCTGGTCACAAGTGAACCGCGACCATGTTGCTCGCCTCATCGAGGAGGGAACGATGCGCCCCGGCGGTCTCGCCGAAGTCGAACGCGCCCAAGCGGATGGCCGCTGGGATGCCGCCTACAGCCAGAAGAACATGACGACTCCCCCAGACTTGCAGGCTGCCCTCGACGCCAACCCCGCGTCCGCCGCGTTCCACGCCAGCCTCACCCGAAGTATGCGCTTTCAGATTTATGCGCGCCTCACCGGCATCAAGACGCCGGCCGTGCGGGCAGCGCGCATCCGCGACGTGGTCGAGAAAGGCGCCGTGGGCGAGCACCACTACGCCGCGCCAAAGCCGCGGCCGTAGCGCTGTGGTTAGTTGATCAGCCTCGCTGGGCGGCCCGGCCAGCCGAATGCCGGAGTAACTGGGTTCGCTCGGCCCGCTAGAGGTACTCGGGCAGCTGCGCGATACGCCGATCGAGATGCTGCTGCTCAGCGGCATTCGTGGCCAGTTCGCGTGCCCGCGCGAATGCATCGGCGGCGGCATCCGCATCACCCGCACGCAGCGACAGCTCGGCGCGAGTGGCCCAATACAGGTGATAGTACTCGAGGCCGGTGATACCGCTGAGCAATCGCAATCCAGCGTCGGGCCCGTCGGCCATTGACACGGCGACGGCACGATTGAGAGCGACGACGGGCGAGCCGCCCGTCATGGCCAGCAGCACCGTATAGGCGGATGCGATGGCCGGCCAGTCGGTGTCGGCGGCGGTGCGCGCGGTGGCATGGTGACGCGCAATGACCGCTTGGGTTTGAAAAGGCCCTGGCTGCAGCCGTGCGAGCGCACTGCGCAGGAGCCCGTTTGCCTGTTCGATGAGCTCGCCGTCCCAGCGGGTGCGATCCTGGTGCTCGAGCAGAACGAGTTCGTCACCGCGAAAGCGAGTGTTGTGGCGGGCGCGAGCGTAGAGCTCCAGCGCCAGCAGGCCTTCGACCTCGGGATCGCCCGGGAGCAGTTCGCGCGCCGTGATCGTGAGACGAATCGCTTCTTCCACGAGGTCGATCCGCGCGCCAGCGGTGCTGCCCCGCGAGAGATAGCCCTCGTTGAAAATCAGGTAGAGAACCGTGAGCAGGGCATCCACTCGCTGCGTAAGGTCTTGGGGAATGCTGAGCGGGATGCCCGCGTCGCGAATCTTGCGCTTGGCCCGCACGATCCGCTGCGCGAGCGTCTGCTCTGGTAGCAAGAACGCTGCGGCGATTTCGGCGGTCGTGAGGCCTCCGACAAGCCGAAGAGTCAACGCCACTTGGGTGTCTCGCCCCAGTGCCGGGTGACAACAGAGCAGCAACAACCGCAGGTGTTCGTCGCCCGAATAGTGGGCATCGTCAATCATGTCGGGCACCTCCTCGTCACTGCTAGCGGGGTCGCGGACGCTGTTGTGGTGCTCGGCGGCCGCCAGGAGATCCGGGGCCGAGCGCGCGAGACGACGCGCGGCGGCAGCCTCTCGTCGCACACGGTCAACCGCACGATTACGCGCGACCGTATAGAGCCACGCGGCGGGGTTGTCAGGCACTACGGCCCAGTTCAGCGCTTCAACGAGCGCATCCTGCACCGCGTCATCGGCAACGTCGAGCCCAAAGCGGTGCGTGAGGAGAGCGAGCACATGCCCAGTCTCCTCACGCGCCAGGCGGGTGACCGCCTCTGAGTTGTCAGGCACGCTACGAGGGCACCACCGGACGAACCTCGAGCGAGCCGGCCGGAAGCGGAACCTCGGCAGCGAGGGCAAGCGCCTCATCCAAGTCGGTGGCTTCCACAATGTAGAAGCCACCGAAGTGCTCCTTGGTTTCAGCGAACGGACCATCGACGATCGTGTCGCCGGCACCATAGGCCCGGCGAATCGTGGTCGCGGTCTCGACGCCCTGCAGCTGGTCGGCCGCAACATAGTGGCCGCCATCGATGAGCTTCTGGTTGTAGGCCATCCAGGGCGCCATCATCTCGTCGAATCCGGGCTCTCCCGGGTTCGGGCCGTCCATGGGTTCAGAATGAATCAGGATCATGTACTGCATGTTTTTCTCCCTAACCGATTTGTGAAGTGTCGCCAAAAAGGCCAATAACAACGGATATGACGATGAGAACTGCGAGCTGATGACCCATATCGATCGCAAACAGCGTCGGGGACTTCTTCTCAAAAAGATACTCGACAGCGTTCCGCGACGCGGTAAAACCGAGCCAGCCAATGGATGCCACAGCCAGCGTCACGGTCAGAAACGAGCCACCAAACTGGTCGTGGGCGATCGCTACTGCAAGCGCCAGCACCGTTGTCGTTATGGCCGTGGCCACAAGCGCCAATAGATACGCCCACCCGGAAGTTTTCGCAGCCAGATCTATCCCGGCTCGCGCCGCCCACGGCTTGCCGAGAAGCGCTGGTGAAAACCAGGCCCACCCGACGAGCATCCCTGCCACCGTGGCTACCGCGATTGCCAGAAAGTTCAGCGTCATCATGTCCTTTCGGGGCCGGGGATTTCCCTGCCCTTCACTGACATGACGCAGGGCACGTGCCGAATCGACACGTGCCCTGGAAAAACTTTCGAAAAGTTCTTTAGATGCCAACCGGTTTCGGCTGGCTGGGGTGCGGCTCATCCTTGAATGACGCCTGCGCCTTCCACATTTTGACTTTCATATCTGCTTCGACTTCGGCGTATTCGGCCGTTCCGTAGACGTTGTTGAGTTCGTCGGGATCGGTTTCGAGGTCGTACATTTCCCACTCGGAGGGGTACGAGAACGGCCCAGTTCCTGGCACACCCAATCCGTCGTTGTAGAAGAAGATCAGCTTGTAACGGTCGGTGCGGTAGCCATAGTGGGCGGGCGCGCGATGGAAGACATCGTCGTTCTCCCAGTAGCGGTAGTACATGCCCTCGGCGGGTTCGACATCCGGAGTTTCGATGAGGTCGGGCCAGAGGCTGCGGCCCTGCATCCGCGGGTGGTGTTCGACCCCGGCGGCGTCGAGAATCGTCTGCGCGAGGTCAACATTGGTCACGATGCCCTCGTACGACTTGCCGGCCGCCAGCTGAGCTGGATAGCTGAGCACGAACGGCATCCGCAACGATTCTTCGTACATGAAGCGCTTGTCGAACCAACCGTGGTCGCCCAAGAAGAAGCCTTGGTCTGAGCTGTACATGAGAAGGGTGTCGTCGAAGTCGCCGCGCTCTGTGAGCCAGTCGGTGACGCGGCCAACGTTGTCGTCGACCGAGGCGACGCAGGCAAGGTAGTCCTCCATGAAGCGCTGGTACTTCCACAGCGCGAGTTCGTCATAGCTGAGTCCCTCAGGTGGTGTCTGCTTGAGGTCGTCTTCGTTGAGATTTTCGGCGATGCGCATCGCGGCCCGGCGAGCCGACGACGTGCGGGTTTCGTAGTCATCGGTGAACGTCGCCGGCACCGGGATGGGGTCGGAGTACATTCCGGCGTGCTTTTCGTCGGGCTCCCACGGGCGGTGCGGTGCCTTGTGGTAAATCAGAACGCACCACGGGTCGTCACCCTCGAGCTCATCGACCCACTTGAGCGACAGGTCGGTGATGATGTCAGTCGCATAACCGGGAACGGTGCGCAGCCCATCCGGGTTCAAGAATTTTGGATCGTGGTACTCGCCCTGCTCAATGAGCACATCCCAGTAGTCAAAGTTCTGGGGGTCAGCTTCTCCGCCATCGCCCATGTGCCACTTGCCGACGATGGCGGTGCGGTAGCCGGCCTCTTTCAGCTGAGAGACGAAGGTCGGCTGGCTCGCATCGATCGGCGTCACAAGGGTGCTGACACCGTTGATGTGACTATATGTCCCGGTGAGAATGGATGCCCGACTCGGCGAACACAGTGAGTTGGTCGCGAAGCAGTTGTCGAGCTTCCATCCCCGCTGCGCGATCTCGTCGATGCGCGGAGTCTGGTTCACTACCGACCCATACGCACCGATGGCGTGCGAGGCGTGATCATCGGTGAGGATCATCACGATGTTGGGGCGGCGCTTAGCGTTCTCAGTCATTAGTGTTCTTTCGTCGTTCAGCGTGCTGCGTTAGACCGCGGACATGTCGATCGGAACCCAGGTTCCGACCTCCATGGAGCGATACGCGGCATCAATGATTGCGTTGTCGATGTAGCCATCAACAAAGGTTTGGCGCGGCGTGGTGCCAGCGCGGTAGCACTCCACAAAGTGGGTGAGTTCTCCGTGGTAGCCATACACCCAGGGCTCGTCGGGCACAGGAGTGATCCAGCCGGTTGCGGCTCCTGCTTTTTCGACGACATAGTCAGCGGGGTTTCCGGCGAAGGCACGAATGCCCGTCTCGCCAGTTTCATCGGTGCCGATCCAGCCCGCGGTGCCGTGAATCTCGTTGCGCACATCCAATCCTGCAATGTGGCCCCAGCTCACTTCGACCTGAGCCATACGGTCGTCCTCGAAACGGATGAGCGCCACAGCGGTGTCTTCCGTGTCAACGTCGTCGCGCGAGAGTCGTGCACCCCACGCGAAGACCTCTTTGGGAGCAGTCTCGTAGCCGATGAACCAGCGGCCGATGGCTACGCAGTGGCAGCCGAGAGCCCGCAGTGGTCCGCCGCCCGAACGCGATACATCGCGAGCGTGCTTGTGCGGATGCCCGTGAGATTCCCGCGCCCGAACCGAGGTCACTCGGCCAACGGCCCCGGCATCCACGAGTTCTTTCGCTTTCACGAGGCCCGGAGCAAATACTTCGGTTTCGGCGTAGGCGTGCCAGACGCCGGCTTCGCGCACGAGGCGCAAGCATTCCGCTGCTTCGGCAGAGTTGCGGCCGAGCGGCTTGGTGCAAATGATGCCCTTGCCTGCTGCCGCCGCTGCGGCAACAACCGCCACGTGTTGGTCTTGAGGGAGCGCGACGATGACGATATCGACATCGTCGCGCTCCACGAGCTCAGCGACAGTGGAGACGACAACCGGAATGCCAAAGCGTTCCGCGAATGCTGCCCCCGACTCCGCCGAGCGTGCAGCAACAACCGTTACGTCATGCCCGCGGATGCTGCCGAGTGCTCGAAGGTAGAAGTCGGCTACGAAGCCGGCGCCCACGATCCCTATTCGGACCGGAGCACCGGTCCCTAGCCGACCGGTCACTTGAGGTTGTCTTTTGCTGCGGCGAAGAGGTCGACGTTGATGAAGTCCTCTGGTGCTGCAGCTTCATCTGCCGTCAGACGACCGACATCAAGGAACAGCTGCGTGAAGGAACCGAAACGCTCGTAGGTTGATCCGTCGGCATTGTCAGCCAAGATCTGGTCAGACGTCCACCATTCGAGGCCATCGGCCTGGCTCTGGAGCTGTTCTGCGGGAGCACCCGAGAGCGCAGCAGAGAGAGCGACGGTGTCTTCGGTGTCGGAGATGCGGTAGTCATTCGCTTCGATGAATACCTCGAGGAAGCGGGTAAGCGCTTCGCTCTTGTCGGCAATCGCGTCGTTCGAGGCAACCCAGGCGCCGAGGAACTCGGTTTCGGGGAAGTCGACGTTGTTAGCAATGACCTGAGCGTCAGGAACCGACTCGAAGATCTGGTCGCTCAGCGGCGAGAAGATTGCTGCGACATCGATCTGGCCGGCAACGAACGCCGAAACGACGCTCGGCGGGTCCAGCGGGATGCGCTCGATGTCAGCTTCGGTGAGGCCAGCTTCTTCAAGGGCGAGCGCGAGAATCATTTCGCCCGATCCGCCATCCGGAACACCAATCTTGAGTCCCTTGAGGTCGGCCATTTCGGTTGCGCCCGACTCGGGCGAAGCAATGAGGAAGTCACCAAAGGTGCTCTCGTTGGGCGTGATCACGGTGCCCTGTCCTGAGGCGGGCATCCACATGGCGCCGCCACCGATGTAACCAACGTCGAGCGATCCACTGGCCATGGCCTGAATCTGGGTCGGACCGTTGGTGAAGGGAACGAGGTTGACGTCGAGGCCAGCCTTGGTCCACAGGTCCTGTTCGTTGGCGACGGCGATAATGCCCACACCGTTGATGCTGGTGTCGATGTAACCGACGTTGATGGCGACGAGTTCTTCGCCGCTCTCGTTGCTACCGGCATCCGTCGTGCAACCGGTCAATGCGAGAGCAAATGTTGCGGCGACTGCTGCCGCGCCGAGCATTTTCTTCTTCATGGGGCGTCCTTGCCTGTGATTGGAGATGATTGGTTGGGTCATTCGTGGTTGGGTCATTCGTGGTGGTGCACTCCGCGCCACACTCTGGCGCGGATCTCGGCAAACTCGGGAGAGAGCCGAATCTCCTCCCCGCGTGGATACGCGAGGGGAACGTCGATAATTTCGCTGATGCGACCGGGGCGTGGGCTCATGACCACTACGCGGCTGGCGAGGTACACGGCCTCGTCAACGTCGTGGGTGATGAACACGACGGTGCGCTTTTCTTTTTCCCAGGTCTCGAGCAGATCGTCTTGCATCTGCACCCGGGTGAGGGCATCGAGGGCACCGAACGGCTCGTCCATGAGCAGTACTGATGGATGCACGGCGTAGGCCCGCGCGATTGCCGCACGCTGCTTCATTCCGCCCGAGAGTTCCTTGGGCAGAGCGTTGGCGAAGTCCTGTAGACCAACGAGGCTCAAGTAGTGCATGGCCCGCTCGGCCCGCTCCTTCTTGGGCACCTTCTGTAAGCGAAGCCCAAACTCAACGTTTTCTTGAGCGGTGAGCCATGGGAACAGCGCGTACTGCTGAAAAATCACTCCGCGGTCGGGGCCGGGGCCCTTGACGGGTTCGTCGTTAACGAGCACTTGGCCAGAGGTCGGCATGAGTAAGCCGCCGACGAGGTTCAGCATCGTGGACTTGCCGCAGCCACTTGGCCCGACGAGAGTGATGAACTCGCCCTGCTCTACGTCGAGGCTCACGTTATCGAGGCTGACCGTGCGGCCGCGCTCCGTGTTGTAAATCTTGGTGACGTCTTTGATCGAGATGAGGGGCATTAGCGAGTCTCCTGCCAGCGAGTAAGTCGCCGTTCGGCGAGAAGAAGCAGACGGTCCATGATGAAGCCGAGCGCACCGATCATGATGATGCCGACAACGATGCGATCGGTCTGCAAGAACTGGGCGGCTTGCTGCATCATCCGTCCAAGACCCGTGGGGGCGGCGATCAGCTCCGAGGCCACGAGGGTCGCCCACGAGGCACCGAGTGCGACGCGCATTCCGACGAAAATGAACGGGGTGGATGCCGGAATAACTACCCGGGTGAAGATCGTGAAGTCTTTAGCGCCGAGCACTCTCGCTGCGTTGATGAGCGTGATGTCCACGTTGCGCACGCCCTGGAAGGTCGCAAGCACGCAGGAGAGGAAGGCGGCGAGAAAGATCACGAAGATCTTCGCGGTCTCACCGATTCCGAGGATCACGATGACCAGCGGGATGAGCGCGAGCGGCGGGATGGTGCGGAAGAACTGAATCCACGGCTCGAGCAATCCACGCGCGAGCCAGTACCAGCCCATGAGGAAGCCGGCCGGAATCGCCAAAGCCACTCCGAGCAGGAAGCCAGTCGTAACTCGGCTGAGGCTCGTCACGGTATGGCCCCACAGGGTTCCGTTGGCGATGAGCTCCGCAAAGCTGGCAACTACATCGATGGGCGTCGGGATGAGCGCGTTGCGCGAGAGTACGGCGCTCAGCGTCCAGATTCCAATGCCCAGGAAGAACGTGATGACGTACAGCCCTTTGAGGGAACGCTCGCCCTTTTCGGTGTCCTCAGCGATAGCTGTCGGTGTTGCCATGGTCAGGGCCTCTGGTTCGGCCTTTCGATCTGTCATGTCACGTTCCTGTTCGACGTCATTGTCCGGTCCTCTTGGTTCGATGGAGAAGTTGTGGTTTAGATGTAGAAATAGCGTTCAAGCGCAGCGGTTCCGCCTCCGAGCACTCCCGCGTACATGCCGAGCGACGATGGCTCGATGCGAACGAGAGGGCGGATGAGCGGAAACACTTGCTGGCGGGTCTGTTCGGTCAGGCGCTCGAAGAAAGCCTCGGGCACCTCGGCGAGCGCGCCCCCCAGCAGAATCACGTCGGGGTTGAGTAGGTTGACGATGGCCGATGTTGCGGTAGCCAACTGGGTGATGATCGAGTCGATGGATGCTCGCGCCGTCTCGTTCGTGTCCGCCGCGGCGTACAGCGCGGTGAGCGCTCCCCCGCCGTTGCTCGAGAGCCCGGCTTCGGCGAGCTGGCGCTGCAGGGCACCTTCGCTCACGATCGTTTCGAGGCATCCGTTTCCGCCGCAGACGCAGTCGATGCCGTTGTCGATAACGTGCAAGTGACCGAGTTCAATGGCCCCACGCACGCCGCCAGCGAAGGGCTGCCCCTCAACGACGAGGCCGGCGCCGAGGCCGGTGCGCAAGTAGATGAACGCAACGCTGCCGAGGTCTTTGGCGACACCGAAGCGGGCTTCGGCGAGCGCCATCGAGCGAACGTTGTGCTCGACGGTGACAGGAAGCCCGGTGAGCGGTTCGAGGATGTCGGCGACGGGAACATCGCGCCAGTCCAGGTTGATGGGGAGCAGGATTCTTCGGCCCGCGACATCCACGGGACCAGGAACGGCCACTCCAACGCCGATGACCATCGACTGGTCATATTCCGATGCCGCTATAAGTTCATTAATCGCGGTCGCGGCCTCCACCATGACCTCCGTGGCGGGGGTCTCAATGTCGTAGCTGAGCGAGCCGGATGCCACAGTGCCGCCCAGCAGGTCGATAAGACCGAGCTGAACGAAGCCGACGCCCACTTGAACGCCGACGACGACGAACGCGTCGCGGACGATCGAAATCTCGGTGGCGGGCCGACCGAGCTTGGTCGGTGAGATCGAGTTGCCCTCGACGATCACGCCTTCGTCAACGAGCTGGCTGACGGCGCGGGTGATGGTGGTGGGGCTGAGGTGAGCGCGGCGGGCGAGTTCAATTCGGGGCAACGGTCCGCTGTCGCGCAGCATGGTCAAGACCTGCGCACGTACGGAGGTCGCCTCATCGAATCGGCTTACGGCTTCATTGCTCACTTAGAGAAAATAACTCCGTCGAAGGGAGAAAGTCAAGCCTCGAGGTAACGAAAGCGCATCGCCCTCACGCCCCTAGAGCCCTGCGTCTACCCCGTGGCGGTGCGCCAGAAACCCTGCAACTACGGGCCTTAACGCACAAAACGGGGACCCGCGCTAGGCGCGGATCCCCGTGAAGTTTGCTACAAATTACGCACCGGGGGTGAGGACACCATCGATGAGGTAAACGGTTGCGTTTGCGGTGTGAACGCTCTCGCTCTCGGCCTCGTTCCCGAATACCCGAGCGCACTGAAAGACCAGTTCAGCAATTCAGCACAGAGTGCAGAACAAGGACCTCGGCCTAAACGTCAACGACGCCCACTCCCCCAAGTACGCCTTGAGAAGGTTCCGGCCAACGTCAAGGCTGGCGCTGAGGTCGTTGGCCGTCACATCAAGTTCGGTGAAGATAGCTACCAGACCACCGAAAAGCTCGTTCGTGAACTATGGCGGCCACGAGAAGTGTTCATCGGGCACCAATATCTACAGCTTCCCGTCGAAGCGTAATCGTACACGTTCGGTTAACCAGGATTCCTCTGCACAACGAAAGGGGCCCCCGATCCAACCGGATCGGGGGCCTGTTTCGTGCGCTGGCGCGAGCTACGGAGTAGGTGTCGGCGTAGGCGTCGGTGTTGAGCTTTCGATGAAGTCGTCACCGGCAGCTTGAGTAACGAATGCCTGGAAGCTGACGAGGTCGTTTACTGCACCCTCGTACTTGATTCCGTTGACGAGAACGGTCGGGGTTCCCGTGACCGCTCCGACGTCAGAGTTGGGGATGGGGTCCGAAAGAGCGCGCGCAGTTGAGTTGCTCACCCACGACTCGAAGCTCTCATCAGTGATGCACTCGGCGATCGCGTCGGTGCTTTCGACACCGGCGACACCCAAGAGTTCAATGAGCTCTTCGTTGCTGAGACCGCTCGTGTTCTCTTCAGGCTGCACCTCTTCGGTGAGAAGCAGCGAGTGGTACGCGTAGAAGTCGTTCGGCGAAGTGTCTGCAACACACGCAACGGCGTTGACCGCGCGTGACGAGTAACGCTGACCCTGTGACAGACGGTCGAGAATCGTGATCGGGTGCACTTCGAGAGTTGCCGCACCGTTGGCAACGAGGCTCTCGATGTAGGCACCGTTAGTCTGCTCGAAAGAGCCACAAATCGGGCACAGGTAGTCGACATACATCTGGATGTCGAGAACACCGGATTCCTCGTCGCGATCGTTCGCGATGGGCTCAGCGTCTGCTGCTTGAGCGTCGGATGTCGTCGCGATGAAGCCTTGATTGAGCTGGATTCCGTCGCTAGCAAAGTTCTGCGGGCCTGGGCCTGCTGGCTGGTTCGAGTTCACGAGTACGAGCGCGATTACTGCGACGATGGCGACGAGCGCGAGGCCAACGCTGCCCTGAAGAATCCACTTCGTGCGGCGATCTTTCTTCTTCTGTTCGTCACGCTGAATGCGAGCCTTTTCGCGCGCTGCTTCGCGACGCTCATTCTTGCTGAGTCGGCTGTCGCCGGGGTTGCCGTTGCTCAATCGAACCTCATCTGCCGTGTATATCGCTGTGTGGGGCGCCCAGAAATGACGGCGCACCTCTCGAATCCTAGGAGAAATCTCTGGGAAATGCCCAACCGAATCCTAAGATGCGCACTGTTCTAGGGTGGACCACTCTGTCATCCACCCCCCAAAAGAGTGCAATAATGACGAAACGCGATTTCGATCGCTGTCCATCACAACGGATCGTCCGGCACGTACCTGCCGGTGAAGGAGAAAACTAGAACAATGGCGTCTGTAACTTTTGACAATGCAACACGTCTCTACCCGGGATCAACGATCCCCGCTGTAGACAAGCTGAATCTTCACGTAGAAGACGGCGAATTCCTCGTACTTGTCGGCCCATCGGGTTGCGGTAAGTCCACCAGCCTTCGCATGCTCGCTGGCCTTGAAGAGGTCAACGATGGCAGCATCCTCATCGGCGACCGCGACGTCACCGACGTTCCGCCGAAAGACCGCGACATCGCCATGGTCTTTCAGAACTACGCGCTTTACCCGCACATGACGGTTGCCGAGAACATGGGCTTCGCGCTCAAGATCGCTGGCATCAACAAGGAAGAGCGCGCCGCTCGCGTACTCGAAGCAGCGAAGCTTCTTGACCTCGAGCCCTACTTGAGCCGCAAGCCCAAGGCACTCTCGGGTGGTCAGCGTCAGCGCGTTGCCATGGGTCGCGCCATCGTTCGCCAGCCTCAGGTCTTCCTCATGGATGAGCCGCTGTCGAACTTGGACGCCAAGCTTCGCGTTCAGACTCGTACGCAGATCGCTAGCCTGCAGCGTCGCCTCGGAGTCACCACGGTTTACGTGACTCACGACCAGACCGAAGCGCTCACCATGGGTGACCGCATCGCTGTGCTCAAGGATGGCATTCTCCAGCAGGTTGGCACTCCTCGCGACCTTTACGAAGCACCGCAGAACATCTTCGTTGCTGGCTTCATCGGCAGCCCCGCCATGAACCTCTTCAGCGTTGACATTGTCGACGGTGGCTTGCAGTTCGGCGACGCAGTTGTTGCGGTTGACGCTGAGACCCTCGGCGAAACCGACGCTAAGACCGTCACCATCGGCATCCGTCCTGAAGACGTCATTGTTTCGACGACGGGCAACGGCCTTCCCGTTGATGTTGACCTGGTTGAAGAACTCGGTGCTGACGGTTACCTCTACGGTCACGCAGAAATCAAGGGTGAGCGTGTTGACATCGTTGCTCGCGTTGATGGCCGCTCGCACCCGAACGCTGGCGACAAGGTCTTCTTGACCCCTGAGCCTCACCACGTGCACGTGTTCGACACCGAGTCGGGCCTGCGCCTCACCAAGAAGCCTGTAGTCGCAAGCTAACTTCCGCTTTACGATCGAGCCCGTCGACGTCGAACCCAGTTCGGATGTTTGGCGGGCTCGTTCTATTTTCAAGGACACGTGAATGACTGGTTCTGTCAACATCACCGCCGCCACCGTCGATCCGGCCCTGCTGGATCTGCCGTGGGAGTTGCCGCTTGAGCTGTGGCCCGATGATTCCATCGCGATCCTGCCGAAGGGTATTTCGCGACACCTTGTGCGCTTTGCCAATCTCAGCGGCTACGTCGTGGCGATCAAAGAGACCTCGAGCGAGCTCGCCAAGCGCGAGTACGAGATGCTGCGCACGCTGCAGAAACTCGACGTGCCCTGTGTTGACCCGCTCGCGATCATCACGAACCGCACGGCGGCCGATGGCGAAGAACTGAAGTCGGTTCTTGTTACCCGACACTTGCGCTTCTCACTCCCCTACCGGGCCGTGTACTCCCAGAGCCTTCGTCCAGAGACCGCTCGCCGCCTCGTCGATGCTCTGGCGGTGCTGCTGGTTCGTCTGCACATTGTCGGCTTTTTCTGGGGCGATGTTTCGCTCTCCAACACTCTTTTCCGCCGTGACGCCGGCGCGTTCGCGGCCTACCTCGTGGATGCCGAGACCGGGCAGTTGTATGACCGGCTGTCGAATGGTCAACGCGAGAACGACCTTGAAATCGGTCGCGTCAACATTGCGGGCGAACTGCTCGACCTGCAGGCCGGCGGACGACTCGAACAAGACATTGACCCCGTCGAGATCAGCAATGGCATCGTCGCCCAGTACCGCACGCTGTGGCAGGAACTCACGGGTTCCGAACGCTTCGACCAGTCAGAACGCTGGCGCATCAACCAGCGCGTTGAGCGTCTCAACGCTCTCGGCTTTGACATCGAAGAACTCGCCATCAAGACGGAAGACTCGGGCACCCGCGTGCGCATTCAGCCGAAGGTTGTGGATGCTGGACACCACTCACGTCGTCTGCTGCGGTTGACCGGTCTCGATGCTCAAGAAAACCAAGCTCGCCGCTTGCTCAATGACATGGATTCCTACCGCGCCGCGTTCGACAAGCAAGACATGGACGAAGAGATGCTTGCCCACGAGTGGGCAGCACGCGTCTTCGAACCTGTCATTCGCGCGATACCGAAAGAGATGCGCGGCAAGCTTGAACCTGCTGAGGCATTCCACCAGCTGTTGGATCACCGTCGTCAGCTCGCGCAGGATTCCGGTCACGACATCCCGTTGGCTGAAGCGGTTGGCAGCTATGTAGAAAACGTTCTGCAGTTCCGGCGCGATGAGGCAACGATGATCAACCCGCCAACGGGCTCGTTCACGATGCCCATCTCGATTCAGGGCGAGCTAGCCGCGGCGGATGACGGTGGCGATGACGAAGAGGACTGGCGCCTCAAGGTCTAGCGCCGCCTCAGGCGCTACGACAAGAGCTGCTCGAGTCCGCGCCCGGTCACATGCTCAAAGACCAGATTGGTCTCGGAGTGCGCCACGGCCGGATGACCGGCCAAATAGGTGAGCACGAAGTCTCTGAGCTCTGCCGCAGTGTGAGCCGCAACGTGGAGGAGATAGTCGTCGCCACCGCCGGTGTGGAAGAAGGCCAGCACCCCAGGCCAGTGGGGAGCGGCGGTTCGGAAGGCGTCCACGTCCTCGCGCACGTGCTTGACGAGCTTGATCGAGATGAGAGCTTGCACGCTCACGCCGAGCTTGGCAACATCGATATCAGCGTGAAAGCCTCGCAAATAGCCTTCATCATGCAGCCGGCGAAGACGTTGGGAGACTGTTGACTCGGAAACTCCCGCTGCTGCAGAGAGCGCCGATCCGGACATCCGAGCATTGCCGGCCAAGCTCGCTAAGATTTTTTGATCGATTGAGTCGATCGGCAAACTAGTGTTCTCTCTCACGGTCGCCTCCTGCGTCGCAGCTTATGCGAAAAACGACACAATTCGTGAAGATTCTGCAGGAGAGTTGATTAGCGTCGAAGTTTCTGCTGTTATCAAGTAATGCTGCCTCACGACATCCATCTCGAAACCCTTGCTGTTCACGCGGGAATGGAGGGCGTGCAGGAATCTGGTCAACACGTTCCCTCTATTGACCTCTCCACGACCAATCCGCTGCCCAGCGTCGAAGTGGGTGGCGACTCCTACGAGAACCTCGCCACGGGAAATCCCCTCATCGATGGCCACTCTGCGGTGTACCAGCGTTTGTGGCAGCCCGGAGTTGCTCGCTTCGAAGACAGCCTCGCGGCCCTCGAAGGCGCTGAAGCAGCCGTCGCTTACGCCAGCGGCATGGCAGCACTCTCCGCGGTGCTCATCGCTATCGCTTCCGCCGGCCGCCCGCACGTTGTGGGCGTTCGCCCGCTCTACGGCGGAACCGACCACGTGCTCGACAACGGACTGCTCGGCACGACTGTGACCTGGGCGGATGCCGACTCGATCGTCAACGCTATTCAGCCCAACACGGGCCTCGTCATCATTGAGTCGCCCGCGAACCCCACTCTCGAACTCGTCGACATCAAGAAGGTCGTCGAAGCCGCCGGCACCGTGCCCGTTCTCGTGGACAATACCTTCGCGACCCCCGTTCTGCAGCGCCCCATCGAACTCGGTGCAGCCATGGTGCTGCACAGCGCCACCAAGTACCTCGGCGGCCACGGGGATGTCATGGGCGGCGTTATCGCGACAAGCGAAGAGCACGCCAAGGCCCTGCGCAACGTTCGCGCCCTTACCGGTGGCGTTCTGCACCCCTTTGCGGCCTACCTGCTGCACCGCGGACTTCGCACACTTCCCCTGCGCGTACGCGCCCAGCAGGAGACCGCTGGGGAGCTTGCTCGTCGCCTCGACGGCCACCCCGCACTCGCTCGCGTGCTCTACCCCGGCCTTCCCGGCCAGGACCCGTCAGGCCTCATCGGCACGCAATCCGACGGTGCCGGCTCGCTCATCGCCCTTGACCTCGCCGGTGGCTACGACGCTGCAGCGAAGTTCACGGAGTCGGTAAAGCTCATCACGCACGCGGTATCGCTCGGCGGAATCGACACCCTCGTGCAGCATCCGGCATCACTCACGCACCGCCCGGTTGCGTCGGAAGCGAAGCCCGGAGCGGGAATTGTGCGCGTCTCGGTCGGGCTCGAGCACGTCGATGACCTCATGAACGACATCACGGCTGCGCTTGACGCGGTCAGCGCCAGCTAACAGCAGCCTTAAACGCAGAGAGCCGCTGTCCCCTCGGGGCAGCGGCTCTCTGCGTTGCGGCGCAGGATCACTCCTGCGGCACGCTACTTCTTTTTGCGAGCTGCTGAACGCAGCTTCGAGATTTCGTAGAGCGTGACACTCGCGGCGATACCGGCGTTGAGCGACTCGGTCGATGCGCTGATCGGGATCGAGACGATGGCGTCACAGTTTTCGGTAACGAGTCGAGAGAGGCCCTTGCCTTCGCTACCGACAACGATCAGCACGGGCTCTTTCGCCAGCGGCAAGGAGGGAAGCGACACGTCGCCATCCCCATCAAGTCCGAGCACGAAGACACCGCGCTTCTTGTATTCCTTGATCATCTGCGTGAGGTTGTTAGCCATAGCAACGGGCGTGCGGGCGGCAGCACCGGCGGAGGTCTTCCACGCGGATGCCGTCATGCCGACTGAGCGACGCTGCGGAACGATGACACCCTGTCCACCAAACGCGGCAACCGAGCGCACGATGGCGCCAAGGTTGCGCGGGTCGGTGATGCCGTCAAGAGCAACGAGCAGCGGAACCTGGCCGCGTGCTTCTACCTTGTCGAGCAGTTCCATGGGATGCGCGTACTCGTACGGCGGCACCTTGAGGGCGAAGCCCTGGTGCACGGAGTCGAAACCAGCAAGGCGGTCAAGTTCTGGACGCATCACTTCGAGCACGGCAATGCCGCGCGAGGTCGCGAGCTTGAGGATCTCCTTGACGCGGTCATCGTATTCGATGCGTGCAGCCATGTAGAGAGTGTGGGCGGGGATCTTGGCGCGAAGAGCCTCGAGCACCGAGTTACGGCCGGTGACCATTTCGGACTCGTCGGCAGACTTCGCTACCCGTGACCGGCTGGGCTGGTTCGGACGCTGGCCACCCTCGGAGGGCTTGCCACCGTTGCGGCGAGTTCCACCGGCTGCTTCGTAGCGCTCGGCAGCAGCCTTGCGCTTGCCCGCGGGGTGGTACGGGCGGTCTTCTGCCTTAGGGGTGGGCTTGCGACCTTCGAGAGCCTGACGCCCCTGGCCTCCCGAGCCGACCTGGGGGCCCTTGCGGCCCTTGCGTACCGCTCCTGCGCGGGGTGTGTTACCTGGGTTTTTCACGAGTGTTGCTCCTGTCGGAAGCGCCGATCAGTCACGGCAAGCTCCAATGCGATCCGGTCGAGTCATCTTCTAGTGCGATGCCCGCCGCTGATAGTTCATCACGGATTCGGTCTGCGGCAGCAAAATCCTTTGCTGCGCGGGCCGTATTGCGATCCTCAATGAGCTGTTCAACCAGTACTGACAAAGCAGCAACGGCTGGCTCTGAACGCTCAGAACCCCATCGTGGATCAAGTGGGTTGATACCCAAAACCTGTGCCATAGCGATCACGTGTGACCGCGCGGTGGCAACCGCCGCAAGATCTCCGTCGTCGAGGGCAGCGTTGCCCGAACGAATCGTCTCGTGCACGACCGCGAGCGCCTGAGGCACTGCGAGGTCGTCATCCATAGCCTCGCCGAATGCCTCGGGCACCTCTGTGGTGTTCGCGACGTCGAAGCGAGTGTCTCGCAGTCGACGCGAGGCCCGCTCAATGAACACCTCGAGGCGTTCAAAGGCTGCTTCCGCTTCAGCAAGTGACGTGTCAGTGTAGTCGATTGTGGAGCGGTAATGGGCCGCTCCCAATAAATAGCGCACCACGATGGGCCGAGCGGCGTCCAAAAGGTCGCGAGCGAACACCGAGTTGCCGAGTGATTTCGACATCTTCTGCCCGTTGACGTTGACCATACCGTTGTGCACCCAGTGGCGAGCGAACTCGTCGCCAGCCGCAGTCGATTGAGCGAGTTCGTTCTCGTGGTGAGGGAACCGCAGATCGAGGCCGCCACCGTGGATGTCGAAGGCCCCACCCAGATAGCGGCGAGACATGGCAGAGCACTCAATGTGCCACCCTGGACGCCCATTGCCCCAAGGCGATGACCATGACGCCGACTCAGGCTCGGTCGGCTTGCTGCCCTTCCAGAGGGCAAAGTCGCGGGGGTCACGCTTGGAACGAGGGTCGGCATCGGCTGCGGCGACCATGTCGTCGAGCTTTTGGCGAGTGAGTTCACCGTAGGAGGGCCACGACTGGGTGTCGAAGTAGACGTCGCCGGAGTCGTCGCTTGCGGCATAAGCATGGCCACGCTCGATAAGGGTGGCGATCAACTCGCGCATCTCACCGATGTTGCCAGTGGCGCGGGGCTCGTAGGTCGGCGGCAGAATGCCGAGCTCGTTGTAGCCCGCGGTGAACTCGAGTTCGACACGGTAGGCCAAGGCCCACCACTGTTCGGTCGAGCCTTCGGCTGCGGCATCCGCTGCTCGGGTCAAAATCTTGTCGTCGATGTCGGTGACGTTGCGCACGAGCGTGACATCGAGCCCCCGATAGGTGAGCCAACGACGCCAAATGTCGTACACGAGCGCTGAACGCAGGTGGCCGATATGCGGGGATGACTGCACGGTGGGGCCGCACACGTAGATGCCTACCTTGCCCGGCTCACGGGGATCGAGGTCGAGAAGGCTGGCACTGCGAGTGTCATAAAGGCGAATAGTCACTAAGCAAGTTTAGCGACCAACGCTGGACGTTACACGGTCGGGTAGAGAGCACGGGGGAAGGTGAGCACCCCCGTGCCTCTCAGCACTACTTCGTGTAGGTGTAGAAGCCTCGACCGGTGGAAATACCGAGGTAGCCCTTGTCGATGTATTCGGCCTTCATCCACTCGGCAAACCGCTTCGTGTTCTCGTCGCCGTGGGACATGATGTTGTACGGAGTCGTGAGCCCAATAACGTCAAGGATCTGGAACGGTCCCATGGGGGCGCCGGTGGCAATCCGCCACGTGTTGTCAACGTCAGCAGGCTCTGCGTAACCATCGGCCGCGAGCTCTGCCGCAGCGTTAAGGAACGGAACGAGCAAGGAGTTGAGAACGTAGCCGGCCTTCTCCTTGTGGATCGGAATGGGAACCATTCCGATGGACGAAGCGAATTCGACCACTGCAGTGAAGACTGCGGGATCGGTGTCGCTCGTGCCCATGATCTCGGCAGTGTTGAACTTCCAGATCTGGTTGGCAAAGTGCAGCGCCAAGAACTTGTCAGGACGACCGGTGGAGTCCTTCATGTCGCTCGGCAACAGAGTCGACGAGTTCGTGGCGAAAATCGTGTGTTCGGGAGCGAGCTTTCCCAGCTCGGCGTACGTGGTCTTCTTGAGGTCTAAAATCTCGGGGATGGCCTCGATGACGAGGTCAGCATCCTTGACGGCGTCGGCGAGGTCGGACGAGAATCGTACGCGTCCGAGAGCTTCTTGTGCCTTGCCGTCTGCCGCGCCAGCGACGCTGTCTTCAACGTACGTTTTCGCGAGTCCGTCGAAACGAGTGCGAGCCTTCTCTAGCACCTCGTCGTTGATGTCGTATGCCACGACCTCAAATCCACTGAACGCGGTTTGGTAGGCGATCTGCGATCCGAGCACTCCAGTGCCTAGAACCGTTACACGCTGAATGTTTGTCATTGTGTTCTCTTCTCTTCGGTTTGTAACCTGATCCGATCCTCCCAATTTACTCCCGATCGCCTGAACCTAGGCTGTGCCCCAGAAGTGAGCCAGCCGGGTTTGGACCGCATAAATCTCGGATGTTTCCTGTGGAGACAAGCGCGTTGGACTGCACGCCTTCGACACTTCTAGCTAGCAGAACCCTGCAAATCACGCGCACGGGTGTGAAGACCGAAGTAGAATCAGTGCAAATCAGCAATGAAGCATGAGAGAGGAATGGACCGATACCCAGTCCACGCAATCAGGCCATGCTTGTGAAGGCAGCCACTCTCTATTACCTCGAGGGCAAATCACAAGCCGAAGTCGCCCAAGAGATTGGCGTCTCGCGATCGAACGTCTCGCGCGTTCTTGCTGACGCCCGCAAGAACGGCATCGTCGAGATCCGCATCAACGATCCTTTCGGTCGCGCTCAAGACCTCGAAGCCCAGCTCGTCGCCCGCTACGGACTCCGCGAATGCCGCGTCGCGCCTAGCACCGGCGCCGACAACCAACTCACTCGCGTGGGGGCACTCGGCGCCCAATGGCTCATCGACAATCTGCCCCGCGACGGCGGCATCGCCCTTTCCTGGGGTTCAAGCGTGCAGGCCGTTGTCGATGAAATTCCGGATGACTCCTCCCACGAAAACATCGAAGTGCTCCCCCTCGTCGGCGGGCTTTCCATCGTGGACTCCGCTCGCGACGGCAACGTTCTCGTGCGCCTGCTCGCCACCAAACTGGGAGCGCAACACCGCCGCCTTTACGCACCCGCCGTCGTCGAGTCCCGCGAATCCCGCGAAGCATTCCTGCGCGAACCGTCCATCACCGGTGTATTGAACGCATCCAAGCGGGCCAAGATCGCGATCGTTGGTGTCGGCAACGTCGGTGTTGGAGCTTCTGGCGCCATCATCGAGTCAATGAACCTCAGTAAGACTGAGCGCGCTGAGTTCGCGGCATCCGGAGCCGTTGGTGACTGTTGCACACGCTTCTTCGACAGCGACGGAAAAACCGTCGAGTCAGTCGTCAATGACCGCGTCATCGCGATCGACCTCGAAGAGCTCGGCAACATTCCCACCGTCGTCGGCGTCGCCGCTGGAGCGCAGAAGCTCGAGGGCACCCAAGCGGCGCTCACGGGCGGGCTCTTCGATGTGCTGGTGGTCGACTCCGAATTGGCTCTTGCACTGCTCGGCCAGCGCTAAGCGCGCACTAGGCCTCAGTGGTGGCGTCTTCGTTTCGTGGGCGCCACCCGAGTTCCCGCGAGATCGCGGTGGTCGTGTCCAAGAGGTCGTCAATGTTCTTGACGAGTTCAGTGATATCGGCCTTCTCTCGGAAAGATGTGATCGAGATAGCACCAGTGACGCGCTCGTTGTGATCCCACACCGGCGCCGCGATGCAATTCGAAACGACATCGAATTCTCCCTCATCAGTCGCCCAACCGCGCTCTTTGACGGTGGTTAGTCGTTCGAGAAACTCGCGCTTAGTCGTGATGGTGTTCGGCGTGTAGCTCGTGAAGGTTGCATTAGCCAAGATGTGATCGCGGGCCGGGATATCAAGGTTTGCAAGAATCGCCTTGCTGACGCCGGCGGTGTGCAGCACCACGAATCCCCCGATTGTGGTGTTAAGACTGATGCTTTGAACCGGCTCGATCTTATCGACATAAACAATATGTCCCTCTTGGGGAACAGCGAACTGGATCGTGTGATTCGTTGCTTCAGAGAGTCGAACAATGTAGGGATGAACCACGGTGCGCAAATCGAACTGATTGATGGCGGACTGCGCAAGCCCAGCGAGGCGAAATCCCACTCCGTAGCGGCCGAAGTCATCTTTGCGAACGAACCCTGCCGCCGACATCGTTTGCAGAATCCTGAGAGCTGTCGTTCGATGCACGCCAAGCTCGGCGGCGATCTCCCGAAGTTCACGAGGGTGCTCGCTGCAGTACTCGAGGATGTCGATCGCCCTGCTCACAGTCTGTGACATGGTTCACTCCGTTGCATCATCCGCACACCCTGTGCAGTGGTTTGACTAGTTCTGTCACGATACCGCCGTTTGAGTATTCACCCCAACGGTGACCAGGATGTTGGCGAATCGCCGAGTATCACCGGTCACGATGCACAAGATGAGATTGTCGCTGCGAATGAGATCGTAGAAAGCTTCTCGCTCCAACACGTCATGGGGCACGTCGGCATCCAGAATCTGTTTGACCTCGTCGCAGACCGGGCTCTCGATCGCCTCTGGCGTCAGCATGCTCGTGTAGCGCTCGAACGGAACCATTTGTGCCAGAGTGGCGAGCACATCAGTGGTGAGCGGGGTGCCCGCCGTGAAGTTCAAATAAGCCACCGTTGCCCGGCTGCCCGACGTCGTCGCTGCAGCGAAGTGCGCATCCGCAATCATGATGGTGGACTTATGTCCCGCAGCAGCGAGCGCGCCCAGAATAGGTGGATGAATGATCGGTGCTGTAATCACGCGCTAGCCGAAGTACTGTGCGCCGTTGACATCGAGAACGATGCCGCTGACGAAGCTGGCTGAGGGGCTGGCCAACCACGTCGCCGCCGAGGCGACGTCTTCTGGGGTGCCGGCGCGACCAACCGGAATGGTCTCGATGGTTGCTGCTTTGGAAGCGGCCGAGGTGAACCGGTCGTGAAATGGTGTTGCTTCGATGAATCCTGGGGCAATTGCATTCACCGTCGTTCCGGTCGGCCCCAGCTCTTTCGCCAGCCCGCGAGTGAACCCAAAGATGCCGGCTTTTGTAGTGGCGTAGGCGGTCGCGCCCGCATGGCCGCCATTGCGACCGGCCAGTGACGCGATGTTAATGATTCTGCCGCCATCCGCCGCTAGGAATGGCAGTGCGTATCTGGTGGCCAAAAAAAGGCTATCGAGATTCACCGCGACAACGTGATCCCAGAGGCTGGCACTCATCTCTGCGATCGGTGACCGCTCAACGAGCCCACCAACGTTGTTGACAAGAATATTGATCGCACCGAACTTTGCAGCGACCTGCGCGGTCGCGGATTCGACCTCAGCCTCGTTCGTGGCGTCGAGCTGAATAGCCAGCGGCCTGTGCCCTGACACTCTCTCGAGCTCGCTCAAGAAACTGTCCTCCGGCGCGTGCGAACGATAGGTGAGGGCAACGCGCGCGCCCTCTGCCACCAATCCAGCAGCAATCGCTCGTCCGATTCCTACGCCGCCTCCCGTGACCAGCGCGGATGCACCCTGCAAAGTGTTTCCCATTTCGTGCCCTCTTCCTTCTCGTTAGAGTGCTGCGCAGCACGGCATCACCCGAAGATGAATGTCACACACAGCGCACACACTGTGCATTCTACGCACAGATATTGGTATATCAGAGAACTTGTTTTTCGCTTGACAGCCCTCGCGGGGCGCCCATAAGATGCACAATGCGTGCGTATGTTGCACAAGCAAACGGCGCGGAAATGCTCATCAGTCAAGGAGGACCGAATGAAACACAGCATTAGGCGAACGCTGGCACTCGCAGTAGTGGCCGCGGTCAGTTTGTCGTCATGTTCGACGGCATCGACCGATCCCGACAGGGAGGCGACGTTGACGATTTGGAACCCCCAGGACAACTGGCGCCAAACAACAGATTTTTACAAAGACAAGATCGCAGACTTCGAAAAAGAACACCCCAACGTCACCGTCAAGTACGTCGACATTCCTTACGGCCAGTACGAAGCCCGCTACACCGCAGGGTTCGCGAGCAAGAGCGACGCTCCCGATATCTTCATGGGTCAAGTCTCCTACTACGGCGGCGCGCTTGGCGTCGCCGACCAGGCTCCGGATGACCTGCAGGAATTGTGGGAAGAGAACCTGACTCCTCTCACTGCCGGCAACTTCAAGGTCGATGGCGAATGGAGCGGCTACCCGGTCAGCTCTGACCTGGGCATGGAACTCTTCTACAACATCGACCAGTTCGTCGAGGTTGGCCTTGACCCCGACAGCCCGCCCGAGACCTTCGAAGAACTTCGCGAATACGCCGACCTTCTCGCGACACAGGATTCATCGGGCACCGTCACCCGCAACGGAATGGCACTTCGTTACTCGGGCAACCCCACTGGCATCGTCGACAAGGCGCTTCCCTACATCCACGCTTTCGGCGGCCGCCTCTATGCAGAAGACAACTCAACCGCCGATGGCTACCTCAACAGCGACGAAACGGTGGCGGGGATTCAGTACATGCAAGACATGGTGACCGACGGCGTTTCAAGCTTGCAGCTTGGCACCCCTGATGACACCTTTGCGCAGGGACTCTCCTCGATGACCTTCCGTGAGGGCTGGTACGAGGGCTGGCTCAAGCAAAACGCCCCCGACGTCAATTTCGGAGTCGTTCCTTATCCGACTGGTGACGCCGGCTACCCCAAAGTGAGCCTGCTATTCAACTGGGCTTGGATGGTCAATGCCAACAGCGAAAACAGTGACCTCGCCTGGGATTGGATGCGGGCGATTTCTGACCCCGAACTCGATCTCGAACTCGCCCAGCTCGAGGGCTACATGCCGGTATGGAGCGAGAACTTCGAAGATCCCTATGTTCTCGACCGCACCGACTACGTCGCTGTTGAGAAGCAACTCAATGAAGGTGCAGGCCCGGTTTACAACGCGCCGTACACCAATCAGATCGCAACTGCCGTCGGTGCCGCAATCGAAAGCGCGCTCCAAGGCGCCGACGTCCGCGAGTCACTCGACGGTGCGGTAACCGAAGTCAACGAATTGCTCGAACGAGGCAAGTAACCACCGCAGCTAGTTCGAAAGGCTTCACACCATGACAGTCCCCACTCTCGGGCCCCAGAAGACGTTCTCTCGGCGCACCACCATTCGAGCGTTCCTCTTCCTCGCCCCCGCGCTGTTCTTCGTCATTCTGTTGTTCCTCATTCCCTTGGGTTACAACATCGTCATCAGTTTCTTTGACTGGTCCGTTATCGGACGACGCGAGTTCATCGGCATTGACAACTACGTGTCTGTAGTAACCAGCGAACGTTTCATCAACGCCGCAGGCAACACCCTGTACTTCACACTCCTCGGAGTGCCAATCGGTGTGGTCCTCTCGTTGATCGTCGCGCTCGGATTCAATGCCCTGCTGTGGAAACGTGGATCTGGACTGATACGGGCGCTGTATTTTGCGCCCGTCGTCGCCTCGCTCACCGCGGTGGCATTTGTATGGCTGTGGATCTTCAATCCTGCCTATGGGCTTGCCAATAGCATCCTCGGATTCTTTGGCATCCCTGGGCAGGACTGGCTCACGAGCGATGGGCAAGTGATTCCCTCGCTCGCGATCATGTACATCTGGGCACGTCTCGGATTCAATGTGATCATTCTGGTGGCAGGGCTCAATGGAATTGATCGTTCCTACTACGAAGCGGCCCGTCTCGATGGTGCCGGGCCGCTTCGCATGCTGTGGTCGATCACCCTGCCGCTGCTCAATAAGCAACTAGTACTCGTCATCAGCGTCGAAGTCATGAATGCGTTCAAGCTCTTCGAGCTCCCCTTCGTCGCCACCAAGGGCGGGCCGGTGGGATCAAGCCGCTCGATGGTGATGGAAATTTACGAGCTGGCATTCCGCCTTGACCGATGGGGCGAAGCGGCTGTCTACGTCGTAATCTTCTTCGTGTTCTTAGTAGCGATCACCGCCGTTATCCGCAAAATCTTTACAAAGGACATCTCAGAATGAGTACGTCATCGATCAAGGACCGCCCGTCGACCGCTGCCGACTCATCCCCGGCTGTGCGCCCCGCACCAGTGCGCGCTCGCAAGAGGTCGTGGCGCTCGCTTCATAATCTGAAGCAAGCAGGAATCTTTACTGCTCTGGCTCTTGGCGGCATCCTCATGACGCTGCCACTGGTCTGGGTAGCGCTGTCGTCACTCAAGAAACCGTCAGAAATTCTCGAAGTTCCTGTGCGCTGGCTGCCAGACAACTTCTTCAATTTTGACAACTATGTGCAGCTCTTCGCTCAGTACAACTTCGGGCAATACATCGCGAACTCTTTTATCGTGACCGGCATCGGTATCGTCACGAGCTTGGTCATCGCCCTGCTGGCGGCGTATGCCTTCGCGTACTACCAGTTCCCGTTCAAAGAGCCCATCTTTCTCTTAGTGCTCGCACTGTTCATGGTGCCCCAAGAGGCCCTCGTCATCCCGATGTTCCTCATGGTCTCTGAAGCGGGACTCACCAACACCTACATCGGCATGGCGCTACCCGACCTCTTCACTGTTCTCGGCGTCTACTTGCTCCGGCAGTTCATGGAGGGGATCCCCTTCAGCTACGTCGAAGCTGCCAGAGTGGATGGCGCAAGCGAGCTTCGCATTCTCACTCGCGTCATCACGCCCATGGTCGCTCCCGCGATCGTAGTTTTCGTGATCATCAAGTTCATGTTCACCTGGAACACGTTCCTCTGGCCACTGCTCGTCGCTCAAGACGAAGCGATGTACACGGTGACAGTAGGGCTCGTGAACTTCGCGGGATCAGAATTCAACCAGTGGAACCTCATCAATGCCGCAACGATGATCAGCATGATCCCGACGATCATTCTGTTTGTCACTCTTCAGCGTTTCCTCGTGAAAGGCGTCGCCCTCAGCGGAATGAAGTAGGAGCCGACACGACAGTCGGGCCGCACCGTGATGGTGCGGCCCTTCGTCGTTATTGAGCGGCGGTTGAGGCCAGCAGGCCCGCGAACGCTGAGGCGAGTTCCTCGGGAGTCGTGGCGGCGCTCAGAGCCTCGTGCCAGCCATCGAGTTGAAACACGGCGATGAGTTGCGTGAGCATCTCCGTTTGCACGTGCGGCTCGGTGACCAAAATGAGCACCGCGACTCTGGCTGCGACAGTGGAGTCAGCTCCGCCCATCTCGCCGAAGTGAACTGGCTCTGCCAGCATCGCAATCCCGAGGCCTGATTCGATGGCATGCTCGACATCCGCGTGCGGGATAGCGACAGGGATGACGGTCGGCAGCCCGGTGGGGTACGCGCTTTCGCGTTCGAGAAGTGCCACCTCATAGGTGGGATGCACGGCTCCGACGGCGAGTGCCTGGGTCGCGAAAGCCGTGAGAACTTCCGCGCTCGAATTGGCGCGCAGCCCCACAAAACTGAGATCGGCGCGGGGCACCACGGCCGCGGTCGCGCCGTCGTGGTTGGTGTCTGCCGCAGCTGCGTTGGTCGTGTCGCTCATGAACCCTCATCCTTCATTGGCGGTGGTTAAGTCTCGTGCCTGTCGGGCTCTTGGCGACTGTCATAGTCAAAACAAGAACCACTTGTACACATTTGTACATCAAACGTGCATAATTGTGTCACAACAGTCCTTCGCGAATACATTGGAGTATCGAAATTGGCCTCAAAACGCATCCTCGTGATCTGCGGCACCGGAGTAGCAACATCCACCGTGGTTGCAACCAAGATTAAGGATTTCTGCGCCTCCAAGGGCCTCGACGCCACAATCTCGCAAGGCAAAGTAACCGACACTCTGCGCGGCGACCTCGCTGCAGACTTCATCGTCGCCACTACCCAAGTGCCCGACTCGGTCGGAATCCCCGTTATCGCCGGACTCCCGTTCCTTACCGGAATGGGCCTCGACAAGGTGTATGCCGAAATCGAGAAGCAGTTCGCCTAATTCACCCCTACGTCGCGCACCGCAGTTAACCATTGCGGTGCATTACAGCGCGCTCTAGCGCACCCACACCACTCACTTCAGACAGAGAAATGGACGTTCAACGTTGAACATCATTGAAGATATTCTGACGAATATCACCAGCTATCTCACGGCACTCGGTGCCGCGGTCACCCTGCCGATCCTCATCACCATCTTCGGCATGATTCTTGGCCAAAAGTTTAGCCAAGCCCTCCGCGCCGGTGTCCTCATCGGTATCGGCTTCATCGGAATCAACCTCGTCATCGGCCTCATGGCCGGCACCGTTGGCCCCGCCGCGCAGGCTCTCGCCGTGAACCTCGGCGTGAACCTCACCGTTCTCGACGTTGGCTGGCCCGCAAGTGCCGCCATCGCCTTCGGATCAACCATCGGGGCGGTGATTATCCCTGTCGGCATCCTCGTCAACATGCTGCTGCTGTGGTCAGGCCTTACCCGCACGTTCAACATCGACCTGTGGAACTTCTGGCACTTCGCCCTCGTCGGCGCTCTCGTCGGTGCCGTCACCGACAACTTCTGGATCGGTATCGCCGCGGCCGCCGTGCACATGGTGATCGTTCTGGCCCTTGCCGACCTCTCTGCGCCGCTGATTCAGAAGTACTTCAACTTCCCCGACATCTCGTTCCCGCACGGCACCAGCGCGCCGTACATTCTGTTCGCGATCCCCTTCAACTGGATCTTCGACCGCATCCCCGGCTTCCGCAACCTGAAGGCGGACCCGCAGTCCATCGAGAAGCGTTTCGGTGTCTTCGGCGAATCGATGATCCTCGGTCTCGTGCTCGGAATCATCATCGGGCTCGCTGGCTTCGGCTTCGACGACCCGCGTGAAGACTCGATCGCAATTCTCGTTCTCGCCATCAGCCTCGCTGCCGTTCTGCTGCTACTGCCGCGCATGGTGTCGATCCTCATGGAAGGCCTCATCCCCGTCTCCGACTCCGCTCGCGAGTTCGTGCAGAAGCGTTTCCCCGGCCGTAAGTTCTACATCGGACTCGACACCGCAATCGCGGTAGGCCAGCCTGCTGTGCTCGCGACGTCGCTCGTGCTCGTGCCGGTTACCGTGTTGATCGCTATTGCGCTTGCTCCCCTGGGCAACCAGGTGCTGCCGCTCGTTGACCTTGCGACCCTGCCGTTCATCGTGGCCATGATGGTTCCGATCTTCCGTGGCAACATCGTGCGCTCCGTCATCGGTGGCGCCATCGTTATTGCGATCGGCCTGTTCATCGCCACCGCAACGGCACCGCAGTTCACGGCCATCGCCGAAGCGTCCGGCTTTAGCGACAACCAGGGATCACAGCTCATCTCGTCGCTCGTCGACGGAGCTAACCCTCTGACCGGCCTGTTCTTCGGAGTAGCTAACCTCGGCGGCTGGACCATTGCGGTCCTCGCCGTTCTCTCCCTCGGATTCGCCTACTGGGTGAGCCGCCTCGAAAAGAAGCGCGACATCGTTCGTGCTCAGGTCGAAGCGGATGCTGTTGCAGCATCCGACGAAGAAGCAGCCAAGGCCTAATTAGGCCTGGCCTCGCCGCCGAAAGCCCCGCTCCCCCAGGAAGGAGCGGGGCTTTTGTGCGCGCACTAGACGGCACTAGTCGGCCCTAGACGGCCCTGGCGGCCCTGAAAGAGAATCGCCCACCGTCGAACCGGCTCTTAACGCACAGAAGGCCCGCACCATGCCGGTGCGGGCCTTCTGCGTTAGTTGCTATTCGACGGTGGAGAGCAGTTCTACGAGCTGGTCGAGAACGCTGTCAGCGCCCTCATCATCGGAGGCAATCGTGACGGTTTCGCCCTGCGAGACACCGAGCGAGATAACGGCGAGGATGCTAGCTGCGTTGACAGCCTTCTCACCCTTAGCGACGGTGATCTTGAAACCGCTCTTGCTGACGGCCTGCGTGAACAGTGCAGCGGGGCGGGCGTGAAGTCCGGACGGCGAAACGATTGTGGCTGTGCGTTCTGACATGGTGTACCTATTTCGAAACGTGGTGGACAGCGCCCGTACGGAGCGCTGGGGTGGAACCCGCGAGCGGGTTGCGGCTCTAGAGCAAGCGCTCCGGGGTCGCGACGAGGTTGGTGATGGTCGCGAGCATGCGTGCGGCATCCGCACCATCAGCTACACGGTGATCGACGGTGAGGCCGATCGTGCAGCTCAAACGAACACCGAAGGTTCCATCAGCGAACACGCGCATGCGTGGCTTGACGGCCCCCGACGACAGAGCCGTCGACTGCGGTGGTGTCAGTAGTGCGTTGAACGATTCCACGCCGAATCCCCCCAGGTTCGAGAATACGCTTGTTCCGCCGCCGAGGCGCGCTGGCGGTAGTGTGCCGTTACGCGTCTCGTCTACGACGGTGGCGATTTCGGCTACCAGCTCAGCGAGCGTTCCCTCGTGCGAGTTCGTCAGCACCGGCGCGATGAGCCCCGATGGTGAGTCAATCGCGAGCGCGATTCCGATGTGCTCGTTGGCAGCGACTCCCCCATCAGTCCAGGTGCCGTTGAGCGCAGCGTTCTCGGCCAGAGCGATTGCTTGAGCCCGCACGAAGAGTGCAGTCCAGCTTGCGCCGCCGAGCGTGGTTTTGCGCACGGCAGCCAAAGCTGACAAATCGAGATCAACGTAGGCAGTGAACTGCGGAACGAGAGCGGATGCCGACATCACCTTGGCAACTTGCTTGCGGGTGCGCAGACGGCGAGCTTCTACCGGGTCCACCGCAGCGGCAGGAGCGGCGGGAGCGGCAGGAGCGGCCTGCGCGACAGCGGGTGCCGCTACCGGTGCAGCAGCTGCAGCAGGCGCAGCGACGGGAGCGGGGGTTGCGGGCACAACCGGCGCAACAGGAGCCCCGATGGGCGCGGCGGCAGCCAGCGCGGTCGACGTTCCCGCAACAGCCGCTTCAACATCCGCGAGGCGCACAGTGTTATCCGGGCCCGTCGGGGTGACTGTCGCGATGTTAATTCCGGCGGCGTCTGCTGCGCCCCGGGCGGCAGGAACGGCAGGGATCCATCCGGTTGCGATGGGGGCGGGTACGGCAGCCGGAGCTACTTCCGCCGCAGCCGGAGCAGCAGCAGGAGCGTCAATGGCGGGCTCATCGAAGAGTCCGCCGAGCAGGTCATCGGCCTCGGTCGTAATGAACGCGATGGTGTCGCCCACGGCGAACACCTCGTCGGGCTGGCCAATGATGCGAGCCAGAACGCCATCGAACGGCGACTCCACCTCCATGTCAACTTTGTCGGTCGCGACCTCACAGATCGGTTCCCCGGATCGAACCGAGTCACCTTCCTGCTTGAGCCACGCGACCATCGTGCCCTCTTCCATGGTCATGGACATTTTGGGCATTGTCAGTGGCAGCTCAGACATGTCACCACTTCCGAACGAGATCAGTGGCTGCCGCGACGATGTCTTCAACCTGAGGAACCGAAGCGCGTTCGAGCTTGGGTGCGTACGGGATGGGAATGTCGAGGCCAGCAAGACGCTTGATCGGCGCACGAAGGTAGCCGAAGGCATCCGACTCGGAGATGATCGCAGACACTTCGGACATGAAGCCGAGTGTACGCACAGCCTCTTGCACAAGCAGGACACGACCGGTGGCCTTGACGGTGCGCAGGATGGTGTCGCTGTCGAGCGGCTTGAGTGTGCGCGGGTCGACCACGGTTGCTTCGATACCGTCGGCGGCGAGAATCTCGGCAGCCTCGAGCGCGCGGCTCACCTCGACACCGGTGGCGATGATCGTGAGATCCTTGCCCTCGCGAGGAACAGCAGCGACACCGAGCGGAGTGCGGATGTCTCCCGTGCGCACCTCTCCCGAGGTCTTGTAGAGCAGCTTGTGCTCGATAACCATGACCGGGTTGGGGTCGTCGATGGCCGACAGCAGCAGGCCCTTGGCGTCATCCGCCGTCGCTGGCATGACAACTTTGAGTCCAGGAATGTGCACGAACCACGCTTCGAGGCTCTGCGAGTGCTGCGCGGCAGCACCCGTTCCCGAACCGCCGGGAGCGCGAATAACCATCGGCACGCTCACCGCGCCGCCGAGCATGAAGTGGATCTTCGCTGCCTGGTTCGCGATCTGGTCCATGGCCTGAGCCGTGAAGTCGGAGAACTGGATTTCCACGATCGGGCGCATGCCCGTCATCGCTGCACCGACACCGGCACCCATGATGCCGAGCTCGCTGATGGTGGTGTCGCGGATGCGGTCGGGGCCGATCTCGTTGATCAGCTCGCCGGTCACTCCGAAGGCGCCACCGTAGGTTCCGACGTCTTCACCCATGATGAAGACGGCGGGGTCCTTAGCCATGGCGATGCGCATAGCGTCGCGAATGGCCTCAGAGTAGGTCATTGTCACTGTCTCGGCCGTTGCGGGGGCCGCTGCGGGCTGGGCCGCGGTCGTCTCAATAGTCATCGTTGTTACCTTGCGTAGACGGCGGAAAGAAGATCGTCAGCAGTGGCGTCCGGCGCAGCGTTGGCGCGCTGAACGGCACTGCGCAGCTCGGTGCGCACGTTGTCGCGCACAGCGTCGATGTCAGCCTGCGTGAGGCCACCGGCGGCGAGAGCAAGAGCTTCGAAGTGAGGGATCGGGTCCTTGCCGCGCCACTCATCGATCTCGTCGCGCGTGCGGTACAGGTTCTTATCTGACTTCGAGTGTCCGCGCCAGCGGTACGTCTTAGCTTCGATGAAGGTCGGTCCGCCGCCGGCACGAGCGCGGTCAACCGCTTCCTTCGTGGCATCGTAGACAGCCTGAACGTCGTTACCGTCAACGGTGACTCCGGGGATGCCGTAGCCCTTGGCGCGGTCAGAAAGCTGGTCGAGATTGAAGGCCTTCTCTGACGACATCGACATTCCGTAGAGGTTGTTTTCGCACAGGAACACAACGGGAAGCTGCCACATGGCCGCGAGCACAACGCCCTCGTGCCAGGCGCCTTCGCCCATCGCGCCGTCGCCGTGGAAGCTCACCGCAACCTGCTTGGTGCCGCGCATCTTTGCCGACAGCGCTGCGCCGGTCGCGATCGGGATTCCACCGGCAACGATGCCGTTAGCACCGAGGTTTCCGGTTTCGGTATCCGCAATGTGCATCGAGCCGCCACGTCCGCGGCAGTAGCCGGTTTCCTTGGCGAGAAGTTCGGCCATCATGCGCTCCATGTCGGCGCCCTTGGCGATGCAGTGACCGTGGCCACGGTGCGTCGAGGTGATGTAGTCGTCCTTGTTGAGAGCGAGGCAGGCACCGGTCGGTACGGCCTCTTGGCCGATCGACAGGTGCATGGTGCCGTGCATGAGCCCACGGCCGTAGAGGTCTTCCACTGCTTCTTCAAAGCGGCGGATCTTCCACATGGTGGCGAGGCTGGCTGCCGCGAGTTCGCGGTCCGCAACGATCTGCGTGTTCATAGAGGTCACCTTTCTTAGGCGGAGAGCAACGACGCGAGTGCAGGAACCTGCAACTGGCCATCGGCGAGAAGGGCATCCTGCAGCTTGCGCAAGATGACAATGGTTTTTGTTTCGTCGAGCTGAACGTCGTCGTAGGTCACCGCGGTGCCCTGGGCAACGTCACGGATGAGCGTGCCCGCCGATGCGAGACCGATGGGCAGTTCGCGCCCAGCCTTGGCCTCGGCTGCCGGAACAGCGTCACCGTAAACGTGCTCGCCACCGATTCCGTCGATCTTTTCGCCGACCTTGAGGTCGCGCTTAGCCATGGCCGAAACATCTGCGTTCCAGGCGATCGGAGCAAGCGACGGCTGGCGGTCGATCATGACCTCGCCGATCGACAGCACTGCCTCGACGCTGGCGAGGTGGTACGGGCGGTAGAACGCGAAGTAGGGGCCTTCACCGAGCTTGAGGTAGCTGAGTTCCTCATGAACAACGGGGTCGGTTGCCTTGGCCACGACGAACACCCCGGGAGCAACCGGGCCAGTGGCGTAGTCAACAACACCGCTGCGGTCGAGAATTCCGCCGTCTTCGATGGGCTTGAAGATGTCCTGCAGGGTCGGCACTGTTGCGGCCGGCCCGTGCATCGAACGCTTCGTGAGCTCGAGGTCTGCCGCGTTAGCGAGGGCAGCCATCTCGATCATCGTCTTGGTTCCGTCGACGAAGCTGCACAGCATCCGCGGGTTCATGCCCTTGGCTTTTGCTTCTGCTTCGAGGCTGCTGGGGGTAGCGGTTTCGTTGAGCGGGTTGTTCTTGCCCTTACCGGCGAGAACAACGTCGAGACCGATGTCTTCGACGTACTCGACGAGCTTGAGGCACTCAACAGGCTCGTCGCCGCGGCAGACCGTGTAGATGTTGCCGGTCTGGGCGGCGATGCGAGCCAGGAGGAGACCGACGGTGACGTCTGCTTCCACCGTCATGAGGGCGACGTCCTTGCCGCCGAGCAGCGATGCCAGCGCGACCTTGGCTGCGATCTCGGGAACGCCCGAGCACTCGATAACCATGTCGATGGGGAGTTTGGGGAGCGTAAGAGCGTCGTTGACGACAACGTGGCCGCCCGCTTCGATCGTGGCGGCGAGAGTGTCAAGATCGGACGACTGGTCGACGTCGGTGATGCCGGCGTTGGCGAGAGCGCCTACGGCACGGTCGATCGCGATGTCGGCGACGGCAGTGATATCGACGCCCTTTTGACGTGCGATCTGGGCGATGAAGCCGGAGCCCATCTGGCCTGCTCCCACGAGTCCGATGCGGACGGGACGACCGACCTCACGCTGACGCGCAAGCAGTTTGTTTGTGTAACCCATGACTACCCCTTTGAAACCACGTTGTATGCACTTATGTGCGTTAGTTAATCAAGTATGTGTATTTAGTATGCCCCGATAGGAACGACGATGCAATGCCGGATGCCGAAGCACCCGAGCATGCACGGTCGCTACTTGCGGGCTGCCGCTGCGACGTTGCGCTTGTACGTGACCCAGTACTGCTTGGTCGCGTAGTCCACGGCTGCGGTCATCATCTTTTCCTTCGTGCGAAGCACGGCGGTATCGAGATCACCGATCAGCTCGGGCCGCGGCTTGAAGTGCGCCATCACGGTGCTGCCCACCATGGCCTCAGCGGCCACGATGCGCGACGTTGATGCGTCGACGACGAGAAGCACGATCGCTCCCCGGAGGAAGTTCTTGCCTCGTCCGGAGACGAGGAAGTGATCTTTGACGCCGAGGAAGCTGGTTCCCAGGCGCTTGGTTGCACGCGAGTACGTGCGCTGTTGAAGAAGGCTGAATACAACGCTCAGAACGAGCGCTGCCATCAGCAGCAATGCGAAGCCGGTGTCCATGTCAACTACCTTCGATGAGCTCAATGGTGACGCCTGCGTTGGGCAACGAGAGTGTGCCCTTCGCGTGAATGGCGCCGGGGAGAACTTTCTGGCTGTCTTCTGGGTCGCTGTAGACCACGAAGTGGCCAAGCGTGCGGAGATTGTGTCCGGCAATTTCGCCGACCTCCGTAATGGTGACTTCAGAGTCCCCCACCCGCAGCACGTCTCCCGGCTGGGGGTCGCGCTGCGGGTGGTGGTGCGCGACAGTGTGGACCACGCTTACCTCAGCCAGTTCAGTGGGGCAGGGTTCTCCGAAGAAGATCACCACTCCTCCTTCGAACATTTCGGTGGCGTCCGTTCCGATGGACGTGACCTCGCTGCGGTAGTAGGTAGTCATTGCTGTCTCGCTTTTCTCTGCTGTTACGTGTGGTGGTTGTGCTGGTTAGATCAGTGCGAAGCTTGCGCCCCACGCGATCAAGACTGCCAGCGGCGATGTGATCAGGCGAGAGAAGAGTACAGCGGGAACACCCACTGCGACCGTCTCCGGCTTGGCTTCTCCGAGGGCAAGACCCACGGGAACGAAGTCACAACCAACCTGACCGTTGATGGCGAACAGCGTCGGCAGTGCGTACTGCACGGGCAGAGCGCCAGCGGCGATCTGTGTACCCATGAGTACACCGACGACCTGAGCGATAGCCGCACCCGGCCCCAGGATGGGCGACAGGAACGGTAGTCCCGTGATCACACCAAGCAGGATCAGGCCGATCGGGTTCGAGGCCAGCGGCGTGACGGCTTGCGCAATCAGGTCCGACAGCCCGGAGTAGGTGACGAAACCGATCAAGAGGCTCACGTACGCCATGAACGGGAGGATCGTCTGCAGCACGAGCTGAACAGTCTGGCGACCAGACGACAGAAGCGTGTTGATGATGTTTCCGATGACCGAACCGAAGCGCGTCGCGATGTTCGAGAAGAAACCGATGAAACCGCCACCGGTTGTGGTCTGAGCCGTGAAGTGCTGAACGTTGCTCGTACCGAAGGCTCCCGAGGGTGCCGGGCTACCAATGGCAGCTTCGGATGCAGCGGATGCCTCAGCGGCGTGAGTTGCGAACGCTGCTGAGCCTCCGGCCAGTTCAACATCTTCGGTTCCCACTGCGGAGACGAAGACATCGTCGGTGATGTACTTCGCGAGGGGGCCCGATGGCTCCCCCGGGAAGACATCCACTGTCATCATGCGCTTCTTGGGGTAAACGCCGATGCGAGCGGTTCCACCACAGTTGATCACGACAGCGACAACGCGCTCTTCGGGAATGCTGTTGGTGAAGCCATCCACAGCTTCTGCGCCAGTCAGTTCAGCGATGCGAGCGGCAACCGGGTGGATTCCACCACCGGTAACCGAGAGAACGACGTTCTTGGTCTCGCTGGGCTCGAGCAGGAGGCCCTTGCCCCAGCCGCCGTTACCAGGCTTGACGAATACTTTGTTGTAGGTGTTCTCAGTCATGATCACACCGTCCCTTCAGTGGCAACCGAGGATCCGGTTTTCTTGGTCGACTTTGCCTCGATGAAGCGTTCACTGGCCAAAGCAAATTCGCGGTCGTACTCGTCAAAGACGGCGGTCAGACCCTGGCGACGGATGAGCAGGTTCGTGATCCATTCGGTGACGATGCCACGAATGAAGATAACGACGATGCCGGTTCCGAAGTACAGCAGCGCGAGCAGCGGGTACTTTTCAGGAGCGATGGAGAGCACTCCAGCCGAGACACCAGCCCAGACGAAGATCTCGCCGGCGTTAGCGTGCGGGAAGAAAGCCGTAACGGGGTGCACGAACGATACTGCTGAGTCGTAGAACGCCGGCTTCTGTCGTTCGGGTAGATAGATGCCGAAGGAGTACGCCATCGGGTTGGTCAACACAATGACCGCGATGATGGGCATAAGCGTGTAGCGAGTGATGGCCCAACGAGCTGACCACTGCACCGCACGAGTCATGCGCGCTTCGCCCACCCAGGTGGTGATTGCGTACATGAACGTGAGGAGCACGATCAGTGTCGGCAGGATGCCGGTAGCCAAACCAACAAGGGCTTCACCCGAGGCGTTGAAGAGGCCGATGAAGTGCGTAGCACCCCAGGTCAGGGCCTGAATGAACGGGTTATCGCTGGCCGGCACTGGCGGCGAATCAGCCGCCCAGATTATCGTGTCCAGAACAGATTGCATCTCACACCTTTCTCCAGCCGCAACTTCGTTGTCGGCGCCTGTCAGGGCCGGCGGCGTAGACGTGAGGTGCGTGTCCCCATCGACCCTGGTACTGCATTTGCACATATGTGAGCATTGGGCTCACAGTCGTGTAATAACAGGTATAGCAGTCCGACAAGCATTGAACCAAGGCAGAACCGAAAAAAAGTAGTACTCAGATTTTGTTCGGGGCGCGACAGAGCGCCCCACACCGCTAGAACTCGCGAAACGAGGCTCGGAAAACGACGACCAAGCGACGGGAACCAGAAAAACTCCAGCGCCAGGGGCGACGCGGGAAGCTACCCCTTGCTGTGCGCCGCTTCGGCGACAGTGCGCACGTGCACGAGCGCTGTAGCGATCGCCGCCATTCCTTCGCCGCGGCCCGTAAAGCCGAGAGCATCGGATGTCGTGCCCGCGATACTCACCGAAGCACCAAGGATTCCGCTGAGGAACTCCTCTGCCTCAACGCGCCGGCGCGACACCATCGGATGATTGCCGATGAGCTGAACGGAAACGTTGCCAACCTCGAAACCCGCATCCCGAAGGAGGAAGAGAGTTTCACGCAGGAACACATCACCGTGAGCGTCTTCGAATTTGGGATCGCTCGTGCCGAAGACGCTGCCGAGGTCACCGAGCTTCGCTGCGGACAACATTGCGTCGCAGATTGCGTGCGCAACGACGTCACCATCGCTGTGACCGCGAAGGCCGACCTCGTCTGGCCAGTGAAGACCCGCAAGCCAGAGCGGCTTGGTTTCATCGTAGGCGTGCACATCGGTGCCCGTGCCGACCCGGATGCCGGTGGCCGCGGACTCGGTGAACAACTGTTCGGCGCGACGAAGCTCCCATGCCGTGGTGATCTTGAACGCGAGAGGGTCGCCAGCAATGATCGAGACGGGATAGCCAGCGGCGGCTACCAGCGCGGAATCATCGGTGTGCTCTTCTTGAGCAGCGGCGTGCGACGCGACGAGCTGGTCGCGGGGAAAGCCCTGCGGGGTCTGGACGGCCATGAGCACCGAGCGATCAACGGTCTCAACAATCAGGCCGCTGTCATCCGTGCGTTTGATGGTGTCGGCAACCGGGAGGCCGGGAACAACGCCAGCGCCGGAGCTGCGAACTTCAGCAGCAACAGAGTCGAAGACAACGCTCGGGGTTAGCGGGCGCGCGGCATCGTGCACAAGAACAACGTCGACGCTGGGCTCAAGGAAGTCGAGCGCGGCTGCCACGGACTCTTGGCGAGTAGCGCCACCGACAATAATCGTTGGCTCGTGGTCGCGACCACCCGGAACCGAGCGCGCAAGCTGCTTGGCGATGGGAGCGTACGACTTAGGCACCGTAATGATGACTTGAATCGGATCGACCATTGCGAACACGGATTCAAGAGCACGGCTCAGGGTCGGACGGCCAGCGAGATGAACGAAAGCTTTTGGCTCGTTGCGGCCGAGGCGGGTACCGTTTCCGGCGCCGAGCAGGATTACTGCAATGCGCGGAGCATTCTGTTGACTCATAGGGGGCGGGTATCTCCAAATCGATGGGCGAGGAAATACTCCTCCGCCAGAAAGACGTAGCGAATCAGCCTACCCATGCTCACCTGTGAATACGGCCAGCTATTCGAGGCTTAGGAAGCCAGAACCTCGTCGAGAACCAGCGATGCCTTGTCTTCGTCAGTCTTCTCAGCAAGAGCGAGCTCGGAGATAAGAATCTGACGTGCCTTGGCAAGCATGCGCTTCTCGCCGGCTGAAAGCCCGCGGTCTTGGTCACGGCGCCACAAGTCGCGAACAACTTCGGAAACCTTGATGACATCGCCAGAAGCAAGCTTCTCCAGGTTGGCCTTATAGCGGCGCGACCAGTTAGTGGGCTCTTCAGTAAACGGCGCGCGGAGCACCTCGAATACTGCGTCGAGTCCCTCGCGACCGATAACGTCGCGAACACCCACGAGATCAACATTCTCTGCAGGCACTTCGATGGTGAGATCACCCTGGGTTACATTGAGCTTTAAATAAACTTTCTCTTCACCCTTGATGGTGCGCTTCTTAACCTCGGTGATGGTTGCAGCACCGTGGTGGGGATAAACGACTGTCTCGCCGACCTCAAACAACATGAATAGTGGTCCTCTCGAAGAAAACCCAGTTTATCACAGTAAACACATGGTAAGGCTTGCCTAAGTAAACCCCTCGGCTCGGCTATCTATAGTATGGATCTGTGACAGTACGCACTCGCGCAGCACGCGCTGCAGCCTCCGCCCTTATTGCCGGCGCTCTTTTAGTGGGCACCGCCGGTTGTTCGTTCATCACGCCTACGGCGACATTGAACCACTATGACCCCAGCGACGGCATCGGAGCCGAGGTTGGCGAGGTCAAGGTGCGCAACGTTCTTGCCATCAGCAACGACGACAACAGCGCTGTAAGCCTCATGATCACGGTCGTCAACACGACCACCACGAGCGGCAGCCTGCGCCTTCAGTACGAATCGGCCGACGGTGAGCGCATCGACATCTCGAAGCCGATCACCTCCAACGCAGTCAAAACCTACGGCACCGAGGTAGACGGCGACACGATCGTCATCACCGATGCCGGCGTCAAGGCTGGCGCGCTGTTCCCGATCTACATGCAGTTCGGCGACGAGGGCGGCCAAGAACTTCTCGTTCCGGTCATCTCCGGCGACAACCCGATCTACAGCGACCTCGCTCCGGCAAGCGCGCTCGGCGAATAACCCGCACTAGCGTTCGTTCACCCCAGCGACACAGAGGGGCAGCTAGCTGCGCACACCGGCTCAGCGTGCCCGGCATGCACCCCCGCTGATCTCTAGTCTTCGAAGCGGTACCCGAGACCTCGAACCGTCACGAGCATCGTCGGCTGCGATGGCGTCGTCTCGATCTTCGAGCGGATGCGCTTAATGTGCACATCAAGGGTCTTCGTGTCGCCGAAGTAATCAGCACCCCACACTCGATCGATCAACTGGCCACGCGTCAGTACGCGTCCACCGTTGCGCAACAAGAGCTCAAGCAGCTCAAATTCCTTCAGGGGCATAGTGACATCTTTGCCATCCACCGACACCGTGTGGCGCTCGACATCCATGCGCACTCCGCCGGCTTCGAGAACCGAATCGGTGTCGTCGATGTCTTCCGCACGACGGCGAGAAACGGCACGGATGCGGGCCAAGAGCTCGCGGCTCGAATACGGCTTCGTTACGTAGTCGTCCGCTCCCAGCTCGAGACCGACCACGATATCCACTTCGCTGTCTTTGGCCGTGAGCATGATGATCGGAACGCTGGAACGCGTGCGAATCTCGCGACAAACCTCAGTGCCGGCAAGTCCAGGCAACATGAGGTCGAGCAGGATCAGATCGGCACCATTGCGGTCGAATTCCGCGAGGCCGGCAAGTCCATCTTCGGCGATGGTTGTTTCGTAGCCTTCGCGCTCAAGAAGAAACGCAAGGGGCTCGCTCAACGACGGTTCGTCTTCGACGATCAAAATGCGAGTCATTGTTTTTCTCCTGGTGCGTTGATTACGTCGGGATCGATCTCGGGCAGTCGAATCGTGAAAGTTGAACCGTGGCCAAGCTGAGACCACACACGGATGTCGCCACCGTGGTTTTGCACAACGTGTTTAGCGATGCTGAGACCAAGTCCACTACCGCCCGTGTGCCTGCTGCGGGCGGGGTCACTGCGATAGAAGCGTTCGAAGACACGGTCGAGTTCCTCTTCCGGAATTCCGACACCCTGGTCAGTGACGGAAATTTCCACGGCACCATCACGGTGCCGTACCCCAATGCCGACTCGAGTGTTCTCGGGCGAGTACTGCACGGCATTGGAGATGAGGTTGTCAAGGGCGAGCACAAGAAGGGTTTCATCGCCGAACGTCTCGAACCCGGTCAGCCCGCCGCTCACGAGCGTGACCTTGTTGAACTCCGCCACCGCACGGTTCTGATCAATCGCGATTGACACGACGGTGTCGATGTCGACAGGAGCCGCCTCGGCAAGCCCGTCAGCAGACTGCAGTCGTGAGAGTTCGATGATCTCTTGCGTGATGCGAGCGAGACGATGTGACTCCTTGGTGAGCCGTTTTGCGAATCGCTTCACTTGATCCGGTTCATCAGAAGCGCTCACGAGCGCTTCTGCCAGCAATCCAACAGCGCCGATTGGTGTCTTCAGCTCGTGGCTGATGTTCGCAACGAAGTCGCGCCGTACGTCGTCCAGCCGGTACGACTCGGTTCGATCTTCGGCCAACAGTAAAACGTATCGCGTGCCCAAGCGAGCAACACGAACAAAAAGATAAATGTTCGCGTCGCCGAAGGGGCCACGAGAAAGGTGAACTTCTTGCGCAATGGGCACCCCAGTGCGGCGAACCTGGTCGACGAACTCCACGAGCTCGGGATGAACGAGCGCGTGATTCCACACGAGACCGTAGGTCAGCGCCGCATTAGACGCCTTCATGATGTTGTTCGACGGATCGAGCACGATACCCGCGGATTCGAGCGCATCGATGACCTGATCGACGCCATCCGGCACCGCAGAAGACACCACGTGGGCAGCCCGCTGACCGCGTTTAGCTGCCGCATAAATGATGAAGGACATACCGCTGCCAAGAAATACCCCGAAAGCGAGGGCGGCCGGCACGAGCCACGCAGAGTCCATAGCCACTAGGTTAGTTACATCTGAGGCGTTCACTTGCCGCAAGTTCGCGACGGGGGCTCACTTCAGATAAAGTTCAGGCCGCCAACACCTGCTGTTAACCTAACGCGGGCAGGGTGGCCTAAGCCGTGCGGGCTTCGTCATGCCCGTATCGAAGGGACGTAGATAGCGTGCGCGAAGTATTTCAACAAGAACTACGCGAGGTGCAAGATCGCCTCGTGGAAATTGCCAGCCTGGTGGCGGTGTCGATCGACAACGCCACAAAAGCATTTAATGAGTCGGATGTATCACTGGCAGAAGCAGTGATCGCAGACGACGACCAGATTGATGCGGCGGCAGCCGAACTCGATGAGCTTGCGATCAATATCCTCGCTCGTCAACAACCAGTCGCCCGCGACTTGAGGATTGTAGTGAGCGCCCTGCGCATCAGCGCTTCACTCGAGCGCATGGGTGACATGGCTGAGCACATTGCTCAGCTTGCGCGTTACCGCTTCCCCGACAAGGTTGTGCCGAAGTCGCTGCGAGGAACCTTCGCAGAACTCGGTGCACTCGATGTCGCGGTTGCCAACAAGCTGGTCGAGCTGCTCAAGCATGAAGACGTGCGCGTTGCTGAAGAGATTCGCAACGACGACGACAGGATCGACGCGCTGCACTTGAGCGTCTTCGACAAGGTGCTCGGTGAGACGTGGAAGGGCGCAGCGGTTGATACCGTCGATGCCACTCTGGCGTCTCGCTACCACGAGCGCTTCGCAGACCACGCGGTCTCCATCGCCAAGAAGGTTCAGTACCTTGCTACCGGCGACTGGGTTCCGACAGACGACTAACCCCGTCACTCCGCGACAAAGCCCCGACGAGATTCGTTCTCGTCGGGGCTTTGTGCGTTAAGCGTGCGTGGGCTGAAGGCTACTTTTTGCCCTGCGACGCAACAGCGGCAGCACCGGCTGCTGCTGCTTCGGGGTCGAGGTAGTAGGCCGGCTTGATCGGCATGAAGTTGTCGTCGAGTTCGTACACCAACGGGATACCGGTCGGGATGTTGAGGCTCGCGATGTCGTCATCCGAGATGCCATCGAGGTGCTTCACGAGCGCGCGCAGCGAGTTGCCGTGGGCAGTGACGAGCACGGTCTTGCCGGCGGCGAGGTCCTTGGTGATGTCCGACTCCCAGTAGGGCAACATGCGGTCGATCACGAGCTTGAGGCTCTCGGTGCGAGGGATCTCGCCGTCGATGCCGACGTAGCGGCGGTCGTGAACCTGGCTGTACTCAGCATCGTCGTCGAGCGGGGGCGGCGGTACATCAAAGCTACGGCGCCAGGTCATGAACTTCTCTTCGCCAAACTCTTCGAGAGTCTGCGCCTTGTCTTTGCCTTGCAGAGCGCCGTAGTGGCGTTCATTGAGTCGCCATGAGCGCTTCACGGGCAGCCAGTCGAGGTCAGCAACCTGCAACGCGATGTTTGCGGTGTGGATCGCACGCTTCAACAGCGAGGTGTACTGAACGTCAGGCTGCTTGTCGAACGCGGCGATGAGCTCGCCTGCGCGGTTCGCTTCGGTGCGGCCTTGATCGGTGAGCCCGACATCCACCCATCCGGTGAAGAGGTTCTTTTGGTTCCATTCGGAGTTGCCGTGGCGCAACAAAATCAGGGTGTGAGTCATATCTCAAGAGTACCGAGAACAGCGACGTTACGTGCATCCATGACAGGTCACTCGCAATGAACGTTCAGAGTCGCCTGGACTGTGGACAGCGAATGGATGGTGCTAGCCGCGAGTGACGGCTCCGAGCCGAGGCAGGCGCGGCACGTTGGCTTCGGCACCCGCGTCAGGCGGAACGATCACTTCTTGCGCTGCGGCGATCTCACCGATGTCGGAGGCAACAGCCAGAGTCTCCGCGGCATTCACTCCCCGTTTGATCACGGCGAGAGCGATGGGTCCCAGCTCAAAGTGTCGTGCGGAAGCGGTGACGCTGCCGACAGTCTTTTCGCCCAGTTTCACTTCGGCACCCGCTTCGGGCAGTGCGCCCTCAGAGCCGTCGAGGTGCAGCATCACAAGGCGACGAGGCGGGTGCCCAAGGTTGTGCACCTTGGCCACTGTCTCTTGCCCGCGGTAGCAACCCTTGTTGAGGTGCACGGCGGAGCGCATCCAGTCGAGTTCGTGCGGGATAGTACGGTCGTCGACTTCGGAGCTGTAGCCCGGGCGCCAGGCAGCAATGCGGAGTGCGTCGACGGCGAGCGATCCTGCGGCGGCGAAACCGCTGAGGTCGGCGTCGGCTGCGACGAGTGATTCACGGTAGTTCCAGGTGGCAGCCGGGTGCGCATCAGTTGTGGAGTACTGGTGCCCGCCACGAGTCACGGTTGCCCACGGATCGTGCCAGTCAAGTGCGGTGTCGCGCGAGACGGCAACGGGAAGCTCAAGCGAGGTGCCGAAACTGCCAATCGTCATGAAGTCGACGCTGCGGTCGGCAATTTCGACGCGCAGCATGAAGCGCATGCGATCGAACCAGGCGGCGAGCGCCTCGCGTTGCGAGCCATCGACAAGCAACCAGACGGTCTCGCCATCGTCAACAAGGCGCATGGCGTGCTCAACGCGACCGTTGGGGTTCAACAACAGCGTTTCGGCGCTCTCTCCGGGCTGAAGCCCCTTGAGCGACTGTGTCGTCAGAGAATCGAGCCACGTGAGCCGGTCGGGACCGGTGATCGTGATGACTGCGCGGTCGGCAAGCTCGACAATGGAACGCCCCTCGACAAGAGCGCGTTGCTCGCCAAACGGGTTTCCGTAATGCTCGGGAGGGGTTCCGACCGCACCGGGCCGAGCCGCAAAGGAATTATTCGACACGAGCGAGTCTTCCTGAAGCGTGCGTGCGGAGATCTTGGCCGAGCGCGGCAATATCCCACGCCCAGAGCAAGTGGCCTTCCACGAGGCCGTACATGCGAGTAGCTGCCGTGTACTCTTTGGCGCTTTCGGTGCGCATCACGGCGTCGGTAGCCAGATCGATGCGTGGCCCTTTCACTTCGCCGATATAAAACTCGTTGATGCCACTTGGATGCACGATCGATACTTCGATTTCAAAGCCGCCGTCGGCTGTGCGCAGCGTTTCGACGTCGTCAGCCGTGCCGTAGGGTCGTTCGCCGATCGCGGGCAACAGGCCGGGACCGGGGTCTCCCTCGGTGGCGGGACGGCGAAGTCGCCAGTACCCGGTTTCGGTGACGTGCGGAGTTTGCTTGTCGTCAAGCAACCACGTGTACGAGTTGTAGTTGAGGTGCGGAAGACCGTCGTGAGTGAAGCTGATGCGCTGCCCAAATTCGACGCTGCGTGACTCTTCGCCGAACTTATAGTCGACGATGCCAGTGCCTTCCCACAGTCCAACGAGCCACGAAAGTGGCGCGAGTTCAGCGGGGCCGGAGGTGTCTAGCTCAATCACGATGCGGCGCGGTTAGCGCTGGCCGCGAAAGAGGTTGTAGACAACGACAACCGACACGTAGCCGATTGACAGCGTCGCGAGACCAAGAAGGCCAACGAAGAAGAGCTCAAGTGCGAGAAGCATGTACTAATCCTATCCCTGTGCAGCCGAACCGCACTAAATCAGAGCGAAAATCGCGGTAGAGGCCGCGACGATGCCAAGCGCGCCAACCATGCTGGCGGTGGCTCGCGCCACGAATCCCTCTTTACGGTGAATTATCAACTGGATAACGAAAGTAAGGATTACGCAGGCCGCCAGCACAATCGCCAGCCACGTCACTCGCAGCTCCGGTGCCTCGAAGACACCAACAATGACGGCACCAATAAGGCTTAACGCCCATACGGGCACGACGCTCCACTTTTGCCAAGTCATGCTCCCCATCGTATCGACGAATGTGCGAAGCCGGGCCCCGTCAGGGGAGAGCGCAAGCACGCGGTAGAATTCCTTTCACGCAGTGGGGAGGCCATATGGCACACATCTTGATGCTTAGCTCTGCGCCCGACGTTGAACCACTCCCAGCCCTGGGATTGCTCAGCCATACGGTGGAGGTGGTCGTTGCTGCGCCTGCAACTCTTGTTGCCGCCCCAACGACAGACCTCATCATGGTCGACGCGACCACAAATCTTGCGGCAGCCAAAGGGCTGTGCAACGTGCTCAACTCCAGCGGGATTGCAGTTCCGTTGTTCGCCATTGTCACCGACGGCGGCCTGGCGGCCGTCAATCACCAGTGGCATATCGACGACTTCCTCGTTGCAGGCGCCGGACCAGCCGAAGTGGATGCTCGCATCCGGTTGGCACTGGCCCGCCGCGAAGGTGAGAGTTCCGCCTCGAAGATTCGCGCATCCGGAATCGTCATCGACGAAGCCAGCTACTCGGCGAAGGCGCGCGACCGCTCTCTCGACCTCACCTTCAAAGAGTTCGAATTGCTGCGCTTCTTGGCCTCACACCCCTCGCATGTTTTCACGCGTGAGCAGCTCTTGAGCGAAGTTTGGGGTTACGACTACTTCGGTGGAACCCGCACGGTAGACGTGCACGTGCGTCGCTTGCGCGCCAAGCTCGGGGATCTCGAATCGCTCATCGGCACCGTACGCAACGTTGGTTACTGCTTCAATATCGCGGAAGAGATAGAAAAAGCCCCCGCCGTAGATGTAGTAACTAGTTCCACCGCCGACATCGATCAGCAAAGTATCGCTGTCTAGCAAAGCGCTATCAACTGCCTCCCAGTGTGGGCGGAGTTAATCAGTTGTTCATCACTCAGTGGCAGGATGAGGGGATGGACAACGAGACCGCGATCGTCGACCCGAGCTCTGCAACGGACTCGCTTGACGAGTACGACAATGACGAGTCGTCGAGTGTTGATGATGGAACGCTGATTTACGATCGCTACCTTGATCGGGAATTGAGCTGGCTAGCCTTCAACCAGCGCGTGCTCGAACTAGCCGAAGACGAGTCTCTGCCCCTGCTCGAACGCGCCAACTTCTTGGCCATCTTTGCGAGCAACCTCGATGAGTTTTTCATGGTGCGCGTTGCTGGCCTCAAGCGCCGTATCGACACGGGGCTTGCCGTGCCAAGCAACACCGGCCGGGCGCCGGCAGAGGTTCTCGAAGAACTGAGTGCTGCCGCCCACGCCCTGCAAGAGCGCCACGCTGCCGAGTTTCGCAACAGTGTGAAGCCTGCACTGGATTCCGAGGGCATCCATATCGAAACGTGGGCCGATCTCGGGCCGGAAGACCGCGAGCGCGTTCACGACATCTTCTCCAATCAGATTTTTCCCGTGCTGATGCCGCTGGCGGTCGACCCCGCGCATCCGTTCCCCTACATTTCGGGGCTCTCGCTCAACCTGTCGATTCGAGTGCGTAACCCGAAGACCCAAAAAGAAGAGTTCGCGCGCCTGAAAGTGCCGAGCGTTCTGCCGCGCTTCATCCAATTGCCGGATGATGGCAGCGACCAGCTGCGCTACATCCCGCTCGAAGATCTGATCTCCAATCACCTGGGCGCCCTGTTCCCCGGTATGGAGATTCTGGCGCACCACGAGTTTCGCGTTACCCGCAACGAAGATGTCAACGTTGACGAAGATGAGTCGGAGAATCTCATCAAGTCGCTCGAGAAGCAGATTCTCAACCGTCGCTTTGGGCCGCCCATCCGGCTCGAAATCACCGACGACATGGATGACGTCACGCTCGGCTTGCTCGTTCGCGAGCTCAAGATCACCGAGCAAGAGGTCTATCGCCTTCCGGCACCACTGAATCTCAGCGGACTCTTTCAGCTCGCCGGCATCGACCGCCCCAAGCTGAAGTATCCGCGCCACGTGCCGATCACGAGTCGCAGCCTCATGCCGACCGAGGGCAATGAGCGGGCGGACATCTTCCGGGCGATCGCACGCAAAGACATCCTGCTGCACCACCCCTACGAGTCGTTCTCCACGAGTGTTCAGGCGTTTCTCGAGCAGGCTGCCGCTGACCCCAACGTGCTGGCCATCAAGCAGACGTTGTATCGCACCAGTGGTGACAGCCCCATCGTCGAGGCGCTCATTGACGCTGCGGAGGCCGGGAAAGCGGTTCTGGCGCTTGTCGAGATCAAGGCGCGCTTCGACGAGACCGCGAACATCTCGTGGGCTCGCAAGCTAGAGAAAGCCGGAGTGCACGTCGTGTACGGACTCGTCGGCCTCAAAACCCACTGCAAGCTCGCGCTCGTGGTGCGCCAAGAAGAGGGCAAGCTTCGTCACTACGCCCACATCGGCACGGGAAACTACAACCCGAAGACCAGCCGCCTCTATGAAGACCTGGGGCTGCTCACGGCCGACGATCAAGTCGGAAAAGACCTCACGAGACTCTTCAACGAGCTCTCGGGCTACGCGATCGAGAAGAAGTTCAAGCGGCTTCTGGTGGCTCCGCGCCATCTGCGCAAGGGCCTCATCAAGCAGATTGAGAACGAAGCCGCCAACGCTCGCGAAGGCCTGCCATCAGGCATCCGCATCAAATTGAACTCGATGGTGGATGAGGCGATCATTGACGCGCTCTACCGGGCGAGCAATGCTGGCGTTCCGATCGACATCGTGGTGCGCGGGATTTGTTCCCTGCGGGCGGGAGTTCCCGGCCTCAGCGAAAACATTCGGGTGCGCTCGGTCCTCGGTCGCTACTTGGAGCACTCGCGAGTATTTGCGTTCCACAACAGCGGAGACCCTCAGGTGTACATCGGCAGTTCTGACATGATGCACCGCAACCTCGACCGTCGCGTTGAAGCCCTTGTGCGCATCGTCGAACCCGACGACATCGCGGAACTCGAGTACATGTTCGACCTCGCCGTCGACGAAGAGACCTCCTCGTGGTGGCTCGATGCGGCAGGCGATTGGGTGCGCCACGGCCGCTCAGAGACCGGTGAACCCCTCAATGACATGCAGAATGTTCTTATGAAGCGAATAACGCAGCGCAAACGAGGAGGGTCTCGCCGGTGAGCGCCGCGAACACTCCGGTCCTCGCCGCAGGCATAGTCTGCTGGCGCGTCGTCGACGGCAAACCGCGAGTGTTGCTCGTGCATCGCACCGTTCATAAGGACGTCTCGCTGCCCAAGGGCAAACTCGACCCTGGTGAGATGCTGCCGGAGACCGCTGTGCGCGAGATCTTAGAAGAGACCGGGTTGAGCGTCGATCTCGGGGTGCCACTCGGCAACGTGCATTACACGCTCGCCAACGGCCGCGACAAGTATGTGCACTACTGGGCTGCCGAAGTGAACGACCACATTCTTGAGCGCGCCAAGTTCACCCCCAACGGCGAAATCTCCTCGCTCGAATGGTTATCGCTGGCAAAAGCACGCAAAAAGGTCAGCTACGCCCACGACATTGACATTCTCGATCGCTTCGCGGCTGTCTACGACGCCGGTAACGCGCGCACCTTTGCGATGATCGCCGTTCGCCACGGCAAAGCCGTTCCCGGGGAAACCTGGGACGGACCGGATGCCACCCGCCCGCTCATGCACCGCGGAACAGACCAGGCTGCCACCATCGCCGGGAGCATTGCTGCCTTCGCCCCCGACCGCATCCTGAGCAGCACCGCAGCACGCTGCCTCGCCACAATCACCCCGCTCGCGCAGCGCACTGAACTCGAGATCAAAGCGACCGATGATCTGAGCCAAGACGCCTACGCAAGCAACGGCAAAGCGGTGACCGCTCTCGTCGCCAAGCGACTCAAGAAGCAGCAGACGGCGGTGCTGTGTAGTCACGGGCCCGTATTGCCACAGATCGTGGGGGCGCTCGCCGAAGCCGCCCAGGCAAAGCCCGACTCCCAGTTGCGCGCAGCGGCCCTGCTCAACACCGGTGATTTTTCGGTGCTGCACTTTGCCCGCGATTCCAAAAAACCGCGCCTCGTAGCGGTGGAGACCCACGAGTCCTAAGTCAAGCCTGCCCACCCTGCAGCCCCTCAAGGTTGCCGGGCGGTGAATTACTAAGGAATTCGCGAGAGAATGACGTGCACGTCATTTTCTCGAAGGGACCCCAGTGAAGTTCACCCGCCTCGGCACCGTCAGCATCATCGCGATGACCAGCGCACTCGCACTCACCGGGTGTGTACCCACCGACCTTAGCGACGCGTCTGGCCCCTCCGGCACCATAATCGGCGCCGGCGCCTCGTCACAGCAGGCAGCGCAAGAGGCATGGGTTCGAGGTTTCCAGCTCGCCAACGTGGCGGCAACGGTCGAATACGACCCCATCGGCTCCGGAGGAGGACGCGACACCTTCATTGGTGGTGGCGCAGTGTTCGCGGCATCAGACCGTGCATTCAAGGTCGAAGAAATCGCTGAAGCCGACTTCGTTTCGTGCGTGCCCGGCACCGGCATCCTTGAAATCCCTGCCTATATTTCACCGATTGCCATCATCTTCAACCTCGAGGGGATCGACTCGCTTAACCTCGACGCCGAGACCATCGCTGGCATCTTTACGGGCGAGATCGATCAGTGGGATGACGCGGCCATCACCGAGCAAAATCCCACCGTTGAACTGCCCAGCCTGAACATCACCGCCGTACACCGCGCCGATGACTCGGGCACCACCGCCAACTTCACCGACTACCTCTCTGGCGCAGCACCCGACGCCTGGACAAGTGGCTCAATCGAGAAATGGCCGCTCGAGTTCGGCGGTGAAGCGGCACCGCAAACATCCGGTGTTGTGGATGCTGTCACCAACGGCACCGGCACGATTGGCTACGCCGATGCCTCGCGCGCCGGCGACCTCGGCACCGTCGCCGTCAAGGTCGGTGACGAGTACGTCTCCTACTCGGCAGAAGCAGCCGCAGCGATCGTCGATGTCTCACCGTTTGGGGAAGGCCGTGGCGACACAGACTTTGCGGTCGACATCGACCGAGCATCCACCGCCAGCGGCGTGTACCCGGTAGTGCTCATCAGTTACCTCATCGCCTGCAACGAATATGCTTCCACCGACCGGCTGGATGTCATCACGGGCTACCTCAATTACGTGATCAGTCCGGAAGGCCAGCAGGCTGCTGCCGCCTCCGCCGGTTCGGCCCCCATCTCGGACTCGCTCTACGAGAAAGCGTTGGCCGCCGTAGCCGCGATGAAGTAATTTCCAGCCACTCCCCCCACGTCATCCCCGCAAAACCGGGGCTCACCCTTCTCATGTTGATTCGGCGTTTACCTCCCGTTTACCTAACCGGGCAAAGGTGGCTACCTGCCGTGCCTAAGTTTTCTATTTGGGTCGCACCGACCTGAAACCTGTAATCAACATTCCGAAGGGAAAACTGTGAACTTCAAGCGTCTTGGCACCATCGGTGCCATTGCTATCGCAGGCACGATCCTCCTCTCCTCCTGCGCAACAGCAGCCGAAACCGGCAGCAGCGACGAGAACATGTCCGACCTCACTGGCACCCTCGTTGGCGCCGGAGCTTCGTCGCAGCAGTCAGCCCAGGAGGCCTGGGTTGCTGGATTCCAGACGGCAAACGAGAACGTCACTGTTGAGTACGACCCCATCGGTTCTGGTGGAGGACGCGACACGTTCATCGGTGGCGGAAGCCAGTTCGCTGGATCCGACCGCGCATTCAAGAGCGAAGAGATTGACGAAGACAACTTCGCATCCTGCGTTCCCGGCACCGGCATCCTCGAGATCCCTGCCTACATCTCCCCCATCGCGATCATCTTCAACATCGACGGCATTGACTCGCTCAACCTCGACGCTGACACGATCGCCGGCATCTTCACGGGTGAAATCACCAACTGGAGTGACGATGCAATCGTCTCCCAGAACGATGGCGTAGACCTCCCCGACCTCGGCATCACCGCAGTTCACCGCGCTGATGACTCGGGAACGACCGCGAACTTCACCGACTACCTGTCGGCTGCAGCTTCCTCGGTCTGGACCGTCGGATCGATCGAAACGTGGCCAACCGAGTTCGGTGGCGAGGGCGCTCCTCAGACCTCTGGTCTCGTTGACGCAGTAACCAACGGAACCGGAACCATCGGCTACGCCGACGCCTCGCGCGCCGGTGACCTCGGAATCGTTGCCGTCAAGGTCGGCGACGAGTACGTACCGTACTCGCCAGAGGCTGCAGCAGCAATCGTTGACGCATCGCCCTTCGCAGAAGGCCGCGGCGAGACCGACTTCGCCGTAGAGATCGACCGCGCATCTGACGCATCGGGTGTCTACCCGGTCGTTCTGATCAGCTACCTCATCGGTTGCAACGAGTACGCGTCAAGCGACAACGTTGATCTGGTGAAGGCCTACATGTCCTACATCATCAGCGACGAAGGCCAGGCAACTGCCGCAGAGTCCGCTGGTTCAGCTCCGATCTCCTCGACTCTGTTCGAGAAGGCTCAGGCTGCAGTAGACGCCATCAAGTAACACCTCGAGTCTGCTTCGACCCCGTTGCTACCGGCAGCGGGGTCGGGCAGACTTTGCACTGGGCCCGGCGCACCGCGCAGTCCCCGTCAGCACCACGCAGTACAGATCACGCACTAAGCCAAGCCACGGATAAGGGATACTCGACACATGACCTCGACTGCGGCCGCCCGTATTCGCGCGAAACAGCGCCCCGGAGACCGCCTCTTCTCAGGTACGGCCCTCACCGCTGGCGCGCTCATCCTCGCGATTCTCGCCGCCGTCGCTGCCTTCCTCGTTATTCAGGGAGTTCCTGGAATCACCGCGGATCCCGAAAAGACGACGCTCCTTGAAGGAACGAACTTCTGGTCGTATGTCGGCCCTCTCGTCTTCGGAACGCTCTGGTCAGCTGGCCTCGCTCTCATCATGGCCGTGCCGATCGCCATCGGAATTGCGCTCTTCATCTCGCACTACGCACCGCGACCGCTGGCAGCGACCCTCGGCTACATCATCGACTTGCTTGCCGCAGTGCCCTCAGTCGTCTTCGGCCTCTGGGGCGGCAACGTTCTCGCCGTCGGAGTGCAGCCCGCCTACGCGTGGCTTGCCGATAACCTCAGCTGGATCCCCTTCTTCGCCGGCCCTGCCTCGGGCACCGGCCGCACGATCCTCACCGCATCCATCGTGCTCGCCGTGATGATCCTGCCGATCATCACCGCCATCTGTCGCGAAGTCTTTCTCCAGACCCCCGTGCTGCACGAAGAAGCTGCACTCGCCCTCGGTGCCACGCGCTGGGAAATGATCAAAATCGCGGTGCTTCCCTTCGGTCGCGCCGGCATCGTCTCGGGAGCAATGCTCGGCCTCGGTCGGGCCCTCGGCGAAACCATGGCTGTTGCGATGGTGCTTTCGGCCTCCAACGTCATCACCTTCAACGTGATCAGCTCGACTAACCCGTCGACAATCGCCGCCAACATCGCACTGAGCTTCCCCGAGGCCTACGGACTCAATGTGAACGTACTGATCGCAACAGGCCTGATTCTGTTCGCCATCACGCTGATCGTCAACACGATAGCGCGCTACATCGTCAACCGCCGCAAGGAATTCTCGGGAGCGAACTGATGACTACCACCACACCCGCGCGCCCCATCGAGAACGCCTACGCCGCCGGGCAACTGCCCCGCTGGGCTCCTCTGCTCATCCTGATCAGCAGCCTTGCCACTTTCGTCATCATCTTCCTGTTCGTTCAAGCAGGCCAGGATGCAGCCGAATTCAACGTCGTCGGCGCCGTGCTTTTGGGCGTCGTGCTCTACGGCATCGTGCTCGTGACCGTCTCACGGCTCGTTGAAGGCCACCGTCGCGCCACAGACCGCCTTGTGACGACTCTGGTGACGCTCGCGTTCGTTATCGCGCTCCTGCCGCTCATCTCGCTGCTCTACACCGTGGCGATCAACGGCGCTGCCCGCTTCGACCTCGACTTCTTCACACTCTCGCTGCGCAACGTTGTCGGAGAAGGTGGCGGTGCAGCCCACGCCATCATCGGCACCCTGCAAATGACGCTCGCGGCAAGCATCATCTCGGTGCCCATCGGCCTCATGACCTCGATCTACCTCGTCGAATACGGTCGCGGTCGTCTTGCCCAAGCGATCACCTTCTTCGTGGATGTCATGACCGGCATCCCCTCGATCGTCGCTGGTCTCTTCGCCTACTCGCTCATCGTGCTCATTTTTGGCCCCGGCGTTCGCGTCGGAATCGCCGGAGCAGTCGCCCTGTCGGTGCTCATGATCCCCGTGGTCGTGCGCTCGAGCGAAGAAATGCTGCGACTCGTACCCAACGAACTGCGTGAGGCCGCGTTTGCACTCGGCGTGCCCAAGTGGCTGACCATTCTGAAGGTTGTGCTGCCGACATCCATCGCCGGAATCACGACCGGTGTGATGCTCTCCATCGCCCGCGTCATCGGTGAAACTGCCCCGCTGCTGGTTGCCGCTGGCTTCACCAACAACTTCAACTACTCGCTGTTCAGCGACCGGATGCAGAGCTTGCCCGTATTCGTGTACAGCTCCTACATTTCTCAGGGCACCGACGCCCAGGCCTACATCGATCGGGCGTGGGCTGGAGCACTCACCCTCATCCTGATCGTGATGGCACTGAACCTCCTGGCACGCATCATCGCCAAGATCTTCGCCCCCAAGACCGGTCGATAACCGAAGGAACCCCCACTCGTGTCTAAGCGCATCGAAGTCAATGATCTCAACGTCTACTACAGCAAGTTTCGCGCTGTAGAAGGAGTATCACTCACCATTGAGCCCCGCACCGTCACCGCCTTCATCGGCCCGTCCGGTTGCGGCAAATCAACGTTTCTGCGCACCCTGAACCGTATGCACGAGGTGATTCCCGGTGCGTACGTTGAGGGTGAAGTGCTCATTGACGGCAACAACCTCTACGCGCCCGGTGTTGACCCCGTCAGCGTTCGCCGCCAAGTGGGCATGGTCTTCCAGCGCCCCAACCCGTTCCCCACGATGTCGATTCGCGACAACGTGATTGCTGGTGTGAAGCTCAACAACTCCCGCATGAGCAAGAGTGACGCCGACGACCTCGTCGAGCAGTCCCTCATCGGCGCAAACCTGTGGCAAGAGGTAAAGGATCGTCTCGACAAGCCCGGCTCTGGCCTTTCTGGTGGACAGCAGCAGCGACTCTGCATCGCGCGCGCCATCGCTGTCAAGCCCGACGTCGTGTTGATGGATGAGCCGTGCTCGGCCCTCGACCCCATCTCGACTCTGGCCATTGAAGACCTCATCGAGGAACTCAAGCAGGACTACACGATCGTGATCGTGACCCACAACATGCAGCAGGCCGCCCGAGTCTCTGACCGCACCGCTTTCTTCAACATTGCCGGCACCGGCGCTCCTGGCAAGCTCATCGAGTACGACGACACCACCACGATCTTCTCGAACCCTAGCGTGCAGGCAACCGAAGACTACGTCTCGGGCAAGTTCGGCTAACGAGCCGCCTGAGCACAACAGAACAGCCCCCGCGCCAGCTGGCCGGGGGCCGTTCTGTTGTACTCGCACGCTCTAGAAGAGGGTGTCCCCGATGTAGCCGCCCTCCTGGCATCCCGGCGGAATAGCGAACACTGCTGACCCGACGGGCGTGGTCCACGTGTTGAGCAGGTCGAGCGTGTCGAGAGCCTTCTGCACGGGGACAAACTGCGTATCGACATCCGCTTGGAATGCCGCGAAGAGCAGCCCCGAGTTGGAGACGCTCTCGGCGCCCGTCAGCACCGTGTCGTCGTAGTTGTAGCCACGACGGAACATCTTGGTTGCTGCCTCGTTCTCTTTGGCCCGACGAACATGGGCGAAAGCGGGGATGACGGGGAAACCCAGTCTGTCTTTGGTCTCCAAGTCGGGTTCGTCACCCTCAACGGTGCCGGTGAGGGGCGCACCGGTGTCGAGGGTGCGACCGATGGTCTCCTCGCGGCCGAGGCGGTCGATCTTGTCCCAGCCATCGAGATCCATGGCGATACGGCGCAACACGAAACTCGTGCCACCCTCCAGCCACGAAGGAACGTCTGTGCTCCAGACTGCCTCGCTGAACTCGGTGGTGCCGGGCGAAGGGTTGCCCGTGCCATCGAGCTGACCGAAGAGGTTGCGCATCGTGGCGGCGGGATTCTCGGCTCCCGCCGCGCGACGGAAGCCGCTCTGCGACCACCGCGGCAGAGCAAAGCTCCGAGCATCCTTGAGCAGCATTCGCGCAGCGTGAGTGACCGTCAGAGGGTCGTTAGCGGCGATCTGTATCAGGAGATCACCATCGCAATAGGCCGGATCGAGCTTGTCGATGCCGAACGCCGGAAGCGGGCCGAGCCACGCGGGCGCGGCTTTGCCTGCCAGCTCGACAACGCGAGGTCCGAACCCGAAGGTGACCGTGAGTTGCGCCGGGATGACGGCGAGCTCAGGCTCGGAGTCCGCCAGAGCAGGCTGCCCCGCCGTGAGGCGAGCCGCGTCATCCGTCACGACGCTCATGAGGCGACGCAACCCAGAAGCGTCGACATCGTCGCGCAGGTCGAGCGAAACAAAGACGGCGTTGGACTGGGCTGGCGTTTCGATGCCAGCCTGGTGGGTGCCGTAGAACGGCACAGCGCCCTCGAAGGCTTCCTGCGGGGTGAAGTCCGCAGTCGTGGCAGCACCAGAGCTCGGCGGCGCGACCGAACCCGCAATGCCGCCAACGATGCTCACTCCGGCTGCTGTTGCCGCGCCGACACCCGCCGCAGCGGCACCGCCCCAGAGGAGGTGCCGCCGCGAGAGCCGACGCGAAGTGTCAGGCTCTACTGGTTCAGACAATTATTCGTCCATCTCCGTGTCATCGTGGCCCATGTCGCCGTTGTCCAGGTCCATGTCGTCATCGCCTTCGTAGTTCTCGTTGGCGCCGGAGTAGTCCTTGGCCGGAGCCGTGAACTCGAGCGTGCTGCCATCATCGAGCGTGAGGGTGACAGTGACGTCGTCTCCCGCAAGAATCGGGTCAGCGACACCCATGATCATGATGTGGTTTCCGCCGGGCTCAAGCATGAGCATTCCGCCAGCCGGAATGGTGAAGCCACCCTCGATCGGCTGCATGACCATGTCGCCCGATTCGTTCTCCAGCGTCTCGTGGAGTTCCGTCATATCTGAGGCACTCGTGGTCGCCGACACGATCGTGATGTCGTGATCGGTGGGGTTTTCAACCATGCCGAACGCGGCCGTCATGCCGCTGTCGATTGCCTTGACCCACGTGTCGGACGTCGTGAGAGTAGTGGCGGTCGACTCCATGCTGTCGTCGCCATCGGTGGATGCTGTGGTCGAGCATCCGGCGAGAGCAAGCGCTCCTGCCGCGAGAACGGCGATGAGGCTGAAGGATTTTTTGGTGCGGATCATTTCTGTATTACTTCTTTCGTCTAATCCAGAACCATCGCGCTGCGATGACTCCGGCAAAAAGGACGATGCCGCTACCGGCACCGATGAGGCTGGCGACAACAAGCGGACTCATGCTCGATGTCGAGTTGTCTGTTGCTGAGGCTGCGGTGTCTTCTTGCTCCGAGGCTTCTTCTTCGAGGCCGAAAGTTGCCCCCGGCGTCTCCTGACCAACCGCGAATTCAAAACTTCCCGAAATCGGGTGGCCATCGCTCGACACCACACGCCACCGCACCTGATAGCTGCCCTCGGGCATGTCAGGCAGCAGAGGCTGGATGGCGGCGCGATCTGTCACCTGCATGGGCCCACTGACCCAGTCGGTGCCGTCGGCATCCACCACCATGGCAAGTTGCGTGATGTCCATGAGATCGCCCGTGAATTCGAGACTGATCTTGCTCGGGGCAACCTCAAGCACTTCGTTCTCATTCGGAATTTGCCCAATGATTTGATCGTGGGCAAAAGCCGTCAGAGGCATCGCGAATACGAGCAGAGCAGCAAGAGCCACTCCCCCGACTACGCGCGCACTAGTTCGCACAAACGTCATCTGAGTTAGTCAGCTTTCCGTTGTTATCGCGGAGGCACACACTGCCTGCCAGGGGCGTGTTCGCGCAACCGCACAGGGATGGCACAAAACCATCACGCTGCAGAGGGAATTAGGAGAAGACCGCGCTGACGGTCGGTGGCCCTCTGCGGCTCACAACGGAACGTAATAACTGAAGCGTTGCCACAATCTCGTCGCGGCAGACAGCGCTAGCAACAACCGTGCGACGGATGACAACCGGAACAACCTGAGTCGAGAACAAGTGACGAAGGTGGCGGCTAGCACTCGCGGCAATCGAACTGAGTGCGGTCACGCCCTGGCGCAGCGCCACAATCGTGATGATGCCGGCAACAATGTGCCCTGCGGTCATCGCCCCCGCACCGTGCGAGCCATGGTTAATCGACCCAGCGAGGACCGTGAACGCGAGGTCGTGGTGTCCGCTGGACTGAGCCACGACGTTGCCCGGATTGCCGATAACCGCGAACACGGTGTGGAAGAGCGTTTGAGCAATCGTGACCGCCACGACGACGCGCGGAAGCGACATCCGCTTTCCGATGAGCGGAATGCTGATGAGCGCCGCGAACGTAAGAGCGAGAACGAGAGCAACCCAGCTGGGCATGCTGCCGCCACCAAAAACGTGAGCGGCTGCGGCAACAAAGACCGAGAAGGCAGCGACGATCAGCGCCCGGAGAACTTGGGTTCCCCTGCCGATCATGATTGCTCCTCTGAGTGCGACAGTTCGCGAGTGACGCGAGCCAGCTGCGTGGGCGAGCCAGCCTGCGTTAGCGACTCAGCAACAGTTTACGCGCTCTCGAAGACAACGATGGGATCGGTGGTTGGTGCATCCGAGCCGCCCTTTGGTTCGATCGTGACACCGATGATATCGCCGGCACCCAACTCGCCATCAAGCACGCGCCAGGTGGGACCATCGTCAGCGGCATCCATGAGACCCGCCGGCCGAGCGCCAGAGTCATCGATGTACCAGAGTTCGTAAACCTGATCAGCGGGCAGCGCTTCAAGACCATCCACAATCACTGCGGATGATGCGAGTTCACTCGACCACACGAAGGTAGCCGTCGCGCCGCCCGTCACAGTCGAAACCAGCCGCTGCGAATCACTCGCCGCGTTAATTGCCGCAAGCTGGTCAGCCTGCTGCGACGCAAAAGTGGACTGCTCAATGCTTGAGCGACCGATGGAATCAGCCACCACACCACCCGCAACAATGAGCGCCACAGCGGCAGCCACTGCGGCGAGCGCCGTAGCCGGACGCGTGAACCAGCGGGCCTGAGCCTTGGTCTCCGCGGGAGTTGCCGGGGCAGCAGGCGCGGTGCTTGACTGCTCCGCCGAGTCGTCAGCCGCGAGCGCAGCCGAAGCCGCCAACGGCGTGACGTGTGCGAGTGGCGCAGATGCGGCATCCACACTGTTGGCGTCGCTTTCTGCAACAACGTCGGCTTCGCGCGGCAACTGCGGAGTCTGCGCAATCAGCGCCATGAGGTTGTTCTTGAGCGCGGGCGGCGGCGTGACCGGGTCAACGGCCAGGCCGAGCGCTACTGCTGTGTCAGAGAGTTCAGTGGTTTCGGTGCGAGTTTCGCTGGATGAGGCCAGGTGTTTCTCGAATGCTTCGCGTTCTTCGGGGCTTAACGCATTGAGAGCGTAGGCGCCAGACTGGGCGGCGAGGTCGTCGTTACGGTCGTTCATGATGCCACCCCCATTTCGTCGCGTAAGCGGATCATTCCATCGCGTAGTCGGGTTTTGACAGTGCCGACAGGAACCTTGAGCATGGTCGCCACCTCACTGTGGCTATAGCCGCCGTAATACGCCAGGGAGACAGCTTGGCGCTGGAGTTCAGTCAGTCGGGACATGGCCTTCTCTACCCTTTCGTGTTCGAGTCGGACCTCTATGGTTTCTGAAACGTGATCGTAGTCCGGGTTGTGATCACGGATACCGATACGAACGTCACGGTCGCGGGACGACTGTGATGCACGCACACGGTCAACAGTTCGGCGGTGAGCCATGGTGAGAATCCAGCTAACCGCAGCGCCCCGGTTCGAATCGAAACGGGTTGCGGTTTGCCAAATCTCTAAGAAGATCTCTTGCGTCACTTCTTCGGACTGTGAATGGTCGCGCAGGAGCCTCTTGACGAGTCCGAAAACTCGGGGGGCCATCTGGTCGTAGAGCGCGCTAAACGCGGTCTGGTCACCAGTGGCGACACGCTCGAGTAAATCTTGTGGGGTCGCGGCGGACACACCCGCTTCTTCAGGGGTTGCGCCGACATCAGCTTCACGAGACATAAGGACAAGCATGACAGGTTCCTGTGCTCCTTCATCGCAGTTTTCAGGTTCAGCAGCGAATCATCAGTGAGTGGATGCGGACCGGCAATGGTTTTCGTCGGTTGCTTTCACTGGTGGGTGATTCGGTGCCCTTGCGCAAAGGGATTGGTCGGCATTCAGAAACCGTGGTGTTGTTCGTAGCGTTGTGCCCGGACAGAAGAAAAGCCGAGCCACAGAGAACGCCTCACGACGCAGGGCCGCTCTAAGCGGCTAATTTTGGAGCCCGGGGTTACTGTGGCCCGGCGAAGAAAAGTGTAGCAAAGGGCTTCCTGTGCGCACGCTCCGAATGCGCACCCGTGAGCAGACGCCCTTTGTTTCCGGTTTGTGCGGATTTCGTGACAAATATATTGCAATGCCGATGTTTTCGACACTTTTTAATGATTTTCCTGCGCATATGTGCAAATATCAGTCAGCCCTACAGCGCAGCGGGGCGTCCGGTGCACGTCACGAATGCTAGGAGAACTTGTCATGAAGTCCAAGCCTTTACCTGCTGATCCGATCATCCGTGAGCTGGTCCGCAAGGCCCAGAGCGCCACCATGAATCGACGTGCGTTGCTGACTGGCGCCGCTGCTGGCGCGACCGGGCTTGCACTCTCTGCCTGCTCGACCGGCCCTGCTGAATTGACCGCAGCCCCAGACACCAGCGCCACCGACAAGCTCGTCCGTTGGGACAACTGGGCGCTGTATGTCGACGTCGATGACGCAGGCAACTACCCCACCATCGACGCCTTCGAAGCTCAGACCGGCATCACGGTCGAATACACCGAAGCTGTTGACGACAACAACACCTACTACGCCAAGGTCAAAGACCAGCTCTCGCTCGGCAGAGATATTGGCGCTGACGTCGTTTGCCTCACGGACTGGATGGCCACTCGCCTCATTCGCTTTGGCTACGCGCAGAAGCTTGACCGCAGCAAGATGCCGAACGTCGACAACCTGTTGCCGTCGCTGCAAAATGTCGACTTTGATCCGGGTCGCGAATTGAGCATCCCGTGGCAGGGCGGCTTCGCAGGCATTTGCTGGAACAAGGAACTACTGCCCGGCGGAATCGAATCCGTTCAGGACCTCTGGAAGGCCGACCTCAAGGGCCGCGTCGGAGTGCTCTCGGAGATGCGCGACACCATGGGCCTGATCATGCTCGCCCAGGGCGTCGATATCGCTGGAGACTGGGGCGACGACGAGTTCAACGCAGCGATCGACGAGTTCTCGAAGCAAGTCGCCGATGGCCAGATTCGAAACATCAAGGGCAACTCGTACAAAGAGGACCTCGTCAACGGCGATACCGTGGCTGCAATTGTGTGGTCGGGCGACATCGTGCAGCTGAATGCCGAAAACGGAAACAAGTGGGAGTTCATCGTTCCCGATGCTGGCGGAACCCTGTGGAACGACAACTTCATGGTGCCGATTGGCAGTGGCGCGAAGTCGAACGTGGAAGAAATGATCAACTACTACTACGACCCCGAGGTCGCCGCCGAGGTTGCCGCCTACGTGAACTACATCACGCCCGTGGTCGGCGCGAAAGAAGCGATGATGGCTATCGATCCTGAACTCGCCGAGAACAAGCTGATTTTCCCCGACGACGAGATGCTGTCGAAAGCGTTCGTGTTCCGTGAGCTCGACAGTTCTGAAGAGCAGAAGTACAACACCGCTTTCCAGAGCGTCGTGCTCGGGGCAGCTTAATGACGACAGACACCTTTGCGGAGAGTGGCGCCGACCTTGAGTTGGTGGGAATCCATAAACGTTTCCCCGGCTTCACCGCGATTGAAGAACTCAATCTCACCATCCCCGCAGGGTCATTCTTTGCACTGCTCGGACCGTCTGGCTGCGGCAAGACAACGACGCTGCGACTCGTCGCTGGCCTCGAGGCTCCCACCGCCGGACGGATCTTGGTCGGTGGCACCGATGTGACCAACCAGAAGTCGTTCCAGCGACCCGTCAACACGGTGTTTCAGAGCTACGCGCTATTCCCGCACATGACCGTGCTCGAGAATGTCGCTTTTGGGTTGCGCCGCCGCAAGATGACCGACCCTCTGGGCAAAGCGCACGAAGTGCTGCGACTGGTGGAACTCGATCACCTCGCTAGTCGGCGACCTCAGCAACTCTCCGGAGGGCAGCAGCAGCGTGTTGCGCTGGCACGTGCCATCGTCAATCGGCCGGCACTGCTTCTGCTCGATGAACCGCTGGGTGCGCTCGACCTCAAGTTGCGTCGCCAAATGCAGCTTGAGCTCAAAACCATCCAAGAGGATGTCGGCCTTACCTTCCTGCACGTGACCCACGATCAAGAAGAGGCCATGACTATGGCCGACACGATCGCCGTGATGAACAAGGGCCGCATAGAGCAGATGGGCGCCCCTCAAGAGCTCTATGAATTGCCCAGGACAGCGTTTGTGGCGAACTTCCTAGGGCAGTCCAATCTGTTCACCGGCCCCGTTGTGAGCACGACAAGCGCGGGTGTGGCAGTGGATGTCGCGGGTCACAAAATTGTCGTGCCCGCCACCCGAGCGCATCGCACGACCGGTGAAATCACGATCGGCGTGCGCCCCGAGAAGTTGACCTTGCACTCCGCAAAGCCCATCCATGACGCTGATGTCAACGTGATGGGCCCCGGTCGCGTCACGGATGTCTCGTTCAGCGGTGTGAGCACTCAGTATTTGGTTGAGGTCCCCGGCGCAGGCACGCTCATCGTGTTCGCGCAAAACATGACCTTCGGCTCTGACGTCAAGTTCGGAGATGGAGTGTGGGTCAGCTGGGGCGTTGGCCACGGTTTTGGCCTTGACGACGATCCTGCGGATGCTCCGCGGTTCGAGGCTGACTTCGACACTCGCTCGATTGCCGCGCAGCGCCACCTCGAGGGTGCGTAGCGATGGCTTTCGCGGCCTTCTCTACGACAGCTGCTCCGACTTCTTCTGACAGCGTCAAGAAGAAGAGCCCGGTAGCGCTGCTGCTGCTTCTTCCGGGCATCCTGTATCTCGTTCTTTTCTTTCTCGCGCCTTTAGTGTCGCTGCTATTGACCTCGTTCAAGGTGCCGGCAGAGTTCGGAGATATTGGCGAGTTCAGTTATGCGTTCCGTTGGGAGAACTACACCGACGTCATCACCGCGTACTGGCCGCACATTCTTCGTTCCTTCGGCTACGCGATTACGGCTACGTTCTTCGCCCTGATTATTAGCTATCCCTTGGCCTACTTCATCGGGGTCAAGGCTCGACGCTGGCCGCTGTTGCAGAGCCTCGCTCTGGTCATGGTCGTCGCTCCGTTTTTCATCAGCTTTCTGCTGCGCACTCTCGCCTGGAAGCAAATTTTCGCCGATGAGTCGTTCCTCGTGACATCGCTCAAAGCGGTGTCACTACTCGCGCCGGATGCTCACGTCACCGGTACGGCGTTCTCAGTGATCTTCGGTCTCACCTACAACTTCATCCCGTTCATGACGTTGCCGTTGTACACGACTCTGGAACGGCTCGACGTGCGCTACCTCGAAGCAGGCAGCGACCTTTATGCCAGCCCGTTCCACGTTTTCCGCAAGGTAACCATCCCGCTGTCCATGCCGGGCATCGTGGCAGGCACCCTGCTCACGTTCATCCCGGCCGCGGGTGACTACATCAATGCGAGCCGAGAGTTTCTCGGTGGCACCGGAACCCAAATGATGGGCAATGTGATCGAGGCGAACTTTCTCGTGCTGCAAAACTTTCCGGCGGGAGCAGCTCTCTCCATCATTCTGATGTCAGCGATTCTCGTGATGGTGAGCATCTACGTGAAAAAGTCGGGAACGGAGGACCTGCTGTGAAACACTCCATCAGCAAATGGGTATTGCCCGCCTACAGCGCCCTCGCGCTGCTGATCCTTATGATTCCGATCGGCTACACCTTCGTCTACAGTTTCAACGATTCGCTCAAGTCAAACATCACGTGGCGCGGCTTCACTTTCGACAAGTGGCTCAACGTCTGCAACGTGCAAAACGGCGCCGTGTGCGAGGCCTTCGGCAACAGCATCTTCATCGGTGTCGTAGCAACGGTGCTGGCGACCACCCTCGGGACCATGATCGCAATAGCGATGGTGCGCTATCGGTTCAAGTTCCGCTCGCAATTGAGCCTGTTCCTGTTCTTGCCGATGGCCACCCCGGAAGTTGTATTAGGTGCCGGGCTTGCTGCCCAGTTCCTGTCGATCGGTGTTCCGAAGGACATGCTGACCATCATTTTGGCCCACACGATGTTCTGCATCAGCTTCGTGGTCGTCGCGGTAAAGGCCCGCGTTGCCAGCTTGGACCCGGCGCTCGAAGAAGCCGGCCGCGACCTCTACGGCTCAGCGCTTCAGGTATTCCTGCGCATCACGTTCCCGCTGTTGCTCCCGGGTATTCTCGCCGCAGCCCTGCTGTCGTTCGCTCTGTCTTTTGACGACTTCATCATCACGAACTTCAACTCCGGCGCTGTGTCGACCTTCCCCAAGTACATCTGGGTATCGGCGGCGCGAGGAATCCCTGCTGAGGCGAATGTTCTCGCTTCAGCAGTGTTCATCTTTGCGCTGATCATCGTCGTCACCGTGCAGGTATCGGGCGCGGCCCGAGCGAAGCGGCTCGAGAAGCTGCACCAGGCCGGAGTGAACTAGTCGAGCGAACCTGCGCGGAACAGTTTCGCGCACGCCGTGAACTCTTGAGCCGTGAGCGAGTAGCGAGCGGCTCGAGTGGTGAGCTCACTCGCACGCTCGGGATTGAGGAGCTCCTGATCATCCGCAACGCTCGTCGCGCCTGATGCCAAAATGCGACTGAAGGATGCCGCCCGATCGAGGGCGACCCCAAAGTCGCCGTGGAAGAGCCCGCGCAGAATCTGGTCCGCAAGCTCCTTGATCTCGTGAGGCCCGGTCGGATTCACGGCACCGGTCACAGCGGCATCGATAGTGGGAAGAGTCTCGATACCCCGCTGGAAGAGAAGGCTCGTGCCCACCGCATCCTGCTGGATGACAGCACGCAGCAGATAGATGCGCCAGAGTGCGCCCGGAAGGCTGCTGGCGCTCGATCGCGACCAGAGCTCGGCGAGCGCATCAATGCCGTGCTTGTCGGTGTACGCGACGATTCGGTCGACTACGGCAGGGTCATCCGAATTGCGAGCACCATCGATGAGTGCATGGGCCGTGTCATGGGCCGCGCGCATTATTTGGGCTGGATCTTGACCGCCTTCGAATGTGTCAAACTTATCTCCAGAGTATTGAGTGGGCTTATGGAAGTTATCTGCCATAAGTTCACGGTACGCTTAACGTGTAGGGCTTGTAGCTCAGTTGGTAGAGCATCGGACTTTTAATCCGCGGGTCCCGGGTTCGAGTCCCGGCGGGCCCACATTTTTCTTCGCCTTCGAAGTAGCTGATTGCGGTTCTTCTCCGGCGTGCGGTTGTTCTCCGCATTCAGGAGCGTGCCGCGATTAGGCTCCTCACCATGGAGTTATGGGACGCTGGCGGAACGAACTACCTCAGCATCGAGCCGATGGCGTACCAGTTTGAGGATGTACGGGTCGATCCCTACGACGCCAACTGGCTGTTGATCGACGGGCGTGCGCGCTGCGGCACCGAAGAATGGAACTTTCTCGAGCCCTGCTTGCTCGTCGAGGAAGCGCTCAACCTAGGCACGTGGCTGACGCGTGCCGCCCGCGGACTTGTTGAGCCAATAGAGCTGAGCGGGGCGGGCGCGCTGCAGCCCACCATTTCTCACGTCGAACCGAACCTCGGGTTTGGTCTCGTGAGTTGGGATCCCTCTGCCGTCGTGCTCCGCGTGTTCCTCTGGCTTGAGTCACAACCGCCGAGCGTGACGAGCGAGATGGAATTCTTCATGGACCTCACGATCGCGCCGAGTGACCTCAAGCAGGCGGTCGCGGCGTGGGAGACGGAACTCGCCGAGTTCCCCCTGCGCGGCTAGGACGCTCACCGCGAGTGCTGCCGAGGCACTGCTAACGTCGCGCTCAACGCGCCCCTATGTGGGGACAGCGCGGTAGCATCCAGCCCCGTAGCATTTCATTGTGAGGTTCACTCACCCCGTGTTCGCGTCCCGGTGAGGAACCACATGACATCCAGCGACCCCCGCACTCTGCTCGCAGATTCTTTGGCGGAATTGGATGTTGTGCTGCGTCACGACATTCTCGACTACGTCTTCGACGGCAGCAATCAGGATTATCCGTCGCGGCTCAGCAAGAACGACCGTGCCGCGTTTTGCAGCATCGACACCCTTACCCGCACGGACTTCTACCTTCAGCTGGAGTCCATTGAGCGAGCCGACGATGAGACTCTCGTGCGGTGGGGTCGTTTTCTCTCGGCGGCACGAGTCGAGCCCCTCAGCACTCCTGGCGCGATGCCCAACTCTGTGTGGGCGCTCGTCATGGATGCCTTGTCTGCTTTCAGCCGCAACGGACGGCGGAGGTTTGCCGACATTCCGTTCACGTCGATAACGACTGAAAGAATCGCCGCGCTCATGCGACTTGAGCAGGTGAACGAGAATGATCTCCCCCGAACGTTGATCGCCGAACTAATCGGCACTGCAGACGATTACGCTCGCTATCGAGCCACCGGACTTCGAGCGATTCCCGGCATGGCTGAGTTTCTCGTCACGAACGCCGACGCGCTTGAAGACTTGCTCCCCAAATTCACGTACGGAGCGCTCTTCGAGTTAGTCAGAATCGCCGCGAGCCATCCCCCGCTTGCAGAGATGCATGGGGAGCTCATCGCAGCCCTCGCCATTCACGGCGATAAGAAATTGCGGATGCCTGCACTGGCCGTTCTACGCGGAATCGCCCCTGCCCGCCAACTCGCCGTTCTCGAAACTCTTCTCGAAACGGGGTCTGCAGCCCATCGCGAAAGGGTCATCTACGCACTGGAGAACGTGCCAGATATCCCGGCTGCCATCGGTGTACTTGAGCGCGCGCTTGCACGAGGCACGAAGGGCACGGTAGAGATCGATCGGGCGATTCAACGCCTCGCTATTTACGAGCTGTATGGAGCCCCGGAGCACATTGCGGTACCCGCGATGGTGCCACTCGCCGAGAATGTGCTCGACGACGCCGCTGTCGAATCGATACGCACGACTGTCACGGACTACCGCGCACGACAGAGCCGCCTGGTCGAATCGGCAAAGAAAGAACGAGAGGATTTTCTCAAGAAATACCCGGGCAACGCCACAGGCAACTTAGTTGAGTCCTATGAGCAGCACGTCGTTGAGGCAGACGCGACGCTGAAAGCGCTACCCCAAATCGTCAACTACCTCTCCTACGGAGGCGAGGCACTCGAGCGCACTCTGTTATACCCGCTGAATCACGTAAGCCATCGCCTCGTGGGCTTCGCCCCTGTCAACTGGGTACGGCAATCAGGAACCTCCTACTGGGGACGTGGAGCCAGCGATAGCGATCGGGAGATCGACGCTCGTTCGATCGCACACGCGCTCATCCAATCGGGGTCGACGGTCAGCAACGCCAACATCCATATCTTCGGTTCAGCGCTCACCGACTATTTCAGCGGACCATCGCTGTTGCCCGCCCAACTTGTGGGCTTCATGGCGGAGAACCCCCACCTATTTGATGTGGTTCTGGGTCTTGAATTCGGTGAGATCGAAGGCCACTGGTCCGGCAACGATTTGCGCGCCGATGTGCTTCCGATTCTGGAAGCATCTCCCCGTCTCGCTGCGCGCTACTTACCCCTTGTTACTGACCTCGCAATCGGCACTGCAAAGTCGAATCGCGCAGCGGCTCAGCGGGTGCTGGAGAAGCACGGCCTGGCGGAGCGCATCGCCGAGGAGTCTCTCCGCGTCGGCAACACCGAAATTCGCACCGCAGCAGTGGTCTGGGTGGGATCGCTCGGCGGCGACTGGGCGGTTGATGCACTCGCTCAGCAACTCGAACAAGAAACAGTCCCGACAGTTCGCGCAACGATCATCGCCGCGCTTGAGCGACTAGGGCGAAACATCGGGGTTTATCTGCAGCCATCTGCTCTTGCGTCCGAGGCAGCCAAGGGACTCGCTAAGGGCCTGCCCAAGGAGATGGAGTGGTTTCCCTTCGCCGACCTGCCGACGGCCGCCTACGCGGACGGCGTTGAGGTGCCCTCCGACGTTCTGCGCTGGTGGATCGTTCTCGGCTTCACGCTGAAAGACCCTGCCGGTGCGGGTCTGCTGCCGCTATACCTGCGTACGCTCACTGCGGCGAGCGCCAGTGCACTCGGCCGCTTCGTGCTGACGACGTGGATCGCACGCGACGCGACGAAAGACGACGCCGTCTCCATGGAGAAAGCGTTCACAGCTGCTATCCGCTATTCAGGCATCGTGAAGGCACTCGCTCTAGATGATCCGGAAATTACGCGCGAAACTCTGCTGTTCTTCGACATCGTGGATGCAGATTTGCCACCGGAGTTTTCTCTCGCGAACTCAAGAGAGTTGGACTATTTCGAACGGGAACGTTTGCGGGAATATGGCAAGGTGCCAACCGCGACAGCACACCGTGGCATCCTCTCCCTCTGCAGCCACGTTCCAGGCGCCGAGCTTGCCGAAATCGTGCGGCAGTACATGAGACGTAAGCATTTGAAGCGGGCGCAGATCGACGCACTCCTCGTGGTCTTGTCGCTCTCGGGCGATCCAGAACCGACACAGCTCCTCGTCGCGACGGCACGGCGGTATCGCACCGCCGGCATCCAAAAGCGGGCTGGCGAGCTTGTCGATGCGATCGCCGAGGCCCGCGGGTGGTCGACAGACGAACTTGCCGATCGGATGATCCCGACCGCCGGTCTCGACAGTTCACGCACGTTCGCGCTCGACTATGGGCCGCGCTCGTTTGTGGCGCGCTTCGGCACCTCTCTCAAACTCAGTCTCGAAACTGCTGAGGGCGAACTGATCAAGGCACTCCCCGCCCCGCGCAAGGCTGACGAATCTGCTGCGGCAGCGAAAACCCACTTGGCCACCAACAAGAAGGAGCTCACCGCGGTCGTCACAATCCAACGCCGACGGCTTTACGACGCGATGTGCGTACGACGGGAGTGGACTGGCGCTGAGTGGCGCGAACGGCTGCTCGAGCATCCGATCATGGGCGTTCTCGTTGCGGCGTTGGTCTGGCACATCGATGGCATCACAGTTCGCCCTGATCTCGACGGCACCCTACGAACCGTTGATGGCTCGCCTGTCGAAGTGACCCCGGATGCCCGCGTGAGCGTTGCGCACCCGACAACGCTCGACACCTCCGTGATTGAGGCCTGGCGCGCGAGTGCAGCCCCCTTGGGGCTCGGCTTTGACCAATTTGGCGCAACCCCGATTGCCACCACAGGAACGGAATCACGGCGCGACAACCTCGACGGGACGGAGAGTGAATCGTTCCGACTCCGCTCGCGAGCGAAAGCGAGGGAATGGAACCGTGGGGAGACGGGCGACGACGTGAGCTTCTTCGAATACGTGAAGCGGTTCGATACCGTCGGGTTGGAAGGCGTGCTGTCGTTTTCGGGAAGCAGCTTGCCGGAAACGAACATCCCTATCGAGCTCGGGGCGCTCACCATTCGCCGGATCACTCCGCGCGGCAGCGGTGGCGCAGCACAATTCTCGGAGCTGCCACCCGCACTGCTGGCCGAGCTCGTTGCGGACTACGAGTTTTTTGGCGCGGCCTAGGCGCGTCAGCATGCACAGAGCTAGCATTGCTCCCGGTCATCTAAAACGATTCACTATCGTGCCAAGCAAAGGAGCTAGCCATGACATTCACTCCCCTTCGTATCGCCGTCACCGGTGGAAACGGCAAGCTCGGGCGGGCGGCTGTCGCAGGCTTGCGTGCGGCTGGTCACACGGTGATTGTGCTCGATATGGCTGGCCCCGACCGCACCCAGTTCACCTACGTTGACCTCACCGACTATGGCCAGGTCGTCGATGCTCTCGCCGGCGTGAACGACCGCCACGACGGCGTGGATGCTGTCGCTCACCTCGGTGCGATCCCTGCGCCAGGGCTCTGGTCCGATGTGGCCACTTTTCAGAACAACATGAATGCCACGTTCAATGTGTTTCAGGCGTGCAAGCGACTCGGCATCAAGACAATCGCGTATGCCTCGAGCGAGACGGTGCTCGGGCTGCCGTTCGAGACTCCCCCGCCCTACATTCCGCTCGATGAGGAATACGAGACGCGCCCCGAGTCGACCTACTCAATGGTGAAGCATCTTGAGGAAGAGATGGCGCAAAAGTTTGTGCGCTGGGATCCCACGCTGACCATCACCGCGCTGCGTTTCTCCAACGTGATGGACCCTGCCGACTACGCCGAATTCCCGAGCTTCGATGCGGATGCCCGACAGCGGTCGTGGAACCTCTGGGGTTACATCGATGCCCGCGACGGCGCCAACGCCATCCGTGTGGCACTGGAAACCTCCCGCCCCGGCTATGACGTTTTCAACATCTTCGCCGCCGACACCGTCATGTCACGACCAAATGCGGAGCTCGTGGCTGAGGTGTTCCCCGGCGTAGAGGTTCGCGGCGAGCTCGGCGTCAACACTTCGCTGACGTCGATCGCGAAGGCCGAGCGGTTGCTCGGCTGGGTGCCGCAGCACAGCTGGCGTAACTAGCGCTCAGCTGGCGAACGCCACCTCAGCGCACCCCACGTTGCGGGGCATCCATAGTTGAGAATTCCTGCCAGAATATGATCATCCGATAGGGGGATCAGGATGTCAGCGGGATCGTCTGCCGAACAGCAGGCGCAGCGGCTTGGTGCGCTTGCGTCGAGCTATGCCCAGGAAGCGGCACGCGCCGCGGATGAGGCTGGCCGCTACGCTGCGGCAGCTGTCGCCGAGCGTCAACTCGCTACAAGACTCTCGCCGCTCACGGCGCACGGTTATTACCTTCTCGCTGACCGCAAGTGGCCTGGTTCCCGCAGCGCACAGATCGATTTGGTTGTTGTTGGCCCGTCGGGCGTGTGGATTATCGACTCGAAGCACTGGAACGATTTCAGCGTTGCGGGTGGGGCAATGTTCCGAGAGCAAGCTGATGTCACCGACGAGGTGCTGCGATTGGCGGATGTAGCGAACTCTGCCGAATCCGCGCTGGCGGAAGTGGGGCTCGCTCCCGGCGAGGTACGTGTTGCTCTTGTCATGCACGGCCACAAAGGTCGCCTCGGAGAAGTCGGCCCTATCGAGGTCGTCGGCGAGGTCGATGTTCACAAGCATCTTGCGGCCCGCGGGCGAAGACTAACTCCCTCCCAGGTCGAGCGTGTGTTGCTGGCGGCAATGCAGTACTTCCCCGCCTATTCGGGACCGCAAATCGAACAAGCACATACGGTCGTGCCCGAGCCAACCTTGCATGAGCTGCCCAATCACGCGCTCAACGATGGCGAGCTCCTCAGCGAGGCCGAAGTGATGGAAGCGCTCGGTGCCGCAGAACTTGCTGCCCCTGTCGAAGACTGGATGACGTTCCTCCACCCAACGCAAGCGAACTTGGTGCGCCGAAGCTTCAACGGCCCTTCCCGCATCCGGGGAAGCGCCGGCACCGGAAAGACTGTCGTGGGCCTGCATCGCGCAGCCTACCTCGCACGCATGCATCCGCATGGCCGCATCCTCTTCACCACGTTCGTCAAAACGCTGCCCGCAGTGATGAGCAACCTACTGGCACGATTGGCGCCAGAAGCTGCTGAGCGTGTCGACTTCGTCGGTGTGAACTCTTTTGCCTCACGAGCTCTCTCTGAGCGCGGGATCCGACTCAAGATTGACTCCCGCCGTTCGGGCGTGCTCCTCAAAAAAGCGTGGTTCGGCCTCGATGAACCTGCTCGCGCACGCCTGATGGCGAGAGCACCCATCGCCGGTTTCGAGTACTGGAAAGAGGAGGTCGACTCAGTCATCAAGGGGCGGGGTCTTGTCTCATTCGAACAGTACGCAGACTGCTCGCGACCGGGGCGGATGATCCCGCTCAACGTTGAGGACCGCCGCGCAGTCTGGGCACTCTTCGAGAGTTACGAACGGCTCATGCGGGCTGAGGGCATCCATGATTTCAAGGATCAAATCCTTTTGGCAGAGAAAGCCCTTCGCGAGCGCCCGCTAACCGGCTATGCCGCCGTGGTTGTCGACGAAGCTCAAGACCTCTCGCTCTCCATGGTGCGGATGCTGCATTCGCTTGTCGGGGATGGCCCCGACGGTTTCACGCTCATCGGAGACGGCCAGCAGAGCATCTATCCGGGCGGCTACGTTCTCAGCGAAGCCGGGATCTCGCTCGCGGGGCGAGGTGTCGTTCTCGACCGCAACTACCGCAACACCATAGAGATTCAAGAGTTCGCCTCTACCTTCATTGCCGACAATGAGTTTGCCGACATCGATGATGCGCCCTCCGTCGCCCCTGGTCGCAGCCGGGCTCGTAACGCTGACGAAACCGCCACCGCTGGTAGCGAGCTGCACCGCAACTCAGTAAACGCAACCGGTCGGCACGGATCAGCACCAGTCTCGGCGACCTTCACTTCCACCGACGAACATGACGCTGCGATGGTTGCCCACATTCGGGATGCCGTCGGTGTGGGCGAGTGCGCCATCGGTGACATTGCAATCCTGTGCGATACGAACCGGCAGGTAGATACCGCCCGACGGCTGCTTACCGCAGCAGGGTTGAAGTCTATGAGTCTCATGGATTACGTCGGTATCTCCACAGACGCAGTGAAAGTTGGCACGATCAACCGGGCAAAGGGGCTCGAGTTCAAACTCGTGATGCTGCCCTGGACTCCGAAGGTTCCGAAGACTGCCGATGACGAACGAGTGGCCCGAGATCTGCGCGAACGTTATGTCGCCACCACCCGGGCTCGCGACGCCCTCTGGGTTGGGTTCTGCTGAGTATGCGTCGAAGGGTCAGGCTGATTGAAACGCGTGCCTCAGAATCACCCACTTGGTGCGGAGATCTGCTCAGTTATGCGAACATAAGCGCATGACAGTTCCTGCAGGTTGGTATCCCGCTCACGATGGCTCTGTACGGATGCAATGGTGGGACGGCACAGCGTGGCGTGATGAATTCGCAGAGCCTCAAGGCGCGGATCTAAAGAGATTTCAAACCGCGGCAGCTGCACCTCGCGTGGAGACCGCCCCAGCACTGCATCAGGCGGAACAAGTCCAACAGACCAGCGAAACCAAAATCAATGTCTTCAATGCCCTAAAAACGGCCAAAAAGCTTCAAGATGAAAACCAACGCCTCTCGAAACTGGTCGCCGACCACGGCTTGCTTGAGGTGGCGGAAATTGATGCGCTCAAAGTAGCAATCCAGAACAAAATATTCGGGGCCGAAGAGCGGCTTCGTGGCGTTGAGGTCGAGCTTCTGGCACGCGAGAACGAAGTTGCTGCGGCCAAAGCACTAGTTCTCGATGTTCGCGCGGCACACGACCTTCAAGAGCTTGGTCTCTTTGACTTTGAGCACCCGGCAGAGAATTCGGTTTCTCTCAACACCGAGCTTGTGGCCCTCCGCAGCGAGATCAAAAGTATGGTGCAGCAACGTACCGCTGTAACCGCGACAACTAGTTTTACTTTCAACAATTCCGCGAGCAAAGGCAAGAAGTTCGTCAAGGACATGTCGAGCATCCTCCTACGGGCGTACAACGCAGAGTCTGAGAACGCGATCAAAACCGTGCGCGCGGGAAACTTGAAAGTAGCCCAAGAGCGGCTTTCCAAGGTGAAAGAACAGATCGCGCGTCAGGGGACGATGATCGACCTTCGTGTCTCAGAGCTGTTTCACTCTCTCCGGTTGAAAGAACTCGAACTCGCTTCGCGCCATTTGCAAGCTCTTCAAGCAGAGAAGGAAGCCGAACGGAGCCGTCGCGCTGAACTCGCGGAGCAGCGTAAGGCCGAGGCCGAACTGAAGCGTGAGCAGGAAAGACTCGACAAACAGAAGTCTCATTACCTCACGACAATTGCAGCTCTCGAAAGCAAGGGCGATCTTGAAGGGGTGGAAAGAATGCGAGCGCTACTCGCAGACGTCGAGAAAGCTATCGAAGACGTCGACTATCGAGCAGCCAATATACGGGCAGGGTACGTCTACGTAATTTCCAACGTCGGGGCGTTTGGTGAACACATGGTCAAAATCGGAATGACGCGCCGCTTAGAACCGATGGACCGGGTCAATGAACTCGGCGACGCATCCGTTCCATTCAAGTTCGACGTTCACGCGCTTTTCTTCGCGAACGACGCAATTGATATCGAGGCGATGCTACATCGAGAGTTCGCCGAGCAGCGCGTGAACAAAGTGAATTTGCGCCGGGAGTTTTTCAGAGTCAAACCCTCAGCCGTACTCGACGTTCTCAAAGAACACAATGTAGAGGTTCTAGAGTTTAAAGAGACTGCTGATGCCCCTGAGTTCCGGATGAGCTCCAGAGACTAACATTCCGCCGCAAGCGGATGTATGCCCCCAAACCGGGCCACAAACCGCGGCGCGACCCGCCTAAACCCTTGTACCGCGCTGCAACTTGCCGCAGTATGTTCACCTCGCATCCATGTTGAAGTGTTGGACTACCTCTATGACCGGCTACGCGTCGCAGTATCCACGGCCCGACCATTTCGTTTTGCATCTGAGTGACACTCACTTCTTGGCAAACGGGGGGAAGCTCTACGACTCCCTCGACAGCGAGGTCAAACTACGGCAATTGTTTGCCGAACTCGAGGCATCCAACTCCCGTCCGGAAGCAATTGTCTTCACCGGCGACATCGCCGACAAGGGCGACCCGGTGGCCTACCGCGCTATTCGCGAAATCGTCGAACCTGCAGCAGAACGCCTCGGCGCTCGTGTGGTGTGGGTCATGGGCAACCACGACAACCGTTCTGCGTTCAACTCACACCTGCTCGATGAGGCCGCCTCTGAAGACCCGATCGACCGAGTCATCGACATCAATGGGCTTCGCGTCATCTCGCTTGATTCCACCGTTCTCGACCACCACTACGGCCATGTGACGGATGCCCAGCTGCTGTGGTTGCAGAATGTGCTTGCCACCCCGGCACCCCACGGCACCATTCTCGCCATGCACCACCCGCCGGTACCCGCCGTGCTTGACCTTGCGGTGACCGTCGAATTACGTGGCCAGAAAGAACTGGCCGCTGTGATTCGCGGCAGCGACATCCGCAGCATCATCGCAGGCCACCTGCACTACTCCACGGCGGCAACCTTCGCCGGCATCCCCGTGTCTGTTGCCTCGGCAACCTGTTACACGCAAGACCTCAACGTGGCCGTTGGCGGCAGCCGTGGCCGCGATGGCGCCCAGTCGTTCAACCTGGTGCACGTGTATGACGACACCGTCTTGCACTCGGTCGTTCCGCTCGGCGACTACGGCAGTCTCGCCTATGTGACGCCAGAAGAGACCGCTGCGATTCTGGTCAAGGAGGGCATCACGATCGCCCCCGCAGTGAACCCGCACGTGACGGCCAGCAGCCCCGCCGACAGCACCGCTGACGCAGCGCCCAGCAACGTCGCCGATGACGCTCAGGGTGACGTCGCCACACACCCGGTCTCAGCAATCACCATCGCAGCGTAGAACACTACGCTGCGACCGCTAGCGGCTAGCCGCTACTCAGGCTCTGGCAACTCCCACGGCGCTGCAACCGGGTAGTACTCATCAAGGAATGAGCCGACTGCGGCTGCACGATCCTCGACCGAAATCTCCGGGAAGCTGCCGTCATTGAGACAGAAGAAGTCGCTCGTGCGCTTGCGCAGCAGCGAGCGCATCTTGCGCAACCCCTCAAGCGACGTCGTATCGACGTACTTGACTTTGGCATCCGCCTGAATCATTGCCTTGCCGCTCAGCAGTGCGTAGTAGTGGTACAGCGAGTTCGTGACAGACACATCGGTGGCCTGACGGAAGGCGCTCGCACTCGTGCGCTTGAAGTCTTCTGGAAAGGTCTGCTCGAGCTCTTTCATCACCGAAACGCGCAGCGGGGTCGCCGCGTGCTCCAGGTGACGAGTGATCGTCGCGCCGAACTTCTCTTGAAGTAGTCGACGGTTCACCCGCGCCGCGTTCTCGAAGCCGGAGCGCTCAATGCTGCTCTCGCCCAAACCGATGCGGGTGCGTGCCTCGATGAACTTCGAGATGCCGCCAGGGGTGAAGAACGCCGAGGGGCTTACCGAGCGACCGAAGAACATGTCGTCGTTGGAATACAAGAAATGTTCGCTGAGGCCCGGGATGTTGTGCAGCTGGCTCTCGACCGCATGCGAGTTGTGCGTTGGCAGGTCGTCGTGGTTCGCGAAGAAGTCTTCGCTGCGCATCAACGTGACCCGCGGATGCTCGGCCAACCAAGCCGGTCGCGGAGAGTCGGTTGCGATGTAGATGTTGCGGATCCACGGCGCGAACAAGTGCACGGAACGAAGCGCGTACTTGAGCTCATCCAACTGCCGGTAGCGCGCCTCAGAGTCGTCGCCCTCGCCCACAATGAAGTTCGCCATGCGGGCAGCTCTCGCCTTTTGCCACTCGACCGCGGCACCATCAACCCACGAGAACACAATGTCGATGTCGAACTGGATGTCGCTGGCCAGTGGCTCGAACATGCCCTTCAGCGTCGGCCACGACTGCCCATAGAACTCAACGGTGTCGTCGATGGCTTCACTGCGCGGAACCCAGCGGCGCATGAGGGCGTTCGGGTTCGGCGCGACAACCTCGTTGCGCACGTGCTCCCACAGCTCAAGGCGCACACCGAATGGCGCATCGAAACGCAGGCGACCCGCGGGCTCAACGCGAGGCCGAAACAGCATCATCGCTTTTGCCTTGATCGACGAGACCAGCACACCATCGGCGACCAACACGGGGCTATCGCGCTCATCCGAAGCAACAGGCTTGCCGTTCTCCTTGATGCGCGCCGGCTTCACATAGAAGGGCTCGTTCTGGCAGGCCGTGACCAAAGCGTTCTTCAGCGCCTTGCGATCCTTCCAATCGACGGCAACAACCGGGGTCTCCCCGTCGCCGCGCACGAGCAGAAACGGGATCTCAGCGTCATCAAGAATGCCGCGAATAAACAGCAGGTCATCTCGCACCGCTTCGCGCGGTGTCAGAGTGTCATTGCTGAGCGCGAGGAGTCCATCGTGCAGTACAACATCGTCGCGGTTCATTACCGCAGGAGAAGAAACATGGTCAATCATGGGGGCCCCGTCGTTATAGCGTGAGTGAGCTGCCAAGCGACCGAAAATCGGTGTGCCTTTAGCTTCTCTGAGAGTAGCCTGACCCGCTGAGAATCCGTCGGATTGCGCCCGGCGACGCCGAACTACATGCCGCCAACCCTACGCTCACCACTGCCTTGATTAATGAGCGATGCTCGCTACAGTTGACGTACCCGCTCCACGCGGTCGAACAGCCTATCGGGAGGCTTTCATGTCTGAAGTTATCTTGTGGAACGTGATCGGTATTATGGCGATCGTCGCCTATGTGGCCCTGATCGCCGTAGCGTTGCTGCAGATTTACCGCTCCACCATGCCCACGAATACCAAACTCCTGTGGCTCATCGTGATTCTGGTCGCACCATTCCTCGGGCCACTGATCTGGTTCGCGATTGGTCGAAATAGCACCCTGCTCTAGATCACGACTCCACTGAATCCCGCGTTTCCTCCCACGAGGTCGCGGGTCAACACCACCTGAGCGAATTCGTCATGCAGGTTCACTCCGGTAATGCGCGAGAGCTCATCGGCGGTGACTTCTTCGCCAAACGGCCCCTCGCGATCGAACGTGTGGGTGGCATCCAGCACAAAAGTAACGTCGTAGCCGAGATTGCCACCGACCCGCGCGGTCGTTTCGCAGCAGTGATTGGTGGTGATGCCACACACCACAATCGAATCGATTACGGATGCTTTCAGCCACTCGTCGAGGTCGGGGCTGCCATGAAAACTCGAGTTCACGCTCTTGGTGACGAGCAGATCGGGGGTGCCCGAGAGCAACTCCTTGAAGGCATTGCCTGGCGAGCTTGGATGCAGCGGCGACGTGTCGTCGTTGGAATCGTGCCGCACATACACAATGGGCCAGCCTTCGCGGCGCCAGTGCCCGATCAGCACCCCGATATTGGATTCGCAGTCGGCATTATTGCGCGGCCCCCAGTAGACGACATCATCAAACCCTTGCTGTACATCGACAACGATGAGTGCTGCAGCCATTGCGACCTCCGGGTTTTAGCCGAGACTTACCCCGAATAGTAGCCCTAGAAGATACGTTGCGGTAGCGGCTCCGTAGCCAATCGCGAGTTGGCGCAGGGCCCGCTTGAGGGGCGAGGCTCCGGAAAGCAGGCCGACGATGGAGCCGGTGACGAGCAGCGCGATACCGACCAGCAGCGACGCGATCACGACGGCGGCGAACCCTTCTGCCCCGAACAAATACGGCAGTACTGGAATAACCGCGCCTGACGCAAAGAAGCAGAAGCTGGATGCCGCAGCTCCCAGCGCCGAACCGATCGGGTTGTGTTCTGGTGTTGCGGTCGCGGCTTCCGTCGTGCGCCCCGCGAGTACTTCGGCGGCGTGCAGCTCGGCCTCCTGAGCGGACATTCCGCGCGCCCGGTAGACGAGGGCGAGTTCGTTTTCGTCGACGTCGAGGTGGGTGACGGAGTCGGTGGCGACGGGTCCGTGCGCTGCGGCTTGTTCGAGTTCGAGTTGCGATCGCACCGAAACGTATTCGCCGGCAGCCATCGAGAGTGCACCGGCAAGAAGACCGGCGACTCCGGAGAGCAGCACGACAGCGTTGGGAAGGCCGGCAGCACTCATGCCGAGCACGAGGGCGAGGTTGGAGACGAGCCCGTCGTTTGCTCCGAACACGGCGGCGCGGAACGTTCCCGAGAGCCGTTGGCGCCCACGGGTAGCGAGAGCGCGAACCACTTCCTCATGCACGGCTTCGTCGGCGGCCATCGTATCGGTCGCGTCGGCGTCATCCAGATAAGGCGACCGTGATTCGGCACGCTGGGCAAGGGCGAGCACAAAGACAGAGCCGAAGCGGCGGGCCAAGAAGCCGAGCATCCGGGTGCGCGGATCGGTGGGGAGCGGTCGACCGGCGTGCTCCCCCAGCAAGACCAGCCAGTGGTTTTCGTGTCGTTTTTCGGCGGCGGCGAGCGCCAAAAGGATCTCGCGCTCTTCGCCGGTGCGACGGGATGCCAGATCCCGATAGACGGCAGCTTCGGCGCGTTCGGCGGCCAGATACCGGCGCCACCGGCGCACATCGCGGGCTCGGGGTGCTGAACTCACGTCGGGCTGGGTCATGCGGAGAACTCGACTCCCCACGTCGCCGAGAACGGGGAACCGGGCTCGAGCCACAGCAGTCCGCGGCCGGTGTTGAAAGCGTTAGGCGCCGCCGTCATGGGCTCGATTGCGACGACCTGGCCGATGCCTACGAGGGTCGGGAAGTTGCGGGGAGTGAAGAGCTGAACGAAGTCGAACTTCTCGTCGACCGTCACGCGCACTTCGCGGCCATCGGGAGCGGTGAGTCGAGCCGCGACTCCATCGACGACTTCGACGCCAGCGAACGCCATATCGAGATCAAGTTCACCGACGGGGCGGCCAACGCTGAGGTCAAAGTCCGTTCCGGGCACGGCTACCTCTGCCGTCGGGATGAGGCGCTCATTCGACTCGAAGCGAGTGGCGGCGGTCATCGTGAGAGTCAGCTCCGCGATGGGAGTGTCACCGATCTTGAAGAAGGGGTGCGTTCCGAGCGCGTACGGCGCTGCGGCATCCGACAGGTTGGTGGCGGTGTGGCTGACGCGCAGTCCGCCCTCGACGAGTTCGTAGCGCACCGTGGTGTGCACGTGGAAGGGATAGCCGTGCTGCGGGAAGATCGTGGCGCCGAGAGTGACCGAACCCTCTGTGCGCTCAATGAGTGAATACCCCGTGTTGCGCAGCAGTCCGTGGATGGAGTTGTTACGGTCGCGCTCGGTGATGTCGAGATCCTGTGGCTCACCGTCGAGCATCCACGTGCCATCTTCGATGCGGTTCGGCCACGGCACCAACACGATGCCATCCGCGAAGGGAGGCATCGCAGTCTCGGCGTAGGACTCCACAAGATCGACACCACCGATGCTGAACTCACGCAACGATGCGGCAAGTTCAGTGATGGTCGCTCGCGCTTCGCCCTGCTCAGTGGCGCGAGTGATGATGTACTGGGTTCCTGTAGGCGTGCTCACCGCAACAGCCTACCGGCGCAGACGCAACAACGAAGGAAGCACTCATGTCAGATATTCGCGATGACGTTCTCAACGACTTCGAGGCCGTGTTCGGTCGTCCCGCCGCTGGCGTCTGGTCGGCGCCGGGTCGCCTCACCCTGCTCGGCACCCCCGATAGCCCTGACACGGATGCCGAACTCGCCATCGCGATCAACCGCCGCACCGTGCTCGCCGCCGGCCCCAGCCCTGACCGCACCGTGCGCATCGCGAGTGCCCTCGTTGACGAAATGGTCACGGTGGAACTCGACGAGCTAGCGACGACCGCGGTAGAAGGCTGGAGCCGCAGTGCGCTGGCTATTGTGCAGGAAGTGATGGCGTCATCCGCTGATTCGAGCGCCCTGAGTGGTGTCGACGTGTTCATCGACACCACCATTCCTGTGGGTGCGGGCATGGGGTCGTCGTCGGCGCTGGAGGCCGCGCTTGCGCTCGCGCTCACCGATTTGTGGAGTCTGGGCGAACACATCGCTCACCTGCCCGAGCACCCCGACGTTGCCGCGAGCGTCTTTGCGCTCGACGACCACGCCCTCGTACGGCTCGAAGGTGAAACCCGCCCCGAGCCACTCCCCCTCGACTGGAAAACCGCGGGGCTCGAGCTGCTGGTGATCGACACCGATGCGCCCACCGCCGACGAACTCGACACAGTGGTCGCGGACGACGAAGTGCGTCGCACCCTCCACACCATCACTGAAAACCAGCGGGTCCGCGACGCGGCTCTCGCCATCCGTGACGAGACGCCTCGCCTGCTGGGCGCCCTGCTCGATGCGTCGCAGGCGAGCCTGCGCGACGACTACGGAATCTCCACCACCGAGGTCGACCTCGCCGTGGAAACTGCTCTGGCATCCGGAGCACTTGGCGCGCGGATGCTCGGCCGCCCGTTTAGCGGAGTCGCCGTCGCCCTTGTCGACACCGACACCGCATCGCGAGTGCGCGTTGCTCTCGATGGCGCGTTCGCCGAGCATGCCCTGGGCCAGCCGACCGTCACCGAGGTACTGCCCTCACTCGGAGCGCTGCGCGACCGCTAGCGGGAACCGCGGAGCTACTCTTCGCTAGGCGCTCTGTGCCAGCGGCTATTCGCTAGGCCCTATTCGCTCACGATTTTGAGCACGAGCGCGACAGCGAATCCGATCGCCACGATAGTGCCGGTCCAGACCCAGACCTGAGCCCACGGAAAGCGACGCTTGCGCGGGGTGCGCTTGGCGGCGCCACCCTCGGTCGGCGCCGACCTCTTCGCTGCCACCGTCAGAGCCGTTCGGCCGCGTCGACGACGTTCTTCACGAGCATCGCGCGAGTCATCGGGCCAACGCCACCGGGCATGGGCGAGAGGTAGCCGGCGACTTCCGCAACGCCAGGGTCAACATCTCCGACGAGGCGGCCTTTGCCGGTTTCTTCGTCGATCACGCGGGTGATTCCGACGTCGAGAACGGCTGCTCCGGGCTTGATCCACTCGGGGCGAATAAGGCCAGCAGAGCCGACGGCGGCAACCACGATGTCCGCCTGGCGAACGTGAGTCTCCAGCCGGGTCGTGCGGGAATGGGTGAGAGTGACGGTGGCATCCAGTCCCTTGCGGGTGAGGAGCAGGCCAATGGGGCGACCGACAGTGAGGCCGCGACCGACAACGACAACATGCTTACCCGCGATGGGAACGTCGTAGCGCTCGAGCATTTCGACGATTCCGGCCGGGGTGCAGGGCAGCGGCGAATCGAGCTTCGTGCCCACGCCAAGCACGAGACGACCCAGGTTGGTGGGGTGCAGCCCATCCGCATCTTTGGCAGGGTCCATAAGTTCGAGCATCGCGTTCTCATCGAGACCGGCGGGCAGCGGCAGCTGAATGATGTAACCGGTGACGGCAGGGTTTTCGTTCAACGCCACAATGGCATCCCGAACTTCGTCAGCGGATGCCGTGGCCGGCAGATCGACGCGAATAGATTCGATGCCCACTTCGGCACAGTCGCGGTGCTTGCCTGCGACATAGGAACGGCTTCCGGGGTCGTCGCCCACGAGAAGGGTGCCGAGGCCCGGAGTGATGCCGCGAGCCTTGAGCGCGTCAACGCGAATGCGCAGTTCATTCTTCACTGCGGTTGCTGTAGCAACACCATCAAGCTTTACTGCGGTCATCGTCTTCCGTTCGAATCGGGCCCATACGCTGATCGGCCACCTACAACTGCCGACTCCATTAAACGCTAAACGGGCGACCGTCGTGTTCACCGCTTTGGATCACCCCCGACGAAGCGTCAGGCGGAGTTGATTACGACGCGTTCGGCCAAATGTGCTGCCAGAGCCGGATCAAAGGTGGCGGCACCCGCAACCGCGGCATTAGCGGATGCTGCCCCGGACGCGATGGCAAGGGCGGCAGCCAGCGAGCCACCTCTAGAGAGAGTGGCGAGTATGCCGGCGAGGTAGCTGTCGCCGCTACCGACCGGGTAACGCCCGGCGGGGGCATCCAGTCGTGCACTCCACGTGCCCGTGCCATCGATTCCCACTGAGCCGGCCACGCCGTCGGTCACGATAACGGTGCCGCCCGTGATCGTGCGAAGTTGCGCGGCGAGAGTGGCAGCGCTGGCGTCGGCGCCGAGCAGTTCGGCGGCTTCGTGCCGGTTGACTTTGACGAGCGCCGGCTTAAGCTCTGAGGCAAGAAGCCCCAGCACGGGGCCGTGCGTGTCGATCGCGATGGAATCGCCCTGGGCCGCCCGCGCTGCGAGAGCACCGATAAGCAGCTGCGTGTCAACCGCGGCGGGGATGCTGCCCGAGAGCGCCGTCCACCCTCCAGCCGGCTCGGCGGCGAGCGCGGCACACAGTTGTGACTGTTCGGTGGCGCTGAGGTCAGGCGCCGGTTCGTAAAACTCTGTGAGCCCCAACCCGTCGATGGCGGTCACGCAGCTGCGGGTCTGCTCCCTGACGGGAACGGTGGTCACGGTCACCCCCTCGGCGGCGGCAAGTTCAGAAACAAGCGCACCGATGTGACCGCCCGACGGCATCACTACGGATGCACTCACCCCCAGGCGGTGAGCAGCCCGCGCGAGGTTCAGACCTTTACCCCCGGGGGAACGCAGCACGGTGTGAGGCCGGTGAATCTCTCCGACGCCCACCTCATTGACGAGGTACGTGACGTCGAGGGAAGGGCTCAGCAGTAGAACCGTGATCACGTCAGGTGCTCTCGCAGTTGAGCTAGAGTCGCCTGCGCACCGGTGCCGCCAGAGGCGCGCGTCGACAGCGAGCCTGCCACCGCCGCCCAGCGAACGCGGGTTTGTTCGTCGGCGACTCCGTGGGCGACCGCAGCGAGGTAGCCAGCATCGAAACTGTCGCCGGCGCCCGTGGTGTCCACGACATCGAGGTGGATGCCCGGAGCCCGCACCGTCGTACCGTCCGGTGATCTCGACCATCCGCCCGCTGCGCCATCCTTCACCACGACGCGACATTCGATCTCCCCCACCGCGGCAGTGATGGCATCGAGTTCAGCCCGATTGGGCAGCAGCACATCGATCAGCGGAAGCACTTCACCCAGTCCTGCCCACTCGTCGGCCGGGTCCCAATTGGTGTCGAGGCTGGTACGAATACCCTGCACTTTGAGCTCCGCCAACAACGCCGGGAGCCCCGCGGTGAACTCCGGCATCAAGAAGGGCGAAGCAAAGTGCACCCAGTGGGCCTGAGAAGACTCCACAGCAGCGAGCACGTGAGCGCTCGTGAGCAGTGGCACCGTTCCCGGCAGAGTAAGAATCGCACGGTCATCCGCTGTCGAAAGGATCACCGAGATGCCGGTCGGAACCTGTGGGTCAACGTGCAACGCAGAGACATCGACCCCGGCGGAAGCCAATGAGTCGCGCATGATCCCGCCGAATTCATCGTCACCGATCACTGCGACAACAGACGTGGGAACCCCCAGCTGAGCGAGGCCAGACGCCATGATGCACGCGCTGCCGCCGAGCACGAGGTTAGCGTGCTCCAGAAGCTGCTCGACCTGCCCGAATCGGGGAACAACATCGCCGCGCACGACAAGATCAACATTCGCGTCGCCGACAACGAGCACCGGGTATTGAGCGGTCATCCGCGTAGTCCTGTCATGGTCATGGTTTGAATGAACTGTTTCTGAGCAAACAGGAAGAACAGGATGAGGGGCATCGTGGCGACCACATTCGCTGCCATGAGAAGACTCCACTGCGTGCGTCGCGTTCCCTGGAAATTGGCGATACCCAACTGCAGGGTAAACGCGTTGTCGTTATTAATCGCGATGAGGGGCCAGACCAAGTCGTTCCATGATCCCAGCAGTGTGAAAATCGCGAGCGTCGCGAGCGCCGGCTTGGCCAGAGGGAGAATGATGCGAATGAAAATCTGCCATCGAGACGCTCCATCAATTCGACCTGCTTCCTCAAGCTCGCGTGGAAGCGACATGAAGAATTGGCGCATCAAAAACACCCCGAACGCGGTAGCAAGCCAGGGCACGATTGCGGCTCCGAGCCCATCGACGAGACCTAACCGTGAGAACAGCACGTAGGTCGGGATCATGAGCAGCTGGGTGGGGATCATGATGGTGCCCAGAATGGCGAAGATTCCGAAGTTCCTGCCCCGAAATGTCAGGCGCGCGAAGCCGTAGCCTGCCAACGAACAAAATACGAGGTGGGAAGCGATCGCCGTCGCCGACACGATGGTGCTGTTGAGCAGCCAAAGCATGATGTCGGTGTTCTGAAAGAGCGCGATGAACCCGGTGAAGTCGATCCGGGAAGGAATGAATGGCGGCGGATAACTCACCAACTCTTTGGCGGGAGAAACTGATGCCATAAACATCTGCACGAATGGCAAGAGAAAGAGCAGGGCAATAGGAGCGAGCACAAAGTGCCATCCGCTCATTCGGCGCCGACGTGGAGTTCGAGCGCGAGCAACCGGGGCGACCGTGGTCTGCACAGCTTCATCGACGGTGGGTCGCGAATCAAGGGCGGTCATCAGAATGCGTCCTGTCCTCGGCGACGCGAATACAACACGACACCGATGGTGATAACGAGAGTGAGAGCGAAGAGGGCGTACGCCACTGCTGAGCCGTAGCCGAATTCGAGCCGGCGGAACGCTTGTTCCCAGAGGTAGTAAACGATCGTCTTGGTGGCGTCGAGTGGCCCGCCTCGCGTCGTCGTGTAGACAAGGTCAAAGAGCTGGATAGCTCCAATAGTTTGCCAGATCGTCACAAAAATGGTGACCGGGCGAAGCGACGGCCACACGACACTCCAGAACGACTGCCACGGGTTAGCTCCGTCGAGCCGAGAGGCTTCAAGAAGCTCGGGAGACACGTCTTGCAACGCGGCGAGATAGATCACCGTGGTGAAGGCCGCTTGCCCCCACAACGACATCAGCGCGATCACGAACATGGCCTGCGTCTGGTCCTCGAGCCATCCTTGGGCGGGAAGCCCGAGAACACGCAGCACATTGTTGACCAAACCGAATTGGGGGTTGAACAGGTAGGTCGAGAGAATTCCGGTCGCCGCTGCTGAGGCGACGAAGGGCACGAAAATTGCTGTGCGGTACAAACCGATGAAGCGGATCTTGCGGTTAAGCGCCACTGCGAGAAAGAGGCCTGCCAGCACCGACATCGGCACAAAGAGTGCCGTGTAGATACCGGTGTGCATTACCGCTGAAGCGAAGTCGTCATCCGTAATGAGCGCGGAGTAGTTGTCGAGACCAACGAACTCAGGTTCGCTGAAGCCATTCCATTCCTGCAGCGAGAGGATAAACGACCAGACGGCGGGAAAGAACGATAGTCCCAGCACCAGAATTGACGCTGGTGCGACGAAAAGCCAACCACTCAGGTCGTCACGAAAACGACGACGAGACCGCTGCGCGCGCTGCACACCTGGGGATCGGAGGGGCGGCTTCAGCAACGGTCTCGTTGTCATGATTTCCTTCTATTCCGACTGGCTACTGGAGTGAATCGTTGGCGTCGGCTGCTGCTTCTTCGAGAGCAGTCTTCGGCTCGCCCTTACCTTGAAGCACTTCGGAAATGGCGTTGCCGATTGATTCCGACAGGCCGACGTAGCCCTCAACTGTGGGGCGGGCTTGGAGAGCGTTGTCGTTGTTCGCGGCCATAACGTCAAGTCCGGGGTAAGCCTCAACCTGTTCGGCGAATGCCGCAGAGTCGATCTCCGAGGAGCGAATCGGGAGGTTGCCCAGAGCGACATTCCACCGTTCATCCTGTTCCGCTGACGTGAGCCAGTTCGTGAACTCGAAGGTCCAGTACTCACGATTCTTGTCATCGTGGTCAAACAAAGCCCAGATGTCTGGGCCGGACACGGTCTGGTGATCGCCGTCTGTTCCCGGAAGCTGCACTACCCCGTAGTCGGTGGCTGCGACCGTGAGGTCGTACAACTGCCACGGACCAGAGGTCATCATTCCGATGCGGTCGCTCGCAAAGAGCTGCGCGAACTTAGTATCGGTTTGGTCAAGGTAGATGCTCTTGTCGTCGATCGCCATGTCGCGCAAGAGCGTGAGAGCACGAACTCCCGCGTCGGAATCGAAAGCGGCCAGACCGTCATCACCAAGGATCTCTCCACCCTCCTGCCACAGGTGTGGCCAGAACTGCCACGTGGTCTCTTCTGAACCAGACACCGAATAGGCGTAGCCGTAGGTGTCAGTCGCAGCATCCGTAAGCTTCGCAGCAGCATCGCGGAAGTCGTCCCACGACCAATCGTCCGTCGGGTAGGCGACGCCAGCGGCATCGAAGACGGTCTCGTTATAGATGAGAGAGAGGTTATCGACGATCGCCGGGAACCCGATCGTTTTGTCCCCAGTCGGTTGCGTCGTTTGACGCGCTGACTCGGAGAACTCCTCCCACTTGACAGCAGGATCCGCCACTTGTTCCGTAATGTCGAGCGTGCGGCCGGAGCTTTCGAGCTGACTCGCCCAGGCTCCGAAAGAATAGGAAATATCGGGGTAACTGTTCCCAGCGAAACCGGCGGAGAGCTTCTGCAGCAGCTCCTCAGTTGAGGACGAGCCCGGCGACACATCGATCGTCACGTTGGGGTGGTCCTCTTCAAATTCAGCGGCGAGGGCTTCCAAAGTCTTCTGCGCGTCATCCGTCTGCCCCGTCCACCACGTGAGCGTGACATCCGCTTCGGGGTCGAGGGTCGTAGCGCCTTGACTCGCGCTACACCCCGCAAGCACCAGAGCGGCAGTTGCAGTCACGGCAATACTTGCTAAGCGCCGCGATGCTGAAGAAGAGGGTTTTCTCATTGTTTACTCCTGGATCAATTGTGCGGGTGGGGCTGGGGGGGGTCTGCGGTGGTGAGGCTATTTAGCTCAGAATGATCGAGCGGGTGAGGTGCCTCGGCTTGTCGGGGTTGAGATCACGCGCTTCGGCCAGCTCTACGGCAAGGCGCTGCGCCTGCACGAGCTCGACGAGAGGGTCGTGGGAGCCGAGGAGAACAGTTGCCCCCGTCGCGCGGATCTGCTCAGCGAGCGCCTCGTCGGCCGCGCCAAACATCCAGACGAGCGAACCTACGTGGGCGACGGCCAACGGACCGTGACGGTAATCGAGAAGAGGGTATGACTCCGACCACGCCTGTGCCGCTTCGCGAATTTTGAGCGCTGCTTCTTGCGCGAGTCCGTAGCTCCAGTCGGTGCCGAGATAAACGAAGTGGTCGAAGTCACCAGCGTTGACGGGCAGCGGCTCGGCGAGCGCTGCGTCAAGTTGGTCGCTCAACCCGTCGACGCTGAGACCGAACGCAGCACGCGCCAGAAACAAGAAGGTAGTCGGGAATCGTGTCTGCACGACCGATTCTTCGTCCGCGTAGTCGAGCAAGAGAACGTCGTTGGCGAGCAGCGCTGCCGGTGAGTCGGCGACGCCCGTGATCACGACGGTGCGCACGCCCTCGGGCACTGTGCTCAGAGCGTCGATGACTTCGCTGGTCGTTCCGGAGCGCGTGATGGCGATGACACGGTCGTACTCTCGCCAGACCCGCAGTTCGGAGGCGTAGTTGGCGTCGGTTTCGCCGAGCGCCGCGCTCTCACGCAGCCATGCGAATGATTCAGCGACGAACGCCGATGTGCCACAACCGATGACGAGCACTCGCTCTCCGGGCGCGGCCAATAATTCGCGGGCAATCTCGACCTGTTCGAGAGCCGTGCGCCACATCGACGGCTGGGTAGTGATTTCGGTCGCAGTGATCGACATTCGATTTCTCCGTTTACTTTTACTTGCTATGGGATTCCCCTAGGTCGCAAGGTGTGGTGCAATAGTGGCCTCAAAGTGATCGTTTGACAAGAAAACTGCCCAACATGATCACTTTCATTGATCGTTTTCCAGAGGAGCACCCATGTCTGACCAAATTCGGGATGAACTTCGCCACCTTCCCCTAGCCGCGTGGCACCCTCAATCTCAGCTATCAGCCTCCGTCAGCGCGGTCGATCAGGCAGCCGTGCCCGCCATCGACGTGCACAACCATCTGGGTCGTTGGCTGAGTAATGGCGAGTGGATGATCCCGGATGTCGCCGCTCTGGTCTCTCTCATGGACAGCACCAATGTGCAGACCATCGTGAACCTCGACGGGCTCTGGGGCGATGAGGTTAGCGCCAACGTGGAGCGGTATGACAACGCCTACCCGGGCCGCTTTCTCACGTTCTGCCAACTCGAATGGGCTCTGCTTGCAGAGCTCGACGGAGTCGATCAATTACGCGCTTCCCTCAACGACAGTGCGCGACGCGGTGCTCGTGGGCTCAAGATCTGGAAAGACCTGGGGCTCACCATTCGTGACGCTGACGGGAGCCTCATCCTGCCCGACGACCCCCGAGTGCTCGACATTGTTGCGCACGCCGGCGAGCTGGGACTGCCGGTGCTCATTCACACCGCGGACCCCCGAGCCTTCTTCGAGCCACTCGACGCCCACAACGAGCGACTCGACGAATTGCTCGAAGCCGAAGAGTGGTGGTTCGGAGATACCGCTGTGCACCCGACCTTTGATCGGTTGCTCGACGCCCATGCCACGCTAGTGAGTGGCTGCCCCAGCACGACCTTCATCGGCGCTCACGCCGGCTGCGCCGCCGAAGATCTCGATCGCGTCGAACGCCTGCTGGATGCGTGTTCGAACTACACGATCGATATTGGCGGACGCATGGCAGAACTTGGGAGACAGCCGCGGCGCTTCGCCGCATTGCTCGCCCGCCACCCCGATCGCGTTTTGTTCGGCACCGACATCTACGCGATCACAGTCGAGCAGTATCGGTTGCACTTCCGCTTTCTTGAGACAGCGGACGAGGCCTTCGAGTACGCGCCGGGCGATCCGGTGCCGCCCCAGGGGCGATGGACAGTGTCGGCGCTTGCGCTCGGCAGGGACACCCTTCAGTCGGTGTACCGCGACAACGCACGCCGCGTGCTCGGCCTCTGAGCTAGCCGGCATAGCTCGGCCGGTAACGCCAGAGCGGGTGGCAGGGGCTCGCGCTCGGGCACGATCCCTGCCGCCCAGTCTCGTTTCGTGCTGGTCAGTTTCAGACGACAGAGCACAAGTGCGCAACGAGGTCAGTCACTTGAGCGCTGCCCAGCGCGGTAAATTTTCGGGGATCGACAGCATCCGGCATTCGAGCAAGCTCCGCGCGCAACGCGGCAGTAGCCGTGAGGTTGAGCGCCGTTCCGATATTAACCTTGCGGATGCCCGCCTCGACTGCTCGCCGCAGCTCGTCATCCGCCACCCCCGATGACCCGTGAAGCACCAGAGGCACCGGAAGCAACTCGGCGATCGTGCGGATGAGGTCGATGTCGAGCGCTGCCGTACGCTCCGTCATAGCGTGGGAACTACCCACTGCGACCGCGAGACCGTCGACGTTGGTCGCGGCAACGAACTTCCGCGCCTCGACGGCGTCAGTGCGCACGCCCGGCGCGTGGGCGCCATCCTTGCCGCCAATCTCACCGAGCTCCGCCTCGACCCACCAGCCCAAAGCATGGGCGTGATCCACGACGGATGCCGTGAACGCGACGTTCGCTGAATACTCAAGTTTCGAGGCATCTACCATGAGAGAACGCACCCCCAAGCCAGAACCAACCTCGAGCGCATGTTCGATGAGTTCAGCGCTCTCGAAATGGTCGAGATGAATGCCGATCGGCACTAGCGACGCTTCGGCAATCTCGCGACAGGCGGCGAGCAACGGCTCCATCTGCCGGTGATAGTGCACCGCATTCTCGCTGATCTGGAGCAGTACGCCAATGCCTGCATTCTCAGCGCCCGCAACGATGGCCTCGGCCTGTTCGAGGGTGATGACGTTGAACGCCGGCACGGCGAGGTTACCCTCGACGGCCGACGCGACGAGTTCGCCGGCAGAAGACAGAGTCATGGCAAAATCAGCTCCGTCTGCCCGCCGAGTGACACCGGCAGAACGGCCGCGTGCGCTTCGGTCATCTCGTCACAGAGCGCCCAAATTTGCTCCGGGGTGAGCGTCGAAATCGCGTTCGGGTCGGCGAGCAGCGCTTGGCGAACACGATCAGAATCGCCCGTGAGAGCCGCTTCAATGGTGAGCTCGGCGACCGAGAGGTAGCTGCGGTTAAGCGCTGCCCCCTGGGTCGGAATCGCTCCGACAACGTGCGGTGTAATCCCTGAGCGATCAACCGTTGCCGGCACCTCGACGATCGCACCCTCGGGGAGGTTGGAGATCAATCCACGGTTGACCACATTGACATGCACGATTCGTTCGGTGCCGGTCAGGATCGAATGGATGATTTGGGGTGCGTATTCAGCGGCCCCCTCTTCGAGTTCCAGTTCTTCACCCGCGGCGAGCGCCTCTTGAGCTCGTGCAAAGTCAGCGACGTTCTCTTCGCTGATACCGAGGTACTCAAGCGGCTGGAGCCGGAACCGGGCAATTTGTTCGTCGGAGCGCAAGAACCACGAGAGGTACTCGGAGGAGTGCTCGCTCGTTTCCGTGGGGTAATAACCGATGCGGCGGAACATCTCCACGCGCACTCGATCAAGCAGTTCTGGGTCAGCCTCAATCGCGGCGCGCAGGCGCGGGTACAGGTCTTCACCATCGAGGGACCACTCGTAGAGCCACGCTTGGTGGTTTACCCCAGCAGCCCGGTAGTGAGTGTCGTCAAGTTTCACGCCGATGAGGTCGCACAGGTCGCTTACTGTCCAGTAGACGCTGTGGCAGATTCCGGCAACCTTGAGGTCGGGGGCAACGACACTCAGCCACCACACGTTCATCGCCATCGGGTTTGTGTAGTTCAGGAACCACGCATCCGGGCAGAGTTCGAGCATGTCCGCAGCGATGGCGGAGAGCAGCGGGAAGGTACGCAGGGCGCGGAAGACACCACCGACACCGGTGGTGTCACCGATCGTTTGACGAAGTCCGTGCTTGGCCGGAATTTCGAGATCGGTGCGGGTCGAGTCGATGCCACCGACCTGCACCATATTGATCACGAAGTCTGCCCCGGCGAGCGCCTCGCGCCGATCGAGGGTAGAAACCACGGTGACCGCACGGTCGAGTTGGGTCGAAAGTTTCGTCGCCGTTTCAGCCGCAACGCGCAGGCGCTCGGCGTCGATATCGTGCAGCACGAGCGTGAGCTGAGGAAGGTCGTCGAAGCGCAAGAGGTCCGCAATGAGCTGGCGGGAGAACACGACGCTTCCCGCACCGATAAAGACAATGTGGGTCATGGGTCGATCTTTACGTACACTGAGTGATTCGCGCAAGATAATGAGCGCAATAGCCGCAAAACGATCATTTTGGGTGAGCGAATTTGACCAAAGGATGGATAATGGGTGGCATGGTCATCGACAACACGAAGCGTCACGCCGCCTCCACTAAACGCTCGACGCGCATGATCGCCATCCTCGATCTTCTCTCAGAGCGTGGGTCAGTATCGCTGAGTGAGTTCGCAGAGACACTCTCGATCTCACCGGCCACTGTGCGGCGCGACCTTGCAGAGCTCGAATACCAACAGCTTTTGGTGCGCACTCATGGCGGTGCCACCGTCATCGAGGCCCGGCACGAGCTGCCGGTCACTTTTCGTGATTCCCAATCGCAGGATGCCAAGAAAGCAATCGCCGCTCGCATGGCGACTTTGGTTCCCTCGGGGCGGCATGCGGTCGCGCTCAGCGGCGGTTCGACGACGGCCTACGTCGCACGAGCGCTCTCCACCCACCCCGAGCTCACGATCGTGACCAACTCGCTCACCATCGCCGGGCTCGTCACGTCGTATCCCCAGCTCAAAGTTGTGATGACCGGCGGGCTACTACGCCCCCAATCCCTCGAACTCGTCGGGGTTCTTGCCGAGAATACTTTCAATGCCATCAACGTCGGCACTGCCATCTTGGGCAGCGACGGCATCTCGGTAGAGGGCGGCGTTACCACTCACGACGAGACCGAAGCGCGCACGAATAACGCCATGGTGACTCATGCCCAGCGCACCGTGGTCGTGGCCGACGGATCGAAGATCGGTCGGCTGGCGCTCGCGCGCGTCACCGAGATCTCGAGCGTGCACACCCTCATTACGGATGCCACGGCCGACCCTGAGGAATTGGACCGCATGCGGGCCGCCGGTGTCGAAGTACACATCGTTTAACGCCAAAGACCCCGCCGCCGCAATGACAAGGTGACGAGGTCTTTGGCTTCAGGCTGTTTCAGCCCAGTTCTGGGTTATTTAGGCCCAGCTGCCGGGGCTCTCGAGGCCTTCGTAGAGCGGGAAGGCGTCGGCGAGCGCACGCGAACGCGCCTGCAGCGCGGCAAGGTCTGCCCCGGGCTTGAGGGTTTCGGCGATAATGTCGGCGACCTCGGTGAACTCGGCGTCATCAAAACCGCGGGTGGCGAGAGCTGGCGTACCGATACGGAGACCAGAGGTCACCATCGGCGGGCGCGGGTCGGCCGGAACAGCGTTACGGTTCACGGTGATGTCGACCGAGTGCAGCAGATCTTCGGCTTCTTGACCGTTGAGTTCTGACTTGCGCAGGTCGACGAGCACGAGGTGCACGTCGGTGCCACCCGTGAGCACGTCGATGCCGAGTGCCGTCATGTCGTCTTGCACGAGACGCTCAGCGAGAAGCTTCGCGCCGCGAAGGGTACGCTCCTGGCGATCCTTGAAATCATCGGATGCTGCCAGCATGAAGGCGGTCGCCTTGGCAGCGATCACGTGCATGAGCGGTCCACCCTGCTGACCGGGGAACACGTTGGAGTTGATCTTCTTGGCGATATCAACGTTGTTCGTGAGGATGAAGCCCGAGCGCGGTCCACCAATGGTCTTGTGAACGGTCGACGACACGACATCCGCGAAAGGAACGGGGTTCGGGTGCAGGCCTGCGGCAACGAGTCCGGCGAAGTGCGCCATGTCGACCCAGAGCACAGCTCCGACCTCATCGGCGATCGAACGGAACTCGGCGAAGTCGAGTTGACGCGAGTAGGCAGACCACCCAGCGATGATGACCTGCGGTTGAACCTCAATGGCCTTGGCACGAACATCCGCCATATCAAGAACGCCGGTCTCTTCGTTCACGCCGTAAGCGTGAGCTTCGTAAAGCTTGCCGGAGAAGTTCAAACGCATGCCGTGCGTGAGGTGCCCGCCGTGGTCGAGCGAGAGACCGAGGATGCGGTCGCCGGGCTTGGCGATAGCCGACAGTACGGCGGCGTTGGCCGACGCACCCGAGTGGGGCTGAACGTTAGCGAACGCGGAACCGAAGAGGCTCTTGGCGCGGTCGATGGCAAGCTTCTCGGCAATATCCACAAATTCGCAACCACCGTAGTAGCGGCGCCCGGGGTACCCCTCGGCGTACTTGTTGGTGAGAACCGACCCCTGCGCCTCAAGAACAGCGCGCGGAACGAAGTTCTCACTCGCGATCATCTCGAGAGTATTGCGCTGACGGTCGAGCTCTTGAGCGAGCACCGCAGCGATCTCAGGGTCTACCTCAGAGAGAGGCGAAAGGAACGTTGACACAGATGATCTCCTTGCGACGGGGTGGATACTTCCAAGATACCGGGTGAACGCTCAACGCAAGCAGTTAGTGTTTGTCTCATTTCCGCAGGGCCGGAAAGAAGTCTGAGCCCAAAGTGGTCTAACGCACCCTTGAGATACACCCTATTTCTGTCAGACTTTGGACTACATCGTCGCGCTAAACGCCACGCCTGAGAGCACCCTTCCTCCCCTGAACGGAACCCATGTTTACCCGCATCATCCACTCCGCGACGCTCGTGAGCGACGGTGTGCAGCGCGACAACGCGTGGGTAGCGTTCACGAACGACAGCATTGCGGCCACCGGCACTGGGGGCTCCTGGCGCGAGGGAGCGGATGCGGCAACCATCGTTACCGACGCCGAAGGCGACTTCCTTACTCCCGGCTTTATCGACATCCACTGTCACGGCGCCGACGGTGTCTCCTTCGATGACGGAATAGCCGCCATCACGACGGCGCTTGCCGCCCACCGCAGCCACGGAACCACCCGGTCTGTTCTTTCGCTCATTAGCGATGGCCACGAACGGCTCGTCGAACGGCTGGCCGCGGTCGCCGAACTCACGCGACGCGACCCGCTCGTGTTGGGCAGCCACCTTGAGGGCCCGTTCATTGATCAGGGGTTCCGTGGCGCACACAACCCGGCCACACTTCGCGCCCCCACGCCCACCGAGATCGAGCAACTAATGGCTGCGGCCAATGGCACTCTGCGCCAGGCCACACTGGCCCCTGAGCTTTCGGGCGGCGCCGACGCTGTTGCCCAGTTCGTCGCCGCCGATGTGCGCGTAGCGGTTGGCCACACGGCCGCCACCTACGCCGAGACTCGCGCCGCGTTTGAGGCTGGCGCCAGCATTCTGACGCACGCGTTCAACGGCATGCGCGAAATCCATCACCGCGCTCCCGGCCCAGTGGCTGCCGCTTTCCACTCCCCCGGCGTCACGCTCGAGGTCATCAATGACGGTGTGCATGTGCATCCGGATGTCGTAAAAATGTTGTTCGCTTCGGCCCCGGGCCGCATCGCGCTCGTTACCGACGCGATGGCTGCGACCTGCGCTGGTGACGGTCACTACCTTCTCGGCTCGCTCGATGTCACGGTGACCGACGGCGTTGCCCGCTTGAGCGACAGCGACGCAATTGCCGGATCGACCTTGACGATGGATGCCGCGGTGCGCCGCGCTGTCACCGAAGTGGGATTGAGCGTGCCCCAAGCTGTTGCCGCGGCTACCGCTGTTCCTGCCCGGGCCATTGGGCGCTCCGGCGACCTAGGTTCGCTTGCACCCGGATTCGCCGCCGACGCCGTGCTGCTCGATGCCGACTTTAGGGTACGGGCGGTGTGGGCTGCTGGTCGCGAATTGCCGCGGCCTTCGCGCCTCGTCGCCTAAGCAGTTCGCCGCCGATGATCGCGAAGATCACAGCAACACCCAGAATGGCGGCGTCGACGTAGGGCAACGAGATGACCCCGTAGTTGTCGAGCAGGATGCCGCCCACGAGCGCGCCGCCACCGATACCGATGTTGAACGAGGTCGTGAGGTATGCAGAGCCGACGTCGCGCATGCGCGGGGAGGCCAGTTGTAAGAGTCGCGTTTGCATCATCGCGGGAACGCCGCCGAAAGCGGTTCCCCAGACGACGATGACGGTGAACATGATGGCGGGCTCGGCGGGGAACATGGCGAGCAGCACGGCGCAGATAGCGACGAGCGCAACGGTGACGGGGATGATGCTGCGCGGGAAGCGGTCGATCAGGAGACCGGCGAGCGCGAGCCCGAGCGCACCAGCGGCACCGAAGATGAGGAGCACGCCGGCGACGGCACCGGTGTCGATTCCGGCCGGGCCGATCAGGTACGGAACGATGTAGGTGTAGAAGAGGTTGTGGCCGAGCATCACGAGAGCGACCAAGATACACACGTAGATCACGCCGGGAACTGACCGGTCTTTGCGCAGCGGGATCGAGATCTCGCCGGTGGCGAGGGGCTGCTGGTGATCGACAGGTGGCAAGATGCGCACGACCATGATGGTGAGGGCCGCGATGATGATCGCGATGACGACAAAGGCGAGGCGCCAGCCGAGGGCGTGACCGAGAGCGGTTCCTACGGGCACTCCGAGCACAAAGGCGGCAGTCGCGCCCGCGCTCGTGACAGCAACGGCGCGGCCAACCTGGTGCGGCGGAACGAGGTGAGCTGAGTAGGCACCGACTACCGCCCAGAACAGTCCGTGCGACAGCCCACCGATGATGCGGGCGATCACGAGCACCGCATAGTTGGGCGCCACGGCAGCAAGCAGGTTGCCGATCACGAAGACAATCAGCACGATGATCACGAGCTTCTTGCGGGGCTGGTTACGCGTGAGTGCGGCGAGCGGAGCCGTAGAGATAACGACAGTCGCGGCGAAGATCGTGATGAGCAGACCAACCTGCGACTCTGACACCGACAACTCGGCGGCGATCTCCGGCAACAAACCGGTGGGCAACCATTCGCTGGTTACCGAGGTGAAGATCAGTGCCGAGAGAGTGAAGAGGCCCGCCCACGGAAATGCTTGAGAAGACGATGGCGAGGAAGTGTGTGGCGTGCTCATGTTTGACTAACTCTACCGTGAGCACCGGTACGCTAAATCAGTGACTACCTCAATGCACTGGATCGTAACTCTCACTTGTGACGACAAGCCCGGCATCGTTCACGCCATCAGTGGCGCCATCGTTGAGGCCGGCGGCAACATCACAGAGTCGCAGCAGTTCTCCAGCGGCGACACCGGCCGTTTTTTCATGCGCCTTCAAGTGGAGTCGGATGCACCGCGCGAAGTATTCGAGCAAGCCCTCGCCCCCGTGACCGAGCGGTACAGGATGGAATGGCAACTCGACGTTGTGGGGCGCCCGCTGCGCACCCTCGTATTGGCATCCAAGGCCGGACACTGCGTCAACGACCTTCTCTACCGCCAGCGCGCTGGCCAGTTGCCCATCGATATGCCGCTGATCATGAGCAACCACCCCGATCTGGGCTCGCTCGCCGCGTTCTATGAAGTGCCGTTCGAGTCGCACGCGGTCACGACGCCCGGCCAGAAGTTGGCGTTCGAAGAGCGCATCATCGAAGTTGTCGAAGAGCACGACATTGAGCTCGTGGTGCTCGCCCGCTACATGCAGATTCTGTCGCCTGAACTGTGCGCGCAGTTGAGTGGCAAGATCATCAACATCCACCACTCCTTCCTGCCCGGCTTCAAGGGTGCGAACCCCTACAAGCAGGCCCACGCTCGCGGCGTGAAACTCATCGGTGCCACGGCCCACTTCGTGACGAGCGACCTCGACGAGGGCCCGATCATTGAGCAAAACGTCGTGCGCGTGGATCACGCGAGCACCTCAAGCGAACTCAGGTCGATCGGTCAAGACGAAGAGAGCCGCACCCTCACGCAAGCCGTGAAATGGTTCGCCGAAGACCGCGTGCTGCTCGATGGGGCCCGCACGATCATCTTCCGCTAGCCGAGCTCGAGCAGGTCGCGCAGTTTCAGGGTCGTGCGCCAGTTGCGCACCGTCATCCGCTTAGAGAGGCGGTTTGCGCGCAGTCGGTCGATGCGCGATTTCGCTGAATCGGCAACGGTGCGCGAGAAGTAGAGCGCGTCTGGGCCGGCTGAGACAGAGTCGACCTGCGGATTGAGTTCGGGCAGTTGCGTCAGTGCTTCGGCGGCCGTCAGAGGCCGCTTGAGAAAGAGCACGTCGCTCAGCAGTTCCGCAGCACCGTGGTTACTCGGGGCAGCCGCCACGGTCGCCGCGAACTCGTCGCGGGAGCGCACGACGGTGAGGACGTCTGCGCCCAACCGCTCGCCCAGCATCCGCTCAATTGTGACTTCGAGCTCGGCAGTGCCGGTTGCATCAGAGGCGAACACGACGTTGCCACTCTGGATGTAGGTGCGCACGTCACCGAAACCGGCATCACGGAAGCACTCTTTCAACGCCGCCATGCTGATCACGTTCGAGCCGCCCACATTGATGCCCCGAAGCAGCGCCACATAGTTCGTCATGGCTTAGCGCAGCCGTTCCCAGTCGAGGCGGTTCTCCCAGGAGTAGCGGTAGTAGTCGGCATACTTCAGCTCGGATGCCGCAGCCTCGTCCACAATTACCGTGACGGTTGAGTGCAGCTGAATTGCCGATCCCGGCAGGCTCGCCGTCACCGGCCCCTCGACCGCTCCCGCGAGCGCCGCCGCCTTCGCTTCGCCAAACGCGAGCAGCACCAGATGCCCTGCCCTCTGAATGGTGCCGAGCCCCTGCGTGATGCAGTGCTTGGGCACGTCCTCGGGCGAATCGAAGAAGCGCGCATTGTCGAGCCGGGTCTGCTGCGTGAGGGTCTTCACCCGCGTGAGCGACGCGAATGACGATCCCGGCTCGTTGAACCCGATGTGCCCGGTCGAACCGATTCCGAGAATCTGCAGGTCAACACCACCCGCCGCCACAATCGCGCGCTCATAGTCATCACCCGCCGTTTCGATGGGCCCGCTCTCCGCCGGCACCTGCACGAGCTCGGGCGTTAACCCGAGCGGTTCAACAACTTCGCGCGTGATCACCGAGCGGTAGCTTTCGGGATGTCCCGCAGGCAATCCGACATATTCATCGAGGGCGAACCCCCGCACAGCAGAAAGGTCGAGGGCTCGAGCCGCGAGCGCAGCCCACGTTGTTAAGGGCGTCGACCCGGTTGCTAGGCCTAGGACGGCATCCGGGGTCCGACGCACGAGTGCCTCGATGAGGTCGGCAGCGACTTCGCCCGCCGCCTCCTTCGAGTCGACAATCACTATTTCTGCCATGTCATCGACCTTAGAGCTACCCAGTGTGATCGAGAGAGGATTGCCGAAGTGGTCTCTGCGAATCCCTGCAGCACCCCCATCGACACCTTCACCACCCGTCCAGATATTCGTCCGGTAGAATGTTCGTGACGAAGACACCGACCATCTCGCCACTCTGCCGCAACACCACTCGCCCTGGTTGCGCTGCAGCACTCGACTGCCAGATCGAGCACCCTAAGGGAGAACTGCACTGAATCCGCAAGGTTCCAGCCCCAGCTCACAGCGGAGAGCCCTGTGATAGCGCTGCTCGGTGCGTTCGCGCTCGTTTCCCTCGTGATCCCTGCGCTCACCCGCCGCATTGGCGTTCGTGTTTTCTTCGTTACGGCCATCATTCCCGCAGCGGCATTTATCTATACCCTGCTGCAGACTCCCGCCGTTCTCGCGGATACGCCGCCGACGGAAACCATTCCCTGGATCTCCCAGCTGAACCTCGATCTGAGTTTTCGGGTAGACACCCTCTCGTGGCTGCTTGCCCTCGTCGTTACCGGCGTCGGCACACTCGTGATGCTCTATTGCATCAAGTACTTCGCTGCCACCGAAGAAGGTCTTGGTCGCTTCGCTGCGGTCTTCCTCGCGTTCACGGGCACGATGTACGGCCTCGTGATCGCCGACAACGTCTACTTGCTCTTCATCCTGTGGGAAGCCACGACGGTGTTCTCGTTCCTCCTTATCGGCCACAACACCGGTCGACTCGCGAGCCGCATTGCTGCAATGCAGGCCCTCATCGTCACGACCGCCGGTGGGCTCGTGATGTTGGTTGGGCTCGTCATGCTGGCCGAACGCACCGGCACTGCCAGCTTGGCGCGGCTCATCGACCTCACCCCCGAGGGCACCACTGTCACCATCGCGATCATGCTGATTCTCGTGGGCGCGCTCAGCAAGTCGGCCATCGTTCCGTTCCAGTTTTGGCTGCCCTCGGCGATGGCCGCCCCGACCCCGGTCAGCGCCTATCTGCATGCTGCCGCGATGGTGCAGGCGGGTATCTACCTCATCGCTCGACTGGCACCCGGGTTCGCTGAAACCCCCGGCTGGCAGCCGCTGCTCCTCGGGTTGGGAGTCTTCACGATGCTGGTGGGCGGATGGCGCGCGCTCACCCAGGTCGACCTCAAACTTTTGCTTGCCTATGGCACCGTCAGTCAGCTCGGGTTCTTGCTGACGATCGTGAGTTTTGGCACTCGCACCGCGGCTCTCGCTGGAGTCGCGCTGCTGCTTGCCCACGCTCTCTTCAAGGCGGCGCTGTTCATGGTCGTCGGGCTCATTGACCACCGCGTCGGAACGCGCGACCTCACCAAGTTGAGCGGGCTCGGCCGCGAAGCCCCCTTCCTCGCCACGGTCGCGATCATCGCCGCAGCATCGATGGCCGGTATCCCCTTCACCGCCGGGTTCGTCGCAAAGGAAGCAGTTCTCGCCAGCTTCCTCGAAAGTGCCAGCGCGGGATCGGCACTCGGATGGATCGCGGTCGTCGGAGTCGCCGTCGGGTCCACCCTCACTGTGGCCTACAGCGCACGTTTCCTCTGGGGCGCCTTCGCCCGCAAAGAGGGCGTCGAGACAGTGCGGCCGCTGCATGAGAATGTCTGGTTCCTGTCATCGCCGGCCATTCTTGCGCTCACTGGCCTCGTGCTCGCACCGCTCTTCGGCACCATCGGAACCGTGCTCGAAGGCTATTCGCAGCTGTTCCCTTCAGAGGGCTACGAGTACTCCCTCAAGCTCTGGCACGGCTTCGATGCGGCCTTCTTTATCTCTGCGGCCACCCTCATTGGCGGTCTCGCACTCTTCTGGGCACGCGCCCAGGTCTTCAGGCTTCAGTCCCGAGTGCCCTCGCTGGTCGACTCGAACAAGCTGTACCGCTCCGGCCTGCGCACTCTCGACCGCATTGCCCTGCGAGTGACAGCAACCACTCAACGAGGTTCACTACCGTTCTACCTCACCGTCATCCTGCTCGTGATGGTCGGTTCGGTAGGCAGCACGCTGGCGCTGAATCGCACGTGGCCCGACTCCATCCGACTCTTTGACAGCCCGGGGCAACTCGCTATCGGTACGGTCATGATCGTTGCCGCCCTCGCCCTGCTCGGCGCCCAGAAGCGGTTCCAAGCTGCTGTGCTCGTGGGAGTCGTGGGATACGGCATGGCCGCGTTGTTCGCATTCCACGGTGCTCCCGATATCGCTCTCACTCAGGTGCTGGTCGAGACCGTCACTCTGATTGCCTTCGTATTAGTGCTCCGGCGACTTCCTGCTCGCTTGGGCAAAGCGCACGGCAGTTCGCGACGCGTTTTGCGTGCTGCCGTTGGCCTCTCCGTCGGCCTCCTCATGGGCATCGTCGCCATCGTCGCGCTCGGCGCCCGAAGTGCAGATCCCATCTCCGCGTCGCTGCCTGAACTCGCGTACGAGATCGGTCACGGCCGCAACGTCGTCAACGTGGTGCTCGTCGACATCCGCGGTTGGGACACCCTCGGAGAACTCTCGGTGATCGTGGCTGCGGCCACCGGCGTCGCCAGTCTGGTGTTCTTGCGCAGCCGCACCGACAACCTGCCCCGCGTCTCCGAAACCCGCGCCCGCGGAACGATCCGCGCTCGTCTCAAGCCGTCGCGTGAGGTCGTGTCCTCCGAGTATCTGCCCGGCGTTCAAGACCCGTCGACGCGCAACGCGTGGCTACTCGCGGGCCGCAAGTTGGCTCCCGAGAACCGGTCGATTCTCCTCGAAGTTGTTATTCGGCTGCTCTTCCACCCCCTGATCGTGCTATCGATCTACCTCTTATTTGCTGGCCACAATTTGCCAGGAGGCGGGTTCGCCGCCGGTCTCGTGGCGGGACTCGCACTGGCAGGCCGCTACCTCGCCGGTGGACGCTACGAACTCGGCGCAGCGGCACCCTTTGACGCCGGCCGCATCCTTGGGGTCGGGCTCGTACTCGCGGCGGGAACCGCCACCGTGCCACTGCTCTTGGGGGCGGATGCTCTTACCTCCACCTTCTTCGAAACGACGATTCCCGTGCTCGGCCATGTGGAGTTCTCTACCTCCACCATTTTCGATATCGGGGTCTACCTCGTTGTCATCGGAATGGTGCTGGATGTTCTCCGCAGCCTCGGAGCTGAGATCGACCGTCAGCGCGAAGAATCCTCTGAATCTCTCGAGAGCGGAAGCACCATATGAACGCCTCTCTCACCCTCGTCGTCATCATGGTCGTCCTCTACTCGGTAGGGGTATACCTGCTTCTCGAGCGCAGCATGACGCGCGTCTTGTTGGGGTTCTTGCTCGTGGGCAATGCCACCAATCTCCTCATCCTCATCGTCTCGGGACCCTCCGGAGCTGCAGCGTTCTTTGGCGAAGAGGATGCCACCGCCGATCCGCTGCCGCAGGCGTTCATCCTGACCGCCATCGTGATCACCTTCGGCGTCTCAGCATTCCTGCTCGCCCTTATCTACCGGTCGTGGCGACTAGCCAATGCTGATGTGGTCTACGACGATTCTGAAGACCTCGCGATGGGCAGCAGGAAAACCTCGGTGACCACCGATCGTGCCGTCGACGGTGACGACACCGAGTTCGGTACTCGCGCCACAGCGGCCATCTCCACCGCCCTCGACCTCAAGAAGCAAGAGGAACGCGAGGAGCAAGAGAGTCTGGCGGCCGAACGCAGACAGCGAGAAATTGACGAGAAGGAGGCAGACGCATGAGCGCACTAACCACTCTTGTCGTTCTCCTGCCATTGCTCGGCGCGGCAGCAGCTCTCACCCAAGCCAACCGCCCCCGCGTTCAAACGCTCATTGCCGTGAGCGTACTCAGCGCCGTTCTCCTGATCGGCGCCGCCTTGCTGGTGGCCGTCAACACCAATGGCGCAATTGCCGTTGAAGTCGGAGGGTGGCCTGCCCCCTACGGCATCGTGCTCGTGGTCGACCGACTCTCGGCCCTCATGATCGTCGTCTCCGCCGCTGTGCTTCTGGCCGTTCTCGTGTTCTCGGTGGGCCAAGGCCTCGCCGATGGCGACCGCGAAACTCCCGTCTCGATCTACTATCCGACCTACCTCATCTTGGCGACCGGAGTCTTCAACGCCTTCGTCGCGGGTGACCTCTTCAACCTGTATGTCAGTTTCGAGATCCTTCTCGTCGCGAGCTACGTGCTGATCACCGTGGGGGGCACCAAGCCGCGCATCCGTGCCGGCACCGTGTACATCGTCGTGAGCCTGGTCTCCTCCGCCATCTTCCTCGCGGCCATCGCCATGATTTACGGTGCGACCGGCACTGTCAACATCGCGCAGCTCACCGTGCGACTCGCGGAGTTGCCCGACGACATCCAGTTGATCCTCCACGTCATGTTGCTGATTGGGTTCGGCATCAAGGCCGCAGTCTTCCCGCTGTCGTTCTGGCTGCCCGACTCCTACCCGATGGCGCCCGCGCCGGTAACGGCTGTCTTCGCCGGCCTGCTCACCAAAGTCGGCGTCTACGCGATCATCCGCACCGAAATGATCATCTTCCCGGATGGCCAGCTCAATACCGTGCTGCTCATTGTGGCGGCGCTCACGATGGTGATCGGAATTCTGGGAGCCGTTGCGCAGTCCGACATCAAGCGACTGTTGTCCTTTACGCTCATCAGCCACATCGGCTACATGCTGTTCGGTATCGGCATCGACACGGCGGCCGGCCTCGCCGCGGCCACGTTCTACATCGTTCACCACATCACCGTTCAGACCACCCTCTTCTTGGCCACCGGGTTGGTGGAACGTCAAGGTGGCACGACCGGCATCAACAAACTGGGCGGGATGCTCAAGACCAGTCCCATGATTGCGGTGCTGTTCTTCATCCCCCTGTTGAACTTGGGCGGCATCCCTCCCTTCTCCGGATTCCTCGGCAAGTTGGCGCTTTTCGAGGCCGGGGCCAACAACGGTTCCGTGCTCGCGTGGGTACTGATCGGCTGCGGCGCGGCCGTGTCGCTGCTCACTCTCTATGCCCTCGCTCGCGCGTGGAGCATGATCTTCTGGCGCGATGCTGAAGAGGTGGCTGACTACGAAAATCCGTTGGCGATGCGGGCAGAAACCGGAAGCTCCCCCACTGTTGAATCAGTGCGCACAACACCTCGAATCATGGTCGGCGCCACCGTCGCGATGGTGGCGGTGAGCATCGCGCTCACCGTCTTCGCGAACCCGCTCTTCGACCTGAGCGCTAACGCCGGTGAGAACATCAATGGCCCGGCCTACTACGTCAACACTGTGTTTCCCGGAGGCCTTGAATGAGTCCTCATGACAACCAGCCCGCCTCTGTAACGGCGTCAACGACTCCGACCGCCTCCGAATCAGCGAGTGCACGCAAGGTCTCGCGCACCGAAGTTCGCGGCCGGGTCTGGCAGCAGTTGCCATTGCTGCTCGGGCTCGTGGTGCTCTGGGGCGTGCTCTGGGGCCAATTCTCGTGGCTAAACATCCTGACCGGATTCCTCGTGGCGATCGCCGTGACCCGAGTGCTGTATTTGCCCCCCGCCGATATTTCGGGGCGGCTGAACCTCTGGTACTCGCTCGTCTTTATCGCCCACTTCATCGCCGACGTCACCGTAGCGTCGTTTACGGTGGCGTTCCAGGCTCTGAACCCGCGGCCGATTCCCACGTCCTCGGTCATTGCAGTTCAGCTGTGCACCCGTTCCGACTTCGTCATGACGCTCGACGCGATTGCGATGTCGCTAATTCCGGGATCCATCGTCGTTGAAGCCGATCGGGAACGCGCCATCCTGTATTTCCACTCCTTCGATACGACAACGGCCGCCGACGTCGAGGCGATGCGCACCAAAGTTCTCGTTGTCGAAGCGCGCATCGTCCGCGCCATCGGATCGAAAGATGATCTTGCTCGGATTCACGAAGCGGAGGCCACCCGATGAGCGAATGGGTATTTATTGCCGTCGGTGTGATGCTGCTCGTGGCCGGCCTACTGGCGCTCTACCGCATCATCCGCGGCCCCTCCATCCTTGACCGCATGATCGCCTCAGACATGCTGCTCACGACAATCATTTGCGCGCTAGGAGCGGAGATGGTCTACAACGGCCATACGCGAAGCCTGCCCGCAATGCTCGTGCTCGCGAGCACCGCATTCCTCGGTTCCGTCGTGGTGGCGCGCTATGTGTCGAGGAGAACCAACTCATGATTCTCGACTCAATCCTCGACATCCTTACCGGCCTATTTCTCTTGCTCGGCGGCTTCCTTTCCGTCGCCGCCGGCGTTGGCCTTCTCCGTTTTCCGGATGCCATTGCACGCCTGCACGCGACGACCAAGCCCCAAATTCTGGGCTTAGCGTTCGTGCTCCTGGCCATCGCCCTGCAAGAACGTCAACTCTCCACGATTCTCCTGCTGATCTTCTTGCTCATCTTCCAAATGATCACCGCTCCGGTGTCGGCACACATGATTGCTCGCGCCGGGTACCGGGGAGGAATCATCGCGCCCCAATCGCTCCTCGTCGATGAACTCGAGCAGGCCATCGATGCCGCTCCAGAATTCGACGATTCGGATGACGCAACGCCGAGCGACGACAATGGAGAGAGCAGTGCACCGCCTACAAGCGTGCCGAATGCTCACAATCCGCTCGGTAATGACGAGGGAACACAACTCGACGGCTGACGGCAACCAACCGTCGTGAGCGATGCCGAAGTTCCAGCTTCCCGTCAGGGTTGCTCGGGCATACTGAACACTCGCCTACCTCCGGGAGCCCCATGCGCAACCTCACCGACAACAAGACCGCCGTTGCCCTCTTTGCCGGTGTCACCCTCGTGGGTGCACTCTCCGCCTGCTCAAGCACGGCAACCACTGCGGATGTCGGTTCGGCTGAAACGACTGTCCCCGATGCTACCGCGACCGGTGTTGAGTACACCGACGGCACCTACACGGAGTCGGGCGAATACACCTCCCCCGACGGCCAAGAAAACGTCGACGTGACGCTCACTCTCGAAAGTAACGTCATTACCGACGTCACCGTTGTCGGCAATGGAGACAACCCCAACTCGAAGCAGTTTCAAGGCGAGTTCATTGACGGAATCGCCGCCGAAGTTGTGGGCAAGAACATCGACGAACTTTCCGTCGACAAAGTAGCGGGCTCCTCCCTCACGAGCGGCGGTTTCAACAACGCCGTCGACGCCATCAAGGCGGATGCCCTCGCCCAGTAAACAGTTCGATGCCATTGGTGCGCCCTGGCAGATTGATACGGCACAGCCACTGGGTGCCGCCATTCTCGCGGCCGTAGCGCAGCGCATCGAGCAATTCGATAGCACTTACTCGCGATTTCGTGACGACTCGCTCGTCAGTCGCATTGCACGAACGCCCGGCAGCTATCTTTTTCCGGCGGATGCTCCTGCCCTGTTCGAGCTCTACCGTCGTCTCTACGATGCCACCGCCGGCGCCATGAGTCCGCTCGTGGGCCGCGCTCTGGAAGAGCTCGGCTATGACCGCACCTACTCGTTGCAGCCCACCGCGACCCGCACGCGCGTCCCCGACTGGCACGAAGCCATCAGTTGGAACGGCAGCACCCTCACCGCCCTCACGCCCGCCATGCTCGATGTCGGCGCCGCCGGAAAGGGCTACCTCGTCGATCTCGTGGCGGAGGTGCTCGCCGAGCACGGAGTCACCGCGGCAACGGTGGACGCGAGCGGAGACATGCTGCACCGGGGCGCTGGTGAACTGCGGGTCGCGCTCGAGCATCCACTCGACACCAGCAAAGCCATCGGAATCGTGACCGTGAGCAATCAGGCGATTTGCGCCTCAGCACCGAACCGACGCGCGTGGGCTGGGCTGCACCACATTCTGGATGCCCGCACGGGCCTTCCCACCGACCGCATCATCGCCACCTGGGCGATCGCCGCGACCGCGCTCGAAGCCGACGGCCTCGCCACCGCACTGTTTTTTGCCGACCCCGCAAAGCTCGCCGAAGAGTTCGATTTTCAGTGGGTGCGGATGCTGTCCACCGGTCGAGTGGAGCACTCGCCCAACTTCACGGGAGAACTATTTTTATGAAGCGCTGGCTAGATCGCACCCTCGGTGCCGTGCCGATGTACACCCTCGTGCTCGGCTCCCTCGCCGTCATCGGTGTGGCCTCGATCGTGCTCGCCTTCGTCGGCCTCATCTCCCCCGACCCCTTTGCGCTGCTTGCCAGCCTGCCCATCGCAGTCGTGTTCAGCGTCGCCGCGAGCTGGCTCGGCGCCCGCATCGTGCGGCAGCGTGCTCACCTCGAATCGTCGCTCATCACCGGGCTGCTCGTGTTCTTCATCATGGCACCGAGCCTGCAACTCGACGGGCTACTGGCGATTGCGCTTGCCTCAACAGCGGCGGCGGCATCCAAGTTTCTGATCGCATTCCGCGGGCGCCATATCTTCAATCCTGCCGCGCTCGGCGCCTACGTTTTCTACTGGATTCCGATCGGCTTCCCCACCTGGTGGATTGGCACACCCTGGTTACAGCCGCTGATCGTAGTCGCCGCCTTCCTCATCCTGTATCGCACTCAACGCCTCGATCTGGGGCTCACCTTTGTGGTGCTCGCGGCCAGCATCCGCATCGCTCTCACGCTCGCCAATGGCGGTGATATCGCCGAAGCGATTGCTGTGACCTTCACGTCGTCGCAGTTGATCTTCTTCGTCGGCTTCATGCTCAGCGAACCCCTGACATTGCCGCCACGACGATGGCAACGCCTCAGCGTCGCCGCGCTCGCCGCGCTGCTCGTCGCTATCCCGTTCTCCATCGGCAGCCTCTACAGCGACCCGCTGCTGGCGCTCCTCATCGGCAACCTGGTCGCCTTCGCCTTCACCCAGCGCCGCACCATCCGGATGACGCTCACCGAAACAGAAGAGATAGCTCCCGGCACGTGGGAACTCACCTTTGCCCCGCACCGCACCCTCTCGTTCCGGGCGGGTCAATACATTGAGCTCACGTTGCCGCACCCTTCGCCCGACCTGCGGGGAGCGCGTCGCTACTTCACGATTTCATCGGCACCCTCGGCGGGGGCAACCCTGTCGATTACGTTCACGGCGCCCGAGAAATCGAGCAGCTTCAAAGCCGCACTTCTGGCACTGCCCCGCGGCGCTGATGTGAACGCCACTGGCATCTGGGGCGACTTCGTACTTCCGCGAAAGACCACAGAGCCGCTCTTGCTCGTCGCCGGCGGCATCGGTGTCACGCCCTTCGCCAGCCATATCGCGCACTCTCACCTGCACGATAACGAACGCGACATTGTGCTGATCTACGCCACCTCAAGCACTGAGACTCTGCCCTTCAGCGGACTCTTTGTCGAAGCCGGCGTGCGCGTCATTGTCTTCGGGCCGCAGCCGGTCGAGTCGCTTCCTGAGGGCTGGGTGCTTGGCAGCGAGGGACGGATGAACGGCGACGCCCTCTCCGCGCTCGTGCCCGATTTGGCTGACCGCCGCGCCTACCTCTCGGGCCCGCCCGCCCTGGTCAACGACCTCAAGGCGACGCTGCGCGCTAACGGAGCCCGCCGCATTCACACCGACTACTTCTCGGGGTACTAGCGCAGCCGACGTTTGAGGCTCAGCGCCCGCAGCGCGTTGAGGATTGTGACGAGGTCAACGACTTCTTGCAGCGCCGCACCGACCACAGCGGGCAGCGCTCCCGTCATCGCAAAAAGCATGAGCCCGATGCTGATGGCGATACCGATCCAAATGCTTTGCAACGCAATCTGCACCGTGCGCTGGCTGACCTGCACCGCCGAGACCACGCGGTAGAGATCGTCGACGAGAATCACCACGTCAGCCGACTCGCTCGCCGCCGTCGAACCCTTGGCGCCCATCGCGATGCCAACATCAGCGGCTCCCAGTACGGGGGCATCGTTTACGCCGTCCCCCACCATCACGACCGGGTGTGGGCTAGTCGCGTGCACGAGACGCACCTTATCTTCGGGCAGGCATTCCGCATGAACTTCGCTGATGTGAAGTTCGTCGGCGACCTTGCGCGCCGTTTGCTCCACATCCCCCGTGAGCATCAACGTTTTCTGGATGCCCAGTTCGCGCAGTCCTGTCAGGGTGCGGGCCGCTTCAGGCCGCACAGCATCGCGCAGCACGATCGCGCCGGCGTACTGGTCGTCGATGCCGACGTAGACGGCAGCTTCACCGCTCGCAAGATCGATACGAGTGAGTTCGGGCGCCCGCTCGGCGACGAACGCGGGCTTGCCGACGGTCACGAGCCGGCCGTCGATTCGAGCCTGCACTCCGTGGGTCGCCACTTCGCGGGCATCCGACACCTCAGGAAGGTCGAGAGACTCGTGCTTCGCTGCATCAACGAGGGATGCCGCTAGCACGTGAGACGAATACTGTTCTGCGGCAGCCACCAGGGCCAGCAGCTCGTCGCGGTTTAGCGCGCCCTGCGGACGAACGTCGACCACAACGGGACGACCGCTCGTGAGCGTTCCTGTTTTGTCGAACACGACAGTTTTCGCCCGAGCAAGCACCTCGAGAGTGCCGGCGTTCTTCACGACGACGCCATAGGTGGAGGCACTCGACATCCCGGCCATAAACGCTACCGGGGCCGCAATCAGCAGCGGACATGGCGTCGCCACCACGAGCACTTCGGCGAACCGCACGGGGTCACCCGAAATCCACCACGCGATTGCAGCCAAGCCAATGGAGACGAGCGTAAACGGCACCGCGTACCGATCGGCGAGGCGCACGATCGGTGCTTTGCTCTCGGCCGCTTCCGTGACGAGCTCGACAATCCTTTGATATTGGCTGTCGGCGGCGCGAGCGCTCGCCTGTACCGTGACCGCCTCTGGCCCGTTCACTGAACCGCTCAACAACAGGTCTCCGGTGATTTTCTCAACCGGCATGCTTTCGCCGGTGAGGGATGACTCATCGATGGCGGTCGCTGCGGAGACAAGCACCGCATCCACCGGCACGATCTCAGACGGACGCACCACAAGACGATCCCCGACTGCCACTTCAGTGGCAGGTACGTCGACCAGGTCACCGGCGGCCGTCAGCCGATGGGCCGTTTGAGGCACACGGCTGAGCAACGCGTTCAATTCTCGCTTGGCGCGACCAGCCGCAAAATCTTCGAGTGCTTCACCACCGGTGAGCATCAGCACAATCACGATGCTCGCCCAGTACTCGCCGACGACAACCGTCGCGACGATCGCGGTGACCGCCAGCACATCAAGCCCGAACTGATGCTGCAGCAGCTTGCGCACCATCGACACGCCCTCGCGCACGGCAACCGCCAGCGCATAGAGCGACAACAACCACGGAACGACGGCGGATGCCGGAGTCCAGTTCAGCGCGAGCCCCACGACGCCGACCACGACCGTGAGAGCAACGAGCGGATAGCGACGCACAGCCGAGCGCAGCGTCGCTGTAGGGGATGTAGCCATACCCTCGTTGTACTCTCGTTCGCGACATCCGGCCAGCCAGCACAGGCTCCCCTTAGCCGCTTCCTGCACCGCACGACGCTTGTGCCTCGCTAGGCTCGACACCATGACGCAACGGCGCTGGCAACAGATCATGGACATTCCGCTCACCGTTGCCGCCGTTATTTTCCTCATCGCGTATGCGTGGGAAGTGATCGCCAACCTCGACGGCACCGCCATGCTCGTCGCCGAGGTCATCATCGCCGTCACGTGGGTGGTATTCGTGGCTGACTACGTCGTGAATGTGATCTTGGCAGAGCACCGATGGTTCTGGTTCAGAAAGCACCTCTTCGACCTGTTTGTTGTCGTGCTGCCGATGTTGCGCCCGCTGCGCCTCCTGCGTTTGGTCACTCTGCTGAACGTGCTGCAACGACGGGCGGGAACCGCCGTGCGCGGCGGTGTGCTCACCTACGCCGTCGGGTCATCGCTCTTGCTTGTATTCGTCGCCGGGCTCGCCATTTTGGATACCGAACGCAACGCCGACAGCACTCAAATCACCAATCTCGGCGATGGTATTTGGTGGGCCTTCGTCACGATCACGACCGTCGGCTACGGCGACATCTATCCCGCTACGACGCTCGGTCGAGTGATTGCCGCTGGCGTGATGATGGCCGGAATCGCCCTCCTTGGTGTTGTTACCGCAACGCTCGCCTCCTGGATCGTGGAACGAGTTGCGGCTCAAGACGAGCTCTCGCATGTCGCGACGCGTCGCGAAGTCACGGATCTCACGAAGCAGGTGGCTGAGCTTAAGCACGTGCTCCTCGAGCATGCGACGCAAATGGCAGCAACCTCGGGAAACCCAGCCCCCACCTTGCCCGGCTCCTCCGAGAAAAAACCCTCGTCCTAGACTTACGAAACGAAATTGTCTCACCTAAGCTGTGGGCATGACCTTCACTGCCACGGCAGCACCCACGATGGAGCCGGCGAGCGCACCACTCCTCGGGGCGTCGATGCGAGTCGCAATGCGTCGGTTCTTCGATCATTCGTTCCGGATGCGCGGGCGCGCCAGTCGCAGCGAATACTGGTGGTGGATGCTCGTGAACATCGCCGTGGTCACCGCGTTGGAGGTCGTCGCGCCGCTCCTGATTGCCGGCCGCCCCATGGTGACTGAACTCACCGTGGGCCCGTTCGGCTCGCTGGTCTATCCGACTCTCAGCATCGCAAGCTGGAGCGGTGCCACCACGGCTACTTCTCCCGCACTCGTGTTTCTCTCCTTCATCGCGGGAGGCTGGGTGTTGCTCACCGCAATTCCCGGCATCGCCATTGCCGTGCGGCGCCTCCACGACTCGAACCTCTCGGGAGGGTGGTCGTTTCTCGCACTCGTCCCGCTCGGCGCCCTTATCGTGCTCGTGCTCGCCCTGCGCGGATCGCGCCCCGATGGGTTGCGATTCGACTAGAGCGGCAACCGAATCTCTACCGTGCCATCCACGACGCGGCTCTCAAAGCGCGGCTGCGGACTTGTCGCTGGCCCGTGGATGACTTCACCCGTGTCGAGCGAGAACGCACTCTGATGCCAGGGGCATTCCACACACGCCCCGCCCGGGGTGGAGTCATCGCCGACGACGTACCCGTCATGGAGTTCAGCCTCGAGGTGGCTGCACGTGTTCGAGAGAACAGAGACGCGGTTTCCGCGACGGAAGACCACCACCTCGGTATCAGCGACAACGCGCTTCTCGAGTGAGCCATCCGCAAGCTCAGTGAGCGGCGCTAGCTGCTGCCACCCGCTGGGGAAGGTCGCCTCGACGTCGGGAGCATGACTGACGCCCGCTGCTTGGCGGTAGGTCAGGTGGCCACCGAGATAGCCGCCGCCCGACGCGATGGCCAGCCCCGCGTAGCTCAGCACCTTGCCACTCGTGTGCTTTCCGCGCGAGCGCTGCACGAAGGATGCCGCGAAAAATCCTGTCGCCACAATGTTGACCGCGGCATGCACGATGCCGACGCGCTGCTGCTTCTCGTCGAGCTTCGACCAATCCGCGAAGCCGGCGACGGCCGTTCCGCTCGCTCCCAGCACACCAACTCCGACGAGTGCTCGCGACGCCTTCTCGGTGCCCGGTACGGCGTCGAGCACGCCCGCGGAGATCCACGCGCCCAGCGGAACATGAACCCCGAGCGGATGCACGGGGTGACCCAGCGGAACGCCATGCAACAGGTCTCGCAACCACCGCGGGCGAAGAACTGCATCCACGACGCCCCGTGTCTTCTCAACAGCGGGATCGAGCACGGTCGCTTCCTCTAGACGGTCAACGTTTCGCAATACTGGCAGTCGTTTCATCAGAGCCTCGTCCCTCTCAGCGTGTGTTGTTGGAGAACTAGATCGTGACCGATTCGGATGACCCAGTGTGAGGCTCATCCCCGGTTACCTTCGCAGCGACAACGCTAACGAGAGTCGCCACTTTGCCGGGGCTCTCCCAATACTGTGCCGAGTCGGCCTTCACGTGAATCAGCACCACCGAAGGATCTTCCGCACCGCCGTCGAACCACACGTCGGTGAAGGTGTCCCAGAGCGCTTCTTTCTTGACGCCATCCCGGACAATTTCGGCGGAGCCGGCCAGCGACAGCCACTCAGACGAACCCGCGTACGCGAGGTTGACGTGAGGATTCGCGAGCAGCTGCTGAACGGTGTCCGACTCGGCGGAAGCCAAGAACCAGCAGTCGCCATCGAACTCTGCCTCCTGCACGGTCATGGGGTGGCTGTGAAGCGCGCCATCCGCGGACACGCTCGTGAGCATCGCGATGCGCGTGCTCTTCATGATGGAGCGGATGGTGCCGAGCTGATCTGCTGTTGCGTGGGCGTGAGATGACATGGTGTCTCCAATTCGTCGAAGGGTGCGCAGTTGTACTGGCCCTTCGACGCTAGGGAGCAATCCTCAATGCTGGCCGAGTACTAGCCGAGCGTTGGATGAGAGCAAGGAGCCGATGCCGGCGCACCAAAAATCGCGCACGACAGACTGCGCCTAATCCTTCTTGTTGCCCTTGTCGTCTTTCTCTTTATCGTCGTCCTTGCCGTTGCCGTTGCCGTTGCCGTTCGATGTTTCGTCTGATTCTTCATCCACCGGATCGGCAACGGGCGAGGGGTCAGGCAACGCTGCCGTAAGGTCGGTGCGCACAAGGTCGAGAGACGCTTGGATTCGGGCACTTTGCTCAGCCCCGATGGCACCGGTCGCGGTGTTCTCGTTGAGCTGTTCTTGGAGAACATCGAGGGCTGCCAGGGCCGCCACGGGGTCACCCGCCGCGGCGGCATCAGTTACATCAGCAACCGATGACTGCAGCAGCGCCGCCGCGTCGGGATCGAAGTCCGGTGAGGTTGGCGCACAGGCGCTCAACGATAGGGCGAGCATGAGGGCAGCGCCGACGGCGACGATGCGTCGCGGAAGGGTTAGATTTCTGAGGTTCATGGCTCCACGCTCTCTTGGAGCTGCTCGAGGTGCGTGCCAAGCTCGCCAGGAACCACCGGGTAGCTGGGCGACGTCGGTTCAGACGGAGTCGCCTGTTGATTCTGAGTAGTTGTCCACGCGACCACACCCAGGGTGAGCACGAGAGCGGTAGCCAGCACGATCCCGAGGCGCTTGACGCTGTGCCGACTTAGCCTTGGGTTTCGCTTCGGCGCTGGCGCTGGCGCTGCGGATGATGCCGCTGCCGCTGATACCGTTGCAGATTCTGAGGCCTCCGGCGCAGGCCACGCTTCGGTTGCTTGTGTCTCCACGCGGGCGTAAGCCTTCGTGGGTTCGAGACCCGTCGCCTCATTTGTCCCGTTCTCCGAGGGAACGAGCGAACGGGTGGGTTCACCTTCGGCGTCGTTCACATCCTCAGAGGAATAGGCGAGCGCCCGCAAAGCGACAGCGATATCCATCGGAAGCGGCCGCTGTTCAGCATCGAGTGCCGTCATAGTGATCAGCATCTCTCGCCACGCCCTGCTAAGACCGTCCGGCACCCGGGGTGAGGTGTTGAGGCGCGCACCGATCGTCTCGACGGCGCTCCCGGGAAACGCGCGCTGCCCCGTGAGCGCTTCAAGCAAAACGAGACCGAGCGAATAGACATCGGAAGGCCCCAATGCGTCACTGCCGCGTGCTTGCTCGGGGCTGAGGTAACTTGCACTGCCGATGACGGTTCCCGTCGAGGTCATTTTCGCACCATCGACAAGACGTGCAATCCCGAAGTCTGCGAGCTTCGAATGAAATTGTCGGTCCGGAAGTTCCGAAGGCGCTAACAAGATATTGGCTGGCTTGATGTCCCGATGCACGACGCCACGACCGTGCATGTAATGAAGCGCCTCGGCAATATCGGCTCCGAGGTGGGCCACCAATGGCGACGGCAAAGGAGCCGTCATCGCTTCACGCAGATTGGGGCCGTCCACGAACTCCATGACGAGAAAGACGCGATCCGCAGTCTCAGCGGTCTCGGTGACCGCATCAAAGAGAGTGACCAACGCGTGATGGTTGAGCGCGGCGAGAGTCTCCACCTCGTTGCGCTGTCTGCGAATCTCATCAGGATTTGTCAGGCCAGGCAGCACTAGTTTGAGCGCGACTTCCCGGGGAAGCGACTCATCACGGGCCCGGTAGACGGAAGCCATGCCGCCGCGGCCGATCAGATCTGTGATGCGATACCGGCCGCCGATTACTGTGTCAATGAGCTCATCATCCGAGCGAGAGGATGACCGTGAGCGATTGGCTGTTGCCACGCGAACCCCCTTAGATCTGGTGAGGAGAGTTTAGATGAGTTCTGCGGGAACTGAGGTCGCTTTCTCGGTCCTCATCGAATGAGCAGCAGACGTTAGCGATGAAGGGTTCCCAATCCCCTGAGCACGGCCGCATACCCCTCGCGGTAGCTCGGGTACACGAACGAGAAGCCTGTGCCTTTCAGCCGGTCATTGCGACAACGCTTGCCGCGGCCCCTGCCATCGTTGGCGCCGTCGTCGGCCTTCGGCGGCGGCACCGGGCGGTCGATACTGCGGGCGAGAAAGCCGATGACCTCGCGTTGATCGGCCGGCTCGTCGTCTACCCCGAGGTAGATACTGGCGGGCGATGTGGCCATTGTCGCGAGGTGCACGATAGCCGCTGCAGCATCATCCCGATGGATCAGATTGGTGAAGTAAGGGGTGAGCGCTAAGGTTTCGTTCCCCTCACGGATGCGGTCGATCTGACGGGTGCGGCCTGGCCCATAGATTCCCGCCAAGCGCAGAATCGTCGAGTTAGCGACGCTCTCGAGCAGCAGCGCTTCGGCTTCTCGCAAGACAATTGCGGTCGGCGAGGCGGGTGTGGCCGGCGTAGATTCATCGACCCATGAGCCATCGCTGACGCCATAGACCGCGGTGGACGAGACATAAATGACCCTCGGCGCAGCAGCGCAGTCTCGCTCAATAGCGGCGGCGATGTTCCGCACGCTATCGACATAGGTAGCGAGATAGCCGTCGCGCGTGCGCTCATCGGGGCTGACGGCAATCACTACGACGCTGGTATCGGCAGGAAGAGTGGGCACGTGCGCAGACAAGTCAATGGATTGCCCAGCGATCTCGGGCGGCAGCTTCTCGACTGAACGCCGCAGGCCCAGTACAGAACGCCCCAGCGCCGCAAAGCGGAGCCCAGCCTCGATACCCAGGTCACCACATCCGGCTATGACGACGGTCACTGCTGCCTCCTCACGGCGCACCGCTTGGCGCGCTGTCGCGTTCTGCACGAGTGGGCACCTCACAGCACCCGTCGCTCAAGAATAACGAGAGACGGCTGGGTGTTTTCCGGCGGGTGCGCAGACGCGAAAGGGCCCGAAAGCCGAAGCTTTCGGGCCCTTCGTGAAACCTCGTGGTGTGAACCAGTCAGTTACCGCGCGAGACGCAGATTATGCGAGGCGTGCGGCGAGGTTCTTGTCGAGCGTGTCGAGGAACTCTTCGGTGGTTTCCCACTTCTGGTCCGGTCCGACGAGCAGTGCGAGGTCCTTGGTCATGTGACCGCCCTCTACCGACTTGATGACAACGTCTTCCAGGGTCGAAGCGAACTCGATGAGCTCCTGGTTGTTGTCGAGCACACCGCGGTGTGCCAGTCCACGGGTCCACGCGTAGATCGAAGCGATCGGGTTCGTGGAGGTGGGCTTGCCCTGCTGGTGCTGGCGGTAGTGACGCGTCACGGTGCCGTGAGCTGCCTCTGCTTCAACAACCTTTCCGTCTGGCGTGGCCAGAACGGAGGTCATGAGGCCGAGCGAGCCGAAGCCCTGAGCTACGGTGTCGGACTGGACGTCGCCGTCGTAGTTCTTGCAGGCCCAGACGTAGCCGCCCTCCCACTTCATGGCCGACGCGACCATGTCGTCGATGAGGCGGTGCTCGTAGGTGAGGCCGGCAGCTTCGAACTTGTCCTTGAACTCGGTCTGGAAGATCTCCTCGAAGATGTCCTTGAAGCGACCGTCGTAGGCCTTGAGGATCGTGTTCTTCGTCGAGAGGTACACGGGGTAGTTGCGCGTGAGGCCGTAGTTGAGGCTGGCACGAGCGAAGTCAACGATCGAGTCATCGAGGTTGTACTGAACCTGAGCGATTCCATCGCCCGGGGAGTCGTAGACCTCAAACTTCATGGGCTCTGAACCATCTTCGGGAGCGAACTCGACGGTCAGCTTTCCCTTGCCCTTGAAGCGGAAGTCAGTGGCACGGTACTGGTCGCCGAAGGCGTGACGGCCGATGATGATCGGCTTGTTCCAGCCCGGTACGAGACGCGGGATGTTCGAGATGATGATGGGCTCGCGGAAGATAACGCCACCAAGGATGTTGCGGATGGTGCCGTTAGGGCTGCGCCACATCTTCTTGAGACCGAATTCTTCAACCCGGGCTTCGTCGGGGGTAATGGTTGCGCACTTGACGCCAACACCGTGCTTTTGGATGGCGTGAGCCGCATCAATGGTGATCTGGTCGTCGGTTGCGTCGCGGCTTTCAATGCCGAGGTCGTAGTACTCGAGGTTGACGTCAACGTAGGGGTGGATCAGGGTTTCCTTGATCCGGTGCCAAATAATGCGCGTCATTTCGTCGCCGTCGAGTTCGACGACGGTGCCTTCTACCTTGATCTTGGACAAGCTTTGCTCCTTAGTTAGTGGCCACCTCCAGCTTACTCTTTTTCCTATGTATCTCGACATCGAGATACCTTGGCGCATCTGTCTACCGCGGGTTAGCCTGTATTCATGGGTGAGCTAAGACTTGAAGAATTATCGGCAAGCACCATCGTGGCTGCCAACAACCTGTCGCTGCGTCGCGGGCAGGAGCAGTTCGTTACGCCGCCCTCCTACGCGATCGCGGACGCCTTCATCGACCCGCTGACGTCGTGGCCGCGCGTTGTCCTCGACGGCGACAAAGTTGTCGGATTCGTCCGTGGCAATTTCGACAACAATGCGTCGCAGGAAGAGTTCCGCAGCTGCATTTGGCGGGTCAGCGTCGCCGGAGACGAGCAGGGCCAGGGCATCGGCCGCTTCGCCGTCAAGGCTCTCAGCGAAGAAGCACGCAGCCGTGGCTTCGACCGCATCACCGCCATTTGGGAAGAGGGCGACGACGGCCCGGAGCAGTTCTTCCTCAAGGTCGGCTTTAAGGTCGTCGGCGAAACTCAGTACGGCGAGAAGCTCGGCGAATACACGCTCTAAGCGTGCCAGCTCCTAGCGACGACTTCGTGAGCCGCGTGCTCGAGGTTGTGGAGTCGATCCCACCGGGGCACGTAATGACCTACGGCGAGGTGGCTGCCACGATCGGCTCGCGAGCCGCGCGGGCAGTCGGCACCGTGATGGCCCGCTATGGCTCAGACGTGGCGTGGTGGCGCGTCATCCGTTCTGGCGGGCATCCACCTCTCGCTCACGAAGACCCGGCACTCGTGCACTACGAGGCCGAATCAACGCCGCTGAAATGGATGCCCGACGGCAGCTATCGCGTCGACCTGCGGTCAGCGCGACACGGCCCCTAAACGAGCGAGTCTCGCCAGGCCGCGTGCAGTTGCGCGAACTTGCCGGAGCCCGAAATGAGTTCTTGCGGGGTGCCGTCTTCGATAACGCGACCGTGTTCCATCACTAGCACGCGGTCAGCGATTGCGACCGTCGATAAACGGTGCGCAATGATGATGGCGGTGCGGTCGGAGAGCAGCGTCTGAAGGCCGGCCTGCACGAGGCGTTCGCTCGGGATATCGAGCGACGCGGTTGCCTCATCCAGAATCAGCACAACAGGGTCGGCGATGAACGCGCGCGCGAACGACAACAGTTGTCGCTGCCCGGCACTCACTCGACCACCACGCTTGTTCACGTCGGTGTCGTACCCATTGGGCAGCGCCTCGATGAACTCGTGCGCGCCCACTGCTTTCGCTGCACCGATGATCTCCTCGCGGGTGGCATCAGGCTTGCCGAGGGCAATGTTGTCGGCAACGTTGCCCGAGAACAGGTACGCCTCTTGCGTGACCATCACGATGGCACGGCGCAGATCCTTCGGATGCAACTTGCGCAGGTCGACCCCGTCGAGCGAGACGGTGCCCTGGCTGGGGTCATAGAAGCGCGAAATGAGCTTGGCGAGCGTCGACTTTCCGGCACCCGTCGTTCCCACCATTGCTACCGTCTGACCGGCGGGCAGCGCAAGATCGAACTTCGGCAGGATCACTTTGTCGGCGTTGTAGGCAAATTCCACACCGTCGAACGTCACGGTTCCCTTGGCCTTGCGCAGGTCAATCGGAGTCGTGGGGTCAGCAACGGTCGGGCGCTCTTCAAGCACTCCCGAAATCTTCTCCAAAGCCGCGGCAGCGGACTGGTACGAGTTGTAGAACATCGCCATCTCTTGTGCGGGCGCAAAGAACTGGCGGGCATACAGCAGCGCACCAAGCAGCGCACCGATCGCAAGGTCGCCAGTCGAGACGCGCAAGCCGCCCACGAGCAGGATCATCGCGAGAGCAACGTTTCCGATGAGAACCAGACCCGGGTCAAAGATTCCGAACAATTGGATGACGCGGGCGTTGGCATCCCGATAGTTCTCGACCAGCCCGCCGAACTGTTCGCGATTGCGCTCTTCTTTGCGGAAGGCCTTCACCGCACGGATGCCGGTCATGGTTTCCACGAAGTGCACAATGAGCTTGGCCGAAGTCGTGCGAGTCTCACGGAAGTGCAATTGCGAGCGCACCTGGAACCAGCGCGTGAGGAAGCCCAACGGCACGAGCGCGCAGAACAGAATGACGCCGCTCACCCAGTCGAGCGAGAACATCGCGATAGCAATGAATCCCATGTAGAGCGCACCCTGCACGAGCTGGTTGATGCCCGAGTCGAGTAGTTCGCGAATCGCATCGAGGTCACTCGTTTGGCGCGCGATGATGCGCCCCGAGGTGTAGCTCTCGTGGAATTCAAGGCTCAAGCGTTGCGTGTGCAAGAAGACGCGTTTGCGCAGGTCGAACAGGATTGCTTGGCTCACGCGGGCGCTCAGCACGGTGTACCAGGCGATCATTGATGCGCCAACGATGCCTGTGAACAAGTAGGCGCTGACGACAAGCACGAGCGGCAACGTTTCGCCGTCGATGAGGGCAGGCAAGGCGTTGTCGATGCCGTAGGCGATCAGCGCGGGGCCAGCCACCTGCGCGGCAGTGCTCACGACAACCACGGCCATCGTAAGGACCACACGAAGGCGCACGGGCGCGATTAGTGATCCGAGCAGGCGCAGCGAACGCTGGCGAATCTGACGACTCTCGTCCTTGGTGTAGTCGTTGCGTTCTTCGCCGGAGGTTCCCATCACGCTCATGAACTGACCTCCTGCTCTTCCTCTTCAAGACTAGATATGACGTAACGGTAATGACTGCTGGTGGCCAGCAGGTCGGAGTGCTTTCCGACCGCGGTGACCTTGCCATCTTCGAGAAGAGCAACGCGGTCAGCGAGCATCACGGTCGATGGACGGTGAGCGACGATAAGCGCGGTGGTAGAGCTCAGCACCTTGCGCAGCGCGGCCTCGACGAGCGCTTCAGTGTCGACGTCGAGGGCCGAGAGCGGGTCATCGAGCACGAGCACCGCGGGTTTCGCGGCAACGGCGCGGGCGAGCGCGAGGCGCTGCCGTTGCCCACCAGACAAGCTCAGACCCTCTTCGCCGACGAGGGTGTCGAGGCCCTTGGGCAGGTCGTACACGAAGTCGGCTTGCGCGATGCTCAACGCTTCGCGCAGTTCTTCTTCGGTGGAATCGGGGCGCCCCATGAGCACGTTCTCGCGCACACTCGACGAGAACAGCGTGGCATCCTCGAACGCCATCGCAAGATGACGCCGCAGCTCAATCAGAGTGAGGTTGCGGATGTCGACGCCGTCGATGCTGATCGATCCTTCCGTCACGTCGTAGAGACGTGTCGTTAGGGCCGTGATCGTCGATTTGCCTGAGCCAGTCAGCCCCACGAGGGCCATGGTCTCCCCCGGCTCAATGCTCAAGTCGATACCGTTCACGAGATCGGGAACATTCGCGGGCGAATCGGGGTAGCGGTAGTGCACGTTCGTGAACTGAAGGTGACCCCGGCTATCCGTGATGGTTTCGGGGTGTTCCGGGTCGGTGATGGGGTTTGCGGAGTCCATGACTTCGAAGAAACGGTCGGCGGCGGTGCGCGCGTCGAACGTCATCGACAGCAAGAAGCCGATCGATTCCACGGGGAAGCGCAAGACGGTAGCCGTGGCGAAGAACGCGACAAGGTCACCCGCTGAGATGTTGCCCTCGACAACGAGCCACACGCCGCCGAGAAGTCCGAGCGCGAACATGACGTCGGGCACCAACAGAAGCCAGAGCCAGATGCCGGCAATTGCGCGGGCTTTCTCAATCTCGGTGCCACGCAAGCTTTCGGCTTGAGCCGAGAAGCCGACGAGCGCGTGCTTTCCTCGCCCGAATGCTTTCAGAACACGGATGCCGTGCACTGACTCTTCGACGGCAGTCGCGAGGTCACCGGTTTGGTCTTGGCTGCGGCGGGCCACGATCGAGTACTTCTTTTCGAAGACGTACCCGTAGATCCACAACGGGATCGACGTGACGATAAAGATCACACCGAGCACCCACGAGATGTTCACGAGGAACAGCAGCCCGACGATGATCGTGAGCACGTTGACCACGAGCAAGACGAGACCAAACGACAACCACCGGCGGATGAGGTTGAGGTCGCTGACGGCGCGCGACAGCAGCTGGCCACTCGGCCAGCGGTCGTGGAAGCTCACGGGTAGGTGCTGCAAGGTCATGTAGAGGGTGTTGCGCATGCGCGCCTCAACATGGGTTCCCGGCGTGAGCACGAAGTAGCGACGAAGCGCAATCATGATCGCCTCGACAATGCCGAGTCCGAGAACGATGAAGAAGGCGGGCCAAATCTGGCTCGAATCGCCCGACTGAAGCGGGCCATCCACGAGCGAGCGCAACACTTGCGGGATGAGCAACGCAACAATACCGGCGGCGAGAGCTGCTGCCATGCCGAGGTAGATGAACGGCATGGCCGATTGTGCGTAGGGGTAAAGCCGGCGGATAGCCGTAAAAGTGCCGACCGCTTTGACGCGTTCTGGCTGGTCAGACTGTGGTGACACCATGGATCCTTGACGAGAGGGACCCCTGAGTTCAGGGATCGCGATTACTGCGGGTCGCGTCGTGTGCGACCGTGAACCGCTGCTCCTCGTCGTGAATGGCGCGGGGCAGACAGCCTTTTAGAATATGCCCGCCCCGGCGCTTTCACAATCACTATCCACAAATTTTTTGACAGAGTCTCAATTCAGCGGATGCGGACGGAGAGGCACGTGACGCAGCCCTCCATCTTCTCAAACTCAGACACGTCGACGGTAACCACGCGGTAGCCCAGGTTCTCGATGAGGGCAGCAGTCTGGGGCGCCGACGAGGACATGAGAACCGCGTCATCCGACAGCACAACAACGGCAGCACCCTCGGCCTCGGGAACGGCCAAGAAGCGGTCGTACAGGTCGACGTTGTCGACGAGGTCGGGGTAACCGATGATCGTGCCGTCAGGCAGGGCTGTGACGCCGCTCTTGAGGTGCAGCACCTTCTCCACGGGCACCGCAATCACGGTGTAGCCGAGCGGGGTGACGATCGCCCGCAGCTGGCGGATGCCCTCTGCGTTGGTGCGGCCACCGCGACCGACGTAGACCGTGGAACCAACCTTGAGCACGTCACCGCCGTCGAGAGTGCCAGGTTCGGTGATTTCGTGGAGTTCGAGACCAAGGTCGTCGATGCTCGTGCGCACGGCAACGATCTCAGCCTGACGGCTCTCAGCGCCGGGGCTTGTGAGCACCGCAACCTCGCCGAACATCACCACGGTGTCTTCGATGAAAACAGAATCGGCGAGGTCGTCGTCGGCGGGCACTTCGATTACTTCGAAGCCGTTGTCTTTGAGGGCGGCCACGTAGGCCTCCCACTGCGCATCGGCAAGGTCGGCATCCACCGGAACACGGTCGAGGTGAGTGAGTTCTCCCTCAGCCATGCGCGAGGAAGGGGCGCGTACGAGAGCGGTCAGCGTGGAGGTCGGCTGCGGGGCACGGGCGACCATGGCAAACCACACGCGGCGACCAACCGTCAGGGCGGTCACGATCGTAGCTACGACAAAGATGAGGTTCGTGCCGAGCAGGCTCGCCAAGATGAATGCCATCGCTTCGGGATTCCACTCGGCTCCCGAGGCAATGATGCCGAGGGCGGTGCCGAAGAAGGCCGCGGCGATGCCGATCACGAGGGCTGACACGGCGGTCGTGTACCAGTAGCGGTGAATCTCGAGCGCCGCCGCGAGCGAGTAAAGCAAGAAGAGCACAAGCGCCATCGGCAAGAAGTACTCGGCGATCGTCGGCAGGTTCTCTGCCGCAGCACCGTTCGACGTAAAGAACGCCAGCCCGGTTGCGAGATAGACGGTGCCGGCAACGGCAATTCCGGAAATAAAAGCTGCGGCCATACGCCGTTGTGCACTGATCATGCGCCCCAACCTACCGGGAAGATTCTATGCGTTTGCCCTACGCCGGCTCCCCGTAGAGAGCCGGCGTACACCAGGCGACATTTGTTAGTGGAAGAAGTGGCGCTCGGCCGTGAAGTACATGGTCACACCAGCCTCAACCGCCGCCGCAATTACTTCTTCATCACGGATCGAACCGCCAGGCTGAACCACCGCACGCACACCCGCATCGAGCAGCAGCTGGAGGCCATCGGCGAAGGGGAAGAACGCGTCACTGGCCGCAACCGAACCTGCGGCACGGTCACCGGCCCGCGAGATTGCGAGCTGGCACGAGTCAACACGGTTGACCTGCCCCATGCCGACACCGACGGACGCTCCGCCGTTTGCCAGCAAAATAGCGTTCGACTTCACGGCGCGCACCGCTCGCCACGCGAACTCAAGGTCTGCGAGAGTCTCAGCGTCCGCGGCGTCACCCGCAGCGAGCGTCCACGCGGAGGCCGGCGAGAAGTGCTTGTCCAGTTCTTGCACGAGCATGCCGCCCGAGATCTGGCGCAGCTCACGGCTGTCACGCGCGTAGCCCTCAGGCAGCTGCAGCAAGCGCAGGTTCTTTTTGGCCTTCAAGATGTCGAGCGCTTCAGGCTCAAAGCCGGGAGCAACAACAACCTCGGTGAAGATCGGGGCGATCGACTCAGCAGCAGCCTTCGTGATGATTCCGTTGGCCGCGATCACTCCGCCGTAGGCCGAGATCGGGTCGCAGGCGTGCGCCAAAACGTGAGCCTCCGAGATGCTGGCCGCAGTGGCGATTCCGCACGGGTTAGCGTGCTTGATGACCGCAACAGCGGGAGTGTCGTGGTCGAAGGCGGCGCGCAGAGCGGCGTCGGCATCCACGTAGTTGTTGTACGACATCGCTTTGCCACCGAGCTGCGTGGCCTGAGCGATTCCGGGCTGAGCAGCAACACCGTAGAGGGCTGCCTGCTGGTGAGCATTCTCGCCATAGCGAAGTACGGCGAGCTGATCGGCGGCAACCTCGAGGTGCACCGGCAGCGTGGGGGCGGATGCCGCGGCATCCGTTTCACCGAGAAGCGCACCGGTCAAGAACCACTGCGACACAGCGGTGTCATAGGCGGCGGTCTGAGCGAAAGCCTTGGAGGCGAGCGCGTAACGCTGAGCGAAGGTCGTGCCCTCCCCCGCTGCCGCGGCGATGATCTCGTCGTAGCTGTTTGGGCTCGTGACGATGGCAACGTTGGCGTGGTTCTTGGCGGAGGCGCGCACCATGGCGGGGCCCCCGATGTCGATCTGCTCGACGATGTCGGCGGGAGCAGCGCCAGAGGCAACGGTTTCCACGAAGGGGTAGAGGTTCACGACAACGAGGTCGAAGGCCTTGATGCCGAGCTCGGCGAGCTGAGCTTCGTGCGACTCGAGGCGCAGGTCAGCGAGGATGCCGGCGTGCACGGACGGGTGCAGCGTCTTGACGCGACCATCGAGCGACTCCGGGAAACCCGTGACCGTCGATACCTCGGTGACGTCATAACCGGCTTCGGCGATCGTCTTCGCCGTGGAACCGGTCGAGACGAGCTCTACGCCCGCATCGGCAAGAGCACTCGCGAGCTCCAGCAGGCGCGACTTGTCGCTCACCGAGATGAGGGCGCGGCGGATAGGAACGACATCGCGTTCGCGGAAATCGGCTGGGTTATGGCTGGGGCCGCTCATGGGATTCAGAGTTCCTTTAGGTTGATGCGATTGGTGGCAATGTCTTCGATCGTCTGCACGAGCAAGCGCCGTTCAATCGGCTTAATGCGCGCGTGCAGGTGTTCTTCGGTGTCTCCCGGCTCGATTGCAACGCGCTCTTGCACGATGATCGGACCGCTATCGACACCGTTGTCGACCTTGATAACACTGGCGCCCGTCTGGGTTGCCCCAGCAGTAAGCGCATCGCGAACCGCGTGGGCTCCCGGGAACTCCGGCAGGTAGGCCGGATGAGTGTTGATGATATTGGGCGAAAGAGCCTCGACGACGCGCGGCGGCAGCAGCTTCATGAAGCCACTCAGCACGACGAGGTCGGCATTCCAGAATTGGATCTGCTCGAGCAGTTCATCGCCCCACTCATCGCGGTTCTTGAAGTTCGACATCGCGACCGAGAAGGTGGGGATGCCGTAATGCTCGGCATGGTCGAGCCCGTCAGCAACGCGGTCGGCGCCAACGGCGACGACACGGGCGGGAAAGTCGGCACTCTCGGCCGCTTCGAGCAGGGCGGCGAGGTTAGACCCGCCCCCGGAAATCAAGACAACGAGTGTGAGCACGCACCCAGCCTAGCGCTCAGTGAAGCCGTCGTCAGTGCGCTCCGGGCGTGCGGACGCCAGAAGACCGAGCCCCGCTGCGACCGAAAACTCGACGAACGCCCACAGGGCAACAATCCACGGCTGGGGGCCAACATCGACGAGTCGTCCCGGACCGGCAGATCCCGCGGATGCCCACGTCAACAACCCCATGATGGTGGCGGCCGTGAACCCGATCCCGACCGCGACGATCGCCAGTTCGCGGCGACGAAGTTCTCCGGCGATACGCGGCCCGAGCACGGCTGCCACCAGGAAGCCGACAACAACGGGGGCGAGGAGTCCGGCGAATCCGAATGCGAAATCTCCGCTCGGCAGGGCGCCAAAGACGGGGATGGCAGGAATGGGCCCGAGGGTGGTGGCCAGCGGCGAGACCGCGGAACCTGTTCCGATCGCAAAGCCGGGCCCCACGAGCCAGGCAGCCGCCCACAACACGATGTTTGGCAACAGCGCGAGTTGGCCGATCGTCACGGCGACGCCACCCAGCACCTCGGTGTGGAGTCCTTCATACAGCGTGATGATCTCAGCGAAGGACGTGACAATCGCGAGCGTCGTCACGAGAGACGCGACCGTGAGCAAACCGGCAGCCGCGATCGCCCCGCCCCGCAGCGCGGTGGCCACGATCGTGCGTACGTGGGCTGGCCATCCAGCAATCCAGCGTCGGATGCCTCCCGACACAGGGTTCGCCGCCGAAACGATCTGGCTGCCGATCAGCAGGCCGACCGCGAAGACCACCGTCGGTAACAGGGTGCCCTGCCACAGCGAGGGGCGCGCCACCGGGTGCAAAGCCGACAAGGTGAGCACGAGCGACGTTGCGCCGAAGGTGGCGAGCGAGGCGAGAGTGCCCAGCAGCATGTGGGGAGTCTCGGCGACCCGACGACCAGCCCGAACGCCGAGCAGAAGAGTCAGAAGGGCGAACCCGAGCAGCGCCATGGTGATCGTGACCGGCGTGCTCGCTGCGGGCAACCCAACGGCGCTTGCGACGGTCGGATCAAGCACAACGGTGATGTCGACGCCGTGGCCGACAAGCCAAATATCAACGGCGGCACGCCAGAACACTGTCCAGTCGATGGCCAAGCCGTAGTGGATGCCCCACAGCAGCGTCAGCGGGACCAGCGGAATCGCGATCCCGATAGCGACAACGAGGAGCGCCTCGAAGGCGGCGAAGAGAAGAGTGAGCTGGCGATTCATGTCTCGGTGAGCGTACCCGCCCGCGCGCCAACAGCCGCGACGGCGGACCGAAAATAGATCGATCTGTCAGCGTGACGGATGCCGCCGCCGGGCGGACCGGCGACGCTCAGGCGGGCACAACTCGCGCGGGCGTCGCCGCGGATTCGCTAGCTGGCGAGTTCCCCGAAGCCCTCGCCCGTCATGGCGACCAGAGTGTCGACGGCCTCCTGTGCCGAGCCGCCGGTGGCCGTGAATTTCAAGACGTGGTCTTTGGCGGCGCCAAGCGACATGATTCCGATCAGACTGTTGCCCGAAACCGGCCCCTTGCCCGCGGTCACGTCGGTGATCGTGAGCTTGGCATCCACTCCCGCGAGCGCCTGAACGATGAGAGACGCCGGTCGGGCGTGCAGTCCGTCAGGGTTCACGAGGGGGGCTTCGGCGGTGACCTCTGTGGGGTCGGCTGACACAGCATCCGCAGCAGGAGCGTCCGCAGCGGGTGTCTCAGCGGCAGGAGCATCAACCGCGTCAGGGGCACCGCCCTGGTCAGCAAGCTGACTCTGCTTTGCGCCCATTGCTGCCCGCGCTTCGCGGTCGACCTCGTCGAGCGAGGCTCCTGCATTCGCAAGAACAATCGCGGCAATGAGTCCTTCTACGAAGGGCGCATCGGTGAGCCGCACCTCGTCAGTTGTTGTCATGAACTCGGTGGCCATGGTGCTGCTGAGCACCGCTGAGCCGAGATCCATGAAGACGAGAACGCCCTCGCCGTTGGCTACCTCGTCGATTGCCGCAGCAACTTTCACGGCATCCGTACCGATGATGCCGTCGCCGGCACCCGCGGCAATCGCGATCGGCGGCGGGGTCTCCCCCACCATTTCAAGCGCGAGATCCACAGCGGCCTGCGCGAGCGCAGGGCTGTGGCTTACGACCACAATGCCAATCACGATCAGCTCGAAACGGTGTCGACGAGAGCCTGGAACAGCAGTGTGCTCGAGGTGGCACCCGGGTCGATGTGTCCGGCGCTACGCTCGCCGAGGTAGCTTGCGCGACCCTTGCGGGCAACGAGAGGTTCGGTCGCGTCGCGCCCCTTCTCGGCAGCAGCGAGAGCCACGGATGCCGCCGCAGCGACATCGGCGCCGTCAGCGACAGCAGCATCCCACGCGTCAAGCGCGGGTGCGATCGCGTCGAACATTGTTTTGTCGCCCGCTTCAGCCTTGCCGCGTGCCACAACGCCCTCAAGACCGGCTCGCAGTGCTGCGCCGAGGGCAGCAGCGTCGAGTTCAGCCACGGGGCCAGCGTTCACGCCCATGCGCAAGAAGAGAGTGCCATAGAGGGGGCCGCTCGCGCCGCCGACGGAAGTCACCAAAGTCATACCTACAGACTTCAGCAGTGCGTCAGCGGCGGTCGCGGGTTCAGCACCAATCTTCTCGACCACTGCGTTCATGCCGCGGACCATGTTGGAGCCGTGGTCAGCGTCGCCGATGGCCGAATCGAGTTCGGTCAGGTAGCTCTGTTTCTCGGTCACGAGATCGCGGAACCGCGAAAGCCAGGCGATCAGTTGGTCGAGAGAGATGGTGCTTGTAGACATAGTTCTTAGACTCCCCAGCGGAGCCCGGCGGTGTTCACCGGGGCATCCCATAGTTTCAACATTTCTTCGTCAGCCTTAAGGATCGTGACCGAGCATCCGGCCATATCAAGGCTCGTGATGTAGTCACCGACGAGGTTGCGCACAACCTCAACTCCGGCAGCCTTGAGCAGCTTCGCGACCTCGTTGTACATGATGTACAGCTCGATCTGCGGGGTTCCGCCCATACCGTTCATCATCACAATGGCTGGTGATCCTGTGAAGTCCATGTCGGCCAAGATCGGGTCGACCAGTTGCTTAGCAATGGATGCCGCATCCGCGAGCTTTTCGCGGTGACGACCGGGTTCTCCGTGGATGCCGACGCCGATTTCCATCATGTCGTCGGGCAGATCGAAGGTCGGCTTGCCCGCGGCAGGAACGGTACAGCTGGTGAGTGCCATACCCATGGAGCGGCCGGAGTCGTTGACGCGGTGTGCCAGTGCGGTGACCGCGGCGAGGTCTTGCCCCTCTTCCGCTGCTGCGCCGACGATCTTTTCGAGCAATACAGTGAGGCCAACGCCGCGGCGTCCAGCCGTGAAGAGCGAGTCCTGAACAGCCACGTCGTCGTTGACGACGACCGAGGCAACCTTCACTCCGGTTTCCGCTTCGGCCATTTCGGCAGCCATCTCGAAGTTCATGACGTCGCCGGTGTAGTTCTTGACGATGTGCAGCACGCCAGCACCAGAGTCAGCAACCTTGGTGGCTTCCTGCATCTGGTCGGGGGTTGGCGAGGTGAAGACTTCGCCGGCACACGCTGCGTCGAGCATCCCGAAGCCAACGAAGCCACCGTGAAGCGGTTCGTGGCCCGAGCCGCCACCAGAGATCAGCGCAACCTTGCCAGCGCGAGTGGGTTCTGCACGGTAGATCACGCGGTTGACGTGGTCGACCTTGAGTTCTGGATGCGCGGCGTCGATTCCGGCGAGCGCGTCGGCGAGTACCGATTCGGGGGTATTGATCAGTTTCTTCATTACTTGGCCTTCTCTTCCGTGAGTGCTTCAGTGAGGGTCGCGTTGTCGGCGTTGGTCTTAGAAATGAATCCGAAGGCGAGTGCGGCAAGCACACCAGCGAGCAGTTCAGCTACGAGGTAGACCCACAGCTGCTCCCACGCCACTTCGCCGCCCATGATCTGCTGAACGAGCATCGGACCAGTGGTGCGAGCGGGGTTGATGGATGCGCCAGTGATCGGGCCAACGGGAATGATGGCGGCGAAGACGACGAAACCAATGGCGAGTCCGGCAAAGCCGGGGGCTGCCTTGCGGTGGATGACTCCAAAGACGGTGAAGACGAGGAGGAACGTTCCGACGAACTCGGCAAAGAATGCCTGGCTGACGGGAATCGTGTCGGGGTTGTAGGCGGCAACACCAAGACCGGCGTCAACAGCGGCCTGACCAAGAACACCGACGATCGCAAAGGCACCGGCGGTTGCACCGAGGAGCTGAGCGATGAGGTAGCCCGGAACTTCACGCCACGCGAACTTGCCGGCAACAGCGAGGCCGAGGGTGACGGCGGGGTTGATGTGGTTGCCGGAGATGTAGCCGAAGACGTAGACCGTTACGACAACGATCAGACCGAACGCGAACGAGATGATTCCGAGACTCGCCATGGTGAATGGCTCATCGCCATTCAAGATGAACGTCGCGGGCACTGAGCCAACGCCGACGAAAACGAGGAAGGCGGTTCCTAGAAACTCCGCAGCCAGCTTCTGCCACTGCTTGTTCTCATCCATGAGTTCTCCTTTGAACTTGTATTGCGCGTGCGACCGGGTGTCGCGAACGTTCGTCAATATCGGAACGTTATTCGATAATGTCGAATATGCTACGTTCAGTTACATCTTGTCAAGCCCAACCGGTTCGAAAGTAGACCGGTGGTGCAGAGATAATGAATACCGGCTAAATGACGGGGAACAGCGTTGATCCAATCCATTGATCGAGCAGCACAAGTGCTGTCGTCGCTCCAGGGCGCCCGGCATCTCGGCATCACGGAACTCGCCGGCCTTCTCTCGCTGCCGCCGTCCACGGTGCATGGCATCGTTAAGTCCCTCCAGGTACACGGACTCGTCGCCAAAGAACCCAACGGCAACCGCTACATGCTCGGCCCGGCCCTGCTGAAACTCTCCAACGTCTACCTCGACACCCTCGACGTGCGTGCCCGCGCAATGCGCTGGACCCAAGAACTTTCGCGACGCACCGGGCTCGCTGTTCGCCTCGGCTCCGAACTTTTCGACGAAGTCATCGTCATCCACCACAACAACCGGCCAGATGGCACCGAACAGATGCCAGAGACAGGCCTCTCCATTCCTGTGCACGCCTCCGCCATGGGCAAAATCCTGCTGACCTACAACGCGGATGCCGCCGACCAGCTTTTTGAGAAACCGCTCCGCAGCCTCACCGGTGACACCATCACCGATCCCTCGAAACTCATTCTGCAGTTTGCGCAGATTGCCGAGCGCGGCATCGCCACGGAGCAAGATGAAGCGGTTCTCGGCGAATCCTCGATTGCGGCCCCTATCGCCGATCGCAATGGCAACGTCATCGCCGCCGTGGCCGTCGTGTTGCACTCCAGCGAGTGGCCGCCCGAAGACAACGTATTGAATGTGTTGCGCGAAACCGCCCGCAACATCTCGCGCGAACTCGGCTACACCGCCTGGCCGCCGCCCGTCGTGCGGCGCCCCACCGACGACTAACATCCAGCGCGCCAACGCGCCTCACACTGCGAGCGCGCCAACACGCAACAACGGCTGGCCGCCCGTGGGGAGGTGACCAGCCATTGTTGAGCGTTGCTCCTGAGCAGGTGTCGTCTAGAAGACGATCCAGACCCAGTCGTTGCGGCTGCTTGAGCCGGTCACGTTCTCACCGGCCGGAGTGAACTCTGCCTTCACCTGGTGCAGGCCACGGTCGAGCTTCGGCAGCTTCACCGTTACCTTTCCGTTGTCGGCTTCGTCCAGCGTGATGGTGTCAACCTTCTTGCCGTCGACCGTCACCTTCACGGTTCCGGTCGCTGCGGCATCCTCACCGGTAGCGACTCGGATGGTGGCGCTCACGGTGTTCCACGAGAAGGCGACGTGCTTGCTCACTGACAGGCTCACACTCGAGCTGTAGTTGATCATCACGGCCTCAGAGGTGGCGCTTGCGCTAGGCAGGTCCTTCTTGCTGGCGGTGACAACGACGCTGATCGCCTTGCCCTCGTCAGCCTTCGTGACCGTGTACTTGCGCTTGTCAGCACCAGCAATGTCGTTGCCGTCTGCCTGCCACTGGTAGCTGAACTTCAGCCCGTCAACATCCCACTCGCCAGGCTTGGCGGTGAGCTTGCTACCTACGAGCGGCTTGCCCGAGATGGTCGGTAGAACGGTGTTCACGGGCGTGCCCGGCAGAACATCTTCCTGCGTCACAACCTCAATCGCGGTTGTTGCTCCCGTGTCGCCATAGCTGACGAGACCGAGGTAGTTCGTGAACGGGGCCAGGCCCTCCCACGATGCGGTGTAGCTCACGGCTTCACCCTGTACACCCGGGAGAACTTCGGGGTCCAACCCGAGGGGCTCTCCCGCACCAGGAACGACGGCGAAGGTGCGCACGTCAAACGCGGTAGACGGGTTCGCGGCATACACCGACGCGATCACGAGGTAGTCACCCGGTGTCGGATCAGCGAGGTTGACGCGCTCGTCAGCGGCACCCGTGGCGGACTGCCACCCGGCGATCGGAGTGCCGCTGCCATCGAGCAGGTACACAATCAGATCGAGGTCGGCGGTGTCATCGATCGAGTCGAGATCGAATCGCGCGTACGTTGTGCCCTCGGGCACGGTTGCTGCGTACTCAAACTCGTCTCCGCTCACACCAGAACCCGAGTGATCGGTTTCGGTGCCAGTGGGGTCTTCATAGAAGACTCCAGCAGTGAGGCCGGTCGAGGTCAGCGGGATGTCGCCGGTTCCGCCGGGCGTGACCGTTACTTCAACGGCGCCGTAGGTTCCGGCTCCGCTGGCTGTGTCCGGCGCGAGGATGGTGACGGGGCGCACAGCGATGGGGCTGTGCACGACGGTGTCGCCACTGGTCCACGTGAGAGCACCGGTGGTGAACTGGTCGAGCGGAGCATCCGTTCGGCTGATCGTCACTTCGTAGCTCTGCGTTTCGCCTGCCGCGCCGAAGGTCAGCGTGGAGGGCGAGACGGTGGCGTTTATTCCGGGAACCGAGATGGATGCCTCGAATGTGCCCGCCTGAGTGGAGGTCACGGTGCGAGTAATCGTCTCGGCTGCCGTCAGCGAGCCGATACCGATGGATGCCAGGTTGAGATTGCTGGGATCGATTGCTTCGACCGCGGGGTCGAGCACGTCGTAGCCAGCGCCCTCAATGTAGGACAGCCAGTCGCCGATACCGTTCAGATAGAGCAGGCCAGGCTCGAAGAACTTGGTCGGATCGATGTGGCCGGCACCCTGCGTGAAGGGGTCAGTGACGGGGTTCCCGTCGCCATCCACGGTGTCGTAGGCAGTTGTCATGAATGCCGATTTGATCTCGGCGGGTGTCGCGTTGGGGCGTTCGCCGAGGTAGAGCGCGGCGAGACCGGCAACGTGCGGTGACGACATCGAGGTACCCGAGAGAAGCGCGAACGTCGGCTCGGCTCCTTCAGCGTTGGCGCTAGCGGCGAGGATTCCGACGCCGGGTGCCGACACGTCTGGCTTGATGATGTCGCTGCCGTCAGCTTCAACGGGACCACGCGACGAGAAGCCAGCGACCTGAGGGGTCGGCGGTTGGTACGCGGTTTCGTTACCCGGAGTGAAGGTCGCGGTCGCACCTTCGGTCGCTGCATACGCAAGGACAGCATCGCGGTACTGAGCATCCAAGTGGATGGTCGGAATCACGTGAGTGTCGAGGTCAGTCGAGCTCGGGGTGACGTTCACGAGGACCGAGCCGATACCACCGGCACGAGCAACCTCGGCCGACTTGTCGACGCGAGCGATGGCACCGCGGTCACAGACAACGATCTTGCCGGTGACAAGCGCCGGGTCAAGGGTGTCAGCGAGGCACAGGTCGGGGTCAACAGCGCCCTCGAGTGCGACATCCGCAGCATAGACGAGCTCGCCCGTCAGCGGTTCTGCGGCAGGGTCGAGGTCGACCGTGATCGATGCGCCAGCGAACTCTTGGCCATCGCCGAGGGTGACGGTCGCTTCATAATTCGGGATCGTGCTGGCAGCAACTGTGGTGATCCACGGGGCCGCGTTGTCGAGTGTCGTTGCGCCGGGGCCGTCGTTGCCGGCGGAGGCTGCGACGAAAACGCCGGCTGCGGCAGCGCCGAGGAAGGCCTGGTCGGTGGGCGAAACGGTGCTGGTAGCAGCACCTCCACCAATCGAGTAGTTGATCACGTCAACACCGTCAGCAACGGCCTGATCGATTGCCGCGAGAAGGTCAGTGGATGCACAACCGTCGTCTGTCGTTGCGACAGGGTCCGGTCCACTCCAGCACACCTTGTAGGCAGCGATCTTGGCGGCGGGGGCGATGCCCGAGAAGTAGCCGAGCGGGTTTCCGCCCACGTTGGCGTCAACTTCAAGGTTGCCGGCTGCCGTGCTCGCGGTGTGCGAACCGTGACCGTCACCATCGCGGGGGGAAACGTATTCGCCGACGCTAGCGTCACCAATGTTTCCGGCTCCGAAGCCATCGACGAAGTAGCGCGCCGAGATTACCTTCGTGGTGCAGTCGTCGGCGGTGAACTGTTCGCCGAGAACGCAGGCGCCGGTGAAGGTTTGGCCGTCTGCTTTGTCGAAGACAACAGTGTCACCATCGCGGTACGGCGCTGCGCCCGGCGTGCTGCCGAGAGCATCACCGGCGAACGCCGGGTTTTCGGGAGCGAAACCGGTGTCGAGCACGCCGACGACGATTCCCTCGCCTGCGGTCTCTGCGCCACCGGTGGCGGCCCACAGCCCCTCAGCACCCTCGAGGCCGAGGAATTCTGTTGACCGCTGTGCAGCAGTGATCTTCTTCAGCTCATCCGGAACGATAGAAGCAACAAGCTTGTTGGCCGAAAGCTCGGCCGCTTGGGCTGCGCTCAGGTCGGCCGAGAAACCGTTGGTCGCGAGCGTGTACGAGTATTCGATATCAGCACCGACGGATGCCGCGGCATCTTCCTGCTGTTCTTCCAAATACTCGGTGTAGTCCTGCACTACTTGGCGGCGAGGGTTCAATTGCTCGCCATCGGGTGGGGTTGTCGCGTCAAAGCCGCGCACACCACCGTCGTAGGTAGCTGCAGCCTGATCCACCATGGTGACGATGTATCGCCCCGGGGTAAATTCAGTTTGGCCGCCGCCACCAATGGATGCTGGTGCAGCTGTGGCGCCGAGTGCGGCGCCCGCAACCAGGGAAGTGGTGACAAGTGTTGTCGCCGCCACAACCGAAATGATTCTTCGAATGCTCACGAATTTTCCTATTCTTCGTTGAATGGGACTTGCTTATGTGACGTACACACGCTGATCACGGCGTGTTTGCAAAGCTGGTGGTCGGGCACTCACCAAGAGCTACTATATGCGCGGTCTACCCTTAAACGGGGGGTGCCTTAGGGGTGATTGTTGCTCAAACGTGACACATTGTCCGCTCTTTGGGGGACGCGCTCGCAGGCCCCTCGAGCGACTCGCGACGCAACAAGAAAACGCACGAAGAAAACTCATTCCCGCCACGCGCATCCGCAAATCCTCACTCATACTGGGGAGATGAAGCGTTCGCCGATTTACGTCGAGATCGACATTGCGGCGGACATCGACACAGTGTGGCACCTCACGCAAAACACGGACGCTCACGCCCGATGGGATTTGCGCTTCAGCAGCATCATTCGGGCTGACGCGCTCAACGCTGGCGGGTATCGCTTTCGCTATGAACGCCGGATGCCCTTCCACACGATTGTGGGAACGGGAACTACCCGCGGCGAGCTTACGAGACCAGACGGCACTCGCACGTCTGCTCTGAGGTTCACCACGAGCGACCGCCTCTCCCCGCTGGGAGATGGCCGCGGGTACTGGCGCTATATTCCGATCCCCGGCGGAACGCGCTTCATCACCGGCTATGACTACGAGCCGGCCTGGGGCGCTGTTCTTGATCGCATTCTCATACGCCGGTTTGTGGGCTGGATGACTGCGTGGAGTTTCGACAGTCTGCGGTTGTGGGCCGAAAGCGACATCGAGCCGCACTCACCGCTGGCCTTCTGGAAGCCGGGGCGCCCTCGAGCCAGACGGTGCCGCCGCACTCCGCGCCACGGCCGAGCGATGGACGACGCTCCGGCGACCCTAGCCACTGTGGAGACACCATGACGTCGATGTTCGCGACCGTTCTCGGCGATGACTTCTCGCGCCTGCACCCCATGCTGCAGAAACGCTTCGGCGTGAGCTTGGAGAGCGGCTACGCAGCGGTCGGAACTGGCACGATGTCGCGCATCCGCCGCGGCCCGTGGTGGACGGTTCCGTTTCTGTGGATCGGGTGGTTTCGCAACATCCTGACGCCGGATGTTGGCGAGAACGTGCCCTTTCGCATCGAGAACTACCCGTACCGCGACCCCTTCGGCCGGGAGACTGTGACCTTCGTGCGCGAGTACATGGTGCGGACGAAACCGACGCGGTTCGACGCGACGATGATCCTGAACACGGCCGGCGACCGCATCATCGACTACCTCGGAACGCACCAGCATCTTGCGGTCGATCTGAATCTCGAGGTCACCGCTGACGGTTCTCTGCATTTGAGGTCGGATGCCCAACGCTTCTATGAGGGCCCGATTGCGTTCCGCTTCCCGATGCTCTTCAGCGGCCGCGCTGAGCTCACGGAATCCTTCGACGCTGAGACCAATGAGTTCGTGATCGCCCTCGAAATTCACAACCGCACCTTCGGCTTCCTTTTCGGCTATGCAGGCCGCTTCATGTGCGAGTTCCCCTCAGCGACCGACGCCCCCGAGCGGCTCAAGCCCGTGCGACACGAGCGGCGCGAGTAGCAGCAGGGCGCTCATCCGCAGGGCGCATTGGGCACACGTGTTTGCTTGAATGCACTATCAGTGCACTATGCTGCACTCATGGATGAACCCACCCAACTGCTCGCGCGAACCATCGGCGCCCGCGTCAAGAACGAGCGCCACGCGAGCACGCTGACACTCGACCAACTCGCCGAGAAGTCGGGAGTAAGCCGCCGGATGCTGGTCAACGTTGAGCAGGGCGCAGCGAACCCCAGCGTCGGCACCCTGCTTCGCCTCAGCGAAGCCCTCGGCGTGAGTCTGCCCGCCCTCGTAGAGCCGCCCACCGCCCAGAAGGCGAAGGTTACGCGCGCCGGTGCTGGCGCAGCCCTCTGGACGGGAGAGAACGGTGGCCGCGGCATCCTGCTCACCTCCAGCAACATCCCCGAAGCTCTGGAACTGTGGGAGTGGACCTTCATGCCCGGCGAATCACATTCGAGCGAACCGCACAGCACAGGCACTCAAGAACTGCTGCACCTGCTCGAGGGTGAAATCACGATGACCGTGGCCGCCGAGACGTTCGTGCTCGGTACGGGTGATTCGATGGCATTCGCTGGCGACGAAAACCACGCCTACGAAAACACGAGCGGCAAGCCTGCCCGCTTCGTTTTGTCCGTGCTCGAACCAGGTATTGGCGCATCATCCCGAGCGGATCACTCCCATGCGTAGCGCGCGCGAGCCGCTCCCCGCGTGGTCGATGGCGGTGGCCGCCATGATGATGATCCAACTGAGCTCCGCCTTTTCGGTGGGGCTCATCGAGCAAGTCGGCGCGAGCGGAACCGCGTGGCTGCGGTTGGCACTCGGCGGCCTCATTTTCTTGATCATTGCCCGGCCGCAGGTGCGTCGCATCCGCCGTCAAGATGTCGGGCCCCTTCTCGGGCTGGGTGTCGCCAGCGCCGTCATGTCTGTCGCTTTTCTGTCAGCGCTCGAACACATCCCGCTCGGCACCGCCGTGGCCATCGAGTTCTTGGGGCCGCTCGCGGTCGCCGCGATTCGAAGCGGGAGTTCCCGGATGCTCGCCTGGCCCGCCTTGGCGCTGGTCGGCGTTGTGCTGCTCACCGAACCGTGGGAGGGCGAAACGAATCTCATCGGCGTCGGTTTCGCACTGCTCGCCGGAGCCGGCTGGGGAACCTACATTCTGCTCACCCAAAAAGTCGGCGATCGCTTCACAGGAATCAGCTCACTCGCGATGACGATCCCCATCGCCGCCCTCATCACCACCTTCGTGGGAGCGCCCCAGGTCATCCCTGACTTCGACTGGCGCGTGCTGCCCATCGCCCTCGGCCTGGCCCTGCTCTCCCCCGTCGTGCCTTTCGTGCTTGAACTGCTCGCGCTACGCCGGATGACCCACACCGCGTTCGGAACGCTCATGTCCCTCGAACCAGCCTTCGGAGTACTCATCGGCCTGATCGTGCTGCACCAGATTCCATCCTTCGTGCAGTGGATCGGAATCGGCCTCGTTGTGCTCGCCGGAGCTGCGGCTCAACGCAGCGGCACTCGCGCGCCGGCTCCTGCAGCCGCCGAGCTCGATCCCGCACCGCACGCCTAGCGCGCGGTGTGCGATCACCCGCACTCGACTGCGCACGATCGCTTAAACGACAAACGCCGCTCGTCACGAGGACGAGCGGCGTTTGAGCGCAGCTAAAAGCTGGTGCTACAGAGTTTCGAGAATTTCGCGCATGAGCTTGGCTGCTTCAGACGGCGTCTTGCCGACCTTCACGCCTGCAGCTTCAAGAGCTTCCTTCTTGGCCTGAGCGGTTCCGGCCGAGCCAGAAACGATCGCACCGGCGTGACCCATGGTCTTGCCCTCGGGTGCCGTGAAGCCCGCAACGTAGCCCACAACGGGCTTCGTGACGTTGGCCTTGATGTAGTCAGCGGCACGCTCTTCAGCGTCGCCACCAATCTCACCAATCATGACGATTGCCTTGGTCTCGGGGTCCGCCTCGAACGCGGCAAGAGCGTCGATGTGCGTCGTGCCGATGATGGGGTCGCCACCAATACCGATAGCGGTCGAGAATCCGAGGTCACGGAGTTCGTACATCATCTGGTACGTGAGCGTTCCCGACTTGGAGACGAGACCAATCGGGCCCTTGCCGGTGATGTTCGCGGGCGTGATGCCGACGAGTGCTTCACCGGGCGTGATGATGCCGGGGCAGTTCGGACCAATGATGCGGGTCTTGTTGCCCTTCTCCTGGGCGTAAGCCCAGAACTCGGCAGAGTCACCGACGGGAACACCCTCGGTGATGATGACGAGCAGCGGCATCTCAGCGTCGATAGCTTCGATAACGGCATCCTTGGTGAAGGCCGGAGGAACGAAAGCGATCGAAACATCCGCCCCCGTCTTTTCCATGGCTTCAGCAACAGTGCCGAATACGGGCAGCTCAACGTCGCCGTGGGTGACGGTGGTGCCAGCCTTGCGGGCGTTGACACCGCCAACGACCTGGGTGCCAGCAGCGAGCATGAGGGCGGTGTGCTTGGTGCCCTCACCGCCGGTGATGCCCTGAACGATGACTTTGGAGTCCTTGTTGAGGAAAATTGACATGCTCGGTTCCTTACTTCGCGGCGTTGGCGAGTTCGGCAGCCTTGTCGGCGCCCTCGTCCATAGAGGCGGCTAGCGTCACGAGGGGGTGGTTCGCTTCAGCAAGAATCGCGCGACCCTCCTCGACCTTGTTGCCGTCGAGACGAACAACGAGAGGCTTGTTGGCGGAGTCACCGAGCTCGGCGAGCGCACCCACGATTCCGTGAGCAACAGCGTCACACGCGGTGATTCCACCGAAGACGTTGACGAACACGCTCTTGACCTGAGGGTCGTTGAGAATGACGTCAAGGCCGGCGGCCATGACAGCAGCGGATGCTCCGCCACCGATGTCGAGGAAGTTGGCGGGTTTCACGTTGCCGTGGTTTTCGCCAGCGTAAGCAACAACATCCAGCGTCGACATGACGAGGCCGGCACCGTTACCGATGACACCCACTTCACCGTCGAGCTTGACGTAGTTGAGGCCGTTGGCCTTAGCCTTCGCCTCGAGGGGGTCAGCAGCGTCAGCATCTTCGAGCTCGGCGTGCGAGGGGTGACGGAAGTCCGCGTTCTCGTCGATCGAGACCTTGCCGTCGAGGGCAACAATGTCGCCGTCTTCGGTGATCACGAGAGGGTTGACCTCAACGAGAGTGGCGTCTTCGCCCTTGTACACGTCGTAGAGCTTCACGAAGACAGGGGCAACCTTTTCGACGAGCTCTGCGGAGAATCCAGCAGCGGTCGCGATTTCGGTGGCCTTGGCGAGGTCGATACCCGTGAGCGGGTTGACCTCGATCTTGGCGAGAGCCTCGGGGCGCTCAACAGCAAGCACCTCAATTTCCACTCCACCTTCAACGCTGCACAGCGAAAGGTAGGAGCGGTTTGCTCGGTCGAGCAGCACGGAGAAGTAGAACTCCTGCGCGATGCGAGCACCGGCAGCAATCATTACTCGCTTGACCGTGTGGCCGTTAATATCGAGACCAAGGATCTGCTCGGCTGCGGCGTAAGCGTCGTCGGCGTTGTGAACAACCTTGACTCCACCTGCCTTGCCGCGACCGCCGGTCTTGACCTGAGCCTTGACTACAACGGTTCCACCGATTTTCTCGGCTGCTGCTTTGGCTTCTTCTGGGGTGTCGGCAATCAGGCCGGCAAGTACTGGTACGCCATACGACTCAAATACATCTCTGGCCTGGTACTCATATAGATCCACGCTGCTCATTCCAATCCGCGCGTAATGGTGAGTGGGGAAGGCGGCGAATCGGTGCCAAATTGGTCGGCTCCATGAGTCGCGCGCCAATAGAAAACCTTACCGTGCCTAACGTTGTGGGTTTTCCGATAGCGGGCTGTACAGGGCGAAAGATCAGCAAATCTTGTGTTTGCACACTCCTAAACTGGCTTCATGCCTGCATCCGCCCCTCTCAGAATTGCGGATGTCTCTGCCGACGTCGCTCTGCTGGCTGGCGGCGGGGCGGCCATCCTGTTGCAAATCGCGCACCCCGCTGTGGGCCAGGCAGTCGCCGAGCACAGCGACTTTGCGCGGAGCCCCTTGGATCGCCTCAACGGCACCCTCACGTATCTCTACGTCACCGTTTATGGAACCCCAGCCGAGGCTGCCGAGGTTGCACGGCGGGTGGGCGCGGCTCACCGACCGGTGCGAGCCGACAGCTACGACGCCCGCGATCCGCAGCTGCAGTTGTGGGTTGCCGCCACCCTGTACGACACCGCGATGCGCGTGCGTGAGCTCGTGTTCGGGCGGCTGCGCGACGTGGATGCCGAAACCCTGCTCGCCGACTACGCCGTGATCGCGACCGCGCTGGGCGTTCCCCGCGCGCTGTGGCCTGCCGACCGCGCGGCCTTCGCCGCGTACTGGAACGAGAGCGTGGCCTCGTTGCGCGTCACGGACGCGAGCCAACGAGTTGCCCAGCAGCTGCTGCATCCGACCGGCGGACCCTGGTGGTTACGCGCCTCAATGCCGCTCGTGCGAGTACTGACCGCGGGGCTCCTGAGCGCTGAGCTGTGCGAGGCGTATGCGCTCCCCCATCACCCGAGACGCTTCAACCGGATCATGCGGGTCACGCGGGCGATGTACCCACACCTTCCCCGCTGGGTGCGCTTCGCAGCGCAGCGGCGGTATCTGGCGTCGTTCCGGCGATCGCTGGCGAGCGGCGGCGGCCGCTGACCGGCGCCGCGGCACGATCACCCGCGACTCCTGCCCGCTACCATCAGCGTGTGGCCACTATTGACGACGAGCGCGACGAGACCGTACTGCCGGTCGACTTCGCGAGCGAGCACGGTCACGCTCTGCCCATCGAGGTGCTCGACTACGCGGCGCTCGTGGAACGCATGGGGCCAGCGTATTTCGAACGCGCGCAGCGGCCTTCCTTCGAACTCATGATCGTTATCCGCAGCGGCAGCGGTTCCCACACCGTCGACTTTCAGACGGTCGCCCTGCATCCCGGACGCGTGCTGTTCGTGCGCGCCGGCCAGGTGCAGCAGTGGCACGTTGAGAACGATCTCAGCGCCAGCGTGGTCGTGGCATCACCCACCGCCACGAGAGCCGCGGCGTGGCTCCCCGGCGATCCCGCTCACGCCGACCTCGGCGAGAACTCGCTCACCACCGCGCTCGATCTTGTCGCCGCAATCGAGCGAGAACAGCAGCGATTCACGGCCAACGAGCACTCCGTCGCCCTGCTCACCGCACTGTTCTCTGCACTCGTCGCTCTCTATCAGCGCGCGAGCAGCGAACCCGGCCGTGGCGCTCTCCCCCACGCCTACCTCGCCTTTCGTGCCGCCCTCGAACGCGATCTCACCCGCAGCCGCAACGTTCGCGACTACGTCACCGGCCTCGGCTATTCCGAACGCACCGTCAGCCGCGCCTGCCAAACGGTCACGGGCCTCACGGCCAAAGCGCTGCTGGATGAGCGGCTCATGCTCGAGGCGAAACGACTGTTGGCGCACACCGACGGCACCGTGGCCTCCATCTCGACGGCGCTCGGCTTCAGCGAACCCACCAACTTCACGAAGTTCTTCGAGCGCGTGATCGGCACCTCGCCCGCAGAGTTTCGGCGCAGCCTTGTCCACTTTGCACCATAAGCAGTCGCGGTCGCACCTGTGCTCGCGTCTCGCTGCGCGGGAGGCTTGAAATGCGCAATCGCGCCCCCTCACCTCGCCGCTAGGAGCATTCCATGGGACAACGACTCGACAACGTCACGGGCCTCTATCTTGAAGGTATCCGCGACGGCAATTTCGTCACCGCGATCAACAGCTACGCGGGCCAGCGCTATACGCAGCACTCCACGCCCGTGCGCGACGGTCGCGAAGGCTTCATCGAATTCTTCGAAGACTTCACGACCCGCAACCCCATCCGCGACATCGAGATCGTTCGCGGCTTCGAAGATGGGCACTTCGTTTTCATCCAGGCCCGCCAGAAGCTCAACAACGGCGAATTCACCTATGTGACCGCCGACATTTTCGACACCGACGACGATGCCAAGCTAATCGAGCACTGGGACATGATCGCCGAAGTCGAGCCCACGAGCGTGAGCGGCCGCACGCCGTTTGATGGCCCAACCGAAGTAACCGATCTCGACAAAACCGAGGTCAACAAACGGCTCGTCTTCGAATACGTGACGAAGGTTTTGGTCGAGGGCGACGGTACCCTCGCCGCTTCATTTGTGCACCCCGATCTCGCCCAGCACGACTCACTCATCGCCGACGGCCGCGACGCTTACTTTGCGTTTGCCGATGCACACGCAGTGCGTTACCAGCAGATTCACAATCTCATCGGGTCGGGAAACTTCGTTGCCGTTCTCGCGGCGGCCCATAAAGACGGAATCGCGCAAGCCCTGATCGACCTCTACCGCGTCGAGAACGGCCTCATCGTCGAGCACTGGGTAGTCTCCGAGGAAATCACCGACCCGAGCACTTGGGTGAACTCCGGCAAATTCTAACGGGGCTGCCGCTGCCGCATCCGCCTCAGCGGAAACGCTCTAAAAGAGTTCGAACTCGATCGTTCCCGTCGCAATCTCGGCAGAAACGAGTCGAACGCGCACCGTGTCTCCGGCAGAAACCGCGCCGGAGATGCGGGCCGTGATCACGGGCTCTGCGATCTGGATGACACCACCGTCGCCGCGCTCAGAGACCACCGTGGCCTCGAACTCGTCTCCCACTCGCGGCCGCAACAGCGCCGCTTCGATCACGTCGACCGAAGCGCGCTCAAACTGCGACGCGAGCTGACTCGTGCGGCCCATGATTTTGGGCAGTTGTGGAAGCGCTTCGCGAACCCACTTCGGAACATCTCGGCCAGCAACGATCGCTTCACAGGCCACGAGCACGAAGCGGTCGACGAGTCGACGCAGCGGTGCTGTCGCGTGGGCGTAGGGCGCCGCTACAGCGGCCTGGATGGTGTCTTCGGGCAGTTCGCCGTCGAAGGGCGTGTAGCCCGCTCCACGGAACAGCGAGGTGGCGGCGTGGGTTGCCGCGAGGGCGCGAGGGTCGGAGTGGTCGAGAGTGCGCAGGTACTCGCCATAGTTCTGGTTCTCGGGCCACGGGCATCCGAGACTCGCCACTTGACGGCGGAACTGCTCGAGCGTCTCGTCATCGGGCGCGGGCATCGTGCGCAGAATGCCGACTTTGCCCTCGAGCATGATGCGAGCGGCTTCCATGCCGGTCATGAGCGAGACGTGAGCGTTGTAGTCCTCGATCGGCAGCGATGCTTGACGCTCGATCACATACTGGCCATCAACGACAGCCACTTCTTCGTCGGGACGGTTGAGGCTTGCTCCCCCGCGCTGACGTTCCAGCTCGGTGCGCAGGCGCCCAAACTCGGGCAGCAGCGAGAGTGATTCGTCCGCGCGGTCGTTGTCGAGCAACTCTTGCACTTCGACATAGTTGAACTGGCGACGGTTGCGCACTTGCGCACGCACGAGAGTTGTCGCGATGACCTCGCCCGCGGCATCCAAGTCGAAGGTCCACACGAAAGCGGGTCGCGTCGCACCAGCCAGCAGTGACGCGGCATCTTCGCTGATGATCGTCGGATGCAACGGCACCCGGTCGTCGGGGCCGTAGAGAGTTTGGCCGCGCTTGCGAGCTTCGGCATCAACGACGGAACCGGGCAGCACAAAGGCGGGCACTTCAGCGATGGCGTACATCACGCGCAGCGTCTCGCCGGTGCGTTCGAGGTAGAGCGCCTGATCGAGATCGGTCGCGCCCTCGGGGTCAATCGTCACGAACGGGATGCCGGTGAGGTCTAGCTCGGGCGGCTCAAATGCCGCGACGGCAGCGTCGGCGGCCTCTTCAACCTCGGCGCTGAACTCGGTGGGCAATTCGAGATCCACGCGCACCGCCGCGAGCGCCTTCGCTAGCTCATCGCCCGTGTCGAGGGGTCGCAGTCGCGGCACCACGAGCCGTGGCTCCCCGTGCCGTGGGCTGCCAGAGTTCGCCGTTACTTCAGAATCAAAGTTTCTCAATGGGAGCAATCTTGATCAGCAGGCGCTTTCGACCTGCGGTGTCGAACTGAACGTCAGCGATGCTCTTAGGGCCAGCGCCCGTGACTTGATTCACGGTTCCGTCACCAAAATCAGTGTGGCGGATGCGGTCGCCCGCCGCCAGTGTGAGGTCACCGTTGTCGCGCACGGTTGCCGTGATGGGGCTGGCCCACTCGGTCTTGGCGCGCGGCGGTGCCGGAGGGAGTCCACCGGATGCCGCCTGCCGCAGCGAGCCGGCCCACGAGCCTCCGCCACCGCTGCCGTCGCGGCGAGCGTTGAGCGCACGGGACTGGGTTCCACCGCGCGAGTTCGCCATTCCGGGTGATTGCTTCCACTCGATGAGGTCGGCGGGAATCTCTTGCAGGTAGCGGCTCGGCATCGCCACGTTGACCTCGCCGAACTGGGCGCGAGTCATGGCGAGCGAGAGAAAGAGTCGCTTGCGGGCACGCGTGATGCCGACATAGAACAGTCGACGCTCTTCGGCTGGCCCGCCAGGTTCGTTCGCCGACATGCGGTGCGGCAGCAGGTCTTCTTCGACGCCGGTGAGGAACACCGAGTCGTACTCGAGGCCCTTCGCGGTGTGCAGCGTCATGAGCGACACGGTTCCGCTGGAGTCATCCAGATCATCGGCCGCCGCCACGAGAGAAACCTCGGTGAGGAAGTCGAGCAGGGTGCCGTCGGGGTTGTTCTTGCCAAACTCCTTCGTCACCGCCACGAGCTCGTCAACGTTCTCGGCGCGAGCTTCGTCTTGGGGGTCTTGCGAGGCACGCAGTGCCGTCAGGTAACCCGAGCGCTCAAGCAACTCGGTCAAAATGTCGGCGGGCTTGGATGTCTCCACCTTCGCCATCACTTCGTCGAGCACCGCAGCCAGACCGACGATCGCTTTCGTGACCTTAGGGCCAAGGCCGAGCTCGGAGGCATTGCGCATCGCATCGCGCAAGGTCATTCCCCGGTCATCCGCCCACGCCTGAAGCGCCGCTTCGGTCGCCGGGCCGATGCCTCGCTTCGGGGTATTCATGATGCGACGCAGAGCCAGCGGATCGGCCGGGTTGGCGACCGCAATCAGATAGCCGAAGGAATCCTTGATTTCCGCGCGCTCATAGAATTTGGTGCCGCCGAGCACTCGGTACGGCAACGCTGCGCGAATGAAGATCTCTTCCAGCGCACGCGTCTGCGAGTTGGTTCGATAGAAGACGGCGACGTCTTTATACGCGACGCCCTGATCGTGCAGCTTCTGAATCTCGTCAGCCACAAACTGGGCTTCGTCATGACCCGAGTAACCGGTGAAGCCCACGATCTTGTCGCCAGCGCCCACGGTCGTGAAGAGCTTCTTGTCTTTGCGATCGAAGTTGTGGGAGATGACCGCATTGGCGGCATCCAAAATCGTCTGAGTCGAGCGGTAGTTCTGCTCAAGCAAGATCACGGTCGAGTTCGGAAAGTCGCGCTCGAATTCCACAATGTTGCGGATGTCGGCCCCGCGGAACGCATAAATCGACTGGTCGCTGTCGCCGACCACCGTCAGCGACGCGGCATCCGCCTCGCTGCTGGAACCGGCAATGAGCACGCCAGGCGAGGTCTCAAATTGCTCGGGAGCCGGAGGCCGCGTCAGCTCGCGGATGAGCGAATACTGCGCGTGGTTGGTGTCCTGGTATTCATCGACAAGGATGTGCTTGAAGCGGCGTTGGTAGGTAGCCGCGATCTGCGGGAAGGCCCGAAACAGGTACACGGTCTGCCCGATGAGGTCATCAAAGTCGAAGGCGTTGGCGTCGCTGAGGCCGCGAGTGTAGCGACGGAAGACCTCAAGGAATTTCTTCTCTGTCGGGTCGCTCAGGTTGGCATCCCGCGCGAAACCGTCGACGTCGGTTAGCTCATTCTTGAGCTGCGAAATGCGGTTCGCAGCTTTGCTGACCGTGAGGCCGAACATATCGGCATCGAGTTCTTTGAGAATCCGCTTGAGCAGGGCTTTGCTGTCGGCCGAGTCGTAGATCGTGAAGTTCTTGGAGAATCCGAAGGCTTCAGCTTCGCGCCGCAGAATGCGCACGCAGGCGGAGTGGAACGTGGAGATCCACATTCCCTCAGCGGTGTTGCCGACGATGGCACCTACGCGCTCCCGCATTTCGGCGGCCGCCTTGTTGGTGAAGGTGATGGCGAGAATCTGGCTCGGCCAGGCTTCTCCCGAACGCAACAGCCCGGCAATGCGCCGCGTCAGAACGCTCGTCTTGCCCGAGCCAGCACCCGCCACGATCAGCAGCGAAGGCCCGCGGTATTCAACAGCCTCCCGTTGACGCGGATTGAGTCCGTCGAGCAGAGGGTCGCTAATGGAATCCCCGTCGTCAGAACGGCCAGGGTCGTGAGGGTCAAGAGCAGTCGTCATGGCCCCTCGACTCTACCCGCGCGCGGTGACGGCGAGGTCGGGTTGATCAGCGAAGACGCCGTCGAGACCGGAATCAAGGAGCATCCGAAACTCTGCTCGCCAGTCACCGTGTTGTTCTGGCTGCTTACTTGAGCGCAAATTCTTGGACAAGAAACGGTTTTCGGCCCGCAGCGTCCAACAAAAGACGAGAAGTCCGGCCGCATGGGCGCGCTCGACGAGATCGTTGGTGCCGGTGAGATTACCGGCGAGGTCTTTCACCATCAGCATCTTCTTATCGACGCTGATTCCGTCGACTTCGCGGGCCAACTGTGCAAGCCCGTCGTCGCTGAGGTGATCGGCATAACTCCGCGCTTTCGAGCCGAAGCGGGCGATCAGATCAGAGGGTGCGCCACTCGACTCGAGCAAGAACACGAGCTGGCCAGGAACCCCACGATCCCGGATGCTGTGCAGCACACTCTGCTCAAAAGACTCAATGATCAGATTGTCGGCTGTCGCCCACCCGCTCACGTCGCGAGCGAAGAGTTCGTCGAGCGGCAACCCGATTGACGCAAAGTAACTCGCGTGCTTAATCTCGGCCACGATCTTCAGCGGGCGACGCTCAGCCTCCGGATGCTGATCCACAATCTCGAGCAGGTCAGCCAATCGCAGAATGGGCGAGGCATCGTTGTGGGCGGTACTCGCTTGTCGCACCTCGGGCAGCCGCTCGCGAGCCCGCAGCGTGCTCAGTTCCTCCCACGTGAAGTCTTCAGTAAACCAGCCCGTCATCGCTGTGCCGTCGATGGTCTTAGACGTGCGGCGGTCCGCGAACTCCGGATGCTCCGCCACGTTCGTTGTGCCCGAAATCTCGTTCTCGTGGCGCAACACCAGCACGCCATCCCTCGTCGCCACAATGTCGGGTTCGACAGCATCCGCCCCGAGGGTGAATGCGAGCTCGTAGGCGGCTCGAGTGTGCTCTGGGCGGTATCCGCTTGCCCCGCGGTGCCCGATCACAAGCGGGCGAATGGTGGTGCTCATTGGCTCAAGAATATGCGTTTCGCGACCAACCACTAATATTTAGATATGCCCGAGTGTTCGTCATGCGCTGCAACAGTGCAACCGGAGTGGAAGTTCTGCATTTATTGCGGAGAACCCACGTCCGCTGATGCTGCGCGCCCGGCCCCTCTGGCGGCGAAACGAACAAGCCCTCTGGCGATTCTCGCGCTCATCTTGGCCGCGATTGGCGGGCCTCCCGCACTGATCTTCGGCCACTTAGCCCTTCGCCAGATCAAAGAGACGGGCGAACGCGGCAAAGCCATGGCGATCATTGCCACCGCTCTTGGCTACGTGTGGCTAGTCGTGTGGGCGATTCTGTTGTACTCGCTGCTCACCAATGGCCGCTAAGCCACCGACACCGAGACGGTTCCGGGAACCAACCCGGCGCCTTCCGCTGAAGTGGGGTCACTACGCTGACCGTTATTACGCGGGGTTAGTGCTCATCATCGCGGGCGCAATGCATCTGCAGGGCGCCAACAATTACACGCTCATCATTTTGCTCATCGGCACCACATCGACGGTCGTCGGGTACTCGATCATGCCCGCCAAAGGCTGGCGACGGATGATCGTGGCCCTGCCCGCCGTCACCCAAATCTGGCTCATGCTCACGGGCCCCATGTCGATGTGGACCCTCGTGATTCCGCTGCTGTGCTGGCTCATCGTGCGACACCGGCCGCTCATCTCGTATCTCGCGCTTGCCCTCCCGATTGCCAACGGCATCATCCTGCCGCGGTTCTATCAGGAGTACTCGCAGATGCCTCAGGCACTCGCCATTTCGTTCGTCGTTCTCGTGGCGGCAGCCTGGCTTGCTCGGCTGATCGCTGTCAGCGCAGCCTCCCGGCGCTAAAACGCGGCATTTCTCAGCGAACTCCGGTAGTTTTAAGGGTGCGTCACAAACGTGTGACACCACACCAACCAGAGGAATCATGGCACTCAATAACCCCGCTTTCTCCCGCGATGCTGCATTTAGCTCGCGCGGCGGAATCGCCGTCGCGAACCAGGTATCCAACCAAAAACTTAACGACATGTACAACCGTGAGTCGGCTCCCGACTCCGGCGATGTCATGACCGTCGAAGACACCATCGCTAAGACCGTAGGGGCCTTCGCGCTTCTGCTCGTCGGCGCCGCCATCGGCTGGATTGCCGACATGCCACTGTTGTGGATGGGCGCTGGTCTCGTGGGCTTCGTACTCGCCCTCGTCAACATCTTCAAGAAGCAGCCCTCCGGCGCCCTCGTCCTTGCCTACTCGGCGGTCGAAGGTGTGTTCGTTGGTGGCATCTCGCGTTTCTACGAGAACGCCTATAGCGGAGTCGTCACCCAGGCCGTCATTGCGACGATCGTCGTTGTCGGCGTCACGCTCGCACTCTTCGCGAGCGGCAAGATTCGTGCATCCAAGAAGGCCACCAAGGTCTTCCTCATCGCGATGGTCGGTTACATGGTCTTCGCGCTCGTGAACATGGTCATGATGCTCACCGGAGCGACCGACGACGCCTTCGGCCTCCGCAGCGCGGAAATCCCCATCCTCGGTATTCCGTTCGGTGCCGTTCTCGGTGTGCTCGTCGTCATCATGGCGGCGTACTCGCTCGTGCTCGACTTCGACTTCATCCAGAAGGGTGCCGCCAACGGCGCACCCCGCGCCTTCGGCTGGAAGGGCACCTTCGGCATCATGATCACCGTCGTGTGGCTGTACCTCGAGCTGCTGCGCTTCTTCGCGATCCTTCGCGACTAGCGCCACCGTCTCGCAACGACAAAGCCCCCGTCACTTCGGCAGTAGCCGAGTGACGGGGGCTTTGTCGTTAAAGCGCTATTCCCACTCGATGGTTCCTGGCGGCTTCGACGTGACGTCGAGAACCACGCGGTTAACCCCATCCACCTCGTTGGTGATGCGGTTAGAAATCTTGGCGAGTACGTCGTACGGAAGTCGAGTCCAGTCGGCGGTCATCGCGTCTTCCGACGACACCGGGCGAAGCACGATCGGGTGACCGTAAGTACGACCGTCGCCCTGCACACCCACTGAACGAACGTCGGCGAGAAGAACTACGGGGCACTGCCAAATCGTGTCATCAAGACCAGCAGCGGTGAGCTCGGCGCGAGCGATCGCGTCGGCCTTGCGCAGCAGCTCAAGACGGTCGTGTGTGACTTCACCGATGATGCGGATGCCGAGGCCGGGGCCAGGGAACGGCTGGCGGCCAACAATGACCTCCGGCAATCCCAGCTCGCGACCGATCGCACGCACCTCATCCTTGAACAGGGTGCGCAGCGGTTCCACGAGAGCAAACTGCAAGTCTTCGGGGAGACCGCCAACGTTGTGGTGGCTCTTGATGTTGGCGGTGCCGGTTCCTCCGCCACTTTCCACAACATCCGGGTACAGCGTTCCCTGCACCAAGAACTTCACGGTGTCTTCGCCGTCCTTGCTCTCGAGCACGAGTGCTTCGGCAGCATTCTCAAAGCTGCGGATGAACTCGCGGCCGATGATCTTGCGCTTCGTCTCGGGGTCAGTGACTCCGGCGAGAGCATCCATGAACTGGTCAACGGCATCAACGGTGACGAGTCGCACACCGGTCGAGGCGACGTAGTCCTCTTCAACCTGACGACGCTCATCCTGACGCAGCAGACCGTGGTCAACAAAGATGCAGACGAGTTGGTCGCCAACAGCCTTGTGCACGATCGCGGCTGCGACAGCGGAATCGACTCCGCCAGAAAGACCACAAATGACCTTGGCCGAACCGACCTGTTCACGAATACGGTCGACCTGCTCAGCGATTACGTTGCCGCTGTTCCAGTCGGCGGGGATGCCCGCAGCGTCGTGCAAGAAGTTTTCGAGCAGGTCTTGACCGTGCGTCGAGTGCTTGACCTCGGGGTGCCACTGAACGCCATACAACCCGCGCTCAACGCTGGAGAACGCGGCAACCGGAGTCGCTTCGCTGCTCGCCAACACGGCGAACCCTTCCGGAGCTTCAGTGACGGCATCGCCGTGACTCATCCACACCGTTTGCTCCGACGGCTGGTCGCCCAAGAGGTTTCCGCCACCGCCCTGAACAGTCATGTCGGTAGCGCCGTATTCGCGCAGCCCCGTCTTTGCGACAGTGCCACCGAGCTGACGGGCCATCACCTGGAAGCCGTAGCAAATACCAAAAACAGGAACACCCAGCTTGAGGATGCCAGGGTCAAGGTCGGGCGAGCCAGGCTCGTAAACGCTTGAGGGGCCACCGCTCAGCACGATGCCGGCCGGGTTCTTGGCCGCGATCTCTTCAGCGGTGATGGTGTGAGGAACAATCTCGCTGTACACGTTGGCTTCGCGAACGCGACGTGCGATCAATTGCGCGTACTGGGCGCCAAAGTCGACGACGAGTACGGGGCGAGCATTCGTGTCTGCGGATGTGGCCGTGGAGTCGGTCATGCAGTTGCCTTTGCGGAGTCAGCGCCGGCCGCTTTCGCAGCTGCAGCGGATTCGAGGGTCGCGATCTTCGTCTCAACGAGTCGCGGTACCTGACGTTCGAGGAAGAACGACAGAAAAGGGATGACACCACCGAGGGCGATGTAAAGGAAGCGCAGGAACGAGTAACGCGTGAGACGCCACAGGATGAAGTCTGCGGCGACATAGAAGACGTAAAGCCAGCCGTGAACGATGAGGATGATCGTCGATACGTTGATGCCCTGTACGAGCTCTTTTGGCGTGAGCGTCAAGAAAGCGGAAGGGCCGTTCAGCTCGATGTCGCCGCCGAGTCCGTAGCGAAAGATCATCATGAGGCACAGCACAAGCAGGAAGGTACCGGTGACGATCGACGACACCTTGTAGAACGAAAGAGTGCGTCGAATGCTGGGAATATCTGAAAGCCGGGGACCGAGAGCCATGGCTCTAGTCTACGGCCGCGTCAGAGCTGCGAGCTTCGCGCTCCTCTTCCCACACATCCCGCACAAGGCGGAACCAAAGGAAGACGGCGAATCCCGCGAACACTACCCATTCAACGGCGTAGAACACGTTGAGCAGGTTGAGCGAAACCTCGGTCGATGGCGGGGGCGAATCAATCGTCTCGAGACCCGCGGGAGCATCGAAGCTGATGACATATCCGCCGTAGGTTCCCGCCGGAACCTCTGACCACAGGTTCACGAGTTCAGAGACAGCGAGTGCGCTGCGCTCCCCCTCTTCAAAGTCAGACTGTTGGGGCGACTCGGTTGGCAGCAGCCTTCCGGTGATCGTCACCGTGGTCGCCATCGTGTCCAAATCAGCGACAGCGGATGCCGCAGCATCCGCCGACTCGGCCCAGCCCAACGCGATGGCGATACTCGCACCGCTCGGTTCAACTCCATGAGCGACGACCCAGTAGCCCATTCCTTGGCTGTCGTTGTTGCGGTCGGAGAGGATGACGTAGTCGCCCGCAATGAGCTCAGCCGTGAGCGTGACCGTTTGACCTGTCGTGAGGTACGACAGCGGCTCTTGGGCGGTAGCAACCGAATCGAGTTCGACGACGCTCTCGCTCTGCTGCTCGGTGATCTCGCCGCCCTCGAGGCTGCGGCTGAGCTGCCACTGGCCGAGGGCTGCGAAACTGGCGGCAATAGCGAGAGCCAAGACGAGGGCGCCGATCCAGCGCGGTCGACGCGCGATTTCCCACATCGTCGCTGGCTCAGTGTTGGGGGCTGGCGTGCTCAGGGGGGAATTGCTCGTACTCACTCGCTAACAATATCTGGTGCCGCGAGGCGAACCCTGTCAGCCGACTCGTCGTCGGGCTGCTTTTGGCTCGCCAATTCTGCGTCGACCCGTTGTAGGTAGCGCTCAACTTCCGTCTGAGTACGGGCTTTATCCCACCCCAGCACACCAGCCATGAGTTCTGCCGCGACGGGCGCGGCGGAGACTCCGCGATCCCATGCCTCAATCGATATACGTGTGCGGCGAGCGAGCACGTCGTCGAGGTGAAGCGCGCCTTCGGCACTCGTGGCATACACGATCTCGGCTGCGATGTAGTCGTCTGCACCGGGGAGCGCTTCGGCCAGACTTGGCGTCGCGCGCACAAGCTCAAGCACCTCGGTGGCGAGCACACCGTAGCGGTTGAGAAGATGTTCAACGCGCGACTTGTGCACGTCGTAGTTGCGCGCGAGGGCGGCGCGCTTGTTCCACGCAGCTCGGTAGCCCTCGGCTCCGAGCAGTGCGACCTCTTCGGTGATGCTCGGCGAAATCTTGCCGTCGAGAGCGTCGACCGCGGCATCCACAGCGTCCTTGGCCATGATGCGGTAGGTCGTCCACTTGCCACCGGCGACAACAACGAGACCGGGAACGCTGTGGGCGACAATGTGTTCGCGGCTGAGCTTTGACGTGAGGTCTGACTCCCCCGCGAGCAGCGGGCGGAGGCCAGCATAGACACCTTCGACATCATCACGGGTTAGCGGAACGGCCAGTACTTTATTGACATGCGCCAGCAAATAGTCGATATCGGCCGCCGTGGCAGCGGGATGCGCTTTGTCGAGATCCCAGTCAGTGTCGGTGGTGCCGATGAGCCAATGACGGCCCCACGGAATGACAAAGAGCACGCTCTTTTCGGTGCGCAGCAGCAGCCCCAGCTTCGATTGGAAACGATCGCGCGGCACCACGAGGTGCACCCCTTTGGACGCTCGCACCTTGAACTGGCCACGCGTACCGACCATCGCCTGAGTGTCATCGGTCCACACGCCGGTGGCGTTGACAACCTGCTTGGCGCGAATCTCAAACTTCTCGCCCGTCTCAAGATCGTGCGCCAGCACACCGACAACACGCTCGCCGACCTTGACAAAATCTTCGACCCGAACACGGTTCGCAACGTGAGCGCCATAGAAGCTCGCGGTGCGCGCGAGCGTCGATACATAGCGGGCGTCATCGACTTGAGCGTCGTAGTACGTAAGTCCGCCGCGGAAGGCATCAGCGCGCAAGCTCAGCGCCGCCCGCAGCATCTGGCCGCGCGTCAGGTGACGGTGATGAGGCACTCCGGGAGGTCGCCCACCCGTGTAACTCAGAAGATCGTAGAGCAACATTCCGGCACCGATATATAGCCGCTCAAAGACCGGCTTCGTCACGGGGTAAAGAAACCGCACCGGTTTCACCAGATGAGGAGCAAGCCGCTGTAGCAGCAGTCCACGCTCCTTGAGCGCTTCACGCACCAGCCGAAAATCAAGCTGTTCCAGATACCGGATGCCGCCGTGCACGAGCTTCGAGGACCGGCTCGACGTGCCTGAGGCCCAGTCACGCGCCTCAACCATGCCGACGTTGAGGCCGCGCGTCACGGCATCCAAGGCGCTGCCCGTGCCGACGATGCCGCCACCGATCACGAGGATGTCGAGTTCAGTGTCGCGCAGCGCCGCAATGGCTGCTGTTCGTTGCTCAGCGCTCAGCGGTGCTGTCGGGGCAATCGATCGAGGCTTGACCATTGTTTTCCTCCAGCGCCAGTTGACGTGAACGTGGGTTTAGCTACAGCGGATTGTACGGAGCAACAACAACATCGACCCGTTGGAATTCCTTGAGGTCGGAGTAACCGGTGGTGGCCATCGAGCGACGCAGCGCACCGATGAGGTTCGACTGACCGTTTGGGTGTGACGATGGCCCGTTGAGGATTTCTGCGAGAGGAGCAAGCTGCCCAACTTCGACACGGTTTCCGCGGGGAAGTTCGGAGTGGTGGGCCTCTTGGCCCCAGTGGTAACCGCCACCAGGAGCTTCGGTCGCGCGGGCAAGGGTGCTGCCGAGCATGACGGCGTCGGCGCCGACGGAGATCGCTTTCACGATGTCGCCACTTGTGCCGAGGCCACCATCGGCGATGACGTGAACGTAGCGTCCACCCGACTCGTCCATGTAGTCGCGGCGGGCGCCAGCAACATCGGCAACCGCTGTTGCCATGGGAGCGTGGATGCCGAGGGCAGTGCGCGTGGTGCTGGAGGCTCCGCCACCAAATCCGACGAGCACTCCGGCGGCTCCGGTGCGCATGAGGTGCAGTGCTGCGGTGTAGGTTGCGGCACCGCCCACAATCACGGGCACGTCGAGTTCGTAGATGAATTCCTTGAGGTTGAGCGGCTCAGTCGTCTTGGAGACGTGCTCGGCACTCACGGTCGTGCCGCGGATGACGAACAGGTCGACTCCGGCATCCACCACTGTTTGGTACAGCTCTTGTGTGCGTTGCGGGCTTAGTGCGCCAGCGACGGGCACTCCGGCTTCGCGGATCTCGGCGAGACGCTGAGTGACAAGCTCGGGCTTAATCGGCTCGGCATACAGCTGCTGCATCCGTGCGGTCGCCTGGTCGGCGGGCAGCGAACGGATTTCTTCGAGAACGGGTTCGGGGTTCTCGTACCGGGTCCAGAGACCTTCGAGGTCGAGCACTCCCAGCCCGCCGAGCTTTCCCATCGCAATTGCTGTTGCTGGCGAAACCACGGAGTCCATCGGAGCAGCGATCACGGGGATGTCGAACGTGTAGGCGTCAATCGTCCAGCTCACCGACACATCGCGGGGGTCACGCGTACGGCGCGACGGCACAATAGCGATGTCATCAAAGGAGTAGACGCGGCGAGCGCGCTTGGCGCGGCCAATCTCGAAATCATTCACTACTCCAGCCTACCGCGCCCAGGATTGGGTGGAACCTGCCACCATTGACAACCATTAAACAACTGTTTAGTTTGTTAAACATGCGTTCAAGATCGGATGACTCCACCACCAAAGCCCGCATCCGTGACGCCGCAATTCGTCTCATCGGGCGTAACGGGTTCGCCGCAACGAGCGCCCGCGCCGTAGCAACGGAGGCCGGCGTGAGCGCTGGCCTCGTCATCCACCACTTTGGAAGCATGCGCGAACTCAAAGCCGCGTGCGATGACTTCATCATCACGGAGGTCACCCACCGCAAAACAGGACTGGGTGAAGGAGACGTGAGCGCGGCAGTAAGCGAGTGGTACGCCGACCTCGCCACCTTCGAGCCCTGGCTTATCTACCTGAGTCGCCTCTTCACCGATGACTCTGTCGCGGGCGCCGACCTCTTCGACCGCTTTGTCGAGATGTCCCACACGATGCTGCGCGAGGGAGTAGCCAGCGGCGCCATCACTCCAACCGCCGACGAGCACGCCCGCGCTGTGCTCCTCGTCACCCACAGCCTGTCGACACTCACCCTGCAAAGCCACATCGCTCGCAGCCTCGGCAGCAGCCACTTCGGCCTCGACAGCCTCAGCCGCATGGGCAATGCCGCCCTCGAGCTCTACACCCACGGCATCTACACCCCCTCAACCACTCCCTCCTAGGAAGGACCGGGCTCCGGCCCCACCCATGACTTACGCCATAGAAACCCACGCGCTCACCAAGCGCTACGGCAGCAATAGTGCCCTCGAAGGCCTCGACCTCGCCGTCGAAACCGGCAGCGTGTTCGGCATGATTGGTCCCAACGGTGCTGGCAAGACAACCGCCATGCGGCTGCTGCTTGACATCATTCGCCCCACGTCCGGCAGCGCCACGGTGCTCGGCAAGTCCCCCATCGCTGGCGGCGCTGCGCTGCGCCGTGACATCGGATTCCTGCCGGGGGAACTGCTCCTCGAGGGCCGCATCACTGGCCGCTCATTACTCAAGCACTATGCCGCGATCAGCGGCCCCGTCGCGCCCGGCCGCATCGACGCGCTCTCTGAGCGTTTAGGGCTCGACATCACTCGCCACGTGCGCACGCTCTCCAAAGGCAACAAGCAGAAGCTGGGGCTCGTTCAGGCCTTCATGCACGAGCCGAAACTGCTCGTGCTCGACGAACCTACGAGCGGCCTCGACCCTCTGGTGCAACAAGAGTTCCTCTCGATGGTGCGCGAAGCCCAACACAATGGCCAAACGGTGTTCCTCAGCTCGCACGTCTTGAGCGAGATCCAGAACGCTGCCGATCAGGTCGCGGTGCTGCGCAACGGCACCGTGGTGAAAGTGGGTGACGTTGCCAGCCTGCGAGCGAGCGCCATCCGCCGCGTTGTCATTGACTTCACGGATGCCGCAGCCGACGACATCCGCACGGCACTGATTGCGCTGCCTCAACTCGACAATCTCACCGTCACGGCTGGCGATGTGGTGCACGTCACCGGCACGGTCGAGGGACACATCGACGCGCTCGTCAAGGCGATCGCCTCGTTCCACGTGGTCGACCTTCGGGTTGAAGAGCAAGATCTCGAATCGTCAGTCATCGATCTCTACTCGAATGAGGCAACCAAATGAGTCAGCCCACGAGCGCCAGCTTTCTCCCGCTCACTCGCCGCAATCTCGCTGATTCTTGGCGTGGCCTGCTCGGCTGGACTGCCGGAGTTGCCGGCGCGATCTTTCTCTATGTTCCGTTGTATTCGTCGTTCTCGGGCGAGAACGCGGGCTTCGATGAGGTCATCAAATCGATTCCCGAGGGGCTTTCGAGCACTCTCGGTTTCGAGGACCTCACGAGCGGCGCCGGCTATGTCCAGGCCACGTTCCTCGGCCTGATCGGCTTCGTTCTGTTCACTATTGCCGCCACGCTCTGGAGCTCGGCCGCAATCGCAGGCGACGAAGAATCGGGCTCGCTCGAACTCACTCTCGCCCACGGCGTCTCTCGAGTGCAGATCATGGTCGAGCGCAGTCTCGGCGTCATGCTCCGACTGCTATGGCTCAGCATCGTCTCGGCGCTGCTGATTCTCGCGCTCAACGATTCCTCAGGAATCGACCTCGAGCCTGCCCACGTGGTCGCTGGATGCGCGGCGCTACTCGGTCTGGGAGTGCTCGCAGCCAGTTTCGGCCTCGCCGTCGGCGCCATCACCGGTCGCCGCGCCTTCGCCTCCGCCGCTGCGGCCGGAATCTCCCTGCTGGGCTACATTCTTAACTCGCTCGGCAACCAAAGTGCCGATGTCGAATGGCTCCACAGCCTCTCCCCGTACCATTGGGCGTTCGGCAATTCACCGCTGAGCGAGGGAGTCGACGGGGGTTCCCTCGGCCTCATCTTCGGCATCTCGGCCGTTGTGCTCGCGCTCGGCGGAGTCGTCTTCAACCGCCGCGACGTCTCCGCTTAAGGGCGCACGCACACACCTCCCTTCACGACAGAAGGCCTGCTGGAAGCAATTGCTCCAGCAGGCCTTCAGTGTCTCTCGCTCACTCACTTCCGGGCGCAACGGCCAAGACGAGTGCGCGTGTTAGCGACGGTAGTTCGGCGCCTCAACAACCATCTGGATGTCGTGGGGGTGCGATTCTTTCAAGCCTGCGGCGGTAATCCGCACAAACTTGCCCTTCTGCTGGAGCTCCTCAATGGTGCGAGCTCCCGTGTAGAACATCGACTGACGAAGACCACCGAGCAACTGGTACATAACGGTAGAAACGGGGCCACGGTAAGGAACCTGGCCCTCGATGCCCTCAGGGATGAGCTGGTCATCCGACGGCACATCAGCCTGGAAGTAGCGGTCGCGCGAGTAGGACGTCTTTTTACCTCGCGTCTGCATGGCGCCGAGCGAACCCATTCCGCGGTAGCTCTTGAACTGCTTGCCGTTGAGGAAGATGAGGTCGCCGGGGCTCTCATCGGTTCCGGCGAGCAACGAACCGAGCATGACGGTCTCAGCACCGGCAACGAGTGCCTTGGCGATGTCACCGGAATACTGGAGGCCACCATCAGCGATGACCGGGATGCCGGCCTCCCGGGCTGCGAGTGACGCTTCGTACACGGCGGTCACCTGCGGTACTCCGACACCGGCCACGACACGGGTCGTGCAGATCGATCCGGGGCCAACGCCGACCTTGACGGCATCCACCCCTGCATCGATGAGCGCTTGAGCACCCGCGCGAGTAGCAACGTTGCCGCCGATGATGTCGATCGCGTCAAACGACGAGTCAGCCTTGAGGCGACGAACGATATCGATCACGCCAGCGGACTCGCCATTGGCGGTGTCGACCACGATGAGGTCAACACCAGCATCGCGCAAGCGCTCGGCGCGCTCCCACGCGTCGCCGAAGAAACCGATTGCCGCTCCTACGCGCAGTCGTCCTTCTTCGTCTTTAGTGGCGTTGGGGTATTGGTCGGTCTTCTCAAAGTCCTTGACCGTGATGAGACCGCTGAGCTTGCCTGCGTCGTCGACGAGAGGCAGCTTCTCGATCTTGTGCTTGTTCAGGAGGGCGATGGCGCCCTCGCGGTCGATGCCGACTGGAGCGGTCACGAGCGGCGTCGTCGTCATGACGTCGCGCACGAGCACCGAATCCATATCTTCTGGCTCGATGAACCGCATGTCACGGTTCGTGATGATTCCGACGAGTGTTCCGTCTTCTTCCACGACAGGAAGACCAGAGACACGGAACTGGCCACAGAGGGCGTCCACTTCGGCAACAGTCGCTTGTTGCGTAGTTGTTACCGGATTGGTAATCATGCCCGATTCGCTGCGTTTGACCTTGTCGACGTAGGCCGCCTGATCGTCGATCGAGAGGTTGCGGTGAAGCACCCCAAGACCACCGTTGCGGGCCATCGCAATGGCCATTCGAGCCTCGGTAACCGTGTCCATTGCCGATGAAATAAGCGGCGAAGACACCCGGATTCTGCGGGTGAGACGTGAACTGGTGTCAGCATCGCTTGGAATTACATCGGTGTGCCCGGGCAAAAGCATTACGTCGTCATAGGTGAGGCCGACGAAGCCGAAGGGGTCTGGCTGTTCCATGTTAAATCTTCCTTACGGCGGGAGCGCGAAACCGGTGATCTTGTGTTAAATCTCCGGCCAATCAATATTAACGGGTTTCATGCCAGAACATTCCCCCGCATAATGGCTTCACCGCTTTGTACCCGACAAGCATTTGTATGTCGGACCGCAATCGGCCGGTGTCGTCATTGCCGTCGACACGTCAGAACCCGCTGGGATTCTCGATTCCGGCTGGGTCCCTTCCTGGAGGTCCTGTGAACACAGCGGAATATCGCCGCACGCGACGGAAAAATAGACGAGGAGTGCTTGTAGCACTCATTGTTGCTCTTTCTGCCGCCTTCTCTCTGATGGCCATGCCTGCAATGGCCGACGAGGTTAACGTCGACGAATACGACAACAGCATCATCGGTAACGTCAAGCTCGAGAGCGTGGCGCTAGAGGGTGTACTTCTCACCATCTCTGGCGGCGGCTACGAGGTTGAAGTAGCCACGGATGCTGATGGTCGCTGGAAAGTCGGCGTTCCCGACGGTGACGAATTCACTGTCACTCTCAACGAAGACACGCTGCCCGAGGGCATTGCGGTAATCGACGAGGTGGGCGACGACGACACTCCCAACGTCAAAGAGGCGATGATCGGGCCCAGCGGCTCGACCGTTATGAACTTCTTTATCGGCCGCGGTGAACGCAACGTCACAAGCTTCTTCGATCAGTTCGTCGAACGTATCGTCAACGGCGTGAACTTCGGACTGATGCTCGGCCTCGCTGCCATCGGCATCTCGCTCGTTTACGGAACCACCGGGCTCTCCAACTTTGCGCACGCAGAAATGGTGACCTTCGGTGCGGTGATGGCACTCATTGTGTCGGTCGACCTCGGTTGGCCCGTCTGGATAGCGATACCCCTTGCCGTGCTCCTCAGTGCCGGCTTCGGGTGGTCACTCGATGCCGCGCTCTGGAAACCGCTGCGCAAGAAGGGCGTCGGTATCGTTCAGCTCATGATCGTGTCAATCGGTCTGTCGCTGGCACTTCGCTATACCTTCCAGTACTTCCGTGGAGGAGGAACCGAGCAACTGCCCGGCTCCGACTCCCCCGATATTCCGCTCTTCGGATCGGTATCGCTCAGCCAAACCAACATGATCAGCATGGTCATCAGCATCGTCGTGATCGTGATCTTCGCGTGGTGGCTCGTTAAGACCAAGATCGGTAAGGCAACTCGCGCCGTCTCCGACAACCCGTCGCTGGCAGCGGCATCCGGAATCGACGTCGACCAGGTCGTCCGTGTGGTCTGGATCCTCGCTGCAGCCATGGCCGGCCTCGCCGGCGTGCTGTGGGCCTACTTCCGTCCAGGCATCCGCTGGGATATGGGGGCGCAGATTCTGCTGCTCGTCTTCGCAGCGGTAACCCTCGGTGGACTGGGCACAGCATTTGGTGCGCTTGTCGGCTCGATCATCGTCGGCGTTCTTGTTGAGACGTCTAGCCTCTTCATCCCATCCGACCTGAAGTATGTGGGTGCGCTCGGCGTGCTCATCATCGTCTTGTTGTTCAGACCACAAGGCATCTTGGGTCGCAAAGAGAGAATAGGTTAGGGGCCGCTCATGGATATTCTGCAAATTCTCTCCAACACCGGGTCATCACTGATTGCACCGGCAACGATCGGGTACGCCCTTGCGGCGCTCGGACTCGCCATGCACTTCGGATTCACCGGTTTGCTCAACATGGGTATGGCCGCCTTCATGGCGATCGGCGCCTATGGCTACGCGATCTCGATCCTCACCTTCGGTTTTCCGTGGTGGGGCGGCATGCTCGTTGGTGTCGGTGGCTCGCTTGTCTTCGCCCTGATCCTCGGTATTCCTACCCTGCGACTGCGCGGTGACTACCTGGCGATCGTGACCATTGCGGCCGCCGAGGTTGTGCGTCTGTTGTTCCTGACCACGACGTTCGACAAGTACACCGGCTCTGCCGATGGACTGAGTGGCTACCACGAGAGCTTCCGTGCGTTCAACCCGATTCCTGACGGCACCTACGGCTTCGGCCCGTGGGAGTACAACGCCAACGGCTGGTGGGTTCGCATCTTCGGAATCGCAATTCTGGCGCTTGCTGCCTTCATCCTCTGGGCTGTCATGCGCAGCCCGTGGGGTCGAGTGATCAAGGGAATCCGTGAAGACGAGGATGCCGTGCGCGCCCTCGGAAAGAACGTGTTCTCGTACAAGTTGCAGTCGCTCATGCTCGGTGGTGTCTTCGGTGCCATGGGTGGAATCATTTACGCCCTCCCGGCCTCGGTGAACCCCGGCGTGTATGTCACGTCGCTCACGTTCTTCGTCTATACCGCGTTGCTGCTCGGTGGAGCTGCAACGATCTTCGGACCGATTATCGGTTCGGTGATCTTCTGGGGTGTGCAAACCCTCCTGAGCAACCTGCTTCCCGCCATGGTCAACGTCGGCCTCTTGCCGTTCATGACCACGACGCAGTCGCAGACGGTGCGTTTCATCCTTGTGGGTGTGGCACTGATGTTGCTCGTGATCTATCGACCGCAGGGCATCCTCGGCAACAAGAAGGAGCTGACCTTTGTCAAGTAATGACGCATCGGCTGCGCCGGTGCAGCGAGCAAAGACAACCGGACTCCACAAGGGTGACATCGTTCCTGGTGTCGCCAAGGTCGACCCGATCATCATCGCTGACGGAATTCGTCGAACCTTCGGTGGCCTCACCGCGGTGAACGTCGACCACGTTGAGATCCCCCGCAATGCGATTACCGCGTTGATTGGTCCGAACGGTGCCGGTAAGACGACGCTGTTCAACCTTCTGACCGGCTTCGACAAGCCTGACGAAGGCAAGTGGACTTTCGATGGACACTCGCTTGCCGGAATGGGCGCGCACAAAGTGGCCGGCCTCGGCCAGGTGCGCACGTTCCAGCTGACGAAGGCCCTCGGGCTTTTGACGGTGCTTGAGAACATGAAACTCGGCGCAAAGGATCAGATCGGGGAGAATATTTTCCGCGCCGTGATCCCGAGCCTCTGGCGCAAGCAAGAAGCCGAGATCGAAGAACGCGCAATCGTTCTGCTCAAGAAGTTCAAGCTCGACGCTAAATCGTCGGACTTCGCCGCCAGCCTTTCCGGTGGACAGCGCAAGCTGCTCGAGATGGCTCGCGCCCTCATGAGCCAGCCGACGCTGGTGATGCTGGATGAGCCCATGGCCGGTGTTAACCCCGCGTTGACTCAGTCGCTGCTCGACCACATCCTCGACCTGAAGGAAGAGGGCATGACGGTGCTGTTCGTCGAGCACGACATGCACATGGTGCGTCACATCGCCGACTGGGTAATCGTGATGGCTGAGGGTCAGGTCGTTGCTGAAGGTCCCCCGGATGAGGTCATGAAGAACCAAGCCGTCATCGATGCGTACCTCGGTTCGCATCAGGATGTCGACCTGGGAATCGTCACGGGCCGCATCGAAGGCGAACTCAACACTGAAGCGATCAAACTCGCCGCGGAGGTCAAACACCTCGACGAAAACATCGCTAACCGCAAGGAGACCGGCAAGTGAACGCAATCCCTACCGAGAATGCGGTTGTCCACGTCAAGGACCTGACCGCAGGGTACCTGCCCGGCGTCGACATCCTCAACGACTGCAATTTGGTCGCTAACCCGGGTGAACTGATCGGAATTATTGGTCCGAACGGTGCCGGCAAGTCGACCCTGTTGAAGGCAATCTTCGGCCAGGTACAGGTGCGCGGCGGATCAATCACCCTCAACGGTGACAACATCACCGGGCTCAAAGCAAACAAGCTTGTAGCGCGCGGTGTTGGTTTTGTTCCACAAAACAACAACGTGTTCCCGAGCCTGACGATCGAAGAGAACCTTCAGATGGGGCTGTACCAAAACCCCAAGATCTACGATGAGCGTCTTGAGTTTGTGACCGGTATTTTCGCCGAGTTGAAGTCGCGCCTCAAGCAGCGCGCGGGTTCGCTCTCGGGTGGAGAACGCCAAATGGTCGCCATGTCTCGCGCCCTCATGATGGATCCGCACGTTCTCCTTCTCGACGAGCCGTCTGCTGGGCTCTCGCCGGTGAAGCAGGATGAGGCATTCATCCGCGTATCGGAGATCAACAAGGCCGGCGTGACCACGATCATGGTTGAGCAGAACGCACGTCGTTGCCTGCAAATCTGTGACCGCGGCTACGTTCTCGACCAGGGCCACGATGCCTACGAAGGCACCGGGCGCGAGTTGCTCAATGACCCCAAGGTTATTGGCCTCTACCTCGGAACCCTCGGCACCTAGCCACCAGCACTTCGCAGCACCTGATGCCCCGCCCGGATTCGTCCGGACGGGGCATCACTGAGTTAAGGAACGGCCCTCCCATCGGCTCCGCAGCTCAGCTTCACGGCTCACCATAGAGCTAGAGAGCGCCACGCTGCCCGCTAAGCCGCGTTTGCACCCCTCAGCGGGTTTATATTCACGCACAGCCCTTTCGCGTCCACACGACGACTCCTGACGCTGTTTCAGGTTTGGTTCACAGTTGGAGGCTTCCGTGAAAGAGATTCAACACGTCGTCCGAACGCTGAGCGCACGAAAAAGGCCCCAACCCGGTGAGGGTTGGGGCCTTTCTCTGAGCTAACTTACGTTCTCTGCGAGAGTGACTCTCGGAGAGGTTTAGTAAGCGCTGTAGGTGTTGTCTTCACCGTACTGGTAGATACCAACCTGAGCTTCGGTGGGGTCACCGAGCTCATCGAAGGTGATCGGACCAGAGATGCCGTCGTAGTCAGCAGTTCCGCCGCCATTGATGATTTCTGCACAGTCAGCGAAAGTGGTGCACTTCTCGCCGTTGCCCGAACCACCCGATACTTCCTGAAGCTTCTCAGCGATTGCTGCGGAGTCGGTGGAACCGGCTGCGAGCGATGCGAGAGCAAGAAGGATTACCGAGTCGTAGGACTCTGCTGCGTAGCTGAACTCTTCGAGCTCAGGCTGTCCGGATTCGACCCAGAAGTCGTTGACGGCCGACGTGAAGTCAGCAATCGTGTCGACGCTCAGGCCGGGCAGAGTTCCCTTGGCGCCCGAAAGGGTTCCAGCAGCGAACTCGTCACCGAAGTTGGCGAGGTTACCGTCTACGAAGTAGAGGTTCTCCGCCGGGAAGCTGCTGACGATGCTCGGAAGCATGGTCGAAACTTCTTCGAACGTGATCAGTGCGATGGCGTCAGGGTCAGAAGCAAGAACTTCAGAGATCTGAGCATCGAACGTGGTGTCACCGGTGTTGTAGGTGGGCTGTGAAACAACTTCACCACCGGCGGCTTCGAATGCTTCCTGCGTGTAGCCGGCAAGACCGGTTCCGTAGGAGTCATTGAGAACGATCATGCCGAGGGTCTCGTGACCATCGCCAGCGATCAGGTTACCGAGAACCTCACCCTGAAGCACGTCGGAAGGAGCGGTACGGAAGTACAGGCCCTTGTCGTCGTACGTCGTGAATGCGGCCGAGGTGTTTGCCGGCGAGAACTGGATTACTCCAGCGCCAACAACCTGGTCAATGAACTGAAGCGAAACACCCGAGGATGCTGCACCAAGAATTGCGGAAACGTCTTCACCGAGCAAGCGAGGGATTTCAGTCTCGTATGCCTTGTTGTCGGTGTCACCGGAGTCGCCCTGAATGAGGTCGATCTGGATGCCAGCGTCGGCTTCGTTGATCTGCGACGCTGCGTACTCGGTTCCTGCGATCTCGGGCGGGCCGAGGAATGCGAGGTTACCGGTTACGGGCAGTGCCGTTCCAAGCTTGAGGGACAGTTCGCCACCCTCGGATCCAGTGGAGGTTTCTCCACCGTCAGTAGCACAGCCAGCCAATACCAGTGCGCTTGCACCGACGATTGCGAGACCGCTCAACAGGGTCCGCTTGGACCGTGATGGGGAGGCCGTAGCCTTCGCGAATACGCTCATGTTGCTCCTTGCGTTTCGAATGTGTTCAGGAATCAAATGTGGCACTACCGTGTCACCACACTGTCAAGCTATGCCCACCCGGCACATCCGCACAATACGTCTGTACTACAGCCTTGTAACGCTCTTGGGAATCGTTACCATTCGTAGACTTTGAGAAACAAGGGCGTTTCTCAGTTAATCCGGGTGTACACGTTGTCGCTACCGTACTGGTAAATCCCAATGATGGCGCCCTGTGGATCACCATTGTCATTGAGGGTTATCGGGCCTGAAACACCGTCGTAATCAACGGTGCGCCCATCGAGCACAATCTTCGCGGCATCCGCAAATGTTGTCGCCACTTCGCCGTCACCACTGCCACCAGAGACCTCTTGCAGCTTGCTCGAAAGTGCTTCTCCCGAAATTTTCTGCGAGGCCAAGGCCGCCAAGCTCGCGAGGATGACCGCGTCATAGCTCTCAGCGGCGTAGCTGAAGTCCTTGAGGCTGGGGTTGATTTCCAGCAGTCGATCGGTGAAGTCCGAGATCGTCGAAACATCAAGCCCCGGATGCGTCACGATGGAACCGGTCAGGCTGCCCGCCGCGAATCCCGAGCCACGCTCGCCGAGCGATAGCCCGGTAAAGAACAGCTGGTCGCCCGAGTAACCGGCAGCGATGAAAGCCTTGGCAATCTTCTCGGATCGCTTTGAACCCACGATTGCTACGGCATCCGGTTTAGCTGCGATCGCTCGATCGATCTGCTCATCGAGATCGATAGCGCTCTCATCGATCATCTCTTGCGAAAGTAATTCGCCACCACCACGTAAGAATGCCTCACTCAAGGCACGCGGGAGAAGCGGTTCACACAGGGTGTCCTCGGAGAGGATCGCAATCGAGCCCTCACCAATACGCTCTGCCATCTCGTTGCCCAATGCTGTGCCTTCGAGCGCGCAGGACGGCGAGGTGCGCCAGTACAGGTTGTTGTCACCGTAGTTGGAGAAGTCAGGAGAATCGTTCGCCGGCGAGATCTCGACAACGCCCGCTTCCGTGATCTTGTCGATCACTTTCTTGGAAATACCGTTGGAGAGCCCGCCGATAATCACTGTTGCGCGAGCAGCGAGCAACTCCGTGACGGCATCCTCAGCGGTCGTTCCCGTGGAGTCGCCGGAATCAGCCGACTCCACGTTCACCGTGAGCTTGGCATTGGCATCATTCACATCTTGAGCAGCCAACGCGATCGCAGCAGACACTGCCGGACCGAATTTGTCGAGCGCTCCCGACTCGGGCACCAAGGCTCCGACGGTGAGAGTCAAATCTTTGGGCGCAGGGGTCTCTTCAACCGGCGCCTCGGCCGAGCATCCGCTCAACACAAGGGCCGCAGCGATAACGCCTGCAACTGCCGTGAACCCGCGTCGGGTTCGCAACGACACGCGTGATCCATAGGGCATGGATGTCATCACAGTCGCTCCTATCTACCACCCCCAACAGAGAGCGGCATTGTTACGGTACTGGCCAATGCTGAAAAGAAGAACTCCGAGCGGGCCATTTATGGGCACAATCTCGCCCCCAATCCGGGCGGCACTCGACCTAGCCGACGATTGAGCCAGTCTTATAGACGAACTTATTTTCGCCGTCATAAGTGTAGTAACCCCAGAATGCGGGCTCTACGTTGCCACCAGGAGTGAAGTTCACGGGGCCAGAAACACCGTCGTAGTCGATGTCGTTCGTGGTCTTGAGCACTTCGAGGCATTCCTCAAAACTCAGACATTTCACACCGCTTTTCGAGACATCGTAAAGCGAACCGGCGATGGCCTCACCCGCATCGTCCCCCGCCACGATTGCAGCGAGCGCCGCGACCATCGTGGCGTCATACGCTTCGGCCCCGTAGCGGTAGGTTGTCAACTTCGAGTTGGTGGCCTTGAGCGTAGCGGTGAAGGTCTTCGACGGCTGAACTCCTTCAATCACCCCGCGAACGCCCTTGAGCGTGCCGTTCTTGAACGCTTGCGAATAGTCGCCCGTGTTCAGCGAGGTGAGCCAGAGCTCCGACCCCTTATATCCGGCCGCGACGAGCTTCTCGATGGCGGCCTTCGTTGCCTTCTCAGTTTCATAGGTCGACCCAATCACCACGATGTCGGGTTCTGCCTTCTTCACGCTGGCGGTGATCGTGTCGAACTTCGTCGTTGAACTCGTGAAGACCTCGTCCGCGACGAGTTCGGTGTCGTACTCGGCGAGTGCTTCAACGAAGGTGTCGTGCAGCGCTACGCCCTCCTCATCGTCGACATAGACAAAAGCGATTCTCTGCGTTGTGTCGCCATCAGCCAAAGCCTCAGCGAGCGCATAGCCCTGCTGGTCGTAGGCCGGAATGGTGCGGAAAAAGTACCCGTCGTCGAAAACGTCGTCGAGACTCGACAGCGTCGCGGCGGGCGAGATGAGAGGGATCTTCGCATCCAGTGCGAGCGGGATTGCTCGCTGCGCCAGCACCGACGATGATGGGCCGATCACCACGTCGACATCCTTTGACACCAGGGTCTTGAAACCTGATTCCAGCTTCGCGTTCTTAGCCTCGCCCGAATCGACCGCCACAATCTCGACAGGCTCACCGTTCACTCCCCCGGCAGCATTTATTTCTTTCACCGCTGCCGCAACACCCGCTTTTTGTGCTGCAGCCAAGAAGGAGAATGTGCCACTGGTGGGAAAGATCGTTCCAATGCGAAGAACGCCATCGCCCGTCGGCGTCACGACCGGAGCGGGAGTTGCCGTTGGCGTTGATGCCGCAACCGGCGTTGCCGTCGGCGTCGGTGAACTGCACGCTGCGACAGCCACAACGATAGTTGCCGCCACAATCACACGCCGAGTCGTGCGAAACCTCGTCATTGATTTACCTCTCTCGGTGCCCAATCTCGGGCGATCACGCACCTTCAGAGGAATACTACGGTGCGCCCGGAGCTTCAGCGGCTGAACCGAGCCGCGTGCGAGAAGAGTGCCGAAACAGGTCATACGTGAGAATGGCGAGCGCCACCCAGACGATCGCGAAGCCCAACCAGCGCTCTGGCGGCATCGCCTCATGGAAAACAAAGACGCCAACAATGAGTTGGAGGATCGGTGCCAAGTACTGGGCCAAGCCCATGTAGGTGAGCGGCAAACGCCGCGCTGCAGCAGCAAACAGAATCAATGGGATCGCAGTGATGGCACCCAAAAAGAGCGTCAAAGTGAGGTGTCCCGGGCCCGCAGTGCCCGCCGCGAGCTGCCCGTTGGCCGCAAGCACGAGCAGAACAACGATCGCAACCGGCGTCAGAAAGGCGGTCTCGACGGCGAGGCCGCCCACGGCATCCGCCTTCGGACCCACGTTTTTCTTCACGAGCCCATAGAGACCGAAGCTGAAAGCGAGGCCCAACGCGATCCACGGAAAGCTGCCGTAGCCGATGGCCAAGACGAGAACGGCGAGCGCACTAATTGCCAGAGCGACCCACTGCAGCGGGCGAAGGCGCTCGCGCAACACGAGCACCCCGAGCAGCACCGTGACAATCGGGTTCGTGAAATAGCCGAGAGCAGCCTCCACAATGTGGCCGTTCAGGCTCGCGTACACATAAATGAGCCAGTTGACGACGACAAAGGCGCCGCCCAAGCCCAACATCCAGAAGGTACGACGATCGCGGACGATCGCCATGACCCGTGCGTATCCCCGCGTGACCACCAAAAGTGCCGCGCAAAAGACCAGCGACAGCACGATTCTCCACGCGACAATCTCGATCGCTCCCGACTCTTTGAGCGAGAAAAACACGATCGGCATCGCGCCCCACAGGACGTAGGCAGAAATAGCAAAGCCGAGGCCGCTAGGCGAGACGCGATCAGTCGCCGAAGAAGTGGAGGTCACTACTAAATCCTAGGGTCGGATGCTGCCCATGAAAGCCACCAGGAACGACGAAAGCCCAGAGCCGAGGCCCTGGGCTTTCGAAACGCCTCACCGCGAACGGGAGACGAGAAAGTTAGTTTCGCGTGAGCGAGAGACTACTTAGCGAACGATGACAGCGAGAACGTCGCGAGCCGAAAGTACGAGAAGGTCTTCTCCGTCGTACTTCACCTCGGTTCCGCCGTACTTGGAGTAGATGACCTTGTCACCAACTGCGATGTCGAGCGGCACGCGGTTTCCGTTGTCGTCGATACGACCGGGACCTACAGCGACTACTTCACCCTCCTGGGGCTTCTCTTTCGCAGTGTCAGGAATGACGAGCCCAGACGCGGTGGTCTGTTCTGCATCGACCTGCTTGATAACAATGCGATCTTCGAGCGGCTTAATGGACACCGACACGTTTGACCTCTTTCTAAAGTGCTTGGGCTGGCACACTCCGTACGGGAGTGCCAGATCAACTATACGGCTTGGTTGGCACTCGATCAACGTGAGTGCCAATACAGATGCGGATACGGTTAGAGAATGAATCAGAGCGAATTGCGCGAGCTACTTTCAGCCGAGGGCCTTCGCCTCTTGGACTCGCTGCCGACCTGGCACTCGAGTGACGAAATCGTGCGCACCGTCGCAGAGCTTCGCAAGGCCGGCCACAGCCCCGGCCTAGTTGCCGCCGTGCTCAGCCAATCCAAACTTCGCGCGAAAGCGGCCAGCAAGTTTGGCCCGTTTGCCGACCGGATGCTCTTCACCGAGGCTGGCCTCGAACAAGCAACTCGCCTTTCCGTTGCCGCCCAGCACGCCGGTCGGTTCTCGAAGGCCGGCGTGAAATGGGTGGCCGACCTCGGCTGCGGCATTGGAGCGGATGCGCTCGCCATCGCGGCCCTCGAGATCAACGTCACCGCCGTTGAGCGTGACGAAACCACCGCCGCTATTGCCAGCTTCAACCTTGCACCCTGGAGCAACGCTCAGGTCGTTCATGGCGATGCCGAAACCGCCGACCTCGCTGGCATTGACGGTGTCTACCTCGACCCTGCCCGCCGCGACGCCCGAGTGCGCCTCACCAACCCCGCCGACTGGACGCCCTCCCTCGACTTTGCGTTCGGTCTCGCCGAGCGCTACCCCACCGGCATCAAACTCGGCCCCGGAATCGACCGCGACCTCATCCCCGGCACCGCCGAAGCCCAGTGGATCTCTGTTGGGCGCGAAGTTGTTGAGCTCGGACTCTGGTTTGGGGCTGTCGCCCGCCCCGGCATCCGGCGAGCAGCCCTCGTGATCGGAGACCACGGCACCGCTGAACTCACGGCAGCCGCTGACAGCGAAGACGAACCCGCGGGAGAGCTCGGGCAGTTTCTCTACGAACCCGACGGCGCTGTCATCCGCGCGCGCCTCATCGGGGATCTCGCACGACAACTGAACGGGCGCATGCTCGACACTTCAATCGCCTACTTCAGTGCGGATGCCGCTGTCGCGAGCCCGTTCGCCACCTGCTTCGAGATCGTCGAGGACTTCACTCTCGACAAGCGCTCACTCAAAAAGGAACTGGCGGCGCGCAAGATCGGCACCCTGGAAATCAAAAAGCGCGGGGTCGATATCGACCCCGCGACTTTTAGAACGTCACTCTCGCTCAAGGGCGAGAACAGCGCGACCTTGATTCTGACGCGCGTTGCTGGCAAGCGGCGCGCACTGCTTGCGCAGCGCGTCACGCCTGCTGCACGCTGATGCAGAGCTTCTCGCCGCAACGGGTGAGCGAGAAGCTCAGCGGAGAGTGGCGATTAGAAACGGTAGTCGTTTCCACCCATGAGCATGAACGGCAGAAAGAATACCGCTGCGACGACGAGCCCAATGATGATGCTCAGCCCGACTCCGACATAACCCGTGATGAGACCGGTCAACCAGAACGGCCGGGCATACTTCTGCTTCTTCTGCGCGATGTGCCCCAGGACGACTGCGGCGGCGGCAGGCAAGAAGCCCAAACCGACGAACAGGAAGATGATTCCTGCGATTCCGGTAACCATCGAAGCGATCGACAGTCCCTGTGGCGGACCGGCGGGCACGGGCGTGAAGGATGCTTGCCCAGGAGTAGCGGCGCCAGCGTAGCCGGGAACCGGAGTTCCGCTCGGCGCAGCGTAGGGGTCGCTAGCAGCCGGAGCTACAGGAGCAGGTGTCGTCGACGAATCAGCAGGAGCGTTCGCTGCAGTGCTCGCGGCGGGCGCGGCCGCTGCGGCCTTCGGCGCCGGAGGAACGGGCGGCACGCTAGCCGAAGCAGTGCCAGCAACTTCGGGGGCCGTGGTCTCGGCGACGGGCGTTACCGCTTCATTCGCCTTCGCCGTCTTAGCCGCTGCAGTCGTGGCAGCGGTCGTCTTGGCCGCTGCAGCCTTAGTTGCCGCGGCTTTCGTCGTTGCCGCCTTGGCCGTTGTCGACTTTGTCGCGCTGGCCTTAGCGGTGCTGGCCTTGGCAGTCGCGGGCTTGGCAGTCGCGGGCTTTGCAGTCGCGGGCTTTGTCGCGCTGACCTTCGGCGCGGCGGTTACCTTGGCCGCGGGAGTTGTTTGTGACGCAGTGGTCGACTTGGAGGTAGTCGACTTCTTCGCTGCGGGCTTCTTAGCTGAGGGAGTGGCCTTCGCCAGGGGCTCGCCGGAAGTTGAGGACGCGCCGGGCGTTGAGATCGACGGAATTGAGTCGTCTGAGTTGTTGGTAGCCATGCGCACACTTTAGCAAGACTCTCCCCACAGAAAAGGGCCCGCACTCGCGTGCGGGCCCTTTCGTGCGTTGCTACTTAGTACGAGGTTCCTACAGCGCCGAGAGTGACGACGAAGCCAATGGCGAGGAAGAGGAAGACAACGAAACCGAGGTATCCGAGGATGAGGCCGATGATGGCGAGCACGTTGCCCTGCTCACCCGTCTTCTTGATCTGGCTCAGGCTGATGTGCCCGAGGATGATGCCGACGAGGCTGAGGCCGAGAACCGACGTCACGAGGGAGATGATCGAGAGGACGTTCCATTTGGCAACCGGCGCGCCTGCGGGCGATGCGGCGTAAGGCGTGGGTTCTGACATGACGAAGGTCTCCTTTGGTGATGATGCCGAAACCGGCGCACCTATATTCTCAGCCTGAAAGAAGCCTGTCAACGCAGCACACCCAGATTCCTCGCCAGTGTTACGCCTGAATTTGGGTGACCGGGAGCGTCGAATCAGCGCTAAAGCCCAAAGTTGAGGGTTCTTTGCTTGCCATAATCAGTTGGGCACCCAGCGCTGCGATCATCGCCCCGTTGTCAGTGCACAGCGACAACGGCGGAATGCGCAATTCGATCCCCGCCTCCGCGCAACGCTCCCGAGCGAGCTCGCGAACTCGCGCATTCGCCACGACTCCGCCACCAAGCAAGAGGCGAGGAACTCCGCGATCAACGCAGGCTGCGACGGCCTTGGTGAGGAGAACATCAACGACGGCCTCGCGGAAGCTCGCTGCGACATCCGCAATCGAAAAATCGGTACCCGCGTCTTGCTCGCGCTCAACCCACCGAGCAACCGACGTTTTGAGGCCCGAGAACGAAAAATCGTAGCGGTGACGGTCAACGTCTTTGGCATGGGTGAGTCCCCGCGGAAAACGGATCGCCTTCGGGTTGCCTCCCACCGCCACACGGTCGATGTGCGGCCCGCCCGGATACGGCAAGCCGAGCAAACGCGCGACCTTGTCGAAAGCCTCGCCCGCAGCATCGTCGATCGTCTCGCCGAGGAGCTCAACGTCAGAGACCAGGTCACGCACTTCGAGCAGCGACGTATGGCCGCCAGACACCAACAGCGCGATCGTGGGAAGTTCAATCTCAGTTCCATCGTCACGCAAAACATCCGCGCCGACGTGGCCCACCAAATGATTGACCGCATACAGCGGTTTACCCGTGGCCACCGCGAGCGCCTTCGCAGCCGCGACTCCGACCATGAGCGCGCCTGCAAGCCCCGGACCACTCGTGACCGCAATCGCATCTAGCTCTGACAACTCAACGCCGGCTTCGGCGAGCGCCTGCTCCAACGCCGGTTGCATCGCCTCGAGGTGCGCGCGGGCCGCAACCTCCGGCACCACTCCCCCGTAGCGGGCATGTTCATCCATCGATGATGAAATCACGTTGGCTAACAAATGGTTGCCACGCACGATACCGATGCCGGTCTCGTCGCAGCTCGTCTCGATACCCAACACAAGGGGATTCGTGGTGTTGGCGGGAAGCTGTCCCGAAAGGGGAGAGCTTGCTACCGCTGGCACTGAATTCGTCATCATGCGCCCACCGCCGGTGAAAGCTTAGGTTCGGGAATAGTGAGTCGCATCACGATGGCATCAACCCCATCCGGTTGGTAATAGTTCGGTCGCACCGCAATACGCTCGAACCCGAGCGAATCGTACAGGCGCTGCGCGGAAGGATTGTCGTCGCGCACCTCGAGAAAGAGTTCGCTCGCCCCACGATCACGAGCTTCCACCATGAGCGCATGCATGAGCGCCCGGCCGATGCCTTGGCGGCGGGCATCCGAAGAAACAGCAATCGTCTGGATGTCCGCTTGCGGCGACCGAAAGGGTGACCGTAAACCTGCATAGGCCGTCACCACCGTAGGTTCCCCCACCGGGTGCGCGATCACGTAGTACCCGTGGTTGTCGCGAATCTCGGCACGCATCATGTCGCTCGACCACGCGTCGTTTGCGAACTCGCTGTGCTCGATGGCCATAATGCCGTCGAGGTCGCTCTCTGTAGCGCGGCGCAATTGCCAGCTCATGCGGTCACTCGTTTCGGCCCTGCAGAGAGCGTGATGTCTGGCGAACGCAAGTAGAGCGCTTCTTCGCCAGCGAAAGGACGATTGTGTTCGCGCAGCAGAAACGCGAGGCGAGCCAGGTTCGAGGCCAGCACAGGCTCCGAGTCCCTCAGCTGAAAGTGGTCGAAATTCGGAACGCTCGCGGCGAGCTCGGAGGCAGGAGCGAGCGCGGGCCCAGCAACGCGCACGGGCAAGCCCGCGGCATCCGACCCTTCATAGGTCGACCAGTAAAATTCTTTGCGACGGGCGTCGGTCGCCACAACGATCGGTTCCGTTTCGCCGAGGGCGATCGCGTCGTGGGTCACAACGGGCAGCACAGGCACGCCAGCGCCGAACGCAAACGCTCGAGCCGCCACGATGCCCACCCGCAGGCCGGTAAAGGGCCCTGGGCCCATTCCCGCCACGACACCGGTCAGGTCGGTTACAGCGCACCCAGCGTCGGCAATGCAGCCGTGGATGAAGTCGCCAACCACTTCAGCGTGCTTGCGAGTATCTGATGAATTACGTTCCGCATGCACCACACCCTGAGCGTCAACAATCGCGACACTCGTGCCCGCCGAGGTATCAATCGCTAACAGCATTAAGCCACTCCATGTCTGCCCACCTCGGGCCGTTTCCGGTCACGGTAACGGTGCGTGGTTCGATTGCTTCTTCGGCAAAGTCATCGGTGTGATCGACGGCGGCGCTGTCGCCGCCTGCAGCGGCAACTTCATCTGCCGCCCCAGCACCCACCGGGCGCACAATATCGACCGTGAGCCAGCTCTCACTCACTCCATCGAGCAGGCCTGCACCCCATTCGACAACGACGATGGATGCCTCAAAGTCGATGTCGAGGTCGTCGAGTTCAACAGCGCTACCGAGGCGGTACGCGTCCACGTGCACGAGCGGAGGCGCCTCGGTGTGCGAGACTTCTGCTCCCGAGCCGTCGAGTCGCGGATGCGTGCGCGCCAAAACAAAAGTGGGGCTCGTGACCGTGCCCCGAATGCCGAGAGTCTCCCCGATCGCCCGCGTCAGCGTTGTCTTTCCCGCGCCAAGTTCACCATTGAGCATCACCAGATCACCGGCCACGAGTTGCGCGGCAATAATGGCCCCGAGCTCGGCCATGCTGTCGGGAGAAGCGATTGTCAGCGTGGTCACGACTCATACCTGCGGGTAACACGAGAACCGATGCGGGTCACGATTTCGTAATTGATGGTGTCAGCGGCCGCAGCCCAGTCATCCGCTGTCGGAACCGACTGTGCTGGGTCACCGAAAAGAATTGCCCGGTCGCCGACCGCAACGTTCGCATCGCCCATATCGACAACAATCTGATCCATCGCAACTCGCCCCGCGACCCGACCAACGACACCGTTGATGGAAACCGGCCCGCGATTGGAGGCGTGACGAGGAACACCATCGCCGTAGCCAAGTGGCACGAGCGCGAGCGTCGTGTCCTGCTCGCAGCGATAGGCATAACCATAGGAAACCCCAGAACCGGCCGTAACTCGCTTCACCGACACGACAGGAGCGCTGAGAGTCATTGCCGGCACAAGGCCAAGAGCCGCGGCATCCACGTCGTCGGCGGGCGACAGGCCATAGCTGCTGATGCCGACACGAACGAGATCGAAACGAGCAGAAGGATGTTTGATCGCGCCCTCTGATGCGGCCAGGTGACGCAGCTCGGGGCGGAGCCCTACTGACTCTGCCATCGCGACCGCGGCCGAGAACTGCTCAATCTGGTCAGCGTCGTGCTCGACGCCCGCATTGGCGAGGTGACTCCACAGACCCCGCACGCGAATGCGACCCGCGAGCTCGTGAACAACCGCCGCTTCGAAGAACTGGTGCCACTCTTCCAAGAAAGCGCCATTGCGATGCAAGCCTGTATCGACTTTCAAATGCACGAACGCAGTATCGGATGTCGCGGCAACCTCATGCAGCTGCTCGGTGCTGCTCACGCCGAGGTCGATATTCGCGCGAACCGCTTCGCCAAACGCTGCCCCCGGCTGGTGCAACCACGCCAGCAGCGGAGCGTCGATGCCGGCGCCGCGCACGGCAAAGGCCTCGGTCAGGTCAGCAACGCCGAGCCAGTCGGCGCCTCCCGCGAGAGCCGCACGGGCACTCTCGATAGCACCGTGGCCGTACCCATTGGCTTTGACAACAGCCATCACCTGCACCGGCGCAACGAGCGCACGCAGGGTCGCAACGTTGTGGGTGATGGCCGCCGTGTTGATGGTGGCGAGTCGAAGATCAGCCATGGTGTGCCTCCGCGATGACATAGGCGATCGCGATTCCGGCGTCGTGACTCATCGACAGGTGCACCGAGGTTATTCCGCGACGTTCGGCAATGGCTTTGGTCGAATTGTGGAGCTCAAGCGAAGGATTACCGAGCTGATCGGAAACCACCCGCATGTCGTGCCAGGTCACTCCGGAAGAGTCGCCGAGCGCCTTAATGAGTGCTTCTTTCGCCGCAAAACGCCCTGCCAGCGAGCGCAGGGGGCGAGGTTTGCCATCCTTGAGCTGTTCGCTCTCAGAGAACAGGCGCGATGTGAGGGTCGGTGTGCGCTGCAACGCTCGCTCGAAGCGGGCGATATCGACGACATCCACACCGATCCCCACAATCACGGTGAAACCTATTCGACAGTGACAGACTTCGCGAGGTTGCGAGGCTGATCGACGTCGAGTCCCTTCGCAGCAGAAAGCTCCATGCCGAAGATGTGCAACGGAATGACAGCAAGCAGCGGTTCAAAGAACGAACCAGCCAACGGAATCGGAATAACCTCATCGGCGAACGGCAGCACTGCAGCGTCGCCCTTTTCGGCAATCGCGATAACGCGAGCGCCCCGAGCACGAATCTCCTGAATGTTGGAGACAACCTTCTTGTGCAAGGAGTTGGGGTCGCGCGGGCTCGGAACGATCACGAAGACAACCTGACCGGGCTCGATGAGCGCGATCGGACCGTGCTTGAGCTCGCCTGCGGCGAACCCCTCAGCGTGGATGTACGCGAGCTCCTTGAGCTTGAGTGCACCCTCGAGCGCGATCGGGTAGCCAACGTGGCGACCAAGGAAGAGCACCGACTGGGTATCCGTCATCCAGTGCGCAAGCTGCTTGATCGACTGCGAGGTCACCAAGACCTCAGAGATCTTGTCGGGAATAGCCTGCAACTCGGTCACATTGTCGCGAATCTCTTCTTCGCTGAGCGTGCCGCGCACGCCCGCGATGTGCAGACCAATCAAGTACAGCGCGGTCGCTTGGGCAACGAAAGCCTTCGTGGATGCCACAGCAACTTCAGGACCAGCGTGCGTGTAGACAACAGCGTGCGATTCACGCGGAATCGTTGCGCCGTGCGTGTTGCACACCGAGACAACCTTCGCGCCGGACTCCATAGCGAACTTGACCGCCATCAGCGTGTCCATGGTCTCGCCCGACTGGCTGATCGAGATCACGAGAGTGCGGTCCGTCAAAATCGGGTTGCGGTAGCGGAACTCGTGAGCGAGCTCAACATCAACAGGAACGCGCGCCCACGCCTCAATGGCGTACTTGCCGAGCATTCCCGCGTAGGCCGCGGTTCCACACGCAATGATGACAATTCGGTCGATGTTCGCAATGACATCGTCTCCGAGGGGCTCGAATTCGGTGAGCTTGACCAGCCCATCCTGAACACGACCAAGAATGGTGTTGGCTACGGCATCCGGCTCTTCGCTGATTTCCTTAGCCATGAAGCTCGACCAGCCACCCTTTTCGGATGCTGATGCGTCCCACGCGATATCGAATTCTTCGACCTCAACAGGGTTGCCATCGAAGTCGATGACATCAACGGAGTCAGGACGGATCGTCACGATCTGGTCCTGGCCGATCGCAACCGCGCGGCGGGTGAACTCCACGAAAGCCGCAACGTCAGAGCCCAAGAAATTTTCGCCGTCGCCCAAACCGATAACGAGGGGCGAGTTGCGGCGAGCGCCGACAACAACCCGAGGCTGGTCTTGGTGCACGGCAAGAAGAGTGAAGGCACCCTCGAGACGCGCAACAACGCTCTGCATCGCTGCAGTGAGGTCACCCGTCTTGTCGTACTCGCGCCCAACCAACAGCGCCGCCACCTCAGTGTCGGTCTCGCTGATGAAAGTTTCGCCCTCAAGCAGCAGCTCGTTCTTCAGCTCAGAGAAGTTCTCGATGATGCCGTTGTGAATGAGCGCGAGCTTTGAATCACGGCTCAAGTGCGGGTGCGCGTTCACATCGGTGGGGCCACCGTGGGTCGCCCAGCGAGTGTGGCCGATACCGGTGGCGCCGTTGCTCAGAGGCTCGGCTTCGAGGTCATCCAAGAGCATCTGCAGCTTGCCGGCACGCTTGCGCGTTCCGAGCACTCCAGCCTCATCAATGATTGCAACACCGGCGGAGTCGTAACCCCGGTATTCGAGACGCTTTAGACCGCCGAGGAGAACCTCAAGGCTTTTTTCGTTACCAACGTAACCGACGATTCCACACATGGAGACGAGTTTAGTTCCCCAAGCTGGGTATCCGTGCGCAGATAGGATGTTCGGGATGCATGAACATGGCTCCGGACACGGTCACATCTCTCCCTTTCTAGAAATCGATCGGAGCGATTGGGCTGAACTTGCCCCGAAAATGAAAGTTCCCCTGACCCAGGCGGAGCTCATTGAGTTGCGCGGACTCGGCGACGAACTCGACCTCACCGAAGTTGCTGAGGTGTATCTCCCCCTCAGTCGCCTCTTGAATCTGTATGCAGAGAACGCCCAACAGCTGCACTCCGCGACCACCCAGTTCTTGGGAGCATCCACCGGGCGCACCCCATTTGTCATTGGTGTCGCAGGGTCGGTCGCCGTCGGAAAGTCCACGATCGCCCGGCTGCTCCGCGAGTTGCTCTCCCGCTGGGAAGGCACACCACGCGTCGAACTCCTCACCACCGATGGCTTCCTGCACCCCAACGCAGAACTCGAACGCCGCGGCATCCTCGAACGCAAAGGGTTTCCTGAAAGCTACGACCGCCGAGCGCTGCTCCGCTTCGTGAGCAAGATCAAAGCCGGCGAGCCTGTGGTGCGCGCCCCTTTCTATTCTCATCTGGCCTACGACATCATTCCGGATGCGGCCGTGACTGTGCGCAAACCCGACGTACTCATCGTCGAAGGCCTCAACGTGCTGCAACCACCAAGCGCGGGAAATAGCCTCGCCGTCAGTGACCTCTTCGACTTCACCATTTATGTGGATGCCCGCACGAGCGACATTGCGCACTGGTACGAAGAGCGCTTCCTGAGGCTCCAGCGCGGTGCATTCAGCAACCCGCGATCCTACTTTCACCGCTTTGCCGACCTCAGCGAGAGTGCAGCCCGCGCACGCGCTCAGGAAGTGTGGAAGCGCACCAACGAGCCCAACCTCATCCAGAACGTTCGCCCCACACGACCACGGGCATCGCTCATTCTTCGCAAGGATGCCGACCATGCAGTCTCAAAGGTTTTGCTGCGCAAGACCTAGAGAATTGCGGTCACGCCGGGTGCACACGCATGTAACGACGACGTGCCGTGAGAACGCTCGTTAGTAGCCGAGTTGAGCGAGCACAACGGCGGCAAGACGATCCGCCATCTGCTGAGCGACCTCGTGGTGCTCGGCTTCAACCATGACGCGGATCATGGGTTCGGTGCCAGATGCCCGCAAAAGTACGCGCCCCGTGTCACCCAGTTCGGCTTCCACAGCAGCAACCGCGTCAGCGATAGCGGCGTTGGAGCCGAGCGAGTGGTGGTCAACCCCGCGAACGTTCACAAGAACCTGCGGGTAGACGGTCATCACAGCGGCCAGTTGAGCCAGCGTTTTGCCGGTGCGCGCCATTTCGGCCACCAGATGAAGACCAGTGAGGATGCCGTCGCCGGTGGTAGCGAACTTGGTCATGATGACATGGCCAGATTGTTCTCCACCAAGGGACAGCCCATGCTCTCCCAGAGCTTCGAGCACGTAGCGGTCGCCGACCTTCGTCTCGAGCATCCTGATGTTGTGCTCAGCCATTGCGCGGCGGAGCCCCAAGTTGCTCATGACAGTCGCGACGAGTGTGCGGTCCTGCAACACACCACGCTCGGCCATCGAGACAGCAAGAATTGCCATGATCTGGTCGCCATCGACGATGTTGCCCTCTTTGTCCACGGCGAGGCAACGGTCAGCGTCACCGTCGTGGGCGATGCCGACATCGGCACCGTGAGCGAGGACTGCCGAGGCAAGGTTGTCGAGATGCGTCGAGCCGACGCCCTCATTGATGTTGATGCCGTCGGGGTCTGCACCGATCACGGTGACCTTGGCACCGGCATCCGTGAATACCTGCGGTGAGACGCCGGCCGCGGCGCCATGAGCGCAGTCGAGAACGACGTGGATGCCCGCTAGCTGATTGGGCAGCGTCGACAACAGGTGGACGACGTAACGATCTTCAGCATCGGCGAACCGGCGGATGCGACCAACCTCGATGCCGGTGGGAGCCAGGCTCGGTGCGGCGAGGGCTGCTTCGATGCGGTCTTCGACCTCATCGGGAAGTTTCGTGCCGCCCTGACCAAAGAACTTAATTCCGTTGTCGGGGGCGGGATTGTGCGACGCGGAGATCATGACTCCGAGGTCGGCTTTGAAATCGGCAACGAGGAACGCTGCTGCCGGGGTGGGAATTACTCCGGCGTCGAAGACATCGACGCCCGAGCTCGCGAGCCCCGCGGATACTGCGGCGGAAATGAATTCGCCGGATACGCGGGGGTCGCGTGCAACAACTGCGACGGGACGGCGGCCTGAAGCGCGCCGACCATCAGCAACTCGACCCTGACCCAGTACGACTGCTGCCGACTGAGCCAGGCCGAGTGCAAGCTCGACAGTAAGATCACTGTTCGCTAATCCGCGAACACCATCTGTACCAAAAAGACGTGCCATGCGTTGCCGCTAGCAGGGAAAGCGGGTTAGCGCTTCGAGAACTGCGGAGCCTTACGGGCCTTCTTGAGTCCAGCCTTCTTACGCTCCTTGACGCGAGCGTCACGGGTAAGGAAGCCAGCCTTCTTGAGGATCGCACGGTTGTTCTCTTCGTCAATCTGGTTGAGCGAACGAGAGATACCGAGACGCAGTGCGCCGGCCTGACCCGAGGGGCCGCCACCGGTGATGCGTGCGATTACGTCGTAACCGCCGAGCAGGTCAAGGACCTTGAACGGGTCGTTGATGAGCTGCTGGTGAAGCTTGTTGGGGAAGTACTCGGCGAGCTCACGGCCGTTGACCGTGATGGTGCCCGAACCGGGAACGAGACGCACGCGGGCGATTGCCTGCTTGCGACGTCCGACGGCTGCGCCGGGAACGGTGAGAACGGGGCGAGGTGCGCTTGGCGCCTCAACTGCTGCCGACTCGGTCGTGTACGACTCGGGTGCACCCTCGGTGATTGAATCTTCGATCTTAGCCACTGTAATAAGTCCTTTTATCTTTGCTTAGTAAAGCGCGGGCGCTACTGAGCGACCTGGGTGAGGGTGTACGGAGTCGGCTGCTGAGCAGCGTGAGGGTGCTCAGTACCCGCGTAAACCTTCAGCTTGGACAGCTGAGCGCGACCGAGTGAATTCTTGGGGAGCATTCCGCGGACGGCCTTTTCAACGGCGCGCGTGGGGTGCTTCTCCAACAGCTCGGAGTACGTGGTGGCCGTGAGCCCACCCGGGTAACCGGAGTGGCGGTAAGCCTTCTTCTGCGCGAGCTTGGAACCGGTGAGGGCAACCTTCTCAGCGTTGATGATGATGACGAAGTCACCCATGTCCATGTGAGGAGCAAAGGTGGCCTTGTGCTTTCCACGGAGCAAGATGGCTGCGTGGCTGGCGAGACGGCCGAGAACGATGTCGGCGGCGTCGATGATGACCCATTCCCGCTTGACGTCTTCGGGCTTGGGCGAATATGTACGCGTCACAATAGTGCTGCTTTCATTGATCGAGTGAGGTGTTCGTGAATCCCGCTCCGATGGTTGTTTCAGAAGAAACAATGCCGGTTGGAGGGCTCATGATCGGATGTCGCACCCTATAGTGCAGACACCAAGGGTCAACTCTAGCGGAACTGCGGCCCGGCGGCAAACGCCAATGCGACTATTTGGTGGTGCCGGTGAGGGCAGCGCGCCGCTCACGGAAGTCGGGGCGGTCGAAGTAATGGGCGGTCGCTTCCGCACTCAGACTAGCGATTCCGCCGGCTTGCAATGCACCGAGACGCACCCGTGCACTTTTCACAGCCATGAGGGAAATCGCTTCAGCACCCTCCGCCGTGTCAGCGATGGCAACAATTCCGTGGTTGCCGAGCAGGATCAACGACGGCACCTCACCATGCTGCTCAACGTGCTCACCGAGTCGCGTGAGGAACAGCTGGCCGAGCTCGATACCGGGCTGAGCATAAGGAATGTAGAGGCTGCGACCCAAGACCATGAGTTCGTCAGAGTAGACCGCATCCGCAAATGAAGTCTCCGCGTGAACGCTCGCGAGTAGCGATACAACAGCGGTCGGGTGGGTATGAGCCACGTACCGCGCCGGGGCATACGCGCGCACCGCAACGTGAATGAGAGTCTCAATGGATGCCCGCACCCGCTGACCGCCGACCTCACCGGCATCCAGTTCGGCTGTCAACCGGTCCTGGCTGGCATTCGGATCACGCAGCACCTCGAGGAGAGGCTCGATTTCGACACTGACAAAGTTTGCTGCCGTTGCGTTCTGCATCGATGAACCCGACGTCTTGACGATAATCGTGCCATCAGCAATCAGTTCACTCGTGTTGCCTTCAGCGAGAATTACGAGGTCACGCGCGGGCAGGCCGAGGCGGGTGGTGAGTCCCAGTAGGTCGGCACTAACAAGGTCGGGAGCAATTCGTGCGGTCATCTTTTCAGTCCTTTGTTGGGCGAATTCAGGGGTGAGGCGAATTCAGAGAAAGTTGCGGCGTCAGCGAGGCATATAGCTGACGGGATGATGCGTGCGTCGTACGAGATCACGGAGCGAGTCGAGACTGCCCGAGATGTGCCCCATCGAACGAGCTTGAACTAGGACACTGCCGAGTGCTGTCGCCTCGACCGGGCCCGCGAGAACGGGGATTCCCGCGCGGTCGGCGGTGCGCTGACACAGCAAACGGTTGAGGGATCCGCCGCCAACGATGTGGATCGTCTTTACGGGGACGTCGCCGAGCGAGCCAGCGCTGAGCACGGCGTCCGCGAAAGCTTGGGCGAGTGATTCGATAATGCAGCGGGCCATTTCGGCGCGATTGCTCGGTGGGCGGATGCCGCGTTCTGTGCACCACGCAGTGATCCGTCGAGGCATATTGCCTGGCGCCAAGAATCGAGGATCGTCGACGTCGACTACGGGCATCGCGTCGGAGACAGCGGAGGCTGCCTCAATAAGTTCGGGCAAACTGATCGCTTCACCGTCGCGTTCCCACTGGCGCACTGCTTCGCTCAGAATCCACAACCCCATGACGTTACGCATGAGAAGAATGCGTCCATCGACGCCGACCTCGTTGGTGAATCCAGCGGTACGGGCCGCCTCGGTAACAACGGGGCTCTCCAACTCGACACCGGCCAGTCCCCACGTTCCGCACGAAATAAATGCTGCCGTCTCCGGTTGCATCGGAATCGCCGTCACCGCCGACGCCGTATCGTGCGAGCCAACCGCAATCACCTCGATGGGTGACTCTGCGCGCACTTGGGTAGCGACATCCGCGTCCAGCTCGCCAACGCGAGTACCCGGGATCACGAGCTCGGGCAACAGTTCGCGCCGCACTCCGGCGACGTCAAGCAGACTGTCGCTCCACTGCCGAGTGTGCACATCGAGCAGTCCGGTCGTTGAGGCCATTGTGGTCTCGGCGATACTGGTCCCGCTCAGCCAGTACGTAAAGAGGTCGGGCATGAGAAGAACAGTGTCAGCTAGCTCGAGCCGATTTTCTGCCGCGTCGGCTGCAAGTTGGTAGATCGTATTGATCGGCATGAACTGGATGCCCGTTGCCGCGTACTGCTCAGCCTGCGAGCTCATCGACTCCACGTTCTCGATCGCGGCGCCGGTTCGTTCATCGCGGTAGTGCCGTGGATTGCCGAGCAATTGCCCGTCGCGCAGCAGTCCGTAGTCGACGCCCCACGTATCGGTCGCTATCGACGAAATGGTCGGCACTTCACGGATCGCGGAGGTGAGTCCGTCGAGCGCGCCCTGCCATAGCGAGAGCACATCCCAGTGCAGTCGGCCGCGCACGCTCACCGGACGGTTAGCGAAACGCGCGTGCGTTGCCGTGCGCAGCTGGTTGGGGCCGACTTCACCCAGAATTACTCGGCCGCTAGTCGCGCCACAATCGAGAGCAACAACATGGCCCACCATCAAATCTCACTCGCCCCGTGCTTAGTCTGACTCGCGAGCGAGCCACGAGATGAGCTGGTTCCACATGGGGGCAAAGCCGTCCCATTCCAAGAACTCGGTCGGCAACCAGTGCGGGCCCATGTCGCTGGCGAAGGCCGCGACACGACCTAACCCTTCTCCGTCCACGACGAGAAGGGGAAAGTCGCCGACGGTCGCAAGGGTCTGCGCGCTGCCCCGTGCCACCAAACGGTGATGACCGAGCACTGCTGGCCAGGAGGTCGGCAGCCCTGCGGTCGCGGGGTGATCGCCCAGTGAGGTCGCTTCGACGCCCTGCGGAGTCTCTTCCCTATCGTCGCCGATTTCCATTTCGACGGGAAGAATGCTCGCGAGAGCTGTGTTGCGGTAGTTCGCTTTCGCTTCGATGCCTTGGAAGCTGAGGTAGCCGCCAACCATCAAGAGCGATCCGCCGTCGCGCACCCACTTCGCCAATACTTCGAGGCGATGAGGAATCCGCTCGCCCTTGGCAAAGACGCCGTTGGGCAGCAAGAGCGTGTTAGCGCCGATATCGCTGAGCACGACGACGTCGTACTGGCTGAGTTCCTCAGCGGTAGTCGGGAATTGTTCGGCCGCAACGTGGTTGGGCTGGAATTCAACAGTGTTACCCGCTGACTTCAGCGCAGCGATGAAGTCATCTGCCCCTTCGGCGTATGCGGAAGTGACAAAAGAGTCAAAGCCCTTCGTGTGGATCGACGTCGTCGACCATGACTCTCCTGCGAGTAATACCTTCGCCATGTCTCTCCCTGTGGCTATTCGTTCGGTTAGTAAGCGAGGCCGCGAGGCTCAGGCCCCATGGAAACGTTGCGTTCCCCTACGACCTCGAAGCCGTTGTCTTTGTACGCCTGGTAGTCGAAGTTTTCGCATTCTTCGTAACCGACCATGTGGTAGTCGGCGAAGCCTTCCCAGTCTTCGTAACCGTCACCGAAGTTGTTCTCAAGGAACGCATCCGCCATCGCCATTCCGAGGCGCGGGCCAATGTAGAAGGCGCCCATGGCCATGAGGTTGCAGTTATTGGCCGTGGCTGCACGAAGAGCTGCCGGAGCGCTCTCGCAGACGGCGGCGTGCACGTGAGGCACCTTGCTGGCAGCAACGTGGATGCCCATTCCGGTGCCACAGAACGCGAGAGCTTTCTCGAACTCGCCCTCGGCGATTTTGGCTCCGAGCATGAAACCGGCACGGTGGTACATCGGGATGTCGTCGAGCGTTGGCGTCAGGTCAGTGACGGTCCAGTCCCGTGCTTCCAAGTGGCGTTTGACGGCCTCTTTGAGCGGGAATCCGGCAAAGTCAGCGCCCACAACTACATGGCGGTCCTTGGTTAGCTTCATGATTTGTTTCCTTTCACACCGAACAGACGAGAGAGCCTGTTCTTTTTAGTCCATTGATTCACCACGATGACGAGAAGCAGCACTCCACCCCAGATCAGCGGGCGGTAGAAGTTGCTGATGTTCGGGAAAGTGTTGAGCAGCGAGGAGAGAACCTGCAGCACAACGACCGCGAGGATCACGCCAGACAGTCGCCCTGATCCACCGTTCGGGTTCACGCCACCCAACACCACGATCAACACGGCGAGCAGGGTGTACGTGGAGCCATAGTCAGCCTTCGCCGAGTTGTAGTTGGCGAGCATCACGAGACCGGCAGCGGCAGCAAAGATGCCCGAGGTCATGTAGGTACGGATGATGAGGTTGTCGGTCTTGAGCCCACTGAACCGTGCCGCCGTCTCATTCGATCCCAGCATGTAGAGCTTGGTGCCGAATGCTGTCTTGTACATGATCAGAGCGATCACGACAGTGGCAAGGATGAAGATGATGAGCGGCATCGGGATGATCCCGAAGACGCGCTGCGCCATGATCTCGCCGTACTGCGCGGGAAGGCCACTTGCGGGCTTTCCTCCCGTGATGATGACCGCGATACCGGTGAAGAGCTCGAATGTTCCGAGCGTCACCAGAATGGCGGGGATCTTCACTTTGGCTATCAAGAACCCGTTGAAGGCGCCGGCTATCGCTCCCACAATGAGCGAGAACGCGATCGCCGCGACAACAGCCAAGTAGCCCTGGGGGCTGTCGGCGCCGGTGGGCGCGATTGACATCATGAGGGTCGCACTGCCAATGGCCGTCATGTTGGCGACACCGACCACGGAGAGGTCGATTCCTCCAATGATCATGGTGAGCATCACCCCGAGAGCCATGAGGCCGAACTCGGGGAACTGAACAGCCATCGACTGCCACGTCGCGATTCCAAAGAAGTTCTTGGTCTTGACGAGCATGAAGAACGTCAAGAGCAGAACGAGAATCACGGCGAGGCGCGTGACGTGCGGATCGCGAGTGAGGCGATCCCGAAGAGGCGTAAGAGTCGTAAGAGCTGACATTGCCGTCCCTATCCTTGAACCAGCGCAGGTGCGCGTTTGCGTGATCGGGTGAGTTGCACGGCCGAGATACCTGTTCCGACGAGGATCAGGGTGCCGAGCGCGAAGCCTTGCCAGAAGGTGGGGATGCCGACCAAGATCATGCTGTTTTGCACAATCACGATCAGAAGCGTTCCCAGCATCGTGCCGGTCAGTGTTCCGGTTCCTCCTGTAATGGAGGCGCCGCCGAGCACGACCGCCGCGATGACCATGAGCTCCATACCGAGCAGGTTCGTCGGATGCATCTGGTCCATCATGCTCGTACGCACCAGTCCGGCGAGGCTCGCGATGATTCCCACGATGACGAAGAGCCAAAACTTGATCTTGCGCACCTTGAAGCCGGCACGAGCGGCAGCACTTTCGTCACCACCAATCGCGTAGAGACCACGGCCAAAAGTGGTGTATCTCATCACGACGAAGGCAACGGCAACAACAGCAACCAAGATGAGGAAGGCCATCGGCATGTTGGACGTAAGCCCAGATTCGGGGTTTGTCGCCACGAACAGTGTTGACCGGCCGAAGTCACTCATCCCCTGCGGCAGGTTCGGAATCTGCACCGACTTGAAAACGCCCTGCATGACTCCGGAGAAGACGCTCGCGGTACCGAGAGTGATGATGAGCACGGGCACCACGAACCTCGAGGTGAAGAGTCCGTTGAACGCTCCGAGGATCGCGCCAACCACAATGACTAGCAGGAACGGGAGCCAGACTCCCCCGGAATAGCCCGCATCCACGAGCACGCGGGTGGTCGCGTAGACCGAGAGCGAAGCCAGCGCCGGAAACGAAACATCGATTCCGCCGGCCACCAGCACCATGAAGGCGCCAACCGCAAAGATGCCGGGAACAACCATCGCGTTCGCAAGGTCGACCAGGTTATTAGCGGAGAAGAACTGACCGCTCCGCAACTGGATGACAATGCTCACGGCAATGATCACGAGCAAGAGGTAGAACTCGTTTGATTTAGTGAGCTTTCGCACTAACTTGGCCATCTCAGCCCTTCCCGTCAACAGTGCTCGGGTCTTTCGACATGAGCTCGGCGAGCTCGGATTCGGTCGTCGTGCGCGGGTCGATTTCCGCCACGATTCGTCCTGCGTTCATCGCCATGACCCGGTTGCAGTTCTGGATGACCTCAGGGATGTCATCGGAGATGATGATGACGCCGAGACCTTCGCTCGCAAGTGTGCGCAAGATGCGATGGATGTCGTGCTTCGACCCGATATCTACTCCGACCGTTGGGCCGTTGAGGATCAGAATCTTCGGGTGGGTAGCGAGCCACTTCGCCAGCACGATGCGTTGCTGGTTTCCTCCCGAAAGAGTGTTCACCGCGTTAGCAGGGTTGGGAGTCGCGATCTTGAGTTCGTCTACCCAGCGTTGGCCTTCAGCATCCGCCTTGCGCTGATCGAGTGCCCCCAACTTCGAGACGAACGAATCGAGCTCGGAGATCACGATGTTAGAACTAATGGAACGCTCGAGGAAGAGACCTTCTGTGAGGCGGTCTTCGGGAACGTAACCAATCCCGTGGGCGATGGCGGAGCGAACGCTGTTCACATCGACGGCTTCGCCATTGATCAGGATCTCACCAGAGTCAGCGGGCTTCGCACCGAAGAGCGAGAGCGCGAGTTCCGTTCGCCCAGAACCAAGCAGCCCGGTGATTCCTAGGATCTCGCCTTTGCGAAGAGTGAGATCGACATCTGCGAAGGCGCCGTTGACGCCGAGGCCGCGGGTTTCGAGGATGGGTTCGTCCGAGACGTGCTCGGGAACGAAATGGTTGTCGTCGAATTCACGACCAGTCATGTGGTGCGAGAACGTCGCGTGATCGAGTTCCTCCGGCAAGCACGTGATAACTGACTTACCGTTGCGGATGATCGTGAAGCGTTCGCTGATTTCGAAGACTTCATCGAGCTTGTGGCTCACGAACAGCGTCGCAATTCCCCGGGCCTTGAGATCGAGGATGATGGCGAAGAGCGCGTCAACCTCTCGCTTCGTCAGAGCCGTCGTTGGTTCATCCATGATGATGAGTTTTGCGTCGCTCATGAGAGCGCGGGAGATAGCAACGAGTTGCTTCTGCGCGACAGAAAGCTGGCCGACCTTTTCGTCAAGGTCGATCGTGAAGTTGATTTTGGCGATCGCCTCTTCGGCGACGGCCCGCATCCGCTTCCAACTCACGAAAGTGCGGTGGGCGGCGAGTTCGGCGTTGAGCGCCAGGTTTTCCATCACCGTGAGGTTCGGAAAAACGGAGAAGTCTTGATAAATGACCTGAACACCGTTCGAGATCGCCTCGATGGGCGACAGCTTCGAGAACGTTTTGCCGTTCAGTTCGATGGTTCCGGTATCGGGGGCGTGCACACCAGACATGACCTTGATCAGCGTGGACTTGCCACTGCCGTTCTCTCCGGCGAGACAGTGGATCTCTCCGGGAGCGATCTCTAAGGTGATGCCATCAAGCGCTTGAACGCCAGCGAAAGCCTTACCGATATCGCGTACCGCGATGACGTTATCTACCATCGTCCGGTCCTTTCCGCGCGTGAATAAATCGTGGGGGTGCGACCAGGGCAGAACGGATGTTCGCTCTGCCCTGATCGCGAAAACGGGACTGCTTAGAAGCCGAAGCTATCTACGTTGTCCTTGTCGATAACTACCCAGCCGTTACCTTCGAGAACCTTGTCGCTACCTTCAGCGAACGTCATGTTCTCGTAACCGGTGACTCCGAGGTTTACACCGTCGGCGATGTCTTCACCATCGAGGATCTGCTCGGCGAGCGATGCCAGAGCGTAACCAGCGTCTGCTGGGTCCCAGAGGGTCAGCGTCTTGACGAGGCCCTTTTCGAGGATCGACTTGTTAGCGGCCGGCATACCGGTTCCACTGACGAAGACCTTGCCGGTGAGGCCGAGTTCTTCGATCGCACGAGCGACACCAGGAGCGTCAAACGACGAGGTTCCGACGATGCCGGTTACTTCGGGGTACTTCTTGAGGAGCTCCTTGGCAGCCTGGTAGGCGACCTCTCCGTCGTCTTGCGACTCAACGCGCGGCTCGGCAGCAAGCAGCGTCATGTTGGGGTACGCCTCAGCCTGACGAGCAACCGCACCGTCGGCCCACTCGTTGTGCGAAGCGTTCGTTACGTGGCCAACCATCGTGGCGTAGGTGCCCTCTTCGCCCATTGCCTCAGCGAGGTTGTCCATGATGAATGCGCCGTACTGGGTGTTGTTGAAGGCTTCGATGTCGTACATCGTGTTTTCTTGGCTGGCACCTTCGTGGGTGACAACAACGATGCCGGCGTCCATGGCCTGCTTCAAGACGGTCTCAAGTGCTCCCGGGTCAACCGGTACGACGCCGATAGCGTCTACACCCTGAGCGATGAGGTCTTGGATGACCTGAACCTGCAGTGTGGCATCCGTCTCAGCGGGGCCCTTTTGGTAAACATCGTTGCCGGAATCAGCGGCGAACTTGTTGACGCCCTCTTCCATGCGAACGAACCACGGGTTAGTCGAGTCCTTGGGGACGATAACAATTGTGTAGGCGTCTTCCCCGGATGCGGTGGAAGTGTCGGCGTCAGCGGAACATCCGGCGAGGCCGAGTCCTACGACGGCCACGAGACCGATCGCGAGGCCTGCAAAGCGACGTTGCTTCATGTGTTTCTCCTTTTGGTGTGAGTGCAGTGTTGCGCGGACGCAGCGCCTAGAGCCTCAGCACTTTCGCGTCATTGCGCCCGGTCGAGAATTTTGAACCGGTTCATTTTTTAAAGCGGTTCAAACGTACACTGGACAAATACCGATATGCAACCGCTAGGCAGAGATGATCACAACGATGCGATTACGAGAACCTCGACTGCACCCTTACGCGGCGCACCCGAGCAATGCCCTTAGAGTGAGAAACCTGCAGCACCCGAACCATGCACAAGAAGTGAGCAATCCATGAGTACCCCCGACACTGCGACATCGAAGTCGCCCGCCGGGATCCGCGATGTCGCCGCGCTGGCCCAGGTTTCGACCGGCACCGTGTCGAATACGATCAACCGACCCGACACCGTCCACCCGCGCACCCGCGCCGCCGTAGAGAAAGCGATTGCCGAACTGGGCTTCGTGCCCAACCAGCAAGCCCGCGTGCTCACGGGAGCCTCCAGCAACGTCATCGGGCTTGTCGTTCTGGATATCGAAAGCCCCTTCTACATGGAAGCCGCGCACGTCATCGAGCGCACCGTTCGCGAATCGGGCCACGTGGTGATGCTCTGCAATTCCGAAGGGGACACCACCCGCGAGTCCGGACTTCTCGCGATGTTGGCCGCCCAGCGAGTCCGCGGCGTACTACTGGCACCTGCGAGCCTCGACGAAGACGCCGACCCCTACAAAGACCTCCCCGGCGATCTGCCCGTCGTGTTGCTCGATTACAACGGCGGCCCAGAACACTGCTCCATTTCCGTCGACAACGTCGCAGGCGGACGCCTCGCAATCGAACACCTGCTGCAGCTAGGCCACACCCGCATCGCTGTCGTCGGAGGACCAACCGGGCTCCGTCAGTTCGCCGATCGCGCCCAGGGCGCACGCGAAGCGATCATTGCAGCCGGCATGGATCCGGAAGTGTCGTTGATCGAAGTCAGCACGTCAGGGATCGGCATCCAAGATGGTCGACGAGCAGCAGAACTACTTCTCGAGGGAGACTCCCCCGACGCCGTATTTTGCGGAAACGACATGCTCGCCTTCGGCGTCTACCGCGGACTTATCGACGCGGGGCTTAGCGTGCCAGAGGACGTTGCGCTCGTCGGGTACGACGACATTGACTTCGCCCGCGACTGGGTTGTGCCGCTCACGTCAGTGCGCCAACCCATCGACAAACTCGGCACGCGCGCTGCACGATTGCTCATTGAGCACTCAGCGCGAGAAGATTCCCACACCCACCGTCAAGAGGTCCTCCCGCCCGAGCTCGTCGTGCGACGTTCCACCGACCTTCGGGCGCCCGCGCAGCACTGACGTGGCACGAGGCAACAGCGGCGGCGCAGCCAGCAACAGCGGTGGCTAGTCGATCAACTCACGACGTGATCGCGTGAGTTCTGCACGCGCGTGCAGTTCTTCATCTGGCGGATAACCGACCTCGACAAGCGTGAGTCCTTTAGCAGGCATGACCTTGTATTCGCTGCCCTTCGAACGTTCATCGCGGATGTCAGCAGGGCGCGAAGCATCAATCTTGCCCTGTCCCACAAAGACTCCGGCTCCCACCAGCGACCGCACCATGCTGTGGCAAAACGCATCGGCGCGCACTTCAGCGAGGATGATGCCCTCATCGGTGCGGATAAAGCTGAATCGCTCAAGGCTGCGCACCGTCGTGGCACCTTCGCGGGGCTTGCAATAGGCAGCCCAATCGTGGAGCCCGAGGAGCTCTTTCGCCGCCACATTCATCGCGTCCACGTCGAGCGTGGCCGGGTACCAGAGTGTGTGATTGCGTTGACGTGGGTCGCGCGGTGACTCATTGTCGGCAATACGGTACTCGTAGCGTCGCCAGAGGGGCGAGAATCGGGCATCGAACCCGTCCGCCGCGATCACTGACTGGGTAACAAAGATGTCGGACTCAAGGCCCGTGATGCCATTGATCCGTCGTGCCAGAGAGGCCGGTCCGTCATACCGCCGGCCGCCCATGTTGCCGCGCCGCGGGCGGTCGAGGCTGCGCAGCTGAGTCTCAGTGAGGTCAAGGTGAGCCACTTGGCCTGTCGCGTGTACGCCAGCATCCGTGCGTCCGGCAACGACCAGTTGCGGTGTAACCCCAAACCGCCGAAAGATGACGGCCAGGGCGTCTTCAATGGTGCCTTGCACGGTGCGCAGCACAGGTTGCTTGCCCCACCCAAAGAAATTCGTACCGTCGTAGGCGATATCTAGTCGCAGACGAGCAAAGGGCGCGGCATCCGACTCTAGCGCCGGGATGGCGGGTGCCGTTTCAGTCATAGTCCAACCCTATTTCACGAAGAAAACCCCGGCCCGCACGAAGCGGAGCCGGGGTTTTCTCGAACGAAGAAAGTTACTTCTCTTCTGCAGTCTCTGCAGCAGCATCCTCGACGGCGACGTCTTCGGTTGCTACTTCTTCGACGGGAGCTTCCTCTACGGCGGGCTCTTCTGCAGCAGCCTTGGGCTCAGCCTTAGCGGCAGCCTTCGGAGCCTTCTTCTTGGGCGTTACGGGCTCAAGAACGAGTTCCATCTGAACCATCGAAGCGTTGTCTCCCTTGCGGAATCCAAGCTTCGTGATCCGGGTGTAGCCACCATCGCGGTTCTCAACCTGCGGTGCGATGACCGTGAAGAGTTCGTGGATGACGGTCTTGTCGCCGATGATTCCGAGCGCGCGGCGACGGTTGTGCAAGTCACCCTTCTTCGCGAACGTGATCAGGCGCTCAGCAACGGGACGCAGGCGCTTGGCGCGCATTTCCGTTGTCTTGATGCTCTTGTGAGTAAACAGGGCTGCGGCCAAGTTGGCAAGCATGTGGCGCTCGTGCGCCGGTCCACCGCCGAGACGCGGGCCCTTAGTAGGTGTAGGCATTTTCTAATTCTCCAGTGTCAAAGTTTCGAGCCAGTGGCTCAAGCGTTGGTCTCGTCGTCGGCGTATCCGCCGTAGAAGTGTGCTCCGTCGAATCCGGGAACGCTGTCTTTCAACGACAGTCCCATCTCGACGAGCTTGTCGCGCACTTCATCAACCGACTTCTGACCGAAGTTACGGATGTTCATGAGCTGAGTCTCCGACAGAGCAACCAGTTCACTTACGGTGTTGATGCCTTCGCGCTTGAGGCAGTTGTAGCTACGTACCGAAAGGTCAAGATCTTCGATCGGCATGCTGAGTTCGGTCGAAAGCACGGCGTCAACCGGTGCAGGACCAATCTCAATACCCTCTGCTGCCGTGTTGAGCTCGCGAGCGAGTCCAAACAGTTCGGTCAGCGTGCGACCGGCCGAAGCCACTGCATCGCGAGGGGTGATTGCCGACTTGGTTTCAACATCTACAACCAGACGGTCAAAGTCAGTGCGCTCACCGGCACGAGTTGCCTCGACGCGGTAGGTGACCTTGAGTACGGGCGAGTAGATCGAGTCGACCGGAATTTGGCCGGCTTCGCTGAACTCGCTGCGGTTCTGGGTTGCGGTGACATAGCCACGGCCACGCTCGATCGTCAGCTCAAGTTCAAACTTGGCCTTGTCGTTGAGCGTTGCGATGACGAGTTCCGGGTTGTGGATCTCGACACCGGCAGGTGCTGAGATGTCCGCTGCGGTAACTTCACCAGCACCCTGCTTGCGCAGGTAAGCGGTGATCGGCTCGTCGTGCTCACTGGAGACTACGAGGTTCTTGATGTTAAGGATGACCTCAGTGACGTCTTCTTTGACACCGGCGACGGTGCTGAATTCGTGAAGAACTCCATCGATACGGATGCTGGTGACAGCTGCTCCGGGGATCGATGAAAGAAGGGTGCGACGGAGTGAGTTTCCGAGGGTATAACCGAAACCAGGTTCGAGCGGCTCGATAACGAACCGTGAACGGAATTCGGAAATGTTCTCCTCAGCAAGGGTGGGACGCTGTGCAATCAGCACTGGTAATTCCTTTCGGCGAAGTGTCCGCTATATGACACTTGTGGGCGACGGGTGGCTGGCCCGACGTTGTATTGAGTTGTGCGCTGGAACTGTGAGCGAGGGCCACTAGGGCCCTCGCCACGACGCCAGCACTAACGAGTTGCCCCGCTAGTACGGCGTGAAACTAAACGCGACGACGCTTGGGCGGACGGCAACCATTGTGCGTCTGCGGTGTTACGTCGTTGATCGAACCCACTTCGAGGCCAGCGGCCTGCAGCGAGCGAATCGCAGTTTCGCGACCCGAACCCGGTCCCTTGACGAAAACGTCAACCTTTTTGACACCGTGCTCCTGAGCCTGGCGTGCAGCCGACTCAGCAGACATCTGTGCGGCATAAGGGGTCGACTTACGCGAACCCTTGAAGCCAACGACACCTGACGACGACCAGGCAAGAACTGCGCCGGTGGGGTCAGTGATGGTCACGATGGTGTTGTTGAACGTTGACTTGATGTGAGCCTGGCCCACAGCAATGTTCTTCTTTTCTTTACGACGCGGCTTACGAGCGGCCGATTTTGGTGCTGCCATTGTTTTCTCCTAAAACGTTGATGGCGACGACACTGGGGTTGAACCCAGGGTCTATCGGGCCTTCTTCTTGCCGGCTACGGTGCGCTTCGGGCCCTTGCGGGTACGAGCGTTGGTCTTCGTGCGCTGACCGTGAACGGGCAGTCCCTTGCGGTGACGGATACCCTGGTAGCTTCCGATTTCAACCTTGCGGCGGATGTCTGCTGCAACCTCACGGCGGAGGTCACCTTCTACCTGGAAGTTTCCTTCGATGTAGTCGCGCAGCGCGATGAGCTGGTCATCGGTGAGATCCTGAACACGGATCTCTCCGCTGATCTGGGTGTCGGCGAGGGTTTTGAGTGCCCTCGTGCGGCCAACACCGTAAATGTAAGTCAGTGCGACCTCTACACGCTTGTCGCGTGGGATGTCGACGCCTGCTAGACGTGCCATAGTGGCTTCTCCTGTTTGATGAGTGGAGGTCTGTAACAGCACCTGTGCACCGGCCTCCAACCGGTGGTGTCCCTGTTTCTCGTTCTCACAAGTCTCAGATCTGGTGTTGCTAGTTCTTGTATTTAGTTATGTGCGCTGCGGTGTGTGACGATTGCTCGCCCCACCCGTGCAACTGTGCGATCTGCTCGCGAACCTTAGCCCTGGCGTTGCTTGTGACGCGGGTTCGACTTGCAGATAACCATGACGCGACCGTTGCGGCGAATTACGCGGCAGTTGTCGCAGATGGGCTTAACGCTGGGGTTAACCTTCATTATTTTTCCTTGTGAATCGCTGTCGTCGTTCCACTAGCCCGCAAGGGCACCGTGGACGTTACTTTCCAGCGCGGTCTACTTGTAGCGGTAGGTGATGCGGCCGCGAGTCAGGTCATACGGGCTCAGCTCTACAACTACACGGTCCTCCGGAAGGATTCGAATGTAGTTCTGTCGCATTTTGCCCGAGATGTGCGCGAGCACAACGTGGCCGTTCGTCAACTCAACACGAAACATCGCGTTGGGCAGAGCCTCGACTACTGCTCCTTCGATCTCAATGACACCGTCTTTTTTGGCCATAGCCTCTTCGTCGCTATAAGTGGGGTTCGCTGGTCTGCGTAGATTGTGGTGAGTGACTTTCGAGAAAGCCAAGGCGCGAAAAAATCGGCCTGAAACACCAAAGAGAAAGCCTACGCTAATCCCGGGCGTTTCACCAAGTTGGGGCTAAGATTGCGCGCTAACCGTTTCGACGGAAGCGTCATAGAGAGCATCGCCCTCGCGAAGTCCCATCACTTCAGTCACGAAATCGGGGGCCGTCAGGGATGACCGCAGCTCCAGCATCCGCACACTTTCGGGGTCTTCTGGCACGTTGAACTGCATCGCGGCGCCGACCGCACGCAGGATCGCGTGAGGAGTCGTTCCGGATGCTGCCAGTTCGCTGGCAGGACTGATGAAGCGCTCGTTGCGCGACAACTTGCGCAGCGGACTACGGCCAACGCGCTCGGGAGTATCGGGCAAGTGTGGGTTGCTAAACCGACGAGTGCACGTCGCGACGTAGGCAGCGTGCTCAGCAGCGTCGAAGCCGTGCTTAGCGATGAGCATCGCGCTGGTCTCAGCTAAGACGGCATCAACCTCCGCCGCCACTTCGGGGATCGCCATCGCGGCAGAGAGTGTCTCCGCCCCGCGAAGATAGCCGTGGTACGCCACTGTGGCGTGACCGGTGTTGACAGTGAAGAGCTTGCGTTCGATGTAGGGCTCAAGGTTGTCGACGAAATGCACGTCGGCAATGTCGGGAACGCTGTCACCAAACGGGGCGCTCTCGATAGCCCACTCGAAAAAGTCTTCTACCGTGACGTCGAGTCCGGCAGCAGGATCTTGGGCCGGCACGATGCGGTCGACAGCAGTGTTCGCAAAAATCGCTTTCGCGGCGAGCGTTTCAGCGTCGACAGCGACCGCAACTTCGGCGCGCAGATTGTTCGTGGCGTAGAGCGCGTTCTCACACGCAAGCACCTGCAGCGGTGGCAGATCACCAGCGCGAGCCTTGATCGCCTGAGCAATCAAGGGAGCGACGAACTTGAGGATGTTGGGGCCGACAGCGGTAGTCACCATGTCGGCGGTGGCGATCTCTTCGATCACGCCTGCTTCGTTGCTCGCGCTGTTGAGTGCGCGGAAGTTGTCGACAGTCTCGGTGCGGGGCTCCGCGCCCACTTCGTGCACCTGGTAGCTGTCTGCGGCGGCGAGGCTGTCGATGAGCTCTGCTGCGACATCCGCAAACACAATCTCATAGCCAGCCTTGTGCAGGATCAGACCAACGAAGCCACGGCCGATGTTGCCGGCTCCGAAATGTACGGCCTTCATGCGTTGTTCAATTCAGCGAGAAGAGCGAGAAGTTCGTCTTCGCTTGACGCGTCAATGAGCTTCTGAACTTCGTCATTGTCGCTAAAGATCGTGGCAACAGCGGCGAGGGTGTCCATGTGGCCACCGTCTTTGCCTGCGATGCCGACAACGAAGCGAACCTCGTTGCCATCCCAATCGATGGGATCCGCGTACCGCACGAACGAGAGCGCAGACGACAAGATCGTGTCCTTGCCCTCGTTCGTGCCGTGCGGAATGGCTAGGAAGTTTCCCATGAAAGTTGATGTCAACTCTTCGCGGGCCTTCATGAAGCCAAGGTACTCGGGCGTTACCGCGCCAGCAGCAATCAGAATCTCCGCCGCCTCAGCGATGGCTTCTTCTTTGGTGCGAGCGGTGCCAGCCGCTTTGATCTGGTCTAGCTCGAGTACCTTGCTCATGATTTCTCCTGTTATTCGCTAACCATGTTTACGACTTCATCGTATTTCGGACTGTTCATGAAGTTATCAACCGAAACATGAATTGCGCCGGGAACTTTCTCCGTGGCACGATCTGTCAGCTGATTCTGCGTGATGATGAGGTCTTCCGAACCATCGAGGTTCGCAATTGCCTTGTTCGTCACGTTGACGCCCTCGATGCCGGCCTTCGCAAACTTGTTGCGGAGAACGGTTGCTCCCATTGCACTCGATCCCATGCCTGCGTCACACGCAAACACAACGTTCTGGATCTTCGTAGCGGTTGCGGCACCAGCGGTTGCGCCAGCAGCAGCAGCACCGGTTCCGAGCAGGTCGCCTACTGAGCTGTCCTTGCCCTTGTTGGCAGCGTTCTTAGCAACAGCAGCAGCAAGTGCGTCGTCGCCGTTAGCCATTGCCTCGAGGTCACGCTTACGGCCGGCACGGATGATGACCGCAGCGACAGCGAACGAAACAGCAGCCGAGAACACTACCGACAGCAGTACGCCGACGATGCTTCCAGGAGGAGTCTGCGCGATGACCGCAATGATCGATCCAGGCGATGCTGGAGCACGTAGACCGGACTGGAAGATGACGTTCGTGAGAACACCAGTTGCTCCACCAGCAATTGCAGCAACAACGAGAAGCGGCTTAGCCAATACGTAGGGGAAGTAGATCTCGTGAATACCACCGACGAAGTGAATCAGGATGGCGCCGGGAGCGCTTGCGCGCAGCAGGCCAACACCGAACACCAGGAAGGCGAGCAGGATACCGAGGCCGGGGCCAGGGTTTGCTTCGATGAGGAAGAGGATCGACTGGCCCTTTTCGAGCGACTCTGCCGTACCGAGTGGTGTGAAGACACCGTGGTTGATGGCGTTGTTGAGGAAGAGGATCTTGCCAGGCTCAACGAAAACGCTGGCGAGCGGGAGCAGGCCGTTGTCAACGAGGAATGCGATGACGGATTCGAGACCGTTGCTGATCGCCGTAACAATCGGGGCGATGAGGAAGAACGAAGCAATCGCGAGCAGCATTCCGACGATTCCGCCGGAGAAGTTGTCGACGAGCATTTCGAAGCCGGGACGAATCTTTCCGACCCAGATCGAGTCGATCTTCTTCATGACCCATGCAGCACCAGGACCAACGATCATGGCACCCAGGAACATCGGGATACCAGCGCCGATGATGACACCCATCGTCGCGATAGTTCCGATAACTCCACCGCGGGTTCCGTAGACCATGCGGCCACCGGTGTTAGCAATGAGCAAGGGGAGTAGGTAAATGATCATCGGGCCGACGAGGCCCGTGTTCGTTACCTCGGGGTCAAGGCTCCAGCCACCGAGCTGCTGAACCCAGACCGGGTCGATGCCGAGCAGCGGCAACCAACCAGTTTGGATGAACAGTGCAGTGATAAAGCCCCAAGCGATGAATGCCGCGATGTTCGGCATCACCATTCCGCTAACGAAGGTTCCAAATTTCTGGACCCCTACGCGCGCACCGCCACTCTTGGCGGTCGTAGACGACGTTGTCATTGTTTTACTCCGATATCTGTGATGTGAGGATACTGCGAGGGAAGCGACCGAACACGACTAGCTCTCGTCGTGATCGGTACTGAGAATTTCGGTCAAGGTGGCGATAACAGCGTCGGCGCCATCGCCTTCAGCGGCGATAGTGACCTCGTCGCCATGGGAGACACCGAGCGAAATAACGCTCAGGATGCTCGAGGCATTCACCGACTTGTCGCCTTTGGCGATTGTGATGTCGAGGCCGGAGGCAGCTGCCGCCTGCGTGAAGAGTGACGCGGGACGAGCATGAAGCCCGTGCGCCGAAGCCACCCGAATAGTCTGTTCAGCCATTGTTGCTGCTTTCTGTCGTTACTTGAGGGAGGGAGCCAAGAAGGTCGAGGGCAATATTTGCGCCGGCCGCGTCAAAGTTCAGTGCGGGAAGCTGGATCGCCGTCGCACCAATCGCGTTGGCCGCGATTGCTGCCTGATCGAAGAAGTCGGCAACGTGGGAGCTCACCAACACGACATCCACAGAGGTGAGCGGCATGCTCAGCGCTGCAACGCTCGCGGGGGCGAAGGTATGGGGAAGTCCGCGAGCAGTCGCCTGTCGACGAAGTGCGTGCGCCAAAAAGGTGCTCGAGGCACCTGCTCCGCACAAGACCAGCACCGTTGACACCTGATCGCCTCCTCGCGATAAACCTGCTCAATTCCTTCGGTATCTATATTCGCTGGGAAGGTCCCCTGAGTTCCAATAGAGAAGATTCCGCCCCCGCGGAAAGGTTCATAGGCGAGAATGGAGTTCTTATGCTCGCCAACCACGCACGACTCATCGACTACCTCGCTCAGGCCGAGGCGTGGGTTACCGCTGCCGAGCTCGCCGACAAGCTCGGCGTCACTACGCGCAGCGTGCGCAGTTATGTCACTGCGGTCAAGTCTTCAGCGCTCCCCCTTGAAGTCATCGAGTCGTCGACTTCGGGCTATCGCCTCAATCGCGACAACTACGCGGAGTTCCTCAAGGGCGCCTCGAATCGCGAGGCAGAACGCCCCCGCGATCGCCAGTACCATCTTGTTCGTCGCCTTGGCGATGCCCCTGAAGGCACCGACATCCATGCTCTTGCCGACAGCTTCTTCGTGAGCGAGTCCACCATTGAGGCAGACTTGCGAAAGATCAAGGCTGCAGTCGAAGAGTCGGGGTTGACCCTCGCCCGCCGAGGACCGCTCGTTATCTTGTCGGGCACCGAGCCGAACCTGCGCCGCCTGTTGAGCAAAATGTTCCGCCACGAAGAGTCCCAGGGGTTCCTTGAACTCGAAAGTATTCAGCGCGAGTTCGAGTCGTCAGACCTCCGCTCGTTCAAGACCTCGCTGCTCGAACTTCTTGACTCACACGGATACTTCGTCAACGAATACGGGATCAACCATGTTTTGCTCCACGTCGCGATAGCGGCGGACCGCACGCTTCCTCGCGATTCCGAGACAACGGAGGCAGAACCGGCGGCTGCGTTGAGTACAGCGCCCGTGCACTCAACAGACGCCGCGGCGTTCTCGGACGACCTTGCGGAGCTCATTACCTCCCATTTCGGTGCGAACCTGCGCGAAGATGACCTCAATGAGATCGAGCTGCTGCTCACAACGCGCGTGATCACCCGCGCTGCCAGCCCCGACTCCCCTGCCGATGTCGATTTAGAAGAACTCACGACACGCGTGCGCCGCACTGTGAAACACGTCGGCGAGGAATATCTCATCGATCTTGACGATGACGACTTCATCATGAGGTTGTCCCTGCACGTGCGCAATCTCATCCTTCGCGCCCAAGACCTCTCCTACTCTCGCAATCCCATGACTCGGTCGATCAAGACCACCTACCCCATGATTTACGAACTCGCCGTCTTTATCGCCGCAGAAGTGCAACGCGATGAGGGCATCACGATCCACGACGATGAAATCTCCTACATCGCCCTCCATGTCGGGTCGCACCTCGAACGTCAAGCGAAACGCGAAGTGCGGCTCACCGCTGCGCTCGTGTGCCCCAATTATCACGATCTCCACGTCATCCTGAGGGAGCGCATTGAAGCAGTGCTCGGCGACGAGTTGCAACTTCGCATCGTGATCACGCGCACCGATGTCGACCTCGCCGAACTTTCGACCGATCTCGTGCTCACGACAATCGATCTGCGGTCGTTCGCCGACAATGTCGTGCTCATCCAGCCGTTCTTGACCGAAACCGATGTCGATGCGATTCGCCGCACGATCAGTCGCGTCCGTCGTCTACGTCGCCGTCGAGAGCTTACTGACGAGCTCTTGCGATTCTTCGACCCTGCGCTTTTCTTGCGCAATTTCACGGCTCCTAGCGAGGAGGCAATGATCGCTGCCCTCGGTCATCGGATGATCGAAGCTGGCGTGATCGACCACGGCTACATCACGGGCGCCATCGAACGGGAACGTATGTCATCGACAGCGTTCACTGACACGCTGGCTGTTCCCCACGCGATGACCATGAATGCCCATCGCACCGCGATCAGCATCGTCATTAATGAAACGCCGATGCCGTGGGGCGAGAACAAAGTTAACGTCATCGCTTTGATCGCCTTCAGCGCTGCCGGCCGCACGACGTTCCAGACGGTGTTCGATCAGTTCGTCACCGTATTTTCGGATCGCGATTACGTGCAGCAACTCGTCAAGAAAGCAGTCGACTTTCCCACCTTTATTGACGAACTCGTTCGCGGCATCGAAAGCTAGCACGCGGCAAGCGGGCTACTGCGAGATAGTGCGGGGCGCGAAAGCGATCGCCGCGTACCAGTCACGAATAGTCTGCTTTTGTGAGGCGTTGCAGGTATACCCGTAGCCGCCGAGCTCCCAATACTCATACTCGCTCACCCATACGGTTTGCTCGACCGCCCAGCCGTCGAGATAAGTGAGAGCAAAGCAGTCGGCCATGATCTCGTACTTCGGCGCATCCACGGTTGCATTCGCAACGAAGGCTTCCACAGCCTTCTCTGTCTCGTCGAAGTTTGTGAACTGCAACACGTGGGCGTACTCGTGATAGGCGAGCCCTGTGCGCTGCCACGTGTTCATATACGGCTGCTGGTCGGACTGCGCATCGTAGTGCGCCGTATAGGGGTCATCAGAGGTCACGCACCCCGCAACGTCCTGCCCACACAACGCGTCCGCGTCATCGACAGCAGAGAGAGCGAAACCGCGACCCAAGGAATCAGTAACCGATTCCATAGTCGTGCCGGTTGAATTAGTGGCGAGGTTTGTGGCGGCGGCAGCAAGCGTCTCTTGGAGTGCCACGGTTGCCTCTTCGACACGGAGGGAATCCTCGCGCACTTCCTGCGCATCCCACCTGTCTTTCCAAGTCTGCTGCGCCCAACCCTCATAGCGGTCGAGGTTCACCACTCCCCCCACACGCACGCCTTCGAACTCGGCGACGACCGCCATGAGGCCGTCCATTGCGAGACCGAAGGTTTGCTTTTCATCGATGAGTTCGATTTGCTCTTCGATCTCACGATCCTTCTGCTCGATCGCTTCTCTAGCCTGTTCAAGGCGAACAAAGGTAAGCACGAACAGTACGGCTGCGGCCACGAACGCGAGGGCAAGAACAACGACGGTGATGATGAGCCCGCGACGCCGAGACGGCTGTCCAGGGACATCCGCGACTGTAGCGGCATCAGTGACCGTAGCGGCATCAGGCGCAGGCTCTACGGCATGCGAACTTAGAGGCTCAGGATCCTGCTGAGAGTTCGACACATCGTTCGACATCCACAAGCCCCTTGTTGTCGGGGTGGGTAACAACGCACAGCGCAGCCAGAGCTGCTAGTGGCGCTAGCCACCGATCAAAGTTCTAGCGAGAACCCGCATCAGTGGCAGAGATGCCGCGATCGAACAGACCCTCAGTGATTCGCGCGGTAACCGCGTCGATTTCACCGAGAGCATCGATCGTTACGAGCACGCCGCGGTCTGCATAGACCTTCACGAGCGGAGCTGTCTGCTCGCTGTACACCTCGAGGCGATGACGAACTACCTCTTCGGTATCGTCGCTGCGGCCCTGTTCGAGAGCACGCTTGCGAAGACGCCCCACAACAACGTCAGGGTCTGCCTCGAGCTCAACGACGACATCGAGCGCGGCACCGTGGGTCGCCAAGAATTCGTCAAGCTCACGGACCTGATCAGTCGTGCGAGGGTAACCGTCGAGCAAGAAGCCCTGCTTGGCATCCTGCTCCTCGAGACGATCGCGAATCAGTGCGTTCGTGAGCGAGTCGGGAACATTGTCGCCGGCATCCATGAATGCTTTGGCTTTGTTCCCGAGTTCGGTGCCATTCTTCACATTGCTGCGAAAAATGTCACCGGTCGAAATTGCAGGAACGCCGTAGATCTCGGCAAGACGAGCAGCCTGAGTGCCTTTTCCAGCACCAGGGGGACCAATCAAGAGAAGTCGTGTCAACGCAACAAACCTTCGTAATGGCGCTGCTGCAACTGTGAATCGATCTGCTTGACGGTCTCAAGACCGACACCAACGATAATCAGGATGCTAGCTCCGCCGAATGGGAAATTCTGGTTGGCCCCGATGACTACGAACGCAATCAGCGGGATCATTGCCACAAGGCCAAGGTACAAAGAACCAGGCAAAGTGACGCGAGTCAGGACGTAGTCGAGGTACTCTGCGGTCGGTCGACCGGCACGGATACCAGGAATGAAGCCGCCGTACTTCTTCATGTTGTCAGCGACTTCTTCAGGGTTGAAGGTAATCGCTACATAGAAGTAGGTGAAGCCCACGATGAGCAGGAAGTAACCGATCATGTAGATCGGGCTATCGCCGGAGACCAAGTTGTTCTGGACCCAGACAACCCACGCTGAAGAAGTTTCGCCAGCTTGTGGCTGGTTGAACTGCGCGATCAAGGCGGGGAGGTACAACAGCGACGAAGCGAAGATCACGGGGATCACGCCTGCCATGTTGACCTTGATCGGGATGTAGGTGTTGTTGCCGCCGTAGGTGCGACGACCGACCATGCGTTTTGCATACTGCACGGGGATGCGTCGTTGCGACTGCTCAACGAATACAACGGCAGCCATAATGAGGATGCCCATGAGCAGCACAAGAACGAACGTCTCGATTCCGCTGGCTACGTAGATGCCCCAGAGCGCGCTCGGGAAGGTTGCAGCGATCGAAGTGAAGATCAACAGCGACATACCGTTACCGATACCGCGCTCGGTGACCAGTTCACCCATCCACATGATGAGGCCGGTTCCGGCGGTCATGGTGATCACCATGAGCAAGATCGCGTACCACGCATCGTTTGTGATGAGCTGGCTACATTCTGGAGTACCAGCCGACTGGAACAGTGCGCCGCTTCGCGCAACCGTGATCAGCGTCGTGGACTGGAGGATCGCGAGAGCGATCGTGAGGTAACGCGTGTACTGAGTCAGCGTTGCCTGGCCAGACTGGCCCTCTTTGTGAAGAGTTTCGAAGTGTGGGATGACCACACGAAGTAGTTGCACGATGATCGACGCCGTGATGTACGGCATGATTCCGAGTGCAAATACGGAAAGTTGAAGGAGCGCCCCACCACTGAAGAGGTTGATGAGGTCATACAATCCGCCACTCGAAGCATTAGCTGCGAGACAGGCCTGGACGTTACCAAAGTCAACGAACGGCGCGGGGATGAAGGAGCCAAGTCTAAACAGCGCAATGATGCCTAGCGTGAACCCGATCTTCCTGCGAAGGTCAGGCGTGCGGATTATCCGCGCGACAGCTTTAAACACAAGGCCTCCGATTTATCTATGTACTACGGGCGAGTGGGGAATCCCAATGCGGGATTCCCCACTCAACCTGCCTGCGTTTGTCACCGGTGTGACGAACGCGACACTAACGTTTGTCGTAGTGACAGTTACTGAACCGAACCGCCGGCCGCAACGATCTTCTGCTCGGCAGAGCCGGAGACCTTGTCAACTACAACGTTCAGCTTAACCGTAATATCACCCTGACCAAGAACCTTGACCTTTTCGTTCTTGCGAACCGCGCCCTTGGACACGAGGTCAGCAACGGTTACGTCGCCTCCCTTGGGGTAGAGTTCCGCGAGCTTTTCGAGGTTTACAACCTGGTACTCAACGCGGAACGGGTTCTTGAATCCGCGCAGTTTAGGCGCACGCATTACGAAGTTGATGTTTCCACCTTCGAAACCAACGCGCATGTTGTAACGCGCCTTGGTTCCCTTGGTTCCACGGCCCGCGGTCTTACCCTTGGAGCCTTCACCACGGCCAACACGCATGCGGTCTTTCTTAGCACCGGCAGCGGGACGGAGGTGGTGCATTTTCAGAACCTGCGGGCGGCTTGCAACATCATCGCTCGAGGACTTCGTGGTGGTCGACGCCTTAGCAGCGGTCGACTTCGCAGGAGCCTTCGTGGCGGATGCCTTCGCAGCAGGAGCCTTGTCAGCTGCGGCCTTTGCAGGAGCAGCCTTCTTGGCAGCAGGCGCTTTCGCAGCTGCGGCCTTCTTTGGGGTTTCTTTCTCGTCAGCCATTAGTCAATCTCCTCGACCTTGACAAGGTGAGCAACCGTGTTGACGTAACCACGGTTCTGCGAGTTGTCCTCGCGCACAACCACGGAACCGATGCGCTTGAGCCCAAGGCTGCGCAGCGTGTCGCGTTGGTTCTGCTTCTCACTAATTTTGGACTTGATCTGGGTTACCTTCAGGCGACCAGCCATCAGACACCTGCCTTAGCTTCAGCCTCGGCGCGCAGCAAGCGAGCCGGGATAACGTGTTCTGCATCGAGCCCACGACGAGCGGCAACCGAACGCGGCTCTTCGAGCTGCTTGAGTGCCTCAACCGTTGCGTGAACGATGTTGATCGTGTTCGAGGAACCGAGCGACTTGCTCAGTACATCGTGGATACCGGCGCACTCGAGTACGGCGCGAACGGGTCCACCAGCGATAACACCGGTACCAGCGGATGCGGGACGCAGCAGGACTACACCTGCAGCTGCCTCGCCCTGGACCGAGTGAGGGATAGTAGCGCCGACGCGAGGAACGCGGAAGAAGTTCTTCTTCGCCTCTTCGACACCCTTGGAGATCGCGAGAGGAACCTCACGAGCCTTGCCGTATCCGACTCCAACCATTCCGTTACCGTCACCGACGACGACGAGAGCGGTGAAGCTAAAGCGACGACCACCCTTGACGACCTTCGATACACGGTTGATGGTGACGACGCGCTCCAGGAACTGGTTCTTGTCGTTGTCGCGGCTGTTGTTACCACCACGGCCACCACGGTCGGGTCCACGCTCACGGCCGCCACGACGAGCCTCGCGGGGCTCGCTCGTTACGTCGGTCGCGGGGGCGTCTACGACGACCTCGGGTACGGAGATGGCGCTAGTCGCCTCAGCGGCCACGGCCTGCTCCTTGTTTGTTGTCTTGTTGTCCACGTTGTCGCTCACAGGTTCAATCCACCCTCTCGCGCTCCGTCGGCGATAGCTGCAACGCGACCTGCGTAACGGCTTCCACCACGATCAAATACGACGGCCTCAACACCGGCCTGCTTCGCGCGCTCGGCGACCATTTCGCCGATCTTGCGTGCCTTGGCGGTCTTGTCTCCATCGAACGTACGCATGTCCGACTCCATGGTCGATGCAGAAGCGACGGTAACGCCCTTCGAGTCATCAACAACCTGGACGAATACGTGACGCGCTGAGCGCGTAACCACGAGACGGGGGCGCACCTCGGTGCCCACAACCTTCTTGCGGAGACGTGCGTGACGGCGGCCCTTAGCGGCCGACTTGCTCTTACCTCTGGTTCCGAGAGCCATGTCTACTTACCACTCTTTCCGGCCTTGCGACGAACAACTTCGCCGGCGTAGCGCACACCCTTGCCCTTGTAGGGCTCTGGCTTGCGCAATTTACGAATGTTGGCTGCTACTTCGCCAACCGCCTGCTTGTCGATGCCGCTGACAACTAGTTTGTTATTGCCCTCGACCGCGAAGCTGATGCCTGCGGGCGGGTCAACGGTGATCGAGTGCGAGTACCCGAGAGCAAACTCAATTGAGCTGCCCTTTGCGGTGACACGGTAACCAGTACCAACGACCTCAAGGCCCTTGGTGTAACCATCGGTAACACCGATGATCTGGTTAGCGATGAGTGTACGAGTCAAGCCGTGCAGTGAACGCGATTCGCGCTCGTCGTCGGGACGGGTTACGAGAACCTGACCCTCTTCGAGTGCTACAGCGATAGGTGCCTTGACGGTGAGCGCAAGCTCACCCTTCGGGCCCTTTACAGTGACGTCCTGGCCGTTGATGGTGAGTGTGACACCAGCGGGGACATCAATAGGAAGTCTTCCGATACGTGACATTTTGGGTTACCACACGTAGGCGAGGACTTCCCCACCTACGCCCTTCTGAGTCGCCTCTTTGTCGGTCAGAAGACCGGAGGAGGTGGACAAAATAGCCACACCGAGTCCGCCAAGAACCTTGGGGATTTCGGTCGAGCGAGCGTAGACACGAAGACCAGGCTTCGAGACGCGCTTGATTCCCTTGATGGAACGCTCGCGAGTGGGACTGTACTTGAGTTCGATCGTGAGAGTCTGGCCCACGCGAGCGTCCTCGGTGCTCCAGCTGAGGATGTATCCCTCAGCCTTGAGCATTTCAGCCAGGCGCGACTTCAGCTTGCTGTTAGGCATTGAAACGCTGTCGTGGTGCGCCGAATTGGCGTTGCGCAGTCTGGTCAGCATGTCAGCGACCGGATCTGTCATTGTCATTATGTGTTTCCTGTCTCAACTGGTTTCGGCATCCGTTACACGAAGGCCGACCTGGTCGATCGGTGTTACTTGGTTAGTTAGATGCGTTCTCAGCGGTGCGGAAGGGGAAGCCCAGAGCCTTAAGCAAGGCGCGACCTTCTTCGTTGTTCTTACCGGTGGTGACGATAGTGATATCGAAACCACGAACGCGGTCAATCTTGTCCTGGTCGATCTCGTGGAACATGGACTGTTCCGTGAGGCCGAAGGTGTAGTTACCGTTGCCATCGAACTGCTTGTCCGACAGACCGCGGAAGTCACGGATACGCGGAAGCGCCAGCGTGATCAGACGGTCGAGGAACTCCCAAGCGCGGTCACCACGGAGGGTAACGTGTGCGCCAATGGGCTGTCCCTCACGAAGCTTGAACTGAGCGATCGACTTGCGAGCGCTAGTTACGTACGGCTTCTGACCGGTGATCGCGGTGAGGTCCTTGACGGCCCCATCGATGATCTTTCCGTCGCGAGCAGCTTCACCAACACCAGTGTTGACGACGACCTTAACGATCCCCGGAACCTGGTGGACATTGGTGAGTCCAAGATCCTTCTTGAGCTGAGCCGCAAGTTCATCGCGGTACTTCTGCTTGAGGCGCGGCTGGATTTTGCCAGCAGCAGGTGCAGTCGTCGTCATTAGTCTGCGTCCTTCTCGGTTGCCTTCTCGGCATCCTTCTTCGAAGCCTTGGGCTCAGCCTTAGCTGCCTTTGACTTCTTGGTCTCTACGCGGCGCGACTTCTTGAAGAAGCGCTCGCGCGTGGTCTTGCCACGGTCATCGGTGCCGACGGTAAAGCCAACACGAGCCGGGAGCTTGGTCTCGGGGTCAACGAGGGCGACGTTCGACACGTGAATTGATGCCTCCATCGTCTCGATGCCACCGGTCTTGGTTCCACGCTGAGTCTGGCCAACCTTGACGTGCTTGGTGACGAAGTTGACACCCTCCACGACAATGCGGTCTTTTCCAGCGATAACACTGATTACGCGACCCTGCTTGCCGCGGCTTCCGCCACGCTCTTCGGTCGGGCCGCTGATGACCTGTACGAGGTCACCCTTGCGAATCTTTGCCATATCTACAGCACCTCCGGTGCGAGCGAGATGATCTTCATGAACTTCTTGTCACGAAGTTCGCGGCCAACCGGCCCGAAGATGCGGGTACCACGGGGGTCTCCGCCATCGGACTTGAGGATTACAGCCGCGTTCTCATCGAACTTGATGTATGAGCCGTCTGGACGACGAGTCTGCTTGATAACGCGAACGATGACGGCCTTGACGACCTCACCCTTCTTGACGTTTCCGCCAGGAATCGCGTCTTTGACGGTTGCCACGATGACATCGCCGAGACCTGCGTAACGACGGCCTGAGCCACCGAGAACGCGAATCGTGAGGAGCTCCTTGGCGCCGGTGTTATCGGCAACCTTTACTCGGGATTCCTGCTGAAGCATTACTTAGCCTTTTCGAGGATCTCGACCAGACGCCAGCGCTTCGTAGCGCTGAGCGGACGGGTCTCGCTGATAAGTACGGAGTCACCGACGCCGGCCGTGTTGGCCTCGTCGTGAACCTTCACCTTGGAGTTACGGCGAACGACCTTGCCGTACAACGGGTGCTTTACGCGGTCTTCAACGATGACAACGATGGTCTTATCCATCTTGTCGCTCGTAACCAGTCCGCGACGGGTCTTACGGTACCCACGAGCGACCTCGGCGGTCGTCTCCGCGGTCTTCTTGTCTTCAACCTTGGCCATGACTACGCCTCCTTCGTCTCGTCAGCGGCGTCTGCTGCAGTCTCAACCGCGGCGTCTGCCTTCTTGGTGCTGCGCTTCTTGGTCTCCTTAGCGGGAGCCTCGACGGCAGCGGGGGTTGCACGGATGCCCAGCTCGCGCTCACGGATAACCGTGTAGATGCGGGAGATGTCGCGCTTTACAGCGCGAATACGTCCGTGGCTTTCCAGTTGACCAGTTGCGGCCTGGAAACGAAGGTTGAAAAGTTCTTCCTTCGACTTCTTCAGCTCGTCAACGAGTCGTTCGTCTTCAAAAGTGTCTAGCTCGACAGGGGCTAGCTCCTTGGATCCGATCGCCATTATGCGTCGCCCTCCTCGCGCTTGATGATGCGTGCCTTGAGGGGCAGCTTGTGAATTGCACGAGTGAGTGCTTCGCGCGCAGTCGTCTCGTCCACGCCGCTGAGCTCGAAGAGCACGCGACCTGGCTTGACGTTGGCGACCCACCACTCGGGCGAGCCCTTACCGGAACCCATGCGGGTTTCAGCGGGCTTTTTGGTGAGCGGGCGGTCGGGGTAGATGTTGATCCACACCTTTCCACCACGCTTGATGTGACGCGTCATTGCGATACGAGCTGCCTCAATCTGGCGGTTCGTAACGTATGCGGGCGTCAGAGCCTGAATACCGTACTCGCCAAACGACACCGTGGTTCCACCAGTAGCGTGGCCGCTACGGGAGGGGTGGTGCTGCTTGCGGTACTTGACCTTACGCGGAATCAACATTGTTATGCCTCAACTCCTGCTGCAACCGGTGCGTCGGCCTTGGGGGCTTCTGCCTTGGGTGCTTCAGCTTTCGGTGCGGACGAAGGGCCACCGGTGCGACGACCGCCACGGTCGCCACCATCGCGACGCTCTGGACGCGACGACTTCTGGTTAGCCTGCTCGCGAGCGAGCTCCTTGTTGGTGATGTCGCCCTTGTAGACCCACACCTTGACACCGATACGACCGAACGTGGTCTTAGCCTCGTAGAAGCCGTAGTCGATGTTTGCGCGCAGCGTGTGCAGCGGAACGCGACCTTCGCGGTAGTACTCTGAGCGGCTCATTTCTGCGCCACCCAAACGACCCGATACCTGGATGCGAACACCCTTGACCGAACCAACGCGCTGGGCGCCCTGAAGACCCTTGCGCATTGCACGACGGAAAGCGACACGAGCAGCAAGCTGCTCCGCAATTCCCTGTGCAACGAGCTGAGCTTCAGCCTCGGGGTTCTTGACCTCGAGGATGTTGAGCTGGATCTGCTTACCGGAGAGCTTCTCGAGCTCGCCACGAATACGCTCTGCTTCGGCGCCGCGGCGACCGATCACGATGCCCGGACGGGCAGTGTGAATGTCTACGCGAACGCGGTCACGGGTGCGCTCGATTTCAATGCGAGCAACACCTGCGCGGTCGAGGTTCGACTTGAGCAGGTTGCGGATCTTTACATCTTCCGCAACGTAGTCGCTGTAACGCTGACCCGGCTTGGTGCTGTCGGAGAACCAACGCGACACGTGGTCGGTGGTGATTCCCAGACGGAAACCGTAGGGGTTTACCTTCTGTCCCATTACTTCTTCCCTGCCTTGTCGGCCTCGGCTTCAACGACGTGGTCTGGCGTGGCCAGCACGACCGTGATGTGGCTTGTGCGCTTCAGGATCTGGAACGCGCGGCCCTGGGCACGCGGCTGGAAACGCTTGAGCGTTGCACCGTCGTCGACATAAGCCTTCGAGATGATCAGATCCTGTTCGTCCAGGAACGTGTTCGAAGCGTCTGCCTTGACTCGCGCATTCGCGATTGCAGATGCAACCAACTTGTAGACCGGCTCGCTCGCGCCCTGAGGTGCGAACTTCAAAATTGCCAGTGCTTCCTGTGCTTGCTTGCCGCGAATCATGTTGACAACGCGACGAGCCTTCATGGGGGTCACGCGGATGTGACGCACGCGTGCGATCGACTCCACCATTTCTCTACCTCCTCCACCACCGCGTTAGCGGCGGCGACCCTTCTTGTCGTCCTTCACGTGTCCACGGAAGGTACGGGTGGGCGAAAACTCGCCGAGCTTGTGCCCAACCATGGTTTCGGTGATGAACACCGGAATGTGCTTGCGACCATCGTGCACCGCGATCGTGTGACCCAGCATTGCTGGAACGATCATCGAGCGGCGCGACCAGGTCTTGATTACGTTCTTGCTCTTGGCTTCGTTCGCCTTGACAACCTTTTGTAGGAGGTGGTCGTCGACGAAGGGGCCCTTCTTCAGACTGCGTGGCATCTTCTGACTCTCCTACTACTTGCGCTTCTTGCCGACATTGCGGCGGCGAACGATGAGCTGGTCACTGGGCAGTTTGCGCTTACGTGTGCGCCCTTCTGCCTGGCCCCAAGGGGAAACGGGGTGACGTCCACCGGACGTCTTACCCTCACCACCACCGTGGGGGTGGTCAACAGGGTTCATGGCAACACCACGGACGGTCGGGCGAACGCCCTTCCAGCGCATGCGGCCGGCCTTTCCCCAGTTGATGTTCGACTGCTCGGCATTGCCGACCTCGCCGATCGTTGCGCGGCAACGAACGTCAACGTTGCGGATTTCACCGGAAGGCAAACGCAGCTGCGCGTAGGGGCCTTCTTTTGCAACGAGTCGAACTGATGCACCAGCGGAACGGGCCATCTTGGCGCCGCCACCGGGGCGAAGTTCAATCATGTGGATAACCGTACCGACGGGGATGTTCTTCATCGGGAGGTTGTTACCAGGCTTGATGTCTGCGCCGGGACCCGACTCAACAATGTCGCCCTGATTGAGCTTGTTCGGAGCAACGATGTAGCGCTTGGTGCCATCAACAAAGTGAAGCAGTGCGATACGTGCGGTGCGGTTGGGGTCGTACTCGATCTCGGCAACGCGGGCGTTTACGCCGTCTTTGTCGTTGCGCTTGAAGTCGATTACGCGGTACTGGCGCTTGTGGCCACCACCGATGTGACGAGTCGTGATGCGACCTGCGTTGTTGCGTCCACCAGTCTTCGGCAGAGGGCGCAGAAGCGACTTCTCCGGCGTTGAACGGGTGATCTCAGCAAAGTCTGCAACCGAGGATCCACGACGACCAGGCGTCGTGGGCTTGTACTTGCGAATAGCCATTAGTTTCTCCTTGGTCCCTAGCCGACAGCCGTGAAGATGTCGATAGAACCGGACTTAAGCGTGACGATGGCGCGCTTGGTGTCCTTGCGCTTGCCCATACCGAAACGGGTACGACGGGTCTTGCCCGTGCGGTTCAACGTGTTGACCGAGTCGACCTTGACGCTGAAGATCTTCTCAATAGCGAGCTTGATCTCGGTCTTGTTCGCACGGGGGTCTACCTCGAAGGTGTACTTGCCCATGTCGATCAAGTTGTAGCTCTTCTCAGAGACCACGGGAGCGATGATGATGTCGCGCGGGTCCTTGTACGTGACGGTCATGCGCTGACCTCTTCCTTATTCGAAGACTTGGTGTTGAACGCAACGAACGCGTCGAACGCGCCCTTGCTGAACACGATGTCGTCGCTAACGACGACGTCGTAGGCGTTGAGCTGGTCGTAAGCCAAGACGTGAACCGTGTCGAGGTTGCGAATGCTCTTGAGGCTGGTTGCATCTTCGCGCTGGAGAACAACGAGAACGTTCTTGCTCGGCGCGATGTTGTTCAGCAGAGCCAAGACCGACTTCGTCGAAGGCTTGCCGTCTACAGCGAGAGCGTCGATGACGTGAATGCGCTCACCGCGAGCCCGGTCGGACAACGTGCCGCGAAGTGCTGCAGCAATCATCTTCTTGGGGGTGCGCTGTGAGTAGTCACGCGGGTGCGGCCCGTGAACGATGCCACCACCCTTCATCTGAGGAGCACGGATCGAGCCCTGACGAGCGCGACCGGTTCCCTTCTGCTTGAACGGCTTGCGACCAGCACCCGAAACTTCACCGCGGCGCAGGGTGTTGTGCGTACCCTGACGTGCTGCTGCACGCTGTGCAACAACAACCTGGTGGATGAGCGGAACGTTGGTCTGCACGTCGAAGATCTCGGCGGGAAGTTCAACAGAGTCGACCTTCTTGCCCTTGGCGTCGATGACGTCGATGGAGGTAGCCATGTGTACTACGCCCCCTTCACTGCGTTGCGGACGAAGACGATACGGCCACGAGCACCGGGAACAGCGCCCTTGATGAGCACGAGTCCCTTCTCAAGGTCGATCGAGTGGACGGCGAGGTTCATGACCGTTACACGGTCACCACCCATACGACCGGCCATGCGCATGCCCTTGAAGACACGGCTGGGGGTCGACGAGGCGCCAATGGAACCAGGCTTGCGGTGGTTACGGTGCGAACCGTGGCTTGCAGATACACCCTTGAAGTTGTGACGCTTCATAACACCCGCGAAACCCTTACCCTTGCTCGTGCCGACAACGTCGACCTTCGAGCCTGGGGTGAAGATGTCGACTGCGAGCTCCTGGCCAACGGTGTACTCCGCGGCGTCAGGGGTGCGAATCTCGGTGAGGTGACGGCGAGGCGTAACACCTGCCTTGTCGAAGTGACCGGTAAGCGGCTTGTTGACCTTACGAGGGTCGATCTGGCCGTACGCGATCTGGACTGCGCTGTATCCATCAACCTCGGGGCTACGCAGCTGCGTAACCACATTCGGGGAGATTTCGACAACGGTCACGGGAACGAGCTTGTTGTTCTCGTCCCAAACCTGCGTCATGCCGAGCTTTGTGCCCAGCAGACCCTTAGTCGTCTTAGTTGTAGACATTATTTTCCTTATCGGCTCTGTCGCTCAATAACTGCGCGAGCTAAAGCTTGATCTCGATGTTGACGTCGGCCGGCAGGTCGAGACGCATAAGCGAATCCACAGCCTTGGGCGTCGGGTCGATGATGTCGATGAGCCGCTTGTGGGTGCGCTTCTCGAAGTGCTCGCGGCTGTCCTTGTACTTGTGGGGAGAACGGATAACTGCAATCACGTTCTTCTCGGTGGGCAGCGGCACCGGGCCTACTACCGTGGCACCCGCGCGGGTAACCGTGTCAACAATTTTGCGTGCCGACGAGTCGATGACCTCGTGGTCGTACGACTTAAGTCGAATGCGGATCTTTTGTCCCGCCATGACTGGCTCTCTTCCCTTAGTACTTTGGCTGCACTGCGTGCACCTGGGCTGTTCGACACCGGATGTTGCCACCCGAAGACGCTCAGCACTTTTGCTTTCGCACCACTATTTATCTGTCAAGTTCTTGCTGTCACTGCTTGTGATACCAACCCGCGAAGCCGCGAGGAGCACATGCCAGCGAACTGGCACACGCGTCTCCCGCAGCACGAATTCTTTCGAATCGAATTGGGGAGTTGGTTAAGCTTGGTTCTGCTCCCCGCGGCCTAGCTACAACACGGTGTATAACTCACGCTCTGCGAGGGTCATACGATGTGGAACTATGCACTGCCTGGAAGTGATCCGCACGCACGTGGCGGCGAAATGTTGAACTAGAAGAGTTTGTCACATCCACGCATTTACTGCAACCCGGGCGTGTCGGATTTTTGCGGCACTGTTCGCCGTCGTCCTGCCGACGGCATGAAGCCTCGATGTGAGCATCCACTACCGCCTGATAGCGGGACTTTTGGGGAGCCTCAGGCCAACGGCCGCACCAACTCCTGAACGCCATCCACAAAGACGCTGGAGACCAGGGGGACCCCCGGCCGGTACGCCAGATGACGGTAGTGCGGGGCATCCAGAATCTGGGCATTCGCTCGTGCACCGACCGCTAACCGACCCACGTCATCGCGGCGGAGCGACTCTGCTCCCCCGAGCGTCGCCGCTGTCACCGCCTCGAGCGACGTCATCCCCATCTCGCGCACCGCGAGGGCAATGCAGAACGGGAGGGATGAGGTGAAACTCGAGCCGGGATTGCAGTCGCTGGCGAGCGCAACGGTCACTCCCGCGTCGAGGAGTCGTCGGGCATCCACGAACGGATGCTTGGTGGAGAACTCGACACCGGGAAGAAGTCCGGCGACCGTACTGCTGCCCGCGAGCGCCTGCACATCGTTATCGCTGAGGTAGGTGCAGTGGTCGACACTCGCTGCACCAAGCTCGACCGCGAGTTGCACAGCACCTGACTCCGCCAGTTGAGCACCGTGCAGACGAGCGCCCAAGCCACGAGCCTGCCCGGCCGTGATGATGGCGCGCGTCTCCGCCTCGGTGAAGGCACCGTTGTCACAGAACACATCGATCCAGCGCGAATGGGGAGCGCACGCCTCCAGCATGTCGCCCATGACCAGGTGCACGTAGGCCGCCCGGTCATCCGCGAACTCGTCGGGGACGATGTGCGCACCCAGAAACGTGGTCTCGTCAGTGAGCGTGGCCGCGAGCCGCAACATCCGCGCCTCATCTGCAACGCTCAGACCGTAGCCACTCTTGATTTCGACCGTCGTCGCGCCCTGGCGGCGCATCTCCGCAACCAGAGCGGTCGCGTTCGCGAGCAACTCGGCGTCAGTCGCTGCGCGCGAAAGTGCGACCGTGCGACGGATTCCGCCCGCCTCGTAACGGCGGCCAGCCATGCGATCCTCAAACTCATCCGAGCGGTCCCCCGCGAAGAGGATGTGGCTGTGGCTGTCGACAAAACCAGGAAGGACACAGCGGCCTGCGGCATCCACTCGCCTGTCGGCAGCAGGAGCATCGGCCGAAGCACCCCACCACGCCACCCGGCCCTCGTCGAATACCAGAGCGGCAGCGGAGATCTCGGGACGCTCTTCATCATGCGTGAGCAAAAGCCCGATGTTCTCGATCACCGTGCTTGTCATCGCAGCGACACTCCCGCGATTGCTTCGAGAACGCAGAGCGCCACCAGACGCACCGTTCGTTCGTCAGGAGCGTCAGCGGCGGCATCCACCTCGACCAGATCGATCGAGGAGACCGCCGGATGCGCGCCAGCGAGCCGTGCAACCGTGCGCAACTCAATCGCCGAGATGCCGCCCGGCACTGACGCGGGGCAACCGGGAGTGACCGAGCGATCACACACATCGACATCAAGGTCGACATGGATAGGCCCGCCCGCCGCGCCAGCAATCTCCAGCGCCTGCGCCATCACCTCGTCCATCGAGCACGAACGCAACTCGTCACGAGTAATGACCGTGATTCCTGCCTCGCGCGCCCGCTCGGCGTACGCCAGCGAGTTCGCCAGCGGCTCAATACCGATCTGCACCACACGGCTGCCATCGAGGCCGGCCTCAAGAAGGCGACGCACGGGTGAACCATTACTGGTGCCGTCTCGTAGGTCGTAGTGAGCATCGAGCGTGATTAATCCAGCCGACTCGATCTCTGAACCCCACCGCCCCAACGCCGTCGGCACCGTCGCCGCATTGTCTCCGCCCAGGGCGATAACGAGCTCAGCCCGCAACTGCGCCACCGCATCAATCGCACCCTGCTCATTCAGATCAGGCTCGCGCACGGTGCCGGCGTCTACGATCCGAAGATCAGACAGCGCGGCATAACGACGAAGTGCCTCACGAACCGCAGCGGGAGTCGTGTGAGCCTGTGTCGGCGAGAGTGACGTGCGCGACGTCGGCATACCGATGAGTGCGACATCCGCCCACTCGTCGTCAACCGGCGAAGGCCAATCCCCCGCACGCGGCCACAGCGGATCAGCGTTGAGCATTGTGACCCTTCGTGAGCGGAGCCTCGTTCATGGGGATGCGAACGCCGAGATCGTCAGCGACCGCAATAGCTTCATCGTAGCCAGCATCGACGTGACGGATCACGCCCATACCGGGATCGTTCGTGAGTACGCGCTCAAGCTTCTGGGCAGAGAGCTCGGTGCCGTCAGCAATCGTGACCTGACCGGCGTGGATCGACCGGCCGATGCCCACACCGCCACCGTGATGAATGGAGACCCACGTTGCGCCCGATGACGTGTTCACGAGCGCGTTAAGCAGCGGCCAGTCGGCGATGGCATCCGAACCATCCTTCATGGCTTCGGTCTCGCGGTACGGGGACGCCACGGACCCGCTATCGAGATGATCGCGACCGATCGCCAGCGGTGCGGCCAGCTCTCCCGACGCCACCATCTCATTGAACTTCAGCCCAGCCTTGTCGCGCTCGCCATAGCCGAGCCAACAGATGCGGGCAGGAAGGCCCTGGAAGTGCACGCGCTCCCCCGCAAGCTTGATCCAGCGCGCGAGCGATTCGTTCTCCGGGAACAACTCGAGAATCGCCTTGTCTGTCTTGTGGATGTCGCTGGCTTCGCCACTGAGAGCGGCCCACCGGAACGGGCCCTTGCCCTCCGCAAACAATGGACGAATGTAGGCCGGCACGAACCCGGGGAAAGCAAACGCATCGGCATACCCGGCCGCGAGTGCCTCCGTGCGCAAGTTGTTCCCATAGTCGAAGACCTCGGCACCCTGACGTTGGAAGCCCACCATCGCTTCGACATGGATTGCCATCGACTCGCGAGCACGCTGAGCGAAGTCAGGATGGCTGCGGGCGCTCTGCCAGTCATGGAAGTCCACGCCGAGAGGAAGGTAAGCGAGAGGATCGTGGGCACTCGTCTGGTCAGTGACGATATCGATCGGCGCACCCATTGCCAGCAACTCAGGGACGGCAGCAGCCGCATTGGCGAGCACCCCAATCGAGAGCGGCTTCTTCGCGTCGCGCGCGGCAACAGCGAGTTCTACCGCGTGCGCGAGCGACTTCGCCTCAACGTCGAGGTAGCCGTGATCGATGCGACGCGTGATGCGGCTCTGATCAACATCAATACAGATCGCAACACCGTCGTTCATGGTTACGGCGAGCGGCTGAGCGCCACCCATGCCTCCGAGGCCAGCCGTGAGGGTGATGGTGCCAGCGAGAGTGCCGCCGAATCGCTTAGCCGCGACTGCAGAGAAGGTCTCGTAGGTGCCTTGCAGAATGCCCTGCGTGCCAATGTAGATCCATGATCCTGCTGTCATTTGGCCGTACATGGTGAGGCCAAGCTGCTCGAGCCGACGGAACTCATCCCAGTTGGCCCAGTCGCCAACCAAGTTGGAGTTCGCCAACAACACCCGTGGAGCCCACTCATGCGTCTGCATCACACCGACGGGCTTGCCTGATTGAACAAGCAGCGTCTCGTCACCTTTGAGTGTCGTGAGCGAACGAACAATCGCGTGATAGCTGGGCCAGTTACGCGCAGCTTTGCCCGTGCCGCCATAGACGACGAGGTCTTCCGGGTGTTCGGCGACCTCCGGGTCGAGGTTGTTCTGGAGCATGCGCAAAGCACCCTCCTGCTGCCAGCCGAGAGTATTGAGTGTGGAACCGCGGTGTGCCTGAATCATGACGTCTCCTAGCTGAGTTCGGTAATAGTGCGTGCGGCGGACAAGAGTGCACCCGACTGCACAAGCGCAACGCTCGCCGCAATGTCAGGAGCCAAATAGCGGTCGGGGCCGGCGGCGGGAACGTGCTCGCGCAAGTTCGCGATTACCGCCGCTGATACCGGTGACGGTCGCTCGCCACGCATCTCAATCCCGCGTGCCGACGTCAGCAACTCAATGGCGATCACGCGTGATAACCCATCGATACTGCGGCGAAGCTTCAAACCAGCGCTCCACCCCATCGAGACGTGGTCTTCCTGCATCGCGCTCGTCGGAATTGAATCAACGGATGCCGGAGCCGCCAATCTCTTCATCTCACTGACGATTCCCGCCTGGGTGTACTGCGCGATCATGTGCCCCGAGTCCACCCCGGGATCATCGGCTAGGAACGCGTTGAGCCCGCCGCTGCGATTGCTGTCGAGGAATCGGTCAGTGCGTCGCTCGCTCATGCTCGCAACATCGGCGGCAACAATCGCGAGGAAATCGAGAGCGTAGCCCACCGGCGCCCCATGGAAATTTCCGTTGGATTCCAGCCGGCCATCCACCGTCACCACGGGGTTATCGATCGCGCTCATAAGCTCGCGCTCGGCCACTTGACGCGTGTAGTTGACCGTATCGCGAGCCGCGCCATGGACCTGGGGCGCGCACCGCAACGAGTAGGCATCCTGCACTCGCGTGAAGCCGCTCGTGGCGTGGGCCGCGATCGTGTCGGAGTCGCGCAACACCGCGCGCATGTTGGCCGCCGACTGCGCCTGGCCCGGATGCGGACGAAGGGCGTGCAGATCCGCCGCGAAGACTCGGTCGGTTCCCGCCAAGCCCTCCACGCTCATGGCAGCGGACAGGTCGGCGGTGGTGAGCAACGCCTCAAGATCAGCAATCGCCAGCGACAGCATGCCGAGCATCCCATCGGTGCCGTTGATCAGCGCCAAGCCCTCTTTTTCGTGCAAGATAACGGGGGTAATGCCGGCAACTCTGAGAGCTGCGGATGCCGGCAGCTGCTCGCCCGCAACCCGTACGCCGCCTTCGCCCATCACCGCTAACGCGCAGTGCGCGAGCGGTGCGAGGTCACCGGAACAGCCGAGGCTGCCGTACTCACCGACGATTGGGGTGATGCCCGCATTGAGCACTGCCGCATAGGTTTCGGCAACGAGGGGCCGCACACCCGTGCGCCCGGTGGCCATTGTGGAAAGGCGCAGCAACATCGTCGCACGCACCACTTCGTCCGCAATTTCTGCACCGGAACTTGCGGCGTGACTGCGCACGAGTGACCGCTGCAGCTGCAGCCGCTGCTCCGGGGCGATGTGTTTCGTCGCCAGCGCGCCGAAACCGGTGGAGACGCCGTAGTGAGGGCGCACGTCGTCGGCCAACGCGTCAATCACCGCGCGCGACGCCGCCATTGCGTTCGTCGCCTCGGCCGAGATCGCGATTGGCGCACCGTAGCGCGCGACCGCCACAACATCGGAGATGCTCACGGGGCCGACGCCGATGGTCACTGTCTGGCTGGAGGCTGAGGTCATGATCCCAGTGAACGCGCATCGACCCTCCACCACGAGCGGATATCAGGATATGGTGTCTGAAATACCAGACAGGAGCCCTGTGTCCAACATTCCTGCCGCGCGCAACACCATGGCCGTGCTGCGACACCTCGCGACCCGCAAAGGGCCCGTGCCCGCCTCTGCTTTGGCGCGCGAGCTAGCGCTCCCCCGGTCATCCGTCTACCAACTACTTACCGTCATGATCGACGAAGGCTTCGTGGTGCATTACCCCGAAGACCGCACCTATGGGTTGAGCTCCCTCGTCTCCGAGATCGGCACGTCTGCGCTGCGTAGCGAACGACTCTCCGCACTCGCTAGCCCGCTCATGCGGAGCCTCGCCGCCGAAGCCCCAATCCCAGTTGTCGCGCACCTTGCCGTGCTCAGCGGTGCCGATGTCAGTTACGCCGCCCGAGTGCAAGGAACCCGGGCGCCCACCACTGTTTCGGCTGTTGGTGTAAAACTCCCCGCGCATTTGACTGCGACCGGTCGAGCCATGCTCGCGCAACTGACAGCTCCGCAAGTGCGGGCGCTGTATCCCTCACGCAGCAGCCTTACCCGGCGCCAGACCGCAGGGCCGAACACACTGGCAGAACTCGACCGGCTGCTGGCTGCGACTCGTGAGCGCGGCTGGGCGAGCGAAGTGGGCGACATCACTGCGGAGTATGCCTCGGTGGGCGCTGCAGCGTTCGACCGCAATGGCTACCCTTCGGCAGCGATCGGGCTGACCTTCAGAACGGATGCCGTCGATGACCAGTGGGACGAGCTCGGTCAGGCCACCGTGGCCGCCGCTCGCGCGCTAACCTCGCGGCTCACCGGCCGCGCTGGTTAAACGACGAAGGGCCGAGCCTTTCGGCTCGACCCTCGTCGTAATTGGTTACTGAGCTTACGCCAGAACCTTGGTTACCTTACCGGCACCTACGGTACGTCCACCCTCACGGATGGCGAAGCCGAGGCCCTCTTCCATGGCGATGGGCTGAATAAGCTCAACGGTCATGTCAGTGGTGTCGCCAGGCATAACCATCTCGGTGCCCTCAGGCAACGTGATGACGCCGGTGACGTCGGTGGTACGGAAGTAGAACTGCGGACGGTAGTTCGCGTAGAACGGGTTGTGACGCCCACCCTCATCCTTTGACAGGATGTATGCGGTTCCCTCGAAGTTCGTGTGAGGAGTAACGGAACCAGGCTTAACAACAACCTGTCCACGCTCAACATCTTCACGCTTGGTTCCACGAAGAAGCAGACCACAGTTCTCGCCAGCCCATGCTTCGTCGAGCTGCTTGTGGAACATCTCGATACCAGTGACCGTGGTCTTCTGGGTCGGACGGATTCCAACAATCTCAACGTCAGAGTTGATCGAAAGCGTTCCACGCTCGGCGCGGCCCGTAACAACGGTTCCACGACCAGTGATCGTGAAGACGTCTTCAACCGGCATCAAGAACGGCTTGTCCTTGTCGCGGATGGGGTCAGGAACGTTCTCGTCAACAGCATCCATGAGGTCGAGGATGGACTGGGTCCACTTCTCGTCGCCCTCAAGAGCCTTGAGACCTGAAACCTGGACAACAGGAACGTTGTCACCGTCGAAGCCCTGGCTGGAGAGGAGTTCGCGAACCTCGAGCTCAACGAGCTCAAGGATCTCTTCGTCATCTACCATGTCGGACTTGTTGAGTGCAACGAGCAGGTAAGGAACACCAACCTGCTTCGCGAGCAGAACGTGCTCGCGAGTCTGAGCCATCGGTCCGTCGGTCGCTGCAACCACGAGGATTGCACCGTCCATCTGAGCTGCACCGGTGATCATGTTCTTGATGTAGTCAGCGTGGCCCGGAGCGTCTACGTGTGCGTAGTGGCGCTTGGGGGTCTCGTACTCAACGTGCGAGATGTTGATTGTGATGCCGCGTTGACGTTCTTCCGGAGCCGAGTCAATCGACGAGAAGTCGCGCTGCACGTTCGTCGCCGAAGGGTACTTGTCAGCAAGTACCTTCGAGATCGCTGCCGTGAGCGTGGTCTTTCCGTGGTCAACGTGACCGATGGTTCCGATGTTTACGTGCGGCTTGGTCCGCTCGAACTTGGCCTTAGCCACTGTGGGTCCTCCTCAGGACTCGGTTGCTCTGCACCCGACGACTTTTCACTGCCGAATGTTTCGCAAGTTGGTGTGTATCTATGTTAGTTGCGCGCTGGTAGTGCGGCGATTACTCGCCCTTGTTCTTTGCAACAATCTCGTCAGCTACCGCGCGGGGAACCTCAGAGTAACTGTCGAACGTCATCGAGTACACCGCACGACCTGAAGTCTTGGACCTCAAGTCACCGACGTAGCCGAACATTTCCGACAGTGGTACGTGGGCGCGAACGACCTTTACGCCGGTCGCGTCCTCCATGGACTGGATCTGTCCGCGGCGACTGTTAAGGTCACCGATGACATCTCCCATGTACTCCTCGGGAGTACGAACCTCGACCGCCATGAGCGGCTCGAGGAGAACTGGGTCAGCCTTGCGCGCTGCCTCTTTGAATGCCATGGTTCCCGCGATCTTGAACGCCATTTCTGACGAGTCAACATCGTGAGCAGCACCATCGAGGATGATTCCCTTGACGCCGACCATCGGGAATCCTGCGAGGATTCCGACGTTCATCGATGCCTGGAAACCCTGGTCGATTGAGCCAATGTATTCACGAGGAATACGGCCACCGGTGACCTTATTTACGAATTCGTAAATCTTGTCGCCTTCAACCTCCATCGGCTCGAGCGAGATCTGGACCTTAGCGAACTGTCCCGATCCACCCGTCTGCTTCTTGTGGGTGTAGTCGTGCTTGTCCACAATGCGGCGGATGGTCTCGCGGTACGCAACCTGCGGCTTACCAACGTTGGCTTCAACGTTGAATTCGCGCTTCATGCGGTCTACGAGGATGTCGAGGTGAAGTTCACCCATTCCCTTGATTACCGTCTGGCCAGTTTCCTGGTTCTGTTCGGTACGGAACGTGGGGTCTTCTTCAGCGAGCTTCTGAATAGCAATACCAAGCTTCTCTTGGTCAGCCTTCGTCTTCGGCTCGATCGCTACCTCGATCACGGGCTCAGGGAACGTCATCGACTCGAGAACGACCTGGTCGTTCGGGTCACACAGCGTGTCACCAGTCGTGGTGTCCTTGAGGCCAATGACGGCGTAGATGTGTCCAGCGGTAACACTGTCGACAGGGATTTCCTTGTTGGCAGCCATCTGGAAGATCTTTCCGATGCGCTCCTTCTTGCCCTTAGTGGAGTTAGCAACAGCTCCACCAGAGTCGAGGTGTCCCGAGTACACGCGAATGTACGTGAGTCGACCGAAGAAGGGATGCACTGCAACCTTGAAGGCCAGAGCCGAGAACGGCTCCGAAGCCTCAGGCTTGCGGATGATGATCTTCTCTTCATCGCGGGGGTCGCGTGCTTCCATGGGAGGCACGTCAACCGGCGAAGGAAGGTAGTCGATAACAGCGTCGAGCATCGGCTGAACGCCACGGTTCTTGAAAGCAGAACCACAGAGAACCGGGTAGATCTCGCTGTTGACGGTGAGCTTACGGATCGCAGCCTTGATCTCAGCAACGCTGATCTCTTCGCCGGCGAAGTAACGCTCCATGATGGCGTCGTCGGTCTCAGCGACAACCTCGAGCAGAGCGGTGCGGTATTCCGCAGCCTTCTCCTTGAGGTCTTCGGGGATCTCTTCGATGGCGTACTTAGCGCCCATCTGAACGTCACCCTTGGAGTCTCCGCGCCACGTGAGTGCACGCATCTCAACGAGGTCAACAACACCCTCGAACTCAGACTCGAGTCCGATGGGGAGCTGAATAACGAGGGGACGAGCACCGAGGCGCTTCACGATGGTGTCTACCGTGTAGTAGAAGTCCGCGCCCATCTTGTCCATCTTGTTGACGAAGCAGATGCGAGGAACGTCGTACTTGTCGGCCTGGCGCCATACAGTCTCCGACTGCGGCTCCACACCCTCTTTACCGTCGAACACAGCGACTGCACCGTCGAGAACGCGGAGCGAACGCTCCACCTCAACCGTGAAGTCAACGTGGCCGGGGGTGTCGATGATGTTGATCTGGTTTTTGTCCCAGTAACAGGTCACAGCAGCGGACGTGATCGTGATGCCACGCTCTTGCTCCTGCTCCATCCAGTCAGTAGTCGACGCACCATCGTGAGTTTCACCAATTTTGTGGTTTACACCCGTGTAGAACAGGATGCGCTCAGTCGTAGTGGTCTTGCCGGCATCGATGTGAGCCATGATGCCAATGTTGCGGACCTTAGTCAGGTCGGTGAGCACGTCCTGTGCCACAGGTTCCTCCGAAGTATGTTGGTGAAGCGAGAATCTCAAGAGTGAAGCGAGCCAGACAGCGTCTGACCCGCCTCACTGCGAGGTGCTGACTACCAGCGGTAGTGAGCGAATGCCTTGTTCGACTCGGCCATCTTGTGGGTGTCTTCGCGGCGCTTTACAGCGGCGCCAAGGCCATTCGATGCGTCCAAGATCTCGTTGGTGAGACGCTCAGTCATCGTCTTTTCACGACGACCCTTTGCGTAGCTCGTGAGCCAACGCAATGCGAGCGTGTTAGCACGGTGCGACTTGACCTCAACAGGAACCTGGTAGGTCGATCCACCGACACGACGCGACTTGACCTCGAGGGTCGGGCGAACGTTGTCGAGAGCCTTCTTGAGCGTGACAACGGCGTCTTGGCCGGTCTTCTCTGTTACCCCTTCGAGTGCGCCGTAAACGATGCGCTCAGCAAGGCCCTTCTTGCCATCAAGAAGAATCTTGTTGACAAGCTGGCTGACAATGGGTGCGCCGTAAACCGGATCTGCGACTACGGGACGCTTTGGTGCTGGTCCTTTACGAGGCATTACTTCTTATCCTTCTTCGCGCCGTAGAGGCTACGAGCCTGCTTACGGTTCTTAACGGCCTGGGTGTCGAGCGCTCCGCGAACGATCTTGTAGCGAACACCGGGGAGGTCCTTTACACGACCACCGCGGATGAGCACCATCGAGTGCTCTTGAAGGTTGTGACCTTCTCCGGGAATGTAGGCCGTGACCTCGGTGCCGTTAGAAAGCTTGACACGAGCAACCTTGCGAAGAGCCGAGTTCGGCTTCTTCGGAGTTGTTGTGTAGACGCGCGTGCAAACGCCGCGCTGCTGCGGGTTGGACTTAAGGGCGGGAGCCTTGGTCTTGACGACCTTTGGCGTGCGTCCCTTACGCACCAACTGCTGAATGGTGGGCACTAAATTACTCCTTGATTTTGCTGCACGGTGACAGCGTCATGATGGTTAGCATTCGACGTTCTTTTCAGAACACCGAGTTCATCTGGACCCACGCCCCTACCGAACTGATCGGTTGGTTTGCGGGTATGCCGTGGGGGCCAACCGGAAGGTCGAACCCTGTGGTGTGGAGTGACTCGCACCTAAACCCCGCGTGAGCGGTAATCCTCGAGAGGCATGGCTTAAGCGCACGACAAAGCGCACACCTCAGAAAGAATAGCCCCCGGGACAGGCCGGGGTCAAATGGTCACAGCCCACACGCAGGCTCCAGAACGGGGCACGCGAGCACGGTAGAGACTTTAGCGCTGAGCAGCAGTTTTCTCCGCGAGCTCGGCTTCCCACTTGGCACGCGCATCCACGTTGCGTTGCGTGACCTTGCGGCCTCGTCTCGCGACCAGCGCACCCGTCCACAGTGAGACCTCACGGCCCAGCAAACCTGCTGCGATGACTAGTGGATCCGCCAGCGCTGCGACGAACATTGCATGTGCTTGTTCCGGAGTGTTCTGAATGACTCCGTTGATCAGCAGGAGCGCACCGACAGTACCGAAGTACACGACAAGCCCGACGATGATGCTCGAAAAGACGTGCGCTGCCCAGCCTGCGCGGTTCACAATGAGCGCAATCACGATTGCGCCAAGTGCGAAGAAGGCGACGGGAACGTAGAACGACGGCGCCTGCACAAAAGCGACCGCGACTCGGCCGGATGCTGCTGCACCGATGATGACGACAGCGATGGCGAAAACAATCGCGAAGGCGACGGTCGATGCCAGCGCAATGAAAATACCGAATCCACGGTTTCCGGCAACCTTCGGCGGCGTCGGCGCAGTCACATAAACGACGCGGGGCTCACCGGATGCAGCGGCTCCCGTCGTCTCGGCTACTACCGGCTCGGGCTCGGGCTCGGCGATAATTTCGGGCTCAGCAGCGAGCGTTGGCTCAACAACGGGCTCCGCTTCAGCTTCGAGGGTGGCGTCGTCGTACGCAGCGGACTCCGCGGATGCCGTGGGCGCCTCAACGGGATCGACTAGAGGTGTGACGGGTTCGGAAGCCGCGGGGGTCTCGTCGACAACCACAGCATCCTCAATGTTGTCGTCGTTCTCCGGTGAAGAACCACGCTCTACAGATGGATCGGTCATGACTGATGCCTCCTCGTGCCAGCGACTGATCCGCTCAGTCTACCGAAGCAACCCTCAGAAACGAGAAGAACGCCACGACCCAAAGGTCGTGGCGTTCTTCTTCAGCGTGCGGAAAGACTAGCCAACTGTGGTGCCGTCAGCACCAGTGTCGGCGTTCAAGGTCGAGACGTCAGCGCCAGGAAGGACATAGACGAAGCCGCTTACTTGCATCTCGAAAGTTCCCTCACCACTTCCGTTATCGACTGTGACTGTGCTCAAGGTGAGCGTGCGTAGTCCTGTTTGGCTGTTCTCCAAGAATTGGTGGAGCGCGACCGGGTCGCCGTCCAGGCTGATGGTCACGGCTACTGCCACTAGGCCGGGCACGGACGACACCGATTGGGTGCCGGGAGCCGCGCCAGCTTCGGCAGCAACCTCCGCGTCAGCGTCGGTCTCGTCGCCCTCAGCTTCTGTGACGGCGGCAGCTTCAGCTTCTACCGCCAATGCTTCTTCCGCACTGAGGTAGCTTATGTCGAGCAGAGTGACTTCCGCGTTCATCGCCAGAGTCGCGACCTGCGCCGCAAAAACTGAGGTGTTGTGCGCTGCGGGAATCGCGCGCTGCAGCTCTTCCAATTCCGCGAAAAGATCCGCGGAATCATCGTCGAGGCCCTTCAGACGTGCGAGCTCAGCAGCCAGCACTTGATTCTGAATTTCCACATCAGCCAGTTGGCTATCTGAATCGCCAGCGGCGCTGTAGGCCGGACCAACTCCGACGGCGTAGCCGGCCGCGAGAATAATCACGACGGCGATCACGCCGATCAACGTCCATAAGCGTGTCATGGTCATGATCCGCTCCCCTCTTCAGTGGCTTCCTCAACTTGTGTCTCAGCCTCGACTTCATCGAAACGGTGCACGAGAGCATCGCTATCGATGTACACGACGACGTTCACGGTGTAGCTGCCTAGCTCTTCTTCGTACTCAGCACTCACGAGAGTCCCGTCAAGGACACCGTCGATATCGGCGACCGAGCGAAGCCAGGTATCAGCGTCAGCAACGCTCGCAAAGTTGAGTTCCATCGCAAACTGAGCAATTCGTTCCGGTTCGAGCACCGACAGGGCCTCGCCGAACGATTGCAGAGGCGTGGCCGTCTCGAAGCTGTAGGCAATGATGCCCAGGGCACTCTCGGGAAGCTTGCTTCGGAGAGCCGTAACGAGTTCTTCCACGGAAACTTCCGTGGAAGTCGCAAAGATCTGGGCGCCCGTGGCGGACTGCACCATCTGATCCGCAACCCGAACGTCGTTGTACTCGCCCTGCTGCGTAAGCAAGCTCTGCGTAAGCGAACGCGCGTTTTCGAGCGCCAAGTAGCGTTGGAGGGCGTACAGGTTCATTCCCACTGAAGCGAGGATTACGACACCTATCGCGATGATGGCAACGAAGATTGCCCGCCCACGTGCTCGAGCTGCGGCTTTCTTCTCGCCGACCTCGGGTGGAAGCAGATTGACGTACGGTGGGTACGCAGTGGGGACCTTCAGCTCTTTACGAGCCTTAGGCGCCTTCTTCTTGTCGTCGCTCATGCGGAGACCCCCGTAACCAATCCCAGTGCCACTGCCATATCAGACGGCGACCCGGTTCCCTTGAGACCGCGAGATACCGTGGTCATAGTGAACGGGTCAGGCAACGATGCCGGCGTTTTCGTGAATTCTGAGACAGTCTCCACGAGGCCCAAGAGTTGCGAGCCACCACCGGTCATCACGATGCGATCGATTGCACGGTTGTTGCGCGCATTCTGGAAGTACGCGATCGTGGCACGGATTGCCATCAAGGTCTCATTGACGAGTTCGAACGACACTTCGAGAGCGGGCCGCTGCTCAGCTGTGGCGCGAGCCGCAACGACGCCGACCGAACGCTTGATCGCTTCTGCGTCGCGCGTCGAGATGTCGAGGCGCTGCGAAATGCCCTTCGTAATATCCGCACCGCCGTTAGGCAAGAAACGGATGAAGTGAGGAACGTGTCCCTCCAACGCGACCAGCGTGGTCGTTGAAGCTCCGATATCCACCAACAGTGTGGTCATCGTCGACAGCTCTGGCGTGGAGAACAAACGAGTGAGCGCGAAAGGCGCGAGATCGACGTTAACGGGGGCAAGCGACGCTGCGGATGCAGCATTCACGTTCACTAAGACGGGAGCCTTGATCGCGGCCACGAGCATGCCCTGCAACATCGGGCCGTTCTCGCCGTCCGCCTCAGCAGCCGGGTAAAAGTCGAGCAGCGCATCCGACGCGGGAACCGGCAAAAGGTCCTGCACCTGGAAGGGTAGCGACTCACGCACCTGATTCAGGGGCAGCCGTGGCACCTTCACATCGCGCGCGACGACCTTGGAATTGCCAAAGCCCATCACAACATCGCGAGTGCGGAAACCATTCGCTGACCACAGCTTCTTAATAGATGCCGTTACCGTGGCGGAGTCGATGACCTCACCGGCGCGAACGGCGCCCTCGGGCAGAGACACTTCGCCGAAGCGAAGCACCGTTGGCTTCTGAAGGTGCGGGTTTTCGACTTCAACAGCACGGATTGCTGTTGAGCCGATATCCAGCCCCACTAATTTCTTTCCCATAGTTCCCCCCGGGCCGCGGTCAGACGAGACCGGCGGCCACCATATATCCATTCCACAGTTGTGAACCGAAAGCAATGCCTACCCAGGCGCCCGCGATCATCCACGGCCCAAATGGGATGGCTGTGCGTCGGCCTGCTCGTCGAATAATGAGCAGTGCGATTGCAAATATGCCCCCGAGCAAGAATGCCGCAAAGGCACCCACTGCTACGACCCCCCATCCGAGCCACCCCAGATAGAGGCCAAGCACGGCGGCAAGTTTGACGTCGCCCATGCCCATACCGCGAGGCTGGATGATGGCGACGACGAAGTAAAAAGTGAAGAGTGCAGCGCCGCCGAGAAGAGCTCCGATGAGCGCTCCCCAGTCTGCGGTACCAGCGCTGGCGACAGCCAGAAGCACAATACCGACGATGATTGACGGCAACACAATTCGATTGGGCAACGTCTGCGTGTCGAGGTCGATGAGAGTCAGCGCGATTGAAATGGCAGCCAAGTAAAGGAATGCTGGCAATGCCCAAATAAGGCTGGTTTCGGCGCCGACTACCGCCGCGACAAGCCCAAAGGCAATTGCCGTCGCTGCTTCGACCAGGGGGTAACGAACTGCGATGGGCTCGGAGCAATCGCGGCAACGACCACGGAGCATCAGCCAGCCGAACACCGGAACGTTGTCGTACCAGCGGATGCGGTGTTCACACTTCGGGCACGCGCTCGGCGGCGACGTGAGGTTTTCCCCACGCGGCAGCCGCCACACCACGACGTTCAAGAACGAGCCGACGGCTAGACCAAGAATCACAGCGAAGATGACGAGTAGGGCAGTTGCTGTCATCGAGCGGCACCCGATGCCTCGAAGGCTGGCTCCACCTCAATCCACACGTTCACACCATAGGTGGTGGTCACGGGCGAAAGGAACTTCGGCGGAGCGATGTACTTGAGGCGTCCATCGTAAACATAGTTCTTGACATATCCACCACTACCGCTGCGTACAATTCCACGGAACTTCTGCGCGATAGCACCGTTGACCGTGAGTGTTCCGCGGCCACTTCCGATACTCGGGTTCTGCACTGCGAAGGTGTGGCCGACGGAGAGAATAGCCGCATCGATACGACGGTTCGTGCCGCTCAGCAAGGTGCTGTGGTAGTAGCGGTTGTCGCCGGTAGTCGGGTTCCAGACCCAGACCGCGTCGTTTCCGACTAGGCCCAAGACGTCTTCGTCTGCATTGTTGTACTTAATATCGCCGGTGATATAGATGTAATGTTCCGCCGACAGCGTGGTCTGGCCGCTGAGGGTGCCCTTGACGAAGAGGTCGCCGTTGCGGCATCCGTAGCTTCCGCTCGGAGCTGTTTCCGAGCTGATCGGATAGCCGATTCCATTGCCGTTGCCGTTCGAGTCGGTGTGGTTGTTGGCACCTACGCAGCTCAAACCGCTCGGACGGCTGGAGCTCGACCAGTAGTTGGGGTCGCTGGACACGCTTGGCACATTCTGTATGTAAATGACGTTACTTGGCGGCAGTGTGAAGGTTGCTCCCGAGGTACTGTTCAGCGCTGTGATGCTGCCGCATGTGGCAGGCGTGCTACCGCCAGTCGCCGGTGAGCCCGTGATCTGGGTTTTCTTAGTCCACGGCGAGCGGACGTTGATGGTGCCGTTCGAGTTCAGGGTGATCGACGTGGGCCCGGTGTAGAGACATCCAGGGCGGGCGACACCGTCGGTCGTGAGATCCGAGCGAGTTTCGCGCAAGTGCTGCGAGTTCGTCGCTGGCATTCCGATTACAGGGCTGAAACTCGGCGAGTTCGGAACCTCGAAGTACTGACCGTTGCAATAGTTGCCGTTTGAGTCGCGTGAGTTGTAGCTCACTCCGCTTGACGGGCGGTAGCTCGTGGTGACAGCACCAAGGAAGCTGGCGCTGCAGATACGGATCGTGTCGTTCGAGTGAACGGGACCGTCGATGGTGTCGCCACCGGAGAATGCGATCTCGCCGCAGTTGCCGGAGATGCTGTCTCGGCCATCCCACCAATACTTCACGCAGTTCGTGCTCGCGCTACTGAAGGTCGGGTCCATGATCTCGTAGTCGGTGAAATACAAGAAGTCGATGAATCCAGACTGACGAAGGTCGGCCACGATCGTGCGAGTTTCGCTGCCGACCTTGCCGGTGGAACGCACCCGAATGGTGCCGCTGCTCTGGTATTCAGAATTGTCGACTTCATAACGGAAGGCTGAATTGTCCGCGCTTCCAGCGATGCTCACCCAAGGGTCGCCCGCGGTTACGTTGAACGCTGCATTCGCGTTCGTGCCCGTCGGAAGCCGCACGTCGCTGGTGACGGAGAATTCGGCGGCAGGGTTGCCGTATTGCACGTAGGAGGTGTCTTCGGAGAGCCGGCTCTGGTAGTCCTCAACGCCGGCGTAGGCGGCAGCAAGTGAGGCGGACCACTCTTGAGTCGCCGCTGCTTGGCGGAAACCGCCTGTGGCATAGGCGACAGCGGTGGTAACCAGCAGGCCCAAGACCACGGTGATACCAATCACCATGGGAAGGGCGGCGCCCTGCTCACCGCCGAGGCGAGCGCGAAGAAAACGGATCATCGGTCGATTCCAATCCTGGAGAACCCTAGGTTCGGGATACCTACGGTATTTTCGAGAGTCGCGGTCTTGGCTTCACCGGTCTCGTCGGTTTGCACCGTCATCGTCACTTTGACTGCTGCAATGAGCCGGCGATTGGCGTCAGAAAGATCACCGCTCGAGGGCATCGTCAACTCAACGTTGTCTTCCGTGTAGAACTGAAAAACGGGTGTGCTGCCGGTCGCGATTTGACGGACGACGGTTCGCTCGGAAGACGGCGTGTTATAGAACGAAAAATATCCCGAAGAGAGTGCCCGAGCATCCCACCGGGTTTCTACCAGTGTGCGATCCGAAGTGATCTGAAACTGAACCTTCACTGGTTCCGGGTTGAGCGCGTCAGTATCGAGGTACGCCTGCAAGACGATGTTCTCTGGACTGGCGACGCTGAAAACCGGCTCGTTCAACGTGACCGAGGCGACAGGATTCTCTGTGCCGGAGCGGATTACACGCGTAAGTTCATTCATTGCAATCGTGGCCGCCGACGTATTTGCCGTAGCTGACCGCTCGACAGCGAAGGTGCGCGTAAACGTGATGAAGATCGTCATCACCATCGCCAGCAACATGCCCATCAGTGCAATGGTCACGATGAGTTCAGCCAAGGTCACCCCCGTCTGCTCACGCTGAAGGCGAGACACGCGGCTAAAGACTAGTGTGCGCAATTTTGTCATTAGGAAGCCACCCGCGGATCGACCGTAACAATGCCCGCTACTGTTTCCGTCGGTCCAATGATCGGACTCAGAATGTCACCTAGGCCCACGGGGACCCACGAGCTGCCAATGCGCTGCTCGATCTCCCACGTGCCGTAGGGCAATGCTATGTTCTGCGTGCTCGAATTCAGAGTCCGAAAATTCAATCTGACAGACTCCGTGCAGCCAGGATCGCCGCTGCCGAGGACCGGATCTGTGGACGTCGCTCTGATTCGCGTGCCCGCAAGCGAGCTCACATCGACGAGCCCCATGGGAACGACCATGTCGACACTTCCGCCGGGATTCGCGGCGACGGGAGTGGGGTCGGGAGATCGGTAGGTGACGCCGGCGATTTCCTCTTCTGGCCACAGTGCTGGATTCGGCGAGGCGCAGTACTCCGCCGTGCTGTCTGGGTCTTCCGGCTTCGGAGTATAGGTGCCCGCGATTCCTACATAGCCTGAACGCCACGGGAACAGATCCACGCTACGGGTCAAGCTCGAGGAAGTACTCGATTCGGTGTGAACGCCGTACGAGCTGAGGAAGGAGAGATCCATGTTTCGCGAAATCTCGACGTCAGCGGGTGCGGAAGCAGCGATAAAGCTCGCATCGAAACTAGCCGCGTCGTCGTAGTTGAACGAGACCGAGCTTGCGGTTCCCGCCACGACCTGAGTGAGCTGGCTGGGTGAGCTGGTCTGCCCGTCATCAGTGATGTAGCCCGAGCGTGAGACGCCCACGTTGTAGTTGCCCGGCGCGACTTTCAAGATGAAGGTGCAGCCATCTGAATCTGTCGGAGCGGGCGACGTGGCGAGGCTCTGAGCGCCCTCAGACGGAGATGCCGGAGTCGCGGTGACGCTTACGCCTTCGGAACCTTCACCAGAACCGCCAATGACGGAGACGAGAATAGTGCCGAGGTCAGGGTCGTTGATGCGGTCATTCGGAGCTAGAAGTGTGTCAAATTGCACTGCTTCGGTGCCCGCACGCATGTTCGGCCATGTGACGGCGATATTGATGCGCTTGTACTGAAGCGTGCCGCCACCCGAGCCGCAGGTCGCGTCGGCGTTGCTCGATGGCACCCAAGCCGTTGAGCGAGACACGGTGAAGACGTCGCCATTGAGCGTCTTGGTGTAGGTGTCGTCGAAAAGTGTGAAGACGTCGCCAGCGTCGCGCGCCAGGTCAACTTCTTGAGCAGCCAAGTTGGTGGCGACAACGCGAGCGCGGTTGTCGCGGGTGATAGCCAGCACCGTTGTCAGAGTCTGCAGTACGCCGAGCGAGACGATCGCGAAGATCATCATTGCGACGAGAACCTCAAGAAGGCTCATTCCTGCGTCGGAGCTACGAAGACGCTGTAGAACCTTAAGCATGATGAGCCCTTTCTTGCGGGTGTTAAGGGTATGAAAGTCGTTCTGGGGAGATCGGTTCTCCCGGTGAGAGCGATCACTCTCGAGGTGTGAAAACGGGGCGCCGCCGCTTGGCGACGCCCCGTTCACGGTCTAGCTAAGGGTTACGGAGTCGGGTCACCGGAGAATACGGTTGTTCCGTTGGAGCTGGTGTAGACCCAGGTCTCGTCGACGTAGTCCTCGTGAGAGAAGGTCAAAACGTATGACGTTGCGTCAGTGATTGCAACGCTGTCCAGGACAACTCGCGGAGTCTGCTTGTATCCGTTGGCTACGAGTGCATCTTCGTCGAGACCAGTGAACGAACCGTTGTTGCTCACAGCGAAGGTTTCTGCTGCGATAACGGAGTTGGCGATATCCGACTTGACCTGTGATTCCCAAGCGCCCTGGCGCTGGTTGAGGAAGAAGGGGATAGCGATCGCGGCGAGGATGCCGATGATCAGAACAACAACGAGGAGCTCAACAAGGGTGAAGCCCTTCTGGTCGTTCTCGAGGTCGGAGCGCTTGCTGCGCAGTGCGTCATTCAAACGTGCAATCATTTTGGATTTCCTGTCTGTGGTTCGGATCTTGGACAGGGGCCCCCAGAAAAAATTAGCTTCTCAGCCCCCCACAAAAAATACTCTCAACATGTGGGCTACCTGAGAATCCCACAAACGGGGGTGAACTGCCCGAATCACGCCCCCAGTCTGAGGGGTCACAAGCGCGTCGAACCACAATATGCGCCCCGTTCGCGGGTAAGAGCGCCTGTTAAAGACCAAACGGGGGCACCGCGACTCGGGTCGCGATGCCCCCGCCTGGGGCTGCTAGGCGCTAATTAATCTGATCGAAGATTGCGAAGATGGGCATGTACAGGGCGATAACCATGACGCCAACGATCGCACCGATCACGCCAATCATGAGAGGCTCAATGAGCGCTGTGAGCTGTTCCGTAGTCTTCTGAACCTCATCGTCATAGAAGTCAGCGATCTTCGACAGCATGACCTCCATCGAACCGGAGTCCTCACCCACGGCGACCATCTGGGTCACCATCGACGGGAACACCGACTCCTTTGCGAGAGGGGCCGAAACCGACTGACCCGAGCGAACAGCATCCGCGACCCGGCGCAGAGCTTCCTCGATCACATAGTTGCCCGAGGTCTCTCCCACGATCGAAAGTGCCTGAAGAATAGGCACGCCGGCGCCGAGCATGGTGCCGAAGTTGCGGGTAAAACGTGAGATGGAAACCTTGCGGAACAGTGGGCCGAAGACCGGCATCCGCAACTTCCAAGGATCAAGGAATTTACGCACTCGTTCGGTGTGCTTGTTCTTGCCCCACCAGACGCTGAAGGCTATCCCTCCGATGACCAAGATCGGTGCGACGATCGTCATAGCATCCGACATCCACACCAGCATCTGGGTGAGCAGCGGGAGTTCACCGCCGAGGTCCGCGAACATCTGTTCAAAGACCGGAACGATGAAGAGCAGCATGCCGACGACAGCCGCAATAGCCATGATCAGCACCACGACGGGGTAGGTCAGCGCCGACTTAATAGTTCCGCGAAGTTTAACCTCACCCTCGAAGTTGTTAGCGATCGACTCAAGTGCGTTGTCGAGGAACCCGCCGGTTTCACCCGCGCGAACGAGGTGGATCATGATCGGCGGGAAGACAGTGCCGTGCTTCGCGAACGCGTCCGAGAGCGTGCCACCGGTTTCGACATCCTGGCGAATCTCAGCCAAGGCTTTAGCCAGGGTCGGGTTCTCGGTTTGCTCCGACAAAATGACGAGCGCGCGGATCAAAGAGAGACCCGAGGAGATCATCGTTGACATCTGACGGCTCATCACTGCGAGATCATCAAGACCAACACCCTTCTGGAAGAAGGAGATATTGATCTCCTTGTTCAGTCCAGTGCCGGCGCCTGCTTCTGTGACCGAGATCGGGCTGATCTCCATCGAGCGTAAGCGGGTGAGCACGGCGTTCTCGCTCGAGGCGTCGATCCGGCCTTTGACGACCTTGCCCGAGTGGTCACGAGCCTTGTATTCATACGACTTGGTGGTGGAAGAAGGTGCAGCCATTAGTTGGGTACTCTCGTCGAGCTATCGCTCATCAATCGATGCATGCCCTCAGGGTCATGCGACTTTGCAAGTGCGGCTTCTTCGGTGATAGCGCCCGACTTAGCCAGACCGGCAAGGTGCTGGTCCATCGTGTGCATACCGCCACTCCGACCCGCCTGCATCGCCGACGGAATTTGGTAGATCTTGCCCTCACGAATGAGGTTTCCGATAGCAGGAGTCATGGTGAGAACTTCCGTCGCCGCCACACGTCCCTTGCCTGTCGCTCGACGCACGAGCGTCTGGCAGACGATGCCCTGCAGCACGGCCGCAAGCTGCGTACGGACCTGGCCCTGCTGGTGCGGCGGGAAGACGTCGATGATGCGGTCAACGGTTTGAGCAGCATCCTGCGTGTGCAGGGTTGCGAACACAAGGTGACCGGTCTCTGCTGCGGTGAGCGCAATGGAGATCGTCTCAAGGTCTCGAAGCTCACCAATCAGAATGACATCGGGGTCTTGACGCAGAACGTGCTTCAACGCTGCCGTAAAGGAGTGAGTATCGCGGCCAACTTCACGCTGGTTGACGAGTGACTTCTGGTTGCCGTGCAAGAACTCGATCGGGTCTTCGACCGTAACGATATGGTCAGCACGGGTGCGGTTGACGAGGTCGATCAACGCGGCGAGCGTCGTCGACTTACCCGAACCGGTCGGCCCTGTCACGAGAACGAGTCCACGCGGCAGGCCAGCAAACTTGCCCACGGACTCCTGGATACCGAGATCCTTGAGCTGCTTGATCTCGGTAGGAATGATTCGGAAGGCCGCTCCAAGATTTCCGCGATCCATGTAGAAGTTCACGCGGAAACGAGCAGCTTCAGACAGTTCGAAAGCAAAGTCGAGCTCAAGTACTTCAAGGAACTGTTCTTCTTGCTTTGCGTCCAGGATGCTGAAGAGTGCCTCGCGAGTGCGGTCCTTATCCCACTCACCCATTCCCTTCAACGGCTGCAGCCCACCATCCACACGGATCATGGGAACAGCACCAGAGGAAATGTGGAGGTCAGAAGCGCCGGTGTAGACGACTTCTTTGAGCGCGTCGAGCAGTTCAGGGCTCGACCCTTCACGCGCCGTGAGTTCCATGTCAGGGCGCGGTTCGCGCGCTTCTTCGACGATCTCTGGAACAGCAAGCAGCTGTGACTCACGCGAAGCTGTTGGCTCGGCAGCACCGAAACCACTCGTGAAGCTCAAGAGCCCCTCGTCCACTCCGGGCGGCGGGAAGTTCAGCGCCCCATCAACCTCAGGCGCGGCGTCCGGGAGATCCAGAAGGCCTCCCTGGGCAGCAGCCGACGGTGGCGGGAATGCCATCGTGGGTGGATCCAACGGGACCTCGTTCAGAACTTCGGTCGGGCTATCGCCGGCGCCGGAGGAGTCCTCCGTGAAGTACGGAACCTCGGCAGCTGTCGGCGACGGAACGGGTGCTGCAGGCGGAGCCTCGGCAACAGGTGCAGCCTCTGGCACCGGCATCGAAGCACCCGCGGCTGAGGTCGCAGCCGACGTCTGAGACATCGCGCCGGCGGCGGCCTGGCGGAACAGTTCGTCGAGCGAGTCGATCGAAGTGACCGGTTCGGTAGCCATGCGGCGTGCACGACGCCCACCCTCGGCAGCGGCATCCGCTGATGGCGTAGCGGCGGGCTCAGCCGGAGCCTGCGCTGCAGGTGCAGGCGGGGCAGGCGGTGCGGGAGGTGCCGAAGCGGCAGATGTGTCGGTGCTCTTGATCGAGCCAGACGGCGGTGGAATCGTCGGAAGGGGCGATGCCGGCACCGTTGCGGCCGAAGCCGACGGCGCAGTACCCGTCTGCGCCCACTCGGGGAACGACGATGCCGCTGACGCCTGCGGGCTGCCAACACCGGGAACACTGGTTCCTGGTGTGGGCGGTGGAGCATCCGCAGGGACACTCTGAGCCGACGGTGCGCTCTGCCCCTTCGGTGTGAACAAACTTTCGTCTACCGATTGCGACGGGATGTCGTAGATCCGCTTAGCCATAATTCCCCCAGGTACTTCGTCTTATGCGACGACGCGCAAAATCTCTTCGATGGACGTCAAGCCCAGCTGAGCCTTCGCCCAACCGTCCATGCGCAGAGTGCGCATCCCCTGCTCGATCGCTACGCGGCTAATTTCCGCGCTTGACGAACGAGCAACAGCGAGACGTTCGATCTCTTCGGACACTGCCATCACTTCGTGCAGTGCAATTCGACCGCGGTATCCCGTCTTGGAACACACGGTGCACCCGACAGGTGCATACAGGGTCGGCATCGGACCTTCTGGGTTGAAGCCGACCTTCAAGTTCACGAGATCCTGCGGGTTGTGAGCCGCAGGCTGCTTGCATCGATCGCAGAGGCGTCGCGCAAGTCGCTGAGCGACGACACAGTCGATGGCCGACCCGACCAAGAATGGTTCGATGTCCATCTCGATCAAACGAGTGATAGCGGCAGGTGCGCCGTTGGTGTGCAGGGTGCTCAACACGAGGTGGCCCGTGAGCGCGGCTTCGATCGCAATCTGTGCCGTCTCTTGGTCTCGGATCTCACCGATGAGAACAACATCCGGGTCAGAACGCAGAATCGAGCGCAGCGCACTCGCGAACGTGAGCCCCGCCTTCGGGTTGACCTGCACCTGGTTGATGCCCGCCATGCGGTACTCCACCGGGTCTTCAACCGTGATGACGTTGATCTCCGGGCGAGCAACGGCATTAAGCGTGGTGTACAGCGTCGTCGACTTACCGGAACCCGTAGGACCGGTAACGAGGATCATGCCGTACGGCTTCGTGTACGCCTCTTTGTAAATCTTGGCGTTGTGCTCGAGCAGGTACAACTGGCTGAGGTCGAGCGTCGTGTTCGAGTTGTCGAGAATACGCATAACGACTTTTTCGCCGTACACGGTCGGCAGGGTCGCGACACGAAGGTCGATCTTCTTCTGACCGTGGATGACCGAGATACGGCCATCCTGAGGCTTGCGACGCTCGGCGATGTCCATCTCGGCCATGATCTTGAGGCGCGAGATAACACCGTTCTGAATCTGACGCGGAGCTCGCTGCATTTCGTGCAGAACGCCGTCAATACGGTAGCGGACGCCGAGGTCATGCTCACCGGGCTCGATGTGAATATCCGACGCCTTGTCTTGGATGCCCTGGCTAATCAGCAGGTTCACGAAGCGAACAATAGGGGCGTCGTCTTCAGTCGGCTCGTTGTTGTTCGAGGCGAGCGCGACATCCGTGGAGGTCGCTTCTTGCTCAAGTTCACTGGAGAGGCTAGAGAGTTCGCCATCAGCGCGGTGGAACCGGTCGAGGGCTGCTTGGAGGTCGCTGCGCTCAGCAACGACGGTGCGCACTTGGCGACCGGTAGCTGCACGAATGTCATCGAGGGCAAAGATGTTGCCGGGGTCAACCATGGCGAGCACGAGGTATCCCTCGCTGAACGCGATGGGCAAAACCTCGTGGCGGCGGCAAATCGAGGCCGGTGCAAGCGCAACAGCCTGGTGGTCAACCGCAAAGTCAACGAGCTCAACGAACGGCACTCCGGCCTGCGCAGCACGCGCGGACGCGAGTTGTGCCGGCGAAATTGTTCCGCTGTCGAGTAGATTTCTGACGAGGGCTTCCTCATCAGAGTGCGAAGTTCCTACAGAATCAATGCTCTCAATCGGCATCATTCCGCGAAGAATCAATACTTCAGCAAGTGTTGTCACGCGTGCCTCCCCCCAAGGTCCTAGCGGAGTCCAACGCTAATCGACTCACATCTGCACCACTAGCCCCACTTGTGAGGGGTAGTCAGGACGTTTCAGGAAGCCCATTCGCCGCGAGTCGCAGCATTAAGTGCCAAATTGATGTTTTTTTCGACGTAAACAGCCAATCGCGGCAGCGCACATTCCGTCATTACGTCAGAGATGTCTTGCGCATGGCGGTGAGCGCAGGCCTGCACCGTAGACCGGGCCGCAGCCAGGCAGGTCGAGCACGGCTTCGTCGAACGCGCATCCGTACCGGGGCAGTGACGCTCTTCGTGGATCGAGACTGCCAGCTGAAAGGTCACAAGTTCGAGAGTTTCCACGAACGAGTGGATGAGGTCGTGCGGCCAGTGGCCGCGACGGTCCACCGTGGCAAATTCAGATTCGCGACAAGCCACGCATCCTGCTTCGCTTCCGGGAGCCGGGCTGCGCCACTCCGACACCATGCGGTACCAACGGTGAAGCGAGCAGTCGATCAGATCGTTTACGGCGTGACGATTCACGAGCCTTCTGCCCCCTTGGTAGTCCTACAGACTGATCGTGTCACTGGGTGCCCACTTCTGACAGTCGTCATTATCAATGACACCCGTTTGGGGGACAGACTGAAAGTTCCGGTAGATTTGTGTGGGGTAACTGCAAATTCTTTGCCAACCACTCGCTTACCCTGATCCGAACGGGGCACCATTGACAACGCAGGATCAACCGCCACGCACCTACCGGGTGGCACATGTGGACGACCACGAAACAGTTCAGCTCGGCTTTGCGTCTCTTCTCGGTCACTGCTCCGACATCACGCTCCTCGCCTCCGCATCGAGCGTGGCCGAGCTCGAGTCGGTTATTGATCTCCTCGACCTTGTCGTGCTCGACGTGCGCCTCTCTGACGGCAGCTCCGTCGAACAGAACGTCGCGTGGCTGCGCGAGCGCGGTCTCAACGTCCTGGTCTTCACCGCAGCAGACAACGCCTCTGAAGTGCGGGCGGCATCCCGGGCTGGCGTGCTTGGCATTGTGCGCAAGTCTGAATCGCGAGACGTCATTGTGGATGCTGTGCGCGAAGCCGCGCTCGGTAACCCCGTCGTCACCACGGACTGGGCCGCCGCACTCGACTCCGATCCGGAGCTGCCTGCTGCCGGCCTGAGCCCGAAAGAGCAAGAGGTGCTCGCCCACTATGCGTCGGGAGATAAGTCAGTGGCGGTCGCGCACCGTGCCGGGCTTTCCACCAGCACCGTGGCAGAGTACGTTCGCCGCATCCGCCACAAGTACGCGATGGCGGGGCGCCCCGCCCACACCAAAGTAGACCTCTATAAGCGCGCAGTCGAAGACGGCATCCTGCCTCCACCGAGCTCATGACAGACCGCCGTAGTGTGAACACTTTCACCCGCCTGTCGCCCACGGCGGACGGCGCAGAACTCGGGGTCGTGCGCAGCATGACCACCGTGCTGGCGGCGGCAACCCTCTTCTTCTTGGCGCTCACCATCAGTTCATTCTTCGATCAAGCGCAGTATGCCTACCCGTATTGGCAGCTCGTGGCCGGGATCGCGGTCTTCGCAACGCCGATGGTGATGGTGGCAGTGGCCCCATGGAGCTCACTGCACCAGCTTCGCATTCTCCACGGAGCATATGCCGTGATCTTCACGGTGGCAGTACTCAGCTGGGTTCCCGCTTTCATCAACGGACCGATGCCCGCTGAGATGGCCCCGTGGACTGTCGGGCTCACCGCCCTCGGCACCGTCCCCGCAGCAATTGCCTGGCGTCCTGCCGCAGCGTGGGCGTTTTTGCTCGGAAACTCGTTCGCGATAACCCCGATCCGCATTCTTGCTGACGGAGGTGCTGACGTCTCTCTCGCTATCCAATATGCGTTCTTCACCATCACGGTGTGCGCCGCTTTCACCGCGGTAGCTACCGTCGCCATGACGGCAGGACGGGAAGTGGACGTCGCCACAACCGCCGCCCGCACCTCAACCATGCGAGCCGCAGCCCTCACCGCCCGAGGCGAAGAACAGGCGCACCTTGATGCCCTCGTTCACGACGAAGTAATCGCCACCATCTTTGCGGCGGCGGGTGCCGGCCGCAGTGCTTCCACCTCCACCCGAGTTCAGGCTGCCCGCACCATCGCCCGGCTAAGTGAACTCAAGCACGCCACGGCGAGCGTGCCCGAGCTCATCCATGTCGACTACCTAATTCAGGGGCTGACATCGTCGATCAGCGAGATCACGGATGCCGCCGCTCTCGTCGTCGAGGGCACCCGTCGAGCGCCGCTCCCGTCGTCGATCGCGAGTGCGCTCATCGAAGCCACCGTCGAAGCTTTGCGCAACAGCGTGGTTCATGCGGCAGCGGCCGTTGAGCCCGTCAGTCGGGGCGTGCTGTTACGCCTCGACTCTGACCGAGTCGAAATCACGGTGACCGACGATGGCCAAGGCTTTGAGCCGCACAGGGTTCCCACCAACCGCCTCGGCATCGTGGTGAGCATCCTCGGCCGCGTGAAGGCGCTACCCGGTGCGTACGCGACCGTGCAGTCCGAACCAGGCGAAGGTACCTGCGTAACGGTGGGCTGGATCGAATGAGGCAAGACGCTACTCAATCCCGACGTCTTGAGCTGCCCCAGATTACGGGCCGCGGCGCCCACGCCTTGATCTGGATTTACTTCGTCACGATGTCAGCGCTCGCATTGCTCTCGCTGGACGACGTGCGCTCCCCTGTGCCCGTCTATATATCCATCGGACTCTTCGCCACCATCTGGCTCGTTCTCACCCGAGACACTCAACCGCGGGTAGGTGTCGGCGTGAGTGTGTATGTCATCGTCGCCAGCGTTGCCGCCTCTGCCATCTCCTCTGACAACGCCATCACTGGTGGCTTCTCGCAGTGGTACGTCGGCGCCGGAGCCATCGCCATGTTCTACCTCAGTTTGCGCCGCCGTGACCTTCTCGCGTGGATCGGATTCGCCGCGATCGGCGCTACCGTCATCCTGTGGGGCTTCACGACCGACGACCGGCTTCTCGAAGCAATTGTGCTCGTTGCCCGTCAAGGCCCATTCGTGCTCGTCGGATCTCTGTTTTCGCTCGGCATGCGCCGCACCAGCCAACGCTTGGACGGCATCCATGGGGCTGAGACTGCCCGCGCCGCCGCGGAAGCTGCGGCACTCGCTCGCACAGCAGAACGTTCCCGCCGGCTCGTTGCTCTCGACTCCGCCGTGGGGCCCCAGCTGCAACGCATAGCGGATGGAGTTGAGTTGACGACGGCAGAACGCGATGAACTGCTCATCGCTGAGGCTCGCTTGCGAGACAGTCTGCGCGCACGTCAGCTCGACCTGCCCGAGATTGTGGCCGCAGTGCAACGCACTCGTCGGCGCGGGATTTCGGTGGTCTTGCTCGATGACCGCTACCCGCATCCTCTCCCCCATGGAACACTGCCCCTCATCACGGAGGCTGCGGTGCGAATTCTGGACTCCGCCAGCACCGGAGCGGTGACGATTCGTTTGCTGCCCGCTGGCCGGCCGCTGCTCGCCACGCTCGTGGCGGATGACGATGAGTACTCCCGCATCGAGATTCCGTCGCTCTAGCGGCGAACTTCAGTCGCACGACAAAGGGCCCCCGTCGCAATGACGAGGGCCCTTTGTGGTATCACCCGGAGGTGATGCCGAGACTACTTAGTTGTAGGTTCCCGGCGTGGAATCATTCGAGCTGAAGCTGTCGAAGTCGACGAAGCTCAAGTCACTCTCGGTGAGGCTTGCATCATCAGCGAAGATGCGGTTGGGGTAACGTTCAGCTTTCGCCTCTTCCGTTGCCTCGACCGATACATCGCGGTAGCGCGGCAATCCCGTACCAGCCGGGATGAGCTTACCGATGATGACGTTCTCCTTGAGTCCCATGAGTGGGTCGGACTTGCCTTCCATGGCCGCCTGCGTAAGAACGCGGGTGGTCTCCTGGAACGACGCAGCCGACAGCCACGACTCGGTTGCCAGCGAAGCCTTGGTGATACCCAAGATCTCCTGACGCGCGGATGCCGTTGCCTTGCCCTCGGTGAGAACACCGCGGTTGAGCTCGTTGTACTTCGAACGGTCGACCAGCTCACCCGGGAGGAGTCCAGTGTCACCGTGGTCAACAACAGTCACCTTGCGGAGCATCTGACGAACGATGACCTCAATGTGCTTATCGTGAATCGGTACACCCTGCGAGCGGTAAACGCCCTGGACACCATCGACGAGGTGCTGCTGAACGGCACGGACACCGCGAACACGAAGAACTTCCTTCGGGTCAACGTTTCCCACGTGCAGCTGCTTGCCGAGTTCGACGTGCTCGCCATCCTCGATGAGGAGGGTTGCGCGACGCAGGATCGGGTAAGCGATGGGCTCGTCACCATTGTCTGGCGTGAGGATCAGCTTGCGACTGCGGTCGGTGTCTTCGATCGTGACGCGACCAGCGGCTTCTGCGATGGGGCTTGCACCCTTGGGGGTACGAGCTTCGAAGAGTTCCGTTACGCGAGGAAGACCCTGCGTAATGTCGTCTGCCGAAGCAACACCACCAGTGTGGAAGGTACGCATGGTCAGCTGGGTACCGGGCTCACCGATCGACTGTGCGGCGATAATTCCGACAGCCTCACCGATGTCAACGAGGAGTCCCGTTGCGAGCGAGCGGCCGTAGCAGACTGCACACACACCAACAGCGGACTCACACGTGAGTACCGAACGAACCTTGATGCTGTGAACACCAGCAGCAACGAGCTTCTCGAGCAGAACGTCTCCGACGTCTGCACCAGCAGCAGCGACTACATCGCCCTTATCGTTGGTGGCCTCCGCAGCAAGGCTGCGAGCGTAGACCGAGTTCTCAACGTTGTCGTCGAGGATCCACTTGCCATCAGCGTTCTGCGCTGCGATCGGCATGTCGAGTCCCTTGCGGGTGCCACAGTCGTTTTCACGAATGATGACATCCTGCGACACGTCAACGAGTCGACGCGTGAGGTATCCCGAGTCTGCAGTACGCAGTGCGGTGTCAGCCAGTCCCTTACGAGCACCGTGAGTCGAGATGAAGTACTCGGCTACAGTCAGGCCCTCCTTGTAGGAGTGGACGATCGGGCGAGGAATGATCTCACCCTTCGGGTTCGATACCAGACCACGCATACCGGCGATCTGACGAACCTGCATCCAGTTACCACGAGCACCAGACGACACCATGCGGTTGATGTTGTTGTCGGTGCGGAAGTTGGACTGCATGGCAGTCGCTACTTCTGCGGTTGCCTTGTTCCAGATCTCGATGAGCTCCTGACGACGCTCGGCGTCGGTCGTGAGTCCCTTCTCGTACTGGCCCTGAACCTTGGCTGCGATCTTCTCGTAGCGGCCAATGATCTCCGGCTTGTTCGGCGGGGTCACGATGTCAGACAGCGCAACGGTTACACCGGAGCGAGTAGCCCAGTGGAATCCAGCATCCTTGATCGCGTCAAGAGCTGATGCAACATCCACCTTCACGTACCGCTCAGCGAGGTCGTTGACGATGGCCGAAATCTGGCCCTTGTCAGCGAGTGCCTCAATGTACGGGTAGTCCTTCGGAAGCGCCTCGTTGAAGAGGGCACGACCGAGGGTCGTCTCCATGAGCTTGGACTGACCCTGAACGAAGCACTCAGGGGCATCTTCTTCAGAGAGGTACACGTTGTCGAGACGCAGACGCACCTTGGCGTTGAGGTCAAGCGAGTGCTGATCGAACGCGAAGATCGCTTCAGCAACCGACGAGAACGCGCGGCCTTCGCCAGCAACGTCTTCCTTGAGCGTGGTCAGGTGGTGCAGACCAATGATCATGTCCTGGGTGGGCAGAGTCACTGGGCGACCGTCAGACGGCTTGAGGATGTTGTTGCTTGCGAGCATCAGGATGCGAGCTTCAGCTTGCGCTTCAACCGACAGCGGAAGGTGAACAGCCATCTGGTCACCGTCGAAGTCAGCGTTGAACGCAGCACAGACGAGGGGGTGAAGCTGAATAGCCTTACCCTCAACGAGCTGAGGCTCGAATGCCTGGATGCCCAAACGGTGCAGTGTAGGTGCACGGTTCAGCAGCACGGGACGCTCGCGGATGATTTCTTCGAGTACGTCCCAGACCTGCGGACGTGCACGCTCAACCATGCGCTTGGCGCTCTTGATGTTCTGAGCGTGGCTCAGGTCGATCAGGCGCTTGATAACGAACGGCTTGAACAGCTCGAGAGCCATCTGCTTCGGGAGACCACACTGGTGCAGTTTGAGCTGCGGTCCAACGATGATCACCGAACGACCGGAGTAGTCAACGCGCTTTCCGAGCAGGTTCTGGCGGAAACGACCCTGCTTACCCTTGAGCATGTCGCTCAGGGACTTGAGGGCACGGTTGCCAGTACCGGTGACGGGGCGACCACGACGACCGTTGTCGAACAGTGCGTCAACGGCTTCCTGAAGCATGCGCTTCTCGTTGTTGACGATGATCTCGGGAGCACCGAGGTCAAGGAGTCGACGCAGACGGTTGTTGCGGTTGATCACACGACGGTAGAGGTCGTTGAGGTCGGAGGTCGCGAAGCGGCCACCATCCAACTGAACCATCGGGCGCAGCTCCGGAGGAATAACCGGAACAACGTCGAGCACCATCGCGGCCGGCGAGTTGCCGGTCTGAAGGAACGAGTTGACTACACGCAGGCGCTTGATGGCGCGGATCTTCTTCTGACCCTTACCGTTCGCGATCTGGTCGTGCAGTTCAACGCTCTCGAGAGCAAGGTCGAAGGCCTGAAGGCGCTTCTTGATTGCCTCGGCACCCATGAATGCTTCGAAGTAGCTACCGAAACGGTCCTGCAGTTCCTGGAAGACAGAGTCTTCAGGCTTCAGGTCACCGATCTTGAGGGTGCGGAAGTCTTCCCACACGCGCTCAAGCTGAGCAATCTGCTCATCGATCGACTTGCGCAGCTGAGACATTTCTTTCTCAGCAGCATCCTTGACACGACGCTTCTGGTCGGCCTTCGCACCCTCTTCTTCAAGAGCGGCGAGGTCTTCCTCGAACTTGGTCAAGCGGTCAGCGATGCGGGAATCGCGCTGTCCCTCAAGCGTCTTGATTTCGAGACGGATCTCGTTCTCAAGCGCGGGCAGGTCAGCGTGACGGCCTTCTTCGTCAACCGAAATGATCATGTATGCAGCGAAGTAGATGACCTTTTCGAGGTCCTTCGGTGCCATGTCAAGCAGGTAACCGAGACGGCTCGGAACACCCTTGAAGTACCAGATGTGGGTAACCGGAGCAGCAAGCTCAATGTGGCCCATGCGCTCACGGCGCACAGCCGACTTGGTTACTTCAACACCACAGCGCTCACAAACGATGCCCTTAAAGCGGACACGCTTGTACTTGCCACAGGAGCACTCCCAGTCGCGCGAAGGTCCGAAGATCTGTTCGCCGAACAGACCATCTTTCTCCGGCTTGAGTGTGCGGTAGTTAATGGTCTCTGGCTTTTTTACTTCACCGTGCGACCAGCGACGAATGTCGTCGGCGGTAGCGAGACCGATTTTGATTTCATCAAACGCGTGAACGTCGAGCAATTTATCTTCTCTCTTCGAAAGTTCTGCAGTCGTGGTCGGTCGAGTTAAATCTCGTCAACAGACGAGGACTCGAACCGCGCGGAAATGTTGATGCCCAACTCTTCAGCGGCACGGAACGCTTCATCGTCCGTGTCGCGCAGGTTGACCGTTGAACCGTCGGCCGAAAGAACTTCGACGTTGAGGCACAGCGACTGCATTTCCTTGATGAGAACCTTGAAGCTCTCGGGGATACCGGGCTCCTGAATGTTCTCGCCCTTAACGATGGCTTCGTATACCTTGACGCGACCGAGGATGTCATCCGACTTGATCGTCAGAAGCTCCTGCAGAGCGTATGCGGCACCATAGGCCTCGAGTGCCCACACTTCCATCTCACCGAAGCGCTGTCCACCGAACTGAGCCTTACCACCGAGTGGCTGCTGAGTAATCATGGAGTACGGACCGGTTGAACGAGCGTGGATCTTGTCGTCAACGAGGTGGTGCAGCTTGAGGATGTACATGTAACCGACTGAAACGGGAGCCGGGAACGGCTCACCCGAACGACCATCGAACAGCGGGGTCTTACCCGTGTGGTCGATGAGACGAACGCCGTCACGAGTAGGAGTCGTGGAGTCAAGAAGACCCGCGATTTCCTCTTCGTACGCACCGTCGAATACAGGGGTAGCAACCTTGGTTCCTGGTGCAGCGCTGAACGCTTCCTCAGGAAGGTTCTTCGCCCACTCCGGCTTGCCTTCAACTTCCCAACCCTGCTTCGCAACCCAACCGAGGTGAGTTTCGAGTACCTGACCGAAGTTCATTCGACCGGGGATACCGAGCGGGTTCAGGATGATGTCGACCGGGGTTCCATCGGCCAAGAACGGCATGTCTTCGACAGGCAGAATCTTGGAGATAACACCCTTGTTGCCGTGACGACCAGCGAGCTTGTCACCTTCGGTGATCTTGCGCTTCTGGGCGATGTACACAACAACACGCTGGTTGACACCCGAGCCGAGCTCGTCATCGTTGTCTGCGGAGAATTCCTTGACAGCAATGATTGTGCCCTGCTCACCGTGGGGAACCTTCAGCGAGGTGTCGCGAACTTCGCGGCTCTTCTCGTTGAAGATGGCACGGAGCAAGCGCTCTTCAGCCGAAAGCTCAGTCTCACCCTTAGGAGTGACCTTGCCGACGAGGATGTCGCCTGGACGAACCTCAGCACCGATACGGATGATTCCACGCTCGTCGAGGTCAGCCAAAAGTTCTGGGCTGACGTTCGGCAGATCGCGCGTGATCTCTTCCTTACCGAGCTTGGTGTCGCGAGCATCCACTTCATATTCTTCGATGTGGATCGACGACAGTACGTCATCCTTGACCAGGTTCTGGCTCAGGATGATCGCGTCCTCGAAGTTGTGACCCTCCCACGGCATGAATGCCACGAGGAGGTTCTTTCCGAGGGCGAGCTCGCCGTTCTCGGTTGCAGGACCATCAGCGATGACCTGGCCAACCTCGACGCGCTCTCCAGCGCTAACGATGACACGGTGGTTGTAGCTCGTGCCCTGGTTAGAGCGGTCGAACTTGCGCAGGAAGTACTCCTGCGTTCCGCCCTCATCGAGCTGAACAACAACGACGTCTGCTGAAACCTCAGAGACAACACCAGCCTTGAGCGTGGTGACAACGTCACCAGAGTCAATTGCGGCGAAGGCTTCCATACCGGTTCCGACAAGCGGGCTCTCGCTGCGCAGCAGCGGGACAGCCTGACGCTGCATGTTGGCACCCATGAGTGCGCGGTTTGCATCGTCGTGCTCGAGGAACGGGATGATCGAGGTCGCTACCGACACCATCTGGCGCGGCGAGACATCCATGTAGGCAATGTCTTCAACGGGAACGAGGTCAACCTCGCCACCCTTCTTACGTGCAAGCACGCGAGGCTCAGCGAACTTCATGTCCTTCGTGAGCGGTGCGTTTGCCTGCGCGACGATGTAGTCGTCTTCGTCGCTTGCAGTCAGGTAGTCGATGGTCGTCGAAACAACGCCGTCAATGAGGCGACGGTACGGGGTCTCGATGAAACCGAATGCGTTAATACGTGCGAACGATGCGAGCGAACCAATCAGACCAATGTTGGGGCCTTCAGGAGTCTCAATCGGGCACATACGGCCGTAGTGAGAGGGGTGAACGTCTCGAACTTCAACACCAGCGCGCTCACGGCTCAAACCACCTGGGCCCAGCGCCGAAAGGCGACGCTTGTGGGTCAGTCCCGCGAGCGGGTTGTTCTGGTCCATGAACTGCGAGAGCTGCGACGTTCCGAAGAACTCCTTGATCGCGGCGACGACGGGGCGCACGTTGATCAGGGTCTGCGGGGTGATCGCTTCGATGTCCTGTGTGGTCATGCGCTCACGAACAACACGCTCCATACGGCTGAGGCCGGTACGAACCTGGTTCTGGATGAGCTCACCAACAGCACGGATACGACGGTTGCCGAAGTGGTCGATGTCGTCAATGTCGAGACGAACGGCAACCTTCTTGCCATCGCGGACGCCCTTAACACTGGCTACACCGCTGTCGCTTACCGAAACGTTGGGTGCCGAAGTGTCGTGAAGCGAAACCATGTACTTGATGGTCGCGATGATGTCTTCAACGGTGAGTACCGACTCTTTAATGTCAGTGTCGAGACCGAGCTTGCGGTTGATCTTGTAACGACCAACCTTCGCGAGGTCATAACGCTTGGAGTTGAAGTAGAAGTTGTCAAGAAGCGCACGTGCGGCTTCAGCAGCAACCTGCTCGCCGGGGCGAAGCTTGCGGTAGATGTCCTTGAGGGCCTCTTCCTTGGTAAGGATGTTGTCCTTCTCCAAGGTGGCCTCGATCGACGGGAAGCCCTTGAACTCCTCGAGGATCTCTTCGCTCGAGAGGCCGAGGGCCTTCAGGAAGACCGTGACCGACTGCTTGCGCTTGCGGTCGATGCGAACGCCGACCTGGTCGCGCTTGTCGATCTCGAACTCAAGCCAAGCACCACGGCTCGGGATGATACGAGCCGAGTAGATGTCCTTGTCGGACAGCTTCTCTGGCTGGCGGTCGAAGTACACACCAGGCGAACGGACGAGCTGCGAAACAACTACGCGCTCGGTTCCGTTGATGATGAAGGTACCGCGAGCGGTCATGAGGGGGAAGTCGCCCATGAAAACGGTCTGAGTCTTGATTTCACCGGTGAGGTGATTCATGAACTCAGCGTTTACGTAGAGAGGCGCAGCGAAAGTCTTGCCGCGCTCCTTGCACTCGTCAATCGAGTACTTGGGTTCTTCAAGCTCAGGATCAGTGAACGACAGTTGCATCGTCTCGCCGAGGTCTTCAATCGGTGAAATCTCTTCAAAGATTTCATCGAGACCACTACGAGTCGGCAGATCGGTACGACCGGCGGCAACACCGTCAGTTACACGGTTCTTCCAGATGTCGTTTCCGACGAGCCAATCAAAGCTCTCGGTCTGCAAGGCGAGCAGATCGGGAACCGTGAGCGTGTCAGTGATTTTTGCGAAAGAAAGCCGCGAAGCTGAGCGGCCGTTTTTCGGGGACTTATTGGTGGACGCATCGCGCGCAGCAGCCAAGGAACAACCTCCGTGAACCCCGTCGGGTTCGTCTGTCAAGATAATTGACGGTCGGTAATGAAATGCTCACCAGAAACACCCCGCCGCTATACTCGGGGCACCCAGCTGTCCGCAATATGACCGCTTAATTTGTCTGGGAGCGCAAGGATCTACTATAAGCCTCGATGCCGCGCCGTGTCCACTCGATTCTTGACCTAAATCGCAAATTCGACTAGGGGTTTGCTGTGAGTCCCGCCGCACGCTTCTTCGCGGCCATCGCCCCGAAGGCTTCCCAGATGAGCCGATGAGCGTTATTGACGGTGATGTCGGCGTGGTCATAGGCCGGCGCGACCTCCATAATGTCGAAACCAACGACATCCGTTTCGAGCACAATTTGCCGGATGATGCGCAGCAAATCAATGGGCGCGAAGCCGCCAGGCTCGGGCGTTCCTGTCGCCGGTGCAAAGCCGGGGTCGAGCACATCAATGTCAATCGAGATATAGACCTTGGATGCTCGAGCCTTCGCCGCCGCGATGATCTCGGGAATCATCTCCTTGACGCCGCGCTCCCAAAACTCCTGCATCATGAAGTGCTTGAGGCCGTTGTCGCGCATCCACTTCTGATCTTCTTCACCTGGCCAGTAGCCGCGCAGCCCGACCTGCACGAAGTTAGGACCGGGGATGGCGCCCGATTCAATGAGACGACGCATCGGGGTTCCGTGGCTGGCAAGGTTGCCCTCGAGGATGTTCGCCGTATCGGCGTGCGCATCGAAATGGATCATGACCACATTGCCAAAACCATGATGCTCGGCAACCGCCGTGGCTGCCGGCCACGTGATGGAGTGATCTCCGCCAATAATGAACGGGATGATGCCACGACTGGCAACTTCAGAGACGCGATCGAAAATGGCCGCCCTCGATAGCTCCCACATTCCGTGACTCGTGATGGCATCCCCGTAGTCAACAACGTTGAGGTGGTCGAAGATCTCGACGCCAAGATCGAGGTGATAGGTGCCGGGGTCGTAGGCGCTGGCGCGCAGAGCACGAGGCCCGAAGCGGGCACCGGGGCGGTTCGTGGTGCTGTCATCCCAGGGTGCGCCAACCACAGCGACATCGGGCTGCCACGAATCCAACTGCTCCGGCTCGCTCAACATGGGCCGCATGCCAAAGGTGGCCGGCCCCACATAGGACTGCGCGTTCAATTGCGCTTGCAAGTGGGGAGGAAGTTCGCGGTTCACATAGGCCATGGTTCACCGTATCGCGCTCTACCCTCAGCGCTCTCGATCGTGGCTGCATGGCGAACCGGAGTGTGGCAAAGTCAATGCCATGGCCGAGCACCCCAGCACCACCCTGAAACTAAGCGGCCACTATGCAGAAATTGCACCAGACAAGTGGATTGACGGCGCGTACACCCTCACCGTTGACGGCACCCCGCAATCCCACGTCAACATGGATGACCCGAGCGAGCTGTTCTTCGAATATGTGCAGCGCATGGGACACGTCATCGATCAGCTCTCCGAGCCCGGCGCCCCGATCACCGCCGTCCACCTCGGCGGCGGTGCCCTCACCCTTCCCCGCTATGTCGAGGCCACACGTCCAGGCTCGCGCCAACAGGTCGTGGAGCTGGAATCGGATCTCGTGGATTTTGTTCGCAAGGAACTCCCGTGGTCGAAGCGGGCATCCATCCGCGTTCGTCACGGCGATGCGCGTGAAGTGCTGGCAAAGTTTCCGGCCGGGATGCGCGGCGCCGTTGATCTTCTTGTCGTCGACGTCTTCAGCGGAGCGCGCACGCCAGCCCACGTCACGAGCATCGAGTTCTATACCGAAGCAATGACGCTGCTCGCGCCCGACGGCATCGTCGTCGTCAATGTTGCCGATGGCCCAGGGCTCGCTTTTGCTCGCAGCCAGGCCGCCACCCTCAAGCACACGGTCGGCCATGTCGCGGCGCTGGCCGAGACCCAAATCCTGAAAGGACGCCGCTTCGGCAACATTGTGCTCGTGGGGTCGCCATCCGCACTCCCCCTGCATTGGATGCCGCGCCTGCTTGCGAGCGGCCCGCACCCCTCGAAAGTGATCGCCGGGGTCGAACTTTTGGACTTTATTGGCAGCTCCCCGGTGGTCACAGACGCCACTGCGGTGAAATCTCCCCCTCCCGCGAAAAGTATTTTTCAGGTCAAACCGGGTAGAGGATAGACAGATCTGTCCCCTTGTACCCCGATTGTTTTGATACTTTCGGGGTACAACGCTTGTACCCTTTCCGCGGGTTTTGACGAACATCCCTGCAAAATCGGGGTATTTCGTCCCCCAAACAGGATCGTCTAGTCCCCCATGGTGCGGACATAGCCTGCCCCCCATTACTGGGGCCTGTCCTCCATAGTGCGGACATGTAGGTTCGTCTTAGGAAGTTGAGCGTGAGCCCAAAAAACTCGCGTTTGCTCAGTCCGAGATGCAGGAACCCGAAACCAGCACACAGCTTCTGATAACCCGAACTACCCGAACCACACTCGCCCCGGCCTGCTTTGCTGCGCCGCGAAAGGAAATCATGAACAAGCTCGTCAAAGGCTCAATCGCAGGTGCAGCAGGAATCGCTCTTCTCCTCGGCGGTGCAGGAACCCTCGCTACGTGGAACTCGTCAGTAACCGTCGCTTCGCCCGGCAGCATCGCCGCCGGCACGCTCGACATCGCAGCCGGTAGCGGCTCGACCGACGGCTGGAAGCTCGGCACCGCATCGACCGTAGCGTCGCCCGCCAGCTTCAAGATCGTTCCCGGTGACACTGTCACCTACACCAAGACCTTCAACGTGACCGCGACCGGCGACAACCTCGCTGCTACCGCCGCACTCGGCGCAACCGCGATCACCGCAGCAAGCTCATCTGCTGCAGACACCGCGCTTGCAGCAGCACTCACCAAGTCCGCCGTCTTCACGGTCAACGGAGCATCCACCTCAAGCGTCGTTGCAGCCACTGGCACGCAGCCCGTCGTGGTCACCGTCACTATCACGTACCCGAAGAGCGCCACTGCCGGAGCCGAGAACACCTCGAAGCTCGGCGCGGTATCGCTCAGCGGCTTCACCATCACGCTCACGCAAAACTAGTTTTACCCAGTTGGGTGTGCGGCCTGGGGGGACGCACACCCGACAATCCTCTTCACATTTCTAGCAATTTTCTCTCATCGAAAGGCGGTGCACCATGAACTCTTCAACAGTTCGCGGATCGCACCGCCTTGACATGGTTAACGGTCGCCATCAACGCCGTGCAGCATCACCTCTCGCCATCTTCGGCGGAGGAGCCCTGGGCGTCGTGAAGGCACTCACCGTCCTCGCCATCGCCGTCTCGCTCGGTCTCGTTGGCACTGGCGGAACCTACGCCTACCTCAACTCGTCACTCACCGCGACGCCCGAGCCGACTCTGAGCGCCGGAACAGCTGCGCTCACGGTCGGCACGCAGTCGTTGAACTGGTCAACACTCGCACCAGGCAACTCCGTCACCGGCACCTTCACCATCACCAACACGGGTGACGTGCCCCTCGTGCTTTCAGCAGCGATCGCTGCTGCCGCAACGGGTTCCTCAACGACGAACCCCTTCACGATCTCCGTCGCCAACGGCGCATGCCCCACCTCCGGAACGCCTACGGGAACGCTGAGCAGCACGCTCGCCGCTGGCGCCTCCGCGAGCGCCTGCCTCGTTGTTGCCCTTCCCGACAACGCTCCTGCGAGTGCCCAGTCGACTAACGTTGCCATCACCGCAACGATTTCGGGGGTGCAGCCGTGATCCGATCAGGAGAAAGCGCCGCCACGGTGGGATACCGAGGCATGAAACGCTCCACCCGGGTGTCGATCATCGCGGGTGTTGCCGTCTTTCTTACTCTGGTCTCTGGCATCAGCTTTGCCGCTTGGACTGCATCGTCCTCCACAACCGCGACCGCGACTACCGGATCCGTAGCAGTTACCACCGGAACCAGCGCTGGAGCGTCCACGTTTTCTACCCTCGGGCCATCCACCTACACCGCGAGCAATCAAACGGTCACGAAATCGATCGTTGTTCAGAACACGGGTTCGGTGGCGACATCGTTGAAAGACCTCGTCATCGCTCGCAGCAGCACAAGCACGCTCACCGGATCACTCGTAAGCCTGAAGCTCTGGGTCGGCAGCAGCACCGCTTGCGCCACCAGCACCCCAATCGTGTCCACCACGCTCAGCTCCGGGACGGTGTCGCTCAGCGGGCTCCCTGTTTCGATCAATCCCTCTAGTTCCGCCATTCTTTGTGCTTCAACAACCTTTACCGGCAACATGACTGCTGACGCCGGAAAGTCGCTCACTGCGACGCTCACTGTTCGCACGAACGCTGGAACTTCGTGGATTGCAACTGACAGCCAGACCGAAGCGAAACGCACGATCACGCAGAGCGTGTTCGAGTCCACTGTCCCGAACGCACCGACCGCCATTTCGTGCGAAAACGTGGAGAACGACAAGGAGTACATCACCCTCTCGTGGACTACTCCGAGCGGCTTCACAGCACCCAACGGCGGCTACAACGTCTATCTCGACAATGTCTTGATTGGCAACACGACGAACACAAGCACGCTCATCTCCAACAGAGGAAACAATAGCGGCAACGCAATCGTGACTGATACCGGGAATGGCGCAAGCGGTGGGAATTCTGGAAGCCTGACCGTGCGAGCGGTCGCTTCCAATGGATCCACCTCTGCCAGCTCAGCTGCGATCTCGCTGCAACCACGCAATGGCAATAGTGGCATCGCATGCGGCTAGGACTTCGCCGGGCATCCGGCCTCGCAGTACTAGTAGCCCTGGGCGTCGTTCTCGGGGCAACTCCCGCGAGCGCCGCGACCGGCGTTGGAGTGGTTGAAGTCAGCGATGATGGCGTCTCGTTCGCCCGCACCTACCCTGGTGTGATCTTCGACAGCATCGCACTCTTGAGCCCCGGTGACAGCCAAAGTGACATCGTGTACGTGCGCAACACCGGCACCGCCGCGGGCTTCCTCCGCGTCACGATGCAAGATGTGTCCTACTCGGATGCCACCTTTGCGAACGCGCTCAGCGTGACAACAAGTACTCCCAGCAATGCGGGCTCAGCCCACGCCATCAGCGGAGCCTCGCCCTGCCTCGTGACCAACGAGGGCGTGACCATTGCCGCCGGACAGACCGTGCCCGTGACCGCAACTCTCGCCCTCGGCAACTTGACTGGCTCGCAGGGTCAAGGAGCGACGGCATCCGTATCGCTGCGGTTCACCCTCTCGGATACGACGCCGGGAACCCTGCCAGCAACGCAGTGCGAGAACTCAGGCTCGACTGTTCCGGTGGTTCCCGCCGTTCCCGGGCCAACGAACGGAACCGGTACAACAGCTACGGGAGCCGGAAGCTCATCAACGCTGCCTATCCTCACTCCGAGCCCCAGCCCTGCGATAGCCGACTCTGCGGACGGCACGGCGTCAGGCCTCACCCCCACTTTTCCCACCTCATTCAACCTTGACCCCAACTCGTGGCGGCTCTACCAGGAGTACCTTGTACTGATCCTGTTCTTGGCCGCGCTGATCGGCGCCGGCATTTCGTGGCTCGTCGGTCGTCGCTCGCGAAAGGAGACTGACGATGTCTAAGATTTCGACGCGCGCAGACGCTCGCAACAACGTCACAGACGATGAAAGATCGCACGGAGTTCTCTACTACCTCGGCATGGGTATTAGCGGAGGACTATTCGCCCTGGTGCTGCTCGTCGGCGCCCTCGTCATCATCATCCCCAACCTCGCGGGCGCGCAGCCCCTCACCGTGCTGACAAGCTCGATGGAACCGAGCCTTCCCCCGGGAACGCTCATCGTCGTCAAGCCCATCGACACCAACGAGATCATTGTCGGGGACGTGATCACCTACCAAATCGAGTCGGGCAAAGCCGGTGTGATTACTCACCGCGTCACCGCAATCACCAACTCGAGCGATGGCAGCCGCACCTTCACGTTGCAGGGCGACAACAACGACGTCGCCGACGATCTGCAAGTACTGCCCGTTCAGGTGCAGGGCAAGCTTTGGTATAGCGTCCCGTGGATTGGTTACGTCAGCAATTTCGTGAACGGCAACGCCAAGACCTGGCTTGTTCCCGTCATCGCTATTGCCCTCTTCGTCTATGCCGGCTTCATGATCACCAGCGGCATCATCTCAAGCGCCCGCAAGCGCAAGCGTCGCCGGGCGCGAGCTCAGCGCGAAGCTGATCGGGCGGCATCCATCGAAGCAGCAACTGACGCGGATGCGGTCGAGCCGGTCGATAACCGCGTGCGGTTGGGCTAGAACTTTTCGATTAGCCTCAACAGGTGGCTGAACTTTCCCGAGTGCGCGTGTGGGCTGATGCGCTCATCCGATTGCACTTGGATGACAGCTGGCAGTTCACCTTCGACAACGCCAAGACGCGCGCGGGGCTCTGCAACTACACGCACAAACGCATCTCCGTGTCTCGGTATTTGGCTGCGCGGTATGAGGATGACGAGATCCACCAAATCCTGCTGCATGAGATTGCGCACGCAATGGCTGGCCCCGGTGCCGGCCATGGAGCGCAGTGGAAAGCCGTCGCCAAAGAGCTCGGCTATGAGGGCAAGCGCCTCCATGGCGGCGCGATCGCCGATGAGTTCGCCCCGTGGGTAGGCACGTGCCCCGCCGGCCACAAACACTTTCGCTATCGCAAACCGACCAGGCCTCTCGCGTGTGGACTGTGTTCGCGTCGTTTCAGCACAGCCAACCGCATCGAGTGGGTGCACCGGGTTGTGTCACGCCCGCGAGGGTAGCCGCGAGCGCACCCGGTCACGGGGTGTCTCGTAACCGGCGATAATGGTTAGGTGCATCATCCCGAAACCGCGTCCCCTATTGGCATGCCCGCAGCCAGCCCTACGCCTACGCCTACGCCTACGCCTGCGCCTACGAGCGAAAACGCTGGCGGCGTGACCGGGCAATGGTTTAAGTCGCGCACGTCACGTCAGTGGTGGTTCGATTCTGGCGCCCGCGCGCTCGACTTCGCCTACACCGGCGCGATGGGCAACAATCCCGAGTGGGAGCGCCTGCACACCCCAGCCGATCTCGCGACGTGGCTTGAGGGCCGCTTCGAAGCCTGCGATGGCACCGTCACCGATCGTGACCTCACGGATGCGAAGGGTCTACGCGAAGCGATTGCGTCGATCGCCAGCACGCTGAGCGTGAGCGGTGAGCCCGACCCGAAGCAGATCGACATCATCAACCTGTTCGCGGCGACACCGGATGTTCCCCCGCGGCTAGCGGGAGGAAACCTGCAGGCAGGCCGCACGCGCGTTCGCACCGGCCAAGCCCTTGCGACGATGGCCCGTGAAGCCGTCTTCTTGTTCGGCAACGAGCAGCACGAGCGAATCCGGGAATGCGCTGCCGATGACTGCGCGCTCGTCTTCTACGACGAGTCACGCTCCAATAACCGCCGGTGGTGCTCGATGCAGCGCTGCGGTAACCGCGCAAAAGTGCGCAGCCACCGTGCCCGCACTGCGGCACGCTAACTGCGCACTAGAGAAAGTCGTCGATTAGTCGACGAACTGAACCTCTTTCCAGAAGGTGACGTAGTTGGAGAAGTCTTTGCCGACGCGCTCTGCTGCGCCAGGGAGGATGTTGGGGTAGCTAAACGCACGGTCCTGGTACTGCTGGCCGTTGGCGCTGACGACGAAGTACTGGCAGTCACCCTTCCACGGGCAGTGGTACGGGGTGGGGCTCTTCTCGAGCAGTTCGTGGTTCACGCTGGCCGGCGGGAAGTACCAGTTGCCCTCAATCTTGAGGAGATCTTCCTTGGGTGCTTCTGCGATGACGGTGTCGCCGATTACTGCCTTCATACTGTCCTCCATTAAGTCGGTGTTGGTCAGAACAACGCTCGAGGAGCAAGCGTCATTCCCGAACGATGGCGAACCTGGCTGCACCGTTGCTGACAATGGCCTCATCGAGGGCGCCGCGTCCGGCATCTAGAATCAGTTGCTGACCTGCCGTGCTCGCCGACAAAAGGTGGTTGTGGGCAGACTTGAGCCCGGTAAACGCTGCGACAGCGGATGCCGCTTCCGGAGAAATGTAGTCAATGCCGGCATCGGCGAGAGCATCTACGATCGCACCCCCCGCTAGGAGGTCGTCGACGGTGAACCCGCCGTCCGCGTTTCCGGCAGCGATGACGGCGACGGTGAAGCGGTCACCTTTGAGTTCTTGTTGCGCGATGACCCATTCGGCGACGGCCGTGGCGGCCCCGGTGCCGGCGCTGAGAATCGAGAATGTTCCGGGCAACTCGGGGGCAGGCGTTGAACCGTCGGCGAGAGCATCCGCCCACACAACAACGTCGGCACTCGCGCTGAGTTCGTGCGCTTGGGCACGACCGAAGCCAAAGCGAACCTGGTACTGGGGTTGGGTGCGGGGATCGTTCACTTCATGAGGCTAAACGCGGCGGTCGTCTCGGTCACGTTGGGTTACAGAATGTGACATCAGACGCCGGCGGGCGGATGCTGGCTGCTGCATCGCCACAACGGCGAGATCACGCAGCTATTCACCAGCATTCGAAGCCCCGCCCGGCACGACCGCCACCTTGCCCCTGCCATGACTGGAGGCGATCTGGTCGATCGCGTCAACGACTCCGTCGAGCCCGACAACGCGTTCAATTGCGGGAACGAGCTCGCCAGAAGCGAGCAACTCGGCAAGGTAGGTGAGGTCGTCGGGCGTGGGTGCCGCAGTGAACTGGTGGAAGGAGACATCCGACCCCTTGAAGGCCCGGCCCATGCGCATGAGGTGGAAGACGGGGCCAACCCACCGGTTGGTCATGGGGCCGCTGACGCCCACGAAACGGGCACCGGGAGCGAGGATGGTGCGCAGCTCGTCTGCGGTTCGATTGCCCATGAGGTCGAACACGACGTCGTACTGGCCGCCGACCGCGATGTAGTCCTCGGTTTCGTAGTCGACGACTCGAGTCGCACCGAGAGCTAGCGATTGCTCGGCGTTGCGGCCGCTGCAGACCGCAGTGATCTCCGTTGCGCCGAGAATGCGGGCGAGCTGCACGGCAAAGGTGCCCACCCCACCCGCGGCACCATTGATGAGCACGCGATCGCCGGGCTGCACTGCGCCTTCGCGTCGCAATCCTTGCAGAGCAGTGAGGCCAGCGACCGGCGTTGCCCCGGCCGCCACGAAGTCGACTCCCTCGGGCAGAGTCACACAGTTTTTAGCGCTCACGGCGGCGTACTCGGCGAAGGCTCCGCCGGCTGCCTCGCCAAAGACAGCGTCTCCGATCGCGAAGCCGGTGACGTCGTTACCGACCGCAACGACGCGGCCAGCGACATCCGCTCCCGGACTGAGACGCTTCGGTTTGCGCAACCCCATCACGAGCCTCACAAAGAGCGGGGTGCCACTCAGCAGGCGCCAATCGAGCGCGTTGGCGGAGGAGCCCAAGACCTGCACAAGGAGCTTTCCCGGCGCGGCGCTGGGAGTCGGAATGGTCTCGATCGCGAGCACATCTGTATCGCCATAGCGCCGAGCAGTCACCGCCGTCATGGTCTCGGGAATAGGCACTGCGGTGCTCGAGTTCGAGCTCGCGTGCGGAGGAATAGACATCAAGGCTCCTGCCGAATCGGTGCGCACAGCTTACTGCTCACTCTCGCCTGCGCGCTCTTTTACGTTCCACTCTGGATTCCTGAATCGCACTGGTAGAAACTATGACTATGCGCGTTCTACTGAAGCTCGTACTCGATTGTGACCCCGACGACGCGTGGCGTGCCATCCGCAGCCCGCACGTTTTTCAGGAAGTTTCGGCTCCGCTGACGACCTTCAACTCGTTAGAGGTCGGGGGATTTCCTGAATTGTGGGAGGCGGGCGAGCATCCGGTCACCATGTCGACCTTAGGGCTGTTCACGGTTGGCCAGCAAGTGATCGACATATCGTTCATCGAGACACCCGATGGGGTTCGCCTCGTGCGCGATAGTGGTCGTGGGCTCAGCGGCCCTCTCGCTCTCGTCACCGAGTGGGAACACACGATGGCTGTCAGCCCCGCTCCCGGCGGAAAAACTCTGTACCGCGATCAACTGATCTTCAGCGCCGGCATTGTCACTCCCCTTCTGTGGCCGCTCTATTGGGCCTTCTGGCAGTGGCGGGGTGCAGCGCTTCAGCGCTTGGCACCAACGTGGAGTTGGGGCACAACAAGAAGAAGTAATCTCAACCTTTAGGTTGACCGTTGTGGCTTCAGCCGTCGGCTTCTGAGCCGAATCGTGGGCGCGAAAGGAACACGCGGTGCCTCGACTGCGGCGGAGCAATACAACAGGGCGCGGCTATTCGCGTGTGCGATCAGGGCGAGGGTTTAGCTACCGCGACCCTGATGGCGCAACAGTAACCGAGGCCGACCTCAAGACGCGTTTCGGCGGGTTGGGCATCCCACCAGCCTGGACCGACGTATGGATTTGCCCGTACGAGAACGGCCATGTTCTCGCCACCGGCTTCGACGAAGCGGGCCGCCGCCAGTACATCTATCACCCCGCCTGGCGTGAGCGTCAAGATCGCGTGAAGTTCGACCGGGCCCTCGAACTGGCGGCGGTCTTGCCCGGCGCCCGCGGTGTCGTCACTCGCACTCTGCGCTCGAGCGACGACCCCCGCCAACGCACTCTTGCTGCCGCCTTTCGGATGCTCGACACCGGCTCATTGCGGGTTGGCAGCGAACGTTACGCCGAAGAGCACGGCAGCCACGGCCTCTCCACTCTGCTGTGCGATCACGTCACCGTCGTCGGTGACCGCGTGCAGCTCTGCTTTCCCGCCAAGAGCGGTCAGCAGTGGGAAAGCGAAATTGTGGATGCCAACCTCGCCGAATTCATTCGGCGTCGGCTTCGCAGCGCTCCCGATGCATCGGTTCTCTCGTGGCGGGAGGGCCGCGAGCGCCGGTCTCTGACCGCTGCGGACATCAATGACTACGTTCGCGAGCGCACCGGTGGTGACTTCACGGCTAAGGACTTTCGTACGCTGCGCGGCACGATTGCGGCGGCTTCGAGTTTGGCGGTGAGCGCGGCTGCTGCTGAGGTCGCGGTGCCGCAACTGAGCCAGCGGGCACGATCGCGCGCAATCTGCGAGGCAATGGAAGCCGCTGCCGACGTGCTCGGCAATACCCCCGCCATCGCGAAGAAGAGCTACGTTGACCCGCGCATCGTTGACCTGTTCTCGGCCGGCGAGACAATCGATCCGCAGCGGTTGGCATCCGCGGAGAGTGAAGTGCGGGCGCTGCTGACGCGCACTAAGTAGCGGCTGATACCAAGCTCACTGTCGGCTGCGAGGGTTAGCCTGAAACCATGACCGCCCTTCAGGTAGCCGACTGGCGCCGCCGCAACTTTGCTCTCTACGCCGCTATCCGTGAGAATCCGGATGCCGCGAGCGCGCACGCCGCTTGGCGGGCGGGACGAGATGAGATGTTTGCCACGCATCCAGCTTCGCCGCTCTTGCCGGAGGACCTGCGCGGCTTTAAGGGGCTGCCGTTTGAGTCGTACAATCCCGACTGGCGCTTTGAGGCATCCATTGTTCCGGGTGACGGTCGCCGCATGAATGTGGAGACCGGAACGGATGGTGTCGTGCCGTTCGACCTGCTGGGCACGGTCGAGATTGACTCGGTTGGCTCGCTCGATGTGTGGCGCTTGGCGTCGTATGGCGGCGGAATTTTCATCCCTGTGAAGGATGCTCTCTCCCGCGTGAAGGGCGGAACTTACGGTGGTGGCCGCTACCTTCTCGACACCGTGAAGGGTGCAGATCTGGGGCCGGGCAGCACGCCCGAGTCGCTCGTGCTCGACTTCAACTTTGCGTACAACCCGTCGTGCGCCTATGACCCGGCGTGGGCGTGCCCGCTGGCGCAGGCCGGCAATACTCTGGCTGGGCAAGTGCCGGTAGGCGAGCGCTACTAGGGGCATAACTGCTACGCTGGTGTTACTTGCGAAACAATTGTGTTTCCCTGCGTCGTAGAACGCTTCCCTCTTCTCGCCCACGTCAATCAGAAACGTGCGGCTCGTAGAAAACTTTCTCCGGCGAACTGGAGTAATCCGCGCCGAACGAAAGTTCGAGATCTGACCTGTGTGCCGCACCCGTGCGAAACGCCTGATTGGGTCGGTGTAGATCAGCACTGCCACGTTCATTTCGAACTGTGCCCGTGCGCCTCCGGTGTAACGCCCATCTGTTACTTATGCCTGAAAGGCACCATTACTTTGACTGAACAAACTTTTAGCTCGCTCGGCGTACCCGCCCCGCTGGTTGCAGCCCTTGCAGCCGACGGCAAGACCACGCCGTTCCCCATCCAGCTCGACACCCTGCCTGACACACTCAACGGCCGCGACGTACTCGGCCGCGGTAAGACGGGCTCGGGCAAGACCCTCGCCTTCTCTCTTCCGATGGTTGCTCGCCTCGGTGGCACACTCTCCGGTGGCAAGCGTCGCCCGGGTCGCCCGCTGGGTCTCGTGCTCGCACCGACCCGTGAGCTCGCCACGCAGATCTCTGCTGTGATCGAACCTCTTGCTGCCGCGTACGGCCTGAACACCACCACGATCTTCGGTGGCGTGAGCCAGAACCGCCAGGTTGCTGCCCTCAAGGCCGGCGTCGACATCGTCGTTGCTTGCCCCGGTCGCCTCGAAGACCTCATGAAGCAGGGCTTCGTGAACCTCGACGCCGTCGAGATCACCGTGCTTGACGAGGCCGACCACATGGCCGACCTTGGCTTCTTGCCCGTCGTGACCCGCATCCTCGACAAGACCCCCAGCGATGGACAGCGGATGCTGTTCAGCGCCACCCTCGACAACGGTGTAGACAAGCTGGTTCGCCGCTTCCTCCACAACGAGGTTCTGCACTCGGTTGACGAAGCGAACTCGCACGTCTCCGCCATGACCCACCACGTCTTCGAGACCGAGAGCGTCGAATCCAAGCGCGTTCTCATCGAGAAGCTTGCTTCGGGCACCGGCCGCCGCATCCTCTTCATGCGCACCAAGCACCACGCCAAGAAGCTGGCACGCCAGTTGACGGATGCCGGAATCCCCGCCGTTGACCTGCACGGAAACCTCTCGCAGGTTGCCCGTGACCGTAACCTCGCCGCGTTCTCCGCTGGCGACGTGAAGGTGCTTGTTGCTACTGACGTCGCAGCCCGCGGCGTGCACGTCGACAACATTGAGCTGGTCATCCACGTTGACCCGCCCGCCGAGCACAAGGCATACCTGCACCGCAGTGGCCGTACCGCTCGTGCCGGAGAAGAGGGCGACGTTGTCACGATCGTTCTTCCGACCCAGCGCAAAGACACTGCAGCACTGCTGCGTAAGGCCGCCATCACGGTGACCCCGCAGCACGTGAACGCCAAGTCAGAAGCCGTCGTGGCCCTGACCGGTGAAGTAGCCGAATACGTCAAGCCTGCGCCTCGCGCAGCAGTCCCCGCCCGTGGCCAGTCACAGGGTGGACGTTCGCAGGGTGCAAACGCCCAGCGCAAGCGTTCACGTCGTGACGGCGAAGGCGGATTCTACGAAGGCGAACGCGACGGTGCCCGCGAGGGTGGCCGTGGCGGAGCCGGTGGCCGTGGTGGCAACGGAGGCAACTCTCGTGGTGGCCGTAACGGTGCCGCTCGCGATGGCCAGGCACGTGATGGCGCTCGCGGCGGTCAGCAGCGGAACGATCGTCAGGGCTCCGGCCGTGGCGCCGTCGTCGCCGGTTCTGGCTCAAGCGAACAGCGTTCGACTCAGCAGCCGCGCCAGCAGCAGGCTGAAGCTCCCACGCGTCCGCGTGGCGGCAAAGGCCGCGCTCAGGCCGGAAGCGGACCCGTTCGCGTTGGCCAGGTAGTCCGACCCAACCGTCGTGCTTCGAGCAGCGGGCGCTAAGGCTTAGGCCCAGCGCAACACAGCTTTACCGCCAAGGGCGGCGAATCTCCCCCAGCATTGCTGGGTTGAGGTTCGTCGCCCTCTGGCGTTTAACGGGTGGTGGGGTTCGGCAGTTACGGCAGTACGCCGACGGAAGCGAGGGCTGCACGCAAGAGTGCTCCGCGGCCGCCTTCCATGTCGGCGGTGACGTCGTCGGAGACCGCTGCGGCAGGGCTCAGCCAGGTGAGCTCGAGCGCATCCTGACGCGGCTCGCAGGTGCCCGTTACGGGAACGACGTAGGCCATCGAGACGGCGTGCTGGCGGGGATCGGTGAACTGGCTTTCGCCGGGCCACGGGAAGTATTCAGCGACCATGAACGGGGTCGGGCTTGCCGGCAGGAGCGGGAAGGCCATCGGGCCCAGATCCTTTTCCAGATGACGGAACAGGGCGTCGCGCAACGTCTCGCCAAACATGACACGGCCAGAGACGAGGGTGCGAGTGATCTCACCATCGTTGCCGCGCACCAGAGTGCCGACCTCGGTGACGCGACCCAGCCCATCCACACGCACCGGAACAGCCTCAACATAGATCAGCGGCAGTCGCCTGCGGGTCTCCGCAAGCTCCTCATCTGAAAGCCAAGACGAGTTGGGGTCTGGTGTGCCGACGGAGCTCATGCTCCATTGTCACCCATCGTGCGGGTTTGGCGTGCACGATGTCGGCGGCCGGATGCCGCGGCGGGCTGCCCGGACCTGAGACTAGTCGTCCACAATCCCACTTTCGTTCGCGCAGTGCACAGCTCGGGCAACCCCCGCTGGAGGCAACAGCCCTCGAATTAGCGTTCAGGTCTCAGGCACTCGCCTGTCACGCGAAAGGGAACCATGACCGAGAAAAACCCCTCCTCTGAGCCGTCGAGTGCTGAGTCGTCGAGCGGGGAACTGCCGGCGTCTGATGTGCAGGAATCTGAGCCCTCCGTTACACCGCTACGGGAACAGACCGATCCTGCAGCCGTCAGTGCAGCGCCGGCAGCCCGCCGCCGTTGGCCGTGGTGGGCTTGGGCGCTTGTCCTCGTAATCCCCTTCATGTTGATTTCAGGTATGGGCGCAGCGCTCGTTGCCAACGTTCTGGTTAGCCAGGCGACGAGTGCTCTGATCTGTTATGCCGACGGGTACTGCAGCCTCGGGAGCAGCTCGGAGTCGACGCCGAGTGCCACTGCGGATCCGGTCGACTCGGTTGACCCGTCAAACCGAGTTCCACTTGACGGACAAGCGGTTTTCGATGGTCACCCCGTGTGGACGCTCGCTCTTGAGTCGACATGGCAGCCACTCACCGTCGGTCACGATGGCACCAATATCTTTCATGACGAGGCCACCGGATGTCAGCTCATTACTTCGCAGCGCACAGCTTTTTCCAACCCCGACTCTTTAGGAGACGACAATGTTTCCTATGCGCTGGTCGATCAGGAGCTTAGGGGTTTCACAGCAAGGAATCCGAACTTGTCGGTTCGAAGCCCTATGGGCACCACGGACCTCGCCCTCGCGGCCGCGAACGGCGACTCCACAATCGAATTTGCCACGGCAACTCTCGAACAGACGAATGCCGACGGGGTGCCCACGACAACAGCGATTGCGGCGCGATCGATGCCAAGTTCGGAAAGCGAACTTGTCGCCACGCTGACGTGCAGCACTGCTGCCTTCGAGACGTTCGATCCAAAGTTTGAACTCTTCTCGAACGCCCTCGCCGTGACAGTTCTCCCTTAGCCGCGGCGCGTAGGCTTTGGGTCATGCAGATCGATTCCTCCGCAGTGCTCTGGTCGGCCCCCGAACGCGAACGGGCGGGTCGTCAGCTCATCGTGCTGTTGCACGGCTACGGCTCGCACGAGGGCGATCTGTTCGCGCTGGCTCCCGCGCTGCCGCTCGGTCCGGTCATCGCATCGCTGCGCGCGCCGATCCCCGAGAGCGGCGGGTTCTCGTGGTTCCCGATCGACCTCAGCGGTGGCGGCCTCCCCCAGGTTTCTGGCGTGGATGACGCCGCCAACGCCGTGCTCGAATGGCTCGATGCCCAGCAGTACACGAGTGTGAGCCTCCTCGGTTTCTCGCAGGGGGCGGCCATGTCGCTCCAACTATTGCGGCTCGCCCCGGAACGCTTCAGCTGTGCCGTCGCACTCTCCGGGTTCGTGGCCAGTGCCGAGCACCCGGGAGATGCGAAGCTCTCGAGCATCCGCCCGCCCGTGTTTTGGGGCCGCGGCACTGATGACCCGGTTATTCCGACCGCCGCGATCGAGCGCACCGAAGAGTGGCTTGTCGATCACACGCGCACCGAGACCCGCATCTATGAAGGGCTCGCGCACGCAATCTCGACCGACGAACTCAACGACTTCGTGAGCTTTCTGCACACGCACGCGTAGCGGGCCGACGCACCCGCTGAACGCCTTCGGCGAAATCCGTAGGGCACTGTCAGGGGTTGCGACGAAGATAGAGACATGAGCGATGTGCTCGGCAAATTTTCGCCCGCCACCCGAGAGTGGTTCGAGGGCGCGTTCGATGCTGCCACCCCGGCCCAGCTCGGGGCATGGGATGCAATCTCTACCGGGGCGCATGCACTTGTCGTTGCCCCCACCGGTTCGGGCAAGACGCTTGCCGCGTTCTTGTGGGCGATCGACCAGCTGGCCTCGAGTCCGCCGCCCGCGAACCCCAAGCAGCGCACGCGCGTGCTCTACATTTCTCCGCTCAAAGCTCTCGGCGTCGACGTCGAACGCAACCTTCGCGCTCCCCTCGTCGGCGTCACCCAAACCGCTCGCCGGCTCGGGCTTGGTGAGACCGACATCACCGTGGGCGTGCGATCGGGAGACACGACCCAGCAAGACCGGCGCCTGCTCGCCCGGCTGCCTCCCGACATCCTCATCACGACTCCTGAGTCGCTGTATTTGATGCTCACCTCGGCGGCCCGCGAGACGCTCAAGAACGTCGACACCGTGATCATCGACGAGGTGCACGCCGTCGCCGCCACCAAACGTGGCGCGCATCTGGCGTTGTCGCTCGAACGGTTGGATGCTCTGCTCGCGAAACCCGTGCAGCGCATCGGTCTCTCGGCCACGGTGCGACCGATCGAAGAAGTTGCGCGGTTCCTGGGCGGCCGCTCCCCCGTGACCATCGTGCATCCGCCGTCGACCAAGACGTTCGAGTTGAGCGTTGTCGTTCCGGTGCCCGACATGACGATTCCCGGCACCGTGGCGTCGGCGCGCGGTAAAGCCAGCGGTGGCGACGGCAAAGACGACGAGGCAACGCCCGAGTCGGCGGCATCCCTGTGGCCGCACGTCGAAGAACGCATTGTGGATGCGATTCTCGAGCACCGCTCCACCATTGTGTTTGCGAACTCTCGGCGCCTCGCCGAGCGGCTGACGGCACGCCTCAACGAGATTTACGACGAACGGATGAACGACGGCAGCGTCGACGGCGACGAAGCCCGCGCCCGCAGCCAAGCCAGTGCGGATGCCGCCGCCTACGCCGCCCCGCAGCAACCGTGGAAGCCACCCGCCGACATGATGGCGCAGGGCGGCTCCACGATGGGCGCCGCTCCGCTGCTCGCTCGCGCGCACCACGGTTCCGTGAGCAAAGACCAACGCGCGATCATCGAAGACGACCTCAAAACCGGAGTGCTGCGCTGTGTTGTTGCGACAAGCTCGCTCGAACTCGGCATCGACATGGGTGCCGTCGACCTGGTCATTCAGGTCGAGTCGCCGCCATCGGTCGCGAGCGGGCTCCAACGCATTGGGCGAGCCGGGCACCAGGTCGGAGAAATCTCCAAAGGCATGCTGTTCCCGAAGCACCGCACCGACCTCATCCACACCTCTGTTGCTGTGGAGCGGATGCGCAGCGGTCAGATCGAAGCCCTCTCGGTTCCGACGAACCCGCTCGATGTGCTCGCACAGCAGACCGTTGCGGCCGTTGCCTTGGATGAGCTCGACATCGAGGACTGGTTCGACACCGTCCGCCGCAGCGCGCCGTTCTCGACTCTGCCGCGCAGTGCCTTCGACGCAACCCTTGACCTGCTCAGTGGTTTGTACCCGAGCGACGAATTCTCTGAGCTGCGCCCGCGCGTGGTGTGGGATCGGGTTGCTGGAACCATTAGCGGCCGCCCCGGCTCGCAGCGCTTGGCCGTCACCTCGGGCGGCACCATCCCCGACCGCGGCCTCTTTGGCGTGTTCATGATCGGCGGCGAAGCGGGAGCTCCCGGCCGCCGCGTCGGCGAACTCGACGAAGAGATGGTGTACGAATCGCGCGTCGGCGACGTCTTCGCGCTCGGTACCACCAGCTGGCGCATCGAAGACATCACCCACGATCAAGTGCTCGTTTCCCCCGCCTTCGGGCAGCCCGGTCGGGTGCCGTTCTGGAAGGGTGATGGCCTGGGTCGCCCGGCAGAATTGGGCGAGGCCATCGGTGCGTTCACTAAAGAAATCGCTACGGCATCCGCCGACGATGCGCGCACACGGGCCGAATCGATCGGGCTCGACGAGCATGCCGTCACCAACCTGCTCGCGCTCGTCACCGAGCAGAAGGCGGCGACGGGGCACGTTCCGAGCGACACGACTCTCGTGGTGGAGCGGTTCCGGGATGAGCTGGGCGACTGGCGCGTAATCTTACATTCCCCGTACGGCATGCCCGTGCACGCGCCCTGGGCGTTGGCGATTACGGCGCGCATCCGCGAACAGTTGGGGGTGGATGGCGCCGCTATGGCCGGTGACGATGGCATCGTCGTGCGCATCCCCGACACCGATGCCGCGCCGCCCGGTGCCGACCTCTTTGTGTTCGACGCTGACGAGCTCGAACAGATCGTCACAGAAGAAGTGGGCGGCTCAGCGTTGTTCGCGGCACGCTTCAGAGAGTGTGCGGCGCGTGCGCTGCTGTTGCCGCGCCGCGACCCCGGCAAGCGTTCGCCGCTGTGGCAACAACGCCAGCGCGCCTCGCAGTTGCTGGATGTTGCCCGCAAGTACCCGAGCTTCCCCATCGTGCTCGAGACGGTGCGCGAAGTACTGCAAGACGTGTACGACCTGCCGGCACTCACGGCGCTGACGAAGCGCATCGCCAGTCGCGGCATCCGGGTCATGGAGACCGAAACGGATGTGCCGTCGCCGTTCGCCCGCAGCCTACTGTTCGGCTATATGGCCGCTTTCGTATACGAGGGTGATTCGCCGCTCGCCGAGCGTCGCGCTGCGGCGTTGTCTCTTGACCCGGCGCTGCTCGCCGAGCTGTTGGGGCGTGCTGAGCTGCGCGAACTGCTCGACCCCGGAGTTTTGGAGCAGACCGAGAATGAACTGCAGCGACTTGTTCCCGAACGTCATGCCCGGGATGCGGAAGGGATCGTCGACCTGTTGCGCGTACTTGGACCGCAGTCGGTCACCGAGATCGAGGCGCGGTCTTTGGTGACCGGGGCGGCACTCGCGACCGATCTCACCGGGTTAGCGAAAGCCAACCGTGTGCTCGAAGTGACGATCGCGGGCGAACGTCGCTGGGCCGTCATCGAAGATTCGGCTCGACTGCGCGATGCCCTCGGGGTTCCGTTGCCCATTGGCGTTCCCGCCGCGTTTATCGAACCGGTCGACGATCCCGTCGGCGACCTCGTGAGTCGCTACGCCCGCACCCATGGACCGTTCACACTCGCGGATGCCGCAGCGCGCTTCGGCCTCGGAACCGCCGTCGTGCAGGACACCCTGCGTCGCCTCGCGGCTGATCGTCGCGTGGTGGATGGCGAGTTTCGCCCCGGCGCGAGCGGCACCGAGTGGTGCTCCGTGGATGTGCTGCGACGCCTGCGCAGCCGCTCCCTCGCGGCACTCCGCCAAGAAGTGGAACCCGTCTCGCACGCGACCCTTGGCCGGTTCCTGCCCGCGTGGCAGCACGTGTCCGCTGCCGGTGACTCGCTGCGCGGGATCGACGGCCTCGCACAGGTGATCGACCAACTTGCCGGGTATTCGGCCCCGGCATCCGCATGGGAAGACTTTATTCTGAGCGCCCGCATTCGCGACTATTCGCCCGCCTGGCTGGACGAGCTGACGACCTCGGGCGAGGTGGTGTGGGCCGGGCACGGCGCGCTGGCCGGCAACGACGGCTGGATCAGTCTGCATCCTGCGGCGACAGCAGCGCTGACTTTGCCCGAGCCCGACCGCGATGGGCTGAGCGAACTGCAGCAGAGCATTCTCGCGGACCTGGCGGGCGGTGGCGCGTTCTTCTTCCGGCAGCTCTCGAATCAGGTCGGCAGCACTGATGACAAGGCGCTGCTCAAGGAGCTGTGGGATTTGGTGTGGCGTTCGCTCATCACCAACGACAGCTTTTCTCCCCTTCGATCGCACCTCAGCGGCACCGTGCGGGCAACCCGTGCGCCTCGACCGGCCCGCGCTCGCGCCTACCGGGGACGCGTGTCGACCGTGGCTCAAGCCGGACCGCCGAGCGCTTCCGGCCGCTGGGCTCTCCTCGAAACCGCGGAGGGCGACACCACCGTTCGCGCCAAGTCGACCGCCGAACTCATGCTCGAACGGCACGCGGTCGTTACTCGCGGCGCTGTCGTGAGCGAGGGCATCCGGGGTGGCTTCGCCCTGACGTACCGGGTGCTGAGCGGCTTCGAAGAAACCGGTCGGGCACGCCGCGGTTACTTCATCGACGGTCTCGGTGCTGCCCAGTTCGCGACCGGCGCGACCGTTGACCGCCTGCGTGGTTTCACTCGGGATCCGGATGCTGCGCCCGAACTTCGCGCGATCACGCTCGCCGCGACTGACCCGGCGAACCCCTACGGGGCGGCGCTGGGGTGGCCCGGGATTGGTGGGGCGGATGCCGGTGAAGGCTCTGGCGGTACTGGCAGTTCTGGTGCAGGTGCTGGCTCGGCGACAGGTAGTCCCGCAGGGAGCGACTCGGACGCCCCCTCGTCGCCAGACGAAGGCTGGGCGACAGCCGCCAAATCCGCTGCGGATGCTCCCAAGAAGCACCGCCCGGGCCGCAAGGCCGGCGCCGTCGTGGTGATGGTCGATGGCCATCTGGCCCTGTATTTGGAGCGCGGCGGCAAGTCCCTCCTCGCCTTCGACCTCGAGCCCGCCGTCGTGGATGCCGCGACGCGTTCGCTCACGAGCACCCTCCGCGGAACCCTGCCCAAGCTGCGCATCGAGAAAGTGAATGGCGACTTCGCCGTCGGCACCCCGGTGGGCAAAGCCCTCGTGGAGGCTGGATTCGTCGCGACACCGCAGGGGTTGAGGCTTCGTGCCTGAGGGTGATTCCGTCTACAAGGCGGCCGCGAAGCTGCGGGCGGCACTCGACGGCCAGGTTCTCACGCGCACCGACTTTCGAGTGCCCGCCTTCGCAACCCTCGACCTCAGCGGCCAGACCGTCACGAGTGTCGTGCCGCGCGGCAAGCACCTGCTGATTCGGGTTGCGCCAGCCGCCGACTCCGTCGCTTCAGCAGCCTCGGGCGCAGTCACCGGCTCAGGCACAGGCGCAGCCGTCGAACCCGGCGGCGGCCTCACCATCCACAGCCACCTCAAGATGGAGGGCGTGTGGCAGATTTACGGCGCCGGGGAACGGTGGCGCAAGCCCTCCTACCTGGCTCGCGGGGTGCTGAGTACCGCAACGAAGACCGCGGTAGGTTTTGAACTGGGGCTGCTTGAGGCGGTGCCCACGGCATCCGAAGACAGCATTGTGGGGCACCTCGGGCCCGACCTGCTCGGCCCCGATTGGGATGCCGACCTCGCGTTGGCGAATCTGCTCTCAGACCCCGAGCGGCCGGTCGCTCTCGCACTACTCGATCAGCGGAACCTCGCCGGCCTCGGCAACGTGTTCGCGAACGAGTTGAGCTTTCTGCGCGGCGTGCGCCCGCACACCCCCATCGGCGACATCGCCGACCCGAAACGCCTCGTCGCGCTCGGCTACAAGGCGATCATGGTGAACAAGGACCGCCCGATCCGCAACCTCACGGGCCTGCCGCGCGGCAAGCCCCGCTACTGGGTGCACGGGCGGCGCGGCGAACCGTGCCTGCGCTGCGGCACCCGCATCGAGTCGGATCAGCTCGGCACCGGCCCCACCGACACCCGCTACATGTGGTGGTGCCCGAGCTGCCAGAAGTAGTGATGCCGTCGCAGCATCGCCGCTGTTCCCTATTGACGCCGTCACGGGTGAATAAGGGTCGCGCGCGTTATATTCGCTGTCGGTTATGCTGATGCGCGAGGCCGAGACGTGGCGCAGAAACCGTCGCCTGAAAGCGCCCCTCCACCATCCGGAGGTCTACTGAATGGACACCGTGTTGAGCACCGCTAGCCCCCACAAGTCGCGAACCGACAACAGCGATGTCATGACAAAAAATACTTATAAAGCCGTTGTCAGGCTGTCGAAAAAGGTTCCCGCACGCCTCGCGAAACAGTACGCACCGCGACGCGGATTCGTGCTCGCCCTCACAGCAATCCCTGTGGCGATCCTCATCCCCACGGTGATCGCGTTGGCAACGGGCGTGCGGCAAATGATCGGGATATTCTTCGCCGCCTCCGGAATGTGGGTGGCGCTGAAACTATTCGACCTCGGATCGCATCGATCACCGCTCAGAGGGCGCACGCTCGTCACCGCGATCGCCATTGGTGGGGTCGCGGTCATGCTTGGCTTCGGCGCCGCGGTGATAGCCCATTCCTACGCCTCGTTCTTGGCAGTCTCCGGAGATGGCGGATTTTTCGGCGACACCTTCGCCACCGTCCTCAGCCAACGAGTGAGCGAGGGCCGCGCCGAAATTCTGGTCGTGTGCGCCGTAGGCATCGTGCTCGCTATCGGAATAGTTCAGCTCAGATCCCAGATAGTGAACGGAACAGGCCGGGTGCGAGTTCTGACGGCTGAACAGTTTTCCGAGTTCACTGCACCAGGTGCCGCACCGGTTGCCGCACCAAGTCCCGCACGGGAGAAAAATGCGACAACGGCAACGAGCAGCCCCGCACTCTCCCCCACCCTCAACGAATCCTCCAGCGGCATCCTGCTCAACGGAAAACCGCTCGACGAAAAGAAGCCCAAGAAGTAGCCTCGGCAGCGGGAACCGGCGCCACTGACACCCGCTACCGGTGGTGGCGCCCGAGCTGCCCACAGTGGCTCGCGACTGCGCGCGAACAGTAGTCTCGATGATGATCGCAGGGAACGCCCCTTGCCCGAACTCGCGCTGCAGCGATTGTCCAACAGCCGCAGCCGCGCACTGGCTCGCATGAATACCGATGGAGGCCCTGCTGTGACTGAGGTTCTTGACCCCGCCCCGCGTCCCTACAGCTTTGGGCGCGGTGTCGCGTTCGCGTTGCTCGCGATCCCGCTGGCGGTAGCGGTGACAACAGTGCTGGCGTCGCTCGGCTTCGGGTTCGCTTCAGCCTTCGCCGCGGTCGGGATGCTGGCCGTCTTCGCGCTCTTCACGTTCGGTTCCCGCCGCAAAGCCATCAGCGGCGCCGGCTTCGCGCTGAGCGCCCTGATTGGCGCTATCGCGGTGACGCTCGGGTTCATCAGCGGATACCTCGCAGCCGTCTACCGCTCCTTCATCTCGGCTGGCGACAAGGGCGGCCTGTTCGGCAGCGTCTTCGCCCGCCGGGTCGAACTCCAGCTCAGCAATAGCATTCTCGAGGTGCTGATCCCGGCGCTCCTTGTGATCGTGTTCTCAGTCATCCTGGTGGTGAGCGCGGGCCGCAGTGCCCTGGCCACCCGTCGCGAAGCTGCCGACGTTCAGCCCCCTGACACCTGGAACGGGTCGAGCGCTCCGGATGCTCACGCCGCCGCACCGGCAGACGCTCCCGCCTCCGCCACCCCGCGCAACAGTCCCGGTATTCTGCTGAATGGCGAGCCGCTGGTGAACCAGCCGGAGAAGAAGAGCCTCTGGAATCGATCAGCCGCCAAGAAGGATCAGCAGTGAAGAAACAGATCAATGTCGTCGGCGCGGTCATCGTGCGCGATGGTCTGATCCTGTGCGCCCAGCGCGGACCCGGCGGAGCCTTGCCCGGGATGTGGGAGTTTCCCGGCGGCAAGATCGAGGCCGGCGAGACTCCTCGCGATGCGCTCGCGCGAGAGATCACCGAAGAGCTTGAGTGCGAAGTGGCCGTAGGCGAGCTGATCACCACGACCACTCGCGAATACGACTTCGGAATCGTCGCGCTGACCACGTTCTACTGCGGGCTGCTCTCCGGAACGCCGGTGCTGACCGAGCACGCGGAGGTGCGCTGGCTCGCGCCCGCCGAACTGAGTTCGCTCGACTGGGCGCCTGCCGACATCCCCGCGGTCGCGCTGATTGCGACGGCGGCAAGCTCAGTCCGCATCGAGTCAAATCAACTACTCGCCGAGCCTGCCGTTACCAATCTTTAGTAGGGTGCCCAAGCAGCCAACGGCGTACGCGGCGCGAGAGTGTCCGATCGCCGGAGTCCGATGAACCGTTGCCGCCTAAAAGAAGCAGGTGGCCATGAATAAGCGGAGCTCGCTCAGGAGCGGTAAGCCCCTTTTGGGGGCATGCAACGGCTGAGCGCCCTCCCCTATCCTGGCAAAACGGAAGAATCCTCTAATCGAGAGTGAAGTTCATGGCGGAAGTGCGCGGGCTCGAAGCGGCCCCAGTGAGTCTAGGAGACCGACTGAAGGACGACGTACAGCTGTACTGTCCTCTTTTCCAGAGAAGATACGTCTGGGGGCGTGCTCAAATTGACATGCTTTGGGAGGACATCGACACCATTCTGGACGAACAATACAAGGGCAGATTTCTTGGGGCTCTAGTTTTCGACGACGAACGCCCTTCGACCGCGGGCGAAGCCGGGCTTTACTGGATAATCGATGGCCAGCAGAGAATGACCACGATGGTGTTAACGATCGTGGCTTTGGCAGCCCACGCGCGTCGGTTCGGAGACGCAGGCAAGGACATTGCGAGCGACCTCTTTGAGCAGTACGTGGTCAGCCGGAAGCGCGCTACTAAAAACCAGCCGAAGTTGCGCCCGACGCTCAAAGACACGAGACAGTTTAACGACATTTTGAGATCCGCGTTCGGCGACGGCTTCGACCTCGATATTGATGTAGAGAGAGAAGCAGGTGAGTCGAGTGGCGATCTCGCGAAAGCCTACAAGCTATTGCTCGGTCACGTCGAAAAGCGAACTTCGGAGTCAGAAACCGGAACCCCGCTAACCGAAGATCAAGTTGTTGCGCGAATCGGCAGGCTCCGGGATGTGCTCCTGGACAACCTCGAATTCGTCGAAATTCGCCTCGGTGACGCACATGATCCGAACGAAGTTTTCGACCGCCTAAACAACGAAGGTGTGAAACTCGGAATCATCGATTTAGTACGCAATGAGGTCCTCAAACGACTTCGCGACGACGCCAAGTTGGCTTTGAAGCTCTACTCGGAAGAGTGGAAGCCATTCGAAGATGCGTTTGCGGACGATGCAGCGAAAACAGGTTATTTTTTCCCCTTTGCGTTAACCATCGATCCGCAGGTCACAAAGTCTTCAACGTTCAAGGCCCTCGCCCGCCGGTGGAGCGAGGATGCCGCAGATACCAATGACCCGAAGCAACAGATGCTGGCGATCATGCGCGATCTTCGCCGCTACCAGTCGAGCTACAACGCGATTCATTCTGCGAAGCTCGACGGCCTTGAGCCCGAGCTCGTTATTGCAGTGCGGCGATTGAACGATCTGAACCGGCCGAGCTCCTGCTACCCCTACATAATTCAGCTGCTCACCGCAACGGGTTCTGGGGACATCGACACGTTCGCCGCAGTGAAGTGCCTAGAGATTATCGAATCGTTCCTCGTTCGCCGAGCGCTCCTTGGTATCGAGCCGACTGGATTGCATGCCATCTTCAAGAGGCTGTGGGTAGACGCTGGAGGGGACCCTGCTCTCGTCAGGAAAGAAATCGTCTCCAACACGGTCGTATTTCCCGCGAACGATAGGGTCAAAGAAGCAATCGAATCTGGGGACCTCTACCACCGGCGGATATGTGCCTACGTGCTCACCGAATACGAGAGAGTTCACACGTCTGGCGATGTCTTAGAGTCGTTCCCTAGTGTGACAGTCGATCACGTAATGCCTCAAAGCCATTCCGGCGATTGGACTCTGTCGTTCACACCCGACGAACACAATGCCCTATTGAACACCTGGGCGAACCTCGTCCCTCTCTCAAACGCTGCCAACGCTGGGAAGGGATCGGGAAACTGGGCAGATGCGCGTGCGCGGCTCAGCAACGAGACGGTTTTCGCGACTACAAAGCACATCTACGACGATTATGAGGAATGGACACCAAAGACGATCGCCCATCGTTCGCTGGAACTGCAAGCCTGGGCGATCGATCGATGGCCCTATTTCGGTCCAGAATCCCCCGAGTTGGAATTAGAGGATGGTTGGGTCGATTCAACAAAGCCTTAGGCGCAAGTGATGGCGAGTCCGCCGATTTTCTCGCAAGCTTTATGGGCCTGCCTGGCGACCAAACTTGAGCTAATCGCCGGGAGGAATGTGTGTGTGACGCTGCGGCAACCTACAGCGTTGCGCGCCGCACAATCCAGACTCGCCCAGTTCCGCCGCATGCAAAAGTTCGACGGTCGCCCGTCGAAAAAACCCAGAAGAGATCGTCTTTGAAGAAACGGATCGGCGTCGTCGTCGCAGTCATCGTGCGCGACGGCCTCATCCTGTGCGCCCCGCGCGGGCCTCGTGGTGCATCGTGGTGCATCGTCCTGCATGTGGGAGTTCCCTCGGCGGCAAAATCGAAGCTGATCAGATTCTCCGCGATGCGCTCGCTCGGGAAATCAGCGAAGAACTTGAGTTCGAGGTGTCAGTGGGCGAACTGCTCTCCAAAACGCCAGTGCTGACCGAGCACGCGGAAGTTCGTTGGCTCGCGCCTGCCGAGCTGAGCGACCTCGAATGGGCGCCGACCGACATCCCCGTGGTTGAGCTGATTGAGAAGACGGGGAGCGCTCCATAGCGATCTCTACTCATCAGCTCGAGCTAATCATCCATGTAATTTAATATGGAAAAGCCGCAATATCATGCTCGCCCTAATAGCATTTCTTGAATACGCGAAGCCGCATCGCGCTGCTCTTCGTGGCCGAGCGACCTAAGCCGATCATAGATTTCGTCTACTTTCGAACGGCTACGCTGGCCATCGACAACCCACTGATGGAGCGTCCGTAGATCCTCTCTCGAGAATCGACGAATCTCAGTAAAAATCTCGTCGAATCGTTCCGGTCTGCGTCCTTCTTCACGTCGGGGCTCATTGCACCGACTGCACTCTGTGCGCAAGTTATCTGGCCGATCACTTCCACCTAATGCCTGCGCAATTCGGTGTCCGATGGTCATCGTGGCTCTGCTCGTTGGCTCGCCAGGATACTGCTCCCCGCTTCCAACTCCGCAGATCACACAGCGGCTGCCATCGCGGTCAAAAACGACTCTTCGAATGCGCTGACTAACCGCACCGCCAGTTCTTGGACGTGCACCCTCACCTGGCCACCAGCCTTTCGCCTCAACGCGATACTGGCCAGTTCCGAGAGTGCGATCATCCTGGTATGACGGAAGAACCCATCCAAGCTCACGCAGCGAGCGGAGCCGGCGGTTCAAATGCTCTGCTTCACTATCGAGGGCTTCACGAAGTACAGGCATCGTGAAAGTAGACCCCTCATCGACGTTCCAATAAAGCCAAGCTGCTAACTTCTGCTCGCCGCCAAACACTTGCCGAGTGCCTGAGTGAAATTCCTGCTCCCACCACAAGACTCCGTCCGGGGAATACGCTCCCTCAGGATAGTCATCGCGCAACGCTGTCACGTTTGTCTCCGTTTCGTTGGAACCCCGTAATCTGCCGGGTCACAATTGAGGCTATTGCTCGACACCGTCTACAACGGGCTTAAGCGCATTCACGCTTTGCTTCGGCTTTTTCCGCAACGCACGCGCAATACTTCGACCGATTGCTTCAGCGACGGGTGGCGGGAATGCGTTTCCCACTTGTCGATACGAGGCTGTCTTCCCGCCGCTGAACTTCCAGTCGTCGGGAAATCCTTGGATAGCCGCAGCCATCGGCACGGTAAGTCTTGGAGAACCCACGAAATCGCTCGCCGGAGGCTCGTTGGCGAGTCCGCGTCCGTCGACCCCGAGGGCTAGCCACGCTTCGCGAGCTCGAGTCGGCCCCAGATCCGGGCCACCGTGCTTCTTACTTCCACCGACCAAAGTCGGACCGATGGCATTCGCTCGTTCCATCCAGTCATCTACGCCACCCCATCCGTTGGATGCCATCTGGGAGTAGAGGACCTCGCCTACAGTTGGGGGAGATGCCACTGGACGTGGCCACTCAAACCCTTCGGCATAGATGTGCTTAATCGCAACAAGAACGAAACGAGGGCGAAGTTGCGCAACCCCGTGTTCTGAAGCATTTATGATCTGCCACCAAGTCGTATACCCCAAATCCTCCAAGGTTTGAACAACTTGTGACCGGTAGTCGGCGAATCGCGCCGAGCTAAGCCCGCGCACATTCTCTAGAAGGACAGCTTTGGGTTGTGCGTCTCGAACGATTTCCAATGCTTTGGGAAAAAGATCCCGTTCATCGTCGGCTCCGAGCTGCTTGCCAGCAATGCTGAATGGAGGGCATGGGACACCACCCGCAAAAAGGTCCAAACCTGGATAATCGCTGCCGTCGAGCTCGTGCACATCCATCTCCAGCACCGGCCAACGATGTCTTCCAGTCGTCTCTTCGTTGTCGCGATTGAGCCGCAAAGTTGCAGCTGCATGTTTGTCATTCTCAACGACCGCAACGTGTTGGAAACCCGCGCGTTCTAAACCGATGGCTTGCCCGCCGGCACCGGCGCAAATTTCAAGTGACTTAAGCATTGTTTGATTATCTCGTGTGGCGCCGACATCGGCGGCTTGACTGGCCATCGAATCAAACTACAAGTCGAGATGGGCAACGTTCATGGATGCTTTGACCTCAATGCAACGGATAAAAAGTCAGCACCCCCTGACACACTAGCCACGTGACAGATACCCGCACTGAGGCCCTGACCGTTCTTCGCACGCTTGTGGGCAATGAGACTGCCGATTTTCATGAGGGGCAGTTTGAGGCGATCGAGACGCTCGTCGATGGGCGCCGCCGGGCGCTCGTGGTGCAGCGCACCGGGTGGGGAAAGTCCGCCGTCTACTTCGTCTCCACGCTGCTGATGCGCCGGCGAGGTGCGGGGCCTACCGTGCTCGTGTCGCCACTGCTCGCACTGATGCGTGATCAGATTGCCGCGGCATCCCGCGCCGGAGTTCGGGCTGTCGCCATCAACTCCACCAACCCCCACGAATGGGCTGAAGTTCAGCAGCAGCTCGCCAACGACGAAGTTGATGTGCTGCTCGTCTCGCCCGAACGCCTCAACAACCCCAGCTTTCGCGACAACCAACTGCCCGCACTGATCAACCGCATCGGGATGCTCGTCGTCGACGAAGCGCACTGCATCAGCGACTGGGGCCACGACTTTCGCCCCGACTACCGCCGCCTGCGCGAACTCATCGCCACCATGCCCGCCGGCGTACCCGTGCTCGCCACCACCGCCACCGCCAACTCCCGCGTCGTCGCCGACATTGCCGCGCAGCTCGAAGGTGGTGCAAGCGGCGGCACCGACGGCAGCCCTAGCGTCGAAAACCCCGCAGGCACCACAGGCGTCGCCGAGAGCACAGCCGCGGCAGGCACCGAAGTCGTCACCATCCGCGGACCCCTCGCGCGAGCATCCCTGCGGCTTGGCGTACTGAAATTGCCGGATGCCCGAGCTCGCCTCGGCTGGCTGCTGAGTCACCTCGCCGAACTGCCCGGCAGCGGCATCATCTACACGCTCACCGTTTCGGCCGCCGAAGACACCGCGCGACTGCTGCGCGATAGCGGCATGGATGTGCGCGCCTACACCGGCAAAACCGACCCGCAAGAACGCGAAGAGTCCGAACAGGCGCTCAAGAACAACACCGTCAAAGCGCTCGTTGCCACCAGCGCCCTCGGCATGGGCTTCGACAAGCCCGACCTGGGCTTCGTCATCCACCTCGGTGCCCCTTCTTCTCCCGTGGCCTACTACCAACAGGTCGGCCGCGCCGGGCGTGCCACCGACAACGCCGACGTACTGCTCATGCCCGGGCCCGAAGACCGCGACATCTGGGAATACTTCGCCACCTCATCCATGCCCGACCAAGCCAACGCCGAACTCGTGATCTCCGAGCTCACCGCCGCCGCCGACTCTGGCGCCGGGCCCGTCTCCACCCCCGCGCTCGAAGCGCGCGTGAACCTGCGCCGCAGCCCCCTCGAACTGCTGCTCAAAGTGTTGGATGTCGACGGTGCCGTCGCCCGCGTGCAAGGCGGCTGGACCGCCACCGGCCAACCCTGGAGCTACGACGCCGAACGCTACGCCGGAGTCACCGCCGCCCGCCGCGCCGAACAACAGAACATGCTCGACTACGAACAGCTCCCCGCCGGCACCGAAGGCTGCCGCATGGAATTTCTGCAACGCGCCCTCGACGACGACACCGCCACCCCCTGCGGCCGCTGCGACAACTGCGCCGGGATCTGGTACCCCACCGACATCAGCACGGATGCCACCAGCCGTGCCACCGCCACCCTCGACAAAGTCGGTGTGCCCATCGAACCCCGCGCCCAATGGCCCACCGGAGCCGACAAAGTGGGCGTGCCCGTGCGCGGACGCATCAACCCCGACCAACGCTCCCTCGAAGGCCGCGCCCTCGCCCGCCTCAACGACCTCGGCTGGGGCGGCACCCTGCGCACCCTCTTCGCCCCCGGCACCCCCGACGCACCAGCGAGCCCCGCGCTCGTTGCCGCCTGCGTGCGCGTACTCGCCGACTGGGGCTGGGATGAGCGACCCGTCGCCGTGGTCTCGATGCCGTCACGCCGCCGACCACAACTCGTGGCATCCGTCGCCGAAGCCCTCGCGAGCGCGGGCAAACTGCCCTACCTCGGGTCACTCTCGCTCACCGGTGATGGACCACAGGGTGAGCCCGGCGGCAATAGCGCCTACCGGCTCGCGAGTGTGTGGCAACAGTTCGAATGGGCGGGCGGCGAACTGCCCAACGGCCCCATCCTGCTCGTAGATGACCTCGTCGACTCGCGCTGGACGCTCACGATCGCCGCGAAAGCACTCCGCGACGCCGGCGCGGATGCCGTACTGCCGTTCGCGCTTGCCCTGCGCGGATAACGCTGCGCGGGTAACCGCAGGCGGCAACCCCTCGGGGCCTCGCAACCGTTAACCGTGTGCAGTGAACCCACCACAGGACATCCGCGCCCCACGGGCACTTCGTACGCTCCCTGCCGCCTCACCGGCAAGAAAGCTATTCTGTTAACTCGAGCAACGGAGCCGTTGCGGTGCGATCGGAGGTCGCCACAATGTCAGGTCTCTTCTCACAGCAGAGCCCCGCCAAGTACGCGCGCTCGCTCGAACGCCACTCCGCCGCCATGATCTCCGCCGCGAACACCAACGGTCGCACCCTTCCCGCCGACACCACGCCCTACAACTTCGGCCTCGGAGCATTTCTCTCGCTGTTCGCGATCCCCCTCGCAATCGCCGCCGCAATCCTTGTTGGCCTGCTGGGATTCGGAATCGCAGCCATCTTCGGCGCCCTCGGAATGCTCACGGCCTTTCAGCTCTTTGCCGTAGGTTCTCGCCAGACCGTGACACGCGGCCGTGACTTCATGTTCGCCCTCGTCGTTGGCACCATCGCTACCGTTCTCGGAGCCCTCTCCGGCCTGCTCTCTGACGTCTACACCAGCTTCGTTTCTAACGGCGGCACGACCGGAATCATTGAGGACATCCTCGCGGGGCGCGCCGATTTTCCTTTCCCGACTCGGGCCGAACAAGTCGCCATTCCGCTAACCGTCACCGCCGTTGTCGCCATCCTCGTGATTGTCATGAACGTCGCCAAAGCCCTCGCTGCGCACCGCGAAAGCATCATCGCGAAAGCCAATGCTGCAGCAACATCAGCGACCACCCGCTTCGAGACGTCGCGACAAGCGTTGTCGTCATCCGCCACCAACTCGGCGAATGCAGCCAATCGGTTCGCCAATCACGTCATGACCATCAATGCCTCGTCCCCCGGCATCATCCTCAATGGAAAACCACTCGACGAACAGGAAATCACGAAGGGGTTCTCGTCGAGGGTGAGCGACCTCGCCCACAAAGCGATTAGGGCATGGTCAGGTCTTCGAACGGAAAGATAACCATCCACGGGAAACAGCCACGCAACCGGTGCGGCATCAAGATCCTCACTGTGAAAGGCCCACTGTGGAGAAATACTTAGGTATCCTGAGAGCTAGCGAAAAGGTGCCCGGCGAGAAACTCCCGCCGCGCCACACGAGGTGATAACAGTGTCAGAGATGTATCAAAACCCTGGCCCCGGCAACTATGCCCACGCTCAAGGGCGCGTATTTGAAGTCGAAGCCCAAATCGCTGCCGCTGAGCACGGCCGCGGCAACATAATCCTCGAGCCTGACGGGCCGTACCGCTTTCGCCGCGGAGTGCTCGTCACGTTACTCACCATCCCCCTTGCTGCCGCACTCGCCGCAATATTCGGCCTCGCCTCGCCAACCGCGGGAGCCGCTACCGCCCCCTTCGCGATTCTGATTGCCTTCTCGCTCTTCGCTCGCGCCTCCGACCGCTTTCCCGTTCAAGAGCACGGCTTCGGCGTCGCCGCAGGCCTCGGCATTGTGACGATGATCATTGCGGCCGCGATCAGCTACCCGTACAGCCTGTTTCTCACCTACCTCTACGACGGCGGCACCGGCGGCATCCTCAGCTCTGGTTTTGCACGGTTCTTCGCGACCTGGGTCGATGCCAATGTGGTGCTGATCATCATCTCCATCACGATCGTGACAGTAGTCTCCGTGGTCATCCTGTTGAGAAAAGCGCGATGGGCGCGGTCGTTCAGCGTTCCCGACTGACCCCCACGGCCCTACACACACCCGCCTCGCCAAACGCACCAGCCCAGGCCTCCGAATAACTCCTCACACAGGAGTTCCGGCACCGTGCCGGGCGAGGAGGCATCATGGCGATCATCCGTTACACCGGTATCTACAACGCTGATGGCGGCGTCTGGGGCGAAACTCGGTACGTGATCGGTCACATGCTCGGCACCGCCGCGTGCTCGCTGTGCGACATCACGCACTCACCGATTCGCCGCAAACCCCAGTGGGACGCCATGGTGGCGCGCCTCGGTGTGCCCTTCACCGTGCGACACCGCAACGAAATCACTCCCGCCGAGATCGCACACGTCGCCACCACAGGATTGCCTGTCGTGCTTGCGCATCACGACGATGGCAGCATCAGCACCATTCTTCAGAACAGTGAGCTGGATGCCGTGGCCGGTTCGGTAGACGAGTTCGAGTCGGCACTTACTCAGCCTGCGCTCGCAGCCTAGCCACCGGGTCAGCTCGCGCCCCGGCCGCGCCGCCGCCACCGCAGCCATCGGGCCAGCTCGCGCCGCACGTGGTTTCGGGTTGACTTCTCGTTGCGAGAGGCGTCTAATGGGAATACCCCTTGGGGGTATCCAGTTGGAGGGAATATCATGGTCGGTTATGTCGAAGACAAAGAAGTGCTGCTCAAGCGCCTTCGTCGCGCAGAAGGTCAAGTTCGCGGCATCCACCGAATGATTGAAGAAGACACCTACTGCATCGACGTGCTCACGCAAGTGTCTGCCGCCACGAAGGCCCTCGAGTCTGTAGCGCTCGCGCTGCTTGATGACCACCTCACCCACTGTGTCGCCGAAGCCAGCCGCGAAGGCGGCCCGGTCGCCGACGAAAAACTTCGCGAAGCGAGTGCCGCGATCGCGCGCCTCGTTCGTTCCTAGAACTCGTTCCTAACAACAACTTCCGCCCGCGCCTCGCGCCTGCGGCAATCGAAGGAGAAACATGTCTCACACCGCCGATTACCTGGTCGAAGGAATGACCTGCAGCCACTGCGTCTCCAGTGTCACTGAAGAGCTTTCCGAAGTGGATGGCGTCACCGAAGTTTCGGTTGACCTCGCCTCGGGCCTGCCCTCCACCGTTTCTGTCACGTCTGAGACTCCTCTCGACGACGCCACCGTCAGCGCCGCAATCGAGGAGGCCGGCTACACGTTCGTGACGAGCCTCTAATGGCCGCGGCACCCGACAACGCGACAACTACCGACGGCACCGCCACCACCGCAGCGCCCGGCACCAGCAACCTTCTGGATGTCGAACTCGACATCACCGGAATGACCTGCGCCTCCTGCGCGGGCCGCATCGAGCGCAAGCTCAACAAGCTCCCCGGTGTCGAGGCGACCGTCAATTACGCCACCGAGAAAGCTCGCGTTCGCGCGCCCGAGGGCTCCGATCCGGAGCAGTTTCTAGAAACCGTGAAGGCTGCCGGGTATAGCGCCGTCATCCCGGCGCCCATTCAGGAACGCGACGAGAACGACAACGCGAGCCCTAAGAGCAGCGATGACGACTGGGCTTCGCAGTTGCTGCACCGTCTGCTCGTCTCGACCGCACTGGCCGTGCCGGTCGTGCTGATGTCGATGATCCCGGCACTGCAATTCACCTACTGGCAGTGGCTAGCTCTGACCCTCACAGCCCCGGTTGTTGTATGGGGTGCGTGGCCGTTCCACCGCGCCGCCGCCACCAACGCGCGCCACGGTGCAGCGACGATGGACACCCTCATCAGCCTGGGCATCACGGCCGCCTTCGGCTGGTCGCTCTACGCCCTCTTCTTCGGTGGTGCGGGCGAGCCCGGCATGCACATGACGATGACGTTCTTCGGAACCCCGCACGGCGGCGCGAGCGAGATCTATCTCGAAGTTGCCGCTGCCGTCACCGTGTTCATCTTGCTCGGCAAGTACATCGAGGCTCGTGCCAGTCGCGAATCCGGGGCGGCGCTGCGCGCTCTCCTTGAACTCGGCGCGAAAGATGCTGCCGTTCTGCGCGGCGGCGTCGAACAGCGCGTTGCTGTCTCCTCGCTCGTCGTCGGCGACCGCGTTGTGGTTCGCCCGGGCGAGAAGATTGCCAGCGACGGGCTCATTCTCGAAGGCAACTCTGCCGTCGATGCGAGCATGCTCACGGGCGAATCGGTGCCCGTCGAAGTCGGCCCCGACGACCGCGTCACCGGTGCCACTCTCAACGTCGGCGGACGCCTCGTCATCGAAATCACCCGCGTCGGCCGCGACACCGAACTGGCCCGACTCGGTCGCATGGTCGAAGACGCTCAGACCGGCAAAGCCGACATCCAACGTCTCGCCGACCGCGTTTCGGCGATCTTCGTTCCGGTCGTGCTCGTGCTTGCCGTGGTTGCGTTCGTCGGCTGGATGATCGCCGGCGGGCCCATCGAACTCGCCTTCACGGCCGCCGTCACCACGCTCGTCATCGCGTGCCCCTGCGCCCTCGGCCTCGCAACCCCCACCGCCCTACTCGTGGGCACCGGTCGCGGCTCGCAGCTCGGCATCCTCATCAGCGGACCGCAGGTTCTCGAGCAAACCCGCTCGGTCGACACCATCGTGCTCGACAAGACCGGCACCGTCACGACCGGCGAAATGCGCCTCAGCAGTATCGAGGTGCTCGACGGCGAAAACGAGCAGCTCGTGCTGGCTCGCGCCGCCGCCGTGGAGGCTGGCTCCGAGCATCCGGTCGGCCGAGCCGTTGTTGCCGCCGCCGCCGATCGCGACCTCGAGCTGCCCGCCGTCACCGACTTCGCCGCCCACGCGGGCACCGGCGTTCAGGCCACGATTGATGGCACCGTGGTGTTCGTCGGCAAGCCGTCATGGCTCACCGCTGACCAGCACCAGACGGTGTCGGATGCTGCCCGCGCCTTAGTCGAGAAAGCCGAAGCCGCCGGGTCAACCGCGATGGTCATCGCATGGGCCGGTCAGGCACGAGGCGTGCTGGTTGTCGGCGACACCGTGAAGGCAAGCAGTGCGGACGCCATCGCCGAGTTCATCCGTCTCGGCCTGCGCCCTGTGTTGCTCACCGGTGACAACGCCGGCGCTGCAGCATCCGTCGCCGCAACGGTCGGAATCACCGACGTGCACGCCGGCATCACTCCGCAGGGCAAGCTCGACGTCATCCGTCAGCTGCAGGCCGAAGGCCGTGTTGTCGCGATGGTCGGCGATGGAGTGAACGACTCTGCCGCTCTGGCCGCCGCGGACCTCGGCATTGCCATGGGTGGCGGAACGGATGCCGCGATCGCCGCCAGCGACATCACCGTCGTCAGTGGTGACCTCATGGTTGTCGCCGACGCGGTTCGCCTCGCTAAGCGCACCCTCGGGATCATCCGGGGAAACCTGTTCTGGGCCTTCGCCTACAACGTGGCAGCACTGCCGATCGCGATGCTCGGTCTGCTCAACCCGCTCATCGCGGGCGCGGCCATGGCGTTCTCGTCGGTTTTCGTCGTGACGAACAGCCTGCGCTTGCGTGGTTTCCGCGGCTCGGTTGACTCTCGAAACTCCTAGTTACGAGTACGAAACCTAGCCACAATCGGGGAGCAAAGACGCCAAGACCTTTCTTCTCAGACGAATCTACGGTGGGATTAGCGCATGCGTTCTCCCCGTTTCACCGCCGTGCTCGTTATTGGATTGCTAGCGGGATGCGCTCAGTCGCCCGTTGCTGAGCCAGAACAGTCAGCAGGAACGTCGGCGCCAAGCGTCGACGCCGCCGCCGTGACAGTCAACGCCGCGGAGGAAGCGACGACGATCGTTTCGGGGCTGGACGCTCCGTGGTCGATGGTGCGGCTGGCATCCGGTTCGACGCTGATTAGCGAACGCGACACCCAGCTCATCAAAGAATTGACCGCAGCCGGAGATCTTCGCGAAGTCGGGATCGTAGGCGAGGCTGCCCCCGACGGCGAGGGCGGGCTGCTCGGTCTTGCCATGCTCGACGAGACCCAGCTGTACGCCTACCTCACCACCGCGGCGGACAATCGCATCGTGCGTTTCGAACTCGAAGGTGAGGCTGGCAGCTATGCCCTCGGCGCGAGCGTCGACATCATTACCGGCCTGGGCAAGTCGCGCATTCACAATGGCGGGCGCATCGCCTTCGGCCCCGACGGGATGCTCTACGCCACTGTCGGCGACGCGAGTGACCCCGAATCAGCCCAAGACCTCGACAGTCTCAACGGCAAAATTCTTCGGCTGCTGCCTGACGGCTCCGTTCCCGACGACAACCCTTTCGACGGATCGCTGGTCTACTCCCTCGGTCACCGCAACCCGCAGGGCCTTGCGTGGGACGACGAAGGCCAGTTGTGGGCTTCAGAGTTTGGCCAAAACACGTGGGATGAGCTCAACATCATTCGCGCGGGCGCCAACTATGGCTGGCCGCTCGCAGAAGGGGAATCCACTGATTCGAGTTTCGAAGAACCCAGCTATCAGTGGGCGACCGACGACGCGAGCCCCAGCGGCCTCACCTTCATCGACGGCACCTTCTTCATGGCCGGTCTCGGCGGCGAACGCCTGTGGGAAATTCATCCCGGCGAAACGACCACCGCGACGGCGACTTTCGAGAATGCTGCCGGCCGCATCCGTGATGTCATTCCCGGCCCCGATGGCACCCTCTGGATGCTTACCAACAACACCGACGGCCGGGGCGACCCCCGCGACGGTGACGACCGCATTCTGCAGGTCGAGCTCGTACCGCAGCCGTAGTTGAACCTGCAGGTACAGCTGAACTTCCGGGTGCAGTTGCAAACCCGCTTGGTGGCTATTCGCTCTCGGCCGCGTTCTCGCGAATGGCGATGCCGGCAGCCTCATCCGCTGCCTGACGGCGAGCCAACACGAGATTGCGAAAGGTATCGCGCACGGGCAGTTGCACGGTGTTCTCTGCTGAGACGCCAGCCCTCAGCTGGCGGAGGCGGGTGAACTCGGCATCAACCTCGACGCCGGCCACGACCGCGAGGTTGCTGATATAGAGCCAAATCAGCAGCGCGAGCGCTCCCCCAAGCCAGCCATAGACGCGGTCGTAGTTCGCGATCGTGGAGACGTAAAAACCGAACCCCGCGGTCGCGAGGCCCCACGTCACTATCGCGAACACGGCGCCGGTGCTGACCCACCGCATCCGTTCGTGACGAATGTTGGGGGTGTAGTAGTACAGCACCGCAATGATGAGAGTGAGGATGCCACCGAGAACCGGCCAGCGACCGTACGACCAGATCGCGACCCAGGGTTCCCCAAAGCCGAACGCTTCACCGATGGCGGTGGCGACGTTGGTGGTGGTGAGCAGGAGCACAGCCACGGCAGCAAAGGCCGCAAGGAGGAAGGCCGAGAGCACAAGCATGAGGCCGCGGAACTTCACAAAGCGACGACCCTCTTGGATCTCAAAAACGCTGTTCGCGGCCCGCCCGAACGCGGTGGCATAGCTCGACATCGACCACACGCTCAGGGCGATGCCGATGGCGAGAGCTAGGCCCGGGCTCCCCACCGAGAAGAGTTGAGTCAACGGTTCCTTGAGGGCCTCCACGGTGTCTTCTTGCAGCACTTCTCGCGCCAGATCGAGCACGGTCTCGGCCGCTTGGTCTTCACCCTGACCTAGCGCTAGTGCTGACACGACCGTAAGCGCGGCTGGGAAAATCGCGAGCGCAGCAAAGAATGCGAGAGTGGCTGCGGAATCGATTCCGCGATGCAGCATGAAGCCGTGATACGCGCGTAGGAAGGCGTAGCGCCACTCACGCCGACGCCCTGCGGCACTGTGATCAGTGGCCTTGGGCTTAGCAGCACTGTCGCCGCGCTCATCGAGGCTCGCGTCTGGCCCCAACTCGTTCACATTCATCCCGCCAGCTTAAACGAAACCTTCTCTCGCAGCCTGACGCGGCTTATGATCGTGTCATTAGCCGCCGCGCGTTGCGACGACATGGGTTCGAGGAGGAACACCATGACCACGATCACGCCGTGCCTCTGGTTCAACGGCAATGCCGAAGAGGCTGTTCAGTTCTACACCGCAGCGTTTTACGATAGTTCGATCGTCGGCACCACTCACTACCCCTCGGAGGGGTTGGCTGACTTTCAGCGCGACCTCGCCGGTGCGGTGCTGACGGTTACTTTTCGTCTCGCCGGGCAAGACTTTTTAGCGATCAACGCGGGCGAGCGATTTGCGTTCAACGAGTCCACGTCGTTCATGGTCAATTTCGATCCTTCTACTGATCCGGATGCTCGCCACAACCTTGATCCGTTGTGGAACGCACTTATCGACGGCGGCAGTGCGCTCATGCCGATCGCTAACTACGATTTCAGCCCGCGCTATGGATGGTTGCGGGACCGTTTTGGCGTGAACTGGCAGCTCATTTTGACCGATCCCGCTGGTGAACCGCGACCCACCATCATGCCCGCGTTGTTGTTCGGCGATGGCGTGCAAAACCGCGCGCGGGAGGCCATCGAGTTCTATGCCTCGGTGTTTGATAATTCGCAGTTGGGTGCTGATGTTCGCTACACCGAGCGGTCGGGGCCCGCGCATCCCGGTTCGGTAATGTTTGGAGATGTCAGGCTCCGAGACCTGTGGTTTGTGGCAATGGATGCCGCGACCCGCCAACACGTGACATTCACGGAGTCAGTGTCGTTTGTGATTCCGTGTGCGGATCAGACTGAGATTGATCGCTACTGGGCGGCGCTCTCGGCAGTTCCCGAGGCGGAAGCCTGCGGGTGGTGCAAAGACAAATTCGGCGTGAGTTGGCAGATCACTCCCGCCAACATCGACGAACTCATGAAACGGCCGAATGCCTTCGAGCACATGATGCAGCTGAAGAAGATCGAGATCGCCAAGCTTTAGCTAGACGCGTTCCACGGGTTGCCTCAGCAGCGTGCGGAGCTTGGATGCTTCGACTTTGCGAAAGTCGTTGAAGTAGATCTCGTGGTGCTTGCCGGTCATCCGCAGCCCCTGCTCGGGAACGAACTCGGTATGCAGCTGCGCCAGAATCTCGGCCTCATCGTCATAAGGCCCGAGGTGGAGTGTTTGCACGCACAGCCCCTCGTCGAGGGTTTCGAGGCGCACCTTGTCGAGGCTGGCGGGCAGACTCTCGGGTGTCTTGCTCTTGGCGACCACCGAGGCCACCGCATCCTCAAACATGGTCGGAGTGATCCACTCGGGCGCGAGGATCATCGCGGTCCAGTCCCACTGTGACTTGTCGCGCCCGCTCGTGAAGGCGGCCATATCGTCGGCCCACCAGAGCGCTTCCAGCGGCGGCACGACATAGTCGCGGTCGAGCGCTTTGCTCGCGAACTTCAGCGTGTAGGCCACGGGATACAGCGCGGCGATCGCGGTCGTGTAGTCGCTGCCCTCACCGGGCGCCCCGTGACCGTCGACCATCAGGTACTGCTGGGGTGGGACATCCAGAATTCTGAATTCGTTGTGGCGCGCTTTATACGCGTCGAGCGTTTTCTTGAAGTCTGTCTTCATTGCCCCACCCCGCCGTGTGCGTGTCGGTCGCGTGCGTGGGTGGCCTTAGCTCGCGCCAATAACCACGTTGGCGATGAGCATATCGAGCTTGCGCACGTCGATGGCCTTGCCGACCTTGATCTTGATGTGACCGGCGCGGGTCCACAGTTCGAGCTCGGCGTTGATGTCGAGCGTTCCGGCGTTCTCGGAGGACCACATGAGCACGTTCGAGTAGGGCAGCGAGTAGAGCTCTACCTTCTTGCCCGTGATGCCTTGAGCGTCACGAACGATGAGGCGCTTGTTGGTGAACACGGCGCTGTCGCGGAACGTCTTGTACGCCGCGATCGGCTGTTCACCGGGGAGCAGCATGGGCATGACGTCTTCGGGAATCGGGGCTTCAGAAACAAACGTCCAGGCTGCGATTACGGCGGCTTCCATGGGGTACTCCTCTTATCGGGTGGTGGGCCGAGATCTCCGGCCCGCACACACCCTATCGGTAGGCAACGACGCTGCGATTAAGCCCGGTCTCGCAGCATCCGAAACGGTAGAATCGTGGCCGTGCCACTTTCGGCGCGGTAAGGATCGCCTCGTGACATTGCCTGCTCAGTCTGACCGCCAGCCGCTCGTGGGGCCGGGCGCACCGCTCAGTTCCGAACGCCTGATTCGCTACTCGCGCCAGCTCGCTAATCCTGACTTTGGTGAGATCGCGCAACGTCGCCTCGCTCACGCACGAGTGCTGGTCGTGGGCGCGGGCGGCCTCGGCAGCGCCACCATCCCCGCCCTCGCTGCGATGGGTGTCGGCACCATCGGCGTGATCGATACGGATGCCGTTGAGCTCTCCAACCTGCACCGCCAGCTCGCCCACGGGGTTACCGATATCGGGCGCAGCAAGCTCGAATCGATGGCCGAAACCGTCGGCCGCATCGATCCCGAAGTCTCGTTCATCGGCCACAACGTGTGGCTCGATTCCAGCAACGCCCTCGAACTCTTTGCGGGGTATGACCTCGTGCTCGACGGCAGCGACAACTTCGCCACTCGCTATCTCGTCAATGACGCAGCGGTGCTGACCGGCATCCCGGTCGTCTGGGGTGCGATCCTGCGCTACGGCGGTCAAGCCGGAATTTCGTGGTCAGGCCAGGGGCCCACCTACCGCGACCTCTTTCCCGTTCCACCCGCACCCGGCACCGTTCCGTCATGCGCCGAGGGCGGCGTGCTGCCGACCGTGTGCGCCATGATCGGCGCGATCATGTGCTCCGAAACTGTGAAGCTCATCACGGGCATCGGCGAACCGCTTCTGGGCCGAGTCACCACCTACGACGCGCTCAGCGGGCGCTTTCGCGAGCTGGAATACGCCGTGAGCGACGAAGTGGATGCCGTTACCGAGCTCATTGACTACGACCTATTCTGCGGTCTGGCGCCTGCCGCCATCGGTTCGAGCGGTGTCGGCGACACGAGCAAAACTGGCGGCTCCGCCGAATTCGGCGAGACGAGCGGAAGCGACGCTGCGGGCGGCGTGAGCGACGAGATCGATTCGCGCGAACTTGCGGCCCTGCTCTCCACGGAGGCTGCGCTGCAGCTGGTCGATATTCGGGAACCCTTCGAGTTTGCGATTGCCGCGATTGAGACAGCCGAACTGATTCCGCTGGGTGGCCTTGAGAGCCGGCTTGCCGACATCCGCACCGATATTCCGGTGGTCGTATATTGTCATCACGGAATCCGCAGCGAACGCGCCCTGCGCCTGCTGCAGAGCGCCGGCTTCACCAACATTCGCCACCTGGTTGGCGGCATCGACGACTACGCGCAGGTCATTGATCCTGCGCTCGCGAGGTACTAAAAATGAACGCGTCCACCCCGGCAAGCTTCGCCACCATCACGGATGCCCCGATCGATGAGGCCGCTATTCGTCGCGCTGTCGAATCCCCCGCTTCTGGCGCGGTCGTCGTGTTTTCGGGAGTCGTGCGCAATCACGACGGCGGCAACGAAGTGTGGTCGCTCGAGTACCAGGCGCATCCCGAAGCGGAGGCGCTGCTTGCCCAGTGCTGCGCTGAAGTGGCAGCCGAAACGGGCCTCGCAATCGCAGCAGCGCACCGCGTTGGCCTGCTGCAGATTGGGGATATTGCCCTCTCGGCAGCCGTCTCCGCTGCGCACCGCCGCGAAGCGTTCGAGGCGTGCGAACTGCTCGTCGAGCGCATCAAGCAGACCGTACCGATCTGGAAGCGCCAGCAGCTTGCGGGCGGCGCCACCGAATGGGTTGGGCTGTAGCAGTTTCGCGCTCTAGCCGCCGGCGAACGGCGGCAGCACGTCGACGCGAGCACCCACCGCGTGCGCGGGGTCGCGGCGAACAACGCCGTCGATCAGGAACGACCCCGACTCGACGACGCGCTGCATGAGGGCGCCATAGCGTTCAATGAGCACAGCCTTGAGCGTGCTCAGGGTGGCTCCGGCCTCGATCTCGAGGTGCTCTTCATCGCGCCCGGCAGCCTCGGCTGCGGCCGCGAAGTAACGGATGTGAATGCTCATGTCAGCCACCAATGTACGACATTTCAATTCTCTTGGCGCCGGGCTTGGTGCCGTCGGCTCCGGCAGGACGCGGGGTGTTGAGCGAGCGCAACTCGGAATAGCGGTCGGTGCGCTTTCGCCACAGGCTCGCCATGGCATCCGACAGTTGGTCGTCGGTGCAACCGTCACGCATGAGCGCGCGGAGGTCGTGGCCCGAGCTCGCGAAGAGGCAGGTGTAGAGCTTGCCGTCGACCGAGATACGGGCGCGGGAACACGTGTGGCAGAACGACTGCGTGACGCTCGAGATCACGCCGATTTCGTTGCTGCCATCGCGGTATCGCCAGCGCTGCGACGTTTCGCCGCTGTAGTTGGGGGCGACTTCTTCGAGAGGAAGCTCCGCATTGATACGCGCGACAACCTCGGCCGAAGGCACGACTTCGCCGAGCTGCCAACCGTTGGTGGTGCCGACATCCATGTATTCGATGAAGCGCAGGATGAACGGGGTGTCCTTGAAATGGCGGGCCATCGCGACGATGTCTTTGTCGTTGTGCCCCTTCTTCACGACCATGTTGATCTTGATGGGGCCGAGCCCGGCGGCGTGCGCTGCGTCGAGGCCGTCCAGGATCTTCTTCACGGGAAACTTGACGTCATTCATCGACTGGAAGGTCGCATCGTCGAGCGAATCGAGCGACACGGTAACCCGCTTCAGGCCAGCTTCCTTCAGCGCGGGGGCAAGGTGGCCGAGCGCTGAGCCGTTGGTGGTGATGGCGAGGTCGAGGGGCGCGCCCGCCGGAGTCGTCAACTTCGACAGCATCCCGACCAGTTCAGGGAGGCCTTTGCGCAGGAGCGGTTCACCACCGGTGAGACGGATCTTCTCCACACCGTGAAGCGCGGCGATGCTCGCGAGCCGAGTGATCTCTTCGAAGCTCAAAAGTTCGTCGCGCGGCATGAACGCGTAGTCGGCGCCGAAGACTTCCTTGGGCATGCAGTAGACGCACCGAAAATTGCAGCGGTCAGTGACCGAGAAACGGATGTCGTGCAGCGGTCTGCCGAGGGTGTCCACGATGGGGGTGCCGATCGCGGAGGAACTCATAGCGTCAGACTAACCCGCGGCAGGCTGCGAAACCTCCGAGGTCGTCGCCTCGACGGCATCGCCCACGTGGAGGCGACCACCATCAAGCGGAGTGAGGCGGATGCCGAACCACGTTTTGTGATCCCGCTGGCGGTGCTGCGCCAGGGTTCGAATCGGTTCCTTGCCGCGCTCGAGAGTGGAGGGTTCGATCGTGGTCATGACGCAGCGATCGCAGATCATGGTGACGCGAAAGCGCACGTCGCCGATCGTGACGTGCGTCCAACTTTCTTCGACGAAGGGTTCGAGGTCGTCGATGATCACGTTGGGGCGAAACCGGATCATGTCGAGGGGTGCGTCATCCGCGTCGGTCCACTCATCGAGTTGGCGCAGCGACGCTTCGCTCGCGAGCAACAGCGGGCCGCCGTCGGCGAGAGACACGACTTCGCCGGGTTGCCCGCCATCGTCGGGGTCGATCGGGCGCACGGTCGGATCAGACTGCCAGACGAGTCGTGCGTCGAGGCCGACGCGTTCGCTGAGCCAGGCGTTCACGTCGCCGCGGGCTGCAAGGGCGGTGCCTTGCCCATCGAGGCTCACCTCGATTGTGTCGCCGCCGTCGGCCATGTCGACGGTCACGCTGGAGCCGTCGCGATCAGAAAGCCGCACGGCCGTCTCGCTCAGCGCGTGAGCGGAGAGGCCGAGAAGGTGGTTGTGCTGACGTGCGGTCAGGGCATTGCCGTCGCTATCGACAAGCGCCCAACGCCGATCCTGGTCGAGACCCCACGGATTGACGGCCGCCGAATCAACATCTTCGCCGGCAAAAGACTTCACTGGATACACTCTGAGTCGTGTCACGCGCATGGGCGAATCCTAGCAACGTGCGCCCCGAGAACGACGGGATTGTCCCGAGGATTCGCGGTGCGATTTAGCGGTGCGATTTAGCGGTGCGATTTAGCGGTGCGATTTAGCGGCGCGGATACACCGTGATCTGGGATGCTGCGACGGATGCCACGATGCGGTCCCCCGGCGTAATGTCGTGCGCGAGCAGATCGGCCGCCGCTGTCTCGGCCACGACCGTGTCGCCCAGCAGCGTGACGCGGATTCCTCTGAGGCCGGGCTCGAGAAGGTCGACGGTGGCGTGCCATTCGTTGGGGTGCGAGGGGGCGGATGCGGTTGGTTCAGGTGCCGTGGGCCCCGCGGCTGCGGTCGCGGCAGCGACGGCAGCAGCAGCGTCGGAACCCGACGATTCCCGGCGGAGCGTCACCGCGGACGGCGGGAACGCGACCGAAACCTCCGCACCGACCTCCGGTGCGACGTCGTCGACGGCGAGACCACGCCCATCCGCGAGCCGCACGAGCTCGTCCGTTTCGACGATTCCGTGCAGCACGTTGAGGCCGACCAGAGTGGCGGCGAACTGGTTGATGGGCTCACCGAGAACGCGGGCGACATCGCCGCTGTCGATGATGCGGCCGGCATCCATGATGGCGACGCGGTCGGCCAGCACCATGGCATCCACCACATCGTGGGTGACGACGATAGTGGCGGGTGCGGTCTGCGGTCGGCCATGGATTCCGGTGTGGGTGGCGGAGATGCGGGAGGCCAGACACTCGCGCAGCAGGGTGCGCACGAGCGAGGCGTTCTGCACATCGAGAGCGGCCATCGGTTCGTCGAAGAGCAGCACATCGGGTTCGGTGGCCAGCACGCGGGCAATCGCCACGCGCTGCTGCTGACCTCCCGAAAGCTCGGCGGGTTTGCGCGCGGCGAACTCGCTCATCCCTATGGCATCGAGCCATTCGGCGGCACGCTCGCGGGCCTCCGCCGCCTTCATTCCGTGCGGGCGCGGCAAGCCGTGCGAGCGCAGCCCAAAAGCGACGTTTTCGAGGGCGCTCAAGTGCGGGAACAGCAGGGGGTCTTGCCCGAGCAAACCAATGCGGCGACGATGAGCGGGCACCACGGTCATCCGCCCGCCACCCGACCGCCCGCCACCCGACTGCGGAACCTCGGTGAGCACTCGCCCGTCGACCGAGACGGAGCCCTGGTCGGGAGCGAGCAGGCCTGCGATCACCGCGAGCAGCGTCGACTTACCGGAGCCGTTCGGGCCCAGCAGCGCGAGCGTTTCTCCGGGCGAGACCGAGACACTCGCGTCGAGGGTGAATGAGCCGCGGTTCACCAGCATGGTGGCATCCAGCGTCATGGCTCAGCGCTCCGGGGTCGTGCGCCAGCTGCGCAGCAGAAGAAGGATGACGATGCCGACGACCACGAGCAGCAGTGACAGAGCGATGGCCGAATCTTGGCTCACACCGGCGCCGTTGAACGCGGTGTAGATCGCGAGGGGCATGGTGCGGGTGGTGCCGGCGGCGTTGCCAGCGAAGAGGGCGGTGGCCCCGAATTCGCCGAGGGCGCGAGCGAAGCAGAGCACGGTGCCGGCGATGACGCCCGGCATGATGAGCGGCAGCGTGACGCGGCGAAAGACCGTCCAGCGGCCTGCACCGAGGGTTGCCGCGACCGCCTCGTACCGGGTGCCCGCGGTGCGCAGCGCGCCCTCGACCGAGATCACCAGGAAGGGCAGAGCCACGAACGATTGGGCGATCACGACAGCACCCGTCGTGAACGGAATGCGGATGCCAAACCACAGTTCGAGCACACTGCCGACGAGCCCGTTGCGCCCGAGTAGGTACAGCAGGGCGATGCCTCCGACCAAGGGCGGCATCACGAGTGGGAGCGTCGTGAGGGCGCGCAACAGGCCCGCCAGCCGGTTGCCCGAGCGAGCGATCACGAGCGCGAGCGGGATGCCGACGATGAGACAGAGCACCGTCGCGGCGAGGGCGGTTTGCAGCGACAACCAGAGCGCCGACTGCGCCTCCGCCGAGACAATCGCGGCCGGCACGCTGGGCCAGTCGGCACGGAGGAACAGCCCGACGAGGGGCAAGATCAGCAGCGCGAAGCCAAGAGCCGCGGGCAGGTAGAGAAGGCGCGGGATGCCGGAGCCTGCTGCTGCCGTGGTTCGGGCTGCCGCGCTTCGGCTTGCCGCGGTGCCGGTGGTCAGCACGCTGCGCGAGGAGACACTCATGGCTTCACGAATCCGTAGCTCGCGAGGATGTTCTGCCCCGGCGGCGAGAGTACGAAGTCCACGAACGCGGCCGCGATGGCCGGTTGCGCAGCTTCGTTCAGCACGGCGATCGGGTACGTGTTGCGTGCGGTTGCAGCGTCGGCAATCTCGATGCCGGCGACCGCTCCCGCCGTGTTCAGAACGTCCGTGACATAGACGAGCCCGGCATCCACTTCGCCCAGCTCGACCTTGGTCAGCACGGCCGTCACATTCTGTTCTTCGGTCACCGGAGTCAGTTCAACGTCTGCAACGTCGAGCAGGATGCGCGAAGCGGCCCCACACGGAACCGCGGGAGCGCACACGGCAACCTGCACGCCGGGCTCCGCCAGATCGCTCAGTGCCGTGATGTCCAGCGGGTTGCCGGGCTGCACCGCAATCTGCAATTCATTGCTCGCGAAAGAAACGGGAGCAGTCGCCAGCTCGGCGCTGACCTGCTGCATTGTCGCGTCATCCGCGGAGGCAAAGACATCGGCGGGGGCGCCTTCGCTGATTTGTGTGGCGAGCGTAGAGGAGCCGTCGAAGGAGATCGGCGCGATTGTGACGCCGGGGTTCTCGGCGCTGAAGGCCTCAGCCAATTCGGTGAACGAGGCCGTCAATGACGCCGCGGCGAAGATCGTGAGCTCACCCTGCAGCCCACCGTCAGCAGACGTGGATGCCGGTGCCGGCTCTGTTGCCGAGCAGCCGGCAAGCCCCACCAGACTTGCAATCGCGACGGCGGCGACCGTCGTCAGCACGCGAACCCGTCGTCGCCCGTGACCGCCCTGCTGCCGCGGCTGCCCCTGCTTCCGCACCGGAAGCATCACTAGGAGTTGTCTTTCGGAGCCTCAACAACCACCATCGTTGCCTTGACGACGGCGACCGCGAGCGACCCGATTTCGAGTTTCAAGTCGCGCACGGCTTCGGTCGACATGAGCGACACGATGCGATGCGGGCCACACTGCAGTTCGACCTGCGACATGACGGTGTCGCTCAGGATGCCCGTGACGAGTCCGACCATCCGGTTACGAGCGCTGCTCGTTGATTCGGATGCCGCTGCCAACTGTTGAGCGTGCTGCGCACGTTGTTGAGCCCGCTGCGCAAGGTCTGCGCCGTCGATGACTTGGCGCCCGGCGTCATCGAGAGAGGCAGGCAGTCCGTCGGAGGCGATCCACCGTCGCACCGTATCGTCGCTGACTCCGAGGAGCCCTGCGGCTTCGCTAATCCGATAGTGCGTCATAAATCGGAGTTTAGCACCGCACCTGCGGAGAAAAGGGCGATTTTCGCTACGACCGCACCCAGTCGAGTGTGAACCGCTTTCGCTAGAATGAGCCTATGGCCCTCGACGCAACGCCGCTACCGGCATCGATCAGTATTGAGCAGCACCTCGCGAGCATTCTGACGACCATCGCCATGCTGCCCGCGATCACTGTTCCGATCGCTCAGGCCCTGCACCGCACGCTCGCCGCCGATGTTCGGGCCGCCGCGGATGTGCCCGGCTTCGATAACTCGGCGATGGACGGCTACGCGATTCGTCGAGCGGATGCCGCAACGGCCACCGCCGAAACCCCGGTTGCCCTCACTGTGGTTGCCGACCTCCCCGCCGGGTCCGCACAGAACCCCCGACTTCTCCCCGGCGAGGCCACGCGCATCATGACCGGCGCTCCCGTTCCCGACGACGCGGACTGCATCGTTCCCATCGAAGACACTGATGAGGGCACCGCGACGGTGCTCATTTTTCGGGCCCCGAGCGAGGCTGCGTTCATTCGCCCCCAGGGCACCGACGTGCGCACCGATGCTGCGGTGCTGCCCGCCGGGCGCGTTCTCGGCCCGCGCGATCTTGCCGCCGCTGCCGCTGCTGGGGTCGGAACTCTTTCGGTGATTCCGGCACCGCGCGTTGGCGTGCTCTCGACCGGCAGCGAACTGCGCCAGCCCGGCGAGCCTCTCGCCCGGGGCCAGATCCATGACTCGAATTCGCTACTGCTCGAAGCGCTCATTACCGAGTGCGGCGGCATCCCGGTGCTGCTGGGTTCCGTGCCCGACGACGACGATGCTCTGCGTGCGATCCTCGACACGCACGCCCCCGACCTGGATGCCATCATCACCTCGGGTGGAGTGAGCGTCGGCGCCTACGACGTCGTGAAGGCTGTGCTCGCCCCGCTCGGCATCTGGTTCGGCCCCGTGCGGATGCAGCCGGGCAAGCCCCAGGGCTTCGGCCGGTTCCCGGTCGTCAACGCCAGCGCCGCCACCGACGTCAGCAGCGACAACAGCACCGTCACGACCGCCACCGCAACCGCTCCCGACAGCGGCCCCCTCCTCTTCGCCCTCCCCGGCAACCCCGTGAGCGTCTTCGTCTCGTTCGAAACCTTCGTACGCCCCGCGCTTCTCACGCTGGCGGGCCGGACGCCGATCGTGCGGCCGACGCTCACCGCCACGGTCACGACGGGCTGGCGCAGCCCCGCGGGGCGCGCCCAATACATGCCCGCTGTTGTCGAAGAGGATGGGCAGGGTGCGGCATCCGTTCGTCCCGCGAGCGCCGGCGGTGCCGGTTCGTATCTCGTCGCGAGTCTGGCCAGCGCCAACGCTCTGGCTTTCGTGCCCGAAGACACGACCGATGTGCTCAACGGTGACACCCTGACTGTCACACTGGTCTCATGAGCGATCAGCCTTTCACCCACCTCAATTCCGTTGGCCAAGCCCGGATGGTGGATGTCACCGCCAAGACCCCGACCGTTCGCGAGGCGACGGCGGAGGGTTTCGTTCGCTGCTCCCCCGTGATCATTGATGCGCTGCGCTCAGGCAACGCTCCCAAGGGTGACGTTCTGGCTGTCGCACGCATCGCTGGCATCCAAGCCGCGAAGCGCACGGCCGAACTCTTGCCACTCGCCCACATCATCGGCGTGCACGGCGCGACCGTCGACCTCGAGGTAACGGATGACGGTGTCGCCGTGACCGCGACCGTACGCACCGCCGATCGCACGGGCGTTGAGATGGAAGCGATGACAGCGGTGTCTGTTGCGGCTCTCGCGATCGTCGACATGGTCAAGGGCATGGACAAGACCGTGCAGATTGAGAACGTGCGACTGCTCGCGAAGTCGGGTGGTCGTTCGGGCGACTGGCGTCGCCCCGAATAGCGCGGCCCCGCGTAAGGCGGCCCCGAGGAGCGCCCGCTAGCTAGTGGTCTCCGCCATCAAGCTGCTCCAGGATGTGGCCGATCAACGGCGCGACCACCGCAAGGCCTTCTTCAACCGCTTTCGTTGACCCGGGCAGGTTGACCACGAGAGCGTTGCCCGCGATGCCGACCAAGCCGCGACTCAGTACCGCCATCTTCGTGTGACGAGCTCCCTCGCGACGCAGTTCTTCGGCGATGCCGGGAATCTCGCGCGTGAGCACGGGCCGGGTTCCTTCGGGCGTGAGATCCCGGGGTGCCACTCCCGTTCCGCCGCTCGTGATCACGATGCGGGCACCAGCGGCGAGCGCGGCTCGTATCGCAGCTGTGACTGATCCCGCGCCATCCGGAATCACCGTCAACGACACCGCATAGCCCTGCTCTGTGAGCAGTTCGACCGCGCGCGGCCCCGAGGTATCCGCCCGCTCCCCCCGGAAGCTGCGGTCAGAAACCGTGATGACCGCAGCGGGCACTGCCTCAACGTCGCTGCCCTTGCCGCTGTGAGTGTGAACCATGTCTGCAACGGTACGGCAGGCTGCGTGCCAGGCCCACAACTAAGATTCAGATCATGCGCGAGCCACAGTTTTCCATCCGACGAACGGAGCCAGCAGACTGGCGTGAAGTTCGCGATCTGCGCTTGGAGATGCTGGCCGATACCCCGATTGGTTTTGCCGAGCACCTTGAGGATGCCCAGCGCGCCACAGAAGCAGAGTGGCAGCGGCGCGCTGTTCGCGGGCAGAACTCGTTAGCCATTGCTGTCGCCGCCATCACCACCGACGGCAGGTGGATCGGCACGATGGGGTGCTATATCCCTGACGCAAAAACAGGCCCGCTCCTCGTGGGTGTCTACGTCACTCCCGATTTTCGTGGCCGGAAAGCTGGCGTGACGGATGCCCTGCTCACGACCATCGAGCAGTGGGCTTTCCAGTACGGCAGCACCCTCACCCTCGGCGTGCACGAAGACAACGCTCGAGCGCGCGCAGCGTACGAAAATCGCGGCTTTACCATGACACGGCACACGGTTCCGTACATTCTCGATAAGTCGCGGCGCGAGCTCGAGATGATCAAGCAGCTGTAGGGCGCGCCCCGCTTAGTCGACCAGCGGGGGTGTGCGTGGCGGCGCGACCCGACGCTGCGAGACCGCTTCGTACGCGACACCGATACACAGCAGGTCGAGGTCGGAGTACGCAGCACCGGCGAAGGTGATTCCCACGGGCATCCGGATGTCCTCCATGAGCCCCATGGGAACAGTGACGGTCGGTATGCCCAGGTGACGAATCGCGAGGTTTCCGTTGGCGACCCAGACACCGTTTCGCCATCCTGCTGCTGCCGTGGCGGGGTTGGTGCCCATATCGGCGGCGCCCACATCGGCGACCGCGGGGAAGGCTACGGCGTCGAGGCCGTTGGCCCGCATCCATTCTTCAAGGTCAACGCGACGAGTCTCTTCGAGGCCGCGCACGCCCGCTTCGAGCTCGGGGATGTCGGTGAAGGCCGCATACGGGTGGTCGCGCACCTGCGTCGGGTACACCGCGATGTCGTCTTCGAAGCCGTCGTAGTGATCGTGCGGAGTGCCCGGCGTGACCGGGAAAATCGTGCTGCCGTCGATGCCCACGATGGTATTAAAGTTCGGGTCACCGTTGGCCTGCAGAAAGTCTTCCCACGCCCACGCCGAGAGATCGACGATTTCGCGCTTCAAGAACTCCGGGCTCACCAGACCGCGCGTCGCGATCGTCGGGGCCCCGGCACGGTCGGCCTCGTAGTTCGAGACCACCGGAAAGTCGACCTCGACCACGGAGGCGCCGGCGGCTTGGAGATCGCGACGCGCTTGGTCGAACAGAGTCAGGATGCTCGGGCGGGTGTCAATCGCGGTTCCTGTCGGACCGCCGACTCCGCGCGTGCCCGAGCCCGCCTCGGTGTCGCGATTGAAGTACATCCGGGGAACGCCGAAGCGCTTGCCCGCCAACGGCAGCGCGGCCGCAGCACCAGCGGGGCCTGCAGCGGCATCCGCGTCAGCCGCGTCAGCCGCGTCAGCCGCGTCAGCCGCGTCAGCCGCCTCAGCCAGCGCACCATCGCGAGTGTCAACTGTCGCATCCGCATCCGCCAACAACGACAGATACGTCTCGGGTCGGCCACTCGACGCCGCCGGGATCTCGACCCACGGCTGCGAGCGCCAAAAATCGCCCCGAGTATCCGCATCGTCGAACACGATCACGTCGAGCACGGCGAGCAGGTCGGCCATGGTGCGGGTGTGGGGCACGACGACATCCATCGTGGGCACGAGCGGCCAGTTGCCGCGCACCGAGATCACGCCGCGCGAGGGCGTGTAAGCACAGAGGGCGTTGTTGGATGCCGGCGCCCGGCCGCTCGACCAGGTCTCTTCACCGAGGCCGAAGGCGGCAAAACTCGCGGCCGTTGCGGTGCCCGATCCATTCGACGATCCTGAGCCATACGCAGCGGTCAGGTACTCAGCGTTGTACGGGCTCTCGGCGCGGCCGTAGACGCCGGGCTGCATTCCGCCGTTGGCCATCGGGGGCATGTTGGTGAGGCCGAGGCAGATTGCTCCGGCACCGCGCAGGGCACCGATCGTGGCGGCATCCCGCATCGCCATCAGGTCGGCGAAGGCGGGGCTGCCCGCCGCAGCGGTGAGTCCGCGGTGCAGGTAACTGTCTTTGGCCGTGTACGGGATGCCGTCGAGCGGCCCCCGCAGCTGACCGGCGGCCCGGCGCGCATCCGATTCGCGCGCTTCGGCGAGCGCCTCGGCATTGGGAACAACCACGGCGTTGAGTAGCGGCCCGCTGCGGTCGTAGCGATCAATCCGCTCGAGATACGCGGCAACGAGCGCTTCACTCGTGAGGGTGCCCGCGGCGAGCGCCGCCTGGAGCTCGGCGATTGACACTTCTACGACGTCGAAGGTGCTCATACGATCGCTCCCGGTTCTTGTGCGGTAGCAGCATCGTCGCTGAGGCCGGGCAATTGAGGTTGTTGTTGGGTGATGCAGTGGATGCCGCCTCCGCGCGCAAAGATCTCGCGGGAGTCAACCATGCGCACTTCGCGGCCGGGATACGCGTCGCCCAGAATTTCGGCGGCGCGAGCATCCGCCACTTCATCGGCGAAGCCACAACCGATGACTCCCCCGTTGACCACGAGGTGGTTGACGTAGCTGTAGTCGACGAAGCCATGATCGTCTCGCAGCAGGGCGGGTGCGGGCAGCTCGACGATTTCAAAGGCGCGACCGGCGGCATCCCGCTGGCTCTCGAGGCTAGCCCGAATCTCGGCCATCGCCTGATGGTCCGGATGCTCAGGGTTGGGCTGGGCGTGCAGCAGAACGCGCCCGGGCGATGCGATTGTCGCGACGATGTCGACGTGCCCGTTGGTGCCGAAGTCGTCGTAGTCGCGCGTCAGTCCACGCGGCAGCCAGACGGCGTGCGTTGCCCCAATCGTGCGCAGCATCTCGCTCTCGACGCGGGCGCGATCAGCGAGCGGATTACGGCGCGGGTCGAGCTGCACCGTGTCGGTGAGTAAGACTGTGCCTTCACCATCGACGTGTAGTCCGCCGCCCTCGGCAACCAGCAGCGAGCTAACAAGTTCGGCACCCGCAGCTTCCGCGACGAAACGACCGATCTCAGCCGACTTCGCCCACTCCGCCCACTCGGGCGCACCCCAACCGTTGAAGATCCAGTCGACGGCGCCGAGAACACCCGGCCGCTCATCGTCGAGCACGAACGTGGGCCCGATGTCACGCATCCAAAACTCGTCGAGCGGTGCTTCGAGCAGCTCAATACTGCTGGCGAGCATCCGCCGAGCACGAAGCATTTCGGTCGGATCAACGACCATCGACACCGGCTCGAACTCCGCGACAACATTCGCAACATCAGCCCACGCGGCGTAGCCGAGTTCGCGTTCGGAGTCAGTCGCGCCGAGCGTTTCGCCGACGCGCGGGAACGCCATCCACGTGCGCTCATGCTCAGCGGTTTCGGATGGCATTTTCCAGCTCATGGCTAGCCTTTCGCCGTTTCAATAATGGTGGATGCCAACCGCTGCCCCACCCGAATAGCACCGTCAACGTGCTGGTAGCCTTCAGCCGCGAGGTCGCTGGAGCCGAACTGAATCGGACCAACCGGCTCAAGCTGCAGCGCGCCGTAGCGCGTGAGTCCGCCGAGGTCGAAGCTTGCGGCGTAGGCGCCGCGGGTCCACTCTTCGGAGGCCCAGTCGCTTTCGTAATACACGGCGGGGGTCAATGCTTCGTCGCCGTAATAGGTAGCGAGCGATTCGAGGATGCGCTGCTTGCGGTCGGCAGGATCAAGCGTGAACAGTTCGTCGGCCTTCTCCCCCGACACAAAGCCCACGAGAGTGCCGCGATCTTCGCCGTGGTTGGTGTTGTCGTAGGCCTCGTGCACGATTTGGTATGGGCTAAAGGCTGTACCGGAAAGCCCGGCCGCGCGCCAGAACGGGGTCGCATAGGTCGCGTGCACCTTGATGACGAGACCGAGGGAGGAGTGCTGCTGCATTTGCTGGCGCATCCGTGGAAGGGCAGGAACGTAGTCGATGCGGTCGTAGAGGTTCGGCGGTACGGCAACGATCACGTGCTGCGCGCGCACCGTGAGTTCGTCGCTCGTGACCGTCGCGCCCGCGGCGTCCCATTCGATCTGGCGAACGGGCTGCGAAAGGCGAACGACGTCGCCACCCAGGGCGTCGGCCATGAGCAGCGGAACCTGCTGAAGCCCACCGACCACGCGCTTATCGAGGATGAAGTCGGCATCCACGAGGTTGCTGAAGCTGCCTGCGCTGGCTGCCATGAGCAGAGCCTGCAACAGCGAGAACGAGTGGGCGGGCTTGGTGAGCATTGCTTCGGCAACGTAGAGCGCAATGTTGTCGACAGCTTCGGCATCCGCGCTCCGGCTTTCTAGCCAGCTGCGGTACGAGATGCGGTCAAATTCTGCGGCCAGCGGATGCTCCCACGGAGCCTGAAGGTCGAGCTCAGCCACGAGGCCGTCAAGCACCGTAATCAGTCGGGTGATCTCGGCTTCGGTTGCTTCGCCGGCCGGGAAGATGTCTCCGGTGAAGCGACGCGCAACACCGTCGCGAGAGACGTAGACGCTCTCGCCTTCGCGGTAGCGCGAATAGGTTTCGAGCCCGAGTTCGGCGAGCGTGTCGATGAGAGCGGTTTGGTCAGGCGAAACCCACTGGCCGCCGATCTCATACATCTGGCCGTCGATGTCGTTCGTCCAGAGACGACCACCAATGCGGTCGCGAGCTTCGAGCACGATGACGCTCTTGCCCGCGCGAACGAGAGCCCGTGCTGCGGTAAGGCCTGTGGCGCCGGCTCCGACGATGACAACGTCGCGGTTAAAGGTGTTCATACCCTCCATTATTTACCACCTGTTCAATAAGAGTCAAGAACGGCTACACTGCGAGGATGGCAGCAGGCACAACTCGACGACGAAACGCCACCGAGCGAGCATCCGAAATTCGTGACGCGGCAGCAACCATCGCCCTCACCCGGGGACTTGCCGCGATCTCCTTGCGCAACCTCGCCGCCCACTGCGGAGTAACCGCCCCGCTCATCACGCACTACGAACCCAACATGGAAGCACTAGTGGCTTCGACCTTCGCGTCGATTGCAGAAAATGAGATCGCCGAAGTCGAGCGCTACGCTCTTGCGCCAGCCGAACCCCTCGCTCAGATTCGAGCGCTCATTGAGGCCATCGCAGACCCGGCGCGCGATAACGTCGGCGAAGTCTGGACCGATGCGTGGAGCCTCGGCCGCCGCAACGAGTCGCTCGCCGAAGCCGCTCGCCAGTCAATGGATTCCTGGCATGCGCTCGCCATCAGGATCATCCGCGCCGGTCAGGATGCCGGGCAGTTCGCCCCAGTTAACCCGGAGCGCGCCGCCCTCGTGCTCTTCGCCCTCGTTGATGCCACCTCGGCGTACCAACTTGTGAACTTCCGCACCCGCGAAACCCGAGAGTCACTCGTGCGCGAAACCCTCGAAGACATGCTCGACATCTCGTTAACGACAGATGGCGAGCCCGCAGCGCGCTAACGCTGCGTGCTCGCCATCCGGGCGAAGCTAGTTCGAGTGCTGCTACTTGCAGGGGGTCATGTAGGCGACCCCACTTCCCAGCGCACCAGTACCGCCCAAAAGAACTCGGTTTGTGGTGTCGTAGTCGTTCAAGTTGCTCACCACGTAATCGGGCACGCAATTGCCGGGTACAACGTAGAGCGGCGCTGAGCTGATTCCGGCGAGCGCGGCACCAGCAAGGGCATCCGCGAATCCGGTTCCGACCGCAAAGAATGCCTTCGGCGCTACGCTGAAGCTCCCGCTGTTGATCGCGTCCGAGGTTGAGTAGCGGTTTGCTCCCGAATACCGGACGACTGAATCTGCTCCCAGTAATTTGCCAAGCGAGTTTTCCATTACCACCGAGACAACCCCGGTTCCGCCAGCGATAACTGCTTCCGTCACGCCAAGTTTGTCAATGAGAGCCGCAGTGGCGCTGTCGATTCCAGTCCCCTTGCCACGGATGAGGAAAACGGGGCTTCCCGAGTTTCCGGCGGCGGCACTTGCGCTCAATGCGTCAGGGAAGTTCGATCCGGTAGCGAAATAGGCAGTCTCAGTCTCGCCCGGGAAGGCGCGTTCGATCACGATGCGAGAGGTTTCGTAACGGTCGGCACCACCATCGCGCCGAATGTTCGGGGCGAGAGCTGACAGTTCTGAATAGATACTGTTCGGGAGGACGCTAGAGCCGCCAACTACGACGATAAGTTCAGGCTGAAGCCGCTGAATCTCAGCGCGGACAGAACTCGGAAGCTTGCTGGCGGGGGTCAACAGAAGGGGCCCACCTTGATTAGCCGCTGCCGGTGCCGCACTGAGTGCGTCCGGGTAGTTCGATCCCGTGGCGACATAAACGACGTCAACGCCAGGCTCATATTCCTGAGAAATGGCGACCGCGGTGGAGTAGCGGTCTGAGCCGGACAAACGCTCGACGCCTTCCGGAGCCGCAGGAGCAGGAACACTTGCCCCGTACTTACCGAAGTTTTCGACTGCCCAGGTGGTTCCACCGGATGTCACGAAAGCGATACCGATATCGGTGTAGTCGCCCATGATGTTCGCTCGGTGACCCGCGGAGTTCATCCACGCGTCGTGCACGGCGGTGGCTGACGGCCAACCGCGGGCAACGTTCTCGCCCGCTCGGGTCCATCCGCTAGGGATCTGGCTCGAGTAGGAAGGATTGTGAGTCATCTCACCGTTGGCGGCCATTTGGTACGCCCACTTCGATGACACCGAACTCAGCGAAGAGTTGAGCTTCAGCGGCCCAAGCCCCTCAGCCGCCCTCGCCTCATTCACCAGGCTGAGGATCGTGCTCTCGCCTGCTGCCTCGGCTGGCGATGGTGTTGAAAGCGCTAGGCCAGAAGCCAACACCCCAACGATCGCAAGCATGCCAAACGCGCGGACGACTGTGCGCCGCGCTCGAAACCCCCCGGTTTTCCCCACCTCAGGAACGCTACGCGAGCCCCCGGCGCACGTATAGTCCCCACTTGCGGGGACTAAAAGGGGGGCCCTTTCATCTTCGGGCGCTCATCGAGCCCCTCGCTGATCCTCGGCGCGCCGCAAGCTGCGAAAGCGCCGAATGCGTCGAGAGATTCCTTGTGGGGCATACCGGAATCCGCTTAAGCTATGGGCACGGAGGGGAGTAGTCCCCGCGAAGCTCATCGTCACTACGGTCGTGTCATCATGGCCCGGTGCAGCTAGGGCCTGAAAGGGCTCGACGAGACCTCCAGAATTTCTGACATTCTGGAGTTGTTTCATGAACGTTCCCGTCTGGGCTTGGCTCGCCGCTGTCGGCGTCATCCTCGTGATGCTCGCCATCGACCTGATCGCCCATCGCACCGCCCACGTCATCAGCGTGCGCGAAGCTGCAGCGTGGTCGGTCGTCTGGGTCGCCTCCGGCGTGACCTTTGGTCTCATCATCTGGTGGCTATTTGGTGCCGAGTTTGGCCAGCAGTACTTCGCGGGCTTCGTCATCGAGAAGTCGCTCGCCGTCGATAACGTCTTCGTCTGGGCCATCATTTTCACGGCCTTCGCAGTACCGCCCCAGTTTCAGCACCGGGTGCTGTTTCTCGGAGTTATTGGCGCTCTCGTTTTCCGCGGCATTTTCATCGCGGCCGGTGCAGCACTGCTCAGTAGCTTCGCGTGGGTGCTTTACGTATTCGGCGCCTTCTTGGTGTTTACGGGAATCCAGATGCTTCGCAAACGCCACGATCACTACAACCCGGAGAAGTCTGTTGTGCTCAAGATCTTCCGTCGGCGCGTACCCATGACGGATGCCTTCTACGGCCAGAAACTTGTCGTGCGCAAGGCGGGCGTTCTGCTTGCCACCCCGCTGTTGGCCGTGCTGGTTCTTGTCGAGATCACCGACATCGTGTTTGCCGTTGACTCGATCCCGGCCATCTTCGCCGTCACCGACGAAGCGTTCCTTGTGTTCACCGCCAATGCCTTCGCGATCCTAGGCCTGCGGGCAATGTACTTCCTCCTCGCCGACCTTATGCACCGTTTCATCTATCTGAAGATCGGTCTTGCGCTCTTGCTCGTCTGGGTCGGAATCAAGATGCTCCTGCTCGACGTGTATTACATCTCGACGACTCTGTCGCTCGGTGTGATTTTCGTTATCCTGGCCACGTCGATCGGCGCGAGCCTGTGGGCCACGCGCGGCCAGCCCCGCCACGCGATCGAGACCCCCGCGGGCGGCGGATTCCGGATGGCGACCGAAGACGAACTCGCCGAGGTCGATAGTGTGGCGACGTGAACCCATTACTTCCGGCAACCTATGACCTCGTTTACTCCCTAATTCTTGGCGGCCTTTTTCTGCTGAACCTCTTCATCTCGTTCTTGGTCGCCGGCTCAGCCAAGCGCAAAGACCGCAGCTTCGGATCGTTCTTCTGGCTATCGTTCGCCATGGGGTTCCTTATTCCGGCATTGGTAGTTGCCGCGCTGCCCTTCCGCGATGACGACCCCAACCGTCCGAGCAACAAGCCTCAGTTCTAGAGCTGCACCACGGCGCCAGCGCCCGCGCACGCAAAAGCCCCGCATTCACAAGAATGCGGGGCTTTTGCGGGCGGTACCGGTGGGATGTGAACCCACGGTGCATCAGTAATCGCCGACAGAGTTCTCACTATCGTTCGATGAAATCCTCGCTGGAGAACTTGGGCTAGCGACGCGAGAGGAGGGAAGTCATCTGCAAACGCCCGCTGTGTATCCACACGTCTGAGTATTCGACCGGTCGATCATCCGATAGGTACGTGACCTGTTGAAGGTACTGCACCGGCGCACCTACTTCGAGGTTGAGATGGTCCGCAACGTCACCTTCAGCCGGTTGTGCGCTGAAGGTGCGCCGGGCAGAGGCGATTCTCAACCCATACGTTCCTTCGAGGGTGCCAAAGAGGCTTTTCTCCTCAAAGTCGACGAGTTCAATGCCGTTTGCCAAGTCAGTGCGCACATAGTTGTACAGGAGCACCAGCGGCCCGCGCTCAGCGCTACGAAGACGAACTAGCTTCAGAACAGAGCCCCCCTGCGGGACCTCGAGGAGCGCCGCGACAGGCGCCGGCGGGGTTTCGAGCGAGCATTCAAGCACCTTGGTCGTCGCCACAATTCCTTGATGTGCGAAATCTTCAGACAGCGTGCTCAGCTTCTGAGCGATCGCGGGCTCGATCGTCGTCGAGATCACGAAAGTGCCTCGACCACGCACCTGTCGAAGGAGCCCTTCTTCGATGAGTGTTGTGATTGCACGTCGCAGGGTGCCTCGGCTTACCCCCAAGTCATTAGCCAATTCTGGCTCGCTCTTGAGGCGGTAGTGCGCTGGCCACTCTCCGGACAGAATTCGTGCCCGGATTCCCTCAGAAATTTGAACGTGAATGGCGGTTGGGGCATCGCGATTGATCACTTCACTCAACGTGGTGGTCACGGAACTCCCTTAGCTTAAGTAATGAATACCACCGTCCCGACGCATTGCGCAATCGGGACGGTGATCTTTGATCAATAACTGACGGTGTTCTCGTCTCCGGCGTCCCGAAGAATTTCGATCCCAGCGCTGGTGCCGAGCAGGACCGCGCCGGCACGCAGCAAGTTCAGGCCTTGCGTGTAGCTCTTGATCGAACCTGAGGCCTTCACTAGAACGCCTGGTCGGGCACGCTCAACGAGAAAACGAACGCTTTCCGGGTTTGCAGTTTCGATCTGCCCGCTGCTGGCGTTCTTCAAGTAGGCAGCTCCCGCATCCATGGAGAGTTCGACCGCAATATCCTTCTCCGCATCCGTCAACAACGGCAGTTCCAGCATTACCTTGACGGGGATGCCCGAGGCCCGAACGACTCCAGCAATGTCTTCGCGGAACTCGTCGTACATTCCACTCTTCAGCCATCCGATCTGCACCCCGATGTCGAGCTGGGTTGCTCCGAGACGCGCGATCTCTGCAGCCTCAGCCGCCTTGCCTGCACTCGTCATTACGCCAACACTGGGGAAATCTAGGGCTGATGCAATCTGGATGCCGGTGCCAGCGAGTTCGGCTGCGACCAAGGGAACCCATGATGCAGGAACCATAGCGGCATTGAACCCATACTTGACGGCTTCCCGAGCGTGGGCGATCATCTCGTCGCGAGTGGATCCGACCTCGATCTTGGTGTGCTGAATGTACGGAGCCATCTCAGCAGGGGTGAGCATGAGCTCAGGGGTGGTAACAGTTTCAGACACTTGTTTCTCTTTCTATTGCGTGTTGTCGGCACCATTGATGGGGCGACACTGTGGCGCTTCTGCGCCGTGGTCAGAGTTGTGATGCGTAGTAATCAGGGGCGATGACGCCGTCGCCGCCGAACCATTTCGGCACGTCGACGCCGCAGAACAGGCCGATGTTTCCCCAAGGCTCGAACGCACCTGTGCGCACGATGACCTTGGCCTGTTCGGCGATTTCCTTGAGCATCTCGGAGTGCGGGCGACTCGTGAAGTCGGCCGTGTTGAAGCGCTCGTGGAGCCATCCATCAAGTCGTGGGTTGTTGGTTGTCACGTCATCAGCCCGCACAACACCCTCGACGACGATTTCGTCAGCGATCAATCCAATGACCGTTCGAAGGTCGGGAAGATTCTCGGCGATAGCGAGGTCAATGCGGTGGGCCGTCCGTGGGATCGGAAATCCGGCGTCGACCACCAGAATGAGGTCCGTGTGCCCGAGCGTGGCCAGAGCACCGCTGAGTTCGGCGTTCAGAATGCCGTTGCGCTTCATGTGATTCCTTTCGATGTGGGGTGGTGCGGTTAAGCTGCTGTCGAAACAGCGCCAGTGGCGAGGGTCATGATCGATTCCTCAGTGGCAGACGCTGTATCGACAATTCCGACTAAACGCCCTTCGCTAAGGACTGCGATGCGGTCTGTGATGGTGAGGAGTTCAGGCAAGTCGGAGGACGAACACAGGATCGCGACTCCCTCGGCAGCTAGGGCGAACAACTGCTCGTAGATTTCAGACTTCGCTCCCACGTCCACGCCACGCGTCGGTTCATCGAGCACCAAAACTTGTGGATCGATCGCGAGCCAACGGCCAAGCATTGCCTTTTGTTGGTTACCGCCCGAGAGGTTGGTGATCGGCTGGTCGATCGTTGCGGTCTTAACGCGGAGCGCTTGAGCTCGTTCGTTAGCCCCGCGATCAAACGCACGGCGTCGGATAAGGCCGAGTCGCGTGAACGCCCGCACGGTGAGAGCTCCGATGTTGTCCCCGACGCTCATCGTTGAGAGCAAGCCCTGAGCACGTCGTTCGCCCGGCACAAAGGCCAACTTGGCTTCTATGCTCGCGCTGGGAGTGCGGTTCGCATAGGGCACTCCCCCTAGGCTGACGGTCCCGCCGGTCCCTTTAGTGGCTCCGAAGATGTTTTGCAGCAATTCAACGCGCCCCGAATCAGGGAGCCCTGCGACTCCGAGAATTTCACCGGGGTGGAGTTCAAAGCTGATGGAAGAGTGGCGGGTTCCACTGAGTTCTTTAATTTCAATCGCTGGGACGGCTCCGGATGCAGGAATCGGGCGTGCGCCCGATTGAGCACGAGTGGTGAGTTCGCTCAGCTCGCGACCCACCATCGCCGCAACAACCCGTTGCGGTGTGGTTTCGTCGGCACGCCACGAGGCAACGTGCTTTCCGTCTCTCAGAACTTCGATCTGATCCGCGAGCGCGAAAACCTCGGGCATGCGGTGCGAAACATAGACGAGTGTCGTCCCCGCAGCCTTCAGCCGTGCCATCAGCGCGAAAAGCCGATCGGACTCTGCCGGGGTCAACATAGCCGTTGGCTCATCCAGGATGAGCACGCGGCAGCCTCTCGCGATCGAACGCGCGACGACAACAAGCTGCTGGGTCGCCATGTCGAGCTCACGAACCGGCATCCGCGGATCAATCCGCAACCCGAGTTCATCGAGCAGAGCAATTGTCCGCTGCACCATTGCGCGCTGTGACGGGAACAGTCTGTTTCCGGGTTCGACGCCCGCGAGAATGTTCTCCGAAACCGTGCGGTCCAGTAGGAGCGAGAGCTCTTGAGGGACGATTGCGACACTGTGTTCGGTAAGCATCGTGTTGGGGCTGAATGCGGTGACCTCTCGGTCGAAGAAGGAAACGCTCCCTCCACTCGGCGGTTGCAGGCCCGCAAGAATCTTGAGCAGTGTTGACTTTCCGGCGCCGTTCTCGCCGAGGAGCGCGGTTACTTCGCCGACTGGTACATCGAAGCTCACGTCCTCGAGAGCACGCACTGGGCCGAAGCTTCGGCTGAGTCCTCGGATGGTAACTGCCGGGGGCGGAGTCATTTGCTTACTCATAGTGGGGCCTGAATCGTCGGGCAGAGGGAGCGTAGCCATTAGCCCTCTACCGTCGCTTCGCTCAGGTTGTCCTGCGTGATGAACTCGGCGCCCGTGTCGACACCGGTGATCGCGGTGCCTTCGGTCAGGAAGTCATACAGGATCTTTACTGCCTGGTAGCCCTGCTCGGAGGGGTTCTGGCTAATCGTGAAAGTGATGACACCGTTCTCTACGAACTCGGCGGTCGACGGCAGCAGGTCAAAGCCGACGGTCGTGATCTTTCCTGTGTTTCCGGACTGCTCTACCCACTGCGCGGCTGCCGTTGTTGAGCAGCAATCGAGGCCAGCGATGGCTACGACATCCGAGAGTCCAGCCATGGTCGACTCAACTGTGTTGTACGCAGCGTTGGGTTCGTTGCCAACGTTTACGGGGCCGACGAGCTCGAGGTCGCTACCTTCGAAGCCAGCCTCAAATCCACCGAATCGTTCGTTCGACCAGCCTGCACCGGTGTCGAGCGAGAAAACTACGACCTTGCCGGTCGTGGTGTCACCGAGTTGGGTGATGAGTTCTTCAGCCTGAGACTGTCCTGATCCTCGGAGGTCCTGGCCCACGAAGCCCATTTGTTGGGAGTCGGGGTTGTCCGTGTTGAAGGAAATGATCGGGATGCCTGCAGCAAAAGCCTGCGCGATCACAGGCTTGAGTGCGTCACTCGACGCGGAGGAGACAGCAAGACCGTCAATAGCCTCTTGCTGAATGAGCGTCTGAAGCTCAGAGACCTGCTTTGCTGCATCGCCTCCGGTGGGTCCGACGAGTTGCACGTCTACGCCGAGGTCGCTACCTGCACGCTCCATGCCTTCGCTGATTGGAGTTGCGAATGCCAACGACGGGTCGTGGTAGCTGAGCTTGATACGCAGCTCGTCGCCATTGTCGATTCGTTCTTGAATGTAGCCGGCGAGTTCGAAACTTCCGTCTGCGCTCGCGCCTTCGTTGGCTGCGGTGATTGCTCCGCAGCCGCTGAGTGCGAGTGCAGCGGTGGCAAGGACTGCGCCTGCTGTGAGTAGGCGGTGAGCCTTAGTGCGAATGGACATCAATACTCCTTTGGTTGTGTCCTGATGGATTTCTTGCTGTTGCGCTGAGCGCAGGTGGTAAGCCGCTCAGCTAGGGGAAGACGCAATATTTCACGCCTTGGTTTTGCGTTTGCGCTGCCAGGTATCGGCAGCGACTGCTGCGACGATCACAAGACCGGTGACGACGGTCTGCCAGAACGACGAGATGCCATTGATATTCAGGATGTTCTGCAGCAGTCCGATGAAGATGACACCGATGATGGTTCCCCACATCGTTCCGGAACCACCGAAGAGTGCAGCACCACCGATAATCACGGCCGAAATCACCGTGAGTTCGAGCCCGGTTCCCGTAACTCCCTGAACATAGGAGAGGAAGGAGAGGCCGAGCACTCCGGCAATCGCGGCGGTGAGACCCGAGAGCACGAAGGCAGTGAGCTTGACTGCTTTCACATTGATTCCGACGAGGCGAGCAGCCTCTTGGTTGCCGCCGACCGCGTAGGTGTTGAAGCCAAGGCGCGACCGAGACAGCAAAATGACTCCGACAGCAGCGACAGCGGCGAAGATCAACAACTGCATGGGAACCACTCCGAAGAGCCGCCCCTGACCCAGCAGCGAGAACTCGGTAACGCCAGGCAGTTTCGCGCTCAACGAAATGGGGGCGCCGTCCGAAATCAACAGCGTCACTCCTCGGAACACGCTCAGGCTGCCGAGCGTCACGATAAATGACGGGACACCGAGCAACACGACGGCAAGACCGTTGAGCAGACCAGCGAACGCTCCAACGGCAAGGCCGATCAAGGACGCTACAGGCCAGCTCATTCCCGCCACAATCGCCATACCCGTTGAGACAGCGGCTAGTGCGTAAATTGAACCCACAGAAAGGTCAATCTCACCGTTCACGATGACGAACGTTGCGCCAATCGCCATGATGCCGATTTGGGAAATCTGCTGCCCGACAGACAGCAGGTTTCCGGACTGTGCAAAGTTCGGGGACAGCACTGTGCCAAGGATGAAGAGCAGCACGAGCGCGGCGAAAACTCCGGATTCTCGCGCGTGGAGGAGCTTTCGAAAGTCGAAGCGTGCTCGCGGCGCGCTCAGTGTCGATGCGGTCATCGGGTTGATCCAATCGTTGAATCCAGCTGGCTACGTGTGGGAAGTGAGGGAATGACACCCGCAATAGTGACTGCGTGGGCGCCTGCGGCCGCAGCAAAAGCGGCAGCCTCGGAAAGCACACGGCCTTCAGCAAGCGCTACAGCGAGCGCCGCGGTGAATGAGTCGCCCGCACCGGTGGTGTCAACGACCTTTTCCACAGTGCGTGCCGCAATTTCGATAGTCCCGTCTGCGTCGGAGGCAAGCGCGCCAGCACCACCGCGGGTGAGAATTGCGACGCCCCCCGTGCGTCCACGCAGCGCGTCCACGAGTTCTTCGTCCGTGAGCCCGTGATCGGGCGCGAGACCCAACAGCACGGGAGCTTCGGTCTGATTCGGAGTAATGACATCAATGAGCGGCCACAGCTCATCAGGGAGCTTTTGGGCTGGTGCCGGGTTGAGAAGCGTGCGGGTCCCCGCCTCACGCCCAATGCGCAAAGCCGCTTCCACAGCCGACAACGGGATCTCCATCGAGACCACCACAATGTCGGAATCAGCGATCGCTGTTCGGAAGGGTTCGACCGAAGTCTCATCGAGTTCGTCGAGTGCACCGGGAGCGATGGAGATGCAGTTTTCGCCAGAGGGATCAACGAGGATGAAGCCAACCATCGTTGCCCCCGATGCGGTGATCACGTGATCTGCGTTTACTCCTTCTGCACGCCAGAGCGAACGAGCCGACGCACCGAACGCGTCGTCGCCGATGGCGGTGAGGAAGGCTACCTCTGCGCCAAGCCTCGCTGCGCCGATGGCCTGGTTCGACCCTTTTCCGCCGGGGCCTTCGTCGAACGTTCCACCGGAGACGGTCTCGCCTGGGGCGGGAACTCTCGGGACGCGCATCGTCAGACCGACGCCGTAGCTACCGACAACTGAAATCTTCATTGATTTAGACCGTACTTCTATGTACCTAGACAACTATGAACATGACGAGCATAGGGTCGCACCACTACGGAAGTCAATCCAGCGATCACAATCGACCGGAAGAGATAGTTTGCTCAGTATTCGCAGGCACACACTGAGGTGGCCTGGAACCAGGCTGACCCTGCACCACGGCGCCAGCGCACGCGCACACGCACACGAAAAAGCCCCGCATTCACAAGGAATGCGGGGCTTTTGCTGGCGGTACCGGTGGGATTTGAACCCACGGTGCGCTTTCACGCACACAACTTTTCGAGAGTTGCACCTTCGGCCGCTCGGACACGGTACCGGGAGAGAGTTTAGTACAGATATCGGTGACGTGCGTTCACGGGTTGCGGCGCATCCAGTTGAGGCAGTGCACGAGCAGGGCACTTGCTACGCAGAATGCGCCAGCGGTGATGCAGATCGGTGATGCGACCTGAGCGAGGTTGAACAGCTCCCAGCTGTTTTCGTTGATGGTGCCGCGACCATAGAGCCCCTTGAACGCCCACCACAGCCCTCCGACGCCGCTTGCCATGAGACCACCGCCCACCGCCCAGAGAACGTAGATCCAGGGGTTGCGGGCGAGACTTGTTGGCGTGCGGGTCGCGACGGGGGCAGCGGATGCGGCCGCGTCATCCAGATACTGTGACTGCGGGTCCGCCGGGGGATGAGTGTTGCCGCTGGCCGGCGAAGGGTCAAGCTCCCGGGCGGAGATGGTAGCGGTCGCTGCCGCTGCTGTGGCGCGATCGTCGGTAGGGAATCGCGGAGCCGGCGGCACCACGGTGGCGGGACCAGGTTGACGATAGCTGTCGACGTTGCGGGCGGCACGGGTGTTTTCTTCGCGCTGGCCGCCCTCCCCTGCTGCATAACCTCGCTGAAAAACGGGGTCGAATCGGGGGTCAATGTTTTTGTCTTTCGCCACGGTGCTCCCTTGTTCGCTCCCTCATCGTAGGCGGGAAGCATCCATAAGTCGCGCATTCCTCAAAAACGATCGAGGACTGCGGCGCGCCCTCTCTCGCACCCATTTCGCGCTCAGCGGATCTCTAGTTACCCCAATAGAGTGGGGCCCGCATACCCCCCTAGGTATGCTTGGTTGATGAGCACTTCCCCCACGCACCGCACCCGCCGCATCCTCGTCATTGGCGGAGTTGCCGCCGGCATGTCCTTCGCCACCCGCATGCGCCGTCGCGACGAACACGCCGAGATCGTCATCTTTGAGCGCAGCGGTCACGTGTCGTTCGCCAACTGCGGCCTTGCCTACTACCTCGGCGGCGTCATCACCGACCGCGACGAACTTCTCCTGCAGACCCCCGCCAGCCTCGGCAGCCGTTTTGGCCTCGACGTGCGCGTGAACCACAACGTCACCGCCATCGACCCCACCCAACGCAGCATCACCGTGCACAACCACGTCGACGACACCATCAGCACCGAAAGCTACGACGAGCTCGTCATTGCAACGGGCGCGAGCGCGGTCATCCCCGCTATCCCCGGCAGTGAGCGGATGCTCGTGCTGCGCAATATCGAAGACGTCGACCTCCTCCAGTCCTCCCTCGACGCCCTCGACCCGGCGACCGCGAACGTCGTCGTCTTGGGTGCCGGCTACATCGGCATCGAGATGGCCGAGAACCTTGCCAAGCGCGGGCTTAGCGTCACGCTCGTGCAGCGCCCCGCCCACGTTCTGGCAACCTTCGATTCCGAAATGGTGACCCCGATTGAAGCGCACCTGCGCGAGAACGGTGTTGCCCTCCACCTCGGCGCCGAAGCGATCGCGATGGATGACACCTCCGTCCAGCTCAGCGACGGCTCCAGCGTTGCCGCAGACCTCGTCGTTGCGGCCGTAGGGGTTCGACCCGACAACGGGCTCGCCGTGCACGCTGGCCTCGCTACGGGGCCAACGGGTGGCATCCGGGTCAGTGCTGGGTATCAGACCAGCGCACCCCATATCTATGCGATCGGCGATGTTGCCGAGAAGGTCGGGGCCATCACTGGCGAGCACGAACTCGTTGCGCTCGCCGGGCCGGCCAACCGTGACGGCCGCTATCTTGCCGATACTCTCGCCGGGGATGAGGCGCACTCGAAGCCAGCACTGGGCACCGCCATCGTCGGCGTTTTCGATCTCACTGCCGCCAGCCTCGGTTCGACCGAACGCGCGCTTCGTGCTGCCGGTCGCGACATTCGCGTGATTCACACCCACCCGGTTTCTCACGCGGGCTACTACCCCGGCGCTCAATCGCTGTCGCTCAAGCTCATCGTCGACGCCGCCACCGATCTCATCCTCGGCGCCCAAGCTGTCGGACGCGAGGGTGTCGATAAGCGGATGGATGTGCTCGCCACCGCCACGAGCGTCGGCCTCACTGCGAGTGCTCTCGCCGACCTCGAACTCGCCTATGCGCCGCAGTATGGCTCAGCGAAAGACCCCATCAACCACCTCGGCTACGTCGCCAAGAACCTGCGGGACAACCTCAGCGCCTCGATTCAGTGGCACGAGATTGACGCCGAGCTTGAGGCTGGCACCCTGCTAGTGGATGTTCGCACCCCCGCCGAGTTCGCGCTCGGTGCCATCCCGCACGCCGTCAACATCCCGCTCGACGATTTGCGCAGCCGCTTCGGTGAACTCGATGACCGCCGCGTGATCGTGCACTGCCAGGTCGGACAGCGCGGCCACACCGCCGTGCGCATCCTCACCCAGCACGGAATCGACGCCGTCAACCTCGATGGCGGCTACCGCACGTGGCTCGCCGCGAACGCGTAACCCACCACTCACTCGTAACCACCTGACCCACTTCACCCCCAAGGAATCCCTATGAACACCGTTACAGCCCAGACCCTCTCTGAACTCACCAACCCCGTCGTTATCGACGTGCGCGAACCCGTCGAATACGTTTCGGGGCATGCGCCAAAGGCCGCAAGTATTCCGCTCGGAGAACTCGTCGCTCGCGTCGAAGAACTCGACCGCGACGAGACCGTCTACGTCATCTGCGAAAGCGGCGGCCGCAGCGCTCAGGCCGTCGAATGGCTCAACACCCAAGGCTTCGACGCCGTCAACATCGAGGGCGGAACCTCCGCTTGGCGCACCGCTGGCCTACCCGTTACGAAAGGCAACTAGTCATGACCACCTCTGAAGTCGCTGCCTCCACGGATGCCGCTACCGGGCACGACCCCGAAGCGATGCGCAAGGTCATGAACCGCCTCAAGCGCGCCGAAGGTCAACTGCACGCCCTCATCCAGTCGATGGGAGCCGAGTCGAACTGCAAAGACGTCGTGACGCAACTCGCTGCCGTCAGCAAGGCACTCGATCGCGCTGGCTTCATGATCATCGCGAATGCCCTGCAATCATGCTCGACGGATGATGCGGATGGCGAGGGCAGCCACGATGGAATGTCCCCGGCAGATATCGAGAAACTGTTCCTCACTCTCGCCTAGCGGTGTCGGTCGTGCCGCCTAGGGTTGAGGTATGGCCCGAGCTGTAAGTAATTTTCGCTGCACCGAGTGCGGCTGGACGAGCATCAAATGGGTGGGCCGCTGCGGCGAATGCCAGCAGTGGGGAACCGTGACCGATGCGGGCGCAGCAACAGGCATCACCAAGCGTGTGGCCACCGTTGCCGTCTCTGACACGAGCGGCGCACGCTCCATCACCGAGATCGGTGCCGAGTCCGTTGCGCACTGGCCGAGCGGCATCGCGGAGTTCGACCGCGTGCTCGGCGGTGGCGTCGTGCCCGGCGCTGCCATTCTGTTGAGCGGCGAGCCCGGCGTCGGCAAGTCAACGCTGCTGCTCGAAGTGGCATCGCGGGCTGCGGCATCCGGTCAGCGTGTTCTCTACGTCACGGCCGAAGAGTCGGTCAGCCAAGTTCGCCTGCGCGCCGAACGCACCAACGCCCTGCACCCTTCGCTGTTCTTGGCCGCCGAAACCGATCTCGGCACGATCCTCGGTCAGATTGATCACGTCAAGCCACAACTCGTAATCGTCGACTCCGTGCAAACTGTTGCCTCTGCCGCAACCGAAGGTATCGCTGGCGGGCCATCGCAAGTGCGCGAAGTGGCCTCCACGCTCATCCGGGTTAGCAAAGACCAGAACCTGCCCATCCTGCTCGTTGGCCATGTCACCAAAGACGGCACCATTGCGGGCCCACGACTGCTCGAACACCTCGTGGATGTCGTGCTCCAGTTCGAAGGCGACCGCCAGACGGCGCTGCGCTTTGTCCGCGCCCACAAGAACCGTTTTGGCTCCACCGAAGAAGTCGGCTGCTTCGAGATGACCGGCGAAGGAATCGCCGAAGTCTCCGACCCCAGCGGGCTCTTCCTCTCCCACGCCCGCCAACCCGTGAGTGGCACGTGCGTCACCATCGCCCTCGAGGGCAGGCGCGCCCTGCCCGTTGAGGTGCAGGCGCTCATCGTGAAGTCTCAGGCTCCCCAACCGCGTCGCGTCGTCAACGGCGTCGATGCCTCACGAGTGGCCATGTTGCTCGCGGTGCTTGAGCGGCGAGCGGGTATTCCCCTATCGACATTCGATGTCTATGTGTCGACGGTGGGTGGCATCCGCGTCACCGAACCCGGAGCGGATCTCGCGATTGCACTGGCAATCGCCAGTGCCTACAAAGACAAAGCGTTCTCCGCCACGATGGCCGTCGTCGGCGAAATCAGTTTGGCCGGCGAAATTCGGCCAGCATCGTCAGCGAAACAGCGACTGGCAGAAGCGGCACGGCTGGGCTTCGACACGGTCATTGATGCCGACGCTGCCCACGTTCGCGAAGCCCTCCGCTTGGCCTTCGCCGGGGCGACCGAAGAACGCGTGCACATCCCCGAGTTCTGAGCCGACGAGTCACGTCCCTCCCCCAGAACGCAGCAACGGCGGCCCATCCGAAGATGAGCCGCCGTTGCGACGCTAGGTGGTGAACTGTTGGCTAGCCGAACAGGGTCCAGAGACCCCAGTCCTCTACGCGCCAGCTGATCCAGCCGTTCTCACGCTGCAAGCTGACCAGGATCGAGTCGCTCTGGCCATTGGCGGGCTTCACTGCACGACACGTGAACGTGTCGCCCATGAGAACCGGCGGAGTTGCGGGGCAAGAAAGCTCGATGTTTGCGCCGAGCGTCGCAGCCTGAGCCTGAATCGAACTCTCGATCTGGTTGCTGAACGTCTGCGGAATCAAGGAGATGAGGAGTCCAGGAAGGATCAACATTCCGATAACCAGCGACACGATCGTGCCGGCCCACGTGGCGATCGGCGCGATGCCCTTGCCCGTCTCCTTCATGGTGCGCAGACCGCGAACCACTAGGTAAACCGGTGCGGTCAGGAATGCCCACGCAGCGTTTGCTGGTTTTTCGTGACCCCACACCTGCAGCAGCAGGTTGTCGTAGGCGGCGAGGCCCAGAACGACGATGTACGGAGCAATCCAGACGACGAGCAGCAGCGGCAAGTTGCTACCGAGGCCGGCGCCCGCAATCAGGAACATGCTGGTCAGAAGCTGAACAAGTGGAAGGATCGCGATGAGCCAGACAGCCGCGTTGTACGTGCGGTGTTGGCGGATCTCGCGCTCGGGCGCTTCTTCTTCCTCGGCGTAAGCGCTGAGGGTGGATGCACCAGGCATCGAGTTCGCGTGGGCGTTAGCCGACTTCGGCAGCAGCATTGGCTCATCGGCCTGTTGCGCGTCGTCAATGGGTGCCTCGAGCTCACGCAATGTCATTGCGAGAAGCGGCTGAGCACTCAGCTCGTCGTGAACTGCTGCAGTCTCGGGCTCCGGCTCGCTACGAGTCTCGGTCCTGAGGTAGTCACCGGTGTCATGACGTTCACGATCGCGCTGTTCGCGCCGCGACGGAAGCTCGTCTACGTCGTCGTCATAGTCATCGTCGGCGAACGCCAGCTTGGTAGCTGGCTGCACAACGATAGGGGCACGTGCATCTGAGGTGTGCTCAGTCCAGGCTTGGGCATCCCACCAGCGCAACTGGGGCAAGCCCAGAGGGTCTGGGTACCATCCCGCTGGCACACCGAAACTGTTGTCTTCCACGTTGAACAGAGTAACCGTCACAGACAAGGGATAGAAAGGCCTGTTTATAACATTGATGCCGCTGCGAGTCTGGATGTAACCCTAAAGAGTGCCGAAATGGGCCTTAAATGGTCTATTTTGGGGTGTTTGTCCCCTGAACTGGGTCAGAAGCCTGATTCCTCCCGGAAGGCAAATATTTGCCCCAAGACCGTCAACAAGCAGTCGGTCTAGGAAAGAGTGAGGGCATCCACGATGTCATCGGGCGATGCTTGCATCGTGTGGGGGCCCGCGACGTCGAACCAGACCGACTCCAGAACGCCTCGATTGGTCTCGAGGAACGCGCGCAAATCATCTGCGCGATAGGCGACGACCTGATGGCCAGTCTCCTCCGGCAGCATGGCCACATAGGCCTCAACCGACGAGAACAGCAAGAGCATGTATTTGTCTGCTTCACCGCGCCGGAACACTCGCACTTGCGCTGCGGCGTCATCCGTCGCATCCGTCGCATCCGTCAGCAACGGCACCATGACTCTGTCGTTGCGCAGCGCCAGAGCAACCGCTACGGGGTCACCAGCTTCGAGAGCTTGAGCGAGCAAGGGGGAACTGAATTCGGCGCTCTGCGCCGCGGAGGTTGAGGAAGCCATGGCCTATCCGGGTTAGTTCAGCAAGAACTGTTTGGTGCTGTCAGACGCGATATCACCAAGCGAGACCTCAAGGTGGTAGCTGGCGCCACCCGCGGTAACAACGGGGCGGTCTGACTCGCAGGTGTCGGTGGCGGACCGGGTGCGATCCCACTCGATCGAACTCGACTGCACCGGCACACCAGGCTGCAACACGACCGTGCCCGGCTCGCCTTCGGTCTGGCAGTGCTTTGAGTTCCAAATTTCATCGCTACCACTGGTGACAACAAACTCTTGGATGTCGCTGCCGGCCTCGATAGCGCACGGCTCTGTCATGGTGCTCTTGATAGAGAACGACAGCTGCGGGTTCTGGCCCTCGGCGTAGCTTGATTCGTCGGTGATTGCTTCAAGGGTGAGCTTCGCGGGATCGCAGACAAGCGAGCCAGAGGCATCAGTGGCGGCTGGCGTGCTGGATTCGGCGGCCGAGGGATCCGTCGTCGACGTCGTTGTAGACGTGGATGCGGGGTCCGATGAGGCCTTAGGGCCGAAGACAATCAGCAAGATGATGGCGATGACGGCAAGGAGTCCTAGCCCGACGATCAAGCGCCGGCGCCAGTAGACGCTGCTTGACTGCGGGCCGACAGGGTTCCTAAACGTCGACATACCGCAAGGCTAAACGTCTGAGGCCACTAAAGGTGCTTCAGCATGCGCGTGTTGCCGAGGGTGTTGGGTTTTACACGGGAAAGATCCAGAAATTCGGCCACACCCTCGTCAGGCGAGAGCGCTAACTGCGCAAATACGGTCGGACCGACGATTTCTTCCTCAACCGGCTCAAAGCCATGGCGCTGAAAGAAACCGGTTTCGAAGGTCAGGCAGAACAACCGGTCAAGACCCAGCGCGCGAGCATCCGCTTCAATCTGATCCATGAGCGCATGGCCGACGCCCTTTCCCAGCCATTCGGAGGCGACAGCGAGGGTGCGCACTTCGGCCAGGTCTTGCCACATCACGTGGAGGGCACCGCATCCGACAACGGAGCCGTTGGGCGCGACAGCCACCCGAAACTCTTGGACTGCCTCGTAAAAGACGACAAGGTCTTTACCGAGCAGGATGCGCTCGTTCACCAAGGGCTCGATAAGGCTCTGGATGGCCCGCACATCATGCGTTCGTGCTGGGCGGATGCTGAAGGTGGTCACGCAGTAACGGTACCGCTCAGGGGCGCACAGCCCCACACCGCGCGACGAGTTTCGCTAAACACCAGCTCCCGCCAGTAGCAGGGCGATTGCTAGGTGACTGGTTCCGTTAACGACGAAGCGGCTGCCCGGCACCAGAAGGTGTCGTGCAGCCGCTGTCGTGTGGCTAGTGCCGCGGTGGCAAGGTCGGAGGTTTAGGCCTCGACCTCGGCCGGCTCCTTTTCGGGGAGACCCGGCTGGCGGCTCGTGACGAACACGAACTTGTTGTCAACGAAGTCAACGTGTACGTGGTCGCCGGCGTTGAGCTCGCCGTGAAGGATCTTCTCGCTGAGCGCGTCTTCCACTTCGTGCTGCACTGCGCGGCGAAGCGGTCGTGCACCGAGGGTGGGGTCGAACCCAACTTCGATGAGACGCTCCTTCGCGGGAACAGTGATCTCGACGGTGAGGTCGCGATCCATCATGCGCTCTGAGAGACGCTTGATGAAGAGGTCAACGATCTGCAACAGTTCTGGCTTGCTCAGCTGCGGGAAGACGATGGTCTCGTCAACACGGTTGAGGAACTCAGGCTTGAAGTGCTTCTTGAGTTCTTCAACAACCTTGCCGCGCATGCGGTCGTAGCTTGTTGCCGAGTCACCTTCCACCTGGAAGCCCATGGGGCCAGCGGTGATGTCCTTCGTGCCGAGGTTGGTGGTCATGATGATGACGGTGTTCTTGAAGTCGATCACGCGACCCTGACCGTCGGTCAAGCGACCCTCTTCGAGGATCTGCAGGAGCGAGTTGAAGATGTCGGGGTGAGCCTTCTCGATCTCGTCGAACAGCACAACACTGAATGGCTTGCGGCGCACCTTCTCGGTGAGCTGGCCACCCTCTTCGAATCCAACGAATCCGGGAGGGGCACCGAACAAACGTGAAACGGTGTGCTTTTCGCCGTACTCACTCATGTCGAGCGAGATCATGGCCGACTCATCGTCGAACAGGAACTCTGCAAGAGCCTTCGCGAGCTCAGTCTTACCAACACCGGTCGGACCGGCGAAAATGAACGAACCACTCGGACGGTTGGGGTCCTTGAGGCCGGCACGCGTGCGACGGATGGTCTTGGAGAGAACCGAGATGGCTTCCTCTTGACCAATGACGCGCATGTGGAGTGCCTTCTCCATGAAGATAAGGCGGCTGGACTCTTCTTCGGTGAGCTTGAAGACGGGGATGCCGGTTGCTGCTGCCAGAACTTCGGCAATCAGACCTTCATCCACGATTCCGCTCGCGCCAACGTCGCCCGACTTCCACTGCTTCTCGAGGCGAAGACGCTCGCCGAGGAGCTTCTTCTCTTCGTCTCGCAGGCTAGCGGCCTTCTCGAAGTCTTGGTCTTCGATGGCGCCTTCCTTGCGCGAGCGAACGTCGGCGATCTTGTCGTCGAATTCGCGCAGCTCAGGAGGTGCCGACAGGATCGACAGACGCAGACGTGCGCCGGCCTCGTCGAGCAGGTCGATGGCCTTGTCTGGCAGGAAACGGTCGGCGACGTAACGGTCGGCGAGGTTCGCTGCGGCAACAATGGCACCGTCAGTGATGGATACCTTGTGGAACGACTCGTACTTGTCGCGCAGTCCCTTAAGGATGTTGATGGTGTGCGGCAGGTTAGGTTCGTGCACCTGCACGGACTGGAAGCGGCGCTCAAGCGCGGCATCCTTCTCAAAGTGCTTGCGGTATTCGTCGAGGGTCGTCGCACCAATGGTCTGGAGCTCGCCACGAGCCAGAAGCGGCTTGAGGATGGAGGCTGCGTCGATGGCACCTTCAGCAGCGCCGGCACCCACGAGGCTGTGGATCTCGTCGATGAAGACGATGATGTCGCCGCGGGTGCGGATCTCCTTGGTGACCTTCTTGAGGCGCTCTTCGAAGTCACCGCGGTAGCGGCTACCAGCGATGAGGCTTCCGAGGTCGAGTGAGTAGAGCTGCTTGTCTTTCAGCGTCTCGGGAACGTCGCCGGCAACAATCGCGTTGGCGAGGCCTTCAACAACAGCCGTCTTTCCGACACCGGGTTCACCGATGAGCACGGGGTTGTTCTTGGTGCGGCGGGAGAGGATCTGCATAACGCGTTCCATCTCCTTCTCGCGACCAATAACGGGGTCGAGCTTGCCATCGCGAGCCGCTTGAGTGAGGTTGCGGCCGAACTGGTCAAGAACCTGCGATCCCTTGTCGGGCGCAGCGTCGTTACCACCAACGGCAACGGCCTCTTTGCCCTGGAAGCTACCGAGGAGCTGGATGACCTGCTGGCGAACCTTGTTGAGGTCAGCGCCGAGCTTCACGAGCACCTGAGCGGCAACGCCTTCACCCTCGCGGATGAGGCCCAACAGGATGTGCTCGGTGCCGATGTAGTTGTGACCAAGCTGCAGTGCTTCGCGCAGGCTCAGCTCAAGTACCTTCTTGGCACGCGGCGTAAAGGGGATGTGGCCGGTCGGCTGCTGCTGACCCTGGCCAATAATGTCTTGCACTTGCTCGCGCACGGAGTCGAGCGAAATACCCAAAGACTCAAGCGCCTTTGCGGCAACGCCTTCACCCTCGTGGATGAGGCCAAGCAAAATGTGCTCTGTGCCGATGTAGTTGTGGTTGAGCATCTTGGCCTCTTCTTGGGCCAAAACGACTACACGACGGGCGCGGTCGGTAAATCTCTCAAACATCTCTTCACTCCTTAGATACCGCTACAGATTCGGTACCGATGTAAAGAGACTAACCAGAGAAATCGCGAAATAGTCCGCTGTTCGCCCTAGGCGTGACTGTGCTGGGTTGCTGCTCAGGAATGCACGCGCCGGGGCCCGCACGCCGATGCACGGATGTCACCCGCTCACTCATAAAAGTCGGGGATGCACTGCCCCGGTGCTGCGCCATCCAGCAGTGTTACGCCGCTCGCCTGGATCGCGTCAAAGAGTGCTTGATCGTCGGCTGTTTTCTGGACTGTTCCCTCGCAGGTCGAGGTATGGAAGGAGAAGTCTCGGTCGAAGGAGAAGTATTGGAAATGGAAGCCGGCGAGTTGAGAGGAAGCTGCGGCAGCAGCGACAATCGCGGGCCAATCTTCCTCGTGGTATTCCGAGAAAAGTAGATCCACTTGGCGGCCCTGCTGCGCTGTGGGGTCGGCGTCCCAGCGGATCCCGGCGCCTTCGGGGAAACTATCGCCGTCGTCAGGCTCAGCCGTGAGCCACGCATTGGTGCGCAACGAAAATAAGCCGCTGAGCCGCTCCGCAAGATCAAGCACCTCGCGCGGCGGAAGCGAACCCGACGATTGCAATCCCGGAACGGACCAGAATTCAAATACTCCGTTGCCCGCTGCGGAGAGCGCACCAGCGGGATTGCCTTCAGGAGAAGTGAGGGCCGCAAGCGCGTCGTAGTGGTCGATCACGTGGCGTAGCGGCTGCGACGGGTGAGTGTCGGTCGGAGCCGAAATCACGCGCATGTAATCGTCCCTGAAAAAGACGGTCGTTTGGAGATTCATCCTCATATCGAGTTCCATCACGGCTGTAATTTCGCGCCAGTAACGATAGTTCTCGACGACGTCATCGCGAGGAAGGCCGAGGCCCGACACAGTGAACCCGGCATCGTCGTCGCCGTCGAGCCGGATGCTGAACGAGATCGGCAGCCCAGGGCCTTCACCGTTGCCGTCGTACTGATTCATGGTCGAGGCGATTACCCCCAATTGCTGCTCCGCGAAAGCCTCGCTCACACCCACCTCGATCGTCGCGAAGCTCTCCCAGAAGGGGTTCGGAGTTGCCGTCCACGACACCTCGCTCACCCCCGGGATCCTCCTGAGCTGGACGAGGCTTTCCATGAAATCGCGCTGCTGCGATTCGGAGAACCCCTCGATGCCGAGGTCGGATGCCTCATCACCGAGCGCAGTGCACCCACCGAGCGCGAGCAGAACGACGGCCGTCACCATGCTCGTCACGCGCCGAGGAAAATTCATGACTCAAGCTTACGTTTTGCTTTCGTATAGCACGCGAGAATCGAGCGGATCTTTACGGGAAGCACGCGCCAGGGCCTGCACCCTCAAACAGCTTGGCGCCGGAGGTTGCGACATCTTCGAAGAAGAGGTCATCGTCGGCGGTGACCTCTACAGAGCCATCGCAAGCGGAAGTGTGCATCCAGAAACCCCGATCACTCGTGGCGAATTGAAAGTTGACTCCCTCAATTTCGCTCGTGCGAGTCGCAGCCCGAATAGCGTTGCTGCGCGATTCATCGGTGTATTCGTTGCTGGAAACGATGACCGATGTTAGGCCGTAGTCCGCGCCGGGTGGCACCCAAGCAACTTGGAATCCTTCCGGAAAGTCCGCGTCGCCACTGACGGCATCCGACTCCACCGGGTAAAAGAAAAGCGGCATGATTGTGCGCAGCTCACTCACGAGCTCGACGAACGTCAGTGGCGCAAGCTCCCCCACCGATTGGATGCCCGCAAGCTGCCAGTAATTCTGGCGATCATCCTCGACAAGCTCCACCTCTTGGAGAGCGCCGTAGTTCGCAATCACGCGATCAGTTGCCTCCTCGAAATCTGCCTGATCCGGAATCGCGATCGACCGAGCCCCCAGCGTCCAGCCATCGCCCGGAAAAATTTCGAGCCACAGCTCGGTGTCGACCGCTGCTGACGCGGCCCGCCAGAATTCGAAGTTCTCAACAAAGCTCTCATTCGATTCCGGAACCTCCCAGAGGTCGAACTTTCCTGTGGCGTCTTCCGCCAGAGTCAGACTGAAGTGGGGTTCAACCGCCACCTGTCCGATCGCGGCATAGCCGTCACGAAACTGTTCCGAGAGCTGCCCCAATTGGGCGCCGTCGATAGCCGACGTAGCGACCACACTGACTCTGCCGATGTTCCCGAGATAAGTGTCGGCTTGGAGCTCGTAAGACGCCGCTTCCACCCCATCAAGACTCTCGAGTTCGGCGACCGTCGCCGCAAGTACGGCGTGAGCGAGCACATCACCCCCTGCTGAAGCGACCACGTCGGAAGCTTGATCGACGAGTGAGCAACCGCCCAGAACGAGGGAAAGAGCTACGGCGCCCGAGATGAGTGCGGGCAGACGTCGAGAACTTGTCATGAATTAAGAGTACGTTTCCGGTTGCGATTCGGCCTGCCCCCGAATGGGTTGCGTCGCGCCCCATAGCCAAAGTTAATCATTCTGTAACGTTATGTAGGTGGTGTTTACCCATAAGGTGTCGTTATGCAGGCCGCACCGCAGGAATCCGCCACCCTTGACGAACTGACGCGCGCGCTCGACCTTCACATGCTGCGCATCCTCGTCGCCATCCACGAGACCGGTAGCGTTTCGGCAGCAGCCAGAAGACTCGGCTTCAGCCAGCCCGCCATCACCCAGCACCTCAAGCGCAGCGAAGCTCGCCTGAACATCGCCCTCGTCGCACGCACCCCGCGCGGCATGGAACTCACCGAAGCCGGTGCCCTGCTCGCCCGCCACGCGCCCCGCATCGATGCCGCCGTCACCGCCGCCGCGAGCGACCTCAGCGCGCACCTCGGGCTCGACCGGGGCGCCGTGCGTCTCGCCGCGTTCCCGGCCGCCGTCGCCAGCATCATCGCGCCGCTACTCTCGCGGCTCGATCGCGAGTTTCCGGGCATCCACGTCGAATTCAGCGAAGCCGCACCGGATGCCGCCCTCAGCGCCGTCGCCGAAGGTCGCGCCGACATCGCCCTCGACTACCGCTACGCGAGCGACCACACCATCGCATCGAGCTCGCACACGAGCCCGGAGGGACTGCGATCGCGCTTCCTGCTCTCCGAAAACGTGCTCGCGATTGTGCCTCGGGCCACCGCCGATCAGCTCGGAGCGTCAGCGAGTGTCGCGGGGCTGCTTCCGTTTACGTGGATCGGCGGCCCGGCTACCTGCACCGAGCAACTGGTTGCCGTCGCGACTGGGCTGGGCGAAAAACCCACCCTGCGGCACGACGTGACGACCACCGGCGCGGCACTCGCGCTCGTGGCATCCGGCATCGGTGTGACGTTCCTCTCAGAACTCGCCTTGGCCACTACCGCCTTGCCAGACGGCGTCGTGGCCCTCGAGTTGCAGCCCAAACTTCGTCGACGCATCTATGCGACAACGCTCGACGACTCAGCCGACACTCCAAGCATCGCAGTGGCCCTTCGGCTGCTAGCCATGCGAGAGGTGGCCCGGAAAACCAACAGTGACCGCGCGGCACTGTCACAGCACTCGCACCTCCAACGCGCGAAATTTGCATCCCCTCCCTTTACACCTCCTGTAACGCTCACCGAAAGGCACGAACTTCGCATGAGATCGACTAACTCCACCCTGACTAAGGGGGCTCGGGCGTCCACAGTCGCCGTCGCTGCCTCGGCCCTGTTGCTCGCGGGCTGCGCCACGTCGAGCACGCCCACCGGCGACGGCAACATTGACACCATCACGGTTGCTCTGCCCGGCTCCCTCTCGAGCCTCTATGTGGGTGCCGAGAGCGGCATCCTCAACTACTACATCGCCTCCATCACTCAGGAAGGTCTCGTCTCGATCGACGCCGACGGGGCCCTGCAGCCCGGCCTCGCCGAATCGTGGGACCAGCCGGATGACGTGACCTACGTTTACGAGCTGCGCGACGATGCGATGTTCCAAGACGGCACCCCGGTGACCGCCGATGACGTTGTGTTCAGCCTCGAGCAGGCGCGCGACGAAACCAGCTCGCCCGGCCTTTCGTACTACTTGGGTGGCGTGGAGAGCGTCGAGAAGACCGGCGACCTCGAAGTCACCGTGACCCTCTCGGCCCCTGATGCAGCATTCGCCGCCAACATGAGCACGGGTGGCGCGGCCTTCATCACTTCGCAAAAGTTCTGGGAAGAGAACAACGGCGAAGTCGGCACCAGCAGCGCCCTGCTCCTGGGCTCAGGACCCTACAAGGTCACCGAGTTCGTGCCCGACTCGCACGTTAACTTCGAACGCGTTGACAGCTGGTGGGGCGACCTTCCCGAGGTGAAGAACATCAACGTGAAGTTCATCCCGGATGAGGGAACTCGCCTTCTTGCCGCCCAGTCTGGCGACATCGACGTGGCGTTCAACGTGCCACTCGCGCAGTCGACCCAGTGGGAAGACCTCAACAACATGCGCGTCGACTACGTCAACGACCTCTCTTACGTCGGTATGTATTTCAACACCGCCCTCGAGCCGTTCAACGACCCGAAGGTGCGCGAAGCATTCGCCCACAGCGTCGACCGCACCACGATCGTCGACAAGCTGCTGCGCGGCCACGGCGAAGTAGCGACTGCCATCGCGACTCCCGAATCCCTCGGAAGCGTCTACAGCGCCGACGATGCGCGCGACCTGCTCGCGACCATCCCGCAGTACGACTTCGACCTCGACGCGGCTGCTGCAGCACTGGCCGCCTCGGACCACCCGGATGGCTTCGAGACCGACATTCTGTTCCCCTCCACGGGACCGCAGCTCGGCACCGCCGCTCAGTCGCTCGCCGAGAACCTCTCCAAGATCGGCATCACGCTGAACGTGCGTGAAGTTCCCATCGAGGAATGGCTCGCGAGCCTCGAACAAGACAGCAGCTACGGCGTTGGCCTCATGTGGTACTTCTCCACGCTGGGCGACCCCGCTGAGGTCTCGACGTACATGCTCGGCGACTACAACATCTCGAACTACGAGAACCCCGAAGTTCTCTCGCTGTTCGAACGTGTCGGCGCTGAGACCGACCCCTCTGCCCGCATCGACCTCCTCATCGAGGCCGAAACGCTGCAGGCAGAAGACATCATCAGCGTTCCACTCTGGTGGGGACAGTCCGCAACCGCGTTCTCCAAGGACATCGACATGAGTAGCTACAGCTCATTCGCGTTCATCTCCGCGTGGCCGACCCTGCTCACCCCCGCTGGATAATCTGTGACAATCACCCCGATTGCACGCGCATCACAAGCACGGTCCTTGGGCCGCATGCTTGTGGTGCGCGTGCTCGGCACCATCGGCATCCTGCTGGTGCTGTCCATCATCGTGTTCTCGATGCTGCATCTCGCCCCCGGCGACATCGTCAAGAACCTGCTCGGCAACCGGGCATCATCGCCGGAAGCCATCGCCGCGATCCGCGCGCAATACAACCTCGATCAACCGCTGTATATGCAGTATTTGATCTGGTTGGGCAACGCCCTCACCGGTGACTTTGGGCAGTCAATCCGCCTGCAAGATTCGGTCTCGAACGTGATCGGCTCGCGCCTCGGAATCACCGCCGCGCTCAGCGGACTCGCGTTTCTGCTCGCGCTCGTCGTGGCCGTTCCCCTCGGCGTTCAGAGCGCCGTTCGTTCGGGAAGCTGGATCGACCGCTTCGCTACTGGCTTCGGCATCGTCGGCCTCAGTGCGCCCACCTTCGCCGTCGGCCTCCTCCTTCTCTACGTCTTCGCGTTCTACGTCCCGATCTTTCCGGTCTACGGGGCGGGCGATGGCGGCCTCGACACCCTCTGGCACCTCGTGCTGCCCGCCATTACTCTGGCGCTCGGGCTCGGCGCGATCATCCTCAAACTCACTCGCACCGCGATGCTGCGCGAACTCGAAACCGACTATGTAACCTTTGGTCGCGCGCGCGGCCTACCCGACCGCCAAGTGCACCTGATCGCTCTGCGCAACGCCGCCATCCCCATCGTCACCGGTGCGAGCCTCGTGCTGACGTTCCTGGTCGGCGGCACCGTTCTCGCGGAAACGACGTTCGCGCTGCCCGGCCTCGGCACCCTGCTGCAAGGCTCCGTGCTGTTCAAGGACATCGCCGTCGTGCAAGCGCTCACCCTGCTCGTGGCCGTGACGATTGCAATCATTGCGCTGCTGGCTGACCTCGCCTACATCTTCCTCGATCCCCGCATCCGCGCCAAGGAGAGTGCTCAGTGAGCAGCACCGAAGCTATCGTTCTAGCGAAACTTCCGCGGTCGCGCCGTCGGCATCCGGTTGCCGTGTGGTTGTCGCTCGCCCTGCTCGGACTCGTCGCCTTCTTGGTGCTCTTCGGCAACCTGATTGCTCCGGATGCCACGGCCCAGTCGATCCTCGATTCCTTACTGCCCCCGGGCAGTCCTGGTCACCTTCTCGGCACCGACGAACTCGGACGTGACGTGCTTGATCTCACGATCGCGGGAGCGGCATCCGCCCTCGTCGGTCCGGTGTGTGTTGCGCTCGGATCGATGCTGCTCGGCATTCTGCTCGGCACGGTTGCGGGCTATTTGCGCGGCCCGATCGACTTCATCATTGGCCGCTGGACCGACCTGCTGTTCTCGCTTCCGCTGCTGCTGGCGGCGATCGTGGTCGCGGGTGTCTTCGGCGCTGGCTACTGGATGACCGTGCTGCTGTTGATTCTGCTGTTCTCACCTTCGGACATTCGCATTGTGCGCGCCGGAGTTATGGAGCAGGCCGCGCGACCATTCGTGGAGGCAGCCCAAATGCTGTCGCTCTCCAAGGCGCGCATCATGTTCACGCAGGTACTGCCGAACGTGTGGTCGCTCGTCATCACCAACTCGATGCTCAATGTGGCGTTCGCACTCGTAGCCTTCTCGTCGCTGTCGTTCTTGGGCGTCGGCGTTGCCCCCGGCACGGCCGATTGGGGGCGCCAGCTCACCGACGGTCGCGCCATCATGATCGACAACCCGGCAGCGGTTCTTGTGCCAGCCCTGCTCATCATCGGCGTCGCTTCGGCAGCAAACCTTGTGGGCGACTGGCTCGGCCAAAACTTGACCAGAACGGGACGCTCATGACCGAGACCCGCATGACAAACGTGCCCGCGTCGGGTGCCGGCTTGGGCTCCGGATCGAGCATCGGCTCGGGCACTGGCCCCGGCATCGACTCGACCGCTCAGGTGGCCGTTACCGGACTCACGATCGACGGGCCTGCTGGCGTTGTTGTCGCACCCTTCGACTTCTCGATTGCGCCCGGCGAAACCCTTGCGCTGATCGGCGAATCGGGCTCGGGCAAGACGCTCTCTGCCAAAGCAATCGCTGGACTCTTGCCCGCCGGCTTCAGCGCGCGCGGCTCCATCGCGCTGTCGAGTGCCACCATCGAACTACCCTCAACGGATGCCGTGTGGCGTGCGACCCGAGGTCGCCGCATTTCACTGCTGCTGCAAGATCCGTTCACGAGCCTGAGCCCCGTGCACCGCTGCGGCACCCAGATCGGGATGACGATCGATGCCGCGAGCGCGACCCGCCTCAGCCGCGAGGAACGCACCGCCCGCATCACGCAAAGCCTTGCCGAAGTGAACCTGCCCGCGGAAGTCGCGCGCGCCTACCCGCACGAACTCTCCGGTGGAATGCGCCAACGGGTGGCCATCGCGGCGGCCCTCGCCACCGACCCCGAACTGCTCATTGCCGACGAGCCAACCACCGCTCTCGACGCGAGCAACCAGGGCGAGATTCTCGACCTGCTCCGGGGTCTGCAAGAGAAGCGCGGCATGGCTGCCCTCCTCATCTCGCACGACCTCGGGATGGTGCGCGGGCGTGCAGAGCACGTGCTCGTCATGCGCCACGGCGAGATCGTGGAGCGCGGTGTCACGAGCTCCGTACTCAATGCACCAAGCCACCCCTACACTCGGGCGCTGATCGAAGCCGACCCCTCGCTCACCGATCGCTCCGCCGGGGTGGTGCGTACGGCATCCGGTGTCGGCGTGACTCCTGCAGCAGCGAACGCCGACTCGGCAACCGGCGACCTTGTGGTCGCCACCGACATCACCAAGAGCTTCGGCGACAAAACCGTGCTGCACGGAGTGAGCGTCACCGTGGGACGCGGCGAAACCGTCGGCATCGTCGGCGAGAGCGGCTCGGGCAAGACCACGATCGCGCGGTGCATTGCCGGACTCGAGCACGAGACCAGCGGGGTGATCGAGTTCGACGGTGTCGCCCTCGCCACCGGTCGCGCGTCACGCACGCCCAAGCAGATGCAGATCGTGTTCCAAGATCCGTACTCCTCGCTGAACCCGATGATCAGTGTCGGGCGGTCGCTCAAGTTGGCGTTGCGGGTGGCGGGGCGTCCGGCATCCGACCTCAATGGCCTGCTGCAGTTGGTGGAACTGCCCACCGACTTCGCGAGCAAGCGACCAGCAGAACTGTCGGGAGGCCAACGCCAGCGCGTCGCCATAGCTCGTGCTCTGGCTGTTCAGCCGCAACTTCTCATCTGCGACGAATCAGTGTCGGCGCTCGATGTGTCGGTGCAGAAACAGATTCTCGATCTGCTGTCGAAGTTGCGCGTCGAACTCGGACTCTCGATCCTCTTCATCTCGCACGACCTCGCGGTGGTGCGCCAGCTCGCCGACCGCGTCTACGTGCTGCGGCACGGCGAAGTCGTTGAGTCTGGCCCGTGCCACGACGTGCTCAACGCCCCGACTCATCCCTACACTCAGGCGCTCGTTGCAGCGTCCATTCACGAAGCACCCACTCACTGAGCTCGGCGCCACAAGCGCCCGACTCGCCCCGAAAGGACCCCGTGGACACCTCCACTCCTGCTGACTCTGCCGCCGCAAACACGACCGACGCTGCCGTTGACGCTGTCGCTGCTGCCGCTGATGCAACGATCGGCACTGCCGTTGTTCAGCTCTCGCCCGCCGAGCTTCCCACGCCCCTCATCGAGGCTCTCGGTACCGACCGTGCCGCCGAATGGCAACGCGATCGCGAGCCCTATAACCCGCGGGTGTGGATGCTCGACTCCCCCACCGGCAGTGCGGCAGCTCTCACCTCCGGTCGCCCCAATACGCGCTACACGAAGCTCGTTGATCTCTGGGCCGACAGCGATGCTGCCGCCCAGAGTCTTCTCGGCGAACTGATCGCGGCTTCCGCAGAGCGCGGCGATGCCGCCCTCAAGTGGCAGCTCCCGCTCGACGCTGAGCTCCCCGCTTTCGCCGCCGACCTCGGCTTCACCGAACTGCGAACCCCTATCTCCTCTGCCGATGGCACTCAGGGCGTTCGCGGCTTCGTGCTGTGGCACGACGTCTGGCCGCACGAGCAACTGCGCTATTACGGCCAGACCACGCTCTTCACCTGTGGCGCTGTAGCCGCAATGACAGCCCTCAGTCACCTCGGCTTGGAACCCTTCGCCGACACCGAAGACGAGGATGCCCGCGAGCGCGAACTCGCCTTCTGGCGTTCGGCCACCAACTTCCCCGCGTGCGAACCTCTCGGTCTCGCGGTGGCGGTTCACGACGTGATCGCGCAGTCCGCATCCGGCATCAGCCTCGAACTGCACCTCGACACGACCGAGCCGACACTCCTCGAAACCTACGAGGGCGAAGAGCGCACGTTCCGCGAGCAGCTGCAAGAGCAGTCTCGGGCCGAAGCGGCGAGCCGCGGCATCCAGCAGCACACCGCCCCACTGTCGATTGAGCAGATCACCGAACGTGTTGCGGACGGCGAGCTCGCGATTCTGTTGATCGAAGAAGAACCCATGCACGATGCCTCGACTCCACACTGGGTCGTAGCGCACTCGGTGAAGGGCGACACCGTTCTGCTGAACGACCCGTGGATCACGGCCGAGCAGGGCGAGACCTGGGTTGACTCCCACGATCTGCCCGTCTCGATCGCGGTGCTCGACCAGATGGTGGCGTTCGGTGATCCCACTTATCGCGGAGTAATTTTTGTGGCACGCTCGCACTCACTGAGGTGACAATGGGGTGAGGAGCCGCCGTGAGCAACCCGGAGAAGAACCCGGCCGAAGTGCTGTGCGAAACGCAGCCAGCGGCAGGCGTGCAACTACTTGAGCCTCGCGAAGTCCCGCTCGGCGGCCCGCGCGCGATGAACGTGCGGCGCACTCTTCCACAGCGATCACGATCCCTCATCGGCGGGTGGTGCTTCGTCGACCACTACGGACCTGACACAACGCGGATGCTCGTGCCCCCGCATCCGCACACTGGCTTGCAGACGGTCAGTTGGCTCTTCGCTGGCGACATCGAGCACCGCGATAGCGTCGGCAGTCTCGCTGCGGTGCGCCCCGGCGAGCTGAACCTGATGACGGCCGGTAGCGGCATTTCTCACTCCGAAATCTCGCCCGCATCCCCCACGCTGCTGCACGGTGCACAACTGTGGGTCGCGTTGCCGGACGCCCACCGGCACACCGCTCCAAGCTTCGAAAGCGTCGCGCCCACCCCTTTCGATCTTCAGGGCGCAACCGTCAGCGTCTTCATCGGAGAGCTTGCGGGCGTCGCCTCTCCCGCGATGGTCTTCTCGCCACTTCTCGGGGCCCAACTCGACATCCCCGCCGGCACGACCGTGACGCTGCCCATCAATGCCACCTTCGAACACGGCGTGCTCGTGGATGCCGGTGCTGTGACCGTCGCAAATCTTGCGACCCCGCCCGATCACCTGGCCTATCTCGCTCCCGGTGCGACCGAGCTCGTGATCACCGCGTCGACGGATGCGCGGCTCCTGCTGCTCGGAGGTGAGCCGCTGGGCGAATCCATCGTCATGTGGTGGAACTTCATTGGGCGCAGCCACGACGAGATCGTGGAGTTCCGCGCGCAGTGGCAGGCCGATGTGATCAACGGCGGAAACCCCGACGGTCGTTTCGGCACCGTCGTAGGGTGCGACGAAGCACCATTGCCCGCGCCAGAGCTTCCAACCGTGCGACTCAAGCCGCGCGAATAGCTGTGCTGCGGCGACCGCGTTAGAGCGCGCCGCTCGAGTCTTCGCCGCCCAGGGCCGTCGCCCGCACTACGAGCGCCTCATCCGGATGCAGAATCGGCAGAGTGAGTCCAACCGACCCGAGCGCTGTGCCCGACAGTGTGAGTTCGCCGTCGTGCCACCACGCTGGCGCAGTGCCTGGGTAGGTTGCCGCTTCCGCACCCACATCGACGGGGGTGATGCGGTACAGACGGTGCGGGTCAAGCCCGGGCAAACGCCGGGCTGTAGGTACAGAATCGGTGGGGGTGGTGAGGCTGGTCACCCAGTACAGAGCGTCAGTCACAGCGCCGTTGGCATCCTCCGCCACAACCCCGGTGATGATGGGGTCGGCGCTGAGTTCGCTGCGCACTACCCGCCCCGAATGGATGAGACCGCGAAGCGAGCGGTAGACGCTCGCCCAGGTGCGCAACGCATCCTGCTCTTCAACGGTCGTCGTCGTGAGATCCCACTCGATGCCCGAGTGCCCCATGAGCGCGGTCGCGAGACGGAAGCTCAGCGACAGCGAGCGTCCCGAGGTGTGCGCGGGCGAAGACCCCACGTGCGAGCCCAAGTATTCGAACGGCACGAGCAGGTTCGTCCAGCGCATAATCGAGAAACGGTCATGCGCATCGTTGGTGTCGGATGGCCACACTCGCTGCACGCGCTCGAGCACTCCGGCATCCACCCGCGCACCGCCCGAGGCGCACGACTCAATTTCAACGTGCGGGTAGCGCTCGCGCAGCTCATCCATGAGGAGGTACGTTGCCGCGACATGACGATGCACCGAACCACCGAGCAGATCCCGGTTCATGTCCCACTTGAGGTAGCTGATCGCATACTCGTCGAGCAGCGCAGAAATGGCATCCCGCACGTGCTCACGCGCTGCAGGGTTATCAAGATCGAGAACGTGCTGGTTGCGCCATGACTTCGGCAGCGGCCGGTCGTCGTCGCGCAGAATCCATTCCGGATGCTCGCGCGCAAGGTCTGAGTCGAGCGACACCATCTCGGGCTCAACCCACAACCCGAATTGCATCCCGCTGGCTGTCACTCGGTCAACGAGGGGAGCGAGGCCCTCGGGCCATGACGTGGCGTCCACCGTCCAGTCGCCGAGCGCACGCTTGTCGTCGGTGCGGCCGGTCATCCAGCCGTCGTCGAGAACGAAACGCTCAACGCCGACGTCGGCTGCGGCATCCGCGAGCGCGGCCAGCTGCTCGAAGTTATGGTCGAAGTAGACGGCCTCCCACGTGTTGAGAGTGAGCGGGCGCGGTGTCGATGGATGCGCGGGCAGACCACGGAACCAGTCGTGAAAGCGGTCGCTCAGCCCGTCGAGGCCAGCATCCGACCACGCGGCGTAGGCCCACGGCGTTTCGTGCGTGTCATCGGTCGTGAGACGCACTTCGCCGGGAGAGAGAAGCTCGGCGATGCCCACCGTCGTGTAGCCGAGCGCGAGGCGATCAATCCAGACACGGGTATCGCCGCTGGTGCCGGCATGCACCGCCCACACCTCACCGTGGCGGAAACCAAAGCCGGGTGTTCCCGACACCGTGAGGAAGGAATCGTTGTGACCGCGGCGACCATGGCGCGACTCCCGCAGCCAGGTTCCGTAGTCGATGGCGGAGCGCTGGGGTTGGCGTTCGGCCGCCCAGATTCCGCTGAAGTCGAGTCGCTCGCGCGCAACAGGCGGGAGCGGAAGAACAGTGGCCAACGACGACAGCTCGAAAGCCTCGGTGGCGGTGTTGGTCACGCGTGAACGGCTGCGCAGCACTCCGGCGGCAGACAGTTCAAAGTCGATAGTGAGGCTGAGGGCGTGCTCGTCAACCAGGGTGACGCAGATACGTCCAGACTCCGGATGCTCGATGCTCTCGAAGTGCAGCGACGGCCGGCGCACTCGCCCGCCGTCACGATCGTGGCGGCCTTCCAGCCCCGGAAGGCCCGTCCAGCCTTCGGCAAGCAAGGGAACGATGCTCAGCCGGAAAGGTTCGTCGATGGAACTCGGCCCGATGGCACGCTCGCGCGAATCTGCGAGCGCCGCGAGCTGGTCACGGTCAAGTTCTCCGAGGTCTGCACCCCAGTGCGTGATCGACGGCACGCCCGTGCCGCGAGCATCCAGCACGAAGCTGGTACCCGCGGCACGGAGGTGAACGATGTCGTTCGTGTTATTCGTTGACAGCAATCGCGGCAGCCTTCATGGCGTCGATTGTCTTCTGCTGACCGTTGGTCAGGGCCTCCGAGAGGGTGCCCGAACCGGAGATTGCGGCGGAGAATCCGTCAGCAACATCCGTGTAGGTCTGCGTCATGGTCGGGCCCCACGTGAAGTTGGGGTTAACCTCGGCGCCGGCAGCAGCGAACACGTCGTAGATGTTCTGTCCGCCGTAGAAGTCCAGGCCTTCGGAGAATGCGGGCAGGTCGCCACCAGTCTTCGTTGCCGGGTAAATGTTTGCCGTCTTGTTCATGCTCGACAGTGCCTCAGGATCAGTGTTCAACCAGAGTGCGAACTGTGCAGCCTCATAGGGGTGTTCGCTTCCCTTGAGAACTGCGGTGCTCGATCCGCCCCAGTTGCCGGCAGCGGATTCGCCTTCGTTCCACTGCGGCATCTGAGCTACGGCCCAGTTGCCTGCGGTATCAGGAGCACCACTCGTGATGGTGTTTGCTCCCCAGACTGCGGAAACCCAGCTCCAGACGTCACCGGAGTTGTAACCGTTGTTCCACTCGTCGGTCCACGGTGGGAGTACAGCAACGAGGTCCTGGTCGATCAGGTTCTGCCAGTATTCGGCAACCATGATCGATTCGGGCGAGTCGAGGGTTACATCCCACGCTTCGCCGTCGTTCTTGAACCACTGTCCGTCTGCCTGCCAGACGAGACCGGCGAAGGCATTGATGTCGCTCTGCGAGAAGTTGGTGATGTAGCCACCCTCTGCGCGAACGGCCTTGGCTGCCTCTTCGAACTCTGCCCAGGTGGTCGGGATCGCAATTCCTGCGTTCTCGAACAGGTCAGCGCGGTAGAACAGCCCCTCGGGGCCGGTGTCCTGCGGTACTGCGTAGACAGCGTTTTCTTCACCGAATGTGACCTGGCTCCAGGTCCAGTCAATGAACTGGTCCTGAGCATCCAGAACTCCGGCACAATCGGCGATGTTTACGACGCCGTCTTGTACGCGGAAGTTGGGCAGTGCGTCGTATTCGATCTGACCGAGGTCAGGCGCATTGCCGGCTTCGATCTGGTTGAAGAAGTTGTTGTACGTTCCGCCGTTACCGTTCGGTCCAGTCTGAACTTCAACCTGGATGTCGGGGTTGGCTTCATTCCAGATAGCGACGGCGTCTTCCATGCCGGGCAACCAAGTGGTGAAGCTGAGCGTTACGGGTCCATCTGACGGGGCGCACGCGGCGGCGTCAGTGCCACCGTCTGTGCTGGCTCCGGTTGAGCATGCTGAGAGTGCGAGCGCGGAGACGAGCACCAATGCTCCTCCAGCGCGAGCTATGCGATTAGCCATGCGATTACCTTCCTTGCGATTGTGATTGTGGTGTGGTGCGGGGTTTCCCTCGGGGTAAGCCGAGTGGTCGAGAGGGCGACTACTTGATTGCGCCCGTTCCTAGCCCGCTGCGCCAGAAGCGCTGCAGGCTGAGGAAGGCGATGATGAGCGGGATGATCGACAGCAGGGCACCGATGATCACGTACGCCCGAATTTCGGGAATCTGGCTGACTTGGCTGTTCCAGATATAGAGGCCAAGCGTGACGGGGAATAGTTTCTCGTCGCGCAGCATGATGAGCGGCAAGAAGAAGTTGTTCCAGATCGTGACGAATTGGAAGAGGAAAATCGTGACCATTGCCGGCGTCATCAGTCGAGTGGCAACCGTGAAGAAGGTACGCACCTCGCCCGAGCCATCGATGCGAGCAGCTTCAACAAGTTCATCCGGCACGCTCGAGGTCGCATAAATGCGGGCAAGGTACACACCGAACGGGCTCACGATGCTCGGCAAGAACACCGACCAGAACGTGTTCGTTGCTCCCACCTGGCTGAACACCAAGAACAGCGGAAGCGCAAGAGCCGTTGCCGGAACCAGCACGCCACCGAGCACAACGTTGAAGAGGGTTTCGCGGCCGCGGAAGCTGTACTTCGCCAGCGCGTAGCCCATCATCGTGGCGAAGAGTGTTGCGATGGCAGCACCCGCACCGGCGTAGAGCACGCTGTTGAGCATCCAACGGAAGAAGACGCCGTCGCGATAGGCCGCCAGGTTGCCGATGTTCTCGATGAGGTTGAAGTCAGCGAACCACAGCGGTGCGCTCGTGGTGAAGTCGGCGCGGTCTTTCGTTGCCGCAACGAAGAGCCACCAGATCGGCACCAAGAAGTAGAAGGTGCAGATGGCCATGACAAGCATGGCGCCCGCCCGAGAGAACAGGCTTTCGCGAGGACCGTTGTGCTTCTTCACGGGAGTTGTCGTGGCACTCATCAGTCAGCCTTTCGCTGGGTGAACTTGAGCACGGTGAACGAGAGCGCGAAGGTGAAGAGCGCGAGCACGACCGAGAAAGCGGCGGCGAGGTTCACGTTCGGCACCGAGGCTGTCGAGTAAATGAGCAAGTTGGGGGTGAACGTGCTGGTCACGGCCGACGTGAAGCTCTTGAACACTTGAGGTTCAGCGAGCAGCTGCAGCGTTCCGATGATCGAGAAAATGGCGGTGAGCGTAATCGCGGGGGTGATCAGCGGAATCTTGATCGACCACGCGATGCGAGCCTGCGACGCACCATCAAGGCGAGCGGCTTCGTAGATTTCGCTCGGAATCGCGAGCAGCGCCGAGTAGATGATGATCATGTTGTAGCCCACGAACACCCACGTCACGACGTTGGCGATGGCCCACAGCACGAGGTCGGCACCGAGGAAGTTGATTTCGCTCGTGATCGCAGTGAACGGCGACAGCTTGGGCGAGTAGAGGAAGCCCCACATGACCGCCGCGATAACACCGGGAACGGCATACGGTGCGAAGAACGCGAGGCGGAAGAAGCGCTTGCCTCTGACGAGCGGGGAGTCCAGCAGCAGCGCAAGCAACAATGCGAGGCCGAGCATGATCGGCACCTGCACGACACCGAAGGTGAGCACCCGAAGAATGGATGCCCAGAAAGCGTCATCCTGGAACACTCGTGCGTACTGCACGAAGCCACCAAACACCTCCGTGGGCTTGCCAAATGTTCCTTCTCGTTCAACCGTCAGCAGCGACTGATAGATCGCAACCAGGATCGGCAGAATATAGAACAACAAGAACAGCACCGAGAACGGGGCGATAAAGAACAGCACCGCTCCACGGTTCTTCGTGGCTTTGGTAGCGCGGCGAACCTTCTTCGTCACCGCCTTCTTTGGTGTGGCGGGCGTAGCAATGTCTGTAGTCATCGCGTTGCTCCTTCTTCGACAGTCAGGCGGATGACGCGAACGCCACCAGCGGGAACAGCCACCGAACCTGTGACCGTAGTTTCCGTCAACAATTCTGCGCCGTCGGCGGGGAAAGAAATTTCATGCGCGCTGTGGTTAATCACAAAGCGGAAGCGGTCGGTGTCGTTCGAGCGCGTCACCACTTCGACGCCAGCGGGAAGCTCGAGCGCCTCGACGCCAGCCTCGTTAAGTGCGCGGCCCATCAGGTCCGCAAAGCTCGGAGCGTCGAGCGCGGTAGCCACGTACCACGCAGCTCCCGAACCGAAGCGATTGCGAGTGATGGCCGGCCCACCAGGAATGGGGCCGGACGCGAACTCGGCAACGACATCCGCTGTGGTGGGGCGGACGTGCTCAGCCCAGATGCTCGCCTGACCGCCATCGTTCAGCAGCAGACGTGTTTCGGGCTTCACGGGCATGAACTGTTCGGTCCAGACGCCAAGCATGTCGCTGAACGCACCGGGAGGGGTATCGCCGGTGACATCCAGGCGGATGCCGTCGGTTTCGTCCACGATGCCGGAGAAGAACGTGACAACCGCGTTGCCACCGCCCGCAACGTAGTCGCTGATGACGGCCGCACTCGCGTCGTCGACGAGGTAGAGGCTAGGAACGATGACGAGTGTGTAGGCGTCGAGCGCAGCACCGGGTGCGACGATGTCGACCGTGACGCCATTCGCGCTTGCAGCGTTGTAGGCCGCGTGAACCTGCTCGAGGTAGCGCACGGCAGACGATGGCTGCGAGTCGCCTTCTGCCGCCCACCAGGATTCCCAGCTGAAGACGAGTGCAACGGACGCCTCGACCCGAGTGCCCGCGAGAGTCTCGAGGGAGTGGAGTTTCTCACCCAGGTCGAGGGTCTCGCGCCACACAGCAGTGTCAGTACCAGCGTGAGGGAGCAGGGCCGAATGAAATTTCTCGGCGCCCTGTCGCGACGCTCGCCACTGGAAGAAGCAGACGGTGTCTGCTCCCCGAGCAACGTGCGTCAACGTGTTGCGAAGCATTTCACCCGGCTGCTTCGCCAGATTGTGGGGCTGCCAGCTCACAGCGCTGCTGGCCTGCTCCATGAGCATCCACGGCGAACCCTGGGCAAGCCCACGAGTCAGGTCAGCCGCGAACGAGAGTTCATTACTCGGATGCGGCAGCCGGTGATCGAGGTAGTGATCGTTAGCGATGACATCCATTTCGCTCGCCCACTGCCAGTAGTTCTGGCTGCGGATGTGCGCGGTCACCATGAAGTTCGTGGTCACCGGGATGCTGCTCTGAGAGCGCAACAGCGACGCTTCGGCCTTGTAGTAGCCGAGAAGTTCGTCGGAGCTGAAGCGGTTGAAGTCGAGTCGTTGCGCAGGGTTTGCCGACGAGAGCGTGACCCGGGGCGGAAGAACTTCGTTCCAATCGCTGTAGCGCTGGCTCCAGAAGGTCGTGCCCCAGGCGGCGTTGAGGCCATCGATGGTCTCGTAGCGCGACTGCAACCAGACGCGGAACGAGGCAGCGGAGGTGTCGCAGTAGCAGTGCGCGTTGTGGCATCCGAGTTCGTTGGAGACGTGCCACATCGCGAGAGCTGGGTGGCTGCTGTAGCGCTCGGCTACTTTCTCGACAAGGCCTAGAGCTGCCGAGCGGAACTCGGGAGAACTCGGGCACCACCCTTGGCGGCCACCCTGCCAACGGCGGGTGCCGTCGGCCGCGGTGGGCAAGATATCGGGGTGAGCGGTCGTGAGCCACGCGGGAGGCGATGAGGTGCCGGTGCCGAGGTTTACGCGGATGCCGGCCGAGTGCAGCAGATCCATGATCGCGTCGAGGCGAGTGAAGTTGTACTCCCCCGCTCGCGGCTCAATCTCAGCCCAGCCGAAGATGTTGATCGCGACGAGGGTGACCCCGGCCTCACGCATGAGGGCCACATCCTGCTGCCACACTTCTTCGGACCACTGCTCGGGGTTGTAGTCACAACCGAGCACGAGGGAATCGGGTGACCAGCTCGCGACGCGATCTGCGCGGGGTGTGGTCACGCGTGCCTCCTTTGGCGATGGGCGCAGCTGCTGAGTCAGCAGTTCTGCTCACAATTGTTCGGATTCTGTGAACGTGCACAGAACCTGACCCACAAAAATTGGCAACAATCTCTGGGAGCGTTCACAGACTAAGCGAGCCTTATTCGCTCTGTCAAGCATTCGGCGTGTCTGTGAGCGTGAACAGTCCCGCGAAACGGGGCCAGTGCCGCACCCGTGAGAGCGCTAGCATGGGGTTATGGCAACACCTGGGGCACGACCACGCCGCGCGACAATTTTCGACGTAGCGGCCGAGGCCAACGTCTCCCGTGGCACCGTCTCCCGCATGCTCAACGGCGAACCGTACGTTTCTGACTCGGCTCGGGAGGCCATCGAGAAGGCCATCGCCAAAGTCGGCTACGTGCGCAACATGGCGGCTCGCAACCTCGCAACCCAGCGTTCCAAGGCAATCGCGCTCATCGTGCATGAGCCCCACTCGGTCTTTCTCGAAGACCCCAACATCGGCGCGATTCTTCTCGGCACCAACGAACGCCTCTCCGAAGCGGACTACCAACTCGTCTGCCTCATCATCGGTTCCGACCGTGACAGTGCTCGCATTGCCGACTACCTCCGCGGTGGATTCGTCGACGGCGCCGTCATCGTCTCGGCCCGCGAACACGACCCCATTGCCGACGCCATCGCCCACATTGGACTCCCCGCCGTCTTCGTCGGTCACCCCATGAGTGCGCCCGACATGCCCTACGTCGGCATCGACAACCGCGGCGCCGCCCGCGATATCACTCGCGAGCTCCTCTCCACCGGCCGCAAGAAAGTTGGCATGATTGCCGCCGCCCTCGACCGCGACTCCGGTAGCGAACGACTAGCCGGTTTTCGGGATGCCCTGGGCGACCAGTTCGACGAGAACCTGGTTGTCGACTTTCCGCTTTACTCGCGCAACAGCGGCGTTGAGGGAATGAAAGCCCTCCTCGACCGCGCCGGAGACATCGACGGAGTCTTTGCAGCATCCGATGCTCTCGCTGCCGGCGCCATGGATGTGCTGCGCGAACGCGGGCGCTCAGTGCCCGGAGACATCGGCATCGTTGGTTTCGATGACAGCGACTGGGCGATGCGGTGCCAACCCCAACTCACGACAGTGCGTCAGCCAGCCGATCTCTTGGGCCGAGAAGCGGCATCCATGGTGTTAGAACTCGTCAACGGCATCACACCGGAAACTCCCGGTCGCATTCTGCCCACCGAAATCAAACTGCGCGGCTCGGCCTAAAACCCCACCTCTGGTGCTCAGCAGGAAACTACTGCAGCGACCAACTGGTGCCTAGGCGGTCGGTGGTGCCTAGGCGGTCGGTAGTGCCTAGGCGGTCGGTGGTAGCTACGCGGTAGGTGTTGACTCGGCCTGAGCGGCAACCTTGGCACGCTCTTCAGCTTCGATCTTGGCGTAGCTGTCACGTTCGGTGCGGTCAGAACGAATAATGGCCGACATGACGATCCAGAAAATGGCACCAATAGCAATCGTCGGGATGACGGAAAAGATGGCGTTCGACCAGAATTCTTGAGGCACGTTTCTAGCCTAACCGTTGACGAAGGTGACAATGGCGATGAGAACGACAAGTCCCACGAGAGTCACAGTCATGATGAGCCGTGAAGATTTGCGATCCATTACTGCGCCTTCACCATAACGCCGACGAGTCCCGAGATGACCATGAAGAGGCCAGCGCCCGAGACGAGCACCCACAGCGCGATGCGCATGGGGGTGATTGTCGACTTCTTCGGAGACTCAGCCGCATCCGGCGTCTCAGCCGCATCCGGAGTCTCGTGGGGAACTGGATCAGTCATTGTCGTGCCTACTTCACCAGCGGGAACAGAATGGTTTCGCGGATGCCGAGGCCTGTGATGGCCATTAGCAACCGGTCAACGCCGACTCCGATTCCACCGGTCGGCGGCATGCCGTGCTCGAGAGCGCGGATGAAGTCTTCATCGAGGCGCATGGCTTCAACGTCGCCCTGGCTCGCGAGGAGCGCCTGCTCCACGAAGCGTTCGCGCTGAATAACGGGGTCGACGAGCTCGGAATAGCCGGTTGCCAGCTCGAAGCCACGAACGTAGAGGTCCCACTTCTCGACAACACCCTCGATGCTGCGGTGGTCGCGCACGAGCGGGCTCGTGTCGACGGGGAAGTCCATAACGAAGGTCGGGTGGTCAAGGCCCGGCTTCACGTAGTGCTCCCACAGCTCTTCCACGTACTTGCCGTGGGTGGGCTGAGTGACCTCGATGCCAACGGCATCCGCCAACACCTTCAGTTCGTCGGCGGGAGTCTGCGGCGTGACGCTCAGGCCAGCTGCTTCGTTGAGGGAGTCGTACATCGAGATACGCGCCCACTCGCCGCCGAGGTCATACTCGGTGCCGTCGGAGAGAGTGACGAGCGTGGAGCCCGTCACGGCGAGCGCGGAATTCTGCACGAGCTCCTGAGTGAGGTCGGCCATCTGGTTGTAATCGCCGTAGGCCTGGTACGCCTCGACCATCGCGAACTCGGGCGAGTGCGTGGAGTCAGCACCCTCGTTACGGAAGTTGCGGTTGATCTCGAAGGCACGCTCGATGCCACCGACGACGGCACGCTTCAAGAACAGCTCGGGAGCAATGCGTAAGTACAGCTCGGTATCGAATGCGTTGGAGTGCGTGACGAAGGGGCGAGCGGATGCTCCACCGTGCATCGTCTGCAGCATCGGCGTTTCGACTTCGAGGTAGTCGTGCGCGGCGAACGTGGCGCGCAGGCTCGCGTTGACCTTGGCGCGAGCGCGCACCGTGAAGCGGGCCTGGTCGCGAACGATGAGGTCGAGGTAGCGGCTACGAACGCGCTGTTCGTCGCTCAACTCGGAGTGCAGGTTGGGCAGGGGAAGAACGGCCTTGGCCGCAATTTTCCATTCCTTGACCATGACAGAAAGCTCACCGCGGCGGCTGGAAATAACTTCACCGCTCACGAAGAGGTGGTCACCGAGGTCAACAAGTTCTTTCCACAGAGCGAGCGACTCATCGCCCACTTCGCCGAGAGAAACCATGACCTGGATACGCTGGCCGTCACCGGACTGCAGCGAGGCAAAGCACAGCTTGCCCGTGTTGCGGAGGTGCACGATGCGACCCGCGAGACCAACGACGTCGCCGGTGGTGTCATCCGCTTCAAGCGAGGGGTACTTCTCGCGCACGGCCGGAATGCTCGTGGTGATCGCGACGCCGACCGGGTAGGCCTCAGCGCCCGAATCGATGAGTCGCTGACGCTTCTCTAACCGAACGGCTTTTTGCTCAGAAACTTCAGCTTCGGTGGGCTCGGGGGCGTTAGCGGCGTCATTCACGCCCTCAATCGTAGCCGGGATAAGGCAACACTGCCGCGCCCAGAAATGCGCCCGAAAACTAGCCGACGTAGAGTGTCGCGTTGTCGATCAAACGGGTCTCCCCCACGCGTGCAGCGACGAGGGCAGCAGCGGGCCCACGGTACCCATCGGGCACCGGCATGAAGGTGTCGGTGTCAACGACGGTGAAGTAGTCGAGCTCCACACCCGATGCCCCCATGAGTGCACCCTGCGCGGCGGCGATCACGGCGTCAAGGCCGCTGTCGGCGGCCGAGGTTGCCGCGTTCAATGCTGTCGACAGGATGGATGCTGCTTCGCGCTGGTGAGCATCCAAGAACTGGTTGCGGCTGGAGAGGGCGAGGCCGTCTTCTTCGCGCACGGTTTCGATGATCTCGAGCTGCACCGGGATGTTGAGGTCGGTGATCATGCGGCGAACGAGAAAGAGTTGCTGGCCATCTTTCTGGCCAAAGGTGACGAACTGCGGGCTTGTGATGGCGAGCAGCTTGGCGACAACAGTGAGCACACCGTCGAAGTGACCGGGGCGCGTCTTGCCCTCAAACATCGTGCCGATCTGGCCGGCCGAGATCGTGGTGGAGGTTGGCCCCTTTGGGTACATTTCCTCCACGCTGGGAGCGAAGACGTAGGGAACCCCCAGCTCGCCAAGCATGTCGAGGTCGTCATCCATCGTGCGCGGATACTTGTCGAGATCTTCGGTGGCACCGAACTGGGTGGGATTCACAAAGATCGAAACGATGCGCACATCGGCGAGCTCGGCGGCGCGCTCAACATGAGCGAGGTGACCCTGGTGAAGCGCGCCCAGCGTGGGCGTCAAAGCAATGGTGCGGCCAGCGGCGCGCTCGTGCGCAACCACATCGCGCATACCCGCGACGGTCTCAATAACTTGCGGGCGGGGGTGTGAACTCACGAGGGGTCCTCCTGTGAATGGGGCCTCGGCTCGGGGTCGAGCAAGGAAACATCGATGCTAGTCGCTGTTGCACGCGCGAGCGCATTCTCGACCGAGGACCGCAGAAGCGGCCCTAAAACACGCGCGGGGGCATCCACCCCGACGCTGCCGAGCAAATCTAAAGATTGACGGACGATCGCGGCCGAAAAACTGGTGGCGGTACTGACCGCTTCGGCCCACGCAGCACGCTCGTCTTCGGAGATCACGATCGGCTCGGCACCCATCTCCACAACGAGAGCTTGCGCAATCGGCAATACCGGAGTGGGCGCACTGACGGCGCAATAGGTTTCGTGCAGGCGCGTGAGGTCAAGGCTTGTCCCCGTGAACACCATGGCCGGATGCACGGCGAGCGGAATCGCTCCAACAGCAAGCGCCGGCGCCAACGCCTGATAGCCGAGTCCCGGCGCGGTGTGCAGCACGAGTTGCCCCGGTTGCCACACTCCAGCATCGGCGAGACCCTTCGCGAAGGACTCAATCTCGCCCTCGGGAATCGCCAGAATCACAAGCTCGCTGCGTTCAACCAGAGTCGGGACGTCGAGCACGGGAACGTCGGGAAGGATCGCGCTTGCACGCTCAAGGTTGCGCTCTGACGTCGCCGCAATTCCGACGATTGCATGGCCCGCGCCGGCGAGGGCTGCGCCAAGAATCGGGCCGACCTTTCCCGCGCCAATGATGCCGATTCCGAGTCGGCCAGCTGCCTGCGCCATTACGCGTTGTCCTCACGTGGTGTTGGTGCCGGGGAATCGGTGTTCGCACCAGAACTGCGCCAGCGGTGACTCGTGTCGACGCCTGCGGCATGCACAGCCGCGTGCTCTACCTCATCGAAGAAGCGCACAACATCGTTGCGGTCGAGCGCACCGATGGTGGCCGAGATCGGCCCCGCAACAGTGTGAATTCGCAGCTCAGCAAGACCCATGCGGCGCAGCAGCGGACCCTCGTTCATGCTGACGCTCTGCATGCGGGCTTGAGGCACAAGCACGAGGGAACGCCAGATGGCTCCCTTGCGCAGCGCGACGGCATCCGAAATCAGCACGAAACCATTGCGGCGCCAGGAGAACCAGCGCAGCCAGGCCGCCCGCTTGGGCGAGGTGACGTAGTCGTCATCGTGGGCTCCAGCGGCAAGACCGCACTCGAGCAGTTCCCGCGACTTGGCGTCAGCGAGGCTCGGCAGAATGAGTTGCAGCACGCGGTGCACATCGGCCATATCTCCGACCGGGAGCAGCGTTGTCTTGGCGGTTGCGCCGCTTGAGCTTGTTGCTTGCGAGGCCGTGTTGATCTTGATTTCCCACCAGCCGGCAGCGCGCCATAACAGCGGCTGCGATACCTCAACCGCGTGAATGCGGCCGGGCGGGAGCGTCTCATTGGTCGTCGACAACAGGCCATAACCGACACGGATGCCGTCATCCGTTGCCGCGATGGAGTACCGAAGCGAGCGCGTCAGTCTGGATGCCAAATAACCGCCGAGACCGAGAAAGCCCGGGAGGAGCGCAAAGATCCAGCCGTAGTCGCCAGTAACGATGATCGTCGTGATGATGCCGATGCCCACCAGAATCGCGATGATGGTCGCTTCGCTGAGCACGAGAGAACCGATGAGCCGCGGGATGCTGATGCGCACGATCGACTCTGGCGGCGCGGCTTGGGGGTCGAGCTCTGGGGCCAAGAATTCGTTGACGCGCGACTCCACCACACCCGTGACACCGGTCGGGGCTTGTGCGGCTGCATCGGCCGCTGCTTCAGCCGCGCGAGTGCCCGAGGCGAGCTGCAAGATCGCGACTCGTAAATCGTCGGCGCCAGCGGAGCCGAGATAGGCCAGCTCAACGTTGGCGTCTTGACCTGCCACATTCACTTCGAGCTTGGCGGCCCCAAACAGGCGTGCCAAGAATGGCCGCGAAATATTGATGCCCTGGATGCGATCAAGTCGTCCACGACGGTTGGTGCGGAACAGGATGCCGCTGCGCACCTCAACAAGCTCGTCCGTGATGCGGAAGGTGTGCATCCGCCACGACAGATAAAAACCACCGACGCTCAGAATCAGGATGACGAGCACGGCGAGAATCGCCAAAATGATCAGGCTTGACTCTGCAAAACGCTCCAAGAAACGCAGTTCTCGGCTGCCGCCGCCAAAAATGGTGTCGAGAAAGACGTCGCGGGCGTTGACGATGATGACACCGATGATTGCCACGAACGCGATGCCGCCGCGCAAGAACGGCGTTGCCGGGTGCAGTCGATGCCACTCACCGTCGGCAAGGCGACGAGCGCTCTCGGGCACCGTGAGCGCCACGGCGGGAGCAGCAGGCTCGGCAGTGTTCAGGTTCGCAGGTTCAGTTGCGTTCACGGACTCCAGCGGTTCCACTGGCTCGCGAGGCTCCAGCGGTTCTCGAGGCTCCAGCGGCTCGGCGGGCTCGCGCGGGTCGCTCACAGTCCGGCCCTGCGGCTTTCGGCAAGGGCGACGAGCGTGTCTCTCAACTCCTCAGCATCCTGCTCGGGCAGGCCGGGGATGACGACTCCGGCGGATGCCGCTGCCGTCACAAATTTGAGTTCGCTGAGGCCGACGGCGCGATCGAGGGGTCCGCGGTTGATGTCGACGAGCTGCATGCGGCCATAGGGCACGGCAACCACGCGGCGGAACATCAGTCCGCGGCGAAAGACCAGATCATCCTCACGCAGCATGTAGCCGATTGCCCGCACGCGTCGCGGGGTGAGGGCGATGTTGATGATGAAAATGATGCCAAGCGAAACGGGGATCACGGCAAGCCACTGAATCCCGGTCAGAACGGTGGGAATCGAGGTGGCGACGGTGAGCACGATGCCCGTAATCAGCAGCCCGACCGCTTCCACGATCGTGTACTTGCGGGAGACGCCGCGCCACTCGGCGCCGGGGAGATCGAGTCGCTCGGTCACGCTGCTCCTTGGGGGTCCATCGGGTTCCGCGACGACGGGTCGTCATCATCAGGCGGGATGGTGCACAAATATTCCGCAACCAATCCTGCGATCAGCAACACTATCGCGCCAGCCGAAACGACGAAGCTCGTGCCGATGGCACCGGTTTCGGGAGAAACGGTGCGACTCAGCAGGTAGACCGCGATGCCGAGGGCGGTTCCGCCAAGGAGAGCCCCGGCAAAGCTCGATGCTTTCGCGAGCACGACAACGCGCAGCGCGAAGAAGGGATTCACGCGTTCTTTGCGCAGCCCGCGTGATGAGCGGTAAATGGGCACTGCCAGCACGACCACGATCACGGCGATCAAGAAGAGCGACACCGCCAAGGCGACCGAGGGGGTCACAATCGGGTTTCCGGATGCCGTCAACAACACTTCGAGCAGCCAGCCGACGGCTGCTCCCGCCGCGGCAATGGTGACCAAGTGCACGGCTGACGTGCGGGCTACCACAGGGGTTCCGCCTCACACTCGGTAGCGTCGTTCTCGATGCCGGCAAGGGCGTCAGCCGCGCTTCCGATTCCGGCGAGGTGCGCGTGGGGGTCGAGCTGCAGCAGCGGCACGAGCACGAACGATCGTTCGGCGGCCCGAGGATGCGGAATCGTCAGAAGTTCGTCATCCACTTGCAGGTGCGCGAAAGAAATGATGTCGATGTCGAGCGTGCGATCGCCCCAGCGTTCGTCGCGCACGCGACCATGCTCAGCCTCGACGCGCTGCAGCTCAGCGAGGAGGGCGTGGGGCTCCAGCGAACTGCGCGCTAACACGACCGCGTTGAGATACGCGGGAGCAGAGTGGTCGATGCCGGAGAGTTTCAAAGCCGGCGTTTGCACAATGCTGGAGGCGGCATCCACGGTCACACCGTCGATGCGGTTGATGGCGTGCACGGCGTGGCGCAGGGTGGTTTCGCGGTCGCCAAGATTGCTGCCGATGGCAAGCATCACCGGCAACTCGACGTGCAGTCGTTGCTGTCGCATCACGGCAGCGGCTGCGGTTCTGCGCTGAAGCCGGCGGTCTGGGCGCGGGCTGGACGCTGACGAGTGATGGTGACCGAGACATCGGTGAACGGCACAGTGATAGGTGCTTCTGGTTTGTGGAGCGTGATCTTGGTGCTCACGGCGGCCTCGTGTGCGAGCACTACAGCGGCGATGCGTTCGGCAACCGTCTCGATGAGATCGACCGGGTTGCTCTCGACGGCGGCGACGATCTCTTCGGCCAAGACGCCGTAGTGAATGGTGCGGTCAAGGTCGTCGGTGCGGGCAGCGGCTGCAAAGTCGAGATACACGGTCGCGTCGATCACGAAGACTTGACCATCGCGACGCTCGTGGTCGAAGACGCCATGAAAGGCGGTGGCGCGCAAGCCGGTGAGGGTGATTTCGTCCAGTGCGGGATTCATCGTTTCTTGCCCTTCTGCATAGCTCGATACACGGAAAGTGCAATGTGCGTGGACGGAACATCGTGCACCCGAACGGCCCACATGCCCGCCTCGGCGGCGACATTGCTGATCACTGCGGTAGCCAGGTCGCGTTCGGCTGGCGGCGCATCGGCCGGAAGCATTTTTGCGAGAAAGCGTTTGCGTGACGCCCCGATCAGCACCGGATGCCCCAGCGACGCAATCTCGTCGATACGCGCGAGCAGCGCCCAGTTGTGGCGGGCGTCTTTGGCAAAGCCGAGGCCAGGATCGAGCACCACCCGATTGGGCTTCACTCCCCACACCATCATTTCTGCCAGACGCGCCTTCAGCTCGCTGCGCACGTCGTCCACCACGTCGTCATAGTGCGCGAGTTGCCCCATCGTGGTGCTGTGCCCACGCCAGTGCATCGCAATATAAAGCAGATCTGTTTCGGCAACGGTGCGGTACATCTCGGGGTCAGCAAGCCCACCAGAGACATCGTTGATGATGGATGCTCCCGCATTCGCCGCGGCCAGTGCCGTCTCGGCATTCATAGTGTCGATGCTCACGGTCACGCCTTCAGCCGTGAGCGCCTTGATCACCGGGATTACCCGCTGCTGCTCCGCCGCGGCTGAGACCCGTTCGGCACCGGGGCGAGTCGATTCGCCACCGACATCGACGACATCCGCGCCTTGGTTGCGCAGTTCGATGCCTCGCGCAATGGCGGCGTCCACATGTTCGAACTGGCCGCCGTCGCTAAAAGAATCAGGCGTGACATTGAGGATGCCCATGATTTGGGGAACCGCCACGCGAGGGTTTCTACGCATCGCCACCTCGGCCGATGAGCGCCATCACTTCAGCGCGTTCCACTGGATCACTGAGAACTCCACGAGACGCCAAAGTCACAGTGGAGCTGGCGGTCTGGCGGGGTCCGCGAGCCGAAACACAGCCGTGAACGGCATCAATAACAACGAGCACTCCACGCGGCGACAGCCCCGTGTTGATCGCGTCGGTGATCTCCTCGGTCAGTCGCTCCTGCAGTTGCGCGCGCGCGGCAATCGTCTCCACGACCCGCGCAATATTGCCTAGGCCGATGATGCGCTCATCCGGGACGTAGGCGACATGCGCGACGCCCAAGAACGGCAACAGGTGATGCTCACACATGGACCGAAACTCGATGTCACGCACGAGCACCAGCTCGCCCGTCTGATCCGCCTTAGCGGTGAACTCGATGCTGTCGGAGAGGTGCACGAGAGGGTCGATCGTGTTGCCTGCGAAGAACTCGGAGTACGCCTCGGCAACCCGACGCGGGGTGGCGGTGAGGCCTGCCCGCTTTGGGTCTTCGCCGACGGCATCCAGAATCTCGGCTACCGCAGCTTCAATGCGTGCGAGGTCGATCGACATGGCGCCCTAGGCCGTTGCTACCCCGGGCGACTTGCGTGGCCGTGGGGTGCGTGCCGGCTTCGAAGGGGTGCTTTCGTCGCTGTCGCTTGCGTCAGCCTTCGGCACCTTCTTCTTGGGAACCTTGATGGGAGGCAACTGCGACACCGGGCGCGCGTCGCTCGAGAGCCACTGAGGACGCTCGGGAAGCTTGGCGATTCCCTTGAAGATCTTGTCGAGCTCGACGTGGTCGAGGGTCTCTTTCTCCATCAACTCGAGGGCGATCTTGTCGAGCACCTTGCGGTTCTCGTTGAGCATCTGCCATGCCTCGTCGTGAGCTTTCTCGATCAGCAGTCGAACTTCTTCGTCAATGATCTTGGCGAGCTCTTCGGAGTATTCGCGGCTCGAACTCATGTCGCGACCCATGAAGGGTTCGCTTGAGGCACTGCCCAGCTTCACGGAACCGATTCGGGCACTCATGCCGTATTCGGTGACCATGCGGCGAGCAATCGAGGTGGCCTTCTCGATGTCGTTGGATGCCCCGGTCGTCGGGTCGTGGAACACGATTTCTTCCGCAACACGACCACCCATCGCGTAGGCGAGCTGATCGAGCAGCTCGTTACGCGAAACGGAGTACTTGTCTTCGAGCGGCATCACCATCGTGTAGCCGAGCGCACGACCGCGAGGAAGAATGGTGATCTTCGTGACGGGGTCGGTGTTGCGCATCGAGGCAGCAGCCACCGCGTGACCGCCCTCGTGGTAGGCCGTGACGAGCTTCTCTTTGTCGTTCATGAGGCGCGAACGACGCTGCGGGCCGGCCATGACACGGTCAACGGCCTCGTCGAGAGCACGGTTGTCGATGAGCTGCGCGTTGGAGCGCGCGGTCAGCAAGGCTGCTTCGTTGAGCACGTTCGCCAGGTCAGCACCGGTGAAGCCGGGCGTCTTGCGAGCGAGCACTTCGAGGTCAACGCCCTCGGCCATGGGCTTGCCCTTGGCGTGCACTTCGAGAATCTGCTTGCGACCGATCTTGTCGGGAGCATCCACACCAATCTGACGGTCGAAACGACCAGGGCGCAGAAGCGCGGGGTCGAGAACGTCAGGGCGGTTCGTTGCGGCGATGAGGATCACGTTGGCGTTCACGTCGAAGCCATCCATCTCGACCAGCAACTGGTTGAGAGTCTGCTCGCGCTCATCGTTACCGCCACCGATTCCGGCACCACGGTGACGACCAACAGCATCGATCTCGTCGATGAAGATGATTGCGGGAGCATTCTGCTTGGCCTGCTCGAAGAGGTCGCGAACACGGCTTGCACCGACACCCACGAACATTTCGACGAAGTCAGAACCAGAGATTGTGTAGAACGGCACGCCAGCTTCACCCGCGGTGGCCTTGGCCAGCAGGGTCTTACCGGTTCCGGGAGGGCCGTACAGCAGTACGCCCTTCGGGATGCGGGCGCCAACAGCCAAGAACTTGGCCGGTTCTTTCAGGAAGTCTTTGATTTCTTCGAGCTCTTCGATGGCCTCGTCAGCACCAGCGACATCCGCAAAAGTGGCCTGCGGGGTGTCTTTACCCACGAGCTTGGCCTTCGACTTGCCGAACTGCATGACCTTGCCGCCGCCACCCTGCATGCGGCTGAAGATGAAGAAGAAGATGATGCCGATGATGAGGAACGGCAGCATGATCGAGAGGAAGGAGACGAAGAAGTTCTCCTGCGGAACCTGGTCGTTGAACTCCTTGACGTCGGCGCCGTTGACAGCAGAAACGATCTCGGTGCCACGCGGCGCTACGTAGTAGAACTGCACCTTCGTGCCGTTGTCGCCGTCGGCCTTGGAGAGCTCAAGGTCAACGCGCTGCTCACCGTCAATGATGGTGGCTGATGACACCGTCGATCCCTGAAGAAGGTCGAGGCCCTCTTGAGTGGTGATCTCTTTGTAGCCCTCGCCGAGGAGAAGGCTCGCGGCGATCGAGACGGCGGCGATACCGATGATGATGTACGGAACGGGGCCGCGGAAAATGCGCTTAAAATTCATGATGTTCCGGGTCGGGTGACCCAGTGCCTCTCTCTGAAGAAACGTGCTGCAAGGTTACCGTTATCGCGCTGCAAGACCACTGCATGTTTGCCCTCGGCGTAATGCGTTCCGAGCGGGCTCGCTGCGGCTAGCGACTTTCGGTTGTCACCGCGAAGGTTTGCACGCGGGGTGGCAGTTCGGGGCTCATCAAAATGTGGCACTTGATGCGACCGCGTTCGCCGTCGATCGTCCAGTTGGTCACGGCAGGAGTGTCGCTGAGGGTGCGCGGTACTTCGGTCAGCGGCGCACCGGTGAGCGGCCCCACCTCAGCAATCGCTTTCGCAATGCCAGCGATGCGCTCTTCCCACGGAACATCGAGCGCCAAGTTCACGGCGGCAAGCGCATCCGCGGTGGGGGTATCCCACTCGCGAACGAGGCCATCAAACACGTCGCGAGCGGCCAGAGTTTCGGGCCAGGCCGGAGCTGGCGTCGTCAGCTCGCCGTACGCATTCAACGCAGCCTGCAAAGCCTGAGTTGCCGGGATCGAGGATGCCGCAAACGTGCCATTCTCGAACGCCACAATGCCGAGGCCGGTTGGGGCGTGCCAGCGCATGTGGGCACTCACGCCGGGGTAACCGCCCGAGTGCGACACGATCTTCGTCGTGCCCTCATCGATGAACAGGCCGTAGCCATAACCGTGCGCTGTCGGCTCGGAAAACTCGGCAGCCTTCGACATGCCCTCGGGCACTGCGCGCTGAATCTGCTGCAGTTCGCGGCGGCTGGCGGCAGACAGCGGTCCCTCTGAGGTGTCCTCGGGGTCGAGGGCACCAGCGAGCCACAGCGACCAGCGCACCAGGTCGGTCGCGCTGGAAAACAAACCGCCCATGGAAGAAAAGACTCCGGGCCCGGTGAACGGCTGAACCTGCCACTGCCCATTGGCGAGCCGGTAGCCGAGGGCGACATCGGCATCCGGGTCCTCCTCGAAGCGGGTCGAGGTGAGGCCAAGGGGTTCGAGAATTTCGGCAGCAACGGCCTCGATGTAGGGGCGGCCCGTAATCTCGGCGATGACTTCACCCAGCAGGGCATAGCCGAGGTTCGAGTACTCAAAGCGAGTGCCTGGCGTACTCGAATAGCGGATGCCCGCCGCCATGAACTCGTCGAGCTCGGCCCGCGTCATCTCCTCCACGCGGTCACCCCACGGGTTATCGGTGGGGAACCCCGCCGACATCGTCATGAGCTGGCGCACGCTCGGCGTCACGGGAGCAGCCGCGGGCTCGAGCGCCGTGAATGCCGGAACAAAGTCAGTGATCGGCGCATCGAGATTCAGCTGGCCACGATCGCGCAGCATCAGCAGCATCGTGCACGTGAAACTCTTCGTGCACGACGCGATGCGGAACACGGTGTCGCGATCGGGAGCGGTGCCCTCGCCGAGAACCTTCTCGCCGTAGCCACCCTCCAGCACGATCCCATCCGGCCCAAATACCGCGAAAAACGTGCCGGGGGTTTTCTGCTCGGTTACCCGATTCTCAAACAGTCCAACAATCTCGTCGGTCGCCTGATCGATTGCTGCCTTCGCCCTCATTCAGCGACCCCTAGGCGTAGACGTGAGGTGCGAGCACTGCGACGCCGCGCAAGTTGCGGTACTTCTCCGCGTAGTCGAGGCCGTAGCCGATCACGAACGCGTTGGGGATGTCGAAGCCGACGTACTTGACATCTACTTCGACCTTGGCGGCATCCGGCTTGCGCAGCAGGGTGCAGATCTCCACGGAGGCAGCACCGCGGCTGCGCAGGTTGCCAAGCAACCAGGAGAGCGTGAGGCCTGAGTCGATGATGTCTTCAACGATGAGTACCTTGCGGCCCTCAAGGTCGCTGTCGAGGTCTTTGAGGATGCGAACGACACCCGAGGACTGCGTGCCGGCGCCATACGAGGAGACGGCCATCCAGTCCATCTCGATCGGCAGGTTGAGTTCACGTGCGAGGTCAGCCATCACCATGACAGCACCGCGCAGCACACCGACCAGCAGCAGCTTCTCGCCGGCATAGTCGGCCTCGATCTGACGCGCCATCACGGCGATCTTTTCGTGGATCTCTTCCTGGGTCAGAAGGACCTCGCTGAGGTCTCCTTCGACATCGCTAAACTGCATCGCGTTCCTCACTGTGGGCCGAAAAGTGGAGAAGGTTCTCTCGTCGTTCAACCCTAACGCCGGGAACGTCGATCGGTCCCTGCCCCCTCCAGTCGGTGACGAGGCGCGCGATCTCCAGAGTGTGGGTGCGACTGAGCGAGACATGGAACTCGCTTGCCACCGCCAACCTAATCAAACGCTGGCGTAGAGCGGCCGGATTCGCCGCAAGCGCGCGCACCGGCAACGAGATTCCCGCCTCCGAAATCTCGGCCAAATCTTCCGCGATTTCTTCTGCAAAATGGTCGAGCGCTTCGGCATCTTCGCGCGCTTGGTCTGCCGTTCGCACTAAAGCGTCGCGGATGCCGGGGCCCAGTTCGCTTTCCAGCAGCGGCAAAATGGTCTGCCGCACCCGCACTCGCGTGTACGAGGTATCGAGGTTGTGCGGGTCATTCCACGCCGCGATTCCGGAGTCTTCGCAGCACTGAACGGTCGTGGTTCGCGGCACTGCCAGCAGCGGCCGTATGTACTGGCCAGTGTCGGCTGCCATCCCTTTGAGGCTGCCAGCCCCGCTGCCGCGGGCAAGGCCAAGCAGCACGGTTTCGGCCTGATCGTCGAGGGTGTGGCCGAGCAGCACCCGGATGGCGCCATGCTCGGCGGCGGCTTCGGCTAGCGCCGCGTAGCGCGCGTCCCGGGCGGCAGACTCGGGGCCTCCGGCGTCACCGACGAGAACCGAGCGGATGTCGACGGGGTCAAGCCCGAGGTCGCGAGCCTGCTGTGCGGCGGCGGCGGCGACATCCGCTGACCCGTCTTGAAGGTTGTGATTCACGATCACGGCACCGGCTCGCATGCCGACCTTGGACGCTTCGAAGGCCGTCGCTGCCGCCAGCGCGAGCGAGTCGGGACCACCGCTGAGGGCGACAAGAACGAGCGGTTCTGAGCCGGCAGGTGCCGCCGCGGAACCCGCGGACACCGGTAATGAGCTCAACGCAGCGCGCACAGCACGCCGTACATCAGCAATTGCGGGCGTAAGACGGGGGCGTCTGTCGGAGTGCATCCAGTAACGTTATTGCAGCAACCCCATAATTTTCTTAGGAGCACCTAGATGGCCGCATACGACGTTGTCGTTGAGATTCCGCGCGGAAGCCGGAACAAGTACGAAGTTGATCACGTAACTGGTCGCGTTTTTCTTGACCGTTACCTGTTCACGACCTTCGCCTATCCCACCGACTATGGCTTCTTCGAGAACACTCTCGGCCTCGACGGTGACCCCGTCGACGCGCTGATTCTGCTCGACGCCCCGACCTTCCCCGGTGTGGGCATCTCGGTTCGCCCGGTTGCCGTGCTCAACATGAGCGACGATGGCGGCATCGACTCCAAGGTCATTTGCGTTCAGGCGAAAGACCCGCGCTGGTCACACATTCAGGACCTGAACGATGTTCCTGAGTTCACGCGCAAGGAGATCGAGCACTTCTTCGAGCACTACAAAGACCTCGAGCCCGGCAAGTGGGTCAAGATCGACGGTTGGGGCGACGCAGCAGAAGCTGACGCAATCGTTCAGGCTGGCTTCGAGAAGCTCAAGGCCGAAGGCCACTAGGCAGCACTAATCACTTCTCGCGCGCCGTACTCAGGTACCGTGCGCGTGACCCCGATGGCGGATGCTCAGGCATCCGCCATCGGCGTTTAACGGGTTAGCGCGGCTTAGCGTCCGGTGAACTCATCGCCTGGTGGGCTCAGCGCCCGGTGAACTCATCGCCCCGTGAACTCATCCATCGAGCTGTAGACCTTGAAGACTCGCCCTGCCACAAAATCCCAAGCGCGCGTCGGCAGCAGGCCTTTGAGCCCGCGAGCGAGCCCCACCGTCCACGGCTTCATGAGTAGCGGCTTGCCGCGGAGCATTGCCGACCACGCTGCCGAGGTCGCGATCTCGGGAGTCATGATGGGGGTCAACAGCGGCCCCCGCACGCCGGCGAACATCCCGGTGCTGATGTAGCTGGGCGCAAAAGTGGTCACCGCAATATGGGCGTGGCCCGCTTTGTTCAGTTCAAGCCGCAGCGAATCGCTCCACCCGATCATGGCCCACTTGGATGCCGCGTAGACACTCATATTTGGATTCGAGAGCGTTCCTGCTGCCGACGCGATATTCAGGATGCGGCTCGGCTCCCCACCTTCGATCATCGCCGGGAGCAGCTCGCGCGACAGGTACATAGCCGCGAGAGTGTTGATCTGCATGGTCGCTTCGATATCGCGAACCGCGTCGTGCTCCCAGAAGTAGCCACTGCGCACAATGCCCGCGTTGTTGATGAGCACGTGGGGGGTTCCCACTTCGGTGCGGATGCGTTCGGCGACAGACTCGATCGCGGTGCGTGACGAGAGATCGACAACGTAACTGGTGACGGAACCGCCCGCAGCACTCAGAGCGGCTGCTGCGACATCCAGAGCCGTGGCATCGACGTCGAGCAGCACTACTTTCGCGGCACCCTCAGCGACAGCGCGCTGAGCATAGATCTCGCCCATTCCGCGGGCAGCGCCCGTAATCACAACAACGAGTCCGGCAACTGAGTGCATGGCGTGCTCCCTCTGCCAGAGACGTCGTTGCCTCAAGCCTGTGCTCAGACTTTAGCCGAGGCCAACGCCCTTACCTGACATGAATGACACGGGGTTGGTGGTGTCCCACCCGTTAGGGCGAACTTCGAAGTGCAAGTGGCAGCCGGTGGAATTTCCGGTCGTGCCGACGCTGGCAATTCTGGCTCCGACAGCCACGCTCTGACCGTAAGAGACGTTGATGCCGCCGGCAATAATGTGACCATAAGCGGTGCGCACTCCACCAGCGTGTTCGATGATGATGTAGTTGCCGTAGCCGCCATTCCAGCCATAACCGGCGTAGACCACAGTTCCGCTTGATGCGGCGTAGATCGGGGCACCACAGCCAGCGCCAATGTCAGTTCCCTTGTGGAAGCTGGAACCGTAGTTCGAGCTGTAGCCGTATACCGACGTGATGTAGCCATAGGCAGGCTTCGTCCAGCCGTTGGCGCTCGAGGAGCCCGAACCGCCACTAGAACCACCGTTTTGAGCGGCGGCGGCAGCAGCAGCAGCCGCGGCTGCCGCAGCAGCCTTCTTCTCTGCGGCGATGCGTTCTGCTTCGCGCTTCTGCACCCCAGCTTGGTAGTCAGCTTCGGTTATTACGCGCTCGGCAGTGAGAGCAGCAAGCTGGGCGTCGAACTCAACCTTGCGTTCCTGCTGCTCCGCTACTGCAGCTTCCGCTGCAGCCGCTGCTGCTTGAGCTTCCTCAAACGCTTTTTCGGCGGCAATCTTCAGAACTTCAAGTTCGGCGCGAGCCACTTCGGCAGCATCACTCAGCGACTGAGCCGTGTTGCGAGCCTGAACGGCACGATCGAACAGAGCGGATGTCTGCTGTGAAATCTTCGATGACATGCCCAAGTTGTAGAGCAAGGCGTCGGCGTCTTGAGAATTGGCGAGGAGGTTCGTGGTGACGTCTCCGCCGCCAGCACGCACGAGCCGCGCAGCAAGCTCACCGATGCGCTTCTCAGCTTCATCGGCTTCGGCGCTTGCGACATCCGCTTGCTCTTGCAAAGTTTCGGTCTGTGCAGACTTCGCTTGGTACTTCGTGTCGGCCTCTTGCCAAATGTTGCCTTTTTCTTCGGCATCCTTTTGAGTGGCGACGGCTTGAGCTTCGAGTTCTACCAGTGCGGCCTTGATGCGGTCGACTACCTTCTGAGTCGCCGCTTCGTTGTTGCGGGCCTCAGTGACTTCGCTCCACGTGGGGTAGTCATCGGCGAAAGCAGCTTGGCTGCTTCCCGCAACAACGCTAACCCCGACGACGAGGCTGAGCGCCGCGACGAGACTGATTGCCCGAAAAGAGTGTGAGCGAAGCTTGTGCTTTGCTGCGGTCCCCCGACTCGCATGCATGACCTTCAATTGTTCCCCTAAACATTGTTGAGCGCCGACTAATGGCCATTAGTCACACGAATAACATTGACCACACTAACAACATGCGACCCAAAAGTCTCAACCTTTTGTTGAATGCGGGTTTCGCGTGCATTAGTGCACGCCGCAATGCATCTCCCCGGCCGATCCCGGCCCATCAGGATGCCATGGAGAGACTGCGGTGCTGATTCGCGAGCATTTCCCCTCAGCGGGAGCACGTTCTGAGGCTTTAGCCGAGTTGAATGCCTTGGCCCGCCATGAACGGCACCGGGTTCGTCGTGTCCCAGCCGTTGGGGCGCACCTCAAAGTGAAGGTGGCATCCGGTGGAGTTTCCGGTCGAGCCGACGCTGGCGATCTTCGTTCCGACGGCCACACTCTGCCCAGAAGAAACCTGAATGCCGCCGTCAACGATGTGGCCATACGCGGTGCGCAATCCACCGCTGTGCTCAATGATGATGTAGTTTCCGTAGCCGCCATTCCAGCCATAACCGGCATAAACAACGGTTCCGCTCGACGCCGCATAAATGCCAGCACCACAAGCAGCACCGATATCGGTTCCCTTATGGAAGCTGGAACCGTAATTCGAGCTGTAGCCATACACCGAAGTGATGTATCCCCCGGCGGGGCGAGCCCAACCACTCAGGCTGATTTCGCCAGCGTCCAAGTTCGGAACCTGTGCGGCAGCTTCTGCAGCAGCGCGAGCGGCTTCGCGCTCACGCACGCCCTCTAGATAGCTGTCTTCAGTTGCCTTGCGGGCAGAAGTCAGTGCGGCGAGCTGAGCGTCGAACTCAATCTTGCGCTCCTGCTGCTCGGCGAGAGCTTCTTCGGCGGCCTGAGCGGCGGCTTGAGCCTCAGCGAAAGCCTTTTCTGCCGCGATCTTGAGAACTTCAAGTTCGGCGCGAGCAACTTCAGCAGCGTCGCTCAGCGACTGCGCCGTATTGCGAGCTTGAACAGCGCGATCAAACAGAGAGGATGTCTGCTGCGAGATCTTTGACGACATACCCAGGTTGTAGAGCAGCGCGTCTGCGTCCTGCGAGTTGGCCAGAAGGCTGGTGGTGACGTCGCCACCACCGGCACGCACGAGCCGCGCGGCAAGCTCACCGATGCGCTTCTCCGCTTCGTCAGCTTCGGCGCTTGCGGCATCCGCTTGCTCTTGCAAAGTTTCGGTCTGGGTGGCCTTGGCCTGGTACTTCGTGTCGGCCTCTTGCCAGATGTTGCCCTTTTCTTCGGCCTCTTTCTGGGCGGCTGCAGCATCAGCCTCGAGCTGAACGAGTGCCGCTTTGATGCGCTCAACAACTTTTTTGGTTGCGGCTTCGTCATTACGGGCTTCGGTGACGTCGCTCCACGTGGGGTAATCATCGGCGAATGCTGCCTGGCTGGTACCGGCAACGACGCTCACGCCAACAACGAGGCTAAGCGCGGCGGTGAAGCCAATGACGCGGAAAGCGAGAGAGCGGAGCGCTCGCGTTGCCGTGGTTCCCCGACTCGCATGCATGACCTTCATTATTCCCCTCAGCGTTATCGGGCGTTGGCTTAGAGCACGTAGCCACGCGGGAAAGATCACCCGCGCCAACGACACTTGGCGCAAAAGTCTCAACCTCTCACTGAACGTAGTATCCGGCGCCGCAAAAGTCGGGTACATTTGAGCCTGTTGGAAAAAGCGCTTCATGAAATATCAGTCAGTTTGCTTCTCAGTTTGGTAAATCACGAAACGCACCGTATGCTTTTCCCTCGGTAGCTAAGAAGTTCTGTGACTTCGAGGCCCCATCGTTTAGTGGCCTAGGACACCGCCCTTTCACGGCGGCAGCACGGGTTCGAATCCCGTTGGGGTCACCAGACACACACAGAATTTAATAGCTTGGCCCTGTAGCGCAGTTGGTTAGCGCGCCGCCCTGTCACGGCGGAGGTCGCCGGTTCAAGTCCGGTCAGGGTCGCAAACAGAAAGCCTCTTCGCAAGGAGGGGCTTTTTCTGTAGTAGGGGGAAACCTTTACGAGTAGGAGGAAACTCTTACGGCTCTGTAGCTCAGTTGGTAGAGCGCACGACTGAAAATTGTGAGGTCACGGGATCGACGCCCGTCGGAGCCACTTGACCCTTTCCCGGGCTTCTACCGGGCGAGGGTCATTTTTTTGCCCTCTGGGCCTTCTCGCGTAGCCTTTCGCGGCGCGCGAATCGCGGCGCCGCTCCGGCCGGGTCGTGCTTCCTAGGTCAATGGCACATCGGGTTCAACCGATGCGTCCGACACCGGGGATGAAACGGCCGACGCGCAGCGCGTAATCGGCGTAGTCAACGTAGCGTTCGACGAGCATGCGCTCCTCCCAGCGTGCTTTGGCCATGAGCAGCGCCACGAGCGCCAACCATGTTCCGAGGTGCCACCAAGATGCGCCGGCCAACGCGACACCGAGGGAACCAACCAAGAGGCCGCTATAGATCGGATGGCGAACCCAGCCGTAGAGGCCATCCGTGACCAGCTCTGAGCTCGCGAGCGGCACCGGGTTGGCAGTGAGGGAACGGCCAAGCCCGCGCACCCCGAGGACCGCGACGACCGCCCCGGCGAGCGCGAGCACGCCAGCGACGCTGAAAGCGATTGCGTCTCTGTGCCACAGCGGATCAGTCCACGGCACAAGCACCAACGCAGCGATCAGCACAAATTGCAGCGCAACAAGTGCGAGCCCGATCACGCGTCTGTTCATGAGCGCCTCTTCCTCGTGAAGTCCTGACTAGAGGCTACGACCTGTCGTTGGGTACGTCGAGAAAGGTAGCGGGGCGACTTCGCCCCGCCGAGTAGAGCGCGCAGCACCCACCCTGTTGGAAACTCAGGAAATCTGAGGATGCGTTCCTGCGACCCGCCAAGCTAACAGGGCTCACGTTGCCACCCCGCGAGATTTTCCTGAATTTCCGACGGCGTGGGGCGAGCATCACAGCGGCGCGCGACGTGAGGCGCGAGGCTGTCCCATGCCCCTCGACTTGGGGCGACGCTAGAGATAGTCGACAGGGTCAGCACATGGAAAGATTCGAACGTGACTGACACGACTCCCGAATCAGCTTCGGAGATAGCAGCGGATGACGAGACCACGTTTCCGTGGCTGCGAGTCGCGATCGCCACCCAAGTTGTCGCGATTGTGTGGGGCTTCTTTCCCCTCGATGATCCCGAAGCCGGATTGATCACCTCTGGTGTGATCGGGCTTTTACTGCTTATCCAAATGGGCCGCGGGAGCGAATGGGCCCGCAAAGGTTTTCTCGCGATCAACGTGTGGGCACTCGTGCTTCGAGGGCTTGTCGCCTTCGCAGCGCAGTACTTTCCACAAGCGGAATATGAGATCAACTGGGTGAATATGTGCCTGAGCGGCATCGCGGTCTACGCGGTGCTCAAACTTGCGCAACCCGCCCCCACGGCTCGCCCGGCGGCTCCCGCTCCCGAATAGCTCGCGGGCGAAGCAACACCACCGGCGTAGGCTGGAACGATGGATGACGCTTCGAATTCAGGCTGCGGAGACAGCTGCACCTGCACACCCCAGCGCAGTTCCGCGGCACCTCTCGGTATGCCGCTGGCAGCACCCCCCGCGTCATCCTCAGCAGTAACCGCCGACCCGCCCGCCGCATCCGCGCCACTAACTCCCGAAGCAGGCAACCACCTCATCGAACAGGCTGCGATTCCCGCCGGCACCTTCGTGATGGGCGACTCCTCAGGCGACCGCAACGCAGCCGATGGCGAACTGCCGCAGCATCCAGTTTCCTTGGCCGCGTTCTCCATCGACGTCACGAGTGTGACGAACGACGACTTCGCACGATTCGTGGCTGCCACGGGCTACCTCACCGAGGCAGAAACGTTCGGAAATTCGGCAGTCTTCCATCTCGCTGTCGACGCCCCCGAGGAAGACATTATGGGGCGGGCCGCAGGAGCTCCGTGGTGGTTCGGCGTGACTGGTGCCGACTGGCAGCACCCCGGCGGGCGCAATTCTTCCCTTGAAGGTTTGGGCGATCATCCGGTCGTGCACATCAGCTTCAACGACGCCGAAGCGTACTGCGCCTGGGCGGGCCGACGACTTCCCACCGAAGCCGAGTGGGAATACGCCTCTCGCGGAGGTCTCGACCAGTCCAAGTACCCGTGGGGCGACGACGAAATGGATGCCGGCGGCTGGCGCACCAACATCTTTCAGGGTGACTTTCCCCGCACCAACACCATAGACGACGGATATCTCACCACCGCGCCCGTGCGCAGCTTCGAGCCCAACGGCTACGGACTCTTCCAAACCGTGGGCAACGTGTGGGAGTGGTGCTCTGACTGGTACGACGCGAACTACTATTCGACACTCGCTGCCGATGCGCCCGCCGACAACCCGGCCGGCCCCAGCGGGGGAACCGTTCGGGTGCTGCGCGGCGGCAGCTACCTATGCCACATCTCGTATTGCAACCGCTATCGCAACTCGGCCCGCTCGCAGAACACTCCCGATTCCTCGATGGGTAACGCCGGGTTCCGCACTCTCGCACTGTAGCTAGCCCGTCGACTCGCGAGCGAGCGCTAAGGCGTTGCCACCTCAAAGGTGTTGCACGCGCTCGGACCGCCGTTGAGTCCGGTCGTAAACCACTGCTGACGCTTATCGCTCGAGCCGTGCGTCCACGACTCGGGAGTTACCTGACCCTGGGTCGACTCTTGGATGCGGTCGTCGCCTACAGCCGAAGCTGCGCTCAGAGCATCCGCAATTTGGGCATCCGTGACGGGGTCAAGAAAGACCACCCCGTCATCGTTAGTGATGGTGGATGCCGCCCCCACCCACGCTCCCGCGAAACAGTCTGCCTGCAACTCGAGTCGCACCGAGTCGGATGACGGGCCCGTTGTTTGACGATCGAGGCCCTCCATAATTCCTGTGGAATTCTGAATGTGGTGGCCCCACTCATGCGCAATGACATACATCTCGGCCAGAGGCCCGCCGGAGGAACCGAACCGGCTGCGCAGGTCATCGTAGAAAGCGGTGTCGACGTAGATCTTCTCGTCTGGAGGGCAATAGAAGGGCCCCGTCGCGCTCGTCGCGCCGCCGCATCCGGTGTTGACCTGATCAGTGAAAAGAACAACGTTGGTGGTGCGGTAGCCGTCGACCTGACCCTCCCAATAGGTATCGAGCGAATCTGCTGCTCCGGCGATACGGCAATCGATGCCGCTATTGGCTTTCTCTGCCGTAGTACATTCCGTGAGCGCTTGGCCCTGTTCTTGCTCTCCGCTCGGTGCACCGCCGCCCACAAGCCCGGTCAAATCGACGCCGAGAACTTGAGACGCGATGAAGAGCCCAATGACCAGCAGTGTGCTGCCGCCGCCGACCGCGATTCCGGTGTTGCGCCCGCGCCGGGAGACTTTGTCTGGATTGATGCGGGCATTGTCGTTGAACGTCATAGAGGGAATTTACTATGCACCGGGACCACATCCCGATCTACTCAGATATCCTTGAGGAATGAATTTCATCTCCGTAATCACCGTTCTCGGCAAGGCAGTGCTCGTCGTTATGGGTGCGATTGTTGCGCTCACGGGCATCATCTTGCTCGTGAACCTGGCCGTTCCGAGCTTGCTCGCCGGCTTCACGCACTAAATGCGTCACCTCGACGGACGCGTTAGCTGAGCGACACCCACATTTCAGCGATTCTTCGGACAACTCCGACACGGGAGTTCTAGGCTAAAGGCCTACCGAAGGAGAACGTGATGCGCGAGTCCAAAGATGTAGTCCGCCAGATCACCGTCGCTGCGAGCGCGACCTTTGCCCTCATCGGGGCCTTCGTGGGATCTGGCGCCTATGGCGGCACCCCCGTAGAGGAAGTTGCAGGCGGTGCGCTGAGCGCCGATGCTACCGTCATCGCCCCGGCCGGTGCAGCATTCACCATCTGGAGCATCATCTACTTCGGCCTCGTGGCCTACGCCGTGTGGCAGATGCTGCCGAAACAGACCCGCACCGAGCTGCACCGTCGCGTGGGGTACTGGGTTGCTGCCTCTCTCGTGTTGAATGCGGCCTGGATTCTCTCGATTCAGTTCGACATGCTCGCTCTGAGTGTTCCGGTGATCATCCTCTTGCTCATCGTGCTCATCCGGGCCTACCTCATCACCGTCAAGCTGCCCGCTGCCGGTGCAATCGACACCATCATCACCGACGGCACCATCGGTCTCTACCTCGGTTGGGTGTGCGTCGCCACCGCAGCCAATATTGCCGCGTGGCTCACCGCCATCGGCTTTACGGGCTTCGGCATCTCGCAGGATGTGTGGGGCGTGGCAGTGGTGTTCGTCGCTGGCGCCGTCGGTATCGCCCTCGCTGCCCGTGGCCGCGCGCACTTTGCGCCATCGCTTTCGCTGAGCTGGGGGCTCGCATGGGTTGCCGTCGGACGCCTCACCGGCGACCTCATCTCTCAGCCCACCGCGGTCGCCGCGATCGTTGCTCTCGTCGCCGTACTCGCCAGTGCCGCGGTGTTCACCGCCGCACGCCTGAGGGCTGAACAGACCGCTCAATGAACGATCGACGCGCCTCACGCAAACGCTGGTTAGGCCTCCTCTTCATCAGCATTGCCGTCGCGCTCATCATCGTTGACTCCACGATCGTCAACGTCGCCATCCCCTCCGTTGTCGAAGATCTTGACCTCAATTCGACTCAAGTGCAATGGGTACAGGAAAGCTACACCCTTGTTTTCGCTGCACTACTGCTCGTGTTTGGCACCCTCGCTGACCGCTACGGTCGTCGCAAGGTTCTGCTCATCGGTGTGGCAATCTTCGCTCTCTCCTCGATCCTTGCCGCCACTGCCGCGACGGGCGAACTACTGATCGCCTCCCGCCTGGTGCAAGGCATCGGCGGGGCAATGATCCTTCCGTCGTCACTCTCGACGATCAACGCAACCTTCCGCGGCCGCGAGCGCGCTATCGCGTTCGCCGTCTGGGGCTCCACCATCGGCGGCATGGCGGCTGTCGGCCCGCTCCTCGGCGGCTGGCTCACGACGTATTACTCCTGGCGCTGGGCCTTCGGTATCAACGTGCCGCTCGGCGTCATCATCGCTATCGGCATCCTGATCTTCACGATCGAATCGAAGGAGCCCTCGGCCCAACGACGAGTGGATGTCGTGGGCGCGGTTCTCTCTGTCGTGCTGTTTGCATCACTGGTCTTCGCTCTCATTGAGGGCCGCAGCTATGGCTGGTTCTTCAGCGACACCCCTCCCGCCTTCTGGACGTGGGACGTCTCCCCCATCCCCTTCGCCTTTGCCCTCGCCCTCGTGAGCGGCATCGTGTTTGTGCGCTGGGGTTTCGCTCGCGAGCGCGCTGGCAAATCGACGATGCTCGCGTTTGGACTGCTGAAGATTCCGTCGTTCCGCAACGGAAATATTGCTGCGATGATCGTCTCGCTCGGAGAGTTCGGCATCATCCTGTCGCTCCCGCTGTGGCTGCAGAACGTGCTCGGCTATGACGCCCTGCAGACCGGTTTCGTCATCCTCGCCCTCGCTATTGGTTCGTTCGTCGCGAGCGGCTTCGCCGGTGCGTTCGGCAACAAGGTGACTCCTGTCACGATCGTGCGCGTCGGAATCGGCGCCGAGATCGTGGGGGTGCTGATCGTGGCGTTCGTCCTGAGCCCAGATGCCGCCTGGTGGCACATCGCGCCCGGCCTCTTCATCTACGGCTTCGGAGTCGGTCTCGCCACCGCCCAACTCACGAGCGTTGTGCTCAAGGACGTGCCTCTCAGCCAGTCGGGTCAGGGCTCCGGAACCCAGAGCACCGCTCGCCAGATCGGCTCTGCGCTCGGAATCGCAATCTTGGGAACCGTGCTCTTCGCGAGCCTCGGTACCGGGCTCGACGCCAAGCTTGCGGAGCGCGCGGACATCCCCGCCGAAGCCCGCACCCAGATCGTGGATCTCGTCGTCGACTCCGCCGGCACCGGCATCAGCGCGCTCGATGCTCAGTCGCCGGATGCCGCAGCCGACGCCCGCCAAGCGTTCACCGACTCGACACGGTATTCCGCGCTCGCGGCTGCCGGTTTCCTTGCGTTTGGATTCCTCGCCAGCCTCCGTCTCGACGCTGGACGCCGCGGCGACGATGACGCCGCGGGTGCCGCCGGTGACGAGAGTGACGGCGCTGGCGCACGCAACGCTGCAGAGTCAACTGACGAGTCCGCGCGAGAATAACCGCCGGGTAGAGATACGCAAAGGCTGCCGCCCCACTCTGTGTGGGGCGGCAGCCTTCTCTGTAGATCAGTGCTGTTAGCGGGGCTTCTTCTGCTTGAGATCCTTTTCGTGCACGGGCTCTTCGCCGCTTGCGCGACGCGCTGCGTAGTAATCGCGGGCCTCGTTCTGGCGCTTGGCTTCGATTCCGGAGGCAATCGGAGCGCGCACCAGCTCGTCGGTCAGACCGAACGCGGCCACGAGATCCAGAGCCTGCGGACGCAACCGCGGCAGCAAGCGGTCATCGATGTAATCGGTGATGGCCTGCGCGCGGTTCGTGGAGATGCGACCGTGCATGAGGTACCACGCGAGGTTCTTCTCGATCAGCGTGAAGCCGAAGAGGTCACGCAACCAGGTCATGACCTGAGCGGTGTCCTTGTCTTCGATCTTCTCAATAGCGCGAGTGAACGCCTCCCATTGCAGCAGCTCGCCGTGCGCATACGCGGTCAGGATGAGCTGGTTCTGGTGGCTGTTGAAGAGAGCGGCAGCCTCAGCCTGCGGAAGCTTGCTGGCCGGACGCAACTTGCCCGCGACATCCGCCACCATCGTTTCGACGCGGTCGGTGAGCAGCTGGCGCTGCGAGTCGGTGTCGCGAACGTAGCCGATCGAGCGGGCGGTGGAACCGAAGTCCACGACGTTCTGAGCGAAGCGGCGAAGACCTGTGCGGTTGACGGCGGCCTCATTGACTTGGTCGGCAACGTAGTGAGCCATCGCACCCGCATCCGCCCCCGCAAACTTGCGCGAGTAGTCGGTGAGTAGACGCTTAGCAACGAGCTGTAGTAGCACGTTGTTGTCGCCCTCGAACGTGGCGTAAATGTCGAGGTCGGCGCGCATCTGAGTGAGACGGTTCTCGGCCATGAAGCCAGAACCACCGCAGGCCTCGCGAGCTTCCTGAAGCGTGTCGAGGGCAGCCCACGTGCTGAGCGGCTTGAGCGCCGCCGCGATGGTCTCGAGGTCTTGACGATCAGCATCAGTGTCGGTGCGACCGGAGAAAACGCCATCGAACTTGTCGAGGAATTCCTCATGCGCGAACGACATCGCGTAGGTCTGAGCCAAGCGCGGCAACAGGCGACGCTGGTGACGCTGGTAGTCCAGAATCACTTCTTCGTTCGTGTTGCTGGATGCCGTGAACTGGCGGCGCTCCGAGCCGTACTTGATGGCGATGTTCAGCGCTAGCTTGCTCGCGAGCACTGCGGCACCGTCGAGCGAAACGCGGCCCTGCACGAGCGTGCCGAGCATCGTGAAGAAGCGACGACCGGGGCTGTCGATGTCGGAGGTGTAGTCACCGTTCTCATCAACGTTTCCGTAGCGGTTGAGGAGGTTAGTGCGGGGTACGCGAACGTGATCGAAGTGAAGACGACCGTTATCGATACCGTTCAGACCGCCCTTGAGGCCGTCGTCTTCGGTTGACACTCCGGGAAGCGTGCCGTTCTCGTCACGCAGCGGAACGTAGAACGCGTGCACGCCGTGATTGACGTCCTTAGTGATGAGCTGCGCGAAGACAGTCGCTGCCTTGCCGTGAAGGGCCGCGTTGCCGAGGTATTCCTTCCACGCCGCGCGGAACGGGGTGTTGATGACGAACTCGTCAGTGTCGGCATCGTAGGTCGCCGTCGTGGCGATGCTCGCGACATCCGAACCGTGACCAATCTCGGTCATCGCGAAGGCGCCGGGAATCTTGAGGCTCATAATGTCGGGCAGCCACTTGTCGTGGTGCTCCTTAGTGCCGAGGTGCACCACGGCAGAACCGAAGAGGCCCCACTGCACGCCCGACTTGATCTGCAGCGACGGATCGGCCAGAACGGTCTCTTCGAAGGCCGCGATATTGCCGCCGTGGTTGTCTTCGCCGCCGAGGTCGACGGGGAACGCACGGTGAACGGCGTTGTTATCGACCAGAAGCGAGAGCTGGTGAAGCACGCGCTCGCGGTGGTCCTCCATCGAGAGACCGTCGACGCGGTGGAACTCAGGATTCGACATGAGCGCGCGGGACTCTTTACGTTCCTTCGCCCACTTGCCTAGAAGGTATTCGCCCAACCATTCGACATCGATGGAGGGGGCAGCGGCGGCACTATCTGTCGTCGCTGCAGCAGGGGAAGGTGCGGCGTTGTTGGCGGGGGTGGATGACTCCGGCGCCGACTCGGTCGCCGTGTGGTCGTGAACCTGGGTCATGGCTATCTCGATTCGTCAAAGTTCGGTAATCACAACGTACGACTGGTGCGAGCGGGTGCAAAGTGTCTCGTTTACGGTCAACCAAGTGGATGCCGAACCCACCGCATCCCTTTGTGCAAAACCGCAAAACAGCCGCCGTAGCGTTGTGGGAACTAGTGCGAATCTCGCTCCTGATACCTCGGGAATCTTTGTTCAGGTGCTGTTGTTGGCCTCCGTGAAAGGATGTAACTATGTCGACAATCACTCTCACCTCAGAAGACTTTGGCCAGGCGGTCACTAAAGACGGAATCCTCCTCGTGGATTTCTGGGCCGAATGGTGTGGCCCCTGTAAGCAGTTCGGGCCCATCTATGAAGCCGCAAGCGAAGCCCACCCGGACATCACGTTCGGCAAGGTAGACACCGAAGACCAGCAGGAACTCGCTGGCGCAGCAGGAATCACCTCGATTCCGACGCTCATGGTTTTCCGTGAAGGCGTACTCGTCTTCTCGCAGCCCGGAGCACTCCCCGCCCCTGCTCTCGAGCAGGTCATTGAAGGCGCCAAGAACCTCGACATGGTCGAAGTTCACAAGCAGGTTGCTGAACAGCAGGCTGCTGCTGAAGCTGGCGAAGCGCCGGCTGAGCACTCTCACTAACCAGAAGCACCACCGAAGACCACAAAGGCCCCGCCGACGCAATGTCGGCGGGGCCTTTTCTGCGTAATGCAGGTCGTGCGTTACTTCAGCGCGCCAGCGATTGCATCCACGAAGCTGTCGATTCCCCAGGGCAGCGAGAGCGCCGTGGGAGGCGATACCGAAGCGACGAGCGATGCGCCGTTGACCGCGACGAGGCCGCCGTTGGCGACAGCCGGGATGCTCTGTGCGTAAGGCTGAGCGGCGAAGATGTCACCGACTTCTTCGGTCTCGGCATAGGCGATCAACAGGTCGCTGTCGAGCTCATCGAGCTTCTCGTAGCTGAGCGTATAGAAAAACGTGGAGTCGCCATTCGAGAGAGCGTCAACAGCAGGCGCGTTCTCGAGACCGAGGTCGAGCAAGAACTCCACGCGGGGGTCGGCGGGCTTGTAAACGTAGAAAGTTCCGCCCACGTCGAAGGTGGCCGCGACGGTCTTGCCTTCGAACTCAGGATGCTCGGCCGCCTTCTCAGCAACGAGAGCGTCGATGTTGGCGAGCACGTCATCCGCGGCAGCAGTCTTGCCGAGTGCGGTGCCCGTGGTGCTGATGACGTCGCGCCACGGGGTAGCCCACGGCAGCTCGGGGTACGCAACGACGGGTGCGATCTCGCTGAGGAGGTCGTACTGTTCCTCGGTGATTCCGGAGTAGGTCGCGAGGATCAAGTCAGGAGCGGCTTCCGCGATCTGCTCATAAGCGGGAGCATCCGTGGTCGCGGGGAAGATGAGCGGGGTCTCTGCGCCCATCTCGGCGAGAGCATCCGCCGCCCACGGCAGAACGCCGTTCTCGTCGCCACCGTAGTTCTGGGCTTCCATGCCCACCGGCACGACGCCGAGAGCGAGAACCGCGTCGCCGCTGCCCCAACCCAGGGTGAGGACGCGCTGCGGTTCGCTCTCGATGACTGTTTCACCGAAGGCGTGCTCGATCGTGACGGGGAATGCGTCGGATGCTGCGGGCACATCCGTTTCGCCTTCGGACGTTGAGGCGGCGCAACCGCTCAACGCGATGAGGGCGGCGGTGGCCGCAGCGAAGGCTGCAAGGCGGGAACGGCGTGACATTGATCTCCTCGATCGAACGATGGGTGCATAGTAAGGATAGGCTTACCTAATCAGATTACGCAAGCAGTGTGTGGGCGAATTTACTGGCAAGGTTCTGAATCAAAGGCGGCCGACGACAGCGCCGCTAGCGACCCGAGCGACGCCCCAGCGGGATGACCATCGGTGAGCCAGAAACCGGATCGGCCATGATCTGAGCCGCGAGCCCAAACGCCTCCCGCATCCGCTCTGCTGTAACCACCTCGGCAGGTGTGCCCTCGGCGATGATCTGCCCCTCGCACATGAGGATCATATGGTCGGCGTAGCGGGCGGCAAGGGTGAGTTCGTGCAGCACCATCACGATCGTGGTGCCACGTTCACGATTGAGATCAGCGAGTACGTCGAGCGCATCAAGCTGGTGGCGCACGTCGAGGAACGTGGTGGGCTCGTCGAGCAGCAGAATGTCGGGATCTTGGCTCAGAGCCATCGCGATCCACACCCGCTGGCGCTGCCCACCCGAGAGCTCCTCGATGCGCCGCGACGCTAACTGGGCCGTGTCGGTCGCTTCGAGCGCGTGCTCGACAGCCGCTTCATCCGCCGCCGACCACTGCTGAAACCAGCCCTGATGCGGGTAGCGTCCGCGAGCCACGAGGTCGCGAACGGTGATGCCCTCCGGCGCGATTGGCGACTGCGGCAAAATGCCCACCACCTGCGCGATCTCTTTCGACGGCACCGAATGGATGTCGCGCCCGTCGAGAATCACGTGACCCGAAGCCGGTCGCAGCAACCGTGACAGCCCGCGCAGCAGCGTCGACTTGCCGCAGGCATTGGCGCCCACAATCACGGTGACCTTGCCGTCGGGGATCTCCACGCTCAAGTTCGACACAATGTCGCGGCCGCCATAGTTGAGGGTGACGTTGTCGGCGCGCAACGAGTGCGCGGGGCGTTGGGGCGCGCTGGAGTGTGGCGCGACGGCTGTGGACGCGTCCGCTTGGGGCGCGTGGTTCCGGGGTGCGTCAGCTTGGGTCACGAGGCACGTCCTTCGCGGTTGGTGGTGGAGATGAGCCACAGCAGATACGGGGCGCCCACGATGCCGGTGACAATTCCGGTCGGCACCTGGGTTCCGGCAGTGAGCAAGTGTTGAGCGACGAAATCGGCACCGAGCACGAGCACAATCGCGACCAGGGCACTCGGCACCAGCGCGAGGTCTCCCCTGCGCACCAGGCGTCGAGCGATCGGGGCGGAGACGAAGGCGACAAAGGCGAGGGGGCCCACGAGTGCTGTCGCGATGGCGACGAGAGCGACGGCAACGACGATGAGGGCAACCCGCGACCGTTGCACGGAGACCCCAAGACCCGCAGCAAGATCATCGCCGAGCTGCAGCATCCGGAGTTTGGAGGCAAGAACGGCCACCGCGGGGACCAAGATGGCGAGGCTAACGGCCATGATGAGGATGTCGTCCCAGCTGGCACCGCCGAGCCCGCCCACCATCCAGACGAGGGCTTGTTGCGCATCGCGCACATCACCGCGCGTGATGAGGTAACCGAGCACGGATTGCGCCATGAACGCGATACCGACGCCGATGAGCACGAAACGCATGCCGTTCATACCGGAGCGCCACGACAGTAGGTAGATCGTGAACGCGACGAGCAGAGCGCCGACGAGGGCGGAGAGCGAGACGATGAGGCCTGTCGCGCCGAACACGAGCAGGCTCAGCACGGCTGCAACGCTGGCACCACCGCTGATGCCGATGATGTCTGGGCTCGCCAACGCATTGCGTAGGAGGCTTTGGAAGAGAGCCCCCGCGAGGCCGAACGCGATCGCCACCAAGATGGCAAGCAGCACGCGCGGTAGCCGCAACTTGAAGACAATGAACTGGTCGGATGAGGTGCCGCCGCCGAAGAGAGTTGCGAGCAGATCGGGCAGCGTGAGCGTATACGCCCCAACGGCAATACTGACGAGAGCGAGCGCCACTGCGGCAACGATGAGCCCGATGGTGATGCGTAGAGCCCGGGCCGTCAACGGGACTCGAGAGGCTCGGCTGGCGCTCACGGGTGCGCCCCGCATGGCGGTCACAGCCCGGCCAACTTCACTCGGCGCACGAGGGCGATCATGACCGGCGCACCGATGACGGCGACGACGAGCCCCGCCTCGAGCTCGGAAGGCGCGACCACGAGACGGCCCACGATGTCGGCGATCAGAAGCAGGCTGGGGCCGACGACGGCGGAGACAGCGATGATCCAGCGGTAGTCGGGACCGGTGAAGGGGCGCACGATGTGGGGAACAACGAGACCGACGAAGACGATGGGGCCGGCAAGCGCGGTGGCGGAGCCGCACAGGAGAACAATGGCTCCGGCAGCAACGGCACGCGCAACATAGACCCGCTGGCCGAGGCCGCGAGCGAGGTCATCTCCGAGGGCGACAAGGTTGAGCATCCGCCCCGAAATGATCGCGAGGAGTGCACCAGCGACAACGAAACCGATCGTGAGGCGCACGGCTTCGAGGTCGCGGCTGGCGAGCGACCCGACGGACCAGAAGCGGAAGGTGTTGAGGGTGTCGGTGTCGGAGATCAAAACCAGGGAAATCACGGAGGTGATGCCGGCGGTGACGGCGGTTCCGGCGAGCACGAGCTTGACCGGGGTGGCACCTTCGCGGCCCAGAGAGCCGATCGCGTAGACGATGGCGGCAGCGCCCGCGGCTCCTGCAAAGGCGAACCAGATGTAGCCGGTGGGATTCGTGATCGAGAGAACACTGATCGCGAAAACGACCGCGAGCGAGGCACCGGCGTTGACGCCGAGCAGTCCGGGGTCGGCGAGCGGGTTGCGGGCGACGCCCTGCATGACGGCTCCAGCGACGCCGAGAGAGAGCCCGGCGAGCAAGCCGACGATCGTGCGCGGCAAGCGCAGTTCACGAATCACGAGCTGGTCGTTGTTGCCTGCCTCCGGGTCGAAGAGCGCTTGCCCAATTTGTGAAAACTCGACACCGCGAGCGCCGAGCGCGAGGCTCAGCACGAGAACGATCGCGAGCAACCCGAGGGCCGAGCCGAGAGTGATCCAGCGCTGGGTGCGGAGGCTCAGTCGTGCGCGCGAAGCCGAGGCGGTCTGGGTCATAGTCGGGTGTGGTGGTGAGAGCTACTGCGCTTCGGACTTGCCAAGACGCCAGTACCCCATGAATGCAACCTGCTTGCGGTCAACGCCCGTCTCGCTCACGAGAAAACGACGCAGCATCTTGATGACGCACGCCTCGGCAGCGAGCCACGCGTAGAAGTGCGTTCCGGATGCTTCGCCCGGCGAATCCCAGAGGAGCTCGGTATCGACATCGATATCACCGAGTGGTTGCGCGGCCGGCGAGAGCGCAGGCAACACGAGTGAGGCGTTAGCTTGCGTCCACGCCCGGACGGCGGGGTCGAGCACGGAACCTGCGGGCCGCGTGCCCCGCGGTAGCCACGTGACGTGGCAGTTGCTCGGAAGGTTCGGCGGCGGCTGGTCTGCGGCATCCGGAATCTCGATGAAAGCGTGAGCCTGAACGCTGGAGTCGAGGCGTTCGAGGATGCTGCAGATAGCGGGCGCAGAGGTTTCGTCACCGGCGAGAAGAACGGTGCGGGCGGGGCCGGGGTGCCAGTCAATGCCAATGCCTGAGTGGATGCTCGCGGCGTCGGGCCCGACAATGATGACTTCGTCGCCGACCACCGCGTTCGCCAGCCACTGACCAGCGGGGCCGTTAGCGCCGTGGAACACCATGTCGACGTCGATCTCGCGGAGCTCGGGACGCACGGCACGGATCGTGTACGTGCGGAACGGGTTGCGGGCCTCATCGGGCAGCGCACGCCAGCGCGCGTACCAGGTGCCATCGGCGATGGTCTGCGGATCGTTCGCGCCGATGTCGCTCAGGCCAATGCCCGGCAGCGGAAAAACAATCTTGATTCGCTGGTCGAAACCATCAGTACCGAAGGTCTCAAACTCAGCGCCCGCGAAGGTAACCCGCTTAAAGTGAGGCGAAAGTTCGCGGATGCTTTCCACGCGTGCAGCGAATGGTCGATAGCCCGGGCGGGCGTCCTTCGCGATCTCGCGCTCCAAGGTAAGCATTGCCTAAGTATGGCATACCTAACCTGAAGCGAAAAGGGTCGGTTTGCGCGCGCTCGGTGCCCCGTTACGGGCTTGTGGGAGTTTCTGCAGCGCGCCGTTGGCGGGTGTTCGGCTGAGCTTCGCGACGCTTCTGCAGGAGGCGATCACGCTTGCTCCGAGAAAGCGGAAACTTCGCGTCGAGGTGCGGATCCAGATAGAGCCGCTGGAGCGCAAAAAGAATGAGCACTCCACCGCCCCAATACGCCGGAATGATCACCGAGCCCAGCTGACCGTTCGTTGCACCGAGCAGCGTGATCACCACACCAACGCCGATGAAAAGATAGCGCCATCCGCCATGGGTCCTGTCGCGCGCAGACTGTTGGTCATTCGCCCGCGATTCGAACGAGTCAACACGGCCGTTGAGCTCATCGCTCTCAATCGTCGCGAAGAGATCGCGAACCGGGACCCCGAGTGCATCCGCAACCAGCGACAGCGTCTCTAAACTCGCGTCGCTTCCCGCCTCTAATCGTTGGATGGTTCTGATACCTACCCCGCAGGCATCGGCCAGTTTCTATTGGGTCCATCCTCGCTCGCGGCGGAGTTCCACAATCCTTGTTTGGTTCATGTGACCAATACTCCATGACCGGATGGATGCTCGCTACGTCAACTGGCCGCCAATCACCCGCCACTGGCCAGCATCCCCCCGACACGTTGCCGCCAGCATCCCACCGACAACTCTCCGGCACCGACGAGTCCCTAGAACTCAGGCGGCCCGTCATAGGGAGCGTCATCATCCGAGTAGAACGGGATGTCGTTCTCGTCGCCAGGAACTGCTGCTGCCGGAGCTGCCGCCTTACGCTGAGCCGGTCGCGATGTGGCGGGCCGGGATGCCGCGGGGCGGGATTGGAGTGACGGCGCGGAAGTCGACGCGCTGACAGCAGGCGCCGCGGCAAAGGCGGGCGAAGCGGCAGCCGCCACCGGTGGCGCAACAGCGGCTTCCGGCGACTCCCCCGCAACGACCGCAAGCACCGCAGCACCGTAGGTTTCGAGCTTCTTCTCGCCGACGCCGCTGATTTCCGACAGCTCGGCCAAGGATTCTGGTTTGGTGACGGCAATGCCGCGCAGGGTGGCATCCGCGAACACCACGTAGGCGGGCACACCGTTGTCGCGCGCGACTCCCGAACGCCAGGTGCGTAGATTCTCGAACAGGTCAGTGGCCGACTCGGGCAGGTCGGTCATGACCTTGCGCTTCGCCGCACCGCCCGCTGCACCGGAACCGCGAGCCTTGCGCGGCGCTTCCTTGCGCAGCTTCACCGTGCGCCCGCCGCTCAGCACCGACGCGCTTTCGGGCGTGATCGCGAGCGTGCCGTACTCCCCCTGCACCGTGAGCAATGACTGCGCGAGCAACTGCCGCACGACCGAGCGCCAGTCTTGCTCCGAGACATCCGAACCAATTCCGAAGGTGGCCAGATCGTCGTGACGTTGCTGCGTCACGCGCGGGGTGGTCTTGCCGATGAGGATGTCGACCAGATGCCCAGCCCCAAACTTCTGGTTGCGCTCGCGCTCCAGTCGCACAATGGTGGACATCAACTTCTGGGCCGCGACAGTGCCATCCCACGACTCGGGCGGAGACAGGCAGGTGTCGCAATTGCCGCACGCGGTCGACTCCTGGCCAAAGTAACCGAGCAACTGCACACGACGGCACTCCACGGTTTCGCAGAGCGCGAGCATCGCATCGAGGTGCGCGCTCAGGTTGCGTCGGTGAGCCAGGTCGCCACCCGACTGATCGATCATGCGGCGCTGCTGCATGACATCCTGCAGACCGTAGGCGAGCCACGCTGTCGCCGGCAGGCCATCACGACCGGCGCGACCCGTCTCTTGGTAGTAGCCCTCAACGCTCTTGGGCAGGTCGAGGTGCGCCACGAAACGCACGTCGGGCTTGTCGATTCCCATGCCGAACGCGATCGTCGCCACCATCACCATGCCCTCTTCGCGCAAGAAGCGGCTCTGGTTGCTGGCCCGAATTCTGGAGTCGAGACCCGCGTGATACGGCAGCGCGGGGATACCATTCTCCACCAAGAACTGCGCCGTCTTCTCGACCGAGGCGCGAGACAAGCAGTACACGATGCCGGCGTCGCCCGAGTGCTCGGTGTTGAGCAGCGTCAGCAATTGCTGCAGCGGCTGCGCCTTTGCTTCAATGCGGTACTGGATGTTGGGCCGGTCAAAACTAGAAACATACTGCGTAGCGTCAGTGAGCTTCAGCCGCTGGGCGATCTCTTTGCGCGTGGCCTCAGTCGCGGTCGCGGTGAGCGCAATGCGCGGAACGCTCGGCCACAGGTCATGCAACACATCGAGCTGCAGGTAGTCGGGGCGAAAGTCGTGGCCCCACTGCGACACACAGTGCGCCTCGTCGATCGCGAAGAGCCCGATCTGGCCCTGCTTGAGAAGTGACACCGTGGACGAGACGCGGAGGCGCTCGGGCGCGAGGTAGAGAAGATCCAGCTCACCAGCCCGGTACGCGTTTTCGACGCGAGTGCGCTCGTCGGCGGACTGGGTGGAGTTGAGAAACTCTGCACGGGCGCCAACGGCGGCCAGGGCATCCACTTGATCTTGCATCAAAGCGATCAGCGGGGAAATAACAACACCGGTGCCCTCGCGAACAAGTGCGGGGATTTGATAACACAGCGACTTGCCGCCACCGGTAGGCATGAGAACAAGCGCATCACCACCGCCGACGATGGTGTCGATGATTTCGCCTTGCTGCCCCCGGAACGAGTCGTAACCGAACGTGGACTCAAGAACAGACTGGGCAGACACCATGCCGAGAAGTCTAGGCGCAGCCACTACCATTGGCATGATTAGTCCCCATAGCGACAGGCGCCATGTTCACCGTATTTCTCGGGCTTTCTAGCGCACTCACATTCGGCGCCGCAGACTTTTTCGGCGGTATTGCAGCCAAGCGAATTAGCCCCATTTTGGCCACCGCGGTCGGTGCCGTTGCCGGCCTCGCTGTGCTGCTGTTGATCTTCCCGTTCGTCTCGAACGTGTGGTCAACCGAGGCCGTGCTCTATGGCGCGATCGCTGGCGTCAATAGCGCGGTGGCAATCGGCCTGCTGTACGCCTGCCTCGCCATCGGGCCGATGAGCATCCTCTCGCCCGTGACCGCGGTCATGTCGGCAATCGTCCCCGTGACGGTCGGCTTGCTGCGTGGAGAATCTCTCGGGGCGTTTGGGTTCGTCGCGATCCCCATCGCGCTCATCGCTGTCGTGCTCGTCGGGTTCGTTCCCGAAAAGGGTGCCGTGCGACCGAGCGCCAAGGCACTGCTCATGGCGGTTGGTGCGGGCAGTGCGATCGGGCTGTTCTTTGTGATTCTGGATGCCGCCCCCGACGACTCTGGCATCATCCCGGTCGTGGGAAACCGCGTCGTCAACGCGCTCCTCATGTTCTCGCTGTTCTTTGTGATGGCGGCGTTGGCCAAGCGCAAACGAGCCGGAGCACCAGCCCCCGCCCGCTCGTCCCTCTGGCGTCGCGGACTCTACTTCGCCATGATCGGCGGCACCCTCGACGTGATCGCCAACATGGCGATCATCACGGGGGTGCGCATCGGCGACCTCTCGGTCATTGCCGTACTTACCGCCCTCTACCCGGCGGGCACTGTGCTGCTCGCGGCCATCGTTTTGCGTGAGCGAATTGCGCCCGTGCAATACCTGGGCATTGCGTTGGGCATCACCGCGAGCGTCCTGCTCGTGGTCGGCGGCTAGCGCCTCACCGAGACGTTGGCGTGCTCGGCCGTGCGACTGGCGCTACCCCTTCGTCGATCCGGCGAGCAGTCCGCGCACGAAGTAGCGCTGCAGCGCGAAGAACACGATGAGCGGCACGAGGATCGAGATGAAGGCACCGGCGGTGAGCAGGTTCCAGTCTTGACCCCGGCTACCGGTGATCTCTGCCAAGAGTTTCGTCATGGGCGCTACTCGTCCGTCGGCAAACACCAGCGCCACCAGGAGGTCGTTCCAGACCCACAAGAACTGGAAGATCGCGAACGACGCAATGGCCGGCATCGTGAGCGGAAGCACGATGCGGAAGAAGACTTGGCCGTGCCCCGCGCCATCCACTCTCGCCGCTTCGATGAGCTCGGAAGGAATCTCAGAGACGAAGTTGTGCAGCAAGAAGATGGCCAGAGGCAGCGCGAAGATCGTGTGCGCAATCCAGACTTGCGAGTACGAGTTCGACGCGTTCAGGCTGGAGAAAATTTCGATGTCACCGATCGAAAGTCCCCGGGAGAACAGACTCAGTAGCGGAACAAGCGCCATCTGCAGGGGAACGATCTGCAGCGCGAAAACGCCGATGAACATCCAGTTGCGGCCGGGGAACTTGATCCAGGCGAAGGCGTAGGCCGCCAGGCTCGCAATGACGAGCGGGAAAATCGTGGCCGGCAAGGTAATGGCGATCGAGTTGATGAAGGCGCCAGCGAGGTTGAGCGTGCTGTTTCCCGCCGCCAATACCTCAGTGTAGTTGTTGAGCGTGAAGCCAGGGTTCTGGAAGATCGTCCACCAACCGTTGCGCAGAATTTCCTCGGGCGGCCGCAGCGATGAGACGAAGAGCCCGAAGGTGGGCGTCGTCCACAACACCGCGATTACCAGCGCCGCGATCGTCGCGCCACGGCTCGTGAGGCGTTTCTTGGTGCGCTTGGCGGTTGACTGCTTTTCGCCCCGGGCCAGTTGCTTCTTGGTTTTCTTGCCGAGTGGAAGCTTCGCGGGCACTGTCGCGGTCATCGGATCTCCCTCTGCTTAGCAATCTGTCTCGCGTTGTACACAACAATCGGCAGCACCATCACGAACAGCACGACCGCGAAGGCGGCAGACCTGCCGACCTCAAAACCTTGCCACTGCGAGTACATTTCGTTCGCGATCACGCTCGTTTCGTTCGCGCCGGCAGTCATCGTGCGCACAATGTCGAAGACTTTCAGCGAGGCAATCGAGATCGTGGTGAGCACAACAACCAGTGAGCTGCGGATGCCCGGCACGGTCACATTGATAAAGCTCTGCCACGCGTTCGTTCCGTCGAGTTCCGCAGCCTCAAGCTGCTCGGCGGGAACACCCTTGATCGCGGCCGAGAGAATCACCATCGCGAAACCGGTCTGGATCCAGATCAGCACGACGATGAGAAAGAAGGTGTTCCACGGAGAGTTCGAGATCCAGTCGACCGGTTGCCCGCCCATCCAGACCACAATCTGGTTGAGCAAACCGATCTGCTCTTGGTCGGCCGGGCGCACCGCGTACACGAAGCGCCAGATGATGCTCGCGCCCACGAACGAGATAGCCATCGGCATGAAGACGAGCACTTTGAAAACTTTCTCGCCGCGCGACTTGTCGATGAAGACCGCATAGGCGAGGCCGAAAATCGTAGAGACCGTGGGAACAATCAGCACCCACACGACGGTGTTGAGAACGGTGCGGATGCCGGTGTCTTGAGTGAAGATCCAGATGAAGTTTTCGAGGCCAACGAAACGTGTTCCGCGGCTGTTCATGAAGGCCTGGATCGTGGTCTGAATCGTCGGGTAAATGAGTCCGATAGCGAGCAAGAAAATCGCCGGGCTCATGAAGCCGACGAGCTGGAAGAGGTAGCCAGCACCCTGCTTAGAGCGGTAGTCGAGGAGGAAGAAGAGCCCCCCGAAGACGGCTGCTGCGCCGGCTGCCCAGTACACCGAACCCAGCGCTAAGAAGATGAGGGTGGGGATGAGCACACACGCCACGGCGCGGATGATCGTGTACTTGCGGCCACTGCGTGGAGCGATCTCAATGAAGAAGATCAGCAGGGCGATCACCGCGAAGAATGCCAGGAGCACAAGCGGTATTTGAGCGAGAGCGGGAAGCGTGGAAATCCACGCGAGAAAAGCTGACATTAGCGACCTTTCGAGTGCATCACTGGACTCTTCACTTCACTGGCATTGCTGCTGTTTCGACTCTACCGAGGAGTCGGCCCGAGTGGGAGAACAGTAAGCGTGGGCTGGAAGCACAAGGGTCCAGCCCACGCTCACCGTCGAACGATGTTACTCAGACGGCCATGATGCATCGATGGTCGAGAGCACGTCTTCTGTTGACTTGCCGTTGACCCAGTCGACCATTCCGGTCCAGAACGATCCAGCACCCACAACACCCGGCATGAGGTCGGAAGCATCGAAGCGGAACGTGGTGTCGGGGTCCTGCAGAATCGTGATGGCTTCCTGCAGGATGGGGCTGCTCGCGCTTGCCGGATCAAGGCCATTGTTAGCGCTAATGACACCGCCCAGCTTCACGCGAGAGTTTGCCCACTCCGCGCTCGACAGGTATTCCTGCACAGCGATCGTGTCTTCATCGTTGGAGAAGGCTCCGACAATCTCGCCACCACCGGTGACTGCGTTGCCACCCGCTTCAGCAGACGGCGTCACGAAGGCCCAGATGTCAGCATCCGGTCCGACCGTAGCGTTTCCGTTCTTGGGGTCCTGAATGAACCCGTCGAAGAAGGATGCCTGGTGGTGGAGGGCACACGTGCCGTCGCCGAGCGCGCGAGCAGGGTCACCAAACGGCGTGGAGTTGATCGACTTCACGTCGCCGAACCCAGCATTCACGAACTCAGGGTTGAGGAGAATGTCCCCGACGGAGTCGAACGCCGAGACGATCGCAGGATCGCTGAACGGAATCTCGTGCGAGACCCACTGGTCGTAGACGTCTGGTCCCGCTTCGCGAAGCACGAGGTCTTCGACCCAGTCCGTTCCTGGCCAACCGGTTGCGGCATCCGAACCGAACCCGGCACACCACGGTGCGGTTCCGGTTTCGTCAGCAATGGTCTGAGTAAGGGCCAGAAGTTCATCCCAGGTCTCGGGTACTTCTACGCCCCAGTCTGCGAAGTCTGACGGCGAATACCAGACGAAGCCCTTGACGCTGGCCATGAGCGGCGCACCGTAGAGGGTGTCACCGGTGGTCGCATACGCGGCCCAGTCTGCAGACCAGTACTCGTCGACATTGGCTTTAACGCTCTCGGGCGCCGGCTGAATGTAATCGCGCGAAGCGAGGTCGGCGAGAAGACCTGGCTGCGGGAAGATTGCGATGTCAGGTGCGTTGCCGCCCTGAGCGCGGATGCTGATCTGCGCTTCGAACTCTTTGCTCGATTCGTACTGAATGTCGATGTCATTCGCTTCTTCCCAGTCCGCCCAGGATTCTTCGAGAAGTTCAGCCTCGGTGTCAGCGATGGTGCCATAGATGGTGACTACGCCATCCGCTTCACCAGAATCGCCGGGGCCACCCGTGCCGCCGGAACCGGAGGCGCAGCCCGTAAGAACCATGCTTGCGACGCCAAGAGTGGCGATGGGCAGCATGGCCCGTCGAAAGTTGTGGGAAATCATACAAATCCTCCTCGTCGAGGTTTGCCCGCAGGCCGAGCAGCGTGCGGGGGGAACAACTGCAGCTCTGAACTCGCTCGCTCATTGCAGCTCAAGAGAGCGTGTTCATGACTCACGCTAGGTGACGATCAACGGTTTGTGCAAGCGCTTGCGCAACTGAGTTGTCTACCGCAACACGAATGAGACATGACCGTGCACCATCACGGTGCAGCTCTACGCGATTTAGGCAAATTTGAGTATCGCTGCCGAGAGGTGTTGACTGACGAGATGGATCAAGGATTAGTCATCGACTGGACACAAATGCCCACCTACAACACGATCATGGCGGTGGCCGCCGGTGCGGGACTGCTCAGTCTCGTGTTGTTTGCTCGCAAGCTCATGGCGGGAGCTGACGTGGAGTTCCGCGGTCACGCCGTGAACTTCGGAGTGCTGGGCCTGATCCTCACCGTCACGGGCGCACACATGACGCTGACCTGGCCCTTCGCGGCCTACTTCCCCTTCGACAACATCATCTTCGGCGAGCCGAGCCTGGCCTTCGGCGTGCTGCTGCTCGCCGCGAGCTTCGTACTCTGGCGCCGCGCATCCGTGCTCGAAGAATCCAAGGATGCCGCCCGCGCCGTCGCCCGCACTGCTGAACCCCTTGGCGTGCTCATCTTCGGTCTCGGCCTCGCTCTCATCGCGATTGCTTTCGCCGGAGTCATCTTCCAGCTCTTCGCCGCCCCTCCCGAGGAGCCCATCTCTGGCGCCTTCGCCGAATGGCCCTGGGTCGAAGCGATCTTCATGTCAGGCCTCTTTGCGCTCGTAGGCCTCGGAGCACTGCTCTTCCCGTTCGCCACCCGCAGCTTTGCGGTTCGCAGCACGCCGACCAAGGTTCAGTGGGTTACCGGGGTCGCTCTTGCTCTCGGCGGCACCGCGTTCCTCCTCTTCGGCGCACTCAACTTCTTCACTCACATTGGGCTCATCGTCAACACGATGGGCTAACGCCGCGAAAGCCGTCTCCCTAAGCGATGCGGCTGCCGCGACTCAGCTTTGCCGCTGGGGTCTTGGTGCGAGCCCAGGCCCCAGCAAGCAACGCCCCCGCAAGGACGAGGTGAATCGCTAACCCGACGGCCCAGCTAGGAGTCGTGGATTCGATCACGCTGCGTGCACTCGGGGCGTCCGGGTATTGCTCACTCTCACCAACGACGCACTCGCCGTAGCTGTACCCCGCGTCCTGTGGAATTTGGGCCATACGAGTCGACAGTTTGAAGTAGCCGAAGAGGTCAGTCGGCTGATCGTTCGAGTCGTACGCTGTCGGCACGGCATCCGCCAGAATCACGTACGGGTTTGCCGCCAATGCGCCCCAGAACAGGTCGAAGCGTGGCGTCTGGTACTCATACTCTTCGGGCGCCGAGCACGCCGTCGGCGCTCCTGCACTGTCGTATTCAAGCGCGTAGCTTGAGGTCTGAGTTGCTGTCGTCTGCAGCGCCAGCCCCCCAAGAGTGAACGCGATGATGGTGCCGATGCTGAGAGCAGCGACCACCAAGTAGGTCACCACGATGGAGAACAGCGGTCGTGACATGAGGCCCGAAAGCCCCACCCCGACCGCAGCAACGACGCCCAGTTCAAGCGCGAGTACCACGATCGACACGACGATAGTGCTCGCCGGAAGCCGGCCGGCGATAGCCGCATAAACGAGGAACGGAATAGCGGCCACCAAAAACGCGAGTGCCGTGATCCACGCCGAGAGAAACTTGCCAACAATTAGTTGGCCGGTTGTGATGAGTGTCACCTGCGTGGTTGCCAGAGTTCCGGCATCCCGGTCGCCATTGATGGCGTTGCCGCTCAGGGCGGGCGCCACCAGCGTGCCGAGCAGCAGCACGAAGTAGATGACGGTGGAGTAGACCCCCGCAGCACCATTGTCGTCGGTGCCAAAGCCATTCAGCGCGAATGACAACAGCACCGTCACCATGAGGATCAGCGCTACGAAGACACCGAGCAAGATATACCAGCTCGTAGTGCGCACGCGCTGGCGCAGTTCGAGCGAAAGAATTACTCCGACACCGGCGAAGAACGCGCTCATTTGCTTTCCTCCGAGCTCAGGTCGATAAAGGCATGTTCGAGGTCGCCCACCGCTGGGGCAAAAGTGCTGATCGCAATGCCAGCACCCACCAGTCGAGCAAGTAGCGTGGATGCCGCAGCCTCCCCCTCAAGCGCAACAAGAAGTTCCGTGCGATCGGTCGCTATCGCAGCCTCCTCGATTCCCTCCGCGACGAGTGCCGCGCGCAGGGCCACGACGTCGCTCGAGCGGATGCGCCAGGGACGAGCAGTGGCGCGGCTGCGCGCCAAGGCCTCCGCGGACGCCGTGACGCCCTTCGACAGGTACACCGCGCCATCGGCCATTTCGTCGAGCTCCGAGAGCACGTGGCTGGAGACGAGGAGCGTTTTTCCTTCGGAAGCAAGTCGGCGAACAAGCGTGCGCAAATGACCGCGGGCAACCGGATCGAGGCCCGAGGCGGGTTCATCGAGCAGCAGGACGCTGGGGTCGTGCACGAGCGCGCGAGCGAGACTCAGGCGCTGCTTCTGCCCGCGCGAAAGAACGCGAGTGGGGCTGTCGGCAAGCTCGGTGAGGTCGACGAGCGCAATGAGTTCGCTTGCGCGTGCGGCCGCGGCCGCCTTATCCATTGCGTACATGCGCGCGGTGTAGCTGAGAGTATCGCGCACGCTGAGCGTGGGCCACGAACCGAGCACATCAGGCATCCAGCCGAGCTGCGAGCGGACCGCTGCCGTCTCGGTGACGGGATCGTGACCGGCAATGCGGATGCTGCCGGCATCCGGTTGAAGCAGGGATGCCAGCATGAGCATGAGCGTGGTCTTGCCGGAACCATTGGGCCCGATGAGGCCGGTGACGGTTCCGGGAGTCGCGACGAAACTGGCGTCGCGCACCGCGTGGACTTCGCCAAACGATCGTGCGACATTTTCGACGACGATCCCGCCGGGCGCTAGTTCGCTTCGTTCGGGCTCGATGGGCGCTGCCTCAACTGACGTCATAATGCTGAGCATAACTGACGAAACCGACCCTGAGGGTGCAGGGAGAACGGTGCGCTCAAGGGGCACTACGTGAGGCCGCCTGAACGCGACAGGCTCTCCGCCGAGCCCGAGTGACTAGATGTAGATCGCGGGATCGATGTAGTTGAAGCCGTCTTTGGGGGCCTTAGTGCGGCCCTTGGGGCGCGCCACGGCGGGGGCCCCAACGAGAAGCGAATCGGCGGGAGCATCCGCCACCACTACAGCACCAGCACCGACCACCGAGCCGGAGCCGATCGTAATGTCGCCAAGAACGGCAGCCCCAGCGCCCACGACAATGTCGTTGCCGAGCGTGGGGTGACGTTTGCCGCCCTGTGAGCTCGTGCCGCCCAGCGTGACACCATGGTAAATCAAGACGTCGTCGCCCACGATGGCGGTCTCGCCAATGACGACTCCGGAGCCGTGATCGATGATGACGCGGCGACCAAGTTGAGCGCCAGGGTGAATCTCAACGCCGGTCAAGAAGCGGACAAACTGGGAGACTACGCGGGCAAGAAAGAATGCCCGCGCAGTCCAGAGCCAGTGGCTAAAGCGGTAACCCCACACGGCGTGCATCCCCGAATAGGTGAGCCAAATCTCGAAGGCACCACGGGCTGCGGGGTCGCGTTCGCGCACGGCAGCGATGTCTTCACGAGTTCGAGCAAACAATAGAGGGATCCGTCGTTAGTGGTGGTTAGCGGCGTTGAGTTGAGGTGACTCGGTCTTAGTCGACAAGCCCCTAGTCGACGAGGTCTTCGTAGAGAAGCGTCGACAGGTAACGCTCGCCGAAGCTCGCAATGATGACAACGATGGTCTTTCCCGCGTTCTCGGGGCGCTTGGCCAATTCGAGAGCCGCGTGAACGGTTGCTCCCGAGGAGATACCAGCGAGGATGCCCTCTTCGGCAGCGAGGCGACGAGCCATCGTGACCGACTGAGTGATGTTGACGTCGAGAACCTCGTCGTAGACATCGCGGTCGAGAATCTCAGGCACAAAGTTGGCGCCGATTCCCTGAATCTTGTGGGGGCCAGGAGCTCCACCATTGAGGATCGCGGACTCTTCGGGCTCAACAGCGACAACCTTGATCTCAGGGTTCTGTTCCTTGAGGTAACCGCCAGCACCCGTGATCGTTCCACCGGTTCCGATTCCCGCAACGAAGATGTCGACGGCACCGTCGGTGTCATTCCAGATTTCTGGGCCCGTGGTTGCACGGTGAATAGCGGGGTTTGCAGCGTTTGCGAACTGCTGTGCGGCAACGGCGCCTTCAGTAGCAGCAACGATTTCGGCAGCCTTCTCAACGGCGCCACGCATTCCTTCGCCGGCAGGGGTCAAGACGAGTTCTGCACCGAACGCGCGAAGTAACATGCGGCGTTCCTTGCTCATGCTCTCCGGCATGGTGAGAACAACGCGGTAACCGCGGGCTGCGCCGACCATGGCGAGGGCGATGCCGGTGTTGCCACTGGTGCCCTCAACGATGGTTCCGCCGGGCTTCAGGGCCCCGGCCTTCTCAGCGGCGTCGATGATCGCAACACCGATGCGGTCCTTCACGCTGGCCGAGGGGTTCTGGAATTCGAGCTTCGCCAGCACCGTAGCGCCAGCATCGTCTGTGACGGAGTTGAGCTGAACCAACGGGGTGTTACCGACAAGTTCGGTGATGTTCTTATAGATACGACTAGCCATGATTCAGGGGTTCCTTTGCAGGTTGGAGATCGATGGGAGCTTGCTCACCATAGTTAGTAGCAATCAGCAGGCCAAATTTATTTCATCAATCTGGGTAAAAGTACGAAAAGAGGGCCCCGCGTTGTGCGGGGCCCTCTTCGCGTTATGCAGCTAGCTGCCAGCTTTCGCCTAGAAGACGAAGACCAGTCGCGGCCAGCTTGTGCTGGACTCCACGAGGTCGTTACCGGAGTACTCGACCGAGATCCAGTGGATGCCGCGGCTGAGCTTCGGCAGCTTCAGCGAGGCATTGCCGCGCTTGTCTACCGTGCTCGTGCCGACAGCGGTGCGACCGTCGTAGAAGGTCACCTCGCCTGCGGTCGTGCCATCCTTGCCGACCGAGACGCTGGCATCCGCCGTGACGGAGCGGTTGCCCCACACGAACCAGGAGGAGAGGCTCGAGCGAACACTCGAGGAGATCTTCTCCACCGATTGGGCGTCCGATTCTGCAACACCATCCGAGTAACCATCCTTGCTGGCCGTGACCTGCACGCTCAGTTCGGTTCCGATGTCGTCGGTCGTGATGCGGTAGCGGCTGTCGGTCGCATCAGCAATCGGTGCGCCGTCGCGCAGCCACTGGTAGCTGTAATCGGCCGAAGCCACACTCCAGTTACCGTGCACGGCCTTGACTGTCTTACCAACCTCGACCTTGCCGCGGATGCTCGGTGCCTTCGTGTTCTCGATGGCTTCAGCAGTCGTCGCGACCTCGATGGGCACTACGACCGCAGTGTCGGTTCCCGGAACCATGACGGTCAGCGCGAGCGTGCCCGAAGGTGCGCCGGCGGGGATCGTAACGGTCACGCTAGCGCGGCCCTGCTCATCCGTGGTGTCGACGATGGTGCGGTCGATCGTTGCCGAACCGAGCACGTCTCCATCAACCGAAACCTCGACCGTGGTGGCGTCTGAGCCGCCACGGCTGAAGGTGAGCGACGAGAGGTCGAGCGTGACGTCATCTCCGGGGTTGTAGCCGTCAGCATCCGGAGCTGAAACAACAGCACCAATGGCGCGCTGTTCGAGCGGCGGGTCAGCGATCGTGTTCTCTTCGAACCACTCGACCATGGACTGCAGGTCGACGCGGCCGCTGTCGGCGCGATCGGTTCCCTCGGCGAGAGTAGCGAAGTTGTCGCCACCGGCCGCGAGGAAGGAGTTAGCAACCACCGTGTAGCTGGCTGCAACATCCACCGGAACACCGTTGAGGTACATCGCGGTTACTCGCTCACCCTGAGCCGCGGTGGGGTCGTACGAGTACGTCAACCCTTCCGAAACTCCGAGCTTGAGGAACGGACGCTGAGCACCTGCGGGTTGCCACTGCTCTTCGAGGACCGACTTGATCTGAGCACCGGTCAGCGACATCGTCGTGAGCGTGTTGCCGAAGGGCTGCACGTTCGCAGCCTCGCGGTACGTCACTTCACCGTCACCGTCGCCAGCACCCGATGCTTCGTAGACGAGGTCCGTGCGCAAACCGCCCGGGTTCATGAACGCGATCTCGGCGCCCGAATCGGATGCTGCCCACAGTTGAACATCGGCGACGAAGTTGCCGATGGTCGACTCGCCACCGCGGTTCTCAGGGAACGGGGTTCCGTCAACCGGGGTCTGCACTGCGCGATACATGCTGTCGGAAATCTCTCCGACCTTGGCGTTGCCCAGTTCAGCCGCCGCGGCCGTAGCCTCGTCGACAATCGCCTGCACAGCGGCATCCGGCTCGAAGCCCTCAATCGGCAGAACCTCAGCCTCGAAGTCGAGGATCTCCTTCGTTGCTGGGTCGACGTTGAGGTCGAAGTGGCCGTAGTTGGCTCCGTACTGTCCGGCCGAAACGACCAAGCGAGGGCGGTCCATGCCGGGAACAGTGACCTCGTGGTCGTACGCGAGGTGAGTGTGACCCGAGACGATCGCTTCGACCTTCGGGCTCAGGCCCATCACGATCTGGCCAAAGGCCGAGTCGTCAGTCGATGCTGCGATGTCGGTGGATGCCGCACCTTCGTGAACGAGCAGAACGAGAACGTCTGCTTCGCCATTGGCGTCACTTCCATCGGTGAGGTAGTCCGCAACACGGTCAACCTCAGTCACGATGCTGCGGATCTCGAGCGACTCGATGCCAGCAGGGCTGACCAACTCGTTGAGGTCTTCAGTAACGGCACCGATGAATCCGACGGTCACGCCATCGAACTCCTGCAGGAAGTACTCGTCGTAGGCCGGAGCGTTGGTATCCCGGTCGTAGAGGTTCGCTGCGAGGTAGGGCCAGTCGGCGGCATCCAGGATGCGGTCGTCAACATCGGCACGACCCTGATCGAATTCGTGGTTACCGAAGGAACTCGTGTCGAGTCCGATTTCGTTGAGCACGTCTATCGTGGGCTGGTCGTTCTGGATGAACGAGGTGAATGTCGTGGCTCCGACGAAGTCACCAGCACCAACGAACGTGGTGTTGGGGTTCATGGCTTCCCAGTAGTTCACCATTCCGCCGAGCTGAGCTGCACCGGGGATGCCACGATCTGCCTCGATACGACCGTGGAAGTCGTTCGTGGTGAGGATCTCGATCTCAACCGGCACAGCCTCAGTGCTGAGGCCAATGCTGATCGGGTCATGGTCGCTCGAGCGGAACACGCTTCCCGCTTCGGCGGCGCCGAAAGCGTAGCCGCGATCGCCCCACTCGGGCGAGTTGATGTTCCAGACAGCAGCGTCGGTCACGTGATCGGCAAGCGACGGCGAGACGATGATGTGGTCAAGCGATCCCAGTTCACCATCGAAGGTGTAGGTGTACTTGTTGTCACCTTCGGCGGCGAGGGTGTCGACGTAGCCGGCCTCGGTGAAGACCTGAATCGGGTCTTCTTCGGAGTAGGCGTTGAAGTCACCGACGAGAACAACCTGGTCGCTCTTCGCTTCGTCAGCAGAGATCGAGTCAACGAGATCCTTGACCGCATTGGCTTGCTCAACGCGTTCCACGTTGAAGTAACCCTGGCCGTCAGTTGGCACGGCTCCCGAGCCACCCTTTGACTTGAAGTGGTTAGCAATCACCGTGATGAGCTCGCCGTTCGACTCGAACGTCTGAGCAATCGGCTCGCGCGCGATGTCCCAGACCGACTCGTCAACGGCAGTGAAGCTGTCGCCCACCGGAGTGGCTGCTGCTGGCTTGAAGATGATCGCATTCGTGATGAAGTCCGTGATGGCCGCATCGTTCAGCGCTGCAGGCGTGCGAACGTAATCCCACGTTCCGGCACCGGCGGCGGCGTTGAGCGCACCGACGAGATCCATGAGCGCTTCGTCGAGGTTGCCACCCAGCTTGATGGAGTTCTCGATCTCCATCAGACCAATGACATCCGCATCGAGCGAGTTGATAGCCGCAACGATCTTCGACTGCTGAACAGCGAACTCTTCAGCAGTATCTGCACCACGCGCATCCGAGTCTTCACTCGTGAGCGTCGTGAAGTAGTTGTAGACGTTGAAGGCCGAAACCTTGAAGTCTCCACCCACAACAGGAGCCGACTCTTCACGCGGGTTCGTCGACTCGAACGTGGGCAGGGACTCCGCCGGGCTCGCATCGTTGATCGCCACGGTCGGCTGCAAACGCCAGTCGTCGAAGCCGTAGCTCAGAACGTACGGGTTCGCCGGGAACTCCACAGTGTCACCGTTGCGCACAACAGTGTCTGCTGAGAAGTACGGCTGCTCACCGGGGTGAGAACCGTTAGAGATTTGGATGCTGTAGCCATCATCGAGGAAGATGCGGCTGGCACGGTTGGCGGCGGCGATCGCGTCGGCGTCGGCTCCGGCATCCGTAGTCTCGGTGCTCTTGACGGCGAGCTCTTCTGGGCTGAGCCAGAGGGTGCCGAAGTTGTAGAGCTGGTGGCTCGAGCTGACGAGGTAGTCACCGGTGGGGGCAACGAGCATCGACTCGAAAGGCTCGCGGTCGTTGCCGACGACGCTCGCATCGAGGGCGGACGCCTCAACACGGTCAGCCGGGTCAAGGTCGGCGGCGGCCGTCACGAGTTCGACGGCCGTGCCCGAACCGAGCTGGGTCAGCCCGAAGTATTCAGCGACGGGGCCGGTTGCGGTGACCTTGTCTCCGATTGACACTGCGGGGTTCGCACTGCCCAGGAAGATGAAGATTCCGTCGGAGGCGCCGGGCGTAGCATCGTTCGCCCCACCCGATCCGGGAGTCTGGATGACAATGCCACGGTAGCCGGAGGCCCCACGGTAGTCAGCGGTGACAACACCCTCGACGGTGACGGTGGTGCCGACCATGGTGCTCGAGGCTGAAGTGCCTTGAACGTCGGCAATAGTTGCTGTTGCTTCGGCCGCTAGGGCGGCCGGAGCGGTGATCGCGGTCAACGCGATGGCGCACGACGTGGCAAGAGCCCCGATCGTGAGCCGCGTTGGCCTGCTGCTTCGTGGATACATAGCGGGCAGTCCCCTTATGAATTGTGAAATCAACGGTCTACCCCCAATGGGGGTATGTCAGACGATAGCCCTGCCCACAGCTCATTCCAAGGTTTTAAACGAATTGCTCATGTGCGCGTAACCCGTTGTTATTGTGCGAAGCGTGCGGCCTCGCGACTCGGCCAGCTACCCGCTCCGTGCGTCGGTCTGCGACGCCGTTACTGGGCCGAGTTGCGCACAAAAGCGTGCGCCCGCGCCGCCAACGAACGCGAAAGTCGACCGAAAAGGTCGATGCTTGCTCGCCCCGGCCAATCCTCGGGCAACGCAGAATCCGGCAACCCCGGATCGACGTACGGGATCACACGCCACTGATCGAGAGCATGGATGTAGCACGCGAATGCTTCAGCATCGGTCGACGCCGGGCCCACCAGGGCGGAGTGCTGGGCCAGAAAACTGTCGTGCAATTCACGCAAGCGGTCGAGGTCCCACCACTGGGCTACGGCATCCGCGAACGACTGAGTCGTCTCGGGCCGGCCCGCAATAAACAGCGTTGCGCACTCACTCAGTTCGAGGTGTTCCAGAATGCGCACCACTTCTGGCTTGAGGTGCGCCGGGCAAATCCAGAGCCCGGTGGCGACGGTGCCGCACCCGATCCAGCCGAGCCTGCGACGAAGCTGGTGGCGTTCATCGCGGCGTGATTCGGGGATCGAAAACGAGATCAGACACCACGGGTCATCTTCGCGCTGCTGGCGAAAGCTGAAGACACGGCGATCGCCACTCTCGAGCATCGGCACGGCATCCGCGTTCACACGGTAGCCCTGTTGGCCATCGACCATTTCAGGCACCAGCAGGCCCTTTGATTTAACGCGTGCAATGGCGCTGCGGGCGCCATTGGCAGAGACTCCCAACGCTTCCATGATGCGCACGAGATGCGCCGACGAGATCCAGCCGCCAAGCTGACGCAGCTGCGAGCCCACAAAGGTGCGGAGCAGGGCTGTTGCACTCCCGGGGCGGGAGTCGAAGTCATCCAGAATCATGGCGGTTACGTGGTGAGCTGTGCGTGAATGGCCTCGATGCCGAGCTGCACTTCGGCGAAGGTCGTGCTGAGCGGCGACAACCCGAGGCGGATGCCGTGAGGCCGACGGAAGTCAGGAATGATCCCCTGCTTCCAGAGTTCGGCATTCACGGCGGCGAAGCTCTCGTGGTCGATCGTGACGTGGCTGCCGCGTTCGGCGGCATCCCGCGGCGAGCTGACGGTGACGCCGAGCGGCACGAGCAGTTCGTCAATGAGCGCGAGGGCGTACTCGGTGAGAGCGATCGACTTGGCGCGGATCGCCGGGATGCCTGCCTCTTCGATGAGCCCGAGCATGTCTTGCATGGCGAGCGAACCGACGACCGATGGCGTGCCGCTGATGAAACGACGGATGCCTTCGTGCGGCGCATAGCCTGGACCCATTTCGAAGGGGTTGTTGCTACCCATCCAGCCCTGGATCGGTTGCGTCATGGCTTCGATGTGCTCGGCGCGCACGTAGCCGAAGGCGGGGGAACCCGGGCCTCCGTTGAGGTATTTATACGTGCATCCAGCAGCCAGGTCGACGCCCCAGGCATCGAGTTCGGTTTCGACGACGCCGGCGGAGTGGCAGAGATCCCAGAGCACGAGCGCTCCGGCTTCGTGGACGAGGGTGGTGATGCCGGGCATATCGGCGAGGTGACCAGAGCGGTAGGCGACGTGACTGATCACGACGAGAGCCGTGTTCTCGTTGAGCACAGCCTTCACTTCGTCGGCGGTGACTCCCTCGTCGCTGGCGGGATCGATCCAGCGCAGCGTCTTGCCGAGCTCGGCGGCGATGCCCTCGACCAGATAGCGGTCGGTCGGAAAGTTGCCGGTGTCGATGACGATTTCGCTGCGCTCCGGGCGGGCACTGAGGCCAGCGCGGATCAGCTTGTAGAGCACCACCGTGGTCGAGTCGCCGATGAAGGTTTGGCCGGGCGCAGCCCCGAGAGTGGCGGCGCCCAGGCGGTCACCCAAAGTGAGAGGCAGTTCGTACCACGCTTCATCCCAGCCACGGATGAGGCGGCCACCCCACTGTTCGTCAACGAACTCGGCTAAGCGGGCCGCACTCGCGGTCGTGGGTCGCCCGAGCGAGTTGCCGTCGAGGTAGGCGCGCACTTCGGTTGATCGCACAAACTTGGTCGGGTACTGCTTCAGCGGGTCAGCGGCATCCAAGACTGCGGCAGCTGCGGCGCTCGTGTCGACGGGAGAGCTGGCTCCGGTGGGCGCAGCCGTCGCGTCATCGTGCGCAGCAGTCGGCGCGTGGGTGTCGGTCATAGGTCGATCCTCCATGGGGTCGGGATGGGGGTTGTTGCGGTGGGAACAGCGCTGTCGCCGTCCCAAGCCGCGTGCGCGCGGGTCGCGCTCACGGCAAAGTCAGGGTGAAGCAGCTCGCGGGCCGTGACAACGGTGGCGGTCATGAGCCACGACGCGAGATCGGCATCCGCGGTCGGCACCGTCGGCAAGTAGCTCACGGTGCTGCCGAAACCGGGCAAACACAGCGCCCGCAACAGGGCGTCGTAGCGCACCCCGGCATCCTGCAGCGCCGTCAATTCGCGCTGGTTGAGGCCGGGAGGAAGATCGCCATTGCCCATGTCGGTGCCATAACGAACGGTGCCGCCCGCGGCGTGAAAGCGTCGCAGGTTGTCGCTCGCAGTCTCGAAGTCGCGACCACGCTGGCCATAGCCGTGGATGTCGAGGGTGCTGATCCACGAGTGGCGTCCGGCAAGAAAGCGGGAGTTCGGCTGCGCCATCTCAGCAATCAGGGCGTCACTGAGTTTCTCTGTCCAGGGCGTGTGCGCGAGGCGATCGGCTCCGGCAGAAAACGCCCGCTGCGCTTGCCCAGGCCCCTGGACATGAACGACAACTTCGGCGCCGCGACTGTGCGCGTATTCCACCAGTGCGCACAAGGTCTCATCGTCAATGACCGGGCCATCTTCAGCGTTCAACGCAACCTTCACAAAGGTCGCACCAGCGGCGAGCTGCCGCGCGACCGCAGCCATCGCCTGCTCACCGGTCTCCACTTCAGCAACCGCAAGCGTGGCCGCCCACGCACGATTCGCCGGGTAAGCATGAGGCGCGGTGATGAAAGCGCCCGCGTGGTTCAGCGCGGGAACCGCATCGTCAAGAGCCCACTCCTGAAGACGATCGGGATGCCCACCCAAATCGTCGACCGCAGCGAGGCCGCCAGCCACGAGAGCGCGCGGCTCCGTCAATCCGAGATGCACGTGTGCGTCGCGAAAGCCCGGCAGCAGCACTCCCGGAAGACGCACCGCGGTCGGGATTGCGGAATCCGCTATCGCTCGAATGCCATGGGGGCTGACCCGCACTGTGGCCGGGCCGTGCCATTCACGCAGCCAGTAGCCGTCGACGGCGTAGTCGACGGTGAGGGCCGACTCGGTAGTTGGTCCGGTCGCCGTGGGGAGCTGCGGAGCTGGGTTCGGTTGTTCGGTCACGAGCGGCCGATCTCGGTGCGCACGGCAAAGAGTTCAGGGAAGAAGGTGAGGTCGAGTGCCTTCTGGAGAAAGCCGACGCCGCTCGAGCCGCCGGTGCCGCGTTTCATACCAATGATGCGCATGACGGTCTTCATATGACGGAAGCGCCAGAGCTGGAAGTTGTCTTCAAGGTCAACGAATTCTTCGCAGGCTTCGTAGGCGAGCCAGTGCTCGCTTTCGTTGTCGTAGATGTGACGGAAGGTCTCGATGAGCTCGTCGTTTTGCTCGTAGCCGCGAGTCACGTCACGGTTAAGCACGGCGTCAGGAATCTCGTAGCCGTGGCGGCTGAGGTAGCGCAAGAACTCATCGTAGACGCTGGGCTCGGCGAGCAACTTGCTGAGCAGGGCGTGCGCTTCGGGATGCGATTCGAACACCTTGAGCATGCCCGCATTCTTGTTGCCGAGCAGAAATTCGACCGCTCGGTACTGATACGACTGGAACCCGGATGAGCTACCCAGGTAGTCGCGAAACTGCGAATACTCGCTCGGCGTGAGAGTCGCGAGCACCGACCACTGCTCAGTGAGGGTGCGCTGAATGTGCTTGACGCGTGCAATGCGCTTGAGCGCAATAGAGAGGTTGTCGCTCGCAATGAGATCGCGGGCCGAGGTGAGTTCGTGGATCACGAGCTTGAGCCACAGCTCGGTGGTCTGATGCTGGATGATGAACAACATCTCATCGTGATGCTCAGGGGTGCTTTGCGGAGCCTGGGCGCTCAGCAGGGTGTCGAGTTCTAGGTAGGCGCCGTACGACATCCGCTTACTAAAGTCGGTGATGATCTCGTCTTCAAGGGCACGTTCGTTATGAGTATCCGACATGCCGACACCCTATTGCACTTTTGCGACGGCCGCCACACTTGTGTTCGCGTGTTTCTGCACAACTGCTCTGCAGGAGTGCATATGAAGTCTCCCGCGGTTGCCACTCCGACGCCGAGACCGTCGTATCGGATAATGGCCAAGTGATCGTCGATGACTTCCTGACCAGCCTTGCCGCACTCCCGGCTTCACCCGCCCGCGAGTCCTACCTCTCCTTTGTTACGGCGGGCGGATCGGATGCGCTCAAGCGCGATGGTGGGCCCGAGCATGTGACGGCATCCTGTTTCGTCTTCTCGCCTGGCTTCGAGCGCGTGCTGTTGTGCTTTCACCGCAAAGGACAGTTTTGGGTTCAATTCGGTGGCCACATTGAGCCACAGGATGCGTCCGTCGCGGATGCCGCACTACGCGAAGCTCGTGAGGAGTCGGGCATTGCCGCCCTCGCCCTCCACTCGGACTCGATCGTTGATCTTGACCGGCACGAGCTGCACGGAGGCTTCGCGTGCGCCGCTCACTGGGATGTGGGATTCGTTGCCATTGCCGCCGCTGATGCCGTCTTCGCGGCCAGCGACGAAAGTGAAGACGTGCGCTGGTTCGCCACGAACGCTCTGCCCGAGAATGTTCCCGACAGCTTCCCCGCGAGAATTGGGGCTGTACTGAAAGCCGTCTTGGCGGATGCCGCCAACTAGCCAAGCGCCGATTAGAGCCGTGACTGCGGTGTCCGCAGCGCTTCGAACACGCCACGGAGATCACTGAACGAGAGCGCTCAGTCTCCGGAAGCGTCGTGGTCGCCGACGCCAGCAACAGCAGCATCGGTATCGGCGGCAGCCCGCACAGCCGCCCGCCGTTTACGCTTCTCGTTGGCCGCGGCAAGCGCCTTACGGGCGAGGGCATTCGCTTTGCCGCTGGCCTTCTTTGCCATTTCAAACTCGGTGCCCAGAAGCGCGAGCCCACCGATCGCTACGAGGGAACCCGGCCCGGGCAATGGGATGAGCACCACACCAAGAGCGACGGTCGTGCCGCCAACAACACCAACGGTCGTGCGATAGACGCGGTCTGCCTTGGGGTTCTTGCGGATCGCCTCGCGCGTTCCATGAGCGGCGGAACTTGCCGCGTGCCCTACCGCCACGCCTGCACGCGCGGCGACTGTTCGTTTCTGGTTCATAGGCTGATTCTACGAGTGGGTTCTCTACTTGCTCGTCGAAATAACGCCCTCGAAGTCGGCGATGCGCGTCGCGACAACCTCAGCAGCTTCCTTGACATCGGCTTCGCTCGCCTCAATAAGTGCCGACTGGTAGCGAGCAGTGAGGTCGTAGAGCGTCTGAATAGCGCCGGTCTCAACGTTGCAGGTGGCCTGAATCACCGCGATTCGTCGGTTCTCGGCGCTGTCGCCGTCCGATTCGTAGTCGAACTGAGGCATCGGTAGGTCGGCGCTGAACTCTAGCCCCTGCTCAACCATGCACTCCTTGGCCACAGCGAGCGCTACTTGGCCTGGCTCCGAAGCGAAGGCGGCATCGTAGGCAGCGTCCGCGATCTGCGCATCGAACGAGTAGCCGTCGTCCAGATTGAAGCGTGTTCTCATCTCTTCTTTGGATTCATCGAGGCAGCGCAGCTCCTCATCGCTCGGAGTCGGGGGTACCTGGTCGATGAGGGCGGCAATTTCGAAACCGTACTTCTGAGCGAGCGGAACGCTCCACAGCCCAAAGAGCCGATCCTCTTCGCTCGACACCGTCTCTGACCGGCTGTAGCCAGGCAGCCCACTCTCGGCGAGACACGCGTCAGTCAACACCTGCCACGCTTCACGCCGGAGTTCATCGACCTGCGGCGCATTCCGATTAATGGCATCCACCGGCAGAACCACGGTGCCCGCCTCGAAGTCGAGGGTGGCGGTTACGTGTGCGTAGGGCTCGATGTCGATGCCTGAAGACTCCAACCCGACAGTGCCGGTCGAGCATGACGACAGCAGAAAACTGGCAGCGATGAGCAGAACGCCCGCCGGGGTCGCGATCCGAGAGGTGTGTTGCGATCGAATACTCATCTGTGGTTACCCAACAATCTTGTTATTTGAGGTTTAATCGCAACAACGCGTGCGCTCCATAGAACCACGGGATGCCATGCCCGTCAACCACAGCGGACACATGCAGAAAGCCCCGGCTGCCGACCACATGAGTGGGGCATCCGGGGCTTTCTTATACTCGAGTGAGCGGGGTGCTTGTTAGAGCGCAGCCAGCTTGTCGACGAACGAATCGCCAGGCGCTACGTCGACCGACTCTGCATCGATCTCGGCGCGGCCGAGGAGTTCGTCCATCTTGCGACGACGGTTGCGCGGGATGAGCGTGACAACAGTTCCGGCCTTGCCTGCGCGACCGGTACGGCCAGCGCGGTGCAGGTACGTCTTGTACTCCTCAGGAGCGTCAGCCTGAATAACGAGGCTGATGTCATCCACGTGGATGCCGCGGGCTGCAACGTCTGTCGCGACAAGCACGTTGACCTTGCCACTCGTAAGCATCTGCAGGTTGCGGGTACGACGCGACTGGTTGAGGTCACCGTGAAGGCTCGTGGCTGGGGTTCCACCCATGCTCAAGAATTCGGCCATCTCTTCAGCAAACGCACGCGTGCGGGTGAAGACGAGAGTCTTGCCCGTGCCGGCGGAAAGCTGCTTGATGATCGCACGCTTGTCGCGCTGTTCGATCAGCAGAACCTTGTGGTCGATCGTGGAAGAAGCCTGGTCTTCACCAGCAACCTCGTGCACGGCCGGGTCAACCAAGAATTCCTTGACGAGAGTGGCAACACCCTTGTCGAGGGTTGCCGAGAACAGCAGTTTCTGGCCGCCCTCGCTGGTCTCACGCAGAATGCGCTGAACAGGCTCAAGGAACCCGAGGTCGCACATGTGGTCTGCTTCGTCGAGAACAGTAACCTTCACCTGGCTGAGGTCGAGACGACCCTGCTCGATGAGGTCTTCAACACGGCCGGGGGTCGCGATGATGACATCGACGCCACGGGTGAGAGCTGCAACCTGCTTGTACTGAGGAACGCCACCCACGATGGTCGTGGTGAACAGGCCAACGCTGCGAGCGATGGGCTGAATGGTGCGGTCGATTTGCTGAGCAAGTTCGCGGGTCGGAGCGAGGATGAGGGCGCGAGGCTTGCGACCCATCTGACGATCCTTGCCACCGTTGTTTTCCATGAGGCGCTCAACGAGGGGCGCACCGAAAGCAATGGTCTTGCCCGATCCGGTCTTTCCGCGGCCAAGAACATCTTTGCCGGCGAGAACGTCGGGGATGGTTGCTGCCTGGATGGGGAACGGCGACTCTGCGCCCATGGATGCGAGCTGACGCGAAATGTTCGAACCGATGCCTAGGTCGATGAAGGACTTGCCTTCAACATCGCTGGCGGTAACGGTCTTGGCTACGAGACGCTCAAGTACAACGTCTTCTTGCTGCGAGTGCGACGACTTGCCATCGCGGGCCGGGTAGTAGGCGCTTTCGCGCGGCTCTGAACGCTGCGGACGATCGTTGCGGTCATTGCGGTCGTTGTACGACGGGCGCGAACCACGGTCGGGGCGGTCGCCATACGAGGGACGCTCGGAACGCTGCGGGCGCTCGTTGTAGGCGGGACGCTCTGAACGCTCGGGGCGTGAACCGCGGTCGGGACGGTCACCGTACGCGGGGCGCTCGGTGCGCTGAGCACGGTCGTTGTACGACGGACGCTCGGTGCGACCAGCGGATGCGCCGCGGTCACCGTACGAGGGACGCTCAGTGCGACCAGCGTTGCGATCGTTGTACGACGGACGCTCAGTGCGGTCGTTGTAGGAGGGACGGCCACCGCGGTCGGGGCGGTCACCGTAGGAGGGACGCTCTGAACGGCCACCAGCATTGCGGTCGTTGTACGACGGACGCTCGCTGCGGCCGCTCGAGTTGCGGTCGTTGTACGACGGACGCTCGCTGCGACCGGCGTTGCCGCCACGGTCGGGGCGGTCACCATACGAAGGACGGTCATTGCTGCGCTGCGGGCGCTCGTTGCGGTCATTGCGGTCGTTGTACGACGGACGCTCACTGCGACCGGCGTTGCCGCCGCGGTCAGGACGGTCGCCGTAAGACGGGCGATCGTTGCTGCGCTGCGGGCGCTCGTTGCGGTCGCCATACGTGGGGCGTCCGCCGCGCTCGGGACGGTCACCCGACGAGGGACGATCGTTGCTGCGCTGGGGACGGTCGCCGTAGGCGCCACGTTCGTTGCGCTGCGGGCGGTCACCGTAGGAGGGGCGATCTCCGCGGCCGCCGGCCTCGGGGCGTCCACCACGGGCAGGCTTTTCGCGGGGAGTCCAGTCGGGGCGACGCTCGTCGCGTCCGCCACGAGCGGCTCCTGGCTTGCGGTCTCCGGTGCGAGCGGCACGGTCATCCGCGCTCCAGCGACGCTTGGGGGCATCGCCCTCATCGGCACGGAATCCGCGGTGACCTTCGCTGCGTGAACCGCCACGTTTGGGCGCTCCAGAGTTGAAGTTTTTGTTGCCACGACCGGTGGCAGGCTTATTGAAATTAGGCATTGTTCTTTCCGGGTTGTTCTTAGATGGAACACATCTAGTGCGTGGAGCACGCGCGCACGCCAACACTCACCATTTAGTTAGCGAGACACCGATTGGTTAGAAACCGATTGGCTGTCTTCTAATTAGCTTGAGTATTCGTACGCTGCACTACTGAACCCGGGCAGTCTTTGACCGAGGCCGTCACATACATTCGTGTGATTGTCACCAGTTGGATGGACTGGCAAACCGGCCCGCAAGACTTACAAACCCATACGCGAGATTTCGCGCTGTCTTGAGCCGACTTGACTACGTTACTCGATCGAGCCCTCAATAGCGAGGGCCGAGCGGATGCTGGGGTCAAGCGACACAGCCGCTCGACCCCAGCGATCAATTACTCGACTGCGAGCGTCCAGGCGCCGTCAGCGCCTACCGTGATCGCCGACGGACCCGTGCTCAGTGCAACGGTGCCATTGTAGGAGCCGATTTCGTTAACGAGGAGGCCAAACGCGAAGGCCTTGTCGGTTTCTTCAATAATGGAGAAGTTGCTATCGCCCGAGTGGGTAGCCGTGAGCTTAGCCGCATCGCCGTTGTACAGGAACACTGCATCGCCGGTGCCAGATTCGGCTAGCAGCGGGGCTGCCGAAACAGGAGCAATGAGCAACGACCACGCACCATCCGCCTTGATCTGAAGCGTAACGCCGTCTGAGAGCGCATTGAATCCATACGACGTTGTGCCCGCGTAGTCTCCGATCGTATTCACCAACAGTTCGCCAGTGCTCTCGTTATCTTCGTTGAGTACTGAGACTGCGAAGTTCGACGCTCCGGAATGTGAAGCGGTAACGATTCCTGCTGTCGCGCCGACAGGCAGATCGACAATGCTGTCGCCCGTGCCAGTCTCGGTGATGGCGTCGAACGTGCCGAAGGCGTCATCCGCCCACCCCTGCACTGCCGGTACTTCTGGTTCAGCAGGCTCTTCCTCAGCAGCGTCCGACTCTTCTACGTCAGCGCTCTCTGAGATAGCGCTCGTGTCACTCGAATCAGTTGTCTCGGTGTTGCCTCCGTTGAGGCTCGACGTGACGATCGAGAGAACGATGAGTGCGCCGGTAACGATCCAAGCAACCTTCTTGTTCTCGTTGTATCCGACAAGCGCATTGCCTGCCTTGTCGCGCTGAGCCCCGCTGAGCGTGAGGATGATGTCAACTAAGACCCAGATTCCTGCACCACCGAAAGTGATGAGCTTCAGAATTCCGGTACCGACTTTGCCGAGGTAGAAACGGTCGACGGCGAAGAAACCAAGCAGGAGAGCGAAAAGCCACGTGATGACAAACGACTTGCCAGCGATCGGAGGCAGTGGGGGCGCAGTCGGAGCTGCAGGAGGTGCAGTCGGAGCTGCAGGAGGTGCACTATCCGGAATGTCTTGCGCGTTCGATTCGGGTGTAGGTGTGGCGTCTGACATGGAGCCTCTTTCGTTCGGGTAATGAAGAGAAACGCGCGCACTGTGATTCACGCCGCGCACGTTGTTGTGCGCGCACGCCGAGGCACACGACAATTGGCCGAGTGATGAGTGATCTCATCTGGCCGGTATCGCCTAGACGCCCCCGCGTGGTTACTTACTCACCCTGTCGGACGGCACTGACATTTGTTCAATTGAACGAGCGCATCAGGCCAAGTGGTCTACCGGACGAGGCGCAGCAGCGAGCACGGTGCTGCAGCCAGGTTTCGGCTCAGCCCAAGCCGCCAGCTAAACGTTGTGGTTGTAGGGGAAGTCCCGGAGGTCAGTCTGCTGAACAGGCTGCGGTTGCGAATTCGCCTTCACGTCGCGACGCTCGAGCCACTTGTGGTGATCGCGCAGTGCTCCGACCACGGCAGCTCGAATGATGCCGTAAACCAGTAATACCCCCACAAGAAGCAGCACAACGGGCAGCAGTATGGCGAGAGTCGTGAACGATGACATGTTGTCGAGCATGAGTGATCCGTTTCTATCCGCGGCAAGCCAGTTGCAATAGTGACAGAAATTCTGTTTCCCCACGGCAGCTGAACCGGCGTGGGGAAACTAGACCACTCACGGATTACTCTGCGGTGGCAACCACCGGAGTCTCGCGACCGGCCTTCTTGGCCGCGCGACGACTCTTGCGATCGGTGCCGGCTGCCTTCTTGTCTTCGCGACGTTCCTTGGCTCCCTCAACGAGGTAGTAGAGAACGGGGAGCACCACGAGGGTGAGAACCGTCGAGGAGACGAGTCCACCGATCACGATGATGGCGAGCGGTTGCGAAATGAAGCCGCCCTGACCCGTGACACCGATGCCGAGGGGAAGGAGCGCGAAGATTGTCGCCGCAGCGGTCATCAGGATGGGGCGAAGTCGACGCGATGCACCCTCGATGATGGCTTCGCGAGCACGCATGCCCTTCACGCGGTACTGGTTGATGAGGTCAACGAGCACGATGGCGTTCGTCACGACGATACCGATGAGCATGAGCACACCGATGAGCGAGGCGACCCCGAGTGGGATGCCCGAGATCACCTGAAGCGCAATGGCACCGGTTGCCGCGAAGGGCACCGAGACCAGCAGCAGCAACGGCTGGCGGAGGCTTTTGAAGGTTGCCACCATCACGACGTACACGATGAGAATTGCGACCAGGAGCGCGAGGCCAAGCTGCTGGAACGCATCCGTCTGCTCAGTAGCGACGCCGCCCAGTTCAGCCGAAGCGCCCGCGGGCAATTCTGCTTCGTCAACAGCGGCAGCAACCAGAGCGGATGCCGTTCCCACGTCGTCGCTGCTCGGCGTCACGCTCAAGGTCGCACTGCGTACGCCCTTGACCGAGGTGATGCTCGCGGGGCCGTCATCGACGGACACTGTGGCGACATCCGTCAGCGGGATGAGTCCGGTGGCACCCGGGATCTCGAAGTCTTCCAACTCTTCAATCGTGGTGGGCGCAAGGTCATTGAGAATGTAAATCGAGAGCGTCGATTCGTCGATGACGGCGCTACCGACCGCATTCGGGTTCATCGCACCGGTGACGATTCCGCCAACTGCAATTTCGCTCAGTCCGACCTTCGCGGCCTTGTCACGGTCAACAACGATCGAGATGAACGGCTGCTGCTCCGAGAGGTTGCTCGTGGCTTCGGCTACGACGTCGAGGTCGCGCACCTGCTCGAGCAGGGCATCCGATGCTTCACGCAGTTCAGAATCGCTGGTGGCTGTGAGGTTGATCTCGATGTCACTCGAGGCGAAACCACTCGATGCCGCGGCCAAAGTGATCTCACCGGCATCCTCGATGTCGGCAACAGCCTCGCGCACGTCTTCTTGCAGCTCGGTCTGATCGAGATCGGGGTCAGTGGTGAGCGAGAATGCGTTCGCTCCGCTGCCGGAGAATGCGGCACGCAGTGAGCCGCCGCTGGAGCCGATGGAGAGTTGCACGGTTTCGATGCCGTCGAGATCCATGAGGACCTCTTCAACCTTCTTCGCGGCTTCGTCACGAGCTTCGAGGCTTGCGCCGAGTGGCAGCGACTGGTTGACGGTCAGCGTGTTCTGTCCACTGTCACCAATGAAGTTGGTCTTCATGAACGGCACGAGTGCCACGGTTCCACCGAGCAGGAGAACAGCAGTCATGAGTGTGGCAACGGGGCGCTTAAGCGTCCACTTGATCACGGGCAGGTAGCCGCGCTGCAGGGCGTTGGTCTTCTCCTCCTGAGGCATACCCGCTGCGTGCGCGTGCTCGACAGCGTCTTCGGTGTGACGCGGAACAGCCTTGTTACCGAGGAACCAGTAGGCGAGCACCGGCACGATGGTGAGCGACACAAAGAGTGATGCGGCAAGCGCAATGGCGGTCGTCAGCGCGAACGGGCGGAACAGTTCTCCCGTGATGTCTCCGACAAGGGCGAGCGGCAAGAACACCGCGATCGTCGTCACGGTGGATGCCGTGATGGCTCCCGCAACTTCCTTCACCGCGGTCTGGATGGCCAGCAGTTTTGGCTCCCCCATCGACACGTGTCGCTTGATGTTCTCGATAACCACAATCGAGTCATCCACCACTCGACCAATCGAGATCGTGAGGGCTCCGAGGGTGATGATGTTGAGGGTGTAGCCCGAGACCTGCATACCGATGAAGGTGATGAGAACGGATGCCGGGATCGAGATCGCGGTGACCAGCGTCGATCGAATCGACAGCAAGAACACCAGAATCACGATCACGGCGAAGACAAGACCGAGCAATCCCTCGGTGGTGAGGCTGTCAATCGACTCTTGGATGAAGGGGGCTTGGTCGAAGACGACCGTGAATTTGGTGTTGCTTCCGAGGGCGCTTTCGAGTTCAGGAATTGCTTCAAGAACGGCCTCGGAGACGGCGACAGTGTTGCCGGCGGGGCTCTTGGTGATCGCAATGGTGAGTGAAGGCTCACCATCCACGCGAGAGATTCCGGTTGCCGGGTCGTCAATCACTTCAACGGTTGCGACGTCAGCGATCGTCACGATCTCGGTGCTCGATCCGCCCAGCAGAGGTAGTTCGGCTACACCGTCGGCTGTCGTGATGCGTTGACCGGCCTGCACGGTGAGGGTTTGGCCATCCTCGGTGATTTCACCGGCGGGCAGCAGCACGCCGTTGTCGTCGAGTGCGGAAATGATGTCTTGATTGCTCAGACCGTTGAGGAAGAGTTCATCTTGATCGGGAGTGATGACCAAGCGCTGGGTCGACGTGCCCAACAGGCTTGCGTCACTGACGCCATCCAACTTATTGAGCTCAACGAGGGTGGATGCTTCGAGCTTGGTGGAGAGCTCAAGTGGGTCGAGGTCGCTGGATACCGCGATCTGCACGACCGGAAGATCAGTGAAGTTGAAGGTAAAGACTTGAGTGTCTGCCGAGTCGGGTAGCTGGCCAGAGATGCGGTTGATGGCGAGCTGAATCTTCTGCTCAGCGGTGGCGATGTTGGTGCCATATTCGAACGAGGCCGAAATGTTGGCGAAGTTCGAGTTCGAGGTCGACGTGGTCGACTCGAGCCCCTCAACGCCCTGGATGGCAGCTTCGATGGGACCGGCGAGGTCATTGTCAACGACCTCGGGCGATGCGCCAGGGTACGTCGAGACGATAAAGATTTGCGGCAGCGACAGCGATGGAATGAGCTCTTGCTTGAGCGACGTCAAAGCAACGCCACCAAAGATTCCGATAACAATCGTCACGAGCGCGATGAGCGCTCGGTTACGCAGGGAGAAGACAGAAAGCAGGTGCACGAGAGAACTTTCGTTGCTGTTAAACGCGGGCGCGGTCGCAAAAACCACTTCTTGGTTAGTGCAATTCTCTCAGCACGCTCATTATTCCGCGTACTCTCGCGAGATTACATCTACGTTAAAGGTGCGAAGCCGAAACGACGCTCTCTCCGTCGTGTGACTTAGACGACGTTCGCGAATTCACTGCTCGCTGGCGAGAACGGATGCCGCATCACCGTCGACCACGCTGCGGCGAGCGCCGAGACGCCCTGTTCCAGGTCGGCCGCGCCCCCGCTGAACGGAATGCGCAGGAAGCGTTCGAAGGCGCCATCCATGCCGAACCGCGGACCAGCAGCAATCACGAGACCCTCGTTGCGGGCTGCAAGCACGAGCTGCGAGCTCACGGGTTGGCCGAGATTGATCCACGCAGTCATTCCACCCGGGGTGTGCGGCACCTGCCACGACGGCAGTTGCTCGGCCAGCAGGGAGGAGAGGTGCTCGCGCCCGGCCCGAAGAGAAGTGCGCCGAGCATCCAGAATCGCCGGATAGCTCTCAAGAATGTTGGTGACGACGAGCTGTTCGAGCAGCGGGGTGCCAAGGTCACCGGCGGAGCGAGCACGAACGAGCTGGCGGATGGTGGCGTGGTCGGCGCGGATCCAGCCGGTGCGCAGACCGCCCCACACTGTCTTGCCGACCGAACCCACGGAGATCGCGTTGCCGTGAGCGGCGAAGGGCAGCCGGATGCCGTTGCCGTCCAGATCGAGTTCGGCCATTGTCTCGTCGGCGATGACTGCCGTGCCGTGGCGTTCCGCGAGGGTCAGTATTTTTTCGCGCAGCTCTTCGGGCATCGACTGACCGGTCGGGTTGTGAAAGTCGGGCATGAGGTACGCAAGCGAGGGGCTCGTGCGCTGGATAGCCTGCTCGACAGCGATGGCATCCCAACCGGTTTCGGTCGAAACACCGACCGGCACGAGTCGCGCGCCAGCCGCCCGGAGCGCATCGAGGGCGTGCGGGTAGCTCGGGTTTTCCATGAGGGCGCGGTCACCGCGTGACATGAGGGTGCGCGAAATCAGCGCGATGGCGTGCTGTGCGCCGAGCGTCACCATGATCTGGTCGGGGCTCGTCGGCAGGCCGCGGTCGACATAGCGTTGGGCAATGGCCTCACGCAACGCCGGGATCCCTACCGGGTCGAAGCCAGACTCCCCCAGGTAGGCCGGCAGTTGTTCGGCAGCACGACGGGATGCCTCAATCACCTCGGGAGCGGCCGAAATGGTCGACTTACTGAAATCGAGCATCTGCGGGGCCGCCGAATCGGGAATCAGACTCGCGCGATGCGGCAACTGAGCAACACTGCCTGAGCCACGCGTGCTCTCGACGTAACCGCCCTCGCGGAGCGCCGAATAGGCCGCCGTCACCGTGGTGCGGCTCACCCCGAGAGCGAGCGCCAACTCGCGCTCGGCTGGCAGGCGCGTCGAGGTCAGAATGCGGCCATCCATGATGAGGAGGCGGATGCGGTCAGAGACGGCCAGATAGGCAGCGTTCGATCCACTCGCACGCCACTCGCCCATCATCACGACCAATGCGCGGGCAGAAAGGCTATTCATGAGGCCACAATACCGCGATTGGACTCTTGTTCCGAGTCCAATTCCGTAATTGGATACTTACATGACTCCCCGCCTCACCATGACACGACGCATCGTTCAGCTCGGCACCGGCCTCTTCCTCTACGGCTTCGCCATCGCGCTGATGATTCGTGCGGAAATCGGTGTCGCGCCCTGGGACGTTCTCGGCCAGGGCGTCTCGCTCAGCACTGGCATCCCCTTTGGCTTCGTCACCAACATCATTGGCCTCATCGTGTTGCTGCTGTGGATCCCGATCCGCCAGAAGCCCGGCATCGGAACCGTCTTCAACGTGGCGCTCGTCGGCCCCAGCGCCCAACTTGGATTGTGGATGCTGCCCGAGATTGAGGGACTTGCCCTGCGCATCCTCGTGTTCGTCGCCGGCCTGCTACTGCTCGGAATCGCAACCGGCCTCTACCTTGGCGCACGCTTCGGGCCGGGCCCGCGCGATGGCCTCATGACCGGCATCCACCACCGCTACGGCGGCAAGATTTGGATCGTGCGCAGCAGCATCGAACTCGTCGTGCTGACGATCGGCGCGATCCTCGGCGGAAACCTCGGCTGGGGCACGCTCGCGTTCGCGCTGCTCATCGGCCCCCTTGTGCACTTCACGATTCCGCGGCTGATGGTGCCGGCCGCCGTCTCTGGCGATAGCGTCGAGACGGCGAAGCCGAGCCCTGAGAAGGTTTAGTAGGTCAGCCCGAACGACTTCACTCGGGCAATCGTGCTCTTGTTGGCGGCATCCACCGCCGCCACGCCCACAAACTGCCCCGTGAACCCACTGATCGCGTCGTCGGACATGAACTGGGAGCCGACAACGCCCCCGAGTTCGCTCCACTGGCCTCCCGCCATCTGCCAGGCGAACCGAAGGTCGCCCTGCGTGATTTCTGCACGCAACCGCACCGGTCCGTCGGCGATCGTGACCTCGCCGATCACCTCGTCAATTCCAGGGCCAGAGCGCGCGATCACTAGCGCGATAGTGCGAGAATTCTCCATCTCACTCCACGATATCCGCGCGAAGACATAATTCTTGATGTCGTAGTACACGGTGAGCCCGGCGGCATGAGCGAAGTGGCGGGCATCAAACTCGATTTCCGCTTCTGCCGTTGCCTCGAATGCGCGCAAGCGCGTCGCCACTAACGAGACGTCGAATCGCGAGTGCAACGAATCGCGACCACGAAGTTCCAGACCGTTCTGGGTGGGCGCGCACCACGACTCATCGATGGGACCACGCGGAACCGCAAAGTGCGGCGACAGTGGCGTTCGGAAATCGGTCACGACATCCAGCGACGAACGCTCTTCATCAATAGTGGCACCCGGGATCGTGATGTACTCCTGCGGCAATACGCCGCCGGCGGTCATCCGCAGCCAGCCGTCGTCATCCCAGTGCACTGCTTGCAGCGATGACTCTCGCCCGAGCACTGAGGAGGTAGTGCCGGGCAACGGTCGCGACGACAAATGCGCCACGTACCAGTTGTCATCGGCAGCCTGAAGAAGACTGCCGTGCCCGGCCTTCTGCATGGATGCTTGAGGGTTGAAGAATTCTGGTCGCAGAAAGTCTCGGTAATTGCGACCGTTATAGGGCTCCGGTGAACTCGTAATAAAAGGACTACCCGGGTCAGACTCATAGGGGCCGAGCGGCGAATCTGCCCGCGCCAAGCACACCCCGTGGCCGTATCCCGTTCCGCCCTCAGCAGTCATGAGGTAGTAGCGACCGTCAACCTTGTAAAGGTGCGGTGCTTCGAGGGCACCGCGGTCGGTGGAACCATAATGAATACGAACGGGGTCGGTGAGAGTTCCATCTTCGGGGTCGAACTGCTGGGCAACAATCCAGCCCGGATGCTCATGTCCCGGCCGCGTCTCCCACTCCAACGTAACCAGCCACTTGGTGCCGTCGTCATCGTGAAAGAGCGAGGAATCGAAGCCCAAGCTGTTCACGTAGAGCGGCTTGGACCACGGGCCAAGTATGTCGTCTGCCCAGATGATGTAGTTGTCTACATCAAAGACCTCAGCCTCTTGGCTCTTCATCACAGAGAAAACCAGGTAAAAACGGCCGGTGCTAGGTTCCACGGTGAGACACGGCGCCCACACCCCGCCCGACGCAGGAATGCCCCGAAGATCGATGCTGTCATCCGTAATGGCATGACCGATCAGTGACCAGTTCGCGAGGTCGGTCGAGTGGTGGAACTGCACCGCCGGGAACCACTCGAAAGTGGATGTCGCCAGGTAGTAGTCATCACCACGACGCACGATCACCGGATCGGGATTGAACCCCGGGATGATCGGATTGCGCACGACCGCAGACGGCGATGCTGGAACAGTGTGTGGCATGTAAATTACTTTCCGAAGCCGGCGGTCATGCCAGCAAGTAGTTGTCGTCGCCCCAGAATGTAGAGCGCGATGATGGGCAGGCTAGACAGGACGACAGCTGCGATAACGGCGGGCACGTTGATGCTGAAGAGCCCTTGGTAGGAGGTCAAAGCCAGCGGCAATACGCGATTGTCTGCGCTCTGCGTCAGGATCAGCGGAAACAGGAATCCGTTCCACACGTTGAGCCCGTTGTAGATCGCGACCGTGGTGATGGCCGGTCGCGACAGCGGGAGCGCGAGGCTGCGAATCGTTACCCACTCCGAGGCCCCATCGATGCGGATCGCCTCATAAAGCTGGCCCGGGATGTCTCGCATGAAGTTCACGAGAATCAGCACTGTGATGGGGAGTCCGAACGCCACCGACGGCAGGATGATCGCCAGCAGGCTGTCGTAGAGACCGGCTTTTACGATCATCAGATACACCGGGATGATCGTCGCTTGAAGAGGAATCGCCAAACCCAGCAACATTAAGTTGAAGAGTTTGCGCACGCGCGGACTCGTCGTGCGGGAGATCGTGTAGGCGAAGAGAAATCCGCACACCACGATCAGGGCAACGGCCACGACGGTCACGATGGCCGAGTTCATGAGGTATCTCGCGAAGTCGTTCTCCAGCACCAACACGTAGTTGTCTAGCGTCGGTTGTGCCGGGAAAGCCAACGGATGGTCGTCGAAGAACCCCTCTTGGCTACGGAAGCTCGTGATGACGATCCAGTACAGCGGGATGAGCACAATGATGAGCCAGACCACGGATGCGCTTGCACCGAGGAAGTTCGGCCGAAGACCACGATTGCTTGCGCGCACTCGACTAGGACGACGGGTACTGCTCCGGCCCGAGTCTGGGCGGCCCGAGTTGATGATTTTTGCCGGCGATGCGCGGCGAGCTGTTGTTGTCATCTCATTCCCCGTCCAGTTGGCTTTCCATCCGCGTGAAGCCGGACAGTTTTGAGATGGTCAAGGAAACAAGCATCCCGAAGAGCACGAGCACAATGGCGATCGTGCTTGCGAGACCCATTTGGTTGCCGACGAACCCCGTGAGGTACATGTCGACCGGAAGGATGCGGGTCGCATCACCGGGGCCACCCTGCGTGAGGATGAAGATGATGTCGAAATAGGTGAGCGCCCCAATCAGCATGAGCGTCGTTGACGTGACGATCGTGTACCTCAGTTGAGGAAGCGTGATCGAGAAGAACTGAGCCATTCGACCTGCGCCGTCCAGCGCAGCTGCCTCGTACAGCGACTGCGGCACCTGACGGGCACCGCCCTGATAGAGGAGTGTGTGGAAGGGGATGAACTGCCACGAAATGATGAACACAATTGCGTAAAACGCGAGGTCGGGGTTGCCGAGCCAACCGAGGTTCAACCATTCCAGCCCGGGCGAGGCGAAGAGGCCGAAGTTGGGATCAAGAAGGTTGCGGAAGGCGATACCGATTGCTGCGGAGGACAGCAGCAAGGGAACGAAGTAGATAACCGCGAAGATTTCGCGGTAGCGCTGGTGTCCGGAAAGAAAGACACCAAGAAGGATCGAGATAGGCGTTTGGAACACCCACGACAGCCCCATGAGCAACAGGGTTAGTCCGAAAGATCGAAACGTATCGGGCGTGCTGAAGAGCGTGCCCCAGTTGTCGAAGCCCACCCACGTCGGCGAGCCCAGCCCGCTCCACTTCGTGAAACTGAGATAGAGCGCCACGAAGAGCGGGATGATCGCGAAGACTCCGAAGAAGATGAGCGCGGGAAGGGCGAGAAGGGGCGAGGGACCCTGGCGGCGAACCGCCACGGCCCCTCCCTTCGAAACGTGAGTCATGAAAACTACGCAGCCGCGTTCATGTTGCTAGCGAACTCGTCGGGCGTGATCTCGAGTAAGAACAGTTTTTCGAGGTTGGTGAGAAGCACTTCTGCTTCTTCCGGGCTGATGGCCTGGTCCCACGAGAGCTGGAAGTTACCGGCATTTTGAGCGGTTTTGTACACGAAGGTGTTCCAGTCCGCAGCGGGAGCGGCCGCGATCTTGTCTTCAATTCCCGATACGGGAGGAACTGCTCCGATCCCGATGAGGCCGTCAATGTAGTCGTCGTCAAACACACCATTGACAAGCCAGTCGGTTGCGGCCTTTTTTGTCTCGGCGTCTGCCTTGGAACTCACGGAGAAGAACGCTGAGAGGTTTCCGGTGACATTGCTCGGGTCTCCGAGCCCACCCTCGACAGACGGGAAGGTTGTCCACCCGAGGCCATCTTCGACGAACTCGGGATCTCCGCTGAGGTAGGCGCTGGAATAGCCCCAGGCGCCCTGCAACTGCATTGCGGCGCGTCCGGTGTAGACGAGAGCCTCTGGTGCACCCTGGTTGGGGTCAACTGAGGAGAAGCCATCGCCGAAGCCGCCGGCTTCAACGAGATCTTGAATCATGGATGCTGCCGTGACGATGGCGGGGTCTTCCCACGCACCCTCTTCACCAGCAACCACGGCGTCGAATACCTCGGGGCCTCCGATGCGGTCGGTGAGGTACGCGATCCACATCAGGTACGGCCAGCGCCCGGCTCCACCGATCGAGAACGGCGTGATGCCCTCAGCCTTGAACGCTGCAACAGCGTCCATCGTCTCGTCCCAGGTCTCGGGGACCTTTACGCCGTTGTCGGCGAAGACGTTTTCGTTGTAATAGATCACGACGGGCTGAACGCCGTTGTAAGGCGTGCCGTAGATTTCGCCGTCGATCGTTCCACCGGCGAGAACCGAGGGAAAGATACGGTCCCGCAGCTCGGGAGCGGCATCAAACGCCGCCTGCAGCGATTCAACTTCGCCAGCCTCGACATAGGCGGCGAGTCCGCCGCCGCCCCAGCCGGAGAAGACGGTCGGGCCCTGACCGGCGCTGATGGCGGTGCGAAGCTTGGTCTTGTACGGGTCGTTCTCGTAGACCTGCACGTCGAGCGGCACGGAGCCCTCTTCGGCATTGTGCTGCTCTTGCGACGTCATGAGCACCGACTCGGTGCCTGACGTTGTCCAGACTGAAACTCCGCTGCCGCTTGCGCCAGTGCTGTCACTCGAACATCCGATTGTTCCCAATGCAACGCCAATGGCCAACGCGGTAGCCGCGGTCGCCCGCCATGATGGTCTACTCATTTTTCCCTCACTACGCTGTGGTTGATTAATTGAATTTTACGAAACTTTGCGCGAAACCTTGCGTAAAGTTCTTGTGAGAGGTTACGGTTACCCACACACACTGTCAAGTAGCGGAGGCGTCATTGACTACTAATCCATCGACGGATTCGCAGGGAGATCGCAAACCGACCCTGCGCGACATCGCAGAACAAGCCGGCGTCTCTGTGCCCACCGTCTCGAAAGTGGTCAAAGGGCGAAAAGATGTTTCCGCCGCTACGCGCGCTCGCATCCAAGAGTTACTCACCGAGCACGGTTACCGCTCGCCGTTGAGCTCAGCCGATGCCGGAGCCATCGAGCTGCACTTCGACTCCCTCACCAACACCAACGTGCTCCGCATCCTGGAGGGGGTTATCGCGGGCGGCGAAGCAGCGGGCCTCGACGTAGTCGTCAAAATTACCCCCCGAGACTTCGGCGGCAGACGATGGGTAGACATCGTTACTGAAGCTCATCACTCCGGGCTCATTCTCGTGACCTCACGGCTAGACGAGAAGAACCAGGACGAGTTCTCGCGAGCCGGCGTTCCCCTCGTGGTGATCGATCCCGCAAACACACCGAAGCGTCCCCTGCCCTCCGTGGGCGCCAACAACTTCAACGGCGGCTACCTCGCCACGCGCCACCTCATCGACTTGGGCCACACCAATATCGCAATCGTTCAGGGGATTTCGTCTGAGTGCGCGAACGCTCGCCTAGCTGGCTACCACTCCGCACTCCAGAGTGCGGGCATCGCCCCCAATCCGGAATACCTCGTCAACGGTGGGTTCCAGTACGCGAAGGGCCGCGAAGCCGCCCAGCAACTGCTCTCGCTACCGACACCTCCGACTGCGATCTTCGCGACCAATGATCTCGAGGCACTCGGGGTTCTTGACGCCGCCCGCGGTATGGGAGTGGGGATCCCCCGCGACCTGTCGGTTGTTGGCTTTGACGATGCGGTTCAAGCGACGTCTGCCTCGCCGAGGCTCACGACCGTCAAACAGCCTTTTCTTGAGATTGGGTCGACGGCGGTGCAGATGCTCGCGCAACTGCTGGAAGGGCAAACCTTGGCGACACATCGCCTTGAGCTCGCCACCGAGCTCGTAGTGCGCGACTCCACCGGGCCAGTTCCCGTCTAGCCCCAGCGCTCGGTCGCAAACGCGACCATAGCGGCGCGCACGAATTCGGCACCGGCCTGCCCGCCGTAGTTACGAGCGAAGCGCGGGTCGGCGACGTACATATCGGCCAAACCTAGGTAGTACTCGCGCGGCGGGCCCAACTTGCCCTCGCTGGGGGTGCCGGGGATTCCGACGAGGCCGTCGAACTGACGCTGCGCGAGCGCCTGAGCGGCAGCCCCCGCAGGGTCATCGCCGCGCTCGGCAGTAGCGGCCCAGTCTGCAGCTAACTGCTTCTGCGTTGCAACGAAAGCTGCCCGGTCGGCGGCGCCCATCCCCTTCCACCAGTTGTCGCTCGCCGCGTAAGAGTCTGAACCCCAGCGCTGCTCCACTTCGTCTTTGTGGGCGGTGTGGTCGAATCCGTCGAACATTTCTTCAGCCATGAGTGGCTCTCCTTCTGTGAGTTTATGGATCGTGGTGCTCACCGATGCAATGAGCCGATCGATGCGCTGCTTCTCGCTTTCGAGCAGGCGCACGTGCTCTCTGAGTGCGGCCGTGTCATCCCGTTGCCCGGCGAGAATCTCGGCAATGGCCGGAAGGCCGAGCCCGAGTTCGCGCAACAGCAGAATGCGTTGAAGGCGAGCGAGAGCATCCGCGTCGTAATAGCGGTAGCCATTGGTGCCCACTCGGCTCGGCTTCAGGAGCCCCGTGTCGTCGTAGTGCCGCAGCGTGCGCGATGTCGTTCCCGTGATGCGGGCGACATCGTTGATCGAACGGTCGGCGAGTGGTGGGGTGTCGTGGGCCATACCTCGACGGTAGAGGTTGACGTTACGTCAATGTCAAGCGGCGCGGCACTATTCGGTGAATTTCACCGGTACGTAGACATCCTGCACCCGGTCGTTGAGCGCCGTGTGGTCGTTGCGGGTGAAAATGCCGCACTCATTGGTGATGCAATCAGCGTCCTCGCCGAGCGGGTCGCCCAGCTCGAGATACGCGGTAAAGGTGCCCGTGGCGGTGTCGTCATAGCTGCGAGCGCCGAAGAGCCGCCACGCCCAATCGGCGTTGATCCAGTTGCTCGGGGCCCACTGCACGGTGCCTTCGGCCACGTTTTCTTGCTGCTGCGACGGCACTCCGCCGATGCAGGGCCCCGGCTTGTCGGCAGACGTTTCTGGGATGACGCACACGGCAACGTACACACCCTGCGTTCCGTCATACCCGGTTCCTGTCACGACGACGCGCTCGTCGCGAACGAGTGCTTCCGTGTCGATAGGCTCGCCATTTTCACCGGCGAGCGTCAACGTGCGGGTACGACCGTCATCCCCCTCGGCGGTGACCGAGAGCGGCCATTCTCCGTCGACGAGCTGCTGGCTCGACTGGCCCGCGCTCTCGTGCGTGAGAATCGGCACGACGATGATGGCGATGGGCACGAGCAACACCACAACTACGGCGAGCACGATCCACGGCCAACGGCGGCGGCGCGCAGCAGTTCGGGTCATGGCTTCAGTCTAGGACTGCGCGCGTGGCACAGGTCCGCGCCCGGTTGCCATAAGGTGACTGGTAGGCAGTACAGCCCCCAGAACTGGCATCTGAAAGGCAGCGCATGATCCGTGAACTCGCTGCCGTTGCCGTTGGCGGTGCTATCGGCACCGGAATGCGGTTCGCTCTCGATCTTGCCTTTGCCACCGACGATGGGCTGTTTCCCCTCTCCACCCTGATCGCCAATATCGTCGGCAGTTTCGTGCTGGCGCTCGTCGTCGCCGAGCTATGGACACCCGCTCCGGTCTGGGCCCGCGCCGGCTTAGGTGCCGGTCTTCTCGGTTCCTTCACGACGTTCTCTGCTTTGGCCGTCGCCGTCGTGCAACTCATTGGAGCTGACCAGCTCATCCCCGCCCTCATTTACCTCGCGGCCACCATGGTGCTCGGACTCGCCGCAGCCGCACTGGGCCTGCGCCTCGGTTTCGCTCGCGCACGCCGCCCTGATTTGGTGAACGAATGACCGCGGGCGTGGTGTTTGCGATCCTGGGCGCCGGAGCCGCCGGGGCCGTCTTGCGCTACCTCACCGCACGCGCGTTTGTTCCGAACAAGCGGTTCCCGTGGGCCGTGCTCGTCGTCAACGTCATCGGCTCTGCCCTCGGCGGCACCTTGGCTGGTATGGCGCACATTGGCACGATCGACCCCAACCTCGAGCTCGTGCTGCTCACCGGACTCTGCGGCGGACTCACCACCTTCAGCACCCTCAGCGTTGAAACAATGCAGATCGCCACCATGAAGCGACTCCAGACCGCCGTCGCTAGCGTTGCCGCCAACCTCGTGCTCGGCATCGGCGTCGCCGCCGCGACCTACTTCGGCCTCATCGCGCTCGCGACTTAGCCTCGTCGTTCGGCTGCGTCGCCAGTGGGGTTTACCTCGCCGCTGAGACGGCGCGAACGGCTTCCACGAATGCTCGGATGAGGGCTGGATCTTTGACTCCGCGACTCGCCTCGACGCCGCTTGAGACGTCAACACCACCCGGCTGCATGATGCCGACAAGCTCCGCCACATTCTGCGGGGTGAGGCCACCGGCCAGAATCCAGAAGCCGTCAGGCGCAGCATCCGTCAGCAGGGTGGGTTCGAACGCTGCTCCCCCACCCGGAGTTACCGCATCGATCAGCAATCGGTCGTCGGCGCGCAACGCTCCGTCACGACTGAGCCGGCGGTAATCATCAATCGACAGGGCGCGGATCGTGCCGAAGCCCTCCGCCCGCAGCCGGTCGAACTCTGCCTCAGTTTCATCACCGTGCAACTGCACAGTCGCTACCCCGGCAGCGCTCGCGGTGCGGAGCACCGTATCGATCGGCTGGTTGCGAAAAACGCCCACCGTTTCCAACGCGGACGGAAGGCCCGCGATGAGGGAACGCGCGTGCTCGGCGCTGACCTCACGGGGGCTGCCGGGAGCGAAAACGAACCCGATCGCGTCTGCGCCGCTGTCGGCGACCGCCGCTGCGGCATCCGCAGTGCTGATGCCACAGATTTTCACAAAGAGGCGAGTCACTTCGACGCTGCTCCGGAGGATGCTCCCGGCGATGCCAGCACGAGGGCCGCGGAGGCGTGACCGCCCACGCACGCCTTCTGCAGGTCGCGGCTAGCCAAGTACGACGTCAAGAATCCCGCTGCGAAAGCATCACCGGCACCGGTGAGGTCTCGGACCTCGGGAACCGGTGGCACCGCAACCGTCAGCGGCTCCCGACCAGGCTCGTGAACGAGGGTGGGATCCGCTCCCGCTTTCGTCACGATGATGGTCTTCGAGAGCCGGGCGGCAACAGCGCCGGGGTGCCCGTCAACGACGACTCCAAGGCATTCCATTTCGCTCGCGTTGCCGATCAAGAAGTCGGGGCTGAGGTCAGCCATGAGATCAATGAAACGGTCGATGCCGTACTGGGCGAGCATCCCCGTGGAGGAGACGTCGATCGAGACCAGAATGCCCCGCTTCTTAGCGCGACGGATGACGTTAATCACGGTTTCCCCGACCGGAGCACCGTTGAAGGAATAGGCCGAGACGTGCAGCAGCTCGAGGCCGTCGAGCCACTCATCCGGAACCTCATCGAGCATTGTCGCTGCCGCCCGGTTCGGCACCATGCTGCGTTCGCCGTCTTGGTCGATCAGGATGATGACGGTGCCGGTGACGTGTTTGCGCTGCACGCGTACGTCAACACCTTCCGCCTCGAGACCCTCAACAAGCAGGGTGCCGAGGTGGTCGTTGCCGACACAGCCGATGAAGCGCGTGGGGCCGAGGCGGCCGGCGAAGCTGGCAACGTTCGCACCGCTACCGCCGCGGGTGTGGAAGATCTCCGCCGCCGTATCGGTGCCATGCCTCAGCGGTTCAGCCAGCCAGACGACCACGTCTTCAACGAGGTCGCCGATGATTCCGAGCACGTGTCGACTGCCGCTAGCGCGTGAGCGCCGTGGCGACGAGTCCACCGAGCGCAACGTTGCCGCGGTAGACCTCGACATTGACGTCGAGGCTGACGCCCTTGGTGTCCTTCTGGATGAAGTCGAGCAAGAACGGGGTCGAGGCGTTGCCGCTGATGCCCTGCTTCTCGGCCTCAGCCCAGGCACGAGCGAGGATGTCGTCGAGCTGTTCCGGCGGAAGCTGCTTGTCGGCGGCGATGGGGTTGGCCAGTAGCACCGACTGCGGGAGTCCGAGCTCATCGCGGGCGGCAACGACGGCGGCAACCTCTTCAGGAGTGTCGACCGAGTAACCGATCGTGAAGCCGGAGTCGGTGACGTAGAAGCCGGGGTACTGGGTGGTGCCGTAACCGATAACGGGGATGTTGAGGGTCTCGAACCGTTCGAGGGTCGCGGCGATGTCGAGGATCGACTTCACGCCGGCGCTGATCACCAGGATCGGAACCTGCGCCAACGTGGTCATGTCTGCAGACTCATCGAATGACGCGGCTGCACCGTGGTGCACGCCACCGAGGCCACCGGTGGAGAAGACCTTGATGCCAGCGTGGTGGGCGAGGAATGCCGTTGCGGCAACCGTGGTGCCACCGTGGATGCCGAGGGCGCGCACGACGGGAAGGTCGCGCAGGCTGGCCTTGGCCATGTTGTCGGTGTTCGAGAGTTCCGTGATCTGTTCAGTGCTGAGACCGACAGTCGGCACTCCGTTGAAGACACCGATCGTGGCGGGCGTGACGCCCTGCGCGCGAAGACCGGCTTCTGCCTCAAGCGCGACATCGAGGTTGCGCGGGCGAGGAAGGCCGTGAGTGAAGATGGTCGATTCGAGGGCGACCACGGGACGGTTCTCGCGAACCGCATCCTGAACTTCTTGGGAAACGTGAATGACAGGTGTAGACATGGTCAATCTCTTTCTTCGCTGGTGCTCGTTGCTGCAGCTTCGCCGGAGGCGTACCGCTGCTTCAACCGTAACTAGTCGATAGCAAAGAATCCAGAAAGAGTGGATGCAGTTTAGATAGCCTTAGCCTATGAAAATTACGCTTCGTCAGGTAGAGATTTTCGTTGCCGTGGCCGATGCCGGGCACTTTGGACGAGCCGCTGAGGCACTGGAGATCTCACAGCCGACGGTGAGCCAAGAAGTGAGCCGCCTCGAACGCGCTCTCGGAGTCGCGCTGCTCGACCGCTCCGGCCGTTCAGCAACGCTCACTCAGGCGGGCGAGGCGATGGCGACCGAGGGCCGTCACCTGCTCACCCACGCGAATCAGGTTGTTCGCGATGTGCAGTTGTTCGAGCCGAGCCGCATCCGCACCGCCCGCGTCGTGGCCTCCCCCAGCGTAGTCAACCGACTTCTCCCCGCCGTGATCAGCCGGGCCGAGCAGAGCCTCTCCTCCGTTCGTATCGAAGATGTTCTCGTCGACACGGGTGGAGTCTCCGCCCACCTCGTGAGCGAGCACGCTGATATCGGCCTCGGCCGTTTTCTGGAGGCTACCGAAGGTTACGAGAGCGAAGTGATCGTGCGCGAACAAATCTTCGTCGCCGTCAGCCGCAACCACCCACTGGCAAACACGACCGACATCGAATTGCCCGAACTCGGTGACCTACCTTTGCTGCTGTGGCCTCGCGAACAAAACCCGGCCTACTTCGACTACCTATTGGAGATCTGCACCTCGCGCGGGCTCAGCCCGCTGCTGCTCGTCAGCCCACCCCGCATTGTGGGGTCGCGGCTCTACCTGCTCTCAGAGTCTCGCGCTTTCTCACTCGTCTCCGCTGCCCTGATCGGTCATCTGCCAGAAGACCTCGTGGCGATTCCACTCGCGCAGCCCGCAACGCTGCCGCTCGAAATGCAATGGCGCGCAAACGACAACCGGCCCCAGCTCGCCGCTCTTCGCGATCTTATTCGCGAGGTGGCATCCGTTGGCTAGCCACCGCACTCTCGCCAGCGGTTCGTGCAAGATCAGCTCGCTAGCGCCCGTTCTTCATGGCTTGAATCTTGCTGAGGGTGGCGATGGCCTGGCGGGCGATCATCCGCCCCGCACGGTTGGCACCGATAGTGGATGCCTGCGGCCCATACCCGGCAAAGAAGATGCGAGGGTCTTTCCACGCCACGCCCTGCCCGACGGCCACGCCGCCCTCTTTCTCGCGCAGTTTCAGCGGAGCAAGGTGGCGCAGTTCTGGGCGGAATCCGGTGGACCAGATGATGGCATCCGCCTGCTGGAAGGCACCGTCTTTCCATCGCACCCCACCGGGTTCGATGCTGGAGAACATGGGGCGCGGCGTCAAAACGCCCCGCTCGATGCCGGCTTGAATGCGGCGGGTGCGCGGAACGCCCGTGCCGCTGACGATGCTGGGGAGGGCTCGGCCTGCTCGCGCCGCCTCATCCTGCACCAGCACAGCTTCTTTGCGCGCTTCAAGGTTGAGGCCGCCATCTTCGAGGAAGTCGATGGGGCGGCGGCTCACCCAGGTGAGATTGCTGGCGATGTTTTCGAGTTCGAGCAGGAACCCGATCGCTGACGTTCCTCCGCCAACCACGACAACACTCTGGTCGGTGAACTCGCGGGCGCTGCGGTATTCGCTCGTGTGAAGATGGCGGCCCTCAAACGACTTGAGCCCCGGGTACCACGGAATAAACGGTGCACCCCAAGTGCCCGTGGCGTTGATGACGAGCATCGTGCTGACAGTTTTTGTTTCTTCGCCATCGAGGGTGAAGGTCACATTCAGATGTTCGCCGAGGTTATCGACGGCGATGACATCCGCATTTCGCACGACCTGCAGTCCGTAGTGCTCTTCATACGCGCGGTAGTAGTCGGCGACAACTTTCTTGGCCGGCATGTGTTTGTCGGCGGTCTCAAAGCTGAGCCCCAGCTCGTCGAGACCGGGAAGATCATTGATGCGGTGGGCGGAACCAATGCGCAACGCTTCCCACCGGAATTGCCACGCGCCCCCCGTATTGGGGCCGCGGTCGAGGAGCACAAAGTCGTTGCCGGGGTCGAGGCCAAGTCGTCGCAAATAGTAGGCAACAGAGAGGCCCGCTTGGCCAGCACCAATAACGACAACAGAGGTGTCGGTTTCAGTGGTGGATGTCACGGGCTAACGTTACCCGTGAACACCCCACCTGTGCACCGCCCACGAAGACCTTTCTGTCCATCGTGCTAAACTTCAGGTTAGTTTTCATCCATCCCTGTTCGCTCGTTCGCTGGCCACCGTCAGTGCACCGGGACAGAAGCATGAGGGGGTCTCGAATGGGACGCGGCCGTCAAAAGGCAAAGCACACCAAGGTTGCTCGGGATTTGAAGTACTTCAGCCCAGACACCAACTATGGTGCACTCGCTCGCGAGTTGAGCGGGTCAGAAAGCGCTGCTCCGGTGTCGGAAGACAGCGAAAAGTGGCCGGAGTACTCCGCTGGTAGTTCATACAGCGACGAATACGACGTTGAAGAAGATGACGAGGACGACGAGGAAACTCGTAGCGCCTAATAACGCACCTTCTGCACACAAGGCGAGCACCAGACCCTCCGGGGTCGGATGCTCGCTTCGTGCGTTAACGCGGCGCCGGGCTAGCGCTCGCGCGACCACTCCACGAGAGTCGGCACAGCGTCTTCGGCAAAGCGCTCGTAGTCGTCGGCAGTGTTGTAGGCGTGCGCCGAAAGCCGCAGATAGCCGGTGTCACGGAAGCTAGTGACTTGAGTCTCGAATCCGAGTTCGTCCGTGATGCGTTGGCGAACAGCTTGCGCATCGTCATGGCTTGCGCCGAGGGTGCCGGGGAGCCGCAAGAGGGTCATTCCCGGAGCGGGGGCTGCGACATCCACCCGCGACTCTTCACCGGACGCAGCATCGAGCGCATCGGCAACAACGTCGGTCGAGTAGTCGAGCAGTGACTCGATGTAGCCGCGAATGGAATCCCAGCCGATGCGGTCTTCGAGCCCCGTGATGGCGTCGACGCTAGCAAGGTACGGCGTGTAGTCGAATGTGCCCTGGTGGTCGAAGCGACCGGGGAAGGGCTCATCCATTCCCCAGGAATCGATTATCGGGTACAGGTTTTTGGCGAACTTCTTTTCGGCCACGAGCACTGCGCTGCCCCGAAAACCGCAGGCAAACTTGTGCAAATTGCCGACCCAGGCGGATGCCGCAATGCCCTCGGCCGGGCGGTGCTGAATTCCCGGGGCGTGGGCTGCATCCACGAGCAGAGGCACCCCGTGCTTCGTGGCCAACTCGGCGAGCGCCACGACCGGGAACTCGCGCGCGGTGGACGAGGTTGAGGCGTCGATGATGAGGCCGGCAGGCTTCTTGGCGAGTGCTTTGCCGAGAACCGTAAGGATGTGCTCGGGCGTGGCATCGAGTTCGATGGGCACGGTGCGCACTTTGGCTCCGCGCTGGCGGGCTTCACGGCGAGCCGAGAACGCGACCGCTCCGTAGGCGTGGTCGGTGATGAGTAGCTCGTCACCGACGTTGAGCATGAGGGCGCGGATGGCGGCCGTCATTCCGGCGCTGGCGTTGGGGACGAAACCGAAACGGTCGGCATCCACGCCAAGGAAATCGGCGAGACCTTCGCGGGCCTGAGCGAGACGCTCGGGTGCGGCCATGAACCAACGCTGCGGTGCGCTCTCGGTTTCTTGCAGGTAGGCGAGGCGACGTAGTTGGGCAAAGACGGGGACTGCACCGAAGGAGCCGTGGTTGATGTGGCGCCAGCGGGAGTTCAGACTCCAGAGTGCGGCGGCCGGGGAACCATCGCGGGTCAGCAGCGGTTCGGGGCGGTTTGTGGCGTCCGCTTGATCCGCGACATCGTCGTCGCCGTCGTGCTGCTCATCCACCACGGTGTGCTCGTGTTCGGGTTCTGCGAGTTGCTCGCCGTTATCGACGTCAACCGAGTTATCGGGCTGCTTAGTTGCCATAGCGCCCATTCAAGCGCACAGCACCGGATTCGCTTCGGTGGCACCCGGGTCATAGCGAAAACACTGCTGCGGCGAAGTCGTTGCCTAGCTGGGCGCGCGCCCACGGCGACGGCGCAGTATCCCCGTGGTGATCGCGACGCCCAGCAGCAGCATCGCGCCGCCGCCCGCTTCGGCCGGTGTCGGAATCTCAGCCAAGACCAACCAGGCGGTCACCATTCCTACGACGGGTACGAGCATCGTGAACGGCACGACTGCGGATGCCGCATGGCGCGCCAGCAGCGTGTTCCAGATGCCGTAGCCCACGAGACTCGCGAGCCACGCGGTATAGGCCGTCGACAGCAGTTGCGGAATGGTGAGGTGGGTGAGGGCGAAGCCGACAGCGTCTGGTCCGTCCAGAACAAGGGCGAGCAACACCATGGGCACGGGAACTACGAGCCCTGACCAGACGGTGAGAGAAAGCCCTGCAAGCGGTGCGGATGACGTGCTGGTGCGTCCAATGCGGCGAGCGACGACGTTGCCCAGCGCCCAGGATGCCGCGGCGGCAAGCGTGACGATGAAGGCGAGTGCGGGGGTATCGACCCCACGCCCACTGCCGACCACGACGAGTCCGACGGCACCGATCGCCACCCCGACGAGCTGGTGCCGCGTGGGCATCTCGCGGAGGGTGAGCGCCGCGAAAAGAACGGTGAACACGACCTGAGCTTGAAGCACGAGCGAGGCGAGGCCAGCCGGCATCCCGATCGCGAGTGCCGTGTAGAGCAGCCCGAACTGGCCCAAGCTCATAAACACCCCGATGAGGAGCACGTCGCGAAACTGTGCGGTGGGCCTCGGCACAAAGAAGATTGCGGGCACCACGACGGCAGCGAAACGCAGCGCGACGAACAGCGCTGGTGGCATACCCTCGAGCCCGAGATCGATGACGACGAAGTTCAGGCCCCAGATGACGGCGACAAGAACAGCGGCGAGAGCGGAACGAAGGGGCATGCTCAGTAGTCTCACGGCTTCAATCAGGAAGCACCAGCGCACAATTTTGCACGTTATTCAGTGCCGTGGGTACATAATGACTGCATGATCGATTTGGCTGCCATCGACGCTCTCATCGCCATTTCGCGAACAGGCACGGTTCACGCCGCCGCCACCGATCTCGGCTTTACGCCCTCCGCAGTGTCGCAACAGATCAAACGACTTGAGCGCGACCTTGGTGCGCGATTGCTCGATCGAGAAGGTCGCGGAGTGGTGCTCACTGCTGCCGGCCGCCGCGTTGTTGACGAAGGCGGGATGCTGCGCGAACGCGTGGAAGAACTCCGTTCACGATTGCACGACGCCGGCACCCGCCCGGCAGGCACCCTTAAGCTGGGCGCGTTTTCCACGGCGGTGCGCGGGGTAATTCCCGAACTTCTCGCCCACGTCAGATCGGACTTTCCCGAGCTTCGCGTGACGGTTTCCGAGTTCGAGCCCTGGGATGCGGTTGCCGCCGTTGCCGCTGGTGCCCTCGACATTGCACTCGTGCATCACTGGGAGGGCGTGGGAATGACGATGCCGCCGAGCCTCTGCAGCGAAGAACTCTTTCGCGATGTTGCTGACGTGCTGGTGCACGAAGACGATCCCCTCGCGCACAGCGCATTCGTGACGCCGAGCGATGTGCGAAACCACACGTGGACGTGCACCCCCGACGGCACGATTTGTTACGAGTGGTTTTGCCACATGTATCAAGGCGACCCGAACCCGCCCCGCATCGATTACCGGTGCGGCGAGTTCGCGTCGCAGATTGCGCTCGTGGAGGCCGGACTCGCTGTTGCTCTCGTGCCCCGCCTCGGACGAGGGCTGCTTCCCTCTGGCGTTGTGGCAATCCCTTTGAGGGAACCCGTGCCCACGCGGCCCGTCACGCTGATCTGGCGAGCAACGATGACGGAGGCACCAGCCGTGCGTGCCATCCGCGCGCTACTCAACACACCTGAACGAGAGCCCAAGCTTGCACCTGAGCTCGCGCTCGAAGCCGCAACCGCGGCTCGCGCTTCAAAAAGCTAGTTCGCGTATGAACCGCTCAGGCGCACCGCACCACCGTTGACGCCTTTGGCACCCTGTTCGAAGCCGGTGAAATCGCGAGCGGTCATCGAGACGCGACCGACTTCCCACGACGGGATGCCGTCGGCGGTCAGGGCGGCGATGGTCGCGTCAGCAGCATCCGCGGCCACAATCGCGATCATGCCGATCCCGAGGTTCCAGGTTCCTTCGGCACTTTCGAGGCTGGAACCAGCCAGATCAGACAGCACCCGGAATACGGTGGGCGGCGACCAGGTCGAGCGCTCAACTTCAACCCACGAGCCAACCGGCAGCACGCGTGCGAGGTTGGCGGCGATTCCGCCACCGGTGACGTGGCTGAGCGAGTGCACAGCGCCGGGCTGCGCATCGAGCAGGTTGAGCAGCGGCATTGTGTAGAGGCGGGTCGGCTCGAGGAGCACTTCGCCGACAACTCCGCCGAGTTCGTTGAGGTGGTCGCTGTAACCGACCTTGTTGTTGGCCAGAATGTGGCGAACAAGCGAGAAACCATTGGAGTGGATGCCTGAGGACTCCATCGCGATCACAACATCGCCATCGGCCACGAGGTGCGGGCCGAGCTGCGATCCGGCTTCGACCACACCGGTTGCCGCACCGGCAACGTCGTAGTCGTCTGGCCCAAGAAGACCGGGGTGTTCTGCCGTTTCGCCGCCAACCAGCGCAGTGCCAGTAGCCGAGCATCCACGAGCAATACCGGCAACGATGTCAGCAATGCGCGAGGGAACGACCTTGCCACACGCGATGTAGTCGGTCATGAAGAGGGGCTTAGCGCCCACGACGATGATGTCGTCAACAACCATGCCGACGAGGTCTTGGCCGATGGTGTCGTGCTTGTCGAGCGCCTGAGCGATCGCAACCTTCGTGCCCACGCCATCCGTCGATGTCGCCAACAGCGGGTGCGTGTAGTCCTTGAGGAACGAAGCGTCGTAGAGACCTGCGAAACCGCCGAACCCTCCCACAACGTTGGGCCCATGAGTGGCACTGACGGCCGCCTTCATGAGTTCGACGGCACGGTCGCCAGCGGCGGTGTCAACACCGGCTGCGGCATAGCTAGAAGAAGAGTTCTCGGTCACGGCTCCAGCGTACCGGTCTGCGCCTTCTCGCACGCAGTCGCGACGGCCACAGCGCAGCAGCAGAACGGCCGGATGTGAGAAGCTAGACCGTACTCACACCGGGTACGCGCTCTACGACCTCAGGGAGCCACGCGAAAGCATGTGCGGCATTGTCGGTATCGTCTCTTCTCAGCCCGTCAACCAGCAGGTTTATGACGCATTGCTGCTTCTGCAGCACCGCGGCCAGGACTCCACGGGTATCGCCACCTCCGACGGCAGCACCCTGCACTTGCAGAAGGCCAACGGTCAGGTTCGCGAGGCGTACCGCACTCGCGACATGCGCAACCTCGTGGGCACCTCGGGCCTCGGCCACGTGCGTTACGCCACCAAGGGCAACGCCTTCAATGAGAACGAAGCGCAGCCGTTCTATGTGAACGCGCCGTACGGCATCATCCTTGTTCACAACGGCAATCTCACCAACACGCAGCAGCTCACTGACGAACTGTTCCGCATTGACCGCCGCCACCTCAACACCACGAGCGACACCGAACTTCTCGTCAACGTGTTGGCCAACGAACTTCAAGAGCAGGTTTCGGGAAACGACCTCGACCCCGAGCAAGTCTTCACCGCCATCTCGCGCGTGCACGACCGCGTTGAGGGCTCGTACGCCGCGATCGCACTGATCGCCGGGCACGGCTTGCTCGCGTTCCGCGACCCCTACGGCATCCGCCCGCTCGTATTGGGCCGCCGCCAGACTGGCTTGGTCGGCAACGAGTGGATCGTGGCATCCGAATCTCTCGTGCTTGAAAGTGCCGGCTACGAATTGGTGCGGGATGTTGAGCCCGGCGAAGCGATCTTCATTACGCCCGATGGTGAAATGTTCTCCAAGCAGTGCGCCAAGGCACCGGTGCTGATTCCGTGCTCGTTCGAATACGTTTACTTGGCTCGTCCGGACTCGATCATGAACGGCATCTCCGTTTACGAAGCTCGCCTGCGTTTGGGTGACAAGCTCGCCGACACCATTTCGAAGTACACGCCGATGGGCGACATCGACGTTGTGATGCCCATCCCGGATTCGTCACGCCCCGCCGCCATGCAGGTTGCACAGAAGCTCGGCGTTGAGTACCGCGAAGGTTTCTACAAGAACCGCTACGTCGGTCGCACCTTCATCATGCCCGGCCAGGCCGAGCGCAAAAAGAGCGTGAAGCAGAAGCTGAACGCCATGGGCACCGAGTTCAAGGGCAAGAACATCCTGATCGTGGATGACTCCATCGTGCGTGGCACCACCTCGAAAGAGATCGTGCAGATGGCCCGCGAAGCTGGCGCCAACAAGGTCACCTTCACCTCAGCAGCACCGCCCGTGCGCTACCCCCACGTGTATGGAATCAACATGCCGACTCGCGCCGAACTCGTCGCTCACGGTCGCAAGATTCCCGAGATCGCCATGGAAATGGGTGCTGACGCCCTCATCTACCAAGAGGTCGCCGACATGCAAGCCGCCATCGTGGAGGGCTCGAACGTTTCCGAGCTCGAAATGAGCTGCTTCACGGGCGAATACGTCTCGGGCAACATCACGCCCGACTACCTCGACTGGCTCGAGAAGACGCAGCTGAGCTAGCGCTCGTTATGCCAGTTTCCGGTTCGCTCGAAATTGGCGGTGCCTTCTTCCGGATCGTGTACCTGAAAGCACCTCCTGCCTAAGGCGACTCTTGAAACTCCACCCACATCGCATCGGTACTCGGGAACTCGCAACCGTCTTCCGCCAGCCACACTTCAATTCGGCCGGCTTCATCACTGTCGTCCATCACATACCCAACGGCCGCAATTCCATCGGGCCGTGTGTAGCTCAGAGAATCTGGCCGAGTGAACCCGGTGTACTCCAGCATTTCGAGTCGGGCGCCGACCGCTGCGGGAATATCGGCTCCCGCAAAGACGAAGTAGTGGGTGTACCCGTTCTTCGGAGTGGGCTCGCCACCGGCCCCTTCGCAAATAACTTCACCAACGGTCATTGCCTCAAATTCGGCTACCGCTCCGTCGAGGTTATCTTGGCGCTCTTGCTTCCAGTTCGGGTCCAACAAGAAGCAGCCGCTGAGCGAGCCGGCGACGAGCAACACCATTCCTGCGGCAACTGCGCGCTTGCCTGCCGCTGCAGTTCTCGTTCGCTTCATAGCGGGAGTATGCCAGTTGAAGCACCGACGGAAGCGTGTTTACTAAAAAATCCTCGGCTTGCGCTGCCCAGTGGGCGCTACGCACAATGACACACGCAGGCGCCTAGCCAGCAGTCCCTGTCGTAGGAATACGTTCGCGGAACTGAACCCAGATCGCGTCGGTAGTCGGAACACTGCATTCGCTGTCTATCAGTGAAGACTTAAGCTCATCCGCGTAGTCGCTGTCGCCAATCGAATATCCTTCTATAGTTATCCCGTCTTCGCGCGAGTACGTGATGATGTCTGGGCGATGGGTTCCGAGATAACCCGCCGCTTCGAGGTGTGTGGCGACCTTCGCGACGATATCGTCGCCTTCTATAACGAAGAAATGGGTAAAACCATTGTTGGGGGTTGGCTTGCCCCCGGATCCTTCGCAGGTTACTTCTCCGAGAGTCGATGTTGGGAATTCCGCCACGGCCGCATTGAGATTGTCTTGGCGTTCTTGAACCCATTCTCGGTCGAGTTGTTTACAGCCGCCAAGCCCGATGGCTAGGAGCAACATCGTTCCCGCGGAAACCGCGCACTTCCCCGCCTCAGCCATTCTCGTGCGCTTCATAGAGTGGAGTATGCCATTCAGAGCAGCAGATGGAGTCTCCTTGTTAAAAAATCCTCGATTTAGTGACAACCAGCAAAGCGCTCGTTATTCGAGCGTGCCCTCGTACGCTTCTGGCTCCGAGATCTCGTGCTCGGCCGTGCCGGTCTTGGCACGACGGCGCGAGGAACGGTCGGCGATGAGCGCGACGAGAGCTCCGACGGCAACACCGGCAGGAATTCCAAAGAGGCTGAAGTAGCCAAAGAGAGCCCCGAATCCGACCGAAGGGTCAGCGGGGAACGACATCGTGAGAATGAACGTGGCGGCGGCACCGAGCCCACCACCGACAATCATGAACGCGCTGTACTTAGGCGCACGGCGAATGCTCACGCCCGTTGATTCGACCGTGGTCTTCATCGCAGGCTGCTGCGGGGCGGATGCCGCGGGCTCATGATCTGGCGTAATACTCACGGCACTATTCTCTCCCACACAACTGGGAGGTATTCGCTGAGGTCGGCACGCGACCCTGAGGCACTGATGTCGCCGGAGTCGAGGGCCTCGGCCCACTCTCGTGTTCCTGTGGCCAAGGCAATCCAGGTCGCGGCATCCATCTCAACAACATTGGGCGGGGTGCCGCGCGTGTGGTTGGGGCCTTCGATCGCTTGAACGGCACCGAACGGCGGCACTCGCACTTCAACCGAGTTGCCTTCGGCATTCTTCGCGAGCACCTGCAAGAGGTAGCGCACCGCGGTTGCGGTGGCGTCGCGGTCGGCTCGACCGTCGCGCACCATCCGGATGCTCGCTTCACCAGCAATGGGGGCTATTTTCAGCTGTGCCATAGCTTAACGCTAACAACTGTGGCTGTGGGCTTGGTTAGGCTGTGCTTGTGCGAATTCTTGTTCTTGGATCCGGTGCCCGCGAGCACGCCATTGTGACGTCACTTCTCAGTGAGGAGGAGACGCACGAAATCACGGCTGCGCCCGGCAATGCCGGTATCGCATCGGTCGTGGAGACGGTCGCGCTTGACCCCACTCGGGGAAGCGTTGTTACCGAATACGCCCTCGACAATGACATCGAACTGGTCATCATCGGGCCCGAGGCTCCCCTGGTTGAGGGCGTCGCTGATGCTCTTCGCCGCCGCGGCATCGCCGTGTTCGGCCCCGGCAAGGCTGCCGCTGCTCTTGAGGGCAGCAAGACTTTTGCCAAGCGCATCATGGATGCCGCCAACGTGCCCACCGGTCGCGCCCACCGCGCCGGCTCGCTCGACGAAGCCACTGCGGCTCTCGATGAGTTCGGCGCCCCTTACGTGGTGAAGGCCGACGGCCTCGCTGCCGGCAAGGGTGTTCTGGTCACGGGCGACCGCAACGCCGCCGTCGATCACGCCAAGCACTGGCTCACCTACGGCAGCGTGCTCGTCGAGGAATACCTAGCCGGCGAAGAAGTTTCCCTCTTCCTGCTGAGCGATGGCCACAACGTTGTTCCGCTCTCGCCTGCGCAGGACTACAAGCGCGCCTACGACGGCGATGACGGACCCAACACGGGCGGCATGGGTGCGTACTCGCCGCTCAACTGGCTCCCCGACGGATTCATTGACGAAGTGATCAACACCATCGCGCTGCCCACGATCCGCCAGCTCGCCGAAGAACAGACACCATTTATCGGACTGCTCTACTGTGGCCTCATTGTCACTCGGGACGGCATCCGCGTCATCGAGTTCAACGCCCGCTTCGGTGACCCCGAGACGCAAGTTGTGCTCCCCCGCTTGGTCACCCCGCTCAGCTCGCTGCTCTACGCCGCAGCAACTGGCGGCCTTGCCGACCACGCATCGCCTGTTTTCAGCGACGACGTTGCCGTGACGGTTGTTCTCGCGAGCGAGGGCTACCCCGAGAACCCCAAGATCGGTCGCCCGATTACCGGACTGGATGCCGCCCTCGCCGTTCCCGGCATCACCATCGCCCACGCGGCCACCGCCAAAAAGGGTGACGAGTTTGTCGCCACCGGCGGACGCGTGCTGAGCGTCGTCGCGACCGGCGAAACCTTTGCGGTCGCCCGCGAACGTGCCTACGAAGCTCTCGAGCATATTCACCTCGAGGGCTCACACTTCCGCAGCGATATCGCTTTGCGCGTCGCCCAGTGAGTGACGCTGTGAACGGTGTTGCGCCGGCTGATGCTGCTGGCTCTGACTCGGCTTCGGCTGATGCTGCGTCGAGCGCCTGGACGCTGACGTATTCCGGCAAAGTCCGTGACCTGTACGTGCGCGCCGACGAGCCACAGCTTGTGCTCATGGTGGCCAGTGATCGGGTCAGTGCGTTTGACCATGTGCTGGAGCCGGGCATCCCGAGCAAGGGTGCTTTGCTGACGCAACTGAGCAAGTGGTGGTTTGAGCAGCTGGCAGACATGCCGAACCATTTGGCGGATGCCGCCGGTGTCGCGAATCCCAACGTCGAGGCTCCGGCAGAGCTCGCCGATCGGTCGATGATCGTGAAGCGCCTGGAGATGTATCCCGTGGAATGTGTCGTTCGCGGCTACCTGTCGGGAAGTGGCTGGCTCGAATATCAGGAATCGCAGAGCGTGTGCGGCATCGCGCTGCCGGCCGGTTTGAGCGATGGCGACCGCCTGCCCGAGCCGATTTACACCCCGGCGTGGAAAGCGCCGCTGGGCGAGCACGACGAGAACATCAGCTTTGAGCGCACCGTCGAACTCGTCGGTGCTGAGGTTGCGACTGCGCTTCGGGATGCTTCGCTCGACATCTTCGCCCGTGCCTCCGCCATTACGGAAACTCGTGGCGTGATTCTCGCTGATACCAAGTTCGAATTCGGCGCTGACCCCGAGACCGGTGCTCTCGTGCTGGCCGACGAAGTGCTGACAAGCGACTCGAGCCGCTACTGGGATGCCGAACTCTACGCCGCCGGCGGCCCCGGCCGCCTCGCCAGCTTCGACAAGCAGATCGTGCGCAACTGGCTCTCCGCCCACTGGGACAAGCAGGGCGTTCCGCCTGAGCTGCCCGCCGACATCGTGGAGCAGACCGCGGCGCGCTATCGCGAGCTAATTGAGCGACTTACGGCGTAGTTGAGTGTTAGCTTGAATGAATCACGATCAGCCCGCTCGCCTCACGGCTCGGGCTGATTTTCTTTAAGGCTGCGACTTCGTCGACGCCGTTCGCGGCAATCGCGGCAATCGCAGCAGCATCGTGTCGGAGTCGCCCGAGCGGCCGACCACCTGAAACCCCAGCCGCGCGTACAGCGAGCGGGCCTGGTTGCCATCTTCCACGCTCAGACTGATGCCGGGCACGCTTCTCGCTGCGGCTTCCGCGATGAGTTGCTCCAGGAGGGCCGAGCCGACGCCTTGCCCGCGAAAACCTTCGAACGTCGTGATGCTCAGCTCGGGTGTGGCCGCCTCGATGAAACCGTAGCCGGGGTGCTCTGCGGAAAAGAAAACCAGCCAGGCGACTGCGCGGGCAACACCGCCAGCTTCGTCCAGCATCCCGAAGTCGTTCTCGCCCGGGAAGTCGGAGTAGTAGTGCGCGAGTTCTGCTGACTGGTCGAGGTCGTCGAAGCTGAAGCGTGAACCGCACCAGTTCATGTTCGCCAGCGTCGCCTCTCTCAGAAGCGGCCGGTCAGACGCATTGAGTAGGCGGATCGGCATTTGCCCAGTGTAGAACTGCGAACGGTGTCAGCCGATACGCCGTCGCTATAGCAGTCGGGATCAGGCGAAGTCGCCACTCACGAACGACTGCACGTAGTCGTCGAGGTCGCCTGCCGGCGGTGCGTCATCGAGGTGCAGCTCGAGCTCGAGCAGCACCAGAGTGCGAAGCAGCGCTTCGAGGTCGATTCGGGTTTTACCGCTCTCGATTTTTACTACCCATTGGCGAGCAACACCAACTCGATTAGCCAGTTCTTGTTGAGTGAGGCCCAATTCTCTGCGTTTTTCGCGGATCCCGAAACTCAAAGCCATTGACGTAGTAAGGATTGCCATCGTCTGCGCCCTTTCCTGCGGAAGTCGCCACGCTTACAGCTCGCCGGCGCTTCAAATGTACGTGCAACGCATCGTCGCTCACAATGTACGCAAAATGAAACATCTAACGCGAACCACGGGAAACAGCACTATTCCCAACGACACAAGGCAGCCGGGTCGATACCGCCGCTTCGACTCACCGCAGCGCTGCCCTCTACGGAGCAGTGACGTTAAGGATGCCCGCCTGCGCGCATGTCTGCGGGAGATCTTTCTGCAGCCCACCCACATCACCGAAACTCAAGGGTTCGAGAACGTTCGTCGCCCAGCCGCCATCGGGGTCAGCGACGAAACCGTAGCTTGGCCACTCCGCGAGCATCGCCCCGGCGGCGACTTGGCGTTCGGCATCGCCACCCGCGGCGGCGTTCAAGTACTCCGCTTCCCACGCGCACAACCAGCTGAAGCGGGCGACCGTTGCGCCCGCACCAGACTGCAGCAGTCCGTCATCCGTTTGTCCGGAATCCAAACCCGCTGGCACCCCAGTGGGGTAGGCCGCACCGGCAGGCAGCGGCTCGGGCATAGTTTCGATGGCGGCGAGATACTCGAAATAAGCGGTGCCATCGGTGACGCGATCAGGCCCCGTCGGGCTTTCGTTCACCACCGAGGTTGGCCCGGCCGCGGGCTGCTGCGGTTCTGAGTCGGTGCCGCTGCCCGTCGGTGTCGGCGGCCAGAAGAACATCCCGGCCGCGAGACCCGCAGCAGCGATAACGACGGCGCCGAGCACGAGCGCTGTACGGCGTTGCTGGGGGTCAGTAGTTGCGCCGCCGCGATCCGTGACGCCCTCTTGCCCCAGAATCTCGGCGGGCGAGCCGAAGGCGGCGATCGAATGCATCGCCTCGAGATCAGACGACTCCGGCGGAACCGTCTCGCGCAGGTGGTTCGCAATTTCTTCGCGAAGCTCGAGACGACGAGGTGCAGAGAGGGGCACGGAGGAGGCATCGAACTCGCGAAGGTAGGCCGTGACCAGTGGATGCTCGGCTGCAGAATTCATGACTGCTCGCTTTCAGTGGATGCGGAAGGGATGGTCTGCAGAAGCGTTCCGACAGAGCCCGAAAATTGGCGCCAATCTTCACGGAAGAGTTCGAGGTCGCGACGACCGACATCCGTAAGGCTGTAATAGCGGCGCGGTCGCTCGCTGTCACTCACTTCCCAGTGGCTGCTGACTTGCCCGGCCTCTTGCAGTCGGCTGAGCAGCGGGTAGACGGTGCCCTGGCTCGTGAGCAACTGACCGACGTCATTCAGTTCGCGAACGATTTGTAGCCCGAAGCGCGGGCCGGTCGAGAGCAGCGCAAGGATGCACGGGCCAACGACTCCTCGTCGGAGTTGGGTGCTTGCTGCGCTTTCAACCATGCGGTTGAACATACCTTGTGTCGCAAGAGTTAAACAAGAGAAAGTGTCGAATTGACCGACAGCGCGCGGGTGTTGTTGCGCAATCACACCCGCACGCACGCCGCGTCGCGTCGCTCAGCGCAGAGCGGTGATCCCGAACGTGGCGAGCACCCCGAAGGCGACGCCCCAGATGATTATCGAGATGATCTGCCAGAGGATCACGGCGTTGCGCGAAGCCCCGAATGACACCATCGCGGCCGAGGTGATCTGGCTAGGCAGCAGGGTTTGGCCGAGAAGGCTGACTCCGACAACTCCGTAGCGGTCGAAACGCTCGCGCAACTTCTGGCGACGCGGCGTTTCCGGCTTGGGCTCACGACCCGCTGCCACCGTGGCGCGAACCCCGTGGGCGACGAACACGAAGATCAGCATCGAGATCACGTTTCCGACGATCGCAGCGATGATCGCCACGCCCGGATTCACGCCGGCGACAATCCCGATCACCGAGCCGCCATACGACTCCACGTACGGGATCGCCGCGATCAACATCACGCCCACCCACTGCAGCAGTTCGGGGAGTCCAGAAGTGAAAGAGGTGAAAGCGTCGTACATGAAATGCCTTTCGTGAGGTGATGACGTGAATCGCCCGGCTCGTCATCGGCTGGGGTGCCGGCGATGATTCAATCTTCGCCGCGGATTACGCGGCCCGGCAGTGCCCCCGTGTCACGGCATCCGCAGCACTTTCGCACCCGCGACCGTGACAAATGTCACTGCTCTACGCTGGAGGCCATGCCTGCCTCGACTGCCCTTGCGCCTGTTCGCGGAGTGCGCGCCACTTGGAACTACACGCTCGGCTCTATTGTGTTCTTCTACGTCGTCTTGAACGCGGTCGTGGTGCTGAATCTGTTGGCGGTTCTCGCGCTCAGCCGCTCACCGGTCGACGCGCTTCTCATCGCGCTCACTCTGGTTGCGGCTGCGGCCCAGATACGCGGATGCTGGTTCCTGCGCACGGGGCGCGGAGAGGGCATCCCGAACGCTGTCTGGCTGATTACGTTGGTGGCGCCCGCCGCTGCAGTGTGGGCGATAGGGCTTTTCCGGCCTGAGGTCGGGTTCTTGGCAGCAGTTCCGCTCTGGATGGCCGCCTGCGTGATCGCGCCTCTCTTTCCTCGACGCCAACGCTGGAGCCTCTTGGCGGGCGGGCTCGCAGTATCGATCGCCCACCCTGTGCTCGCGGCCGCCATTTTTGGCAACCCCGTCAGTGCCGAATCGACTGCCGATGCCTGGCTCGTGCTTTTCTACGGGCTACTCCTGCCACTTATGGTGCTCTCTGGGCTGTGGTGGTGGGACATTGTTGTCACCCTGGACCGACTCCGTTCCAGCACCGCCGAACTTGCGGTCGCCGAAGAACGACTGCGCTTCGCCTCCGACCTGCACGACATTCAGGGACATCACCTGCAAGTGATCGCCCTTAAATCTGAGCTAGCCGAACGGATGCTCGCCATCGATCCCGAAGCAGCCCGCGAACACATTCACGAGACGCGGATGATCGCCAAACAGGCCATGGAAGAAACTCGCTCGCTCGTGGCCGGCTATCGCGAAGTCGAGCTCGGCGACGAGCTGGAGAATGCGCGCGAAGTACTGACCGCAGCTGGCGCAGCGTGCGAGCTCGTTGTCGGCGAGATGCCAGCGCACGCTGACGCTCGGCGCGTGCTTGGTCTGGTCGTGCGGGAAGCCACCACGAACATCCTGCGCCACAGCGAAGCCACTCAGGTGTCGTTTCACCTCGACTCCACTGACGCCGAAAGCACTCTTTCGATCAGCAATGATGCTGTGCAGACCAATGTCTCCTCGAGCAGCACTCCCGGCAGCGGGCTCGCCGGATTGCGCGGTCGGGTCGCCGCGCTTGATGGGGAACTTGTGGCCGCTCTCGACTCCAGCGGCGAGCGCTTCGAACTGAGCGTGCGGATTCCCGCTCGTGAGGGAGTGAAGGCGTGAAGGCGTGAACGAGACTGGCATGCGCGAGACTGGCGTGAGCGAGACTGGCCTGACTGCACCTGCGGCACCGGAGCCTAAGGCGCCTGCCCGCGTCATCCGCCTTCTGATTGCCGACGACGAACACCTCATTCGCGGCGCCCTCAGCGCGCTGCTGAATCTCGAGCCCGACATCGAGGTCGTCGCGAGCGTCGACAACGGTGATGCGGCAGCCGAGCAAGCCCTTGAGCTGCAACCGGATGTCTGCCTGCTCGATCTAGAAATGCCCCGGGCCGACGGGATCGAAGCGGCCACGCGCATCCTCTCGACTGTCGCGACGAAAGTCGTGATCGTGACCCGCCACGCTCGCCCCGGAGTGCTGCGTCGCGCTCTCGCCGCCCGCGTCTCGGGCTTCGTTCCCAAGTCGACGCCCGCCGAAGATTTGGCCACCGTGATTCGGGATGTCGTGGCCGGCAAACGCTACATCGATGCAGAAATTGCGGCGACGGCCCTCACCGCCGAACGCTGCCCTCTTACTGACCGCGAGCTGGACGCGCTGCGCTTCAGCCGCTCCACGATGAGCGTGCAAGAAATCGCCGACGCTCTGCACTTGGCTCCCGGGACTGTGCGCAACTACCTGTCGGCGGCGATGACGAAACTCGACGCGCAATCGCGGCACGATGCCGCCGACAAGGCGTGGCAGCAGGGGTGGATCTAGCGGCGCCTCTCCCGCTCCGCTTCAGACCGCGGAAACTTGTTCACGACGGATTAAACTCTGTGGAAAACTCCGCTGTTCTCCGCGGGGTCTGCTAAATTAGTACCAACACGACCGGTTCCGCCCCTGAGGGGTCCAGGGCCGGTCTTTACTTTGCCCAGACAGGTCCTCGCCCGTGGAACCAAAGCCGCACAAAACATACGCCGAACAGCTAGCGGTGCTTAAAGATCGCAGCATGTTAGTTGAGGATGATGGCGCGGCGCTGGCTCTTCTTCAACGGGCCGGTTACTACACGCTGAGCGGGTACTCACATACGTTCAGGCTTAAGGCCGCTGACGGCTCGCGCTCTGAACGATTCCGCGAGGGCACTACGTTCGAGAGCATCCATGCCCTGTGGGCATTCGACAATCGACTCCGAGCAGCTACTTTTGCCTCGCTACAGACAGTTGAGACCCACCTTCGAGCCCTCATCGGATACTCATTGGGAGCGGTTGATCCACTCATCCATATGAAGCCCGCGCTGCTGTCGATCTCGAGAACGAAGGACTACCGCGTGTGGTCGGCAAAGCTCAAGGCAAAAGTAGAGGATTCGCGCGAAGACTTCGTGATCCACCATCGCGATAACCGTGAGAACGTTATCCCCGTGTGGGTCGCCGTCGACGTTCTCGACTGGGGCGGACTCTCGTACCTTTACAGCTTCATGCCGCTTCGCGAGCGCGAGACCGTGGCCGCGCACTTCGATCTCAGCGCGGCGCAGCTTCTCTCGTGGCTCAGATCCCTCAACACGGCACGAAATGTCTGCGCTCATCACTCACGTTTCTTCAATCGCCACTACGCCATATCGCCCAAGCTAACGAGACTTGGCGAAAACCCTGCCCTCGACGAGATCGCAGCGTCAAAGCAGAGCACCTTCGGGATGCTCTCTCTGGTGCAGCACCTCAGCTCGAAAACTCAGGGGCACAACAAAAGATTGCTCCCCGCTGCACTCAGCTCATTCCCACTCGACAGTGGCCTCAACTTTGGCGCTCTCGGTACGACTGAGCATTGGCGGACCTTCCAGCTCTGGAGGTGAGAAGCAGCGACCTCAGAGCGGTTCGCCTTACTCGCTAATCGGTCGACCGAATGTGAGCGCCCACGATTGTTCGCCCTGGGCGGTCTCAACCCAGCCATCCGCTTCGATCTCGTGGCGAAGCTCGGCCAAGATTTCGGCCATGCGGGGCGCGTAAGCCTCATCCGGGTTCATCGGGTCGAACATGTGGTTCGACGAGAAAGGGCCGCTCGTATAGCGGGCTTCGTCGCCGACGCGACCGATGAACCGCAGCGTTTGGTTCGGAACGCCGGTGGTGAACGTGGTGAGCATCCTCGCCAAACCGGAAATCTCGACTTTTTCGATTTCGACCTGAAGCAACTCGCGCTGTGGGCTCATGAGTCCAATACTGCGCCTGAGGTACGCCGATGTAAACGGGTGGTTGCGGGGATCCCCGCCACCGATCTACTGGTAGCCGTAGGTGAAGTGCCCAGCGTAGCGGAACCAGTCGCCCAGCAGCGGGGTGGTGAGCCGAACATCCACGTGCTGACGGCCGTCGGCCCAGGACTCGTCGACCGTGACGGTGGCGAGCGCGGGGATGCGGAGGCGCAGGCCAGCGAGGTGCAGCCACTGGCGGTCGGAGCGCAGCCGCATCCTCCCAGCGGTCACACTCAGCGCCATGCGAACCTCGAAGCCGCCGTTGCGCCCCAGAAAGTCGTGCAACTGGCCGTCAACGACGCGCATCTCGTCGTTAAGTGCGCGGTCACGACCAGGGAAGTGGAAGGTGCGCACCGCGCCAAGGGCACCATCCGCGGTTGGGGTGTTGGTGACATCGAACGGCACGTTTCGTGCGTATTCCGGGAAGAGGATGCGCTGCCACGCCATGAACGCCAGCACCGGTTTCAGGATGCGCAGCGGCGACCCAGCAACGTCGAAAACGCCGCTGCCGACGCCGACGCGCTGCCCGCCGTCGAAGTAGGGGCGAAGCTCGGGTGCTAGCTCGTCGAGTTCGGCACCGAGCACGCGACGATAGACCGACTCGCTCACGATCGCGGCCGTGATCCGGCCTGCTGGGCAACGGATGCCGGTTGCTCGCGCAGCGATGTCACGCACCGCGAGAGGAGATCCCCCAGCATCGCTTGCTCGCCCGCGTTCAGGGTGGACTTCATCCGGTCTTCAACTTCTTTGACGGCCGCACTGGCAGTGGCCAACTGGCCACGACCCTTCACCGTGAGTTCGGCCGGCAGAACGCGCCCGGCAACCGGCTGCTCTGCTCGAGTGATGAGTCCGTCGCGCTCAAGGGACTGCAGCAGCACGTTCATGGCTTGGCGTGTAACGAAAGCTCCGCGAGCAAGTTCAGAGTTCGAGAGGCCGGGGCGCTGGGCCAGCAGTTCGAGGCAGGAGTAATGCGTGATGTTCATCCCGTGCGGGCGCAGCACGGCCTCCATCGACGACCGGAGGGCGCTGGAGGCTTCCTTCAGGAGGTAGCCCAGCGAGGTTTCAAGATCGATTCCGGTCGCCTGTTGCGTCATGTCAATATTCTGACATAGAGTGTGCAGTGTCAACTAATTGACATGCATCCAAGGAGGACCATGACTACCGCATCCGGCCCCGACTTCATCTCACTGCAGGTTCGCGACCTCGACGCCGCCGGCGCCTTCTACGAAAAGTACCTCGGTCTGACCCGCCAGCCAGGCCCACCCCACGCGATCGTTTTCGGCACCACCCCGGCCGCATTCGCCGTACGTTCCGCTGCCCCCGGCGTTGACCTCGATTCGGTCACGCAACTCGGGCTGGGTGTCGGCATCTGGATGCACGCTCCCGACGCTCAGGGCATCCACGACACTCTCGCTGCCGACGGCATCACCATCACCGCGGCACCCGTCGATGGTCCGTTCGGTCGCACCTTCACGTTCGCCGACCTTGACGGTTACAACATCACGCTGCACGACCGCGCCTAGCGGGCAGGGGCGCGGCGGACAGTCGCGGGCCGAGATCAGAGCCGGCTAGCGATGAGCGGTGGCAGTTACGAGACTTGCACCCCAACACGGTGCCAACCCTCGGCACCGTCGGGCACGACGGGCACGGGGTCTCCGGATTGAGTGGTGCCGCCGGCATCCGTCGCGCGTGATTCGATGATGTGGCTGCCGCTCGTGGCTTCCCACGGGTACACCCACTGCACCCACGTGTCGGCGGAGATTGCGGTCGCCAGCTCGGCGGCCTGCCACTCGCCGCCGTCAATGCGGACTTCGACGCCGGTGATTCCCGTGTGCGGAGCCCAGGCGACACCCGCGACAGCGACGCTACCTGCGGTGACCGTGGCGCTTGAGCTCGGCACATCGATGCGTGACTGAGTCTTGACGGGGCCCTTGGCCGACCATCCGCGATCGGTCCAGTAGGCGGTCGCGTCAGCGAAGCGCGTGACTTGCATTTCGACAACCCACTTGGTCGCCGACACGTAGCCATAGAGGCCGGGGACAACCATCCGCACCGGAAAGCCGTGCTGTTGCGGAAGCGGTTCGCCGTTCATCCCGACCGCCAAAATGCTCTCGCGGTTCTCGTCTTGCAGCGCTTCGAGCGGAGTGCTCGCGGTGAACCCGTCGATGCTGCGGGAGAGCACCATGTCGGCGCCGGCCAGCGGCTTCGCCTTCGCCAGCAGATCCCGGATGGGGTAGCCGAGCCACATCGCGTTGCCCACGAGGTTGCCGCCGACCACATTCGATACGCACGAGAGTGTCGCGGCGGTCTCGACGAGGGGAAGCTCGAGCAGTTCGGCGAACGAAATTTCGATCTCGTTTTCGACCATTCCCGTGATGCGCAGTCGCCACTCATCCGCGTCGACGTTAGGAACGACGAGGGCGGTATCGATGCGGTAGAAGTTTGAGTTCGGGGTGATGAGCGATGAGATTCCGGGCACATCGAGACTCGCGCTGGCCGGAATTGCAGGGGCAGCAATGGCCGGCGCCGGCAGCTTGAGAGCAGTGCGCACGGCATCCACGACGGTGGCACTGGCGTTGACGACGCGCGCGCCGACTCCCACGAGCACCGCACCGACGGAGGCGACGCCGACGATGCGCAGAAAGTCACGTCGCGAGGCGGCCGGCACACGGGTGGGAGTGGCGGATGACCGTTGAGCGCTAGCAGCGCGCGCGGCCGCCGCGGTACCGGCGGGCGTCGTGGCAGGCGCGACCGGAATGGAACTGACCCAACGACGCAAGCGAATCATCGTGATGCGCAACACGAGTACACCGGCAACAACGCCGAGAACGGTCGGCATTGGCCAGCTTGCGGACGCTTGGGCGCGGGTCGTGACCGCGATCGTCGCGACGACGCCGATGAAGACGAGCAGGATGACGCCCCAGCTGGGCCGCGCATACTCCACGAGGCCAACTGCCACAGCAAGAACGAGCACCAAGAGCCCCACGCAGAGCAACAGCACGATCTTGTCATTGGTGCCGAAGAGCGCGATCGTGAGGTCTTTCAACCACGGCGGCGCGAGGTCGATCACGAGCGATCCCACGGCAAGCACCGGGCTGCTGGCGGGAGAGATGAAGACGGCAAAGAACTCGGCAACGGCGAGCACGACGGCGGCGCTGAGCACACCCAGCAGTGCCGCCCAGCTGCGAATGCGTTTCACACTGAGAGCGGCGGGCGGGGCAGTCTTCGTCGCGGAGGTCACAGGCGAATCGCTTCTTCCTTAGTAAGACGAGAGACCGTAGGTCTAGACGCCGGGCTGGAGTTCACCCCTCCACTTCCAGAACCGCGGAAACGGGAGGTCTAACCCAGAGTAGACGCGGCTCCTGTGTGCACGGCGGCGGGGCTTGAAATGAGTCAAACACGTAAGGTTTGTCAGTTTTACTTGACAACATCGCTTCGTCAAGTGAAACTGACACTATGGATTCAGTGAACTTGGGCGAACAGCTCCGCACCGCCACTCCCGCAACCGGGTTGCGTGCGGTCGGGGCACTACACCGCCTCGCGGAGCACGTCGAAGCGACCCATGTTGCGCAGGCTCGCCGCGATGGCTGGTCGTGGGAGCAGATCGGCGACGCGCTGGGTGTCACACGACAGTCCGTTCACCTCAAATATGGAAAGCAGGGAAATGATGTTTGAGACGTTGACACAATCTGCGAGAACCACCGTCGAGGATGCCCGGCACGAGGCAGCGCGGCGGGGCGACCGGCGCCTCGGCACCGACCACCTTCTGCTGGCTCTGCTGCACGAAGAGGAGCTCGCTCGAGCCGTTGGAGTCGACGCTACGAGTGCCGCGGAAGCCGCCGACCAACTCGACCGAGATGCCTTGACGGCGATCGGGCTCGATGTCGGCACGTTCAGCCCAACCGCCCACGCCGCCGCCTCGAAACGAGTTCCCCTGACGGCGGGCGCTAAGGCCGTTCTTCAACAGACTCTGGTCAGCGCTGCCGCCGAAAAGGCGCAAACAGTGACGTCGCGCCACCTCCTCCTCGCGCTCCTCGACCGCCGCGAGCCCGACTCAGCCGCAGCCCTCCTAACCGCGCTTGCAGTTGACCGGCACGCAGCGCGCGACCGGCTGATCGCCCTCGCTTAGAATCGGTGCTCAGATTGTTCTCGAAGAAACGACCCGTGCGCTGCGCGCGATCCAGGCACCTAACCGCAGCGACAACCAGACAATGAACGAGCGACAAGTTCGACAAGTTGAGCTACATTCGATTTATGAATGTCGCGCAGCGTTCTCGTTTATCCGCAGCGATCGTGGCCTTGAGCATGGCTTCGCTCGCGCTTTCTGCGTGCCGCGCACATGAACCGAATGCCGCCCCCAACCCCGGTGCGGCATCCAGCACGCCGACAGACGAATTCGACTGGCAGCAGGAACAACTGCAGGAGAAGGCGGATGAGCTGTGGAATGCGGTCGAACGACAGTTTCCGGATGCCGTGAGGCCCGAAGCGAAGTTCGTAGAGTGGAGCACCGCTCCAGCGCTCGGCGGCTCTGAACAGTTACGCGACTGCCTCAACGAGACCTCATCTTCGGAGTTCTCCACCGAGGAGCGCGAGGTAGCGCACTACGTATGCTTCGTGCAGTATCCCGTCGAGCCGGAGCATTCGTCGGACGACGCCGACATCACGCCGTGACCGACCACGCTGAACACGTCCCTCACCTGACACCACTGCGGAGAGTCGCGGTGATTTGGGTTGCGCTTCTCTCCTGCGTGGCGCTCAGCCTGGGCTCGAGCATCGCCATGTTTCCCGCCCTCGACCGCTGGAATGATTGCGGGCGCGTCGCCTCTGAACTCGATCTTGCCGCCGTGGCCTCTCCATTGCTCGCCGCCGCTGCTATCGGTGCGTGGTTTTGGCTGCGACGCCTTATTCACGCGGCACGCCCCGAGCTGTTGCCCTTGACCACCGCCGCTGTCGTCGCAATCCTTCTCATCGCGGTCGTTCCTCTTCATCTCTTCGCCGCAGCAGCATGGGGCGACTCCGGGCAGAGTTTTCGCGAAGCCTGTGGCACTAGCGAGTGGATCGCTCTTGCCCGGGGGATGTCGCTGCACCTTCCCGCAGTATCGGTCGTCATTCTCGCGGCCGCCAACCCTCGCGCCCGGCCCCTGACCACGCCGCGAGTGATCACGAGCATCGCAATCATCACCGCGCTGTGGGTCACCTACATAGTGGCTGCGTCGCCGTTTGCAACCTTTACCCCGGCCTAAGCCCGCGCGATCGGCGCGAACTTGGCCTCCCGCTGCAATCATTGCTTTATGACAACCGTGAACGTCCGCCCCATGACCACGAGCGAGTTCGACGCTTGGCAGCACGCAACAACGGAGGAGTTCGCTGCCGAGCAAGTCGCGATCGGGCGCTGGCCACTCGAGGGCTCAATTGAGCGCGCTGTCGCCGACAATGCCTCGCTCCTCCCGCAGGGGTCACCCGACCTCGCCTATTTGTTCGACATCCAAGTGGTCGAAGAGCGCCGAGGCAGCGGTCTTGGTCGCGCTCTTCTGGCCGCGGTCGAAGCTGCGGTGCTGGATGCCGGCGTGCCAGCCCTTGAGCTGAACGTGTTCGGGCACAACACCCCCGCTGTCTCGCTCTACGGTTCCTCGGGATACACCGTCACGACCCAGCAGATGCGCAAAACCCTCAGCCCGAACCCCTAGTCGGAGCATCTTCTCAGGGAGGAATAGTGCACGCCGGGTGATGTTGAATTTGATACGACCGACAGAAAGAGATCTGCTGTGAACTTGTTTTCCCCCACGACCCTCGGCGAGCTGAACCTGACCAACCGCTTGGTGATGGCACCACTCACTCGCACCCGCTCGGGCAAAGCGGGCATTCCCGGCCCAATGGTCGCCGAACATTACGCGCAGCGTGCCTCGCTCGGTCTGATTGTGTCCGAGGGCACCTACCCGAGCCATGCTGGGCGCGGTTTCCCGGGCCAGCCCGGACTGGTCGAGCCCGAGCAACTAGAGGGCTGGAAGCACGTCACTGACGCAGTGCACGCGGCGGGCGGGCAGATCGTTGCGCAGGTCATGCACGCCGGGCGAGTGAGCCACGAAGCCACCAACGGCGGACACACTCCGGTCGCCCCCAGCGCGATCGCAATCGAGGGTGAAACTCGCACCTACGAGGGCAAGCAGCCCTTCCAAGTTCCCCATGCCCTCACCGATGGCGAGCTCGCCGGCGTGATTGACGAGTTCATCACGGCCTCGCGCAGCGCTGTTGCAGCGGGATTCGACGGCGTCGAACTGCACTCCGCCAACGGCTACCTGCTGCACGAGTTTCTCTCCCCCGCTTCCAACCAGCGCGAGGGCCAGTATGGCGGCTCCCCCGAAAACCGTGCTCGCTTCGTGATCGAAGTTGCGACCGCAGTCGCCGAGGCGATTGGCGCCGGCCGCGTGGGGCTCCGCATCTCGCCAGCACACAACATCCAAGGTGCGTTGGAGACAGACAGCGCCGACGTACTTGCGACCTACGGCGCCCTCGTCGACGGTCTCGCCCCGCTCGGTCTTGCCTACCTCAGCATTCTGCACGCCGAACCCACCGGCGCCTTCGTGCAAGAACTGCGCACCCGCTTCGGAGGGCCCGTGCTGCTCAATAGTGGCTTCCAGCAGATGACCACACGCGACGAGGCACTCAGCCTGGTGAGTGACGGCCACGCCGAAGGTGTCGTCGTCGGCCGCCCGGCCATCGCGAATCCCGACCTGGTGTACCGCTGGCAAGAAAACCTACCGCTGAACACCCCCGATGCCGCCAGCTTCTACGGAGACGGCCCCGAGGGCTACACCGACTACCCCACCTTCGAACCGAGCTAGCGCGCCGCCGCGGCGACCGGCTCGCGTCCGCTGGCTTAGCTAGAGAACGGATCCAAGCTGGTCGCCTTCACCGCGACCGCCCACAACTTTTCGGCGGCTTCGGGATCGATCGCCCATGCTTTAGCGCCGCCGATCATCATGTCGGTCTGGTCATCCGCCACGACTCCCTTAATGGAGCAGTCTTCGCAGTACGCACCGCCACGCTCGGCCAACTCAGGAGCAGTTGCCGCCCAGAGGCCGGTCGACGCACCTTCAGCCGGCGTCTTGAACAGCGGATTCGGGTTGCCCTCTTCGTCGATCCACTGGCGTGCGAGCAACTCTTCGCGAGGCATGTTGCGCTGCAGGTCGGTCATGATGCCACCGGGGTGCACCGAGAACGCGTGGATGCCGCGGCCGGCCAGGCGAGCATCCAGAGCAACAGCGAACAGGGCATCCGCTGTCTTCGACTGGCCGTAGGCAACCCAGGGCTCGTAGTCGGTGGTGTCGAAGTTGATGTCGTCGAAGTTCACGGGCGAACGCCAGTGGCCGATCGACGAGTACGACACGATTCGCGCGCCATCCTGCAGCAGGGCTTCGAGGCCGGCAACGAGAGCAAAGTGTCCGAGAAGGTTGGTTCCAAACTGCATTTCCCAGCCCCGGGGCGTGCGCAGTTCGGGGGTTGCCATGACTCCGGCGGCGTTGATCATGATGTCGACGCGGGTGCCGGCTTCGCGCATCCCAGCGGTGAAGGCGGCAACAGAGTCGAGGTCGCCGAGGTCCATCTTCTCGACGCGAACGTTCGCCAGGCCTTCGAGCGCTTCGGTCGCCTTCTCCGGTCGACGGGCGGGAACGATCACGGCAACGCCCGCTTCGGCGAGCGCCTTCACCGTTTCGAAGCCGAGGCCTGAGTAGCCGCCAGTGACGACGGCGGTCTTGCCGGCGAGGTCGAAGCCGGCGATCACTTCGGATGCTGTGCTGCGGTATCCGAAGTTCGATTCGAGGGGTTGCTGGCGGGCTGTCATTTCTTCGAGGGAGATCATGGTCCTGACTCTAAGAGTTGGAGTGCACTCTAGGTCAAGGCCGCCAGCACACTCCCAGATTCAATTCGGGAATAGACCATTCGGTAGGGACTGGCTCTACCACACGAAACACCGCGAGGGTTCAATGTATACATTTCAGATATGCTGACGTTATGGTCAGGCCTTCCTCAGCGCACGCTCCCGCCCCCGTCAGTCCGACACAAGCCAGCGCGATCGCTGACGGGCAGCTTCCCGCTCCCGATCGAGTAGCCGATGGAGTCTGGTCGGTGACAATGGAAATGCCTGGCCCACACTTGCGATACAGCTTTTGCTACGTGATCGTCGGCTCCGATGACAGCCTGCATGTAATCGACCCGGGTTGGGGAACGAAAGAAAATGCGCTCCGGCTCGAGTCTTTCCTCCCGGAGATCGGCTCCGACCTCTCGCAAATCCAGTCGATCGTGGTGACGCATTTGCATCCCGACCACTCCGGGCAGGTGGAGCAACTCCGTGATGCTACTGGCGCATCGCTGATGGTGGGCGCCGATGAGTTCACTGCATCCGTTGCCGCTGCAGCCGGTCGCGATAAACGCTGGGACCTCGGGTCTTGGGGTATCCCCGCCGCACAACTCCGTGAGCTGAGCCAGCTGGAGGGTGCCAAGCCGCCACTCGCCCCGACGCCCGATGTGCTGCTCGCTGACGGGGAAGAACTCGCAATACCGGGACGTCACATTCGCGCGATGCACACCGGCGGTCACACCACCGGACACCTGTGCTTTCACGATCCCGAAGCCTCGCTCGTGTTCACCGGCGACCATGTCCTGCCCCGGATCCATCCGGGGTTGGGGCTCGGTGGGAAAAGCCAGGAGAATCCTATGGCTGCGTACCTCAAGGGACTGCGCCGCACAGCCGAGCTAGACGGGTGCGAAGCGGCCCCTGGCCACGAATATCGCTTCCGCGGCTTAGCGAAACGTTCCGAGTCAATGGCGGCTCACCACCTCAGACGCACGAAGGAAGTTGCGGATGCTCTCGCGACGAACGGTGAGTCAACGGTCTGGGAGGTCGCTTCCCGACTTACGTGGACTGCTGGCTGGGAGAACCTTGCTGGGTTCTATATTGCGTCGGCACTCCTGCAAACTGAGATGCACATGGACTTCGTTCGGTCTGGTGCCGCCGAAGCGTTTCTCGGTGGAGATTCGACCACGGGCTAAGAGCGGCAAGAAACGCCTCGGGCTTTCGCTCAACGCCTACTCTGTTATTGCGGCCCGCAGGGCCTGAATCGCTCTCGTGATGATCAGACCGGGTTGACGCTAATGCATACAATTGGATCAAATTGCGCTCGTTTTAGTTGACGATATTTGCTTCATTGACGATAATTGCATACGAAAGCCCATCTTGAGAGCTTTGGATGTCACGTCTGCCCGCGCATGATGTGCTCGCCTTCTCGAAGAGTCGTGGGTCTCGCCGATGAGCAATCCGACTCGGCCAAAGAATGCGGGGTTCGATGTGACACACGACCGAAGCCTTCTTCTCGAGGTCTCAGGCGACGTAGGAATAGCCACCCTTAATCGCCCTCACCGAATCAACGCGCTGGATCTGAATCTCGTCTCCCAGTTGATGACCGCACTTACGCTGTGGCGTTCGGACCCGGCGGTTAAGCTCGTGGTGCTCCGCGGCGCCGGCGACCGAGGGTTTTGCGCTGGAGGGGACTTACGATCAGACGGTGCGAGCGAGGGCGAGGGCGACCATCACTTCCTGCGAGCGGAGTACGCGCTAGATTTTCTGATCGCCACCTACCCCAAGCCCGTGGTGGCTTTGATGGACGGCATTGTGATGGGCGGAGGCTTCGGTCTCGCTGGGCATGCATCGCACCGCATCGTTACGGAACGCTCTCGCCTGGCGATGCCCGAGACCAAAATCGGGCTTACCCCTGATGCGGGAATGAGTTACCACCTCGCGCGCGTGCGGCACGGATGGGGAATGCACTGGGCTCTCACATCCTCAACCATGGATGCAGCTGATGCCCTATTTTGTGGCCTCGCCGATGATTATGTGCCGCATTCCGCACTCGACAGCCTTGTCTCCGCACTCTCTGCCCGCGGCGAAAGCACCGTCCAGGACGTCATAAATAGGTTCGCTTCCCGGGCGCCTGCGGCCACCGTGGCAGCGCAGAGCGCGATGGCCGAGTACTGGTACAACGCTGACAGCATTGAAGATATTCTCAACCGCCTCGATGCGAGCTCGTCAGATACCGCCACCAGCGCGGCTGAAAAAATACGTGCTGCATCGCCGTTTGCAGTGAAAGCCACCTTCTCCGCGATTCGATCCGCCGCCGATCTAGATCTCTGGGGGTGTTTGCAGCAGGAGTTTCGCTACATGGTTGGTCTCAGTGCGCGCAGCGACCTAGCCGAAGGTGTCACCGCGACGCTCCTCGAAAAACGAGCGGCGCGCTGGGAGCCTAGGAATCTCGCGGATGTCAGCGAGGAAAGTCTCCGCGACATTGCCAACTTCCCCGTCGATTTGGGAGCCGAACCGCGGCACTCCCCCACCCCGAGCCAACAATCATCTCCCTGACTCGTCGTCACGATGATCAGGCCGGCGAACGAGGAGAGTACGAATGATCAGCGCCAGCGAACAGATACACACCGCAAGCGGTGGCTTGGTAGTCACCCGGGTGGAGGGTCACACCCTCGTCGTGACGCTGAACCGCCCCGAAGCACACAACGCGATCACCCAGGGAATGGCGCTGGGAATCGGCATCGCGCTCGACTTCGCTGACGACGATCCTGCCGTGCGAGCTGTCATCATTACCGGAGCGGGCGAGCAGAGTTTCTGTGTGGGGGCTGACCTCAAAGAAGCATCCGCCGATGTAGGACTTCCCCGCGACCCACGGCTTGAGGTCTGGGGTTTCGGGGGCTTCGCCCATCACGAGATTTCTAAGCCGATCATCGCGGCGGTGAACGGCTACGCGCTCGGCGGAGGCACTGAACTCGTTCTAGCGAGCGACCTTGCCGTGGCTGCTGAACACGCCACATTCGGGCTGCCCGAGGTGCGAAGAGGAATCTTGGCGGCCGCGGGAGGTGCCTTTCGCCTCCCTCAGCAGATACCACGCAAGGTGGCCATGGAGGCGATCCTCACCGGTGAATCGATGAAAGCTGACACGGCGTTACGCCTTGGCCTCATCAACACCGTGGTGCCGGCGAAGGACCTGATGCCGAACGCGCTTGCGCTTGCTCAGCGAATTTCTGCGAATTCCCCTCTGTCAGTTCAGGCCAGCAAGAGAATCGCAAAAGCGATCAGCCAAGGCACCGCCATCGAGGAGTCAAGTTACTGGGCACGATCGAACGATGAGATGGCGAGGCTCAGAAAGAGTCACGACTCCGGCGAAGGCTTGAGGGCTTTCGTCGAGAAGCGCGAGCCAGAATGGACCGGACGATGAACGGCTCCCGCAGGGCTCTGAACCCGACGATCGTCGGCCTGGGCATGACCCCTCTCGGCAAGGTCTACGGGTCCACTGCTCGGGATTTTGCGGGCGAGGCGGTGCGCGCGGCCACCGTCGACGCCGGCCTCAACCTCGGAGATATCGACGGGCTCATTGTCTCCGGTGGGCTCGACGACTCAGTCGGCCTCTCACTCCAAACTGACCTGCAACTCAAGGATCTCCGTCTCCTCACGAAGATGCAAGCCTTTGGCTCTACCGCCGGCCAAATGATTCAGCACGCTGCGATGGCCATAATGTCGGGTACGGCGACGACAGTCGCCTGTGTGTGGGCGGACGCTCCGCTCGTCAGCGGAGCAAGCTCGGGGGCGTCCTACAACAAAGTGGCCCCGACCTTAACGGGCTGGCCAGGGTTAACGGCCGCGAGCGGCATCACCTCACCGACGACCATGTACGCCCTAGCAGCACAGCGCCACATGAACGCGTACGGCACCACTAACGACGACTTCGCGGCTATCGCCGTAGCTCAGCGGCGATGGGCAGAACTTAACCCGCACGCCCAATTCAGAACGCCCCTCAGCCTCGAGGAGTATCACGCCTCGCGGTGGATCGCGGAGCCGTTCCACCTCTTCGACTGCTGCCTAGTCTCCAATGGCGGCATCGCCGTAATTGTCACGTCGGCCGAGCGAGCACGATCACTCAAGCAACCTCCGGTGGAAGTCCTCGGCTGGGGCCAAGGCCATCCTGGCTCGACAGGGCGGCGCAACGATAGCTTCGGACTTGTGACCGGGGCCGCACAATCTGGCCGCAGAGCGCTCGAAATGGCACGCACGAACCTTGACGAGATCGACGTAGTTGAACTCTACGATTGCTACACCTACACGGTGCTCGTCAGCCTCGAAGATTATGGCTTCTGCGACAAAGGTGAGGGCGGGGCGTTTGTATCGGAGCCCGGAATGCTCGGCCCTGGCGGTCATCTCGCGCTCAACACGGGCGGCGGACAACTCTCCTCCTACTACATGTGGGGGATGACGCCACTCTCAGAGGGCATCATCCAGGCACGGGGGCAAGCAGGCGAGCGGCAGTCCGTCTCTCACGACCGGGTTCTGGTTTCGGGCAACGGCGGGATCCTCGACCACCACTCGACCCTCATCCTCGGAACTAACTAGGAGGCACAGATGAACCATCCCATCGTAATTCGCGACGCCGCATCATCAGACTTCTTTGAAGCCTTGAGCCGCGATGTGTTCCTACTCACCCGTGATCGAGAAACGGGCCGAGTGCTTGACGTGCAAGAAACCCCACACATGGATCCGGACCGGATCGAACAGTTTGCGGCATCGGGGTACGCCACCGTCGTCAGTTCATCCATCATCCACATTCGCGGGGCGGGCGGCGTACCGAGCCGCGACTTCGTCGGAATCGTCCGATTGGATGAGGGCCCATGGTGGTGGACCCGGTTTGGCGAAGTGGATTCGCTCCTGCCGGAGGGGGCGCGGATGAGGGTCGCGTTCGACAAGTCCAGCGTGGATCGTGGCGGGGAAGTGATCCCGTTCTTCGTTCCGCGCATCCCGTGATGCGCGCAGTCACTGCATAAAACAAAGACCGTACGCGGGTGCGTACGGTCTTTGTTCGTTGTGGGGCTTCTCTACATCTGGTTAGGCAACCAGGTAACAATCTCTGGGAAGAAGATCCAGATGAGAACCACGATGATCGCCATCGGCAGGAACAGCATCACGGCCTTGAACACGTCCGTCAGCTTGAAATGCTGGCCCAGATTGACCGCCGGATCCTGAACGATCTTGTGGATCACAAAACTCAGCATGCCCACTGGCGGTGTGAGAATCGCGAGCTCACCCATGAAGACGGCGAAGACGCCAAACCAGAGTGGGTCAACACCGAGCTGATTTAGTACAGGCATCAGAATGGGAATGGTCGTCAGCAAAATCGCGAGCGGATCCATGAACATGCCCAAGAGGATGTAGATGAACATGACGAGGATCAGGAATTCAACGCGCCCCATCCCGGTGTTCGAGACAAAATCGGAGAACAATCTCCCCAGACCTGAGACGGCAACCAGCGAGCCGAGTATGTGCGCGCCAGCGATCATCAAGAAGATGGAACCCACGCTGCTGACCGTCTCCACGGCCGAGGTTCCGACCTTTGCCAACGGCTTGTTCTTGCGCTGGAACCACACACAAAAGATGAGTGCACCAAACGCGCCCGCGGCTCCTGCCTCGGTGGCGGTAAACACGCCCATGAACATGCCGCCGAGAACGACCAAGATGAGCACAGCTACCGGCCAGATATCGGCTAGCGAACGCCAACGCCCGCTCCAGCTAATGGTCGGCCTCACCGCGGCCGTTGCTCCGCGGCCAGCCCACTTCGGGATGAACACAGAAAAGACGACGATCATCAGAGAGAAGAGGAGTGCCACCGTAATGCCCGGAATGAGCCCCGCCATCAGCTGAGGGCCCACAGGGTTCTCAAGAAGTCCGGCAACGACCACAAGGAAGATACTGGGCGGAATTAGCTGCCCGGGAAGTCCGGCTACGATAACCGAACCGATAGCGATCGGCTTCCCATACCCGGCCTTTAGCATCTCAGGGATTCCAATGCGGGCCAGCGCATACGTCGTGCCCATGGTCGACCCCGATACAGCAGCCAGTCCTGCGCCTGCCATGTTCGTGCCGACGCCCAAGCCGCCGGGCAGCCAGCCCAACCAGTTGCGCGCAGTTTCGTACATCTTGGTCGTGATTCCTGACTGCCACAGCAACAGCCCCATCAGCACGAACATCGGCAGCACGCTCAGTGCCCACTGTGAGGCCGCGATAAGAGGCTCTCCCTTAAGTAGATTTGCCAGCGCGGCAATCCCGTTGAGCGAGTAAACACCGAGGAGCCCAGGTATCGCCAGCGCGAAAGCGATGGGGATTCTCATGAGCATCAAAACGAACATCAGTAAAATCGCGGAGAGTCCGACGAGCTCACGAGTTGGAGCAATGAACACGCCACTCAGGGGGACGGCGAGAGCAAGGGCAATGCCGACCCGATAGGCCCAGAGGCGGCCGGGACTCGGGTTCTCTTTGGTAAATTGTTGCGCCACAGCTGTGCGACCCACGGCGACACCGGGCTCGAACACGCTGGTCTTTTGATCAGTCATAGCTGGGTCCTAACCTATCGCCGCATCTGTAAGGGCTTCTTCGGTGAAGTCCTCTTTGTCGAAACGGCCCCGGATGGCGCGAAAGGCGTCGAGGGCGAACAGAACAACTAGCACCGCAAAAGCGGCAGGCACGAACCAGTAAATTGGGGCGATGAAAACATCGCTTGCCGGGGCACTCTTACCAATTTCGTTTGCGTGAATTGCCTCGATCATGCCGTACCAGCCGAAGCCAAAAGTGACGATCATCGAGAAGATACCAGTGACAAACCGGACTTCACGTCGAATCTGCCTCGGGAACTTTTGGTAGACGATGTCGGCTTCGATCGTCGCGCCACGCACCTGGGCCACGACATAGCCGATGAATACCACTGCCGGGAGCAGGATGAATCCAACCTGTTCGTTTGTGCCCTGGATCGGTTGACCGAATGCGTAGCGGCTAATCACGTTCACCAGCACGATCAGCATCATGACGAAGATGAGTGCCGAGGCAATCACCTCAAGTATGAAGGTGGCCCGGTGCGCGAAGCGTTTCGCTGGCCTGTCCGGGAGTTTTATGATTATGCCGCCTACTGTCGGCGGCGACGCTGCGGATTGGGACATCGTTGTCGTTGCTCCTTTGGGTCGGTGGGTAGTGAGGGGTTGGCACGCGGACGAGCCTCGAGGGTTGCGAGGGCTCGGGGCCAGGTGGCACCGAGCCCTCGCAGGCAGCTCTAGCTGAACCGCTTCTGCGTGATCATTTCGCTCACCATGCTTGCCCACGGCTCCGAGTCGGTACCGATATACCACTCCGGGAATTCCTCGACGGGACCGTCTTCGGTATAACCGAGCTCAGTACCGATTTCCAGCCATTCGACGTTCGCCGCCTCGATGCGCTGTACCAGCGATGCTCCATCGAGCAAGTCCGAGTCAATCGCATCCTGGACGATACCTTCGTTGATCTCGGCAAGTCTCGCGTCGACCTCGGGGTCGAAGGCCAGTAAGGCCCCGCCATTGTCAGCGACGGAATCAGCGAAAGTAGTAGCGATACGACTGAGGCCAGACTCAATGGACGCTCCCCGCATGATGTCGACCGATTCAAGGATGAGCTGCTGCGCCACGACGGGGAGCGTCGTGAACACCGGCCCGGCGTACAAGTTCGACGGAGTCGACACGAAGCTCGCGGCAGTGGTGTGCATGATGAACGGAGCAACCTCGGTGTGACCGGCAATAACAGCAATTGCATGAGCTGACATCGAGCAGTCAAGTATCCCTCGCTGCAGTGCTTCATACACCTCGGTATACGGCATCGAAACCGGCACTGCACCCAGCTCTTCGATTTGACGAGACTGCGCGACTCCGCCGGCGCGAATCTGCTTACCCGCGAGGTCGGCAAGGGTGAGAACAGGCTCAGTACACGCGATGATGGATGGACCGTCGGCGCCCATGACGGTGAGGGGCGTGATCCCCTGCTTTGTGTACTCTTCCATTATCTCGGGAGTCTGAAGGCCTTCCTGCTGCAGCGACGCCATAATCGAGTAGTAACCAGGCACCATCTGCGGGTCACGGAGCAGGGTCAGGTTTACGAGCAAGTTGTTGGCCGGGTACTCCGAGGCGTTGTACTGCGGCCAGGCATACCCAATGTCGATGCGGCCGTCAGCCAGAGCCTTGTCGACCTCAACGACGTTGGGTACGATTCCGTTCGCCCAGGTAACGTCGAGCATGATCTTGCCGCCCGAATACTCGTTGACGCGCTCGATGAATTCCAGCGTTGACTCTGCGTCGGGGCTGTCGGCCGACGAAACAGTCGATTGAAAGGTCAAAGTCGTGTCTGGCATGTCGCTCAGCGCTTCTTGGAAGTCAGCTGCCGATGAGCCGGCGGGCAGCGCGTTGCCGGTGGCAACCTCTCCTCCACCGATGTCAGCGCGGGAGCACCCTGACAGCACAAACGCAGCGGCAGCCCCCACTGCTATCGTCGCCATGATCCGCCGGCGTGGTTTCGTTCCCATAGTCATCATGTGAGTCCTTCTCTGATGTCATCATTAACATTGAGGGAGCCGGAATTCTCCATGACGGGGCTGATAGACCGTCGAAGCGAGCCCCTCATTGGACTAGCTTGGTGCGTTTGGTATACATACTTCGAGTATTTCGTCGTTAAGTCAAGATTTCTGCGCCTATTTAACGCCATTTGTATACGAATGACGGTTTCGGCGGCTCGCGGCGTGCGCTAATCATCGCCAAAATAGCGGCGCGGCCAGCACTTTGCCAAAAATGGCACCGTGAACTCGTCTTTGTGAGCCGAGAATGCCCCCGCGGCCCATTTGACGCAATGCATACAAACTGGCGGCGGCGGTGTTACGGTGACCAGAGTCGACACCACTCTCAGCACGAGAGCGGCTCATAGCTCGACGTACGACAAGGTTCACGAGGAAGTGAGAGCCCATGCGGCAGCGTGACGACCACAGAGGTCTCATCAGCGAAAGCGACGAGAGTGGGCGGAGCAACGCCCTGAAGGTCGACACTCATCTGAGCGACCTTGGGCATACGGCAGAGAGCACGTTGCTGGCTCAGCAACTCGGCTTTGACGGTATCTTCGCAGCCGAAGTGACCGGGGATCCATTCGTTGCATGCGCCGTATCGAGCCAATACTCGGGAGATATGGACCTGGGAACAAAGATTGCTGTCGCGTTCGCACGAACCCCCATGACTCTTGCGTATGCCGCCCACGAACTGGGAGAGCTCACCGCCGGACGTTTTCACCTTGGTCTCGGCACTCAGATCCGCGCGCACATCACCCGCCGTTTCTCCATGCCCTGGAGTAAGCCGACCGCTCGCATGCGAGAGTTTGTGCTTGCGACGACGGCAATCTGGGATTCATGGCGCGAGGACACGCCACTGGCGTTCTCTGGAGAGTTCTACGAGCACTCACTCATGACTGAATACTTCGTGCCGCACACTCGGACGCCGGCACCACCGCCAATTTGGCTCGCCGCTGTGGGCCCACGCATGGCGGAGGTCAGCGCCGAGGTGGGGGATGGAATCGTCCTCCACGGGTTCTGGACCCGCGGTTATCTAGATGCCGTCATGATGCCCGCGATCGAACGCGGGCTCGCCGCTGGCGGTCGCAAGCGTGATGACTTCACGATCACGGCCGGTGGTTTCCTCGTTACGGGCGCCACTGAAGAGGAGCTCGTCAAAAATCGGGAGCAGGTCCGATATCAGGTCGCCTTCTACGGTAGCACCCGCAGCTACCGCCCTGTCTGGGAAGCACACGACTTGGGCGACCTCGGCGATCGACTCCACGCGCTGTCGGTGGAGAAGTCGAAAGACCGCTGGAGCCGAATGACCAAGCTCATAGGCGATGACGTGCTGGAGCTTTTCGCAGTGGAAGCTGAGCCGCAGGAGGTGGGGAGCGCCATGTTGGCCCGCCACGGCGACTACGCCGACAGGATTTCCCTCCCCCACCTGGTTGGAGATCCTGACGTATGGGCAAAGACCATTGCGACGATAAAAGCCGGTAACACCACACCAACGGGTGCCGTTTAGACGCACGCCAGAAAGCCCGGGCCGACCGAAGTCGACCCGGGCTTGATCCCTGGTGCTAGTTCACGTGGGAGCTATTAGCCCTTGGTGACTTCGTAATACAGCGGAACTGAATCCCAACCGAACTCAACGTTCTCGACGGTGTCAGCCGAGACGCCAGTGGCGTTGGAGTACCACAGCGGAATGCTGGGCAGATCCGTGAGCAGAACTTCCTGAGCCTGCTGGTAGAGAGCAGTTGCGTCATCGACCGAGTCCGCTGCTGCACCCTCCTTCATGAGTGCATCGAACTCGGCGCTGCTGTAGCCCTCGAAGTTCGAGCCGGCACCGGTCTGGTACAGGGGAGCAAGGAAGTTGTACAGCGACGGGTAGTCAGCCTGCCATCCGGCGCGAGTTCCGCCGGTGAGCGTGCCCGCTACACGGTCTTCGAGCGACGACTTGAAGTCGGGGTACGACTTTCCAACAGCCTCAATATCGAGCGTGTTCTTGATGCTGTTAGCTACAGCATCCACCCAACCTTGGTGGCCACCATCAGCGTTGTAGGCGATGTCGAACACGGTGTCGCCATAGGGCGAGATGGCGTCGGCTTCGGCCCACAGCTTCTGAGCTTCTTCGGGGTTGAATTGGAGCACCTCAGCACCGGCGAGCGAGTCCGAGTAGCCATCGACAACAGGCGACGTGAAGTCGGTTGCGGGAGTGCGGGTTCCTTGGAAGATCACATCGGTGATCTCGTCACGGTTGATCGACATCGAGATAGCGGCACGACGCAGCTCTCCCTCTTCCCCACTGAAGTGCTCGAGGTAGAAAGGAATGTTGAAGCCCTGGAAGATGGCTGCAGGCTGGTTGATGGCGCGGTCGCCGAACTCGTCTTCGAAGATTCCGAATGCCGAGTCGGGTACAGCGTCGAGGATGTCGAGGTTGCCACCAAGAACGTCCGCGTAAGCGGATTCTTGCGAGGTGTAGAACTTGAACGTAACTCCGCCATTGGCGGGGGTGCGCACACCGTCGTAGTCAGGGTTAGTGACGAGAGCGATCTGAACGTCGTGCTCCCACGCGTCGTCACCGTCCAACATGTACGGACCGTTACCGACGGGACTTTCGCCGTACGCATCCATGTCTTCGAACGCTACGGTCGGCAGCGGCATGAAGGCGGTGTAGCCGAGGCGCAGCGGCCAGTCAGCTTCAGGAGAGTTGAGCGCGACCTCGAACGTGAGGTCATCAACGGCGGTGAGGCCGGTGAGCTCCGCGTCTTCTTCGTAGTTGAAGCCTTCGATGTTGTCGAAGAAGTAGGAGGACGCCTGCGCGTTGCTGAAGGTCGCGCCGTAGTTCCATGCATCGATGAACGACTGTGAGGTGACTGCTTCACCGTTAGTGAAGGTCCAGCCGTCGTTGAGCGTGACGGTCCAGTTTTGGCCGTCTTCCGATTCGATCGACTCGGCGACGTCGTTGCTGATGCTGCCATCGGCGTTGTAGGAAACGAGACCCGCGTAGATGTTGGTCAGAATCTTGCCGCCACCCACTTCGGTGGTTCCCGTGGTGATGAGCGGGCCCAGCGGCTCGCTTCCATTGGTGGTGATGATCTGGTTGACGTCGCCTGAATCTCCGCCATCGCTGCTAGCGCAGCCGGCGAGAGTGAGCGAGACCGCCGAGGCGAGCGCGACAGCGCCCAACCCGAAACGTGATGTCTTCATGCTTCCTCCTGTGCAGTGAGCGCCTACGGTGCCAACAGTGAGTGGCTCCGGGCGTTGGATTTACTTTAGGGCTATGAAACAGCGACCTAACGTAAAGTGTCATAATGTTATCTCGTTGTTAGGTTGTATTGACTAGTTGCCTTACAAACAATTTACAAAACCGTCACATGGCCTATCATTGCCTTCATACGGATACCGTAAGGTTTCGCCATGACGGCGTTCAGCCGCACCGAGCAAAGAAAGAAGTAGAGACGATGACGAGCGCTCCTATCCTCATGTTTTCGAGCACGATGTCAGCAGATATGCGACACGTAATCACCCACGAGGTGCACGACCCGTTCCTCTACATCGAAGTTGATGGCAAGCGCTACACCGCGATCAAGTCGCTGGAAGCAGCACGGATGCGCGACGTCGACAACATGACCGTCTTCCCGCTCGAAGAGCTCGGCTTCGATGACTTCCGCGCCGCTGGACAGGGCCCCGACCTCGCCGAACTCAACTGCTTGGTTGAGGCTTGCACCCGCACCGGCGTGACGAGCGCCAGCGTTCCTTCCACTTTCCCGCTCGGCGTCGCCGATCACTTGCGTGCTGCTGGCATCGAGCTGAACGTCGACAACCACCTCTTCGAGATGCGCCGCCGCGTGAAGTCACCCGCCGAGCTTGCCGGCATGCGCCGCGCTCAGATCGCTGCCGAAGCGGGCGTCGCCCACGTCGCCACCCAGATGGAAGCCGCAACGGTCGGTGCCGATGGCGGACTGCTCATCGACGGCAAGCCCCTCACGTGTGAAGACTTGAAGACGGGCATCCGCGCCGCCTTCTTGCGCAACGGTTGCGAAGACGCCGGCCTCATCGTGGCTCACGGCGAGCAGACCTGCATCGGCCACCACGCTGGCTCGGGCCAGATTTTCGAGGGCGAGCCCGTCACGGTCGACATCTGCCCCCGCGACACCGAGTCCGGTGGAAACTCCGACATGACCCGCACCTTCGTCAAGGGCGAGATCAACGAAGAGCTCGAGACGTACTGGCGCATCGTGAAGGAAGCCTTCGACAACACGCTCGCCGCCATCCGCCCCGGTCTTCCCGTTGCCGAACTGCACCGCATCTCGTGCGAGCCGATCAGCAACGCCGGCTACCCCACCCAGCTCACCAAGAAGCCGGGCGAGGTTCTCAACGAGGGCTACTTCCACAGCCTCGGCCACGGAATCGGCCTCGAAGTTCACGAAGCTCCCGGCCTCGGCCAGAACGACGCCGTGCTGGTTGCCGGTGACGTGATCGCCATCGAGCCCGGCTGCTACCGCCAGGGCTTCGGCGGAGTTCGCCTCGAAGACATCGTTCTCGTCACCGAAACCGGGGCCGAGCGCATTACGGACTACCCGTACGAGCTCACCCCCGTCGCCATTTCCCGAGGAGTCTAATCGTGCGCGACCCCCGTATTGATGCCGAGCGTGAGCAGAGCATCCGCGAATGGCAGGAATTCTGTCGCTTTCCTTCTGTGGCAAGCGATCGTGGTGCGATCGAAGCTGCCGCCGACTGGTTGGAGCAGAAGCTTCGCCGGCTCAGCGAGCGCGTCGAGCGCATCGAGATTCCTGAATACGGGCCGGTCGTGGTCGCCTACTTCCCCGGAGCGAGCGACAAAACGCTCATGCTCTACAACCACTACGACGTGCAGCCTGTCGGCGACCTCGACCAGTGGATTTCGGGCCCCTTCGAATCAGAAATCCGCGACGGCGCCATGTGGGCCCGCGGTGCCTGTGACGACAAGGCCGATGTCACGAGCCGCCTACGCGCGCTCGAACTGTTCATTGAGGATCACCCGGACGGCTTGCCGTACAGCATGATCTACCTCGCCGACCCGTGTGAAGAGATCGGTAGCCCCGGCCTCGAAACAGTGTTGGCCGAGAACTCCGAACGCCTCAGCTCCGATGCCGTGCTGTGGGAGAGCTACCTTCGTGAAGACGACGGTCGCCCCGCAGTCGGCTTCGGATGCCGTGGCGGCATGGAGATCAGCCTGAGCCTGAACATCCTGGCCTCCAATCAGCACCCCTCGTATTCGCAGATTCTGCGTTCCGCACCGCTCGAGTTGATGCGGGCGATCACGTCTCTCGTCACCGAGGACGGCCTCATCGCCGTTCCCGGTTTCACGGATTCTGCGTTGCGTCCGGATGCCGCAGCCAAGGCTCGCACGCAGGAGCTTTCGCTTCCCGGCGATGCCATCAGCCTCCCCGGCGTCAACCCTTTGAAGGATCTGCCCGCGGCAGAGCTGAAGGAGCGCTTCATCTTCACCCCGTCGATGAGCCTCTCAGGCTTCGATATCGACCCCAGCGTCAGCCACAGTGTTCCGGCGAAGGGCACCGCGAAGGTGCGCTTCGGGCTCGTTCCGGGAATGGACCCGCACGCGTGCTTCGATGCCGTGAAGACCTTCCTCGGCGACACCGCTCCCGATATTCAGGTCAACCTCATCCGCACCATGCAGCCTGCGTTCTCTCCGGTAGACACTCCGTTCGCGGTCTCGGTGCTGGAAGCTGCAACAAAAGCTTTCGAAGCAGAACCGGTCATCTACGATGTGATGACTGGTTCCGGACCGGGAGCATTCTTCCTTGAACATCTCGGGGCTCCCCTGATCTCACCCACCGGAACTTTGCGACCGGAGGGCAACATGCACGGCTACAACGAACACGGCTACCTCGAGGACTACCTCACCCACATCCAGTTCACGCTCGACCTGCTCAACAACCTTGAGGCCAACGGGTTCGCGAACAATGACTGATCCCGTCGCAGCGGCCGAAGCCTCCACGATCATTGACCTGCTCGAAGAGAGCACACCCAAGGTCGAGCTCGACACGGTTGACCTTCAGCTGATCCGCCATCTGCACGAAGACGCCAGCGTTTCGCTACGCAGCCTCGGGGCACTGGTCGGGATGTCGGCGCCGAGCGTCGGCGAGCGCGTTGCCCGCCTCGAGCGCACGGGTGTCATTCGCCGCCGCAGCATCGAGATGGACTGGTCAGCGATGGGCCGCCCGATGCTCGTCGTGATCCCGATCAAGATCACGTCGGATGCCAAAATGCTGACGGTCATTGAGGCTCTGCAGGCAATTCCTTCCCTCACTGAGATTCTGATCCTGAGCGGCACCTACGACATGATGGCGCGTTTCCGTCTGAAAGATCATGCCGAGCTGCAGACCCTTCTGCTCGAGAAGCTGGGAGCCGTCGCTGGCCTTCAGCGCGTAGAAGCGATGATCAGTCTCGGCCGGGTCAACGACACGTCACCGCTCACTCACATTCTCGGCATTGACGAATAACCGCTCCAACAGAAAGCAGCTCCGTGCGCATTGATGATTCGTGGCGAGACCTCGCCGCTCCCGATTTTTCCCTCTATGCAGGGCTCGATCCCGAGCGTCGGATCATGATGATGGGCGCGGATCCGTTCGCGCCAGATAAGTGCCTGCCGGATCACGTCATCGATGCCACCAAGCAAGCCCTCGATGACGGCAAAACGCACTACTCGCTCGACAACGGCTACGCCGAGCCTCGCCTGAAGACGGCGCTCGTTAACAAACTGTGGGACTTCAACGGGATGGAGATCGACCCCGAAACGGAGTTGATGGTTGGCCCCAGCTCGGCCTTCACCCTCTTTCTCTCGATTCGCATCTGCATCCGCCCCGGCCAGGGCGATGAAGTTCTCGTCACGAGCCCCGGCTTCGCAGAGAACATCAACGACATCCACCAGATGGGTGCGGTGTGCGTTGAGGTTCCGACCTACGAAGAAGACGGCTTCGCCCTGCGGATGGATGAGTTCCGCTCGCGCATCACGGAACGCACACGCGCCATCGTGATCACCAACCCCAACAACCCGACCGGCACCGTCTACACCCGCGAGAATCTCATGGAACTCGCAGCGCTGGCCGAAGAGTTCGACCTGGGAGTGATCGTTGACCAAGACTTCGAGCGCCAGATCTACGACGGCGCCGAGTACGTGAACTTCGCGACTCTGCCCGGAATGCGCGAACGCACCCTCACCGTCTTCGGCACCTCGAAAGACCTCGGCCTCACGGGGTTCCGCGTGGGTTACCTCGTTGCTCCGGCCGAGATTATGCCGCTGCTCAAGATCGCGACCTTCAACTACGTCGGCCCCACGAACACCTTCGCTCAATACGGTGTTGCCGCCGCCTACGAGAACCCCGCCTACACGGATGAGTGGTTCACGATCTACGACCAGCGTCGCCACGCGATCTTCGAGGCGCTCCAGGGTATCCCTGGCGTGGGCGTCACAATGCCGGCCGGTGGTTTCTATCACTGGGTCAACATCTCCGAGCTCGGCACCTCGCTCGAAGTCGTCAAGCACCTCGTCGAGACCCAGCAGCTCGGTGTCTCCCCCGGCAACTGGTTCGGCAACGTCGGCGAGGGCTACATCCGCGTCATGTACGGCTCGAACGGCCGCGACGAAATCTTCCGGGAAGGCGTCTCACGCTTGGCTTCTGGCCTGCGCGAGCTTGCAGAGCTTAAAGGTGTGAGCGCGGCCGCTTAGGTCTGCCCGCCCACTCCCCCAGAGCTTTCGGAATACCGCTGTTGGCGGCAAGGTTGTACCGGCCATGACCGATCTCCTTGCCGCCGACACCGCCATGGGCGCGGTGACGCTCAGCGTCGCAAACCTTGATGCGCTCACCGCGTACTACCGGGATGCCGTGGCGCTAACCGTGCTGAGCGAGTCTTCTGACACGGTCGTTCTCGGTCGCGGCACCACGCCCGTCGTGATCCTTAAGCATTCCCCCGCGCTCAAGCACGCGAGCCCGCGCGATGCCGGACTGTTCCACACCGCCATTCTGTTCGACACCGAAGAAGCGCTGGCGGCATCCGTCTATTCGGTCGCCACTCGCTACCCGAAGACCTTCACCGGCAGCGCCGACCACCTCGTGAGCAAAGCGTTCTATTTCACCGACCCCGAAGGCAATGGCGTTGAGCTCTATTGGGATCGCGACCGCACCCAGTGGAGCTGGACCCACGGCGCCGTCGAAATGGCGACCCTCTTTCTCGACCCCAACAGCTTCCTTCAGGAGTACCTCACCGAGGCCGCCGTCGAGCAGCCCGTCATCGGTGGTGCCCGCGTCGGCCACGTGCACCTGCAAGTCGGCGACGTAAAAACAGCCCGCGAGTTTTACGTGAACCATCTCGGCTTCGAAGCGACCACCGAAATCCCCGGAAGCGCCGTGTTCGTGAGCGCCGGCGGCTACCACCACCACATGGCTATGAACACGTGGAACTCGAGCGGCGCTGGTCCGCGCCTGCCCGCACTCGGGCTTGCCCAAATCGATATAGCGGTGCCGAATGCCGACGATCTCGGAGCGCTTGGCGAACGGATGACACACCACGGCATCCCGCTGCGTCACGATGGCCAGACCCTCAGCTTCGATGACCCGTGGGCCAACACAATTCGCGTCAGCACTGCGCAGTAGCGCGAGCTAGCCGCCGAGCGCACTAGCGAGCTAGCGAACCGACAGGTTACCCGCCGAGGCGTTCGTCGATCTCGCGGATGACCGGCCACGCGCCCTCTTCGGAGTTCGAAAGCACCACAACGTCGAGACCGTTCTCGAGGTAGTGGCGCACGATTCCGGAGGCGCCGGGGCTGACACCGTCGGCGAAGTAGCTGCGCACGGTGCCGTCTTCATTCATGTCGAACTCGAGACCGAAGCCGTACCAGGTCTCTTCGTCGTACTGCACCTGCGGGGTGAGAAACTCTTCGGTGAATTCGGTGTCGAGAAGCTCGCCGTTGCGCACAGCCTGAATGAAGCGAATGAGGTCGGCGGCGGTGACGTGAGCTCCGCCATCGGGCAGACCAATGGGCGGGGCGCTGTAGATATTGGAAACCCAACGGCCGTCGATGTAGTCCCAGCCCTCGGCAACGCGAGGGGCGGCATCCCGACGGTCATAGAACCCCGAGTCGACCATGCCGGCCGGCGTGAAAACCTCGTCGAAAATGTACTGGCGGTAGTCGGTCTTCGTGACCTTCTCAAGCGCAAGGCCTGCGAGCACGTAACCCGCGTTGGTGTAAACGCATTCGACACCGGGCTCGGCCAGCGACTCCTTGTTCACAAAGGTGGGGAGCTGGTCGGCGGGCTCAAGAATTGTGTAGGTCGGGAATTCTGCCCAGAGGTCGGCGTAGCTTTCGCCCTCCTCTTCATCCACGTCATCCGCAATGCCGCTCGTGTGGGTGAGCACATGCAACAGCGTCACGGCCGGGTCGATCTCGGTCTCGGCCAAATCAACATAGTGGTGGATGGATGTCTCGAGGTCGAGGTCATCCTTCGACACTTGCTGCAGCGCAGCAACGCTCGTGAAAAGTTTGGTGATCGAGCTCGAGTCGAAGCGAGTATCTGGCGTATTCAGCACATCCCAGCGCTGGCTGGCCTTGCCCGCGACAGCCTCGTAAATGGTGGCGTTACCTCGCTTGATGAGGACCGTGCCAGAGAAGTCGTTGTGCTCAAGAAATTCGTCGAGTCCCGTGGTGTCCATAGTGCGAGCCTACCTACTGTCGCTCGTCAATTGGGCAGCGGATGCTGTGGGTGGCCTCGATGATTGCTGAGTCACGCTCCCAGCGAACAGACCCGCACTCTCGGAATGGATTAGCCCCACTGAGAGTTGCCGATCTACATGACTACTTCTCTCCTTGAACACCCCAGCTTCACTACCGGCACGTGGCACATTGATGCCACTCACTCGACGGTTTCTTTCACCGTCAAGCACCTCATGATCAGCAAGGTTCGCGGAACCTTCGAGGGTTTCTCGGGCACCATCGTCACCTCCGAAACGCCCGCCGAGAACTCGGTGACGGCAGAGATCGCCATGGCGACGATCAACACCAACCAGGCAGACCGCGACGGCCACCTGCGCAACAACGACTTCTTCAATGTTGAGCAGTTCCCCACCGCCACCTTTAAGTCGACCTCTGTCGCAATCAACGGCGATGACCTCACCATCGAGGGCGACCTCACCCTCCGTGGCGTCACGAAGCCTGTCACCCTGAAGGGCGAGTTCGGCGGCATCGCCCAGAACCCCTACGGCCAGACCATTGCGGCGGCAAGCGCCAGCACTGTGATCAACCGCACCAACTTCGGCGTGAACTACAACGCAGCTCTCGAAACCGGCGGCGTTCTTCTCGGCGAAGACGTGGCCCTCACCTTCGACCTTCAGGCTGCACTCCAGCAGTAGTCGCGCTCTCGCGATTTCCTGACGAGGCCTCTCTGCACACTGCGCGGAGAGGCCTTTGTTATGAGGTGACTTTGTCGTCGAGCAATACTTCTTCGGCTGCGGCAACAGCAGCGCTTCGCCAGACGACAAGCGCGGCCACCGTAACGACCAGCACCAGGATTCCGGCCCCCCAGGCGAGGCCGGCGTAGCCAACTTGCGTGAGGATGGGCCCCGCAAACCCTCCGCCGAAGGCACCGGCGAGACTCATGATGGTGTCACTGCGACCCTGAATGCGGAGCTTCGTTTTTCCGGTCGCAAGGTCGGCGACGAGTGCCGAGCCCGCAACGGTTGATGCGCTCCAGCCGAGCCCGAGCAACACAAGCCCGACGGTGACAGCCGTGTTGCTGAGTTCTCCCAGCGCAACGACCACGACGGATGCCGCGAAGAACCCTTGCCCAATAAGAATTGTCGGGATGCGCCCGAAACGGTCACTCGCCCAACCGAACACGGGCGAGAGTGCGTACATACCGGCGATGTGCAGGCTGATGGTGAAGCCGATAATCGTGAGGCTCGCTCCGTGGTGGCTCAAGTGCACGGGAGTCATTGCCATGATCGAGACCATCACCGCATGGCTAATCGCGATAGCAGCGATAGCGAAGACCAACGGGCCACGACCGCGCACGATTCCGGCATCCGCAGCAACCGCAGCATCGACGGGGCGGTTGCGAGCGAGAGTGAGCGGATCGGGGCGCAGCGCCACAAGATAGAGCGCCATCGCTGCGAGCTGCGCGGCGATCGCGAAGACAAACGATCCGGTGTTGGTGGGCAACGAGAGCCACTGCGCAATCGCTTCGCCCGGGCCGATGAGGTTCGGGCCGGCGACGGCACCGATCGTGGTCGACCAGACAACGAGAGAGAGGTCACGACCGCGGTGTGCCGGAGCCGCGACATCCGTCGCCGCAAAGCGCGCCTGAAGACCAACGGCCGTTCCGACACCGAGCATCGCAAAACCAAGAATGAGGAGCGGGAAGAACGCGACGCCCACCGCGATAACGGTGATGAGCGAACCGCCGGCCGCAACGCCCGCGCCCAGTGCCAGTGCAGGCCGCCGCCCCCAACGCTGAGCAAGTCGTGCCAGCGGAATCGATACAAGCGCAGCGCCCAGGGTGCTGGAGGTCGCGGCGGCACCCGAGAGCGTCTCGCCACCTAGATCGGCAGCCAGAATCGCACCGACGGCAACGGTTGCTCCGAGCCCCAGACCGGCGAGCACTTGCCCCGCAACGAGCGTACGAACGATGCGAGATTGCACTGCGCGGTCAATGTCCATGGGTACAGTCTGGCGCACGGCTACCCTCCGCTAGACTTGGTGCAATCCGCCCGCGCGAAATCATGGAGTGATTCGGTGCCAATTATTGTCGTCGAGGTAATGCCTAAGGCTGAAATCCTCGATCCTCAGGGTAAGGCCGTAGCCGGCGCCCTCGTCCGTCTCGACAAGAGCGAGTTCAGCGCGGTGCGCATCGGTAAGCGTTTTGAGCTCACCGTTGAGGGCCCGATCACTGATGAGCTGCTGGCTGAGGCCCGCGAGATCGCGAACGATCTTCTCGCCAACACGGTCATTGAAGACGTTATTTATGTCGGCGAGGCTCGCCCCGCCGACGACGCTCAGGGCGCATAGTGCGCGTCGGAGTCATCACCTTCCCGGGTTCGCTCGACGACCGTGACGCTCAGCGTGCTGTCAAGCTGGGTGGCGGTGAGCCGGTAGCCCTGTGGCACGGCGACCACGACCTCAAGAACGTGGATGCCATCGTTCTGCCCGGTGGTTTCAGCTACGGCGACTACCTCCGTGCCGGCGCAATCGCAGCCCACTCGCCCATCATGAGCGAAGTCATCACGGCCGCTAACGCCGGAATGCCTGTTTTGGGCATCTGCAACGGTTTCCAGATTTTGGTGGAGTCACACCTTCTACCTGGCGGCCTCGTGCGCAACGATCACGGCGACTTTGTCTGCCGCGACCAGAAGCTGCGCGTCGAGAACGTCGACACCGCGTGGAGCAACGGCTTCAAAGAAGACGAAGAGATCATCATCCCGCTCAAGAACGGTGAGGGCGGCTACATCGCCGACCAGAACACTCTTGACCGCCTTGAGGGTGAAGGCCAGGTTGTGTTCCGCTACCTCGAGGTCAACCCCAACGGGTCGGCGAATGACATTGCTGGCATCTCGAATGCTCGTGGCAACGTTGTTGGTCTGATGCCTCATCCCGAGCACGCGACCGAGCCTGGTTTTGGCCCAGACACTCGCGCTGCCATGCGTTCGGGCACCGACGGCCTCACGTTCTTCACGAGCGCGATCAGCTCGTTGATGGCCAACGCCTAAAACTGAAAGCTCGGCCCCATGTTTGCGACCCCGAAGTCACTGTTCCGTGTTCTTGCCTTTGCTGAGGCGGTCACCTGGACCCTGCTCATCACCGGCCTCATCTTGCGCGCTACGGCGGGGCTGGATGTCGCGGTGTCGATCGGTGGGGCCATCCACGGTTTCGTCTTCCTCGCCTACGGTGCCACGGCCGTGTTGTTGACGGTGAACCAGCGTTGGAGCGTCGGCACCGCCGTTCTCACCATCGGTAGCGCCGTGATTCCGTACGCGACCATTCCGGTGGAGCTGTGGCTTGCACGCTCGGGTCGTCTCAAGGGCGACTGGCGCAAGGAAGCATCCGATCATCCGCGAGATGCTGGCTGGGTCGACCGCACGATGCGCTGGTTCTTGAACCACCCGTACATCTTGGTTGCGCTGATCGCGGGCGCCGTCATTCTGCTCTACGTCGTGCTGATCACCGTGGGTCCTCCCGGCGGCAAAGAGTAACTTCGCAGGATCGGCGGCACCGCCGCACTGCCTGCTACAGCAGGAAGAACCCGATCACTCCCGGGTTTCTGGCGTGCACGATGACGAGGAACACCACCGCGTCGAACAGTAGGTGCACGCTCAGCACGTAGACGAGCGACTTGGTGGTCGAGTAGATCCAGCCCTGCAGCAGGGCGAACGGGATGGTGAGCAGCGGGCCCCACGATTGGTAGCCGAGTTCCCACAGGAACGCCACGAAGATCACCATCTGCAGCAGGTTGGCCTGCCACACCGGGAAGTGTCGACGGAAGAGCACGAAGACGGTGAGGATGAAGAACAGCTCATCCCACGTGCCGACGGCGTTCACACCAACGAAGAGACGGCCGATCTCGTCGGGCGTCGTGACGATGGGCCAGTTGAGGTACACGCCACTCGTAATGAAGTAGAACGGCAGAATGAGCCAGCCGAGAAAGAGCACGAGAAACAGGTAGCCCCACTGAACGCGGTTCCACGGCCATCCGCCCCGCCATGGAAAGCGGATGAGACGGTCTTTGAACACAAAACGTGACAGTGCGTAGGGCACGGCAACGGCCGCAGCCAGCACGAAACCGAGCAGGAAGAAGTTGCCCCAGCTGATGTCGGCTTCAACCGACACCGTGGAGACGATGATCATGCCGACCGCGATCAGCAGCAGGTCTTTCGCGAGCCCCTCGGTGTGCTTGCGGCTGTCGGTGAACCACGCGGCGGCGAGCGCAAATGCCACCACGACATAGCCCAGCAGCGGAAGCCGAAGCGAGAACATCAGCACCGCCGATCCGCTCAACAGCGCTGCCGGCACCAACCCCCAGCTGCGTGAACTGAGTGGCGGGGAACTGACAACATTGTCGAGGCCGGGCATCGTGAATGACTCCTAGTCGTTGATGACGCGCTTGTCAGTGGAAGCCTGAGCCTCATCAGCATCGGTCTCTTCTGGGCCAACGAGGTTTTCGGGAACGTTGTCTTGAACCGGAATCGCCCCCGTGAACTCTTGACGACGAGCGTCGGCCTCAGCGCTACCGCTGAAGAGGCCGCGCTCTTGAGGTTCGACCGAGCCCTTGGTGCGACCACGGGCTTCGTTGTCGACCATGAGCACGCGAGTGCGCGGCAGGGCTGCGGAGTCTTTCTGCTGCAGCCAGCCGACCATCTCTTCGCGCACGTGAGTGCGGAGGTCCCATTGAGCGCCAGAGTCTGCGGCGCTAATCAGCACGCGAACGCGCACGAAGCCACCCGTGGCGTCCACGACTTGGATGTTGGCGGTGCGGCCGTCCCACAGGTCGGATTCGGCAACGATCTTCTTGAGATGCACGCGCATCTGGTCGATGTTGACGCGCCAGTCGAGATCGAAGTTGATCTCGCCGAGAAGTTCGGTGGCGTTACGGGTCCAGTTCTGGAATGGCGTGGTCGTGAAGTACGTGGAGGGCAGCACGAGGCGGCGCTGATCCCAGATGCTCACGACGATGTAGGTGAGGGTGATCTCTTCGATGCGACCCCATTCGCCGTCGGCGATCACGACGTCATCCACTCGGATGGCGTCGCTGAAGGCGAGCTGCATTCCGGCAAAGACGTTGGCGAGAGCGGACTGCGCGGCGATACCGGCCACAACGCTGACGAGACCAGCAGAGGCGAGCACACTGGCGCCGAGTGCTTCGGCACCGGGGAGCGTCAAGAGGATGGCGCCGATCGTGACGATGATGATGACCGCTCCGAGGATGCGGCGAATCAGTTGAATCTGGGTGCGGATTCGGCGAGCAGCCCGGTTGTCGGGAACGTCAGTGGGGTATCGAGTGAGGGTGCGATTGAGCAAAAGGTTGATCACGGCGATCAGCACCCAGCCGCTGGCGGCAATCACCAGCACGAGAAGAACACCATCGATAACGTCGCGCATGCTCTCCACCGGAAGAGTGATCGAGATCGCAGCCCACACGGCAAGCAAGGCCATGAGTACGCGAAGTCGGCGGCGAGTTGGAGCCAAGGTTTCGTAAACCCCAGGCCGAAGCCGTGCGATGCCGCGCACAATGAGAGAGATCACCCCGACGGCAATGACGACGGCGACAAGCGCAATCACGACAGCAACGGCAAGACCCAGCCACGATACCCATTCAAACAATCGAGTGATTTCCTTTCATTGGCGTTGCTCCAGCCTAGGGGCAGGCACCACAACAAAGGCTGACGTGATTAACTAGGGCAATTCGAGAGGGATGTCATGAGCGAGCTAGCAACACAGAGTGCACGCCGCAATTCCCTGCGCCGGTGGATCGCCACCGTGCGCGAGGGCATCGCCGCTGAGCTGTGGCCGTTGCCTACGATGTCGATCATCATTGCCGTGATCTTGGGCATCGTGCTCCCCCTGATCGATCGTGCCGTTGACTCGTCATTGCCCGTCGGCGTTGAACGATTCCTGTTTGCCGGCGGCCCCGAAAGCGCCCGCGCCGTGCTCTCGGCCATCTCGGGTTCGCTGATCACCGCAACCTCCCTCACTTTCTCTCTCACCGTCGTCGCGCTCCAATTGGCCAGCAGCCAAGCATCGCCGCGCGTGCTGCGCACCTTCCTCAAAGACCAGACGGTGCACTGGACGCTCTCGGTGTTCGTGGGCACCTTCGCTTACGCCCTCACGGTGTTGCGCACGGTTCAGGACGGCGACGACAGCATCGACCCGATCGTGCCGCGCCTCGCGGTGACGTTGGCGTCGCTCCTGACCCTCGCGAGCGTTGTCATGCTCACGCTGTTCCTGGCGCACCTCGCGCGGCAACTGCGCATTGAGACAACGATGCGGCAGGTGTACCTCGAAACCAGTAAGACCATCGAGCTCGTGGCATCCACCATGGCAACCGGTGAAACGGAACTGCCCGAGTGGCCACCCGCCGAGCGCATCGAGCTGAGCCTCGCCAAGCGCTCAGGGTTCATTCGTTCCAGTGATCGCTCACGCCTGCTGACGATCGCGATCAAACACGACATCGTGGCGCGCGAAGAACACACCGTCGGCCATCACGTGGTCAGCGGCACCCCGGTGCTGCGCTGGTGGCCGCGTGACCCCATGCGCCACATGGATGACGAAGAACGCGCCACCATCAACAGTGCGTTGGTCGGCGCCGTCAGCCTCGCCTACGAGCGCACGGCCAGCCAAGATATTGGTTTTGGCATCCGCCAGCTCGTGGATATCACGGCACGCGCTCTCTCCCCGGGAGTTAACGACCCGACGACGGCAGTGCACACGCTCGGCCATATTTCGGCGACGCTGTGCTCGCTCGCGGACCTGGAGATTCAGTCTCGCGGGCTCACCGATGATGACGACATCGTGCGCGTGATCATCAAGCCCCACAATTTCATCAACCTGCTCGACGTCGCCCTGACTCAGCCACGGCGCTATGGCGCGAGCGACCCCGGAGTGGTCGAGCGTTTGTACCAACTGCTGCAAGAAGTGGGCTACCGCGCGCAACGCACCGAACAGTCCGAAGCGGTGTCGGCGCAGATCGACCGGCTCGACGCATCCGTGGCGGCAGAAACGTATGACGCGGTGGAGCGCGAACGATTCGCCCGCTTCGCCGAGGCTGCGCGCGTAGCGACCTCAGAGCATCGCTGGCTCTAAGAAGTTTTCCGGGAACGGAACTGCACAAACTCCGGGCGCAGCCGCACCGGGCTCGACTATCATTTCCTCCATGCCAGAGACCCTCCCCACTCATTCCCCCACTGCTGGAGGAGAGCGGGTACTGATCTTGTCTGCTGGTGTCGGCTCGGGGCATAACAGCGCCGCCGCGGCAGTGCGCCAAGCGTGTGATGCGCGCACGGATGTCGTCGAAGTGAAAGTGCTCGACGTGCTTCAGGTGAGCAGCACTCTGTACCGCGACGTGTTGGGCAAGGGCTACTTCGTGCTCGCCAAAGGTTTGCCGTGGGTGCTTGAGTGGGCGTACGACGTCAGCGACGCCCCTTTTTGGCGCAGGGGACCGATCGACCCCTGGACGCAGGCCAACTCTCTTCCCGTGATTCGCGCCATCAAACGCTTTCAGCCGACCGCAATCGTCAGCACACACTTTCTTCCCGCCCAGCTCATGTCCACGCTCCTTATGCGCGGAGTAATTGATGCCAAAACAGCGGTTGTCACCACCGACTACGACCCTCAAGGCCTCTGGCTGACCAGCGCATTCCACTCGTTTAATGTGGCGCGCGAGGAAGGCAGGGTGGAACTGATGGCGCTCGGCCTGCCCGCCGATCGTGTAGCCGCCACCGGCATCCCGATCAGTTCGTATCCGGATGCCGAAACCGACCGCGTCGCCCATGACGTTCCCCACATCTTGATTTCTGCAGGCGCTGCGGGCGGGGACTACGCCGTCGCTGCGGTGCGGCAGACACTGCATATGCGCTCAGCCTTCACAGCCACCGTCGTATGCGGACACAACGAGGAGACTCGTGACGACATTGAGAAACTCGTTGGCACTGACGATCGCTTCCACATTCTGGGATTCACAACCGAGATGCCCGCACTTCTGAGAAGCGCCGACCTCTTTGTGGGTAAACCGGGCGGGCTATCGGCTTCCGAATGCATGGCGGCGGGGTTGCCGATGGTGCTGGTAAACCCCATCCCGGGGCAAGAGGTTCGCAACGGTGACTACCTGATGGAGCAGGGTGCAGCTGTTCGCTGCAATGACGTCACCACGCTCGGCTGGAAGATCGACCAGATTTTGCGCGAGCCCGGCCGCCTCGAACGGATGCAAGCAGCCGCGAAGAAAACTGGCCGGCCAGATGCCGCAGCGGACGTTCTTACCGGCCTGCTCGATGGCCCGCGCCGCCCGATTGTCGTGACCCGAGACGCTCAAAAAGCTATTCTTGCCGCCAGCGAAAAACGACTGGTGGCGAGCGACTTGCGGGGAGATTCCGCTCTGGTACGGCTGACCGATCCCACCGACAACAGCACGGTCGCACTCCTGAAAGCCGACGAGCTGAAAGACCTGCAGAAGCGCTACGCGTCGACCGAGGGCGAGTTAGTGCTCCGCCCCGATCAGACACTCGCGTCGCTTCGCTGGGAGGGCCGCCGCTTGATCCGGGCCGTTCTGCGCCACGACGACTCCCTGCGTGTTCGCATTGACCCGCTCCCGCACGCGGCTACCGGCGCTAGCCGGCGATAGGGCGCAACGGCTCCGCGCCAGTCCAGTTCGACGGGCTGTGCTGAGCGGCGAGCAGCGCCCACTCGCCTGACCGCGCGCTCCACTGTCGAGTATTCGGATCCCGCTGCAACGTCGGCCCCGCATCGAGCGCAATCTGTACGGTCGTGCTCGCCCCGCGCCGCACTATCACTTTCTGAAAGCCCACTAATTGGGCGACCGGATGCTCGGCCGCCACGTCAGCAGCGTAAAGCTGCACGACGATCGATCCGTCGCGGTCCCCTGTATTGGTGACGAGCACGCGAGCGCTGCCGCCGGTGTCGGCGAAGGTGTGGTCGAGCAGCTCGTGGGTCATCGTCGTGTAGCCCAGGCCGAATCCGAAGGGGAAGGCGGGAGTGCTGCCGGTGCCATCGAGGTGGCGCTGGCCCCAGGTGTCGTCATAGACCACTGCCTTCGCTGCGCTGTCGAATGGAGGCAGTTGAGCGGCGTCGCGCGGGATGACGAAGGGCAACCGGCCTCCGGGTTCGGCCTCGCCGGTGAGCATGCTCGCGAGCGCGTGCCCGCCTTCCATGCCGCCGTACCAGGCGAGAACCAGCGCAGAAATACGATCCCGCCAGGCGTCGGTCACGATCGCACTGCCGCCGACCAGCACCACCACCGTGCGCGGGTTGGCTGCGGCAACGGCTCTGATGAGACTCGCGTCAGAAGGCCGCAGTTCGAGCGAGCTGCGATCGCCACCGCGAACGAAGCGTGCCGCGAGGTGCGCCAGCCCGATGAAAATGCGGCGAGACAGGCCGGAGTTGAATGCGCGACCGAGGATTCCGACGTCGACTCCCCCGGTGACAACCGACTCCCCCTCGTCATGCTGATCGAGCCCGACAACGACGATCGCGATCTCTGCCTGCGCCGCGAGCGCCGCAGCAGCGCTCTCGTCCTTGCCTGTGGCGGTCGTGATGTGAGCCGCGGGGAACGCTTCGCGCAACCCTTGCAACGGGGAAACGGTGGACGGCGGCCGCACCCGCGATGAGCCGTGATCGCCCAGATTGTCTGCGTCAGCGAGCCGCCCGATGACAGCGAGCCGACGCGTGGTGCGCGGCAACGGCAGCAGGGGCGCGGTTTCAACAGCGTCGTTCTTGAGCAGCACGATCGACTCGGCGGCGGCGTGAAGGGCAAGAGCCCGGTGCGCGGGCGAGGCGATGACTGACACATCCGGCTCCTGCTGCTGGCGCGTGGCCGCATGCAGAATGCTGGTGCGCAGGATGCGGTGGGCCGACTGCAGCACGGTCGCGCGGTCGAGCTCACCGTTACGGAGAGCCGCAGGGAGGGCACGAGCCCGCAGCATCCGCAGCGGCATCTCGACGTCCATTCCGGCTTCGAGGCTCGCGACGGCATCGTGCGTACCGAACACCCAGTCGCTCGTCACGAAGCCGGTGAAGCCCCACTCGTCGCGCAGTACGTCTGTCAGCAGGGCGCGGTTGACATCCATATACTCGCCGCGCACCCGGTTGTAGGCGCTCATGATCGAGTCGGCTCCGGCATCCACCGTGGCTTTGAAATGGGGCAAATACACCTCGTGCAGGGCGTGGTCGTCGACGGCGACATCCACTTCGAAACGTTCGTTCTCCATGGAGTTGAGCGCGAAATGCTTGACGCACGCCATCGTGTGCACGCGAACACCGCGGGTGAGGGCCGAGCCCATCTGGCCGACGAGTACCGGGTCTTCGCCGTAGCATTCCTGCGCGCGCCCCCAGGCCGGATGCCGCAGCAGGTTCACGCACACCGACGCCGAGTAGTTGGCGCCCCGAGCGCGGGTCTCGGCGCCGATTGCCACCCCGACGCGCTCCTCAAGCTCTGGGTCCCACGTTGCCGCCCGCGCCATTGTCACGGGGAACGCCGTAGCCGCGCCAATCACGACGCCGCGAGCACCATCGCTGAAGCGGATGCCGGGGATGCCGAGCCGTGACACTGCACCGGCCACGAATGGCCGCCGCCCGAGAAGGGCCGGGATGAAGGGCAGGAGCCGCCGGGGAGAGTCACCGTCGAGCAGACCGAGCATCTCTTTGTCGGTCAGCAGTCTGATGAGTTGGGCTGAGGCCTCATCCGCATCGATTGTGCCGGCGCGAACAGCAGCCACCACTTCCTCGAAGGCGTGGGAGGAAGCTATTAATGCGACGGGTTCGGCTACGTCACTGATCAGTTCTTCGCCACCGCGCTGCCCACCGCCGTTCGCATTCATCATGCTTCGAATTCTGCACCCTGTAGCTGTGTTCACCCACCATGGCAGGCAGGTAGAACGCCCGCTGCACCCCCATACTGGGGGCCGAGACCACTTGGGTTAACTGAGAGAACTTCGTTATGTTTGTATCAACCCGTGACGCATTACTGCGCTTCTCCTATGTCTGGATCTCCTCTTTGCCTTCAGCCTCCCGTACGCCGTCCCGTTCACTTCGACTGTTTGCAGGAGCAGCCGTGGCAGCCGTCATGCTTGCCGGCTGCACGAGCCAGGGCAGTTCTGCGGATGCGCTGCAGAAGGCCTGCGTCGACACCACCGCCTCGGCTATCAAGCTCATTGACGCTGGCGACTCGTGCGGTGCCGGTTTTGTCGAAGCAGTCTTCATGACCGACGCTGCCGCGGACGGCGAAGACGGGAAAAACGGCACTGATGGCGCTGATGGTAGCGACGGAGCTGATGGCGCCGACGGTCTCAATGGCGCAACAGGCGCAACAGGACTCACCGGGGCGAACGGAGGCACCGCGCTCAGAGGACCGACGGGAGCCACTGGCGCCGCGGGTGCAGACGGCACTGACGGCACTACAGGACTCACCGGAGCGACCGGCCCCATCGGCCTCACCGGCGCCACAGGCCCCACCGGCGCAACGGGCACCAACGGCGCTGACGGCCCGGCCGGCCCGCAGGGGCCTCAGGGCGACGCGGGCCCAACAGGCGAAACGGGAGCTGCCGGCGCAACAGGAGCTGCCGGCGCAACCGGCGCAACCGGCGATTCCGCTCTCTCCAACAGCTTCGGAAGTAGCGTTAATCGCGCGGGTGACGGCGGAACCTACGAGTGCTATCTGGGCACCCTCTCATTGACAGCATCAAGCTACGCCGGTGAAGGCATCGTGGCCGATGGGCGTGAACTGTCAATTGCAAACAACACTGCACTCTTCTCGCTTCTAGGGACCACCTACGGCGGTGATGGTCGCACCACCTTCAACATTCCCGACATGAGCGCGGTCACGCCTAACAACATGACGTGGACACTCTGCCACCTAGGAATCTTCCCGAGTCGCAACTAATCACCGCTAGCAGCGTCGTCGACACTTGGCGAGCTCCGTGTGGCACGCAGACTAGAATTCTGACGTGGAAGACACTTACGAACTCGAACTCCGTAGCGTTCCCTTTGAGCACGCCGACTCGGTCATGCTGCGTTCAGCGCAGCGCGCTGAGCTCACAGCACGGTACGGAACCGAAGACAGCGAACCCGGCGTCAAGCCGAACGCTGACTCTGTTGTGGTGTTCTTGATCGCCTATGTCGATGGCGTTCCGGCTGGGTGCGGCGGGCTCCGTGAGCTGAGCGAAGAGATCTTTGAAGTGAAGCGGATGTACGTCACGCCCGCTCAGCGCGGTACCGGTATTGCAGTTGCTGTACTCAAGGGACTCGAAGAATGGGCCCGCGCCCAGTCAGCAACGACGTTGGCGCTCGAAACCGGAACAGCCCAGCCCGACGCCATGCGCTTTTACGAGCGCGAGGGCTACAGCCGCATCGAAAACTTCGGCGACTACGTGGGCGAGCCACTGAGCGTCTGCTACGCCAAAAACCTCTAGCCCTGCCACCATCCCCGCTGCCTCGCGACGGGCAGCCCGCACTCTGCGCCTGCTGCGGTCTTTGGTAAACCCGGCATCCGCTTAGGCTGGGGCGGTGCTCGCTCTTGTCGCTCTCGCCGTCGTTATAGGAGCACTCTCTCAACGCATCACGGGCATGGGGTTCGCGCTCGTAGCGTCGCCGCTGATCGTGATTCTGCTCGGCCCCTTCGACGGCGTGCTCGTCGTGAACCTGTGCGGCGTCGTGTCGTCGCTGCTCATTATTCCGCGGGTCTGGCGCCACATCGAGTGGCGCACCCTGGCGTGGCTGGCGATCCCGGCAGTGCTAGCCATCATTCCCGGATCGCTACTCGTCACCCGTTTGCCCGGCTCCGTTCTGCAGCTCAGCGTTGGCGTGCTCGTCATCTTGGCTCTCACCGCGACGTTGCTCATCACGCGCGCGGAACATATCGTTCCGGCCCGCCCGACGGCAATTGTGGCGGGGGCAGCATCCGGTTTCATGAATACGGCGGCGGGCGTCGGCGGCCCGGCTCTCAGCATCTACGCGGTGCTGATGCGCTGGCCTCAAGTGAACTTCGCGGCCACGCTGCAGCCGTATTTTGTGATCGTGGGCACGGCATCCCTCGTCACGAAGGCGTTCTTCTCGGGCGGCGTGCTTCCTGATTTGGATGCCGCCAGCTGGATTCTCATCGTCGGCTCACTGCTGGTCGGGCTCGCGCTGGGTGAAGTGCTCACTCGCCATGTCAGCCACCGGGCTGCTCGCATCGCGGTGATTATCGTGGCCTATGTCGGAGGCACGGTCGCTGTGATCGACGGGGCACTCGGTCTCTCGGCTTAACGCACGGATGCCCGGCCCCACAGGTGGGACCGGGCATCCGGTGTTCGACTTCGCGTTAGCGCTGCCGTTCTAACTCAGTGCTACTCGGCGGGGCCGACTCCGACGGGGTCGGCTTCCTCGTTGGCGGTGTCGCCGTTGCCGGGAACGGTCTTGCGGAGGGTGGCGCCGAGTTCGGCATCCACGCTGCCCCAGTACCAGTAGAAACGCTCGAGGATCTCGGGAACGGTGATGCCGCGGCCCTGTCCGGTGAGGGTTTCGATGAAGCGAGCCTTCGACTCTGCCGAGAAGACGTCGCGGTAGAGCGTTCCGGCCTGGCCGAAGTCGTCGTCTTCGGAGTGCAGGGTCTGAGCGCTGCGCATGAGTTCGCCGTCGCTTGCCCAGCCACCTTCGCCAGCAAGCTCGGGCTGAGCTGCGGGTCCACCGAACGAGTTCGGCGTGTACGTGCGTGCTGCAGCGTCACCGATCTTGTAGTTCATGGCGCCTTCGTGCTGGTAGTTGCGCGCTTCGGAGGCGTGAGGCTGGTTGACGGGGAGCTGGTTGTAGTTGGCTCCGATGCGGTTGCGCTGGGCATCCGGGTAGGAGAACACACGCGCCATCAGCATCTTGTCGGGGCTGATGTCGGTGCCGGGAACCATGTTCGACGGCGAGAACGCTGACTGCTCGATCTGCGCGAAGAAGCTCTCCGGGTTGCGGTTGAGCGTGAAGTGGCCCACCGGAATCAGCGGGTAGTCCTTGTGCGACCAGGTCTTGGTCATGTCGAAGGGGTTGAAGCGGTAGGTCTTGGCTTCTTCGTAGGGCATGACCTGAACCGAAACGTCCCACGTGGGGAAGTCGCCCTTGGCGATGGAATCGAAGAGGTCGCGACGGTAGTAGTCGGCGTCTTCTCCGGCGATGCGCTCGGCATCCGCAGCTTCCATCAGCTCTACGCCCTGGCGGGAGTGGAAGTGGTACTGCACCCAGAAGCGCTCACCGGCAGCGTTGATCCACTGGTAGGTGTGCGATCCGTAGCCGTTGATGTGGCGCCACGACTTGCTGAGGCCGCGGTCACCCATGAGGTACGTGACCTGGTGGGCGCTTTCGGGCGAGAGGGTCCAGAAGTCCCACTGCATGTCGCCGTTGCGCAGGCCAGAGTCGCCCATGCGCTTCTGCGAGTGGATGAAGTCGGGGAACTTCATGGCGTCGCGGAGGAAGAAGACGGGGGTGTTGTTTCCGACGATGTCGTAGTTGCCCTCGGTCGTGTAGAAACGCAGCGCGAAGCCACGAACGTCGCGCCAGGTGTCGGGCGAACCCTGCTCACCGGCTACGGACGAGAACCGCAGAATCGTTTCGCTCTTCGCACCCTTCTGGAAGACGGCGGCCTTCGTGAACTGCGACACGTCTTCAGTGACGACGAACTCTCCGAATGCTCCACCACCCTTGGCGTGAGGGTTGCGCTCCGGCACACGCTCACGGTTGAACGAGGCAAGCTTCTCGACCAGAAAACGGTCGTGAAGTGCGGTTGCGCCATCGGGACCCGTGGTGAGCGAATGTTCGTCGCTCGCAATGGGTGCGCCGGCCTGGGTTGTCGTGGGTTCAGTCACGATGTCTCCTTTGTGTGGGTGTGATTAGTGGCAAATTGAAGAATGGGCTACAGCGTAGACAGCTCTGTCTCTGTTGTTCAGTCTGCGCTCTTTTGGGTGAGAGCGTTCTGGCAATCGGGGCAGACACCCCAGAAGTTCACTTCGGCGATGTGCACGGTGAAGCCACCGGCATCGGAGGGCGTGAGGCACGGCGCGTGACCGACGACACAGTCCACATCGCGCACGGCACCGCATTCGGTGCACACGATGTGGTGATGGTTGTCGCCAGTGCGACGTTCATAGAGGGCGGATGACCCTGCCGGTTCGATCTTGCGCAGCAAGCCCGCCGCCGTCAACGCCGCCAGCACTCCGTACACGGCTTGGAGGGAGGTGCCGGGCACACTCGGCAGTACAGCTCCGAAAATCGTGTCGGCATCGGAGTGAGGGATGTCGGTGAGCGCGGTCAGCACAGCGACGCGGGGCTCGGTCACTTTGAGACCGGCCTCTCGCAGAGTGTCGGCGAGCGCCGAATCCGTCACTGTTTCCACACCTACGACGGTACCAGTTGTTTTGAATAACTCAAGACAACTTCGAAACATGACCGCGGAAAGGGCCCATAGCCAACCCCGACGCTCACTTCTCAAGACGCAATGTGGATGAAGCATCACATCTCGCTTTGCAAACGATTGTCGCATCACGTCGAGCCCGAAAACCCGCTGACGCTCGAACCCAATCCACATCCGCGCAAAAGTGCTTTGCTTAAATTAGGCAATCAGTTAGAATAAATTTATTACGACTAGCCGTTCTCTCCGTAGGAGAGGCGGCTAGCTTTCTTTTATGGACTTTTCTTCTACAGGATATTCGAAGCCATTCGCGTCAATACCCGAACAAGTAGACATCCTCAAAAGTCGAGGAATTGACGTAGGGGACGACGCTTACGCAGAGGATTTTCTGCGCCGTTGTGGTTATTACCGGCTATCTGGGTATACCTACTTTTACAGAAAGAATTCTTCGTCAAGCAGGGTGAAAGACGGCACTTCTCTGCGGAAGCTGGAGTTGCTCTATAACCTCGACGAGCAACTGCGCCTTGTAGTTCTCGAGGGCATTGGGCAAATTGAAATCGCGCTTCGCTTTCACGTGGGGCACCGTCTAGGCCGCCGGTCGAGTTTCGCGCATCGGAACCCCTCCTCGCTCGCGCCTTCTGCAGGCGTCTGGGCCGCAAATGACACAGCCGTATTTCGGTCCGATCAAGCGGAGTGGGTAGAGGCCTACAACCGCGAGGAAAGGCGTTCACAAGAAGAATTCGTGAAACACTTCCGCCGCCGGTACGGCTCTCGACTCCCAGTGTGGGCTGCGACCGAGGTGATGTCCCTTGGAACGCTGCGCAACCTCTTCAAGATGATGCAGGATAACGACCGCAAGCTAATCGCGGCGCGCTTCGAAATCCTTGATCGGAATGGCGATGGCGATAGCGCAACGATGGAGAAGTGGATCAACCACCTCCGACACGTGCGAAACATATGCGCACACCACGGACGGTTGTGGAATCGCACCCTCGACGTGGTCGTGCCGCCGCCAGCAAAAACAACCCTGCCCGAACTCCAACATCTAGATTCGATCGCCCTTCGCAAGGTGTACGGGACTCTGACTGTTATCCGCTTCTTCCTCGCTCGCATTCAGCCTGAGTCTTGCTGGTACGCCCGGGCACTGGACGTGATCACTGACTTTGCCCGTCAAGGGGATGTTTCGTTGAGAAACCTCGGCTTTCCCCCTGGCTGGCAGAACGAACGAATCTGGGAGCCCAAATATCGAGGCGCTCCCATCATCAGCCGGTTGGTCGATGCTATCGACGCTCTGGAATGCTTGAACAATGCAGAGGCACGGCTGCATGTGTCAACGAAAGGGAATGAGAAAGCCCAGAAGGACTGGCTCCAGTACCTTCGGTCTAGAGGCGCATTGATCGCGCACAAGCTTGGCCCCCAGACCTACTATCCCGCGTTCCAATTTGCCGAAAACAGCTTTCTGCCGATCGTCGGCCATGTGAACGCAAATCTGTTCTCGCGTATTGTGAAAATCGAAAAAGATCAAAGCGCACAGTCATTGAGAGCGCAAGAATGGTGGTCGAGCGTTTCGACCGCCAACGGTTTTGAGCTATCGCCAATCCAGCAACTCGAGATTGACCCAGACTCAGTCTTGGAGGCGAGCCGGCTTTGGTCCTCGACTGACCTAGTACCCGCTGGGCGGCAAATCGTCACCTGAAGAATCAGTCACCGACCATTCTCCACATGAATAGCAGTCGGGGTTCATCGGCTAGCCGCCAAAAACGACCAGAAAGCAGACAAAGCTGCACTGTCGCTAGCAGCGATAAAAACCGCGCCAAGAATCGCCAAGACCATAAGCAATCGCACAGTCGGGCCCCAACCAGCATGCACAGCTCCGGTGATGGTCGACCACATTCCTGCCCGCTCGATGCCTGCCCGCACCCGGTGTTTGCTCGCCACCCTAGCCACCTCCTTCACGATTGTGATGCCCGTTCACGCTGACCCTCAGCGCCTCGTGTGATCATTACCCCACAACGCACGAGGGTTTTCCACTAGGATGAGAAGACGCTTCAACCAGCCAGACACCAATATCCAACTTGTAAGCGATGATCGTACTGGCCGGTTAAAACGTTCAGACTATTTTGATGCATCTTGGGGTTGTTCTAATGAGTGTTTCAGCGGATTCGACGCGGCGCCCGACCACGAAAGAATTTTCGAAGCTCGAGGCGCGTCTACGCCGCCTAGACCGAGCCGAACACGTCGACAGGATCGAAAGAGTCTACAAATCGATGCCGGCCCCAATGCCGGCGGCAGGACTCCTCTTGCGTTCGGGCTTCTCCTTCCGAGACAAGGACACTGCGCCTGATGCCTCTGACAGAAAAGCCCCGCCGCACGCCCTGCGCCCACCCGCGACCCGCCTCATCACCAGCCGCGGAGGATCACTACGGTTCGCCCTTATAGTTTTTGCGCTGGTGCAGACGAAACGTAAACCAGGCGAGAAGGCCCGGCTGCATGAGTTCGACATCCCTATTGCAGGGGACTCAAAGCACCTTGGATGGGCGGACTTACTCGTCGCCGATGCGACTGACAGCCACAGCAACGGGGTCTATCTAACGGCTCGCGACAAGCGCGCGCGAAGTGTACGCAGCGCGCTTCGCAGGCTAGCCAAGGCTGGATTAGTTTCGATCCCGGGCGAACCGAGAGCTCGTAACCGTTTCGACGACTTTGCTCTTCTAAATGAACGTGGAGTCGAGTCCGTCGGAGAAGCCGAGGAGTATCGCGTTCCGGTACCCGGGGAATCCATTTTCGCTGTACCCAATGGCTTCATAGCGAACGGCTGGTTGCATGTCCTCGAGGACTCAGAAATCGCTCTTTTGCTTATGGTCGCGTGTCAAGAAGGCGGATGGCCTGAGGGTGGGCTCGTTGTAATTCCACCCGAAATTCGTCTCAAGAATTACGGAATCCACCGAGATGCCTACTCGTCAGCTCGAAAAACTTTGGAGTGGTTCGGCCTGCTGGAAGTCCAAGAAGTGGGCCGGCACAAAGACGGCAGAGCGGAAAACCTCGAGCTCCGGACCCACAGACTTGGCCTAAGCACTGCAGGGTTCGGAGAACACGCCCCGTCGAAAGTGATCCACGAGTTACGAACCCAGCTAGCTCGCAGTTGAAGGGCCGCTCGACCCCGCGGCAGGCGCCACGAATTCGAGCACGCCAATGGTCAGGATGCCATTTTCCCGCCGCGACTGCACCGCGGCAGGCCTGTTCCTAGAACCACGAAGCCGTATTCGCGACAGCCAAGAAGCTGCTAGCGCGTCGACTTCAATCAGCGACGGAGTGTAGCCCCGGCTGACACCAGCACCAACTCCCGCCAGCCCGTTTTCGATACGGTGTGAACACCCCCCGCAATGCCTGAAGAGGAGTATCCCTGCAGCAGTCTTGGTTCAAAAAACGACAGGAATTCGAGCAGCTCTAGAAGCTGCTCGCCGGCAGCCCCAACCAGACGGGCCACATCATTGGCATTGCCTGGCGTGGGAACGCCGAACCCCAACTTGTCTGAGGTGTAGAGTTTCACGATAGACAAACACTGCGACGGGAGCACCTGCATGACACCAGCAGTGCAACACGGTCGGCTTGCAGCGCAGGCAGCCGAAGTGCTGCTCGGGCGTATCCGTGCCGGCGAGTGGCCCCTGGGGCATAAGCTGCCGGGCGAGACGACGCTGGCCCTTGAGATCGGTGTCGGGCGCTCCACGTTGCGGGAGGCCATCCGCGAACTCGCCGGGCAAGGCGTGCTCGAAAGCCGCCAAGGCTCCGGTGTCTTTGTAATCTCGACCGACATCGCCGAGGACTGGGATGTCGTGTTGCGCCGAGTGTCTATCGCCTCAGTCATCGAGGCCCGCGTTGCAATCGAGGCCGAAGCGGCAGCACTCGCGGCGCACCGGCGGACACCATCAGACCTGCGGGCGATGCGCCGAGCACTTGCCCGCCGCTCGGGCACGGAACACCCACTCGAAGAGTTCGTTGACGTCGACATGGCGCTCCACCGGGAAGTCGTCGCGGCATCCCACAACGAAGTGCTGCTCGAACTGTTCGACGGCTTCGTGCCGCGAGTGCGCGTCGCAATGATTGAGATGCTGAAGCTGCGCCCCATCCACGACTACGACGCAGACCAAGCCGCCCACGTCGCACTCGTCGAAGCAATCGCTGAACGAAACCCGGCCGCCGCGGCCGAGTGCAGCCGGGCGCACCTCACCGGCGTGCATCGAGCCCTCTCATGAACAACAGCACCCTCATCAGCGAAAGCACCCTCGTGAGCCAAACCCCCATCGTGACCAGCAACCCCATCGTCGTCGAGCTGCGCGGCGTGACCTTCCGCCGCGGCGAGCGCACCATCCTCCACGAGGTCGACCTCACCGTGCGCGCGGGCGAACACTGGGCGCTCCTCGGTCCCAACGGCGCCGGCAAGAGCACCATCCTCGGTTTCGTGGGCGCGTCAACCCACCCGACGTCTGGAACCGTGGACATCCTCGGGCAACGCCTCGGGCGGGTGGAACTGCAGGCGCTGCGTCGTTCCATCGGGCACGTCAACCCGCGTCATCCGCTTCACGCACCCCTCACGATTCGGGATGTCGTGCTCACCGGCCTCACCGGATCCCTCGAGATTCCCGCACGCTGGGATCCCTCCGCGCAGCAGGCAAACCGCGCGACAGAACTGATCGAACAGATGGGGCTGGCAGGCAAGGATGCCCACCGCTGGCCGACGTTGTCGCAGGGAGAACGTGGCCGAGCCCTCATCGCACGCGCCCTGATCGCCGAACCTGACCTGCTACTTCTCGACGAACCCAGCACCGGGTTGGATGTCGCGGCACGCGAGCAACTCCTCGAAACCATCGATTCGCTCACCCACAACTTTCCGCGGCTGGCCTCGATTCTCGTGACGCACCACCTCGAAGAACTGCCCTCCACGACATCCCATGCCGCTTTGATTGCGAACGGTCGGATCTCGCAGGCCGGGCCAGCCGAACAGGTCTTGACCACCGAGAATGTGACGACCGCCTTCGCGCATCCGATCCGCGTCGGCCAGCACGACGGCCGCTGGTTCGCGCTGCCGGGCCGTAAGCGCTCGCTCGATCTCGCCGCGGTCTGATCGCGGCGACCATCTAGCCAGAGTCGCCTTCGCGACGTAAGGTGAGCAAATGCCACGTCTACGCAGTGTCTTCGTCTTGTCGGTCAGCGCTGTGCTTCTGGCGGGGTGCGCAACGGTAGCGGATGACGGCGCTGCCGCTCCGGAACCATCGCTATCCACTTCCCCCTCTCCCAGTGCCACCGCCACCCCCACGAAGGTGGATGTCGCCGCCGTCGCGAAGGCGGATTCGTGGCTCGAAGGCGCGGTCCTGCCGTCCGGCGCCGTGCCGTCCGAAAGCACCCCGGCATCGACCTACCCCTTCTCTTACTCGTACTACGCCTGGCCGTGCTCGCCCATGGAAACTCGGACCGCGTACTGGACCATCGCGGGTGCCGACGTAATCGATACTGCAAACTGGCTCAAAGAGCACCCCACAGCCGGTCTGAACGATCCGGTTCCGATCCCGATCACGGTTGACGATGAAACCGAATACGACACCGTGACCCTCGGCAACGTTCCCGAACCAGAATCCCTCGAAGGCATCGCCTACACCGTGAACCGCACCGCTAACGGAGTGGCCGTACGCGCGGAAATCGGAGTCTTCCGTGAAGACTCCGTGTGCCCAGAACCTCCCGACGGTGGTCGCTGGGGCGGGCCTGGTCAGGGCTAACTGCTCGAGCGGCGCACGCAACACTCGACCGTCATTTACTTTTATCCACTCGCGGAGGACCCAAATATGCGAAACCGAATCTGGTCAGTGACGAGCGGCCTGCTGGGCGCGGCCATTCTTGTGGTGCTGTTCTTCTACGGCATCCAGTACGGCACGTGGGTTGATGAAGCGGGGCCACTCAACGCGGCGCCTCCCTCATTCCTGCTCCCCTTCATCGTTGGGGGCATTGCCGGGGTCATCATGATCGGGGGCTTCGTCGTCAGCCTGCCTGGACTCAACAACGAGTCGCGCTCCAACACCTGACGCTTATGGTTACCCCATGAATACGCGAACGCTCATGCGGATTGCTGGCGTGATCATTGCGGTCATCGCCGTGGCGATCCTTTCGGGGCGCTGGGTCGACACCGCCGTCTGGGGCGCCGACGGTGCTCGTGTCATCGACACGACAAAGCAGCTCATCCGCGCTGCATCCTCGGGTGATCAAGATGCGCTCGCGTGCGAAGACTTTGCAGCGGACTTTGGTGACCCGCAAGCGTGGAACGGGTTGCGTGCCGGAGAGCCCGAACAGTTCAGCGCCGACATCTCGATCGATCGTCCGTCGCTCGACGCCTCGTGGAGCATCAACCTCGAAGGATGGAGTGAGACTAGCGACGTCAGCCCAAGTTTTGTCTTCTACCGCAAGGCCGAAAACGGGCTGTGCGTAGCGGACGTCAGATGGTGAACGATGGGTCTGGGAGCGGACTACCAGCCAGGCCATTCTTCGAACGTTTCGGATTCGTCCTCACCGCAAAACAGCATCCGGTTAGACGCAGCATTACGCTGACGAACTTCGCGATGCACTGAAAGTCGGTCATAGCGACTGCAGGTATGTCGGAATGGCCTGCAGCAATTCCCCCTCCGACGCCCACGCTTCCTGAGCAACTCAGCCGATAATATTGCACAATGACCGGACCTGAGGGCGCTTTAGGAGTGGTGCTCGAAACGATGTCCTGGGTCGGACTCGTCCCCGGCATCCCGCTGCTCCTTTTCGGGTGGATTCTCGCTCTGCGGGCGTGCAAATGGATCGCGACCACCGCCGAGGTTTTCGAAGCCGGAGGCTTTCAAGGTTTTCGGTGGTCCGATAGCGACGGCAAGCAATACTCCATCCTTCACGAGCCGTCAGAAGTTCCCATCATGGATGTCGGCGCTCAAGTCGCTCTGTATTACGACCAGTGCCATCCCTCGCGGTGGAGTCTCGCGCGGCCCCGCCGCACGAACATTGCCCTCATCATCGGCTCGATCCTCACCGGAATCGGCCTCCTGAGTATCATTGCGGGCTTCGCTCTAATGGCCTTCTGACGCGCTGAAGCGCGCCCGCGCACCTAGGTAGACTGGAGGCGGCCGGCGTGAGCACCCCGGCATCCATAATCTTCTGGGAGAAGCCCCTCGTGACTGACGTCTCAACCAATTCCCGCCAGCATGTTGCCGACACGGTATCGAACGCGATGGCTACGCCCGAGAAAGAGCAGCCCTACGGCGCCCTCGGCCTCAAGGCCGATGAGTACGCGAAGATTCGTGAGATTCTGGGCCGCCGCCCCACGAGCGGCGAGCTCGCCATGTATTCCGTCATGTGGAGCGAGCACTGCTCCTATAAGTCTTCCAAGAACTACCTTCGCCAGTTTGGCAAGAAGGTTAGCGAGAACATGACCAAGAACCTCATGGTTGGCATGGGCGAAAACGCCGGTGTTATCGATGTTGGTGAGGGTTGGGCTGTCACCTTCAAGATCGAAAGCCACAACCACCCCAGCTACATCGAGCCCTTCCAGGGTGCTGCGACCGGTGTCGGCGGCATCGTGCGCGACATCATCTCCATGGGTGCTCGCCCCGTTGCTGTCATGGATGCGCTCCGCTTCGGCGCCATCGACAATCCAGACACCGCTCGCGTTGCCAAGGGTGTCGTTTCGGGCATCAGCTTCTACGGCAATTGCCTCGGCCTGCCCAACATTGGCGGCGAAACCTACTTCGACTCCGTCTATCAGGCCAACCCGCTCGTCAACGCGCTGGCCGTGGGAGTGCTGCGCCACGAAGACCTGCACCTGGCTAACGCTCGCGGCGTGGGCAACAAGGTTGTGCTGTTCGGTGCCCGCACCGGTGGCGATGGCATCGGTGGAGCATCCATCCTCGCCTCCGATTCCTTCTCCGAAGGCGGGCCAACCAAGCGCCCCGCCGTTCAGGTCGGCGACCCCTTCGCCGAAAAGGTACTCATCGAGTGCTGCCTCGAACTCTTCCAGGGTGACCTCGTGGAGGGCATCCAAGACCTCGGTGCTGCCGGGATCAGCTGCGCGACGAGCGAGCTCGCCTCCAACGGTGACGGTGGAATGTTCATCGAACTCGAGAAGGTACTGCTGCGCGACCCCACCCTCACGGCAGAAGAAATTCTGATGTCCGAAAGCCAAGAACGCATGATGGCGATCGTGAAGCCCGAGAAGCTCGAAGGCTTCCTCAAGGTCGTTGAGAAGTGGGACGTCGAAACCAGCGTGCTCGGTGAAGTCACCGACACCGGCCGCCTCATCATCAACTGGCACGACGAAGAAATCGTGAACGTCGAGCCGCGCACCGTCGCCATCGATGGCCCCGTCTACGACCGCCCCGTTGCGTACCCCAAGTGGATCGACAAGCTTCAGGCCGACAGCGCCTCGGGCCTCGCACGCCCCAAGGACGGCATCGAGCTGCGCGACCAGATGCTGCAGCTGCTCGCGAGCCCCAACCTCGCCGACAAGAGCTGGATCACCGACCAGTACGACCGCTACGTTCTCGGCAACACCGCCCTAAGCTTCCCGGATGACGCCGGCATGGTGCGCATCGACGAAGAGAGCGGTCTCGGCTTCTCTGTCGCGACCGACGCCAACGGTCGCTTCTGCCAGCTCGACCCTTACGCCGGAGCCCAGCTTGCTCTCGCCGAAGCGTTCCGCAACGTGGCCGCCACCGGCGCCAACCCCGTCGCCGTCAGTGACTGCCTCAACTTCGGCAGCCCCGAGAACCCCGAAGTGATGTGGCAGTTCAGCAAGGCCGTTGAAGGTCTCGCGGATGCTTGCCTCGAGATGGAAATCCCCGTCACCGGCGGGAACGTCTCGTTCTACAACCAGACCGGCGATGTGCCCATCCACCCGACCCCTGTGGTCGCGGTGCTCGGCCTGATCCGTGACGTTGCTGAGCGCATCCCGAGCGGCTGGCAAGACGAAGGCAACAACATCTACCTGCTTGGCACCACCGCGCTTGAGCTAGACGGCTCGGCCTGGGCCGGCACAATCCACGACCACCTCGGTGGTCTGCCGCCCAAGGTCGACCTCGCCGGCGAACGTCGCCTCGCGGACCTCATCAAGGCTGGCAACGAGCAGAACATCATCGCCAGCGCCCACGACCTCGCCGACGGTGGACTCGCCCAAACCCTCGCCGAATCTGTCATGCGCTTCGGCGTTGGCGCTCGCGTGTGGCTCGGCGAACTGCTCGAGCGCGACGAAATCGACGCGGCTACCGCACTCTTCAGCGAATCAACCGGCCGCATGGTCGTCTCGATCCCGCGCGAAGACGACGTGAAATTCCGCGGACTCTGCGAAGGCCGCGGCTACCCTGCCGTGCGCATCGGAGTCACGGATGCCGCCTCCCCCGCACTGGAAATTCAAGACCAGTTCACGCTGACCCTCGAAGAACTGCTCACTGCTCACCAAGGAACGCTCGCGAAGGCCTTCGGCGCCTAGCGTGCAGACCATCAAGAGGGTTTACGGAGAAGTCACCGCCGCGCTCGCCCTCGGGGTGATCACGCTCGTCATCCTGCGCGCCATCACGGAAGCACAACCGTGGTGGCTCGCCGCCGCCCTGCCGTGGGTTGCGTACGCGCTCTATTTGGCGTTGCTGATGACGCGCGTCGTCGTTGTGCAGCGCCGGCATCCATGGGTTCAGCTTGCTGTCTCCGGCGTGGCGATCTTTGCCGCCATCCTCGCCGGACCGCTTGCCGTGCTCGTGGCCGTTCTCGGGCTGGCCGTGATTCTCGGCTACAACTACTGGTACTCGGTGCAGCACGTCTCGACCGAGCCAGTGCGCGTCGATGAACCGCTGCCCCTGTTCCCGCTCACCACCGTGGATGGCGCTGCCGTCGACAGCAGCGTCTTCACCCAGCAACCGCACGTGCTCATGTTCATTCGCGGTAACTGGTGCCCGTTCTGCATGGCTCAGGTCGCCCAGATCGCCGACCAGTATCGCGAGCTCGATCGCCGCGGAGTCGCCGTCGCGATCATCAGCCCCCAAAAGCCCGCCGACACCGTTGAGCTCTCGCAACGCTTCGACATCCCCGTCAACTTCTACATCGATACGGATGGCGCAGCCGCCGCCGCTCTCGACCTCGTGCAACCCGGCGGAACGCCCGTCATCTTCAGCGCCGGAGCACCCGCAGGCGGCGATACCGTCGTGCCGACCGTGATCATCACCGACGCCAGTGGAACCGTGCTCTGGGCCGAACAGACCGACAACCACCGGGTGCGGCCCGAGCCGACAACGTTCCTCGACGTGCTCGATCAGCACGGCATCCGCGCGCGCTAGCCTGCTGCGTGCCTAGTTGGCGGAATCGGGCTCGCTGCCCGACGCGATCTGCTCGTGGTGGTGAATGACCTCGGCGACGACGAAGTTGAACCACTTCTCGGCGAAGGCCGGGTCGAGGTGCGACTCTTCGGCGAGCGACTTGAGGCGTGCGATCTGGTCGCGCTCACGGTTGGGATCAGACGCGGGCAGGCCCTTGGTGGCCTTGAGACGACCAACCTGCTGCGTGTATTTGAAGCGTTCGGCAAGCAAATGGATGAGGGCCGCATCAATGTTGTCAATGCTGCGGCGAGCGCCCAGAAGCTGCTCGCGCACTTCGGGGTCGACGTTGTCGTTGTGGGCCTGATCTCCTGCTGCCATATAACGACTTTAGGGGTTCTGAAGGCTGCGTGTTTGCCACATGACGCGCGCACCGCCGAGTGAAGGTGGAAGACTGGTTTGCATGAACGATCGCGCAGGCACGACAGCCCAGGCATCCGACCTCATTGATGTGACCGAGTTGGTGGCGGCGTATTACGCGCTGGTTCCGGATGTTTCGGTGCCCGAGCAGCGGGTGGTGTTCGGTACGAGCGGCCACCGTGGCTCCGCACTCGACACCGCTTTCAATGAAGGGCACATCGCCGCCATCACGCAGGCGATCGTGGAATATCGTGCCAGCCAGGGCATCACGGGCCCGCTGTTTATTGGGCGGGACACCCACGCGCTCTCGCAGCCCGCCGAGACTACCGCGCTCGACGTGCTCGCCGCCAATGGCGTTCTCGCGCTAAAAGACGAGTTCGACGACTTCGTGCCCACTCCCGCACTGAGCCACGCGATCATTACGTACAACGCGGCCGACAACGGCGATGAGGCCGACGGCATCATCATCACCCCGAGCCACAACCCGCCCCGCGATGGTGGTTTCAAGTACAACCCGCCGCACGGTGGCCCTGCCGACAGCGATGCGACCGGCTGGATTGCTGACCGTGCGAATGCGATCATCGCTGACGGCAACACGGCCGTAAAGCACATCGGCGACGCCGGGGCTGAGAACACGACGGCGGGCAGCTACGACTTCCGCGGGCGCTACGTTGACGACCTCGAGAACATCATCGACATTGATGCGATCCGTACGGCTGGCATCCGCATCGGTGCAGACCCGCTGGGTGGTGCGAGCGTCAACTATTGGAAGTTGATCGCCGAAAAGTACGACCTCAACCTCACCGTCGTGAATCCGGACGTCGATCCGACCTGGGCATTCATGACGCTCGACTGGGACGGCAAGATTCGCATGGACCCGTCATCGAAGTCGGCCATGGCCTCTGTCGTCGCCCGCCGCGACGAGTTCGACATCCTCACCGGCAACGACGCCGACGCTGACCGCCACGGCATCGTCACGCCCGACGGCGGCCTCATGAACCCTAACCACTACTTGGCAGTAGCGATTCAGTATCTCTACACGCACCGCGAGGGCTGGAACCCGGATGCCGCTGTCGGCAAGACCCTCGTCTCGAGTTCCATGATCGACCGGGTTGCTGCCGCCATGGGCCGCGACCTCATTGAGGTGCCCGTCGGTTTCAAATGGTTTGTGCCCGGCCTCGTCGATGGCTCGGTGGCTTTCGGTGGCGAGGAGAGCGCGGGGGCAAGCTTCCTGCGCAAAGACGGCTCCGTCTGGACGACCGACAAAGACGGGATTTTGCTGGCCCTGCTGGCAGCCGAGATTCTGGCAGTGACCGGCAAAACGCCATCCGTTCTCTACGCCGAGCTCGTCGAAGAGTTCGGCGACCCGGCCTACGAACGAGTGGATGCTGTGGCCAGCAAAGAGCAGAAGGCCAAGCTGGGCAAGTTGAGCGGGGCTGCGATCGCGGCCACCGAATTGGCGGGCGACCCCATCACGGCGAAGCTCTCGGAGGCTCCCGGAAACGGCGCCGCGATCGGCGGCGTGAAAGTGACGACGGAGTTTGCGTGGTTCGCTGCGCGCCCCAGCGGCACCGAAGACGTCTACAAGATCTACGCCGAATCGTTCAAGGGTGCCGAGCACTTGCGGCTCGTGCAGGCCGAAGCGAAGGCGATTGTCGACGCGGCCCTCAACGGCTAGCGCTTCAGCGCCCACGGCTCGCTACGGGATGCTCCAGAAGTGCCCGGTGGCGTCAGGGTGGTCAACGGTGATGGTTTCGTCGAGGTCACGGTAGTTGGTGTCGAGGTTGTGGCCGACCATCTTGATGACGATTTCGCCGTCGACGGTCTCTACTGAGGAAACGACCTGAATGTGGTCGAGATAGTCGTTGTCGTTCCAGTCGAAGACGACGAGGTCGCCGACTTTGACCTGATCGCGCTGGTCAAAGGTCAACGAGGTGGCGCCAAGTTCCGGGTTTTCAGTCAGCCAGTTCTCGAAGGTGGGAACGTAGCCCCACGCTCCGCTCCAGTCTGCGGCCGCGTCGTAGTTGAACCATTCCTCGGTCATCGTCCAGCCGCGCATGAGCAGCGACTGGCTCGCAAAGTTGGCACAGTCTCCGCCCACCGAGTTGAGGTCGCCATATTCGTCAACGTTGTAGTCCTCCCAGTGCGCCATGAGGTACTGCATCTGGTTATCGACCGGGGTGGATGCCGCGTAGGTGTAGTCGAGCGTGGCTGCGGCCTGAACCGGCTCAGCATCGGCGACAACTTCAATGGCGACGGTTGTGGGTTGAAAGTCGACGGCCGACGGTACTGTCGCGGTGAGAGTTCCGCTGTCGGAAACGACAACGTTGGTGGCAGAGACTCCGCCAAAGGTAACGTCGGTGACCGCGTCGAGGGAAGCACCGGTGATGGTGATGGATTCCCCGCCTACGAGAGTGCCGGCGGTGGCACTGACCTCGTGCACTTGGGGCGTTCCGGAGGCGACGGCTGCGACATCCTCAGCAGCCGGGGATGCCGTTTCGACGGCTGAGGCAGCCAGCATGATGAGCGCGGTAATGGCCGCGACAACGCCGAGGGCTGCTGCACCGACGCCGATACGGCGCGCGAGATAAGGGGAAGACACGGCTCAATTTTCCCAGACCCTCGCCGCCAGAGAGCACCGAAACGGCATTGCCGATGGAATTCATAGGAAAGCTTTATCTAAGCCGCTCGAGTCAGCGCCCTCGGCAGGGTGAGTCGCCCCTGAGCCAGCAGCACCCCGACCAAAACGATCACGGCCCCCAGAGGCTCATGCCAGGACATTGTTTCTTTCAGGATGACGAAACCGAGGATGACGCCGATCACGGGCGTGATGTAGGTGACGGTCGAGGTGCGGGTCGGTCCCCATTCGGCGAGCACCCGGTAGTTCCAGACGTAGGCCATGCCGGTGCCGAGCACCCCGAGCGCGAGGAGGCTGGCCACCACGGGGAGGGTGAGGTTCACCGGGCCGGTCGCGACGAGCGGAGTCAGCAGAAGGTAGATGACGGCGGCGATGCCGATGTTCATCGTGGCGGAGGTGACGCCGGGCACCTTGTACGGCGCCACGAATTTGCGCTGGTAGCTCATGGCGGCGCCGTAGCAGAGCGCGGCGCCGAGGCACGCGAGCTGGCCCAACAGGCTGCCGCTGATGTCGCCCGCTTGCCACGGCGCGATGATCACGAGCACGCCAAAGATGCCCAGGGTGACGCCCGCGATCTGCGAGCGCGTGAGCTTCTCTACCCGGAACACGAGGGTGGCAAAAATAGCGGTCATGATGGGCGTTGTCGCGTTGTAGATGCTCGCGAGGCTCGAGCTCACGTACTGCTCAGCCCACGCGAACAGCAGGTACGGAAACACGGCGAAGAGGAACGCGAGCACTGTGAAGTGCGCCCACACGATGGGCTGGCGCGGGAGCTTCCGGCGGCTGACCGCAAACACCACGACGAGCGCGAGAGCGCCGAGCACTGCCCGGCTCCAGGCGACCTGGCCGAAGCTCACGCCATCCAGGGCCACTTTGATGAAGAAAAAGCTTGAACCCCAGACGAGGCCGGCTGCGGCAAAGCGCAGCGTCGTACCCAGAGTGGATGCCGTGTCGTGCTTTTCGACCCGACCAGCGGAAGCAGTGGGGCGGCTCACGCGCGCGACTCCTGCTCGAGGCGGGCGAGCAGCCCGGCCTTCACCTCTGGCCAGTCTGTGTCGATCACGGAGTACACCGCGGTGTCGCGCCACGAGCCGTCGGCCCGCAGCAGGTGTTGGCGCTGGATGCCTTCGAAGGTCGCACCGAGCTTGAGGATGGCGGCGCGCGAACGGGCGTTGATGGCATCCGCTTGGAGTCGCACGCGGTTGTAGCCGTTGCCGAAGGCGAAGCCGAGCAGCAGGAGTTTCGTTTCGGGGTTCACGGCGGTGCCCCACACGGTCGGGTCGTAGGCGGTCCAGCCGATGTGCGCGTTGGCATTGGCCTCGTCAAGGTCTCCAAGGGTGCTCACGCCGACGAGCCGTCCGGCGTCGGGGCCACCATCGACACCAGCGCCAGAGTTCACGCGCACCGCGAACGGCATCCGGTCGGTGTAACCGAGGTAGCCGGCGCGCATCCATTCCACGAAGGATGCTTCATCGGCGGGCAATCCTGCGGGTCCTCCGCCGTAGCCTCCCGCGAAGACCGCGGGCACTCCGAGGGCGGGCCAGAGCGCAGCAAGGTGCGCTTCGGTCAGGGGCTCAACGGAGACAAAAGTTCCCTGAAGGATGCGGGGCTGCGGGCGCGTTACGGTCACTCCCAAATCCTCCCACCCTGCGGAGCCTGCGTACCCGCGGTTTTCGGACTTTCACCCACCGATTACGGCCGTTTAGTCCAGCAATCCGCGATTGGCTACCCGCGGCGTGCGGCAGTGCGGGAGTCGTCAGAGACTTGGCTTGGTCCAGATGAGGGAGTAGCGCCACAAAGCGAGCCGAGTCCACCTCGCTCCGGGAAGCACTCGCGCCGCAGCGCGCCGAACGTCAGCGTAGCTGTGCGGCGGGGGCCAGACGACCGGTGCGGAATGCTCCCACGAACTAGCAAGCCGACGATACCGGCGTTGCTCCACGAGCCCCGCGAGGTCATAGACGAAATCGATCGGTCGCGTCGACCGGGCCAACCCCACGACGGCTATCACGCCGCCGGGTACCGTTAGTTCCGCCAACCGGGCAAGCGTGCTTTCAAGGTCCGGCATGTGATGGATGGTTGCCACCGAAGCCACGACGTCGAACGAGGCCGGGCGAAACGGATAGGTCAATGCGTCGCCCTGAAGCCAGGTGACGCGGTCGGTCTCAGCGCGCGCGTATTCCAGCACGGCGGCGTCGATGTCGATCCCTGTGACACTCGGCACACGCTCACGAAGTGCGGCCGCCAGTAGTCCGTTGCCGGTCCCGACGTCGAGCGCGTTGCGTGCGCTCGCGGGCACGGCATCAAGAATGCGACGGTAATAGTGGATGTTATGGTTCCACCGCGCTGACAAATTGACTACCAAGGTTCGGAGAATTCGCCCGCGGCGCTACCGCGCTCGTGTGACTCCGATTGAGCCCGCCGAGCGCCTACAACGACCAGAATCACTCCGGTCAGGGCCAGGCTGATGTTCACGAGGAAGTAGATGAAGCCTTCTGTTCCGCCAGCGCTGACCACTGAGAACGAGCTAAGCGTGCCTGCTAACGCGAGAAAAACCGTCACGAGTCCCACAATCGTGACAGCGCCAAGACTCTTTCCGGGCGTCATCGATCGCAGACCGACCGCGAGAGTGAAGGCCGCGAACCCGATTACGGCCACGAGCAGGAGGATCAGGGCGAGCGGATCGTCGATCATTCCTTCTCGACGCCAGAAAAGGGAGAGGAAGAGCAAGACCAGCATCGCGGCAGAACCATACTTTAGGAATCTGATGATTACTCCTCTCGTCGACGGTTTTTCGACCGTACCAGTCCACCCTGAACTGGCGCCACCACACGTTCGCTCGACTGCACGCCCGCCCCGCCCCGCCCACGCAGAAGCGGCACGCCCCGAATCTCTCCGGTGCGTGCCGCTTGAGTGCGAACTGAGTGTCGAGGCTTAGTCGACGAGGTCGTGACGAACGATGATTTCGTCGCGGCCGGGGCCAACACCGATTGCTGACATGCGGGCGCCGCTCATTGCTTCAATGGCGAGCACGTAGTCTTGCGCGTTCTTGGGCAGGTCTTCGAAGGTGCGAGCGCCGGTGATGTCTTCGTCCCAGCCGGGGAACTCTTCGTAGATCGGCACCGAGTGGTGGAAGTCAGACTGCGATACAGGCATCTCATCGAAGCGCACACCGTCAACGTCATACGCGACACACACGGGGATCGTCTTGAGGCCGGTGAGCACATCAAGCTTGGTGAGCACGAAGTCGGTGACTCCGTTGACGCGTGCCGTGTAGCGGGCGATGGGGGCGTCATACCAACCACAGCGACGCGGGCGCCCGGTGGTGGTGCCGAATTCGAAACCGTTAGAGCGCAAGAACTCGCCAGACTCATCGTGCAGTTCGGTCGGGAACGGGCCAGCACCCACACGCGTTGTGTAGGCCTTGACGATTCCGATGATGCGCTCGAGGCGGTTGGGGGCAACGCCCGAACCGGTAGCCGCGCCACCCGAGGTGGAGTTGGAGGACGTGACGAACGGGTACGTGCCGTGGTCAACATCCAGCATCGTGGCCTGGCCGCCCTCGAAGAGCACAATCTCGCCATCGTCGAGTGCCTTGTTCAGCAGCAGACCGGTGTCGGCGACCATGGGGCGCAGACGGTCGGCATAGCTGAGCAACTCGGTGACGATCTCTTCAACCTCGATTGCGCGACGGTTGTAGACCTTCACGAGCAGGTGGTTCTTCTGGTCAAGAGCGCCCTCAACCTTTTGGCGAAGAATGTTCTCGTCAAAAAGGTCTTGAACTCGGATGCCGACGCGGTTGATCTTGTCGGCATACGCCGGACCAATTCCGCGGCCGGTCGTGCCGATTTGGCGCTTGCCGAGGAAGCGTTCCGTCACCTTGTCGAGGGTGCGGTGGTAGTTGGTGATGATGTGCGCGTTGGCACTCACCAGCAGTTTGGAGACGTCGACTCCGCGGGCGATCAGGGCGTCCAGTTCTTCAAAGAGAACTTCGGGGTCGATGACGACACCGTTGGAGATGATCGGGGTGACGCCCTCGGTGAGGATGCCCGACGGCAGGAGGTGAAGCGCGTACTTTTCGTCGCCGATCACGACCGTGTGACCGGCGTTGTTGCCGCCGTTGAATTTCACGACATAGTCGATGCGGCTACCGAGGAGGTCGGTTGCTTTTCCCTTGCCCTCGTCGCCCCATTGGGCGCCGATGATGACGATTGCTGGCATGGTGGATCCCTTCGAAGAAGTGGGGGGATTACACCTCAGTCTACCCGAGAGCAGTCTTTTGCTTGTCGTAGCGATTTCTTGCGTGGCGGCGTTGCTGGGGACTCCGTGAGAATCGTGAGCCATCGTCGCCAGCGTCAGTGGTTCGTGTCAGCATGAATCATGTTCCGGATGCCACTGCAACACGTTTCCCCCGCCGAATCGCCCCGCGCCCTGTGCGCGATCGTTCCTCCGTTTTTGTTGTCGCGAATCGCGACGCTCGACGACCCCCGCTTTGAGCGAGCAGCCCATGCCGCGCAGCGATCCCTCATCGACATCGGGCATGACCACCTCGATCATGGGCGCCACGAACACACACTTCCACCGCGGTCACTTCGACCTGACGAGCCAGCGGAGCGCGGCATTGTGAGCCGCGCCATTTCGGACGCCCAGACCGGGGAGACTCTGCCCGGCATCCTCGTGCGCTCAGAAGGAGAGCCCGAGACAGGCGACGCTTCGGTGACGGAGGCCTATGACGGCCTCGGCTACACGTTCGCGTTGTTCTGGGAGGTGTTTGAGCGTGACTCGATCGACGATCGTTCGTCGCCGCTCGAAGCAACCGTGCACTTCGGCTCGCTCTACGACAATGCCTTTTGGGATGGCAGCCGCATGGTCTTCGGCGATGGTGACGGTGAAATTTTCACCGGCTTCACTCGCTCCCTCAGCGTCATCGGCCACGAGCTTGCACACGGAGTCACCGAGTTCACCGCTGGACTCGTCTATCGCGGCCAGAGCGGCGCCCTCAATGAGCACGTCTCCGACGTGTTTGGGGCACTCGTCGAGCAGCACGCCTGGCGCCAGACCGCGGCCGAAGCATCGTGGTTAGTCGGCGAAGGCATCTTCACCGATGAGGTCGAGGGCAATGCTCTGCGGTCTCTCAAAGCGCCCGGCACCGCCTACGACGACGATGTGCTCGGCAAAGACCCTCAACCCGCCCACTGGGATGACTTCATCGTCACGCGAGACGACAACGGGGGCGTGCACCTCAACTCGGGAATCCCCAACCGCGCTTTCTGGAGCATTGCCGACACTCTTGGCGGCTTCGCGTGGGAGCGCGCCGGGCAGATTTGGTACGACACCCTCACCAACGGTTCGCTCACACCCCGCAGCGAGTTCTCCGAGTTCGCGGCTGCCACCATCGCGGCTGCGGTAGCGCGCTTCGGTGACGGCTCTGACGAACAGCGCGCGGTCGAAGCCGGATGGGCGTTAGTCGGAGTGGTTCCCGCCGAAGCGTGACGCCGTGAGCTGGAACCCCGCTCGCAGGTGCTGTGTTGGTTCGCACCCTGTTCGTCGCAGCCTGTTCGTCTGCACCCTGTTCGCCTGCACGGCAACGGGATAGCATGCACGTGTGAAGGTACAGGTGTGGCGCAGCGGTGGGCTTCTCGGTCGCCGCATCGAATGGGATGTCGTCGTAGATGAGCAGCCCGACCCCGAGCGGTGGTACGTGCTGCTTGCAGAACTGCCGTGGCACGAGCATCCGGTCGAAAACACGATGCCCGACCGCTACACCTACGAAATTCACTGTGAACCGCACGAGGCGGTCATCCCCGAGCAGCAGCTCGTTGGTCCGTGGCGTGAACTCGTTGATCGCGTGCGCGAGGCTTCACAGCCCTCACGCCCTGCACCCGAGCCGCAGCCCGCACCTTCGCCTCAACCCAAACCCGAGCCCGAGCCCGAGCCCGAAATCGAATGCGACTAGCGCTCCGCAGCGCACCTACTAGTAGCCGTATACACACGCCGTGATAGTGCTCGACTGGGTGGCCTTGATGGCGGTGGCGCGGCCGGAGGTGATCGCGTAGGAATCGGCGGGTGGATAGTAGGTCGTCGGCACAGTCGTGTATTGATAACCAGAAGAGGGTGACGGCGACCAACCCACGTAGTTCACCGTCTTGCCTGCACTCAGGATGCGGTTCTTCGCTGCGGCGAGGTTCACTGTTGCCTCCCACCCAAAGTAGAAGGGGTTGGCTTGCAGGTCGGTCACCTTGCCCGTAGCGGTGACGGTGACACAGGCCTGCGTGTCTGTCCAGGTAGCGTGCGTCTGCGTCACCGAGTAGTAGCTGCTGGCACCCGGAGCAGCAATGGGCACACTGCTCACACAGATCGTGATGATCAGCTGCTGAGTATCGGTGAGGAGTCGGTTGTTATAGGACTCATTCCAGTTCGAACCGCCTGAGCCGGCACCCGTAATCACAAGAGTGGTTGGACTAGCAGAGCTGGTCGAGAATGACGCCTGCGTCGAACCCCGCGAGTAGATTCCGCCGGATCCCGTGCGGCCGTTGAACGGTGGCAAGGTCATGTCGGCATGCAGTTCCCACGCGCGCGGAGTGGCATCCGTTCCTCGCACGGTCACGTCGACGCAGAAGCTGGAACTTGTCGCGGAGGCCGGGATATCCCAGGCGGTCGAGTCGAGCGAGGTTGAGGTGTTTCCCGCGACGATCACTATAGAGCTCGGGGTAGGGGCGGAGCTGCCCCATGTGCCGGTCGAGGCTTCAGCGACGAACACAGCGGGGTCAGTCCAGGCCGCAACCGTCGTGTTCGGCGTGGCAGCGGTCGCGCCAGCAAAGAGTGCCACGGTCGCTGCTAGCGCAACGATTGTCACAAGAATGCGTTTCATCAGCCTGTTCATTCCTCCGTCACAGCGGCAGCGCCGGAGAGCGCCAACTGGTCGTCAGCTTCGCTGCTCTCGGCGAGCTTGCGAGGGTTCGACGGGAGCACCGTCAAGAGAATCGACGCAACAATCGCGACGAAGAGCGGGATGCCGATCATCGGCGAGCCAAGCGCAGTCAGCACGGAGCCTGCTCGGGAGATAGTGAGCACCGGATGCAGCGCAGTGTCACCGAGCGCATACTCGTAGGTTTCAGCATCCGGAGCATCATTGTCGTCACCCTGCATTTCGAAGTACACAGCGTCACCATCGGTCGCGACATTAATAATGCGGTGCGTGATGAGATTGCCAGTGATCGTGGAAGGCAGGCTAGCGATATCTCCCACGGCAAGATCTTCGACGGGAACGGGGAACGCGACGAGCAGGTCACCGGTTCGAATCGCCGGCTGCATCGACTCCGACACCACCACGAGCGGCTGAATCAGGCCGAACGCGTGAGCAATCCAGAGCACTCCGGTGAGCGCGCCAATGACGGCCATGACCCACAGCAGCCCATCACCGGCAGCCCGGATTACTTTCATCGCGCGCACTAGGGCACATCCGTAGAGCCGCTGAAGACAATCTCGACCGCGCCGGAGGAGAGGCCCTGATATGAAGTGGGCCAGCTCGTCGGCGTCGTGACGACAACGTTCAGCGGAAGGGTCGCGTTAGCAGCGAGAACTGTTGAGGTGAATGCGGCGGCACTCGTGCGAACCTCGATCGTGGCCGGCGCAGACCCACCGAAGATGCTGTTGCTGCTGACGGCGAGAGGGTTCAGCGACACATTGAGAGGCAGATCCCCGCCGTTGCGCACACAGATAGCGACTGTGCGCTGTTGATTAGGCACAAGGGCAGAAAACTCTCCCGACGCGAGAGTGATGGCAACGGCACCCGCGCTGGTGTCTGCTTCGACGTAGGGCGACCCTTGAGCGGTCGGGCAGGTGCCGTTGACCGCCAGGGCTCCGTAGAGCTCGATGGATGCCGCTTTCGCGCTGGCAGAAAGGGTCGTCTGGGCAGTCCACGCGGCGCTCGTGGCGGCAGCACCAATACCGACCAGAGCCACGCTGGCCAGCGCCAGTCGGATGATCGTTGAAGTCTTTCGGGATTTGCTCCCGGGCAGCACAGACATAATCTCCCCCCAGAGACTGCGAGCAACCATTCTTCCGATTTATGGTTGCACTGCGACGCTATCCCGCGCGCCGGAAAAACAATAATGCGTCAGCGTTTCAGGCGCGAACTGGGGGGTGGCACGAACTCCCTCACGGAGCGCCTCCCCTCCTTCATCCCTCGTCGAAATGTCTTAGCGCAGCGGGTCGAAGGCGGTGAGCAGCGGGTGCTTGTCGCCACCGGTGATGGAGTCGGCGAGAATCCGCCCCGTCAATGGTCCGAGGGTGACGCCCCACATGCCGTGACCGCCGGCGACGTGAACGCGCGGCGAGCGCGTGCCTCCGACAAGCGGTAGGCCGTCGGGAGTGCAGGGGCGCGAGCCGACCCACTCTTCTTCGCGGGCATCCCAGTCGACGCCGTCGAACATCGGGCTGGCCGCGTTGACGATGGTTTGGATGCGACGAGAATCGGCAGGCGCATCGACCGACCGGAACTCCATCATGCCTCCCACGCGCAGCCGATCCCCGAGGGGCGTGCAGGCTACGCGTTGGGCGGGCAGGTAGATCGGGTGTGTCGGAATCACAGGCGGCTTCACGCTGAAGCTGTAGCCGCGGCCCGACTGCACAACTTGGCGCACGCCGAACTGGCGGGCGAGGTCACCAAGCCAGGTTCCGGTCGCGATGACGACTTCGTTGCTGAGTACCGCGTTCTGGCCCTCGACATCAACGGCAACTCCGGCAGCACCGAGGTCGCGGATGCCGGTCGCTTTCGCGCCTTCCACGATCGTGGCTCCGCGAGCGCGCACTGATGCCGCCAGCACCTCCATGAACGAGGGAGGGTTGATGAAACGCTGGCCATCCACGCGCAGCCCATGCGTCACGAGCTTGGAGACGCTCGGCTCAAACTCGCGCAGCTCGTCGCCGGTGATCTTCTCAAAGCTCACGTGACCGCCGCCGGCCGCGACCTCATCGAATTCGTGGGTGATGACACGGCGGTCGGATTCATTAGTGAAAGCAGCAAGGAAGGGGTCGGCGTGCTTGAGGGCTGCAGAGACTCCGCCGTCTTCCATCCGGTCGAAGGATTCGAGACTCCACTTGTTGATCTCGGCGAACGTGACCATGTTGCGGCGCCACATCTTGGGCGTCGAGTGACGCGCAAAGCCGGCGAGGAAGCGCAGCAGCGTCGAGTTGGCGGCGACCGGAACGTACACGGGCGAGGTGGGGTCGATAACCGCTTTGATGCCGACCTTGAAGATCGAGGGCTCCGGCAGCGGAAGTGTCAGTGCGGGAGCAACCCAGCCGGCGTTACCGAGCGAAGCACCAGCGGCAACGCCCGTGCGGTCGAGCACGGTGACCTCCACGCCACGCTCCTGCAAGAACCAGGCCGTTGACAGCCCTACGATTCCGGCGCCAATAATGGTGACTTTCGCGGGCTGTGTCATAGTTCCCTACTTCGTGAAGCTGACGTGCTGATTACTCCATTGTGCATCGCGACGGCCGCCGAGAGAGCAGCGTTAGTAGAAATGCACCGTGTCGACGACGTTGCGCAGGGGACGACCATCCAGGAAAGCGCTGGCATTTCGAGCGAAGAGTCGCGCAATCTGCTCTTCCTGCGCGTAGCTCAGCGCTGCAGTGTGCGGGCTCAGCAGCACGTTGTCCATCTCCCAGAGCGGGCTCGACTTCACCAGAGGTTCTGTTTCTACGACGTCGAGCGCCGCAAAGCCGACACGACCGTCTTCGAGCGCAGCGATGAGAGCCTGTTCGTCGATCACGCTGCCGCGCCCCACGTTGACCACAGTGACACCGGGCTTAACCATTGTGAAAAATTCGGCGTCGACGAGCTTTTCGGTGTGGGGCGTGCCTGGCAACGACACCACGATTCCGTCGGCGCGTTGGATCGCCGCGGGCAGGTTGTGCGGTTCGATGATCTCGGCGACTCCGGGAACCATCTCGCCGCGGCGGCTCATCCCGATGACATGGACGCCGAGCGCACTCAACTTTTCGGCGAGCGCCGATCCGATCCCGCCGAGTCCGAGCAGCAGTATCGTGTGGTCGCTGAGCTGCGCCATCGGCCACCGCTCGCTCCACTCGTGTGCCTGGCTCTGCCGAAGCAGCCGAGGGAGCGACTTGCTCGCGGCCAGCAACCCGAATAACGCAAATTCCGCGAGCGGCCCGCCATGCACTCCCGCGGAGGTGGTGAACGCCACCCGATCGAGCTCGTGCCGCGTGAAGCCCGCTTCTCGAATCTGAGCTCCACCGCCCGCCGCCATCGTCTGAACCCAGCGAAGACGGTCATTCTGCTGCACGACCTCTTTCAGCAGAGGCGTCGACAGATCGGGGATTCCGTAGAGGGCGTCGGCAGAGTTGAGCAGTTGCATAAACTGCGACTGCTGCTGCGCTGTGCGACGAAAGTCAGGATCGCCCGCGTAGTCCGCCGTAAATCGCATCGGAGGCAACAACGACTGGTCGCGAATCAGTTGCACGCGCGGTTCCAACGATTCGATCAGCGCACACAGTTCTTCGCTGAGGGGCGTGGCCACCCCGACCGTTAATCTCGTTGCTGCGATTCCCACTCGAACCGACTCCTTTAGTTGTGCCGCCGAGCCCGGGAGGCGAGTGGCGGATGTGCGGGAAACCGCTAATCAGACAGAGGGACGCAGTTCGTAGCGTTCGATCTCTGCGACCTTTTCGGCGGAGGCACTCGACGAGTCGAAGGTGTAGCCGAGCCATTCCCGCGCCAGGCGTCGTGCGAGTTCAAGCCCGACAACGCGCTGACCGAAGCACAGCACTTGGGCATTATTCGACAAAACGCTTCGCTCCACAGAGAAAGAATCGTGGGCAGTCACCGCACGGATCCCTTCCACTTTGTTGGCGGCGATCGCGACGCCAAGACCAGTGCCGCACACGAGGAGAGCGCGATCGGCTTCGCCAGCGGCAACTAGGCGAGCGGCATCCACTGCAATGTGCGGATACGCCGTGGATTCGCTTTCGGAGACTCCGACGTCGACGACGGAGGCTACACGCGGATCGGCTTCGAGATCCGCCTTCAATATCTCTTTGTACTCGAATCCGGCGTCGTCGCTACCGATAACGACGCGGATCAGCGGGGTCGTAGTGCTCATGAATCTGCCTTCCAGGCTGTGCGGGGTTGAGCGAGTGCTCCAACGATCAACGCGAATGAGGTTGCGCCAGCGTCGGGTGTTCCGATGCTGCGCTCGGCGAGTGGTCGAGCCCGGCCCTTCTTGGGCGTCAGGCTCTCTGTGGCTGCTGCTGCTAGTGCTGCAGCATCGGCCGCGTTACTCCAGGCAGCGCTGAGCTCCTCACCGCGGTCTACGTCGCGCTTGAGAGTGTGGATGAACGGCACGAGCGCGTCGACGAATGTCTTGTCGCCCACCTCAGCTCCGCCTAATTGCTGAATAGCCTCGAGGAATGCCTCGGCAGCGTCCGTTACGACAGTGGCGTCGTACTCAAGACGGTCATCGCGAATCGCTTCCGCTGCGGCTTCAAGGCCGGCACCCCAGAGAACTCCGGAGGTTCCGCCGGCGCGTGTGGCCCACTCGCGCCCGGCTTGGCGGAGGTTCCCGGCAACGCCTCCCGACGTTGAGTTGTCGACGATTCCTGCAGCGGCGTCAATACCCTTGACCATTCCGCGGCCGTGATCCCCGTCACCTGCGACCGCATCGATGTCGCCCAACTCGACAGCGTTGTCGTGCAGGACAGCGCGAACGGTCGAGACTGCAGCCACCAGCAGGGGCATCAGCGCCCGCGATGCTTCCGTAGATTCTGGGGCGGAGGCCTGAGCGATCGATGCTGCTCCCGGCTCGACCGGGGTCAGCTTGTCGAGGCCCGCGCTGATCTTTCGGTACGCCGGAGTGTAAGCGTCAGCAGTCCAGGTGCGCTCGAGTTCTTCATCGAGCCACATCAGGGTGAGCGAACAGCCGCCCATGTCGAGGCTCGTTACGAGTTCTCCGACCTCAACTCCTACTGCCGCTAAACCAGCATCCTTCAGCAATCGCGAAAGCGCCTTCCACACGACGAAGAGTTCTTCATACTTCGTCGTTCCCAACCCGTTGAGGATGACAGCGACGCGGGTCGAGTCTCCGACAGGCCGTTCGCTCAGAACACCATCGAGAAGCAATCGAGCAAGTTCATCGGCGGTGAGCCGCGGAACGTCGCGCACCCCTGGTTCGCCATGGATTCCGAGCCCAACGCTCATCGAGCCGGACGGGATGGAGAACAGCGGCTCGGCTGAACCCGGCATCGTGCATCCAGAGAATGCAACACCGAGTGAGCGAGTGGAGTCGTTCGCAGCCCGGCCAAGACGCTCAACCTCGTCGAGTGAGAGTCCTTCCGCTGCGGCAGCACCCATCACTTTGAAGACCGTAAAGTCGCCGGCAATTCCACGGCGTTGATCCGCGTCGGGCGATGAGCCCACGTCATCCGTCACGAGCACAACCCGCGTATCGATTCCTTCGCTGCGCAGACGCTCAGCCGCGATTCCAAAGTTCATCACGTCTCCGGCGTAGTTGCCGAAGCTCAAAACCACACCACGGCCCTCATTCGCAGCCTTCGCTACCGAATACACCTGTGCGGCCGACGGGGAGGTGAAGATGTTGCCGACAACGGCACCGGTCGCAAAGCCGGGGCCAACAAGACCGGCGAATGCCGGGTAGTGGCCCGATCCGCCACCGATAACAACAGCAACCTTGGGCTCACCGCGGCGATGCGCGACCACACCACCGGGTACTCCTGACAGGCGATCGGCATAGAGCTCTACAAAGCCGTCGAGAGCATCCTCGGCAAAGTCTGAAGGGTCGTTGAAAAGAACGGTCATTTGTCGCTCGCAGCAAAAAGAGTGCTGATGATCGAGTCGTCTTCTGCAGCAAGTCCCGCTGCTTCGCCCATGCGATACAGCTGCTCCGCCGCGCTCGCCAACGGAACGCTGACTTTCCGCTCGCGGGCAACGTCGCCGACAATACCCATGTCTTTGCCGATCACGTCGAGTCGCGAACGCAACGGCGGGGTTTCCCCGCGTAGCTGCTGCGCAATACGCGGACCACGGTCGGCGAACATGAACGAGGCGGCAGCGCCCGCGCCAAGAACGTCAATAACCATGTCGAGGTCAAGACCGAGCTGATGCGCCAGGGCAAGGGCTTCTGCCGCAGCGGCAGTGTGGATGCCGCACAAAAGCTGATTGACGGCCTTAAGCTGCTGGCCTTGGCCAACTTTGTCGCCCACGACGCACACGGTAGATCCGAGCGCATCGAGTACCGGCTGGGTTACCGACCGTGCCTCAGGCGAGCCACCGACCATGATCAGGAGGTCGCCGGTTTCTGCCCGAACCGGGCCACCGGAAAGGGCGGCGTCTACGCAGAGGATGCCCCGTGCGTGCAGAAGGTCGGCAGCGCGCACTAGGGCGGTTTCGCCGACAGTCGATGTGATGACTACGACTGATCCGGGCGCTAGCCCGTCCACAACTCCGCCGGTTCCAAACAATGCGGACTGAAGCTGTGCTGCATCGCGAACGATCAGTACGACGACGTCGGCACCATCCGCTGCCTGTTCGAGTGACGACGCCGGTGTAGCCCCGGCCGCTGCGGCTTTGTTGAGCGCAACAGGGTTGATGTCGTACACCTTCACGTCGAAGGATTTAGTCAAGTGGGTTGCCATCGGCAGCCCCATCGCGCCGAGTCCGATTACCGTCACGTTTGTCATTGTCAGCTCTCCAATCCGCGCACGGCGGTGCGTGCTTCTCCGAGTGCGACCGCAATCATGCGGCGCACGTAGTCTGCGTTGCGGGCCGCGACAGACAGGCCATCACCGCCGTAGTGCTCGACACAGAACGGTGCCGCGAAACCCGCAGCGATCGCCGCAGCGATGGCGGCCCGGTAGTTCATCGAGCCGAACTCCATGGGCGCGGGCACCGTGGTGACGAAGCCACGCTCGCGATCTTCGTCTCGAAAATAGTTCTTGACGTGCCAGTAGTTAGACACCGGGGCGCAGCGCGCGCTTGCTTCGAGAAAGTCCTCGATATCGCGATGCAGTCGGTACATGTTGCCAAGGTCGGGGTTAAGGCCGACGTTGGAGAGGCCTACCGACTCGACGAGTCGAAGGCCGCCATCGACAGTGCCGATCAGCGTGTCTTCATACATCTCCAGCGAGACTGCGATTCCGAGGTCGGCGGCGTGCGTGCCGAGTTCGCGGATGCGCGTGGTCGCGAGATCCCAGGTAGCGTCGTCTTGATCGTCCACCGGCCCGGGTTCGGTCCAGAACCACTGCGAAGTCTTTTGTCCTGGCAAGAGCGGCCGGTGCAGCCCGAAGCTCACCAGCGGGATGCCGAGGCTGGCTGCTGCGTCGAGGGTGCGGTGGCTGTAGGCGAGGTTGTCGTCGCCCGCCACCGGGTCGATCACGCTTCGGCGTATTGCTGAGATCGCAATCGGTCGAAGGTGAGCTTCTGCGATAACGGCCGACAGTTCCTCGAGTCGTGCCGACGAAAGATCGCCCGCCTGCACCCAGTTGTCTGTGACGTCGACGCTATCGATACCTTCGAATGCCACCTGGGCGAGCTGATCGAACCACACCTCGGGGCTAGCATCCTGGCTCGCTGCGAAGGGGAGCATCGCAGCGGCAATGGGCCACGATGCGCTCGAGGCATACGTTGAATCTGCTGCTGAATTGTCGCTCATTTTCCGAATCCCGCCGTCAAGCCTGCAACGAGCTGTCGACGCCCGAAGATGTACAAGGTCAAGATCGGGATCATCGACATGACCACTGCGGCCATAATCCCGGGAACGTCCACCGTGAGTTCGCTCTGAAAGCTCCAGAGCGCAAGCGGAAGAACCCGCACGGATGGGCTTTGAGTGAGCACGAGCGGAAAGAGAAATCCGTTCCAGACACCCAGAGCGTTATAGATGCCGACCGTAATCAAGGCCGGACGCGACAGCGGAAGCACAAGCTTCCACAGCATCGTCCAGTCGGTGGCGCCATCGAGACGCATCGACTCGAACAGCTCACCGGGGATATCCCGGAGAAAGTTCACCAGGATGACCACGGTGATCGGAATTGCGAAGGCGGCTGACGGAATGATCAGGGCCAGCAAAGTGTCGTAAAGCCCCATCTGAGAAAGCATGTAGAAGATAGGGATGATTGCCGCTTGGAGCGGAACGGCGAGGCCGAGCAACACCAGCGAAAATGCAGTCCGTGACACGACGTGGGTATTTCGCGCAATTGTGTACGCCGCCAGGAGCGAGACGAACACGGCGATAATGACGGCTGCAATCGTCACGATGACCGAGTTCGTAAAGTACCCGAAGAATCCCGAGTCGAAGACCTTGACATAGTTGGCGAGCGTCGGCTCGGAGGGAAGCGACAACGGTGCGTCGGAGAAGAAGGTAGTGCTGCTGCGGAAACTAGTGGTCAGAACCCAATAGAGAGGGATGACAACGATAATCAGCCAGAGCGCGCCACCCAGACCGCCAGGAATGTTGGTGTGCTTACTGAACAACGATGGCCGCCGGCGCACGGGCGCAGACTTAGTCGGCGGTGCAGTAACGGGAGGTGCAGTGACCCGCACGGGATCCACTGAAGTGGTGGTACTCATTACATTCCCTCCTGTTGACTCTTCATTTTCGAGAACCCGCTCCAGCGCGTCAGCGCAAGCGAAAGCACAAGCCCAATCAGCACGAGAACCGTGGCAATCACGCTTGCCTTGCCCATCTCTGCCGAGCGGAACCCGGTGAGGTACATGTGCAGCGGCAGCACGCGTGTCGCGTATCCCGGCCCACCGGCTGTCATCACGAAGATGAGGTCGAAGTAGGTCAACGATCCCACCACGATCAGCGTGGATGACGTCACGATGGTGTACTTCAACTGCGGAACGGTGATCGTGAAGAACTGCATGATTTTGCCGGCGCCGTCGATCGATGCCGCCTCATAAAGCGAAGCGGGGATCTGACGCACACCGCCCTGGTACAGCAGCGTGTGAAGGGGAACGAAGTGCCACGCGATCACCAGAATCACCATGATGAGCACCGTGTTTTTATCTCCGAGCCAGTTATGCGCGAGCCATCCGAAGCCGTCTTGCGTGGAGAGTCCGAAGTTAGGGTCAAGCAGGTTCTTGTAGGCGAGCGCTACCGCCGCAGACGAGAGCAGAAGCGGGACAAAGAAGATGAGTCCGGCGAAGGATCGGAACCCTCCCGAGCGCGCGATCCAGACGCCAAGAAGCATGCTGATCGGGCCCTGAACAAGCAGGCTGCCGAACATCACGGCGAACGTGATGCCGAGCGTCGTGTAGGTCACTGGGTCTGTGACGAACCAGAGCCAGTTGTCGGCTCCCAGCCACTGCGGCGTGCCGAGCCCGCTCCACTGCGTGAACGACAGAACTACTGCTCCCAGCAACGGCAGGATGGCGAAGCCACCGAACAGGAGCGCTGCGGGAAGAAGGAACCAGAGTGACGGCCCGCCCGACCGTTGTCTAGCCGCGAGCGCCGACCCACGACGGGGAGCACGGATGCCCCCCGTCGTCGTTGTTACGGTCGTCACTTGATTGTCGCGTTCATGAGCTGCATGAACTCGTCGGCGTCGATTTCCTGCAGGAACACTCGGTCGAGCTGAACCGTGAGTTCGGCGCCCTGAGCGGGTGATAGTGCTTGGTCCCAGGAGAGCTGGAAGTTCGCAGCGTCATCCGACAGATCGAAGACGAACGACTGGAAGTCGGCGTCGTCGCGCTGGTCAATCAGGTCTTTCGCGTCGCTTACCCCGGGAACGGCAGAGCGCTCAAGGACCTCACCAATGTAGGCGTCGTTCATCACTTCGGTCGCCAGGAAGTCAGTGACAGTCGCTTTATTAGCGTCTGTCGCCGCTGACGCTACCGACCAGTAGTTCGACGGGTTTCCGACGAGGTCTGTGGTGTCTCCCGAACCTGAGCCGACAGTGGGGAAGGTGACGTAGCCCAGATCGCCGCTGTCGACGAAATCAGGGGCCTTGGTCTGAATGTTTGAGTAGGCCTGAGAAAGAGCGACCATCATTGCGGCCTTGCCGGTGTAGAGCAGTGCATCCGCAGCTCCACTTCCGTAGTCGAGTGCGGCAAAGTCTGAGTTGAAGCCATCAGCCTTGACGAGGTCCTGAATCATGTCGATCGATTCCGCGATAGCGGGATCTGACCAGGCGTCGGGCTCATTAGCGACAATCGCGTCGAAGACCTCAGGGCCACCGATTCGATCGACCAGGTACGAGATGTACGGCAGCTGCGGCCATTTGCTCGCTCCAGCCAGCGCGATCGGCGCGACGCCGGCGTCGTTGAAGACCGGAACGAGATCCATCAGGTCGTCCCATGATTCGGGAGGAGTAGCTCCCACTTCTTCGAATACAGCCTTGTTGTACAGGATGACAACGGGCTGGATGTTGTTGATGGCAGCACCATAGACCGCGCCATCGAAGGTGGCGTTGTCGTTCACGGCATCGAGATAACGGTCGGTGATCTCGGGATCTTCGATGGGATCGATGTAGCCGGCGTCGACGTAGCCCTCGAGCACTCCGCCGCCCCAGCCGAACATCAAGTCGGGCCCTTGACCTGCTCCGAGAGCGATGCGGAGCTTGTCGGAGTAGCCGTCGTTTCCGAACATCTGAAGTTCGATAGGCCTGTCGGGGTTGGTTTCGTTCCAACGATCAACCGCTGCTTCGTAGGAGGCTGACTGCCCGCCCTCTACGCCCCAGACGACTGCCGTCGAAGAGCCGCCGTCGCTACCGGAGCCGCTGCATCCGGTGAGCGCGAGAACTCCCGCTGTTAGCACCGCAACGCCAGTCATAAATCTTTGTTTTTTGGCCCGCAACATATGTGTCCCAATTCTCTTCGTTGAGTTGTTTGTCGAAAATGTTTCGAAGCACTTTCGGTGTCTCGAGAGTCACACTATGGCGAGAAAGCGGGTACTGTCAAATATTTGTTGCCGAGTGCAGCAAAATTATGTGAGCGAATTATTGAAAGTTTTCGAGTTCTTGGATAGTCTTTCGATCTCGGGACTAGGAGCACCATGGAAAGCACGAAAGCACAGCGGCCAACGCTGAATGACGTCGCGCAGCATGCCGGCGTTTCTATCGCTACCGCCTCAAAAGCGCTCAACGGCCGTAGCGACGTCGCGGCATCCACGCGCGCCCGAATCGAAGTCGCCATCGAAGCGACCGGGTACGGTGCCGGTCGCCCGCGCGGCGCGGCCGCAGCCCCGACGATCGAATTTCTCGTCGACAAACTCACCAGTCCGTACGCCATGGAAATTTTGCGCGGCGTCACCCTCGCTGCCGAAGAGGCTGGAATTGATGTAGTCGTTGGCCGATTTCGCCCTAGTCCCCACAAATCCGATCAGGAGGTGATTCGCCGACTCAATCGATCGGGGCGGGTGGGCGCCATCATCCTCACGGTCGATATGTCAGAGCCAACCCATCAAGCGATCTCTCGATCAGCTTTCCCGATCGTACTCATCGACCCCCTTCGCATGGATGAGTCGTCGGTCGCTTCGGTAGGCTCCACCAACTGGATCGGGGGCCGCAGCGCGACGGAGCACCTCATTGGCCTCGGCCACCGAAACATTGCGATCATTGGCGGCCCGGCTGAATCGCTCAGCGCCCGCGCCCGCGTCGATGGCTTTCGGTCCGCAGCGGATGCCGCCGGAATAGCCGTCCCGGATGATTTCATCACCCACACGAGCTTCGATCACGATGCCGCTGAACGCGTTGCTCACGAGTTGCTCAGTCGCACCGATCGCCCCACCGCCATTGTCGCCTCGAGTGATGCGCAAGCGATGGGCGTACTAGAAGCGGCGCGCCAGCTAGACATCCGCGTTCCCGAGCACCTGAGCCTTGTCGGCTATGACGACACTTATGTGGCGTCGTGGGCGAATCCCCCGCTGACCTGCGTTTATCAGCCGTTGCAGGACATCGGCCGGGTGGCTCTTCGCACCGTGCAGCAGCTCGCCGCCGGTGAGCATCTTGACTCCCACCACATCGAACTCGCTACCCGCCTCGTCGTCCGTGAATCAACGGCACCGCCTTTAGACAGGAACAACTCTTGACGACCTCCTCCGTTTCTTCCCCCACACGCTCCGCGGCTTGGCATGACACCTCGCTCTCTGATGAGCAGCGCGCAACCGCGGCACTGGAGGAAATGACGCTCGAAGAAAAGGTCGCACAACTCGTCGGCTATTGGTTTGACAAGCGTGGTGCCGGCGAAGTCGTTGCCCCGATGCAAGACACTCTCGGTGCCACCCGCCCGCCGTTCGATCAGGTTGCCCCGCTTGGGCTCGGCCACTTCACCCGCGTCATTGGCACTGAGCCGGGAACGGTTTCCGAGGTCACTCAACGGCTGAAAGAAAAGCAACAACTGGTCGTGGATGCTTCGCGGCTCGGCATCCCCGTTATTGCCCACGAAGAGTGCCTCACTGGCGTCAACTCATTGGGGGCGACGGTCTACCCGGCTCCGCTCGCCTGGGGAGCAACCTTCGATCCCGCTCTTGCCAGGAAGGTGGGCGAAACGATCGGCGCCGACCTTCGGGCTCTCGGGATACATCAGGGCCTCTCACCGGTATTGGATGTCGTGCGCGACTACCGCTGGGGTCGCGTTGAGGAAACGATCGGCGAAGACCCGGTACTCGTGGCCGCCGTCGGTTCCGCGTACACCAGCGGTTTGGAGGCCAGTGGCCTCATCGCCACGTTGAAGCACTTCGTGGCCTACTCGGCGTCAGCCTCGGGGCGCAATCACGCCCCCGTCTCGGCGGGTCCGCGTGAGATCGCGGATGTCATGCTGGTGCCGTTCGAGGTTGCGGTGCGTGACAGCGGCGTGCGCTCGGTCATGAACTCGTACAGCGATATTGACGGCGTTCCCATTGCCGCTGATCGAGCGTTACTCACCGAACTCCTTCGCGACGAGTGGGGTTTCACCGGAACGGTCATCTCTGACTACTGGGCCATCGCTTTCCTCGCCAGCGCTCACGGGGTTGCCGCTGACGCCGCTTCTGCTGGCGCGCTGTCGCTCGCGGCCGGCATGGATGTCGAGCTCCCCAACGGTATGTGCTTCCCTCCCCTCGTCGAAGCGGTGCGCTCCGGACAGATGGACGAAGCTCTTGTCGATCGCGCGGTTCATCGCGTGCTGCTGCAGAAAGCACAGCTGGGTCTCCTTGACGAAAACCCCGAAACGGGCGGTCGGGTCATCGACCTCGACTCCGCTGACAACCGAGCCCTTGCGCGCACTGTGGCCGAAGCATCCATCGTGCTGCTGCGCAACGATGACAACCTGCTCCCCCTCGCCCCCGAGTTCTCCGGGCGCATTGCCGTGCTTGGCCCCATGGCTGCCGATCCTCGAACACTGCTCGGGTGTTACTCCTATCCCGTGCACGTACTGCCGCGCTACCCGCAGTTCGGACTGGGCATCGAGGTGCCGTCGTTCCTTGACGCCCTGAGCGCCGAGTTCCCCCACTCGACCGTCACCCACGAGGCTGGCGCCAGCATTCTCGGCCCGGAGACGGGCAACCTCGAGCGAGCCGTTGAACTGGCACGGGACGCAGACGTGGTCATTCTGACGGTGGGCGACCTGCCCGGAATGTTTGGGCGCGGAACCTCTGGTGAGGGATGCGACGCCGTCGATCTCGCGCTCCCCGGCACGCAGGCAGCACTCGTGAATGCGGTGCTCGACACCGGAGCTTCAGTAATTCTAGTCACCAACAGCGGGCGCCCCTACGCCTTCACGTACGGTGATCGCGTGCGCACTGCGGTTCAATCCTTCATCCCGGGCGAAGAAGGTGCCGGCGCAATTGTTGGCGTGCTCAGCGGTCGCGTGAACCCCGGGGGAAAGCTCCCCGTTCAGATTCCCCTCACGACGGGCGGCGGACAACACCTCTACCTGGGAGCGCCACTCACCCGCACTATCGACAAGATCTCCAACCAGTCCACCTCACCGGCATTCGCGTTCGGTCACGGGCTCAGCTACACCACGTTTTCGCTCTCCCCGGCTGTGCTCGCCGATGAGACGGTCGACATCGACGGCGCGACCACAGTGTCCGTCGACGTGAAGAACACGGGCGCGTCCGCCGGCTCCGAGACCGTTCAGGTCTACCTTTCCGACCCCGTTGCTACCGTGGCTCGACCGGTTCAGAAGCTCGTCGGTTTCGCGCGCGTTTCCCTCGAACCGGGCGAAACGGCGCACGTCTCGTTCACGATCAGCCCTGAGCTCAGCGCCTACACCGGCATCGAGATGAAGCGCATTGTCGAGCCGGGCGAGCTGATCTTCAGCGTCGGAACGTCAAGCGACACCGCAACGGACGGGCTATCGCTCACGGTGACCGGTGAATCACGAGTTGCCGGACACCACCGAATGATCATCGCGCCCGTCGCGGTAGTCGTAAGGGACTAACGGCAAAGCGAAGTGGGCCCGATCGAGTCGCGCGGGCCTACTTCGTGAAGCTGACGTGCTGGGTAATCCAGTTATGCATCGCTACGGCAGCCGCGGCTGACGCATTGATGGATCGGGTTGAACCGAACTGGCTGATCTCCACGACATCCGTGGCAGCGTCGATTGCTTCGGGAGAGAGCCCGGGGCCCTCTTGGCCGAACAGCAGCACGCAGCGCTTGGGGATGTCAAAAGTTTCGATGATGACGCTGCCGGGCACGTTGTCGATCGCGATGATCGGCAGGTCGTTCGCTTCAGTCCACTCGACGAAGGCCGCGACATCTGGATGATGCAGCACGTGCTGGTAGCGGTCAGTGACCATGGCGCCGCGTTTGTTCCAGCGCCGCCGCCCAATGATGTGCACAGTGTCGGCACCGAACGCGTTGGCGCTGCGCACGATGGAACCGATGTTCATGTCGTGCTGCCAGTTCTCGATGGCAACGTGGAACGGATGCCGCGTCACGTCAAGATCGGCAATGATCGATTCCATGTTCCAGTAGCGATACCGGTCAATAACGTTGCGACTATCCCCGCGTTCGAGCAGCGCAGGATCGTAGTGGGCGTCAGTGGGCCATTCGCCCTGCCAGGGCCCCACGCCGTTGGTCGACAGCTCGACGCTGGGGTTCGGTTCAGTCACCATTCCACGATAGTCGTCAGCGGCCTAGCCTGAGTACCGCCTCGTGGCGGCAGCCCTGTGCGGGGCGACCGTTCGCGACTAGCCTTCGTAGCGCTCGACGCGCAGCACGCAGGTGAGCTCGTCTTCGGCGACAGGAATGACAGTCTCCCAGTCGGTGGTCGCGCCGGGCTCGGTTGCCTCGACATCCACCTGGGTGAGAGCGCGGGTGTCGTTGGCTCCGTTGAGCAGTGAGACGTAGATGCGGTACGTGGCGCTGGCATCGGTGGAGTTCGTCACAGACCCGTTCACGACCCAGTCGTCGCCATCGCGCTCGCACTGTTCAACGGTGGAATCAGCAAGAGCACCTTCAAGGTTCTCGCCGGTGCCAGGAGCATCCGTGATGTCAGTTACCCCGGGGGTCTGCTCTGCCGCTGCCGAGCTTTCGGTGGCGTCAGGCTGTTCCTCAGTGCCGTTGGTGCATCCCGCCAGCGTGAGCGCGAGAATCGCAAATGGAACAGCGGTAGCGGTCAGTCGTGTGCGGAGTTTCATGAATTTTCCTGTCGTTGTCTTCTGCGGGCGAGCAGGATCAGAGCGAGGCCGGCGAGCAGTGTGCCCAACCCGGTTGCGAGGGTTCCTCGGGGGTCTGACCCAGTGTAAGAGAGTGCCTTGGTAGGTAGCTGCAAACTTGTCTGTGCGGTTGCGACCACGGGGTCTCCCGAGTTGATCTCGGTGCTCGTGACCGTTGCCGTTTCGTACAGCGTCGTTCCGGCATCGCTTTCACGGATGACGTAGGTTGCCGTTGCGGTGATCGATTCGCCCGGTGCGAGCGAACCAATCGCTCCCGGCCAAGTGCCATAGCGCATGGCCGACAGTCCCGACCGCGGGTCGGCGATCGTGACATTCGTCAGCGGCAGCGTTCCCGTGTTCGTCGCCACGTAGGTGAACGTCACAACATCGCCGGGGTAGCCCTGCTGGCCCGCACCGAGCACACCCGAAATCGTCAGTGCGATGTTCGGCATGTTCGGGATCGCGAGAACGTCGGTTGCTTCTTCCGGCGCGATGGCACCCGAGGGCGCGTTCGCGTCGACCGTGGCCACGTTCGTGGTCTGTTCGACATCCACATCATCCTGAGTGATCACATAGGTTGCCGTTGCAGTAACCGACTCCCCCGGAGCCAACTCGCCCGGAGTACCCGGCCAGTTGTAGGTGAGCGCGGAGACGCCCAGCTTGGGATCACTGATTACGACGGCGGTGAGCGTGACGTTACCGGTGTTGACGACCTTGATGACGTAGTTCACGGTCGCGCCCTGCTGAGCGAAGGTCGCGAACGAACTCGTCTTCGTGATGGTCATCGACGGGTCTTCGACAATCGGCGTTGAGCCGGTGGCTGAATCCGTCACCACAGCGCCCACTGCCGGCGTTCCCGCCGTGGAGGCGTCGGAGCTGATCGAACCAGCATCCACGTCATCCTGAGTGAGCACGTACGTTGCGGTCGCCGTGGCCGACTGGCCCGGAGCGAGAACGCCCGGAGCACCCGGCCAGGTGATCGTCAGCGTGCTGAGATCGATCTGGTCGTCAGCAATCGTGACACCGTTCAGCGTGACATCACCGGTGTTGGTGACCTCGAAGGTGAACTCCACGGTGTCTCCCGCGTTGCCGGTCGCGCCAGCGGCCAGTACCTGAGTCTTCGTGATTTGGATGTCAGGGTCGCCAGCTGCGGTCGGCACCACAACAGTGTTGGAGGTGTCGATCACGGTGTCGCCCGCCGGGTTCGTCGATGTCACGTTGGCAGTGTTGGATGCCGAACCGGCATCGAACTCAGCCTGCGTGACCTGGTAGCTCGCGGTTGCCGTAACCGACTCCCCCGGAGCCAATACGCCGGCTGCTGCCGGCCACGTGCCGTACACGACCGCAGTCGTTCCGACCTTCGGGTCAGCAACAGTGACACCACTCAGTGTGGTTTCGCCCGCGTTCTCGACGGTGAAGGTGTAGTCGATCCACGAACCAACGACGACGGGGTTCACCGTGTCGCGAGGTTCGCCAGCCTTGGCAATGTCAACGCTCGACAGCGCTTCGATGAGCGGAACGATAGTCACCGCAGAATCAGCATCAACGGCGGTTGCGGCAGGAGAGTTACCCTCGCCGGTCGCGACGTTGCGTACTTCACCAGCGTCGACATCCGCCTGATCAACAAGACGGGTCGCCGTGACGGTGACACTTTCGCCCGGTGCGAGAACGCCAGGAGCGGCCGGGTCTGGCCAGGTGTAGACGAAGCCGGTGAGGCCCGGAATCGTGTTCGAGAGCGTCACGCCGTCGAGCGTGACGTTTCCGTCATTCGTGATGGTGAACGTGTAGTCCATGCCGTCGCCGAGCACCCCCGTTGCTCCCGTAGCGAGAGCCGCGGTGTGGGAAGTGACGATGGATGGTGCAGCCTCATCGGTCGGGTTGAAGACCGTGTTAGAGACGCCCTGCACTTCGCTGCCGTCGGGCGCAGTACCGATCGCGGTCGCCGTGTTCTCCACGGTGCCGTTATCGACGTCTGCCTGCGTGACGGTGTACACGACGGAGCCAACAGCCTGCTCGTTCGGACCAAGAATACCGGTGGCCGACGGGAAGGTGAGGTCGGAGGGAACAACATCGATCAGTGGGTCGAGAACTCCTACGAGGCGCAGGGTCACGTTTCCGGTGTTCTTCACGATGAAGCTGTACGTGATTTCAGAACCGACTTCACCCGAACCCGAGGTCATTACGCCCGACTTCTCGGCTGTGATGCTGGGGTCAGAAACTGCAGTCAGTTCCCGGTCAACGTTCGAGGTCGCCGTGACAGGGTCGCCGCCCGGCGTGACGCCACGGGTGGATGCCGCGTTGTCGACATAACCGCGGTCAACGTCATCCTGTTCGAGAACGTAGGTCGCACTGGCCGTCGCCGACTCACCGGGAGCCAGCACGCCGCTGTTGGCGGGCCAGACGATCGAGTTGATCGAAACGTTGTCGATGCTGTCGGTGATGGTCACCGTGCGCAGCGTGACGTTTCCGATGTTGGTAACCACGATCGTGTAATCGATCGTGTCGCCAGGACCGTTCTCGCCCGCAACAGCCAGCTCGCTCGACTTCGTTACCTGCAACAGGCCATCAGCCGCGAGAGTGACGGTCGCCGGAGCAGTGGCGCTTGCCGCAGCGCCCACCGGAGGAGTTCCCTCACCGGTGACAACGCTCGACACCGCACCCGAGTCGATATCGGCCTGAGTCAGCGTTTGCACGCGAACTGCCGTGACCGTGTCGCCGGGAGCGAGAACGCCCGCGACGCCGGGCCAGGTGTAATCGCCTGCGGGCAGCGAGCCAATAAAGTCGCTCAGCTCAACGCTCGAGAGCGTCACGTTACTCGTGCTCGTGAAGCTGTAGTTCCAGGTGACAGTGTCGCCCTCTACAGCCGGGCCCGGGTTCGTCAGCGCGCCGGTGTTGGTGACAGAAACCACAACGTTCGGAGCCTCCGTGGGAACTTCGACCGTGTTCGAGGTGGCCGCGATCGGATCGCCGCGCACCGGAACTGCCGTAGCGCTCGCCGTGTTTTCTACGAATCCGCGGTCGACATCCGATTGACGGATGTCGTAGCTAGCCGTCGCGGTTACCGTCTCGTTGGGAGCGAGGATCTCCGTCGTGTTCGCTGCTGGCCACTGCACGTCGGGGGTAGTCATCCCCGGCAGCAGATCGGTGACAACGATCGAACCGATCGTGACATTTCCGGTGTTGCGAACTTCGAACTCGAAGTCAACGGTGTCGCCGACGCCGTTCTCGCCCGTCACGGCGATCTCGCCCGATTTCACGACCGTCATGCTCGGCTGCGGCTGAACCGTGTAGACGATGACCTCGTTGGTGGTCGCCGGAACGTCATCATCATTCGGGTCAGTAGCGCCAATATCGGCGATGTTGGAGATGTAGCCGCGGTCGACGTCTTCCTGCGTGAGCTGAACCGATGCTTCACCGAGCACGGTCTCTCCCGGCAACAGAACGCCGGGCTGTGTTGGGTTCGGCCACGTGATGACGGGAACGCTCAGCCCCGGAAGCGGATCGCGCAGCTCGCCATCGATCAGCGTGACGTTACCGGTGTTGGTGGCTTCGAGGCGGTAGTCGACCCAGTCGCCAACCTGGCCGATTCCCCCAGCACGCAATACTCCCCACTTTTTAGCCTCTAGCTCGCCGTTCGCGGCGATCGCCACGGCAGCCGGAGCCTGTTCGGTGAATGCAACCCCGGATGGCGGCGTTGCGCTACCGGTCACGACGTTGGCCACCGAGCCCGAGTCGATGTCGGCCTGAGTGAGTTCGTGCGTTGCGGTAGCCGTAACGACAGCACCGGGGGCCAGCGTTCCGGCCGTGGCGGTGGGCCAGGAGTAAACGAGAGCAGACAAGCCCGGAAGCGGATCGGCCAGCGACACCGACGTCAGGGTCTGGTTGCCGGTGTTCGTCAGCGAGAAATCGTACTCGACGAGGTCCCCCGCGAAGCCGGTCGAACCCGGAGCCAGAGCAGCACTCTTCGTGACGAGGATGTCGGGGGCAGCAGCATCCGTCGGCGTCGACTCGAGAGCCGTGTTGCTCGGCACCGCAACGTCGGTCGGCGAAGTGCCATTGGCGACAGCAGTGTTATCCACCGCGCCGGCATCGACGTCGGCCTGTGTGATCGCGTAGGTTGCCGTTGCCGTTGCCGTCGTGCCCGGGGCGAGTACACCGTTGGCTCCGGGCCAGTTGACCACGGGAGTGCTGAGACCTGGCAGCGGGTCGGAGATCACGATCTCATCGACCGTGACGTTTCCGGTGTTCTCAACCTCGAACGTGTACGTGATGATGTCGTTGACACCGGCGCTGGCACCCGTGCTCGATGACTTGGTCAGCAGCAGCGAAGCAGCGGCCGGAGCGACGGTCGTTTCGGTGACCGTCGTGCTCACCGTGATCGTGTCACCGATGGGCGGCTTTCCGCTGGCGGTCGCCACGTTGGAGACGCTGCCCCGGTCGACGTCATCCTGCGTGATCGTGTAATCAGCAATGGCCGTAACCGTCTCACCTGGTTGCAGCTCTCCTGCAGTCCCGGGCCACGTAAAGACGGGGCTACTGACACCGACGAGCGCGTCAACCAGATTGACGAGCGTGAGCGTCACGTTACCGGTGTTGGTGATGCTGAAGTCGTAGTCAATCGTGTCGCCCGCGTTGCCGGCACCATCAACAGTGCCGTCCTTGGTCACCGCCATGCTGGCCTGCGAGGCGAGCACGACTGCTGCCGTCGCGGGGTCAGTCACAGCGTCGCCGCGCGGAGGGGTGCCTGAACCGACAGCATCGTTCTCTACGGTGCCGGCATCGATCTGCTCCTGAGTGAGCGCGGATGTCGCCGTTGCCGTTACCGATTCGCCCACCTTGAGCGTGCCGTCGGCGCCGGGCCACGTGTAGGTCAGAGCCGAGATGCCCGCAAGGGAATCGACGATCTCCACACCGGTCAGCGTGACGTTGCCTGTGTTGCTGAGCTCGAACGACCAGTTCACGGTGTCGCCCTCATCGGCGCGAGCCGGGTCAGCGAGAACACCGCTCTTGGTGAGTTCCACGAGAGCGCGGATCGTTTCGGTCGGAACGGTGCTCGCTTCAGAGTCATCGGTGACGTCTGTGCCGTTGGGGTCAACGCCATCAGCGGTCGCGATGTTCAGAACAGCGCCAGCATCCACGTCTTCCTGAGTGATCTCGTAGTCCGCCGTGGCGGTGGCGATCTCACCGGGAGCGAGCACGCCAGGGCTTGTCGGAGTTGGCCACGTGATCGTGATCGCCGAGAGGCTCGGCAGTGGGTCCGTCAGTGTGACGGAATCGAGCGTGACGTTACCCGAGTTGAGAATCTCGAACGAGTAGTCGATTGTGTCGCCGAGGTCAGCCGAGCCCTGAGGCGCACCAGACTTCGCGACCGTGATGTTCGGAGCCGGCAACACCATCGGCACAATAACTTCGTTCGAGGCTTCGACTATGACAACACCCTGCGGGGTCTTCGCCGACATGTCTGCCGTGTTGGGGATATAGCCGAGGTCGACGTCTGCCTGCGTGATTACATACGTCGCAATACCGATGACAGATTCGCCAACCGGAATCTCACCAGGCTTTTCGCTATCTGGCCACGTGATAACCGGAACCGAGAGTCCGGGCAACGGGTCGAGCAACTGGCCCTCATAGAGGGTGACGTTTCCGTCGTTGGTCACGGTGAGCGTGTACTGCACGGTGTCGCCCACAGCACCGACGCCACCATTCAGAATCGTTCCCGACTTGAAGGGCGTGAGCACGGGTGCTGGCGTGATCGTCACTGTCTCATCGGCAGTGTCGTCGACGGTGCCTGCCGCAGGAGTTGTTCCCTCGGCCGTCACCGTGTTGTCAACCTTGCCCGCATCAACATCAGCCTGCGTGAGCTCGTAGGTGGCAACCGCGGTTGCACTCTGGCCGGGCTCGAGCATGCCGTCCGTTGCGGTCGGCCACGTGTAGGTCAGCGCGCTGAGACCCGTGAGCGGGTCGGTCAGCGTGACGCCCGTGAGCGTGACGTTTCCAGTGTTTCGCACGGTAAACGAATAGTCGATGATGTCGCCGGCGAATCCAGTTGAGCCAGCCTCGAGCGCACCGTTCTTGGTGGTTTCAATCGCTGCAGCAGCAATGACGGTCGGCACATCGATGGGGCCGACTGAATCGTCAACGGCACCCAGCGGTGACGTTGCGTCGACATCCGCCGAGTTGCGCACGTAGCCGCGGTCGATGTCAGCCTGCGTGACCGCGTACGTTGCGGTCGCCGTTGCTGTCTCAGAAGGAGCGAGCTCGCCTGCGGCACCGGGCCAGGAGTAGACGATGGTCGACAGTCCGACGAGCGGGTCGTCAATCGCAACATCGGTGAGGGTCGTGTTTCCGGTGTTCTCCACGGTGAAGCTGTAGTGAACGAGGTCGCCAAGAGCCGCGCCATCCGGAGTTGTACCGACCTTGTCGATCGTGACTGATGCCGTGCGCTCAATGGTGGGGTTCACCGCAGGATCGGAGAATTCGAAGTACTCGCTACCGTCGGGGGTCGCACCCAAGGCTTCAGCGATGTTGGTTACAGAACCCGCGTCGACATCGTCTTGAGTGATCGTGTATTCGGCAGTGGCTGTGGCTGTTTCGCCGGGAGCAAGAACTCGTTCAGCCCCTGGCCACACGATGACCGGAGTGCTGACACCAGGCATGGAGTCGATGAGCACAACACCCGAGAGCGTCACGTTGCCCGAGTTGGTAATACTGAAGGAGTAGTCAACAACGTCGCCGACTTCGCCAAGCTGCGCGCCGAGGTCTCCGGTCTTCACGATCGTGAAGTCGGGGGCTGGGGTGAGCGGAAGCGTTGCGGAGGCCGGCTGTGTCACAGCAGATCCGGTCGGCGGAACGCCCATCGCGTTGACGCTGTTCGCGAGAGAACCAGCATCGATATCGCTCTGCAGCAGTGTGTACGTTGCGGTTGCGGAGACATCGTCGCCTGGATTGAGCAGGCCGTCAGTCGCCGTCGGCCACGTGCCGAACGTCACACCAGTGAGTCCCGGCAGCTGATCGATGAGGTTGACGGATGTCAGGGAGACGTTTCCGTTGTTGGTGACGGTGAAGCTGTATTCCACGGTGTCGCCCGCGACTCCCGTTGCTCCCGCAGCAAGGGCCGCGCTCTTGGTCGCGCTGAGCGAGGGAGCGGCGGCGACGATCTCGGTGACGACCTCAGGCGAGTCGCCGGTGACCGCTGTGCCCTGCGCGTCGGTTCCACTCGCGGTTGCCGTGTTGGTGACGTCACCGTTGTTGACGTCGCCCTGAGTGATTTCGTAGGTTGCGGTTGCTCCAACGCTCTCACCAGGTGCGAGTGACTGCGTGGTGTTGGCGGCAGGCCAGTTCACGGTGAGATCGGCGAGGCCGGGCAGCGGGTCGGCCAAGGTGATACCTGAGACGGTGATGTTTCCGTCGTTAGTGATCGTGAAGGAGTACGCGATCTCATCGCCGAGTTCGCCAGCGTCAGCAACGACCGCTGACTTGTCAACGGTCAGGAGAGGAGCGGGGCGAACGGTCGGAATGATGACGGTGTTCGTGATCGCAGGAACAACGACGTTATTCGGCGTGAGGGCTTGAACGCGCGCCGTGTTGTCCCGGAATCCGCGGTCAACGTCGTCTTGAGTGAGCGCGTAGGACGCGGTTCCCGTGACGGACTCGCCCGGCTTGAGAACGCCAGGGTTAGCTGCGGTCGGCCACGTGATGACCGGAGGTGTGATTCCGGGCAGCGGGTCGAGCAGTTCTCCGTCGTGGAGTGTCACGTTTCCGGTGTTCGTCGCGATCAGCACGTAGTCGACGATGTCGCCGACTTGACCGATTCCGCCAGCGCGGAGCTCGCCCGACTTGCTCGCACTGAGGCTCGCATCGGGCTCGACGACAACGGTTGCCACCACTTCGGAGCCATCAACCGTGACGGCACCGGGGTCGATACCCGACGGCGTCGCGAGGTTGACTACTGAACCGGAGTCCACATCGCTCTGCTTGAGTTCGTAGGTCGCGACGGCGGTTGCCGTGGCGCCAGGAGCAAGCACACCATCGGTCGCGGTGGGCCACGTGTACGTGATTGTCGAGAGATCAGCGAGCGGGTCAGCCAAGGTCACGCCGGTCAGCGTGACGTTTCCATCGTTCGTGATGGTGAACGAGAACTCGACGGTGTCGTTAGCTTCGCCCTCAGCACCCGACTCGAGTGCGCCACTCTTTGTCGCCGAAATGGCGGGGGCCTGAGCAACGAGAGGCGTGACCGCGGCAGGCGAATCATCGGTCACCGCTGCGCCATCGCGAGCGGACTCGGCATCGCCGGTCGCGACGTTGCTGACCGAGCCAGCGTCGACATCCGCCTGCGTGATCGTGTAGTTCGCCGTGGCCGAGACGGACTCGCCGGGAGCCAGCTCGCCGTCCACACCAGAAAGCCACTCGCCGTAGACGAGAGCGCTCAGCCCTGCGAGAGAGTCGGTGATTGCGGCATCCGTCACGGTGACGTTTCCGTCGTTCAGCATCGTGATCGTGTAGCTGATCGTGTCGCCAACGACACCCGTGCCGTTGAGCACGGCGTCCTTGGTCGTCACGAGAACCGGGGCGGACGCTTCGGTGGTGACCGTAACGGTGGTGGAATCCTCATCGAGGATCGCTCCAGCAGGAGTCGAAGCGAGCACGCTTGAGTCGTTATCGACGAAGCCGCGGTCGATGTCTTCCTGCGTGAGGGCGTACGTCGCGGTCGCGGTCAGCACAGCATTGGGAGCGAGAGTCTGGGAGGGGTTACCTGTCCAGTCATACGAGATCGCCGAGACACCATCGAGTTCGTCGATGATGCTGATCGAACTCAACGTGACGTTACCCGTGTTGGTCACGGTGAACGTGAAATTCACGGGATCACCGAGACCGCGATCAGCGGGAGTGGCGTCTTCTGACTTGACGATCGTGATGCCAGCGTCCGGCGCCAGCGGCACGGTCGCGGCGGTGGTCGAATTGGCGACGGCACCACGCGACGGAGTACCGGATGCGGTCACGGTGTTCACGACGGAGCCCGCGTCGACATCCGCCTGCGTCACGACGTTGTCGTCAGCGGTGGCCAAGACGCTATCGCCGGGGTTCAGCTGACCAGAGATGCCGCTGGGGAAGGTTCCAAAGACGGGCGTCACGCCGGCGAGAGCATCGTTGAGGGTCACGCCACTGAGGGTGACGTTTCCGGTGTTGGTAACAGTGAAGCTCCAGTCGATCAGGTCGCCGGCGTCTTGAGCGGCGGTGCCCGTTTTCGTGACCGAGATACCGGGGGCGGCGGGCGCGGTCGGAGTCGTCACCGAAGAGACCGGGCTTTCAACCGGCACGGCGGGATCTGCTGTGGTGGCACCGGCAGCCTTCGCCGTGTTCGTCACCGAACCGGCGTCGACATCGGCCTGAGTGATCGTGTAGGTCGCCGTTGCTGTGGCGGATTCACCCGGGTCGAGTGATGTCGCGGACAACGTCGGTGTTGCTGCGCCCAGGAGCGGGTCGTTGAGAACGAGGTTCTCGATGGTCACGTTTCCCGTGTTCTCCACCAGGAAGGAGTAAGTGATCGTGGTGCCTTCAGCGGCCGGGCTCGGCACGACACTGGCGGTCTTCGTTGTCGTGAGCTCGGGACGCTGGGCACCGGTCGCGACAACGACGGCGCCAGAGCTTGCCGCCACCTCGGGGCCGCCACCAGGAGTTTGAGCGGTCACGCTGGCGGTGTTCGTTACTTCGCCGGCGTTGAGGTCGTCTTGATCGATCGTGTACGTTGCGGTCGCCGTGGCTGTCTGGCCTGGCGCAAGCTCATTGTCCGCTCCCGGCCAGACGAAGGTCGGAGCGCTCAAACCAGGCAGGTTGTCGATGAGCGTCACGACGGTGAGTGTCTGGTTACCCGTGTTGCGAATCGTCATCGTGTAGGTGATGACGTCGTTTTCTGCACCGGTTCCACCGACGGAGGCAACCTTGCTGACCGAGATTCCGGGAGCGGGCGTGATCGAGACCGTCTCTGAGTCCGTCTCGCTGAAGGGCGTGCCGGAAGGCGGAGTGACGGTGGCCGTCGCGGCGTTACTGACAGAGCCAGCATCCACATCCGACTGCTTCACCGTGTAGTTGGCGGTAGCGGTGACGGTTTGACCCGGGGTGAGCACACCTGTGGCACCTGGCCACGTGTACGAAATGGCGCCGAGATCAGCCAGCGGGTCGGCGACGGAGACACCCGTGAGTGTGACGTTTCCGGTGTTCTTCGTGGTTAAGGTGTAGGTGATGACGTCGCCGGAAACACCAACGGAACCGGGGGCGAGCGCGCCAGACTTCGCGAAGGTCGCCACGGGGTTCGTCGCAACGGTCGGAGTGATGACTTCATCGGAGGGGTCAGTGATCACGCCGGCGGAGGGCGACGTGCCCTGACCTGTTGCCGTGTTCGTGACCGAACCCGTGTTCACATCGGACTGCTTGATCGTGTACTTCGCGGTGGCGACAACCTGGGTGTTGGGCTGCAGCGTTCCCGTCTCGCCGCCAGGCCAAGCGCCGTAGGTGAGCGTGCTGAGTCCCGAGAGCGGGTCGCTCGCCGATACCGACGTGAGAGTCGTGTTTCCGGTATTGCGAACGGTGATCGTGTACGTAATGACATCGCCAACGGCACCGGTTCCGGCCACGCTCGAGGTCTTGGTGGTGAGGATGCCGGGAACGCGCGTTGCGGTCGGAGTAGCTACCGCAGCAGACGACGCCGTGGCGTTCGCGCCTGCGGGAGGCTTGCCCGAAACGGACGCCGTGTTGTTCACAACGCCGGCGTTCTGGTCGGCCTGGCGGATGACGTAGTCAGCCGTTGCCGTAATCGTCTGACCCGGAGCGAGGCGGCCAACAGTGCCGCTGGTCCAGGTTCCGTAGGTGAGTGCGCTGAGTCCGGGACGCGGGTCGGCGATGATCACGTTGGTCAGGGTTACGTTACCCGTGTTCTCGGCGGTGAACGTGTAGCGGATGGTGTCACCCACCACGCCCGTGCCGGGAGAAACAATGGCTGCGGTCTTATCGAGCGTGATGCTGGAGTTCGATGCGAGCGGAAGGGTTGAGGGAGCAGTGGCCGTTGCGGGTGATCCGCGCGGCGGGGTTCCCGCACCGTTTGCCGTATTCGACACAGCGCCGGCGTCGATGTCGGCCTGCGTGAGAACGTACGTGGCCGTGGCCGAGACGCTCTGGCCCGGAGCCAACGTTCCGGCCGTCGAGGGCCACGTGCCATAGGTCACGGCGGAGACGCCGGGAAGCGAGTCAGCGACCGCTACCGAGGTGAGCGTCACATTGCCCGAGTTGGTGAGCGTGAGGCTCCACGTGACAACGTCACCCGCAACGCCCTGCGCGCCCGGCGCGAGAGCGCCCGACTTCGTCACACCGATCTTCGGTGCTGAAGCGATCGTCGGTGTGACGAGCTGCGGCGACGGAGCAGTCACGGCAGCGCCCGTGGGAGGCGTACCCGTTGCGGTCGCAATGTTCTTGACCGAGCCGGCGTCAACATCCGCCTGCGTGATTGTGTAGGTGGCGGTTCCGGTGACGGTTCCGTTCGGGTTGAGCTGGCCGCTAACGCCACCCGACCAGGCGTAGGTGGGGTTCGAGAGCCCGCTCAACGGGTCGGTCAGCGTGACGCCGGTGAGCGTGACGTTACCGGAGTTGCGCGCTGTGAAGGTGTAGGTGACGGTGTCACCGATCGCGCCGGTTCCCGTGCCGCCGACAACAGCGCTCTTGGTCGTGACGAGCGCAGGCGAAGCGGCAACAGTCGGCACGACAGCCTGGGTCGAGGATGCCGTAGCAACGGGGCCCGATGGCGGCGTTCCGGATGCCGTAGCCGTGTTCTTCACAGAGCCAGCGTTCACGTCAGACTGCTTGATTGTGTACGTCGCGGTAGCGGTGACCTGCGCGTTGGGAGCGAGAACTCCGGTCGTGCCGCCCGGCCAGGTGCCGAAGGTGACAGCCGAGAGATCCGGAAGAGTGTCGGTGATGCCGACGCTCGAGAGCGTGACGTTTCCGGTGTTCTTGACGACGAACGAGAAAGTGACGGTGTCGCCGAGCTTGTTCGCCCCGGCTACCGTAGCGCCCGTCTTCGACACCGTGAGTTTGGCTGTCGTAGCGAGAGGAACTGTCGCGTTGCTCGTCGCCGGAGCAGCAGCCCCGCCGCTCACGCCCGTTCCCGTTGCGGTCGCGGTGTTCGCGATCGAACCCGCGTCGACATCCGTCTGCTTCACCGTGTAGGTAGCGGTGGCCGTCACTTGAGTGTTCGGCGCCAACGTTCCGGTGGTGCCCGACGGCCAGGTGCCATACGTGATCGACGAAAGACCAGAGAGTGGGTCGCTGACCGCGGCACCCGTGATCGTGACGTTGCCGGTGTTGCGGATGACGAAGCTGTAGGTCACTACTTCGCCCGCAACGGATGTGGAACCAGCCGGCAGCGTGCCCGACTTCACGAGCGAGAGAGTCGGCGCCGGAGTAACGGTGGTCGTGACCACGGGGTTGGAGTCATCGCTGACGGGAGTCGCGCCCGGAGCTGTTCCCGCTGCTGACGCCGTGTTGGCGATCGAGCCAGCATCAACATCCGACTGCTTCACGGTGTAGCTTGCGAGGGCTGTAGCCGTCTGGCCTGGAGCCAGGGTTCCCGCCACACCCGGCCACGTGACAACAGGAGTGGAGAGACCGACGAGCGAGTCCGTCAGAGCGACGCCGGTGATGGTCTGGTTACCCGTGTTCGAGATCGCGATGGAGTACGTGATCGAGTCGCCGACTTTGGCTCCCGAAGTGACGTTCGCCGACTTTGTGGTGGTGAGCTCAGGGGCGCCCGTGATCGTGGGCACGTTCGCGGTCGACGGCGCAGAAGTGACCGTTGCGTTCGTCGGAGTCTTGCCCGACACTGTTGCCGTGTTCGCTACCGAGCCCGCGTTTACATCGGCCTGCTTGACCGTATACGTCGCGGTCGCGGTCGCCGTCTGGCCCGGAGCAAGTCGCCCGGCCGTCGCGGTCGGCCAGGTGTATACCGGCGCGGAAAGGCCCACGAGGGAATCCACAATCGCGACACCCGTCATCGTGACGTTTCCGGGGTTGGTGATGGAGAACGAGAAGGTCATCGTGCTACCGACGCCGCCGGTACCCGACGTGACGGCACCCGTCTTCGTTACCGCAAGGGCACCATTCGAGGCGACGACAACGGTAGCGGGAGCGGTCGCCGACACGACGGCACCGGTGGGAGGGGTGCCGCGGGTCGTCGCAGTGTTCGCGACTGAGCCGGCGTCAATATCCGACTGCTTCAAAATGTAGGTGGCAGTAGCCGTGACCTGTGTTTGCGGCAGGAGACGACCGGCTGTTCCGCTCGGCCAGGTGCCGAACGTGACGGCCGAAAGGTCGGGCAATGGATCGGTGATGCCGACGCCCGTGAGCGTGACGTTACCGGTGTTGCGCACGACGAAGCTGTAGTTGACGGCATCGCCAGCGACGCCGGTTGCGCCCGCCGCGAGGACCGCGTTCTTGGTCAGCGATATGGTGCGAACCGAGGCGACCGTGGGCGTCGTGATCTGAGGTGACGGGTCAGTGACCGTCGTCGCCCCGAACGAGCCCTGCGAGGTCGCCGTGTTCTTGACAGAACCCGCGTCGACATCCGACTGAGCGATTGTGTAGGTCGCCGTGGCCGTGACCTGCGCGTTGGGCGCAAGCGTTCCGGCAACTCCACCGGGCCAGGCGCCGTACGTCAGAGCCGAAAGTCCCGTGAGCGGGTCGGCAATCGAGACGCCCGTGAGGGTGACGTTACCGGTGTTCTTGGCGGTGAAGGTGTACGTGATGACATCGCCGACAGCGCCGGTTCCGGCAACGCTTGCCGTCTTCTGCGTATCGATCGCGGGCGATGACGCCACCGTCGGAACGACCGCCTGCGGGGACGTTGCCGTCACGGTTCCGCCCGACGGCGTGCTTCCGGATGCCGTGGCCGTGTTCTTCACAGAGCCAGCGTTAACGTCAGCCTGCTTGATCAGATAGGTGGCCGTAGCGGTCACCTGAGTGTTGGGAGTAAGCGTGCCTGCTGTGCCGCTCGGCCAGGTGCCGAAGGTCACGGCGGAGAGGTCGACGAGGCTGTCGGAGATGCCAACGCCAGTGGCGGTGACGTTACCGGTGTTGCGCACCACGAAGGAGAAGGTGACGGTGTCGCCGACAGAACCGTTTCCGGTCGTGACCGCTCCCGACTTCGAGACGGTCAGTGCGGGGCCAGCGGTGATCGGAACCGTGGCGGGGCTCGTGCTGGTCACTGCGGCACCGGTGGGCGGCGTTCCCGAACCAGTCGCGGTATTCGAGACCGAGCCGGCATCCACGTCAGACTGCTTCAGGGTGTAGGTCGCTGTCGCCGTAACCGACTGGCCCGGCGCGAGTGTGCCAGTCGTGCCCGAGGGCCACGTGCCGTAGGTGAGCGCCGAGAGACCGGGGAGCGTGTCGGTGGCCGAGACAGAGGTCAGGGTGACGTTGCCCGAGTTGGTGAGCTTGATCGAGAAGTTCACGGTGTCGCCAGCGCGGCCGGTCGAACCGGCGGCGAGCGCCCCCGATTTGAGCGTGGTGACGACCGGGTTTGCAGCGACGGTCGGAACGGTGATTTCAGACGAGGGGTTGCTCACGGTAGTGCCGGCGTGAGTTCCACTACCGGTGGCAATGTTCTTGACCGAGCCGGCATCCACATCGGATTGCTTGATGGTGTAAGTCGCAACTGCGGTGACGGTCTGGCCGGGTGCGAGCACGCCAGTGGCGCCGGGCCACGTGTAGGTCAGCGCCGAGAGGCCAGCGTGCGGGTCAGCAATCGTGACACCGGAGAGTGTGACGTTACCGTCGTTCTTCGCGCTGAACGCGTAGCTGATGACGTCGCCGACCTTGCCCGTTGCGCCGCCGGCAATCGTTGCCGACTTCGTGGTCGTGATGAGTCGAGTCGGTGCGACCGTGGGCACTACAGACTGCGTGGAGGCCTGCGTCACCGCGCCGCCGGTGGGAGTCTTCGCCGTAGCCGTTGCCGTGTTCTTAACCGAACCCGCATCCACGTCGGATTGCTTCACCGTGTACGTCGCGGTTCCCGTAGCCGTCTGACCGGGAGCCAATACTCCGGATGCTCCGGGCCAGGTCACGGCGATGGGGCTGAGTCCCGAGAGCGGGTCGGCCAAAGCCACCTGGCTGAGGGTGACGTTTCCGTCATTCTTCACGCTGAAGGTGTAGGTCACAACCGAGCCGACAGCGCCGGATCCTGTCGTGTACGCGCCCGACTTCGTGACAACTATCTTGGCGTCAGCCGTGATCGGAACCGTCGCGGGAGTCGTCCGCGTCACGTCAGCACCGGTCGGAGGTGTGGCCTTCGCCGTCGCACTGTTCACGACCGCACCGGCATCGACATCCGATTGCTTCACGGTGTAGGTCGCGGTTGCCGTGACGGACTGACCGGGCACGAGAGTGCCGGCGGTGCCCGGCCACGTGCCGTACGTGATCGAAGAGAGGCCCGAGAGCGGGTCGGTGATGCCCGCATTGGTCAGCGTCACGTTGCCCGAGTTCGTCAGAACGAAGGAGTAGTTCACGGTGCTGCCAGCGGTGGAACCGCCCGCGAGCGCACCCGTCTTCGTCAGCGAAACAGCGGGAGTGCGAGTTTGCAGCGCAACATCAACGCGAGGGGATGCCGCAGTAACGGCGGTGCCGCTGGGTGATGTTCCCGAGCTGGTGGCGGTGTTGCGCACCAATCCAGCATCAACATCGGACTGCTTCACGGTGTACGTCGCGGTGGCGGTCACGGTCTGGCCCGGAGCCAGAGTTCCGGCGGTTCCCGGCCACGAGTAGGTCAGAGCGGAGAGACCGACGAGCGGGTCGGCAATGGCGACACCGGTGAGCGTCACGTTTCCGGTGTTCTTGGCGCTGAAGGTATAGGTGACGACGCTGCCAACGCCCTTGGGATTGGCTACTGTTCCCGACTTCGTGGTGGTGAGCCCGGGAGCTGCAGGCGCGGTAGCCAGCGTGACCTCGTTGCTCAGGCCCGTGACAGCGACGTTCTTGGGGGTGCGGCCAGCCGACGTCGCTTGGTTCACGATCTTTCCGGTGTTAACGTCCGCCTGCTTCACCGTATACGTCGCGGTTCCTGTGGCGGTCTGACCCGGTGCGAGACGACCCGCGGTTCCCGGCCAGGTGACCGCGATCGCGGACAGCCCGGTGAGAGGGTCGGTCAGGGTGACCGAGGTGAGCGTGACGTTACCCGTGTTTTTTACGGAGAACGAATAGTTCACGACGTCGCCGACATTGCCGACTCCGGCACCGGCATAGGCGGCCGTCTTCTTGGTTTCGAGAACAGCATTCACCGGGATGGGCGTGGTGCGGTTGGCCGTCGCGACAGGCTTGATACCGCCGTCGGCATCCGTGCCGGTGGCGCTCGCCGTGTTCGCGATCGAACCGGCATCGACATCTGCCTGCGTCAGCGTGTACGTTGCCGTTCCCGTCGCGGAGGCACCAGCGGCGAGGGCGCCAGCGGTTCCTGTCGGCCAGGAGTAGGCGATGGCGGAAAGCCCGGGCAGCGGGTCAGTGACCGCTACTCCGGTAAGGGGCGAGTCACCGTTGTTCTTGATGGTGAACGTGTAGTTCAGGGTGTCGCCGGCGCGACCGGTTGCTCCACCAGCGAGCGCACTCGTCTTGGCGAGCGAGAGAGAGGAAAGCAGAACGCGAGTGGAGTCGCTGCCTGTCGCCGGACTATTTCCCACCACAGTGCTCGCCGTCACTGAGGCAGTCGAGTCGTAGCTGGCGGTCGTTGGACCATTCGCAACACACGTGTACGTATACGACTCAAGCGGGGCAAGCGTCACGCCGGTCAATGTGCGTGCACAGTTGGTCTGGTCGTCTGCGACGACAATGTTCTGCAGAACCCCGACGCCTGAGTTGGTCACGGTGATCGTGAAGGTTGCCGGTTCTGTTGCCGTGCGCGATTGCTGGTCGAGCGTTCCGTCATAGCTCTTGGAGATATTGATTCCGGCGCTGGGCACGGACAGGATCGCGTTTTGCAGCAGGTACGAGTCGCCACTCGTGCTCATGCGGAGGTTGACGGAAGTGTCGCCGGACTGCACGTTGGCTAGGTTGACGGTCGCGACATCCACACTCTGGTTAGTGAAGGGGCCAATATCGGTGGGTGCCGTGTAGCGAACAGAGCCCTCTCCTCGACCGATTCCGATGTTGTTGTTGTTGCCCGCGCTGTTCGCTATCTGGGTGTAGCCGCCGTTGCCGCGCGAATACTCAGCGATGTCGCCCTGGATGATGCGGTCACCCTCGTAGAGCGAGAATCCAGCGCGAGTTCCGGTGGCAATCGCGCTGAAACCGTTGAAAGCAACCGTCAGCGGCGCCTCTGCGGCGGTCATGCGAACGTGACCTTCGTAGAAGATGATGCGGTGCGGCTGCGACAGCGGTTGGCTCGGAATGTAAATGCCGTAGTCGTAGACGACCGTCAGAGTCCAGCCGGCGTAGCAACCAGCACCCTGCGGTGCCCACAGGTCACCAGCGGATACCGTGAGCGGGGTTCCCGTGACCGCTCCAGCGAAAGCTGTGGTGACGTCAGCGCTTGCGCTGTAATAAATCGACGAGGGCGTGCCGACCGGGTCTTCCAGCAGTGTCGTCGGCGCCACGGTAGTGACGGCGCCAGTGCCCACCTTGAGTTTGGCGGGCGCGGTGCGATAACCGGTTGCCGAACCGGCAGGCATAAGAGCGGTGCCGCGCGTCGCGTTCGGGCTCGCACACGCATTTTCCGTGATCCCCGTGTAGGCACCGGTGTTGGCGCTCCAGCTCAGGAAGGCTTTCTTGACGCCGGCGCCCGCGGGGATGGTGATGTTTGCCGAGCTCGAGTTGGTGGTGAAGCCGGCTACCGTGTTCGAGTTTTCGAGGTAGAAGTTGTCGTTGGCCGTATTGCCGTTTCCGCCCGATGCCGAGTGTAGGTCGATACACGTGCCAATTTGCGCCGCCGAGTAGAGCGGTCGGTTACAGGCGAGAACGCCGTTACCGGCCATGAGGAAGTCACCGTTGACGGTGGTTTGGTAGCTCGGCGACGTACCGGCGTTGGTTCCCCACTGCACGACGGCAGCTTCGGCGGGCGATGACGGCATGACAGTCAGTCCGGCCACGAGAAGACCGAAGGCGACGACAGATGCGACGCCACGCATGAACGCGCTTCGAGCACTACGCTGCGTGCGCTCCACGTTGCTGCTGTTGTGCCGCACTATTTCTCTCCCCCGAGTCAAAATCCCTGACTTTGCGGGTCATCGCATCGTCAACGAATAGCCCTTCGGGTGAGCGCATCTCCTCCAACCATAAACCGTTGGTCGAAGTTTTGGACAGCCTAACCAGCCGAAGCCGCCCCGCACTGGGGCTAGAGCTCTGATTCTTAGCGACCTCATAGGGTGCTTCGTGCCGGTGTGACCCGAGCGCGCCACCGGCTGTTAATCTCAAGGGATGCAGCCGCCTTGGACCTCCGATGGACCCGACCTTGTTGTGCACGGCGATAACCTGCCCGTGATCAGCACTTTGCCTGACGAAAGCTTCCGGCTGATCTACATCGATCCCCCGTTCAACACTGGGCGGACGCAGCGCCGTCAAGCCTTAACCACTCAACGCTCGACCGAAGGTACGCGCGTGGGCTTCGGAGGCAACAGTTACGACACGATTAAGGGAGTGTTGTATTCCTACGACGACACGTTCGCCGATTATTGGGAGTTCTTAGAGCCACGGTTGCAGGAGGCATGGCGCCTGCTCGACGACCGCGGCACCCTCTACCTCCACCTCGACTACCGCGAAGTGCACTACGCCAAAGTCGCTCTCGACGCTCTCTTTGGGCGCGAGAGCTTCCTCAACGAGATCATCTGGGCCTACGACTATGGCGCCCGCGCCACCAAGAAGTGGCCCTCGAAGCACGACACGATCCTTGTCTATGTAAAGAACCCGAAGAACTACTACTTCAATAACGAAGAAGTCGACCGCGAGCCCTACATGGCGCCCGGTCTTGTGACACCAGAAAAGGCAGCCCGCGGCAAACTACCGACGGATGTCTGGTGGCACACCATCGTGTCCCCTACCGGTAAAGAGAAAACGGGCTACGCCACGCAGAAGCCGGAAGGCATACTGCGACGCATCGTTCAGGCATCCAGCCAGCCCGGCGATTGGGTGCTCGATTTCTTCGCCGGAAGCGGCACAACCGGTGCCGTCGCCCAAGCCCTCAAGCGTCGCGTGGTCCTCGTCGAACAGAATCCCGACGCGATCGCCATCATCACCAAACGGCTGTCAGAGGAGACGGTGTTCGCTAACATGAGCGCATGAGGAATCGTGACGAAATCGAATGCTGGCTCACCGACATGGATGGTGTTCTCGTTCATGAGAACCATCCCGTTCCCGGCGCCTCAGAGCTGCTGAAGCAGTGGCGCGATGAGAAGAAGCCCTACTTGGTGCTCACGAACAACTCGATCTTCACCCCGCGCGATCTGAGCGCCCGGCTCAAGGCATCGGGTCTCGATGTTCCCGAGTCGGCAATTTGGACTTCTGCGCTCGCGACGGCTGACTTCCTGAAAGAGCAGATTCCGGGCGGCAGCGCGTTCGTCATCGGCGAGTCTGGCATCACGACCGCCCTTCACGAAGCCGGTTTCATCATGACGGAAACCAACCCCGACTATGTCGTGATTGGCGAAACCCGCAACTACTCGTTCGAAGCCATCACCAAGGCGATCCGCCTCATCGGCAACGGCAGCCGCTTTATTGTGACCAACCCGGATGCCACCGGCCCGAGTGCTGACGGCCCCTTGCCCGCAACGGGCGCGGTCGCTGCTCTCATCACCAAGGCCACTGGTCGGGAGCCCTACATCGTCGGCAAGCCGAACCCGATGATGTTCCGCTCGGCGCTCAACAAGATCGGCGCCCATAGCGAAACCACCGGCATGATTGGTGACCGCATGGACACCGACATCGTCGCCGGCATCGAGGCGGGTCTCCACACTGTTCTCGTGCTCACCGGAATCAGCGATCAGAAAGAAATCGACCGCTACCCGTTCCGCCCCAACGAAGTTCTCGACAGCGTCGCGGACCTACTGAACTAGTTGGCCACGCACCGATCACTCTGAACCGGCAGCCCCGGCCAACCCGCTATTCGGAGGGCGTTTGCGGTTGAGCGACGGATGTCGTGAGAGCGGCATCACCGGAGCGCGTCGCGAAGCAGTAGTAGTCGCGGTTTCCGGCATCCCAGTCGCTCGCTGTTGCAGCGAAGCTCGCCACGATTTCGAGGTTAGAGAATGATTGCGCCGCCGCGAAGTCGATCACAGCGTCCGTAGAGCAGGCTGTCGCTGTGCGCGATGCGAGCTCTTCCGCTTCTGGATAAGGATCAGACGCAGCATCCTCGAACAGGCCGATCGTGAGCAACTGCGCGGCGTGAGGCTGCGTGCAATCGATCACGGTGTACTCCTGCTCCCAGGCAGAAGCGAAGGGGTCAAGGCACTCGCCGCCGGCGAGTTCATTCCACTGATAGGTTCCCGGCGCTACCGGGCCCACAACGGGAACAATGGCAGTAGCTGTCGCCGACGGGGTCGGCGAGGCAACCGCAGCAGGCATTACGGAGGGGCCGAGGCGAGTACCCGCCAAGAACAGGGCGACCAAGGCGAGCGCCGCGACCAGACCTCCGGCGATAGCCAGCCCGATCAATTGACCGCGCGGAATCGGTGGCCGCGGAGGCTGGGGAACCCGCGGTCGTGAAATGACCGCTGGCACCTGCGCGACGAGAGCCTGATCTTCGTACTCTACGAATTTGTCTTCACCGAAGAGGTCACTCACGGCGTCGTGCTCGACGGATTCCGACTCTGCCGAGATGCCTTCGAGCGACTGCGCTCCCATGACTTCGGTCGCGCCTTCCAGCGATTGGTCAACCGAAGCCGGCAGCTGAGCCTGTCGCCGAGTGGCGGCATCCATCGCGGCGGTTGGCAGGTCGGCGATATCCATCGCGCCAGTGGGGAGGTCGGAAATATCCATCGCCCCGGTGGGGAGATCAGAGATATCCATGGCGCCCGTTGGCAGGTCTGCGACGTTGATTGCTTCGGTCGGCGGCGGCTCGATGAGAGGCTCTCGCGAAGGAATAACAGGATCGGCGGGATCGGCAGGCTGCGCAGGATCGGCCGCGTGGGCGGCCGCTGGCGACCCGGCAGGGAATGCTGGCGGCTGCGCGGGAGGCTGTTCGCCCGGCATCGGCGGGAGCTTGAGAAGACCGGGAACCTCGGGCGTTGCCGGCGGCGGCGTGCCCGGCGATGGGGTCATTGGCGGCAAAGGAACTTCAAGCGCGGTCGGCTGCGGAACAGCGGGGGCCACGAATGTTTCGGGATGCTCGGGAACCTGCGGAGGTGTGGGCGCCTGGGGAGCCGCAGGAGCCTGGGGGTGTTCGGGTGCCGGTGAGCTCGCCGGAACGTCAGAATCGTCGGGTTGTTCCGGCTCTACAGGAGTTGCCCGTGTGGGCTTGGGTGGCGCTTCGGGCTCGGTCGGAGTGAGTCCCCAGTTGAAGGAGGACTCGCGAGGTTCCTGGTTGTCACCAGCGCCCGAGCCGTTGTCGCCAGAGGTCACGGAGTAAGCCCCAAATCACCAAGCCCGATCGCTGAAAAGTAGGGGTAGCCGGCGGCCTCGATGCGCTCCTTGGCGCCAGTGTCACGATCAACGACAACGGCAACGCCGGCAATAATGGCGCCGACTTTCTCGAGCGCCTCGATAGCAGCAAGTGGTGAACCACCGGTCGTCGAGGTGTCTTCAAGAACAATGACGCGCTTGCCTTCGAGCTCAGGCCCTTCGACCTGACGACCACGGCCGTGATCCTTGGGCTCCTTGCGCACGACAAAAGCGTCGTAGGTGAGGCCGCGGGCCGCACCCTGGTGAAGAATTGCGGCGGCGATCGGGTCGGCCCCCATCGTCATCCCTCCGACAGCAACGATGTCTGGCACATCGGCGATGAGGTCAATCATGACCTGACCGATGAGCGGAGCGACGCGGTGGTCGAGGCTGACGCGACGCATGTCGACGTAGTAGGTGGCCTTCTTTCCGCTCGTCAAAGTGAAATCACCGTGGAACACGGCATCGGCGGAAATGTGCTCAATGAGCTGTTGCTTGGCGTCGGTCACGAGTACAGAATACCCATTGTCGCGGACCTCCTAGAGGATGGTCTCGCCGAAAACCAGCAAAACACCCGAGATGGTGACGCCCACGAAGCCCAAGGTGGCGACGATTGTCGCGTTGCGGCGGTCGAGACGGTCAGCCTTCGCCGCAGCTTCATCGAGAAGGATATCTTGCTGCATACGATGACTTTACGGGGCGGGGCCGCCCCTGTCGTCGCCCAATGCGGGGGTAGACCTATTACCGTTGAAGCATGCTCATTGCCACTTGGAACGTGAACTCCATCAGAACCCGAGTCAGCCGCGTCGTTGACTGGCTGCTCCGCGAAGATATTGACGTACTGGCGATGCAAGAAATCAAGTGCAAGCCCGAGCAATTTCCTCTCGAAGCGTTCACCGAAGCGGGCTACGAGGTCGAGCTCCACGGCCTCAACCAGTGGAATGGCGTGGCCTTCGCGAGCCGCCTTCCCATGGAGGATGTCTCGGTCGGCTTCGACACCCAGCCCGGCTTTGGCAAAGCGCTCGATGACGGCACGGTGCCGATCGAAGCGCGCGCGCTTGGCGTCACCGTTGAGGGTGCCCGACTCTGGAGCCTCTACGTGCCCAATGGCCGCGAGCTCGACAACCCGCACTACCCCTACAAGCTCGAGTGGCTCGCTAACCTCAAGACGCAAGCTGCTCAATGGATGCGCGACAATCCGGAACAGCCTCTCGCCCTGATGGGTGATTTCAACATTGCCCCCTTCGATCACGACGTCTGGGACATCGCAGCCTTCGAGGGCAAGACTCACGTGAGCGACGCCGAACGCGCAGCCTTCCGGGCCTTTGAAGAAGCAGGGATGATCGATACTCTCCGCAGCCGCAACATCGAGGGCTATACCTACTGGGACTACCAGCGCCTGCGGTTCCCGCGCAATGAGGGAATGCGCATCGACTTCGTGCTCGGTTCGCCCGCATTCGACGAACTCGTGACGGGCGCATCGATCGACCGCGAAGAGCGCAAGGGCGATGGCCCAAGCGACCACGTTCCCGTTGTCGTCGAACTCGCGATCGACACCGAGAACGACGACGATCGGCCCATGTTTCTCTAAGCGGTTCATCTCAGCGGTTGCCTTAGCGGTTGCCTTAGCGGTTGCCTTAGCGGTTGCCTTAGCGGTTGCCTTAGCGCGCGGTTTAGCCGGCGTCAGGCTCCGACCGAGACACCTTGAGGCCTTCGCCGTTTTCGGCGAGCCCCACGAGCACGGTGTCACCATCGCGAATCTCGCCAGCGAGCAACGCCTTGGCGAGCTTGTCGTCGATCTCGCGCTGCATGAGTCGGCGGAGCGGTCGTGCGCCGTAGATGGGGTCGTAGCCGCGCTCCGAAAGCCAGGTGCGAGCATCCGGGGTCACAGCAAGCTGCAGGCGACGATCGGTGAGGCGCTTGCCCAAACGGTCGATATCGAGCTCAACGATCTGACTAAGGTCGTCGGTTGAGAGCGGCTGGAACACCACGATGTCGTCGAGACGGTTGATGAACTCCGGCTTGAACGACTTGCGTACGAGGTCATCGACGGCGGCCTTGCGGGCATCCCACGGCAGCTCTTGGTCAGTGATGAACTGGCTGCCCAAGTTGCTGGTGAGAATCAGGATGACGTTGCGGAAGTCGACAGTGCGGCCCTGGCCATCGGTGAGACGACCATCATCGAGCACCTGCAGGAGAATGTCGAAGACCTCAGGGTGCGCCTTTTCGACCTCGTCGAGCAGGATCACCGAGTAGGGGCGACGGCGCACAGCCTCGGTCAGCTGACCGCCCTGTTCGAATCCGATGTAACCGGGAGGGGCACCGACGAGGCGCGAGACGGAGAACTTCTCGCCGTACTCGCTCATGTCGATGCGCACGAGAGCTTTCTCGTCATTGAAGAGGTACTGAGCGAGAGCCTTCGCGAGCTCGGTCTTTCCGACGCCGGTGGGGCCGAGGAACAGGAACGAGCCGGTGGGGCGGTCGGGGTCGGAGATTCCGGCCCGCGTGCGGCGAACCGCCTCAGAGACCGCTTGCACCGCTTCCTTTTGACCGATGAGACGCTTGCCGAGTTCTGCTTCGAGGTGAAGCAGCTTCTCGGTCTCGCCCTCGGTGAGGCGATCGACAGGGATGCCTGTCCACGCGGCCACAACGGCAGCAATGTCTTCTTCGGTCACCTGGTCATTGACCATGCGGGGACCGGTTGGCTCGTTGCTTTCGGCGGTGACGAGGGCGCGTTGGATTGACGGGATCGTCTCGTACTCGAGCTTCGACACCTTTTGGTAATCGCCGTCACGCATCGCGCGCTCGGAGGCAATACGAGCATCGTTGAGGCGAGTCTTCAGCTCACCGACGTCGGTCAGGCTCGCCTTTTCGAGCTTCCAGCGCCCTTCCAACTCGTTCAGCAATTTGCTTTGGCTGGCGAGATCTTCGCGGAGCTTTGCGAGTCGCGCCTTCGACGCCTCGTCTTTCTCCTTCTTGAGAGCGTGCTCTTCGATGCGCAGGCGATCAACGGCACGCTTGAGCTTGTCGATCTCAACGGGCGAGGAATCGATCTCCATCTTGAGGTGGCTTGCCGCCTCGTCGATGAGGTCGATCGCTTTGTCGGGAAGTTTGCGGCCCGAGATGTAGCGGTTGCTGAGTGCTGCGGCTGCTACCAGCGCGGAGTCAGCGATGGTCACCTTGTGGTGGGCTTCGTAACGCTCCTTGAGGCCACGCAAAATCGCGACGGTGTCTTCGACGGAAGGCTCACCAACGAACACTTGCTGGAAGCGGCGCTCAAGTGCGGCATCCTTCTCGATGTATTGGCGGTACTCGTCGAGCGTTGTGGCACCGATCAATCGCAGTTCGCCACGGGCCAACATGGGCTTGAGCATGTTGGATGCCGCGACCGAACCGTCGCCACCGCCAGCGCCCATGAGGGTGTGAAGTTCGTCAATGAAGGTGATGACTTGGCCGTCGGAGTCTTTGATCTCTTTCAGCACGGCCTTGAGGCGCTCTTCGAACTCGCCGCGGTACTTGGCACCGGCGACGAGGGCAGCGAGGTCGAGGGAGATGAGCTGCTTGTCTTTGAGGGAGTCGGCAACGTCTCCGGCGATGATGCGCTGAGCGAGGCCTTCAACAACGGCCGTCTTTCCGACACCGGGCTCACCAATGAGTACAGGGTTGTTCTTCGTGCGTCGCGTCAGCACTTGACTGACACGACGAATTTCGGCGTCACGTCCGATCACGGGGTCGAGCTTGCCACTGCGTGCAATCTCGGTGAGATTTACCCCGTACTTTTCGAGAGCACTTTTTTGCTCGTCATCGGTACTTGGGGCACCCTGCATGTTCGCCATTTACAAACCCTCCACAAACTTGAGTTGAGATGACTCAACTTTATACCCGCGCGGTCACTCGTGGCTAGGTGAACGCTGTGTACTTCGAGAGATCGGTCAACAGATGAGAGACTTTTGGGGTGAACGCCGATTCCCGAGACGATCTCCACTCCTTTCAAGTGAACCTCACGGGAGTCGTTGACCTCCTGAGCAAGCACATCTACTCGAGTCCGCGAGTGTATTTGCGCGAACTCCTGCAGAACGGGCGCGACGCTCTCGCCGCCCGGGTTGAGCTCGACGGTGACGACGCGAGCCGCGGCATCCGCATCACTCCCCTCAGCGAGCACAACGACACATTCCGGTTTCAGGATGACGGCATCGGGCTCACCGCCGATGAAATGACCGAGCTGCTCTCGACCGTCGGGCGCTCCTCGAAACGCGACATCTTCGACCTTCCCCGCAGCGACTACCTCGGGCAGTTTGGCATCGGATTATTGAGCTGCTTCATGGTGGCCGACCAGATTGTGATTCAGTCCCGCTCCGCTCGCGGCTCAGCCCCAGTGGAGTGGATCGGCAATAGCGACGGCACGTTCAGCGTGCGCGAGTTGGAGGGCGACCTCCCCATCGGCACCACCGTCTCGCTCAAGCCTCGCTTTGATCAGCACGACTTGCTCGGCACCTCGACGGTGCTCTCGCTCGCGTCGACCTTCGCCGAGTTTCTGCCGGTGGCAGTTCGCGTTGACCTGCCGGGCGGCGGTGTTGAAACCGTCACGCACGATGCTCCGTTCCTTGATGCGCACACGGCCACGGCATCCGAGCTGCTGATCTACGGTCGCGAGTTGCTCGGCGTTGAGCCCTTCGCCGCCATTCCGTTGAGTGTGCCCGGCACCAGCACCACGGGTGTTGCCTATGTGTTGCCCCACTCGCCACCGCCAGGAGCTCGTCAAGCAAACCGCGTTTACCTTGGCCGGATGCTGCTGAGCGAAAACGTGGATGCACTGCTGCCCGACTGGGCGTTCTTCGTGCGCGTCGTGCTGAACAGCACCTCGCTCACCCCGACGGCGAGCCGCGAATCGCTCGTGGACGACGACATCCTCGAGCACACGCGGGCGGCAATCGGCACGGTGCTGCGGCAGTGGGTGCTGGAAATGGCGGCCCGGCATCCGGCCCAGCTCAACGACTTTGTGCAAATTCATTCACTCGCCCTCAAGTCCCTCGTGATCCACGACGAAGAACTAGCGAAGTTCATCACTCCGTGGCTGAGCGTCGAAACCACGCTCGGGCGCATGACGATCGAGAGCCTCACTCGGGATCACACGCAGTTGCGTTATGCCGAAACGGTGGACGAATTTCGGCAGATCGCGAGCATCGCGAGCCCCGACCGTCCTGTGATCAACGGTGGCTACATCTACGACACCGAGATCGCCCGCCTACTCCCCACCCTCGTCGACGGCCTCACCGTCGACCGCGTGAGCGTGCTCGACGAACTCGACTTTCTCGAGGTGCCACCGCTTGATGCGCGCAGCCTTGTGGTGAAGCTCGAAGACCGTGCCAGCGCTGTACTCGCGGATGCCGGCTGCGCTGTGATTGTGCGCGGCGTTCCCGCCACCGACGTCACGGGCCTCTACCTCGCCGACCCCGAAGTCTTGCGTTCCATCGACCGTCGGGCGGCCCGCGAAATCAGTCGCCCCGGGTTGTGGAAAGACGTGCTCGGCAAAATGGATGCGTTCGCCGAGGAACGCCTCGCTAGCGACGGCACCAGTAAATCTCTCGCCCGCCTGTGCCTCAACTGGAACAACCCCGTCGTCGTCACCCTCTCCACCCTGAGTGATGACGCCGTCTTCTCCCGCACCATCGAACTGCTCTACGTTCAAGCCCTTCTCACCAGCCAACGCCCCCTCAGCGTGCGCGACCGCGCCATGATGACCAATTCCATGTCAGATCTGATCGCCATGAGTGTCGCACTCGGTGATTCCCTCCCAGAAAGTTCTTCCCTATGAGCGTCGCCCGCATCACCGAACTGTTCAGCGAGATCGACACGATGGCCTTCGGCCCCGAGGAACGAGCTCGCGTCGATGAGGCGATTGCGCTCGCGGTCGAACTGGGGGACGAAGAGTTGGAGTACCGTGCGCGCATTCGGCTGACGGCATCCGCCAATCAGCTTGGCGACACCGAAGCTCTGCTCTCCTCATTCGCGTGGTGCCTCGCCAAGCACGACGCTGACCCCGTGCGCTTTCCCGACGACGTGGTCGAGGGCGGTGCCGGGCTCATGTGGCAGTTCAAGTGGATCGCCACGACCCTCGCGAGCTCACCCATCTTCGGCACCGACGACATCTCCGGCGCCCTCGCCGACATGGAAAGCCACTACCGCGACGCCGGAATCGGCCAGAGCGGCGTGCTGACCTCTCAGTTCGCCACGGCCTGGCGTCTTGGCCAGCTCGACCGCGCCGAAGAATTGCGCGCCCAACTCGCCGTGACGCCCCGCGACGACTACAGCCACTGTGACGCCTGCGTACGCAGCGATGCCAGCGGCTTCCTCACAGAAACAGGGCGCGACGCCGAAGCCATCGTGCTCTTCGACGAACTCATCGAAGGTGGCTACAGCTGCGGCGACGAGCCAGAAGCCGCCCTTTCGCGCGCCCTACTCCCCTACCTGCGCGCCGGCCGCCTCGATGATGCTCGCGCCGCCCACTTTCGCAGCTACAACCTCGCCCGCGACAACGCCGACAACCTCAGCATCATCGCCAATCACTTCATCTTCTGCGCCGTCACCGGCAATGAAGCCCGTGGCCTCGCCATGCTCGAACGCCACCTCTCGTGGTTTGTGCACGACCAGCTCAACGCCGACGGCCAGTTCTCCGGCTTGGTTGCGGCCGGCGTGCTGCTCGACGCCGTGACCGCGGCCGCCTTCGGCGAGCAAGTTGTTCGCGGCGCCGAAAGCAACGACCTCACGGCACTCTTCGGAGAGCACGACGGCACCTGGACCGCCGAAGAACTTGCCACCGCCACGTGGGCTGCCGCGCGCCGGATCGGCGACCAGTTCGACGAACGCGCCGACAACAACTACCGCGCCACGCGCATCCAGAAGGCTAAGAATCTCGCCAACGAGAACTATCCCCTCAGCCTCACGAGTGAAACTCTTGCCGCCCCCACTCCCGCCGACGCCGAACCGACGGATGCCGCCGGCTGGCTGCTGCGAGCAGAAGAGCTGACCGCAATCGGTTGGCTGCCCACCGCGTTGCCCGCCGCGCGTAAGGCTGCGGATTTGGCAACGGGCACGGAGCGCACTGCTGCCCTGAGCACGTTGGTTGCTGGGCTGGTGGCTACCGGCGATCTCGCTGCAGCCGAGGCTGCTCTCGCCGAACGCATCCCGGCTCTCCGTGAGCACGGCAACGAGGCGCAAGCGTCGCTCGAAGAGCTGCTCGGCCTCTCACTGTTTGGTCGCGCCGAGCAAGACGATTTCGACAAACTGAGCGTCGCTGTTGGCGTCTCGGAGGAGTTGGCTCCCGCGCAAATCGCCGACATCGAACTGTCACTACTGAGCGTGCTGCTGCGCGGCGAGGAGCCCGATCTCGAGGCTGTGACGAAGCTTGCGGCGAGTGCGCTCGTGCACGCCGAGGCTGGCGAGATGCCCCTGCTGCGCGCCCACGCGCTGCGGTATCTTTCCGACCTGGCGGCCACCGCTGGCGACACTGATCGCGCACTCGCGCACCTTGATGATCTGCTGGGGGCGACATCCAACCGTGGTGTTTTGGCCCACGCTCACGCGCTTCGTGCCCGCATTTTGGGCAGTGGCGGCCAGTTCGCTGCCGGTGCCGCTAGCGCGGATGCGGCGGCCGAATGCGCCAATGCGATCGATGCTGCTGGCCCGCTGCACGACACCACCATTCTGGCCGGACGCCTCTATGACGAAGCCGAACAGTTCACGGATGCCGCTGGTCGCTTCCGTCTCGGAATCCGCTATGCCGAACGCCTCGAGATCGAGACCGTAGGGGCGCGCTACGCCCTCGGCCGAGCGCTCGTGCGCGGCGGAGAGTCGGCAGAAGCCATCGAGCTTTTGCTCTCGCTGTTCGAAGAAGAGACTGCTGCGCAGACCGCGCCTGGCAGCCGCGGCGAGACTCTGTTCTGGCTCGGGCACGGTTTCGCTGACTCTGGCGAACCGGGTTCTGCTGTTGGCACCTGGGAGACCGCAACGGAGCTGTACCTCGAGTCCGGCGACACCCAGAGTGCAGCACGGACGCTCGCTGACAGCGCGAGTGTGCACGCGCAACACGGCGATCACGAGACTGCCGCAACGTTGCTCGAGAATGCTGTGACGCATGCTCGCGCTACGCCCGATGACCTCAACCTGCTTGTGCGCGTGCTGCACCAGTCGGGGCGCGCTCACGCCGAAGCGGGCAACGCCGCCGGCCTTGAGGCACTGGATGAGGTGCTGGCGTTGGCCGCCGAACACAACGCCGATTGGTTGCATGCCGACGTGACCGACTCGAAGGCACGCGCGCTCGCGAGCCTCGGAAAGCCGAAGGAGTCGGTGGCACTGGCACTCACAGCAGCCGACGAATACCGCGCGGCGGGCGATCCCGTTGCGGGTGCGAACTGCGAACGCTTCGTTGCCAACGTCTTGGCCGGCGAGGGCCGTCACGACGAAGCTGTGGCGGTGCTGCAGTCAGTGATGGAGCAAGCTGCCAACCACGAGCGCCTACGTCAGATCACGGCGTTTGACCTGGCCGAAAGTCTCGACAAGCTGGGGCGAACTTCGGATGCTGCTGCCGCCCGGGCAATTGCGGAGGGTGCTAGCTAACCGCTTCCCTCTCTATCCCGGCCACCGCGGCGCGCAATCGCTCCATGGGAGACACTGCGCTGCCGCAGGAATCATCGTTCTGCCCCGCGAAAAACGGAACGTGCGCTTTGCGCTGCGGGGCGAACCGCGAACTGGCCGAGTGCTACGACGCGCTGGGAAATAAAAAGACGAGCTACGGGCACGCGTTCCCTCGCGGAGAAACACGCAGCCGTATCTCGTTTGTCGATCTCGTCTTGCGTCATCCGAAGCGGGCTGTACGCGCGCCGAGCTACTATTCGGGCGGCGACTACGTTTCTGCTCCCGGAGAGCCCTCAGCTAAGCCCGCCTCTGCGGAGCGCATTTCGCCGTTGTGGACAAAAATCTCCAAAAGTGAGTCTCGATCATAAATTGCAATCTCGCATACAACGAAGTTGGAGATGATGGAATGAATGCTCTTCAAAAAGCAACATATATCGATATCGCTAAACGTTCTTGGGCGGTGCTAGCAGCCGGACTGCTGGCGCTTACTCTCATCGCAGGAATTGGCATTGCTGCACAGTCGAGCAACTCCGCAGCAGCACCTGCTGATGTTGCAACGAGCGTTACTTCGGCTGAATCCATTAGCCATGAAATCGATTCGCCGCCTGCCCAAGCTGCTGAGATTCTTAGTGATAGCGAATTGGCGAGCCTCTCCGACGCCGAGATCGAATCCATGCTCGCCGAGGGTGAGCACAGGGTTGCTGAAGCGCAACTAGAGTACGCAGCAAATTCATCACCGGAGGACTACGCAAAGGCAGTCACTGCATACGAAGCAATCAAGAGCCAGATTGACACGATAATTGAGACCGAAGGCATCTCCGGGCTTCGTGACAAGATTCAAACATTGCAAGAGCAATCCGTTAGCAGCCTCAGCATCCACACCGTTGCGCGAAAGTGCATGGTCGTATACAAATGGCAGCTCCAAACAATCGCGTGGATGGGAATCGGGTTCGGCGCGTTCTACGCAATCGCCGGCCTATTCGTCTCTGGGACGGTTGTAGGGCTTCCAGGCGGAGCGGTTGTCGCCGCACTCGGCATAGGCCTTGGCGTAGAGTCCCAGTATTTCCTGTGGCGGGTGGACCAAGTAACTTGGACCTCAAAACGGGTCTGTTTCTAAGCTCTCAACTGCAACATTCTCACGGCGGGTGACATGTCAACTCAGGTACTGCTCGGCTTCGCAGCCACATTTTTCATAGCCCTAATAGCAATATTGGGCATTTTCCTTCGAGCACGACGAGAAAAGGATCAAGCGAAAGCTCCTTTGTGGGTGGGAGTGATGGCCGCAGTCGGGGCCCTCGCTCTTATCCTCATGGCGGTTCTAAGCGTCGCTCTTTTCCCGCTCAATTAGGGCGGATTGAGTGTCAGGAAGTTACTGCCCCGCCCGATCGATTGCGGAGAGCGCATAGCGTATTCAGCAGGGACGCCCTGATAAAGCTCGCACGCAAAGGCCCCGGTCGCGACTGCTCAGTGCAGTGCGGCCGGGGCCTTTTTACGCGGCGCTTACGGGCGCTTGACCAGCTTGCGGTTCATGAACTCGTCGATGCCGTGCGAACCAAGTTCGCGACCGGTGCCGGAGTTCTTGACTCCACCGAAAGGCAGCTCGGGAGCATCCGCGCCGACCTCGTTGATGTAAACCATGCCGGCGTCGATGCCGTCAGCGATGCGGTCGGCTTGGTCGGCATCCGTCGTGAAGACGTACGATCCGAGACCGAACGGCGTCGCGTTGGCGAGCACGATGGCCTCTTCTTCGCTGGCTACGCGGTGCAGTTGAGCGACCGGCCCGAAGAACTCGGTGATGTACGCAGGGTTCTCGGGGCTGATGTTTTCGAGCACGGCTGGCGCAAACTTGGTGCCGTCGCGCTTGCCAGTTCCGACGCGCAGGGTGGCGCCGGCAGCGACTGCTTCTGCGACCTGGTCTTCGAGGTTTTCGGCGGCGGCTACCGAGCACAGTGGGCCGAGCTCAGTGCTTTCATCCATGGGGTCACCGACCGTGATGGCACCCATCGCGGCGCTGAACTTCTCGGCGAATTCTTCGTAGAGCGAATCGATGATGACGAAGCGCTTGGCGCCGTTGCAAGCCTGGCCGTTGTTGTCGACGCGAGCCGCAACTGCAGCCTCGACTGTGGCATCCATGTCGTCAGTCGACATGAGGATGAACGGGTCAGAGCCGCCCAGTTCGAGCACGCTCTTCTTGAGGTTGGTTCCGGCCGCAGCACCGACGATTGCACCGGCACGCTCGGAGCCCGTGAGGGAGACTCCTTGAATGCGCGGGTCGTCGATCATCGCGGCGATTTGGTCGTTGTCGGCGAGCACATTTTGGTAGCCGCCGATCGGCAAACCGGCCTCGTGAATGAGGGCTTCAAGTGCCGCCGATGATTCGGGGCACTGCTGGGCTGGCTTCACCAAAACAGGGTTGCCGAGAACGATGCTCGGGCCGGCAAAACGGGCGATCTGGTAGATCGGAAAGTTCCAGGGCATGATGCCCAGAACTGGACCGATGGGGCTCTTGCGAATCCACGCAGTGCCCGATCCGGCAGGAATTTGTTCGTCGGCGAGGAACGCTTCAGCGTTGTCGGCGAAGTAGCGGAAAATGTCGGCAGAGAACTCAACTTCACCCACCGCTTGGGCCAAAGGCTTGCCCATTTCGCGCACGATAATTTCGCCGAATGCAGCCGAGCGTTCGGTGAGAAGATCGGCGATACGCGTGACGATCGCTGCACGCTCTTTTACCTGATCACGGTTCATTCCGCCGTTGTACTCAGAGTGGGCTGCGGCGACGATCTGCTCGATCACTTCGTCGCTGACAGCGGGGTGGGCAGTGCCCTCTTCGCCGGTGTAGGGATTGATCACTTGAAAGGTCTTCATGAGAGGCTCCTCGCTGCTCGAAAATGACCGGCGACGCCGCCGAGATTTGTTCGTAGGCTACAGGCGAAATCCTGAAAATTGGAAGTTAGGGTTTTTGCGAGCCGATTCTCGATGCGGCTACGAGCCGGTTTCGCCGAGGTCGATCGCCGCCAACATCGCCCACAACTCGGCACGGCCCTGGAAGGTGTCGAGACTCAGATTGGTGAGGTCGGCGAGCCGCTGCATCCGCGACTTCACACCGTGCCGATGGATGCCCAACTCGCGTGCCGCGGGATCCCACTGACCGTTGTGCCGCAGCCACACTTGCGCAGCCCGTAGCAGCGCGAGGCCGTCGGCCGATTCGATCACGCTGGCGAGGCGAGCGTGAGCGATATCGGCCACCGAGCTGGAGGCGAGCAGGCCGAAAAAGCTCTCGCCTACGAGGCTGTCGAATTCGGTGATTGTTCCGGCCGGCGCTGCCTCAAGCGAGCGCACCGCCTGGGTGATCGCGACATTCAGCTCGCTCCACCCGAGCACCGCCGAGAGCCCGACCGTGAGTTCGTTGGCGGCAAAGAATCGTTTCTCGGCACGCAACTGGCTGTCATCGATCAGCACCAGCAAGTGCCGGCCATCGGCCACCGCAAAAAACGTGCTCTCGGCGCGAGCGGCCCGACGCTCGAGCACATCGCGAACGCTCGCCGTGGTTTGGCTCAACTCGAGCGCCGCGACCGCGAAACGTTCCGCCGGCAAATCGATGCCCGCCACCCGAACCGCACGCCGCACGCTGTCGACCCGGCCATCCTTCAACAGCTGAAACAGCTGCTCCAAAATCGCCCGATGGCCCACCCGCAAATTCTCGGTCTGCTCGAGCGACACCTCGGCGAGCGCGGCCAACACCGTCATCACCGAATTGTCGAGTGCCCCAAATTCGGTGTCGCGCGACCACGCGATGGCCCCGCACAAGCGTCCGCTCGGGCCCAGCGTTTGCACCACGCGGTGCTCACCCAGCAACTGCTCAACGACGCGCGCGCGACGAGCCCGACCCAGCAAGGTCGTGACCGAACTGCGGATGGCGCGGGTGGCATCCGCAGGTCGGCTGGCGGATGCACGGCCGGCTTTCCCGCCGCGCGGAGGTTCGGAGCTGTCGCCGACGAGCTCGCCGTCGGCGTCGAAGATCCAGACGCCACAGTCGAGGTGCTCGGCGGCGCGGGCAGCCGCAGCAGGCAGGCGGCCTTTGCCGACGGCGGCGCTGGCGATGTCGTTTTGGGCGGCGAGGGCGCGGTCGAAACCGGCGCGCGCTTGCTCGGCTTCGTTGTCGGCGACGAGGCGGCTGATGGCGATGAACGGGATGCGATACGGCACTTCGAAGAGCGGGAGCCCGGCGGCGGAGCACGCGGCGACAAGACCGGCGGGCACTCCGTGGGTGATCACTTCGGTGCCGAAACCGATCGCCGCGACGCCAGCGCTGGTGAGCCTGGCGACGTAGGAATCGAAGTCGGGCACGGCATCCGGGGCGGCGTTGTCGACGAATTGGCGCCCGGTCGTGAGCAGCAATTGGCCTTCGGTGACGAAGGGCGTTGGATCGTCGAGGTCGGAGTTGTGCACCCACGTGACGGTGCGCTCGAAGGTGTCAGCGGCGGTGAGCGGGCGCAGCGCGAGACGCTCAGTCGCGATCACGTCGGCGAGGGGTGTGGGCATGGCAATCCTCCTGCTGCCATTCTGTCAGTTATTGCTGCAAAGAGTGCCACTCTGTGTCTGTTGTGCCGGGCATCCGCGAACTAGGTTGAACCAAACGTTTGCACGCCGCAGCTCGCCTGCACGAACGAACATCGTCTACTCAGATTGGATACCGGTGGCCATGTCTACTTCTTCCCTCGCTCCCACGGCCCCGGTCGGCGGCCCCTCGCTTCCGCAGAAGCGCAACCTCGTCACAGCGATTCCCGGTCCCCGCTCGCAGGCACTGCTCGAGCGCAAGAAGCAGGCAGTTCCTTCCGCGATCGGCATCACTCTCCCCGTCTTCGTTGAAGCTGCCGGTGGCGGCGTGCTTCTCGACGTTGATGGCAACACCCTCATCGACTTCGGTTCCGGCATCGCCGTGACCGGCGTGGGCAACGCGGCACCCGCCGTTGTCGAAGCTGTCACCGCGCAGGTCGCCCAGTTCACCCACACGTGCTTCATGATCAACGGCTACGAAAGCTACATCGAGGTCGCCGAGAAGCTCAACGAAATCACCCCCGGCACTCACGAGAAGCGCACCGCGCTGTTCAACTCGGGCTCCGAAGCTGTCGAGAACGCCATCAAGATCGCCCGCTACTTCACCGGCAAGCAGGCCGTTGTTGCTTTTGACCACGCGTACCACGGTCGCACCAACCTCACGATGGGCCTCACCGCCAAGTCGATGCCCTACAAGAGCGGCTTCGGCCCCTTCGCCCCCGAGCTGTACCGTGCGCCAATGTCGTACCCGTTCCGCGATGGCGGAATCAGCGGTGAGGATGCCGCAGCCCGCGCCATCCTGCAGATCGAGAAGCAGATCGGCGCCAGCAACCTCGCCGCGATCATCATCGAGCCCATCCAGGGCGAAGGTGGCTTCATCGAGCCCGCCCCCGGATTCCTCCCCGCGCTCAGCGAGTGGGCCACCGCCAACAAGGTGATCTTCATCGCTGACGAAGTGCAGACCGGCTTCGCTCGCACTGGAGACCTCTTCGCCTCCAACCACGAGAACCTCGTTCCCGACATCATGGTCACCGCCAAGGGCATCGCCGGCGGCCTCCCGCTTTCGGCTGTCACCGGCCGTGCCGATGTCATGGATGCCGCCCACGTCGGCGGCCTCGGCGGAACGTACGGCGGAAACCCGATCGCCTGTGCCGCAGCGCTCGCCACCATCCGCACCTTCGAAGAGTCGGGCGCCATCGAGCGTGCCCGCGAAATCGGAACCGCCTTCCGTGGTCGCCTCAACGGCCTCCGCGCCGGCGACCCCCGCATCGGAGATGTTCGTGGCCGTGGCGCGATGATCGCCATGGAACTCGTTGACCCCACCACGAAAGAGCCCGACGCCGCCCTTACGTCGAAGGTTGCGGCTGCAGCGCACGCCGCCGGTGTTGTCGTGCTGACCTGCGGAACCTATGGCAACGTCATCCGCTTCCTCCCGCCGCTGTCGATCTCTGACGAGCTCATTGCTGACGGCCTCGACGTCGTGCGCGACGCTCTCGCCAACGCCTAGTTTTCGACTTCCACCACGAAAGGTGCTCACCGCATGACGAACTCCACCGAATCCCAGCTTCTCGAAGCCGTGCCGAACCAGCTCTTCATCGGCGGTGAGTGGGTTGCCGCCACGGGCAGCAAAACTCTCGACGTGACCGACCCCGCTACCGGCAAGGTCATCCGCACCATTTCGGATGCCTCGGCTGACGACGGCATGCGGGCGCTCGACGCGGCCGTTGCTGCGCAGGATGCCTGGGCCGCGACTCCCGCTCGCGAGCGTGGCGAGATTCTGCGCCGCACTTTCGACCTCGTGCAAAAGCACCGCAGTGACATTGCGCTGCTGATGACGCTCGAGATGGGCAAGCCGCTTGCCGAGGCCAACGGTGAAGTCACCTACGGTGGCGAGTTCTTGCGCTGGTTCAGCGAAGAGGCCGTGCGCATCTCGGGTCGTTTCGGCAACACCCCTGAGGGCACCGGTCGCATGATCGTGTCGCAGCGCCCGGTTGGCCCGTGCTTCCTTATTACGCCGTGGAACTTTCCGCTCGCGATGGCGACCCGCAAGATTGCGCCCGCTCTCGCCGCCGGCTGCACGGTTGTCGTGAAGCCCGCCGCGCTCACTCCGCTCAGCACGTTGTTCTTGGCGAAGCTCTTCGAAGAGGCTGGGCTGCCCGCTGGCGTGCTCAACGTCGTCACCACCTCGAGCTCGTCCGCCGTGTCCGAGCCGATCATCGCGGACTCGCGCCTGCGCAAACTCTCGTTCACCGGCTCCACTCCCGTCGGCAAGGCGCTCATTAAGCAGGCTTCCGAAAACGTTCTGCGCACCTCGATGGAACTCGGCGGCAACGCCCCGTTCGTTGTCTTCGACGACGCTGACCTCGACAAGGCGGTCGACGGCGCGATTGCGGCCAAGTTCCGCAACATCGGCCAGGCCTGCACCGCCGCCAACCGCTTCATCGTGCACAGCTCGGTTGCCGCCGAGTTCGCCGAGAAGGTTGCCGCTCGCGTCGCTGACATGAAGATCGGTCGCGGCACCGAAGACGGCGTCAACATTGGCCCGCTCATCAACGACAAGGCCGTCGACAAGGCCGACGAGTTGGTTCAGGATGCCGTGAAGCGCGGCGCGACTCTCGTGGCCGGCGGCAAGCGCGTCGAAGGCGATGGAAGCTTCTATGAGCCCACGATCGTTTCCCACGTTCCCGCCGACAGCGAGATTCTGCGCGAAGAAATCTTCGGACCGGTTGTCTCGATCGTAGAGTTCACCGACGAAGCCGAAGGCGTGCGCCTCGCGAACGACACCGAGTATGGTCTCGTCTCCTATGTGTTCACCGAGAGCCTTGCTCGGGGAAACCGGATGATCGATGCCCTCGACACCGGCATGATGGGCCTCAACGTGGGCGTGCTCTCCAACGCGGCAGCACCCTTCGGTGGAGTCAAGCAGTCCGGCATCGGTCGCGAAGGCGGCTCGGAAGGCATCCACGAGTACCTCTCTACTAAGTACACGCTCGTTCCCAATAGCTAATGTGCGATTGCATCCCGTCGGCGCATCTAGAGGAATGCCCTCTGTGCATTGACGAGCCCCACATCACCCGCGGCTACAACTAGATTTCCGTGAGCGAGTGGCCCCACCTAGTGCCGGGGCTGCTCGCTTTCTGGGTTAACCGGCCGGGTTGACGCGTTCGGCCTGCGGTGCGCCGGGGTGGCTCAGTTCTGTACGCCGGGCTGGTTCAGGGCGCTCGGTTACGCTTGAGGCTCCGCCGCACACGTTGTCTGCGGTGCCGCGCCACCGAAAGAGTCCCCATGTCTGAGCACCTGTTCGCCACTCTGCGACGTTGGCCCGACGTGGAAGCCCCTAACCTTTTTGCGGTGGATGCCAGCGATCGCCTCATCCTCGATGAGGCTGCTTCGCAGTTGGCCGACACCCAGCCGGGCGAGCTGGTGGTGATGGGCGACAACTATGGGGCGCTCACCCTCGGGGCTGCGACCTTGCACGACTGCCGCGGCATCCGCGTGTTTCAAGATTCTCTGGTGTCGGAGCTTGCTCTGGCCGAGAACGCCGGCGACCTCGCCCCGCACTACAGCTCGCACGCTTTGGGCGCCGAGTTGCTCGAGGGCGCACGGCTGGTGTTAATGCAATTGCCGCGCAGCTTGGCCGAGTTGGATGAGTGGGCTCAGGCCATTGCCCGCTTCGCGTCGCCCGACGTGGTCGTAGTTTCGGGCGGCCGCATCAAGCACATGACCTTGGCGATGAATGAGGTGCTGGCGCGTTCCTTCGATGATGTGAACGCCGGTCGTGCCCGCCAGAAGTCGCGCACGCTCACTTCGGTGGGCCCGCGACGCGACGTCACCGAGGCTCGCTACCCGACGACGTCGGTGCTGCGCGAACCCGAGCTTCCCGTCGATGAGCTCACGGTCAGCGCCCACGGTGGCGCTTTCGCCGGGGCTACCCTCGACATCGGCACCCGTTTTCTCATGACGTTCCTGCCCGAGATGAAGCCGGATGCCGCCACCGCCGTCGACCTCGGCAGCGGCACCGGAGTGCTCGCCGTTTCGCTTGCTCTCGCCCGCCCCGACCTGCACGTGGTTGCCGTTGACCAGTCCATCGCCGCTGTGGCATCGACCCGCGAAACGGCCGACGCGAACGGAGTCGGAGCCCGCGTTGAGGCCGCGCGCGAAGACGCCCTCACAGAACGGCCGACGGCCAGTGCTGATCTGATTGTGTGCAATCCGCCCTTCCACACCGGCGCCACCGTGCATGCGGGCGTTGCGTTGCGGATGCTGGCTGACGCCCGCCGCGTGCTCAAACCCGGCGGCGAACTGTGGGTCGTCTTCAACACCCACCTCGGATACCGCGACTACCTGAACCGCACCGTCGGCCCCACCCGCCAGGCCGGCCGCAATAGCAAGTTCACGGTAACGGTGTCTGTGCGGGAATAGCTGCTCAATCGCAGTGGAGGCTTGCCGCTCAGAAGCGATGTGGATACTCCGGCGGCGAAGAGCACTGGAGTGGCAGGATCGTTAACAGCAGAACCCCGGCCGTGTGACCGGTCCTCTTACGAGGACTACAGGGACGGATCCGGGGTGTTGAATACAACACTAAAGGCAAGCGGGTCAGTGGTCAACTCTCAGCAGTGGTCGTTCTATGAACAGCACTTTGCGACGGCGCGATTGCAGCATTACCTCGATGCGTGTGGAGGTGATCTAGTCGCGGCAGTACGACTCTACGAGTGGAACGCCGCCGTTTCTGCTGCATTCTGGGAATCTCTGAGCTTTCTCGAAGTCGGTCTACGAAACGCCATTGACCTTGAATTGACGACTATCCATGAAAGCAAAGGCCGGGCCGGGCACTGGATATTTGATGACGCCAAGGAGCTCGGCCGCGACCGCTTTGGGCCACGCCAGCACAAGCAGCCATACAAAGATGTTGCGATCGCGATAGAGCGCGTCAGGCGGAACGGTATGCCCGTGAGCCCCGGGCAAATCATTTCCGAAATTTCGTTTGGGTTTTGGCACCAGATGGTTTCGAAAGGCCAAGTGTTTCTATGGCCCGACCTTGCTGGGGCGTTCCCGAACAGCCCCAATCGAGGCCAGAAAACCGTGCAAGAACCGGTAGCTCGCCTCCGTGACTTCCGAAACCGGATTGGTCACCATCATCGGATTTGGTCGAGTGACCTCGCCGCCCGTTATGACGACCTCCTTACCGTCGCGGGATACCTCGACGTGGATTTCGCATCATGGATCGATGATCGATCGCGCGTCATTGAGGTTCTGGCACAGAAACCTAGTTTCACGAAAACAGCCAAATAGCAGCGTGAACCAGGCTCCCTCATCCTCGCCGCGTTAGCTTGTGGGCGGGTTTACGACTACGCGGTTCCCGTCGCTGCCCACTTCTCCATCAGTTCGCGCAGGTTGTTCGGCGTGAGCATGAATTTGGGCTCGAGCTCTTCCCAACCGGGCTCTTTTGCGCGTCGGCCATACGCTGCGTGATCCGCGCCCATCGGGAGCTGCTCATCGAGGGGCTCGCCCTCCATGCCCATGAGACTGAGGTGGTAGATCCACACTTGGCCATCCGCTTCGGTGCTTTTAAAGGTTGCTTCAAAGATCTGACGCTCAGCCGATACCGCGGCTTCGTGCTCGTCATAGCGATCGTTGAGCTCGTTCATCCATTCCTCAAAAATCGGCTCTTGCCCAGGTTTCAGAGGAGCACGGCTTAGCTCGAGGCGCATACCGGGCGGAACCGATGATGGCATCTCAAAGCCCTCGAAATCTCTCGAGTGGGGCCTGAAGGAGGAAGTCGACGGCGGCGCCTGATCGGAGTTGGTCATGGCAGCATTATGCCGTCGTTTGAGCCCATGGAAAACAGGCGCTAGGGCAGCGAATCCAGCATCTGCGGCTGAGCTTTAATGGTCTGGATGATTAGTTCGCACCCGAACAGTGGCCCTTTACGCAAGGTACACAGCGAGCGCGTCGCGGATAGTCTCCGATCGAGACTTGTGGTTGAGTGCGGCGCGGGCGTCAATCGCTGCGAGTTCGTCAGATGTGAGCCTTAACGCGACGACCTGTGAAGGCTCAGCACCTCGCCCGGGGCGACCCCGTCCCCGCTCCTTAAAATTGGCGACGCCATATCCAGCCTCCGCTATAGCCGCCCATACAGCGATCTGCTCCTCAGTAATAGGAACTCCGTTTACCGACTCACCCGCCCTCATCCAGTTACCGTAATACGAAAATCGAACAACGTAACGCGAAACAAGAGATGTGGCACGAAACTACCTCCGTGACTTAGCGACGCAATCCCGCTGGGTCGCTTTATCCCCCCTAAGCCAAGCGCGCCCCACCGCTTAAGCTGAAGGCCGTGAGCAATGAAGTTGGCGATGCGTATTCGCTGCGGGCGCAGGAATACGTCACGAGGTTCGGATCGATGGATGCCGTGCATCCCGAAGATCGCGAATTTGTCGAGACATGGGCTCGCAGCATCGCGCCCCGCGGCAACGTCATTGACGCCGGTTGCGGCCCAGGCCAATGGACGAGCTTTCTCGTCGAGCTGGGGCTCTCGGCCCGCGGTATCGACTTGGTGCCCGAGTTCATCGAACGCGCTCAGCGCACCTATCCCCGCATCGACTTCGCAACCGGATCGCTCAACGCCCTCGAAGTGCCGGACGAGTCGCTCGATGCAGTGCTCGCTTGGTTCTCTGTGATCCACCACGAGCCCGCCGAGATCCAGCTCCCGCTTCAGGAATTTCGCCGCGCACTTCGCCCCGGCGGCACACTGCTCATCGGATTCTTCGAGGGCCCCATCGTTGAGCAGTTCGCGCACGCTGTAGTTCCGGCATACCGCTGGCCGGTGGACGAACTTAGCGACGAGCTACACGCGGCAGGCTTCGAGCTCGATACTTTGCAGGTCAGGCGTCCGCCGGGCGAGCGGCCTCAAGCGATAATCGTCTCGCACCGCCGAATGAGGATACTGCCATAGGCGAGGCTGACCTCCGACCGATCGAAGCGACCTCCATCGCTAAAGTCGACGCATGAATGCCGACGCTCCCTCACCTTTCGCCAAGAAGGCCCTCGGGCTACTCGGCGCAAGGCTGGCACTCGTCGGCTTCGCAACAGTGCTGGTCTGGATGCTCGCCCGCGGCTTCGATCCGAGTGCCGCGTTTCCGCCCTCACCGATGCTGCTCTCACTCTCGCTGCTGCCGGTCAACCTGATCTCGTTGTGGCTCGTGATCCGCCTGCTGCGCGTGGACGGCCAAACACTCCGCGGCCTGTTCGCGCCTCGGCGCGGAGTCGGGCTCGTCGCCGACATCGGGTGGGCTCTGCTTTGGATTGCCGTGCTCTACATCCCCTTCGTCGCAACGATTATCGGCACGATGTGGATCCTGCACGGGACGAACACGTTCACCGCCTTCGAAACCGTCTTTGTTAACCCGGATGCCGCATCCGTCACGTCACCGCTTTGGGCTCTCGTGCTCGGGATCGTCGCCGTGATCACCTTCGCCCCGCTCAACGCCCCCGCCGAGGAGGCCGTGTATCGCGGCTACGCGCTCTCTCGGCTCAGCGGAATCTGGCCACGGTCGATCGCGATCGCCGCCTGCTCCGTAGCGTTCGGGTTGCAGCACGCGTTCTTCGCGCCGACCGTCGACGCCATGATCGTCTACGTTGTGGCCTTCACCGTGTGGGGCATCGGCTCCTCGCTGATCGCTCAGAAACAGAAACGGCTCATGCCGATCGCGATTTCACACTTTGTGGTGAACCTGATGACGAGCTCCCCCGCCGTCATTTTTCCCGCTTTGCAACTGTCAGGAGTCATCCCGGCGTGAGTTATGGGCAAACAGCAGCCACCCGCCGGGAGAACGACGAGATTACCTGCTTCAATAGAGCATGACGATAACTCAGGCACAAGCAGATGTGCGCCGAATCTACCGCGGCGGCTACAGCGGTCCACTCGTCTCGGCGATCCTGTGGGCCTCCGCAAACGCGGTCTACTTCCTTGTGTCACCGGGGGCTGCGATGGTCACCCTCTTTTTCGGAGGCATGCTGATTTTTCCGCTCTCCGCCATCATCCTCAAACTCATGCCAGGCGAGAGCGCGCTTCCGAAGGGTCATCCCTCGATTGGGCTCGCGATGCAGTCCGCTTTCACAATCCCACTGGGGCTTCTCGTCGCGATTGCCCTAGGCGCTTACGCCCCCGAGCTGTTCTTCCCAGCCTCTCTGATCATCGTCGGCGCCCACTACCTCACCTTTATCTCGCTGTACGGGATGAAGTTGTTCGCGGCACTTGCGGGCGCGCTCGTTCTCGTTGGGACTGTTGCCCTCTTCTTTGCCCCTGCGATCGCGCCGATTAGCGGCTGGATTGGAGCGGGAGTGTTTGCTGTCTTTGTACCGATCCTGTTCAAGGCGGCGAACCTAGGCAAACGTCGAGGCGACTAGGCGTCCAGAAACGCCTCGACCGCTTGCCTGAAAGCCACCGGCTGCTCCACCCACGGATAATGGCCGCTTTTCTCAATCACCGCCGTGCTCCCCGCAGGAAAGAGTGTTGCGAGCGCGATCACCGGATTGAGACCGGTGAGGCAGTCCTCGGCGCCGGCGACTACGAGCACGGGCGCCGCGATGTGCCCTAGCCGCGAAGCAAGGTCATCCGGAGGGGCAGCACTGAAATACGCCTGAGTCGCCGCGAGGCTCCAGCCGCCGACGAGGGCGTGAGCCTTTTCCTTCGCACCCCACTTCGCATACCCCGCGGGCGCTGTTTGCTGCTGCCACGCGTTGTAACCGGCCTCGTCCATTACTGCTGGGCCTGCAGATAATGCGGCAAAAGCTGACTCGAAAACCGAGTCTCCCCGTCGTCTTTGGGTAAGTACGTCGGTATCGGATGCTTCGTCCACTAAGTACGTCGCCGGAGGAGTTATCAGCACCATCCGGGCGAGGGGTTCAGCGAATTGAGCAGCGTACGCAATGGCCAACCGCGTCCCAGCTGAATGCGCCACCAGAACCACGCGCTCGAGCCCTAGATGGATACGCAGCCGTTCTATGTCGGCAGCTTGAGCCCACATGGAGCCATGCTCTTCGACAACTGGCATCGGCGATCGACCCACGCCCCTGAGGTGGGGAACGATCAGCGTGCGCCTCTCGCCGAGCCCGGCAAGATCGCCAAGGTAAGTCGGGTGGCGCGCAGCACCTCCGGCGAGGACAATGATCGGCTCTGTGCCGCTGCCCACGATTTCGTAGTGAAGCGTCGCCCCGTCGGAACCTTCGTAGGTTGGCATTACTTGACGCTACACGGCGCCGCCGAAGAAGAGGGTTACTCTCGCGAGAACGCCGAAGCGCGCGCGATCTGCTCGGGCGTCAGCGTGACACCGGTGTAGCGAACGAACTGCGCCGCAGCCTGGAGTGCGATGACTTCGGCACCCGTGATGACGAGTTTTCCGGCATCCCGAGCGGCCCGGATCAGCGGGGTCTCGGCCGGGAACGCCACCACATCGAACACCGTCTGCGCGGCGCGAATGTGGTCAGGCGTGAACGCGAGTTCGTCGGCGGTGTCTCCCGCCATCCCGAGCGGGGTCACGTTGACGATCACCGCGTGGCCCGGCTGCGGGTCGATGCTCACGGCGCGGTAGCCATACTTCGTCGCGATCGCTTCGCCCGCCTCGACGTTGCGGGCGAGCACGGTCACGTCAGCAAAGCCGGCACCGTGGAAGGCCGCGACGACCGCTTTGGCCATGCCGCCCGATCCGCGAACCAGCACCGACAACGTCGGGTCAAGCTGGTGGCGTGCGATTAGGTCGGCCGCGGCCTCATAGTCGGTATTGGATGCCGTAAGCACGCCGTCATTGTTCACGATCGTGTTCACCGACTCGATCGCTGCGGCCGAGTGCTCGACAACATCCACAAGCTCAAGCACGGCCTCTTTGAACGGCATCGAAACGGAACAGCCCCGGATGCCCAGGCCGCGGACTCCGGCGATGGCATCCTCAATGTTGCTCGTCGTGAACGCTTTGTAGATGAAGTTCAGACCGAGCTCTTCATAGAGGTAGTTGTGAAATCGCGTGCCGAGGTTCGAGGGTCGTGCGGCGAGCGAGATACACAACGTCATGTCTTTGTTGAGGATCGGCATTGACCCATTATCGCGGCAGATCAAACGAGTAACCCGCGCTCAGCACGGCGGCGACGGTGACGGATGTAGGTGGCCAGCGGCGACTGCGAAAACTCGACGCGCCCATACCCGACAGCTTCAGTCCAATCCCAGATTTTTTCTCACCATCAGCGCAAACTGCGGACTACCGCACTATCGTGAAGGCATGGGGATCGCGCTAGCAATCATCGGTATCGCAGTTGTCGTCCTGCCTTTTCTGTGGCCACTGTGGCGGAAATGGGAGATAGCTCGTGACCGCGAAACGAATCCCCGAAAGCAGATGTCGGGCGGATTCATCGCCCCATTCGACGAAGTTTTCCATCCCACGGCGTACTCCGCACATCTCCTGTGGGAGGCGGAACAATCGATCCCGGCGCCCGCCCCCGACAGCGACGACAACAACGCACTGCCCGATCTCGCCAACGGCAAAATTGTCATTCTCGTCAATGACAGTGCCTGAGCGCACTATGCCACTAAGCGTCACTCACTTCTTGTCAAGCTGTGCGTCACGAGAGGTCGCACTAATGCCATAGAAGTATCAGCGAGAGCGCATAACTGATACTTCTATGGCATCAGCAGGGCACGTTCCGCAAAAAGCTGGCTGCGCTACGCTCGCGTGAGACACCAATCGTGAACTTAATTCAAGCAATCGGGCAATACCTAGTGTGACTAGCGATAACGAGATCATCCGGAGGTCGTGGGATAACCCTGCGGTCTTCGCCGAGATGTACGACCGCCACGCGACATCCGTCTATCGGTATGCGGCACGGCGAGCGGGCGTCGACACCGCGGATGACATCATGGCCGAGACTTTTTTGGTCGCTTTTGAGCGGCGCAACCGCTTCGATAGTGCCTTCGAGAGTGCTCTGCCGTGGTTGCTCGGAATCGCGACAGTGCTGATCCGCAAACAGCGGGGTTCTGAAGCGCGGTTCTTGCGTGCGGTCGTGGCCTCGGGGCCTCCGGCGACGGTCGTCGAGAATCACGATGATCGACTCGACGCCGACCTCTCGATTCGGGCTCTGGCGGGAGCAATTCGCAAACTGCCTGCTCGCGACCGGGATGCACTGCTGCTGTATGCGTGGGGCGACCTCGACTATGAGGGCGTCGCACTCGCCTTGAACATTCCCGTCGGGACTGTTCGGTCACGTCTCAATCGCGCGCGGCGAGTGCTGCGCCAATCTGCTGGCGTCGCGCCGGCACAGGAGGTGGATCGTGGACGAACTTCAACTGCTCCGATCGTTCGGTAAGGACGTCGCGGATCCGTCTGCCGAGGCTCTGAGCCGCGGTCGACGAGGTCTGGTCGAACACATCGGGCAACAACCGGCAATCGCCAGACCGAACTCTAAGAAGCGCATCGCTTTGTTCAGTGGCACCAGCGCTCTCGCCGCTGGCGCCCTCGTCGCGACCTTGGTTTTCACTGACGTTTTAGGGCTCGCTGGCTGGCAAGGTGGAGCGGATGCTGCTGCCGCCTCTGCCTTGGGCAACGCCGCTGCTGCCGCGATCGAGAACTCCGATCCGGTGGTGGGCCCGGGCCAGTATCTGAAGGTCGACACCGAGGCGGCATTCATGGGCCAGGTCCAGAATGCCGACTGGGAGAACTTTGCATATTTGGAGAGCCAAAACTTGCAAATGTATGTTCCTGCTGACCATTCAGACGAGTGGGTTTTCGTAACCGAGCCGCGTGCAGCAATCAAGGTCTTCGGTGAGGGTTTTGAAGAGGAAGCGCAGGAGTCTGCCCGGGCAGGCTTCGAGGAAGAGCAAATCAGTCGGGCTCCGTTCGGCGGTTTCGATAACTCGAAACCACGCGGCTGGAGACTGGATGAATTGCCACGCGACCCCCAGCGACTGCTCAACTATATCTATCGGATCACCGCAGGCCATGGCGTGAGCGCCGATGGTCAAGCGTTCGACTTCATCTCCACGACGCTGCGCACCGGCGTGGTTCCGGCGGAGCTCCGTGCCGCGCTCTATGGGGCCTTGGCGGGGATTCCTGGGGTTGAAATCACCGATGAGGCAGCTACGCTCAACGGTCGAACCGGAGTAGCCTTCGGCCGCGAAGAAGAAGACGGATTTCTTTATGAAATCATCATCGACCCCGATTCGGGGCTCCTCATTGGCGAGCGCATTGTCCAGCTTGTCGACAGCAAGTTGGTCCCGGTGTTCGCCGGCGAAATTATCGGGTGGACAGCGATCACGACAACTGTGGTCGATGAGGCGCCACCGGGCGGATCACTGTGCGGAAACGGGGGCGAGCCGGTGAACGGCCTCGGCAGCGGTCAGTGCAGTGACCCCAACAGGCCGCGCACTGACTGACTCTTCGCCGCGATCGTGGCCGCGAGCTCGGCGACCACGTTCGCACTTAGGATGCTGGAATGAGCACCCTGAACTTTCGCACGGCGACCCGCGACGACATCCCGGCGCTACTAACTCTGGTTACTGCGGCGTACCGCGGCGAAGAGAGCCGGGCCGGTTGGACGAGCGAAGCTGATCTGATTGAGGGCGCACGCCTCGACGTCGCAGCTCTGGAAGCCGACCTCGCTCGGCCGCGGTCGAGCATCCTGCTCGCCGAGCGTGACGACCAGCTCGTGGCCTGCGCGCACGTTGCCGACGACCACGGAAAAGGGTACTTCGGGATGTTCTCCGTCGACCCGAATCAGCAAGGCGGCGGGGTTGGCAAGCTGGTGCTCGCGGAGGCCGAAGCATTCGCCGCTCGCGAGTGGGGAATCAGCGTGATGCAAATGACGGTGATCGATGTGCGCGAGGAACTCATCGCCTTCTATGAACGCCGCGGGTATGTGCGCACCGGCATCACGAAGCCTTTTCCCTACGGCGAAGAGCGGTTCGGGATCCCCCAGCGGGGCGACCTGCAGTTCGAGGTTCTCGAGAAGACACTCGAGTCGGCCGTGCAACACCCGGAGCCGAATGGCGCGACGGCTTCACCTCGTGAGGGTGTCACTCAGTGAAGCGCGCCATCGTCTGGTTTGCCGTGGTGGGTGGCCTCGGACTCATCACCGCGGTCGTGCTCACCGTGATCGAAGGCGTGAACTATCGGCTTCGCGAAGAGCAAGGGCTTGACCCGATCCGGGCTGCGGACTGGGTCGCCGGTGCGACCGTTGCGGGGTTCGCGCTCTTCGTCATCTCAGCAGTCGCGCTGATTGCGCTCGCCGTCAGCTCTGGCCAGAAACCGCTCGACGAGATCCCCGAATAGCCGCGCTGCCCGTCGCTTCCAGAGCGTTCGGCGGCTCCGCCGCTACGAGGCGGCAGCCGCCGAATCGCACTGCGGCTCGAGGGTGGACTTGATCTTGGCGCTAACCGAGGCCAGGGCATCCTGCTCCTCGCGGGTCAGCAGGTTGAAGAAGTGCGTGCGCACAAACTCTAGGTACCCGGATGATGCCTGCCGCACCGTTTCGAGACCGTCGGCGGTGATCTGCACGTTGAGACCGCGAGCATCCGAGGGGCAGCTCGTGCGCTCCAGGAGGCCGCGAGTCTCCATGCGCTTGAGCAGGTGTGAGAGACGGCTGCGGTCCCACCCGAGAGAGAAGCCCAGATCACGGGCGCGAATGAGAATGTCGGACTGCTGGGCGTGCTCGGCAAGCGCCGTGAGCACCACGTGCTCCGGACCGGAGAGCTGAGCATCCTGAACCAACTGCCTGTCGAGAGACGACGCCAGCTGCTGTGTTGCGCTCACGAAACCACGCCACACGGCGTTCTCGCGGTCATCCATTTCCTGTGCGTTCGTCATCACAGCCTCTTTTCATCGCTCGCAAGATTTAGTTTGACACTTTATTGTTGATATGACAACATCTTTAGTGACACGTCAACAAAATTCGTCCTAAGGGGATACAGCATGACCAAGATTGCGATCATCACGGGTGCTAGCCGCCCGGGCAGCGTCAACCAGTCCGTCGCCGAATGGGTTCTCGCCCAGGTTTCGACCCGAGACGACGCCGAGTTCGAAATCGTCAACATCGCCGACTTCGACCTCCCGATGCTCGACGAGCCCTACCCCGCCGCGTACCAGAACTACCAAAACGACCACACCAAAGCGTGGTCAGCCAAGATTAGCGAATTCGACGGCTTCATCTTCGTCGCTCATGAGTACAACCACACCGCTGGTCCCGTTCTTGTGAACGCACTCTCGTTCCTCAACGCTGAGTTCAAGAACAAGGCTGCTGGCTTCGTCTCCTACGGCTCCATGGGCGGCGTTCGCGCCGTCGAGCACCTGCGCGGGGTGCTCTCCGAGCTACAAGTAGCTCACGTGCAGCGCTCGGTCATGTTCTCGCTGTTCACCGACTTCGAGAACTTCACCGTCTTCGCCCCGACCGAACAGAACGCCGGCACCCTCGAACCGATGGTTGACCAGCTCACCGCGTGGACACGCGGTATGGCAACTGTGCGCGCCGAGCAGCTGGCCACCGCCGCCGCCTAAGTACCCGCGTACCCCTCGAACGGCTTCCCGCAATACCCGGGGAGCCGTTTCGGCGTTCGGGGGGGGGATGCCCTATTTGCCTCGGGCCGGATCCCGCCACATTGTGTTGACCGCCGGCAACCCCGGCGCTACAGGAACGCTGCCGTGCATCCTGAATCCCGCTGCCTCATAGCGTCGGTCATTGGCACCGTTGCTTGACTCTAAATAAGTTCCAACTCCTTGAGCATCTGCCTGCGCTACGACACGAGCGAGCAGCGACATCCCGATTCCGTTTCCGCGTGCCTCATCTTGAACGCCGAGCATGGAAATGTAGAGGTGCGGAGTATCGACAGGGCGGGCATGCTCGAAGCGTTCGAAGAGACCGTTGACTGCGTCGGCGTGATCTCCGAGAAAACCACGAAGAACGGTCGGAAACTGTTCCGCATCCGAATCGGACATTTCATTGACGCCGGGGCCAAACGCCGTCACGACCGCTCCGCAACCCGCGGTGAGCCAGGCGGCCTTATTCGCAATGGCGTGGGCGACAGTCATCCGAAAGACAGTCGCATGCTGGGCAGCACGCAACTGGGGATCGGGAAACGCCCAAGCCCACACCGGGTCCTTGTCGAACGCCTCCACAAGAGTGCCAACGACGCCCGGTAAATCTTCCAGCGCCGCAAGTCGCATTGGCACCCCTGCGTTGGATCCTAACGAATTCGCCTGCACACCCGTCGTTGCCATACGAAGAGCATACGGCGGCTCGCATTACACGTTCGAGATACGGAGCGATGCTCTCTCACGGACGCCTGAATTATTCAGCGATGATCTCCAGCGCGACACCCTCGCACTCCGTGCGCTCGAGCTCAGCGAGGGCCCCACCACGCACGGCATCACCCGTGGCGTGCCGCGGATCCGTCGAGATAACGACACGACCGACGCTGTTGACGAGCGTGACTTTGTCGCCGAGTTCGGCGAGCTTCGGCAGCAGTTGCCGTTCGACCGAATCGATGAGCAAATCGAGGCCAGCGACGCCGACGAATGTGCCGTCGATGTGCACGGGAGCGGCGATTGTTATCGTGTATTCGTCACTGCAGAGGTAGTCGACATAGGGCCCGGCAACGTGGCCGCGGCCGGTCTCCATCGGCACGCGGAACCACTCAAGTTCGCTGTAATCGATGTGCTCCTTGTTCACCGATTGCGCGGCCAAAAGCAGGCGTTTAGGGTCATCGCCCTGCCACCACGAGAGGTGGTTACGCTCATCCGTCAGCAGCCCAACGGTCGCAATAAACCCGGCACCGTAGATGTGAACATCGGGCAGCGCAACCGTCGCGAGAGCGTGCGGCTCCACTAGCGCGTCAATCTGCTGAGACGAAAGCGGGCCGAGATTTCCGGATGCCGCCAGCTCGGTGCCGAGCAGAAGTGCGGTGGCTTCGAGGCTGGCGATCGGGGCGCTGAAATACTGCGAGACGATGGCCGCCGCGCGAGCTGCTGTGCTCGTGCTCGTTGGTGTCGTCATCGTTGCGTTGCGCTATCGCTCGTGGTCATCGGGTGCCGCCTACTCTGACTGATCCTGTTCGTGGCATCTTATGCACCAGATGCCCTGCACCGCTAGTTCAGCGTGATTGCGACTGCAAATCGATGAGGGCGTTGATCACGGCATCCACCATGCGTTCGGTGGCCGCAACGGCTTCGTGGTCGTCGCCGGCTTCCACCGCATCCACGACACTCGCCAACAGCGCAGGTTGGGCCTGACGGGATGTCTCATCCACGTCAATCAGGCGAAGCATCGGCGACATTTCGGCCTGCAATCGCATCTGTTCACGAGTGAGACGGGCCGACTGGCTAAGCGCGACGAGTTCGATCTGCGCATCGTCGAGGGTGCTGCGCCACTGTTCGAGATCCGACTCATCGAGTCGGGCCAGGCGCGAGCGCACTTGCTGCACTTCGGAGGGCACCGCTCGGCGCGCAGCCAAGCGAACGCACGCAGCAGTGATGGCGGCATAGTGGGCGCCCAAATCACGAAGGGCGACGCGGGATGTTGCCGCCAAGGCGGTGCGCGCGTGAGCTACCGGGTCGGCTGAGTCCGCCACGAAGCTGCCGCCATTGCGACCGCGACGAGTCACCACGAGACCCTGGCTGCGCAGAGCCAGCAGGGATTCGCGCACGGTTGTCGGCGCTACGCCGAAGCTTCGAGCGAGGTCATTTTCTGAGGGAAGACGCTCGCCCGCCCGTAAGTGACCGCCGGTAATCGCACTGGCGAGACGGCGTTCGACGAGCTCTGCCCGACCGGCATCGCCGATCGATTGAAAGAGCGAACCTTGCAGTCGGCCCGGCCGCGCAGCGTCGCGAGAGCGAGCGGCGTCATCAGCTACCGCCGCACTATTTCGCGGCGTTTCAGCCGAGTCAGTCGAGTGCATTGATCAATTCTCGCACCAATCACCTGAGCCGTTGCCTTTTTGTGACGATTTGGACACACGCTTGAAATATGAACTCTGGTTCTATAGGTTTACTCTCACTCAGAGATCACCGTCGTTCCAAGGAGTCACCCGTGCACGCGTCCGCTCAGCCAGCCCCGTCCACTACGGATGCCGCTCCCGCGCCCGGCGCCGTCAGCCTCGCCGGCGTCTCTAAGAAGTTCGGCGACTTCACCGCAGTCGAAGCGCTCGACCTCGACGTGAAGCCCGGCGAGTTCCTCTCGATGCTCGGCCCCTCCGGATCAGGCAAGACCACCGTGCTGCGGATGATCGCCGGCTTCGAGAACGTCACGAGCGGCAGCATCCACCTCTCCGGCACCGACGTAACCGCGGTTCCGCCGCACGCGCGCCAGGTCAACACGGTGTTTCAGGACTACGCACTGTTCCCACACTTCACGATCGCCGAAAACGTGGGCTACGGCCTGCGGGTTGCCGGTGTCAGTCGCGCCGAACGCGCAACTCAAGTGGGCCTCGCGCTCGAGCAAGTTCGACTCTCGGCCGTTGCCGACCGCCTCCCCCACCAGCTTTCGGGCGGTCAACGCCAGCGCATCGCCCTAGCCCGCGCGCTCATCCTGCGCCCGCAAGTACTACTTCTCGACGAACCGCTCGGCGCCCTCGACAAGCAGCTGCGCGAAGAGATGCAGATCGAGCTCAAGCAGATTCAGCGCGAAGTTGGTATCACCTTCATCTTCGTCACCCACGACCAAGAAGAAGCGCTCACCCTGAGCGACCGCGTCGCCGTCTTCAACAACGGCCGCGTCGAGCAGGTCGGCACCGCCCGCGAAGTCTACGAATTCCCGGCGACCGAATTCGTCGCCCGCTTCTTGGGACTCTCGAACCTCATCCCCGCCGAACTCTCTGCGGATGGCGTGCAATCGAGCGTGCGCCCCGAACGGGTTCGCCTGCTCACCGCCGACACCGCGGCGAGCGCCGGAGCCGTATCGCTGCTCGGCACGGTCTCCGAAACCGTCTACACCGGACCGACGACCCGCTTTCTCGTCGACACCGAATCCGGCGTGCGCATCATCGCCGAGCGCGCCAACGACCATCACCCCTCCGCCGAATCCGCCTTCGCTCGCGGCGACCGCGTGCGCGTCGAATGGACCGCCGATCACGCCTCGCGCATCGGCTAACCGACGAGTCAGGCGATCGGCCAACAGACGCATCCACCCCACAGATCACCCCTGCAATACCGGCAAATCCGGCACAACCGGCCCAGCCACAGTCACACCGCAACAGCAAACACAGCACACGCAGCATCCACAGCAGCACCCATCAATCACCCAAGGAGTCATCATGCGATCCAAGATCATGACCGGCGCAGCGTTCCTCGCTGTTGCCGCTCTCGCCCTCAGCGGCTGTTCGTCCGACACTGACAGCACCGGCACCGCTGCCGGCGGCCTCAGCATCGACGTGCCCGACATCCCCATGCTCGAAGAGCTGGGCGAGATGGAAAGCGAAGTTAACATCGTCGCGTGGAGCGGCTTCGTTGAGCCCGCCTGGTCCGACGAATTCACTGCCGAAACAGGATGCACGGTCAACCGTCGTGTCGCCGGCACGAGTGACGAGATGGTGCAGCTCATGCGCACGGGCGACTACGACATCGTCTCCGCTTCGGGCGATGCAAGCCTTCGCCTGATCGCCGGTGGCGACGTTCAGCCCATCAACCTCGACCTCGTTCCCAACTTCGGTGACGAAATCGTCGAGGGCATGAAGGGTCAGATTTATGACACCATCAACGGCAAGTCGTATGGCGTTCCCATCGGCCGCGGCGCCAACATCCTGCAGTACAACAGCGATGTTGTGACTGAAGAGCCCACGAGCTGGGATGTTGCGTGGGAGTCAGACAGCCCCTACGCCGGCCAGATCATTGCCTATGACGCACCGATCTACATCGCCGACGCTGCCGTGTATCTGATGGCTCACGAGCCTGACCTCGGCATCACCAACCCGTACGCGCTCGACCAGGACCAGCTCGATGCTGCGATCGATCTGCTCAAGCAGCAGAACAAGATCGTCTCCGAGTACTGGGCCGACCCTGCCGCTCAGATCACCTCGTTCGCCGGCGGCACTACCGTTCTCGGTACCTCGTGGGAGATCCTGCGCAAGCTCACCGATGACGACAAGTTCAAGAGTGTTCTTCCTGAAGAGGGTTCAACCGGATGGTCGGATGCCTGGATGATCGCCGCTGAGTCCCAGTCGCCCAACTGTGCCTACGCCTGGGTTGACTACACCAGCTCTGCCGACGTGAACGGCGCAATCGCCACGAACTTCGGTATGGCTCCCGCCAACGCTGCCTTCTGCGAAACGAGCGACGAAGCTGCAGCACACTGCGAGTACTTCAACGCCACCGACGAAGAATACTTCAGCAACGTCTGGTTCTGGACCACCCCCATCGAGCAGTGCATTGATGGTCGCACCGACGTCACCTGCACGAACTTCCAGCAGTGGACGGATGCCTGGCTCTCCGTCAAGAGCTAGCTAACCGCAGGGGTGAGCGGCCTTGCTCGCTCACCCCTCATTCCTCGCAGCACCCGCAACTCTCGACCAGCAGTTTTCCCCACGCACCAACCGATCGGACTCCCATGAATCGCCGCGCGCAACTCTCGGCACTGCTGGCGCTGCCTATGCTGTGGCTCATCGGCATCTACATCTTCTCGCTCGTCATGCTTCTCGTGACGGCGTTCTGGGTGACCGACCCCTTCACCTCCAAGGTGAAGCCGGGCTTCACCCTCCGCAACTTTGAGCAGATCATCGCAAACCCCGCGTATGCCACCACCTCGCTGCGCACGCTCGGCATCGCCCTCGCGGTCACGGTGTTGAGCATCCTGATCTCGGTGCCGCTCGGCATCTTCATGGCGAAGGTCGCTTCGCCCAAGCTGCGCGCCATTCTGGCAGTCGCCATCACGCTCCCGCTGTGGGCTGGCTACCTCGTGAAGATTCTCGCCATGCGCATCACCTTCACCGAAGAAGGCTTCTTCAACTCGATGCTCGGCCCGCTCGGCATCAGCGGCCCCGGCTTCAGCATCGTCACTGTCGTGCTGACGCTCACGTATTTGTGGCTTCCGTACATGGCCGTGCCGGTCTACACCGCTATTCGCCAGCTGCCCCCGAATCTGTTCGACGCTTCCTCCGACCTCGGAGCGGGCGCCGGGTTCACAATTCGCACCGTTGTGCTTCCTCTTATTAGGCCGGCGATCATCGCCGGCTCCATCTTCACGTTCTCGCTCAGCCTCGGCGACTACATCGCCGCCAAGTTCGTGGGTGGATCGACGCAAATGATCGGCAGCATCATCGCCTCCAACATCAACCTGAACCCTCCGATCGCTGCCGCATTCTCGCTCGTGCCGATCGCCTTTGTGGTCATTTATCTCGTCAGCGTGCAGCGCACCGGCGCTCTAGAACGGATGTGACGCCACCATGTTGAGACTCTCCCTCGGCGCCAAGTTCACGCTCGGCACAATCGTCGCGATCTCCCTCGCGTTCATGTACATCCCGCTGTTCCTCGTCGTGATCAACTCGTTCAGCGCCGCGCGCCTGTCGAGCTGGCCGATCGCCGAGTTCTCCACCGTCTGGTGGCAAGCTGCGTTCATCAACGAGCCCATTCGGGCTGCACTGCTGAACTCGGTCATCGTGGGGCTCGGCGCCACCGCGATCGCCCTCGTTCTCGGGACGCTCGTGGCCTTCGCCCTCCAGCGGCACAATTTCTTCGGCAAGCAAACCGTCAACCTGCTCGTCGTGCTGCCGATCGCCCTGCCCGGCATCGTCACGGGTGTTGCCCTCAACAACACCTACAACCAGGTGCTCGAGCCGATCGGCATCGAGGTCGGATACTTCGGCATGATCATCGCCCACGGCACCTTCTGCATCGTCATGGTCTTCAACAACGTGCTCGCCCGCTTGCGCCGCATCAACCCGAGCATCGAGGAAGCCTCCCGCGACCTCGGCGCGACGCCGCTGCAAACGTTCCGGCTCGTGACGTTCCCGCAGTTCCGCAGCGCGTTCGTGGCAGGCGCGATTCTGGCGTTCGCCCTCAGCTTCGACGAAGTTGTCGTCACGATCTTCACGGCCCCACCCGGTGTCGACACCCTGCCACTCTGGATCATGAACCAGATGGCAAGGCCCAACGAGGCATCCCTCGTCAACGTCGTCGCGACCGTCGTAATTCTCGCGTCGTTCATTCCCGTGTGGGTTTCGCAGCGACTGGCTCGCGGGGCCGACGAGCGCGAGTAGCGCGGCGCGACTAGCGAATGGCCGGCTCGCATCCGGCACCGAGCCCTTAGCGACCAATACGTGATTCCGTGTTTTCCCAATACTGTGAGAGAACTATCGCGCGCCGGCGAATACGAAACGCGCCGACAGCACCCGCCAGCGCAACGAGGGCGAGGCTGGCCGTGGCGATCGGAAGGCTAACGGCTCCCAGCCATCCCGCCACCGGATAGGTCACCAAGAAGCACGAGTGCGAGAGCGCGAATTGCGCGGTATAAACAAGATTGCGGTTAGCAGGCGTGGACGCGTCGGCAAGCAACCTCGACGATGGCGTGCTGATGAGGGAGCTCCCCATGCCGAGGACCAGCCAGGTCGCGAGCAGGGCCCACCATCCGGTCGAGGTGGTGACAGCGAGAATGGTGACGGCGATGGCAGCAATCAGCCCACCAACGACGACGACTGCTCCGCCGAGCATCGTGCGCGTCACGCCGATGCGATCGGCAAGCCTCGGTACGTTCACCGCGACAATGAGCGAGCCGACACCATAGGCGCCGAGAGCAATTGCCAACGCAGCATCGTTTAACTCGAAGATTCCCTTGGCATAAACAACGGAGTTCACGAGAACCAGCGCAGTCCCCGCCGCGACGACCACATTTGTCAGCATCAGAAATCGCAAGCTCGGGGTCCGAAAGAACACCAGTGCGCCAGCCGGAAGCCGCTGCCAAAAGGTGCCGGATTCCTGATCCGACGGATGCCGCGGCAGTGCAGTCGCCAAGACCAGCACCGCAGAACCCGCGAAACCAATCGCAGTGCCAACAAACAAGTTGTTGTAGCTGACAACAGTCAGCAATACTGCGGCAATCGTTGGGCTCAGCAAGGCCTCAAGGTCGTAAGCCATCCTCGATAGCGATAAGGCCCGCGTATAGTCTCGCGCCTCGGGTACCACGGCAGGGATTAGGGACTGGAACGCTGGAGTAAAGGTGGCCGACGCGGATTGCAGAATGAACACCAACCCATAGATGTGCCACGTTTCTGTGACCAAGGGCAGCATCAGCGCGATAGCGATACGGAGCATGTCGGCCCCGACTAGGACTGCCTTTTTCGGAATCCGGTCAACCAGCGCCGCGACAACAGGTGCGACGCCAACATAGGCGACCATCTTGATGGTGAGAGCCGTGCCGAGCACTCGGCCAGCGGCATCCCCGGCAAGATCGAACGCCAGTAGCCCCAAGGCGACCGTGAGCAACCCTGTCCCGAGAAGGGCAATCACTTGCGCGCTGAACAGTGCGCGGTAGGTCCTGTTGCGCAGAACCTCGATCATGCGTGGTGCGCTGGCGATTCATCCACTGTGTGCTCGGCTTGAAGGATGGCCTCGATCACTAACCGTTTCGCGTGCTCATCGGTCAATCGATAAAACACTCGATTGCCGTGCTTGCGTACCTGCACGAGTTTGCCCCACCGCAACTTCGCTAGATGTTGAGATACCGAGGCCGGACTGCGGTCAACGATGTCGGCGAGATGATTCACCGACAGCTCATCGTCTTGCAGCGCCAACACGATGCGAATTCTTGTGGCATCCGCCAATAGCCGAAATACCTCAACCGCGATCTCCACGTAGTCGCTATCCGGTTGGATTCTTTCTATCTTCGTATCCGCATGCATGCTTAGATATTATGCCGCGGGAACTCTCGCCCCTAATGATTCGAGCGGGCCCGAACCGTCACGACCTGAGCCGCGACAATGGCAGCCGCCACTACAGCAGCGACAATGACAGTGAAGAGGTCGCTCTGAATCTTGAGAACCGCAAACGGAATCAGGATGGCGAGGTCGAGCACAATCGTCAGCACCGGAAGCCAGATTCGAGCCTCAATCTTGGCCCGCAGTCGGCGGATGACAGCCCACTGCACCGCCATATCCATCGTGAGATAGAGAAAGACTCCCATCGACGCGATCTGGCTGAGATCGAGAAATACGGTGACGAGAATGGCGAGGCCCGCAGTGATGATCATGGGCTGATGCGGAACCGACTTCGGCAACGACGGAGCCTGCTTCATCTCCTGCAGCATCCCGTAGAGCCGCGACACTGAGTACAAACTCGCGAGCAGCCCCGAGAGCGTCGCCACCACAGCGATCGCAACGGTAATGCCGACACCCCACGCGCCGAAGAACGGTTCCGCGGCTTGTGCCAAAGCGTAGTTGCGAGCATCCACAGCCCCGCTCGCACCGATGCTCGAACTCACGGACACCGTGATGAGCAAGTACAGGAAGGTGCAGATTGCCAGCGAAATGAGGATGGAGCGAGCAATGTTTCGCTTCGGATCTCGGATGTCGTCACCCTGATTGGTGATCGTCGTGAAGCCCTTATACGCGAGAACGCACAGCGTCGTTCCCGCCAGCACTCCTACGATGCTGATCGAATCCCCCGACGACTTTGCCAAGAATCCTTCTCCGCCCGCCGAGACACCGATGAGGCCAGCAATAGCGAGCACAGCAATGCCAATAATCTTGGCGATTGCCGTGATCGTTGCCGAGCGCTCGACGACAGTGTTGCCCACGAAGTTGACGATCGCCGCAGTGGCGATTGCGGCGACTCCCAGTATCGGCACCAAAATCACGGAGTCCTGCAGCCCAAACGGGCGCAGCAGGTAGGTACCGAAGGTGCGCGCCAGCAGACTCTCCGCCACCACCATCGACACGTACATGAATAGCGAGAACGAGCCGGCGGCGACTCCCGGCCCGTAAGCATCCTTCAGCAACATCGCGATCCCGCCCGCTGAGGGATTCACGCTGGAGTAGCGAACGTAGGAGTACGAGCTGATGGCGGCAACGATTGCGCCAAGTAAGAAGGCGAGCGGGAAGAAGTCTCCAGCGAATTCTGCGACCTGGCCGACGAGAGCGAAAATTCCCGCGCCGATCATCACCCCCGTGCCTAACGACACTGAGCCCATGAGCGAGATCTTGTCTGTACGTGTAGCCATGCGAGTACCTTTCTGTTGCGAAGCCAATTGAGCAATGCACGATGACAATGGCCCGCCGCCCGAAAACGGCGGACCCTGCGTCGCTACAGCGAACTAATGATGCTCCGCATGAGCGAAATTTCCGTGGTCTGCGCATCCATTACCTCTTGGGCAAGAGCAAGGACATCCTCATTTTGTCCCGAATCGATTTCCAGCTCAGCCATGTCGATAGCGCCCTCGTGATGCACAATCATCTGCTCGAGGAACAAGCGAGAAGCATCGTCTCCGTTCGCTGCTTCGAGGTCGGCCATGTCGGAGTCACTCATCATCCCGTCACCGTTACCCATGCCGTCCATACCGTCTGTCATCCCGACACCCCAGCCCTCTACCCACGAGGTCATGAGCTCGATCTCGGGGCCTTGAGCTGCCTTGATCTCTTGGGCGAGCGTCACCACGCGCTCGTCGATGCCGTCTTTCCCCAACACCATGTCGGCCATCTCAACCGCCTGTTCGTGGTGCGGAATCATCATGGCCGTGAACATGACATCCGCGCTGTTCGCGTCGGCGACCACTACCGATTCTGTGGGCGACGAGTCAGGGTTTGACCCTGCTTCCTCCATAGCGTTCGCACACCCCGAGAGCGTTAGCAGTGCGGTTAGGGCGATTGCGGCGGTCGCCGCGAAACGAGTTTTCATTTCTCAAGTTCTCCAAATTAGTCACAAATAGGCGCGGGACCAGAACGGTCCAGCGCAAGGCGCGTCGAAGCTGAGTCGACAGTGCGGCTATTAGGTGCGACTGATGCAGAGAGCTATGAGATTAGGATGCGGCGGCACCACGCGAGCGAAACGCGTGACGAGCGCAGCAGCAAACGACCGCTGCTCGAGGAACCCGTCCCAGCCTCGAACCAGCGAGGGCGAGGCAAGGAGGAGCGAAACGGTGAGGAGGGCGAGCACGCACCGCATGAGAGCCATGGATGCGTCGCCGCCACATCCCGAGCAGTCGACTGCAGTGAGCGCCGGGGTAGTAAACGTAGCTTCCTCGACGGTGGCGCTCTCCATCGACATGGTGGCCGACATCGCCGACTCAGAATGCGAGGTGGACGACACGAGTGAGTGCATCGCCACAATGCCCGTGATGAGTGCCAGCGCGAGGCAGGCCATCGCGACGAACTGCCACGATGCGCGTTCTGCGGCGACGGGGGTCATTGCTCTCACTATTTTCTACACGCGTGAATCTTCGATTGGTCCGCACAGATTCTGATTCATCACCCTGTGCAATTCCCGTGATCGTGTGACTCGAGAAAGGCTACTCCCGATTCGACGCCCAGCTTTCAGATTCACCCGGCGCAAAATGCACCCAGAGAGTTCTCGCGAGACGGCGCAACTGCGGGTAAAGAGTGCTCCACTGTTGCTTAGTCGGTGAGCCCAATTCGATCGCGACGGCCCGCACCGCGCCATCCTCGGCAAAGATCGTCACTCCGGCGAAATCACTGAGCGCCAGATCCGTGGTTTCTTGAGTGACCCACTCGGCAGGGTCGGTGATCGTGCCACCACCACCGAGGGATTCGTCCATGGCGAGGAGAGCTTTGTGCAGTTTCGCTACGTTGAGCTTCTTTCCGGCGGCAAGGTTGTCGGGGTCGTACCGGCGCGGGGCGAGCATGAATTCTGACTCTTCGAGCTCCGCGTAGTCCTTGGTCAATTCGTGCGGATCTTCCGACCCTCCAGGTGTGCCGCTCATTTCGACCATGGTCATCCCCTCACCGAACCCATAAATTGAGTTTCACCCAAGTGTATGAATCGGCGGCGCGATTGAACCGTGTGTCACAGCTCCCGCGTTACCCCAATTCGAGCGTCAGCACCGCATCGTAGATCTCCATCGCCTCAGCGATTTCGGCAGGCGTGACGACACACGGCGGCAACACATGGATGCGGTTCTCCGCCACAAAGGGCAGCAGACCGCGTTCCACGAGGCCAGCCCGAATGCGCCCCATCGTTGCGGCCGGCACGGGTTCACGGGTCGCCCGATCGGTCACGAGCTCGAGAGCCCAGAACACTCCGCGACCGCGCACTTCACCGATCGACGGATGCCGTTCGGCCAGAGCCTCAAGCGCCGGCCCGAGGTGGTTCTCCGAGATATCGCGCACGTGCTCAAGAACACCTTCGGAGGCGATCGTGTCGAGTGAGGCTACGACGGTGGCGGCAGCCAGCGGATGCCCCGAGTACGTCAGCCCGCCGGGGAACACCCGGTCGTTGAAGTGCGCCGCAATCGGGTCGTCGATGATCACACCGCCGATGGGAACGTAGCCCGAGTTCACTCCCTTGGCGAAGGTGATGAGGTCGGGCCGCGCATCGAAGGCGTCGAAGGCGAACCACTCGCCGGTGCGCCCAAAGCCACACATCACTTCGTCGAAGATCAGCAGGATGCCGTGCTGATCACACAGTTCGCGCACGCCAGCGAGGTAGCCGGGCGGCGGCACCAAAATGCCCGGAGTGCCGGGAATCGGCTCGAGCAGCACGGCCGCGATCGACTCCGCCCCTTCCGCTTCGATGACGCGCCGCAAGTGCTGCAGCGCACGTTTGCTTTCTTGCTCGGGCGTCGTCGCCCAGAACTCGGAGCGATACAGGTAAGGGCCGAAGAAGTGCACGTGGCCGCGAGCGAACTCGTTGGGGATGCGACGCGGGTCGCCCGTGGCCACAATGCTGCTGCCGGTGTTGCCGTGATACGAGCGGTACGCCGAGAGAATCTTGTCGCGCCCGGTGTAGAGCCGCGCCATCCGCATTGCAATCTCGTTGGCGTCAGAGCCGCCATTCGTAAAGAACACGCGGTTGAACCCCTCGGGCGCAATGGCAGCCAATCGCTTCGCCGCCTCGCCCCGTGTGATGTTGGCGGTGGGCGGTGAGATTGTTGCGAGCAACTGAGACTGCACCCGAATAGCTTCAAGCAGGGCCGGATGCTGGTGCCCCAAATTCACATTGACGTGCTGGCTAGAAAAGTCGAGATATTCGTTTCCGGCGTGATCCCACACGCGAGTGCCGAGCCCACTCTTGATACTCACGGCCGCAGCATGGGCGGGAGTCTGCGCCGACCACGAATGAAAGATGTGCGCCTGATCGAGCTCGAGTGCGTAGGCATCGAGGTCGGGGGTGTTCTGCTCGGTCATGGCACGAGGCCTTTCGATCCGGGGTGGCAATGAGATGGTGAGAAGGTGGTGCGGGGCGCTGGTGTGGCGCCGTGAATGCAACGAATGCCGCCCTCACAAGCGTAAGGGCGGCATCCGACTAGCGGGTATTCAGTGTGACTAGTTGCCGCCCTCAAGGAGGGTGACGTCGATCGGGCTGAAGCTGGAACCGGTGGTGTCTACGCCCTCGGCTTCGAGCTCTTCAAGTGCCTTCATGATCCAGTCGTTCGACCATGCCGTTGCCGGCGGTGCCGTGGTGATGGGGCTTGCACCCGTCTCGTTGACGGCGCTGATGGCGCCTTCAACGGTGCGGTCCCACGCGGCTTCATCGATAACGCCGATGCCGTTGTCGGCCGGCCAGATCAGCTTGTTAGTCTCGTTGACCATCCACAGTTCGTGGCTGGGGCCCCAACCGGAACCAGCAGCAACGGTGCCTTCGGCAGCAGATTCAGGGTTCTCAGCGGAGTAGATCCAGCCCTTGACTACAGCCTTGAGGAACTTGACCGTGGTCTCCTGGTAGTCCTCGTCGCTGTCGAGACGCTCGGTGTCAGCCCAGATTGCATCCTGGAGCATGGCGCCAACGGTGTCTTCGTAGCTGATGACGTTGAAGTCTTCAGGCTGGTACAGCTCTCCGGTGTCAGGGTCGGTCGACTCAAGCAGCTGAGCGTACTCGTTGTACGTCATGGCCTGTGCGGCGTCGATGTCGCCCTGCAGGAACGCGTTCATGTTGAAGTCCTGCGTGATGATCTGCACAGTCGAGGAGTCGAGTCCTTCAGCAGCCATTGCTGCGAAGATCTCCCACTCGTTTCCGAAGCCCCACGAGCCAATCTTCTTGCCCTCGAAGTCAGCGACGGAGTCAATGCCCGAGTCAGCCCACGACACCTGAAGGGTGCCCGACTTCTGGAAAATCTGAGCAATGTCGGTGAGGTTGGCGCCCTGCTCGATGGAGCCAAGAACCTTGGGAACCCAGGCTACGGCGTAGTCAACGTCGCCGTTGGCGAGAGCGTCTTGCGGAACGATGTCGCCACCCGACGGGATGATTTCGACGCTGAGGCCTTCGTCTTCAAAGTAGCCCTGATCGGCTGCGGCGAAGTAGCCAGCGAACTGTCCCTGAGGGAGCCACTGGAGTTGGAGCTTCACTTCGGTGAGGGCTTCGCCAGATTCGCTGGTGGGCTCTTCGGCGGTGGAGCATGCTGCGAGGAGGACCGCTGCCGTTACGGCGAACGCTCCAGCCGCGAGTGCGCGGCGTTTGGTGAACTTCATGTCAGACCTTCCAGATTCACGGTGCAAGTGGATACTGCTGGTAGAGCTGGTGGAGCGGTTATCTCCTTCCCTTTTCTGCGCGGGGTGCTGTCATCGGGAGCCCCCGGTCGGTACACGGCGCAGCACTAGTCGTTCGAGTGCGAGCGTCGCGAGGTAGAAGAGCAGACCGAGAGCGATGGATGCCCCGACGTAGGCCCACGCGCGGGAATACGCGCTTGAGGCTGCCGAGGTCGCAATCAGACTGCCGAGGCCGCCGCGTGGTCCACCGAAGTATTCCGCCACGAGGGCGGAGATAACGGCGAGCGACGAAGCGATGCGGATGCCAGTGAGGATAAAGGGGCGCGCTGTCGGCAGGGTGAGCGAGCGCAACATCTGCCCGGAGCTTGCTGCGTAGGCCTTCATTAGGTCACGGTGCACTGGCCGCGTTTGGCGAAACCCGCGCAGGGTGTTGATGAAGATGGGAACGAACGACGCGATAGCAGCAATTGCTTGGCGACCGAACTGGCTGTCAGCTCCAAACATGGAGTTGAGCACCGGGGCGAGAGCAACGATCGGAACAACCGCGAGCGCGGCAATGATCGGTGCACTCATCTGGTCTGCGATGCGCCACCGTGCGGCGACCGCAGCGAGAATGATTCCGAGCAGCGAACCAACGAGCAGACCCAGCAGGCTGTTCGTTCCGGTGAGCACCGTTGCCGAGACGACGGCTGGCCAGTACGCGACCAGTTCCGCCATGATCGAAGTCGGGCTCGGCAGCAGGTAGTCGGAGACGCCACCAACGGTGACGAGAAACTGCCAGATGGCGAGCACGATGATACCGAGCGTGACGGGGGCAACCACGCGAAGGATCGACTCCGTTCGCGGGCTCCAGCCCTTGGTGCGCGTGGCACCGGTTCCGGCACCGATGATCGCGTTCGCGGTCGTGTTTGTCGTCATCGGGTGTCCACTCCCCTGGCGGCGCGCGGTGCGGGGTTTTCCGCATCCGAGGCTCCGCCGTGCAGTGCTTCACGCACTTCGGTCACCATCTCGAAGAACGAGGATGCTTCGCGCAGGTCGTCGTCACGTTCTTCGCGACCGTCAGCAGCATCCAATCGCATCGGGATGATGTCGCTGATGCGACCGGGCCGCGGCGACATGACCACAACGCGGTCGGAGAGGAACACGGCTTCAGGAATCGAGTGCGTCACGAATACGACAGCAGCTCCGGTGTCGGCGGCAATGCGCACGAGGTCTGTCTGCATCTTCTCGCGGGTCATCTCGTCGAGGGCGCCGAACGGTTCATCCATCAGCAACAGTCGCGGCTGTTCCGCCAGCGAGCGGGCAATCGCAACGCGCTGCTGCATGCCGCCCGAGAGCTGGTCAGGAAAACGATCAGCGAACTCGGTGAGGCCGACCATCTCGAGCAGGTCAGCAACGCGAGTGCGCCGAGCAGCGGATGCCACCCCGTGCAGTTCCAGCGGAAGCGCAACGTTCGCGGCCACCGTGCGCCACGGCAAAAGCCCGGCCTGCTGGAATGCGATGCCGTAGTCCTGGTCGAGTCGAGCCTGCGTCGCCGTCTTGCCGAACACCGTCAGCTCCCCCGAAGTCGGAACATCGAGGTCGGCAATGAGTCTCATGAGCGTTGACTTGCCACAGCCCGAAGGACCGATGAGGGAGACAAATTCGCCGGCCTCAACGGTGAGGTCGATTCCTTCAAGCGCGTGAACGATGCCCGAGGCAGTCTGGAACTGTTTGTTGAGACCGCGAACGGCAACAGCAGCATCCGAAACATCGGTCGTCATCGTGTCGGCAGCGGGAGTGGTGGTCGGGATCTGGTCGCTCATGCGGCCTCCTCGGTTCGTCGGTAGTCCTTGAGAATGATGCCGAGCAGTGCAACGGAACCGGCCGTCACAAGGCCGAGCACGATTGCGCCGAAGATGGGGCCCCACGCCTTCGAGGGGTCGCCCGATGCTTGACCGGCAAATTGAATGAGTAGGCGTCCGATGCCGCCTTGAAGTCCGGTCGATACTTCCGCGACAACCGCGCCGATGACAGCGTTCGCTGCTCCGAGTCGCAGCGCAGGCAGAAGGTACGGAACGGCTGCGGGCAAGCGCAGTCGCACGAGCGTCGGCCAGTAGCCAGCGGCATACGTGTCGAAGAGCTCAACGTGGATGCGGTCGGGAGATTGCAGTCCCTTGAGCGCACCAACGGTGATCGGGAAGAACGCCAGATAGCTCGCAATGAGCGCGACCGACATCCAGTCTTGCCACTCGAACGAGCCGATCTCGACGCGCGAGCCCCAGCTCTTGACGATCGGCGCAAAGGCGATGAGCGGCACGGTTTGGCTGATGACGATCCACGGCAGGAGGCCGAATTCGGCGAGGCGCCAGCGTTGCATGAGGAGCGCGAAGACGACTCCCACAATCACTCCGACAGCCCAGCCAGCAGCAGCGATTCCGAGCGTCATGAGCGAGGCAAGCGCCACGACTGCCCAGAGCGGAAGCGCACCATCTGCTCGCGTGACGGGCTCCGCGAGCCGCGTCATCATGTCCCACAGGTGCGGCATAGCGAGGTCGGTCGTGCGCGGAAGCACGCGAAGTTCGCCGATGAGCACGCCGTTGTCTGGACCGAAGAACTTGTAGCCCTCCCAGATGAGTGCGATGAGCGCGACGCCAGCGATGCCCCAGAGGAAGCCGCCGAGCAGCCGAGTGCGCGCGGGTTTAGCCACCGCACCCGGCGAACTCGCAGGGCGGACGGCAACCTCCCCACGCTGATCGTTTCGGGTTGCCGTCATCGGGTTAGACCTTCGCCGTCACTGTTTCGGTGAGGGCCGGGATTACCGTCTCGCCGTAGACCCGCATGGTCTCTTCTTTGTTGTCGTGCTGCAGGTAGCCGGCGAACTGATCGACACCGAGCTCGCGCAACTTCTCGAGCTTTGCGATGTGCTCCTCGGCGGTTCCCATGACGCAGAACCGATCGACGATCTCGTCGGGCACAAACGCCGCGTGCGTGTTGCCCGCTTGACCATGCTGGTTGTAGTCGTAGCCTTCACGCTTCTCGATGTAGTCGGTGAGGGCCTTCGGTACGTCTCCGTCAGAGCCGTACTTCTTCACGATGTCGGCCACGTGGTTTCCCACCATTCCTCCGAACCAGCGGCACTGGTCGCGCATGTGCTCCCAGTCATCTCCGATGTACATCGGCGCTGCAACACAGAACTTGATCGACATCGGGTCGCGTCCGGCGGCTTCAGCAGCGTCGCGCACCTTCTTGATCATCCAGGCGGCAATGTCGAGGTCAGCGAGCTGCAAGATGAACCCGTCTCCGACTTCACCGGTGAGCTTGAGCGCGAGGGGGCCATAGGCCGCAACCCACATCTCGAGCTCGGAACCTTTGCTCCATGGCAACTGCAACTGCGCTCCGCCGTATTCGACCGAACGCGAGTTCGCGAGTTCGCGGATGACGTGAATCGACTCCCGCAGATCCTTCAGCGTTGTCGGCTTGCCGTTGGTCACGCGCACAGCCGAGTCGCCGCGGCCAATGCCACAGACGGTGCGGTTGCCGTACATCTCGTTGAGCGTGGCGTAGGTAGACGCCGTGACGGTCCAGTCGCGCGTGGCCGGGTTGGTCACCATCGGTCCGACGATCACCTTGCGGGTCTCGGCCAAGATCTGGCTGTAAATCACATAGGGCTCTTGCCACAGGATGTGCGAGTCAAAGGTCCAGACGTAGGTGAAGCCGTGCGCCTCTGCAAGCTTCGCGAGTTGAACGGTTCGTGCTGACGGCGGGTTGGTCTGAAGTACTGCTCCGAAGTCCATGGGGCTCCTCATTCGTGGTGGAAGGTCGTTTAAAGTGCAGCATCCGCTGGTGGTAGCCAGCGGATGCTGCAGCGAAACCGTTTAGGTCAGGTACTGAGTGAGGCCGCGCTTCATGAAGCGGCCGTCACCCTTGGTGCCGATGTACTGGTCGTCATCGACGATGACCTTGCCTCGTGAGATGACAGTGTCAACGTGACCATCGATCTCGAAGCCCTCCCAGGCTGCGTGGTCCATGTTCATGTGGTGCTTCTTGCCGGTGGGGTTGCCGTTTTCGTCGACCGGCATACCGATCGAGGTGTGACCGTTGGGGTCATAGACCACGATGTCGGCGTCGGCTCCTGGCTGGATAACACCCTTGCGTCCGTAGATACCGAACATGCGAGCGGGGGTGGTGCTCGTCAGTTCGACCCAACGCTCGAGCGTGAGCTCGCCGGTGACAACGCCTTGATACATGAGGTCCATGCGGTGTTCGACGGTTCCCATGCCGTTGGGGATCTTGCGGAAGTCCGCAAGGCCCAACTCTTTTTGGTCCTTCATGCAGAACGGGCAGTGGTCGGTCGAGACCATCTGCACATCGTTCGTGCGCAGCGACTGCCACATGGCATCCTGATGACCCTCTTCGCGTGAACGAAGCGGAGTCGAGCACACCCACTTGGCACCCTCGAAGTGGCCGTACTGCTCACTCTGCGCACCGAGTTGTTCTTCGAGGCTCAAGTAGAGGTACTGCGGGCACGTCTCAGCAAAGACGTTCTGGCCACGGTCACGAGCGGTGGCGATCTGTTCGACCGCTTGCTTCGCGCTGACGTGAACAATGTAGAGCGGGGCGCCGGTGAGCTTCGCGAGCATGATCGCTCGATGCGTCGCTTCCTCTTCCATCTCCCAGGCACGAGCGACACCGTGATAGTACGGGTCGGTCTTGCCCTGCTCCACGAGCTGCTCGGCGAGAACGTCGATGACCGGCCCGTTCTCGGCGTGCATCATCGTCATCAAGCCGGTGTCGCGAGACACCTGCATTGCCTTGAGGATTTGTGCGTCATCCGAGTAGAAAACTCCGGGGTAAGCCATGAACATCTTGAAGCTCGTGATGCCCTCGTCTGGCAGCTTCTCCATCGCCTTGAGCGACTCGGGAGTGACGTCGCCGACAATCTGGTGAAAGCCGTAGTCGATGGCGCAGTTGCCCGCCGCTTTGCCGTGCCACGCAGCGAGCGAATCCTGGATGCGCTCTCCAAAGGTCTGCACCGCAAAGTCGATGATCGAGGTCGTGCCGCCCCACGCCGCAGCGCGAGTGCCCGTCTCGAACGTGTCGATTGCCGCGGTGCCGCCGAAGGGCAGCTCCATGTGCGTGTGGGCGTCGATGCCACCGGGAATGACGTACTTTCCCGTGGCATCAATGACCTTGTCGACGGATGCCGCAATGTCGGTTCCAAAAAGCGTGCTGCCGGGAGACAACACAGCTTTGATTACTTCGCCGTCGATCAGGACGTCTGCTGGGGCGCGCCCCGTTGAGCTGACGACGGTACCGCCGGAAATGAGAGTGGTGGCCATGATTCGCTCCTCTGCGATGTCGTGTGCCTACTGTCCCCCGGGCGCCAAAACAACCTGGGGGTTGAAGTTTTGGCTTACTTAGGGATCGACAGGTACGCGTCGGGGCGACGGTCACGGTAGAACTGCCAGTCGTCGCGCATTTCCTGCACGAGGTCCATGTCGAGATCGCGAATCATGATCTCTTCATCGGTGCCCGAGCCACGCTCGCCCACGAAGTTTCCGCGGGGGTCGATGACCTGGCTGGTGCCGTAGAAGTCGACAGCTTCGTCGCCGTACTCGTTGTCTTCGAGGCCGACACGGTTGGGCTGAAGCACAAAGTAGCCGTTGGCCACTGCTGCTGCTGGACCTTCAACCTCCCAGAGGCGGTTGGAGAGTCCGGGCTTCGTGGCATTCGGGTTGAAGACGATCTCGGCGCCGTTGAGCCCGAGTTCGCGCCATCCCTCGGGGAAGTGGCGGTCGTAACAAATGTGAACGCCAACCTTGCCGACGGCGGTGTTGAACATCGGGAAACCCAAGTTGCCGGGCGTGAAGTAGAACTTCTCCCAGAACTTGTCGAGGTGAGGAATGTGGTGCTTGCGGTACGAACCAAGGTTGGTGCCATCGGCGTCAACAACGACGGCGGTGTTGTAATACACGCCCGTCATCGCTTCTTCGTAGATCGGCAGAATCATGACCATGTCGAGCTCTTTAGCCAGGGCTTGGAAGCGCGTAACGATCGGGCCATCAACAGGCTCGGCGTAGCGGTAATACTTCTTGTCCTGAGTGATCCCGAAATAGGGACCGTAGAAAAGCTCTTGGAAGCAGATGATCTGGGCGCCTTGCGCCTTCGCATCCCGAGCGAACTGCTCGTGCTTCTGAATCATCGACTCCTTGTCGCCTGTCCAAGTGGTCTGAGTGATTGCTGCGCGAACCGTTGTCATTGTGCCTCCTGCGTTATTCGGCGTCATTGCCTGCGGCGATGAACCGGGAAAATGACACGCGAACGGGAACTATCCCCGTTCACCCATTCTCTAGGTTCATCGTTTCAATCGTGTTGTGCCTATGTGACGGTGTGGTTACTCATCATGTCCCTCTCCAGCGTAAGTGGCAATGCTCATTTGTGCTGATGAGACCATGTTGTGCAAAATTGTCTATACAATTCCACAATATTTCTCGAAATACTTACGAAGTCGGCGCGAATGTCCAGATTGCGCTCGCTCGAGGCTGACGCGCAAGAGCAGGCTGGCGAGGCGCCGCAAACACCGTCGTCACCTCGCTCGCGTACATCACCGAATCCGGAACACGGTCGGCCAGACCCTCAAAACCAGCCGCAGCGAGCAAGCCATCCTCGAGGTAGACCAATTCAGCCGATTGCAACGGCCACGGTTCGTGGTGGTTGCGCGAGTAGATCGTGCGTCCACGATGAGTTTCGTGAAACCCCCACCGAGCGGTCAGGAACGTAGCCAAGGGGTCAGCCGCGAGCGCAACACTCGCCGCCGGGTCATCCACCGGTTTCACAATGATGTGGGATGCGGCATCCGGCTGACCGTGCCGTTTCGTTTTGTAGGCAATCTGCCCGTCGCGCTGCCCGATCTTCATCGACGCCCACTGGTACGGCAAACCAAAAGCGAGCCGCGCGGTGAGCACCGGAATCAGGTGCGATGCTTCGAGCGAAAGGAAGACCACTCCGCGCCGCCCGTGCTCATCAACGGAGTACAGGCGAACGTTCACTTCGGGAAAGTCACCGAGCCACGGGATGCTTGGCCCGCCAAAGAAGGAACTTTGCGACATCTGAAAGGCGATGAGCCCCACCCACGTGCTGCCGTTGAGCGTATCGGGGCGGCAGCCCGCGGGCAGCAGCGGAGCCACGACCGCAGGATCAACCCGCCAGTGCAGGAACGTTACTTCGCTCCAGCGCTGCCGCAGGATAGCGGAGCCGCCGAGCGGTGGGGCTTGCCGAAACATCATCAGATGCCCGCAATCACCGGGGAAGTTGGTTATCGCGCCTCACGAAGGGGCGCCACAGTTCGACCTGATTGGCGCGCTCGGTGCGGGTTCCCGCTTTGAGCGAGATCACCTCACCAGCAGAACCGGCCGCGAAGACGCGCCGGCCCGGTTTTGAGAGCAGTTCATCGGCAAGCGCCGCTTCGAGTTCGCGCACGCGCGTACTGAGTTCGGACACTTGATTCTCAAGATCGAGGATCCGCTTAATGCCCTCAAGGTTGAGACCTTCAGCGCTGAGCGCTGCGATCTCACGCAACTGCATCACGTCGCGCATGGAGTAACGCCGCGAACGACCGCTGGTTCTCGTGGGAGACACGAGACCCAGACGGTCGTACTGTCGCAGTGTCTGCGGATGCATGCCCGCCAACTCCGCCGCAACGGCGATAGCAAAGGCGGGACTCAGCTCATCCATGACTATTAGCTCCTGGCTCTGGCAATCAATTCTTCCCGCGGATTCTCCGTGGGCATCGCTTCGGCAAAGGCCTCGAGGTGCTTGAGCGCAGCTTCTGGGATGCGGTTAGGCACCGCCACTTGCACTTCGGCAAGCAGGTCTCCGGTTGCTTTCGCTGTCGCCACTCCGCGACCCTTTACTCGCAATACTCGTCCGCTCGGGGTTCCCGGCGCAACCTTCAGTTTCACCGGTGCACCGCCCAGGGTCGGCACCTCGATAGTGGCGCCGAGCACAGCTTCCGCAAACGTCACAGGAACAACAACACGAAGGTTGCTGCCGTCACGCTCGAACACCGGATGCTTGCGCACAGAGACCGTGAGGACCAGGTCGCCAGCGGGGCCACCATTGGGGCTCGCCTCGCCTTTGCCCTTGAGTCGGATCTTCTGACCGTCGCTGACTCCCGCAGGAATCTTGACGTTCATCGGACGACCGCCAGCAGGCTGGAGTTTGATCGTTTCGCCGTTTATCGCGGTTGCAAAATCGAGTGTCGTGTTTGCTGCCAGATCGCGGCCCTTTGCGGGGCCACCACGGAATCCGGGGCCACCGCCGGGGCCGGCTTGGCCACCGAACATGCCACCGAGAAGGTCTTCGAAGCTTGCGCTTGATTGCCCTCCGCCGTAGCTCTGACCGCCACCATAACTCTGGCCACCGCCACCGAACATGCCACCAAAGACATCCTCGAAGCCGCCGGCCTGACCGCCTTGGCCACCCGCTTGGAAGCGAGCGCCCGAGCCCATGGCACGAACCTGATCGTATTCTTTGCGCGTCTCGGCATCAGAAAGCACGGAGTGCGCTTCACTGATTTCTTTGAAGCGCTCTTCGGCCTTCGGATCTCCCGGGTTCGAATCCGGGTGAAACTGGCGCGCGAGTTTGCGATAGGTCTTCTTCAACTCGGCCTCGGAGATGTCTTTCGACACCCCGAGCACCTTGTAAAAGTCCTTATCGAACCAATCTTGGCTAGCCACTACACGCCACCCCCGACCTAATCAGCGGGGCCGGAGACAGCAACCTTCGCGGCACGCACAACGCGCTCACCAAGAATGTAGCCCGGCTCAACGACATCAGCGATCGTGTTTTCGGTCGCCTCAGGATCGTTCAAATGAACAACAGCCTCGTGGAACGCAGGATCAAAGACTTCGCCCTTTTCACCGATCTTGCGCAGTCCGAACCGCTCAAAACTTGAGTTGATCTTCTGTGCCACAAGCGCGATGGGGGTTCCCTCAAGGATGTCGCCGTGCTTGTCGGCACGGTCGAGATCATCGAGGGCGGGAAGCAGTGAACGGATGACGTCGGCGATTACGGCTTCGCGGTTCGCGACCCGATCCCGCTCAACGCGAGTGCGGAAGTTCACCAACTCAGCCTGAGCACGCAACATCTGATCACGCATCTCAGCGACGAGGTCCCGACTAGCTTCCTCAAGAAGACGCTTGTCTTCTTCACTCAGCTCATCGGGGGCCTTCGTGGCGTCCTCGGCAGGCTCCTCGTCAGAGGAAGGCTGCCCCTCGGCTGCCGCAGATTCCTCTGCAGCAGCCGAGTCGGCCGCACTCACGTCGCCAGTTTCCGGATCAACACGACCTTCGTCGTCGTTCACCGGCTCTTGGTTGTCGTCGTGGTCCGTGTTTTTGTCAGACATCTACTTCTTGTCCGTGTCAGCTTCGTCTTCGTCGACAACTTCAGCGTCGACGATGTCCTCGTCGGAGCTTTCGTCAGCGGCAGCGCTTTCGCCCTCTGCAGCGGCCTCAGGGTTTTCTTCCTGGTGCTTGTAGATTGCTTCGCCCAGCTTCTGTTGGCTCTCGGTGAGCTTGTCGAACGCGGTCTTGACCTCTGCTTCGTCGTCTCCGGCGAGCGCCGTATTGAGCGCGTCAACGTCGGCCTGAACTTCAGTCTTGACGTCTTCCGGCAGCTTCTCAGCGTTGTCGGTGATGAGCTTTCCGGTGGAGTATGCGAGCTGCTCTGCGTTGTTGCGAACCTCGGCTGCCTCGCGGCGGGCCTTGTCTTCTGCAGCGTGCTCTTCGCCCTCGCGAACCATACGCTCGATGTCGTCCTTCGACAGGCTTGAACCGCCCGTGATGACCATCGACTGCTCCTTGCCGGTGCCCTTGTCCTTGGCGGACACGTGCACGATGCCGTTAGCGTCGATGTCGAAAGTGACCTCAACCTGCGGGATTCCACGAGGCGCCGGTGCGATACCGGTGAGCTCGAAGGTTCCGAGGTTCTTGTTGTCGCGAGTGAACTCACGCTCACCCTGGAAGACCTGAATCGACACGGAAGGCTGGTTGTCATCCGCCGTGGTGAAGGTCTCGCTGCGCTTGGTCGGGATTGCCGTGTTGCGGTCGATGAGCTTGGTCATCATTCCGCCCTTGGTCTCGATGCCGAGGCTCAGCGGGGTGACGTCGATAAGCAGAACGTCCTTGCGCTCACCCTTCAACACACCAGCCTGGAGTGCAGCACCAACGGCTACGACCTCATCGGGGTTAACGCCCTTGTTGGGTTCCTTGCCACCGGTGAGCTTCTTGACGAGCTCAACGACGGCGGGCATACGAGTCGATCCACCCACGAGTACAACGTGTGCAACGTCGCTCAGCTTGACGCCGGCTTCCTTGATGACATCGTTGAAGGGCTTCTGAACGCGCTCGAGCAGGTCGGCGGTGAGTTCTTCGAACTTGGCGCGCGAGAGGGTCTCGTCGAGGTTGGCTGGGCCACTCTCGGTGAGCGAGAGGTACGGGAGCTGGATGCTTGCCGTCATCTGCGAGGAGAGTTCCTTCTTGGCCTGCTCGGCAGCTTCCTTGAGGCGCTGCTTGGCAATCTTGTCGCCAGAAACGTCAACACCGGTCGAGTCCTTGAAGCGCTTGATCAGGTAGTCAACGACGCGGGCATCCCAGTCGTCACCACCGAGGCGGTTGTCACCCGAGGTCGACTTGACCTGGATGGTGGAGAAGTCGTCGTCTTTGCCCACTTCGAGCAGCGAGACGTCGAACGTTCCGCCACCGAGGTCGAAGACCAGAATGAGTTCGTCTTCTTTACCCTTGTCGAGGCCGTAGGCCAGTGCAGCAGCAGTGGGCTCGTTGATGATGCGCAGAACGTTGAGGCCCGCGATCTCACCGGCTTCCTTCGTTGCCTGACGCTCAGCGTCGTTGAAGTAGGCGGGAACGGTGATTACTGCGTCGGTGACGTCTTCACCCAGGTACTGTTCGGCATCGCGCTTGAGCTTGGCAAGCGTACGAGCGGAAATTTCCTGCGGGGTGTACTTCTTGTCGTCGATCGCGACGGTCCAGTCAGTACCGATGTGGCGCTTGACGGATGCGATGGTGCGGTCGACGTTAGTGACGGCCTGGCGCTTTGCGGTTTCACCAACGAGGACTTCGCCATCCTTGGTGAATGCGACGACGGATGGCGTGGTGCGCATTCCTTCGGCGTTTGCAATGACGGTGGGTTCTCCACCTTCGAGTACGGCAACTACCGAGTTGGTGGTTCCGAGGTCAATACCTACTGCTCGAGCCATGTGCTCTTACTCCTTTAAGTCTCGTGAAGCACGAACTTGAGTCGCGCTGTATCAAGTTTGCGCCTGCTCACGCCGAGAGTCAAGCCGCGTAGCTGAAAGTTGAGTGGGAGTGACTCAAGGTAACGTCGTTGGCTCAATCAATGACTGACGAGCCACGAGGGCACAAGCAAATGGCGCGGTGAGCATGCACAGGGCCCGACGCCCCACACGCTCACCGCGCCAACTCGCTGGTGCTGCTAGCTACTTGTTATCTGCTTCTGCTTTTCTCCGCCACGCACCCGACGTGCCGGCAAGAGAAGGAACAGTCCGCCGAGCAGGAGCAGCCCTGCGAGCGATCCTCCTAACGCGATGTTCGAACCCGTGAAGGCGAGCATCAACGTTGTGAGTCCCTGGATGACCGAGCGTGTGCCAAAGGCAGGCAGCTCGACCGTTGAAGTAGTTCCCGTCGACGGGCGGTACTCCGCGTCAACCGACGCGAGGTCGACCGTTGCCGTGTAGGTACCGGCAGGCAGGTTCGTGAGTTCCCACGCTCCATTCGCGTCGGTGGTGACGCGCACGGTTACCGGACCATTCGGGCCATCCCACACGACATCCAACTCCGCGTTCGGGATGCCCTTGTCGCCACTGTCGCGGACGCCATTGCCGTTCGGGTCATCGAACACAATGCCGTTGAGCGTTGCGCTACCGACCACGATGAAGTCAACGTCGAGGCGAGTCTCACCCGAGACGAGCGTTGCCGTGGTCTCGGAGAACACGTCGCCGTCGAGGTCCGAGCTCGGCACATAACCTTCGGTCAACGTCGTGGGGTCATAGGAGACCTTCACTTCGCCAGCCGGCAGTCCCTCAACGAGGTAGTTGCCGTTCTCATCCGTCGTGGTGGTGACGACGATGTCGTCTTCGTTGCCGAAGATTCCGTCGGAACCGGGGCTCGTCACCGTCATGACGATTCCGGAAAGTCCGGGCTCGTTGGTGTCTTGAACTCCGTCGTTGTCGACGTCGAGCCAGAGCAGGTCGCCGACTCCCGCGTCACCGCGGTAACCGAAGTCCTGATCGAGGTTCTCTTCGCCGCCACGGAGCGGAAGCTCAGAAGCGTCGTCTGCTCCACCATCGGGGTCAACCGTTGAGGTCAGCCCTGCAGTCAGGTTCGAGAGTTCGACGGTGAAGAGTCCCGAAGGAAGATCTTCGAAGAGGTAGTTGCCGCTGGCATCCGTCTTCGTCGTCGAGACCACATCGTCGGCATTGCCGAGTACGCCGTCGAGGCCAGCCCAAGTGAGCGTGACGACTACCTCGGCGATGCCGGGCTCAGTCGCGTCAACAATGCCGTCACCGTTCTGGTCAAGCCAGACAGTGTCGCCAATCTTGCCGGTGCCGACATAACCGAAGTCGATGTTGTCGAGATCGGTCGCTGCAGGCAGCGCAACGGCGGTCGTGGAGTTGGGGCCAACACCAGAAGCAACCGTGGCTGCCGTCGGTTGGTTGGGACCAGCATCCGCATCGAACGTCGGCGTCACGCCAGAAGGCAGCGTCGTCGTGTCAACCGTGGCGGTGTAGTTGCCCTCGGGCAGACCGTCGAAGAGGTACTTGCCGTTGGAGTCGGTGGTTTCGACGAACGTTACGTCATCGCCGCCACCCGCTACGCCATCCGGACCGAACCAGACGAGGGTGACCTCGGCGTCGGGCAAGCCGGGCTCGCCAGCATCCTTGACGCCATCCTTGTTGAGGTCGAGCCACACGGTGTCGGAGATGCTGGAGTTGCCGGCATAACCGAAGTCCTGCTTGAGATCAGAGCCGACGAGCGTTACAGCAGACTCTTCGTCAGGTGACGTCGTTCCGCTGTCGTTGTCGAAGGTGGGGCTGAAGCCAGCAGGCACGCCACTGACAACCTCGACGATGAAGTTACCGTCGGGGATCTCGGTGACAGTCCAGTCACCATTGCTGTCCGTCGTTGCCTCGAACTCGAGGTCACCAGCAGCGCCGGAGCCGCCAAGAACACCATCGGTACCGAGGTAGGTGACGAGAATCTTCACGCCAGCCAACCCAGGCTCGTTGCTGTCTTGAACGCCATCCTTGTTGCGGTCCCACCACACGCGGTCTCCGATAACGGAGGTCACGTCGTAGCCGAAGTCAACATTCGTGACAGCGTCGCCGTTCTCGAGCGTCACAGGCGCCTCGGAGTCGTTGTCGGCATCGAGGTCGAAGCTGTTCGTAGCACCAGCCGGCAGGCCACCCGTTACCGCTACCGAGAAGTTGCCCGGGAGCAGGTTCGGGAAGCTGTAGAGGCCGTCGCCGTCGGTTGTCGTAGTGAAGACTCCGTCGTCACCGCCGCCAAGAACACCGTCTTCGCCAAACCAGGTCAGTTCAACCTGAGCGCCAAAGATTCCGGGCTCGGTGTCATCGTGAACACCATCGCCGTTGCGGTCGATCCACACGAAGTCACCGATGGATGCCGTACCGGCGTAACCAAAGTCCTGGTCAACACGGTTCTGGCCGGCCGTCAATGCGATTGTCGAGCTCGTACCCGTTCCGCCATTGGGGTCGGAGACAACGGCGTAGCCTGCGGGCAGGTCGCTCACCGTGACGGTGTACGGGCCAGCAGGAAGCAGGCCGACCGTGTACTCGCCATCGGCATCCGTCGACGTTGTGTACGTGATGTTGTCGTCAGTCGTGGAGAGATCCCCGTCGAGGCCGCCGAAGACAACCGTGACGGTCGCGCCGGGCAGGCCGGGCTCGTTCGTGTCTTGAACGCCATCCTTGTCTTGGTCGAACCAGATGAAGTCACCGATCGAACCGGTTCCCGTGTAGCCGAAGTCGACGTCGCGCTTCTTGGCGTTCTCGGCGAGGGTGCCCTGCCACACGCCGTTGGGCGTTGCGGTGGTGCCGTCGAGGTCGAAGCTCGGAGTCATTCCGGCGGGAAGCGTTGAGGCATCCACTGTCACGCGGTAGAGACCACCGGGCAGCTGGTTGACGAGGTATTCGCCATCGCTGCCAGTCGTTCGAGTGAACGTCTCATCGTCGGCGTTGCCGAAGATTCCGTCAGCTCCTGCGTACACGACCGTGACGCCGACTCCCGCCAGGGCGGGATCCGTGGCATCCTGCACGCCGTCGTTGTTGACATCGAACCAGATGAAGTCACCGATGGAGGCGAGGTCGAGTTCGACGCTCACCACATCCGGGGTCACATTGTCGTAGTCCTTGTAGTCGATGTCATCGACCTGCGCGCTAGGAGCAACACCGAAGTAGTGCGGCACGTCAGCCGTGTTGATGACTTCCTGCGACGCAACGATTTCACTCGTTTCGTCGACGACAGGCATCGTGACCGTGTACTTGATCGTCACGGATGCGCCAGCCGCAATCGGACCAGCAATCGTCCAGCCGAGCGTTCCGTCTGACGGATCGATATCGGTCGGGGAAACTCCCACAACTCCCGCGGAGGTGAAGTCCGTGACGCGAACGTCAGGAGTGTCGGTGACTGTCACGTCATACGCAGGCGAGTTGCCCGCGTTGCGCACAACAATCGTGTACTCGAGCAGCTCACCGGGCTTGGCACGGCGAGTGTCGCTGTCGCCAACCTGGCCAGCAACATCCTTATCGATAGTCAGTCGCGGTTCGATAACCGAAACGTTGGCGGTCGACGGCGTACCCACCTTGTCGAAATCGCCGGGTGCCGGCACCGTTGTGGGGGTTCCCGTGATGGTGTTAACGCTGTTCCAGTACGGGCGAACCGTGTTGACGAGAGTGTTTCCGGATGCTGCAGCAGTCGTCACGATGCCGGTGTAGGTGATCGTGACGGTGCGAACTTCAGCCTCGGCGGGGTCGATATCGCCGATGAAGTAGCCAATGGTGCGGTCGGTCGCGGTCGGTGACCCGATCAGCGATGCCTCGGCACCACACGGGGTGCCATTCTGGTCACAGGTCGAGTCAAGGAACTGGCCGAAACGCACGTTGGTGGGCATCGTGTCGATGATTGTCGCGTCGTACGCAACGACGTTCTTCGGAATTGTTACGTCGATCGTGTACGTCACGACCTCACCAATGGTGCGGGTTCCGGGCGATGCTGACTTACTAACGCCCAAATCTGGCGCCCGCAGTGTCAGCACATCGTCGTCTTTGTACGCTGCAGAACCCGTCGTTGACGTTGAGGTTCGTTCGTTGGGATCGGTGCCCGCAAGTGATGTCGTGGTGACATCAACCGTGTTCACGATTTCAGTTCCACTCAACAGCGGGTCGATCACGCGGGCCTTGTACTTGAGGTTGGGGCCGGCACCGGGGTTGATGCTGGTGACCGTGAAAGTAATGGTGCGCGCTGTTTGGTCCCACGCGCCTCCACCGGGCAAAATCTGACTCGTAGTCACCGGGTTATTGCTCGCATCAACGGGCTGGATGGTGTCAGGGACGTGGTCCACAACGGTGGTGTCATGAGCAACTGAAGCGGTGGCTGTGCTGCTGTTGCGCACAGCAAGCGTGTATTCCACAACCTGGTCAGCAATGACGCGGCCAGCAACTGCGTCACTGGTCTTAGCGACTGAAATCACTGGCTCCACAATGCGGATAGCTGCAGAACTCGAGATCGTCTTCGCGTCGCCGTTGACCGGCTTCCACGTAAATCTGGCCGTGTTGTTGACGTTGTTGTTACGCACCGGCCCCGAAGCATCCAGCACGCGTACGGTGATTGTCAGAACTACCGCATCATCGCCACTATTCGGAAGGTTCTCGTAGGTTTCCCCCAAGGGCGCCTCAACCTTTTGCCCTGTGACGGTTGCATTCTGGCTGGCACCGCCCTCGACAGTGAAGGTAGGCGTACCGACGATCACAAACCGGCTGTCGATCGTGTCAGAGACCACAGGCTTCTGGTAGACCGACGAACCCTCGGGGATCGTCGTCGTGACCGTGTAGGTGATTTCCTCACCGATGGTCGCTTCACTCAGGGTGTTGTAGGTGGACTCAGTGATCGAGGTCGTCGCAGTCTTCAGGATCGTAGGCAGGCGCACGCTCGTGCTGGCGGTGTCCTTCGCCTCGACACTGTTCGCATCGTCCTCAAGCGTGGGGTCGATGTTGTTGACCGGAACGTAGACCTGCTGGTCACCCGTGTTTGTGACGCCTTCGTAGTTGCGAACACCGGCAGTGTTGAGGAAGGTGTCGCCGGCAGACGAATCTGCCGGAGTGATGACGTCGTAGGTGACCGTGTAGGAGTCGCCAGCATCCAGCGAAGGAATCGTCCACTCGATTGAGCGCGGGAGTAGCGGGTCACTGCCACAGACGCCCGCATCGCTGATGTTCTCGACATCCGAGCACTCCAAGAGGCCCGGGAGGTTGTCACGGATGGAGACGTTTTCGGAATCCTGGCCGCCACTGTTGGTCACGACAACCGCGTACGTGACGCGATCAGTCGCCTGCACCTTAAGCGTGTTGAGCGGGCCATTGGTAACAGCGTCAGTGTTGAGGTGAGTGATGCCCTTGCTGAGGGTCACGATCGGCTTCTCGACGAGCGTGTCTGCGCTGTCCCGCAGCTGATAGACATCGCCAGCTGTGTTCTGGTACGTCATCTTCATGAGGTTCGATGTGATGTCGCCATCTGTAATGGCCGCTGGATTGGTGATTTCGGCGGTGACGAGAACCTGGAACGTCGTTCCCTTGTCGACATTTCCGATATTCCACGTGAGCAGACGTGACGGGTCGGCGGGATCTTCTGGCACGAACGTCGAGGCAACGTTGTTGAGCGCGGTTTCGGCGTAGTCAACGAAAGTGAAGCCGGCCGGCAAGAAGTCATTCACGACATTGTCGAGCGTGTCGAGTTGGCTCGGGAACGTGACGGTCAGCTCGTAGCACACCCAATCGCCCGGGTGGAACGCACCCACGGCAAGCTCATCCTTGAAATCAAGACCGCTGATTGTGTCGCATGTGCCCGTCATGGCGGCTACTGGCTCAGCTACCTTTTTGGTGAGCGTGATGCCTTCGGCCTGCTGGCTGGCACTTGAGGTGTCAAGAATCTCGATTACTGACGTCGTGGCGTCGTTGTCGGTGATGATGGTGGTGGATGTCGCCAGGTCGACGGTGTTCGTCCACGAGTCATTCGAGCTGACGGGTCGTTCCACGTCACCAGAGCCTGTGACGCGGTACGAGGCGAGCGCGGTCGTGAAGACCTTGATTTCTCCGCTGTCGGACGCTTCGTCAAATGCTGCGGCATCCCACGACACGGTGATAGTTCCGTCGTCGTTGTAGGTGGGGCCAGAGGTCGGATCAGGAATGCTGCTTTCGAATTCGAGTCCGTCGGGAATCGTGTCGGTGATCACGATCGTTTCGGTGGAAAGCGCATATTCAGACGACTGGTAGTCGAGCGTCCAGACGCTGTCGGCACCCTGAGTAATTGCATCCACATCGACGGTCTTTTGAATGGCAACATCTTCGGCCGAGACAGTTGCTGTGGCGTCGTCGGTGTAGCTCTCGCCGTCGCCGGAATAGGTGCCGCTCGTTTCGGCGTAGTTCGTGAGCTGTTGCTCGTCGTAAGTGAGATCGCCCGTGTTGTTGTCGAGGTTTGCGGTGGCTTCACCGTCGAAGGCGACGTTCTCGCGCAGGGGAATACCGGCGGCGTATCTAATGGTGATGACGCCGTCTGCGACGAGCTCGCCACTGATGGTCCACACCACCTTCGTGTAAACAGCCTCATCTAGTGGGCCATCCCCATCGGGGTCAACAACTACGGTGCTCGTGGTCGGAACTAGGCCGTCACAGTCGACACCGCTGGGGAAGCTGGTGATGCGACCGGAGCCGACATACTCTTCGGTGCCGTCTGCACTATTATCTGCTGGCTCACATCCGAGGAATTCAAGGCCTGCCGGGAGGAAGTCGGTAACGGTGAAGTCAGAGCTTGAGTTGACGCCGTTGTTGGTAACGGTGAGTTCGTAGACCGTCTGGTGATCGTGCACACCGCGCAGCAGTTCAGATTCAGCGGTGTTCAGCTCGGCCTTATCGAGCACGAAGGGAACGAGGGTGGTGCTTGATTCTGCGGCTCCGCCTACGTCGCGGGAGTCTTCAATGACGTCACCGTTGCCCACGTTGAACTTCACCAGCGTGCGCTCGTTGGTGTTGGCCAGCGCTTCAGCGGCACCCGTGAATGTGTCGCCGACTTTGTAGGTGCCCGTCGTCGGGTAGGAGAACGAATAGGTCAATGAAACGACGGCGCCTGACGAGAGATCGGCAACGTTGTTCCAGATGAGCTTGGTGCTGCCATCGGCGAGCGGAATCCGCTGCGGTGCGCCGTAGTTGGAGTTCGTAACCAGCGTTGCTCCCGCGGGCAGGATGTCGGTGAACGTCAGGTTGTAGGCGTTAGTGCCCGAGGTTTGCTGTGCTGTGAGCGTCACGGAGACATCGTCGCCAAACAACGTCGACGCGCTCACCTGGCGCTGGAGGTCGACGGCGATAGTTGCCTCGGCGGCAGTTGCCACTGCGGCGGGCACGGTAATTCCGGCGGCTAGCAGGGCAGCAATGAGTAATGAGCGCAGCAGAAACTTCACGGGGTAAGACCTTCAGGATTGACCTAGGGCCTACCTAATATCGGGAGATAGGCCGCAGATAACTCGGGTGATGTCGGGTTGGTCGCCGTAAAACGAGCTCAGTGTCGGGTGCTCATCGCGCGGACCATATTCAACCGTAGGGGATGCTCAGTCCCCTCAATAGCCCACATAAAGGGGTACACAGACGCGTCTACGTCCCCCATCGCCCCGCTACAACGACAAACGCGGTGAGTGCGAACAGAACCAGCTGGCCCCGCGCACTCACCGCGCCTATCGTGCAATCGCTATTACTTGCCTGTCGTCAATGCCCGCGTCTCTCTGACGCCGGCACGAGTCCGCGCGGCCACGAGCAGGAGCCCGGCAAGCAACAGAAGCACCGCGAGCCCTCCACCCCAAGCGATATTGGTGCCGGTGAACGCGAGCAACATCGTCGTGAGCCCCTGAATGACGGAGCGCGAGCCAAAGGCTGGCAGCTCCACCGTCGACGACGTTCCGGTGGTCGGCCGGAAGTCAGGATCGACAGTGTCGAGATCGACCGTTGCCGTGTAGGTTCCCGCCGGCAGGTTCGTGAGGATCCACTCACCACTCGCGTCAGTGATCACCGTGATTGTGACGGGGCCGTTCGGCCCAGCCCACACGACATCAACCGTTGCATCCGGAATGCCTGCTTCTCCGCTGTCACGGATGCCATCCCCATCAGGGTCATCGAAGACAACACCGGTGAGAGTGGCACTTCCGATCACGACGAAGTCAACATCGTCGCGGGTTTCTCCCGCGGTGAGCGTGGCCGTCGTTTCGAACAAGTCGCCACCGTCGAGGTCCGCGCTGGGCACATAGCCCGCAGGCAGCGTCGTCGGATCATAGGAAACCTGCACCTCGCCGGCTGGTAGTCCCTCTTCGAGGTAGTTACCGTTCTCATCCGTCATGGTCGTGATGGTGATGTCGTCAGCGGTGCCAAACACGCCGTCGGCACCAGGGCTCGTGACGGTAATCACGATTCCTTCAAGACCAGGTTCATTCGTTCCCTGCACTCCATCGTTGTCCACATCGAGCCAGAGCAGGTCGCCAACGCCAGCATCACCGGCGTAGCCGAAGTTCTGGTCACGGTTCTCTTCACTAGCAGAGAGGATGAGCTGCGATGCGTCGTCAAACCCACCATCGGGATCAGCCGTCGCGACGATTCCCGCGGGAAGATTAGTCAGTTCCACGGTGAACAAACCCTCGGGGAGGTCCTCGAAAAGGTAGTTACCGCTGTCATCCGTCGTCGTGGTCGAGACCACATCGTCAGCGTTGCCGAGGATGCCATCAAGGCCAGCCCACGTGAGCGTGACGTCGACCTCGGGGATTCCCGCTTCGCCGTCATCGACAACACCATCGCCGTTTTGATCGAGCCACACGGTGTCGCCGATCAAACCGGTGGCGGCATAGCCGAAGTCGATGTTCTCGAGATCGGTTCCTGCCGGAAGCGCTACGGCCGTAGTGGAATCCGCGTCGACGCCAGAGGCTGGCGTGCCTGGCGTCGGTTGGTTCGTTCCAGCATCAGCGTCAAAGGTGGGCAGAAGACCAGCCGGCAGTGTCGCAGTGTCGACAGTCACCGAGTAGTTGCCCTCGGGCAGACCATCGAAGAGGTACTGACCGTTGTCATCTGTGGTTTCAACCGACGTGACATCATCACCGCCACCTACTGCGCCATCCGGTCCGAACCAGACCAGGGTCACGTCAACGTTGGGCAGACCGGGCTCTCCCGAATCCTCGACACCATCGTTATTCAGATCGAGCCAGACAGTGTCGGAGATACTGGAATCTCCCGTGTAACCGAAGTCCTGATTGAGATTAGAGCCCACTAGAGTGATCGCCGAGTTGTCGTCAAGACCAACAGTTCCGCTGTCATCGTCATAGGTTTGCTCGAACCCCGAAGGAATACCGCCAATAACTTCTACGAGGTACTCGCCGTCAGGAATGTTGATGACAATCCAGTCACCCTCAGCATCAGTCTGAGCGGTGTACACGAGGTCGCTGTCCGCACCGGTTCCGCCGGGAACGCCGTCAGAACCAAAATACGTGACTCGGATGTCGACGCCGCTGAGGCCAGGCTCGTCGGCATCCTGAACACCATCAGCGTTGCGGTCCCACCACACTCGGTCACCAATGACGGAATCCGCGAAGTAGCCGAAGTCGACGGCGTCGACTGCCTCACCGATGGCGAGGGATACCGGAGTTTGCGAATTGTTGTTTCCGTCGAGGTCGAAACTATTCACGACACCGTCGGGCAGGCCACCGAGGATCTGTACCGAGTATTCTCCCGGCAATAGATTGGGGAAAATGTAGGCGCCTGACGCGTCAGTCGTGGTGGTGAATACGCCATCATCGCCACCGCCAAGAACACCGTCTTCGCCAAACCAGGTGAGCTGAACCTGTGCACCAAAGATGCCGCGCTCAGTCAGGTCTTGAACGCCGTCGTTATTGCGATCAAGCCAGACGTAGTCACCGATGGATGCGGTGCCGTTGTACCCGAAGTCCTGATCGGTGCGGTTCTGGCCCGCCGTCAATGATGTCGTCGACGTCGAGCTCGTTCCGCCGCTCGGGTCGGAGACCACCGAGTATCCGGCAGGCAAATCACTCACGGTAACGGTGTATGGGCCCGCCGGCAGATTGCCTACGGTGTACTGTCCGTTGTCATCCGTGGAGGTTGTGAACGTGATGTTGTCTGCCGTGGTTGCGAGGTCACCATCGAGTCCTCCGGAGACAACCGTGACGCTCGCGCCGGGGAGTCCTGGCTCATTCGCATCCTGAACGCCATCCGTGTTCTGGTCGAACCAGATGTAGTTACCGATCGAACCGGTGCCGGTGTAACCGAAGTCCACGTCACGCTTGGCAGCATCCTCGGCGAGCGCGCCTTGCCACACACCGTTGGGCGTTGTAGCGCCACCATCGAGGTCGAAGCTCGGCGTCATGCCCGCAGGCAGCGTCGACGCATCTACAGTCACCCGGTAAGTTCCACCGGGAAGGTTTTCGACCACGTACTCACCGAGAGAGTCGGTTGCGGTGGTGAACGTCTCATCGTCGGCAGTACCGAAGATGCCGTCGGCGCCGAGGTACACGACGGTCACACCAACGCCTTCGAGGAGAGACTCGCCAGTATCCTGCACGCCGTCATTATTGACGTCGTACCAGATGTAATCACCGATCGAAGCGAGGTCGAGTTCGACGCTGACGACATCTTCAGTCACGTTGTCGTAATCGTTGTAGTCGATCAACAGATCGCGGTCAGCCGCAGGAACGCCAAAGTACTGCGAAACGTCTGCGGTGTTCACAACCTCGGCCGAATCCACGTTTTCGTCGGCCTCATCGAGAAGCGGCATCGTCACGGAATACGTGATGATGACGGAGTCGCCGATCGCGAGCGGACCAGCAATTGTCCAGCTCAAATTTCCGTCAGAGGGGTCGGAGTCATTGTTCGTGACACCGGCCGGGTCTGTACTAGTGAACGCGGTAACGCGGTCGTCAGGCGTATCCGTCACTGTGATGTCGTAGGCGGGCGAGGTGCCCGTGTTAGTCACGATGATCGTGTAGTCGAGAGGCTCACCAGGCTCGGCCCGTCGCGCGTCCGGCCCAGTAAGCGGACCGTTCACGTTCTTGTCAATCGTCAGGGTCGGCTCGACTACCGCGGTGTTCGCGGTCGAGGGCGTTCCAACAGCGTCGAAATCATCCGGATCAGGCACCGTTGTCGGGGTGCCCGCGATGAGGTTCGTGTCGTTCCAATAGGGCCGCACGGTATTAACGAGCGTGCTGCCGTCTGTAGCAGCCGTCGTCACGATACCCGTATAGCGGAACGTGATGACCCGGTCTTCAGCCACAGCAGGATCAAAGTCGCCGATGAAGAAACCGATGGTGCGGTCAGTCGCGCTTGGCGCACCGAGAACCTCGGTAGTTGCCGCACACGGGGTGCCTTCTTGGTCACATACAGAGTCGAGGAACTCACCAAAACGCACATTAGCCGGCATCGTGTCGATGATGGTGGTGTCGTCTGCAACAACGCTCTCGGGGATCGTCACCTCAACCGTGTAGGTGACAACCTCACCAATCGTGCGCGTTGCGGGGGTTGCAGTCTTGTTGACGCCAACCCCGGGTGTCTGCAGCGTCACACTGCTGGAGTCTTGGTAGCCACCAACCTCAGTGCCGAGCGCTGAATCAGAATTGCGTTCGTCAGGATCAGCGCCGGCGATCGACGTCGTCGTAGCATCCACCGTGTTCACGATGGTGGCGCCGCCGCGCAACGGGTCATCGACGATGACGGTATAGGTGAGGTCGGGGCCCGCGCCGGGAGCAATGCTCGCGACGGCGAAGGTGATGGTACGAGCGCTTTCGTTCCATTCGCCGCCGCCGGGGAGTGTTTGGTCGCCGCTGACGGGGTCACCGAAGGCATCAATGGGCTGGACCGTATCCGGGAGGGTGTCAACGACGAGAGTGTCGTGTGCGGTCGAGACGTCTGCAGCACCGCTGTTGCGCAATTCAAGCGTGTATTCGAGGAGTTGCCCAGCGGCGGCTTCGTTATCTACCGCGTTGCTGCTCTTCTGGAGATCGATATCAGGTTCGACGATGGTGGTCGTGACGCTGTCGCTCTCACCAGAATCGCTGGCGCCATCAATGTGGTCCCACGCGAAGGTCGCATTGTTGGAAACGGTTTCGCCGCGAACCGGACCGCTGGCATCACGAACGCGCACCACGATGGTGAGCACGACGAGGTCATCGCCGCTGTTCGCAACATTTTCGTACGTCGCACCTAGAGGCGCCGTCACCAACTGACCACTGACATCCGCGTCCTGCGGAGCGCCTCCGTCGACAGTAAACGTCGGAATTCCGACAATGGCGAGATCGTCGCTGATGACGTCGGTCACCGCTGGGTCGTTGAATGCGCTCGCTCCCTCAGAGATCGTGGTGGTCACGGTGTAGGTGATGAGTTCACCGATCGTGGCCTCAGTTCCGGCGTTATTTCCGGATTCACTGATCGAGGTTGTAGCCGTCTTCACTACGGTCGGGCTGTCGATATTCGCGGTCGCGGTGTCTTTCGCCTCAACACTGTTGGCGTCATCTTCCAGCGTGGGGTCGATGTTGTTCTCGGGAACGTACACCTGCGGATCGCCGCTGTTCGTGGCACCTTCGTAGTCGCGCACCCCTGCGGTGTTAAGGAACACATCTCCCAGCGACGAGTCAACGGGGGTTATGACGTCATAGGTCACCGTGTAGCTGTCGCCAGCAGCCACTGAGGCTGGGATCGTCCACTCGATGGAGCGCGCGGGTGCGGGTGCTCCACACACTCCCGCGTCGCTGATGTTCTCTATATCGGAGCATTCCAACAGGCTCGGCAGATTGTCACGGATCGAAATATTGTCTGCTGCTTGGCTTCCTGTATTAGTCACCACGATGGAGTAGGTCACACGATCGGTCGCCTGCACCGTGAGCGTGTCAACCGGTGCTCCGCCGATCGGGTTTGCGTTGAGCTCGGTAATTCCTTTAGCCAAACTTACGATCGGCTTCTCGACGAGAGTGTCCGCGCTATCGCGCAACTGGAATACATCACCAGCGCTGTTTTCGTAGGTCATCTTCATGATATTTGCCGTGATCGAGCCGTCGGTGATCGCAGCAGGATCAGTGATTCTGGCTGAGACGATCACCTGGAATTCAGCGGAGGCATCTACCTCGCCGACGTTCCAACTCAGCAGCGGTGAATCCGCTGTGTTGGAAAAGACAACTCCATCGGCCGCCGTCAGCGTGCTGGCCGGGGTGTATTCGAAGGATTCATAGGTGAAACCAGCAGGGAGGAAGTCGGCGACAGTAGTTTCGAGTGTGTCCAAGATTCCCGGGAAATCAACGGTCAGTTCGTAACAGACCAGATCGCCAGGGTGGAATGGACCGGTGACGGTTTCGCTGAACACTAAGCCAGTTTCGTCACCACAGGTTGTGGCGATAGCCGCTGGCTGCGCGACGCGCTTGTTGATGCTGATGCCCTGAGCTGTTTGGCCGGCACTCGATGCGTCAACCACGGGAAGCGCTGCCGTGCTTCCATCGCTAGCGGTAATAATTTCGGCAGTCGCGTCGAGGGTGACCGCGTTGGTCCACGAGTCATTCGAGCTCACTGGGCCGCCACCGTTGCGGTACTCGGTGCGCGTCGTCGTGGTCACGGTAATCGTTGCCGATGCGGATGCCGCCGCAAACGCTGCTGCGTTCCATGACACCGTGATCGTGCCGTCGGCGTTGGTTACGACAGATTCGGGCGTGAGCGAGCTTGTGACGTAGTCGAGCCCATCAGGGATGGTGTCGACGATGCTCAGAACGCTCGTCGACAGCGCATATTCTGAGGTCTGGAAGTCAAGCAACCAGATGCTCGTGTCACCTTGAGCAATTGACTCTTCGTCAACAGACTTGTGAATGGCCAAGTCTTCAGCGGTCACCGTAGCAGTGGCATCATCCGTGTAAACCGTTGCCCCGTAAGTTCCGGTAGCAACCGCGTAGTTGGTGAGTTCTTGCTCGTCTTCGGTCAGGGCTCCCGTGTTGTTGTCAAGATTTGCAGTCGCAATGCCCACGGCTGCAACGTTCTCCCGCAACGGGATCGCTGCGGCATAGTTGATGGTGAGCGTTGCTCCATCGGCGATCGTGCCGAGAGAGGTCCATTCCACCCTCGTGTAGACATCGCTGAGGAGCGGCCCGGCTCCATCGGGGTCGATAGTCACCGTGGATGTCGTGGGTACGAAGCCGTTGCAATTGACGTCCGCCGGGAAGAGCGTGTCGTCGATGCTTCCTGACCCGGGGTACTCCTCAGTGCTGGCGGCGCTGTTGTCTTGCGTTGTGCAGCCAAGGAATTCGAGCCCGGCAGGCAGGTAGTCAACGATTGAGAAGTTGGTGCTCTCATTAACGCTGTTGTTAGTAACTTTCAGCGTGTAAACGGTCTTGTTGTCATGAACACCGCGCTGCAGTTCACCCTCAGTGCTCGGCTCAGCCTTAGTGAGCTCAAAGGGAATTAGCGTTGTCGTTGATTCTGCTGTGTCCCACCCGGTGCGGGTGTCTTCGTCGACTTCGCCCGTCACGGGGTCGAACTCATCCACGATTCGAGGGTTGGAGTTGACGAACGCTTCCGCAGTGCTCGTGAACGAGTCATCCACGTCGTAGGTAGCGGTGTCGTAAGAGAACGAGTACGTCAGCGGCACGACGATACCCGCAGACAGGTCAGCCACATTGCTCCAAATGAGCTTCGTCGCTCCGCCGGGGAGGGCAATCTGCTGGCTAACGGGATAGCTCGAATCGGTGAGCGTCGCGCCGGGAGGCAATACGTCGGTGAACGTCAAGTTATAGGCGTTAATGGCGGGCACCGAAGATTGCTGCGCCGACAGCGTCACGGAAACGTCACTGCCGTAGAGCGTAGAAGCGGCGACCTCGCGATCAAGCTGCACGTCAGGGTTACCCGCCGCGGTGGCGATGGACGCAGGAACGGTGATGCTCGCCGCAATAAGAGCGGCGACGAGCAGCGGACGCAGGAGAAGCTTCACAGAATGGCCTTACAGGGCGGGTGCGTTGGTCAAGGAGGTTAAGCGGAGCCGCCGTCGTCACGTAGTTAAGGCGGACAAGCAGACATAGGGACGTTTCGTGGCACAACAACACATGCATCCGAAGCGACGAGACCATTCGCATTCCACTAACTGCGGGGTATACGAGAAGGTCTACTAGTGTCAAACGTACCCCGGATTGTCCCCTAACGCCTAGATGCCTCCGAATCGAACTAATCCCAAGTTCATTGCGACGAGTGAGCAATTCGGCGGGATCCTCGGACTATTTCTCAGCTTCTTTCGTCAGTTGCCACTTCCCTGGGACCTTCTGTCGCTCAACCGCAGCCGCCGTTCACTGTGCAACAACGCGAACCGGGGGACACCGCGCGCAGCGGAAAGTGGTCTAGTTGTCGAGAGCTTTGTCACCGCAGAATCGGGGACCCAACACGCGCGTCGCATCTTCAGCGCCAATTGTTTACCCCGCACCACTAGCCTGTTCGCATGACGGACAAGACTCCCGACAACGACGTCCCTAGCGTTCCCGCTGTTCCCTGCGTCTCCAACACGCGGGCCATCGGCACCGTGGGGCAGGGGCTCCTCGCTGATTCTCCGATCCCCAAGAGCCGCGTTCGCGCGTGGGCGCTCTGGGATTGGGGCTCCGCCGCGTTCAACGCCGTCGTCACCACTTTTGTGTTCAGCACCTACCTGGCGAGTGGTCTTTTTATCGATCCTGAGATCATTGCCGCCGCCGGTGATGACGAAAAGAATCCCGCGCTCGTGCTCGCGAAGGCCAACAACACCACAGTCATCTCCGGTGCCCTCACTATCGCCGGCATCCTCGTTGCGCTCTTGGCTCCGATTCTTGGTCAGCGTTCCGACGGGTCGGGGCGTCGCAAGCTCTGGCTCGCGATCAACACTGGGCTAGTCGTCGTGGCAATGGGTGCGATGTTCTTCGTCGCCCCCGTACCCTCCTACATTTACCTCGGCGCTGCCCTTCTGGCCGCCGGCAACATCTTCTTCGAGTTCGCCAGCGTCAACTACAACGCGATGCTCGTGCAGGTATCCACGCCCAAGACAGTCGGTCGGGTCTCCGGGTTCGGTTGGGGCATGGGCTACATCGGCGGAATCGTGCTGCTGATCATCCTGCTCGTGTTGTTCATCCAGAACTTCGGAAGCGACACCGGCAACGGCCTCCTGAACGTTCCGTTTGGCACAGAGGGCGGGGCTCTCGACATCCGTTATGCCGTGCTGGCCTCGGCAGCGTGGTTCGCGATCTTCGCTATTCCGGTGCTGATTGCAGTTCCCGAGATTCCTGCGGGAGCTCGTGAAAACCGCGTGAGTTTCTTGGCCAGCTACGCCAAGCTTCTTGGCACCATCAAGACGCTCGCCAAGAAGAGCCCGCAGGTTCTCATGTTCTTGCTCGCCAGCGCGGTCTTCCGTGATGGTCTCGCCGCCGTCTTCACTTTCGGCGCGATCATTGCGGCCCAGGTCTTCGGCTTCAGCCCGAGCGAGGTCATCTACTTCGCGGTGGCCGCCAACTTGGTCGCCGGCATCGGAACCTTTATTGGCGGATGGCTCGACGACACGCTCGGCGCCAAGAACGTGATCATCGGCTCACTGATCGGTCTCGTACTCGCCGGCTTGGCAGTGCTCTTCGTCGGCGACGCCAAAACCGGGTTCTGGATCGCGGGCCTCTTCTTGACCCTCTTCGTCGGGCCCGTTCAAGCAGCAAGCCGCAGCTTCCTCGCTCGCATCACACCGGTCGGGCGTGAAGGCGAGATCTTCGGCCTGTATGCCACAACGGGTCGTGCCGTGAGCTTCCTCGCTCCCGGCCTCTTCACTCTCTTCGTCGCGATGACGGGCGACACTCGCTTTGGCATCGTCGGAATCGTGATCGTGCTGCTCGCCGGCCTCGCGCTCATGCTGCCGGTGAAGGCGAAGCAGTCAGTGATCGACTAGTTCTCGTTCCCGAGAGTGTGCTGGTCACGTCTGAAATTCGCTGGCGCCCAGCGCGCACGCGGAGGATGCTTGGTTCATGACTGAAATCGCCCCCAGCGCCCCCGCCGCCCGCGCGGAACTTCTCCGCTCACTCCACATCCCCGGCACGCCCTTGATCGTCTCCAACGTGTGGGACGCCATCACCGCCCGCATCGTTGCCGAAGCCCCCGGAGTGCGTGCCCTCGCCACCGCGAGCCACGCCGTGAGCTTCGCGCACGGAGTTTCCGACGGCGAAGGCCTGACGGTTGACCAAGCGATCAACGCTGCATCCATCATGTGCAACGCCGTCGAGATTCCTGTCTCTGTGGACTTCGAGAAGGGCTATTCTTCGGATGCCGCCGGCGTGCAAGCAAACGTCGAACGATTGATCGCGGCCGGCGCTGCTGGGCTGAACATCGAAGACAGCTCTGGCCCGGCCAAGGCTCCCCTCTTTGACCTCGAGCATGCGGCCGCCCGCGTTGCTGCGGTCCGCGCAGCAGGCGAGGCTACCGGCGTGCCGATTGCCATCAATGCCCGCGTTGATGTGCTGGCCGGTGGCGGGGAATGGGATGACATGGTCGCCCGAGCGGGCGCCTACCTTGCCGCTGGCGCCGACTGCATTTTCGTTCTCGGTCTCGCCGACGAGCACATGGTCGCCCAAGCGATCGCTCAGATCGATGGGCCCATTTCAGTGATTGGCGGAGCAGGATATGTGCCGTTGAAGACTCTCGCCGAGCTCGGGGTCGCCCGCGTGAGCTTTGGACCGCGCACGCTTGGTCTCACGCTGTCCCACCTGCAGCAGGCCGCCGCGCGGCTTACCGCTCTGGGCGACTACCCCGAAGAACTCGGTTTCTCCTACTAATTCGCGGGGTGAGGAGTACTGTCGGATTATGGACACGCAACAACCCATCAGCTACTGGGTGAAGCTCGTCGATCGCATCGTTGATGAGCTCTTCGCCACCACCCTCGAAGAGCACGGAATCACCCGCCGCCAATGGCAACTGCTCACCGTGCTGTCGAAAGGCGCTGCCGGTGTCGAGCTTCTCGACATCGAAATCGCGCCCTTCTTAGACCGCCCGAATGGTGCGGTTCCTCCGACCCAGGGTTTGCACACCACGTCGCTGGAGTCGCTCACCGAACTCGTCGAAAGCGACTGGCTCACCACCGATGGTGCGCTGTATGAACTCACCGATCGTGGCCGTGTTGTTGTCGACCGCCTCACCATCGTGATTGCCGATGGCCGTCAGAAAGCGACCGAGGGCGTCACGCCTGAGCAGTACGACACGACGGTCACCGTGCTCGAAACCATGGCGAGAAACCTCACCCCGCACCTCACCGGGCGACCCGCTTAGCGGATAAACGCCCACCAGATGAGCAGCATCGTCACGAAGAACCCGGTGACGAAATTGAGGGCTAGGAAGTTCTTCCAGCCGCGGTTTGCTGACTCGGCTGTGGCATCCGTGATGTTCCAGAATGGCGCACACATGGCCGCATAGGGCAGCACGAGAATGGCGGCGAGCGGGCCTGGCCAGGCGGAGAAGAGCAAGAGGATGCCGCCGGTCACGTAAGCCACAACGGCGAAGCGAGTGGTGGCTCGCGCTCCGATTACGGTCGCAATCGACGAGATGTCGGCGGCACGGTCGGCCAGCACATCTTGCACCGCGCCGAAGGCGTGCGAGGCGATTCCCCAGAGGAAGAATGCGCCGAGAACAGCCCAGAGCTGCGGGGTGAACGAGGCTCCCGTCAGCACGAGCGCGTAGATCGCGGGCGAGACAAAGTGCGTGCTTGAGGTCAGCGAGTCGAGGAACGGGCGCTCCTTGAAGCGCAAACCCTTCGCCGAATAAGCGACGACGGCAAACATGCTGATCAGCAACACGAGCCACGAGAGTGGGTTGCCGACGATCACGAGATAGATCAGGAACGGGATGGTCGTGACGGCGGCGGCGATGAGCGTTGGCCGGTGCATCCGCGGGTCAAGAAGGGCACCCTCGACCCCGCCCTTGCGCGGATTGCGCAGGTCAGACTCGTAGTCGAACACGTCGTTGATGCCGTACATCGCCAAGTTGTAGGGCACGAGGAAGAAAATCGTGCCGAGCACGAACGTGAGATCAATCGCGCCCGTGGTCAGGTAGTACGCGGCCGCAAACGGGAACGCCGTATTGACCCAACTGAGGGGACGCGAGGAGAGGAACAGGTCCTTAAGCATTGGAGTCCTTTCGGCGAGAACCCAGCAGCATCCACAAGCACGGCAGACCGACGACGGCCGCGATTGTGTACGCAAAATCTTCGAGCGGGGCGACACCGATGAACGCACCGCTGATGGCCTCCGCGCTGTAGCCGACCAGCCCGACGGAGATCATCACGTTGTCGAAGACCGCGGTCATCACGAGCAAAATGCCCATCGTGATAGCGATGGCGCGCAGCTGCGGCGAGCGCCGACGTACGACAACCGCAATCACGAGAGCCGCAACGAGTCCCAAGAAGACGGCGTTCAGGAGCCAGTAGGTCATGCTGCTCGCCCCTCGGTGGTGTCAGCCGAGCCAACGCTCGCGGACTGAACGGAGGGGTGGGGGCGTTGCCGCGAGAGCGCACCGTAGACGTTCATCGTGAGGTAGCAGAGCAGCGTGAGGAAGAACACTTCTTCGAGCGGAACTTCGGGCGCGACGAGCAGCCCTGTCATGAAGTCGGTCTCTCCCCGAAAGAAGATGCCGAGCCCCACTCCGAAGAGATCCCACACGAGGAAGAACAGAACTCCGACTGGCAGCACGATGCGTGCGCGCCGGGAATCCCGCCAAAAGAACAGCGAGAAACGTCGGTCGAGCACGACCATTCCCGTGAGGGAGATCAGCAGAGCAAGAAGGTAGAGAACAATCACGGCCAGGGCCTCGGTTGGGGCGCGACCACGGGCGTCAGCGGCTCAGCAAGCGGGCCGGCAGAGGTGTCGCCGCGCAGTCGCTTCACGAGCACTTCGGCGCTGATCAAGCACATAGGAAGACCGATGCCCGGGATGGTGGACCCACCAACGTAGTAGAGCCCCGTGACCTTCTTGCTCACGTTGCCCGCGCGGAAAAACGCACTCTGCTTGAGCGTGTGGGCTGGCCCTAGCGCGGTGCCACGCCACGCGTTGAGGTCATCGGCGAAGTCGCCAGGGCCTACCGTGCGGCGCACGGTGATGCGGTCGGCGAGGTCGGGGATGCCGGTCCACTCACTGATCTGTGAGATCACCGAATCGGCGAGCTTTTCGATGCGCTCATCGCCAGCTCCAGCGCCCGCCAGTTGACCGTGACCAATGGTGGGGTCGGCTGGAATCGGCACGAGCACAAACACATTCTCATATCCCTCGGGCGCCACATTCGGGTCAACGCCACTGGGTTTGCAAATGTACAGTGATGCCGGCTCGGGCACCTTGGGCTCGTCACCAAAGATCGCCTCGAAGCCCTCTTGCCAGTCCTTCATGAACAGCAGCGTGTGGTGCTCGAGCTCAGGCAGCTCGCCCTTGACGCCCAAATACAACAGGAGCGCGCTCGGGCCGGGAACCTTCTTCTCCCAGTACTCAGCGGGATAGGTTTGCTCGCTTGACTCCAGCATGGTGGTCTCAGTGTGGTGGAGGTCGGCCGCCGAGACCACGGTCTCGGCGTTCAGGGTGTGACGCTTGCCAGCGGCATCCGTGTACTCAACACCTGTTGCAACGCCATCGACTGTCACGATGCGCGTGACCTTCGAACCGGTGCGGATGTCGACGCCAGCAGCCCGCGCGATGTCGGCAATACTCTCGATTACCCGGGTGAAACCGCCCATGGGGTAAAGCACGCCATCCGCCAGATCGAGGTGGCTCATGAGGTGGTACATGCTCGGCGTGAGATACGGCGAGGAACCGAGGAAAACCGCCGGGTAGCCGAGCACTTTGCGCAGGCGATCGTCTTTAACGGTGCGAGCGACCAGCTTCGACAGGGGCTCGATGAGCAACCGGATGAAGCGTGCCGCCTTCGCGAGCACCTCTTTCGTCGCGCTCGTGCGCAGATCGGCGAAGCTCGTGTAGAGAAAGTACTTCTTGGCGAGCTCGTACGTGTCTTCGGCCGAGGCCAAGTACTTGCGCATGCGGGCACCCGAACCGCGCTCGATGCTCTCGAACAAAGCCAAGTTCTCTTCGAGGTCGGTCGAGATGTCGAGGGATTCTTTCTCTCCCTCGAAGTAGACCCGGTAACCCGGGTCGAGGGTGACGAGCGAAAGTTGCTCGGCGGCACTCGTGCCCATCAGTTTGTAGAAGTGGTCGAAGACCTCAGGCATCAAATACCAGGATGGCCCCGTGTCGAAACGGAACCCGTCGTGCTCCCACGAGCCAGCACGGCCACCCACCTCGGGGCGGCCCTCGAGCAGCGTGACCGAATGGCCCTCTTTGGCCAATAGCGCCGCACTCGCGAGCCCGGCAATTCCGCCACCAATAACAACAACGTCACTCATGATCGAGGGGTAACTCCCATCGCGGCAGCCGCAGCCAACCGCAGTTTCACAACATCTGGAACCCGCACCCGGGTCTTCACCAATTCACTCGCCGGGGTCGCCCGGATGCGCTTGGAGAGTTGGGCAAAGAGGGAATGCGCGAGTGCAACCGCTTTCTTGCTGCTCGCCGGCAGCTCGGCACCGATCGCGGCATCCCGCAGATCGGAGTCGAGATCGTCGAGCAGACGGATCTTCTCCGCTTCAGTGAACGACGCGACATCAATGCCGGGGAAGTAGCTGCGCCCGAGAGTCTCGAAGTCGTCGGCAAGGTCACGCAAGAAGTTGACCTTTTGAAAGGCAGCGCCGAGCGCTTGTGCGCCGTGCTCAAACTTGGCGCGCTGCTCGTCGCTGACATCGTGGCCATGCAAGAAGGCACACAGGCACATGAGACCAACAACCTCAGCGGAGCCGTAGACGTAGCGGTCAAAGCTGGCCTGGTCGTGCTCCTTTTGGCTGAGATCCATGCGCATCGACTCGAAGAAGGGAGCTGTAAGTTCTGCGCCGAACGACACCTCGCGAGCAGTGAGGGCGAAGGCGTGCACGATGAGGTTCGAGCTGAAACCGCTCTCGATCGCATTTTCGGTTTCTCGCTCGAGCTCGTTCAACTGGCGCCCGGTGGCGATCAGGTCGAGTCCGGCCTCTTCAGCCCCACCGTCGACGATTTCGTCGGCAACCCTCACGAGCGCATAAATGTTCTCAACGTGCTGGCGAACATCCGCGCCGAGAAGGCGGGATGCCGCGGAAAATGACGTGGAATAGCTGCGGATGACGATACCGGCCGCGTCTTCGGCGACACGGTCATACAACTTGAGGCGTGAGCTCACGCGCGCCCGCCTTCAGCATGCTCAGGCACATTAGTTAGGCTGAGTGCAGGCCGACACATGGGGTGCGGCATTTCGATTCGTTCCACCTAGGCAGACTATCGCGATCATGAGTGAAATCCCTGAGCAGGTTGTACTTCTCTCCGAGTCCGGCGAGCACATTGGCGTCGCTGACAAGGCCCTCGTTCACACGACCGACACCGCCCTGCACCTCGCGTTCTCGTGCCACGTCTACAACGCCGACGGCAAAGTGCTTGTCACTCGTCGCGCACTCTCCAAGCTCACCTGGCCTGGCGTCTGGACAAACTCGTTTTGCGGGCATCCGGCTCCCGGTGAAGATATGGCGGCGGCGATCATCCGCCGGGCCAAGTACGAGCTCGGAATTACCGTCGACGACGTACAACTCGTGCTGCCCGATTTTCGTTACCGCGCCGTTGACTCCTCCGGCATCGTCGAGAACGAGATTTGCCCCGTCTACCGCGCAGTGACGACGGATACCGCAGCCCCCAACCCGGCCGAGGTCGACGAATTCGACTGGGTCGCCCCTCAATCGCTGCACACCGCAGTGGCCGCAACCCCATTCGCGTTTAGCCCGTGGCTCGGCTGGCAGTTGGAGCAGCTGGACGCTCAGCGCGACTAGTAGCCGCGAGTGGGGTTGAGGGTGCGCACTTCGTCGAGCATCGCGTTGACGACACGCAAGCTGTCTTCGGGCTCGAATAGCTCGGCAAATAGCCACAGGTCATCAACGAGAGCGATCGTGGGGTAGTCGTAGCCGTCGGAGGTCTCTTCTTGTAGCACGAAGGTTTCTACATCACCGTTTGGCGTGCTCTCGTAACCCGCTTCCGCGATCTGATCGCGGAGAGCCGCAGCCTCGACGCTTGATGCGTCAGCGACCATGATCGTAAAGAACGAGTGGAAGTTGTCGGGGTAGCCCCAGATGCACTGATCGCGCTGCGCGACCGTGTCGAGGATGGTGTCGAAGCCTTGAGCGTGAAGCGCCCACGGCACTTCTTCCGGCCCCTGATCGCCCTCAGTGGGAAGCAGTTCGCCTCGGTCGCCTAAGTATTCCAGCGCGATGCTTTCGGGCAACATTTGCTCGCAATTCGGCACGACGAGCGGCTCTGCCGCCGGCGCTGCCGTTGGTTCAACCGGACTAGAGGTTGGCTGGTCTGAAGCGTCAGCACCGTCCACCGGAAGGGTGCAACCGGTCAACGAAATTGCGACGAGAGCCGCAGATGCTGCAGCAAGAATACGACGAGTAGAGGGTCGCGCTGAGGGTACTCCTGACCCCGCAAATGTGTTCATGAACGCAATAGTATGCGAGAGTGAGAATTAAACAACTATCGAAGTTGGAATCGTGATCTAACGTTCAATCTTGCGTGACCAGGACAGGTTTAGCCCCCGAGCGAACCCGCGTCATTCGCTCGCACGTCGGTGCGGTGAAAGTTCTGGAAGCTGCGACTAGCCGTTGGACCACGCTGGCCCTGATAGCGCGAACCGTACTGCCCCGAGCCGTAAGGCGACTCAACCGGCGACGTGGTCTTGATGAAGCACAGCTGCCCAATTTTCATGCCTGGCCAGAGCTTGATCGGCAAGGTCGCCACATTGCTGAGTTCGAGGGTGACGTGACCCGAGAAGCCAGGGTCAACGAAGCCGGCAGTCGAGTGCGTGAGCAGACCGAGGCGCCCGAGTGAACTCTTGCCCTCGAGGCGAGCCGCAACGTCGTCGGGCAAAGTCACGAGTTCGAACGTGGAACCGAGCACAAACTCACCGGGGTGAAGGATGAACGGCTGGTCGGCATCCACCTCCATGAGGTGAGTGAGGTCTGGCTGATCTACGGCCGGGTCAATGAATGGGTATTTGTGGTTATCGAACAGGCGGAAGAAGCGATCGAGCCGCACATCAACACTCGACGGTTGCACCATGTCGAGATCGAGAGGGTCAAGGCCGATGCGGCCAGTGGCAAGTTCGGCCCGGATGTCGCGATCACTGAGAAGCATGGCCTAAGACTAACGAAATCCCGGCTGCGTAGTGCTCAGATGAGCGAATCTGGGGAGCCGCGAAAGTTACGGGTGCTGCGCCGGAAGAGCGAGAGCGATGCGCGAGGCCGCGACATCCGCCGCCGTCTTCTCGATGAGTTCGTCGAGGCTCTCGTAACGGAACATTCCCCGCAACCAGGCGTGCACCGTGAACTCAACCTCGGCGCCGTAGAGATCGCTGTCGAAATCATGAATAAAGGCTTCGACTCGACGCTCGGTCACGTCGTCAAAAGTGGGGTTGTCACCGATGCTGATGGTCGCGCCATGACGGGTGGCAGCTGGCGGGAAGGTCACCCAGCACGCGTAGACACCGTCGACAGGCAACGCCGCGTGGTCGGTGACCGCAATATTCGCGGTGGGAAATCCCAGTTCGCGACCACGCTTATCGCCGTGCACCACGATGCCACGAAAGCTCAGCGTCGGTGGATGCTCCATTAGCCCAACCCTAGCGGCGGGCCTGCCGAGCACGCTCGCGGCCTACAGCCCGCGGAACTGGCTGAGGTGAAAGACAAGAGGGGTGACTTCAGGGAATGCCTCGGAGTGGATGACTTCGAGAGTCACGATCTCGTGGTCGCCGCCATCAAAGCTGTTGCGGATCTCGCACTCAAGCCAGAGCGCGGCGCCATCCATATGTATTGCTCCACCTTCGGTGGCACGCCACGCGATGTCGGCGAAGCGGTCGCCGGTGCGGGACGCCAGACTGCGGGCAGTGCTCTCTTGATCGGCGCCGAGCACGCTCAGACCAATGCGAGTGGCGCGAGCGAGCACGGGCCACGTGGTGGAGGTGCGCGCAGGACACACGGCCACGAGGGGTGGGTCGAGGGACACGGAGGTGAAGGAATTGACCGCGATGCCGGTTGGCGCGCCGTCAACGACGGCGGCGAGAGCGACGACGCCGGTGGGGAAGAGCGAGAGTGCTCGGCGAAGAGCAACCTGGGGTGGAACTTCTTCCGCGGTGGTCTGATGCGACATGGGCGGACTCCTTTGCTTGAAATGTTCAACCAGCGACTGCTAGTCAAGTTTGAACATATGACTACATGTTAGTCATTTTTGATCATGTAAACAACTGACTTTCTGCCCTGCACGCACACCGCTTGGCCTACGATTGGGGGCATGTCGACTACAACTCGCTTGGTCGTGCTGGGAGCTGTAAACCAGTTCCAGCCAGTTCACGGCTACTTCCTGCGCCGCGAACTCATGACCTGGCACATCGACGAATGGGCCAACATCCAACCCGGCTCGATCTACAACGCGCTGCGATCGCTTACCAACGACGGTTACCTCGCAGAGAACGGCACCGAATCTGCCGGCAACCGACCCGAGCGCACGACCTACCGCGTCACCGAAGCCGGCGAAGTTGAACTGCTCCGGATGCTGCGCGATGCCCTCTGGACGGTCGAGGTCTTCGACACCAAACCGGTCATGGTGCTCACCTCGTTTATGTACGCCCTGCAGCGCGAAGAAGTGCTCGCCGGCCTTGAGCATCGCGTCACCGAAATCGACGCCCGCATTGCCAGCAACGCCTATCACATCGGTGATGTTGCGACCTCGACTTCCACTCCCGCCTACGTGCGCGAAATCTTCGAACTTGCGACATCTCGCTTGCGCGGAGAACAGCAGTGGGCTCGCGACGTGATCGGTCGCATCCGTTCCGGCGACTACGTCTTTGCCGGAGAGGATGGCGACCGTCCCGCTCGACGCGCTACCAGCTAGCTCGTCGCTTCGACCGCGGCTGTCGCCCGGTAGGCGGCACCCGGATGGTCGTCGCGCAAGATCGAATCGTCGGTGCCGAGCAAACGCTCGCGCAACGTCGGAGCGTCGTAGCCTTCGCCAGCAACTCCCCGCTCGCGCAAAATCGGCAGCACCTTCTCAATGAACTCGACCGTCGAACTGGGCTGGATCATCGGCGTCAGCAAGAAGCCGTCGAGGTCAGCACCCTCAGCGAGAGCGATCATCTCGTCAGCGATCTGCTCAGCAGTGCCCACGAACGGCTTGCTGCGCACACCGTTGCCGTGCCACTGAGCGAGAACATCGCCAACAGTCTGGTCGCCGAAGCGGGTGACCTGAGTCTGCGAAAGCTCAGTGTGGAGCTCCTTCATCGGGGTTGCCGGGTCGAAGGATGAGAGATCGAGGCCCGTGAACCACGCGTAGGAGGCGACAGCAACGTCGGGGCTCTCGGCATCCAGCACCGCTTGCAGCTTGGCTTTGGCTTCATCTTCGGTGTCGCCGATCACGCACGTGAAGGCCGACATGATCTTGACCGAGTCGGCAGCGCGACCGTTCTTGACGGCTTCTTCGCGGATGGATGCGACCTGCTCGGCCACCTTCTCCACCGCTCCGCCACCGAGGAAGACGGCCTCGCCGTGCTTGCCACCGAATTCGCGACCGCGCGGTGAGGTGCCGGCCTGGAAGAGCACCGGGGTGCCCTGCGGTGAGTACGACGAGTTTCCGTAGCCGTGCGATTTGAAGTACGGCCCGTCGTGCTCAATGCGGTGCACCTTGGCCGGGTCGGCGAAGCGACCCTTCTTGTCGCGCTCGAGAGCGTCACGCTCCCAGGCACCCTCCCACAGTTTGTAGACGACCTCCATGAAGTCATCGGCCATGTCGTAGCGCTCGTCGTGCGCGACCATCGGAACACCAAACGCCTGCGATGCCGTCTCGGCGGTTCCCGTCGTCACGACGTTCCATCCGATTCGGCCACCCGAAAGGTGGTCGAGGCTCGCAATGCGGCGAGCAAAAGCGTAGGGCTGCTCAAGAAGAGTGGATCCCGTGAGCACGAGTCCGAGGTTCGTGGTGGTCGAGATGAGGGCAGCAGCCAGAATCGCGGGATCAAGACGGGGCAGGTCGAGGCCCTCGACCGAGCAGATCTCGGGACGCTCACCGTTGACATCAGCCCAGCCCCAGGCATCCGCCAAGAACATGAAGTCGAAGCCGGCCTCTTCACAGATGGTCGTGATCTCACGCCAGTAGTCGAGGCGGTCGAACATGTCGCGCTTGTTGTCGGGATGACGCCACGTGGACGTTCCCGAGTCGTTGGCCTGGGGGTTTTCGAATAGACCGAAGCGAAGCTTCTTCATGGTGAAACCTTTCGTAGTGGTGAAAAAGTCAGGTGGTGGTGAAAAAAGTCAGAGTGGTAGCGGGAAAAGGTGGGCGGAGCCGAAAACTAGCGGCCGACGGCGGCTCCATCGCTCCACCACAGCACTCGCTTGCGCACGAGAGCGAGCAGTGAAATGAGCACGACGCCCATGAAGCAGAGCAAGGTGATGCTGGCCCAGGTGACGGGCAAGTTGGCTTGGGCTGCGGCGATCGTCACGAGGGATCCGAGCCCCGCCTGTTGGCCGGCGGCGACAAACTCGGCAACGGCTGCACCGACGATCGCGAGCGGAAGAGCAATGCGCAGTCCCGCGAACACGTAGGGCATTGAACCGGTGAAACGCAGGTCGCGGAAGATTTCCCAGCGGCTGGCATGCAGTGTCTTCATCACGTCGAGAGCTCGGTCATCCACATCTCGCAGCCCGGCAAGCGAGTTGACGAGCATCGGGAAGAACACGACCAGGGCGGTCACGATGAACTTGGGCGTCATGCCGAAGCCGAAGGCCACGACCAGGGCCGGCGCGATGGCCACGATTGGCGTAACCATGACGACAACGACAAGCGGCATGACCGCGCGTTCCATGACCTGAAACTCAGCCATGATGATCGCCAAAATGAACCCGGCGATAATGCCCGAGCTTGCACCCACGAGAACCTCAAGCCCCGTCACGAGCATGTTCGCCCAGTAGGTGTCGGCATCGTTGATCAGGCTGACCCAGACCTGGTCGATAGTCGGAATCACATACGGGTTCGCGATCGCGGTGATCTGCCAGAGGGCTGCCGCAATCACAAAGGTGATGACGGCGGGAGCCCAGTTGCTCCAGCGCAGATTCTGTTTGAACTTGGCGGAGGCCAACGGTGAAAAGCGGCGGCCGGTAGCGCTCGTGGCCGCCTGAACGGCGAGCGCTGACGTGTCGGTTGTTGACATGGTGTCCTCGTTCTTGCGTGACTTAGGCACTCTTTTGTCCCATCACTTCGCGCAGCGTGCCACGAACTTGGCCTTCAAGGTCACGGAATTCGTCGGTCGCGTACACGTCGATCGTGCGAGGGCGCGGCAGGGGAACATCGATGATCTCGGCGATGTGGCCCGGGTGGGCTCCCATCACGACGATGCGGTCAGAGAGCATGATTGCCTCCGGCACCGAGTGAGTCACGAACATGACGGCCTTGCGGTTGGACTGCCAGAAATCGAGCAATCCCAAACGTTGAGCGTCACGGTTCATCTCGTCGAGCGCCGAGAAGGGCTCGTCCATGAGCAACACACTCGGGTCGAACACGAACGCGCGGGCAATAGCGACGCGCTGCTGCATCCCACCCGAAAGCTGACCGGGATACTTGTCGAGCGCAGCGCCCAGCCCGAACGACTCCAGAATCTCGCGAGGGTCTCGTAGGTTGCGGTTCGCATTCGCTTTCGGGTTCACCGTCATCGGCAGCCGCACATTGTCGAGCACCGTGCGCCACGGGAGCAGCGCCGGAGACTGAGGAACAAGACCGATCATCTTGTTCTTCGTCGCGGCTTTCACCGTCATCCCGTCGACCATGACGGTGCCGCTGTCGGCGTCGATGAGGCCGGCGACCGTCTTGAGCAGTGTCGACTTGCCGCAGCCGCTCGGTCCGATCACGGAGACAAACTCGCCCATCTTGATCGAGAGGCTCACCTGATTGAGCACGAGCGTGCGAGCCCCATCGGGGCCGAAGCTCTTAGAGACGTTCTCGATATGAACGCCCGCGTGTGGCTGTGCGGTTTCCACAGTTACTCCCTGAGTTGTGAAGCCGGATGCCGCACCGGGTGGGTTGGTGCGGCATCCGAGCGGGATGGTCGGGTTAGTTGCCCGGCCAGATGAGTTCGCCGTCTGCGTAAAGATCAGCGACAAGCGTTTCATCCATCATGTCGGTGATAGCGGGAAGGGTGTCAACGTTGCCGAACTTCTTCACGAGTTCGTACTCGGCCTCCCAGTCAGCGGCGGTCTGGGTTCCGGGGAGCCCGCTGTTGCTGTCCTTGACCCACTGCGATTCCACATTCCAGGTGCGCTCGAGCTGATCGCGCGGGAAGGCGGAACCTTGACCGTTGTCTTCGGCGAGCTGCGCGATCATGTCGATGCATTCGTCGGAGCTGTCGAGGCAGAACTGCAGGGCGTGCAGTGAGGCGCGCATGAAGTCTGCGGCGACTTCGCGGTTGTCGGCGAGAAACTCGGAGTTGACCTCCATCACGTTATAGGTGCCTTCGACGCCCACATCAGAGGGGAAGAACTCACTAAACGGCAGCCCCTGAGCGCGAAGGTTCTCGGGCTGGTTCGAGGCATAGCCGACGATCGCATCGACCTGTCCACGGGTGACCACGGTGGGATCGTAGTTGGTCATCTTGATCAGTTCGACCTTGCTGACATCGACGTCAGCGGCATCCAACATGGCGGAGGCGATCGGAGTGAGGTTGATGAAGTAGCCGAGCGAGCCACCTTCGAGGTCCTTGAGGCTCTCGATCTTTTCGTTGGCGAAGATCGAGAATGGCGGGGTGTTGCCGTAGGTCGCTACCGCGGTGAGGTTCTTACTGTTGGCGGCGGCGAGCATGACATCGGATGCCGAACCGAGCGCGGTGAACTCGGCCTGCCCTGAAGAAACGAGCTGCTGCCCGTTCGCTCCCGAGGCGTTGATCTCGACGTCGAGGCACAGGTCCTTGAAGTAGCCGAGCTCTTCGGCGAGGAATACGTCGAGCTGACCGGCGCTGGCGGAGTAGCCGTAGCCGGAGATGTAGGTGATGGTGCCGGCCGCGGCGTTGCGGTCACAGGCCTCCTGCGAAATCAGGAGGTCGTCGGCGTCGGGTGTTGCTACTTCGGCTGGCGCTGTGCAGGCGGAGAGCGTGAGTGCTGTGGCCAAGAGTCCTGCGATGCCGAGGCCTCGCAGTTTCTTGGAATCAAGAGGTGTGTTCACTTGGATCCAGGTTCCTTCCTAGGCCTTATCCGTCATTGGATGGCTAGACAAAACGTACATGATCAAGATTGACTGTGCAAACTTGATTTACGGTCGCTTTGGTGGCCATCCCCCATCGGCCATACGCGGCGATTAATTCGCTGCGGGCAGACAGATCGTGCGCCCGGGAGCGCATGAGTGGTTGCTACTGACGTTAGCGGAGGAAGACCGGAGTCAGTAGGTGCGCGTGGGGTTCGCTACGCGAATCTGCTCCAGTACTCGCGTTGTGACTTCGGTCGCGAGCTCGTCACGCGGAGCCAGCACCCTCAGCCACAGGTCACCGTCGAAATAATGGCTGCTGAAAAAGTCAGACCCCGCCTGCTCGGTCAAGAACTCGAATGTGCTCGCGCCGCCCGCCGCCTGCTCAGAAAACCCGTCGTCGCGCAGTGCAGTCATGAGATTAGCCGCATCGCTTTCAGCGACGCCAGCGACGGTGACCTCGAAACCATACTCAGAGCTTGGCAGCCCCCACAGGCACCTCCGAGCGGGTGCGGCATTCTGAGAAATAGGTTCAAGTTCGGCGAGTTCCATCTCGCGAAAAGGGACAGCGTCATCCTCTTGCAACAACTCCGACCGGTCATTGGCAAATTCGTGCACTTCAACCAACGGTATGAGTGTCTCGCAGTCGGGGAGAACGAGAGGCTCAACAACGGGAGTTGGGTCAGGGCTGGGTTCGATTGGCTCGCTTGACGGCACCGCTGATGGTTCGGTCGCGGTCTGGGTTTCCGCTTGCACGCAGCCGGTGAGAGTGAGCACGATCAGGGCAGCGGATGCCGCAGCGATTGAACCTCGGACAGATTGCAGGTGCTCACTCATTGGTTTCCCTTTCGAATCAGTAGGTGCGGGTGGGGTTCGCCGTTCGTACTTGATCGAGCACCGCGTCGGCGACGTTAACCGTGAGCTCGGTGCTCGTGCCGGAGACGTACACCCAGAGGTCGCTCACGAAGTAGTGAGTCTGAGCGCTCCACCCGACGGCGGTTTCGAACTCCTTCTCCAGCGTTGTCACCGTTCCCGCGCTGGCACCGGTGAATCCCGTTGCGAGCAGCGCATCTTGCAGATTGGTGGCATCCGCCTCGGAAATGTCGGCGACCACCACGGTGAAGCCGCCATCCGAATTCGGAACTCCCCAAATACAGTTCTTAGCAACGGACGCATTGCCCGCCGCGGTGTCGATCTCCGGCAACTCGTCGCCGCGAATCGGAATCGTGTCGTCAGCCCCCAAGACAACGGTCGAGGGAGAGAACAGACTCTTCGCGTCGTTCAGCGGCAACAGAGTGTCGCAGCCCGGGAGGATCAACGGATCCGGGGTCGGAATCGGACTAGAACTAGGCGACGCTGTGGCCGGTGGAGCGCTCGCTGTCGTTGCGCTTTCTGGCTCCGCGGGAACGCACCCGGCAAGCGCTCCGCTCACGAGCAGGGCGGATGCCGCAGCCGCCAATATCCGTGTCAGTTGTCGACGCCCGAGTTCCACTTTTTCGCCCCACCCACTGTTCATGATTGAAGAGTAACCCCGTACGGCTCGCACCGGAAGACGGCAACTCTGGCTGATGCGCGCGCCGCTCTCAGGCCTCTAGTAGTCACGAGTCAGGTTGGCTGCGCGAACCTGCTCAAGCGCGCTATTCGCGACGGGAACCGTAATGCTGAAGCTGGTGCCTGCTGCGTAAACCCAGAGGTCATCGATCAGATAATGCGTTCGGCCACTGGCCTCTATCGGACCATCTGCTTCGAGCATGAGGGACGTTGCGCCGCGGCTTTCAAAGCTGAAATACCCAGCCCCCATCAGAGCCGCCGAGAGCAGGTCGGCGTCTGTCGGCGCGATATCGGCAACGGTGAGTCCGAAAATCGCACCCGAGTTGGGGAGGCCCCAAAAGCAGGTGCGCCCTACGGTCGCGTTCGCCCCCGCAGTATCGATAGCCGCGATGGGCTCGGCAGTGAAGTGCGCGGCATCTGACCCGTCTCCCTCGAAGTAGAGCTCGGTTGCTGCACCCCACAGGGCCCGTGCATCGGCGATCGGATACAACGTGTCGCATTCCGGAAGAGACAGTGGGTCAGCCTCGGGCTCTGACGACACTGTCGGCCCTGGTTCAGCCGTGGTTGGCGGCTGCGATGGCAACGGCGCTCCCCCATCAGGGCTAGCGGGCGTGCACCCAGCCAGCGAAAGCGCAACGAGAAACGCTCCGGCTGACGCCACGATCGCGCGAACGGGTGAACTCGCCACCCCTGTTTTTGGGCCCTGCAGAACATCCATGACAGCAAGGTAGACCAACCGCTCTACCCTGCGCGTGAGTAAGAATTACTTCATCGTGTGAGCGGAGCGTTCGCGAGCGCCTTAGCTGGACTGACGCGCAAGCTGGCCGAGGGCATCCGCATCGAGAATGACGACGCGGGCGCGGCCCTGCCGGATGATGCCGCGGCTGGCCAGATCAGACATGGCCTTGCTCGTGGATTCGCGGGTTGCACCGAGGAGCCCAGCGAGCTGGTCGTGGCTGAGACGAATCGTGGGGTTCGCGAAGCGAGGGGTGCGCGAGGTTTCCGCCAGGCGCACCAGGGTGCTGCACACGCGCGATTGCAGCGGGCGCAAGGCAAGATCGGTGAGGCGCTCTTCGAGCCGGACCACTTGCTCGCCGAGGTGACGCGAAATGCGGATCGCGATACGCGGGTCGGCAAGAAGGTACCGCTCGACATCTGCCGTATTGAGGAGACAGATTTCGACGTTGTCGATCGCTTCGGCGTAGTTGTCGTACATGCGCTGGCCGACCATCATCATTTCGCCAAAGACTGCGCCGGGCTCAAGAATGGCCATCGTCAGCGCCTTGCCGTCTTCGGTGACTCGGAAGATGCGGATGCGGCCCTTCTTCAGAATGAAGAGTGCCGTGACGGGCTGGCTCTGGCTGAAGACCATTTCGCCGAGCGAATACGAGCGCGAGGGCGCCATGCGATCCATCTGCTCAATCTCGGCAGGCGAGAGGTCGGCAAACAGGTCAACTTCGCTGAGGCAACTAAACGAACCGTTGTCGATCGGCATGAGTGGTTCAGGATCCCTTCGCTGCGGCGACCACGGGCGTTCGCTCGCCATCGGGGCTGACGCCACCTGCTTGCCGCACGAATCCATCATGACACGGTCACTTGAGAGTTCCGGTGACAGCGCGAATGTGGCCACCACGACGAGACGTCTGCCGCACATCGTCGGCTCGCTGGGTGAGCCACTCCCACGGATGCGCTTCGATATCGGCGCCACCCATTCGGCACGCGAGACGGGCGAGCGGGGTGAAGATCTTCGCTGCTCCCACCGGTCGCTGCATATCGACGATGCCTAGGCGACCGCCGGACCTGAGCAGTTTCTGAGCCCCCGCCAAGACCGTCGGGTGGCTGCCCATGACGCTGAGGGCGTAGGCAGAGAACACCGCGTCAACAGTGGGAACCACGCCGTCAACGGCAAGGTCTGCGGCCGACAGCTTCGTGGCATCCGCCTGCACTACGCGCACGTTCGACCACCCCTTGCGCACCGCACGCTTGGCCGCGACCTGCAACATTGGGGCACTCGCGTCGACGCCGATCACCTGGCCCGTTGGACCAACCGCGTCGACAAGCAACTCAAAACTAAGGCCGGTGCCGCAGCCGAGATCCACAACAGTGTCTCCCGGGCGCAGCCCCATGAGCTCGATACCGGCAACACGGCCTGAACGATAGACCGCCCATTCGCCAGACATCGCATCGTAAAATTGCGTGCCGAAGCGGTATTTCTTCCACGCCATGTCGTGCGCCTAGCGGTATTCGGGGTTGGCTTCGAAGCCGAAGTGCTCGCCGTCGTTCCACGCCTTGCGCGTGTTTCCGTAAGCGGGGATACCGCCGGCGTTCTTGAGGATCGATGCCATATGCATGAGGTTCCACGACATGAAGGTTGTGTTGCGGTTCGTGAAGTCGTTCTCGAGACCGCCCGAACCTTCGTCGAGGTAGCTGGGGCCGGGGCCGATCTCGCCGAGCCAGCCAGCATCCGCTGCGGGCGGGATGACGTAACCAATGTGCTGAAGGCTGTAGAGCACCGACATGGCGGAGTGCTTCACGCCATCCTCGTTACCGGTGAAGAGCGCGCCGCCGACCTTGCCATAGAAGACGTACTGGCCCTTGTCGTTGAACTCGCCGCTCATTGCGTAAAGACGCTCGATGAGCATCCGGGTGACAGAGGAGTTGTCACCGAGCCAGATCGGTCCGCCGATGACGAGGATGTCGGCCGCTTCGATGAGGGGCCAGACTTCGGCCATCCAGGCGTCCTTCTCCCAGCCGTGCTCGCGCATGTCGGGGTAGACACCGATCGCGATGTCGTGGTCGATGAAGCGCACGTTGTCGACGTGCACTCCGGCACTGCGCATCAGCTGGATGCTGGAATCCATGAGCCCCTGGGTGTGGCTCATCTCGGGGCTCTTCTTGAGCGTGCAGTTAATGAAGACGGCCTTGAGCCCGTCGTAGCGGGGAGCGTCAGCAGGAACGGTATTCGCGTTAGTTTCGGTAGCCATGACCCGATGTTACGGGCGAGCCCTCCCTGCGAACTGTGATCTAGCGTACGGTTCGCTGAACAATGCGCTGCTAAACATGACTGGGGGCAAACGCCCTCTCGAAAGGAACACGCATGCCCGCTCAGTGGGATCTCATCGTCATCGGCTCCGGCAGCGCCGGAATTGTCGCCAGCAAGACCGCCGCCCGTTTTGGAGCACGCGTGCTGCTTGTCGAACGACACCGCCTCGGTGGGGACTGCTTATGGACCGGCTGCGTGCCCTCCAAGTCACTGATTGCTGCCGCTCATGCCGCGCACGTTGCGCGCACCTCGGAACGCTTTGGCGTCATCGCCGAGAACGTGACGGTCGATTTCGCTCGCGCGATGGGCCACGTTCAGGATGCGGTAGCCACGATCGAACCACACGACTCGGTTGAAGCCTTTGCCGAGTTCGGCATCGAAGTCGCCCACGGCGATGCTCGCTTCACGGGGCGCCACTCTCTCGAGATCGACGGCACTCGCCACACCTTCGTGCAGGCCGTCATCGCGACCGGCACCGTGCCGCGCGTTCCCTCTTTCCCCGGCGCGGACAGCGTCCAGATACTCACGAGCGACACCATCTGGGAACTCGACGAACTCCCTCAACGCTTAGTGGTTCTCGGTGGCGGCGCAATCGGCAGCGAGCTCGGCCAAGCAATGGCACGGCTCGGTTCTGACGTCACGATCGTGAACCGCAGCAGCCGCATCCTCCCCGGCGAAGAAGAGCGCGCGAGCGCGGTGCTTCACGCCACGTTCGAGCGCGACGGCATCACCATGCTGCACAACCGCAGCGCCGTTGAGGTCGTCTCGAGCGACGGCCTCAGTGGCGAACTCGTGCTCGACGATGGAACCCGCGTTCCCTTCGATCGCCTACTCGCCGCAATCGGTCGCACCCCCAACCTCGACACTCTCTCCCCCGAAACGGCCGGCGTTGCCATCACCGATCAGGGCTACGTTGACGTGGATGCCTCGCTGCGCACCACAAACAAGCACATTTGGTCGGCGGGAGACGTTGCCGGGCTGCCGAAGTTCAGCCACGTTGCTGGCGTGAGCGGCAGCACCGCCGGCACCAACGCCATCCTCGGATTGCGCCGCAAATTCAACGACGCAGTCGTGCCGCGTGTGACGTTCACCTCGCCCGAAATTGCCGCGGTTGGCCTCACCGCAGCGGATGCCGTCGAAGGAAAGCACCGCGTCTTTACCGGCGAACACAGTGCCACTGATCGCGCCATTGCTGAAGGCGACGACGACGGCTTCGCGCAGATCGTTGTGAACTCCGGCGGGCGCGTGCTCGGCGGAACAATCGTCGGCCCCCGTGCCGGAGAAAGCCTCGGCGAGCTGACGGTTGCCGTGAGCGCAAAACTCTCCACGAGCACTCTGGCCAGCGCCACTCACGCCTACCCGACGTTCACCGATGCGCTGTGGAATGCCGCGATCGCCGACGTGCAATTCCGCTTGAAGAGCGGAGTCGTGAAGTCGGGCATCCAACTGCTGGCTCGAGTGCGGCGTGCGCTGTTGGGCACGCCCCGCGACTAGAGGTGAGGCGGCCCGGCGAGAAGGCGGCGCTAGCGCAGTATGCGGTAGCCGACGATCATGCGCTGGGCAGCGCTGACGAGAACGACAACGCTCCAGACGAGTGCGATCTGCCAGGCAATGAACGGCAGCGCGAGCCAGAGGGTATGCACGAAGACGGTTTCGCCGCCCTCGGCGATGCGTCCGAGAAAGAACAGCGAGCGATTGTCGTCGTCTGAAAGCGTGCGGCCGGTGCGTTCAGCGATCGAGGAGAACGCCAAGAACGCTGCTCCGTTGATGTAGTACGCGAACAGCACGACCAAGAACGGCCACCACGGCGCATCGAAGGCGGTCGTGGCGCCGATTGCGACGCCCAGAACCGTCGCGCCGTAAACCACGAAGTCGGCGACGATATCGAGAAAACCGCCCGCTTCGCTCGCCGTGGCGGGCCGGGGTACGGATGCCGCAGCGCGCCGGCGGCGAGCCAGCGTTCCGTCGAGCCCGTCGAGCACTCGCGAGAGCAACCACGCCACGAGGGCCAACGCCCAGAGCTGAGTTGCGGCGAGCGCGGCACTGCTCAACCCGATCACGAGTCCGGCGATGGTGAGCCGGTCGGGGGTGATCCAGGGCACGTCGAGCGCGGAAGCCATTGCGTTGAGAGGTTTACTGACCGCCCGACGCAGCTGGACATCCAGCATCGTTAGTTGTTCTCCGCAGCCGCTGCGGCCGCCGCATCTTTCTTGCGGAGCCGGCCAGCAACGATGCCACCGCCGATCGTGAGCACGCCGAGCGCTCCGAGGGCGATGAAGAAGCCAGTGTTGAGTTCGGCCCCGTAGGCGCCGACGGCGACGAAGGCCATGGTGCCGGGGATGATGCCGACGGCGGTGCCGATCATGTAGTCGCGCACGCGCACGGCGGTGAGGCCAGCGGCGTAGTTGATAACAGTGAAAGGAATGAGCGGGATAAGGCGCAGCGCGATCATGGAAAGCAGTCCGCGTTTTTGGAGCATCTCGTCGACGGCGCGAACCTTGCCGCCGGTGTACTGCTCAACAGCATCGCGGCCGAGAAGGCGGCCAATCCAGAAGGAGAGGGCTGCGCCGATAACGGCGCCCACGAGCACCAGCAGCGTGCCGATCCACAATCCCCACGCGAGCCCGGCCGCAATGCTGATCACGGCTTTCGGCGCTGGAGTGAGGGTAAGCACGGCGTAGGCGACGATGAAGATCACAGCACCAAGCAGTCCGGTGCCTTCTGCCCATCCTTGAATCTCGTCAACGGACGGGATTTCGATCGTGAACGCCACGATCACAATTGCGATGAGGAAGACGACAAACGCGCCAGCTTTCCACAGGGAAGAGGACCGGTTCTTTTTCATTTGGCCAATGTTATGTCGAGGCTCCGCGCTGCGTATGTGATGTGGCTTACTGAGCAACGAAGAAGTTCGCACTTAGTCTTAGAGTTCACTGCGCTGGGTGTCTGGCGCTTCCTCTTCCGTCGACTGTCAAGGAGCACGTGCGTGCCGATTCGCAATCCGTTTCGCCCCCAGCACTCCACGACCGCACGCCGCCGCATCCTTCCCGTGCTTGCTACGGCAGCACTGACCGTGTTGGCCCTGAGCGCGTGCTCGGCGCCGACGACCACTCCTCGCGGCCCCGAGTTCTTCGATTGGGCTGATGTGCAGGTCGCGGCCGACGGCCAGACCGTGAAGTTGTGGATGTGGGGCGGCGACGATCAGGGCAACGCCTACGTCGACGACGTACTAGCTCCGGCCGCGGCGGCGCAGGGCGTCACGCTCGAACGCGTACCGATTGCCGACACCAAGGACGCGCTCAACCGCGTTTTCACTGAGCTGCAGGCTGGCCGCAATACGGATGGCGCTGTCGACCTCGTGTGGATCAACGGCGACAACTTCCGCACCGGCAAACAAGCGGATGCCTGGTTCTGCGAGTGGACAGACCTCCTGCCGAACATGACTGCGGTCTCCGCCACCGACCCGCTGCTCACGGAAGACTTTGGCACCCCCGTCGACGGCTGCGAAGCTCCCTGGCACAAAGCGCAGTTCTCGTTCGTTTACAACTCGGCGACCGTGCCGGACCCGCCAACCACGATCGAAGGCATCCTCGAGTGGGCTGAAGCCAACCCCGGCCGCTTCACGTACCCGGCCGCCCCCGACTTCACCGGCTCCGCTTTCTTGCGGTCGGTGCTCTACAGCGAGTCAGGTGGCTACGAGAACGTCCCATCCACCTTCAGCGATGAGGCTTTCGACGAACTCTCGCCGGCGCTGTTCGACCGCCTCGACGCCCTCGCTCCGTCGCTGTGGCGTGAAGGCAGCACGTACCCCGCAACATCCGAACAACTCACCAAGCTCTTTGCCGATGGTGAGATCGACATGATGATGACCTACGGGCCAGCCACCCTTACCGCCCTCGTCGAGAACGGCACCCTGCCCGACACGACGCGAGTGCTGACCGTCGACGATGGAACGCTCGGCAACGCCAGCTTCTTCGGCATCCCCAGCAACTCCGGCAACATCGCCGGCGCGATGGTTGTCGCCAACGAAGCCCTGTCGGTTGAGCAGCAGGTCGCGAAAGCTGACCCGGCAGTGTGGGGCCAGTTCACGGTGTTGGATTTGGATGCTCTCTCTGCCGATGACCGCGCACTCTTCGATGCGCTGCCGCAATCGCCCGTCGTGCCGAGTTTTGACATCCTTTCGCAGAACGCCAACCCCGAACTCTCGGCCGAATGGGTCCCCGCTCTCGATGACGCTTGGCGCACGAGGATCGCTGCTCGCTGATGACAGCGATGCTGAGCCGGCCGCGACGCCGAGGGGTGCGCGCCACCCTTCTCGTGCTGCCAGCCGTGATCCCGGTCGCGATTGTGGTGATCGGTGGCATCGGCACCACAGTGGTGCAGAGTCTCGGGCTCATGCCCCTCGTGGGCACGCCCGCGTTGAGCGTTAAGACCTTCGAGGGCACCGACGATCTCCTCAGCTCGGCGCTGCTCTCCCTCGGGATCGCCGTCGTCTCGACCGCGATCGCTGCCGTCGTCGGCTTCTTCACCGCCGTGCTGATCATCTCCGGAAACTGGGGCGGCCGCATCGTGGGTGCGCTCAGCGCTGCCGCCGTCACCGTGCCCCACCTCGTCGGCGCCGCGAGCGTTGGACTCCTCCTCTCCGACTCTGGTGTGCTCGCGCGCATTTTCGGCATCCCGCCAGAGTCATGGCCCGCGCTCGTCGCCGGCCCCACCTGGTTTGCCGTCATCGCCGAGTACGCGTGGAAAGAGTCAGCGTTCATCGCGCTCATCATTGTCGGCACCCTCGCCACCCGCATCACGTCCTACGACGAAACTGCCGCGGTGCTCGGCGCTCACCGCGGAGCACGGCTGCGCTTCGTCGTTTTGCCGCTGGCCGCCCCGTCGCTACTCGTGGCATCCACTATCGCTTTCGCCTACACGCTCGGCTCCTATGAGGTCGCATGGCTGCTCGGCAAGACCTACCCTGAGCCGCTCTCGGTGATGGCGCTTCGCCTCTTCAACTCAGCTAGCCTCACCGCTCGGCCGGAAGCGGCCGCCGTTGCCGTGATTACTCTGCTTCTCACTGCCGCCGTTGTGGTGCTCGCCATGCTCGGACTCCGCCGGATGCGAGCGTGGCAATGACCGTCACCACTACGAGCGTCGACCTCGACACTGCGCGCAGCAACCAGCAGCAGCGGCGGATGCCCGGAGATCATGGTCGGCCCCTGACCCAGTCTCGCGGGCTCGCCCGTGCCCTGCGCATCCTGTCGACCGCGCTGATTGCGCTGTGGTTCGCGTTGCCTTTCTTGCCGCTCGTGCTGTGGTCGTTTGCCGACCAATGGATGCACCCCGCAGCGTTTCCGATGGAGACCGGCACCGACGGCCTCACCGCCGCTATCGCCAACGGAGGCGGGCGCGCTTTCCTCCATTCGCTGGCGCTCTCACTTGTCGTGGCCGCGATCGCGACCCCGCTCGGAGCGATGGCGGCCCGCGCCCTTTCTCGCGGTCAGGTGCGTTTCGGCAAGGCGATCACCGTTCTGCTTTTCTCTCCGGTGATGCTGCCACCCTTTGCTGCGGTACTCGGCCTCAATGTGCTGCTGTTGCGGGCATGGGTTCCTCCCGTTGTTGGCGTGGTTCTCGTGCTGGTGGCCGTCGCGATTCCGTATACGACTTTTTCGATGCGTGCCGCCTACGCCGCCTACGACGATGGGTTCGATGAAGCCGCCCGCACGCTCGGGGCGAGTTCGCGACTGACGTTGTGGCGCATCCATCTGCCGCTGATTGCTCCGGCGCTGGCACGGTCCGCGTTTCTTGCGTTCCTCGTGGGCTGGAGCGATTACCTCATCACATTGGTGGTGGGAGGTGGCCACCTCGTGACACTGCCGCTGATTATTGCGTCAAGCGCATCCGGGGTCGGCAACGAATCAAGTGTGGCGGTGCTGTCATTGTCTGCGGTGATTCCGCCGCTCATTCTGCTTGGCCTCATCGCTCGCAGCCGTAATCTTGACCCAGGGAGACAACGATGACCACCGAATTGATGACCTCTGCGATCACGCTCACGTCTGTCACGAAGAGCTATTCGACCACCGCGCCAGCCGCGCTGCACGGCGTGAACCTTGACATTCTGCCCGGCACGAGCACCGCCATTGTCGGGCCGAGTGGCTCAGGCAAGAGCACGATTCTGCGAATCATTGCCGGTCTTGAGGATGCCAATGGTGGCCGTGTGCGCCTCAGCGGTCGGGATGTCACCGCGCTTCTCCCGGAGCAGCGCGGTATCTCGATGGTGTTCCAGCGCCCGCTGCTGTTTCCGCATTTGACGGTGCTCGACAATGTCGCGTTCGCCGATCGCGCTGCGGGCGTCAGCCGTGCGCAGGCGCGGAAACAGGCCCGCGAACATCTCGAGATGGTGCAGATGGGCACTTTCGCTTCCCGCTCACCGCAGTCGCTTTCGGGCGGTCAGCAGCAGCGCGTTGCCGTGGCGCGTGCTCTCGCAGCGAAGCCCTCGGTGCTGTTGCTCGATGAACCATTCAGTGCCCTGGATCCCGGGTTAAAGGATGAAATGCACGCGATGATTGCGAGCATTCGTGCGGCCGTGAATCCGACTATTCTCTTCGTTACTCACGACCGCGACGAAGCGAGCGCGATGGCCGAACGGATCGTCGTGTTGGAGAACGGTCAGCTGCTGCAGCACGACACCGTTGATCATGTTTTTCATCAGCCTGCGTCGCTTGCCGTCGCCCGGTTGCTTGGCGGCAAGAATGCTTTTGCGGGCGTGATCGACAATGGCGTGCACCATTCCGCGATCGGTGCCGTCGCTATTGACGGCGACGTTGGCTCCGGCCGCGCAACGCTCGTCTTTCGCCACGAAGCCGTCACCTCCACGCTGCGTCACGCCACAAGCGGGGCGGATGCCGCTGCTCTCGCCACCCCTCACGCCGATGCTGCTGCCTGCCAAAGATTAGGCCCGCGCGAGCTTCGCGGCACCGTCACGGCTGCCGTTCAGCGTGGCCCACGCCGCGAACTTGTCGTGCGGGTCGGAGATGCGGATGTTCACACCGAGGCAGCTCCCGGCAATCTACTCTCGGTCGGCGACCCCGTCACCGTGAGCCTTCCCTGCGAAGCGCTGTGGACGGTGCCCGCTTAGCGGGCCAGACGCGGCGACCTTGGGGCGATCACCCGCCCCTGCAGGACTATGCCTGCTCTGGAGCAGCTTGCTCCGGCACAACTTCTTCTGGCACCGAGTCATCTTTGCGGATGCGGTGCGCAATAATCACACCGCCTAGGGCGAGCACGCCAAGTGCTCCCACCGCGATGTAGAACCCGCTGTTGAGCTCTGCCCCGTACGCCCCAACGGCGACATACGCGAAGGTTCCCGGGATGATCCCGATGACAGTGCCCAGGGCGTAATCCCGAATGCGCACAGCAGTCAGTCCTGCCGCGTAGTTGATGAGCGTGAACGGGAGCACAGGGATGAGTCGCAACGCAATCACCGAGAGCAGTCCGCGGCGCTGCAACATCTCATCGACGGCGCGCACTCGCCCTCCCGTGAAATGTTCAACAGCATCCCGCCCTAACACTCTGCCCAGCCAGAACGAGAGGGTCGCACCGATCAAGGCGCCGATCAGCACAATGAGAGTGCCTACCCAGAGTCCCCACGCGACACCACCAGCCATGCTCAGCACGCTCTTGGGAATGGGAGTCAGAGTGAGCAGTGCGTAGCCGATCACAAAAAGGGCAATCCCGAGACTTCCGGCGCTCTGGGTCCACTCGTGGATCTCATCCACGGAAGGGAGTTGCACCGTCAACGCAACGACCACAATTGCCACAAAAATGACAAGAAGCACGCCAGCGCGCCACAGAGTTGAGGTGCGGGGCTTTGTCATTAGGCCAATGCTACGTCTCCCGCCCACGCCCGAAGTGTGATGTGACTTACTCAGCAGCAGACTGGCCCCGATGAGGAACTCCCGTTCCCTGCTGCAGTGAGGAAAGTTATGGCAGCATTAGCGAATGGTCTATGTCGCTGATGATGCCCGTTACGAACCGATGCCCTACCGCCGTGTTGGGCGTAGTGGCCTTAAATTGCCGGCCGTGTCTCTCGGCCTCTGGCAGAACTTTGGAGATGACAAACCGATCGCGAATCAGCGCGCCATCCTGCGCCGCGCTTTCGATCTCGGCGTCACTCACTTCGACCTCGCCAACAACTATGGCCCTCCCGCCGGTTCTGCCGAGTCGAACTTCGGCCAGATTCTGCGCGAAGACTTCCGCCCGTACCGCGACGAGATGATCATCTCGAGCAAGGCCGGCTATGACATGTGGCCAGGCCCCTACGGTGTGATGGGATCGCGCAAGTATTTGCTCGCGAGTCTCGACCAGTCGCTTAACCGCCTTGGTCTCGACTACGTTGACATCTTTTACTCTCACCGTGCCGACCCCGACACTCCTCTGGAGGAGACGATGGGTGCGCTGCACACCGCCGTCACCTCGGGCCGGGCGCTCTATGCGGGAATTTCGAGCTACTCCCCCGAACTCACGCGCGAAGCCGTGCGCATCATGAACGACCTCGGAACGCCTCTGGTCATCCACCAGCCCTCGTACTCCATGTTCAACCGGTGGATCGAAAACGGTCTGCTCGACACCGTGGAGGAGCTCGGCTTGGGCACTATCGCCTTCTCGCCGCTCGCCCAGGGTCTGCTCACTGACCGCTACCTCGGTGAGGTTCCTGCAGACTCGCGCGCAGCCAAGGGTGGCTCGCTCAAGTCGGGAATGCTCAACGACGAAACCCTCGGCCGCGTAAAGGCGCTCAACGACATCGCTTCCGGACGCGGCCAGTCACTCGCGCAGCTCGCCATCTCGTGGGCACTACGCAACGACCGCGTCACGTCGGCCCTCATCGGCGCCTCAAGCGTGACGCAGCTTGAGCAGAACCTTGCTGCGGTTCAGAACCTCGAATTCGAGCCAGCCGAGTTGGCTGCGATCGACGAGCACGCCAAGGATGCCGGCATCAACCTGTGGGCGGCGTCGAGCGCGGTTTCCTAGACCGGATTCTTAGCGACAGAGCGGTCGATAGCGCGCTATCGACCGCTCTGTGCGCCATGTCACAGACACGAATAGCAGGCTCCTCTTAGTCTGGGCGAACACCACGCGCCACGACCGGGAGCCAGCTCATGAAGAAGCGAACAACCGCAATCGTGATTGCCGCCGCCGTCGCGGGAATCACCGCCATCGTCGCGGGCATTGCGCTGAGCGGCAGCAACCTCACCTCGCCCAGCGGTTCCGCGGGAACGACAGGTTCGTCATCCAGCGCGGTTGATATCCCGCCTTTCCTTGAGCAAGGCTTTGCCGCCACCGACTGGTCGCAGGCCGACCCGGCAATCAGCCAGGCGCTCAGCGGCGGGCCGCCCAAAGATGGCATCCCGGCGATCGATGAGCCCCGCTTCGAGCCAGTAGCCGACTTCGAGCATCCGGATGACGTTCTCGCCATTGTGGTGCAGGGCGACACCGAAACGAAGGTGTACCCGTACAACATCTTGGTCTGGCACGAAATTGTGAACGACACGATTGACGGTGCACCGATCGCCGTCAGCTTCTGCCCGCTCTGCGGCAGCGCAGCCGTGTACGACAGCGTGCTGCCCGACGGAACCGTCACTACTTTCGGAGTGAGTGGCGGGCTTCTCGAGAGCAACATGATCATGTTCGACCGCGAAACCGAGACGCTCTGGCAGCAGAGCACCGGCAACGCTTTGGCCGGCACGCACTACCCGAGCGAACTCCAGCTGCACAGCTTCCAGTTGCTCAGTCTGGGTGAGATCAAACAGCGCCACCCGGATGCCGTGGTGCTCAGCGAAGCTACCGGCCATACGCGCGACTACTCCAACAATCCCTACGCCGGCTATGACGACAGCGACAGCTTCTACTTCGTGCCCAGCCGAGTTGATGACCGCTACCCGTCCAAAGAAATCTTCGTGGCGTTCACGGTGGGCGACACCCACGTGGCCGCACCGTGGTTGACGCTCGACGATGGCATCAGTTACGAAACCACTGTCGCTGAGGGCACGGTCTCGCTCACGAAAACTGATGGCGAGCTGGAGATAATCGATCCAGAGGGGGCTGAGATTCCGTTCTATTTCGAGATGTGGTTCAGCTGGGCTGTGCAAAACGACGACGGTCAGGTCTTCGACCCGACGCGGTAGGGCTCACCTGCGTGCGCACGTTGCTCGCTCAGTTCCCGCGAGCCTTGGGCCCGGTTTCAGGATCCGAGTCACGATCGCGCTTGGCCGTCTCGTCAAAGACTTGGGGATCGCCGTTACCGCCGCCATAGTTTTGCAGGAACATCTGCGCGATATTGGCCGCGAACGCGCCGAGCCGATGAAGGAGCACGGTGAGCTGTGTCATGGCCTCACCCTACGGGCGATAGCTGAGAGAAGATCCACTAGCCCGCTCGTGCGCCCCTTCACCCGCTCAGGCCGCTCCGAGCTCCGTCGAGATCTCGCGCGCCACGCTTTGCAGCAGCGGCAGGTTGGCTTTGAGGGCGTTGAGGTCAGCGACCATCCGAATTGCTGTGTTCGAGAGTGCACCTACGACACCGGCAGGGCCATAGATCGGCACGGCGACGCAGTTCACGAAGTCCTCAAACTCGCCGTCGTCGACCGCCCAGCCGCGGGCGGAGACGATCGCGAGTTCGGCATCGAGCTCGGGGCGCGTCGTGAGCGTCTTGGGCGTGAACTTCTCCCACACCACGTTTCGCAGCACGGCATCCCGGTCAGAGGCAGCAAGTTCCGCGAGGATCGCCTTGCCAACGCCACTGCAGTACGGCCGGGCTGGGCTGCCGATGCGCGAATACATGCGCACACCGCTGGTGTCTTCGATCTTGTCGACGTAGACAATGCTGTGGTCGACCATCGCCGCGAGATGGATGGTGTTGCCGACCGTGCGGTGAAGTTTCGCGAGTCGATCGTGCGCAATTTCCCGCAGATCAAGGCTGTCGGATGCCTGATGAGCCAGAGCAATGAGGTGCAGCCCGAGCACGTACTCGCCATTCTTTCGCTTGCGCAGGTAGCCAACTTCTTCGAGCGACTGTACTTCGCGGAACATCGTTGAGCGGTGCACTCCGAACTCCTCGGCGAGCTCACTGACACTCGCCGGGCGACGGGCGATTGAATCGACGATGCGTGCTGCACGACGAACGCTCTGCGACATCCGGGCTCCCTCTCGTTGCTGCACTGGCGGAGCTTTGTCCCGCTCGAGTCTGTTGCACTATATGCAACAGTGTTGCACAGAATGCGCATATGGCCGATAGTGGAACCGTGCAGACGACGACGCAGCCGGAGATCATTACGATCGGCGAGACCATGGTGCTCATTGCGCCTACGGTCGCCGAGCCCATCGAAACCGCCGAACTGTTCCACCTCGAAACAGGTGGCGCCGAGTCGAACGTTGCCGTGCACCTCTCCGCTCTCGGCCATCACGCCGCGTGGGCAAGCCACCTCGGCACCGATGCTTTCGGTCGTCGCGTTGAACGCCAATTGCGCGAGCGCGGTGTTGATACCAGTCTCGTGAAATTCACTCCGGATGCCCCCACCGGCTTTTACTTCAAAGATCCCGGCAACGGTGTGACCTACTATCGCGCGGGTTCTGCGGCGTCGGCAATGACACCGGATGATCTCGGTGAGGTTCCGTTCGAGCAGGCGGCCATCACTCACATCTCGGGGATCACGCCGTCGCTCTCAGCCACGTGTGCCGCGCTCATCGAGTCAGTGCTCGATCGCGCCCAGCACAGCGACACTGTTGTGAGCTTCGACGTCAACTACCGCGCCGCTCTCTGGCCCATCGAAGAGGCCGGGCCAACTCTCCTCGCTCTCGCCCGCCGCGCCGACATCGTGCTCGTCGGTCTCGATGAGGCCGAAGTGCTGTGGGGCACGACCACGCCGGAAGAAGTGCGGGCGCTGCTCGACGCCCCCGGCATCCTCGTGATCAAAGACGGCGACGTCGGCGCGACAGAGTTCAGCGCCGAGGGCAGCGTCTTCGTGCCCGCCCACAAGGTCGACGTCGTTGAAGCCGTCGGAGCGGGCGACGCGTTCGCTGCCGGCTACCTCAGCGGCTACCTCACCGGGCTCTCCCCCGAGCAGCGCTTGAGCCTCGGCCACGACCGCGCTGCCCTCGTTCTGCAATCGACAACCGACCTCCCCACGCTCTAACTTTTCTCCCCACACCGCTGAAAGGCTCACTCTCATGGCTCAGATCTCTAACGAATCCCTCGACCAGCTCTTCGAAGGCCAGCCCCTCATGGCGATCCTTCGCGGCTTCGGCGTCGACCGCAGTGTTGCCCTCGCGCGCACCGCGTGGGAGCTCGGCATCGACTCCGTAGAAGTGCCCATCCAGAGCGACGAAGATGTTGAAGCACTGCGCGCCGTCGTTGCTGCAGGCAAGGAGCTCGGCAAGTCTGTCGGCGCCGGAACCGTCGTCACCCTCGAGCACGTGCGCCAAGCTGCGGAGGCCGGAGCGGCCTTCACCGTCAGCCCCGGCTTCGACCTCGACGTCGTTCGCGCCTCGTTCGAAGCGGGAATGCCCCCGCTGCCGGGCGTTGCCTCCGCGACCGAGGTTCAGACCGCACAAGCCGCTGGCCTCACCTGGGTGAAGGCCTTCCCGGCATCCCTCTTGGGCACAAGCTGGTTCGGCGCAATGCGCGGACCGTTCCCCGCGATGCGATTCGTCGCCACCGGCGGAATGGATGCCGGCAACGCCGGCGAGTACCTCACCGCGGGCGCAAAGGTTGTTGCGGTCGGTTCGGCACTCGCCGATGAGACCCAGTTGCCGCGTCTCGCGGAACTGCTCGCCGCGCGCAACTAGCTCGCCGCGCGCGCCTAGATCTCGGCGGAGGGCTTGACCACAACAATGGTGCCGTGCACGTCGGCAACCGCCGCGAGCGTGTTGTACACGGTGCCGTAGTGGCTGAGGTTGCGGTGCAACATTTCGACCCGTCGTTCGTCTTCGTTCGTGACAAGGCGGATTTCGTATTCGAACTCGACGAATTTCGGCGGCGCATCTTGGCGGCGGGCGCGAACATCAATTTCAGCACTCTCGTAGCTGAACGGGATGAGCGCACCAGATCGCTCGAGGTTCTTGAGCATGCACGCGGCCAACGCTGATGCGAGCAGATCTGCTGGCCCTGGCAGCGCAGAAGACTCTGCGGCACCCCACAGCGCATCGATCGGAATCGTCTGATTTCCGGCCTGAATTGACGCCTCGTGACGGGCAACGCTTCGCCCGTGAACTTCGTAAGTAGTCGGTGCCGTTGTCATGAGAGCTCCTTCATCGTTGTGCGGCGCCAGCCTCGCCAACGCCGCCGGAAAAACCTAGCGCCCCGCGATCTCCACGGGCTGCAAGGTCGCACTCTTCGGTTCGCGGTTGTCGCCCGAGGAACGCCCCGTGAGACGGCGGCCGATCCACGGGAGCACGTATTCACGCCAGTAGGCCGCAGTGCGGGGGCGAGCGTCATCCGCTGGCCCCTCATCAGCGCCAAAGTCGGGCACCGCAATCTCGAGCGCCGACAACACGTTGCTCGCCACGCGGGCATGCCCGCGCGCGTTGAGGTGCAGTTTGTCGACCGACCAGTACTGCAGCTTGGTGAGTTCGGCATCCGCCCAGTTGTTGACGAAAGTCACGTTGTCCTTCGACGCCCGCGACATGACCTCGTGAGCTAAACGATCACCGCGCGTGGCCATCACCGATCCGAACGGCAAGTGCTTGCTCGGGTTTCCGCCACTGAGTAAGAGAACGTGGATGCCGCTGGCCGTGGCCGTATCGACTGCGGCCAGTAGTTGGTCGGTGATCGATTCCAGCGAGACTTTGGGGCGCATGATGTCGTTTCCGCCACCATTGAGGCTCATCAGCTGAGGCCGGAGGGCAACCGCAGCCTGCAACTGCTCCCCCGCGATGGGTGCGAGGAGCCGTCCACGGATGGCGAGGTTGGCATAGGTGACTGGCTCAGGCGATGCGAGCGCAAGACCGAGAGCAACTTGGTCTGCCCAACCGCGCACCCGACCATCCGGCAGTTCATCTCCGACGCCCTCGGTGAAACTGTCACCAATGGCGACGTAGCTAGCGAACTGGTGAGACATACTGCGTTACCTTCCGAAGGGGGAATCGGGGCGGCGCCAGATCACGACGAGCGCAGTGGCGATCGGCCCGAAAATGAGGGCGAGAAGAAACCACACCCAGCGCCGACGATGCTTCATTTCCGCAAGGCCGGCGGTGACAATAGCGAGGGCAATCCACGCCCAACTGCCATCGAGAAGTGTCTGAGTTTCAATCATCCCGCCAGCCTACGCCTGGGCTGGGACGCAGCGGCCACGTGCCAGAAACCAGCACGCGGCCGAGGCACTAAAGAGCCTTGATCGCCTCGATGACGTCGGCGGGCTCGGCACGCAACTTGTAGTCCGCCTGCACGAACGCGTACGCGATAGTGCCGTCTTGCGCGATCACGTAGGTTGCGGGAAGCGGCAGCTGCCAGCCAGTCGCACCGTTGGACTTCACGAGGTCGTAACCGGACTTTTCGTAGAACGCCTTGGTGCGGTCATCCACGGGGTGAAGGAGTCCGAAGCCGTTGATCGCTTCGAGCTCGCCGTCGGAGAGCACGGGGAATTCGAGGTTGTGCTTCTCTTCGAGAGAGAGGGACTCGTCGGGGGTTTGCGGCGAGATCGCCACGAGCGTTGCTCCAGCGGCGCGGAACTCGGGAAGCATGTCCTGCAGGGCCTTGAGTTCGATGTTGCAGTAGGGGCACCAGGAGCCGCGGTAAAACGCGATCGCAACGGGGCCCTTTTCGAGCAATTCGCTGAGGCGCACCGTGTTGCCTTCGGCATCCGGCAGCGAGAAGTCAGGGGCGGTGTCGCCGACCTTGAGCGCGTTGTTGACGATGCCAGCCTTTTCGACTTCGGTCACCGAGTTCGTGAGGGTCGCGCTGTCTTCGGCAGACTTTGTGGCCGCACTGTTGTCGGCACGTTCTTTGAGCTGCTGGGTGAGATTCATGGCGCTCCAAAAATTGGGGAAAATGTCGTTGCAGGGGAGAACCGCCCGCAACGCCACGCTATTCCGGGTGTCTGAATGGTTGCCGCGTGAATTGGGTGCGTTTGCCCCACTATGCCCGTGCGCGCGCCGACATCTCTTCGATCAACTCCAGCGCCCGCCGCAGGCCGGTGCTCGACGTGTTGGCCGTGTAAGGAAAGTACACAACCTCGACGCCGACGGCGGCGAACTCGCGCTCCAACTTCAGCCCCTTTTCGGTGCCGCGCCAATCGTCACCTTTGAAGAACGTCGTGAACTGCAAGCGACGCCACATCTCCAACTTGTCTGGCACCGTTTCGGCGACCGCCTCATCCACGTAGCAGATGCTGCGCACAATTTCTAAGCGCTCCTCAAGAGGAACTGTGGGTCGCAGCTTCTTGGTCTGCTCCAGCATTTCGTCGGAAACAACGCCAGCGATCAGATAGTCGCACTCTTCCTTTGCGCGTTTGAGAATGTTGAGGTGGCCAACGTGAAAGAGGTCGTAGGCTCCTGCGGCGTATCCAATTCTTTGAGACATGTGCTCACCGGGTTCGGGTCGGGGGAGGTGTGAGTTCTTCGAGGGGGATGGGCGCTGGTGCCACAGCGAGCGCGAACCGCACAGAGTGGTTGCGTTCGAAGGGGTAACGGTGCCCTCGCTCAAGGACGAGCGACGTGAGGAAGAAGAGCGTGAAGATCACGCTCGACTCGATAAGCCCGTTCTCGAGCGCACTACGCACGAGAAGCAGAACGAGCAGGGGAAGCGTGAGGGTGCGCAGTTCGCGATTCTTGAGACTGTCCCTCAGGGTGAAGAGCACCCAGATTCCGACCGCGATCAGTCCGAGGATGCCGGCCTGCGACAGGATGGAGATCCAACTGCTGTCGAGCACTTGAACATCCCACCAGCGCTGATCAACCTCGATGGTCTTGGCCGCGAGGCCGACACCGATCCACTTGTGCCAGGTGTCCATCGGGATGCTGAACACCGCTTGCCACGCAATCGTGCGGGAACTGAGAGTGGCGAGTTCACTGACATCCTGACCGCGAATAGCGACCTCAGACACCACATTCGTGAACGCCACCATGGCATAGGAGACGGGCACAAGCAGGATGAGGGCGATGCCCGTGGAATGCGGAACGGGCCACGCCAGCACGACGGCCAGCACCATCGCGATGACGACGACGATCAGGGTGGTGCGGGATCCGGTCGCCAACAGGATCGCGGCAAAGGTGACGAGCAACACCGACTTGCGCGGGGTGAGCCCGCGCTGCGCGATATCGATCGCAATAGCGAGCAGGGGCGGCGCGGCAAGCCCGGCGAGCTCGTTGGGTTTCATGGCGGGGATGCCACTCGGCAGCCGGCCGTCGCTCAGAAATTCGGGCAGCCCGCTCGCGGCACCGATAAGAGTCAGGATGCCCATCGCAATGAACAGGGACGTCAACACCTCGAGCGGCGCAGCACTGCTCGCCAACACGTAGACCGTGGCGGCGAGCAGCACGATGCGTACGGCGAGCACGAGCGACGGCATCGGGCTGTCTGCCGCTAGTGCGCCAACACACGAGAGGCCCACAACGATGAAGAGCAGGATGACCGATCGCACGCCGACTCGCGCGTGAACGCGAGCGCGCGAATGAATCGTTACCGCGCACAGAAAAGCAGTAAACGCGACAAGGGCTTTCGCAATAACCACGACATCAAAGCCGCCATCGAAGAGGGCATCGGGACGCCACGAGACGACGCTCAGAACAACGAGGAGCCACGTTCCGATCAAGGAACGTGAGACGGTACTGCGCCCCCGCTGTTCTGTCGCGAACATCAGTCCACGACCACGCGTTCATTCTCGCTTGAGCGCTCGGAGGCAGAGGCAGCAGCAGGCTCGGTGCGTCCTGAGGGCGGGGCAGGCTTAGGCGGTGACGGCTTCGGTACGGGCGTCGGCGAAGGTGAGGATTCGGATGCCATGCTCTTCTTCCTGTCGGGGCCAACCTTGGTCTCCGTTGAGGGGTCCGCGGTGGCAGTAGCGTTCGCTGTGGGCGCCGCGGGCTTGCTGGCCTTGCGCCGCAAATGCACGTGCGCTTTCGCGGGGCCGCCTGCGAAGTCATCCGGAGTCCACGTCGCCATCAGTTCGAGGTGGCGAGCATTCGGCACATCCGTCAGCACGACACCGAGCGGGCGAACCCCAGCAATACGAAGCTGGCTGACGGTCTGCGCAAGTTCAGCCTCGGAGGTGTGGTTGTAGCGAACCACGATCATAGCCACCTCCACGAACGGGGCGATGAGGGGAACGCTCAGCGGGCGACTCTCGGATGTCGCTTGCGTGATCACAACATCCGCTCGCGAAATGAGCCGCGTGAGCACCGATCGCAGGGTCTTGTCGGCGGCAACTTCGGTCGTTTCGGCGACCCCGGCGGAGACGAATAGTGCCTCCGAACCATCGAGCGTGCGCGTGACTTCAGGCAGAGTCGTCGACTCATTGAGCAGTTCAGCGAGTCCTGCGGTGCCGGCGAAGTGGCCAAGGGCGGTGTCATCGCCCCCAGAAACTTCCGCTTCGACAAAGAGCGCTTGCCTGCCGGTTGCAGAAACTGCACCGACAACGCCCAACGAGACCGAAGCGTGATTGGCTGTGGCTCCGGCCGGCGCGAGCAACAGGATGCGCGGCACCGTGCCACCGTTGGCCTGGGTGATGCGGGCGAGAGCTTCTGTGTACGCAGCCTCTACCGTCGACTCGGGGTCAGCACCGTTGCCTCGCGAGCGACGATGCCCTCGCGGAACGGCCGCGAGCACGGGCAATCCGGTGACGCGGCGCACATCACTGGGTTGACGCATCCGACGGTCGAAGCGCGCCAAAAGCAGGGCAAGTACAGCGCCGGCGGCGAGCCCCGCAACCAGGCCGAGACCCAGAATGACCGTCTTCTGCGGAGCGCTCGGTGCCGCTGGCGGCAGCGCCGGGATGAGTCGCTCAAGCGAGACCGAGAACGTGCCGAAATTTTCGACGCGGGAAACAAGGCGCGACAGACTGTCAGCAACCGCGTTGGCAATGCGGGCGGCATCCTGAGCGCTACTGGCCTGAGCAGCGATGTTGATGTTGACGGTGCTGTTGGGGTTGGTTGCCGAGACCTGACTGCGCAACTCTTGCACCGTGAGGTCGAGGCCGAGGTCTGAAATGACCGGCTCAAGAACCTCGGAGCTGCGCACGAGGTCGGTGTATGAGTTGACCCGAGCAAGGGAGAATTGCGATCGCTCCGCGAGCGTGGCGTTGACGTCTTTCACCGACAAGAAGAGAGTGGCGGTCGACGTGTAGGTCGGCGCGATGCTGAACGCAATAAGCGCAGCGGAACCCACTCCGACCACGACAGCAATAAGGATCGCACGCCATCGCTGCCGGAAAATTTCGAGATAGCTCAAACTTTCCACGCGTTGAACCCCAATCGGGATGGGTAACAATCAGCACGACAGTGTGCTGAACAAGCGTTGCAGGTTTCCTTACCCTAGTAGCTTCCGGGCGATTCTGGGAGAATAGATACCGGATCGATTCCGCAGCGCACCCCCGATTGCTGCGGTTTTCACGCCATAAGGAGCGCTAGTGAGCGTTGCGACAGGCACGACGAATCGGCGTTTTCGACGCCGACAGGTCTTCGCTGCGGTCGCAATCGTGCTCGCTCTCGCCATCGCTGCGAGTGCTCTAGTGGTCTCATCTCTCGGCGGCAGCGCCAACAGCACCGCTCGAACGAACGTTCCTGTTGTCGAGGGCGTCGGCGCCCCCGACGATGTTGCGGCGAGGGCTGCGGATGCCGGAGCAGCCGAACTCGGAACCACCAGTTACGACATCCAGTCCGGCGCTCTCTTCGTCTCGCCCACCGGCGACAACGACGCGGACGGCAGCCTCGCGTCACCGCTCCGCACGATCAGGGCGGCGCTGGCGCGGGTGACTGCCGGCGGCATGATCGTGCTGCGCGGCGGTGAGTACCACGAGGCGTTCACGATCGCCGAGGGCACCCCGGTAACGGTGCAGTCGTACCCGGGCGAGGTGGTCTGGCTCGACGGCAGCGAAGTGGTCGATGGTTGGCAGGCCGACGGGGAGCAGGCTGATGGCGAGCTCTGGTCGGTGGCGTGGGGCACCGTCTTCGACTCGAGCCCCACCTACGAACGGGGCGCCCCCGACAACACCGAGCAGTACTGGAACTTCGTGACCGCCGGGCATCCGCTCGCCGCGCATCCGGACCAACTGTGGCTGGATGACGCCCCACTCACGCAGGTCGGCTCGCGCGACGAGGTGACGGCGTCGAGCTTCTTCCACGACGAGAGCGCGGGCGTGCTGTACCTCGGCGAGAACCCCAGCGGCCACACCGTGAGGGCAAGCACGCTTCAGCGGGCCCTGAGCATCCGGGCAGAAGGATCGACGATTCGCGGCATCGGCATTCGTCGCTTTGCGCCCTCGGTGCCCGACTTTGGCGCAGTCACGGTCGAGCGACCCGGTGTGACAATCGAGAACGTGGTGATCACCGAGTCGGCTACAACGGGCCTGTTCATCACGGCGGCCAACACGACGATCCGCCAGGTGACGGTTACCGAAAGCGGGATGATCGGAGTGGCCGCCAACTACGCCGATAACCTCCAGATCGACGGGCTGAAGGCATCCGGCAACAACACGGAGTGGTTCAACCGCGCACCCGTCGCGGGCGGGCTAAAACTCACGCGCTCGCGCACCGTCGAGATTCGCAACTCTGACTTCTCCGACAACAACGCGACCGCCCTGTGGTTCGACCAGTCGTGCCGCGACCTGACCATCACGGGCAACACCTTCGTGGGCAATGCCGGCCACGGGCTCTTTCTCGAAATCTCGGCCCGCGCGCTCGTGGCCGACAACTACCTCGCCGACAATGGCATCTTCGGCATGAAGATCAATGACACGAGCAGTGTCGAGATTCGCGACAACGTCGTCGTGGGCAGCCGCAACGCCATCGCGGTGCTTCAAGACAACCGCCTCAAGAGCGACGAGAACGAAGCCGGTCACGACGAACGGTATCTGGATGACGCCGAGATGACCTGGGTCGGCACCGACGTGAGCATCGTCGGCAACACACTGGTCGACAGCAGTGAAGCTCTCATCTGGATCGAGGACTACTCCCGCACCCGCAGCGCCCGCGACTTCGGCATCACCGTCGACAACAACCTCTACGTGCGCGCGACCGAACTCGAACCGCGAACCCTCATTGCCTGGCCGACCAACGCGATCGGGGTGACCCCGTTTAGCTCGCTCGCCGACTTTGCACGCGGCACCGGGCAAGAGCAGACCGGGCTCGAGCACCTCGGCGGCAGCGTGATCGAGCGCTAGCCGGCCCGCACCAGCGGCACGAGAATCATCCAACGAATCCCGAGCCCGCCCAGAATGGATGCCGCGGCCAGCGCCGCCGGAACCCACTGCACGTCTCCCCCGGCCAGCAAGATGGCGCTCACGAATCCGATGGCGAGAACGGTATCGGCCGCCCGAATAGCGAACACGGCCGCTTGTTTTCCGCCGACCGCCGCGAGCGCACCATACGGAGTCACGGCGGCAATAGACGCGGTGTAGGCGATCCAGCCAATCACGGCGAGCAGATCGGGCGCGGTGCCAAAGAGTAGCGCACCTCCCCACGGCAGGAGCGCGACAAGGAGCGCGCCGACGACCACGGTGAGGCTGACCAGAGTGCTGACGGCCCGGTCCGCTCGCCGTAGTTTCTCGGCCAGAGGCTTGCTGTTGTCGCGCGCGAAGGAGACGAAGAGATACGAGCTGAGGCCACTGACCGCGAGAGTGGCCGGGGCGACGAAGACGCGGCCCGCCTCGAGCAGTCCGGTGGCGGCGAGGCTGGCGAGCACGGTCACGAGGGTGCGCACGACGGTGAGCAGGGCGGGGCGGAGGAACTGTTGGCCAGCCCGCCAGATGCCGTAGCGAAAGACGGTGCCAACGCCCCCGCGCACGAAGCCCACGACGAAGCGTTCTTGCCGCGGCAGCAGCACTGCGCCGAGCCCGATAGCGGCGAGCTGACCGGCCGCCACGGCACCGAGAAACACGAAGAGGCTGAGGGCTCCGGCGAGCGCACTCAGCCCGATCACGGCGAGCGCGACCGCGAACGACGCGAAGTCGATCACCATGACGCGCCAGAATCCGAAGCCGGCCATGAGCAGGCGACGCATGAGTTCTTCGAGCGCGAAGAGGGCGACGCCGGCTCCGAACATCGCGGCGGTTGGGGCATCCAGAAGTCCGGATGCTCCCGCGAGCGCAGCAGACAGCACTCCGGCCCCCACAGCAATACCGAGAGCGAACTGCTGCAGCGCCGAGCGCACGGCCGGAGCACGCCGTTCCAGTACGACGAGCGAGTCGCCGACCATCCCACTCGCAAGTCCGGCGACGAGCACCATCACGCCATACGCGATGGCAAAAGCGCCGAGGCCATCAAAACCGAGCGTGCGCGCGACAAGCGCCTGAATCGTGAAGCTCGAGAGAGCCTGCATTCCCTGAGAGCCGATTGCTCCGAGGGCCGACCGTTTGCCTGACACGCTCAGGCTGCCTACTGCACGGGGCGCGCGCTGAAGTTGTCGAACCTCACGGTCACGGGAGCGTTGGGTGCCGAGCCCGAGAGGTAACTCTCGAACCCGACCGAACCTGCCGCCTGCAACGCTGCCGTGGAATCGGTAGTCACGAGCTGCCAGGCGGCCGGCTCGGTGTCTCCCTCCTTCCACAACTTGGCCGAAATCGTGGTCGGGCTCGTGCCCTCCACCGTGGTCTTCAGGATGAAGGTATCCCCAGCCGCGTAGGTCATTCCCGGCACGTTCATGTTGGCGAGCACTACCGTGGAGCCCGACATGATCTGCAGTCCGACGACTCCGCCAGTTTGCAGGCGCAGGCGCGCTTGGTAGAACGCCGACCCAACCTGACGACCAATCACGCCCACGACAATGTGGCCGGATTCGGCAGCCTTATCGGTGGTGATCTCCACGTGAGCCTCTACCGAGGTTTCGCTCACGCCCGCCAGTAACGCCCGGCGAGTAGTACCCGAACTCGTGTGCACGAAAGCACCCTCGCCGCTACCGACGGTGTAGGTCGAGTTCGTATTCGACGACCAGGCCCCACCCGTGTTGGCGGAGCCCCAGCCAGCGGCAACCGTGCGCTCGAAGGCGTCTTCGGCGAAGGCTGCGCCCGGCGGTGCCGTCACGACGACATCGTGACTGACCGTTCCTGTCGCCGACTCGTCATCCGTCACCGTGAGCACGACCGTGTAGGTACCCGAGCTGGCGTAGCTGTGCGAGGGCGTTGCTCCGGTGTCGCTCGCACCATCTCCGAAGTCCCAGGCGTAGCTCGCGACGCTGCCATCGGCATCCGTCGATCCTGTCGCATCGAACGTCACGGCGAGCTCGGCCGCCGACGACGTGAACGCGGCAGTGGGTGCCTGGTTCGCCGGAGTCGAGCTGACGGTGACGGGGTGCGTCACGGTAGCCGTGGCGCCCTGATCATCCGTCACCGTCAGAACTACCGAGTAGGTACCCGCGGTCGCATAGCTGTGATCGGGGCTCGTTGCGGTGCTCGACTGACCATCGCCGAAGTCCCATGATCGAGAGGCGATGCTGCCATCGGGGTCGCTCGACGCACTCGAGTCGAAGCTTGCGGTCAACAGATTCACCGCGCTGGTGAAGGATGCCGTTGGCAGCAAATTCGTCGGCGTCACGGGCTCCTCGGCGTGGCCTGCAGTCGCCACGAACGAGTCGTAGCTCACATGCACGGGAGCATTCGTAGCCGAGCCAGACAGGTAGCTGTACTGACCGACGGCACCCGCGGTTTGCAGGTTGGCAACCGACGAGGTTGCGGTGAGGGTCCAGTCGCTGGGTTCACTTGTTCCCTGCTTCCAGACCTTGCCGCGAATGGTCGTCGGCGAGGTTCCGAAGGTTTGCGCTTTCACGAGCAACACGTCGCCTGGACTAAAAGTGAGGCCCGCAACATCCGTGTACGCAATGTTGGTCGAGCTGCCACTCAGTAGCTGGAAGGCGAGGGTGCCGTTGGAGAAGTAGCGCACGCGGGCTTGGTAGAAGCCGTTGCCCACTTCGCGCATCGTGATGCCCGTGTAGGCGCCACCACCCGTGATTGCTTTGTCGACGGAGATGCTCGCGCTGACGGTCACGTCGTCCGTCGAGACGCTCGGGAGCCAGGCGTGCCGGGTAGTGCCCGACGAACTGTGGTTCACGACTCCGACATCCGATTCGACCGAGAAGTTGCCGTTGCTGTTCGTCGACCAATCACCACCGACGAGAGCTGTGCCCCAGCCGGAGGTTTCGGAGCGAGCGAATTCGTCGCGAGCAAGCACGGTCACGACGGGCGGATCGAGAGCGATCACGTCATGACTGACCGTTCCTGTAGCCCCCTGGTTGTCGGTCACGGTGAGGGTGACGGTGTAGGTGCCGGCTGCCGTGTAGAGATGCGAAGTGCTTTCTCCACTAGCGGATGCTCCGTCGCCGAAGTCCCAGGCGAACGAGCTGATCGTGCCGTCGCTATCGGCCGAGCCACTCGCGTCGAAGCTCACCACGTTGTCGGTGGTGTCACTCGTGAAGGCTGCGGTGGGCGCCACATTCGGAGCCAACACCGTCACTGTGGCGGAGGCGGTTGCCGAGGCTCCCTTGTTGTCGGTCACCGCGAGGGTGACGTCGTAGGTTCCCGCGGCGGCATACGGGTGATCGACCACGGCATCCGTGCTCGATGCACCATCACCGAAGTCCCACGCGTAGGCGTCGATAGTGCCGTCGGGGTCGGACGATCCGGTCGCGTCGAAGCTCGCGACGAGATCGCTCTCCGAGTGCGTGAACTCCGCAACCGGTGCTTCGTTCGCCGTGCCGATGAGGAAGTGCGAGCTGATTTCGCTCGGGGTCAGCACCGTCTGGTACACCGCAAACTCATCAAGGTCACCGTCGAAGTAGTTCGACGATGCCACTCCCACGGTGTTGCCGCGGCCAAGTCGCCAGTAGCCCGAGAACGTCTGGGTCGGTGTTGCAGCACTGGATGCCACCACCGCACCATCGACGAACAACTGCAGCCCTGCTGATCCCTGGGTCGCTACCGCCTGATGCCAATTGCCATCGTTGTAGGAGGCGGTGCTCGAGACGGTGGTGCTGCCCGTACCGAACACGAGCGTTCCGTCGTTGCGCATGATCACGTTGTCGCCATAGTTGCTGGCGGTGCCGGTGGCGGAGGATCCGAACTCCACGAGCTTTCCGCCGGTGCTGCTCGTGGTTCTGAACCACACTTCGCTCGAGAACGTCGAGGGGTTCGGCAGTGAAGTTGTTGTCGCCGCGAGCGCCTGCGTGAACTGCGTGGCCGAATCTGTTGTTCCGCCCAGAGCACCGGGCACGTTGCGCGTGTAGGTTCCGCTGAGGTTTCCGTTGAGTCCCTGCAGACCGGAGTCGTTCACGACAGCACCGGAGGCTTCCCCCAGTCGCCAGTACAGCTGCGGGCTCGCGTTGTAGACCGCAGCACCGTAGGCGTCGGTCGGTGCGGGCGGTCCGGAGAGCGACCGGCCCGAGAGCTCGAAGTGGTTCTGGATTTGGCTCGAGGTGAGGGGGGTCGGGTACACCGCTACTTCGTCGATGGCACCGTTGAAGTAGTCAGAGCCACTCCAACTGCGGTCTCCACCGATGCGCCAGTAGCCCCAATAGTTCTGGCCCCACACCACGTCGGGATTCACGCCAACGCGCACTCCGTCAACGAAGAGTTCCATTCCGTCGGCGCCCATGCTGGCGACGACCTGATGCCACTCGTTGTCGTTGTACGCCTTCGCGCTTTGCACGATGCGAGTGCTTCCGGTGTACACGCCGAAGTTCAGGCGGCCCGAACTGTCCATGTACACATGGCGGTCGTAGTTGCTTGAGTTGCCGGTTTGACGGTTACCGAAGCCGACGATCTTGCCGCCCGAGGTTGTACTCGTCTTGAACCAGGCTTCGACCGAGAAGGTGTTGTCGCGCCAGATTTGGGTGTTCGATCCGGCGTAGCTATTCGAGCTTCCCGTGAAGGTCGCGGCGGTATTGCTGTCGCCGATGATTGCTCCGGATGTTCCGAAGCCCACGTTGTTGGTCGCGGTCGCGTTGTCGCGAGCCACGCTGTCGACCACGGTGTTTCCACTCTCGCCAAGGCGCCAGTAGTTGGAGGGTTGATCCTCCATCACGGCCGCCGCGTAATCGCTCAACTGGCCAGTGGCACCGGCGGTGAAGGACACCGTCGAACCCCAGCCGTTGTTGCCATACGGGTCGATGGCGCGCAGTCGATACGTGTAGGTCTGGCCCGGCGTCAGGCCGGTATCCACGTAGGTCATGGTCGGGCGGTCGTAGAACCGCGACGCTTGCTCGGTGACGTAAATGGGTGATCCACTCTTGCCATCACGGATGAGGTGGTACGTCAGATTTTCGTTGTCACGATCCCAGTCGGCGGTCCAGCTCAACGCGATCGTGCCGGGAGCGGGAGAGCTCATCGTCGGGGTCAAGTCGGCACCGGTCAGGCGCGGGCCATCCGCATTGGGAGCGATCGCCGGAATCGCGAATCTCAGCAGTCCCTGCTGGTTCTGCCCGTTGACGCGCGTGAATTCGCCGCCGAACACGGCGTACTCAGCGTTAGACGTGACATCCCACGGGCCCTGGTACTGGCCAGTGAAGGTTCCGAGGTTGATGTCGGGGAAGAAGTTCAGCAGCGACGGGCTCGAGTTGCCCGACCAGTCGTGGTAGCCGTAAGGGTCACGGGAGATGCTTCCGGTGGCGTCTTTCGAGAACGCGATTCCGCGGTTGAACGACCACGGGTTCGTCTGCGGGAAGGCATCGATATTGCCGCAGTAGTGCGAGTGCCCTGCGGCATAGATGGCTCCGTTGGGCGCGGGAGAAACCGAGTAGGTATCACCGTGGCAGTCGTTCACCCAGACGAGTTCGCCATCCGACCAGTTCGACCGGAAGACGCCCTCAAGGTTGCCGCCGGAGCCGTAGACATAGCCGGTGCCGTAGAAGCTGTCAGCGTCAGACGAGAGCGAGAAAATGGCGGCGTTGAGGCCGGCGTTACGCACCTGATTATTGGTGGCGAAGGGCGTGATGAGCGCGCCCCCAGCGGCATCCACCATGGCAAGGCCGTAGCCGGGATTGCTCGATCCGTTCACGGTCGTGAAGTCTCCGCCAATCACGACTTTGGATTCATCCGGGGAGACAACGATGCCGAAGGCTCGACCGCCGGCGAGCTCGGGAGCCCACGAGGTCACCGCACCGTTCGAGGCGAGGGCGGCAGCACCACCCAGCCGAGTGTTTCCGCTCACCGAGGTGAATGGTCCCGAGAAGAAGACCTGCGTATTCGTGGCCACGACCGCATAAACGCGATAGTTGGCGCCAGCATCGAAGCCACCGTAGATGGCTCCCGTGGCGGTGTTGAACGCAACGATGCGACTTTTGGAGACACCGTTCACCGACGTGAAGTCGCCGACCGCATAGAGCCGGCTTCCGTCAGGAGATGCGGCCAGTGCACGAACTTGCCCGTTGAACGTCGGAGCCCACGACAGCAGGGCGCCAGTCGTGAGGTTGTACGCGAGCACGTACGAGCGACTCTGCTCGTTAGTGCCCGCGGGCGAACCATACGGTCGGGCTGAGCTGAAATCGCCAGACGCGTAGACAGTGTTGCCCACGATGACCTGGTCCCAGACCACACCATTGATCTGGGGCGTGGGTAAGGGATCAGTAGACACAGTGGTGGGCACAGGCGGGGCAGCCGCAGTGTCGGCAACAGCTGCGGTGGGCAGCGTTACGGTGAGCAAAGTCGCAATTAATGTCATCGCCGCTGCGGCGGAAACAAGTCTCAGCGGGTTCGGTGGCATCTGGCGGGTTAAGCGCATGATGTGCCTTCTCGGGGGTTTGTGGCTATTCAGGTTCCACTTGGTGGGTCACCATACTCCCCCTCCGCCCCGTTTGGGTGCCCCCCAAAAGGGGGTCACGTTTCAGGGGTCGCCCGCCGAGGTGGGTAGACCGATCGTTACAGCAGGTCCGCGATATCCCCCTGGAAAACAACCGGTTGCACGTCGACGGAGTAGTCGACGAGAAGGGTGACATTGCCACGCTGATCAGCAGGAACAGTGAAAATGTATACGCCATCGATCGCCGAATTTGCCGCGAGGGATGCCGGCAGCGGTGAGCCGCCCGGCTCACGAAGTTCGGGCGCCGGCGTGCGGTCGGCACCGAAGTAACAACTGATCACGGTTGTGCGCAACGAGACCACTGACGAGGTCGAGTTCGTCATCGTGACCGTCACGCGCAACGACGGACCAGCGACTTCACCGGGGCCGCGAGCGGTGCCATCGACCTCCTCAACCTTGGTGACTTTTGCCACGAGGCCGGGGGTGACGTCCGCTGGCTCCTCGATCGGAACGGGTGTGACATCGGGCACGGCTGGCCCGTCGACCGGTGCCGCTGTCGCTGATGCTGCTGGCGACTCCGTCGCTGCCCCTGAACTCGGCGTCGCCCCGGGGGAAACGCCGGGATTCGCGGTCGGCGCGAATTGCCCAAACAGCACCACCCCGAGCACGACGAGGAGCGCAACGACGATACCGCCCGCAATCATGCGACGGGGGCGGGTGCCCAGCCACGACGGCGTGGCCGCCACGGCTTCAGGCTCTAACTCGGTTCCTGGGTGCTTCGACATAGTCATGGCAGCTCCGTGCCTCGGGAGTGGTCGGTACTGGACGGTACACCCGCGCCCTTCAGCACCGTACCCCCTGTTCTGGGGCCACAGCGTAAAACGCGAGCGGCGTACACTTCCAAGCCAGACAGTGGGGAGTCTGGTCGAAGTTCTTGAGTCCGTCAACGGAGGAGGGAAAGTTGAACGACCCACACTCCCCTGCCGAGCGCGAACCAATTGTGCGCCTCCTCGGAACTCACGGCATTCCTGCCGCGTACGGCGGCTTCGAAACGGCAGCCGAGAACGTCGCCATTTTTCTGCGCGACCACGGCTGGTGTCCTGTTGTTTACTGCCAAGTTCCGGGCACCGGCCCCATCACGACAGACCTGTGGCACGGCATCGAACGGGTACTGATTCCGGAAGAACGCGAAGGATGGTTGGGCACCGCACGCTTCGACCTCACCTCGATCCGGCATGCGATTCGACACCGCGACATCTGCCTCACGTTTGGCTACAACACGGCCGTGTTCAACATCCTGCAGCGCCTCAAGCGCATCCCGAATGTCATCAACATGGACGGCATCGAGTGGTCTCGTTCCCGCTGGGGCAAGGGTCGGCAGGCAATTCTGTGGATAAACGAACGGATCGCGTGTTGGGTGGGCAATCGACTCATTGCCGATCATCCGGTCATCGAAACCTATTTGGCCACGCGCGCTCGACGCTCGAAACTCGTCACGATCACGTACGGCGCCCACGCTGTCGAAGCCGCTGACACTCTGCCGGTAACCAGTCGCGGCCTCACGCCCGGGCGCTATCTCACGCTCATCTGTCGGCCCATCCCCGAGAACACGATTCTCGAACTTGTCACCGCGTTTTCCCGAGAACGCCGCGATCACCAGTTGGCGATCTTCGGCACCTACGACGACAGCGATCCCTATGCGCGGGCGGTGCGCGACGCCGCCAGCGACGAGGTGCTGTTCGTCGGCCCGATTTACGAACCCGATGAGGTGTCGTCTTTGAGATTCCATTCCCTTGGCTACCTGCACGGCCATACCGTTGGCGGCACTAACCCCTCGCTCGTCGAGGCAATGGCCGCCGGCAATGCGGTGATCGCTCACGACAATCCCTACAACCGTTGGGTAGCCGGTGACGGTGCACTCTATTTTTCGGGCGTGGATGACGCAGCCGCCCACATCACGACGCTGCTCTCGTCGCCCGATCGCCGGGCTTCGCTCGCGGCCGCCAGCCGCGCCAGGCATGCCGCCGAGTTCACGTGGGAACGCGTCGCGGGGCAGTACGCGGAGCTCCTCGCCGAGCACCTCCCCGCTAAGGCCGGAGCTAACGCATGATCCGCGTGGGAGTGGTCGGGCTCGGCAAAATGGGGCTCTCACACTTGTCGATGATTCGGGCGCATCCGGACGTCTCGGTGGAGGCAGTTGTCGATTCGGCTGGCTACATCTTGGGGGTGCTGTCGAAGTACACGGGCCTGAAGACCTTCACCGATTTCGAGAAGATGCTCGACAGCGTTGAACTCGATGCGGTGCTCATCGCGACCCCGACCCGCTTTCATGCGGCGATGGTGCGCACGGCTCTCGACCGCGGCCTTCACGTGTTTTGCGAGAAGCCCCTCACGCTCACCGCAGCGGAATCCGCCGAGCTTGCGGCAGTCGCAGCCGTCCGTGGCCTTGTCACGCAGGTCGGCTATCACAACCGTTTCGTCGGCACCTTCCGCGAGGCAAAGCGACTGTTGGAGGGGGGCGCGATCGGCCGGGTCACCCACCTGCAGGCCGAGTCGTATGGCCCGGTCGTGCTCAAGGCGAAGGGCACGACGTGGCGCAGCAAGCGCACCGAGGGCGGCGGTTGTCTCTATGACTATGCCGCGCATCCACTCGACCTCGCGACGTGGTTTGTCGGCAACGCGACCGGCGTCGGCGGCACCATTCTGGGCAGCGTCTTTTCGGAGAACACCGAAGACGAGGTCTACAGCACGATTTACTTTGCCGACGGTGTGAGCGGGCAGCTCTCGGTGAATTGGTCAGACGAGTCGTACCGCAAGATGACCACCCGGGTGAGCATCTTCGGCACTCAGGGCAAGATCATTGCCGACCGCCAAGAGATTCAGGTCTACCTGCGCAGCACCGCCCCCGAACTCGAGGGCTACGAACCCGGCTGGACGATCAAGTCGACCACCGAGCTCACCGATGAGGTGTGGTTCTACCTCCGCGGAGAGGAGTACAGCGCCCAACTCGATCACTTCGTGCAGCGCATCGGTGACCCCTCGCTGCCCGCCACCAACGACTTCGCGAGTGCTGCCATCACCGACCGCATCATCGAACTGCTGACAGCGGATGCCGCTGCCGGGCCCGCCACGACCACCCTCGTCGGCGAGACCACGGCTTCGACCGCACCCAAAGCCCGCCGTGGAAGCCTTCTAGGGAGACGCTCATGAGCACCACCGCCCCGCGCACCGCCGACTCGGGCGGCCCGCTCACCACTCCCGGTTCGTCGAAACTCGACCCGGTGCTGTTTGGCGATAACCAGTTCTTTGGCATCAACCATCGCTCCGAGGAGAAAGCGCGCGAGCAGGCCATGCGCTTTCAGGATCTGGATGCGATCATGGCGGTCATCGACGATGCCTACGCCAGCGGCATCCGCACTCTCATGTGCACAACGCACGACCGCATTGCCGATGTCGTGGAGCGGGTGCGCGCTGACCCCGAGCGCTACGACGGGTTCTCGTTTTTCCCCTGCATGCCCTACGCGCACAAGTACGCAGACGCGGTCACCGAGAACGGAATCTTGGGGGCCCTCAATCGCTTCATGCCCGGCGAAGGCATGCTCAACGCGATGATGCGCGGCGGCCGTTCGCTGGCCAAGAAAGACATCGAGGGCATCATCACCCTGCTGGTGGATGCCGAGATGGCCGGCTTCGCTGGCGTGCGCACGCCTGTGGTCTGGTTGCAGAACGTTGTCGTCGATCTGCTGCTGGGGCTCGGCTTTACCGACGCCTTTGCGATCTTCGCGAACCATGTGCGCACCCGCTACGGCGCCGAGCCCGGCTTCATCACCATGAACCTGCCGATGCTGCTCGATCACCTCGACCAGGCCGGCATCGAGAATCCGCTCGTGTGTTCCAACATCAACAAGATCGGGTTCCGGATGTCGGGCGGCGTTGAGGCCTATCAGGATGCGTTGGCCAAGCGGCCGTTCCGTGCTGTCGCGATGTCGGTGTTTGCGTCGGGAGCGATCCCCCCGCGAGAGGCACTGGAGTGGATCTATGCCCAGCCCGGAATCGAATCAATCGTGTTCGGGGCATCCAGTCGCTCTCACATCGAGAGCACCGTGGCGCTCGTGCGCGAGTTCGAGAACTAACTCGCGTCGATAGCGCGCAGCTGGCGGAACCAGCGCCCAAGCACAGCGAGCAGGATGAGCGCGTTGGCGAGGAACAGCAGTCCATAGAACACCACGAAGCCGTTCATCCAGCCAAAGAGAACAAAGCCGAGGCACAACACGGCGTAGTCGGTGGGAATCGCGACAATCGTCTGCAGCCAGCCACCACCACCACTGGGCTTGGCGTAGGCGCGCCCGCGCTCGGCGGAGGCAATGCGGCGCAACTGATCGGTGAGAATCATCGCGAAGAAGAACACCGACGACACCACGATGAAGCCGAGCGGAATCAGCAGGATCGTGTCGGGCCATCCAGTGTCGAAACGGTACAGCGAGATCAGGATGACACCGTGAAAAATCACGATCTTGAACGCGTCGACCACGTGATCGAGCCACTCTCCCGCTTTCGTACCGCCGCCGCGCAAGCGCGCCAGTTGGCCGTCAGCAGAGTCGAGGGCGTACCCGAGCAGCAGCAGGAATGCCACGAGGATGCCGAGCCACCAGCTCGGCTGCACGGTGGCCACGAGCACAAGCGCGATCGCCGTCATGAGCGCGCTGAGGCCGGTGACCTGATTGGGTGTGCGCCCGGCGAGATAGGCCGCGGCGGCGAGCAGGCGGCCAAGGCGGCGGTTGATCCACCGCGAATACGGCGGAGCACCCCGGCCGGGCTTTTGAGCGGACGCGAGCGAGCGGACAATCGCACCGAATGTTTCCGGCACTTCTGGGCGTTCCCCTGTGGCGGTCATGTTTCACCATAGCCCCAGGCTCGGGGCTGGGTCGAGAGCTCTCCCCGGTGGGCAGCGGAAGCGCCGGGTCTAGCATGGGGGTCATGCGCGTTCTCTTTGACGGGTTCTGGTGGGTTCGAGGTCCGGCCTCGAACCGTCAAGTGCTGCGCGAGTTCGTGTGGGCCTGGCTGCGCGAATTCCCCAATGACGAGGTCACGGTGGCGGTGCCCCGAGCATCCATCGATACTGCGCGTTCAGAGCTGCCCGCGAGCGCGGACGTTGTCGGCACCCGCCTCCGACCTCAGGGCGTCAGTGCGATCGTCGAGCTGCCCTTTATCGCGAGACGACTGCACGCGGATGTCACCATCACCCACAATTTCACGCCAGCGTTGGGTCGCTCAGCGGTCTTCATCCACGACTACATGTTTCTCACGTCGCCCGAGTGGTTCACGCTCAAGGAGCGCGCGTACTTTGCGCTCATGCCGCTGAGCTCTCGGCGGGCGACGTGGCTGTTCACATCGTCGGCGACGGAGGCTGCGCGCATCAGCCGGCTGAGCCAGGGTCGCCCGGTCACGCCGATTGGGCTGGCCGTGGGGCGCGGGCTCACGGAGTCCGCTCCACGAAAGCCGCCGGGGCTCGACGACCTAGCAGGCGATTTTCTGCTCTGTGTTGGCCGACTCAATGCCCGCAAGAATCTGGCGAACACCATCGAGGCAGCCCTTGCCTCAGGTCGCGCCACCGAGCGCACTCCGCTCGTGATCGTCGGCGAACCGCAAGGGCGCAGCGCTGAGCTGCCGGCTGCGGTAGACGCTGCAGTGAGGAGCGGCGCCATCCGATTTCTCGGCTTCATCGACGACGACGAATTGGCATGGCTCTACGCCCACACGGCGCTGCTGCTCTTTCTCACTCGTGACGAAGGCTTCGGGCTTCCCGTCATCGAGGCGCTCTCGTTCGGCGCACCAGTTGTCGTGAGCGACATCGTTGTCTTTCACGAACTAGCTGGAGCGCAGGCGACATTCGCCGACCCTGATGATGTGGCGGCTATCGCTGCGGCAATCCGTTCGGCGCCCGCGCGCGAGCATCCGTCCACGGACGGCGTGACGCTAGCCTCGGATGCCGCTCCACAGTCAGCAGAAAGCACCCGCTATTCCTGGGCTGCCAGCGTTCGCGCCCTCCGCGCGCGCATCGTCGACGACCCACACCGGGCCTCACGCTAACCGCTCCATTTCGAACAGAGCTACTCCTCTTAATAAGGGCACGCGCGCACGGCCCTCCCGACGCGGCTTCATTCTTCTTAATGGGGTGGCCTTTGTGGCTCATGATCGGGCGCCCGCCGCTGACTGCGCAGTCCGCTTCGCGTGAGCTGGTGGACTTGCCGTGCGGCGGTGATGAGTGAGTGTCGGAGGGCGCCGAGGCCTCCCGAGCGTGCCATCGGTTCCGTTCACGACAGCTCCTCTCATGTCGGCCTGCACGGGTACACGAAAATCCCACTTCTCGTGGCGCATATCAGCGACGGGTTTTGCCCTCACCGATCTCCCGATGACAACGGTGAGGGCGTCTGGGGGGAGACATGCTGGTTGAGGTGAATAGCGGTGCGCGCACATCGTCAGTAGGCTCCGACCGGCTTGACGAGCACTTTGAAGGTGCGCCACATGATGACAAGGTCACCGACGACGGACCAGTTCTCGACGTAGTAGAGGTCGAGGCGCATGCTGTCTTCCCAGTTCAGGTCGGAGCGGCCGTTGATCTGCCACATGCCGGTCAGGCCTGGCTTGATGTAGAGGCGACGATTGACCTTCCCTTTATAGGCGCGCACTTCGCTGGGTAGGGGCGGTCGGGGGCCGACAAGGCTCATGTCCCCCTTGAGTACATTCCAGATCTGGGGCAATTCGTCGAGAGAGTACTTACGGATGAAACGTCCCACTCTGGTCACGCGGGGGTCGTTCTTCAGTTTGAAGAGCACACCGGAGCCCTCGTTCTCCGTTTGCAGTTCGGCCAACTTGGCGTCGGCATCCGAGACCATCGAACGGAACTTAAACATTCGGAACGTCTCGAGATCTCGACCCACCCGCACTTGGCTGTAAAACGCGCCACCCGGGCTTTCGGCACGGATGATGAGCGCCAGAAGCAGAAACAGCGGCGCCAGCACGATGAGGGCAATCGCAGAGACCGCAATGTCGAGCCCTCGCTTCACCACATGCTTGCCACCATCAAACTGCGGAATTTCTACGTGGATGAGCGGCAGACCTTCCACTGGCCGAAAGTGGATGCGGGGTCCAGCCACATTGGCAAGGCACGAAGCCAAGATCAGCTCAGCCGCGGTGCCTTCCAATCTCCAGGCGAGATTGCGGATGAAGTCATTGCCAAAGCCGTGATCGCCGGCGACGATCACGGCGTCAGCCCCGAGATCCGCTGCGGCCTCCACTACCTCTTCGGGCGTGAAGCTGTAGGGGTGGGGAGCGCCAGCGGTCCTGGGGGCGCTGATTTCTGGGTCGGTGAGAACCCCGACAAGTTTGAACGCAGTGCTCAGGTTTCCCTTAATGCGGGACACCACGTAGTCGATCTCGGAGCGCGTGCCCACCACCACCACGCGCGAGAGCGCGTGCCCGTACCGACGCTGCGTCGTGAGCCACCGACGCCACGCCCACCTACTGACGAGCAGGCCAACGACGCCCAACGCCATAGTCACCACGGTGGCTTTGCCTGGGAAGCCGACCTCAATCACCAATACCGTGACCGACAGCAGCCCGAACGCGGTCATGCATGCCGTGATTACGCGCTTATATTCATTGGGACCGGAACCGATGATGCGCCAATCCCGGGTGTGAAATGCCTCAAGCACCAGGATCCACACGAGCGCAATCGCGCCCAACCCCAGCCACACGATTGGCGGCAACTCTGAGATGAAACCGGGGGTGCTATCGACGACCGCCCGGGTAAACACCGCAGCGATCATCGTGACGACAATGATGGCGGCATCCGAAATGAGCAGTCGTGTTTGGTAGGCACGAGCCCACGCCACCCCAGAGTCAGGGTGGGGATTGCTCGGAGCATGGGGTTCGAATTCAACGCCATCGACCAGTCGAAGTCGTGCACGTTCGTTGTCGCTGGGCTCTGCTTCAGGAAACTTTCGGAGCTGACTCATCGGTCAACTCCCGATCTGGCACGCCTGAATTTCCGGGCGTTGCACAGAAAGTTGGTGCAGCTGCTGGGCGGATGACAGGGGAGATTCGATCATGGCTTGCATCGGGATCACGACATTTCGGGTGTCGGCCTAGAGGGGACGCTAATAGGAGCGCTGCGGGGGCGCGCTGCGGGATGGCGTGCCAATCGGCACGCACTGCGGGGGCGGGTTGGTTAAACTGCTCTGATCGTTCTGACCCCCCAAAGGGGGTAGTGGTGAAGATACTCCCCCTCCCCGTGGGTGCGTACCCCCATTTTGGGGGGTACGCGGCGTGTCGGTTGGGTGACGCGACCGTTTTCGCCAACCAAATCCAGCGGAACTACAGGGATGCAGCCCCACTTCAGAGTTGTGCTCGCCGCAAACGCCCCGGGCCAGTACCGCCAAGTGGTCTACCCGCTTGACGGTGTTGAGCACGTGCCCCAGGTGCATCGACTGGTGTAGCTTTCGAAGTGAACTCAACATTCACCGAGCGGGAGGCCCGAAAATGCATGAGCGGCTTCACGACCGATCCCCTGCGATTCATGGCGTGGTGGGCAAAGCTGCTCTTCTTTGTCACGGCAATAGCGTTGCTTCAACTTTGCTATCTTCTGCTGGATGCCGTCGGAGCATCATCGGCCGTCTCACTCTTGTTCGGCGTCGCTTTCACGTCGCTTGCGTTCGTAGTGGCGGTGCGCACCTTTCGCGGCCGCGCCGAGCCCATCACTCCTCCTCGGCCCTGGTGGCGCGCGACTGCGCGCCCCACCGCCGGGTTCGTTCTCGGAGCGCTCGAGATGTGGCTCGCTGGGTACGAAGTATGGCTTCTCGTCGCTGAGCCCGCAGTAGGGCTGATCGCTTGGGTAGCGCACATTCTCTCTCTGCTGCAGACGCTGCTCATCGCTGGGTACTTCATTAACTCGTCGGTGCGACTGCGCGCCCTCCCCCCTGAACGCAAGCCCGCGCCCTCCGGACTCGTGCCACCACGACGTTCCCTCGGCGCCCGGCAGCTGCGATGAACCCACAGAGCCCCACCACCGGCAGGCTTCGCGATTCTCGCGCAACTGCGCTAGCCGCTTTCGCTGGTGCAGCCATCGGTGCACTCTTCGTCCTAGTGTGTGTCCTCCTTCCGGCACCATCATCAACGACGACCAATCCGGTGCTCTTCGTGCTGACCGGTTCAACAATCGGCGCAGTCATCGGCATCGTCGTGTGGTCAATCAGCCTCGTGGGCTTCTGGGCAGCCGACCCCTCGCGGTTTCGCATCCTTTTTGGCGTCGGAATCGGCACTCTTGCCCTTACGCCTGCCCAGTTCTGGATCCTCCCAGCAGCATGGCAGGTTGCTCCCGCTTGGGCCCTACTCGCTCTTATCATTGCGCCCATTGCGCTACTCAGCGTTGGTCTCTGGCTCATTGCTCCCTCGCGCACCGCAGTGAGCCCCCACCCCAATAGAGGCACAAGCGCCCACTAATGCTCAGTTTCCCTAGCGATTGAACGTGCTCAACCGCTAGCGTGACAGTGTCCTGTACCGCGCAGGAATTGCGAGGGAGCTGACGGGTACGTGAAGGATCTGCAGTCCCGTGAGCAGTGGTTCACCAACCAGCGTGTTTCCGTGGGGCTCGTGTGCCCGAGCGTGATGCCTGCCGAGACTTTTCTCCCGGCGAGGCTACTCACCGAGGAGGTACTGAGCGTCGGGTTTCAGGTAGGCCTGTTTTCGGCTTCCGATGCGGTTCGAATAACACTCCAGCGTCTCGCAGAAGGTGTGACCGTATCCCAGCGGGAGGAGCGCAGAGCGTTCAGTTTCCGCGACGACGCACACGAAGTTGAGGTCGAACTGCTGGACGTGACCCTGCACAACTTCACCGAAGCGGCGCGCGTCTGCCGCTTTCTCATCGTAAGCAGCTATCGCGAGATGTGGGGCCAGCTAGACGACCCACAGGAGTCACTTCAGTCCTTCCTCATTACTTGGCAGGAGGGGGCTGCGGATTTTGGCGAGTTCGGCAGCCCAGAACCCCGGCTCAGCGACATCCTGCGCTTCGATCGCACACAGCGTCGCGCCTTAGCGAGTCTTGATCGCGCTCTCGACTTCGAGAAGTCTGAGTTGCTGCGTGCAGGCAAGGCGATCTCGTGATGGATGCAACGCTTCCGATCGTTCTCGATGAAAACGGTGACCTTTCGATGTTCCTCACCATCGAAGCTGCCTGCCTTGCCGTTGAAGCGATCGACGTTGTCAACGAAGAGTACGAGGGGTTTGATGCACTCGGCCGCACGCTGACCCTGTCAGCCCACGGGGAACTCGTCTCGATCGAAGTGAACGTCAACAGTGAGCCGGAACCCGCCGAGCTCGCACAACGACTGCGCAGCTACTTGAACAATGACTGGGTGAAGCAGCGCGGAATAGAGGTTTCGGCCGATGCAACACTGCCGGAGCTCGTGCACGCCCTAGTGCGGTACCAGTATGGCGTCGGCGGACCAGCGGGCTACGGGACCCAGAACCTGCGCGGCCTAAAAACCCGAGTGGGGTGGGAGCGTCATGGTGGGCGGGGCGTGCTTCGCATTTCAGCGACGTGGATTCCGTGGGACCGCCATCAGGGTCGCGGTCGAATCGAGTTGATCCCTAACGGACCGGAGCTGCCGAAGTGACCACGAACATTGCAGTACCCGTTGCCGAGAAGGTGGCCGAGCGGATTGCCGCCCGCTTTCCGACAATTGAGGTCGTCGTGCATCCGCAATTTCTCAACACATTTACGGCGACGGTTGACTTCACACCACCCACGCCCGACGCTGTCGACATCTCTGTGACCGTGGTTTCTGACGGCGGCTACGTTCTTGAGGCCGGCCCCGATCTCGTCTTCGAAAGCAACACCGAACCCGGCGGCATCGACGCCCAGGTGGCCGAAATTGCGGAGCAGATTGAAGCCTTCGGGCAGTTCGGAGTGGTGAAACTCCAGACGCGCCCGTATCTCGGCTTCCTCTCCCCCACGCTGCTCGGAGCGCCCGGCGCTGACCCCGAGCTCGACAAGTGGATGGCGCGCCGCACCTCTCGCGTGATCCGCACGTGGAAAGCGTGGGTGTGATGCTTGAAGCTCGACGGATGCCGCTCGTGCCCGGAACAAGCGCACGACGCCTTCATCGAAGCGCGGTTCAATTCATCACAGTGTGCGTTGCTCTCTCCGCCGTCGGGCTCACTCTGATCGTTATCGGCACACAAGGCATTCCCGTCGCATATCCCGTCGGAGTCACGCTTGCGATAGCGAGTGGACTCGCTCTCGGGTGGATGCAGGTTTACGGCTACAACCGAGTCGAGGCGTGAGAGACGCGTGAAGCTGCTGCGGGCTACAACACGATCAGCAGCCGACGGTACGAACTCCCGCTCGTGCACGATGTCTCCGGTGTGATCGTGCGGCGCCCCCGCAACTACGACGCGACAGCCGCAGCGACACCCACCCAGTAGCTCCCCGCGGGGAACGAGAACTCGGCGACCGACGACTCGTGCATCTGCGCCGAGTAGCCCGGTGCCATCGGCACCCGGTAGGCGCCGTTCTCGACGATGCAGGGGTCAACGAAGTGTTCGTGCAGGTGGTCGACGAACTCGGTTACCCGGTTCTCGAGCGTGCCTGACACGGCAACGTAGTCGAAGATCGAGAGGTGCTGCACGAGCTCGCAGAGGCCAACGCCACCAGCGTGCGGGCAGACAGGAACGCCAAACTTCTTGGCCATCAGGTACACGGCGATGATCTCGTTCGGGCCCGCGAGGCGGGCAGAGTCGAGCTGGCAGAAGTCGATGGCTTCGGCCTGGAACATCTGCTTGAAGAGCACACGGTTCATGCCGTGCTCTCCCGTGGCGACACCGATCGGAGCAACAGCCTTACGGATCGCGGCATGGCCGAGCACGTCATCCGGGCTCGTCGGCTCTTCGATCCACAGCGGGTTGAACTCGGCAAGCGCCTTCACCCAGACAATTGCCTCATTGACATCCCACACCTGGTTGGCGTCGATCATGAGCTTCGCGTCGGCACCGATCACTTCGCGAGCGATACCGCAGCGACGGATGTCCTCGTCAAGGTTTGCGCCGACCTTCAGTTTGATGTGGCGGTAGCCAGCATCCACAGCCTCCTGACAGAGACGGCGAAGCTTCTCGTCGGAGTAACCCAACCAGCCGGCACTCGTCGTGTAGCAGGGGTACCCCGACTCGGTGAGTTCGGCGATGCGCTGCTCCTTGGTGGGAGCGAGCTCGTGAAGCATCGCGATCGCTTCCTCTTTAGTGAGGGCGTCGGTGAGGTACTGAAAATCGGCGGTGTCGACGAGCTGCTCAGGAGTCATGTCGGCAAGCAAACGCCACAGCGGCTTACCCGCACGGCGAGCAGCAAGATCCCACACGGCATTCATCACGGCGGCCATCGCCAAGTGCTCGACACCCTTTTCTGGTCCAAGCCAGCGCAGTTGCGAGTCAGACTTCAGCTCGCGGTAAATGCCGCCGAGGTCGCCGACGATCTCATCGACATCCCGGCCAACAAGCGGTGCAGCCCGCTGCTCAGCAGTGAGCGCACAGATGTCATTGCCTCGACCAATCGTGAAGGTAAAGCCGTAACCCGCGACGCCCTCTTCGTCGGTGCGGAGTACAACGTAGGCGGCCGAGTAGTCGCCATCCTTATTCATGGCGTCTGAGCCGTCGGCGGTGAGCGACGTCGGAAAACGCACGTCATAGACGTCGACGCTGGTGATAGTAGTCATGCTGAAGAGTTCTCCTTGCTCAGAACCAATAAGAGGTATGTCTGCGCGGGTGAGGCGCATCTGGTGCGCTGCGGTGCGCGGTATCGCTAGGTGGCTGGTCAGTTAGTCAACGTGGAAGACCTCGGGCAGCTCTTTCCACCACTCGCCTTCGGCACGATCATCCAGAGGCTGCTGCAGCGGTTCTTGAAGAGCCCACCACCGCTTCGTCTCGGGGTCCGCGGCAATCGCTGCCTGATCGGCTTCGTAGTCGTCCCCCGTGTATTCGAAGTACGAGAACAGCAGGTCGCCGTGACGATAGATCGAATAGTTGTGGATGTTGCTGGCCGCGAGTCGTTCGAGAATCGTTGGCCACACGGCGGCATGGTACCGCTCGTACTCGTCGCGGTTCTCGGGTGGGAGGCCGATGACCTGGGCTACTCGTTTCATGGTTATCCCTTCACCGCACCAACGGTTTGTCCACGCATCAGGAAACGCTGGGCCGTGAGGAACACGATCAGCAGCGGGATCATGGAGATGAACGTGGCGAGCGCGAGCTGGGGCATGTAGAGCTTCACGTCGAGGCCGGCCGCCACTGTTGCATTGAACAGTGGGCTCGCGCCGATGAGCTCTTGGATGCCGATCGAAATCGTCTTGTTTTCCTGGTTCGAGGTTAGTAGAGCCAGCGGCAGGAAGAAGTTCGTCCAGTTGGCCACGAAGGAGAAGAACGCGACGAGCGCGACGACTTGCTTCGAGATGGGCAGTGCCACGTAGAAGAAGGTAGAAATCTCGCTGAGGCCATCGATGCGGGCTGCTTCTACGAGCTCTTGCGGCATGGTCGTCATGAAGTGGATATAGACGAGGTAGGTGCCGAAGGGGAAGAAGCCCATGATGACGGCGACCGGCCAGAGCTGGCCGACGGCTCCGATCGCGTTCACTTCGAGGAACAGCGGGATGACGAGAACAGTGTTCGGCATCACCATGGCGAGCAGGGTGGCGAAGAGCAGCACCTTGCGGCCACGGAATCGCAGTCGCGCTAGCGCATACCCCGCTGGAAGCGCCGCGATAAGGGCGAGCACCCCACCAACGATGGCAATCACGAGGGAGTTTCCTACCCAGCGGGTGAAGAGGCCACCATCACCGGGGCCGAAGCCGTTGATCTGGCTCCAACTGAACACAACGTTGTCCCACGAGACACCGCCGAGACCAAGGAATCCGTCGGTGCCCGCAAGGACACCCTCTTGGCTGCGGAAGGCCATCGCAATGAAGCCAATGATGGGAAGGATGAAGGCGGCAGCAACGATCACCATGACGGTGATGCGGGCAATTCGGCCGACGGTCCAGTGTTTGGCGCCGACGACGCCGGGAGCGCTGTTGCTCATCGCTTCTTCTCCTTTTCGTCGCCGAAGAGTCCACTCTTCATCACGATGACGACTCCAATGCTGAGGGTGATTACGAGCAGAATGATGGAGAGTGCTGCTGCGGCCGGGAAGTTTCGGTTAGTGAAAGCGAAGGCGTAACCCAATTGGGTTGGTGCCCATTCGCCGGCGATCGCGCCAGACGAAATCTGTCGCAGCAGGTAGGGCTCCAAGAAGAGCTGGAATCCATAGGCAAGGTTCATGAGGGCGGCGTAGCCAATCCAGGGGCGGATGAGCGGAAGCTTGATGTGCCACGCCAGATCCCAGGCGCTCGCGCCGTCGATCTTGGCGGCTTCAAAGATTTCGTCAGGGATGCCGTTGAGGCCACCGTTGACGACGATGATCCAGGTTCCGACACCTTGGAAGAACAACATTCCGGTGAGGATCATCGGCATGTTGCCGTCGGTCACGATCTCTTTCAGCGACCCGAACCCGACTTCTTGCCAGAGCGGCGCGAGCGGTGACTGGGTGGGGTGAAGGAGGTAAACCCAGAGCACGAAGTTCGCGATTCCGCTCAACGCTCCCGGGATGAAGTAGAAGAACCGCATTGTGTCGCCGAAGCGGCCGGGGCTGGCATGAACCAGCAAGGCTAGGCCGACGATGCCGACCATCATGAGCGGCAACCACACGATCATGACGGAGAAGATGTTGATGAACGTTCCGGAGAACCGATAGTCGGTGATTACCGTGATGAACGAGTCAAAGCCGCCGAATCCGCTGGTGGGGTCGACGAGTGTTGGAGCTTTTTGCAGGGCGATCCAGAAGGCATAGCCAATGGGGATCGCTGCGGCAACAAGAAGCAGCGCGAGGTAGGGGGCAAGCAGAATCCAGGCGCCGCGTGATTCCGCGTGGCGTGTACGGTGACGCCGGGGTGTGGTGGATGCACGGGGGCCGGTGGCCGGTGGCTCCGTGCCTTTCGTGGCTAGCGTTGAGCTGCTCATGTAGTCCTCGCCTATGAGTTCGGGAGTGGAACAGAGCGTGGGGGCCTCAAGGATCTGAAACCCCCACACCTGCTGTGCCTAGCTGGTTACTTCTATTCGGCGGTGACCGTGTAGCCGACCGAGTTGGCGCGGTTGACGAGTTCAGTACCGAAGGTGCTGAGTGCATCGCTGACGGATCCATCCGCGATCAGCGTGGGGCTGACCGTTTCGGTCCAGGCTGCACCGGTGTCGTAGAGCATGTAGGAGTACGGCGCTACTGCTGCCGCTGCATCCTTGAATGCCTGCTGCACGGAGGAAACATCAGCGAAGTAGCCGTCTTCTGCGAGCTTGTCGAGCCAAGCATCCTGAATCGGGCCATAGCCGGGGAGACCGGTTGAGAGCTCAACCTGCCATGCCGGGTCAGTCGCGACGAAGGTGGCGAAGGTCAGCGTGTTTTCGAGCTGCTTTCCGGTGATGTGCGAGGAGACGCCCCAGAGGCCGCCACCTTCGTTACCGGCGGTCGGGCTTGATTCGCCTTCCCAGGTCAACGGTGCGCTTGCACTCATCTCGCCGGCAGGAATCTTCCAGGTGTCGCGGAAGAGATAGTTGCCCCACCAGACGGCACCGGGGCTCATCACGAGGTTGACGCCAGCTGCTGCGGCGTCACCGTCGAAGATGCCCTGTGTGGTGAGTGCTCCACCGTCATACATCTGTGTGAGCAGTTCGTTGGCGCGAACACAGTTCGGGTCATCGAGGTTGATGTGAACTTCCGACTCTGAGAGACGGTCGTTCGTGGGGCAGTCCGCGGCCTGAAGGTAACGGTTGACGGCGTAGGCGTCGCCGAGGAATCCGCTGATCTTGTCGGGGTGGTCTGCTGCAATCTCCACAGCTAGGTCGCCGTAGCCTTCCCACGTGGTGGGCAGCGTGTAGCCGTTCTCGTCGAAGAAGGCCTTGTTGTACCAGAACACGTCGGGTGCAGCGTCGTTGCGGAGGCAGCGGATCTGACCATCGATGTCGCAGAACGAAAGCACTGCGGGGTCGTAACCATCGATGACATCGGGAAGCAGATCGGTGAGGTCGGCAGCGTAGTTGCTGGCAGCACCAGTTGCCCACGCAATGTCGTCGTTGGAGGGGAAGAAGATGGCGTCAGGCCATCCGGAGCCGGCGGAGTCGAAGTTGGCGAATGCCTGCTTCACGGTCTGGCCACCAACGGTTCCATCGATCTGCACAACGTCGATTTCGATCTCGGGGTGTGCCTCTTGGAAAGCTTCTGCGGCGGGAACACGGGGCGGATCAACCCACACCGTGATTTTTCCACCCGAGTCAGTCTGCTCGGGGGCGGTGGCGCCTCCGTCAGCTGAACAGCCGGATAGAACGAGTGCAGCGGCCGAAATTATGGCCACTCCTGCACTGGCGGAAAGGAACCTCTTGGTCTTCATTGACACTCCTTGGTGAGATTTCTACTGCTTCGTAGTGGAGAGAACAAGGCCCTGGAACGGCTCGAATTCTCCGGTGCTCAAACGTTATACCAACCGCGGAAGTTGTGCAAACGTTTGATCAAAGGTTTTTCAACTGTTATCTGGCGATTTTCGCTCGGCGCCTTAGCAACCAATGCGAGCGGGATCGATGCGGTAGAACTCTGCCGCAGTACGGCCAAGCAACTGCTCGCGGTCCGCGGCATCCACGCTGTCAAAGAGCGGCTGGAGGCCCTGCCACACTCGCGTGTACCCGCCGGCGAGCACCGAAATGGGCCAGTCGCCGCCGTACATCAAGCGTTTCGCCCCGAAAACCTCGAGGGCCCGCTCAAAGAACGGACGCACGTATTCGGTCGTCCACTGCTGCGGATCACCAGCCGCCGAATACAGCCCGCTGACCTTGGCGTAGACGTTCGGGTTTTCTGCCGCCGCGGCGATAGCCGACCACCAGGGCTCGCGCTCCTGGAGCCCGATGGGCGGTTTCGCCAAGTGGTCAATGACCATGCGAAGTTCCGGATGCCGCCGCGACAATTCAGGAATCAGCGCCAAGTGCTCCGGCAGAACGGCAACCACGTCGAAGGTGAGCCCGGCGCGCTCCAGCACCGTGAGCCCCTCGTCGACATTGGGCCGCAGCAACCACTCCGGGTCTTCTTTATTGTGGATGAGAGTGCGCACCCCCACCATGCGAGTGTCACCCTCCCACGACTCGATCGTGCGGGCCGCCTGCGCGGGACGATCGAGGGGCGCGTAGCCCACGATCGCCGCAACCTCATGGTTAGCGGCCGCGCACTCCGTCATCAAACGCGTGTCATCGAAGTTGTCTGCTGACTGCACTTGAACCGTGTAATCGACACCGGCATCCCGCAACTCAGGAAGGAGTTGATCAAGGGTCATCACCTGATTGATCGGTGCCAGTGATTCGTCGAGCCAGTCATAGTGAGCCCGATTGGGGTTCCAGATGTGCTGGTGAGCGTCGATGATTGGAAAAACCACGGTGTAGTCCCTTCGCAGGTGGCCAGTTTAGAGAATGCCGTGCCGTTCCCACACGGTGCGCAATGAATCTCCGGCGAGCAATTCTGCGAGAACCGTCGATTCATTGGATGCTCGGGCGCGAGCCCGCGTGAGCACTTCTTCTTCGCGCGACTGCGGGATCACGACTGCTCCGTCATCATCGGCCATCACGAGATCACCGGGCGCAATCAGCACCCCACCCAGCTCGACAACAACGTCGGAGGCGATGACGCGCATCCGGGCTCGAAAGTCGATGGGGCGGCGCGAACGCGAGAACGACGGAAAGCCGAGTTCGGCGATCTTGTCGGTATCGCGTAGGTTGCCGTCGGTGATGACTCCAGAGGCTTTCGCGCCCAGGGCCGCCGCGCTAAACAGTTCGCCCCAGAAGCCCGAGTCGTTGCTGCTGTCGGTGGCGATGACAATCATCTGGCCAGCGCCGATGCCGTCAATGAAGTCGATCGACTCTTTGTACGGGTCATCGAGATCTGATTCGAGCGCCGGAGCGAAGCGCACCGTGCGGGCACGGCCAAAGGCACGCGAACCCGGCGTGATGGGAGCGTACCGCTGGTTGAGTACCTGGTGGCGCAGCCCTGATTCGTCGCACGAGTCACTGAGAATCGCGGTCGTCAAGCGTTCGTCGCCGGGCTGCGGCGTGAAACCCGAGTCGCTGGTGGCGGCGCCGGCGGCGTTAGCGGATGACATGTCCACCTCCGGGGCTGAAGGGGAACAGCGCTTCGATTTCGGGAGTCAGCTGGATGCCGAGGCCGGGAGCCTTCGGAGCCACGATTCCGCCATCCTTGAAGTCGACCTCTTCCACCCGCATTGCTTCGCGCAACGGGTTGGGCAGGGTGCAGTACTCGAAGAGCTCAACGTAGGGGTTCGCAAGCACGGTGTGCAGGTTGGCGGCGAACGTAACGCCGCTGCCCCACACGTGAGGCACGGTCTTCACGCCGGCGGCGTGAGCGAGCTCGGCGACCTGCGCGAAGGCCTTGGGGCCACCCACGAAAGTGACGTCGGGCTGAGCAACGTCGAGCGCGTTGGCGTCGAGCAGTTGCGCGAAGTCCCGCACGGTTCCGTTGGATTCGACACCGGAGATCGGCACGTTCACGGCCGCACGCACGGCGGCGTAGCCAGCCACGTCATCCGCCTGGCAGGGCTCTTCGTACCAGCGGGCTCCGAGTTCGGCAGCCTTCTTGCCGACGCGAATTGCTTCGTCGACGGGCCACGGGTCAGAGGCGCAGGCCTGCACAGCATCGATGACGAACTGCACGCCCTCGGGCAGCAGCGCGGTCACGTGGTCGAGCAGCTTGATGGTGGTGTCTGGATCGGTCATGGCGCGGAACTTCACAGTGCCAAAGCCGGCTTCGATCTGAGCCGCGGCCCAGTCGGAAACCTCGCCGAAGGTGGTGCCGAGGCCGCCACTGGCGTACGACTCGATCCAGTCGCGCTTGAGGCCACCGAGCACCTCGTAGGCGGGAACGCCGAGGCGCTTGCCGACGGCATCCACGGCTGCAGTTTCGATTGCTCCAGCAACGCCGTTGAGCATTCCTCCGCGCGCCCAGAAGGCGGTGTACGCGCGAAGGTGGTCAGCGACGTCGAGCGGGTGAGCGAACTCGTGGTCGAGAACGTAGGGGCGGAAGGCATCGACGATTCCGGGTACGGCGGCGGCGGCCATGATGCCCGCTCCCGCTTCCCCGATTCCGGTGGTTCCATCAGAGAGGGTTACTTCGACGAGCGCGGCATCCCACGACCAAATGGTGCCACCTACCCACGTCAGTTCTTCTCCGGGCTGGTACCGGTGCGAAAGCAACACTGCGCGCACGGCGGTAATGGTTAGGGCTGTGTCAGTGAGTCCCATGGAAAGGGCTCCTCATTTCTAATAGCGAGCGATAGTGGTTACGGTATCTGATCAATCGTTTGATCACAAGGGTGTGAATTAGTGGTTCACCACACCCCTTGACAGGGGTAGAACGCTGCGTCACTATTGAATCGATTCAGCCTGAATCGATTCAGAGTCGAATTTCAGGAAGCAGTCCCGGTCGCTCTGCGATCGCAAAAGGCAAGGAAGCCGATGCAACTGGCAATGTCGCCAAGAGTCCTCCGTCCATCCCGAGCAGTCGCCGCCGCGTTGGCTTTCCTGCTCTTGATCACCTCACTCGCCCTCAGCACCTCAACCTTTGCGCACGCCGCCGCGGCCACAACCGCCCCGACTGGCCTGCGCATCAACGGGCTCGAGAAGCCCGCCGATCTCGATGATCTCGAAGACCCCACGTTCTCGTGGTACGTCAACACGATCGTTCAGTCTGCCTACCAAATTCGGGTCTCGAGCACCGCGGATGCCGCTGCGAACGGCAACGGTGACGTCTGGGATTCCGGCAAGGTTGCCTCCACCGACCAAACTGATGTCGCCTATGACGGAGAGCCTCTCGCTGCCGCCACTCGCTACTTCTGGAGTGTCACCACGTGGGATTCCGACGACGCTGAATCGGCATCCGCCAGTCCAACATGGTTTGGCACAGCGGTCGGCAGTGACTGGGATGCTGAACCCATCTGGGCTTCCTCCGAGTATCCTGGCGCCTCTGCCCCGTGGGTTGACTACACCCTCGACACCACGATCAGCACGACCGTTGCCCTCGGAATCTTCGTGCGCGGCGTCGATGGCTCCAACGCCTACATGTGGCAGTTCCGAGCCGACAAGAACCAGCTCGTTCCTCACACGCTGACCAACGGCAAGTACGTCGCTCTTCCCGCCGTATCGCTTCCGAGCGGTTCCATCACGCCAGACGTGCCGGTCGATATTCAGATCACCGTGTCGGGCTCGACCATCACAACATTGGTCGCTGGCGTACAAGTTGACGAACGCACCAATACTGCATTCGCTTCCGGCGGCGTCGGCTTCCGCACCGGTGGTTCCGAAGGCGGAACGGTCAGCGCCCTCACGGTCACCGCACCGGATGGCGAAGAACTGTTCACTTTTGACCCGGCTGGCTCTAGCCCACTCGCGTGCGGCTCTGTCGACAACGGGGTTATCACGGTGGGCAAGTCCAGCGCCTGCCTCCTTTCCGTTCCCGGAGCGCGAACGATCACTACCAGCTGGGCGTTCCTGCGCACCGAGGTTGAACTCAGCGACCAGGCCATCACCGGAGCAACGCTCTTCGCCACTGCTGGAGACTTCCGCACGCACAGCCAGTTCGCGTTCAAGGCGTATGTCAACGGGGAGTTTGTCGGCCTCGGCCCGACGAACCGCATCGGCACGGAGAACCGCTACGACGGGTTCGATGTCACCGCGCTACTCGAACAGGGCGACCTGAACGCTATTGGCATCCAGGCCTATTCGGCCAATGCTTCTCTTCAGAAGTTCATCGGTGAGCTCGTCGTGACCTATGCGGATGGCTCAACGGAGACCTTCGGCAGTGACGAATCGTGGACCGCTCTTCCTGGTTCACCGGTGCTTCCGGATGCTGGATCGATCAGCTCGTCGCGCTACACCGCTCCCAAGGAGAACCTCGACCTCCGCGAGTTCCCCACCGGTTACACCACCGTGGGATTCGATGACTCCGAATGGTCGGGCGCAGTCGAGAAGCCGGCCTTCCCTGATCTGCAAGCTACGCCGATCGCCAAGGTCGAGCAGCAGCTTCACGACCCGATTTCTATCGTCGATAAGGGTGATGGAAACTACTTCGTTGACTTCGGTCGCACGTGGATCGGTGGCGTCAGTTACGACATTGCCGATGGCACAGCGGGCGATACCGTCGAACTTCGCTTCGGTGAAATCACCTCGGCCGAGAACACGGTGAAGTACAAGCTCACCACGAACACCAACGAGTACCGGGATGTTGCAACACTCACCGACGGTGAGCAGACGATGGAAACGTGGGGCATGCGAGTGTTCCGCTACCTCGAGATTCTGGATGCGCCCGAGCCCGTAACCGCCGAGAACCTTCAGGCGCTGGCACTCGTCTATCCGTTCAACGAAGAAGCATCGACCTTCACGTCATCCGATGACAACCTCAACCAGGTCTATTCGCTGTCGAAGAATTCGATCGAAGCGCTCAATGCGAACTTCTACACCGATTCCTGGACTCGCGAGCGCATCAACTATGAAGCAGACGGCTACCTTCAGCTCAAGTCGTCGCTGTACCTCATGGAAGATCTCTCGCTCGGCCGCTACTCGATGGACTACTTCGCGAACAACCGCACGTGGCCTACCGAATGGCCGATGTACGTGGTGCTGGCGGTCCATGATGCCTGGCGCCAGACTGGCAATCTCGAACAGGTCGAGACGTCATACGACTCGCTCGTCGACAAGATGCCGACAAAATGGATCGATTCCGAAACGGGCCTTGTATTCAAGTCCTCCGGGTCAGACGGCTGCGCTAGCCGCACCGATTGCGACATCGTCGACTGGCCCACTAGCCAGCGTGACAACTACGAGTTCCGCGAGTACAACACGGTGATTAATGCCTTGGCGTACCGCTCGCTCGTCGACATGGCCTCTATGGCAGATGCACTCGGTCTCGATGACGATGCTGCAACGTACACCGCTCAGGCCGAACGCATGCGTGACGCTATGAACGAGTTGCTCTACAACGAAGACACCGGCAGCTACGACGATGGAATGGATGCCGACGGCGTCCTCACCGGTCACTACTCACTCCACGCGAGTGCTTTCGCTCTGTCGTTCGGAGTTCCCGAGAATGACGAGTCTGCGCAGGTTGCTGACTTTGTCGCCTCGAAGGGCATGGCGTGCAGCGTGTATTGCGCCGGCTTCTCGATCTCGGGCCTCTTCGATGGTGGAGCTGCGGATGCCGCAGTTGGCCTCCTCACCGATGAAGGTACGTCGAGCTGGATGAACATGATCAACCTCGGTGCTGGCGCAACGATGGAAGCGTGGGACCCCTCGCAGAAGAACAACCTCACCTACTCGCACCCCTGGGCTGCCTCACCGGCATTCCATGTGCCTGCAGGCCTCTTCGGCATCGAACCGATCGAGGTGGGTTACGAAACGTTCCAAGTGAAGCCGCAGCCGGGTGGCGTTGACGAGGCGCGCATCACCGTTCCGACCGTCAAGGGTCAGATTGGTGCAGCCTTCAACCATGCAGAAGACGGCACAATTCGTCTCGTCGCGGAGATCCCCGGAAACACGACGGCCGATCTAGTCGTGCCGGTTCCTGACGGAACTACCGGGGTCTACCTCAATGGAACACTGACCGGTGTCGATGTTGAGGGCGGGTTCGCGACACTCCCCGACGTGGGCGCTGGTTGCCAGGCTGTCACTGTCTCCGCCGACCCGGATGTCGCTTCTGACGACTACCTCACCGCGCTCTGCGAGCCGACGATTGCCACCGACGAGACTGCTCCCGTTCTCGCCGGATTGCCATCCGGGGTCATCTTTGCGGATGCTGCCCTTGAGCTGGCTGTCACTGCAAGTGATGCCGAGAGCGGCATCCAGTCGCTTGCTGTCACGTTCAACGGCGAGGATGTTGCCGCAGATGCAACGATCTCTGCTGAAGAACTTGCTGCGCTCGTGGGCACGGATGTCGTACTCACGGCAACAGCAACGAACGGAGATGGACTGGTCACCGAAGAGTCGGTGACTCTCACCGTGCTTCCCTTCGACGATGGGGCAATTCAACTGCCGTCGCGCGGAACGCTCTCCAACACCAGCGGGTGGGCCTATGGCTTGCACGACGGCAACTATCGCGTGGATATGAACATGTGGTGGGGCACCCAGGGCAGCGTTCTCCGTCTTTACGAGAACGGCGAATTGGTGAACACGGTTCTGCCGGAATCGACGTCGGTCTACGCGCAGAAGGCCAGCATCGACTTCACCGACAAGCCGAATGGAACGTACGTCTACACTGGCGAACTCGTCAACTCGCAGGGCGTGCGATCAACATCCACCACCACAGTGACGGTCACGTCTGCTGACCCCGGTCGCCCGACGGTGAGCCACAACAACTGGGCCAAGGCGTCGACGTTCACGGCGTTCGCGAACCTCTGGTGGGGCACGAATGCCACCGAGTATCGCTTCGAGCTCGATGGTGTTGTCGTGAGCGAAGGGGCGCTGACGGCAGAAACTCCGCTCGCGCAGTATGTGGCTGTGGAGCTTTCAGATATCGCTCCCGGAAAGCACCAGCTCGTCGTGGTGTTCGTGAACCCTCACGGCGAAACCGCCTCACAACCGGTCAGTGTGACCGTCAAGTAGAAACCGCACGAAAGCGATGAGGGGTCGGGCCGGTTGGCTCGGCCCCTCACTTCGTTAACGGAAAGAGAGCGCGATACCCGGCCGCACCTGGGCCACGCCTGCAACGTTCTAGGAGAGCGCAGCGACCAGCCCGGCAGCTTCGAGGTCAGCCCACAGCCCGTCGAGCATCGCGGCTTCGTAGCGCTCAATGTTCGAGCGCACCTGGTCGCCACCGCGAGCGCCGACCACCACCGAGACGACAGCCGGATGCCGCAGCACGTATGCAATAGCGGCTTCGGGCAGCGTCACACCGTGGGCTTCGCACGCGTCAGCTACACGGTTGGCCCGCTCAAGAATGGCGGGCGGAACAGGCCCGTAGTCGAAAGTCGCGTCGGGGCTTGGACGATTGCGACCGAGCAATCCGGAGTTGTAGACGCCGGCAACCACGATGCCGACGTTGCGTTCGAGAGCGAGCGGCATCAGGTCGGCAAGTGCGTCGTCGTCGATGAGAGTGAAGCGGCCAGCGCACATCACGAGGTCGACGTCCGCACGGCGAATTAGCTCAGCTAACGGCGCCGCCGCGTTCATGCCCGCACCGACGGCTTTCACCACGCCCTGTTCGCGTAGCTCGATGAGAGCCGCGATGCCCTCCGTCGACGCCTGCTCAAAGTGGTCGTCGGGGTCGTGCATGTAGAGCACATCGATGTGGTCGAGTCCGGTGCGGGCGAGAGATTCTTCGACTGAGCGGAGGATGCCGTCGCGACTGAAATCCCACTGTCGTGTGGTGACGGCGGGCACGGCGAAGCCCTGGTCATCCATCCGGTCTTCTCCACCGGGGTTGGGCACGAGAAGCTTGCCGACCTTGCTCGAGATTACGTATTCGTCGCGCGGGTGGGTGCGCAGTTGTTCGCCGAGGCGGCGCTCGGAGAGCCCGAGGCCGTAGTGGGGTGCGGTGTCGAAGTAACGAACTCCGGCGTCCCACGCGGCAGCAACGCCCTCTTCAACCTCAGTGTCGGTGGTTTCACGGTAGAGGTTGCCGAGTTGGGCGGCACCGAGGCCGATCTCGGTCAGTTCAAGTCCGCGCTGAGTTGATCTGGTCTTCACTGTTGACGTCTCCAGGGAGTGTTAGCGCGCCGGTGGCGCAGTAGATTCGCGCACGATCAGCTCCGGTGCTGGATCGGCAATGACACGGTCTTCGGCGGTTCCGGAGTTGATGTTATCCCACAGACTCGCCATGGCGGCACGGCCAAGTTCATACAGCGGCAAGCGCACGCACGTGAGCGGCGGCCACGCAATTTCGGCCGTCCACGTGTCGTGCATGGCCACGATCGACATGTCTTCGGGAACGCGGATGCCCAACCGTCGTGCCTCAGAGAGCACACCGTGAGCAGCGTTGATGTTGGCCACGACCACCGCGGTAGGAGGGGTCGACAACTCGGCCATCGCATCCAGAGCCTGAGCGCCCTGCTTGGGGTAGTACCCAAAGTCAGTGACAAGTTCGGGTTCGACCGTGAGCTTCGCCGCAGCCATCGCCTCGAGGAATCCGGCGAGACGACGCTGACCTGACTCCGAGGTGGGCACACCGCCGGCATACCCAATGCGGGTGTGGCCGAGTTCGATGAGGTGCTCGGTCGCGAGGCGCATCCCGGCCTCATCTTCAAGACGCACCGAGCCACCGCTGCCGGGGTTGATCGTGTTGATGGAGATCACGGGCAGGCCGCTGTCGGTCACGGTGCGCAGGTCGTCGCCACTCAAGTGGTCGCCGAACTGCACGAGAACACCATCGACTCGGCCCTCGCCCATGAGGCGCGGGATGGACTCTTCGCCCTCGGGCAACCGTTCGGTGCTCGCGATCAGCACCATGTAATCCTTGGTTCTGGCTTCCTCTTCGACACCGCGCATGAGCTCGGCGAAGATGGCGTTCGTGACGCCGGGCACGACAAGGCCGACCGCGTGCGTGCGCGATGACTTGAGCGCCCGCGCCGTGAAGTTGGGCCGGTAGTTGAGTTCTTTCGCGGCATCGTGAATGCGCTGCCGGGTTGCCACGCTCACCCGCACGCCCGGCTTTTCGCTCAGCACACGCGAGACCGCCGACACCGAGACTCCGGCGCGGGTTGCAACATCACTCAAAGTAGCCATGGTTGCCAGTGTATTCGGGCAACTACTCGCTGGTACGTCGATTGACCAAATACAGGTGGGTCAGCACCATCACGGTGTCACCATGTTGATTGGTTACCGTCACCAGTTCGTGCAGGTAGCCCGCCTCCTCCGGTCGCTTCGCGTGCAACGACATTTCGTTGATCTCCGCCGTCACTCGAATGGTGTCGCCGATAAAAACGGGGCGGATGAAGCGGATGCGGTCATAGCCATAACTCATCGCCTGCGGGTTAATGTCGCCCGCTGTCATTCCCACCGCAACGGAGAGGATTAGCGTGCCGTGCGCGATGCGCTGCCCGGCGGGCTGCGTCGCCATCCATTCGGCATCCATGTGGTGCGGAAAGAAGTCGCCGGTCTGGCCAGCGTGCAGCACGATGTCGGCTTCGGTGATGGTGCGGCCGACGGTCTCGCGACGCTCCCCTACCTCGTGGTCGTCATACCAGCGGTCTTTCGTGAGCATCAGCGCACCAGCCATTCTGCGACGCCCGCATCGAGGCGTTCGCGTAGTTCAGCAATTGTGATCTCGCCCAAGAGGGCTGCGGTCACGAGCGGGGACACCGCATTTTGCAGTTCGATGTAGGTCGCGAAGCGAGGGCGCAGGTAGGCGCCTTCGAGCGTTGCGCGCGTGCCGGTGAAGAAGTCGAGGCTGTCGGCGTTGGTGCGGGCGCTTTCCCACGCGACCGCATTGCCGGGCTGGCCGCCACCGTCGTAGTACGAGCTCTCTTGCACGTCGCCCGAGGCGAGCCAGAAGGCGTGCGCGATCGCGGCATCCATGACCTGGCTGCGTGACGAGACTGCGATTCCAGCGCCACCGAGCAGCGAACCGGCAAGGCCGCGCGTCGAGCTCGGGATGTCGATGTACTGAACGCGGTTCGACCGGTAGCCGGCACGCGAATAGTTCGTGTAACCAAAGAGCAACGGCGAGTACGCGAAGGTGTCGCTCTCGGCGAGCACATCAGCGACCTGAATCGGGTTGAAGCCGGCGTTGTCAGCGGGCACCAAGCGGGCCAAGCGCGTGAGCAACTCCATCGAACGAGTCAGTACGTCTTCGGAGAGGAAAACACCGGACGTCGCCATCGGGTCTTCGCCGAGTCCTGCGGCAATCGTGATGAGGCTCGAGTAGGAGTCGACCGGCTTGAACGGCCAGAGCACCCGGCCTTCTTCGGCGAGCGCGATCACCTCGGGCCAGGTGCGAGGCGGTGCCTCAAGAAGATCGGGGCGGTACGCGGCAACCTGCGCGGCAGCGTCGAGCGCGAGGCCCCACTGCTGGCCGAGGTGTTGGTACGACTCGTGCGAGCGCCCGACCGACTGCGTTGCCAGCGTGGCCAACTCGGCGTCAAAGCCGCGCCCGTTCAGCGGAGTGAAGAGTTTGTCTTCTGCCGCAACCGGAATGTGCGGATGATCGATCACGAGCAGGTCGTATTGCTCAACCAGACTCTCCAGATCTTGGTCGGCAAAAGCCTGCAGTGAGCGGTACTCCCATTGCACCTCGACATCGGGAGCCACCGAGCGATACGCTTCGGCCGCCTTCACGACGCTGCCGTAGCCGCGTTCGTGTTCCCACGTCATTCCGCGAACGATGGTCGGGCTCATGCGGAGGCCTCCTGAGTTGCGGCGGGAGCGGCGCCGGCAGCTGCGGCTGCGGCAGCAGCGCGCGACGGGAACTCGGCCCGCACGCTGTCGTTGTCTTCTCCGAGAGTCGGGGCTGCTTTAGTGCTCGTGAGAATTTGGCCGTCAACGCGGATGGGACTGCGGGTCGTCAGCAGGTCGTTGCCTCCGCGGCTGACGGGCTGCGTCATCCGAATCGCTTCGAAGCCGCCTGAGGCCAGCAGTTCGTCGAGCGTGAGTACGGGAGCGCACCACACGTCGCCGGCATCGAGAATGTCGAGCCACTGCTGGGTGGTGCCGGTCGCGAAGTGCGCGGCGAGAACTTCTTCGACATACTCTTGGCGATCCCAGGCGAGCTGCGGGTCGAGCATGGCGCTGAGTTCTGCAATGCCGAGCAGGTCGCCCAGTTTCGGCAGTGGATTCATGGCCATGGCGATGTAACCATCAGTGGTGGGATACGTGCCGTAGGGCGCCGCCAAGAAGGCATGAGCCGAGTGCTCGCCGTGGCGCTGCACCGTGATGCTGTCGTCGTTGAGCTTGGTGCTCAGCAGCTCGAACTGCAGGTCGAGCATCGCTTCGAGCAGGCTGGTCTGCACGAGGCCGCCCTTGCCGGTGCGGAACTTGCGCACGAGAAGCGCGGTGACTCCCTGGGCGATGTGGCAGCTCATCAGGTGGTCGGCGATCGAGAGCCCGACCGGCACGGGGCCGTCGGTCTTGGAGCCGTTGAGCCACGGGATGCCCGACATCGACTGAGCGAGCAGGTCTTGCCCCGGGCGATCTTTCCACGGGCCCTCTTCGCCGTAGCCGGTCGCGCTGGCGTAGACGATGCCGGGGTTGATGGCGCGCACGGATTCAAAGTCGAGCCCGATGCGCTCCATTACGCCGGGGCGGAAATTCTGGATGATCACGTCGGCACGTTCGACGAGCTCTTTCACGTAGGCGAGGTCGTCGGCGACCTTGAGGTCAGCGGTGATCGACTCCTTGTTGCGGTTCATCGCGTGGAACGAAACAGTGTCGCCGTCGAACTCGCGACCGGCGAAAGCGAGGGTGCGACCGATGTCTCCCGTGCCGGGGCGTTCGATCTTGATGACGCGGGCTCCGAGGTCGGCGAGACGCATCGCTGCGACTGGTCCGGCCAAGAATTGGCTGAAGTCCAGAACAAGGATTCCCTCGAGGGGGCGGTCCAGTGGCGCAGACTCCGTTGGTGCGCCGTGGTGGTCAGTCATTGCTGTTCAGCCTTCTGTAGATACTCGTGAACAATCGTTTGATCATGCTAGTATGACGCAGAAATAGGCGCAAGGGAAACAGTGCTTCAGACGGGCCGCATTCCGGCATCCGGCTCACACTCGACCTGGGCGCACCACTAATCGCAAAGGAGCGCACCAGTGCTGAGCGTGAGTTATGTAGGCGAGCAACGCCTTGAGGTCAAAGAGTACGAACCGAAGCCTCCGGCCGCCGGCGAAGTTCAAATTGCGGTCGCCTACAACGGGCTGTGCGGCACCGATATGCACATCCTGCACGGCAATATGGATGCCCGCGTGCAGTTGCCTTTGACCTTCGGTCACGAGATGAGCGGCACCATTTCCGCTCTCGGCAATGGCGTTGACGGCTGGAACGTCGGCGACCACGTCACGGTCATGCCGCTCTGGTGGGACAACACCTGCCCCGCCTGCCTCGCCGGCAACCAGCACATTTGCCAGAACCTCGACTTCATCGGCATCGACTCCCCCGGCGCCCTGCAGGGCAAATGGAACGTTCCCGCCGAAACGCTCGTTGCGTTGCCGCCCGAGCTGCGCCTCGATCACGCCGCACTCGTCGAACCCACCGCTGTTGCCGTGCACGATGTGCGCCGTTCGGGCCTCAAGCCCGGCGACAAGGCCGTGATTATCGGTGGCGGCCCCATCGGTGTTCTCATCGCCTCCGTCGCCCGCGAATTTGGCGCTGAGGTTGCCGTCATCGAAATCGATGCTGCCCGCCGTGCTCAGATCGACGCCCTCGGCTTCACAACCCTCAGCCCCCTCGAAGTTGATCAGGTCGCCTGGGTCAACGAGTGGACCGGGGACGCCGGAGCCGACGTTGTCTTCGAAGTTTCGGGTGCTGCGGCCGCCGTGCTCGGCGCGACCGACCTCGCGAAGGTGCGCGGAACTCTCGTGGTTGTCGCCATCCACCCCACGCCGCGCGAGATCAACCTGCAGCGCGTCTTCTGGCGCGAACTCACGATTATGGGAGCGCGCGTCTACCAGCGCACCGACTTCGAAAAGGCGATCGAACTGCTTGATGGCGGCGTCATCCCGGCCGATCTGTTGATCACGCGCATTGTGCCGCTCTCACAAACCAGCGAAGCTTTTGCTGACCTTGCCGCCGGTAAAGCAATGAAAATTCTCGTGGATGTCGCGGGCCAAAAGTGAGCACGGCAGAGAAAGGCAACCCCATGAACGGCATGTTTGACCTCACCGGAACCACCGCGGTCGTCACCGGCGCCCGTCGCGGAATCGGCTTCGCCATGGCCGAGGCACTCGCCGCCGCCGGCGCGAACATCATCGGCGTCAGCGCCACGATCGAAGCTTCGGGCAGCGACATCGAAAAGGCAGTCACCTCGTACGGCCGCACTTTCGAAGGTATCGCGTGTGACTTCGCCGACCCGGATGCCGTAGCCGCTCTGGGCGAGACTCTCTCGACCCGCAATGTGGACATTCTCGTCAACAATGCCGGAACCATCGAGCGCGCCCCCGCCGTCGACCACCCCACCGAGCTGTGGGATCGGGTCATTCAGGTGAACCTGTCGAGTCAGTTCACCCTCACGCAGGCCATCGCTCGCTCGATGATCGAGCGCGGTCGCGGCAAGATCATCTTCACGGCATCGCTGCTCAGCTTCCAGGGCGGCATCAACGTTCCCGGTTACACGGCAGCAAAGTCGGGCATCGCCGGTCTCACGAAAGCACTCTCGAACGAGTGGGCCGGCAAGGGCATCACCGTGAACGCGATCGCCCCCGGCTACATCGCGACCGACAACACCCAGGCGTTGCAAGACGACCCCGACCGCTCGAAGGCAATCCTCGACCGCATCCCCGCCGGTCGCTGGGGCGTCGGCAGCGACCTCGCGGGTGCCACCGTGTTCCTCGCCTCGCGCTCCTCCGACTACGTCTCGGGCGCAATCCTCAACGTGGATGGCGGCTGGCTCGGCCGCTAGTCCTCACCCTCAGACTGTTGGCATCCATCCTCGTCGGTGGGTGCCGACAGTTGTTTCTGGGCATGCCGTAAACGTGCAGCGAAAGCAGCACCTGTAATTGCTGACATCGTCTTGTAGCGCCATCTAAGGAGCCCTTTCAAGATTCAGATCCGGACACTCTTTATAGGGTGCTCGAAACTCAAAAGACCGAGACATCCCGAGCTCCCGATCTCGGCTAGAAGTGATGCCAGTTGGGGATCCCGATCTGGAGCATGCCAAGTCGGCCCTGAGAGACGAACCCCGCCTGCATTTGCCCCTCGGCGTGGGTCCGTGCGTGCATGCCGAGAACCGTTCGAGCGCAGTTGGTCTTACACGTAGGATCGTTGCCCGCCCGCTGAAGTTCTGGAGGCGGCGTCTGTTCGAATGTCACGAGAGCAGCAATTTGCCGGGACAGCACAGCGTACCCGCCCTAACAGCGATTCCCGAAGAATCGGCCTCAATACAACAGGTGAACTATTCGAACGCCTATCGCGTCTGATTCTTAGCCCTAAAGGCCACCTGCTGAGAGACTGGCTGCATGATCACGCCTCGCCTTCTTCCGGACTGGACTCCTAATACTTCATTTACCGGCAATTGGTGGCCCAAGGGCAGCCCCGCCCTTTGCTACCCAGGAGTTCTCTCGGTCGAACGAGGGTTAGGTCGCCTAACTGTGACGGCCCCACCCATCGGGCAGGCAGTGTTCGCTTTCGGGGATGCGTCCACAATTCACGGCTCAGTCGATGGCGAGGAGGGAGCGAAACAGGTCACACTTTGGGATCGCGCAAGCGGCTACCTCGAGCACGCAAGCAACGGGACGGACCATGTCCGAAATTACACACATGTAATCGTGGGTGCGCACCTTGACGAAGACGCCGCTGCTTGTTTTCGATATTCAGCCGTTTCGTTCCACGACCTTGGGGTTTGGAGCAGGTTCCGACAGCCCGTTCCTGAAGGAACCGCTGATGGAGATTTGCCCCACCACACGGTCGCAACTTTGAATAGCCCCTACCAAGACATGTTCGATGTGCCTTACACGGTCACCGTAACGCTCGAATACCCTAGCCGCGTCGAAACGAACGAGCGACTCCAAAGCGGTGCGATGATCAACCATCGAGATCAGGATGCTCGTGTCGTATTCGCCGTGCAGCCGCCCGCTCCGGCGCAGTTCCATGAGTTGCTTCTCCAAGACTTTCAAGCCCTTCTAACCTTTTGCTACCAGTCTGGGGCTCCACTTCTCGGAGAGTGGATGGGTACAGATCCGACGCACCTTTACCCCGTGTACCTTCGGGATACTTTTCGAGAGCGTACTGTGAGGAGGCTCGGAGCCTGTCAGATGATCGTCACACCCGACCAGCAGCAGTTTGGGGAACTAGTTGAAAGCTGGTGGAAATTGTTGGACGAAGAGTTTCCTGCACCTCAAGTCATAACAACATATCTCCATCTCAACAGAGGGCTACGAGAGCAATCCACCGCGTCGGCGTTAGCCGCCACAGAGAATATCCACTCGAGCGTGGGGTCAAGCGATCAACGCTTTCCCCCAGAATTCCTCAATGAGAATAGGGCCAGAGTCAAAGTGGCTTTTCCTGGAGCGGATTTTGCCCCATTCCGTGAATTCCTCTATGAGAAATTTCAAGAAAACCGCCCTACGCTCGACACCAGACTTCAAGAGCTTGTCGAAGCTATCGGCTCAACACGAATGGAACATCTTGAAATCAACCGAGCGGACTGGATAAAGCTTTTCAAGCGTGTGCGCAATAAGCTCGCACACACTGGAGCACACGTACCTCGCCGCGGTGACTCAGGCGAAGACCTTAAGACGATCAATGCCCAAACCCGAGCCATCCTGACGCTGCTCATACTGGCTCGAATGGGCATTCATGAGGATGCACTTGACCGATCAGCCCTTGTTCTCGGCAGGTTCCCCCATCGCTCATGGTGATGCCAAGATGCTCTTCCAGCTCAAATCTGAGTCTCGCAACCGAACCGAGGCGGCGAAAGAGCACGCAATTTGCAGATCTCGCCCTTCCGCTAGGCGGATCGTCTCGAAACCCTAGGAAAGTGAGGCTCCATGCTCGCGAAGCATGGGACTCCTCCGGTGTTCTGGTCGCTCCCGGACAGTGCACTATTTTGTACTCAGTCCTTTCGTCTGTGAAATTTCGGCGAGATGCAACAGAATATGGGCGCTATCAACGCCCGGGCGGAAGATCACGTCTACGAACAGCTGAAGGATCTCGCGGATTTCTCAGGGACACCTCTTAGCGCCTTTGTGCACGATCTACTTCGAGACGCCCTGATTCCAGTCATTGATTGATCTAGGAGTCACGGCTGTCAGGAAGCACCTGAAAGCTTCTAAGTGCGTGGCCACCGGGCCCTAACGCTTCTTCACCTAATACTTGCTCGAGTCCTCCCCGACGATGCGAATGATCCTGAAAGGGAAGAAAGGACCAACTCAAGCATGCTCAGATTATCGAATCAGGATTCGTGGGGCAGCACCGGTCTGAGATCGCCGGCTCCCAACCGGAGTTGTCCCCAAAAGACAGCCATCGCGTCGTAGAGAGCCTAACGCTGCTCCGCATGGCCACATTCAGCATCAGCCACCTCACCGAAGCGGAGACACCAGTTGATCCGCAGCTCGAACACCAACTGCATTTCCGAGGATTCGATCACAATGATCTGCTGGAGGGCCGCATGGCGCGATCCCTCTAGTTCCTCATGAGTGACGGGGACCACTGAGCCGAACTCATCCCCCAAGTCAAGCAAAGTGACAGCGGCAACTCACACAGGCAAATACTGGAGACCTACGAGCACGTGCTCACTAACCGCCGTCGTACTAAACCGGCTCGTGTGCACGCAGATTCAACCTTCGAACCGTGGGCGCTTCAGGAGCCCCCGCGAAGAATGCACCCCCGATTGGAACAGTTCTAGATGGCGCTTCCGCTCTTGCCCGCACGTACCGTCTCAAACCAAATCGCGAATTGCTTCTGGAAAAGTTCACGCACCATTTCACTATCGAGTGCCCCATTGGCATCCTTGAGACGACCTTGGGTTAGCTCGCCACATACGGCCGCCCACGCGTAGCCGACCGCCAAAGTGAACGAGGCCGCGACACCCGCGGATATCACGCCGCCCACAATCGTGCCCGCGCCAGGTATCAACTTCAAAAGCCCCACAACGGCGCTCTTACCTGCTGAAGCAAGAAGGGTTGTAGCGACAGTTGACGCCAATGCTGCCGTCTCCATCCTCACGCCGTAGATGGCCGCCACCTTCGCCATCATGCCGAGCTGGATCGGAATCAGTACGCCGGCGTCGGCTATCGGGATGGGAATCGCCCCAACAGTTAACGCGAGCGACGAAGCCACGCGGACAACGTTCTGAGCTTGTTTCCGCTTGCGGCCCATGTCGATCTTTTGCGCTGCGGCAAGGGCTGCTTCGACTCCTTCTGGAGCAACACGAAACGTGGCATCCAACAGATCCTGCAAACCATGTTCGACCTGACCGGTAAAGTCGTCTCCGGCAGCCATCACTAGGATTGGGCGGCCGCCAACGATCGGCAAATCAAGCTCCGCCATGTGTTCGGCAAGTGTGACCGCGTCACCATGATGCTCCCCATGGCGCGACGGCACTTGGGTCATCACTGCAATTACGGGAAGACCAAGTTTGTGTAGTTGGCGAATAAATTCAGCCTCTGTGTCCTCGAACCGACGATCGGTCGCGCGAACGCAATACCAGGCCACGTGAATGTGCTCTGCGAGCTCGCCTTCACGCATCCGCTTGACATACTCACCGAGCTCCGAGATCAGCTCGTCGGTGTCTTTCCCAATCTCTAGGCCGCGAGTATCAAGCAGGCCGAGGAATCCTGCGAGATGTAAGTAGAGATGATCTTCCTTGGTGACCGGCTCACCGATCCCGGTGGGAGCAACCTCTTCCCCGAAGACCGCATTGATCAGCGTGGATTTACCCACCCCTGTCTTTCCAAAGATCGCCAAGTTGAAGCGACCCATCGTGTCCGCCTGTTCCTGCCATTTCTGACGGAACGCCTCCTGGGACCAACTGTCTTCTGCCATCACGCGCTCTCTCTTCTCGCCCCTAATCGCCTATTTGAATGAGTCGAAATCAATCTCGACCGACGTGCTAAAAACCTCCACTCGAATAGTTACGTCCCTCACTGTGCCCTATGGATGGATCGAAGCAGTTTTACCCACGCCATGGTCGCCGGAACCTATCGGCTCACTTCACACAATGCCTTTTTACAAATATCGATCGAATCATCGATAAATCGCACTATTTATTTGTTCCTAAACGGACGCCGTTCAGCCACGCCGAGCGAGACACTCTCGACCCGGCACGTAGGAATCCGCATCGACAACGCCGAGGAGGTCACTCAGGCGCAGCAAGACGACCCGACCGCTCGAAAACGATCCTCAACGTAGATGGCGGCTGGCTCGGCCGCTAGCTCTCCCCCAGCAGACTGTCCCTCCGGCGGCGTTACGCCTGCGCCGCCGGAATCACCGAGAAGTTGTCGCGGAACAGCCCCTGCGGGTCAACGCGCGCCTTGATGTCGCGAAGACGCGAGAGTGTCGGCGGCGGGAAGGCATCGTGGATTCGCTCAGGGTCGAGCGATGTTTCGAAGCTCAAGTAGGTTCCGCTGAGGAAGGGCTTCACCTTGGCCCACTCTTTGGCGAGGCGTTGGGCGTTGGAGCTGCCCGCACTGATCGCAAAGTTTGCTGACCGATGAGCGTAGGCCGTGGCATCCGCCGCAACATCTGAGACGGCACCGCCGACGCAGCGAATCTGGATGAACGTGCTGGCCCCGCTTTCGATGAAGCGCGCCAACGCCTCGGCAACGTCAGGCGTGAGGTGCTCGATCAGGCCGGATGCTGAAACGGGTTCGCCCCGCCCGGAATGTGGTGCCGGGCTGGCATTGCCCATCAGCGCGCTGTACGGCAGAAGCTGAACGGATTGGCTGGTGAGGGGTGCGATTTCGGCGAGCGGCTGCAGTCGGTTCAGGATGGTGTCTGGTTCGTCTGACGCCACAGCACCCAAGACGTTGACGCCAACGTACGGCGCCGAGTTTTGGCGAACGATCGCAAGCTCGGTCGTGAGGTCGCGGGGAGCTTCCTCCATCGCAGCACCCCACCGCTCGAGCAGCTCCGGCATGTTTCCGGGATCGAAACCCAGCTGGGCGAATCCGATGTCGGCGACTTCCTCCACCACAAAGTCGAAGCTGACGACGATTCCCATGTTGGCGCCGGCACCGCGGATCGCCCAGAACAGCTCCGGGTTCTCTTCAGCGCTGGTGTGCACGAGCGAGCCATCGGCCAACACGATGTCGGCGGCGATGAGATGGTCGATCGTGAGCCCCTGTTGGCGTGCGAGCCAGCCGACGCCGCCCGCCGTCGCGAGCCCACCCACTCCTACTCCGCCGTAGTCGCCGGAGCTCAACGCCCAGCCTTCGTCGCCCAAGACGGTCGCGACGTCAGACCACCGAGCACCCGGCCCGATGCGTACGGTCTTCGCTTCGCGGTCGAGAATCTCGATCGAGTTCAGTTCTTTGAGGTCGATGACCAGGCCACCATCGTTGGTGCTTCGGCCGCTGATACCGTGGCCTCCGCTGCGCACAGCAAGCTCAAGATGGCGATGAGTGCGCGCGAACTCGACGCTCTCGACAACCTCTTCCACGGTGCTGGGCTGCAATACCAGCCCCGGGGAACCGCCGCGCATGTAGGTGGATTTCACACTGGAAAAGTTGTAGTCGCCGGGCTCGATAACGCGCACGCCCTCGGGCGCAGCGTCATAGTCAATCCCACTTCGCCGCGCGGCGACCGCTGCGGCGCTCTTCACTTCGGCCGGCTCAAGGCCCGTGCGGGCTCGCTCCGTCGCGACCAATTCGCGTACCGCAGGCATCACTTCTTCGGCGAAGAGCTGCAAGACCATCGCGCTGTCGTTGGCCAGGATGAACGTACTCGCACCGTCTTCTAACGCCAGCGTTGCAAGCTGCTCAGCCCAGCCATCCAGACCAGTCTGAGGAACGGTGATGTTGGCGAGCCGGCGAATTTCGCGAGGATCGCGGCCGGCCGACACTGCAGCCTTGTCGATGGTGGCGTTGCCACGTGCGAAATCTCCGGGCTGGAGATACCCCAACGACGGCAGCCAGCCATTGGCTTTGCGGCCAATGAGGCGCAGGCCGCGCGGTTTGAGAGCGCCAATCCAGATCGGAATATCGTGGGCTGCGAGCGGTCCGCGTTGGGCGCCGCGAACGCTGTGCACGGAGCCATCCAAGCGCAATAGGTGGCGGTTTCCGGCATCCCAGATTCCGCGCATGATGTCGATCGCCTCTTCGAGTGCGGTGATCGATTCTCCGGGAGTGAGCCGCGGAACGCCCATGGCGACCACAGCATCCCAGAACGCCCCCGCCCCCAACGCCATGTCGATGCGCCCGCCCGATAGAAGGTCGAGGCTGCTCGCCGCTCGCGCCGCGACAGCGGGATTACGCAACGGAACGTTCATGACGTTCGGCGCAATGTGAATGCGGTCAGTTCTCGCCGCAACGTACGAGATCAACGTCCAGGTGTCGAGGAACGAGGGTTGGTAAGGGTGGTCTTGAAAAGTGACGAGATCGAAGCCCAAAGACTCCACGAGCTGCGCCGTTTCGACGGGTGCTTGCGGCGATGCATTCGCGGGTGTCACAAATGCGCCGAATTTCAACGGATGACCGTAGTCCATGAGGGCTCCAATTCTGAGGTAAAGATTTTAGACAGAGAGGCAGTACGCCGGGTGTTCGACCGAGGCCAACATCCGCGGCGCACTGCCGCAACAGGGTTCGGTTAGAACATTCCGTGACCGTTGACGGGGCTGACCGCGGCCGTGATGGGCTGAAGAACATCCCAGTGCTCGAGGGCAACGCCGTCGGCATCCATCTTCCAAATGTCGACGCCTGCCACGCCCAGGTCGTCAGCGTCATCGTTGTACAGGTTGAGGAAGTTGACGTGTGCCCACACCCAGTCGCCAGAAGCAATGATGCGGTGGATGACGACGCGCGCGTTCTGGCGCTGAGCCGTCAGCGCGGCGAAGGTAGCACCGAGTCCGGCAGCGCCATCCGGCAGCAGCGGGTTGTGCTGAATGTATTCGTCGGCGACGAGCTTGTTTGCCGCCTCAACCGAGTTCTTCTGGTTGATGGCTTGCTCATAGAAGTCGATGAGGTTGTTCTTGTTACGAACGGCACGCTCGTCGGTGGGGTCTACTGCTTCAATCATGATCTGTTTCCTTTTCTATGGGTGGGATGGGTTAGGCGGTGTTGGTTAGGCAAGAGTGAGACGCAGGGCGTCCTGCTCCTCGGGGGTTGAGGAGCTAAGGAACTGCACGAGCTGCGCAGCGTCGTCACCGATCGTGGCGGTGCTGGGGGCAGGGGTGCGTTCGGCGATGTCCACAACTTCGGATGCGGCTGCCGCCGAAGTGAGGCCCTTCGCTTGACCGTCGTTGAACCCCGCCGCAAAACGAGCAAGAGCTTCGCCGTAAAGTTCGCGCTGGTCGTCGGTAAGAGAGTTCGTGAGTTCGCCGAGGAGAGCGGCCGACTTGGCGGGGCCTCCCGTGAGCATGCTGCCGGGCTGGATAATCGTGACCTCAACCCCGAAGCGGTGAAGTTCGGTGCGGTAGGCCTTCATCAGCGCTTCAACGGCGATCTTGGAGGCAGCGGATGGCGCGTTGAACGCCATCGGAAATGCGGCCGAAATGGTGCTGATCTGAACGATTCGCCCCTGAGCTGCACGCAGCTGCGGCAGGAACGCGTTGACAACAGTGAGCGGCGCGAAGGTGTTGACTTCGAATTCTTGGCGAATCGCGTCAAGAGGCACTAGCTCAAGCGGGCCTGGGGTCAGGATGCCCGCGTTGTTGATGAGCAGGTTGACCTTTCCCCCCGACTTGGCCGCAACATTTGCGGCCCAGATACGCACGGCATCAGGGTTCGTGATGTCAACGCGGGAGAGAACAATGCGCGGGTTGCCACTTGCCGGCTCGCTACTGAGCGTCGTTCCGTACACGGTGTAACCCTTCGCTGCGAGCTCCTCGGCAATGTCTTTGCCGAGCCCGCTCGCCGCGCCCGTTACTACCGCGGTCGCGCTTTCGTGTTCGTTCATGGTCTCGCCTTTACCGATCTCGAGCCTGTCGCCCGGTGAGAATTTACTTGACTGGGCAACTATAACACTTACTTGCTTGATCAAGTACAATTGCGTTATGGCTCACCACAACAACGGCATGACCCGCGACGAAAAGGCTCTAATGCAGGCACTCTCGCGGGCGATTAGCGTCGTACCGCGCGTGCTCGATGCCGACCTTCAGCGCGACCAGCAGTTGCCTCTCACCGACTACTTCGCCCTCACCTACCTCTCTGAGGCAGAAGGCCAGCGCCTGCGCATCAACGAAGTCGCCACCCGGCTATCGATGACCATCAGCGGCGCGACTCGCACCGTGAACCGCCTCGAAGCCCTCGAGCTTGTCGCCCGAGAACGCTCCGCTAGCGACGGTCGGGGCGCGGATGTCGTACTCACCGACGTCGGCCTGAAACGCCTCAAAGCGGCCTGGCCCAGCCACCGCGACAGCGCCCGTCGGCGCGTGCTCGACCGTCTCGACGCGAACGAACTCGCGGTCCTCACAAAGGCACTGAACAGCATCGGCGCAGAACCCGACGATTTCGATTCCACGGACTGCCCTCCCCAATCCTGAAACCACCCTGGCGACGACATCACGGTGACGCCACAGCGACGTCGACACCGAAGCGCTACCGACGCCGAAGCGCGCGCACTGTGAGAGCTCGGCCGCTGGTTAGTCCTTGCGCGCGATAACCGCCTCGGGCCGCAGGTCGAGGCGGCGCAGCAGCTGAGCGTTGGCGGCAACGACCACGGTCGAGGCCGACATCAGTAGCGCGCCCACCGAGATGGGCAGCACGAAGCCGATGGGGGCAAGCACGCCAGCAGCGAGGGGCACCGAGATGAGGTTGTAGCCGGCAGCCCACCACAGGTTTTGGCGCATCTTGCCGTAGCTGCGGCGCGAGAGTTCAATCACGGCAAGCACTGAGCGCGGGTCGTCGCTGGCGAGCACGACACCGGCGGAAGCAATCGCAACGTCTGTTCCAGCGCCGATCGCGATTCCGACATCCGCCTGGGCGAGCGCTGGCGCATCGTTCACGCCATCACCAACCATGGCAACAGTGCCGCCTGCCTTCTGCAGTTCAGCAACCTTGCTCGCTTTGTCTTCGGGATGCACGCCCGAGAACACCCGGTCGATGCCGAGTTCGGCGGCTACTGACTGAGCAACGGCATCCGCGTCGCCCGTGATCATGACCACGGTGATGCCACGATCGTGGAGTGCATCGACAGCCTGGCGGGAGTCTTCGCGCACTTCATCCGCGAGACCGATCGCACCAATCACGTGCCCGCCCGAGAGCACGTGCAGAATGATTGCGCCCTCAGCCGCCCACGTCGCGGTCACCTCGACCGCGGTTTGGTCGTGCTGGCGGAGCATGCTCGGTCCACCAACGCTGATGGTGGCTCCGTCGACGGTGGCTTCGACACCTACGCCGCTCGACGAGCTGAATTGTGAGGCTGTCGCCCGGTCGAGGTCACGATCTTTCGCTGCCGTCACAATGGCCTTGGCCAGCGGATGCTCGCTGTCGAACTCTGCGGCGGCAGCGAGCCGAATCACCTCATCGTCACTCGACTCCCCGACAGCGACCACGTGCGTGACAGCGGGCTCGCCCTTGGTGAGGGTGCCAGTCTTGTCGAACAACACAGTGTCAACCTTGCGCATGGTTTCAAGAGCGAGACGATCCTTGATGAGCACCCCGGCGCGAGCAGCACGCTCGGTAGAAATCGAGACGACAAGCGGAATCGCAAGACCCAAAGCATGCGGGCACGCGATCACAAGCACGGTGATGGTGCGCACGATCGCATCATCGGGGCTCCCCGCGAGCGTCCACACTGTAGCGGTAATCGCCGCGGCACCGAGAGCGAACCAGAACAGCCAGCCCGCCGCGGTGTCGGCGATGCGCTGCGCGGGTGACGACGAGCTTTGCGCCGTTTCGACGAGCTTCGTGATGCCCGCGAGCGCCGTGTCCTCGCCAATCGCGGTGACCTTCACCCGGATCGAGTTATCGGTCGCAACGGTTCCCGCCACGACGCGGTCGCCCACGGCCCGCTCAACCGGCTGCGACTCTCCGGTGATCATCGACTCATCCAGCTCCGCCGAACCGTCAATCACTTCGCCGTCGGCGGGTACTCGCCCGCCGGGGCGAACGATCACGACGTCTCCAACAACGAGGTCAGCCGGGTGCACCGAGACGAAGTTGTCACCCTCAACTTTCTCCGCTTCATCCGGAAGCAACGCCGCCAGAGAATCGAGAGCACTCGAAGTTTGGGCGAGCGAACGCATTTCGACCCAGTGGCCGAGCAACATGACGACGAGCAGTAGCGCGAGCTCCCACCAGAAGTCGAGCTCGTTCGCGATCAGGCCGAGAGTGGATGCCCACGAGGCGACAAACGCGACCGTGATCGCCATCGAAATCAACAGCATCATTCCCGGTTTACGGGCTTTCAGCTCAGAGAAGCCGCCCGTGAGGAATGGCTTGCCGCCCCAGACGAACATGACGGTGCCGAGCACGGGGGAGATCCACTGCACGACCATGTTCTCGGGCAGCGTGTAGCCGAGAATCTGGGCGAACATCATGCTGAACCCGGCAACTGGGATTGCCATGACCAGCATGATCCAGAACAGACGGCGGAATTGAGCGACATGATCGCTATGGCCAGAGTGGCCAGAGTGCTGCTTGTGGGAGGTCTGCGTGTCGTGCTCGGTCATTCCATCCATGGGCGCCACGCTATACCCCTCTAGGGTATGGAGCAACCCCAAACCCGGCGACTCCCAGCTACCGTAGAGCCGTGACTACTTTCAGTGAAGAAATTGTGTCCGCAGTACTCGCCCATATGAACAGCGACCACAACGATGACAACTTGCTCATTGTGCGCGCCTTCGCAGAATCCTCCGCCATTTCTGCGGCCATGGTGTCGCTCGATGGCACCGAGGGAACGTGGCAGTATTCGGATGTCGACGGCATCGAACATCACGTGACCGTGCCCTGGAGCACGGAGATTACCGAGCGCGCGGAGATCCGCCACGAGATCGTGAAGCTCTACGACGCCGCGTGTGCAAAATTGGGCGTCGAAGCTCGACCACACAGTTAGCAACTCGGCGGCATCCACTTCATCGTTTCACCCTCCCTTGCCCTAGCGAAACGGCACCGGGGAGGAGTACGAATAGGAAGCAGCACCGCGCACTCACCTAGTGTGCGCACAAGAGGGGAACCACCATGACTCGCTCGCCCAACCGTATGCTCGGGGCCATTGTCGGCGGATTCTTTGTTCTCTTTGGTCTGCTCGGCTTCACTGTCACCGGCGGAGCTGGCTTCTTCGCGACCGAGGGTGGAATGCTCGCCAGCATGTTCCAAGTGAACGGTTTCCACAACGTTATCCACCTAGTGGTTGGCGCGGCTTTGGTGCTGGCAGCGCTCTCGAACCGGGCTGCTGCGCGCGCGGTCAATTCCGGATTGGGCTTCGCCCTTCTCCTCCTCGGCTTCGCCGGGCTGCTGCTTATCGGGTCAGAATTCAACGTTCTGGCGCTCAATGCCGCCGGCAACGTTCTGCACTTTGCGGCCGCCGTCGTGCTGTTACTCGTTGGCATCGGTGCCGACAGCCGTGTGACCGGCGTGAGCGCGTAATCCTCTCCGAACGGGTGGTGCATCCTCACTCCACCCCGACTCGCTAATACGCGCTCCAAACCAGTTCGGCGACGGCTACGAATAAAAGTCAACCGCGCGAGCACTGGGTTTGCGCAGAGGAGGCACTGTAATGACTAAATCACCTAACCGCCTGTTGGCAACAGTTTTCGGCGCGGTCTACATTCTCGTCGGACTGCTCGGCTTCACCGTCACGAACGGTGTCGGATTCTTCGCCACTGAGGGTGGACTGCTGCTGGGCCTGTTCGAAGTGAACATCTTCCACAACGTGGCTCACCTTCTCATTGGTGCTGCCCTGCTGCTGGCCGGCCTCTCCAACGTGAAGGCAGCCCGAACCGTGAACTCCGTAATCGGTTTTGCTTATCTGGCGCTCGGCTTCCTCGGTCTCTTCCTCGTAGGTTCAGCGCTGAACATTTTGGCCCTAAACGCTGCTGACAACGTGCTGCACTTTGCCAGCGCTGCCGTCTTGCTCGCTGTTGGCCTCGGTGCCGACAAGCGCGCAGCAGGCGTCACCGCATAACTCGCACCACTAGTCCCAGATCACGCACCGAGAGGAGAACCGTCATGTCCGCAATTACCCGAACTTGGATCGCTTTTGCCGCAGTAGGCACCGGCCTAATCCATGTTGCACTCGTGATCGGTTCCCCTCTCGCGCTGGGCATCCCTCTCGCCATTCTTGGTGTCGTCGAGTTCGGGTGGGGCATTCTGGCCTTCACCCGCGACACACTGCCGTTTGCTCGCATCGCCATGGTCGTAGCGGTAGCGCCACTTGTCACCTGGGGGCTGCTGCTTACCGCAGCATCCGTCTTCCAGAATCCGGCGCTCGGTGCGTCCTTGGATGTCGTGCCGTGGGGAATCGCTGCCCTGTTCCAACTTTTTGTGGCGGGCACCCTAGCGCTCCACTCTCGTCGAACTCGTGAAGGCACGAACGCCACTGCGTCAGCACCCAGTGCTGGACGCTACCTCATCGCTCTCACTGTTGGCGCCCTGGCAGTCGCTGCCCTGACGACCCCTGCTCTTGCTGCCACGGAGGCTGGAATCTATGCCCAGCCCCATGGCGAACACGATGGCTCATTCACTCCGCAGCGCGATGTTCCCACTGACGAGGGCACTGACGAAGGCGTTGACGACATGTTCAACCTTCCCAACCACGAAGGTCACTAGCTCCGCACTGACCTCAAGGTCACCAGAGTGATTGTGATAGCAACGGCCATGAGGCCGACGGCAACCCACGATGTGGCCACTACGCCTGAATCGAAGGCGTGACGCGCTGACTCCAACAGTTCTTCGCCAAGCCCTCCGGGAAGAGTGGACGCAACTTCTACGGCACCACCCAACGTTTCACGTGCTGCGGTCGCATCCACAGCACTCAGACCCTGGGGAATGTCGATCGTCGAACGGTACGACGCGGTCAAAATGCTGCCTAATACCGCGGTTCCCAGCACTGCGCCAAGTTCATAGGCGGTCTCTGAGACTCCGGATGCCGCCCCCGCTTTGTCTGGCGTCACGCTCGAAATGATGAGGTCGTTCGACAGGGTCTCGGCCGAACCGATTCCGGCACCGAGAACACAGAACGCCACGATGTAGCTCTGCACCGTGGCATCGCTACCGGTCAGAGCGATGGAGCCGTACGCAAGCAGCGACAGCGTGAGGCCGCCCGCCATCAGATAGCCCGGCCGCACGAAACGCACAAGCGGCACCACCACGAGCCCCGCCACAATGATCACGAGAATGCCGGGCGTCAGCGCGAGAGCAGCGTCGAACGGGCTCAATCCCTCCACCAGCTGAAGGTGCTGGGTGAGGAAGAAAAGCAGACCGAGCAACGAGAAGACGCTCACGAGGTTCACGAGCACGGCACCGCTGAAGGAGGGCACGCGAAAGAGTTGCATATCGAGCATGGGGTTGGCCTGCCCCAGCAGCCGGCGCACAAAAAGAACGCCAGACAGCGCCGCAATTGCTAACAGGGCAATGGGCAGCACTCCCACGCCCTCAGTTGCGAGTTCTTTGATCGCGTACACCGCCGGGCCGAGCGTGAGAATCGACAAAAGGATGCTGCCCAGGTCAAACGGCCCGGGGGTCGGATCCTTCGATTCGGGAATCAAAACGGGCGCGAAGATCAGCAGCGGCAGCAGGAACGGCACGGCGACGAGAAACACCGATCCCCACCAGAAGTTCTCCAGCAGCACTCCCCCGACGAGTGGCCCGATGGCAGAACCCGCCGAGAACCCGGCGGCCCAAATCGCGATCGCGAGGCGCCGCTGACGGCGATCCACAAACAGCGAGCGCAGCAACGACAACGTCGAGGGCATCAGCATCGCGCCGAAGACGCCCAGCAGAATGCGAGCGAGAACAAGCGACGTGGCGTCGGGCGCGAAGGCCGCGAGCACCGAAACGATGCCGAACCCCGAAGCGCCGACGAGCAGCAGCCGACGGCGGCCAAAGCGATCGCCAAGGTTGCCCATCCCCACCAACAGTGCGGCCAGCACCAGCGGATAGACGTCAACAATCCAGAGTTGCACAACCGCACTCGGGCGTAGATCGCGGGCAATGCTCGGCAGGGCAAAGCTCAGTACGGTGTTGTCGATCGACACCAACAGAGTCGGCAGCATCAGCACCCCCAGCGCCAACCACTGCTTAGTCGTTGCCATCACCCGGGGTTGTTCAGTTGCACTCACGTGCTCACGATACAGTCCCGCCGAATACCCAACTTTCGGATGATGTTTCGCCCAATTCGCCTTCGCTAGAGTGAGGGTCACCTAACCCCGCTTTTGCTAGGAGACCCCCGTGGCAGTAATTCCGTTCTCGCAGGCTCTTCGTGAGCGCACGTGGTCGAGCCACGGAGACAGCGAAGGCGCTGACTTCATGAAAGACCTCATGACGGGAAAGGGAACCCGCGAGGACTACATCGCGTTGGTGGCCCAGCACTACTTCATCTACGAAGCCATTGAAGCCGCTGCTGACCATTTCGCCAGCAACCCAGTTGCCGCGCCTTTCATCACCTCGCAGCTCACGCGCCTGCCCGCGATCGAAGCGGACCTCGAGTTTCTGATCGGCGCCGACTGGCGCGACCAGATCGCTCCCCTCCCCACCGCCGCCGCCTATGCGGCCCGCGTGCGCGAGATCGCAGCCCAGGACTGGGCTGGCGGATTCATCGCGCACCACTACACGCGCTACCTCGGCGACCTCTCTGGTGGCCAAGTCATCCGCACGCTCATGCAGCGCCAGTTCGGGTTCGAAACCAACGGTGTCGGCTTCTACCTCTTCGACCAGATTGCCAAGCCCAAAGAGTTCAAAATCACGTATCGCGACCAGCTCGATGCTGTCGAGTGGGATGACGCCGAGCGTGACCGCGTCATTAACGAAGTACTCGCCGCCTACAAGTTCAACACGGACTTATTCATCGACCTGTCGCGCGCAAAAGCGGCCGCCTAGCCCCGCCGCGCGGGCCGTGTCGCCGAACCGGCATGGTCCGCTTGGGGTTTTCAGCCCGCTAGCCCGCCTCGATCTGGGCGCGCATCGTGTCGAGCGTCTCCAGAATCTCTAGTGAGACATCCAGCGGATGCTCGGGAGCTTCGGTGCGCCCATCCGCAATGTGCTGGGCAATCGCCGTCGTCTGAAACGACAGCCCCTCGCGGCCGCGGAGTCCGGTGCCGTCGGTGAACTCGGTGCGCTCGTCGTCGCGCACCACCGCAAACCCGTTCGGCGCATAAAACGGTGTGCGCACCTCAACGCGAGCACGGGTGCCGTTGATGCGGGCCTCCGTGGGGGTGTCGGCCTGCATGGTCGTGTGCAACACAGCTTGGGCACCGGTGGCGTGGTCGAGAATCATGGCCGCCTGCCCGTCAACGCCCGTGTCGAGCATCCGCCCCCGAGCGAACGCCGAGGTGGAGGCGCCGAGAGCGAAGCGAGAAAACCAGACCGGATAGATGCCGATGTCGCGCAGCGAGCCACCACCCATAGTCGGGTCAAACACGGGCTGGCCGGCGGGGGCGCCAAAGTTAGCCCCAAAGTCGGCGGTGACAACCTTCAGATCGCCGAGCTCCCCTCCGGCGAGGAGCTGCGCGATAATCGTGGTCTGCGGCAAGAAGCGCGTCCACATGGCTTCCATGGCGAACACTCCAGCAGCACGGGCGGCATCCACAATCACGCGAGCATCAGCGGCATCGATACCGAGCGGCTTCTCGATGAGCACGTGCTTGCCTGCCGAAATGGCGAGCAATGCCAGCGGCCGGTGAAAAACGTTCGGCGCGGCAACGTAGATGATGTCGACCTCGGGGTCGGCCACCAGTTGGTCATAGCTGCCATAGCTGCGCTCGATGCCGTGCTTCCTGGCGAACTCTGCGGCACGATCAGCAGAGCGCGACGCGACAGCCACCACTCGCTGATCGGTGTTGGCATGCATGGCGGCAACCCAGTCGGTGGCAATCCCACCCGGGGCAAGAACGCCCCAGCGCAACGTTGGTCCACCGCGAAGCGGGGTTGCAGTCGGTTCAGGCAGAATCACGAGAGTTCCATTCCCATATAAATCGAGTCGGCGCCCCGAGCAAGTTCTGTGAAACCAAGGTGGCGGTAGAACGCGATGGCATTGTGGTTATCTTCGCCCACATCCAGATGGATGCCGCTAACACCGCGAGCGCGCAGCGCCTCGAACAGCGTCTCGAGCATCGTTCGCCCCAGGCCCTGCCCCTGCGCGCGCGGCAGAAGATCGATGTGCAGGTGCGCTGGATAGTCGGCCACGACAGCCGCGGGCGCCTCCACCGGAGAGTGAAGGTGCGAGATGAGTTCATCGTCGAGCGAATCGCCCACCGTCGCCGGGTACTGGGTGCGCAATACCGGCCACCACTCACGTTCTTGCCACGCCTCAAACTGGCGTGTGTCTGCCGCGCCAAGAACGTAGCCGGCGACTCCGAGTTCATCCACGATCACGAACGCGAGATCGGGCGCACCGACCACATACGGGCCGACGTAGATGTGGCCGAGGAGGTCGGGATTCTCGTAGAGAGCGCTCCCATCAGCCCCGGCATCCGCTGTCTGAAGACAGACTCGGTAGGTGCCGGGGAGGTCATAGAGACCCGCAGGCCGAATGTGTCTCATGGATTCACCATATCGCCCGCGTCAACTGGTCTAGTTCCGAGGTCTCACGTTGGCAACGGAGTGGTCTAGACCAGGCAGCGTTGACCCCGAACTTGCGGGCAATAATCGCTGATTTGCTTGTATGTTTCAAGTATATTTCGGACAAATGTACCCCGGAGTGGTCTAATTGACTCTTTACCGCGGTAGCAAAAATGGGCTCTAATGAGAGCGTGACCGTTGTCGAGGAAACCACCAGACACACCCTGAGAGCACGCTTGCGAGAACTCGTAGCGTCGACAGAGGTGGGCAAGAGCCTGCCAAGCGAACGCGATCTCAGTGCCCGCTGGGGTGTCGCACGCATGACCATTCGTCGCGCCGTCGACGCTCTCGTCGCCGAAGGCCTCGTCGAGCGACGCCATGGTTCCGGCACCTACGTGACCCCGCAGCCCTTCGTGCGCTTGCTCGGTCTCACCTCGTTCTCCCAAGATATGCGCGACCGCGGCCTTGAACCGGGCGCCCGCCTTCTTGCTTACCGGGTGGCCCCAGCGGATGCCGCGATCTCCACTCAATTGCACATCTCTGCCGGTGATCCTGTCGTCAGCTTCACGCGCCTGCGTTTGGGCAGTGGCGAAGCGATGGCAGTTGAGACCGTCTGGATTCCCCAAGCCCTCGTTCCCGGCATCAACGGCAGCGACCTCGGTGGGTCCCTCTACGAACTCCTCAGCAGCCGTTACCGCATCTCCCCCGGTGCCGCCAATGTGTCGATCGAGCCTGTGTTGCCCGACGAGCGCGTGCGCGAGCTTCTCACGATCTCCGAGAATCAGGCTTGCCTGCGCATCCGGATGGTCGACTCTGATGCCCGCGGAAACATCATCATGATCGCCAATTGCTTCTATCGCGGCGACAAGTACCAGCTCACAGCTCAGGTCTCAGGCGGCGCGTTCTCGGCCGAGCAATCCCGGAACAGCTAATGCTTCGGGTTCTCGCTGTCGATGGCGGCCAATCCGGAATCCGCCTCAAAAGCAGTGCGCAGCCCGGCACCGTTGAAGTCGATGGGGTGAGCCGCCTTGAGGGCGACACCATGCGCACGGTTGCGGCCGCAGTGGCGAGCGCCTGGGCACACGGCAAGTTCGAGCCCGTTGATCGGGTCGTGATGGGTCTCACTACGTCCCCTGCGGATGCCGCCTCCTCCACGCGTCTCGCAGAACTTGTCGCAGCAACCACGGGAGCCAGCGAGGTGTGGATCGCGGATGACACCGTCACCTCCCACGCCGGAGCACTCTCCATCGAATCTGGCGTCTCGCTCATCACCGGCACTGGCGTTGCCTGTCTCGCTCTGCGCCCCACGGGAGAATCCCACGCGGTTGACGGCGATGGCTATCTTCTGGGGGATGCCGGTGGCGGGTTCTGGATCGGCAGTCGCGGTATTTCTGCGGTGCTCAAGGAACTCGACGGCCGCGGACCGCGCACCACCCTGACGGCGCGAGCAGCAGAACACTTCGATGGCCTCACGAATATCGCCGCACGCCTCCATAGCGCCCACCGCCCGGTCAACCGCATTGCCCAGTTCGCCCGTGGCGTGCTCGCTTCAGCCGCTGAGGGGGATGCCGCCGCCGACGCCATTGTGATCGAAGCGGCTTACGAGCTCTTCCTTACCGCTCGTGTCGGAGTTCGGTGGGTGGGCGACGATGCTCCGCTGGCTCTTGGCGGCAAACTGTTGGGACCGAACACTCTCCTCTTCGCCCGCCTTGTAGAACATCTCGCCAGTGAAGGCATGTCATTCCGCCCGGCGGATGCGTCCGCTCTCGAAGGTGCGCTGCTGCTGGGCACTGGCGACACCGACAATCTCTATCGCGATCTCATCCACGTGTGGAAAAAAGGAACACCCGCATGACTCTCACGAGCCCCTCGACTCTCGATGTGCAGTCACCCGCTGCGCGCTACTTGGCGCGCGCGACGCACCTCATCGAGCGACTGACCACTGATGAAGCTCCCAACATTATGGCGGCATCCCGCCTCGTTGCCGACGTGCTTATCAACCACCGCACGGTTCACATCTTTGGCACCGGGCACTCCCACATGCTCGCTGAAGAGCTCTACTACCGCGCCGGCGGCCTCGTCAACGTTCAGCCGCTGCTCTTCGAAGGCCTCATGTTGCACACGAGTGCCCCGCTCAGCACCTCCCTCGAACGACTGCCCGGGCTCGCCTCGGCACTGCTGCGCGATCACCCCATCGCCTCGAATGACGTGCTGATCGTGGCATCAAACTCCGGCAGCAACGCCGTCACGTCTGAACTCGTGCAGCAGGTGATGGCCAATGGCACCCCCGTCATTGCCCTCACAAGCCTGACGCACGCCACCTCCCCCGAGGCCCGAGCGACAACGATGCCGCGACTGCACGAACTCGCCACCGTCGTGATCGATAACGGTGGCGCCGTCGGCGACGCGGCCGTTGACATCGCCGGGTTGAGCAGCCGAGTGTCTGCCACCTCTACTGTGGTGGGAGCGGCCATTCTCAATGCCGTCATGGCTGAAGCTATCCAGCTCTCTGTTGATGCCGGAGTCACTCCCGATATTTACGAGAGCAGCAACACCACCAGCGGCGATGCCAGCAACCTCAAATTCACCACCCCGATAACCACACCATGACGCCACACTCCCGAGCCAGCTTCGACTCCTCAGCTTTCGCCATTCGCGGCGTCATCGAGGGGTTCTACGGCGCGCCCTGGAGCCACGAACAACGCCTCGACCTCATCGGCTTCCTCAGCAACCGCGGCATGAACACCTTTGTGTACTCGCCCAAAGATGACCCGCTCGTTCGTCACGAATGGCGCACCCCCTACGCTGGCGCCGAGCTCGCGCGCCTGGCCGAACTCATCACGCGCTGTGACGACAACGACATGACCTTCATGTATTGCCTCTCCCCCGGGCTCACCATGAAGTACTCAAGCAGCGACGACATCGAGATGCTGCTCGCCAAGTTCAGCGCCGTGCGCGAATTGGGCGTCACCAGCTTTGGACTGCTTCTGGATGACATCCCGGTCCGGCTGCAGCATCCGTCCGACGTGGCAGCATTCCCCGATCTCGTTACCGCCCACCGATCGCTCATCGGGAATGTCTTTTCGCAGTTCGACGCCGACACCCGCCTCACGGTGTGCCCCACGCAGTATTGGGGCTACGGCGACGAGGACTACATCACCCGCCTCGGGCGCGGCATTGATCCGCGCATCGACCTCTTCTGGACCGGCCGCGCCATTTGCTCCGCTACCCTCGACCTTGCCGACGCTGCCGTCTTCGCCCGGGCAACCGGCCGCCCCGCTACCTACTGGGATAACTACCCGGTGAACGATGTGGCGATGGCCCACGAGCTCCACATCGGCCCCTACCAAGGTCGCGATCCGCACTTGCACCGCTTCTCCACGGGCATCATTGCCAACGGCATGGAACTCTTCGAATCATCCAAGATTCCCTTCGCCACCGTCGCCGACTACCTGCGCGACCCCGAAAACTACGATCCAGAGACCAGTTGGAAGCAAGCACTGCTGGATGTCGTTGGTCCAGACAACCTCGACGACTTCAGCCTGTTTGCTGACACGGTTCGTTCCTCATGCCTCTCGGCCGACGACGCGCCGGTACTGGGCGAGGCCCTCGAACGCTTCACTTTTGAGTCGGAGTACGGTGATGCCGCGACTGCTGCCGCCGACCTGCTCGTGGTTGCCCACACCATGCTCGGTGCCGCAAACCGGTTGCTCGACGGCCCCGTGGCAAACCCGCAACTCATTGCGGAAGTGCGGCCGTGGCTTGAATCGTTCCGAGTGGGCGCGCGTGCGCTCGTGGAGATCGCAGAGCTCGCCGCCGCCGGTCGCCTCGCCACCGCTGGCCCCAACCGGCTTCTCCCCTATCTCGATACCCTTCGCGCAGCCCACCGTCGCGTGTTCGGCGACCTGCTCGATATGACTTTGGCAGAACTCGTTTCTGCCGGGGGCTCACCACCCGCAACACCTGCATCACCCCGCACTGCATCGCCCGACACTGCATCACCTACAGCAAAGGAATGATCATGCCCGTCACGAGAAAGAAGTCTCTCGCTGCTGTCGCTGCCCTCAGCGCCACAGCACTGATCCTTGCCGGTTGTTCAGCCGACGGCGGAAGCTCCGACGACAACGTGCTCCGCATTGCCATGGGTTCTCCCGGAGAAGCTCAGATCCGCGTCTGGGATGACGTAGCGGCACAGTACGAAGCCGCCAACCCCGACGTCACCGTCGAGATGAACTACCAAGACGACGATCTGTACCAAACCATCGGGCTCCCCAACCTGCTCAACGGCCGCAACGCTCCAGACATCTACTTTGAATGGGCGGGAGCGCGACTGGAACAGCGTGCCGCTGATGGGTTTGCTGCCGACCTCACGGAAGCCGTGACATCCGGCCCCATTGCTGGTCTCTTCGATGACGAAGTCTTCACCTCGCTCACCGTCGATGGTGCCGTGGTGATGGTGCCTCATTCCGCTGACGTCACCAACGTGCTCTGGTTCAACGAAGATATTTTCGCGGATGCCGGGCTCACGCCTCCCACGACGTGGGATGAACTGCTCGCCACCTGCGACGCGCTCGACGCCGAGGGAATCATCCCGATCGCCTCCGGCAACAAGGACCTGTGGGCTGCTGGCAACTGGCTCGCCCACCTGACCTCGCGTGTTGTCGGAGAAGAGGCCTACAGCGCAGCGCTCTCGGGCGACGCCGACTTCAACACTCCCGAGTGGATCGAAGCCTTCGGTTACGTCGAAGAGCTCGCTGACCACAACTGCGTCAACGAAAGCGTCAACGCGGTTGATGACAACGAGGGTGCTCAGCTCTTCTTCCAGGGCAAGGCCGCCATGCACGCGATTGGTTCGTGGCTCGTGAGCTGGGCGATCGATGAGGCACCCGACCTCAACTTCGACTACGTGAACCTGCCAGCCATGCCGGGTGAAGGCAACCAGGAGAGCGTCATCGGTGTTGTCACCGGGTACGTCGTCAACGCCAAGAGCACCAAACAGGATGAGGCCGCCGAGTTCTTGGCCCTGCTCAACAACGACGAGAACGTTCAACAGTTCATTGGTGCCGAGCTCACTCCGATGACCCTGTCGGCTGCGTCGGGCGAAGACATTGATTCGCGCACCGCGTCACTCACGGCTCTGCTCGAGACCGCTCCGGCGATCGTGCTGCCGCCCGACAACGGCTATGACCTCGAGACCGCGAACGCTCTCTACGCCGCACTGGCAGAGGTTCTGGGCGGTCAGAAGTCCCCCGCGGATGCCGCTGCCGGTATCGATCAAAAGCTTGGCTAACCATCTCCCCTATTAGTTAGCCAACCGTGCTGGTCGTCCATCACCCGAAGGTGGACGACCAGCACTCCCTCGAAGGAACCACCGTATGAAGCCGAACCGCACGGTAACCCCGTACCTGTTCTTGGTGCCCGCAATGGGCGTCTTCGGCTTCGCCGTGTTGTTCCCCGTCATCATGACGTTTGCCTACAGTTTCACGGAGTGGAACGGCTATGGCGCCATGGTTTTTGTCGGCATCGACAACTACGTCAAGGCTGCGCAAGACGTCTTGTTCCGTGATTCCTTTGTGCACGTGCTCATCTACATCGCGATCACGATCGTGCTTGAGGTTGTTGTCGGTTTGGTGCTCGCCGGGCTCGTCAGCGTGCGCCGCCGCGGTTCTCTCTGGTTCCGCGTCGCGATCTTCACCCCCGTGATGCTCCCCATGGTCGTCGTGGCAGTCCTGTGGGCGTTCGTCTACAACAACGACTTCGGTCTGCTCAATGCCGCCCTACAATCCTTGGGTCTTGAGGACCTCCAGCGGGTGTGGCTTGGTGACACCTCCACTGCGTTGATCGCCGTGAGTGTCGTCTCCGGTTGGGTATATGCCGGTTTCTACATGACTATCTTTTACGCTGCGTTCAATCAGGTGCCCACCGAGGTCATTGAGGCCGCTCGCCTAGACGGCGCTGGCGAATGGCAACTATTCCGCAGCATCAAGGTCCCGATGATCCGCAATGCGATCACGGTCGCGCTGTTGCTGTGCATTACAGGCGGTTTCCAAGGCTTTGATCTCTTCTACGTCATGACGAACGGTGGGCCGTACGGTGCCACCGAGATCCCCACCACCTATCTCGTGAAGTCTGTATTCACTTTCCAGAATGTTGGTTACGGATCAGCCATGGCTGTCGTGCTCACCGTCGTCGTTGTGGGGCTTGGCCTGATCTTCACGAGAGTCAACCGCGAGAAGCCTGAGGAGGTGCGCTCATGAGTATCGACTCTCGCAAGAAGTCATCCGGATTAGCCCGCACGCACACCGCGAAGCATCACGCTGGCTGGCGCGCTCCCCTTCGGATCGCCGACGTGCTCTTCACCGCAGCGCTCATCGTCATCGCTGTCGTGTTCTTCTTTCCGATGCTCTGGATGGTGTTCTCCAGCTTCAAATCGAACTCCGCTATCTTTGCGACGCCCTTCGCCCTCCCGACCGAGATCGACTTCGGCCGCTGGGTCGAAGCGTTCGAGGTTGGCCACATCGGGCAATACGCGCTCAACAGCGTGATCGTCACCGGAGCTTCGGTGCTCGCCATCCTTCTGCTGGGCGCTGCCGCAGCTTTTTCCTTCAGTCGTTATCGCTTCCGCGGCCGTAACCTGTTTATGGGGTTACTGGCGCTCGGCTTGCTGCTTCCGCTGCAGTCGTACTTCATCGCGCAGTCCACGATGTTCACTCAGCTGGCCATCACCGACACCCGTTGGGCCTTGATCATTCCGTATACCGCGATGGGCCTGCCGCTCGCGGTCTACCTGCTCAAGGTCTATCTGGACGCCGTGCCCGACGAACTCTTCGAGGCCGCCCGCATCGATGGCGCAAGCGACCTTCGCATCTTCGGCTCGATCGCGCTGCCCCTGCTGCGCCCCGGGCTCGCGACCGTCGCAATCTTCTCCGCGCTCTCGAGCTGGAACGAATTCTTGCTCGCCCTGCTCTACATTCAGGATGATGCGCTCAAGACAATCCCGACCGGATTGCTTGCATTCTCGAGCCGGTATGTAACCGACTACGGCTTGCTGTTCTCAGCGCTCTCGATCGTGACGCTGCCGATGATCGTGATCTATATCGTCTTCAACAAGCAGATCGTCGAAGGCATCACGGCCGGCAGCGTGAAGTAGCTCAAGCAGCTCACGCGAGCCCGGGGGAGTCAGGCCTGAATAGCCGGGATGGGCTGGGCCCGGGACATGAACCGCACGACGTTCTCGTCGACGATGATGTCGCTCGGGCGAAGCGGCCGAGTCAGGTACAGCCCTTCCAGCCTGCTGATGCGGCTGAGGGCAACATAGGTCTGGCCGGGAGCGAAGGAGCGTGGCCCGAGATCCACTATCGCGCTGTCGTAGGTCTTGCCCTGTGATTTGTGAATCGTGACCGCCCAGGCGAGCCGCAGCGGAAACTGCGTGAACTCGGCAACGACATCTTTGCGAAGCGCTTTCGTGCGCGCCGAGTAGGAGTATTTGAACTTCTCCCAGGCGACGGGCTTCACTTCGTAATCGCGCCCGTCGATCTCGACCCAAACGGTGTCAGCGATCTTAACGACAGTGCCGACGCTGCCATTGACCCAGCGTTGCGTTCCACCCTCTTGAGTGTCGTTGCGCAAGAACATCACTTGCGCGCCCACCTTGAGCTCAAGGGATTCATCGGCGGGGTAGGCGCGACCGCCGAACTCTCCCGAAATCTCGGCCTTCGCTGTCAGTACCCGACCGGGGAGTCGCGCGAGCGCTGTCGCGTTGATGCGCGTGACGGTGCTGTTCGTGGTCGCAAGGGTAATCGTGCCGTCGTTGGGTGCGGGGCGCGCGCCCACCGCGTTGAGGCGGCCTGCGATTTCAGCGGTGACGCCGTTGTGGCGCACAGCATTGAGCATGTATTTGAACTCATCCTCATGCTGGCGATGGATGCTCGTGAGTTCGTAAATCGTCAGGTCGGTCTGTTGCCACACGAGAGCGTCGAAGAACCAAATCGACTCGTAGCGGTCTTCGAAGTAGGCCCGCTCATCCGGGTCGCCCGGAACCGGGGCCAGTTGATACGGATCACCGAACAACACCACCTGCACCCCGCCGAAGGGCTCCTTCTTGCGCTGACGAGCCTGGCGCAGGCTGCGGTCGATCGCATCGAGAAGGTCGGCGTTGACCATCGACACCTCATCAATCACGAGGGTTTCGATGGTGTTGAGCAGCTTGCGGAGTTGATCAGTCTGTTCGAGCTCGTGGTCGGCGATTACCCCGATAGGCAGTCGGAACAGCGAATGGATGGTCTGTCCGCCCACATTAAGCGCCGCAACACCGGTCGGAGCACAGATCACAATCTGCTTCGACGTGTTGTGCGCGAGGTGGTTGAGCAGAGTGGATTTACCGGTGCCGGCTCGCCCCGTGACGAAGAGGTTCTCCCGCGTCGTCTCGATGGCAGCAAAAACGGCTGCTTGCTCGGGCGACAGGGTAATTTCGGACACCCAATCACCCTAATGCCGCGCCTTGCCGGTCACGTGCCCGCGCGCCACAATCTGTGGTTCATCTCCGGCACGCCTCAGCGGTTTAGGATGTGTGAATGCGTCGCGAGCTTGTTACCTGGTCAATCGTGTTTGGGCTGATCGTTGTCGCCTTCATCACGACTGTCCTCATTGTGAACGCAACCCTGTTCAGCGCGAGCGGCTTTGTGCGCAGTTATCTTGGCGCCCTCGCTCGCCACGACATGGCATCCGCTCTGCAGATTGCTGACATCGAACTGGCCGAAGACCATGGGGCTTCGTCCGACGATGGCTCGGGCGCGACGCCCATTGACACGACCGGCGCTGGTTCGATGCTGCTTGCGGGCTCGCACGATCTGTTGCGGCCCTCAGCACTCAGCACGATTGAGGATGTTGCGCTGGTCTCGCGGGAGATCAACGACGACGGTTCCGAAACCGTCACCTTCGTGTTCGAACTCGATGGCGAGACTTCTCACACCACGTTCACGGTGGAACGCGACGGCACCCGTTTCGGTGTGTTCGCCGATTGGAAGTTCGTCACCGCGCCCCTCACGATCGTGCGCCTCACCGTCTCGAACACTCAAGAGTTCACCGCCAACGGCTCCGAATTTGTCACGCCCGCCCAAGACACTCCTGCGCCCTACGTAGTGTTGGCGCCCAGCAGTTTCGAGCTCAGCCATTCATCCACGTTCCTCACCGCCGAGCCAATCGTCGTGGCTGCCACCGACCCCGGCGGCACTATCCGGGCGCGGCTTGATGCCGTCGCAAACCAGACCATGATTTCCCAGGTGCAACGCGAGGTGAACGACTACCTCGATGAGTGCGCCACCCAGGTTGTGCTGCTGCCGACCGGCTGTCCATTTGGCCAGCCCATGGCCAACCGCATCGTCACTACTCCGGAGTGGAGTCTGGCGAGCTACCCCGAGGTTTCGCTCGTGCCCGGTGCAGAGACGGGAAGCTGGCTCATGCCGGAGACGGATGCCGCAGCGCACCTCAAGGTCGATGTCCGCTCCATTTTCGATGGCTCTGTTTCCAGCTTCGATGAAGACGTTGATTTCACCGCGAGTTACCTCGTTACCTTCTTGCCGGACGACCAGTTGCTCATCACACCGCAGTACTAGTCTTCCCCAGCCGATAAACTGATGCCTCAGCGTCACGAAAGGTAGGACCGATTGCAGTACACCTCTACGCGAGGCCACGCCCTCGGCTCGTACACCGATGTCATCCTCGAAGGACTCGCGAGCGACGGTGGGCTGGCGGTCCCCGGGCCACTCCCGCAGGTCGATTCAGCCCTGCTCGAGTCGTGGCGCGATCTGAACTTTGCCGAACTCGCGACGGCGGTCATCTCACTGTTCGCTAACGACATTTCAGAAGACGACCTCGCGCGCATTTGCCGCGCAGCGTACGACCCGGCCAAGTTTTCTACGAGTGAGATTGTTCCCGTCAGCGATCTCGGCAACGGTCTTACGCTTGTCGGTTTGTCCGAAGGCCCGACGCTTGCCTTCAAAGACATCGCCATGCAGTTTCTTGGCGAAGCACTGGATTTCGCTCTCGCGAAATCTGACGGCGTGCTCAACATTCTGGGCGCCACCTCCGGTGACACCGGTTCAGCCGCCGAGTACGCGATCCGCGGCAGGGAACGACTCAGCGCCTTCATGCTGTCGCCCCGCGGCCGCATGAGTGAGTTTCAGCGGGCGCAGATGTATTCGCTGCAGGAGCCGAACATCCACAACCTCGTGGTCGACGGTGTTTTTGACGATTGCCAAGAGCTCGTCAAAGAACTCTCGAGTGATGCGGCCTTCAAGCAGGCGCACAATTTGGGCGCGATGAACTCCATCAACTTTGGGCGAATCTCGGCACAGATCGTCTACTACTTCTGGTCGTGGCTGCGCGTGACCGATGCCGTCGACGTGCACGACCGGGCAGACTTTGAGGTCTCTTTTTCGGTACCGTCCGGCAATTTCGGCAACGTACTTTCGGGTCACTACGCGCGAACGATGGGTCTGCCCATTCGAAAGCTCGTCGTAGCGACAAACGAGAACAATGTCCTCGACGAGTTCTTCAGGACGGGTATCTACCGCCCTCGTAACGCAGCAAATACGCTCGCCACCTCGAGCCCGTCCATGGACGTCTCTAAAGCATCCAACCTCGAGCGTTTTCTCTTCGACCTTCTCGGCAGCGATGCGGAACGCCTCCGTGGCCTCTGGCAGCAACTCAGCAACGACGGTTTCGTAGACCTCACGTCAGAGCAGCCACGCTTCCTGGAAGAGTTCGGAATCGTCAGCGGCACGAGCACCCACCAGGATCGCGTCAACACCATCCGGTCAGTCTTCGAGAGCACCCAGGTGCTTCTCGATCCGCACACCGCCGACGGTGTCACTGTCGCCCATGCCCACATCGAGCCCGGTGTTCCGATGCTGGTCTTGGAAACGGCAAAGCCGGCCAAGTTCCCCGACGTTATCGCCGAAGCGCTCGGCCGCATTCCCGCCACCGACGAGGCCTACCGCGAGATGCTCGACCTTCCGCAGCACCAGATCGATATGCCCGCGGATCCGAACGAATTGCGCGCCTACATAGCGGAACACGCACTCCACTCGCGCTCCTAGCCGGGCAGGCTTAGCGCTTAGCGCTTAGCGAGCATCTCGTTGTAGGCATCCAGCTCTGCATCTCCGTCGCGGTCGGCCTTGCGGTCGTAGCGCACGGAGGCCCGGCGGTCGCTGCGTGACCACATGATCGCCACGGAGATGGCGAGCGCGATCGTGGGGATCTCGCCAACACTCCAGGCGATGCCGCCACCGATGCGTTGGTCCTCGAGCGCCGTCACCCCGTTGTCCCAGCCCATTGCGCCGTACCAGTCAGCCAGCAGCAGCCCGGTGCCGGTCATGAGGCCCAAGCCGAAGAAGGCATGGAACGCCATTGTGGCGAGCAAAATGAGCAAGCGAATCGGGAACGCGGTGCGGTGCGGCGACGGGTCTATACCGATGAGTGACTGCACGAACAAGTAGCCAGAGGCCAAGAAGTGGATGATCATCCACTCGTGCCCGACGTGGTCGGTGGAAGCCCAACGGAACAGCGGTGTGTAGTAGAAAACCCACAGCGAGACGACGAAGATAAGTGCCGCAACTACCGGATGCCCGATCGCGGCCATGTACCGCGAGTGCACGATCCTGAGAATCCATTCACGCGCACCGCGACTGCCGTCAGTGCGTTTGGTAATCGCGCGCATTGCCAGCGTCACGGGAGCACCGGGCACGAGCAGCACCGGGATCATCATGCCGAGGGTCATGTGTCCGAGCATGTGCATCGAGAACAGGTAGCCCTCGTACACGTTGACACCACCGTTGGTGATGTAGAACAGCAGCAGCATTCCTAACACCCAGAACACGGTGCGGTAGATCGGCCAGGAGTCTCCTCGCTTGTGAAGTCTCCAGACGCCGGCAAGGTAGAAGAAGATCGCGAACGCGCAGATCAGCACCCAGATGAGGTCGAAGCTCCACAGGGTGAACAGGTTGCTTGCGGTCACGGTCGGGGGCAGCGGGGAGCCGGTGAGGTAAGCCGCGGAGGAGGAGTCCGGCAGGTCAGCTGCCACGATCTCCGGAACCGGCGTGGGTGTCGCCGCGAGAGCGGCGGCCGCGCCAGAAGCGAGCCCCATGAAGGCCAGCTCGGCGGTAACAATCCACCAGAACCATCCGCGCTTCTTGCGGGGGCTGGCTTCGAGCCGGCCGATCGCATAATTGCGATACACAGCGCCGAAGAGGCCCAACACGATCAGAGCAAAAACTTTAACGAGAACGAGGATTCCGTAGGGCGACAGCAGGTTCGTCAGGTTCTCGACCCGAATTTCTGCACTCACATAGCCGGAGGCGGCCACCACGATGAAGCTCACGAGCGCCACCGATGAGTAGCGTCGCAGCACGAGACTCAGTCGATCTTTAGTGAGGGTGGGGCGGGCGATCGCAATCGCGAGCAGTCCACCGAGCCAGAGTGCGGCGAAGATCAGGTGCAAGAAGATGGCGCTCGTGGCGGCATCGTGGTCGGCGGTTCCGCCGCTGTGGCCCTGCAGCGCCATGGGGATGAGTCCTGCAACGGAGAGCACAAGCACGAATACCAACGCGCTCATATTGCGCACCGCGAAGCACAAAACGGTCACAACGGCCGCTATGAGCACCGTGGCAAGCCACGCCTGACCCAGTTCGGTAGAGGTCAGAAAACTTGCGAGAACGTCACCAAAGGCGCTGGAGAGGTCAATGGGCTGGTTGCGCACCGCCAAAAACGTGAAAAACCCCGTAATAGCGGATGCCACAGCCCACACAGCGGCGCCAGCGGCGGCAAAGTCGAGGGTGATGGCGAATTCGTCGCGCTTGGGGCTCATCGCGAAGACGGCGATCATGAGCCCGCCGATGGTTGCCGCAAGCCCGAGGTTGACGAAGAGTTTGGCGATCGGCAATCCCCAGCGCACAACAGCACCGGGGTCAAGAAGGATGGGAACCGCAGCGCCGCCGCCGAACTGGAGACCGACGATAGCCGCGATTGCTGCCACAAGGATCAGCAGGGCGGGTCCGGCGATCCGGCTGATTCTTAGCACCCCTCAAGAGTACTCGCGGTTAAACGGGAGTTAGCCCGACGCCGAACTCGCCTGAGAGTAGGCGGGAACGCAAAAAGGGCGACATCCCGAAGGATGTCGCCCTTTTAAAGTTGTTACTTAGCCCTTGGCTGCTGCCTTGAGCTTGCTGCCTGCGCTGAGCTTTACGCCGTGGCTGGCCTTGATCTCGATAGCTTCACCCGTCTGCGGGTTACGGCCGGTGCGAGCCTCGCGGAAGGTACGCTCTGCAGCCATCCATCCGGGGATCGAAACCTTGGTTCCTTCGCCGACCGACTTCGAGAGTACGGAGAAGAATGCGTCAACGACGCCGGAAACGGCAGCCTGGCTCTGGCCAGACTCTGCGGCAACCGCCGCTACGAATTCAGTACGGTTTAGCGACTTGTCAGCCATAAGGTGGTCCTCCTCGGACGTAGTGCAGTTAGTTGTTCCGAAACGTTAGAAAACGTCGGAACCGCTTGGAATCTACCAGCTTGACTTGGTAATTCCGGGCAACTCGCCCCGGTGAGCCATTTCACGGAAGCGAACACGGGAAACACCGAACTGCTTGAGGTATCCACGGGGACGTCCGTCAATGGCGTCGCGACCGCGTACGCGGATCGGCGAAGCATCGCGGGGGAGCTTCTGAAGTCCGAGGCGTGCAGCCTCGCGTGACTCGTCAGTTCCGGCGGGGTCGACGAGAGCCTTCTTCAGCTCGAGACGACGCTCGGCGTAACGCGCAACGATAACTTTGCGCTGTTCGTTCTTTGCAATCTTGCTCTTCTTAGCCATGTTTAGCGCTCCTCGCGGAATTCAACGTGCTTGCGAACCACCGGGTCGTACTTCTTGAGTACGAGGCGGTCGGGGTTGTTGCGACGGTTCTTGCGCGTCACATAGGTGTAGCCCGTTCCAGCAGTTGAACGGAGCTTGATGATCGGACGTACGTCCTGTGCCTTTGCCATTAGATTTTCTCCCCACGTGCAAGGAGGTCCTTGACAACGGATTCGATGCCACGAGCGTCAATTACCTTGATGCCCTTTGCGGACAGCTGAAGAGTTACGTTGCGGCGAAGCGACGGTACGTAGTACGTCTTCTTCTGGATGTTCGGGTCGAAACGACGCTTGGTGCGACGGTGCGAGTGCGAGATTGCGTGTCCGAAGCCGGGAATGGCGCCGGTCACTTGGCAGGTTGCTGCCATGGTGATACTCCTGTTCTAGTTACCGTAAGGACAAAGCCTTACCCAAGATCACTTGTCGGCACACACACTGCATTCTTCTCAAACCCGCGTTTTGGCACGAATTCAATCAGGGTGGGATGTGTCTGCGAGAGCGGAAGATACCGCTCGATCAACGGTATATGTTACGTGCTAGAGCAGGCTGGGCACAACCCGAAAACGTCAACAATGTGATGCGGATCGGTAAAGCCGTGTTCCGCGGCCACACTTTTCGCCCACTGTTCGACGGCATCCGCCTTGATTTCCACGGTTGTTCCGCACTCGCGGCAGATCAAATGGTGGTGGTGCGAATCGGGCGTGCAGGCCCGAAAGAGGCTTTCGCCGTCTTGTTGCAGCGAGTCAGCGTCGCCCGCTCCGGCAAGGTCTGCCAAAGCGCGGTAGACAGTGGCGAGGCCGATTGAGCTACCGGCGTCGCGCAGCGCACCGTGCAGCGATTGAGCGCTCACGAAACCCTCTGACTGAGTCAGAGCATCCCGCACCGCTTCTCGCTGCCACGTATTGCGCTTCATAGTCACCACTCTAACTATTTCCCTGCCGGGGTAGCTGTGGTCAGTTCAGCTCCGGATGCGCGGCTCACGCTGCGGCGACCCCCACGAGCACGGCGCGCGCCTATCACCCGGCAGACCAGGTAAATCAGGAACGAAATCGTCGTGATGTACGGACTAATCGGCAGCGAGCCGCCAATCGCCAACAGAACGCCGCCGGTGGCCGAGACAAAGCCGAAGATCATGCTGAGCACCGGAACCAGACGCGGCGACGACGAGACCTGCATGGCGGCCGCCGCCGGCGTCACAAGCAACGCCATCACGAGCAACGCACCAATGATCTGCACCGCAACGGCCACCATCAGGCCGAGCAGCACCATGAACCCGAGCGAAAGCAACCGCGAAGGAACACCGCGCGCCGCAGCGACCTCAGGATCGAGGCTGTCGAACGTAAGCGGTCGCCAGACAACAAACAGAGCGGCCAACACGACAACGCTGATCACGATCAGCAAGCCAAGTTGCTCGCTATCAACCGAAATAATTTGGCCGGTGAGGAGCCCAAACTTGTTTCCACTGCGTCCGGGGTAGAGCGCCAGAAACAGGATGCCCAAACCCATCCCAAACGGCATGAGCACGCCAATAATCGAGTTTCGATCGCGAGCCTTCGCCCCGAGCATCCCGATCAGAATGGCGGCTACAAGCGAGCCGGCAATGGAACCCGCCACCACATTGGCACCAAACAACAAGGCTGCTGCTGCTCCCGCAAACGAGAGTTCGCTGATGCCGTGCACAGCAAAAGCCATGTCGCGCTGCATGACGAAAACGCCAATGAGCCCACCGGCGATACCGAGCACTGCCGCGGCAATGAGCGAGAAACGCACAAGGTTGAGCAGTTGGCCGTAGTCGCTGAAATTGACGACCTGGCTCCAGAAGTCTGCGAAGGTCACGCGATCTCCTCCTCGTGGTGGTGATCGCCCTGGGGGATTCCGGCCACAATCACGCGGCCGCCCACCCGCACAACTTCAACGGGAGTGCCATAGAGCTCAGTAAGCACTTCGCTGCGCAGCACTTCGTCCGGGGTGCCAATCGTGAACTTTCCGCCAGCCAAATACAGGATGCGGTCGACCATGCCGAGCACCGGGTTCACATCGTGCGTCACGAAAATGACCGCAGTGTTGTGTTCGCGACGTCGACGGTCGATGAGTTCAGAGACACCACGCTGGTGCTGCAGGTCAAGGCTCAACAAAGGCTCGTCGCAGAGCAACAACACGGGGTCGGCCGCCAGCGACTGTGCGACCCGCAACCGTTGCTGCTCGCCGCCCGACAGCGAACCAAGGGGCTGACCCGCATACTCGGTCGCGCCGACGTCCGCGATCAGTTCATCCACGCGAACACGGACGCTGTGGGGGAGCGTTGGCACCCCAAAACGGTGACCGTTCACCCCGAGCGTCACGAGATCGCGACCACGCAGAGGAGTGCCTGGCGCCGCAAGTTTCTGCTGCGGAATGTAGCCAATGCAACGATCTCCGCGGTGAAGCGGATGCCCGTTCAAAGAAATCGTGCCTGAATCCAGCTTCTGCTGCCCCAGGATCGCCTTCAACAAACTCGACTTACCGGAACCGTTCGAGCCGAGCACCGCCACAAACTCGCCGGGTGCGACATCGAGATTGAGGCCAGACCAGAGCGTGCGCGACCCGAAGCCGAGCACCCCATCACGGATACTCAGCACGAGTGTTGTTGCTGCGTCCTGCGCTGCAGCGGCGGTCATGCGGTCACCGTGCTCATTGAGCAAGTGCCACCGCAAGTGCATCGAGGTTTGACGACATCCATTCGACATAGTCTGACCCCTCAGGCAGGGTCTCAGTGAACGACACCACCGGAAGTCCCGCCTCCACTGCAGTCAGACGCACTCGCTCCGTTTCAGGGCTTGAGGTCTGATCGTTGTACGCGAGCAGGGCGATGTGATCGTCCTCGACGAGCGCGAGAACTTCGAGAAGGGCCGAGGGGGGCACATCAGATCCTTCTTCAATGGCCTCGGTGAAGTCGGTCGGAGTGTCATTGTGGAGCCCAACAGCCTCAAGCAAGTAGACCGCTACCGGCTCAGTCACAGCAGCACCTCGGTCGCCTGAGGTCTCGGCGATCGTGTCGGCCTGTGCCTCGAGACCCTCAAGGTCAGAGAGGTAACCGTCCAGGTTGGTGTTGAACAGATCGGCATCGTCGGGGCTGAGCGATATCAACTCTTCGGTGATGTGCTCGGCGATGTGTTCCATGGCGTGGAAGCTGTACCAGACGTGCTCGTTGAAGCCTTCGATGTGATCGTGGCCGTCATCCGTGGTGTGGTCGTCGGCCTCATCCGCGGCGTGGTCATCGTCAGCATGGTCATCGTCAGCATGATCGTCGTCCTCGAGGAGGCCTGACTCGTCAACCGCGGTCACGAGAATCGCACCCTCACCGGCCGCTTCGTAGAGTGCTTCGGCGAAGGGGTCATAGCCACCGCCGTTGACGATCACAAGTTCTGCCTCCGAGACAGCGAGCTGGTCGCGGGCTGAGGCTTCGTAGCTGTGGGGGTCTTGGGCTGCGCTGTCGATGAGGCTCGTGATAGTCACAGCGTCGCCGCCGAGAGTGGAGACAAGGTCGCCATAAACGATCGTGGAGGCAACGACGGTGATCGTGCCGTCATCCTCAACGGGTGTGGCCGCCGCGCACCCGGCAAGGGTGAGGGCAGAGACTGCGAGAACAGCACCCGCGGTGAGGGCGCGTGGTCGGGAAGTGGTGAAGCTAGACATCAGAGTGTCCTTCTAAGGCCGAAGCCAGTCGTGGTAATGAGATTCGTTATCAATAGAGTACATGATGAATTGCTGTCGGCGAATCAGGCAACACGCGTGTCTCGCCGATAATCTCGATCGTGGCGAGCGATTCGCCGTTATCGAAAGGATTGCCGTGTCATCCACCACCACAAACTGGGCAGGCAACCTCACCTACAGCGCCGAGACAGTCCTGCACCCGACGTCCGCCACTGAGGTGCAACAACTCGTCGCCCAGTGGCCCCGTGTGCGTGCGCTCGGCACCCGGCATTCTTTCACCGACATCGCCGACACCCCTGGCGCGCTGATTTCTCTGGCTGAACTCGATCCCGCGATCCGGATCGACCCGGCAACGATGACCGTCAGCGTTGCCGGCGGCACCAGCTTCGGCATCCTGATCAACGAACTCGAAAAACACGGTTTCGCCCTCCACAACACCGGATCGCTGCCGCACATCTCAGTGGCCGGCGCGACCACAACCGGCACTCACGGTTCAGGAGACGGCAACGGCATCCTCTCCACGGCCATCGCTGCGGTCGAGTTGGTGACGGCGGACGGCTCGCTGGTGACCGTCGATCGCACCAGCGAGCACCTGCCCGCGCTGGCCGTCGGGCTCGGCGCCTTCGGAATCATCACCCGCGTGACCCTCGACATCGAACCGAGCTACCGCGTGCGCCAAGACGTCTACCGCTTCGCGCCGTGGGAAACCGTGCTCGAACAACTGGATGACGTGATGGCCAGCGCCTACAGCGTCAGTCTCCTCGCGGACTTCGCGAGCCCCACCGTCATGCAGATCTGGCTGAAAACCCGTCTGGCCGACGGAATCGAACCCGAGGTCGCATCCACCCTGTTCGGTGGAGTTTGGTACGACGACTCCGAAGAGCTCGCCCCCGAGAATGTGAACCAACGTGCCAGCGTGCCCGGGCCGTGGTCAGAGCGGATGCCGCACTTCCGCCTTGACGGTCAACCGTCTAACGGCGGCGACGAGCTCCAAAGCGAGTACTACGTGGCCCGCGAGCACGGCGTCGAAGCGTTGGAGGTGCTGCGAACTCTGGGCACTCAAATCTCGCCCCACCTGCTGATCTCGGAGATCCGCACCGCCGCCGCCGACTCACTCTGGATGAGCCCCGCCTACCAGCGCGATGTTCTCTGCATCGGCTTCACCTGGGCTAAACATCCGGCCGAGGTCGCGGCGCTACTCCCCGTGATCGAAGAGGCTCTCGCGCCCTTCGCACCGCGGCAGCACTGGGGCAAGTTGTTCCACTATGGCGCCGGCGTCATCCACGAACGCTTCCCCCGCAGCGGCGACTTTCTTGCACTGCAGCGCGAGTATGACCCGCAGGGCAAGTTCTGGAATCCCTTCCTCGAACGCACCCTCGGGCCCCGCTAGCGCGCTACTTCTTCTTTTCAGGGGCCGAAGCAACGCTCGGCTTGTGGCCATTTTCGTTCCAAGTCTTGAGAATCGCCCAACCCACCGCTGCGATTGGCACGGCAAGCACAGCGCCCACGATGCCGCCGAGGATCGTGCCAGCCGTCAACGCCACCAAGATAACGAGAGGGTGGATGCTCAGGGACTGCGCCATCACGACGGGCTGCAGGAAGTTGCCCTCGAGCTGGTTGACCAGAACGACGATGCCCAGCACGATGAGCGCCACAACCCAGCCATTCGTCACGAGCGCGACGACCGCGGCAAGGATGCCAGCAACGGTGGCACCGACGAGTGGGATGAAGGCGCCCAAGAAGACGATCACCGAGAGGGGCAGCGCGAGCGGTACCTGCAAGATCGTGAGCCCAATACCGATACCGAGCGCGTCGACGGCGGCAACCGTTGCGGTTCCTCGAACGTAGCCACCGAGAGTGCGAACCGCGGTGTGGCCGATGCGGTGTCCTCGTGCGAGGCGTTCGCCTGACATGGGCTTGAGGAAGAACTCCCAAATGCGGTCGCCGTCTTTGAGGAAGAAGAACAGGATGACCAGACCGAGCAGAATTCCGGTGACAATCTGCGCCGCCGCAGACACTCCCTGAATGGCGCCGAGGCCGAAGGTCGCGCTCGTCACGAAGTCGATACCCGCATTCCACGCCTCATCGAGGGCAGCCTGATCAATTGCGAACGGACCATCAAGCGCGAAGTCCTTGAGCTGCTCGAATCCTTCAACCGCCGAGTCGGAGAGCTCGGACCACTGGTCCTCCACCGCAAACACGACTGCGGTGACCAAGCCACCGAACACCGCGATGCCGCCGAGCAACGCGATCCAGGTCGACAGAGCACGCCCGACACCGCGGCGCCGCATCCACACCACAATCGGGCTCGCGGCAGCAGCGAAGATCAGGGCGATCAGCACGGGGATGACGACGAGCTTGAGCTGCGTGAGGGCAAAAACGATCACCGAAACCAGCGTGAGCAGCAAGAGCACTTGCAGAGCCCGAATGGACCAGGCTCCTAAGCGGTCGGTCCACAGCTCGTGAATTCCGGGGCGCTTCGAATCGGATGCTGGCGCTACTGCAGACGACTTTTTCTTCGTGACCATGCGGCCACATTACCTACCGTTTCAGGTAATTAAGTGCAACGCCGGGTCATTAGTGTCGAATGCTCGGCTGTTAGTCGAGCAGGAGGGCAGGCTCTTCGAGCACACTCGCGAGGTCGGCCACGAAACGGCTCGCGACATCCCCATCAACGATGCGGTGGTCGAAGCTTGCGCTGACCGTCGTGACGTAGCGCGCCCGCACTTCGCCGTCGACAACCCACGGCTTCTGCTTGATCGAACCCAGAGCCACGATTGCGGCCTCACCCGGGTTGATGATGGGCGTTCCCGTATCCATGCCATACGAACCGATGTTGGTGATCGTGATCGTGCCGTTCGACATTTCGGCGGGCTGCGTCTTGCCATCACGCGCGGTGAGGGTGAGCTGTTCGAGGGATTTCGCGAGCTCGAGCAAGCTCAACTCTTGAACGTCCTTGACGTTCGGAACGATGAGTCCGCGCGGCGTTGCTGCTGCAATGCCCAAGTTCACGTAGTGGTGAACGATGATCTCTTTATCGGTCCAGCTTGAGTTCACCGTCGGGTTGCGGCGCACAGCCCAGCTCACGGCCTTCGCCATGATCAGCAATGGGCTCACTCGTACGCCAGCGAAGTCAGTGGAGTTCTTCAGGCGCTTCACGAATTCCATGGTTCGCGTGGCATCCACGTCGGTGAAGACACTCACGTGCGGCGCCGTGAAGGCACTGTGCACCATGGCTTTCGCGATTGCCTTGCGCACGCCCTTCACGGGAATGCGTTCTTCGCGCTCGTCGCCCCACTCGGGAGTCTCGATGTTGCGGAAGACGCTCGCCTGCGACGCGTGACGAATCACGTCTTCGCGAGTGGTTTCACCAGCCAACCCTGTCGCTACGACCTCGGCGAGTTCAACGCCTAGGTCTTTGGCGAGCTTGCGGATCGGCGGCTTCGCGATGATCGGGCTGGCGAAAGACGCCGGCACGGATACCGGGCGAGACTTCACTGCCGCTGCGGCGACGGCAGCATCCTTAGTCGGCTGCCCACCCTTGCGACGACGCGAGCTGACATGCCCGCCTGTGCCGTAGCCAACAAGAACCGCTCCGGGCTTGTCATCGTCGTTAGCAATAGTGGATGCCGTGTCAGCGACGGCAGCGGCAGCGTCGTCGGCCGCGCTGCTCTCTGCCCCAACGTCGGACATCATCCCGTGGCTTTCGTCTTCACCGGAACCGGGTGCGGTCAGCTCGACTGAGCCACCAACGGACTGCACGCTGATGATCGGAGTGCCAACCTCAACGGTCGACCCCTCCTCGACCAGCAGCTGCTGCACGGTGCCGGCGAAAGGTGAGGGGAGTTCGACGAGCGACTTAGCCGTCTCGATCTCCACGAGAACCTGGTTCACGACGATTTCGTCGCCGGGCGCAACCTTCCAGGAGACGATCTCGGCTTCAGTAAGCCCCTCGCCCACATCGGGGAGAGGAAATTCAGATACGGCCACGGGGGCCTCCTTCGTCAGTAGGCCAATGCCCGGTCGACAGCATCCAAAATGCGGTCAACACTGGGCAAGTACACGGATTCCAGCTTGGCAGGAGGGAACGGGGTGTCGTAACCACTCACGCGCAGCACAGGCGCCTCGAGTGAGTAGAACGCACGCTCTGCCACGGTAGCCGCAACCTCCGAGCCCACGCTGACATTCCCGGGTGCCTCTTGAACAACAACAACGCGGCCCGTTTTTTGGGCGGATGCCACAATCGGGTCGTAGTCGATGGGGGAGAGCGATCGAAGGTCAACAACCTCGACACTCGTGCCTTCCTCGGCGGCGAGCTCAGCTGCTTGCAGCAGCATCGACACGATCGCACCGTGACCCACGAGGGTCACTTCGGTGCCGTCACGCACTACCCGGCTGGAATGAGTGGCGATACCGGCCGACTCGCGGTCAACCTCGCCCTTCTGCCAGTAGCGGGACTTGGGCTCGAAGAACATCACGGGGTCGTTGCTCGTAATGGCTTCTTGAATCATCCAATACGCATCGTGAGGCGTAGCGGGGCTGAGCAGACGCAACCCGGCGGAGTGCGCAAAGTAGGCTTCTGGGCTCTCTTGGTGATGCTCGACGGCACCAATGTGTCCGCCGTAGGGAACACGAATCACGACAGGCATCTGAAGCGTGCCCTCGTGGCGCGCCGTCAGCTTCGCCAGTTGGGAAGTGATCTGGTCGAAGCCGGGAAAAATAAAACCGTCGAACTGGATCTCGCACACCGGGCGGAATCCGCTCATGGCAAGCCCGATCGCGGTACCCACGATGCCGGACTCAGCCAGGGGAGTATCGAGAACGCGCTTGTCGCCGAACTCAGCCTGCAGACCTTCGGTGACTCGAAAGACTCCGCCGAGCGGCCCAATGTCTTCACCCATGAGAAGCACTTTGCTGTCGCTGCCCATGGCGGCGCGCAATCCCTCGTTGAGGGCCTTGGCCATTGTCATCGTCTCAGTCATTAGTTGCCCTCCTCAAACGATGCCTCGAAATCGGCGAGTGCGGCGCGCTGCGCATCCATCACCGGATGCGGGTCGGAATAGACATGGTCGAAGAGCGTCGACGTGGCCGGCACCGGCAATTCGGTGATGCGCTTGCGGATGTCGGCAGCGAGGTCGTCGCCTTCAGCCGCGATGTCGTCGAAGAAGGCTTGGCTCGCGCCGCGGCTCCGCAGGTAGGTGTCGAAGCGCGTGATGGGGTCGCGCTGGGCCCAAAACTCGAGTTCGCTGTTCTCGCGGTACTTCGAGGGGTCATCACTCGTGGTGTGGGCACCCATGCGGTAGGTGAGAGCCTCGATGAAGCGGGGGCCTTCGCCAGCGCGGGCAGCATCCAGGTTGGCTTTGCTCACAGCGAAGCTTGCGAGAACGTCGTTGCCGTCGATTTGAACGCTCGGGATGCCGAAGCCTTCGCCGCGCAGGTAGAGCGGCGTGCGCGACTGGCGTGACACGGGCACCGAGATTGCCCAGTGATTGTTTTGCAAGAAGAAGACCTGCGGAGTTTGGTAGCTGGCGGCGAAGACCATTGCTTCGCTGACGTCACCCTGGCTCGTAGAGCCGTCGCCGAAGTAGACCATGACGGCCGCATCGGTGTCGGGATTGCCGGTGCCCGAGCGGCCTTCGAGGTTCATGCCCATGGCATAACCGGTGGCGTGCAGGGTCTGCGAGCCGATCACCAGCGTGTAGAGGTGGAAGTTGTCGTGGTCTTTCGGGTCCCACCCGCCGTGGCTGAGCCCGCGGAACATCGAGAGAATCGTGATCGGGTCAACGCCGCGCATGAGCGCAATGACGTGCTCCCGGTAGGAGGGAAAGAGGTGGTCTTGCGGCTTAGCGGCGAGTGCTGAACCGACCTGAGCGGCCTCTTGGCCGTGGCTCGGAACCCAGAGGGCAAGCTGGCCCTGACGCTGCAGGTTGGCTGCCTCAATATCGAAGCGGCGCATCACCACCATGTGGCGGTGGAATTCCTGCAGAGCATCATCACTGAGCTTGTCGACATACGGGAGGTACTGTTCGCTGGCATCGCTGTGAACGAGCGTGCCCTCGGGAGACAGCAGCTGAACCGTCGCGGCGGTATAAGACATTCGACTAATCTAACGCGGCCAGCGTTAGATCGTTTCCCTTGAAGTGACAACCTCTTGCGCTGCTCTTAGGAGTTTCTCCACAGATTCTTCTTCGCCAACACTTACACGAAGGCCTTCGCCGAGTGCACGAACGACGATCCCGTGCGACCGGAACACCTCTGCAGCCCAGTCGGTTGCTGACCCGGTGGGCAACCAGACGAAGTTGCCGTTGGGGGCGGGCGCGTCCCAGCCTTGCTCGCTGAGGCCGGCAACGATCCTGTCGCGCACCGTATTAATGCGGGTCACCCGCTCCAACAATTCATCTTCATGTTCGAGGGATGCGATCGCTGCTTTCTGCGCAATCTCCGTTACCGAAAGCGGAATCGCTACCGCTCGCGCTGCATCCATCACGTATTCGGGGCCAACCGCGTAGCCGATGCGGAGGCCTGCAAGGCCGTAAGCCTTGGAGAAGGTGCGCAGCAATACAAGGTTGGGGTAGGTGCCGACGAGTGTCTCTCCGCGCACGGCATCGGCGTCGGTAACGAACTCGCGGTAGGCCTCATCGAGAACGACAAGAACGTTCTCGGGAACCGTTGCCATGAAATCGCGGAATTCGGCATCCGTAACCACAGTGCTGGTGGGGTTGTTGGGGCTGCAGACAATCACGACACGAGTGGATGCCGTGATGGCGGCACTCATGGCTGCGAGGTCGTGCCGGTGGTCGCCCTGGTTCGCGATCTGCACGCTCGTGGCTCCGGCGGCGGAAACCAGAAGCGGGTACGCCTCGAAGCTGCGCCAGGCGTAGATGACCTCGTCGCCGGGGGCTGCGGCGGCGCTCACGAGTTGCGCGAGCACTGCTACCGAACCTGCCCCGACCTGCACACTGTCGGGGGTTACGCCGAAGCGTTCAGCAATCTGCGCACGCAATACAGCGGCGGATGCGTCGGGGTAGCGGTTGATGGTGTCGGTTGAGAGTTGCGCGAGCACTGACGGCAGCGGCTCGTAAGGGTTTTCGTTGGAGGACAGCTTGAAGGCATCCGCGGCAGCAGGCGCACCCTGGCGGTAGGGCACGATGGCGGCGATTTCGGGCCGAAGCTGTACTCGTTTGCTGGTCACCTCACCAGCCTAGGGCCGTGAGTGGGCATGTTCGTTTCGCGCCTGTGAGAATGTGCCGGTCGAATTGGAGGTTCGGTTATGCGTCGGGTCGTGTCTCGGACCGCATCTCGGGTTCTGGCGCAGTTCAGTGGATGGTCATTGCGGCAGCACAAACGCGTGCTGCATAGTTGTCGTATGAGAATCATCGTGCGCTTGCTGATCAACGCTCTTGCTTTGTGGCTGACTACGGTGGTTGTTGCCGGGGTCGAGATCATTCCTTTCGCTCCGGGCGGAACGGTTGAGGTCATTGTGACCTTCCTGCTGGTCGCTGCCGTTTTCGGCATCGTGAATGGGGTGCTCGGCAACCTGATCCGCATTGTCGCTTTCCCGCTGTACGTTCTGACGCTGGGCCTTCTTGCTCTCGTGGTGAATGGTCTGCTGCTGTTGCTCACGAGCTGGATCTCGGGTCTCTTCGGTTTCGGCCTCGTTGTTGACGGGTTCTGGTGGGGAGTGCTTGGTGCGCTCGTCTTGGGTCTCATCAGCTGGTTCATCGGCATCCTGGTTCGGCCCGTCGTAGGCCGCAAGCGCTAAGGCTGCACCCGCTCGTACTCGTAACTAGTGACGGTGGTTACAGCATCCTTGTGAACGGTCGGCGTTAGATTCGACACAGCATCGCGAAGAAATTCACTGTCTGTGCCGTCCAGGAGGCGCGCCGTTTCTCGATACTCGTCCAGTTGATGGGCTGGCGCCATAACACCGTCGGGTAGCGGACGGCCAGCAAAGACCTCTCGCTCCACGATCACCGCGTGCTGATTTCCTTGAATCCCCCCAGCAGCCGGAACGATGTCATCGCTGTGCTCGAAGAGGAGCGTGGGAACCGTTGGTGGGATCGTGATCTGACCCGTGTTGCCTCCGAATCCGACTAAACCGGTGACGTTGTAGTCTTCCGATTCTGCGAGCCGCGCGGCGATCGCTGCCCCCTGAGAATGCCCGGTCAAAGCAACCGCGCTTTCGGCGGTAATACCCGCTTCTGCCATCGCTGCAACCACAGCGCTATACGCCGCTGCTTCGTGATCTGCAGCAAGGCTGAGATTGCTCGTGCCATCGAACGGTTGCTCGGAGTCAGAAAAAGCGAAATCAACGGTTCCGGAAACGTACACCTCGAATGAGTCGTCCTCTCCAGGAAATGATGTCTTTTCTATTCGGATCTGAAACGGCAAATCTGGGGTCGGTTGGGCAATTCGGTCGGCGCGTTCCTCGACAGAATGAGCGGGCTCCACGCGAGTGGTGTCGCTCTTACTGACCAGTTGCACCGGCGTTTCTTTCAGCACCCCGGCGACACCTCCTAGCCGCTGGATCGCCCCGGCTGCGGTGGGAAGCCCCAGAACACCCGCGGCGCTCAAGACACTCACTAGTGATGGCGGTAACCCTGCGGCTCCCGCCAAGAACTCATCGGCATTCATCACACCGAAGCGAACGGCGAGCACATACGCCGGATCGCTAATGAGTTCATTGAGTTCAGCAGTGAACTTTTCGCTGACGAACACTTCTGCTGGATTGCGGCCCGTGACGAGAGCTGCTGCTGTGACCCCCAATAGAATCGGCACCGCTGTCACCGACAAAGCCAACACTGCGGCGTGCGTCGGGAACAAAAAACCGAGCCACGCCGCGGCATCGGCCATGATCTTGCGGGAGACTCCCTCGGCGAAGGCTTCGGCCAAACCGTAGCTGTCGGCAGCGAATCGCACGAGATTACTCAGGTGCTCGGCACGATGAGCGACTCTCTGAAGATCAGAGAAAGCGAAGTCGAGATCATCCTCGGCGCGGGCGGCAGCGGTGGGGATGCCGAGCGTCTCCAATTGGCTAATGGTGAGCCGGGCATCCACCATCTGAATGGCACCAGCGATGTCCCGCGTCATTTCGGCCGTGCGCTGGAGTGCGCCGACAGCAACGAGCATTTCCTCCGTAGATACCGAAACACTGCCACCACCGGAGATGATGAGTTCATCCGACATAGGAGCCCATCTGCTGAAGCGCCAACATCGTTCGATGTTCTGCCGTCTCGACCAAGGTTCGTGCTTGCGCTAGGTCGCGGTGCAGCTCAAGCACCCCGGCATCGAACAGCTCTTGGGCCGGGCCGCGCCAGTCGATGCCTGCGCGGGGGAGTAGCTCCCGCACAGAGCTGAGCCGTTCAATAATCATGCGGAGCTGTTGGGCTTGAAATTCAAGTGCGACGCGGGCAGTCGCATCCAGAGGTGTATTCACTGATCGCCTTTCGATGCCACAACTCTCGCCAAACACCGCCCCACGCACTGGTTGCCAGCACGCATCGGGGAAGGAAATCCCTGAGCCAGCGATGTTGAGGAGTTGAAACTGCGACAGAATGAACCATGACCTTCGAGCGAGCACTCTCCGACTCGACCGCCTTCAGGGTCTGTTTCGTGTGCACCGGCAACATCTGTCGGTCGCCCATGGCCGAAACCGTGTTCCGAGAACTCGTTGCTGAAGCTGGGCTCCAGGACCGCATCGCGGTGACCTCAGCGGGCACCGGCGACTGGCACGTAGGCGAAGCAGCCGACGACCGCACCATTAGTGCCCTTGCAGCACGCGGCTACAATGGTTCTGGGCATCGCGCCCGCCAGTTCGACCCCGAATGGTTTGACAAGTTCGACCTCATTGTCGCGTTCGATCGAGGACAGGAACGAATTCTGCGCACGTGGGCACCCAACGATCAAGATCGGTCAAAAGTGCAGCCCATGTTGAGCTTTGACAACGAACTCGCTCCTCTTGTCGATGTGCCAGACCCCTACTATTCGGATGCCGCACTCTTCGATCATGTCCTCGGCATGATTGAGAAAGCCTGCAGTTCGCTTTTTCGTCAGATCACGCCAGGCATCAACGCACCAACCCCCAACAACCAGGGAGCCCCATGAGCCCGTTGCCCGTTCAACCACTGAGCCCCCTCGATGGCCGCTACCGCCCCGCCGTTTCGGCTCTGGGCGAGCACCTCTCCGAGGCAGGCCTCAACCGGGCCCGCGTGCACGTTGAAGTCGAATGGCTGATTTTCCTCACGAGCAAGAGCCTGTTTGGTTCGAGCCCGATGAGCGCCGACCAGGTCACCGCCCTTCGCGCCTTCGCTACCGATTTTGGCCAAGAGCAGATCGATGAACTCGCTCGCCTCGAAGCCACCACCCGCCACGACGTCAAGGCCGTCGAGTACCTGGTGCGCGCCAAGCTCGACGAGCTGGGCCTCACCGCGATCGCTGAACTCACCCACTTCGCCGCCACGAGCGAAGACATCAACAACCTCTCTTACGCGCTCACCATTTCGGATGCCGTGCGCGAAGTTTGGCTGCCTAAGTTCCGTATCGTGCTCGATGCGCTTCGCGCGCAGTCCGAGCTCATGCGCGACAATGCGATGCTCGCTCACACCCACGGTCAGCCGGCGACACCGACCACCATGGGTAAGGAGTTCGCGGTCTTCGTGTACCGTCTCGACCGCATCCTGACTCGCATTGAAGGCATCAGCTACCTCGGCAAGTTCAGCGGAGCTACCGGCACGTTCGCCGCCCACCTCGCTGCAGACCCTGAGCAGAACTGGCCAGCTCTCTCGAAGGAGTTCGTGGAGTCGCTTGGGCTCGACTGGAACCCACTGACCACGCAGATCGAATCCCACGACTGGCAAGTGGAGCTGTACCAGGCCACGAGTCACGCCAACCGCGTGCTGCACAACCTCTGCACCGACGTGTGGTCGTACATCTCGATGGGCTACTTCCGCCAGATTCCGCAGGCGGGTGCAACCGGTTCATCGACGATGCCGCACAAGATCAACCCGATCCGGTTCGAGAACGCTGAAGCCAACCTCGAGCTCTCGAGCGCTCTGCTCGAGTCGCTCGCTCAGACGCTCGTCACTTCACGACTTCAACGCGACCTCACTGACTCCACAACGCAGCGCAACGTGGGTGTCGCCTACGGTCACTCGCTGCTCGCTCTCGACAACATCGAGCGCGGCCTCAAGGAGATCGCCCTTGACCCGGTCGCTCTCGACGCTGATCTCGACAGCAACTGGGAGATCCTCGGCGAGGCCATCCAGACGGTCATTCGTGCCGAGGTCACCGCGGGCCGCAGCACCATCAGCGACCCCTACGCCATCCTCAAGGAACTCACGCGCGGCAAGCGCATCAACTCCGTCGACCTCACCGAATTCATCTCAGGGCTCGACATTGGTGCGGATGCCAAAGCACGTCTGCAGGCGCTCACTCCCGCGACCTATGTCGGCCTTGCCAGCTCGCTCGTCGACTACCTCGGCGACACCAAGTAGTTCACGCTCTATAGAAGGCCGGTCTCGTCGTGAGGCCGGCCTTTAGTGTTTCCGCGGCCGGCCTGCGCGCCGCGCCACTTCCCTCCGCGCCGCGCCCCTTCGGAAACTCAGGAAATCTGGCGCGGGAGCCTACTGAGACACAGAACAACCCGGGCGTTGTGGCGGCAGCCGCGAACACTCTCCGCAGAATCTCCTGAATTTCCGAAAGGCGGTCTAACCACACCATCGCGACTCGGGGGGGGGGGACGCGGGTGCCGCTGCAGCGCTAGTAGTACACAGCGAGGGCACCGTTAGGGCCGTCGATGACCTGCACCGGGGTATCGAAGATTCGAGTGAGCACGTCATCAGTCAAGATCTCAGCGGGCGTTCCAAATTCGGTGACCTGGCCATCCTTGACGGCGCAAATATGGTCGGCGTAGTGCCCGGCAAAGTTGATGTCGTGGAGCACGATGATGATGGTGCGGCCGAGTTCTTGGGCGGCGCGCTTGAGGTGGCGCATCATCTGGACCGAGTGCTTCATGTCGAGGTTGTTGAGGGGCTCATCGAGCAGCACATATTCGGTGTCTTGCGCGAGCACCATGGCAACGTAGGCGCGTTGGCGCTGTCCGCCTGAGAGCTCGTCGAGGTAGCGGTCTTGCAGGCCTTCAAGGTTCAGAAAGCTGATGGAGTTGTTGATCGCCACCTCATCCGCTTCGGTCAGTCGACCTTGCGAGTACGGGAAGCGGCTGAACCCGACGAGCTGACGCACCGTGAGTCGGGCGATGAAGTGGTTCTCTTGCCGCAGGATCGCGATGATCTTGGCGAGGTCCTTCGACTTCGTCTTTGCGACGTCGAAGCCCGCTACTTCGATGTGACCGGAGTCGATCCCGAGCAGGCGGCCGATCATGGTCAGCAGCGTGGATTTTCCCGCACCGTTCGGACCCACCAGCGCGGTGATGCCCCCCTCGGGGATCGTGAGGTCGACCGGTCCAATAGTGATTTCGTGGCCATAGCTTTTGCCCACGTTGTTCAGGGTGATCACAGTCGTCCCTTTCTCAGAATGACGATGAGGAAGACGGTTCCTCCGACAAGTTCAACGATGATCGACACCACTCCTTGCGCGTAGAACAGGTTCTTCATCACGAAGTACGCACCGCCCAGCACCACAAACCCGGCCAATACCGCGATCGGGAAGATGTGGCGATGGTCGTAGGTGTCCGCGAATTGGTAAGCGAGTGTCGCGACCAAGAACCCAAAGAAGGTCATCGGGCCGACGAGCGACGTGGAGACTGCCATCAAGATCGAGACGAAGAACAGCACGCGCATGATCTCGAAGCGGTAGCTGATTCCTAGATTCGTGGCGGTATCCGAACCCAGCGCAATGATGTTGAGGCGGCGACCTTGCGAGAGCAGCGCGGTGCCGGCCACCAGGCACAGCACGAGCGAGATGGGCAGGTAGCTGGCATCCGCATTCGAGATGGAGCCGAACAGGCGGGCCGTCAGGATGTCGAACTCACTGGGCGTGAGCAGGCGCTGCATGAACGTCGACACTGCTCCCAGCCCGCCGCCGATGACGATGCCCACGAGCAGCATGATCTGCAGGTTGCCGTACTTTCCCGTAAGCAACCAGCCGTACAGCAGCAGCGAGAGCCCGACCATCAGGGCGATCTGAAGCAAGAACTGGGGGAGGCCCTGTAGGGCGACGATGCCGCTGATGCCCAAGAAGTACACCGCAGAGGTCTGCACCGCCACATACAGAGACTCGAAGCCCATGATGGATGGCGTGAGGATCCGGTTGTTCGTCACCGTCTGAAAGCTCACGGTGGCGATCGCCTGACAGAAAGCCACGACCGCAATCACGATCACGTTGGTAGCGCGCAGCTCAGCGATGAGCCAGAACCCTTCGGTGCCCACCGGCATCGGGTTGTCCCACGCGAGCAGGCCAACGGCGATTGCGACAGCAGCCACGCTCAGGATGCTGAGGAGTATCCAGTAGCGGCGACGCGCCTTGACCGTCGGGAAGGGGCCAGTCACGCCCGGCGCCCCGACGCCAACAGTCGCTCTCTCCTGCGCATCCACGGGACTATGCACGACGGCGCTGCTTCAACAGGAGGGCAATGAAGACGATCGCGCCCACGACACCCAAGATGAGCGACACGGGAACTTCGAACGGCATGATGATCGTGCGGCCGACGATGTCGCACACGGTCACGATCGCGATGCCCAGCAGGCAGACCCAAGGAAGGTTGCTGCGCAGATCGTCGCCACGAAACATCGACACGATATTCGGGACGATCAGGCCGAGAAACGGCAGATTGCCCACGACAACCGTCACCACTCCGGTCGCGACTGCGATGAGCGCTGTGCCGATCAGCAAAATCTGGTTGTAGTTCACGCCGACGTTCGTCGCAATGTCTTGGCCGAGCCCCGCCACGGTGAGTCGGTCGGCGAACAGGAAGATCACGACGACGACGAGCGCAACGATCCAGAGCAGTTCGTACTGCCCGCGCATCACCGAGGTGAAGCTGCCGGCGAACCACACGGAGAGGCTCTGAAGCATGTCCGTCGAGAGAGCAATGTAGGTGGAGATGGCGCCGACCACCGAGCCGAGCATGATGCCGACGATCGGCACGATCAGCGAGGAACGCAGCGTGACGCGGCGCAAGAAGAGGAAGAAGATTCCGGTGCCGATGAACGCGGCTACGACCGCACCGCTCATGCGGGCGAGGATGCTGGCTCCCGGAAAGAGGATCATGACGGTGAGCAGTCCAAGACCTGCCCACTCGGTAGTGCCCGTCGTGGTTGGTTCCACGAAACGGTTTTGCGTCAGCAACTGCATGACCAAGCCGCTCATTGCCATCGCGGCGCCCGCGAGCACCAGGGCGATCGTTCGCGGAACGCGCGTGATGCCGAACATTCTTTGGCCGTCATCCGCCCCGAAGATGTCGTAGACACCCGTGAAGAGGGAGGCGATCAGCAGCAGAACAACGCCCACCGTCGCGAGCAGGAGTTTCCAGTCGAAGAGGGTGGTCGTGTTGGCGGGCCGCCGTCGGGCCAGTGTTGACGTCATCCGTGAGTGAGAGTTTCTGATTGAAGGCCAGAACCGTTCGGTGCTGAAGTTCGCCCGGGGGCACGCTCCAGCACCGAACGGCGTGAGTGACGCTAGTTCTTGGCTTCTAGCGCGTCAGCGAGTGCGTTGAAGAACTCGGTGTACGTCTGGATGCCTTCGTTCGTGTACGTGTCAGCCGGCATGTATACGAGGTTGCTTTCCTTCACCGCGGTGACGCCCGAGAGTGCTTCGGAGTTCTCAAGAACTTCGCTGCCCTGCACATAGGTGGGGTCGTCGGCGAGAATTGCGGCGTCGCGGTCCATAACGAGAATCCAGTCGGGGTTGGAGTCAGCGATTGCCTCTACCGAGATGTCATCACCCTGGTGGTCCTCGCTGCTGTCATCGACATCCAGTGCGGCGGTGAAGTCGAAGATGTCGAAGAGCGGGCCGAGGGTACGACCGACGCTCGGAGCCGAGTATCCGATCTCTCCACCCGAGGTGATTACAGCCATCACGGAGTCTTCGCTGTTGTACGCCGCGTTCACGCGCTCGATGGCGGCGTCGAAGTCAGCATTCAGCTGTTCGGCCTCTGCCTGCTTGTCGAAGATCTCGCCGAGAACGGTGGTCTGGCGCTTGAGCTCGGCGTCAAAGGGCTCACCCTCGCGCGGGTCGAGCTCAACGATCACGGCGTCAGGTACGAGCTTGGCGAAGTCGTCGTGGTACTGCGCAAACCGCTGCCCGTTGATGATGACATCGGGCTGGACGGCAACCACAGCCTCGAGGTCAGGCTCGCCGTGGTTGCCCAGGTCGATGATCGAGTCGTCTTGCGTGTACGAAATCGTGCTGGGCATTAGGGCAACCGCGGCGGCACTGAGTTCGATACCCCAGGAGGCGAGAGTCTCGAACGTGCGGTTGTCGGTGGCGACTACCGAGGTGAGCGGCGTCGCGAGCGTCTGGCTGCCGTTGTTGTCCTCGAACTGAACGGATGCTTCTGCTCCGTCTGAATCTGCAGCTTCAGGCGTCGCGGTGCTGCAGGCAGCAAGCGCGAGAGCCAGTACTCCAACGAGTACTCCGTGCCGGGTTCGTGCAAAGTTCATGATGTCCTTAGTTGTTTCGGATGACCGAAAGCGGTCGGGCGTAAAAAGGCAACACCCGCTGCAGCGAGTGTTGCTTAGGTAAGCCTAACCTTAATAAAGACTGGGAGTCAAAGGAGTTTTAGTCGACAGCCGGATCAACTTATGGGCGCGCCAAAGAGATCAATCGGGGCCCGATTCAGCCGTTTCAGGCGGGTGAGCGAGTAAAGCCGCGCGTCAGAGCAGACTAGTGCGAGGCGTCGCGGTCCTGTTCATCCATGTCAAGAAGTTCGTCCTTGTCTGGACGCACGGCGAGCACGAGCATCGCGATAACAATAAGCGAGACGATGAAGGCAACCCCGGCAAAGATCAGGGCAAGCATCAATTCACGCGTCGACATGAAAACGACGAGACCGGCGAACAGCCCGAAAATTGCGGAAAGACCGAGCATTTCGGCTGGGCGCGTGCGATCACGCTTGTCTGGGGAGGCCACTATTCTTCTTTCTCTTGCACGACTGCGGTAACAACATCATGATCGGTTCTACTCCACTTGAGCGAGAGTGCCGCAATCACGAGGTACACCCCAAGAATGGCCCAATAAGCTCCGAGAAGACCGACCACCACAATGGATGCCGTGAGCTCACGGTCGATTCCGTCGGGGCCGGTGTAGGGCTGGCTGAATCCTGGCGGTACAAGCAACACGACGAGCGCGAGCAGCGCGGTGAGGCTGCCGACGAAGACCCAGTCACGGGATGAGGCATCGCGGCCGCGGCTACGGAGCCCGAGGTAGAGCTCAAGGAAGCCGGTGATGGCGGCGAACGCGGTTAGCAAGAAGACGAAGTAGGCCTGACCTCCGCCGGTCGCAACAAACGCGGCGACGGCGGTGGCGAGCGTAACAACGCCCTGCGTGATCGTAAAGGATCGGGCGATTCCCCGGTGCGGTGACATGATGCTCGCGGTCAGAAGCACGGCGCCGACGATGAGCGTGAAGCTGGCGAGGGTAACAAGACCGAGGCGCGACGAATGGTCGGCCGAGAAGGTAATCACAATCGCCAAGGCGATGGCGGGAATAGCGCGGGCTAGCGGCACGTACCACGCAGTGGATGCCGGCAGCGGCTCAGCGTGAGCACTAGTCAAGCGATCGCCTTCTTTCTCAACAAGCGGATGCTTCTAGTGTAGGCCGCTTGTGGCTTTCCCCTGTCGGCGGAGGCCCGACAGACTCGCCTACGATCCTGGCGGTAGATCGACGAAGCGCGAGAAGTGACCGTGGAAGCCCACGGTGACGGTGCGAGTCGGTCCGTTACGGTGCTTGGCAATGATCAGGTCGGCCTCACCGGCGCGGGGGCTGTCTGCTTCGTACGCGCTTTCGCGGTGCAGCAGAATCACCATATCGGCGTCTTGCTCGAGCGATCCCGATTCACGAAGGTCCGAAAGGGCCGGCTTCTTGTCTGCGCGCTGTTCAGGTCCACGGTTCAGCTGGGAGATAGCAATGACGGGAACTTCAAGCTCCTTGGCAAGCAGCTTGAGTGCACGCGAGAACTCACTGACCTCTTGCTGACGCGATTCAACTTTCTTACCGCTCGTCATGAGCTGCAGGTAGTCGATGATGACCATGCGCAGGCCGACCTTCTGCTTGAGCCGGCGGCACTTGGCGCGAATCTCAACGAGGGTCATGTTGGGGCTGTCATCGATATACAGCGGAGCATCATTGATGCGACCACGCGTCTGAGCGATCGTGGTCCAGTCGTTGGCGTGTACCGAACCCTTACGCATGTGCTGCAACGGAACGCTGGCTTCTGCCGAAAGCAGTCGCATAGCGATTTCGCTTCGACCCATTTCTAGCGAGAACACAATCGACGGCAGATCATGGTGGATGGATGCTGCGCGAGCGAAGTCCAAACCAAGAGTCGACTTACCAATAGCTGGTCGCGCGGCCAAAATGATGAGCTGCCCGGGGTGTAGTCCGTTGGTGAGTTCATCGAGCTCAGCGAATCCGGTGGGAACACCGATCATCTGGCCGTCGCGGCCGCGAGCTGCTTCGATTTCATCAATCGCGCTCTCGACGGCCGTCGTGAGGGGTACGTAGTCTTCGGTTTCGACTCCACCGGTCACGGAGTAGATCTCGGCCTGTGCGTTGTTCACGAGGTCGAGCACTTCGCCCTCACTGGCATAACCCATTTGGACGATGCGGGTACCCGCTTCAACGAGGCGGCGAAGAACCGCTTTCTCGGTGACGATGGTGGCGTAGAAGCCAGCGTTGGCTGCGGTGGGAACAAGACCGGTGAGCGTGTGGAGGTACTCGACTCCACCGGCTCGGGAGAGTTCACCCGTTTTCGTTAGCTCATCGGTGACGGCGATAACGTCGGTGGGTTCTCCGTGCGAGTACAGGGTGAGCACTGCGTTGAAGATGGTTTCGTGCTTCGGGACGTAGAAGTCCACTCCGCGCACGGTTTCGATGACGTCGGCAACGGCATCCTTGCTCAGAAGCATTCCGCCGATGGCGCTCTGTTCTGCAAGAAGGTCGTGGGGAGGTACGCGGTCGCCACGTGAGCTGCCTCGCGATTCGCCGGACTGGCGTTCGTCGCCCGAGAGGCCTAGGTGCGCGATCGACATGGTTTTCCTCCTAGTGGGGTAACTCCATTTATACGAGTAACCCCTGACACTCGGGCAGGCTCCACACTGGGACCCGCTCCAAGGCTGCTTTACCCTACGAAGCAGAATCAACTACCCACAACTGGGGATGTGTATAAACCTGTGCACAACTCGGACGAAACGCCGGGCGCCGTGTGAACAACCTGTGGAAACAACTGTGGAAACAACGGGGGATAAAGCGAATTAGAGTGTTCTGACCTGCACTTTTAGTTTTCACACACAATGTGTAAAAACATGCCTAAAGTCGAGATTGAGGGTTCCGTATTTTTCGTAATCCTGTGCACAAAAGGCTTGACAACGGCCCTTAAAACACAAGGACGACGAGCCGATTGGCCCGCCGTCCTTGTTGTAAAGCAGTTACTTGCTAGCAACCACCTGAAGAGTGATCGTCGCAACGATGTCGTCACGCAGACGGATCGTAGCTTCGTGGTCACCAACAGTTTTGATTGCCGACGAGATCTCGATCTTGCGCTTGTCGATGTCGCCAAGTCCTGCAGCGGCAACAGCGTCAGCCACGTGAGCGGGCTTGACTGAACCGAACAGACGGCCTTCGCGACCAGCGGTAACGCTGAGCTTCACCTTGGTTGCCTGAAGGCGAGCCTTCAGGTCCTGAGCTTCTTCGAGAGTGGCGTGCTCGCGCGATGCGCGTGCTGCCTTGATGGACTCGACCTGCTTTTCGCCACCGCGAGTCCACGCCACGGCAAAGCCCTGGGGGATGAGGTAGTTACGAGCGAAGCCGTTTTTTACGTCTACAACGTCGCCAGGCGCGCCGAGACCAGTCACTTCGTGAGTGAGGATGAGCTTTGACATGTCGGTGGCTCCTTAACGGCCCGCGCCGGCGTAAGGCAGCAGTGCCATCTCACGGGCGTTCTTGACGGCCGTGGCGATGAGACGCTGCTCCTGAACGGAAACACCGGTGATACGACGAGCGCGGATCTTTCCACGCTCGGAGATGAACTTGCGAAGCGTAGCGACATCCTTGTAGTCGATAACGCCTACGCGGATCGACTTGGCTGGTGCGGCGTTCTTGCCGTCCTTGCCTTTGCGGATGGGCTTGCGGCGGTCGCCGCTGCTCTTTCCTGCCATGAGTGTTACTTCTTTCTGTAAATAAGACTGATCGTCGAGTGCCTAGAAAGGCGTCTCGTCGGAGTAGTTACCAGGGGTGTTCCATACATCGCCGGATGAGGCTGCGGGAGCGCTAGCTGCCCACGGCTCTTCCTTTGCCTGGCCGCCGCCGCCGTTGTTCTGCTGGACTCCACGAGGGGCCGAGCTGTCACGGGGGGCGCGGGTGATCTGCGTCGTTGCATAACGGAGGCTGGGACCGATTTCGTCGATCTCCAGTTCCATGCTCGTGCGCTTTTCGCCCTCTTTGGTTTCGTAGGAACGTTGACGAAGACGACCCTGCGCAACTACGCGGGTTCCCTTGGTCAGTGAGCTGGCAACATGCTCGGCGAATTCACGCCAGCAGGAAGCGCGGAGGAAAAGTGCTTCTCCGTCTTTCCACTCGTTGGATGCTCGATCGAAGGTGCGCGGCGTAGAGGCAATGGTGAAGTTAGCTACGGCAAGTCCGCCCTGCGTGTAACGCAGTTCGGGGTCTGCCGTGAGGTTCCCCACGACCGTAATGACTGTTTCGCCGGCCACGGTTACTTAGCTTCCGCTTCAGCCTTGGCTTCGTCAGCAGGAGCAGCAGGAGCGGCAGGTGCCGGAGCAGCCTTAGCTTCGTCAGCAGGAGCCTTGGTTGCGGCTGCAGGAGTCTTTGCTGGAGCAGCAGCCTTGCGGGCGGCCTTCTCTTCAGCAACCTTCTTGGCAGCAGCTACCTGAGCGAACCCAGCTTCTGCACGCAGCACCTTGGTGCGCATGACAGCTTCGCTGAGTGAGAGTTGGCGGTCGAGCTCGTCTGTTGACTTGCTCTCTGCGGTGAAGTTGACGACGGCGTAGATGCCTTCGGTCTTCTTGTTGATCTCGTAGGCCAAACGACGGCGACCCCAAATATCGATGTTATCGATGGTGCCACCGTCATTGCGGATGACATTGAGGAACTTGTCGAGACTGGGAGCCACGGTGCGTTCGTCGATCTCTGGATCGAGGATGACCATGAGTTCGTACTGATGCGTCACAAACCCACCTCCTTCGGACTTAAACGGTTACAGACGGTCTGTAACAGGAGGGTGTTGACGTTCATCGAACTGCCTAAGGGCAGTCAGACAACCTGCCCAGTGTAGTTGCTTGGCGCCCCAATACTCAAGGCGAGAAGAAAAGCCGCTTTCGCTAGCGGGCGTCTACTGGCGCGCAGCCCACCACGCCCGCAAACGCTCTTCTGCTTCCTCGTCGCCGAGCGGCCCTTCATCCAGACGCAGGTCGAGCAAGAACTTGTAGGCCTCGCCCACCTCACGACTGGGCTTGAGGCCCAGGATCGCCATGATCTGCTCTCCATCGAGATCGGGACGAACTGCAGCGACTCCCTCCGCCTCAGCGATAGCCGCAATGCGGTCTTCGAGATCGTCGTAGGCAAATGACAGTCGGTCGGCCTTGCGCACATTGCGGGTGGTGACATCCGCCCGCGTAATGATGTGGAGACGCTCAAGTTGGTCACCGGCATCCCGAACGTAACGGCGCACGGCCGAATCGGTCCAGGAGCCCTCGGTGTAGCCAAAGAACCGCAGATGCAATTCAATAAGGCGCGACACCGAGGTGATGGTCTCCTTGTCAAAGCGCAGTGCGCGCAAACGCTTCGTCGCGAGCTTCGCACCCACAACATCGTGGTGGTGGAAAGTCACAACGCCACCGCGCTCGATCTTGCGGGTCGATGGCTTGCCAATGTCGTGCAGCAACGCGGCAAGACGCAGGATCAGGTCGGGGCCTTCAATGCCGGGGCGACTCTTCTCGAGATCGATCGCCTGACGCAACACGGTGAGGGAGTGTTCGTAGACGTCCTTGTGGTGAGCATGCTCATCCACTTCAAGCTTCAAGGCAGGGACCTCAGGCAGCACCTGGTCGGCGAGACCGGTTTCGACCATGAGGCGGATGCCCGGCACCGGGTCATCCGTCTTCAACAGTTTTGTCAGCTCATCGCTCACCCGCTCAACGCTCACGATGTCGAGGCGCGGAGCGAGCTGCTTCATCGCCTCGACGGTCGCGGGGGAGACCGTGAAACCTAGCTGGGACGTAAAGCGGGCGGCACGCATCATCCGCAGCGGGTCATCACCAAATGAAACCTCGGGGGAGCCAGGAGTGGTCAGCGTCTTGCTGAGCAGATGTTCGACACCACCCCACGGGTCAACGAGCACACGCTCAGGCAGCCGAAGGGCCATCGCGTTAACGCTGAAGTCGCGACGCTCCAGATCTTTCTCGAGCGAATCACCGAACGCGACAACGGGCTTGCGAGTTGCACCGTCATAACTATCGGCACGGTACGTCGTGATTTCAACCGTCTCACCGTCGATGCGGGCAGCGATCGTGCCAAAGTCCCGACCGATATCCCACTGGGCCTCGGAGATCGGCTTCACCATGCGCATGATGTCGTCAGGGGTGGCATTGGTCGCAAAATCGAGGTCCGTGACCTTGCGGCCCAAGAACGCATCCCGCACCGGACCACCCACAAGGGCGAGTTCGAATCCTTCGGCAGCGAAGCGCGCCGATAAGGTGGCTACGGGTTTAGAGTCGGCAAGCTGTCCGAGACTCTCGATCGCGTGGGCAACACTCTCCATGATGCGACTAGTTTCGCACGAGCGCCGAGTGCAATTTGTCCCCAACCGCGCAAAGCACCCACCATTCAGACAAGGACGAATAAACTCACACCATGCTGGCCACGCGAGAGTACGGGGTAGTCCCTTGCCTATAAGAGTCTTTAGTGCCGCCCTGGCGCTCGGTCTCGGGCTTACTCTTGCCGCGAGCGGAGCCAGCGCCGCGCCCACTGTCACCGATGCTCCGGCGCTGACGACGGCATCCGTTGCGACCAATGTCGCCGTGATCGCACCACTGACGGTTCCCAGCACCAACGGCGGCCTTCTTGATGCCGACACTCTCGCCGACTACACCGAACCTCTCGGTCTGCTCACGCGCCAACTGGATGCCATGGCAGGCAAGCCTGTCGCGATAGCCATTGACCCCATGATTGTGACCTCCATTCGCGTGCTGGGCACGAGCGCCCCCGACTCTGCGCGGGAATGGCTTGAGCGGCTTTCGCTCATCAGCAATGAGCTCGTTCCTTTGCCCTATGCCAACGCGGATGTCACGCTGGCGACTCAGTCGGAGGTGGGCGCCACTCTGGAGCCGATCTCTTTCGATTTCGCACTGAATGCGGCCAATTTTGGCGCCGCTGAAGATTCGACGCCTGCGCCAACGCAGACATCTGATCCGATGGAAGACGACCCCAACGCAGTGCCGGCGTACCCGACAACAGAAGATCTGCTCTCCTGGGACTACGCGATCGATGGTTTTCTTCGGCCCCGCACTGACACCGTTGTTGCCAGCGACCTCGCCGCCTTTACTGAACGTGGCTACAGCACCATCGTGCTCTCGTCGACGAATGTGTCTCGACCGGCCGGCGCTGGCTCAGTAACCACCATCGATGGTGTTACTGCTCTCGTCGCCGACGCAACCGCCTCAGCAGCAATGGATGATGCCCTCGGCTCTACCGTCGACCGCGACGTCACCGCGGCCGATACCGCCCTCAGCGAAGCGGTGCTCAACGCCGGAGCAGCACAAACGGCGGGCACCGCATCCGTTCTCATCGCTATCGACCACTCACTAGAGCTGAGCTCGGCGAGGTTAGACGCTGCTCTCGCCACCATGACGGCAAGCCCGTCAATCACGATGGTCACGCTCACCGAACTCGCGTCGACACCAGCGGTCACGGCAACGATCAACGACATGCCTCAGTCCGAATCGCGCATTACTGACGTTTCTCGCGTGTTCACGGCCGCACGAGCGGAACGAACCTTCTTCTCCATCGCCGCTGACCCTGAAGCCCTTGTTGCCGAACGCCGGCTCGAGTTGCTCGATGTACTTGGCACTGTGGAAACCGAGGATCCCGCTGACTGGCTCACCGAGGTCAACCGCTTCCTCGTTGATTCCCGCGACCTACGCACCTCGGTGACCGTCGTGGAAGCCAGCAATTTCCTCCTCGTGGCCGACAACGGCTTCCTCCCCGTCTCCGTGAGCAACAATCTCGACCAGGCCGTCACCGTCTACATCACGGTTGATCCGCGCACCGGCCTCTTGGCCGTGGGGGACGGCCGCGTAGAACTGACGATTGAAGCGAACTCGCAAGCCAAGGGCGAGGTTCCTGTGCAGTCGCTGTCGAACGGTGTTGTGGATGTCGAGATCAGTCTCACCAGCAGCACCGGCCTCAGCGTTGGCTCCACAACAGTCAGCGAGATCAACGTGCAGGCTGGCTGGGAGACCCCGCTCGTGCTGGCCTTCGGCGCTGTCGTCGTCGTCATCTTTACCGTCGGCTTTGTCCGCAGCATCGTTCGTCGCAGAAAGCCTGTCAATGACTAACCAGCCCGGTCCCGAAGCCGAGCCTGAGCCCGGCATTCCCAGCGCCTCGCTGGGGCTCCCCACCCCCAAAGCAGCGAGCATCGGTCGGGCGAGTGCGCTTCTGGCGTCCGGAACCTTCGTGTCACGCATCCTGGGCTTTCTGAGCGCAATTCTGCTCGCTCAAACCCTCGGCGTCATCGGCTCCGGTGCAGACGCGTATGCCATCGCCAATCAGTTGCCCAAGAGTGTTTACGCGATTGTGGCCGGTGGAATGCTCAGCGCAGTCATCGTGCCTCAGATCGTTCGCGCTGCCGTGCATAAAGACGGCGGCCAAAAGTTCATCAACCGCCTCGTGACTCTCGGAATCGTGATCTTTGTCGCCGTGACGGTTGCGGCAACGTTCAGCGCTCCTCTCTTGGTCGACCTCTACACGCAGACGACCGCGAAGTTCGGGGCCGACGAGGTCGCCCTCGCTACCGCATTCGCCTATTGGTGTCTGCCGCAGATTCTCTTCTACGCGCTGTATTCACTCCTCGGTGAGGTGTTGAACGCTCGCGGCAAGTTCGGGCCGTTCACGTGGGCTCCTGTCGCCAACAACGTGGTGATGGTCTCGGGCCTCCTCATCTTCCAGTTCTTGTTTGGCACAGCCGACGGCCTTTCCTCCACAGCGTGGACTCCGGACATGATTGCCGTGCTCGCTGGAAGCGCGACACTCGGTATTGCCGTGCAAGCGACCCTGCTCGGCTATTTCTGGCACCGCGCGGGGTTGCGTTATCGTCCCGAGTTCCAGTGGCGCGGGGTTGGCCTGGGAACGGCAGGTAAGGCCGCCGCGTGGACCTTCGGCATGATCTTGGTCACCCAGATCGGCGCGGTCGTAGAAACGAACGTTGCCTCTCGCGCCTCCGGCAGCGCCTCCGTCTTCGCCATGGGGACCGCCTGGCTCATCTTCATGCTCCCGCACTCGGTAATCGCCGTCTCAATCGGAATGGCCTACTTCACACGGATGAGTGGTCACGCGAGAGACAAAGACCTCGTCTCAATGCGCACCGATGTCTCGGGCGCGCTGCGCTCCATCCTGATGTTGCTGGTATTCGCGGCAATAGGACTCATCGTCATCGCTTTTCCCTTCAGTGCCCTCTTCGGCAACGATCACGAGCAAGTCGTCGCGCTGTCGGGTGTACTCATGATCTATCTGGTCGGGCTCGTGCCGTTCAGCATGATGTACGTGTTGCAGCGGGTGTTCTATTCGTTCGAAGACACCCGCACCCCGTTCTTCTTGCAGAGTTTCCAAGTAGTTCTCTACATCTCTGCCGCTCTCTTCGTTTCCACGTTCCCCGTAGATCGCATCGCGATGGGTCTCGCGACCGCGATTACGATCTCCGGCACGATCCAGACCACGGTGGCACTCTTCGTGATCCGCAAACGCGTACCGGGATTCGCGCTGCTTCCGCTGATGCGCCGCATCCTGTGGTTTGCTGCAGCCATGATTCCGGCCGCTGGCGTCGGCTACGGCATCCTGATGCTGCTGGGCGGATTCGGTGAAGGCTCGTTCGTCGTCTCGGGCTTCGTTGGTGGTTTTGCTTCGATCGCGATGGCAGGCACAGCCATGCTCCTGGTGTACGCAACCGTTCTGGCTCTCACCAAGAATGATGAGTATCTCGCGTTCGTGGGCCCGATCATGGCCCGCCTACGCCGTCGCTAATCATTCCGCTCCTGCACACTTTTCTCGCCACGAATCGAACTTAAAGTGACGGCACTCCGAACTCTTGGGTGTTAGCCCCGCACGCCCCAGCCACTCGGAATACTCCGTGGCTAGGATGTGTTGAACCGGGTAATCACAATCCCAAGGAGACACGAAAAGTGCGCCAACTCATCATCATCGGATCCGGCCCAGCTGGGTACACCGCTGCGATTTACGCGGCGCGCGCAAACCTTGCGCCACTCGTCATTGCGAGCTCTGTTGAGGCCGGTGGCGAGCTCATGAAGACCACCGAGATCGAGAACTACCCCGGCTTTGCCAACGGCATCCAGGGCCCCGAGCTCATGATGGAAATGCAGAAGCAAGCTGAACGCTTCGGCGCCGAGATTGTTCTCGACGACGTCACTGACCTTCAACTTGAGGGCCAGGTCAAGAAGGTCACGCTCGGCAACGGAGAAGTGCACGAAGCTCTCGCGGTTGTCTTTGCGACTGGTTCTGCCTACCGCAAGCTCGGCCTTCCCGACGAAGAACGCCTCAGCGGCTATGGAGTTTCTTGGTGCGCTACGTGCGACGGTTTCTTCTTCCGCCAGAAGACGATCGCTGTCGTTGGTGGGGGAGACTCGGCCATGGAAGAAGCGACGTTCCTCACCAAGTTTGCTGAAAAGGTTTACGTGATTCACCGCAAGGACGAGCTGCGTGCCTCGAAGGCGATGCAGGAGCGTGCTTTCAGCGACCCGAAGATTGAGTTCCTCTGGAACAAGGCTGTAACCGGCATTACTGGTTCCACCCTCGTTGATGGCATCGATCTCACGGACACCGTGGATGGTTCCACCTCACACGTTGACCTCAGCGGGTTGTTCATCGCGATCGGCGCCGACCCCCGCACCCACTTGGTACACGGCCAGCTCGACATCAACGCCGACGGAACCGTTGCAGTGGATGGTCGTTCCTCTCGCACCAACATCACCGGAGTTTTCGCAGCCGGCGATGTCATCGACCCGACCTACCGCCAAGCAGTAACGGCCGCCGGCTCCGGCACCGTCGCTGCTCTCGATGCCGAGCACTACCTCGCATCACTGCCCCGCGAACTTGTCGCCAGCGCAATCCAGCCCGCGGAACCAGCAGCTCCCGTAGCTGTCTCCGCCTAAACGTCCCATCGAACAAAGGAATTAGTCATGTCAGCAGCAACAGAAGTAACCGACGCCAACTTTGAAGAACTCGTCATCAACTCAAAGGACACCATCATGGTGGACTTCTGGGCTGAATGGTGTGGCCCCTGTCGCGCAGTTGGCCCGATCCTTGACCAGATCGCCAGCGAGAACTCCGACAAGATCAAGATCGTCAAGCTCAACGTTGACGACAACCCCCAGATGGCTATGAAGTACCAGATCACCTCCATCCCCGCGATGAAGGTCTTCAAGGGCGGCGAGGTCGTGAAGACCGTTATCGGCGCAAAGCCGAAGCCTGCGATTGAAGCAGACCTCGCAGAGTTCTTGGCCTAAAGCTCAGTCTCTGTCGAAAGCCTCCGGCATCCACTATTTGGTGGGTGTGCGGAGGCTTTCGTAGTTAACCCCCGTGAGGCGTTCTGATTCGGCCCAGAGCTTCGCCGCGTCGACTTGGGAATGGGAGGCTGCATTCGATTCAACGCGCACAGGAGCGCCCCGATGTTGGTTGCGGCCGCTGGGACCGAAGAAGTCGGCGCCCTGCGCTGTAGGGTCAGTTGCTGCCCGCAGAGACGGCCTCGCGCCTTGCTTGGGTGTTTGCAGCCCCAGGAACACCAGCGCCTTCAGTGGACGCAGGTACCAACGGTTGAAGAGATGATCTGCGAGGCCTGTGCCGGCAGTTCCCGGATGGGCTGCCACAGAAATCGCATCGACCCCAGCAGCGTCGAAGCGGCGTTGAAGCTCATAGGCGAAGAGAAGGTTAGCCAGTTTGGAGCGACCGTAGGCCGCCCGGGGAGTGTACGAGCCATTGTGGAACATGAGGTTGCTGAACTCCATGAAACCCCAGCGATGAGCGAGGCTGGAAAGGCTCACCACGCGCGCTGCGGGTGTTGACTCAATCAGGTCCATCAGGTGACCAGTCAACGCGAAGTGGCCCAGGTGATTGGTGCCAAGTTGGGATTCGAACCCATCGATCGTGAGTTGGGCATCCGTCATCATGATTCCCGCGTTGTTGACCAAGAGGTCGAGGCGCGAATGTTTCCCGTGAAACATCTCACTGAAACGTCGAATGGACTCTAGATCCGCGAGATCAAGAAGCATCGTCTCGAGAGACACCGCACCAAGGTCGTCAAGCAGTGCCTGCTTGGCCGCGTTGGCCTTCTCGGCGCTGCGCATCGTCATGACAACGTGCGCGCCAGCCTTCAACAGGGCACGGCTCGTCTCGAATCCAAGCCCAGAATTTGCCCCCGTCACGATTGCAACGGTGCCGGTGAGGTCCCCGATCTCTGATTCGGTCCATGTGGTGCGAGCGTTCACTAGTGTTCTCAATTTCATGGTCGAGGGGCGCCAGCGCGAGGCGGCGGTTGTGGCGGATTCTGCACACGACGAGAGCAGCTCTCATGAGTTCAGCATGGGTTTCTATGCATCTGCTTTGAACGTTGTTCGGAGCAAAGCCGAGTCTGGTTTGGCCGAGATACCCCGATAACCCTTGCTCAGTTTCGAGTCCCAAGGGTCAAACGCCTATTGTTTAAAGTCAACCGAACGGGATTGCCCATGACAACACAGCCAAACAACCTCGACCAGTGGTTCGACCACTACGCAGATCGCGCCTCCGGCCTTGCCGCCTCTGAGGTCCGAGCGTTGTTTGCCGTGGCCTCGCGCCCCGAAGTTGTGTCGCTCGCCGGCGGCATGCCCTATGTTTCCGCGTTGCCTCAAGACCTCATCACCGAGTCCATCGATCGCGTCATGCGCGATCGCGGTCCGGCGGCACTTCAGTATGGTTCCGGCCAAGGATTGCCTGCGCTTCGCGAGCAAATCCTTGAAGTGATGGCCCTCGAGGGCATCCGAGCCAGCGTGGATGACGTTGTCGTCACCACCGGTTCTCAGCACGCCCTCGAGCTCGTCACGAAGCTCTTCATCAATCCCGGCGACGTCGTTATTGCCGAGGGCCCCAGCTATGTCACGGCAATGGTCGTTTTCAAGTCATTCCAGGCAGAGATAACGCACGTTGAGATGGATGAGTCCGGGCTCGTTCCCGATTCGCTGCGGGCTCATATTGCCTCGGTGCGCGCCGCAGGCAAGACCATCAAGTTCTTGTACACCGTTCCGACCTTCAGCAACCCCGCTGGAGTCACTCTCAGCTGGGAGCGACGCCTCGAAGTGTTGGAAATTGCCCGGGAAAACGGCATTCTGGTGCTCGAGGACAATCCTTACGGTCTCCTCTATTTCGATGGTCCGCCGCCGCATGCAATGCGTTCCGTCGAAGAAGACGGTGTCGTTTACTTGGGCACGTTCTCGAAGACTCTCGCCCCCGGTTTTCGGGTTGGTTGGGTGCTTGCGCCTCACGCAATTAGAGAGAAACTCATCTTAGCGAACGAGGCGGCCGTGTTGTCACCGAGTTCCTTCACTCAGAACATCATTAGCGAATACATGAATGTCTCTGACTGGAAGGGGCAGATCGATACCTTCCGTGGTGTCTACCGCGAACGCCGCGATGCCATGTTGGACGCTCTCGACGACTATCTACCCGACCTCGAGTGGACTGTGCCCAACGGTGGCTTCTACATCTGGGTCACACTTCCCGACAACCTCGATTCGAAGTCGATGTTGCCCCGTGCGGTCAAGGAGTTAGTGGCCTACACGCCGGGTACGGCCTTCTACGCGGATGGAAACGGGCGCAGCAACATGCGCTTGTCGTTCTGTTATCCAACCCCTGACTTCATCCGTGAGGGTATTCGTCGGCTCTCCACTGTGATCAACGGAGAGCTTGAGTTGCTCAGCACGTTCTCGCAGACAGCCCCTCTCACGGTTGCGCCTCCCACACCGTCGATGATCAACCCTCCAGCCAACCTCAGCTAGGACCCCCTCATGAACGATTCACCCACCCGCGTTCTCGTTCTTGCCGGCGGAATCTCGCACGAGCGCGACGTTTCCCTCCGGTCCGGTCGCCGTGTTGCCGACGGATTGCGCGCTCAGGGCAAGATCGTTGAGCTGCGCGACCCGGATGCCACGCTGCTTCCTTACATTCGTGAATCGAAGCCGGATGTCGTGTGGCCAGCCCTGCATGGCGCCAGCGGTGAGGATGGTGCTCTGCGTGGTCTTCTCGATCTCATCGGCATTCCGTATGTCGGCTCCCGCGCGGATGCCGCCCGCCTCGCCTGGGACAAGCCGACCGCCAAGGCACTCGTTTCCCGTGTCGGAGTACGCACGCCGCTCTCGATTGCGTTGTCCCGTGATTCCTTCCGTGAACTCGGAGCCCACAGCATCCTCGATGAGCTCGCCGATGAACTCTCGGGTGACCTCGTCGTGAAGCCCGCTCAGGGTGGTTCCGCTCAGGGTGTCTCGATCGTGACTGACCGTTCAGACCTTCCACAGGCGATGGTCAACGCCTACAACTACTGCGACGTGGCTCTCATCGAGCAACGCATTACCGGTGTCGAGATTGCCATCGGAATTCTCGACAGCGGCATGGGTCCAGTTGCTCTGCCCGCCGTCGAGATCGAACCAGTGGATGGCGCCTACACTTTCGAGGCTCGCTATAATGCTGGTCAGACGCGCTTTTACACCCCGGCCAGAATCGGCGATGGTGAAGCCGATCGTGCAGCCGAAGCCGCTCTCGCAGCCCACTCCGCGCTCGGACTTCGTCACCTGTCACGGGTAGATCTCATCGTAGATGGCGCAGGAACGCCCTGGTTCCTCGAGGCAAATGTGTTGCCCGGCCTCACCGAGACCTCCATCCTTCCCCAAGCACTCGTCGCTGCGGGACATGACCTAGGCTGGGTTTACGCTGCTCTCGCCGACATCGCAATGGAGGGCTAAGCAGCCGCTTTCGCCTTCGCCGGGGGAGCGGTCCCGCCTTCTGCACAACGCGTCGTCGACTCGGTTCGCGCCGTTTTCGGGCAATCATTCATCCCTCCAACAAACGCCGGAGCAATGATCCGCTGGCGCACCGGGTGGCCCAGCGGGGAAGATTCCGTCGCTAAATGCCTCCCGGTTGCCCAATGTTTCACGTGGAACATCCGCAACTAGCCGGTTCGGGCTCCTAGCTTTGCAGAGCCGTTGCCGTTGCCGTTGCCGTTGCCGTTGCCAGCGCCAGCGCCAGCGCCAGCGCCACAGTTTCACGTGAAACATGGAGACCCGACGACAGGGCGAGCCAAAGCCTCGGTCAATGTTTCACGTGGAACAGTCGCTTCCCAATCAGCGCGAGCGCGATCCTTTCAGGCGCTCGCCCTTCGAACGGGAGCAATAGGGTTGCTGAACCGAGGTTAGGGCCCAATCGTCGACAGGTCGCGGCGGTTCACCGGGCGGCAGTCCCACTTGTGTGGCCCGAGCGGAAAGTCCCGAGAACCACCCCTGGCATACAAGGGCTATCAGGCGCCGGCCGTGAATCCCGCTCCAGTGCCCGCGCGTCCAGTGGTTTGCGGGGGAGTGACCACACCGCACGCATCAGCTGCGCGCGGCAACACGCAATCCCACTGCAACCTAGATTCGATCAACGACTATTCACACAGCTCGTGCCGATGCACAGAGCAGGGATCAGCTTCTACAGCGCGAGCGCCATCAGCGGGCTAGAACTCGCACCCGAACTAGAACTAGAACTAGAACTAGAACTAGAACTAGAACTAGAACTAGAACTAGAAAAGTTTAGCGATTGTGCCCGCGAACCTAGCGCTCTAACGAAACTGAGGCAACCGGAACCAAAAAGTCCCGGATCAAGAAGACCTCGCGTTCGGGGTCGGCTGACGAGGAGCTGGCTAAGAGTTGAAGCCGGTGTCGCCGATTTCTTCGAGGATTCGATTTAGATCCGCCACAGTTGCGAAGTCGATAACGACCTGGCCTTTGCTGGCACCAAGCGATACCTTCACACGAGTGTTGAGACGGTCGCCCAGGCGCTCCGCGATCTCATCCAGATGGCCTTGCTTCTTACCCCGGGAGGGCTTGGAGCGCGGCGGTTTGGTCGAGAGCGAGCCCGCAGCTGCTTCAGCAGCACGAACGGAGAGCTCTTCATTGACGATTTTCTCTGCCAAACGCTCCATTCCGGCGTTGTCAGGAAGCGATAGGAGCGCTCGAGCGTGTCCCGCGGACAACACTCCGGCGGCAACGCGGCGCTGAACGCTTTCTGGAAGGCGCAAAAGACGCAAAGTGTTAGTGATTTGGGGGCGCGAGCGACCAATGCGTTCGCCCAACTGCTCCTGCGTGATGCCGAAGTCGGCCAGAAGTTGCTGGTAAGCCGACGCCTCTTCCAAAGGGTTGAGGTTGGCGCGATGCAGGTTCTCGAGCAGGGCATCCCGAAGCATGTCTTCGTCGGCGGTGCTCTTGATGACAGCAGGAATTGTGGCGAGGCCTAAGTGCTTGCTCGCACGAAGTCGACGTTCACCCATGATGAGTTCGTACTGAGGCTGACCCTCAAGAGCACCAACGACGGGGCGCACCACGATCGGTTGGAGAACACCGATTTCGCGGATCGAGACGATCAGCTCTTCGAGTTCCTCTTGACGGAACTCAGTACGCGGTTGGCGAGAGTTGGGAACGATATCAAGAGGGGAGAGGCTCGCTAACCGAGCGCCAGGAACCGAGCGAAGTTTTTCGGGTGTCAGTTCCCCACCCGGGAAAAAGACGTCGACGGGGCGTTCTTCGTTCTCATCCGACGAGGGGATAAGCGCGCCGATACCCCGACCAAGACCAGTACGTTTTGGTGCTGCCATTATTTGCGTGCTCCTCGATAAGCAATCTCGGCCGCTGCTTCAAGATAGGAGAGCGATCCGGGGGAGTTCTGGTCATAACTAATGACGCTTTGCCCGTAGCTGGGTGCTTCAGAAATGCGCACCGAGCGAGGGATAACAGTGGTCAACACCTGCTTGGGGAAGTGTTGACGCACATCGTCAACCACCTGGTTGGCAAGATTAGTGCGGGAGTCGTACATCGTCATCAGAATCGTCGAGACCCGAAGACGTGGGTTCAAATGACGCTCGATTAGCTTGATGTTGTTAAGCAACTGACTCAAACCCTCAAGCGCGTAGTACTCACACTGGATGGGAATGAGGACCTCTTGAGCGGCCACGAAAGCGTTGATCGTGAGGAGACCAAGCGACGGCGGACAATCGATAAACACATAGTGGAACGGTTCTAGCGTCTCCGCAAGAAAAGCATCGAGCGCAGAACGAAGGCGTTGTTCGCGAGCGACGAGAGAGACAAGCTCGATCTCCGCGCCGGCGAGATGAATCGTGGCGGGAACGCAGTAAAGCGCGTTGAATTCCGGGCTCTTCTGCACGACCTCCGCCATCGGAACGTCGTTGATCATGACGTCGTAGACGCTGGGAGTCTCAGAACGATGCTCAACGCCGACAGCAGTAGACGCGTTTCCTTGCGGATCGAGGTCGATCACTAGGACTCGAGCGCCGGTGCGGGCGAGAGCAGCAGCAAGGTTGACTGTAGAGGTTGTCTTTCCGACGCCCCCCTTTTGGTTTGCCACGGTAAATACCCGGGGCTTCTCCGGGAGGGGGAGTGAAGCAGAGGCTACTGCCTCGCGACGGCGAGTCAGATCCGCGATCTCCCGCGCAAGCGGCGTGGTTTCATCGAACGACTTGCCTTGTTCGTTGACTTCGCTTTCGGGATGTTTCACGTGAAACTTTCTCTCGGGGTGGTGACAATAGGTAGGACTGGAGGCAGCTCAGAGCGTGGCCGAATCAGTCCACTCTAGCCCGAAAGACCCTAGTGATCTCGGGGGTAATCCCCTCACCGAGAACAAGTGACTCAACATCCTTGAGTCGAGCCTTGCGAATCGCCTTGGCAGCAGCTTCAATCTCTTCATCGATGCGGGCACCCTTCATGAAGACCATCTCGCCGCCGGGCGCAAGAAGGTGTTCGGTTGAGGGGATGAGCTTAGAAAGAGCAGTGACCGCGCGAGCAGTAATCTGAGTTAAGGCCTCAGCATACGGAGCATCTTGTGAACGAGAACGATCGACTACAACGTTGGATAAGCCGAGACGTTCAGACTCTGCCTTGAGCCAATCAACCCGGCGTTCCATCGGCTCAATCAAGACGAACTCGACATCAGGCCGCGCAATTGCGAGAACAATACCCGGAAGACCGGCGCCACTACCTATATCTCCCACAAGCCCTGGACGAAGCAGGGGAGCGACGAGTACACAGTTAACGATGTGTCGCGTCCACAGACGGGGCACCTCAAGCGGACCAATGAGTCCAAGCTCCTCACCTCGAAGAGCAAGGCTCTCCGTATAGGCGCGCGCGACATCAATGCGATCGCCAAACAGCTCGGCAGCTATTTCCGGCTCGCGCTCAAGCCCTAACTCGTCAGTCAATGTTTCACGTGAAACTATGAACGCGTGATGACAGTGTGACGGTCGCGACCTTCACCACTCGACTGCGAAACAAACCCACGCTCCGCAACGACATCATGAACGAGCTTGCGCTCGTAGGACGACATCGCCGGAAGTGCGGCAGAATCCGCACCTGCCTCGATACGCTCCACGGCCGTGTCTACAAGCTTCGACAATTCAGCAGCACGCGCTTCACGCGAACCTCCGATATCCAGGATGAGACGCGAGAATGCTCCCGTCTTGTTCTGCACAGCGATGCGAGTGAGTTCCTGAAGTGCCGTGACGGTTTCAGGCTTAGACAGGAGGCGGAGGTTTGTGTCTTCGCTCGACGTCACTGAGACGTAGGAGCGACCGGCACGGGCGTCAATCTCGATGTCTCCATCGAGATCCGCAATATCGAGCAGCTCCTCGATGTAGTCGGCGGCAATGTCGCCTTCCTCTTCGAGCTGAGCAGTTGTGCGATCTTCGCGATCTTCCACAGGAGCGGACTCGACTGCGGTTGTATCGACGTCAGAAACGTTCGTCATTTCTTCTTTCCCTGCTTCTTCTTTGCACGGTTCTTACTTACGGGTTGATCCCGCTGCGGATTCTTGGGTTCCTCAATTACCGCGGTTCCGGAATCAGATTCGGGAGCCTCTTCAATGATTCCCTTGCGCTGATTGCGCTTCGCTAGACGAGCCTCGCGTGCGAGCGCTGCCTCACTACCGGGAGTCGGCATATTGCGAATAACGAGGAACTGCTGACCCATTGTCCAGAAGTTGGAAACGAGCCAGTAGAACATGACGCCCAAGGGGAAAGTGAACCCGGAGAAGGCGAAAACGAGGGGGAGTAGGTACAACATGATCCGCTGTTGGCGGTACATGGGACTAGCTTTCATCTCAGCCGACTGGTTCTTCGACATGATCTGAAGCTGGGTGATGAACTGCGAGCCGGTCATCAGGATGACCATGATGACGGCGGTGACGATGACGGCTACGTTGCCCTCTGCAGTGCTGATCGCGAGGTGCAGGGGAGCGATGTCGAACAGTGACGAGGTTCCGAAGGATTCTGAGAGCTCAGCGTTGAGGAGGCCAACACCAGGAGCGTTTCCCTCGAGCTGTGCGTTGCGCAGCACCGAAAAGAGTCCGAAGAAGATCGGCATCTGCAGAAGAAGAGGGAGGCACGAACTAAACGGGTTGGTTCCCGCGTTCTTGTACATCGCCATCGTTTCGCGAGACATCGCCTCACGAGAGAACTGATCCTTCTTACCTTTGTACTTGTCCTGGATCTTCTTGAGCTGAGGCGCGACTTCCATCATGCGACGCTGGCTCTTGATCTGGCGCACAAAGACCGGAATCAATGCTGCGCGCACAACCAAGACGAGACCGACGATCGAAAGAACCCAGGTCAGGCCAGCATCCGCATCCATTCCGAAGAAGGTAAGGATTTCGTGAAAGGCGACGAGGATTGCCTCGATTACCCACTTGATTGGCCAAAGCAGATTGCCAAAGAAAGCAAAAAGATCCATGAAGTGGTTAGCCCCTTTCGTGGCTTGCGGCTATAACAAAGCCGAACCGGGTGATCTGGTAGCGGTCATGCCGGCGAGCCGGGATGTCGTCGATACCGCCCTCTGCCCACGGGTGGCAGCGAAGGATTCGACGAGAGCCAAGCCACACACCACGGAAAACACCGTGCTGCTGAATAGCTTGAAGAGTGTAGTGAGAGCACGACGGGTAATACCGGCAGACGTCTCCGTACAGCGGAGATATGACTGCACGGTAGACGCGCAAAATGAGAACACAGAGGTTTCGCGGGATGAGCAGCGCGAACGTAACGACGGAACTCATACCTTCACCACGATGCGGTCAATCCCTTCTGCAATCTCAGCCTGAAGCGTAGTGCACTCAGCTTGCTCAGAACCTGCCAGAGCACGAACCACAATGTCTACATTCGACTGGACGTGAGGAAGAAGTTGAGCAGCAGCAGCGCGAAGCCGACGCCGAACTCGATTGCGTACAACCGCATTGCCAACCGCTTTAGAAACAATGAAACCAAAGCGAACGCCCTGAGACCGCTCATTGTTCACAATGTGGACAACGCAGTGCGGTGCTGTGAAACGACGACCGCGACGCACCGCCAAGCGAAAATCGCTCGGAAGCGCCACACGGTTTGCCTTAGACAACACCGGACGAGATTACGCGGAGAGTTCGGTGCGTCCCTTGCGGCGACGAGCGCTCAGGATCGAGCGACCCGCGCGGGTGCGCATACGCAGACGGAAACCGTGAACCTTCGCGCGGCGACGGTTGTTGGGCTGAAAAGTTCTCTTGCTCATAGCTATATCTCCAAGGCCCAGCTCTAGCAGCCGGGAAGAATTGGTAGGCCCAAGGGCCAGAAGTCAACTGATTAAAACTACGGCGTTAAACGGGTGCGGTCAAACCACACTTTGTGCAACGGCGCATTATCCACACAGAATACATCCTTATTGGTAACGACATGCTGTGGACAACTACGATGACTATCAGTGCACAACGGCCAAAAGACCGCAGTATTTCAGCGAGAATAGCTGTACTCACCAGTGGATAAGCCTGTGAGTAAATACTGCCAAGGGATGGGAAAAGAATGTCGGAAACACCCGACCCGACTAAAGGACTGTGGCAAACAGTTCTGACACACCTCAACGGTGATGAGCGAATTACCCCTCAACTACAGGGGTTCGTGAACCTGGTTGAACCAAAAGGCGTCATGGCCGGCACCCTCTATCTCGAGGTTCCCAACGAGCTCACGCGCGGAATGCTCGAGCAGCGACTTCGCCAGCCATTCATCGACGCGATTGCAGCTCTCGACGACGAACACGGCATTTCGAACTTCGCCACCGTCGTAAACCCAGAAATCCAGCAAGATGCGCTTTCGCAAGAAATACCGCGCACCGAGCAGCCCTACATCGAACCGACACCACAAAAGCCTGTCGAAACATCAACACCTCGTCGCAGCGATTCGCGACTCAACCCCAAATACAGCTTTGACAATTTCGTCATTGGTGGATCCAACCGTTTCGCTCACGCCGCGGCAGTCGCCGTAGCTGAAGCGCCGGCCAAGGCCTACAACCCCCTCTTCATTTATGGAGAGTCGGGTCTAGGTAAAACTCACTTGTTGCACGCCATCGGGCACTATGCCGAAAGCCTGTACCCCGGCATCCGAGTGCGTTACGTGAGCTCAGAAGAATTCACGAACGACTTCATCAACTCGATCGCTAATAACCGGGCGTCAGTATTTCAGTCTCGCTACCGTGAGATCGACATTCTGCTTATCGATGACATCCAGTTCCTGCAGGGTAAGGACTCCACTCAGGAGGCCTTCTTCCACACTTTCAACACCTTGCACGATCACAACAAGCAAGTGGTCATCACCAGTGATCTGCCCCCGAAGCACCTCACCGGCTTTGAAGATCGGATGCGGTCACGCTTCGAGTGGGGCCTGATTACTGACGTCCAGGCGCCAGACCTTGAAACGCGAATCGCTATTCTTCGCAAAAAGGCCCAGAGCGAGAAGATGCAGGTGGGCAACGACATCCTCGAATTCATGGCGTCGAAGGTCTCGTCAAATATTCGTGAGCTCGAAGGAACGTTGATTCGGGTTACCGCGTTTGCGAGCCTCAACCGCACCGAAGTCGACATGGCTCTTGTACAGACCGTGTTGAAAGATCTCATCACTCTTGATGAAGACAACGTCATCGCGCCAGTCGACATCATCAATCACACCGCTGACTACTTCAAGCTTTCGGTTGACGACCTCTATGGCTCTTCTCGTTCGCAAGCCATCGCCACAGCACGTCAGATCGCGATGTACCTCTGTCGAGAAATGACGAACCTCTCTTTGCCCAAGATTGGTCAGCTGTTCGGAAACCGCGATCACACCACCGTGATGTACGCCAACAAGAAGATCACCGAGCTCATGAAAGAGCGTCGCTCGATCTATAACCAGGTCACCGAGCTCACTAGCCGCATCAAACAAAACCAGCGTTTCAGCCAAAAATAGGTTTTCCTACTTGGGGATAACTTGGGGATAACCTCCCCAACTCGCCGGAAAGATTGTTGACCACAAGAAAATTTCTGTGGAATCAAGAATTCCTGTGATTCGAGTTTCCACGAAGAGTGCGAGTGTTCTCCACTGCTCGTCAACAAGTCACACGAATGTAGTTTCCAGTAATTACATGAAATCCGTCGAGTTATTCACAGAATCCACAACGGTTAAGAGTGTGACCTTTAAAGAATGAAATTTGAATCCCAAATAACCTGTAGTTCGCAAGTGGATTGGCTGTGCCAGTATTAACGGCCAGAGCGTGATCCGGTTAGGGGTAGTTCATGAAGTTTCAAGTCAATCGTGACGTCTTCAGCGAGGCGGTTTCGTTCGCGGTAAAACTGTTGCCGCAGCGAACAACGCTGCCGATTCTGAGCGGTGTCTTGATCGAAGCTACCGACGAAGGGCTCACTCTTTCGTCGTTCGACTACGAAGTTTCCGCTCGAACACAGATCATCGCCGAGGTCGAAGAGCCCGGTCGCGTATTGGTTTCTGGCAAGCTTTTGGCAGATATTGCCAGCCGACTTCCCAATGCTCCCGTGCGTTTTAGCACCGAAGACAACAAAATTACTGTTGCGTGTGGCACCGGTCATTTCACCTTGTCGAGCATGCCGGTTGAAGAGTATCCCTCACTTCCTCAGATCTCCGACAAGGTCGGAACGCTCAAGGCTGATCTCTTTGCCGCCGCAATTTCTCAGGTCGCCGTGGCTGCATCGCGTGACGACGTCACCCCGGTCATTACAGGTGTGCAGCTCGAAGTTTCTGAAAATAACATCTCGCTTGTTGCCACTGACCGCTACCGAGTAGCAGTTCGTGACATCGAATGGGATGCCGGAGCATCCGGAGTCGAAGCAGCAACAGCCCTGGTGCCGGCCAAGACTTTGGTTGAAGTGGGAAAGACTTTCGGCAACAGCGGAGAGATTTCCGTCGCCATCACGAGTTCTGACGAACGCGAGCTCATCGCGTTCCAAGCAGACAGAAAAACTGTGACGTCGTTGCTTATCAAGGGCAACTTTCCACCGGTTCGCCGACTTTTTCCCGAGACTGTGGATAACTTCGCTGTCATGAACACGGGCGAGCTCATCGAGGCAGTTCGTCGAGTCTCTCTCGTGCTCGAGCGGGAAGCCGCGTTGCGCTTCACTTTCACGACTGAAGGTGTGACTTTGGAAGCGATCGGATCCGAGCAAGCTCAGGCATCCGAGACCATCGATGCCTTCTTGACCGGCGATGACACGGTCGTTTCGCTCAAGCCTCAGTTCTTGATTGATGGCTTGAGTTCGGTGCATTCAGAATTTGTACGAATTTCGTTTACCAAAACCGAAAATCCGAACAAGCCTGGCCCGGTGCTCATTACAAGTCAGTCGTCGAAGGATCAGCCGGGCAGCGATAACTACAAGTACCTCCTGCAGCCCAACCTTTTGTTGAGGTAGGTCATGGCAGAAATCATGCATGTTGGAATTATTGGCCTAGGAAAAATGGGCGGCAACATGCGCGAGCGCATGCGAGCTCATGGCCTCACAGTGACGGGCTACGACCCCAATCCTGAGGTGAGTGATGTCACAGCGTTGTCGGATCTTGTAGATGCGCTGCCTTCACCCCGAATTATTTGGGTCATGGTTCCTTCCGGCACGATCACAGATTCTGTAATTACCGATGTTGCGGCATTGCTCACACCGGGCGATCTCGTCATCGATGGTGGAAACACCCGGTTTACCGATGACCAACTTCACCGTGATCAGCTCGCAGAACTCAAACTTTCCTTCGTAGATGTTGGAGTGTCTGGCGGAATCTGGGGACTTGAAAACGGCTACGGGCTGATGGCCGGTGGGGACAAGACGGATATCGAACGAGCGATGCCGATCTTCGACGCGCTTCGCCCCGAAGGCCCGCGCGAAGAGGGTTTTGTTCATGCTGGCCCCGTTGGAGCAGGTCACTACGCCAAGATGGTCCACAATGGCATCGAATATGCCCTTATGCAGGCCTGGGCCGAAGGTTTCGAACTCCTCGACAGCCGCAAGGATCTCATCGAAGACGTTCCCGGCACCTTCAAAGCCTGGCAGCGAGGAACAGTCGTTCGCTCCTGGTTGCTTGAACTTCTCGTCAAAGCTCTCGAAGAAGATCCCGAATTTGCTGACATTGCTGGCTACGTCGAGGATTCAGGGGAGGGCCGTTGGACCGTGCACGAAGCCCTCAACCAGGCCGTTGCTGTTCCGACTATTAGTGCCGCCATTTTTGCGCGCTTTGTTTCTCGCCAAGAAGACTCCCCTTCTATGAAGGCGGTCGCCGCTCTCCGCAATCAGTTCGGCGGGCATAGCGTCCGCAAGAGTTAAGCTTCGCCGCAATGCGTGTAACTCATGTGGAGCTCAAGGACTTTCGTAATTACAAGGGCCTGACTCTTGAACTCGGGGCAGGACCGACCCTCATTGTTGGTTCGAATGGTCAAGGCAAAACAAATTTGGTCGAGGCGCTCGGCTTCTTGAGCACCCTTGGTTCACACCGTGTTTCTACAGATCACGCCATGGTTCGGCAGTCGACGGATGCCGCGATTGTTCGAGTTCGTCTCGAACACAACGAACGAAAGTTTCTGGCTGAGGTACAGATCAATCGATCTGGGGCTAACCGTGCCCAGATCAATCGTTCGGTCATCCGCACCCGCGAACTTCCGCGCTACTTCTCGAGTGTTCTCTTCGCGCCCGAAGATCTGGCGCTCGTGCGCGGCGAACCTTCGGGTCGTCGACGCTTCATCGATGAACTTCTCGTGCTTCGCTCTCCGCGCTTTAGCGGCGTGATGAGCGATTACGAACGTGTCGTGAAACAACGCAACATGCTGCTGAAGTCGGCACGCGCATCCGGTGTTAGGGACACCCAATTAAGCACCCTTGATGTGTGGGATGAGCGGCTCGTTGCATTTGGTTCCGAAATCATAAGCGCCCGCAGCGCACTGGTCGCCGACTTAAGCCCGGAGGTTTCGAGTGCGTACGAACGCATTGTCGGTGCCGATCACGGTGCGTCATTAGCAAACTCGCTGAGCATCATTTCGCGGCAGGATGACCCTGAGAACGCCGTGGCCACCAGTGCAGTCGGTGAAATAATTTCGGTCGCTGACGCGACTGCATCGTTTACTGCCGCCTTGGCATCCGTAAGAAAAGCAGAACGAGACCGGGCAATAACTCTCGTAGGGCCACACCGCGATGACCTCATCTTCGGACTCAATGGGTTGCCGGCGCGAGGGTATGCCAGCCACGGTGAATCCTGGTCATTCGCCCTCGCACTGAAATTGGCATCCGCCGAGCTGTTGCGTCGTGAGTCTTCAGCCGGAGACCCCGTGCTGATTTTGGATGATGTCTTTGCTGAGCTCGATCAATCTCGTCGCGAACGATTGGCGACGTCGATCGCAGGATTCGAGCAGGTGCTCATTACGGCCGCAGTCTTCGGAGACGTTCCGACCGAGCTCGCCGCGAATGTGGTTCACATCAGCGCCGGGGAGGTAATCAGCAATGAATGACCGCGATCCCGCTGTGGATGAACACGTAGCGGTCTACCTCAGATTCCGCGATGTTTTTGGCGATGCCAGTAAACGTTCCTATATGGCGCGCAAGCGCAATCGTAAAGAACCCGGCACAAGCGTGCCTTTTGCTCCCGGTCGCGATCCGCATGGATTAGGCGATGTGATGGATAGCCTCACCGTGAGTATGGGGTGGAGTTCTCCGCTGGCGCGCTCCGAATTGCTCTTAGCGTGGACAACAATCGTCGGTGCCGAGACTGCGGAACATTCTGAACCGATCGGAATTGAAGAGGGTGTTCTCACCATTCGGTGCGATTCGACAGCGTGGGCAACTCAGCTTCGACTCATGCGGGGACACATCACAACGACGATTGCTCAACAGCATCCAGAAGCAGGCGTGGAATCCGTGCGCTTTGAAGGGCCCAACGCCCCTTCGTGGAAAAGAGGCCCCAGATCAATTCCAGGTAGGGGCCCGCGAGATACTTACGGCTAGGAAGGCAAAATAGGTCACGCTACTAAAGAAACTCCCGCAGAAGGCAATTTGAGCGCCGCAGCCTCTCGGAATTTGGTAGAATCGCAGAAGCCGTCGGACGCGCCTCCTCAGGGAGTTATCCTCTCCGAATGGCCAGCGTGAACTAGCGGCAGGAGCCTAACTTCAGATGACATCGACGCCCGAGAACGACGTGCCCGAAAGCCATATCATTGCCAACGGTCATGTTGCCGCTGACAGTTACGGTGCCGATCAGATCCAGATCCTTGAGGGTCTTGAGGCCGTGCGCAAGCGCCCCGGTATGTACATCGGTTCCACCGGCCCCCGCGGTCTCCATCACCTTGTGTATGAGGTTGTGGATAACTCTGTGGATGAGGCTCTCGCGGGTTACTGCGACACGATCAACATTTGGCTTCGCAAAGACGGCTCGGTTCGGGTTCGCGACAACGGCCGTGGTATCCCGGTCGATCTGAACCAGCAAGAACAGAAGTCCACTGTAGAAGTCGTTATGACCATCCTTCACGCGGGTGGAAAATTCGGCGGTGGCGGTTACGCCGTGTCGGGTGGACTCCACGGTGTGGGCATTTCCGTCGTGAACGCACTCTCCGCAGAAATTGATACCGAGGTTCGTCGTCAGGGACACGTCTGGCGGATGAGCTTCGCTAACGGTGTGCCGACAGGTCCCCTTGCCCAGGGTGAAAGCACCGACGAAACAGGAACCCAGCAGACTTTCTGGCCGAGCAAAGAGACTTTCGAGACAGTCGAGTTCGACTTTGAGACGCTCCGCGCACGTTTCCAGCAGATGGCCTTCCTCAACAAGGGATTGCGCATCACCATCACTGACGAGCGCGGTGAAGAAGAAATCGCCGAGAGCTACATGTACGAGCGTGGACTCGTTGACTACGTGGAGTACTTGAACAAGACGAAGAAGAACGAACTCATCCACCCGGATGTCATCGCCTTTGAATCGGAAGACACTGAGAAGAAGATTTCGCTCGAAGTAGCGATGCAGTGGACGGCGGGATACTCCGAAAGTGTTCACACCTACGCCAACACCATCAACACTCACGAGGGTGGAACCCACGAAGAGGGTTTCCGCGCTGCGCTCACCACTCTGGTTAACCGTTATGCGCGCGACAAGAACATCATCAAGGAAAAGGATGACAACCTTTCGGGAGATGACGTTCGTGAAGGACTGACCGCGGTTATCTCGATCAAGCTCGGCGAACCTCAGTTCGAAGGTCAGACGAAGACCAAGCTCGGTAACACCGAAGCCAAAGCATTCGTTCAGCGCATTGCCGGCCAGCAGCTCGGTGACTGGTTCGATCGCAACCCCACGCAGGCGCGCGACGTTATTCGCAAGGCTATTCAGGCATCCCAAGCTCGACTCGCTGCCCGCAAGGCGCGCGAACAGACTCGTCGTAAGGGTTTGCTCGAGTCGAGTGGAATGCCCGGAAAGCTGCGCGACTGCTCGAGTAAAGACCCGTCGCTGTCTGAGATCTTCATGGTTGAGGGTGACTCGGCCGGCGGCTCCGCCGTTCAGGGTCGTAACCCCGAGTTCCAGGCGATTCTCCCGCTGCGAGGCAAAATCTTGAACGTCGAGAAGGCGCGCCTCGATCGCGCACTCGGCAACGCGGAAGTCCAAGCAATGATCACCGCGTTCGGCGCGGGTGTCGGCGAAGACTTCGACCCCGAGAAGGCTCGGTACCACAAGATCGTTTTGATGGCCGATGCTGATGTCGATGGTCAGCACATCACGACGTTGCTTCTCACTCTGCTCTTCCGCTACATGCGTCCGCTGATCGATTTGGGTTACGTGTACTTGGCACAGCCGCCGCTCTACCGCCTCAAGTGGAGCAACGCGCAGCACCAATACGTGTACAGCGATGCTGAGCGCGATGCCCTGACCGAAATGGGACTTGCAGAAGGCAAGCGCATGCCGAAAGATAACGGGATCCAGCGCTACAAGGGTCTTGGTGAGATGGACTACAAGGAACTGTGGGAAACCACGATGGACCCCGCCACTCGCACGTTGCTTCAGGTCACCCTGGATGACGCTGCCGCAGCAGACGAAATCTTCTCGACCCTCATGGGCGAAGACGTTGAGTCTCGCCGAAACTTCATCCAGCGCAACGCTAAAGACGTCCGCTTCCTAGACATCTAGCTCGTTCAGAGCACACGGCGCCCGCACTCGCGACTGACACAGACTGGAATTGACACTTAATGGCTGACGAAGAAACTCCGAAGAAGACCTTCAAAGATGCACCCGTAGACGACCGGCACGACAAGATTAACCAGGTCGATCTTCAACTGGAGATGCAGCGCTCCTACCTCGACTACGCGATGAGCGTCATCGTGGGTCGTGCGCTTCCCGAGGTGCGCGATGGTTTGAAGCCTGTGCACCGTCGCGTTATTTACGCAATGTACGACGGTGGCTACCGCCCAGACAAGGGTTTCTCCAAGTGCACCCGTGTCATCGGTGATGTCATGGGGCAGTTCCACCCGCACGGTGACTCGTCGGTCTACGACGCGCTCGTTCGTTTGGTTCAGCCGTGGAGCCTTCGTTATCCACTGGCGCTAGGCCAAGGAAACTTCGGATCTCCCGGTAACGATGGTGCTGCTGCCCACCGTTACACGGAAACCAAGATGGCCCCGCTCGCTATGGAAATGGTGCGGGACATTGAAGAAGACACCGTCGACTTCCAAGACAACTATGACGGTCGCACTCAAGAGCCCACGGTTCTCCCGAGCCGCTTCCCGAACCTGCTCGTCAATGGTTCAGTGGGTATCGCGGTCGGTATGGCCACGAATATCCCGCCGCACAACCTCCGCGAAGTTGGCGAGGGTGCTCTCTGGCACTTGGCCAACCCGGATGCTTCTCACGAAGAGCTCGTTGAGGCGCTGATTCAGCGCATCAAGGGACCTGACTTCCCGACTGGCGCGCAGATTCTGGGTATCAAGGGAATTCAGGATGCGTACCGCACGGGTCGTGGCTCGATCACGATGCGTGCCGTAGTTAATGTCGAAGAACTTCAGGGTCGCACGTGCCTCGTCGTCACCGAGCTCCCGTACCAGGTGAATCCCGACAACCTGGCACTGAAAATCGCCGACCTCGTCAAGGACGGCAAGCTTGCCGGCATCGCCGACATCCGCGATGAGACTTCGGGCCGCACGGGCCAGCGCCTCGTCATCGTGCTCAAGCGCGATGCTGTGGCGAAGGTTGTTCTCAACAACCTCTACAAGCACACGCAGCTGCAGGAAAACTTCGGCGCGAACATGCTCGCAATTGTCGATGGCATTCCGCGCACGCTCTCGATCGATGGCTTCATCACTGAGTGGGCTACCCATCAGATCGAAGTGATCGTTCGCCGCACCGAATTCCGCCTTCGCAAGGCTGAAGAACGTGCCCACATCTTGCGTGGTTACCTCAAGGCTCTAGACGCTCTTGATGAGGTTATTGCCCTCATCCGTCGTTCGCCCACCGTTGAAGATGCCCGCAACGGATTGATTGATCTCCTCGACATCGATGAAATTCAGGCTCGCGCAATTCTCGACATGCAGCTGCGTCGACTCGCAGCCCTCGAGCGCCAGAAGATCATCGACGAGCACGATGCTATCGAGCTCGAAATTGTTGAATTCAAGGCCATCATTGCGAGCAAGGAACGCCAGAGCAACATCGTCAGTGAAGAACTGACGGAGTTGCTTGCCAAATACGGCGACGACCGCCGCACCGAAATCATGATGGGTTTCGATGGCGACATGAGCATGGAAGACCTCATCCCCGAAGAGGAGATGGTGGTTACTGTGACGCGCGGCGGTTACGTCAAGCGCACCCGCAGCGACAACTACCGCAGCCAGCACCGCGGAGGCAAGGGAGTCAAGGGCGCGCAACTCCGCGCCGATGACATCGTTGACCACTTGTTCGTCACCACGACACACCACTGGTTGCTGTTCTTCACGAACACCGGCCGCGTGTACCGCGCCAAGGCCTACGAGTTGCAAGAGGGTGGCCGGGATGCCAAGGGGCAGCACGTTGCCAACTTCTTGGCGCTGCAGCCCGGCGAAGAGATCGCTCAGATTCTCGACATCCGCGACTACGAGCAGTCCACCTACCTAGTGCTGGCCACGCTCAACGGTCTCGTCAAGAAGACGGCCCTCGCGGAATACGACACCAACCGCAGCGGTGGCATCATCGCCGTGAATCTGCGGGAAGGTGACGAACTCGTGTCGGCCCTGCTGGTGGAGAACACCGACGACGTGTTGTTGGTGTCGCGCAAGGGAATGTCGATTCGCTTCACGGCATCCGATGAAGCGTTGCGCCCCATGGGTCGTTCAACGTCGGGTGTGATGGGTATGAGCTTCCGTGAGGATGACCAGCTGCTCAGCGCGAGTGTGGTGCCCGACAGTGGCTTCGTGTTCGTCGTCACTGAGGGTGGCTTCGCAAAGCGCACTGCTGCCGACCAATACCGTGTTCAGGGTCGTGGTGGTTTGGGCATCAAGGTTGCCAAACTTGACGGCACTCGTGGTGACTTGGCGGGCGCTTTGATGGTCGGGGATGAGGACGAAGTTCTTGTGGTCCTTGCCAGTGGCAAGGTGGTACGCTCATCTGTCGCTGAGGTTCCGGCCAAGGGCCGTGACACTATGGGCGTGGTCTTTGCTCGCTTTGCGGCGGATGACAAGATCATTGCAATCGCACGAAACAGCGAACGAAATCTAGAGAAAAAAGAACTTGAAGCTGGGAACGATAGTGTTCCAAGCGAAGATGCCCCTGCTGGGAAGGACGAGTCGGTAGATGAGTAGTGTCGCAGAGAAGCTGCAGCGCAAGTCGCAGCGCCAAACATCAGTGAAACAGGTTCGCCTGAAGCTGGTGTACATCGACTTCTGGTCGGCTGTTAAGTTCTCATTCCTAGTAGCAGTGTCCTTAGGAATCGTTCTCGTGGTGGCATCGCTCCTGGTGTGGATCGTGCTGAACTCCACCGGAATTTTCGGAAAACTCGATGAGATCTTCCGCGATATTTTGAGCGACGAAACCTTTAGCGTGGCGACAACGTTCTCGCTCGCACAGGTCGGCGGATTCTCGCTGGTCGTTGCGATCCTGAACGTTTTGATCGGTACTGCACTCGGTGCAATTTCGAGTATGCTTTATAACTTCAGCGTTCGACTTACTGGCGGAATCCTCGTGGGTTTCACTAACAACTAGTCGATTACGCCAAACGGTCAGAATGCGGTACTCTCGTATCTGCCCAACGGGGGTATAGCTCAGGCGGTTAGAGCGCTTCGCTGATAACGAAGAGGTCCGTGGTTCAAGTCCACGTACCCCCACTGGAATCTCCACAAGAGGTTCCTTAAATTGGGGCCTTAGCTCAATTGGTAGAGCGCCTGCTTTGCAAGCAGGAGGTCAGGGGTTCGATTCCCCTAGGCTCCACAGCAAGAAACAAAAACCCCGGCCAGTCTTCTGGCCGGGGTTTTTGCGTTCCCGGGGGTCACTCGCAGTGAGCGGCGATGTCGCCGACGAGATCGGATGCACCGCACCAACATCCGCGGCACGTTTGTGGTCTCTCAGCGGGCCGCCAGACGGGTGCAGGAGGGCGGAGCACGCGTGAACTTCTCCCACCCCGGTGGCGTGCACGCCATTCCCCTCCTATGGGCCGTACAGCGCGAGTAAAGCGGCTGCGGAAAGTCTCACGCTGACACTTCCCGCGAGCTGCGAGGCAAAGACGTCACAGCCAATGCTGCGGCGCCTGGGCCGTCCGAGGGGTCGACGGCCAAGTTGTTGTCGCCAACGGAGCACTTGCCTGACTTAGTCAGCGCGAGCGATCACTCCACGCACAAAAATAGTTCTGGCCCGGTTCCTTGGGAACCGGGCCAGAACTATTAGAGGTTGGAGCTACACCGTGTGCGGTGTGAAGCAGCGGAAGGCTACGCCGTCTCTGCTTCGTCGTCGATCCACAGGTCATCATCCGCGCGAAGTGTCTGCCACGCGGCGTACGCGACGCCCACTGCAGCGACTACGCCGATACCGATGAGGATGTAGCGACCGAAGCCGGCCGACTTGGGTTGCGGTTGTGCCTTCATAAGCCCGGTCTTCTCGCCGGCAGTCGCAGCGAGACCCGAAACGCGAGCGAACGCATCCCGAACCTGCTGATTCTTAGCTACCTCGAGAGCGGCAAGGGCTGTGCCGAGCGCTGACGTGACTGCAGGCAATACATCACCCTTGACCTTGGAGCGCGTGCTCTCGGCCACTGAGCGGGCTCCAGCAACGGATGACGACACAACGGGCTTCACCCGGGAGTCGATCGTGTTGTGAATCTTGGGGCTGACTTCTTCGCGGGCGTAGTTGGCAGCCTGGTGGCTAGCCTCTCGGACGACCGCAGAAGCATGGTCAAGCAGCTCCTTTTGGTCGGCCCACAGGTCTTCAGCTTGACCTTTCAAGCGCTTGAGTTCTTTCCGGCGTTTGCGAGTTAGTGCCACGGGAAACCTCCAAAGATGGTCGATCGGTGAGTCCATACTGCCATGGCCTCTTCTGTGTGCGCACTGCTTTGGCTGTGAGCACGCTGAATAACCCGGATCATAGGCTCAGGTTGGCTATGTAAGAATTGACCTTATGTCTCAACACACCGCAGTTGCCACAATCAAGACAAACCTCGGAGAAATCCGTCTCAACCTCTTTGGCAACCACGCGCCGAAGACCGTTGCTAACTTCGTTGGTCTCGCCAAGGGCGACATCGAATGGACCCACCCCGCTACCGGTCAGAAGACCAACGCACCTCTCTACGATGGCGTGATCTTCCACCGCATCATCAAGCAGTTCATGCTTCAGGGTGGCGACCCCCTGGGTAAGGGCATCGGTGGCCCCGGCTACAACTTCGACGACGAAATCCACCCCGAGCTCGACTTCTCGGCTCCCTACATCCTCGCTATGGCGAACGCCGGAACGCGCGGCGGTAAGGGAACCAACGGTTCGCAGTTCTTCATCACCACCGTTGCTACTCCGTGGCTTCAGGGCAAGCACACCATCTTCGGTGCTGTTGCTGACGACGAGTCCCGCAAGGTAGTCGACGCAATCGAAGCTGTTGACACCGACGGCAGCGACAAGCCCCTCACCGACATCGTCATCGAGTCCGTCACGATCGACGAGGTCTAACCTTCGTGACCACATCCCCGGATGCCAGCGGCAATTATTGCTACCGGCATCCTGACCGGCAAAGTTTTACGCTCTGCCAACGATGTGGGCGCACCGTATGCCCCAGCTGCCAAACGCAGGCAGCTGTGGGCGTACATTGCCCCGAGTGCATTAAAGAAGCCCGCGCCAATGGGCCGAAACGTAAACCTGTTCTGGTTCGCGCGGCTCGAGCCTCTCAAGGCAAGCCTGTAGTCACCTACACGCTGATTGGCCTGACTGTCGCAATCTTCTTGCTGCAGCTCATTCCAGGTCTCGGCGTGACTCAAGCGCTTGTGTATTACCCGCCCCTGACGGCGGTTGAGCCGTGGCGGATGATCACCTCTGCGTTCCTGCATTCGACGAGCAGCATTTTCCATCTCGGCTTCAACATGTTCACGCTCTTTATCTTTGGGCGCACCTTGGAGATTCCGCTGGGGCGAGCGAGGTTTATCGCGCTCTACCTGATCAGCGCGCTGGGTGGCTCGGTCGCCGTGCTGCTGCTTGCCCCGACCTCGGTCGTGTTGGGCGCATCCGGATCGATCTTCGGAATCGTCGCCGCGTTCTTCGTCATTCAGCGCCGCATGGGCGTGAACAACCGAGTGCTGTTGATCGTGCTCGTGATCAACTTGGTCGCCGGCTTTATCCCCGGACTGAACATCTCGTGGCAGGCCCACGTGGGTGGACTCATCACGGGTGCCGTTCTCGCACTCATCTTTTTGCGTCAACGCAACAAGCGAAGCACGAATACCGAGATCGCTTTAGTGGCGCTCGTTGTCGTGGCTTTGATCAGCCTGACGCTGGTGCGGATCTTCGTTCTATAGCTGACTAAAAGTTATCCACAGGGTTATTAACACTGGGTATAACTACACGCGTGTAATTTCTAACGCCACCGCGTAGTCATCAGGAATCCGACGAAGAGGATTCCGAAACCAACAAGAATGTTCCAGCTTCCGAGCGAAGCAATGGGCAGCTGCTGGTTGCTGACATAGAACACAATGATCCAGGCGAGCCCAATCAGCATGAAGCCAAACATGACGGGCTTGAACCAGACCGCGTTGGGAGCGTCTTCAGCGGGACGCGACGATGATTTTTCTGCAGAGTTACGGGCCATGGGAGAGATTCTAGCGCGAACGCCCTGAGTGCCGAACGGCCGCGCGGAAACCACGCAGAGTCTGCGGATAGAATTGCGCTTATGGTTCTCGAAGACGGCCGCCGCGTGCGGCGCAGTGCGAAGGCCCGCCGCCCTATCTCCTTCATCGGAGTGCTTGGTGAAATCTTCATTACCGCCGGCGTAGTTGTGTTGCTCTTTCTTGTCTGGCAGACCTGGGTAAACAGCTATTTCGTCAGCAATGCACAGCGCGATGACGCTCTCGAGCTCAGCCAAGAGTGGAGCAAGGGCGAAGCTGTCACTCTGGCGCCGGATGAGCGTGCCGACCCCGGCGTGCCCGTGGTCGACGAAGCTCCCGGACAAGCAATCGCCTTCGGCACGTTGATCGTTCCGCGTTTTGGCGAGGACTACGCGATTCCGATCGCCGAAAGCGTGAGCCTCTACAGCGTGCTCAATGCACAAGGCGTTGGCCACTACACCGGAACCCAAATGCCCGGCGAGGTCGGCAACTTTGCGGTTGCTGCTCACCGCACCGGCTACGGTGACCCCTTCTTCGATATCGACAAGCTTCAGCTCGGTGACAGCATTTATGTTGAGACCGAAGCCGGTTGGTACCGTTACGTTTACCGTTCTCTTGAATATGTTCTGGCATCCGGTGTTGGAGTTCTGGAGCCTGTTCCTCAGTTCGGGGGAGCAGCGGCCAGTGATCGCATCATGACGCTCACGAGCTGCAACCCCATCCACACCGCCGACGAGCGCATCATCGCCTACGCGGTGTACGACACTTGGTATCCGCGATCTGAGGGTGCCCCCTCGGAGATCTCGGCGATCGCCCTCAATCTCGAAGGAGCTGGCTAATGTACGCTGCCCTCTGGCGGGTGCTTCCGGGACCCGCAATTATTCGCGTTCTCCTGTTGTTGGTGATGGCCGCGGCCATCGTGGCTGCGCTGTTCATGTGGGTCTTCCCGTGGGCGTTGCCCCTCGTCACCCCGTTGGATGCGACGGTGCAACAGTGACCCGCATCCTTGTTGTTGATAACTACGACAGCTTCGTTTACACCCTCAACGGGTATTTGCTTGAACTCGGTGCCACAACCGAGGTCGTGCGCAATGACGCTTTTAGCGCGGATGACGCAGCCGCTGTTCTTGCTGACTACGACGCCGTGCTGCTCTCGCCTGGACCGGGCACGCCGGCCGACGCTGGAGTGAGCATCCCGATCGTGCACGCCGCTCTTGCCTCGGGTATTCCGTTGCTCGGAGTGTGTCTCGGGCATCAGGCGATCGCCGAGGCGCTTGGCGCAACGGTCACTCACGCGGCTGAGCTCATGCATGGCAAGACTTCGCAGATCGAACACGACGACAGCCTGATCTTCCGTGACCTTCCTCAGCCATTCACGGCAACGCGCTATCACTCACTCGCGATCGTTGACGGCACTGTGCCAGACGACCTCGTGGTCACGGCGCGCACGCACGATGGAATCATCATGGGCGTGCAGCACGCGACACAGCCGGTGTACGGCGTTCAGTTCCATCCCGAGTCTGTGCTCACCGAGGGTGGCTACTTGATGCTCGGCAACTGGTTATCTCGGGTCGGGATGACCGAAGCTCCCGCACTTGCGAAGACGCTTACGCCACTCGTTCACAACTAGAGGAATCGGCGCGCGCTGCGGCGTACGGCCGAATCTTGCCGTGCTCAGTTAGGCGGTGGCTCGTTGCTGCCGTTTTAGCCGGCGCAGTATTGGAGCGTGATCTCGGACTTCTGAGCTTGGTCGCCGACGATCGATTGGTAGCTGACCGTATTGCCCGAGCATCCGAAGTCCGCATTCAGCTTCACGCTGAGTTGCAAGCCAGTGAGCGTGGTGTTGGCTTCGCCAATGTCTTTGCCGGTGACGTCGGGAACCTGCACGAGTCCGTTGGAGACAACCAAGTTGACTGTCTCGCCTTCACGGATGACGGCGCCGTCTGCATTGCGCTCGGCATCCCCGCGTGGGTCAGAGCTAATAACGGTGCCCTTTTTGAGGTTCGGCGAATAGGTTTGGGAACTTGTTCCGTAGACCAACCCCGCCGACTCAAGGAGCTTGATCGCCGCGTCTTCTTGCATATTGCTGACATTGGGCACAGTCACCGGGGTGCGCCCCAGCGACACCACAACTTGGATCTCGAGACCGAGCGGAACAGTCTGGCCGGGGCCAGGATCCGTGCGGATAATGATGCCCTCTTCGACGGTTTCACTGGCCTGGTTTACGCGTTTGGGAACGAGGTCGAGCTCCGTGAGCAGAGCGGCACCCTCGTCGTAGGTGAGGCTTGCGACATCGGGGATATCTACGGCGCTGGTTCCGCTGAGTTGAGCGGGAGTGAGGCTGAACGCCCAGACCACAACGGACACGATAATGACGGCCATGAGGGCGATGCCGCCCCAGATCCAGGCAACCGGAGGACGGTTCTGAGTGCGTGGGGTGCGGTCATTCTCATCAACCGCGAGCTGGCGGAACGTGGCATCACTGCCGGCCGTTGCGTTCGGGTTGACGCCGAAGAGCGTGGAATTGAAATCTGTGGATGCGAGCTGTTTGCGTTCGGGAACGGAACCGGCAGCAGCAGCCTCAACATCGGTGCGGAACTCGGCAGCACTTTGGTAGCGGTCGAAGCGATCTTTGGAGAGCGAGCGCAATACGACAGCATCAAGAGCGGGGGAGACCGCGGCCACCATCGTGCTCGGGGGAACAGGCTCGGAGTTGACGTGCTGGTAGGCCACGGCAACAGGGTTTTCTCCCGTGAACGGAGGCTGTCCGGTGAGAAGTTCGAAGAGAACAACGCCGGTGGAGTAGAGATCGGAACGGGCATCCACCCCTTCGCCGCGGGCTTGCTCCGGCGAGAAGTATTGGGCGGTGCCGACAATAGCGCTCGACTCGGCGATCGTGGCAGCAGAATCCGACACCGCACGGGCGATTCCGAAGTCCATGACCTTCACTTGGCCACTCTTGGTGACCATGATGTTGCCGGGCTTGATGTCGCGATGAACGACGCCAGCGCGGTGTGAGTATTCGAGAGCGGTGAGTACTTGCGACACAATGCGCGCCGACTCGTCGGGAGCAATCGGGCCTTCAGCGACGATGTCCTTCAGCAGCCGACCGTCGACGTATTCCATGATGATGAACGGGATGAGGGTCTCATGACCCGTTTCATCGATTACGGACTCTTCGCCGGCATCGAAAATTCGCACGATAGTAGGGTGCGCCATCTTTGCTGCGTCGTGGGCCTCACGACGGAAACGGGTGCGGAAAGCGGGATCGTTAGCGAGCGAGGGCTTGAGTAGCTTGATTGCTACCCGGCGCCCCAGTCGCGTATCCATTCCCAAATGAACATCGGCCATACCACCGTGGCCGAGCAGCTCGCCAATTTGGTATCGCCCAGCGAGCTGGCGTACGCCCTGTGCCACGCCTTCGCTCACTGGTTCACTCCTGTTTGTTGTCGCGGTTAGTACCGCCTCAGTCTATCCGTTGCGAGTAGTGATATTGCCTCACGGACTGGCAACGATAGTGACCGTTACGGGTTCGGATGACGGCGATTCAAGATCGGTGCACACGGCGGTGTACGAGATCTTTGTAGTGTCGCCCTCATTTGGCGGCAACGTGATTTCGAACTGGTTCACGCCCGCGGCATAGCTGGAAGCTCCTGCGCTTGGCCCACCGACAACGAGGAAGTTGAACGAGGTGAGGGGATGACCAGCGGGGCAACCCTGATAGGACGTCCACTTCACAGTGACAGGCTCGTCTCCGTAGTACGGGCCGAGTGGAGTCAGGGTCGTTGCAGAAGGTTGCGTCGGATTCGGCGTCACCGCGATCTTGTCGTAGAAGTAGACCGTGATGGTTTCGCCCTTAGAGACGTTGCCGGTCGGGGCTGCCTGGTATGAGAATCCGACCTTCTCAGACGAAGGCGCTTCGGTGCCGATTTGAGCATCGAGCACGAGTTCCTTCTCTTCCAAGATTTGCGCGACCGCGTCTTGCTTGCGGTCCAAGAGCTCATCCTCACTGAGCGCGACTAGCGTGGACGTGGGTTCTGGCTCGGGAGCTACAGTCTCCGATGCGCTCGGCGATGCGCTTGTCGCGACAGGCTCTTCGTCGCCCGGGCTGGCGAGCAGCGCGATGATCGCACCGATCAAGACAACCGCAAGCAACGAAATCAACGCAACGATTGGCCAGGTCCACGGATTGCGGCGCTTGGTTTCCTCGAGGACCTCACCGGTGGTGACGGCAGCACCGGCCGGGTTCGCGGTCGTGAGAACTCGAGTTGCCTGTGTGTTGTTCCCGTAGTTGAGGCCCACCGTGGCGGCATGAGAGTTATCGCCCAAGATGCCGGGAACAGCGGTGGCAGCAGCAGCGACATCCCCGCGGCGCAACGACTGCGCTGCACGGGACAGATGCGAAGCGGATGCGGGGCGGTCGCCAGGTGACTTAGCCAAGCACGCGTACACAAGGTTGCGCACCGGTTCGGACACCGTCATCGGCAGCTCAGGTGGAGTCTCGTTGATCTGTGCCATCGCGATCGCGACTTGCGATTCGCCCGTGAACGGGCGACGCCCGGCAAGAGCTTCGTAGGCGACGATTCCGAGGGAGTAAATGTCAGTCGTGGGGGAGGCGGGGTGACCACTGGCCTGTTCGGGCGAGAGGTACTGAACTGTTCCCATGACCTGACCGGTCGCGGTCAGCGGTACTTGGTCGGCAATGCGCGCGATGCCGAAGTCGGTGATCTTGACGCGGCCTTCTGGCGTGATGAGAAGGTTTCCGGGCTTGATGTCGCGGTGCACGAGACCTGCGGCGTGAGCAGCCTGGAGAGCGGCGGCAGTCTGAGACACGATGTCGAGAACGCGGTCGGGGTCGAGCACGCGTTCGCGCTCAATAATGGCGCTGAGAGCTTCGCCAGGAACGAGTTCCATGACGAGGTAGGCGCTGCCCTCTTCTTCTCCGTAATCGAAGACGTTGGCGATGCCCTCATGGTTGACGAGGGCAGCGTGGCGCGCTTCGGCGCGAAAACGCTCTAAGAACCCGGGGTCGCCGAGGTACTCATCCTTAAGGATTTTGATCGCAACCGTTCGGCCGATCACGAGGTCTGTTGCTTGCCAGACCTCACCCATGCCGCCAATCGCTACGCGACTGGAAAGCTGGTATCTACCGCCGAATGTGAGTCCACTAGTTGGTCTCATCTGTTTAGCACCGCCTCTAGTACTTGACGCCCAATTGGTGCGGAGAGCCCACTCGATGTGCCGGACTGTCCTAGCCCGCCACCGTCTTGGACAACTACCGCGACAACAACTTCTGGATCATTTGCCGGCGCGAATCCGGTGAACCACAACGTGTATGGCTCGCCTTCTCCGTTTTCCGCTGTACCGGTCTTCCCTGCAACCTCAACCCCGTCAATACTGGCAGTGTTCGCAGCACCGTTACTGACCCCATCCACCATCATTTGGGTGAGTGCGGCGGCGGTTTGCGGACTGAGTGCCTGACTGAACAGAGTTGGCTCGAAGGACTGGATGGTTGTGAGATCGGAGGACACGATGCTCTCAACAAGATTGGGCTGCATCAGAGTGCCGCTGTTGGCGATCGCCATCGACACCATGGCCATCTGCAGCGGGGAAGCACGAACGCTGGATTGACCGAAGGCCGAGAGCATCGTCTGGGGAGCGTCAAGAGCGCGCGGGTAAACGCTCTCGGTTGATGCCAGTGGCACGGAGACGCTCTCGTTGAAGCCGAAGAGGTTGGCTTGCTCGCGAATAGCGTTGGAACCGAGCTCTGCACCCAGCTGAGCGAAGGGGATGTTGCACGAGAGGCGGATGGCCGTAGCAATTGACGCGGTGCTGCCCGAGCCACACGTCGCGCTGTCGGAGTTGCTGATGACGAAGGTGCTCTCCGGCAACTGCAATTCTGCAGGGTTCGGGAACGTGCTCTCTGCGGTGTAGTCGCCGCTCTCGAGAGCGGCAGCCGCGACAACGAGCTTGAACGTCGACCCGGGAGGGTCCAAAGGTCCGGCAAGCGTGCGGTTGAAGAACGGGTCGTCGGGGTCAGCGAGCAAACGGTCGTACGCATCGATGACTTCGCTCGTGTTGTGAACGGCCAACTCGTTGGGGTCATACGACGGCTTGGACACCATGGCCAAAATTTCGCCGGTATCGGGCTTGATGGCGACGACCGCGCCCTTGAGATCTCCGAGTGCATCCCAGGCCGCTTGCTGAATCACAGGATCGATTGTCAGTTCGACCGCAGCACCGGTGGGGTTCTGTCCGGTGAGGATCGAGTTCACTTGATCAAAGAACTGATCGTTGGAGGAACCACTGAGGTAGTCGTTGAGCGAGTTCTCCAGACCAGTGTTTCCCTGGTTCAGAGTGAGGTAGCCGGTGATGGGCGCGTACAACTCGCCCTTCGGGTAGACCCGCAAGAACTTGAATTCGTCGTCGACAGGTTCGGAGTACGCGATCGGCTCGCCGTTGACGAGGATGGGGCCACGTTCGGCCGAATAGCTCGCGTAGAGCGTGCGTACATTGCGGCCGTCCGCTTGCAGACTGTCGGCAGTGACGACCTGAATCACAGAACTTGAGATAAACAGGCTCACGAACATGAGAAGCACGACGGTGCTCACTCGCTTAAGTTCACGGTTCACTGTCCCACCACCAATCGGTTTTCGATCGAAGGCTCAATAACGAGTTGCGGCTGATGACGCACGGTGTCGGAGAGACGCAGCAAAAGCGCTGCAATGATCCAGTTAGCAACCAGCGACGATCCACCGGCAGCTAAAAACGGCGTCGTGAGACCGGTCAACGGAATCACTCGCGTGACACCACCGATGACAACAAACACCTGCAGAGCGATCACGAAAGCGAGACCGACCCCTAAGAGGCGGCCGAAATCATCTTGACCGGCAAAGCCGATGCGGAATCCACGAGACACAAACAGAAGGTACAACGCCAGAATTGCGAAGATGCCGATAAGACCCAGTTCTTCGCCGAGCGACGCCACAATGTAGTCACTCTCAGCGAGGGGCGTGATCTCGGGACTGCCGCGTCCGAGGCCGGTTCCTATAAGGCCACCGTCAGCGAAACCGAAGAGGCCCTGGACTAACTGGTAACTTCCTCCGGTTGCCTCGTAGACCTCCTGGTTGAAGGGGTCGAGCCACGCATCAATGCGCCCGGAGATGTAGGTCAGGTAGCGGCTGGCAACAAAAGCGCCGCCCAAGAACATGGCCATTCCGAGCAGAATCCAACTCGAACGCCCCGTGGCGACATAGATCATCACAAGAAACAGACCGAAGTAAAGCAGGGCGGTACCCATATCGCGCTGGAAGATCAACACGAGCATGGATGCCACGAAGACAACGATGATGGGGCCGAGATCGCGGGCACGCGGGAAGGTCATTCCCATAAATTTGCGGCCGACCATGGAGAGGGAATCTCGCGCCGACACCAAATAGCCGGCGAAGAACACAGCGAGGGCGATCTTGGCGAGCTCGCCCGGCTGGAACGAGAACGCACCAATTTGGACCCACAGGCGCGCGCCGAAACGTGTGTCACCGATCACGGGAGCGAGCGGCAGCAGCAACAGTGCGATACCGCTGAACATCGCAATGTAGCGATAGCGCTGCAGGACCCGGTGATTCTTGATGATGATCAGCACCGCCATGGCGATGACGATGGCAATGCCGGTCCAGACAATCTGGCGAACGCCGCCGCTGCCCCAACCAGTGGATTCATCCGCCAAGTCGATGCGGTAGATCATGGCAATACCGAGGCCATTGAGCACCGTAATGATCGGCAAGATCAGAGGGTCGGCATCCCGCGCTGTTTTACGCAGCGTGATGTGCATTGCGAACACGAGCACACCAAGCAGTCCCGAGAGCCCCAAGACGGTGTAGCCAAGGTGGCCAAGCGCGCCCAATTGCACGAGCGCGATCGCACCCAAGTTGATGCCGATCGCCACAATGATCAGCAGCAGTTCAAGGTTGCGCAGACGGGCAGGAACCCGCAGCTTGAGGCGGATGTTTTCGGTGATAGCTCGAGGGCCGGCTGCAGCCGAGGCCCGAGCATCAGCGCTAGGGGATACGGGCATCAGACAACATTTCTACGATGCGTTGGGCATCCTGAAGGTCGCTCGCGTTGATGGTGTGCTCAACGCTCGTGCGCAAGTAGAGCGGCAAATCGACAACGCGAACGTCGGTGATTTGGTAGACGTGGGACAACGAAATCGGGCCGATGCTCTGCTGCACACCCTGATAAATCGCGACCTTGCCGTCATCCGTGCCCACAAAGTGCTGCTGCTGGGTGTACTGGTAGCCAACAACAAGACCAGCCACGATTGCTGCGATCGTGAGAGTGATGAACGTAATCCACGAAATGCGGCGGCGGCGAACGCGGCGGCGATCCTCGCGGATGATGGCCTGGTAGTACTCGTCAGACTCTGGCTCGAAGTGACTGTCGTCGGTCTGCGTCGCTTTCAACGGGTGCAGCAGGAGGTTCGGCAAACGAACCGGCTTCTTCACGATCGTCGGCTCGAACGAGAGCGGGGAAGCTGCGGAACCAACCATGAGCGGCGGCTCGTGGGCTGACGACGCGTCGTCACCGACATCCACCAACACGACGGTGACATTGTCGGGGGCGCCCTGATCGAGAGCCGCCTGAACAAGACGCTCGGTCGCGACCTGCGAATCGGTTACGCGACGAAGGATTGCCGCGATCTTCTCTTCGGTGACGAAGCTGCTCAGCCCGTCGGAGCACAGCAACCAACGGTCACCGGCCTGCGTGTCAAAAACGTCCGTATCGATCTCGGGCGACGCATCAACGTCGCCCAACACGCGCATCAAGACAGAGCGGCGCGGATGCACGGCAGCTTCTTCGAGCGTGATGCGACCGCTTTCAACCAGACGTTGCACGAAGGTGTGATCGTGCGTCATCTGCTTCATGGCGCCGTTGCGCAGCAAATAGATGCGCGAGTCGCCAATATGCGCCATGCCCATCTTGTCGCCGACACGAACCATTCCACTGACCGTGGTGCCCATACCGGTGAGCTCATTGTGTTCGATGACGGTGTCAGACAGGATGCGGTTGGCGGCGAGTAGCGTGTCGTGCAATACCTGAGCAGCTTCTTCCGCTGTCTCGAAAACGTGGTCGGCTTCTGCAACGTGCTTGATCGTTATCGCCGAGGCGACATCACCACCGGCGTGGCCACCCATGCCGTCCGCAACAATAAATAAATGACTGCCGGCGTACGCACTGTCCTGGTTATTAGCCCGAACCTTACCCACATGGGATGCGGCAGCACTGTTGCCCGAAGTGGCCATTCAATTACCGTCGCAGTTCGAAGCTAGTAGTGCCGATCTTGATCGGCGTATTCAACGGAATGGGCGTCGGAACGCTCACCCGCTGGCCAGCCAAGAAAGTGCCGTTCGTGGAATCGAGATCCTGAACAACCCAGCTATCGGCCCAACGCAACAAGCGTGCGTGATGGGTTGAGGTGTAGTCGTCACGGATAACCAAGCCGGACTCGCTTGAGCGGCCGATAGTCAGCTGTTCTTCGGGGAGCGAAATCTCTAGCCCCTCTTTTGATCCAGAAACTATTACCAGGCGCGTGGCATCAAGCGAGCTTCCGTCGGCAGGAGCTGGCGGTACGGGGCGCGTGGGCTGGGCTGCGGCGGGAGCAGGAGCGGTGGGAGCGGCGGCTTGTTGCGCCTGAGCTGCGCTCTGTACGGGCATCCGACGCACCTTTTCTCCGAAGAGATCGGAGCGCAGCGCGTAGACGATAGCGAAGATGAAGCCCCACATGATGGCCAGGAACGCGACGCGCAACAAAAGGAGGGTTAGTTCACTCATAGGGTGAACCCCCCGTCGTCGCGACGATCAGCGGGCTGGTCGACATCTGCAGATTGGGCAAGCACACGGAATACGATACGGGTTCGACCGATATCAATCACGGATTCCGGCGCGAGTGGTGCACGAGAAACAGGAGATCCGTTCAATTTTGACCCATTTGTGGAGTTCAGGTCGTTAACTTCGGCCCGGCTGCCATCCCACAGGATCTCCACATGCTTGCGGGAAATGCCATTGTCGTCGACGGTGATGTCGGCTTCGCTGCCGCGACCGATGATCGTACGGGCGTGTTTGAGGGTGTGACGGGTGCCGTTGATGTCGAGTACCGGAGTCCAGGCCACGGTGCCCTTCACGTTGACGGAATCGACTTCGATCATTCCCTGGCTGAGAGAGTCATCGGGGGCAAGAACGATAGAGATGCCGCCTGAGAACGAATAGTGCTGGGCGGTAGCGTGACGCTGCACCAACTCGGTCAGTTCGGAGATGAGCGTGCTGCCGAGGCCAGCCATGCGCTGATAGTCGCTTTGGCCGAGGCGCACCGTGAAGTTGTTGGGTACGAGGATGCGCTCTCGCGATACAACGGCGGCCTGCGTGTCGAGTTCGCGGCGCAGGGCGCTCGTGATTTCGACGGGTTGCAGACCACTTTTAAAGGTCTTAGCGAAAGCGCCATTGACGGCGCGTTCGAGACCTCGTTCAAAGTTGTCCAGAAGACCCAAAGCTCTCCTCGTTGTGGCTCGTTGTAGTACGTCGATGTTAGCCGGTGCTTGTGGCTAACCCGTTACCCACGGTCGAGCAATTAGGGCAGGAGACCCATCGGGTCAACACGAGTGCCGTTGACGTAGGTCTCGAAGTGGAGGTGGGCGACGGTGACGTAACCGGTGCTGCCGCTCAGGCCGATGGGGGTGCCTGCTGCCACAGTTTGGCCAGGGGAGACCATTTGCGATCCTGCAATCATGTGCGAGTAGAGGGTTGAGACTCCGCTGCCGTGATCGATCTTGACGTACTGGCCCCAGCCGCCACCGTAGGTGACTTGGGTGACAACTCCGGGGGAAGCGGAAACGATTGTCGCCCCGCTGCCGGTCATGATGTCGATGCCGCCGTGGAATTCTGAGCCGCGGTAGCCGAAGCCGTCGTTGACGGGAGCGTTGGCGGGCCAGACGGCAAGGAATCCAGCGAAGGCACCGTCGTAGGTTCCCGCAAATGAACCGGAAGCCCCCGCGGAGTAAACCTCTGCAACGGGCTCTGGCTCAGGCTCAGGTTCTTTGATCGAGAGCTTGTCGCGCTCTGCGGCGCTGATTTCGGTTTCTACCGAAGAAGCAAAGGACTGGATCGGCACACTCTGAACAGGCTCAGTCGTGGCGACGGCAGCAGACTGTTGCAAAATTGCGGATGCCGAAGCTGCAGAAGCAGTCGACTCGATATCGCGCGACGAAGGCTCCATGTGTGCTGCGGCTGGAACAGTCACACTCACGACAACAGCCATGATTGTGCTGATGATCAGCAATCGTTTCACGCGGTAACCCCCAGGGGTGTGGTCTGTAGTTCTGTCTGGTGGGACAGATTTTGGATCAAGTCTGGTTGAACCCGTGGCTTTAGGCACACGGACAGCTATCGACTCTATATGACGAAGCTGGGAATCGTCACTGTTGAACTTCTGGGCATGGAATCGTTGAACGGTCGGGCGCTGTGATAATCTCACTCAGTTGAGTGTTCAACTCAACCCACGCGTGAGTGGCGGAATTGGTAGACGCGCACGGTTCAGGTCCGTGTGTTCGAAAGGACGTGGGGGTTCAAGTCCCCCCTCGCGCACAGTGCAATCGCACAGTAGAAGTAAAAGAAAAGGCCCACCGATTGGTGGGCCTTTTCTTATTGGTCTGTAGGGGTTTGCCCCGGTTTTCTGCCGACTAGCGAACCTGACGCGAAGTGAACTGCATTTGCGGGTTCGCGTAGAACTCTTGCGACTCGACGAGCTGCAGTTCGCGTTCGCCCGACTCGAGGGTCTTGGTGAGCAGGTCGAAGACGCTGGATGCCGTGCGGGCTAGTGCATCCGCGGCATCGCCGGTGCGGGTGAAGTGGGCGGTGAAGAGAGCGGCCGTGACGTCACCGGAACCGTTGGCCTTCATCGGAAGCTGCGGGGTCTGCACGATCCAGGCTCCGGCATCCGTCACGACCATCATTTCGATGGTGTCGGTCTCACGGTCGGGGCGCTCAACGCTCGTTACGAGAACCGTGCTCGGGCCCATGGCGCGGGCGAGGTCGGCGGATGCGAGCGTCGACTCGATCGTGTCGGGGTCGGTTTCGGTGAGGAAGCCCAGCTCGAACTGGTTGGGGGTGATGATGTCAGCGACCGGGACCACGCGCTCACGCAGCAGGATCGGGATGGCCGGGGCCACGAAGCATCCGGATTTCGCATTGCCCATCACGGGGTCGCACGAGTAAATCGCGCGGGGGTTCGCTGCCTTGACGCGTGCAACCGTGTCGATGATGACATCGCCGATGCCCTCGCCGCCCTGGTAGCCGGAGAGCACGACATCGATCTGGGGGAAGACGCCGCGATCCTCGATGCCGGCGATAACTTCAGACACATCGCTCGGGTCGATCATCGGTCCGCGCCACGCGCCGTAGCCGGTGTGGTTAGAGAAGTTGACCGTATAAACGGGCAACACCTCAACGCCGATGCGTTGCAGCGGGAACACCGCGGCTGAATTGCCGACATGGCCGAACGCGACTGCTGACTGAATCGAGAGGATCTTCATCCTCTAATTCTCCCACCTTCCACTCTGTGCCTGCTGCAACGGCAGGTGCTATCGCGCGGTTGAAGCGCTCAGGCTGTGACCTCGGTCTTCGCCGTATCGGAATTCGGTGACTTCTTGACGTCGAGCGTCGTCCACGATTTCTTGAGCAGGCGCTGGACTGAGCCGTCGAGCAGCACAGCGACCACCAGAGTGGCACCGATAAGGATGGTCTGCAGGAACTGCGAGACGCCCATGATGACGAGGCCGTTGCGGAGCACTCCCACAAAGAGCAGACCGGACACGACGCCCGTAATGCGGCCCATGCCTCCCTCAAGGGCGACACCACCAAGCAGCACTACCGTGAGGGCCTGAATCTCCATACCGTTGCCTACCGTAGGAGGGGCGGACTGTAGTTTGGCGGCGAGCAGAGTTCCTGAAATGGCGGCAGCAACTCCGGTAGCGACGAAGAGCGAGAAGATCGTGCGGGGAACCCGGATGCCCATGAGGTGAGCGGCCCGCGGGTTACCACCGATTGCGAGCACATTGCGGCCCAGCGAGTTTCTATTCAGGACGTACCACGCCAAGAAAACGCCGACGGCAAGGATGATGATTTGAAGAGGCACGGGCCCGATTGTCATCGTTCCGAGCGCTTTGAAGGAATCGGGGAATCCCACCAGGGTCGAACCCTGCGTGAGGAACAACGCTAAGCCGCCCCACACACTGAGGAACCCGAGTGTGATGACGAGGGGATTGAGCTTGAGGTACGCAACGAGAAGTCCGTTCAGCGCCCCGGTGATCACTCCGACCACAATTGCGGCCGCAAAGCCCCACAGCGCAGAGTTGGTTTCGAGCATCACCATGGCCGATACGACAGCGCTCAAGCTAGCGACGGAACCTACGGACAGGTCGAGGGTTCCTGACATGACGAGGAAGGCGAGTGGCAGAGCAATGATTCCCAGCTCAGCGATCTGCAGAAGAATGGTCTGGCCATTTGCAAGGCTGAGGAATCGCGGATTCATCGACGCAAAGAAGATGATCATCACGAGGAGAGCGATGAATGTCCCGTTCTGGGCGAGAGCGATTTTGATGCGGTTCATGCGGGGCTTCTTTCGGCTGAAGTGAGATCAAGAAGGGTGTTGAGGAGGCGCTCTTCGTAGCCTCCAGTGCGGTGTAGTTCTTGGTGGCGTCCGTGGGCGAGCACGTAGCTGCGGTCGCACAGTGAAGCGATCTCGTCGGTCTCGGCTGACGCGATGATGACGCTCACTCCCGTTGCGGCGAGTGCCCGGAGGGCGAGTTTGATGTCGTGTTTTGCGCCAATATCGACCCCCTGCGTTGGTTGGGCGAGCAAGAGCACCTTGGGGGCAACGGGGAACATCCACCGGGCGAGCAGGTGCTTCTGACGGTTTCCGCCACTGAAGCTCGCAATGGGCGCGTCGCCATCGGGGCCGACGACGTTGAGGGTGTCCCGGATGGTGGCGTACTGCTTCGTCATTGCTGCGCGCCCGAGGCGGCCGCGCCAAGGAAGGAAAGTGTTGTCGATGGCACTCATGCCGACGACTAGCCCGTCGACCTCACGGTCGGCAGGGACAAGGTGCACGCCACTTGTGATCGCATGTTGCGGCGAAGGGGCGCGATACCGTCGCCCGGAGAGCGTCGCGTCGACAGGATTGCCGAGGCCGAAGAGTGTGGCAAGGAGGTCGAACTGTTCCCCGGCGGCCATGCCGAAGAGCCCCACGATTTCGCCGTCACGGAAAACTAACGGCCCATCGTCGTCATTGACCACGAGACGTTCTTCACCGATCTCGGGATGCCATTCGGAATCGAAGTCGACTTCGGGGGCTAGAGCTGCGGAAAGTGCAGCGAGGCTCATTCCGCTGGCGGGATGATCCATGACGAGTTCGCCGCCACGCAAAACGACAATGCGTTCGCAGACTTCGAGGATGTCGGGAAGACGGTGCGAAACGTAAATGACCGCGGTTCCCTGACTAGCGAGGCGGCGAATGAGGTCGTGCAGCGCTTCCGTTTCGGCGGCGCCGAGGGCTGCCGTCGGTTCGTCGAGCATGAGAACTTTCATCTCACCGGCGAGGTAGCCTCTGGCCAGGTCGACGAGTTGGCGTTCGCCTAGAGTCAGCGCCCCAACGGGGACGTCAAGCGCGAGTCCTTCCGCGCCGACTGAGTCAAGTGCTTCGCGGCCGCGGCGCAACCGTTCTGCGCGGCCCGGCACATTCGATCGAGCAAGGAACAGGTTGTCGATGATCGAGAGGTTAGAAGCAAGTGCTGGCTCCTGGTGGATGACGGTAATCCCGCTGTGAGCAATCTCGCCTGGTGTAGATCCGGCAGGGATTTTTTCGCCGTCGAGCCAGAGAGCGCCTGATGTCGCTGTGGCAGCCCCTGTTGCCACATTCAGCAGGGTGGATTTGCCTGCGCCGTTGTGGCCGAGCAGGCCGACGATTTCACCCGCTTTGATGGAGAGATCGATGCCATCAACCGCGAGAGTTGAGCCGTAGCGCATCGTGATCTTGTCGAAGCGGAGTCGAACGCTCTCAGTGGTGGATGTCATGACTTGCTCTCTTTTAGAAGTCCCGCCGTCGACACCCAATGGAGTCGACGGCGGGACAAGTGCTGCGTGCTTACTGAACGTAGAAAGATTCTGCGTTCTCGGGAGTGACCTGAATCGAGGTCAGCACGGTGTCTTCGAGTTCTTCGCCGGCCGCGGCCTTGAGCAGAAGCGAGGCGTTGCTCTCTGCGAGTAGCTGAGCGGGCAGGATGAAGGCGAAACGCCACATGCTGTTGGCATCCTTCACGATGTCGAGCGTCTCGTTGGTGGCGTCAAGCGAGCCGACGAGGTAGCTGTCGTCATCCGCTGCTACGCCGGAGTCGAGCAGGGCCTGGTAAACGCCGGCCGTGTTGTCGTTGCTTGTGCCCAACCAGATCTTGGTGTCGGGGTCAGCGATGAGCTGGCTCTTGGCGTTGTCGTTACCTTCGGCGCGCGAGATGCCGGGGAGCTCGTCAATTACGGCGTTGGAGGCGGTCTCGAGGAGCGCATCTGCGATTCCCTCGGTGCGACCCTTTCCGAGGTCCGAAGTCTTGTCGGCGATGAGAGCAACCGTTACTTCAGCTTCGTCAGCCATGTTCTCGTTGATCCACTCGCCAGCAGCGGTGCCGAGGAGGCGACCGTCTTCATACGCGTCGATGATCGTGCCGTACTCCACACCATCCCACTTGACGGCGTAGCCGAGAACGGGGATACCGGCAGCCTGAGCGCGCTCGGTTACAGGAACCATGGCGTCACTCTGCACGGGGAAACCCATGATTGCTTTAACGTCGCCGCGCTGGATCCATGCGTCCCAGTCAGAAACTTGAGTTTGGACATCCCACTGTGGGTCGCTCGTCAGGAACTCATACCCGGCGTCTTCGATGATCGGCTGCATGATCTTCAGCTGGTCGTTCCAGATGGTGATGTCCATGCCGGCGAAGCCCATGGCGATCGCACCGTTGGTTGCGGGCGTGCTTGACGAGTCGTCTGCAGCGCTGCTGCAGGCTCCGAGGCTAAGAGCGAGAACGGATGCTGCTGCGACCGTGCTCAGAGCTCGGCGGCGGAAACGTGATGAGGTTATAGACATTGCTGTGTCCTTTATGGGAAGTGATGCTGCGGAAGGACTGCGCCCACTGAGGGCGGACGCAGATAAAGCGGGCCGTGCGAGAAAAGCTGCGGAGTTAGTGGCTCACAGGGAATGATCAACGACCATGCGGCGGCCAGTGGAGGCACGCAGATCGTCAATTGCACGGGCTGCTTCGGCTACGGGGATGGTGTCGCCGATCAGCTTGTCGAGGGGAAGTTGGCCGCCTAAATACAGGCGAGCGATTCGAGGAAAGTCGACCTGAGGTCGTGATGAGCCGTAGTTGCAGCCGAGGATACGTTTTCCGGTTGCAACGAGGTGCCAGGTCTTGAAGCCAACTTCCACATCGCGCGCAGGCATTCCCACGAGAACGGCTGCCCCACCCGGCTTCAGGTAGTCAGGAAGGCGAGCGGATGTCGCGGCGAGGCCAATCGCGTCGAACGCGTAATCCACGCCGCCGTTGCTGATGGCCACGATCTTCTCGGCAAGTTCTGGGTCGTCGCCGCGGAGCGTGTGCGTCGCGCCGAATTCTGCTGCTGTCTCCAAGCGGTCGGGGGAGAGGTCGATCGCGATGATGGTGCTGGCACCCACAAGCTTCAGGCCCATGATGATGGTCTGGCCAACGCCACCGCATCCGACGACGACGGCAGATTGACCTGCGCGAACGTCGGCGGTGTTCATGACAGCGCCTACTCCGGTCGTGACCGAGCATCCGATGAGTGCTGCCACTGCTGCCGGCACTTCAGCCGGGATGGGCACGACGGCCGAGCGGGGCACAACTGCGTAGTCGGAGAACGTTCCGACTCCGAGGTACGGACGGACTTCGTTGCCGTCGGCCGCGGTGAGAGGCGTGGTGCCATCGGGCAATCCGTTGGTTGCAGCTCCTGAGGCTTGGCACAGCCACGATTGACCGGCGATGCACGAGGCGCAGGTGTTGCAAGGGGCGAACCAGGAGAGCACCACTTGCTCGCCGACCGTGAGGTCGCTGACGCCATCTCCAATAGCTTCGACGATTCCGGCACCTTCGTGCCCAAGAGCGACGCGGTGGTCGAATGGCCAGTCACCGTTGATGACGTGAAGGTCGGAGTGGCAGACGCCGGCGGTTGTCATGCGAACGAGCACTTCACCGGCACGTGGATCGGCGACAGCAACTTCTGCGAGATAGGGCTCGGTGCCGACGCCATCGAAGAGGAGAGATTTCATGTGCGTTCCTGACTGCTGAAAGAAAACGTGGGCAGAGGTGGGGTTCATGAGCAACGAACATTTGTCGTGTCTGATGGCCATGGTTCCGACTGCCAAAACCGTGCGTTCCGGTTCGTTGAAGCAACGCTAGATGTAGCAAAGAGTCATAGGCAATGTCGCATTTGTGCGACTATTCATGATTCAGTGTGCAATTGCCCAAAATTCCGAAGAAATGAATCGCTAGGAATCACTCGCGAAACATGCTGGAAATATGAGTCACGGTGAGTGCAGTACAACTAACGCAATTGCGGCATCCCGGGGAACCGTGATGTCGAGACCCGTGACCTGGCGAAACGTGCTGAGCCGGTTAACAACGGTGTTGCGGTGACAGAAGAGACGTTCCGATGTTAGCTTGATCGATCCAGTCTCGGAGTACGCCAGTACCGCGTGCACGAGGTGATCCCGTTCGTACTGGGTGCACTCGGCGAGAGCTTCGCGAACATCCCGTCCAAAGTCAGGGATTGCGGACGCCAACAAATCTCGGGCCACGGCTAGCCAGGCTTCGTTGGTTCCTAGCATGCGAGGGTGGGACGATCGCGAGGCTTGACGGGCGAAGAGGGCGGCGGCATCTGCAGCCGCGGGGACGTTCGCAAGGCCGATCACTTCGTCGATGTAGCCGCCGGGGAGGTTGGCGAGTTCTTCCGCGACGGACGTGCTTGCAGTGGGGGTGCCCTGCTCGCGAAACATGCAAAATCCATCGCCACGGTCATACCCAAACCAACTCGACGAGATTGTTCCTCTCGCGAGTTGCAGTTGAAGTTCCGCTACGCCTTCGCCCACGACCAGCACAATCTCAAACTGCGCAGCGGCGGAGACGCCAAGCCCATCCGCGATCTCCGCGACCAACTCGGGGCGGGTGAGGTCGCTGGTGAACAGGCGCGACACGTGGCGCGCGGTGAGTAGGCGAGAGTCGCGGCTCAGGCGTGCTTGTTCCGCTAAGAAAGACTGCTGCACTTCGCTCACGTAGTCCTCAACGGTGGTCAGCACGCGTTCGACGTTGCGCACAAGCAGAGCGTCCGAGTCTGGGCCGGCATGCCGTTGAAGGGAGTACCAGAGCACCCGAAAGTCGAGACGGATTGCCTCGAGGAGCACATCTTCGGGAACGCCCTGACGCGCTCGCCGTGCTCCAAACTCGTGGGAGAGGGATTTCAATTCCTGGGGGAGTGGCTTATCACCCAGCTTGTGAAGCAGCATGGTGAGCGTGTCATGCGCGGTTCGCGTGAGGTCGCTTTTATCAACCATCCGCGGTTCGTAGTAGTCAGCTTCCGCGAAAAGCTTGAGGAAGTCGGCGACGATTTCCTCAATGTGAGCAAACAAGCGATCGACGAGACTCGACCACTCCTCATCCACTGCGGTTTCGACCCGTGTCGGGTGAGTGTCTCGTGCCTTCATCGCAAACCCCGATCAGGGCCAAGCCCCGTGCTTTGGTGATCTGCACAGCCTATTGCGTATTCTGATCGCAATATCCCATTGATAGTGACTTTCTGCACCGGTTAACTAGGGCCACCAATGTCGGGAAGTTCCGGCATCCGTTGACGTCGACTTCGATTTCTCATCTGAAGGTGGCCCTGTGCTCATCGACACCATTATCGAAAACGCGACAATCATCACCATGGATGAGGCGCGTCCGCTCGCCAATAGCATCGGAATCACTCACGGTGTGATTGTCGGAGTCGACGACGAGTTAACCGGAATCACAGCGCGCAATCGCATCAACGCGCACGGTGCGACCGTGGTGCCCGGCTTCAACGATGCTCACGCGCACAGTGTCTGGTTCGGGCTCACACTCATCGAAGCCGATGTGAGTGGCGCGACTGCGCTGAACGATATTTACGATGTGATTGCCGCAGCCGCCGCACGCACGGACGGCGATGGCTGGATCATCGCAAGCGGCCTCAACCACCACGCGACCGGCGGTCAGTACCCTGACCGGGATGCCCTCGACCGGGTTTCCAAAGGCCGCCCAGTGTGGATCAAACACAGCTCGGGTCACGCCTGCGTGCTGAATGGCGTGGCACTGAAACTTGTCGGCGCTGAGAACTCAGCACCACCGGTGCCCAGCGGAGGACGCGTTGTCGTCGACCACGCTGGCCGCCCCACCGGGCTGCTTGAAGAGACCGCAATGAGTCTCGTTCAGGCCCTCGTGCTGCCGTATCCATTGACGGTGATTGAGGACGCTCTGGCGAAAGCCACCACTCAGTACGCTCGCGAGGGCCTCACAAGCGTGACGGATGCCGGTATCGCCGGTGGCTGGATCGGGCACAGTCCCCGCGAATTCGCCGGCTATCAGAATGCTAAAGATGCGGGAACGCTGCGCTCTCGCATGCAAGTGATGATCAGCTTGGACGCGCTTGAGGAGCTCCCCGGGCACAGCGAAGACTCCGCCGGAGTGGGGCTCTCTGCGGGCATCCGTTCTGGAGCTGGCGACGAGTGGTTACAGATCGGCCCCACCAAGATCTTTACTGATGGTTCACTTCTTTCCTCCACCGCTCTGATGACCGAGAACTACGAAGGTGCCGCTCACAATCACGGGTACCTGCAGGGAGACCCGGACGCGTTGCGGGAGCGCGCCTTGGCGGCTCACCGCACGGGATGGGCTCTCGCATTGCACGCCATCGGTGATGGGGCATTGGATTTCGCCCTCGACATTCTGGAAAGCGCGCGCGGAGATGCGTCGGGTCACGGGATGCCGAACCGGATCGAGCACGGTGGCGTCATCCGACCTGATCAGATGCAGCGACTGGCTGAATCGGGCGCGAGCGTTGTGCCGCAGCCACACTTCATCCGACTATTCGGCGACGGGATGATCGAACGTCTGGGCGCCGAGCGGGCGCAATGGAGCTATCGCGCCCGTTCCTTCCTCGACGCTGGCATCGTGCTTCCCGGAAGCTCGGACCGCCCGGTTGCCCCTGGTGCACCCCTCGCAGTGATGCAGTCCTTCGTTGAGCGGCTGACCCAGTCGGGAGCGAGCTATGGCGAGGGGGAGCGAATCACGGCCTACGAAGCACTGCGGGCGTACACCGTCGGTTCTGCAGCAGCCACAGGGTGGGCTTCTCGCAAGGGCACGCTGGCGCGCGGAATGCTTGCCGACCTCGTGGTGCTCGGAGATAGCCCCGTGGATGTCCGGCCCGATCAGATTGGTCAGATTGAGGTCGTTGCCACCATCGTCGGCGGGCTAGTGAGCCACGACGCCAGTGGCCTGTTCTCGGCTGTTTCCTCCGTAACAGAACTGCGAGAACCAGCGCGGCGCTAGCGTAACGCGGTTGGACGGGCTCGAGCGGCATCCGCGCTGGAGCCGTTGTGTGAGGTTGCTTCGGCACGGCTAGCATTGCGCGCCAAGATGTAGAGCGACGCTTCTGCCGGAAGCCGCAGATCCAAGCCGGTAACTCGTTCGAGGCTGTCGAGTCGGTTGGTAATGGTGTTGCGGTGGCAAAAGAGCGCCCGCGAAGCCAAGGCGATAGAACCGCTTGTCAGAAATTCGTCTGCGGTGCGCTCGAGCACGGCACGCTCAGACGCGGGCAGTTTTAGGAGTGCGTCGACATGGCGTTGGTGAATTATCCGCCCAGTATCGAACGGATTCTGAAAGACAGAGACATGCCAAAAGTCGGTGACATTCACGAGGCGAGCATCGCTGGGCGGCAAAACTAGCGCCACCGCCTGGGTGACCCGAATTGCGGCCGGAACTGACGAGATTCCGGGGATACCGTCGAGCATCAGAACTTTATGTTCGTGCGTGATCGCGTTCAGCGGCATGGAGCCCTCACGTGGCATCTGCGCTATGAGCACCGGTCCGGACTCGGTTTCGTGCTGGTGGGCGACGATCCCGGCCCGGTGCAAAGTATCGTTCAGGCGATCGAGCGACTCATCTACTCTGTCGGCGTGCGTGAAGATCGTGAAATCGCTTTCCGGCGCGAACGACAACACCGCACACGCTCGAGTATTGAGTACGTGGTTCTTACCGTCAGTTTCGAGGAGGCGAGTAAACCACAGGCGTCGCTCATCCTGACGCACTTGAGCCATGCCAAATTGAGTGGCGGTGTAAGCACTGGTGAGTTCTTGGCTGTGCCGCTCAATCGCATCCCAAATTCGCGGGACGCTGTCGAACACTTCACGCATTTCGACATCGGTGGTGTGTGCCGAGATTGCCTCCCACATCACGCGGTAATCGAGGCGGATGGCCGACATCACGTCCACGAGCGGAATTCCTTGCAGCGCACGGGTGTGGCCGACGCGCTCCGATACCTCCCTGGCTTCTGGCGGGACCGCATGCCCGCCGATGTCGGTGAGGAGGCGGATGAAGATCATCCGGCAATCGGCAATCACACGATCCAAATCAACGAGGCCCTCTTTATATACCTCGATCGAGCCGAGCTGAACTGTCCATCGTTCGACGAGGGTGTCGACTTCACTCAGGCACGCGCTGGTGGCGCGGGAGAGGATTGTGGGCACAGAGAGCTCGGTCAATTTCACTCACGTTTCGAACAGATTTCAGTCTGTGCAGATGCACACAATGTCTGCTCAATGATACGCGTATCCGTGATTGCTGGAACTCAACATCGTTGGAATCATTGATTCACCGGTTCTATCGTCGGCAAACCCTGACCGCGCACGCCTCGTTATCGAGGTGTGCAAATGGTCAGAGGGATCCTGGCGGGGTGAACAGTTCTCCCGAGATCGCTCGCCGACTTTAGTGGAGCAGCAGGAAAGCACAAAGAGGGCATTCGCCTTGAGCGCTCTTGCCACAAACGAAGAAGGGACCCGTCCCCGTGGACGCTAACGACATCACCACCGACGCCGCATTCTTGGCCGATTTTGCCACGATGAGCCTGTTTGGAGCCACCGGAGCCGGTGGCGTTGACCGCCAGGCCGCCAGCGCTGCCGACAATGAGCAGCGCCGGTGGTTCGCTGGGTTGCTTGAATCTCACGGCTTCACCGTTGAGTACGACCGCATCGCTAACCAGTTCGGTCTGCTCGAGCTGGTTCCTGGTGCGCCGTACATCATTGTCGGATCCCATATGGATTCCCAGCCGACCGCGGGCAAGTACGACGGTGCCTACGGAGTGCTCGCAGCAGCACACTCCGCCTTCCGCCTCAAGCAGGCTTGGGAGCAGGGTTCGTTCACTCCCGTGTACAACTTGGCCGTCGTCAACTGGTTCAACGAAGAGGGCTCGCGCTTCGCCCCCTCGATGATGGGCAGTTCGGTCTACACCGGCAAGATGGCGTTGGAGACGGCGCTCGCGGTCACCGACCACCTCGGAGTCACCGTCGAGCAAGCACTCGCCGAGACCGAGTTTGTCGGTTCCGGCGATGGTCCGCTGGCTGTCGGCTGCGCGGAGATTCACATTGAGCAGGGTCGCCTGCTCGAGAACGCCAAGGTCACGATCGGTCTCGTCACGGCGACGTGGGCGGCAAGCAAGTACCGCATCGTTGTCAACGGCGAGCAAGCCCACTCGGGCGCGACCGTCATGGAAGACCGCCACGACGCGCTGTTGGGAGCTTCACTTCTCGTTGTTGCCGCCCGCCGCCTCGCTGACCGTTTTCCCGGACGCCTCCACACGGCCATCGGTCAACTCGACGTGTACCCGAACTCACCCGTCGTTGTGGCGTCGAAAGTAACCCTTCTTCTTGACTTGCGGTCGGGTGATGAAGCAGTTCTCAAGGAAGCCGACGAGATTCTGGCCAGCACCATCGCCGAGATCGAAGCGGATGCCAAGGTCTCGGTCGACATCGATTTGTCGCACTCGTGGGGCATCAACCCTTACCAGTCCGAGGGCGTCGACGTCAGTCGCTCCTCGGCGGAAGCACTGGGCCTTTCGCACATGGACATCATGACTGTTGCTGGTCATGACTCGACCAACATGAAAGATATTGTTCCCACCGTCATGCTCTTCGTTCCCTCGGTCGAAGGAATCTCTCACGCTGAAGGCGAGTACACCACCGACGAAGACCTCGTGGCCGGTCTCGCTGTTATCGCTGCGGTGACTCGCCGTCTGGTGGCGGGCGAGCTCGCTCCAGCAACATCCGATTCAACTGACAAGGAACTTTCGTGATCGACTACGCCGTTACAGACCCCGCTACCGGTCTCGTTGTCAAACGCTACGAGACCGCGACCGACGCACAGGTAGCAACGGCTGTCGCTTCAGCAGGCGAGGCCTATCGCCAGTGGCGTCTCGTTCCTATCGCGGAGCGTGCGGCAATGCTGCGGAAGGTTGCTGATCGCTACGCTTCCGATCGCGAACGGCTTGCTGAGATAATCATCCGCGAGATGGGCAAGACCACCGCGGAAGCTCTTGGCGAAGTTGACCTGTGCGTGAGCATTTATGCTTTCTACGCCGACAACGCGGAGGCGTTCGCGGCTGACAAGCCCATCGATGTGGCATCCGGTTCGGCTTATGTTCGCAGCGAACCCATTGGCGCCCTTCTGGGCATCATGCCGTGGAACTACCCGTACTACCAGGTCGCCCGTTTTGCGGCGCCGAACCTCGCATTGGGCAACACGATGCTGCTCAAGCACGCCCCGAGCTGCCCAGAATCGGCCGAAGCTATTGCCGAGATCTTTGCGGATGCCGGATTGCCGGAAGGCGTGTACGTCAACGTTTTCGCCACCAACGAGCAGGTCGAGACGATCATCGGGAGCCCCGTTATTCAGGGTGTCTCGTTGACCGGTTCTGAGCGTGCTGGGCGTGCCGTCGGCGCGATCGCGGGCCGCGAGATGAAGAAGCTCGTTCTTGAGCTCGGCGGATCGGACCCGTTCATTGTTCTTGACGATGCTGACCTCGATGCAGCTATCGCCGGTGCGGTTGCAGGCCGGATGGGCAACGCCGGTCAAGCCTGCAACGCCTCGAAGCGCATCATTGTGCTCGATGCGATCTACGACCGTTTCGTTGAGGGTTTCGTGGCTCAGGTTCAGGCGCTGAAGGTGGGTGAGCCTAGAGAGGGAGGCGTCGCCTTCGGCCCCCTGTCATCCGAGGCCGCTGCTGCTCAGGTTGTTGGTCAGGTAGAGGATGCGGTCGCTAACGGCGCAACGCTCCTCACTGGCGGTGGTCGCATCGATCGCCCCGGTGCCTATGTGCAGCCGACCGTCATCGCGGATATTCGACCAGGCACCCGCGCCTACAGCGAAGAAATATTCGGACCGGTCGCTGCCGTGTACCGGGTTGCGGATCAGGATGCGGCTATCCGCCTCGCCAACGATTCGCCGTATGGACTCGGAAGTGTGATTTTCACTACTGATGACGTGCGAGCTCAGGCTGTTGCCGAGCAGCTCGAAGTCGGCATGGTCGCAATCAACGCCCCGTCGCAAACCCAGGCCGACCTCCCCTTCGGTGGAGTGAAGTCATCAGGAATGGGCCGAGAGCTTGGCGAATACGGCATGGCCGAATTCGTGAACCGCAAGCTCATTCGTCGGGCGTAGTTGCGTGACTGGGGGAGCGGCCGTGTAGCGGCTGCTCCCCTTTTTCTGTGCCCGGGGCTAGCGACGGCCGAGCTCCACGAGCTTGCGCTCGCGCATCGCGAGGAACAGCGGGAAGGTGAACGCGAAGGCCGTGATGCCCGAGAGCACGATGTAGAGCCAGGCCCGCTTCATCCCGAGTCGGCGCGCTTCGATGATGATCAGGATGCTGCCCGCAACGGCCACGATGAGAAGGTCAACGCCGAGCGAGTTGACGGCCGGGCCGCTGCCGAACCAGTCGCCGAGGTAGTCGCGCATCTGCACGATTGCCAGCGCGTTGAAGATCCACGTGCCGACCAGACCGATGATGGAGAGCACCGCGAAAGTGATCGCGGTCGCATTCCAGTGGCGGAGAAGAGCGGGGCGCTTACGGTCGTGGGGTTGCGGGGACATGCTCCGTAGACTCTCGCACCACAAGCTCTGGGCGCAAGAGAACCGAGCTGCCCGGGTCGGTCGACTCGTTCGAGCCGCGCTCGACAGCCTCCGAAACGGCAAGCTGCGCCATCCGCGTGATGGGTTGGCGAACGCTCGTGAGCGGCGGGTCATAAAGGTCGGCGAGGATGATGTCGTCAAAGCCGATCACAGAAACATCGCGCCCGACCTTGAGCCCCAAATCGCGCAGGCCGCGGCAGAATCCCAGTGCCGTCATGTCATTGATCGCTACCACCGCAGTGGGGGCATTCTTCGGGTCAGCGAAGAGGTCGCGTGCGGCAGCCCGCCCCACTTCGGCAGCTTCGACGTCGCCAAAGTGTGCGGCATCCATCCCTGTCCATTGCGGCATGTCAGCGACCGAGAGCCCAGCAGCTTCGATGGCATCGCAATACCCGCGGTAGCGCGCTGAACGGTTGACCGAGCGAATCGAGCCAGACACGAAGGCGATGCTGGTGTGGCCAAGCTCGAGGAGATGCGCGGTGGCGACCTGGCCGCCCACGTTGTTGTCGATGCTGATGCTCACCACCGATTCGGGATCATTTGGTTGAGCTGGTCGATCAAAAGTGACAAGACGGAGGCCCTCGGCGATCACATTGCTGACGTGATCGAGCGACGGCAATGAGGTGCAGAGGATGATGCTGCGCACGCCGTCTTCCCACAGCTCTTCGACATAGCGGCGCTCGCGTTCGGGATCGCGCTCGCTGTTGCAGAGCAGAACGCTGCATCCCAAAGCCAGCGCTGCCACCTCAACCTCGTGAGCGAATGCTCCCCAGAATGGGTTGCCGACAGACGGCACGACGAGGCCAACGGTTTGAGTTTTGCCATTGCGCAACTGGCGGGCCGCACGGTTGGGCCGGTAGCCGAGTTCTGAGATCGCCGTCTCAATGCGTGTTCGTGTCGCAGCGACCATTCGACCCTGACGGTCGTTGAGGAAGTTGGAGACGGTGCTGGGGGAAACGCCAGCGGCCTGCGCCACATGCTGGATGGTTACTCGAGCCACGTGACCTCCTTTGGTTGATGGCGATCCTGATGATCGCTGTTTCAGTGTAACGATTTATTGGTTTTCGGCAAACGGCCTCTGAACCACTCGCGCCGGCGTAGAACCTATTCAAATAAAACCTATTGACGTAACGAGACAGACTCGTCTATGGTCAGTGCATCGTTACACCGATTTCACCCACCCCCCTAGGAAATCGGCCAGGAATCGAATGAGCCGACGACGACGTCGCGGAACGAAGGCACTGGAGCCGTCGCTCAATCTCAGCTTGAGAGGACATGCACATGGAAGTGAAGTCACGAATGCGCCGCACAGCATCGGTCGCGATGGTGGCCCTGTTGGGTCTCGGTCTCGCCGCCTGTTCAGCAGGAGAAGCAGACACTGATCTCAACCCCGACGAGGTTTCGGGCGAGATCAGCCTGCTCACCCCCATCTTTGAAGGAAGCCCCGGGCAAGACCTTCTCGAAGACGAGCTGCTTCCGCAGTTCTACGAGGAGTACCCCAATGTCACGGTCAACGTGGACTACACGACCTATGGCAACCTCAACGAGAAGCTCACGACGGCTGTCGTTTCGGGCCTCGTGCCCGACGTGATGCTCATGGGCGTCGGCTGGATCGAAGCCTTCGCCGACAAGGGAGTACTTGCCGACCTCGGCGAACTCGGCTTGAGCGAAGACACCCTCAAGGAGAGTTACACCGACGAGATCGTCGAAGCCGGCATGTGGGATGGCAATGTCTACGCCGTGCCGATCATGCTCGACACTCGCTTCGGAGTCGCTCGCATGGACATCCTCAAAGAAGCTGGTTACGACAGCCCGCCCTCCTCATGGGAAGAGCTCATCGAGATCGCCGAAGCGACCACCGTGCGCTCATCCAACGGTTCGCTTGAGCGTGCAGGCTTCGACATGATGTCGCTGGATGCCCGCCAAGCCTTCGAAACGATTCTTTTCTCGGCCGGCGGCGAACTCTTCAATGACGACGCAACGGCACCCGCCTTCAACAGTGATGAAGGTGTTGCGGCTCTTGGCCTCATGGCTGACCTCGTGAACAAGTACGAAGTTGAAGACATCGGCTTCACGTCGACGGATGACATCGTGAACCCGCTCATCAATGGTCGGGCCGCAATGGGCATCGCTCACAACAACTTGTGGACGCAAGCGCTCGAAGCGGATGAAACCGTGCTCGACAACCTTGAGCCCTTTGTGATTCAGGGCGAAGCATCCGGCATGTTCTTCGGCGGAACCTTGGCGACTGTTGCCAACAACTCGAAGAACCCGGAAGCAGCTCGCGCACTCCTCGAGTTCCTCTCGAGCCCTGACGCAGCACTCGCGGCCAACGAACAGCGCGGCAACGTGCCGGCTCTGACCGAACTGCTCGACTCTGACTACGTGCAGTCGAACCGTTTCGTGCAGTTCGCCATGGAGAACTTGGATGTCGCCCAGCGCGAGGGCGGCCCGTCACAGTGGCTTGAGGTGCGTGGCGATTTCGCCCCCGCAGTTCAGGGCGCTCTGCTCGGACAGAAAACTCCCCAGGAAGCACTTGACGATCTCGCTGCTCTCGTTCAGACAGCAATAGACCGCTAGTTCCTCCCCTGAGTGCCCGGGCGACCAACCCGCCCGGGCACTACCTCCCCAGACTTCAACCACACGAGGGCGTGATGACCACTACAGAGCGACACCCCATTCGCAGCGCGGAAGCGGCAGCGAAGCAGGGTTCCCCATCCACCGCACCGAAGAAACGCAAGCGGATCAGTACCGCGGAGAAGAAGCGTCGCCGTGCTGGCTGGCTGATGATCACGCCATCGGTGATCCACGTAGGACTGTGGACACTGATCCCTGTTATCGCGACCTTCTATCTTTCGTTCACTGACTACGGCATCTTCGAAGCGCCGAAGTGGATCTGGTTCGACAACTACGTCGAAATGTTCAACGACGCCGTCTTCATGCAGTCCATCGGCAACACCATTTGGTACACGTTCTGGACAGTGCCCGTATCAATGGCCGTCGCTGTCGTGGTGGCCGTGCTGCTGAACCAGGGCCTGAAGCTGCAGAAGTTTTACCGCACCGCCTTCTTCCTTCCTCAGGTCACCGCCACCGTCGCCATCGCGATGGTGTGGCTGTGGATCTTCAACCCGCAGTACGGTCTGCTCAACGCCATGCTGGAAACGATCGGCATTCCTGGTCAAGCCTGGCTCGTCGACCCGCAGTGGGCGCTGCCCTCGGTGATCTTGGTCGGCGCGTGGCAGGGCATCGGAATCAAGATGCTCATCTACATCGCGGCACTGCAGAACATTGACGAATCGCTCTACGAGGCAGCATCGCTCGACGGCGCATCCTCTATTCGCAAGTTTTTCAGCATCACCGTTCCGATGCTCAAGCCGGCCACATTCTTCGTCTTCATCATCTCGATCATCGGTGCCTTCCAAGTGTTCGACCAGATCTACGTGCTCACCGACGGTGGCCCCGCGAACGTCACGACGATGATGACCTACGAGGTCTATCGCTCGGCGTTCCAAGAATTCCGGATGGGAATGGCATCCGCTCAGTCGGTCGTGCTCTTTGCCTTCCTCCTCTTTGTCACTCTCATTAGCCGTCGCGTCACCAAAGAAGAGGACTAGTGATGACTCTCCCTACTATCAAAGCCCTCGCGATCAGCGAGCAGGTCACGGTTGTTCCGCGCAAGCGGTGGTTCCACCACGCGAAGGGCCGTCAAGCGGCGCTCATCAATGTGGCGCTCATCCTCGGCTCGATCACGATGCTGGTGCCGTTCCTGTGGATGGTGCTCACGAGCCTCAAGTCGCCGGCCGAACTGGCACAGTTCCCGCCCACGTTCTTTCCGCAAGAGTGGATGTTCAGCAACTACGCGGCGACTCTGGATGCTGCGCCGTTCGGCCTGTACTTTCGCAACAGCTTTGTGATCGCCACCACTCACACCCTCATCACTGTCGTGTTGGGCTCCATGGCGGGGTATGCGCTGGCGCGTATTTACTTCAAGGGGCGGGAGGCGATCTTCCTCGCCTTTATCGCGATGCTGATGATCCCCACCTACACGAAGATCGTTCCGCAGTTCCTGCTCGTGAAGTTCATGCCCCTGTTCGGCGGCAACGACATCCTCGGCCAGGGCGGTAGCGGTTGGCTCGACACCTGGTGGGCGCTCATCATTCCCGGTGGGCTGAGCGCATCGGCCATCTTCTTGTTCCGTCAGTTCTATTTGTCGCTGCCGAAGGACCTCGAAGAGGCAGCGCGCATCGATGGGCTTGGCGAGTTTCGTATCTTCGCGCAGATCTATACGCCGCTCATCAAGCCAGCGATCGCGACTGTCGGGCTGCTGACGTTCCAAGAGAGCTGGAATAACTTCCTGTGGCCCTTGCTCGTGACGACCAGCAGCGATCTGCGCGTGATTCAGGTGGGGCTCGCCGTGTTCCAGCAGCTCGACAACACGCAATGGCAGTACCTGATGGCCGGAACAACGATGGCGACGGTGCCCATGGTGGTGCTGTTCATCTTCGCCCAGAAGTACTTCATTCAAGGCTTCACCAACGCTGGCATCAAGTAGCGGAATAGCACGGTAGCCACCCTGAACGACTGGCGGCACCGCACGAACCTTCGACTAATCAACACCCAATCAATAGATAGGCACGGTAATTAGACATGAGCATTGACCTCACCGGACGACGCGCACTCGTAACAGGCGCAGGAGCAGGAATCGGCGCGGCCATCGCGAAAGCACTGGCGGCGGCGGGAGCTGACGTAGTGGTGCACTACGCGAACAGTGAAGCGGGAGCCACCGCCGTCAAGGAAGAGATCGAAGCGGGCGGGCATCGCGCACTCGCGGTGCAGGCTGACCTCACCGATTCAGCGCAGGCGACGAAGCTCGTGGATGCCGCAGTCGAGTTCCTTGGCGGCCTCGACATCCTCGTCAACAACGCCGGTCACTTGGTGGGCCGCGCCACGATCACCGAGACCACGGATGAGCGCTGGAACGAGGTCATGGATGTGAACATTGCGAGCACCTTCTTCACGACTCGCCAGGCCCTCCCCGCGCTCGCCGAGTCGGAGCACGGCCGCATCATCACGATGGCATCTCTCGCTGCCGAAAACGGTGGTGGTGCTGGATCGGTTGTCTACGCAACCTCGAAGGCTGCCGTTGTCGGTTTCACGCGTGCTCTCGCCAAGGAGATCGCCGGCAAGAAAATCACCGTCAACGCTGTTGCTCCTGGCTTCATCGGCGAGACCGCCTTCCACGAGACCTTCACTCCGGGCGAAGCCCAGAAGAACATCGTGGCGGGCATCCCGCTCGGTCGCGCCGGCACCGCCGGTGACGTTGCTGACGTTGCTCTGTTCTTGGCGTCCGACCTCTCGTCGTATGTCACGGGCCAAGTTGTCGACATCAACGGAGGCCTCAACTTCCGATGAGTTCAGTTCCGCAGCAGCCGGGCGGGTGGTGGCATGACTATGTCTGCCCCACCCACGGCATCGAGTTGGGCGCCCGCGAGGGTAACGAGTTTCTGTGCAGCTACGGCTGTCGCCTCACGGGTGACAAGGTCGAGGCCGCCTGGCTCGCGCTTGAACATCAAGCCCTTGCTCGGGCCGCCCGGGTTGCTGCGCGACAGTACGCGCTGCACGGTGACGTCGCCGATCGTGAGCGTGCTGTCGAGCTCGTGCTCGATTACGCCGCACTGTACGACCAGATTTCGGCCGGCGGCTGGAGCGAACGCAGTGAATCGTGGATGCTGCGCGGCAAGCTCTTTGCCCAAGCACTCTCTGAGGCGCAGTGGGCCGTCGGCTTCGCGGATGCGATCATCACGCTCGGACCAATCCCTGAACTTCACGAGTCGGCAACTCTCAACCGCACCCTCGAAGGGCTTGCTGACACGCTGGCCGAGTCGCGCCGCATCCTCGTCGAAGACCGCAACGACCAGCGCAGCAACTACACCGCGTGGTTGAATGCCGCCGCTCGGCTTATCGCGTTAGCCCGCGAGTCGTTGGGTGGCGAGCCTGTTGCCGCACACTTCGAGACCGCGATCGTGGATCACTTGCAGCTCGCCGTGCGTTCTGACGGCTGGGAGTGGGAGGCATCCACCTACTATCACGTGTTCGTTTTGCGGGCCTATCTTCTGGGCCTGCGTGGGCTCGACCCGCAGCAGGTTGCGACTGAGGTTGCCGATACTGTGCGCCGCATGATCGATGTACTGGTGTCGATCGCGGCCCCCGATGGATTCTTGCCCGCGCTGCACGACGGCCCCTACGACCGGGTCGCGATGCACCGCGAGGTGTTGGAGATCTGTTCGCTGGGTGCTCAGTTCTTCAGTGACACCGGCCTGACGACTGTGCAGTCGTGGGTCGTCGAAAGACTTGGTGCTGACCACGATGGTCTCGAGTGGATGCTCGATGGCTGGTTTGTGGGCGCACCGCTTGACCGCGCACCGGTGGTGGTCGGTTCGCGAGCATTCGAGGATGCCGGGTATGTCGTGTTGCGTGATTCACGCAATCGCATGGTCGGCATCCTCGATGCTGGACCCCACGGCGGAGCTCACGGTCACTTCGACAAGCTCGCGCTCTATCTCTATGGCGATGGCGTTCGCTGGCAGCCGGCCCCGGCGGTTCCGCCTTATGGGCATGCGCTTCGTCATTCGTATTACGCGCGCACGATCGCGCATCCGACGGTGAGCGTTGATGGCGCCGATCAGGTCGAAGCAACCGCCGAGATCACCGCGTGGGATGCTGCGACCTCGCGCGTCACGGCCGTCACCACGACCGCGATCGAGGGCGTGCGCCTGAGCCGCACGGTGCAACTCGCCGACGGAGTGCTCGTGGATGTCGTTCACGTCACGTGCGACGACGGCGAACCACACACGATTGCGCTTGGTCTTCGCCCTGCCGTTGATTTCAGCGTCAGAGTTATCGGCAACTCGTGGCGTTCGACTTGGGGTGCTGGTGCGGGAGCAGCTGCTTCGCCCGTGGGCGCGCACGCCACAACTGGCGAGCAGACTCTGCCGGCCTTGAACGGTTGGCACTGGGCCGCCGGCGAAACCACGCTCGACCTCCACGCCGGTCGCGGGCCCTCCGACGACCCAAGCCGGCTCCAAGGAATCGGCGACTGGGTGACCACGGCCCCGACCGCGACTTTCGTGAGCGTCTACAGCTTCGATCCCGACGCCACCATCGACTCCATTGAGACCCATATTTCCGATACCGCTGTGGTGATTGAGATCGCCACCGCTGACCACGACACTTCCCGAATAGAGGTAGCACTGTGACCACCCCCATGCTGATTGGTAGCCGCGAAGCTGAGCTGCGGAGCGCGCTGGATGGCCCGTTGAGCGCGCAATTCCGTCGACTCTTGGAGGAGTGTGAGCGCGCGAAGGGTATGGAACTTCCGCAGGAACACCCGCTGGCATCCATCACCTATTTCGGGCCGGGTTCTGCGAACCTTGCGCTCGCGTACCGCCTCACCGGTCAAGAGGCGTACCTCGAAGAGTTGCGTCGCTGGTTGGCGCCGCCGCTGTCGTTCCCGCACTGGGGCAAGGCGAATCTGCCCGACCACGACCTCGATGCCGGCTGGATTCTGCACGGGCTCTCGCTCGCGTACTCGTGGGCTGGCGATGCGCTGCGTCCCGAAGAGAAGCAGGCGCTCGAAGACAAACTGCTGTTGCAGGGCCAGCGCATGTACGAGTTCGCCGTGGAGAAAGAGGGCGGATGGTGGTCGTCGTCGTACTGGCAGAACCACAACTGGATTTGCTACGCCGGCCTCGCCACCGCGGGCTACGCCCTGCAAGAGAAGTACCCCGAAGCCAAAGCCTGGACGGAGCGCGCGAAAGATAACTTCGGCAAGGTTCTCGACTCGCTTCCTGATGACGGCTCCAACAACGAGGGCGTCGTCTACTGGCGCTACGGAGTGCCGTGGATCGCGAGTTACCTCGACGTGCTGCGCGACCAAGAGGGCCTCGACTGGTTCAATCGCGGCACCTATCTAAAGGAAACGTTCTGGTACCGCCTCTACCAAGCAGCTCCGGACATGGAGCGGATCGTCGATCACGGTGACTGCCACGACCGCCGAAGCGGGCACCCGGTCGCCCTGTATTACAAGCTCGCTGCCGAGTACCGCATCCCGCAGGCACAGTGGTTGGCCAACAAGGTGTCGACCGAGTTCTATTGGCGCGAAGCCTACGAGAGTGGAGTGCGGCCCGGCGTTCGCCCCGAGGCGTACCAAGAGCTGCTGTGGTTCGACCCCACGGTTGAGCCGGCCGGCCCGGAAACTCTCCCGCCGAGCAAGTACTTCGAAGACCTCGGACTCGTGGTTGGGCGCAGCTCGTGGGATGAGCAGGCGAGCCTCGTCTCGTTCAAAGCATCGCCTGGTGGCGGCCACAAAGCGTGGGATCAGTCGCACCGCCAGCGCAAGGAGAACGGCTGGGTCACGCTGAACGCGGGACACCACCACCCTGACTCGGGCTCGTTCGTGTTCCTCGGGAACGGCTCGTACTTGGCGATTGACGAAGGCTATTCGTCGCGCAAACTCACTGAACACCACAACTCGATCCTCATTGACGGCAACGGTTTCGTGAACGAAGACCGGTATCACGTGTTCGAAGAGCTGGCCGAGGAGTTCACGGCCGAGATTTTGACGACCACGATCAAGGACGGCTGGACGCATGCGGTGAGCGAGTCTTCCGCGATGTACGACCGCGACCTGGGCGTCACGCGCGTTCGCCGCCACCTCGTCATGACGCCCGGGGGAACCCTCGTGATCGCCGACGACCTCGCCGCCGACCAGCCCCGCACCTGGACGTGGCTGCTGCAAACCGACAACGCTCCGGTGGCGCTCGCCGATAAGCGGTGGCGAGCGGATGCCGGTCACGGTGTCATGCCGATCGCTGCGCTCGATGACAATGCCACCAGTGAGATCGTCGAGACCTTCGTGCACGCCAACCCCACGTCATCCACTCCGAGCTTGGCGATCAGCAAGAAGCAGCACACGCTCAAGCGCGTGAGTGAGCCGACGACGAGTGCACGCTTCGTGACGGTGCTCGAGTCGCGTCGCTGGGATGACACTGCCCCGGCGAGCATCCGTTACGACGTCGCTGCCGGCGGAGTTCGTGTGGAGATCGAGCGCGACGGAGTGACCGAAACCGTATCGTTGGGCTTCGATGGCGACGCTCCCACGCTGGGCGCAGCAGCCGTCGTGGGCGAAGGATTCCAAGGAAACACGAACGCGCGACGATGAGCCAGCCGAAGAGAACCAAGCGCCGCACGCCGCGGTGGGAGCGCAGCATGCTGACCGCGCTCACCTACCCGGGCAACATCTTTCTGGGTTCGCTTGCGGTGCTGATTCTCACGCTCGGCATCATCACGGTGCTTCCCGCTGCGATCGCTCTCGCTCGAGCGTTCGCGCGGTGGATAGTCGATAACGATGACAAGGTCTTCACGAACACTTTTCGGGAGTTTCGCGATACGTGGCGTCGCACGCTCGGCCTCGGCATCATCGCGACCGTGGTGCTCGCGATCATGGTCGGCGATGGCGTGTTCTTGGCGTACCAACTGGCTCAGGGCGGTGGCTCGATTGCGCTGATGCTCAGCGCCGCCGTCATCCCGGTGGCTGCCGGTGTGTGCGGACTGTTCGTAGCCACGACCGCCGCCGCGACCCTCAGCCCGGAAGCGGATGCTCGAACCTGGGTTCGGGAGGGATTCGTGTTGATGCTGCAGCATCCGCGTCGCGCGCTCTTCGTGTCGTTCACGGTTGCGGTGACTCTCGTGGTGTCGATTCTGCTGCCGACGATTGCGCCCTTCGCTGCGATCGCGGTGCCGGTGTATGTCGGGGTGCGGGCCTGGGGCCCGAAACCTCCCGTCAACGACGAACAGGATTAGGGCGGTGGCGAAGCGCCCGCCGATCTCGTTTGCGCTGAAGGTTCTCTATGGCGATACCTTCACGATGGCCGTCGGCTTTTACATGCTCGTGCCGTTGCTGGCGTACCACTTTCTGCAAGATCTGACCCTCACGATCGCGGTTGTCGCGGCGCTAACGGCCGTGCGCACCGCCGCCCAAAACGGCATGATGCCGATCGCCGGGTGGGTTGCTGACCGCATCAACTTTCGCCGTGCCATCCTGATCGGGGTGCTCGTTCGGGCTTCGGGATTCGCCATGCTGGGCACCGTGGATTCCGTGCCGTTGCTAGTGGTGGCGTCGATCCTCACAGGGCTCGGCGGTGCGCTGTTTCACCCCGCCAGCTATTCGGCGTATGCCGCCCTCACGACCGGCAGCGACCGCATCCGCGTGTATTCGACGCGCGAGGTGGTCAGCAATGTTGGCTTCATCGTGGGCCCCATCATCGGCGGTTTCTTAGCGGGTGCTGACTTTGCTTTCGTGAGCCTGTCGGCGGCGGGGATGTTCGTGATCGCGTTCATCATTAGCGCGTTCGGCTTGCCCGGACCGGGGGAGGACGACAAGGCGCGCACCCCGCCGCGCTTGCGAGTTGCCTTCGCCGACCTTGCGTTCGTGCGGTACTGCGCGCTCGTGGCGGGAACCGCGGTGCTCATCGCTCAGTTCTATCTCGTGATCCCGTTTCGGGCCGCCGAGTTCACGTCGGGCCCGTCTGATCTCGGCTTCATCTACTCGGGCGCTGCGATCGTGATGGTGCTCACGATGCTGCCGCTCACGGGTGCCGCTAACCGTTTTCTGCCTGACCGCGTGACCCTCGCCGGCGCGACGACGTGTCTGGGCGTCGGCGTCGGCATCATGGGGCTCTCGACGAATCTGCCCGGAATGCTCGTGGGCGTTGCCGTGTTCATTGTCGGCCAAATGCTCGCGCAGCCCGTGCTCAATGCCACCGTTTCGCGCTTCGCCCCCGAAGGCTCCGTCGCGAGCTACTTCGGCGTGCAGGGTCTCGCCAACGCGATCGGTGGCGTCGTGGGAAGCAGCTCGGCGGGAGTGATCTACGCGCTCGCCGGCTCGGGTGAGCCCGGGGCCGAGTGGGTCTGGCTGACCTACCCCGCGTGGGCGGTCATCGTCGCGGTGCTGTTTGTGGTGTTCGGGCCGAGGCGCGCTTCAGGCTCGAAAGGCCGGGCCGTTTAACAGAGGAAGACGACTTCACGCTGAAACCTTTTCTCACCGGCAGTTTTACGTTCCGATGGCTACACTGCCGGGCATGGGTAAGTTCACAGACAAGGTTCGGTCGATGTTCGGGCTTTCACGACCGATCCCTAGAGAAGATGCTGACGAAATCGACGACTGGGTGAATGAAGGTGGAGCCCCTAACCCCGAGGGTCCGCCACGCGTCATCGAGAACGGTAAGAAGAAATAGCGACCGCCCGTGCGTTGCTCGGAAGCTATTCGGCTCGTATCGGCCCTCAGCTAGCGCCGGTCGCCCCACCATTGCGGGCTCGCGGCGAGCACCGCATGCACGGCGCCGTCAAGGTCATCGAGGTCGCCCGTGAGGAGCCACGCTTCGGCCGCGGCGACCGTTCCGCCGGCGGCGTAGGCGACAGCCATGGCAAACGTCGTTTCGGAAAGCGGGGCGAGTGTGGCAGGCACGATTTCTGGATGCCGCCGCAGATGATCCGCGAGAATCTCGCGCGCAGGCTCGATGAGCACCGAACGCAGGCGGCCGCTCAGGCGGCCGCTGGCCGCCATCCGATAGAGCGTGGCGTGGGTGCGCACGTGGTTGAGGAAGACGCGAGTGGGGCCGGCGAAAACATGGTTCGTCGTCGACAAGGTCGTGGTCGATGCGTTCTGGTTCGCTCTAGCGTCCGGGGCAGGCTCAGTGGCGTGGGAGAACGCAGCCGTCTCCGCGGGGTCGAGCAGATCACCGAATTGTTCGATGGCGTCAGCCAACTCGGCGTGCAGGGCAGTGGCGATGAGATCAACGGGGTCGCAGGCATGGCGGTAGAAAGTGTCGCGGCTGATGCCGGACGCGTTCGTGATGTCGGTGACCGAAATGGTGGCGATGTCGCGCTGCTCGGCGAGGGCGTAGGCCGCCGCAACGAGAGCGTCGCGGGAGCGGCGAGTGCGAGCATCCATAACCGAACTGTAGCGGAATAGACCACTATCTGACACCTGTCAGATAGGACGTATAGGCTAGAGGGGAGGCTGCAAACCTCAGCCTCACCCTAGAGAGGATTTAGCCCATGCAAGCAGTGAAGCTCGTAAGCCCCCACACGATGGAACTTCAGGATGTTCCCGTGCCGGAGATCGGTCCCGATGAAATTTTGGTCAAGATTGCGGGCGCTGGGCTGTGCCACTCCGACCTCCACGTCCTTCACATGGGCGAAGAATGGCCCTTCTTCGGCGGAACAGTCGGTCACGAAGGCGCCGGCTGGGTGGAAAAAGTTGGTTCAGCACTCGAGGGCTACAGCAAAGGTGACGCCGTTCTTGTGAGCCTAATCTGGGCGTGTGGCCACTGCCGCGCCTGCATCGAAGGTCGCGACAACGAGTGTGAAGTCAACGGCAGCCGCATGCAATTCCCCACCACCCCGGGCCTCGGCCCAGACGGCGCCATGGCCGAGTACCTGGTCGTGAAGGCCCGCCACCTCGACAAGATCGGTGACCTCGACCCCGTTCAGGCAGCGCCCCTCGCGGATGCCGGTGTCACCCCCATGCACGCCATCAACAGTGCGCGTTCGCGCCTCACTCCTGGCTCGACCGCCGTAGTAATCGGTGTCGGTGGCCTCGGACACCTCGGACTCCAGATTCTGAAGGCCACCACCGGTGCCCGCATCATCGCCCTCGACAGCGATGACTCCAAGCTCGAGCTCGCGCGTGAACTCGGTGCTGACCTTGTGCTCAAGAGCGACGGCGCTGCAGCTCAGCGCATCCTCGATGAAACTAACCAGTACGGTGCGGATGCCGTCTTCGATTTTGTTGGCATTCAGCCCACCGTAGATCTCGCGGTTGCCGTGATCGCTCCCGGCGGGATGCTCCGCTTTGTAGGCCTCGGCGGTGCACAGTTCGATTACGCCGTAGGTGCCGCCCCGGTCCTCCCGTGGGGAACCGACGTTCAGCTCTCGTATGGCGGAACCCGCGCCGATCAACTCCAGGTGATCGCGCTTGCTCAGCAGGGCAAGCTTGGCGTTGAGGTAACGAAATACCCGATGGCCGACTTCCAGAAGGCCTTCGACGACCTCGAAGCCGGCCGCATTACCGGCCGTGCGGTACTCATTCCGTAACGGCTAGCCGCGCTCCGAACAGCGCGACGGCCACGGCCCTCACCACACCCGGTGGGGGCCGTGGCTCGTTAACGTTGGTTGGCCGTGGCCGTGGCTGCTGCCGCTGCCGCTGCTGGCCACTCGCGCTGCAGCTTGTCACTCGGCAGACCCTAAGCCCGCCCCACCAGAATGGTGGAATGCATAAGACACCAGCCGCCAGTGACTCGACCGGGAACACTCCGTCAAGCGAGCAGATCGAAGTCGCGTCTGCCAGAGATTCAACCGCGCCCGACGAACCTTCGCGCGCCAGTCGCATTGGCCGCCGGATCGGCCGTATCGCACTCGGCGCCTCCCTCGTTTTCGCTGGCATCGGCCATCTCACCTTTGCGCGCGACGACTTCCAGGCTCAGGTGCCGAATTGGCAACCGTTCGATCAAGACTTCGTGGTCGTGGCATCCGGTGTTGTCGAGATCGCGCTCGGTAGCGCCCTGATTCTTTCCAAGAAGTACCGCCCGGCCGTGGGCTGGATTGCCGCCGCGTTTTTCATCGCGATCTACCCCGGCAACATCTCCCAGCTCGTCAACCACGTCGATTCCCTCGGTCTCGACACTGACCTGAAGCGCTGGATTCGGATGCCGTTCCAGCCCGTGCTCATCGCCTGGGCTTTGTGGTCTACCGGGGCCTGGCGCGCATGGCGTGCTTACCGTCGTGACCAGGTTCACAGCCCACTCATAATGCCGTAAAAAGTAGCCATAATCTGATATTGTGGCTAATAATTACGGCACTAACTGAGGAGACGAGATGGCGTCACAGAGCGCGAATCTTGCGCGAGAGATGGAGCGTCTCGGCCGCAACATCAGGGCATGGCGCAAGATTTCAGGGCTCACGACCCTCATCACGGCGGAGCGTGCTGGAGTTTCCCGCGACACTCTTCGCGCGATCGAAACGGGGCGCTCTACGTCATCCGAGAACTTGCTCGCCGTCATGCGGGTGGTCGGAATTCTTGCTGCAGTGGTCGATGCGTCCGACCCCATCGCGAGCGATTTTGGTTCCCGTAACCTTGCACGCGCGAGCGTGGAACGAGTGCGTAGCCCACGACCGACCCTTCGAACCGAGGGAGAGTAATGCGTGAGCCACTCGCCTCCGCCGACGTTAGTGTTGTTCTTCCTGATGGCGCCGAAGTTCAGGCGGGAACTGTCGCCAGCGAAGGGGCAAGCAGTTCTGCCGCGACGTCGCTCGTTTTTCGCTACACCGATAGTTACGTCACCGATCCTCGGGGCTATGACCTTTCCCCGGACATGCCGCGCACGAGCGGACCGATTCGCACGTGGTCTGGCCGCGAAACGCTGGGCGCACTAGGTGACTCGATGCCGGATGCGTGGGGCAAGCGAATCATTCGCGCCGGCACCCCTGCCCGCACCACGCTCGACTTTCTCACTCACGTCAATGACGCGACCCGACAGGGCGCGCTTCGGTTGCGTGATGCGCAGGGCACGTACCTAGGCGCCCACAATCATCCGGTCGCTGAGGTGCACGACCTCACGAGGATCGTCGCCGCCGCGCGCGCTTTCGAGGCGGGCGAGGAGACGGATGCCGAACTTCAGATTCTTGCCGACGCGGGTACCAGCGCGGGAGGTGCTCGCCCTAAAGCGACCGTCACCAAGGGTGGCGAACTGTGGATGGCGAAGTTCGCCCGCGAGACAGAGTTCTACGACCCCATGGCCTGGGAAGCCACGGCGCTTGCCTTAGCGAAAGCTGCCGGCATCCACACCCCAGAATTCGATCTCGTGCGCCTTTCGGAGTCGCAATCGATTCTCCTCAGTCGCCGTTTTGACCGAGACTCTGATCGCCGCATCGGGTACATCAGCGCGCATTCGCTGACCACAAAAAGTGACAACCACACGCTGTCCTATAGCGACCTCGCTGACACTCTCGCGCAATACAGTCCGGCGCCGAGCGACGATCAGGCTGAGCTGTTTCGTCGGATTGCGCTCAATCTCATCATCAGCAACGTTGATGATCATTTTCGGAACCACGGATTCCTTCGCGACCACAATGGCTGGAGCTTGTCACCGGTTTTCGATCTCGAACCCAACCGTCGCCCCGACCACGTCGAAGCGACGCCGATCGTCGAGGGCGGCGAACGGTACGGGCGCGACATCCGGCAACTGCGCGACGCCCACGACGCGTTCCGGCTCAGCCGCGACGACGCCTCGGCCATTGTGCGCGATGTCGCCGCACGCACCACGGACTGGACTCAGGTCGCCGTCAGCTACGGAATTTCGCCGGAAGCAGCAGAGTCGTCGAGGCGTGCGATCGATGGCCCCAACCGTGAGAGGGCGTTAGCGATGACAGCGGGCTACGCTCCACCGTCCGGCGCTTCGAACCCACGCTCTGCTGCACAGAAACGGCGAGGGCAGCTGGGCGTCCCTGGCAACTCCGGGCAGTGGGCCCGAACACCAGAGGCTGGCACTGGCCACGACGACGGTCACGGTCACGGCGACGGCCTCGGGCGCGACGCCGGTGCGTGATAAATTCACTAAATGAGCGGAGTCTCTGAATGAGCAGAGTTACGGCAGTCGCCCCGGTGGTGCCCGAGCGCAGCTACACGCAGGCCGAAATCACAGCCGAGCTTGGCCCGCTCCTGTCTGCCACACCCTCGCATCAGGCTGTCATCGAGCGGATGCACGGAGCCAGCGGCATCCAGCGTCGGCATACTGCCCTCCCGCTCGAGCGTTACCGCGATCTCGGCAGCTTTCGGGAGAGCAACGACGAGTTCATTCGCGTCGCTACCGACCTGCTTGATCGGGCGCTGAGAACAGCACTCGCGGATGCCGGGCTCGCCCCGAGCGATGTCGACTTTGTGTTCTTCACCTCTGTCACCGGCATCTCGGCACCCTCGATCGACGCCCTGCTGATTCCGCGGCTGGGGCTGCGACCCGACGTGAAGCGGGTTCCGTCGTTCGGGTTGGGGTGCGTGGCGGGGGCCGCGGGCTTAGCTCGGGTGCATGACTATCTGGTCGGGCATCCGGATGACGTGGGCGTCGTTCTGAGCGTCGAGCTGTGCTCGCTCACCCTGCAACGCGACGACCAGACCATGGCCAACTTCGTCGCTACCGGCCTCTTTGGCGACGGTGCTGCAGCGGTCGTGATGGTGGGGGAGAACCGCAGCGAGCCGGGCCCGCGCGTCATCGACACCCGCAGCACGTTCGTAGCCGACAGCAACGATGTGATCGGCTGGAACGTGGGCGGCACTGGCTTCGAGATCGTGCTGAGCGCCGGCGTGGCCGACGTGATTCAGAACAGCTTCCCGGGCGAGGTCAGCGAGTTTCTGGGCCGCAACGGCCTGACGATTGCCGATATCGATACCTGGATCGCGCATCCGGGTGGCCCGCGCGTGCTCGAAGCGTTCGAGAGTTCGCTCGGGCTTCAGCGCAGCGACCTGCAGTCGAGCTGGGATTGCCTTGCCCGCGTCGGCAACCTGTCGTCGGCAGCGGTGCTGCATGTGCTGGCGGATGCTCTGCACGCCGATCCCGCGCCAGCCCCCGGTAGTCACGCTCTCGCCTTCGCTCTCGGGCCTGGCGTCAGCGCCGAATTCGTTCTCTTGGAGTGGTCGTGATGGGCGCCGCTGCTGGGTTTCGTGGCCGCCTCAACGACCGAGCGCTGAGCATGAAGGAGCCGCGCGCATGACCGTCATTGCCTACATCGCGCTTGTGCTCGGCACCGGCATGGAACGCCTCTATGAGCTGCGCATCTCCCAGCGCAACGCTGCGGCAGCGTTCGAGCGCGGCGGTCGCGAGTATGGGCAGAAGCATTTTCCGTGGATGGTGGCCCTGCATACGGGCCTGCTGATCGCCTGCGTTGTCGAAGTGATCGTGGCCGATCGCCCGTTCCTGCTGTGGCTCGGAATCCCGATGCTCGTCATCACCCTGCTCTGCCAAGCGGCACGCTACTGGATTATCAACTCGCTCGGCGCTCAGTGGAACACGCGCGTAATCGTGGTGCCCGGAGCCGGCCGTGTGCAGAACCGCGGGCCGTACAAGCTGACGTGGTTGCCGCATCCCAACTACCTTGTCGTGGCGATCGAGGGCATCGCGTTGCCGCTCGTGCACACCGCGTGGGTCACCGCGATCGTCTTCACCGTGCTGAACGCGGTGCTGCTGTTAGCGTTCCGCATCCCGACCGAAAACCGGGCACTGCGCGAACTGACGCCATGAGTGGGGCGGGTGACGATGCGGTCGCTGCAGGTACGGCCGATGATGCGGCGGCCGAACCGAGCGTTTCGCCGGTCATCGACGTCATCGTCGTCGGTGGCGGGCCCATCGGTCTCGCCGCTGCCATCAACGCGCGGCTGCGCGGCCTGACCGCCCTCGTGGTCGAACCGCGCACCGGCACCATCGACAAAGCCTGCGGCGAAGGAGTCATGCCCGGCGCCGTCGCCGAACTCGCCGCTCTCGGGGTGCACCCACACGGGCGCAAGATCGCGGGCATCAGTTACCAAGACGGCACCCGCACCGCCGAACATCGCTTCGCCTCAGATGCCGCGCTCGGCGTTCGCCGCACCGAACTGCACCGTGCGCTCACCGAGCGTGCGCTCGAGCTCGGCGTTGAGTTCGACCACGGCAAGGTTGAGGCGATCGAGCAAGGCGACGACGGCGAGAACGGCGGCGCGGTATCCGCGCACCTCGCCGACGGCCGCACCATCGAGGGGCGGTGGATGCTCGGCTGCGATGGCCTGCACTCCACGGTGCGCGAGCTGGTTGGTCTGGCCGCGCGCCCTCGCCGCGTGAGGCGACGTGATTCTCGGCGGTTCGGCATCCGGCAGCACTTTGAGATTGCTCCGTGGACGGATCTCGTGGAGGTGCATTGGGCGCCGACCGCGGAGTTGTATGTCACGCCGGTGAGCGACACCGAGGTGGGTGTTGCGGTGCTGGGCCCGCGCGGAACGTCGTTCGAGGAGGCGCTGGCGAGTGTGCCTGCGCTCGCCGAACGGTTGCGCGGCGCGACTCCTGCGTCGAGCGTGCGGGGGGCTGGCCCGCTCTTGCAGAACACGACCGGGCAGCGCGCGGGCCGAGTGCTGCTCGTGGGCGACGCCGCTGGCTACGTCGATGCGATCACGGGGGAGGGAATCCGCTTAGGGCTCGCGGAGGCGCGCGCCGCCATCGAGTGCATCGTCGCCGGCAAACCTGAACGGTACGAACGCGAATGGCGGCGAGTGACCCGCGACTTTCGGATGCTCACCACCGGGCTCGTGGCGGCCGCGAACTCACCGCTGCGCCGAGCCATCGTGCCGTTCGCCGCGCGGTTGCCCGGCATTTATGGTCGCATTGTGGAAAGCCTGGCCCGCTAGAGGTTGTGGCCTGGCTAAGCCAAGGACCAATCCGGAATTAAATCGTGGTGGCCCGGTTAGGTCTCGGTTCGATCAACTTTGTTCCTGAAGCCCCCCCGCGCAGGAGCATGAGCTTTAGTTGAATTATGCAGAGGTGCCGCAGCGGGAAATGGAGATCCAGGTGATGCGCAGAACACGCAGTTTTCGTTACCGAGCGGTCGGGCGGGCCAGTGGGCTCGCCGCCGCCCTCGTCGTATGCGGCCTAGCCCTCACGGCGTGCGTCGGTCCGAGCATCGCGCTCAAGGATGCAGGCGACTGTGATGACGCCGCGGTTGTGGCGGAAGACGACACCGGCGCCCTCGTCGCCTGCCTCATTGATGACGATAAGGTCGGCATCCGCACCGGAGGGAGTAGCGGTCGGCAGTGGACGCCAACGAAAGCGTATGCGGCTGACGACGGCGTGATGCACGTTGAGTTTCGTCAACCACCATCGCTGCTGCCGAGCATGAACAACATTGAGTACACGCTGCACGTGCTCGAGATCCCTGACGGCGTCGACCGGGATCCGCTCGTGATCGAGCAAACCTTCAACGATGAGTTCCCGAAAACGGTCGAGCTGCGGCCTTCTAGCTAGGAAGCAGCAGCGGCAGCAGTTCTTCTGCCTTCGACACGACCGCGAGCGAGCCCTCGGATTCGCCGGGGTTGCCATAACCCCAGTCGACATAAATCGTGGGGATGTTGTGCTCGGCAGCGCCCTCGATGTCGTAGAAGCGGTCACCGATCATGACGGGGTTGCTGATATCTGCCCCGATCATGGTGAGGCGGTTGAGTGCTTCGGACACGATGTCTTTCTTCGCGCTACGAATCTCATCGATCGACGCACCCGCCATCACGCGGAAGTACTGCGTGAGGTTCGCTAGGTCGAGAATCACGGATGCGGGAAACTCGGGCTTCGAGGTTGCCAGCGACAGCGGAATTCCGGTCGCGTGCAGCGTCTTCAGTACCTCGGGCATGCCTGGGAAGATGTCGCTTCCGTTGGCGCTGTTGCCCTCCATGTAGTGGCGGCGGTAAATCGAGAGGGCCTGCGCCGCTTCAACGGCGGTGAACCCGGCGCGGTCGCGAAACGAGTCCACAATGGGCGGGCCGACGTAGGCCCGAAGCTCTTCTGCCGAGGGAACCGGGTGGCCCATCTCCTCAAACATGTACGCGAGTGACGCCGTAATTCCGGGCGCCGAGTCGGCGATCGTGCCATCGAGGTCAACGAGAATGCAAGTCCAGTTATTAGCCATTTGTTACCAGCCTAGGCCGTGTGCCTGAAGACTAAGACAATCGCCTGAAGACTAGAACAATCGCATGTTGGGGTCGTCGAGTCCGCGCATCTCGTCGTAATCCAACAACACACAGCGGATCCCGCGGTCCTTCGCGAGCGTGCGTGCCTGAGGCTTGATTTCCTGGGCTGCAAAAATGCCGGTGACCGGAGCTAGCAGCGGGTCGCGGTTCATCAACTCGAGGTAGCGCGTCAACTGTTCAACACCGTCGATGTCGCCGCGGCGCTTGAGCTCCACGGCAACGCTCGCACCTTTCTCATCGGTCGCCAGAATGTCGACCGGCCCGATGGCGGTCATGTATTCGCGGCGCACGAGGCGGTAGCCCTCGCCGAGAATGTCGATGTGCTCGGCCAACAGCTTCTGCAGGTGAGCCTCGACGCCATCCTTTTGCAGTCCGGGGTCGACGCCTAGTTCGTGGCTCGAATCGTGCAGGATTTCGTGGATCGAGACGATGAGCATGTCGGCCGACTTGGTGTGGGCGACCTTCCAGATCTCGGTGACTCCGGCATCCGACTGCTCGGCTCCGGGCTCAAGAGTGGAAAGCACACAGGGCGGGCTCATCCAGTTAAGCGGCTTGTACGAGAGCGCATCGGAGTGCACGAGCACACTGCCGTCGGCCTTCAGTAACAGCAGTCGCGTCGCGAGGGGCAGATGGGCACTGAGACGCCCGGCGTAATCAACGGAGCATTTGGCTATGACAAGTCGCACCGTCCTACGGTACTCGGAGAAGGCCGGTGGTGAATCATTCCGGACGAGATTCATCATCTGGCCGCGCCGCCGACGGCCATCCGCGTTCGCGCACCTGACAGGATGGTGACCATGTATGTCGCCACCTCCGGACCAGCCGATGCCCCGCCCGTACTGCTTCTCCACGGTGGCGGTGTTGCGGGATGGATGTGGGATTCATTGCGAGAGCGGCTCGAGGCCGATTACCGGGTGATTGTTCCTGACCTCCCGGGCCACGGACGCTCAGCCGACGAACCCTATGTTTCGCACGCCGCGACGGTCGCAGCGCTGGCAAGTCTCATCACGACCCCGGTCACCGTAATCGGGTTCTCGCTGGGCGCGCAGCTTTCGATTCTGCTCGCATCGCACCACCCTCAACTCGTCACGAATGCCGTGATCGTGAGCGCGCAGGCGAAAGCCATGCCCTTCACGGGGCTCACCCTCGCCGCCCTGGGGGTCAGCGCTCCGCTCGCTCGCCAGCGTTGGTTCGCCAAGCTACAAGCTCGCGAATTGTTCGTTCCTCCTCACCAACTCGAGGACTACATCGAGACGAGTGCCGGTGTCACGAAAGAAAGCTTGCTCGCCGCCGTCGGCGAGAACATGAGATTCGAACTCCCGGCGGAGTGGTCTGCCTTCGACGGTCGTGTACTCGTGATGGCCGGGACGAAGGAGCGTCGGCTGATGCACGAGTCGGCCGCCGCGATTCACGAAGCCCAGCCCAGCAGCACACTCACGCTCGTCGAAGGCTGCGGGCACGGCATCCCGCTGCAACGCCCGGACTGGTTCAGCGACCGCGTGAGGGAGTGGCTCGCTCAGGCCTGAGTGATCAGCTTCGAGGAAGCTGCGCGGTGCTACTTGCCAGGGCGCTTGCGCTTGAACTTGCCCAAGCCGCGACGCTCGTTCTCGCGCTGAGCTTCTTCGATCTGCTCGGGGGTGATGACGAAGTACATTTCGGTGGTGGCCATAGTGATGGCAATGGATGTCGTACCCGGCGACGAGAAGTCGACGTACGGGAAAGCGTGGCGGCCTGCCAGTTCGCGGGCGTAGGGCGAGAGCAGTCCGGAGATGATCGCGAGAACGACGATGAGCAGCAGGGCGTTCAGCACGCCGACTTGGTCGCTGAGAACGCCGATCATGGGTGGGCCGATCAGGGTGGAGGCGTAAGCGATGGTCGCCACGGCGGTGACGCGGGCGGTGGCACGCTTGGGGTCATCCGCAGCGGCGGAGATGCCGACGGGGAAGCCGAGTGCGGCACCTGCACCCCAGAGCGCGGTGCCGATGACGGCGAGCCAGACGGCGGGCGAAAAGATCACGAGCAGCAAGCCGGCAGCAGCGAGACCGGCGGATGCGCGCAGTACGGGGACGCGACCGAAGCGGTCGAGGGCGCGAACGCCAAAGAAGCGGGTGGCGGTCATGGCGGTCACGAAGACACCAAAGATCAGGGTGCCGAAGGCGTTGGAGATTTCGTAACCGTCGACCATGGCGAGAGCGAGCCAGTCGATCGCCGAGCCTTCGGCAAAGGCCATGCCGAGCACAATGATGCCGATGAGGATGGTGCGGGGCTCGAGCCAGACACTCTTCAATTTCGGGGCGGTCAGCTCACCCGCGGCGATCTTCATCTCCACGGTGTTCGGCGCCGGATCGGCGAGGCGTTCGGGCAGGATGAACGCCGACACGATGAGCGCGGTGATGAGCACGATCGCCGAGACGATCACGAGGTGGGTGGCGAGAGGAACGCTCAGCGCCTCTGCCGCAGCGCCGAAGCCAGCGCCCGCCATCGTGCCGAGACTGTAGAAACCGTGCAGGGTAGGCATGCTCGAACGACCGAGTAGTCGTTCGTTCGCGGTGCCCGAGAGGTTAATCGCAACGTCGTAGGTGCTGAAAGCCAGCCCAAAGACAGCGAGAGAAATCACAGCACCGAGGAAGCTGCCCAGTACCCCAATAATGATCGCGGTGGCGGCGAGCGAAGCGACAAACAGCACGACGCACGCCCGTACGACGATCTTCGCGCCGAACCGCTCGACGAGCTTGCCGGCAACGACGAGCCCGAGCAGCGAGCCGATCGCGAGCCCGAAGAGCATGATGCCAATCTCCGAATGGCTGGCATCAAAAGTGTCACGCACCGTCGGGATGCGGCCAACCCAGCTGGCAAAAGAGAAGCCAGCGAGCGCGAAAAGGGTGGCGATCGCATTGCGCCACGAAAGCACCTGGCGGCTGGTGAGGCCGTGCGGAAGAGAGGGGGGTGTGGCGGCCGAGTCAGAGGCTGTCATCACTTAAGTGTAGGGCTATCCACTGGTCTCAGATTCGCAGCGAATCCTTGTAAAGAACGCTCTAGGCTGGGGTGCATGAGTGCCGAATCGTCATTGCCTTCCGGAATTGCCGTCAACGAACTAGATGAGAAGGTGCGCCCTCAAGACGATCTCTTCCGCCATGTGAATGGCGCCTGGATTGACCGCACCGAGATTCCGTCGGACAAGGCGCGCTATGGCTCGTTCATGGTGCTGGCCGAAGAGTCCGAAGCCGCTGTGCGCGACATCATCATTGAGTCGCAGTCGGCTGAGCCGGGCACAGAAGCGCGCAAGGTCGGCGACCTCTACGCAAGCTTCCTGGATGAGGCCCGTGCCGACGAGCTCGGGGCTACCCCCATCGCACCGCAGCTTGCCGACGTAGCCGCTGTCGATTCCATCCCCACTCTTCTCAGCACTCTCGGTCGCCTCGAACGCGGCGGCACGAGTGGCTTCTTCCAACTCTTCGTCGACAACGACCCCGGCAACCCCGAGCGCTACCTCGTCTTTCTCGAGCAGGGCGGTCTTGGCCTCCCCGATGAGTCGTATTACCGCGAAGAAAAGTTCGCCGAAATCCTCGCCAAGTACGAAACCTTTATTGAGCGGATGCTCACGCTCGCCGGTCTCGATGCCCCGGCTGAGCGTGCCGGCCGCATCGTCGCCCTCGAAACCGAGATCGCGTCGAAGCACTGGGATAACGTCGCCAACCGTGACAGTGAAAAGACCTACAACCCGATGACGTGGCAGGCCGCTAACGACCTCACGGGTGCTGTCGACTTGAACGTGTGGCTCGACGCCATCGATGTTCCCGACCATGCCTTCGACGAGGTTGTCGTGCGCCAGCCCAGCTTCGCCGAGGGGCTAGAGGCGGTGCTGAGTGACGACCACCTGCAGGCGTGGCGTGACTGGTTGTCGTGGCAGGTCATCCGCAACAACGCTGCCTACCTGTCGGGTGACTTTGTTGAAGCGAACTTTGATTTCTACGGTCGCACGCTGTCGGGCACTCCCCAGCTTCGTGCCCGCTGGAAGCGCGGCGTCTCGCTGGTCGAAGGAGTGCTTGGAGAAGCTGTCGGCAAGATTTACGTTGAGCGTCACTTTCCGCCGACGGCGAAGGCCGCGATGGATGTGCTCGTCGCCAACCTTGTTGAGGCTTACCGCCAGTCGATCACCGACCTGGAGTGGATGAGCCCCACCACCCGCGAGCGTGCGCTCGAGAAGCTCGACAAGTTCACGCCCAAGATCGGGTTCCCCGAAAAGTGGCGCGACTATTCCACGCTTGAGATCAGCGCGGATGACCTCGCCGGCAACGTGCGGGCGGCCAACGAATTCGAGTTCCAGCGTGAACTCGGCAAGATCGGCAAAGAGCTCGACCGCGACGAGTGGTTCATGACGCCGCAAACCATCAACGCCTATTACAACCCTGGCTTCAACGAGATCGTCTTCCCCGCCGCCATCCTGCAGTACCCCTTTTTCGACGAGGGTCGGGATGACGCCGCCAACTATGCCGCGATCGGTGCGGTAATCGGACACGAAATCGGTCACGGCTTCGACGATCAGGGTTCCAAATACGATGGCGATGGTCGCCTCATTGACTGGTGGACTCCCGAAGATAAGGCCGCGTTCGAAGAACGCACCAAGTCGCTCATCGACCAGTACGACGCTTTGGCTCCGGCTCAGGTTCCCGAGCACCACGTCAATGGCTCGCTCACGATTGGCGAGAACATCGGCGACCTCGGCGGGCTCGCGATTGCGTGGAAGGCCTACCAAATCTCGCTCGACGGAGCCGAAGCTCCCGTCATCGACGGCCTCACCGGCGCGCAGCGATTCTTCATGTCCTGGGCGCAAGCGTGGCAGCAAAAGGGTCGCGATGAAGAGGTAATTCGCTTGCTCGCGATCGATCCTCACTCGCCGAACGAGTTCAGATGCAATCAAATTGTTCGCAATCTTGACGCGTTCTATGAGACATTTAGTGTTACGAAATCCGATTCGTTGTGGCTGGACCCGAAAGATCGCGTCACTATTTGGTAGAGATCGAGCAAACCCGAGAACGCCGGAATCGCATTCGCACCCCCCGAGTTGCGAAGCATGCCGGAACTGGAGAAGTACCCAACTTCACCAGTACCTTTGCCGCGCTTGGAAAACTGAAACTTGCCGATCGCAGCGTGCGCGTATCCGCCAGTGCGGTCGACATCAACACGGGCAAGACGATCCTCAGCATCGACGATCGGGTAGAGCTTCCCACGGCCAGCATCGGCAAGATCCTGTTGCTCATCGAAGTAGCGGCACGATTCGATAGTCGCGACTTTGCCCCCTACGGCATCCTCGACAAAGTTCCCGGAGCCTCCGTCGGTGCTGCAGGGCTGTGGCAGCACTTGCAGGCACCATCGCTTCCGGTAGCGGACTTGGCGGCCCTCGTCGGTGCGACCAGCGACAACCTCGCGACCAACATCCTGCTGCGTCTCATTGGGTTGGATGCTGTGCGAGCCCGCACCGAATCCCTCGGCCTCACCAAGACAGCACTTCTCGACCTCGTGCGTGACACCCGCGGTCCCGACGATGCACCGCAGCTTTCCGTCGGCTCCGCCATAGAACTCAGTTGGCTATTCGGCGCCCTCGCCCGGGGTGAAATTGTGAACTCGATCGCCAGCCAGCGCGTGCTCGGTTGGCTCTCGCTCAACACCGATCTGTCGCTCGTGGCGAGTGCGTTCGGGCTTGATCCCCTGGCTCACCGGGGAGCAGACCACAACACACTGCTGGTCAACAAGACCGGAATCGACCAGGGGGTGCGAGCGGAAGCGGGCGCCCTCAGAGGCAACAAGCGCGCGGTCGCCTATGCGGCATCCATTCAATTTGATGACGCCAACCTTCGTTCACGCTTGCGCGTGATTGAAGCGATGCGCACCTTCGGCCTCGACCTGCTGGAGTATGTGCACTAAGACGCACCCCGCGGCTAGCGACTGAAGCGTGCTTTCAGTCGAGAGAAGATTCCCTCTTTCGAGGCTTCAGACTCAGGCATCCGAATCACATCTGCCGTCGTATCGACGGTGTGCGTCAACAGACCCATCAGTTCAAAAGTCGAGACCAGACGACGCGCTTCATCTTCAGGAACATGCGCGAGTGACGCGAGTTCGGTGATCGTGAGGTAGGCGGCGCCGAGCATTGCGGTCATGCTCATCTGATCGGTCGTGTGCGTGAGCGTGGTGAGGTTTGGCCAGCGACGGAGCTTGAAGCGAGCACCCGAAAGGCTCAGCGGATCGAACGACTCGGGCTGAGCCTGAGTGCCGATGAGCCAAATCAGGGGTTCCCAGTCGCGGCCAGCTTCACTGTGATGGATCGCGAGCGGGCGAGCGACGGTTTCAACGTCACCATCGGTGTTCGTTGCGGAGAGTTTTTCGAGCGGTTGGGCCCACCAGTAGACGCTGCCGCGGGGGTCAATGACCAGGGTGGGGGCGTCGGCGAAGCGGAGTTCCACGAGCGGTTCCGCAGCGGAATGAACGGCTTCGGTGATGGCGCGGTTGAGCGCGTTCCAGGTGGCCGCGGGCAGAGCGATATCAACACTGCTAGCGGGGCCCGCGCGGCGCTTGCCGGCTGCGGGCGCAACGGAGGCGGCATCCGCTTGAGTGTTGTCGTCGTCGATCGGGGTGACGTTGAGAATGTGTGCGGTGGCGCGCGTCGGCTCGTCGGCAGGTGCAGCAGTAGCGGCAGCAACCGTCGATGAGGCTGTGACCGGGACAGGGGCGGTGGCCGTCGCAGTAGTTGTCGTGCCGCCCATTGCGGGCATTGCCGAGGCCATGGAGGCACTCGCGTTCGCATGATCCCGGGCGCTCTTGCGCGGGGCCGGGTGAATGACGAGAACGTCGGGGTCCGCGGCGGTGGCAGGAGCGCTGACGTTGAACTGTTCTTCAGCGATCGTGTCGTTTAGTGGTGTTGGCGAGCTGTCGAGGGCCGAAACGTGCTCGGTCCAGGACGCGGAATCCCACCAGCGAAGCTGCAGAGCGCCCAGCGGGTCGCGGTACCACCCAGCGGGGATACTGGTGCCGTCGGTCATGATGTTTCTTTCTGAGCGGTAAAGCCTGCTGTGGCGGTCATCGAATGACCGCCACAGCGAGTGGATTCTTAGAGGCCGAGGCTGGAGTCGGCGGTCTTGACGTTGATACGTGCAAGCGCGAGGTTCGACTTCGCCTTGTCGAGTACGAAGTAGATGAAGACCTCGGGGTTCGATGCCAACGGGCGGATGATGTGGTACTGGCTCGAGAGCGTGATGAGGATGTCGTCGATGGAGTCCTTGAGGCCGAGAGCCTTCATGGTCTTGAGCTTGGCGCGCACTACCTCGGTGTTGCCGGCTGCTGCCGCGTCGAGGTCGATGCCGGTTCCGGCGCTTCCGAGCAGCATGCCCGATCCGCTGTCGACTACTGCGGCAGCCATAGCGCCGTCAGTCTCGAGAAGAGCGGCGAGGGTTTCAGTGATGTTTGACATTGTGTTCTCCGTTTAGGTGTCGGGTTGGTGTTACTTCGAGTGGTGCGTAGTTACGCAATGAGCTCGGCCATGCGTCGCGCGGCGATGCGAGCGATCGAGAGGCCTTTGCCCAAAGTTTCATGAGTGTCGAACAGCGCGGCGAGCACGATGGGGTGCCCTTGAACGCGCAGTTGGATGACGTGGCCGAGTTCGGATGCAATGATCACGTACTCGTTGGTGCCGATTTTCAGTTCGTGGGCGACAGCATCGCTGAGTGCTTGCACTGAGCTGGACATGCTGGCGAAGCGTCCGCCATCCGCGTGGGTTCCGTTGAGGTGAACGATCTCGAAGCCATCATCGGTGAGCAGCGAGGCAAAGGTGAGCGAGCTCGCAAGATCTTGCATTTCGGCGAGGGTGCGGTTGCCGGCATCGATGTGGACGGGGTTCAGGTGCGACGCCATGGTGGCGACGGGCGCAGGTGTGAGGTTCATCAGATTTTCTCGGAGATTGGTGCCGGAGCAGGTGCAAGGAGTTCACGCATTTCGACGCTGGCGACGAGCGTCAGCAGCAGGGTGCGCATCTCTTCAGCATTGCGCGGGTCAACGGTGAATACGGGAATGAGCTGGTCAGGGGATGCAGCGGTGAGTGCTGCGGAATAGTCGGCAACGCTGGGTGCATCAGACACATCAGACTTGGTGACACCGATGACAACTGCGCCGCGGGAGTGAAGGTCGCGGAAGTTGTTGAGGTATTCGAGAAGCAACGCGACAGAGTCGGGCGCATCATTGTTGATCAGCAGCAGTAGACCACGTGCGCGGCCCGCCAAAATAGACCACATGAAATCGAAACGCTTTTGCCCCGGAACTCCGTAGAGGCGAACCTTCGTGACATCGTCGATGGTGATCTCGCCGTAGTCAAGCGCCACCGTAGTGGTCTCTTTATCCGCTGTCTCGCGATCCGTGTTGGTAGCCTCAGTCGACACCACATCGATTTCACTCAGACTGCGAATAGCGGTCGTCTTGCCGGAGCCCATGGGGCCAGCAAACAAAACGACATGCTCAGACATAGATCTCTTTCGGTTGGTTTGTAGTTCGGAGCCGACGCCCCATCAGATGGGCGTAGAAAAACCGCGTAACGGTCGGGAAGTGTGCGCGGTGTTATAAGAATCGGCGCTGCCGAAAATCTTCACGAGTCCCCACTCGGGGGACGCGCGGCGAGATCCCGCAGAAAACTGCACCAGAACGTTCTGTCTGTCCCCTAGTCTGGGTGTGCATTTTCCGCGGAAAATGGGAGAATTCGCAAAGAAAAACGAGGGCGCGGGAGCCTCAACTGTGCGGGTGTGCAGCCCATTCGCGGTCGAGAATTGCATAAATTCCGGTATCGGCCCACGCGCCCTTGAACCACATATCTTCCACGTGATGCGCTTCATGCCGCATGCCAAGCGCGAGACACAAGCGAACGGAATGGTCGTTTCGGGGATCCAGATTGGCGAATACCCGGTGCAGCTTCAGAGTGTCGAAAGCGAGATCGAGCAGAGCGGATGCCGCCTCCCGGGCATAGCCCTTGCCCTGAAAATCGGGATGCAGCGCCCAGCCGATCTCAGCATTCGAATCCTCAGCGCTTTCGATCTTGAAATACAGGGTTCCGATCATCACAGGGCGGCGCTCGCGGTGGTGAGCTGAGGGCACCGCACCCGCCGCAACAGGAGGAACAGCATCCGGAAGCTCAATGGCCAGCTGCACGTAATCGTCAGTCTCCGCGAGCACTTCGCTGGCCGTCCACTCGGTGATCTTCTCGATTATCGTGGCGCGGTCGCGGGGCTCGTAGAGCATGTAGGTGGTGAGCTCGGGGTCTGACTGCTGGGCGTGCAGATCATCGATATCGTGCTCGCTGGGAGTGAGACGGCGCAGCACGAGGCGCTCGGTGTGGAGGGGCGTTGTTGACTCATACGGTTTCATGCGAGCCCCTCATCGTTGTGGGTGGTGCCGAAGGCCAGAATCGCGACCCGTGACTACGCCGTGTGCGGTCGCGCCTGGGCGTCGCTTGCTCGTGCCGTGCGCTCCACCGGGATGTTGTAGAGCGCCGAGAGGGCAGCATCAAACTCTGCGACGCGGCCATCAGCCGCGAACTCGCGGGCGCGCACCGAAGGGCCGTGCAGTAGAACGCCGCCGAGGTGACGCAGCGCCGAAATGGTTTCGTCGCCGGCTCCGCGGGCAGTGGCGCGAGCTATTTCCGCCTCAAGGAGGGCGAAGTGGTGCGTGCGAAGAGCAACGATGGCTGGCTCCGCCTGGCTTTCGGCAGCGAATTCGTGGGCGGCCGTGCGAACCAGGTTGCGAGCATCCGCATGCGCGTTCAGTTCTTCGAGCGGGGCGTGCAGGCTGATGGTTTCGAGGTCGAGCAGGTCAACACCGTTGAGTTGGCCAACGGCGGGGTCAACGTTGCGGGGGAGCCCGAGGTCGAGCACGAGGCACTTGCTGGCGGCTGAGAAGCGTTCGGCGCCGAGCAGAGCGCTCACGGTGCAGGTGACTACGACATCGACGTCGAAGTCCTCGCTCTGGGTAAGCCCGTGCTTGAGGGCGAAGGCGGCGTCGCGGCCCGAGGGCGAGAAGACGCGAAGGTCGAGTGCGCCTTTGTCGCGCAGGGCGTTGACGGTCGTGACCGCGTAGCGGCCGGTGCCCACGACGAGAACGCTCGCGGTCGACCAGTCGGCGACGCGGCTCGAGGCCAGTTCGAGAGCGAGGCGCACGAGGGACTTGCCTGCCCCGCCGATGGCCGTGTTGTTCTTGATGCCGCGGCTCGTGTGAGTGGCGCGCTGAAAGAGGCGCTCGAGGTCGCGGGTAGTGGTGCCATCCTTGCGCGCCTGATCGAGAGCGCGACTGACCTGGCCGGAGATCTCGGCTTCACCGATCACGACGGACTCAAGACCCGAGGTCACCGCAAAGAGGTGAGCTGCGGCATCCGCCCCCTCATGAACGGCGATGGAGGCGTGCAAAGTATCGAGGCTGAGTCCAGTGCGTTCGCTCAGCGATTCGAGCAGAGAACACACGGTGATGGCCGAACCGGCGGTGAGTGGTTCTTCGACATCGAGGTAGGCCTCGAAGCGGTTGCAGGTGGCAACCAGAACGGCTCCGGCAACGAAATCATTGTGCGATACGAGGTCGACGGTGGCCGCCGGGGCGACCTCAGACAGACTTTCGAGTACGTCTAAGCTCGCGTTGCGATGATTCGAGCTAAGACACAGGAGCACAACCTAATGTTAACCCCGTGACTTTGAATTCTGACCACCCACTTCTCGACGGCCGCACAGCTAACTCGCCTATCATCCGGGCCTACCGCGGCGATCGCCCCGAAACCACTCCCGTCTGGTTTATGCGCCAGGCCGGCCGCTCCCTTCCGGAGTACCGCAAACTGCGCGAAGGCAACGAAATGTTGGAGGCGTGCCTCACGCCCGACCTCGCGAGCGAAATCACGATGCAGCCCGTGCGCCGCCACGATGTCGACGCCGCTATTTTCTTCAGCGACATCGTGATCCCCGCCAAGCTTGCCGGCGTTGAGGTCGAGATTGTTCCCGGTCGTGGCCCCGTGTTCGCTAACCCCATTCGTACAGCGGCGGATGTCGCCAAGCTGCACCCGATCGACCCGGCTGCGTTTGCGCCGATCCGCGAGGCTGTCGCGCAAACCGTTGCTCAGTTGGGAACCACCCCGCTGATCGGTTTCGCTGGAGCACCATTCACTCTCGCGTCGTACATGGTTGAGGGTGGCCCGAGCAAAGACCAGCAGCGTGCTCGCACGCTCATGTATTCCGACCCGCAGACCTGGGCGAACTTGCTCAACTGGTGTGCGGATGTCGCTGGCGAATTCTTGATCGCCCAGGTTGAGGCTGGCGCCTCTGCCGTTCAGCTGTTCGACTCCTGGGTTGGCTCGCTCTCCGAGCAGCAGTACGTGCGCCGGGTTGCCCCGCACTCCAAGCGCGTTCTGTCGCACTTGCGCGGTTACGAGGTTCCGAAGGTTCACTTCGGTGTCGGCAGCGGCGAAGTTTTGCAGGCCATGCACGGCATTGGCGCCGACGTGATGGGTGTTGACTGGCGCATCCCGCTCGATGAGGCTGACCGTCGCCTCGGTGGCGGCGTTCCACTGCAGGGCAACATCGACCCCGCGCTGCTTGGCGCACCGTGGCATGTGCTCGAAGCGCACGTGCGCGACGTCATGAACCGCGGCCGCGTTGCCCCAGCCCACGTCGTGAACCTCGGCCACGGTGTTGGCCCCGACACTGACCCGGATGTGCTCACCAAAATTGTGGAGCTCGTTCACGAGGAAGGTTAGTGAGCGTGAGCACGACAGAATTCACCGTCGTTGGCGGGGGCATTGCCGGACTCGTTGTGGCGCGCCGTCTCGCTAGGGCGGGACGGACCGTGCGTCTCATTGAGGCAAGCGATCATCTGGGCGGCACCGTGGCATCCCACCGTGTCGGCGGCATCAATCTGGATGCCGGAGCCGAAAGCTTCGCCACCCGCGGCAATACTGTTGCCGACCTCGCTCGCGAGCTGGGTCTTGGCGACGACATCGTTTCGCCGAGCGACGAAGGTGCCTGGCTGCAGCCCGTGGATGGCACGGCCCTTCCGTTGCCCAGCACCGGCATCTTGGGCATTCCGGCGACACCGCTCGACGCTCAGACGATCGCAGTTCTGGGTATGGGCGGCGCTCTGCGCGCCCAACTCGACTCACTTATCCCGTGGTTCGGAAAGCGTACTGACGTGTCGCTCGGAGCGCTCGTTCGTCGCCGCATGGGCAAGGCCGTCGTAGAGAAACTGGTCGCCCCCGTCGTGCACGGCGTGTACTCGCTGCACCCCGACGATCTTCCGCTCGACCGCGTTGCAACGCTCAAGGAACGCCTCGCCCTCCACGGGTCGCTGGCGGCAGCGGTGCGTTCGATGCGCGGCGCGATGCCGGCCGGAACCGCGGTTCAGGGCATCCGGGGCGGCATCAATCGACTCGTCACTGAGTTGGCCGCCGACCTGAAGACCTACGGCGTGATTGTCGAGCTCGACCGGCGCATTGAGAGTGCTGAGGCGCTCGCCGACCTTGACGGTACCGTCATTGTGGCGGCTCCCGGCATCCTCGCCCCGGTTCGTGGCCGCACCGTGACGCTCGCAACCCTCGTGCTTGATGCGCCCGCGTTGGATACCGAACCCCGCGGTTCAGGAGTGCTCGTCGCCCCCGGCTGCACCGCCGTTTCCGCTCGCGCGCTCACCCATGCGACCGCGAAATGGCAGTGGCTGAAAGAGCAGGCGGATGGCCGCCACGTTGTGCGCCTCTCGTACAACGAGGTGCCGGCCGGAGAGTTTGCCGACGTCGCTCGTCGCGATGCCGAAGTGCTGCTCGGGGTTTCGTTGCCGCCGGGGTCCGTTATCGATTTTGCTCGTCGCGAATGGGTTCGCCCGGCCGCGCTCGCCGCCGCTGAGCGCACGGATGGCGTAGTCGTTGTCGGCGAAACCGTCGGCGGAACCGGGCTGGCTGGCATCGTCACGCACGCCAACGCCACGGCCGATCGACTGCTGGCGCTCGCCACCGAGGAGCCCGCCGCCGAGCCCGCCGCTGAGGCAGCCGAAGAGATAGAATAGTTAGGTTCACCTAACTCACGGTATTTTCCCAGTGTGCCCAGAAGGCGCGGGAGAGAATGGAAGACATGACAGACGTCGACAAGTCCACTGAAGTTTTGGGTTACACACTGTGGGCGGTTTTGCGTCGTGATCCGCACCGTCCGGCGCTCGCCGGCAACCTCGAACCGGCCGTTGCCGCTGTCGAGGCTCGCGGAGTCACCATCCGCGGTTTCTATGATGTCTCGGGCATGCGTGCCGACGCCGACATCATGATTTGGCTGCACGGCAACAATCCCGAAGACATTCAGTGGGCGCTGCGCGAACTGCGTCGCAGCGACCCGCTCGCCTCACTTCTTCCCACCTGGAACGCCATGGGTGTTCACCGCGACGCCGAGTTCTCGAAGAGTCACATGCCCGCGTTTATGCGTGGCAAGGAGCCAGAAGCCTGGCTCACCGTTTATCCCTTCGTTCGTAGCTACGAGTGGTACCTGCTGCCCGACGCCGAGCGCAGTACGATGCTCCGCGACCACGGCATCAAGGGCTCGGAGATGCCCCAGGTTCTCGCTAACACTGTCGCAAGCTTCGCGCTCGGTGACTACGAGTGGATGCTCGCGCTCGAAGCCCCCGAACTCGTTGACCTCGTCGACCTCATGCGTCACCTCCGCCAGACGGATGCCCGCTTGCACGTGCGCGAAGAGGTCCCGTTCTACACGGGCCGCCGCATCACTCTCGACGAGATCGCCGAGGTGCTCGCATGACGCACGTTCTCGGTGCAACGGATGCCGCGGCATCCGGCCCTGAACACGTCGAGGAGGCCGTGGCCTACGACGCCATTCTCCTCGCGAGTTTTGGTGGGCCTGAGGGTCAAGACGATGTCATCCCGTTCCTGCGGAATGTCACGCGCGGACGAGGAATCCCCGAAGAGCGCCTCGAAGAGGTCGCACATCACTACCGCGCGTTCGGTGGCATTAGCCCGATCAACGACCAGAACCGTGAGTTGAAGGCAGCGCTCGAAGCCGAGCTAGCTCGCCGCGGCATTGACCTGCCGGTGCTGTGGGGAAACCGCAACTGGAACCCCTACTTGAGCGATGCGCTCACCGAAGCCAACGAGCGCGGCTACAAGAAGCTCATTGCCGTGGGCACGAGCGCCTATAGCTCCTACTCGAGCTGCCGCCAGTACCGCGAAGACTACGCAATCGCTCTCGAGCAGACCGGTCTCGAAGGCACGATCCAGATCGACAAGGTGCGTCAGTTCTTCGACCATCCCGGTTTCGTTCAGCCGTTCATCGACGGCGTTCGTGACGGTCTCGCTCAGATTGCCGCCAAGGGCATTGCGCCCGAGAAGACGCACGTGCTCTTCACGACCCACTCGATTCCGTCGACGGATGCCGCCAAGAGCGGCCCGGAGTCGCGCGGTTTCGGAGAGGGCGGTGCCTACGCGGCGCAGCACCTCGCCGTCTCCGAAGTAGTCATGGCGGCGCAGGCGGAAGACTTTTCCGCCACCATGCTGCCGACGCACAGTCTCGTGTACCAGTCGCGCAGTGGCCCGCCCTCGATGCCGTGGCTGGAGCCCGACATCAACGATGCGATCGATGCGCTTGCCGCCGATGGCATCGAAGCGGTCGTCATCGTTCCGGTCGGATTCATTTCCGACCACATGGAAGTGAAATGGGATCTCGACACCGAAGCGTTGGAAACTGCGGGAGGCCACACCATGGTTGCCGTTCGCGTTCCCACGCCCGGCGTACATCCGGCGTTCGTCACAGGTCTCATCGACCTCGTGTTGGAACGCCGCGACGGAGTGCCGGTGGCAGACCGCCCCGCACTAACAACAATCGGCCCCTGGTACGACGTGTGTCGTCCGGGATGCTGTGAAAACGTGCGGCTCGGCTTCAAGCCGGCAGCCGCGGGGGTAGCACCGTGACCGTAATTCGTATTGGCACGCGAGGCAGCACACTCGCAATGGCGCAGACCACCACGGTGGCACGCCAGCTCGAAAGCAAGACCGGCGTCGAGACGGAAATCATTCCGATCTCCACTCAGGGTGACCGTTCAACAGAATCGCTCTCCACGATCGGCGGGCAGGGTGTGTTCGCGAACGCTCTGCGCGAAGCGCTGCTCGCGGGGGAGTGCGACGTTGTCGTGCACTCGCTCAAAGATCTTCCGACTGCTCCCGTGCCCGGTCTCACGATCGCGGCCATCCCCAAGCGTGCCGACGAGCGCGATGTGGTGTGTGCTCGCGATGGGCTCACCCTCGCGACGCTGCCCGCTGGTTCCACGGTCGGCACCGGTTCGCCGCGTCGTCAGGCTCAGCTGCGTTCGCTCTACCCCGACCTTGAGGTCGTAGACATTCGCGGCAACATCGATTCACGCCTCGACAAAGTCACCAACGGTGAACTGGATGCCGTCATCCTCGCCGCTGCCGGCCTCGCTCGTGCCGGTCGCTCGGCTGCCGTCACCGAGCACCTCGGCATTTCGGGCTGGCCAACCGCTCCCGGCCAGGGCGCTCTCGCGATCGAAACTCGCACGGGTGAAGAGAAGCTCGCGGCAGTGCTCGACCACAAACCCAGCCGCACGAAGACGGATGCCGAACGCTACGTTCTCGCTTTCCTCGACGCCGGATGCTCGGCTCCCCTCGGAGCGCACGCCGTGATCGACGACGGCCTCTTGTTCTTGGATGCGCGGGTCTACGCCCTCGATGGCTCCCGCTACCTCACCAGCTCGCACGCGCTGTACGTCAACGATGTGGACGACCCGGCGCGCGAGGCAGCCCAGCGGGTCGCCGACGATCTTCTGGCACAGGGCGCTGGGGAACTTACCGGGGCACGAGCGTGATCATCCGCCCCCGCCGTTTGCGGTCGAGCCCGGCGATGCGTCGCTTGGTCGCCGAGAACCGCACCCACCCGAACCAGCTCATTCTTCCGATGTTTGTGCGCGAAGGGCTCACCGAGCCTGCCGCGATCAGTTCGATGCCGGGCGTGCAGCAGCATTCGCTCGACTCGATGCGCCGCGCCATTGCCGAAGCCGCCGAGCTGGGCGTCGGTGGCGTCATGCTGTTCGGTGTTCCTGAGCACAAGGATGCCGAAGGCTCGGGTGCAATTGACCCGAACGGAATCCTCAACGTCGCCACGCGCGCCGCTGTCGCCGAGGCCGGCGACGCCCTCGTGGTGCAAACCGATCTCTGTCTCGACGAATTCACCGATCACGGTCACTGCGGCGTGTTGCGCGAGCGCACCCACCCCGTGACCGGCGTGACCGAGCTCGTCGTCGACAACGACGCCTCGCTCGAGCGCTACCGCGAGATGGGTGTTGCTCAGGCCGAAGCCGGCTCGCAGCTGCTCGGCCTCAGCGGCATGATGGATGGCCAGGTTGCCGCCGTGCGCGATGCTCTCGACACCGCTGGACACACCGACACCCCCTTGCTCGGTTACGCCGCCAAGTACGCCTCGGCGTTCTATGGCCCCTTCCGCGAAGCGGTGCAGTCCTCTCTTGAGGGCGACCGCCGGGCGTACCAACAGAACCCGGCCAACCGCCGCGAAGGCGTGCGCGAAGTCGAACTCGACATCGACGAAGGCGCCGACGTGGTGATGGTCAAGCCCGCGATGAGCTTCCTCGACGTGCTGGCCGACGCCAGCGCCATCAGCAGTGTGCCGGTGTGGGCGTACCAAGTCTCCGGCGAATACGCGATGATCGAAGCCGCCGCAGCGAACGGCTGGATCGACCGCCGCCGCGCTATCGAAGAATCAGTACTCAGCATCCAGAGGGCGGGCGCCGAAGCGGTGCTCACCTACTACGCAACAGAACTTGCAGAATGGCTACGCCGATGAGCACCAGCACCTCCACGAGTGGCACCACACCCGTAACCAACCAACAGTCGTTCGACCGTGCTCGCGGGGTGCTGCCCGGCGGCGTCAACTCGCCCGTGCGTGCGTTCGGCTCCGTCGGCGGAACGCCTCGCTTCTATGTGAAGGCCTCCGGCTCGTATGTGACGGATGTTGAGGGCCGGTCGTACATCGACCTCGTCAACTCCTGGGGCCCTGCCATCCTGGGCCACGCTCATCCCGAAGTGATCGACGCCGTTCAGCAGGCTGCGTCGCGCGGCCTCGGCTTTGGAGCATCCACTCCCGCCGAGACGGAGCTCGCCGAACTCGTGCGTGCCCGCATTAGCGTCGGGGGAGTGAGCCCGATCGAGCGCTTGCGCCTCGTCTCCACCGGCACCGAAGCGACAATGACGGCGATCCGTTTGGCTCGCGGTGCCACCGGTCGTCGCCTGCTCGTGAAGTTCGCCGGGCACTACCACGGCCACTCCGACGGGCTGCTGGCTGAAGCCGGCTCTGGCCTCGCGACGCTCTCGATGCCCGGCTCTGCTGGCGTCACCGCCGAGACCGCCGCTCAAACTCTCGTGATCGAGTACAACAACGTTGCCGCTCTTGAGCAGGTCTTCGCCGAACACGGCCACGACATCGCCGGTGTTATTTTCGAAGCCGCCGCCGCGAACATGGGTGTTCTCGCACCGCAGCCCGGCTTCAACGAAACCATCGTGCGCATCGCGCACGAGCACGGCGCCCTCGCGATCAGCGACGAAGTTCTCACGGGCTTCCGCGTTGACCCCGCTGGCTACTGGGGCTTGGATGCTCGCGCCGCCGCCGCGGCAAACCCCGAAGCCCCTGACGCCCGCTGGGTTCCCGACCTCTTCACCTTTGGCAAGGTCATCGGTGGCGGGATGCCGTTGGCCGCTTTGGGCGGTTCGGCTCGCATCATGGAGTTGCTAGCTCCGCTCGGCCCCGTCTACCAAGCTGGCACCCTGAGTGGAAACCCCGTCGCCGTCGCTGCGGGCCTCGCTACGCTGCGGCTCGCTGACGACGCCGTGTATTCGCGGCTCAACCAGGTTGCCGAAACTCTCTCGACCGAAACATCGGCCGCACTCTCCGCCGAGGGTGTTGAGCACGTTGTGCAGCACGCGGGCAACCTGTTCTCGTTCGTGTTCAGCGGCGCCGAGCCCATGAACTTTGCCGACGTGAAGGCCCAGCAGGGCTACCGCTACGCACCCTTCTTCCACTCCATGCTGGAGTCGGGGGTGTCACTGCCTCCGAGTGTGTTTGAGGCGTGGTTCGTGTCGGCAGCCCACGACGATGGCGTGGTCTCGAAGATTGTCGAGGCACTGCCCGCCGCCGCGAAGGCTGCCGCCGCGGCATCCGCCCCGCAGTAGCAGCGAGAAGGGATGCTGGGCTCGCGGGGGCCTCGGAGCGTGATTCCGTTCGCCACAATGACTCGTCTGTAAACTCTGTGTGAGTTCTGGACGCAGCCCTATGCCAATCTGAGAATATGCTCCAGACTAGTTACCTGCGATAACAGAAAAAGCTGACCACCGTCTGCAGTTATCGCGAGTATGTTGGAAGAACCAACCGGCAACGAAATGGAGTTCACCATGAAGGGCAAGATCCTCCTAGTAGTAGGACTCGGCATCGGCTACGTGCTCGGAACCCGCGCTGGCCGCGAAAAGTACGAAAAGATCAAGGCCACGGCAGGCAAGCTGTGGAACGATCCCCGCATCACGCAGCAACGCCATAACGCTGAAGACTTTGTGAAAGACAAGGCTCCGGATGTTGCGGAGTTCCTTGCAGACGGCGCCAAGAAGGTCGTCAAGCAGGTTGCCTCCAGCAAGAGCAACAAGTCGGCGTCAGAAGAAGTGACGACCACCAGCAGCGCTCCCAAGAAGAAGCCTGCCGCCAAGAAGTCTTCGTCAGCGGCATCCACGACGAAGTCCACCAACTCGAAGTAGGGCTGCCATGTACGGTGAATCACCGAATACAGACTCGCAGCGCGACCCCAAGCGGTCACTGGCTGCACTAATCGCCGACGTGCCTCGCCTTCTCGGCGACCTCGTGCGCGGAGAGATCGAATCGCTCAAGAGCGAGATGGTCGACAAGCTCAAGCACGCGGGCATTGGCATCGGGCTGTTTGTGGGCGCCGCGTTTGTCGCGCTGTTCGCACTGATGGTTCTCATCGCCGCTGCCGTGCTTGGCTTTGCTGAAGTAGTGCCAGCCTGGGCCGCCGCGCTGATCGTGGCCGGCATCCTGCTGCTCATTGTGGCGATCCTTGTGTTGGCGGGCGTTGCGCTCGTCAAAAAGGGAACCCCACCGGCACCCACCGAAACGATTGAAAGTATTAAGAGCGACGTTCGTGCCATCAAAGGCACCCGAAAGCGGAGGTCATAATGTCTGAAGAGACCAACAAGAGCATCGAGCAGGCTCGCGCCGAACTCGAAAAAACACTCGACGCGATCGAAGATAAGTTCAACGTCGGCAAGCGTGTTGATGAAGTTGCAACCACCGTGCGCAACTCGTACGAGAGCAACCCGCTGCCGTGGATTATTGGCGCAGCAGCGGCCGCAGTCTCTGTAGTTGCTGTCGTTGCATGGGCAATTCTCAGCGACGACGACTAGCTCGATTAGCGTCTGACTCCCCAACAGGGGGAGTATAGAGAGCATGGCAAGAAAAGCACTCGATGGTTTGCGCGTGCTCGTCCCGCGCGGAGGCAATTGGGGCGACAGCGTCGCAGCACTTTTGAGGGGTCACTCGGGCATTCCCGTGATCGCACCCCTCATCAATTTCGCGCCCTCAGAGAATGTTCCGGCGCTCGCCAACGCCTTTCATGAACTCAATGATGGGCAATTCGACTGGATCGCTGTCACGAGCGCGACCACCGTTGATGTGCTGATTGCGAGCGACGTCAAGATCCCCGAAAACACCAAGATCGCTGCTGTGGGAGAAACCACCGCCAGCGCACTCATGCTTGCCGGACACCGGGTCGATTTCGTTCCCGAGTTCGATAACTCCGGTCGCGGGCTCGTCAAAGAGTGGCCCGATGCATCACCCGGTCTGCGGGTTCTGGCACCGCAATCGAACCTTGCCGATACGACGCTGGTTGATGGGCTCGGTGCACTCGGTCACGAGGTAGTGAGCGTTTCGGCGTACAGCACCGTCGGAGTGCCCGTGGCTGACAAGGTGCGGGAGGATGTCGCATCCGGTCGCATCGGAGCCGTGCTGATCAGCTCTGGCTCAGTAGCGCGTCAAGTGGCCGAGCAACTCGCGCCGCTGCCCGACGACACCATCGTCGCCTGCATCGGACCGCGCACGGCGTTCGACGCGCGTGCTGCTGGACTCGCCGTGCACGTGATCGCTGAAGACCGCTCGAGCGAATCTCTCGTCGAGACGCTCGTGGAGTACCTGCGCCGCTAGCGGGTGGTGAGGCCCGCCAGCGGGCGAAGGTTGCCGTGGCGGTTGCCGCCCGTTCGTGCGGTCTTAGCCGACGTTGAGGGCCAGCACCAGGAAGATGATTCCGAGCAGTGGCGGGGTGCCCTGGATGATCGCGGGACGCAGCATCGTCTTAGGCTGCGACGTGACCAGCACGATCGCAGCGAGCACCATGCTGAGTGCGCCAAACATGGCGAGGGCAATGCCGGCTGGCCACAGGTTGGTGGTGCCCATGAGCACGAGACCCGTTCCGGCGCCGAGAGCGAGGAAGACGTTGTAGAAGCCTTGGTTGTAGGCCCACGGCTTCACGGCATCCGCATCCTGGGGTCGCACTCCGAAGATTTGCTGCACGCGAGGCGTGTGAAAGAGCACGCTCTCCATGAAGAAAATCATGAGGTGCACGAGCGCGGCGAGAAAGATAAAAGCTGATCCGAGGATTGCCAAAACAGTGTTCATGCTCAAAAGTGTGGCACAGCCGGGTTGCTAGCCGTGCACGTCGATGACCGTTCGACCGCGGATGCGCCCCGCAATGATGTCTTCTCCGGCCGCGATAGCGTTGCTGAGCCCGATCGTGGAGGTCGTGCTCTCGAGCAGGCTGAGGTCGAGATCGCGCTCAAGGCGGTCCCACGTTTCGAGGCGGTGTGCTCGCGGAGTGAAGACCGAGTTGATGCCGACGAGGCTCACGCCGCGCAAAATGAAGGGCATCACGCTCGTGTGTAGATCGCTCGATTGAGCGTTGCCGCACGCGGTCACCGTTCCGCCGTATTCGGTGGTGGCGATGGCCGAGGCGAGTGTCGTGCCGCCGACGGCGTCGATCGCCCCGGCCCAGCGTTGTTTCATGAGCGCTTTCGGCTCGGCGCTGAGTTCGGCGCGGTCAATGATGGTGGTGGCGCCTAGCGCGCGCAGGTAGTCGTGTTCGCTTTCGCGACCAGTGGATGCCGTCACGCTGTACCCGAGCTTGGTGAGCAGGGCGATGGCCACAGACCCCACTCCGCCGGCAGCACCGGTGACGAGAACCTCGCCGGAGACGCCTCCACGCTCGATGGCGAGCACGGAGAGCATGGCCGTGAACCCTGCCGTGCCGATGGCGGCGGCCTGATGATTGCTGATTCTTGCGGGCACCGGAACGACCCAATCGCCGGGAACGCGCGCGCGCTCCGCGAAACCACCATGGTGGGTTTCACTAAGACCGCAGCCGTTCACCAACACACGCTGACCAGCACTAAAGCGGTCATCCGTCGACTCGGCGACGACGCCGACGAGGTCGATGCCGGCGATCAGGCGCGGGGCGCGAACGATGCCAGGTCTGCCGGTGAGGGCGATGCCGTCTTTGTAGTTGAGGCTGGAGAACTCGACATCGATCGTGACATCTCCGGGCATCAGGATGCTGTCATCCAGTTGCTCGGAGAGCTCGACGTGCGCCGGAGCTTGTCGGTCGGACTCGTTCTTGACTACTTCGATTCCACGCCACATACCGTCAGCCTAGAACCGCAGGCTGGGTTCTGAGTCAGAAAGTCGGTTTAGCCGAAGAGAATCGCAGCTTCGTCGTAGCGCGACTGCGGCACCGTGTTGAGCTTGCCGAGGGCATCTTCGAACGCCACGTTGGTGATCTCGGTACCCTGCAGCGACACCATGCGACCCCAGCGACCGTGGATGACCGCGTCGACGGCGGCGAGTCCGTAGCGAGTGGCAAGAACCCGGTCGTAGGCGCTGGGAGTTCCACCGCGCTGGATGTGTCCCAGAGTGGTCGAGCGAGTTTCGAGGCCGGTGAGAGCTTCAATCTCGGGCGCAAGCATGTCGCCGATTCCGCCGAGGCGCGGGCGACCGAAGGCGTCGAGGCCGCGCTCGGAGTGGGCGTCGTCCATGGTGTCGAGGGTGAAGCCTTCGGCAACAACAACGAGAGGGGCGCGGCCGCGGTCGCGAGCCGAAGTGACCCACTCCACGATCTGTGCCATCGAGGTCTTCTGTTCGGGGATGAGAATCGCGTGGGCGCCGGCAGCCATGCCCGAGTGCAGAGCGATCCAGCCAACATGGCGGCCCATTACTTCAGCAACCATGCAGCGGCCGTGCGAGTCGCCGGTGGTGCGCAGGCGGTCCATGGCGTCGGTCGCGATCTGCGTGGCAGTGTCGAAGCCGAACGTGTAGTCGGTGGCGGAAAGGTCGTTGTCTACCGTCTTGGGGACTCCGACGATCTTGATTCCGGCATCCGTCAACCGCTTGGCGGCAGCAAGCGTGCCCTCGCCGCCGATGGCGATGAGGGAGTCGACCCCGAGGCGTTCCATGTTTTCGCGCACAGTGTCTGCGCCGTCGGTGCCCTCGAAGGGGTTCGTGCGCGAGGTGCCCAGAATGGTGCCACCCTGCTTGGAGATGCCCTGAATGTCTTTGCGCGTGAGGGGCATGGCGTCGCCTTCAACGACTCCACGCCAACCGTCGCGGAAGCCGACGAACTCTTTGTCGTAGACCTGTGTGCCCTTGAGCACGATGCCGCGAATAACTGCGTTCAACCCGGGGCAGTCGCCACCGCTGGTCAGGATTCCGATCTTCATGAACCCATCATGGCGCATTTTTGTGCGTTTCCGAGCCACGATCTGGTTCGCAGCACCGCGTCGCTTTAGTGGCTGATTGATGCTTCTGTGATCGGATGCGCGGCACACGCCACGGAGTCTGCGTGCTCATCGCACACCACGAACTGCTCGCGGCAGGCCTTGTTGTGGCAATTCTCGACCCGTTTGGTTGCCGCACCGCACTGGTAACAGCGGCCAATCGCTTCGGTGTCTGCCGTGAAGTCGATGGCCATGCGCTTGTCGAAGACGTAGAGCGAACCGTTCCACAGACCGGAGTCGCCGTACTTTTCGCCGTAGCGAACGATTCCGCCCTCGAGTTGGTAGACCTCGCCGAATCCGCGGCTGCGCATAAGAGAAGAGAGCACCTCACAGCGGATGCCGCCCGTGCAGTACGTGACGACGGGCTTGTCTTTCAGGTGGTCGTACTTGCCGCTGTCGAGTTCGGCGACGAAGTCACGAGTGGTGGCGACATCCGGAACTATCGCATCGGTGAATTTGCCGATCGCGGCCTCGATGGGATTGCGGCCGTCGAAGAAGGTGACCTCCTTGCGGGCAACGAGCTCGTGGAGTTCTTCGGGGCTGAGTTTCGTGCCGCCGCCAACGACGCCGTTTTCGTCGACCTGCAACTCACCGGGGGCGCCGAAGCTCACGATCTCGTCGCGCACCTTCACGCTGAGCTTCGGGAAGTCGTCGCCCTGACCCTCGCTCCACTTGAAGTCGATGTTCTTGAACGCCGGATACTCCCGCGTCTTGCGCACGTAACGCTTAATGTCTTTGAGCTCGCCGCCGACGGTGCCATTCATGCCGTCTTTGGAGAGGATGATGCGACCGCCGAGCCCGAGGAACTCACAGAGGTCGCGCTGCCACAGCCGCACAGCCTCCGGATCGGCCAGCGGCGTGAACACGTAGAAGAGAAGGATCTTAGGAACAGCCACAGGCCAAGTTTACGGCTGTTGGCTGGGGGCGGTGCTTTCGCTGGTGCTTTCGCTGGCGCTTTCGCTGGCGCTTTCGCTGGCGCTGGCGCTGGCGCTGGCGCTGGCGCTGGCGGTGGGGCTGGATGCCGCAGGCGTGTCCACAGTCGTGTCGGCTTCTTCGGCTTCGGCGGCGTCGACCTCGGACTGGAGGAAGAGCATCCACTCGTCGTAGATCTGGTCGGGGCGCAGGAAGACGCGGCCGATGGTCTGGGCGGGAGTGCGACCGGAGTCGGGGAGGAGCCGGTGCCAGAGCATCCCGCGCACCAGCGTTGAGCCCAGCAAGAAGCTGAGGGCGTACGCGATGAGGGCGTTCAGGGCGTGCTGCAGCGGGGCGACGTCGGGCTGCAGGAGCAGCACGGCCATGGCGCCGGCGAAGCCAAGAAGGATCGCCCCCACACGGAGGAGGGGCCGAGGTGCAGGCACGTGAACCCTGGCGTAGACGGCCCCGATGAGGAGACCGCCGATGACCGCTCCGATGAAGATAAGCATGAGCGCAGTTTAGTCAGCGGCGGTGGTCTGGCCTTCGGAGAGTTCGCGTTCGGCGAGCATCGTGGCGTACTGCTTGGCTGTGAAGGAGTTGTCGTAGAGCTCGCGCACGAAGAACGCCCAGTACGACATCCCGGCTTCGGGAAAGCGATGTTTCCAACCCCAGGCAGCGTAGAGCGCCCTGGAGAGTAAGACGATCGCTAAGAAAACGAAAGGGGCGATCCAATTGGTGCGATCGAAAGCGAAGAGGAAACCCACGGCGGCGACGATCACAAGCACACTGCCGACGAGAGCTGGCCGGCTGGAACGCGGCTTGCGGGCATCCACTTGAAGCATCCCGGCATAGGCGCCGAGGAGGAGCATGGTGGTGAAGGTGAACATTGTGAGTGAAACTCTACGTCAGGGGTGCCGCGTAATCTAGGGCGCATGACTGAAGCGCTCGCTGCCGCCGAGCCTCTGCGCCTGCGTTTCGCGCCCGGGCGGCCCGTCGATGTGTGCGCCACCCTGCAGCCGCTCAAGCGTGGTGCCGGTGATCCGACTATGCGAGTGGATGCCACGGGCACTTGGCGCACGATGCTCACCCCTGCCGGCCCCGCAACCTTGCTTCTCGTGCAGCACCAGTCGCATGTGGAGTGCACCGCGTGGGGTGCTGGAGCTGAGTGGGCGATCGACAGCGTTCCCGAGCTGCTGGGGGAGGGCGACGACTGGAGCGACTTCGACATTTCGGCGCTTCCGTTTGCCGCTGAGGCGCAGCGGCAGAACCCCGGTCTGCGGTTGGCTCGCACTCGACTCGTTTTCGAGGCACTCGTGATGGCCATTCTGGAGCAGAAAGTCACGGGCATCGAGGCGAAGCGGGGGTGGCGCATCCTCGTCACGAAGTTCGGTTCACCAGCGCCTGGGCCAGCCCCGGCCGGGATGCGTGTGGTGCCGACGCCGCAGGAGTGGTCACGGATTCCGTCGTGGGAGTGGCACCGTGCCGGGGTCGGGCCGCAGCGTTCGGCGACCGTGATGCGCGCGACTCAAGTAGCGGCATCCCTTGAGCGCACGGCCGACTGGGGCCGCGGCGGGCCGCGCATCGAGGCCGCCCTGCGATCAGTTGTGGGCGTTGGCGTGTGGACGGCCGCCGAAACGATGCAGCGCTCGCACGCCGATCCCGACAGCCCCAGCGTCGGCGATTACCACCTCGCCGCCGTCGTCGGCTGGGCCCTTATCGGCGAACCCGTCGACGATGAGCAGATGCTCGAACTGCTCGAGCCCTGGCGCGGCCACCGTCAGCGGGTCGTGCGACTCATCACGGCATCCGGGTTTCGCAAGCCGGCGTTTGGTGCGCGCATGACGATTCAGGATCACCGGGGGCACTAGCGCCACTAGGGAGTAGTAGGGCTCTGGGCTCGACTCAGCGCGAACGAAGCTGTGGAAGCGCGGTGGTATTCTTCTGCGAGGCAGTCCAGCGCCCACCGGGCATTAACTGCGTCAGTTCATTCGGCCAGGAGCCGGGATTCGGGGAGCGCATGGCCAACGAGCGCGCGTCGGTAGCCGTCAACGGCCCAGCCACTGCGACGAAGAATCGCATCGACGCTCTCGATTGGGCCCGGGGCTGGATGCTCGTCGCCAGCTTGGGTGTCAACAGCGTCATCATTTCCATCCCGCTGCTTGACCACGCTCCCTGGGCAAGTGTCATGCCCATCGATCTCATTTTTCCGCTGTTCGTAACCCTCGCCGGTTGCGGAATGGCGTTCGCGTTTCATCGTCAGGTTGAGCCTTGGGGCGTGCTGCGCCGGGCACTTGTGCTTGTCGCTCTTGGCCTCGGGTTCAACGCAGTCGTCGACGCAACGGCGTCACTGACAGAGCTGCGGTTCACGGGAGTGTTGCAGCTTTACGCTGTCGTGATCGTCGTGATGGCCTTGCTGCACCTCGTCACGCGCAGCTGGCGAGGCTGGGCGCTGCTGACAATCGTGCTCGCTATCTCAAACACGGTGATGCTCTCGAGCTTCGCGCGCTCGTGTGTCGCGACTCTACTCACGCCTGAGTGCAACCCGTCTGGCCCGCTCGACTCGCTCCTCTTTGGAGCAACCCACATCTATAGGAATGGTCTCGCCGGGCACGACCCCGAGGGAATCATTGCGATCATGGGTGCTCTCGTTTCTACAGCAGCCGGGGCGACACTGGGGCATCTGATTCTGCGCTTCCGCAAGGACGAGGCGGCAAGTTCAACGCGAATTCCCATCACCACCGTGCCGATTGCTCTCGCCATCGCCGCACTGCTCGGGCTCGCAGCGGCGCTGTGGCTTGGCCCCGACCTGCTGGCCGGTGGGCCGGTGCCGCCAATGAAGCGGTTGTGGACAGCACCTTTCGCCTTGAGCATCGCGGCCATTGCCGCTCTGCTCCTCTGGTTGGGTCAAGTCGCCTTGCCTTCGAGTAAGTTTCGAACCGAACGGCAGAGCCGCTTCTGGACGCCATGGGTTGCACTAGGGCGCAATAGCCTGCTGGCCTACTTTGGCTCGCACTTGATGATGCTGTTGCTCAACCGGCCACTCCCCGGCGGGACGTCGGTCACCGGCGCCTTCGCCAGCCTGTTTCCGTCAGCAGTTCTCGCCCAACTCGTGTGGACAATGCTGTGGCTAATGTCGTGGGTTCTGCTCTCTATAGTGCTTCACCGCCGCGGTTGGTACGTGAAGCCGTGAGCCTTCATCGCGCAGTTAAATGGTTCGTCGCTGTCACGTTGATTGTGGGGGTGACGGCAAGTCTTGGCGCGATCGCGCAGGCCCGAACCACTATCGAGCCCAGCGCGGTCATCTTTGTCGGCCCGCATCCGGATGACGAGTTTCAGTACTGGTCTCTATTCGAGAATCGTGCTGACGTTTATAGCGTGGTGGTGTTGCTGACACGGGGAGAGCAGACCGGATTCTGCGCCCCAGAGGGGTTCGAAGCCGGATGGCAACCCGATCTGGAGCCTGCTCCGGAGCCAATCCCCGAGGCCAAGTACAGCGAAGCCTGCGCCGAAGCGCGAGTGAATTCATTTGTGCAGTACTTCAGCGACATGGTTCAGGAAGATGAGACTATCCCCGGTCGATTTGCGGACCCGGTGACCTCTGCGCCGCTACCGGACCCCAATGGTGTTGTCTGCCGAATCGACGAGACTGACGAATGCACAGTCTCGACCACCGTTGACGTCTATCGTGACCTCGATGACCGCGGAGCCTTGCTGGTGTTTGACCTCGGTGATGGCGACCTGAGCGACGCCGAGGTCGAATGGGCCCTGCGCGCCACGCTCGACACATTTGTGCCTGAGCTGGTCGGCGACGATGCCACAATCGCAGGAATCGTCGGGTCGTATTCCACCCCAGAAGGCGGATACGCTGGGTGCTTCGCCTACCCGCACCCCGACCATATTGCGATCGATACCGTGCTGTGGGCGACCGACTTCGGGGCCGGATTCCAAGCCGCCGCAACCTGCGCGACTGACCCGCGCCGCCAACTGTTTGACCGGGTTTCGGATGCCGCGACCGCAGCTGCGTTCGCGACCGAGCCCGTCGAAAACTCCGACGACGTCTATCGCACCGGCGCGCACACCGCGAACTACGGCTGGTTGCATGCGACGTACTATCCCGTCGCGAGCCACGGCGAAAGTGAACTCTTCCGTCAGGACCAAACTTTCTGGGTTCGCTATTGGTGATCTGCTTGTTCGGGTCGCGTGCGAGCGTGTGCGCTGCGCGAGTGAGATAGGAGCGGTTCTCGACTAGACGAGCCCCATTCCTGAAGTTGCGCTCGCGAGAAGCTCGTCGAGCACGCGTCGTTCGGTGGTGTTCTCGCCAAGGCGGTTGGGTTTATTGGTGGCGTGGTAGTCGCTGGAGCCGGTCATCCGCAGTCCTAAGTCGGTTGCGAGAGCGGTGAGTTCTGCGCGGGCAAGGGCGGTGTGCTCGCGGTGGTCAACTTCGAGACCAAAGAGTTCGGCATCCCGCAGCTCAGCGATCTCGGCGGCGGTAAGGCCATTGCCCCGCTCTCCGTCTCGCGGATGCGCGATGACCGTGACTCCGCCAGCTTTCTGTACGAGGTCAACAGCGGTGAGCGGGCTCATCCGTATCAAGGGGACAAGGTATTTGCTGCCGTCCGCGAGAATATTCGTGAAAGCGTCACGCGGAGTAGGGACCGCTCCTATCGCCACTAGCTCGGCCGCGATGTGCGGCTTGCCCAGCATCGTGCCGACACCGGCGCGCTCGGTAATCGACTCGAACGAGACAGCGAAATCCTGCTGGAGGCGCTCGATAATCGCCCGGACACGATCCTCCCGTTGCTGGGGAGCTTTCGCGAGTTCTGCGAGCAGCTCAGGCGCGTTCGGATCGAACAGGTACGCCAGCATGTGCACTGTGCCGCCCCGGGCATCCGTCGTAGAAAGCTCGGCACCACGAAGTAAGCGGATGCCCTGCTGCTGTGCGGCGACGGATGCTTCTGCCCAGCCCGCCGTCGTGTCGTGATCGGTGAGGCCGATGACCGACAGCCCAGCTTCGGCGCCCAAACGCATCAGCTCGGCAGGGGAGTCGAGACCATCGGAGACCGCCGAGTGCGTGTGGAGATCGATCATCATTCGGATGCTCCCTTTGTTGGGACCAAACTAGCGTCGGCAAGCGCCGCCCGAAACGCCCCGTTCGGGCGAGCGTTCGGCAGGGCCGCGCGCACCTCAGCCAACGCAGTGTCGATCGGTACCCCGAGGTGCCGCGCGGCATAGAGCGCAGCGACCGTGGGGGTGCGGCTGTGCGCCTGCACGCAGTGGAGCAGCACCGTGTGGCCTTCGGCGCGCAGGGCGGCCACGGCATCCGCTGCATCGGCGAGCACGAAGAGCAGGTTCGGGTTTTCGGAGGGCGTCGACTTGTCGATCAGGCGCACCTCGACGCGGTGGCGGATGCGGGCCGGCACCTGCTGGGAGCCGATGCGGCAGAGTGACACCACTGCATCCACTTCGGGCGGAAGCGCGTCGAGCGCGCCGACAGCGCCGAGCCAGACGCCGGCGTCGTGCGGATGCCGCACGAGCGTCGACACATCACCTAACTCGGTGTAGTCGATGCGTTCGGGCACCGGCTCGCCTCGCACGACCTCGGTGGAGAGGCGTACCAGGTCGAGGCTCGTGAGGTTTGGCCAGCCGTGCACGATGCGCTGCCAGGCGGCGGGGATCGCGGAGAGTCCCCAGTGGGCACCCATGAGACCGCCCGCAATCGCGGCAACGGTGTCGGCATCGCGGCCACCCCGCACGGCACGCTCGAGGGTGTCGACGAGGCTCTCGCCGTTGACGATCGCCGACCACGCGGCCTGTAGCGCTTCCACAACCCACCCGTTTTTGGTGAAGTCGCGGGGCTGCCGGGTCTCAGCGTCCGCGATGAATGCGGCCCAGCGGGCGGCGCGATCGGGGGCGAGGGCCGAAAGCCCGACACGAACATCCGCCTCGCCGGTGAGGATCGCGTGACGGATGGCGAGGCTCCAGAGCACGCAGGCGTCGCCGGCATCCTCATCAAAGTGGGTGAGGTCGCTGATCGCGCGGGCTGCCTCGGCGAGCCCCGTGGCGTCGCCGAGGTAGGCGAGAGCGACCGGGGCGGTGCGCATGAGCGAGCCGTTGCCGCCACTGCGACCGCGAGCATCATGCACGCGGCGGGCGGATGCTCGGGCGGCGCTCGCGGTAGGTTCGATGCCGCGCAGCACTCCGCTGGTCTGCACCCCGACATCCGGAGCCGTCTTCGCCCAGTTGACCCAGGCTGCGACGATCTCGTCGAGCACAGCCTCGTCGCGCAGGTCACGACCGGAGGCCGCCGCGCGCAGGATCGGCACGGCCATGGAGGTGTCGTCGGTCCATTCGCCGGGCGCCCAGCCGAAGCCGCCGCCGCCCTTCATCGAAACCTCGCCTTCGAAGGGAGGCCCAAATTCGTAGCCGGCGCCGAGAGCATCGCCGCAGGCCATCGCGAGCATCACGCCAGTGGCGCGATCAGTTTGGGCACTAGAAAGTTTCATGGGGTCTCCGTGGGGTCGGATGCTGCATCTTTACGGGTTGAATAGCTCGGCTGGGCCTCAGCGCGAGTGCTTCACTCGGGCGTCGCCTGCAGCAGCTGCCGGGCGTGAAAATACTTGTTCGACAGCCGTACCTGAAGGTCGTAGTCGAGCTTGCGAAAACGCCACTCGGCGAGGTTGTCATCAATGTCGGCAAGCTTCACCGCGAGAGCGATCGGATGGTGGCGGATGCCTTCGTAATAGTCGGCGTCGGCGACATCCTCTCGCCTAGTCAGCAGCACGACCGCCTCCACGATCTCGGGCAGCATCCCGGCCTTCAGCAGGTCGGATGCGGTGATGTCGGTGTCTTCGATCACATCGTGCAGCCACGCGGCGCAGTGCTCGACCGGCTGGCTCAGCCAATCGAAGCTCTCGGCCACCCGGGCAGGGTGATCGATGTAGTCGTAGCCGAGCTTGTCGGTCTGCCCGCGGTGGGCGATCGACGCAATGCCGACGGCGATGCCGTGCTGCACCATGGCATCCACTTCGGTCATGAGCATGTCGTCTTCTTCATCCATGGGGTCTTCCTCTTCGTCGTTGGTGTCGGGTTCGTCGTCAGAGTCGCTGGCGGCATCGAGGGCGTCGGCAGCAGCGGCGTCAGCATCAGCAGCGTCAGCATCGGCGGTTTCGGCGACCGCGACATCCTGAATCTCGCGTTTCGGTGTGTTGTCAGTGGCGCCCGGCGCTACCTGCTCGATATCACTTTCGCGGACGTTGCAGAAGTGGGTATCGTCGTCGTCTCGGTAGTAGAGGAACATGCTCTGCCCAATCTCCTGCCAGTGATCGACGATCCATTGAAAGTAGCGACGCCGGTCGTTAATGGTGATCGCCGTGAAGATGCCGACGGTGTGGAACCCTGTGTCGGTGGCTTGGGTGTAGTAGCGCTGCTCATCACCGTAGCGTCCGCTGAGGAGCGGGGGTGCTTCCTCCTCGCTAGCGTCGGTGATGAACACGTCGAGGTTGAAGTGCGGGGGGATGGCTACAGCGACCCCGTCGTGGTGATCGATGAGGCCGATCTCGGCAACCGCGCGCTTTTGCTCCGAGTTCAAGCCGGGCCATTCCAGTGGGGCGTCCGCTTCGTTTCCGGTTGCGAGCGCTCGCCGCAGAATGGGGTGCTCGCTCATTTCGTGCAGCGGCACGTACGTGGGCAGCAGTGGTCGGGGCTTCATTAGCCAATCATTGAAGTCGTCGTCGTAGAAGGGGCTCTCGCTCATGCGTTCTCCAATAGGGGGTGCGCGTCGTCAAACGCGGTGAGGTGGATGATGCTGGCTGGTGGTGCACTGGTGCTGGTGTGCATGTTGGTGTGCTCGTTTGTGTTCACGATTCCGGATGCCCGCAGTCGGCCCTGTTGTGACCGTACTGCGCGGGCGAGCCCCGCGTCTCCGCCGTCTTCGAGGGTCACGCCCTGCAGATGACGGGTGAAGACGCGGGCGTCGTGGGCGGTGGTGCGCCGCTGCGGGGCGAGCTGGGCATCCAGAGCGGCGGCGGCGAGGATGCCCTGCCACCTGCTGCGCAGCCCGGCAGTGTTGCCGAAGAGCTCTGCTCCCATCACGCGGCCGCCGATGCCGATGATGACGCCGCGCTGGCCGTCGAGTGGGCGGGCTTCGAGCGGCGCGGAACGGTCGAGATGATCAAGCATCGACGAACTGGCCGTAGCGCCGAGGGCGTTCTCGAAGCGGCTGATGCGCTGCCACACTTCGGACTGCTGGCTACCGCCGCGTTCGCCGTCGCCGCCCCCTGCGTTACCGCGCCGCACGCTGAGCGCACTGCGGCGGCCGCTAGCCTCCTGGGCGCCTTGGGTCTCCACCGAGCGTGCGCCCCAACGCCCGGCCTCGACGCAGAACACTTCGGCGACGCGCGCCTCGAAGGGTTCGAGTAGAAGGCTGCGGGCGAGCATCCGATCCTGCCAACCGCCTTTGAGGAGGTCTCCTTCGAGGGCGACGATGGGGCGGGCGGTGCTGTTGTGCAGCACGAGTTCGCCGACGACGGGGGAGCCCTCGCGTTCAGCGGTGCGGATGCTGCTGGCCTTCCAGTCGAGGCCGGTGACGCGGGGAGAGTCGACCCAGAGGGGGAAGATGCTGAGGGCGCCGTGGTGGCTGCCGTGGCCGACGTGGAGCTGGGGGAGTGGTCTGTTCTGGTGGCGGTGAATCTCTCTGTTCATGATGCCTCCGATAGTTAGCGCATTGTCGCGCAAATTCAGAGTATGACACCCCACTGACATTTAGCGCGAATCTGCGATAATCGTCTGTATGGAGATCTACCGCGACTCACCCGACCGGGCCCTGACCGACTACCCGCGCCCCTCCGTCGCCGTCGACACCGCGGTGCTCACGGTTCCGCCGGCCGGCGAGCTCAGCGTGCTGCTGGTGCGCGCGGGTGCTGCCAGTGGCACCGGCACCGGCTCTGGTACCGGTACCGGCACCACCTGGCGCCTGCCGGGCACCTTCCTGCACGAGGGCGAGTTGCTGGCGGATGCCGTGCTGCGCTCCCTGCGCACCAAGGCCGGAGTCTCCGGCTTGTCGCCCCGCCAACTCCACGTCTTCGATGATCCCGCCCGCGACAATCGCGGCTGGGTGCTCTCGGTCGCCCACCTCGATGTGGTGCCGTGGCCGAGCCTCACGATCGACGAGTCCCTCGCGAAGGTAGTGCCGGTGGCGGATGCTGGCGCCCTCCCGTATGGTCACAACGACATCCTCGACCAGGCGGTGGCCACCCTCCGCACACGCTACGCGGCAGCCCCCGACCCGGCCGGCCTGCTGCAGCACCCCTTCACCCTGCGCCAACTGCAGCACCTGCACGAAACCATCGCGGGCGAACCACTCATGCGCGACAGCTTCCGCCGCGCTATGGAGCCGCAGCTCGCAGCAACGGGGGAGCTCGCCGCCGGCACGGTGGGGAAGCCGGCGCGACTATTTGTGCTGCGGTGAGCCGCCGAGCTCTTCGAACATCTGCTCGACGAGTCGCCAGCCGGCGGCATCCTTCTCGTCAGCAGTTGCACTGATTTTGAGGGCGAGGAGCTTCTCTCGGAGAGTGGCTTCGCCCGGTGAGAGCGCCGATGCGAAGTCGTTGTCGAGCAAGTAGGAGTGGGAATCGGTCGCGAAGACCAATAGTGCGTCAAGGAAGATCTCGAGTTTTCGGCCGGCATGAGCAATCCGGTCGCTTGTCGCGGTCGCGGCGTCGATGGGCGAGGAGCCCTCCATCGGCAGCAGGTCGAGTTGCCCCTTCCAGAGCGTTGCATCCAAGGGATCGGCGAGCATAGTAATCGCGGTGGCGTATCCCGGGCCGCTCGGATCGTTCGGGAGTGATTGACGCACGTCGTGGATAATCTGGTGAAAGTGATCATCGGCAAGCCCGAAGCCGACGAACATCAAGTGATGGGTGATGAGGTTCGCTTTAACGATGGCCGAGAGAGCTTCTCGGGTCGTGTTGTAGCCGAGGTAGTCATCGCGAGTGAGCACGATGCTCGCGGGGTCATCGACTGATCCGTGAAGCTTGAGAAGCCATTTGTTCGACACAGTTTTGGAGGTGGCGCCGGGGATTACGGTGCGTGGATCGTTGGCATCCGAAGCCGCGCGCTCGAACAGGTCATCGTAGTTAAGCGTGATGGCTTGTTCTGTTCGCAGGCTCGCCAGCAAGGCGGGTGCGAGCCCGTACCGTTCAACGGACACCGCGGCAGCAATCTCCACGCCAAACTGCTCTGCGCCCGACTCGCTGCCCCTTTCGTGTGCGAGATCGAGGTAGCGCTCCCGCAGATAGGCGGCCTGATCGAGGGCACTTCGGTTGGCTCGGGTGAGCGACTCGGTTTCGGATTCACTCATATCGATACCCGCAGCTAGCTTCTGGATCAGCTGACTCCAGCTGGGGCCGCCCGCGCTCACACTCACTCCTGCGCCCATGAACGGCACGAGTTTTCCCTCGCGGGCGAAGGCGGCAAGCTCCTGTGCTTTTTGCATAAGGCCCGGGCCTAACTCGGGCCACTCGTACCCGGCCCGCTTCTGTTGAGCGAGCGCAAATACCTGTGGGTCTCTCAAAACGATGACAACGTCGACGTCGTTCTCAAGTGCACCGAATTTCGCGCTCTCGAGTAGCGCCTCGAGTACTTGCCCACGTATTGCGCCGCCGCCACCTTTACCGGTGCCGAACGCGGGCATCGCAAGAAGTGGCTTCGGGCGTCGGTGCTTAGATTGGCGATCTTTCGCTAGCGTTGCCCCGAGCGAGATGAACGCGCGAACGGCACTCGCCAGATCGCGAAGATCAGCCTCAGTGCGGATTCCTTGGAATGGCACCGCTGTGAGGACCGGCAGCGGTCGATCCGCATCCCAATCGATGACTTTGGTGGCGAGTATCGCGCCCTGCTTGAACAACTCGTTTTTCGACCCAGCGATCTTCTCGGCGAGGCCGCTGACCCCAGTCTCATCGCTGGTCCAGTGATCTTCGACCCTGAAGCCGCGATCTGTCGGAAGCATCCACGCGTCACACTCGACGTGCGTGAGATCTCCAAGGGTGACGAATACGTGAGGGGTGGTCATGCTCTAACACTAGCTACGCGATGCCTTATCTCGCCGGATGACCGTGGGTCTGAGCTTGCTGTCCGGTGGGTGCTGTTCCGCGTGACGAACCTCTTGCTGGCGCGAAAACGGGTTGGGTCTACTTTCGAGACGCCTTCTTCGCTTTCAGCTCGGCAATCTTTTTGTCTTTTTGAGCGATTTTTGCGTCTTTCGCCGCGAGCCTTCTCTTGAGCATGGCGACTCTTTTGTCACTGGCCGCTGAGGCGTCGTGCTCTCTTGCAGTCCTATTCGTGGCACCACTAGTTCGTCCCATGATCGTCTCCTCTGTGAACTGACGGGTTGCACCTGATGATACTTGTGCACGACAGCGATGAAGGCTCACTCTGGGTTGAGATCGCCATAAAACGAACGAATGCCGTGAACTTTCTCGCTTCAGCGCTGGGCCTGCCGAGAGGGGACGAACTTTCGATGTTCGTCGAGCGTGCAGTTTGCGAACACGTTTAGCCCCCAATCACAGGAATCTAAGCGTCCATTGTTGCTTGGGAGGCCGTCGCGTTCGGGTGTCGAGCTGCTGAAGGTCGCACGACAACGTTTCTTTCGTCGGCCGCTACGAGGCGATAGTCATCTCTGCTTCGTTTTCGTCAGTGTCGTCCTCTGCGTCATCTTCCTCGGCAGCGTTGAATTCGCGGAACACCGAGCGCCCGGTCGCTTCCTCGATCAGCAGTACCAATTCCTCTTGACGGGCTCGCATGAACCCGGCAAAGTCATCCGCTCTCAGAAGTGCGGGATCGATGAGATGGCTACGCAGTGCCTCGTCGACGGCGTGTGCCTCGGCGTGGTCGCTGGCGTCGGTACTCTCGAGTTTGCCTAAGTACGCGCTCGGCGCAGACCCTCCGATGATGCGGTTCGTTCTCGCAGAGAGAGGAGTCTTATTGATGATCGAGTCGAATTCGGTGCGATCGATGCCCTGCGCCTTGCACCAGTCTTGAGGGAAAATGTGGTGAATATCCACGTTTTCATCGAAGAAAACGGTGTGGACGAATTGCTGTCCTGTACGAAAGTCCTTAGCGCCGGCACGCAGCAGTAACGCGTTAACGCCCTTATACGCAGCGGATAGGCGCATGCGCATTGTCTTGAGGCGCTCAGCGCGGAAGGCGGCGTCGGTGACAGTAGATGGTTCGACCCCTCCGTCGATCCATGCGGGAACTTCCAGAAAATCTTTCGCGATTCGGGTATCGGTTGTTGAGCCGTAGAGTTCGCCGAAGACACCGTTCCAGTACCACTGCACTACTTTGTCCCGCACGGAGGTGATCTCGATTCTGTTTCCCAAATCCGCGAGGATCGCAGCTAGGGGCACAATCTGGCTCTGGTACGGGAGGTCGTAAACCCGGTAGATCCCCAGGCCGATGAGGAACTTCGCCGCCCGCAGAAATCCGTCGTCGGCAAGCTCTTGGTAGCGCAGGTACGACTCAAGGGGAAGGCTCAGCAGCGACTGGCGGTTGGCCGAAACCTTGGGCAGGTCTTTGCCCTGCTTACCTTCTTCTGCGGCTTTCCGTCGGTTATCTCGTGTGTGGAATAGGGAGACTACCTGCAGGAAGTCAGTATTACCGACCCCGCTCAGAACTCCTGATTTCTCGGAGGGAAGGCGCAAGGCTTCCTTGAGGCGCGCCTGTCGGCCGATCGATTGCTCGTCGCCGTACCAGTCACGTCTCAGCTCATGGCCGTCAACGGCATACATCGCGGTGATTAGCTCGAAGGCGTCTAGGGGCTTTCCTCCGGTGTTTACCTTTTCGAAAACAACGCACACTGCTTCTTTAGAAGTGGACTTTCCTAGTGCGATCACGGGCACTTGGTAGTTGGCAAAATTGTCGAGCACTTCTGTCTTGAACTGGCGTACCTTCGTCCGCAGCTCTTTAAAGTTTTCTCGGTCTTCGCCCCACTCGAAAACCGCATCCATCCAGTCGTCCCAACGGAAAACCATGGACATCGGGTACATCAAGTTCTCGATTTCTAATTCTCGAGTGGAGAGATCCAGCGAGACTTCGCGACCGAAGTTCGATCGGACGATGCGATCTTCGGGAACGCCTACGATTGCTTCTTCGCGGTCGATGTCAGGGTCTAGGGCCTTGTTGATATCGATGTAGAACCAGCGCTTCACCTTTTTGTGCTTGGGAGTCACAGTGTGAACGACTTGGTCGCGGAGTGTCACCTGGTAGAGAGACGTCATGCGCTGTTGGCCGTCTAGAAGAAGAGACTCTGGTGAGAGCACCGCACGCGCTTGTTCCGGCGCACCTTCGACTGGGCGAGGCTTGAATTCGACGTTGCCGCCAGACTCGAGAGTCATGAGCGCACCGACCGGGAAACCTCGCGAAACAGATGCGATCAGGCTACTAATGCGGTCTTCGTCCCACACCCAACTCCGCTGAAAGTCGGGGAGTTGAAGCTTGCCTGACTCACAATCCCGCAATAAGTCTTTGAGGAAGTAAGGGTGAGTAGTGAACGTTGATGCTGCAGTAGACAAAGTAATCCCCCGGGTAGTTTGAGACCGTTATTCGAACCTACGGCAAGCCGAACCACGTGGCGTGGCGACTCTCTGTGGGAAGACATCTGCAGCTATTCCGTGGCTTACGCCATGAAATCGTCGCCGGTCAGCCACCGGACTCCGTGCGAGTGGCTTACGACGAGGCCAGCGAGCTCGACACCGCTCGACTGACAGGCGGCGGTTATCGACCGTGCCCACAAACGGTCTGTGGGCGTGAACCGCTCACCGCCGAGGCGTTCGAGAACGAAGACGGCAGCGTGAACGTCGTCGATCAATGAAGCTCCGGCGATGACTCCGGCCGCTCCACGCTCGATCTGCTCATCGTCATTGGCAGCGTTGGTATTGACCCGGACCAAATGCCGCAGTTGCAGCTTTTCTGCGTTCAGTAGGAGCAGCCATAGCCTCGCACTGCTTGCTGCGCCCACGAGACTGGTGACACGATCGACTATTTGACTGCCGGTCTGAAGGGGCAGCGACCGTGAGCGTTCGTAGCTGAGACTTGCCATGCACCCATAGTTCTTGGGTGCATGGCGGTAGGTTCGGCGCTAGTGAGATCAGTGGGATGTCCCGAGCGCCGACACCTGTGAGGGATCGGCTAAACGGTTTCTCCCGTTTCCTTGATGCCGCCGAGAAGCTCGGAGGGCTGGCCCTGCCAGCTCACGACTACCTCATCCCGGGCGCGACTCGCAGCGACGTAGAGCAGCGAACGCTCGCGTAGCAGTACGTCCTCAATTTCTTCTTCCGCTACGCCCTTGAGCATCCAGCCCGCAGGAATCGAGCCGTGCGAGATGTCGAAGAGCACCACTCGAGAAAACTCCAGCCCCTTGGACTTGTGCATCGTCAGAACTAGCGGCTTTTCACCAGCTGTCTCGCCCGTGTGGCTTTCTTTGACGACCACTCCGCGATCGGCGAGTTGTCCACGCACTTCTGCTGCTTGCTTGTTCGTGCGCGTGAGAATTGCGATGGTGCTCGCCCGAATGTCGGGGTCGTCGCTCCACTTTTTGATCTCTTCCGCGACCGCGTCGTATTGCTCAGCAACGTTCGTTGCGGGTAGCGAACGGGGCGCCGGACCGGTGCGCGAAGAACGATAGCCGTGATCGACCTCAGGGGCTTCTTCACTGTCGAGGTACAGACCACCCGCGAGTATTCCGAGGGCGTAGTTGAGGTTCTGCTGCGTGGTTCGATAGTTCAGCGTGAGGCGACGTGAGCGCCCAGTGATCTTGATGCCGTACCGCGAGAGCACCACGTGTTGGCCGTAAATGCGCTGGTGGGTGTCTTCGGCAATGAATAGGTCGTTTTTGTGTTCGCCGACCAACGCTCGGAGTAGCTGCCAGTGCAGCGGAGTGAGGTCTTGCGCTTCGTCAACCAACACGTGGTCGGCTACGCGGCCGTCGGCATGTTCGTTCAGGTAGGAAGCCGCGACAGCACTGAGTTCAGCAAAGCTGATGCGCCCTTCTTGGCGGCCGGTCTGGCGGTAAAGCTCGATCACTTTCCAGACGTTCGCGCGTTTGCGCCGATCGAGGGCCACGCCGCGTCCTGGGCGGCGCACCTTGAAGTAGTCCTGTGCGGTTGTGATGCGGTGAGGGAGGATGACCTGCAGGTACTCGCCGGCAAAGAACGCGGTATTGCGCAAAGCATCGGGGAGATCGGGTACGAGGTCAAAAACTTTCTCCCACGCATCGTCGCCCGCCTCGAAATTGGGACGAGGCTCTGTATCTTCCCCAAAGACATGGCGCGCGGCCTTCCAGAAGTCGGCTCCGCCCTTCTCTCTGACTGCGACCGCGAGCTGATCGATTCCCCGCACCAGAACGCCAGCCCCGCCGAGCGACGAAGCACGGGGGATTGTGGGATCGAGTCGCTCGAGGTCGCGTCCCAGCGCCTCAGAGAGGGCTTTGGTGAACGTCGTGAGGATGGTTCTGCTGGCAGGTTCCGCATCCGCGAGTCGCTTGGCGCGGTGAAGCAATACGACAGTCTTGCCGGTTCCCGCTCCGCCGGTGAGGCGGAAGGGGCCGTTGTAGTCCTTATCGGCATACGCACGCTGCTCGGGGTGCAGGAAGACCCGCCAGGCGCCGAAGTCGCCGCCCTCGATCACCCGGCGAAGTTCTTCGTCGTCCTCGACAAAGGCGAACTGCATCTTCGCTGCGGGGAGCTGGAACGATTTCACCAGTCGCGCGTCTTCGTCATCAGAGTCGCTAGCGATTGCGGCATCGTCGAAGCCAAGATCGGTGCGGATCTTAGAGACCGCATCGACAACCGCAAGGCCGATGATTGCTGTCGACTGCCACTGGTTCTCGAAACTGTCGCTCATGGTGAGCAGCTGATCGGCGGTCGTTGCGGCGAAGATGCGTTCCGCGTCGGCGGAATCGAACCCCAGCTCTTCGGTCAGGTCGTTGAGGAGGTAGCCGTTGTCAGCAAGGAAAGAAGTCGGTGCGACCGCTTCCTCAACGGCTATGAACTCGGATGCTGGTTGCGGCGCGACCTCAGGGACGGTCGCGTCGATTAGCTCCGGCACCCCATTGATGGGGTTGTTTCGCAATATCTGGTTCATGGCGCGTTTATTTGCGGTGTCGTGCTCCCACGTTCCCGCATAAACATAGGTGCGCTCTGGTTCGCCAGGCACATCCATGCGATAGAGCACAGCCCGAAGCGATAGATCCACTCGTGCGGTGCGCGCTCGCTTGTCGGCGGCGTGGTTCATTTTCTCGATGTGGAGTCCTGCCGACGTGTCGTCGTCGGCCAGTTTCATCAGAAACGTCATGATCTTGGACTTGACGTCTTTGTCGTAATCCTGGCCCTTGAGCTTGGTTAACACGATGTTTGGCATCAGGGAGGGTTACCTTTCCAATTGGAGCGCAGCGGTAATGTCTTCAAGGGTTGCGGGCACGATGATCCATCCGGATGCTTCGAGCTCAGAGATTTCGTCGTGCTGAAGGTCGCCAGTCACTGTCACTTTGCGGTCGCTCCAGGCGATGCCGAGAGGGATGCCGTCGCCGAACTCACTGCCGATTTCGGGCACGGGCATGTCGGGGACTTCTGACAACAACTTCACGAGCTGCCTGTCTCCGTCGTTCGCCAGAGCCATGACTTCTTCCCACTCGAAACCGATTACGGTGAATGAGTCGTCGACAGGTTGTGCCGGTTCGAATGTCTGTGCTTCGGTGACTGTCATGATGGTTGTCGGCGGGAATTCGGGGCGTGGGCCAAGCAGGTTCGAGAGTCTCAGCCAGAGCCGCCACGCATCTGCATGGTCTTCAGAAGAGACGGCGGCATCACGGTCGTCGAGCATGAGCACGACTTCGGGATTTGTGGCGCCTTCGACCGTTCGCGACAGCATTACCAGGGGGCCGTGTCTGAGCCGCCACAGTGTCGGGTTGCTCAGAGCCTCGGCCGGGGTTCCGGTGAGTTCCGTTTCAGCCAGGGCGATAAGGCTATTCTCGGCGTCGTTAGGCGTAATGAATTGGCTCATCGGCGCGATGGTCAGCAGCGGGAGGGCTTTAGCGATCCCTTCCCAGTGGTCTTGTGCCCCTGTGGGGTTCTGCATCCATTCCATGATCTGCGTCATGGGGTTGGCAGTGACATGGTCGATCGCTGCGGGTGACAGATTGAAGTTGCTGACGAATTGCGTGGCGAAGTCACGGCTGAACCAGCCGGCTTGCGGCTCGGCTTCGCCAGCATCCGCGCGCATGATGTCGTCATAGGTGATGCCGAGCACAAAATAGCCTTTGGCCCGCAGCCCGCGCCTTTTCTCTGCGTCTTGAGCGAGCACATTGTGCTGGGGGGAGGCGTGGTACTTTCGGCCGTCGGTGTAGATTGCGAGCTTGGTCCCGCCTCCGCCGAGCGGCTCAAGCACGAAGTCTGGTCGGGTGAAGCCCAAGGATGGCTGAGGTTCGAGTCGCCAGACGAGTTTCGAGTTGGGCAGTGTGATCTGCAGTCGATTGCCCCACTCGCTCGGGATCTCTTTGATCGTCGCTCCGAGCGCGGCGGCGCGGTCTTTGAACACCTTGCGGAACCACTGCTCGAGCATTGACTCCGGGTCTTGTGTGCCCGGATCGACTTCGGTGATGGCCCAATCGTCCCCGGCACCTTCATCGTCGATGCCAAGGATGAGCCGCAGGCTCCGTTCGGCGCTCGCCCGCGAGACGTTATTAAGATCCCCGGCCGGGGCGAACGGCAGCAAGCAGCGGTGGCACGCGCTGCGGCCTTCATTGCGGCATTCGCAGGTGGCGACGATCTTCCAAGCGAGTTCAAGAATGTTGCGGATTTTGTCTTGGTTGGCGAGGTCGGCCAGATAACCAGTTCCACCAGGCACGGCATCGTGAATGAGGATCGCGGTGTTATTGAAGTCGTTTCCCAGAAGTGGTTCGACGATGGTGGCGAGTCTCAAGTGGTCGGGGTCTCCGCCGATGACTTCACGCAAGCCCAGCTGCAGGGCCGCGGTGATGCTGGGCAGTCCGAGACCGTCGCCAATGGTGATGGAGTTGGGGATGCGCAGCAGCACGCCCTGCGTTCTGAGGGTGCGGCTGAGGGCGAGTTGGCGGGTGTGTTCGGTCTTTGAGTTGCGGTAGCGGCACCAGGCACGGTGTTCCCTGGCGCTGTTTATCTCGCCCTTCTGGTCGAGTTTGCCGCAGGCTTCACACACTCTGAAGAGCGGTGGGCTGAGCTCTTCGCCGGCGATCATGCGGGGTGCGCCAGCGCCAGCTTGCTTGCCGAGATTAAGCCACCGGATGGTGAGTTCGCGCATGTACTTGACGCCGAATCCGGACCCTTCGACGTACCACTGTTGAGTGACGTTGGCGGGGTCGATATCGGCGGCGATCTGAACGCTGAAGCTCTCACGCTGACGTTCTTCGCGGCTGTCGCTGATGCTCGATTCGTCGCGGCGAACCTCTGCCGATACCTGTTCGAGTTCAACGACGTCGAACCGTTGGTTGGCGTCGGCGATGCCGGGGCTTTCGCAGCGTGGGCACGAAGCGGGGCCATTTGTGTTGGCACCTTCTGTGGGCACTCCTGCATCGTGGGCGTAGCCACACTCTGGGCAGTAGATCCAGGATTGAATGCGCGCGCCATCGCTACCGAGGTCGACGGCATCGATGCGAATCTCAACACCTTGGGCGTAGAACGTGGCGCCGGGCGCGAGTTCGCGGATGGCAATTCCGGCCCCGCGGTCGTAGCTGATCGAGTCGTGTTGAAACTCTTGGCTTTCGGGGTCGATCCAGCTGAGCGATACGTCGAGGCGCACGCTGTCGTCGAGGAGCGTGTAGTTGGGGAGCACTCCGAATCGTTCGAGAGCGGCGACCCAGTGTTCAGTACGTAACTCGAACAGTTGCCGGTCGACCATCTTGAGCGAAGCCTTGGCCGAGCGCAGGGCAACTTTGTCGTCGTCGGTCGCGGCAGGGTGATCCGCTTGCGTTTGCAGCGCCGGCAGTGATTCCATGATCGCCTTGCGGCGGTGGCCAAGCGTTTCGATTTCCAAGTTCCAGCGGGCACAAGCGCCGATGAGGGTCTGCGCGAAGGAGCTGCTGCGAGGTTCATCGCTGGGGGTTGCCCAGCCGGTGAGCACATCCGCAGAAGTGGCATCGACATGGTCGAAGGTCGAAAGGAATGCAGTGAGGTATTCGGCAGCGTTAGTTTCAGCGTCGGTGATCACGGTGTCGAGGAACGACTTCTCGCTGGTCGTGGCGAGCACGTCGCGAGCGGTGGCGACCATGCCTGTCTTTCCCTCTGCCGAGAGCCGGTCGATGACGGAGGCGCTGTATTGGCGCCGCAGAATCTCTTCTGCGTTGAGGTAGGTGGCCGGTGGGCGCACTTCTCCGTTGATCACAGAGAGCGGTTCGCCAAGTTTCGGCAGTTGGTCTCCGCGCCCAACGACGAATGCCATGGTGAGCGAGTTGCCAGTCAGGCGGCCGGCTCGTCCGACTCGCTGCAGGTACGAGGCAACGGAGCGGGGCAGCCCGGCGAGGAACACCGCGGAGAGGTCGCCGATGTCGATACCCATTTCGAGCGTGGGGGTGGCGACGAGCACGTTGGGGGCATCCGGTCGATCGATGGATGCTTTGAAGCCGTTTTCGTAGGCGAGGCGTACGTCATCTTTCAGCAGGCTGGTGTGCTCGCGCGCGACGACGCGGCGGATGTCTCCGTCGTTGTATTGGTCGCGGTAGTAGTTGGTTCCGTTGCTGTGGAGCCGCAGCGTGCCGAGGCAACGCCCGACGAGGCAGGGCCCGCCGCCGAGTTGCGAAATGATGGTCGATGCTCCGGGAACCGGGGTCTGGCAGGTGTCACATTCGAGCACGGGGTACTCGTGGGTCTGATCGTCGAGAGTGACGGGGCTAACAAGAATGCGGCTGGGGCTCAGTTGGTAGGCGATGGCTCCGCTGCCGCCGATGCTGACACTCTCGATGATCTCGCTCTTAGCGAGTTCGGCGAGCAGCAGTTTGCTGAGTTTGGCACCGTCGGCGGCACTGACGTCGAGCACTTTGCGTGTCCACTGTGCATACCAGCCGCGGGCGGAGGTGACGGTGTCGAGGCGTGACGGGCGTTTGTTGGTTCCAAAGTTAGCACTGCTAACTTTCGGATAGGCGGGTGCTTCGCGGTCGCGGGGGAATGCGGGCATTCCTTGGCCCTTGGGCCGCCCGCCCCACAGCGTCCAGTCGTCTCCGTCGCTTTCGAGGTAGCGCTTGAACCATTCGTGTTGGATGGCGCCCCGGTCGCGCATGCGTTCGAGCGTGCCGCGCACCCATCGCACGATATTTTCGGTGCTGACTTCGCCGCCGGTTTCGTCGTCGAGGTATCCGGCAGTTTCGAAGTCTTTGACGGTGGCCCGGCCGATGGCTTCGAGCCGGCTGGCTGGTCCGCCGTCGACTTCGGCGGCGATCGCTCCGGTGAGTTCGAGGGTGCGACCAACGCGCGACTGAAGGCCGAATTCCATGGCGAGGTCGAACTTGATGCGGCGGCGCACGAGCCGCATGGTGGCGGTGGGTACCTTGTTCAGTTTTCCGGTTTCCCAGAAGGGAGCGAAGGTGTCCCGTTCTACGAGTTCGGGCGAGAGGAGGCGGTAGCGCCGGAACTTGTCGTCGCCGGCCCGGCGCAGCAATTCTTCGGCGAGATCATCGAGAGTCGCAGAGCCATCGCCGATAGCTTCGCGGATGGCGTTGCGCAGGCTGAAGACGTGCGATCGGCTCTGCACGAATCCGGCACGGTGTGCGGCATCCTGCACGCTGTCGGTGAAGACGAGGGCCTTCTTTTCGCCCTGGTCGAGGTGGCGGTCGCCAAAGATGGTGTTGATGCTTACCGAGAGCAGGGTGGAGATGGCGCTTCCGAGAAAGCGAATTCCTTCGGGTTTGAGACAGTTGGGGCACATGTCTTTTTGGCTGTTGTCGTCAACGTCGTCGCCGACGAGGGTGAGCACGGGCAGCACGTTGGTGGAGATGTCGTCGGCGTCGTAGCGAGGCATTTCGATGTCGAGGCGACGCTGTTGCACGTCAAACCAGAAGAGGCCTTCGACGGTGTCGTCACCGGCGGCGCGACGATCCTGTTGGTCGGCTTCGCGGGGTGCGTAGATGAGGGCGCGAAACCGGGAGGTGCTGGCTGAGTTGCTGGCGTGGTTGCGGCGAATGTCGGTGTCGCTGGTGTCGAGGTCGTAGCCGGTGGGGCCGAGTTGCACGCCCCATCCGCTGCGTCCGCAGTGTCGGCAGTAGATGGCGGGGAATCGTGGGCGGCCTTCGCTGCTGAAGGCGTCGGTGTTGTCTCGTTCGTCGGTGCCGCCGTCGTCGGTCCAGTCGTAGGCGACGCTGGGGCCGGCGATGCGGTCGACTCGGCTGAGGGCGCGCACCCAGAGGTGCAGGTCGACGGATGCTGCGGAACGTCCAGTTATGGCGCGGATGTGACTGAGGGCTGCCAGCAGAGAGCGCAAGAAGTTGGTGCGGCGTGCGTCGCGGTCGTCGGCGGTTTCGGTGACCTCGAGCCCCGCGGGGAAGAGCGATTCTGCGAGGGTATCGAGCGACACGGCCTCGGTGGCTGAAGCGATGAGGGCTCGAATAAAGGGGTGTGCTTTGGCGGCGTCGAGCAGTAGCTCCGGTGCAGCGTGGGTGAACTGGCCGACGGTATCCGCGTCAGGTTTGTTGCCCGTACTCATGTAGAGGTTGCCGAGGACGGCAGTAGTTACGGTGGCGGCTTCTCGTTGGCCGTCGTCGCCGAGGGCGTCGATCACGTCGGCAATGCGCGCGACAAGGGGCGCGTCGACGGCACGGGCGGCAAGGCCTGCCGTCGCCATGCGTGTCTCGGCGTCGTCGGCCCACTCGTCAAGGTCGAGTCGGGTCTCGGTGATGATGCTGTCGTCGTCGAATTCGTCGCCGAAGACGGTGCGGGCGAATTCGACCATGCGGCTGGGGTCGCCTTTATCGCCGAGGGTTGCGGAGGTGGCGACGGGGGTGATGAGTCCGAGCGGGCGCGCACGAGCTTCGTCACCGATGCCGAGTTGTGCGGCTGCTTCGTCGTCTGTGGGCCAGTGACGTTTGAGGGCGAGGCCGAGCCGGCGCAGCAGCATGGCGACGTCGGTGCCTTGGGCTCCGTCGTAGGTGTGAAATTCGTCGAGCACGAGGTACTGCAGGCTCGTTGCGCTCTGTTTCCACAGTCTTTGGTCGGCGGGGCGCAGCAGTAGCTGGTCGAGCATTTTGTAGTTGGTGAGCAGGATGTCGGGGGCGTCATCCTGGATGGTTTTGCGGTCGGTGATGAGCCCGTCGGGGGTGACGTTGCTGCGGCTGGGCCCGGTTTGTCCGGTGTAGAGGGCGGCACGCACGCCGGCGAGTGCGGGGCTGGTGGTGATGAGTTCGGTGAGGCGGCGGGCTTGGTCGTTGGCGAGGGCGTTCATCGGGTACAGGATGAGGGCTTTGATGCCCCCTGTACCTTCACGTTTTGCTCGCAGCACGTGGTCGAGGATGGGGTAGAGGAACGCTTCGGTCTTTCCGGAACCGGTGCCCGTGGTGACGAGGGTCGGCTGCGGGCGTGTTTTCTCCGTCCCGAGGTTTGCGCTGCTCAGTCGTGCGAAGGCTGCGGCTTGGTGCCCGTAGGGCGGGAACCCTTCGTGCCATTCGAGGCTCTGCCGCCACCCATCTTCAGCGGGCCTAAATGGCAGGCGAAGCCGCACGTAGGGCCCTTTGAAGATGCCATTTTCTGGATGTCGCAAAAAGCTATCGAGTGCCTCTCGCGCATCTTCGTCGGCAAGCGCGAAGGTGGTGGAAAGGTAATCGACGAGCCCCATGCGAACATCTTCGGCTTGCAGGGTGGGGAGCAGTTCACTCATGAACGCTCTTCCAGAATCTTCTCAAAATGCGCATACGCCTGACGCATGTCTGCCTCGCGGTCAAGCGTCACAAACGGAAGCTCGTAGGTATAGGTATTGCCCGAGGGGTTGGTGGCGGTTCGCTCTTCTTCGCTGATGCGATCCTGCTTTTGTCGCCAGACTGTTAGCACCGAGTTTGGGATCAGGCGCCCGTTCAGATCGTAGAAGTGAGTGTTTTGGTCGTATCCGTGGAGCACTGGGAATTGCGTTCGGTAGATCGTGCAAAGCTCGTCCACATCGAGGCCTAGCGACAGTGCTACCAAAGCGTCAATCTCAAGAAGTGCTTGTCTGCGATCAGTTGCTCGACGAAGCGGCGCCTCCTGTGACCAAACTGGACTGGAGTCGGAGATCGGTTGTCGGCCAGGGTAATCGAGGCCGCCAGCCCACTTGTCTTCAGAAAAAATTGGTGCCCATACCTCAGCCCAAAGCGGAGCGTACGCATCCGTCAGTGCATTTAGTCGAAGGGTGCGCAAAAGAATTAGACGTGAAGTCTTGGTGTTCGTCGCGGCTAGGGGAAGCCGATTAATGACATTGGCTCGAATATGCGCTTTGGGGGCGATCCTGACCATGAAATCTGCCACAAGTGAGCCCAGCTGGCCCGCTACGACTACGAGTTCCGCTAATGGTTTATCGGGCATGCCAAGCGAACTGACTGTGTCGATGTGAGATGCACCGGGCGGAATGATCGCCGGCACTAAAGTCCTTTCCCCCGAATTGGGGGCCATATTCCGCCATGCAACTCGGAAGAAATCTCGCGCCGGCAGTTCTTTCTCGCCCCAATGCGCGTAGTTTGCGTCGTAAACTGCCCGATCTCCCATTGGCTTGAAGCTTGTCGTAGGCAACTCATTGGGCTTCAAGCTCTCTAGGTCCTGTGGAGTCCAATCTAGATGGTGGCGCATCGTTTTGTTTGGACTTTTATAGAACGGCGTTCCGACATAGATAAAGGACCCCTGCAGTATTGCATCCGGCCAGGAATCAACTTTTCCCCACGAAACGTCGAACAGACCTTTCTTGGTATTGTCGGATCCCTCTGTCCAACCTGTTGAGTAGTACGGGGAGAGTTCTCCTACGCGAGCGCTCTTCGAGAGCTTGTCTAACGCGCTCGCCGTTGACCTGTTGACGGCGTACACCATTCTCGACTGAGTTAGCGGGACTAGAGGGGACTCCAGCAAGTTGCGCCAAGTCTGGAGGCTTCCTTCGTCAACGCGGGTGATCCGGGCGCTATGTGGCATAAGGTCCCATTGGCCAGCGTCATTTTTGATGCCCGGCTCCGGCCCGGAACCGTCATGAACTAGCGATCTTGAGACAGTGTCTGGGTGATACATGTTCACGGCGTTCAGGAAGCTAATCTTCGATCGCGGCACACCATAGATGTTTACGCCGTACCTCTTCTGGTGCTGTATTTCGAAGAGATTGAACTCGTTTACAAATTGCCAGTGTCGACGTAAGTGAACGTAAGTCGCGGCGCGAAGAACTCCTGCATCATCATCCGTGAAGTGTGAATCTAGGTGGATGAGGGCGCTCATTCCTCCCGCTCTCATATGCCCCCATGTGAGCGCCATGAAGCATCGGTAAAGGTCCGGCTGCAAGCCACGAAGCTCGGGGTAGTTCGCTATATTCCCAACGAACGCGGTGGTTCCAGCGACTTCGCTTGTGCCATCAACGACGGTGTTGACCATCCCATGGATGGCCAGCGTTTCGATCCTTTTTTTGACGAGTTCCGTTTGTGTCGGTTTGATAGCGAGTTGCCACCAAGGATCCCCCTCAGCGAGGAGCGCCTTGATATCGGTACGCGGTCGCACCCACGGTGGGTTACCGACTTGCAGGTCGAAGCCGCCGCGTGCGAAGACCGTAGCGAAGTCGAGGTTCCAGTGGAAGAAACCCTGCTGTTCAGCGATGCGGTCGGTTACTTGCAGCCACGGGTGCTGCACTAGTGCGTCGTCGATTGGTGACGCGGAGGCAAAGTCGAGGTTGTCCTGTTCCTCGTCGTTGAGGGCGGCCCAGCCCGTGGAGCTTGAGCCGAGAGTGACGGCGCCATGGGCTGTTGCGCTCTTGTTCCGCTCGGTGTGCTCGCCCAAGACGGCGCGTGCGCCATCCAGCCACTCGTCGAGCGTGGGGGGCTGTGCTCCCTGAGTGAGGGTATCGGTGAGCGGCCAGAACCAGAGCGCGTTCCACGCATCCATGATTCGACGTAGGCGCTGATAAGCACCATTTGCGTCGCTGAGCTTGGCCTCAATCTGTTCGCGCGTCACCGTAGTGTGCGCACCAGCATCCGATTCATCGCCGTTGACTTCGTTTCCCCACAGCGGGATCTGCCGACGAATCTCGTGCTCGGCGATCTCCAGCCGACGCAGGGCGAACTGCCACAGTGTCTCGACGCGCATCGACAGCGCAGCGAGCTGATCGAGCTGCTTCTTGGTGGGCTTTGACACAATCTGGCGACGCCACGTCTTCAGCGCGGCTAGTGCCTCGGGGCACAGCTCCTTCGCTTCCTTCGCGTCAACCGCACTGCCCCAGCCCTCAGCGGGGAGCAGGAAGTGGTGAATCGATCCTGAGACATTCGAGCCGATCGTGCCCGCGTCAATGTCCTCGCGAAGGTCGGACATCGGCACATCCTTCGGGGCAGACTTCAGCCACGCTTTCGAATTGATTGAGTCGCGACTGTAGACAGCACGGCGAGCACCAATGAGTGAGTTGCCTCGCTTGAGGTGTAGACCGAACCACGGGGCCTTGAGATCCGACGACATGGTGTCGAGCCACAGCGAGATTTCCGCTAGCTCGACCGCGGTGGCGTTGAGGTCCACGCCGTAGACCTGATGAAGCGCAATCGACGCTTTGACCTTCTGCAGTTCGCGGGGGTACTCATCCGGATCGATTCGTTCGCCTAGCTCCTCTTGCTTGCGCTTGAGATAAGCATCGGCGAGCTGACGTACTGCTTCGATCGCGAAGGCGCCGGAACCCAGTGCAGGCTCGCACACCGTGAGCCCGAGAATCTCATCAGCCGGCGTAGTAGTGCCGTACTGATCGAGCAACTCTTCGAGGGCCTGCGACACCGTAAATCGGGTGAGCACCTCGGGTGTGTAATACGACGCCGACTGCTGGCGCTCGCGGCCCGCAAGGCGATAGACGAAGCTGCCGGGTGCGTGAATAACCGCAACCGCTTCGCCGGTCAGCGGGTTCGTGGTCTTGACGAAGTCCTTCGGATTAATGTCGTGCGATCGGTCTACCGGAACAACCCAGGAGCCCTTCTCAGCGTTGCCATCCTTCGCCACCTCGTACAGGTCCGTTTCGGCGAAGAAGCCCGTGTACGACATCAGACCCTCATAGACAGCACCCAACTGGTTGATGCCCAGATCGGCGTAGCTAATGAAGCCGCGATCGCGACCCTTCTGCTCCTTGCTCAGCAGCAAGTGGGCTAGCACCTTCTGTAGCTCAGAATCGCTCAGGCCCACCTCATCGATATGGGTTGTCGCCTTCGGGAGAAACAGATCCGCGCGCAGGGAGTTGAAGACTAAGCCCTCGCGCAGATCGGAGGCGTCGGCATCCTGCGAATTGTTGTCCTGTGCGGGCTCTGCGCCGTGTCCTTGGTCGACCAGGCGGAACAGTACCGCGAGGGATTCGTAGAGGTGCTTGGAGTGCTCTGACTCTTCCGTCGGCAGCGACACGAGAGTCAGCTCACGCAGACGATCGAGGCTGTAGCCCTCCTCATACTCGGACGTGCCCACTGGCAGAACCTTGAGCTCGGGCGACGACTCCGCATAGAGGAGGAACAGGATGCGGTACAAGAACCGCAACGACTGCTTCGCGAGAACCTGCGCCTCTGACTGCGGCAGCGGGTCGAGGCCCTGGCGTGCGCGACGAGCCACCACATCGTTCGCAATGATCTCGATCGAAAGCCGCACTCCCTCGCGAAGATCCTGCGAGACACCGACCGTGTGCTTGATCGACTCTTCGAGAATCGAACTCCACCAGATGTCACCTTCGGCATCGGGAGCCAACGCATCGGCGCTCACACACGAGAGAGCGCGGTCGATCTCGCCGCCCTTTTTCGCGTCGTTGCGCGCGACCACAAGCTGAAGGTCAACGGCAAGGTAACGGCCCTCGGCCCAGCGCTCGCGCTCCGCCACCAGCAGCCACTTACCGGCGAATGCCAGCGCGAAGCTAGGGCCCTCGTCGTCGGTGAAGAGAGTGGAAAGCATTCGCGAGATCGACGTGATGTTGTGCTTCGCGTTGTCATCAACCTCAAACGGCACCAACAGTGTGTCGTCGTCTTTCGAGAGCAGATCTTCGACCGTATCGACCGGGCGCCCCTCCACGATCACCAGCGGGGAACCGTCAGAGAGTCCTGGCTGGGTGAGTCGCAGCAACGGCCCGTCTTGCTCGAGGTGGTAGCCGCCACCGTTGAAGCCGAGTGCCGTTCGGAGCGGTACATAGAGTTCGTCGCGGATGCTCAGATCCGAATCGCCAGAGTCGAGAGTGGCCAGCCGCGACTCGATTGCGGCCCGAATTGCGCTGAACCGAGCACGCACCGACGGGTGGCCATCAGTATCCTGCTCATCCCACTCCTTGCGGCGAGCCAACACCTGAGCGCGGAACGACTGCGACTTTGCCTCGGTAGTGAAATAGTGCTCGCTGAGCCAACCTTCACCAATAACGATCGCTTCATCAGCCATGGTTTACTCCTTCAGTCGGGTCTTCGCCGACAAAGTCCTGCGGAACAACAACGAGAAGCGGGCGCACCAACTGTTGGTTTGGCTTCATCGACTCAGCCATTGTGCGTTCCTCCTCTACCGTCACGCGACGAGACTTGAGACCCTCAAGCTGCGGCATCGCATCCGCGCTACGTTCCCACTCTTCGATGCGCGACGACCACGACTCGATGCGGGCTTCGATTGCCTCCGTCGACGACACCGCAAGCTGGCGGGCACTCGATGCTGCGTTCTCCACCGCCGGAGCGATGAGGTGCTGAAGAGAGCCGGTCTTCACAACGCCCGGATTCACGCGGGTCGCCGCGGCGAAACCCACCTCAGCCAACGCCTCCTGCGCAGTCGCATGGATGTTGGTCAAGGCCACCCTTGTGTTGCTGGGATCGGGGAACTGCACAGTCACGTGCGAACTCGCCACGACCTGACCCCGGCGGTTAGTCAATGACGCCAGCAGCAGAACCGTCGGACACTCAACATCGCCACGCACCGCGAACACCTGATTGCGCCCCAACTTCGAGAGCGCGCGATCGCTCGCCCACTCCAGCACCGGGTGCAGCGGGCCAAGATAGTGCGCCTCTGGCCAGAGCGAGGTGCTTGCCTTGTTGTCGCGGGCATCCTTGAGCAGCTCTTTCGCCCGCGGCTCTGCGACCACCAACTTCAGCTTCTCGGTCACCTTGCGGTCGCGAAGATAGCTCTGAGGCAGCACTTCTAGCCTTTGCGCCAAATCGCGCGTGGGAACCAATGAGACGAATGAGTGAGCCATATCTTTGAGCAATCCCACACCGTTGTTCGCGGCGGATGCGGCCGGCGCAACGAACGTCTCGTCCAATGCGTCGAGGAGAAACGAGGTGTCATCAGCGAAGAGACCGGTTGTGGCATCCACCGTGTGCTCTGGGGCGGCGGAGGCGGCAGGCTTGCTTTCGCTGCCCTGCGCATGTGCGAGCTGCGCCAAGAGGGCGGCAATAGGATCGTCGGTGCTCGCGCTCACCTGCTCAACCGTCGAGACAATCTCGTCGACATCGCGACCAGCCGCGAGAGCCTTCTTGATCTCGTCTTCTTCGGCGCCAGGGTCATACTTGCCCATGAGCGAGGCGACATCGCCGAGCGCTGTGTGAGCCTCGCGCTCTCGCTGCAGCAGGCGTTGCAGCACACGAACATCGCCCGAGAACTTGTCGTTGGTCGGGTTCAGTAGCAGGGTGCTGATCTGCGGCGGATGTTTCTGGCCGTACCGGTCAATGCGGCCGTTGCGCTGTTCAATGCGGATGAGGCTCCACGGAATATCGAAGTGGATCAGCTCGTGGCACTGCGAATGCAGGTTGACACCCTCGGATGCCACATCGCCCGTGATGAGAACCCGAATCGGTGACGACGACTGCTTGAAGCTCTCCACCGTTTCTTGCTGCTCAACATCGCTCAGGCCACCATGAAGCACCTTGATCTGGTCGGCGCCCAGCCCCAGATCCTTCATGAGCTTGTCGCGCAACCAGCCCAAACTTGCTACCCGCTCAGAGAAAACCACCGCCCGCTCGGCACTCTTCGGGCCAACCTTGATGCTCCGAAGATAGTCAAGCAACTTCGCGTATTTGGCCGAAGCGCCGGCTAGAGACGCTTCAGCGAGTGACTGCAGATGTTCCAGAGCCTCAACCTCTCGGGCCTGCGAAGTGTCTTTCGCCGCGTCGAGCTTGCGCAGCCGCTCTCGGATCGATTCGAGCAGCGCTGCGGGCGACGAGAGGAACGCCTTCGCGAGCGTCCACGGGAACAGTGCCGACGTGGCACCGGAATATGGAGACGAGCCGCTGGGGTGCAACCACACGCTCGACAGCTCATCCGCGACCGCATTCTCCTCAGGGGATGCGTTCACCAAGAAGTTTTGTGGCTCAAGACGCTCAGCCCAGTCACCACCAACCTCGCGAGCGACCTCCTCGCTGTGACGGTGACGGCGAATAATGAGACGCTTCGCCTCAGACTCGATGATGTCGCCATCCGGCGTCACCGCTGTTGGCTCAAGCAGACGGATCAGCTCGGCGAACGATTCTTTCTTGCCGTTGTGGGGAGTCGCGCTCGCGAGGATCAGGGCCTCGGTGTTGGGCGCAAGAACGCGCGCCAAGCGGTTGTTGAGAGTCTTGCCCGTGATGTTATGAGACTCGTCGATGACGATCGCATCCCATTTGTGCTTCGCTAAATGCGCGCGGTACTTCTCCTGCTTGAGCGTATCGATCGAAATGATCGCCCTCTTGTACAAACTGAACGGGTTGCGGGTGGCGGGCAGCTTCTGCCGCACCCGCTGGATGCCGATCGAGTCAAGCCGCACGAACGGTAGCGCGAACCGTGTCCACATCTCATGCTGCATCTGCTCAAGAACATGGCGCGGAGTCACAATCAGAATGCGCTCGCCGCGACCCCGACGAACCAGCTCCGACAGAATCATGCCGATCTCGAGCGTCTTGCCGAGGCCCACTGCATCAGCGATGAGGATGCGCGGGCGCAGATTTTGCGGATCAAGCGCCTTGCGCACCGCCGCCTGCTGATAGCCGAGCGGGTCGGCCAGCATCCGCGTGGCGACCGTCAGACCGGGGGAGTTGAGGGGGACCGGAGACTTGCGAAGAGTCGCTTCCAGCCACAACTTGGCCTTGCGATAGCCAGTGGAATCATCGCCGACCACGGACGCTTTTGCCGGGTCGAGCGGAACAATGTCGTCGATGTCGCTGTAGAAACCAGCCTTCGTGTCGCGCACAAGGTCAGAAAGCCCCTGCACCTCGACGAATACGCCCGACGTCGTCATCGTTGCCTTCGTCACAAGCCACACGGCGTCGCGAACCTCGACGATTGAGCCAGGCGCCACAGCTAGTTCGCCCGCAAGCTCCCCGGCCTGTGAAAGTACATCGGTCACGTCATCCCCTTACGCCCAGACACCACGACAACGTCGGTGCGGGCTTTGACACTCTATCCAACGAATAGTCAATAAATTAGCGGCTGCGAGCGTGTTCGTCAGCCACATCGCCGCAGAAACAGGGGCCTCGCCGCTGCTCACCCTAGATAGGGGGGTAGCAACATGAGACCTCTTCACGCCAATGTCATAGGTGGGTCATAGCCTGCAAAGCTTTGAAACTTTGACCTAAACCCGAGGGACATCATGGAAGAACTACTCGAGCTGCGCGAACGCGAATCTCAATGGCGGCAGCGACTCGTCGGAACATCGCTGGTAATGGAAGCGGATGTTGACCAAGGCGAGGCGACTGAATCATTCCGGTGGCTCGGTAACCGATTCCGCAATTGCGATACTCGCGAGGATCGGAAGCATCTTCTCTCGTTGTTTAGGGCGAACTTTCTCATCGGGCTGACCGCAGTCGGCGGAAGAGACTACGACGAGGGCACATTCTGGCCTTTTGTGAACGAAGCCTTCGGTGTGCGCCTATCCCAGGGCGACACCGACCTTGTCGTCACCCGATACAAAGAAATACTGGACTACTACAGCCTCCGACGGTTTACGACGCCGATGGCCAACGTCGGTGAGATTCTCATGCACGCCGGAGTGCCCGTCGGCAGCGTTGAAGGCTTCCTTCGTCTGTTGGTCAAGCAAGATCGACGCGGAGCCGGAACCAGCGGTGCGCTGTTCGCCGCATGGGCCCGATCTCAGAACCGAGAGTCTGCTTCGTTGCTCGGATTGGATGCGCCCACCTGGCGCTTTCTCCGCGAGGGCGGCGAGATCGCCGAAGACTTCGTTGATCGCTGCCTCGTTGCATTCGACGCCGCCACAACCGGAGGAATATCCCCTGACTCGGGGCTTGCCCGCCACATCGTGGATGAGATTGGCAGACTTGTTGAGACCGGCGCTTTGGTCTCACGCCCCGGTCGCGGCACCCGCAGCCGAGAAGTGGTCTACGTACCCACTCTCACTTGGGACGACGCCCGGCATGGGGTCGCGATAACGCTGCCTTCACTGGAAGTGCCCCTCGAAGAAACGGTGCACTGGACTCTGGCCTCGGAAGGGCGATCAGCGTCGTACACCGCGGAGCCCCCATGGCCGGGATTGCCCGCAAAGACAATCATCCATTCACTTCGCCAGCCGACAAAAGCAGTCTCTGTCCGGGCTCGCCCCGGTGAACAAGAGTGGGACATGACGGTAGTCGACCCGGATGATCCGCTCCTTATCTTTGACGCAGCAACGGGTGTCCTCATACCGGCACGCAACTCGCTGCCGCGCGATCTCGTCGTGATCGGAACGCCACAATCTGGCGACAAACCCTTCAACGAACTCATTGAATTCGATGGCCCCTGCCCGGTGATCTCAGAACACCAGTCACCCTTCGGTTGGGAGTCGTGGATCTTCGCCACCGTCGACCTCAATGGCGTGAAAAAACTCAGCCGCGGCGAAGACCGTGCCCGGTTCGTCTCCACATCAACTCGACCTCAAATCGCTTACCCCGAACCCGTTCTCGGTGCGACGACGAGCGACGACTCCATCGTCTACAGCGACGTGCCCAGCGTGACGCTTCCGGCATCGGGTGACAGCAGCGCTGGTTCCCTACCGTGGACCATTTCGCTGACCGAAGAATCCTCTGGCCGAACGCTGTGGAGCTCCGAAGTGAGGTCGGCCAGCGACCCGCTGGAAGTCGAATTGTGGCCGGAGCGCCCCGCGTCGCTGCTGGGTAAATACGTCATCACTGTGCGGGGTGCTCTCGGGCGCGGCCTCACTCGTCGCGTAGTGGTCGCAGAGGGCTGGGCAGCACGCCATCAGCCGACCTTCCGGTACCTAGCGGCCGAGGGTAACGGGATGGAGCCGGCGACCGTCTCGCTGTCGTGCGCGGACAAAGATAACCAGAGTCTGGAACTAGACCGAAGCACGCCGTCGGCGACCGTGACTCTCTCATCCGAAGCCAGTGAGCTGGCAATAGTTGTTCGCGTTCCCCACATGAACATTGCGGTCACGCGCGGTTCCACTTTTCCTGTGGTCACGCTGCTTCCGCAGTCGCTCGACAGCGAAAGTCTCGAAGACACGCATCTCCGCGTAACCGTTCCTGCGGGCCTGTGGGCCACTCTGGGTTTGGTCTCGGCGAAAGGCGTAGAGCAAACCATCGATGCGGTCGTTACCGGTCAGCGTTCGTACGTGAACTTCAACCTTGGCCAACTCGCAGACACCGCCAGATCGGCACGATCGGGACGCCTGCAGCTAAGAATTGGCGAGAAATCAGTACCGGTAGGCAACCTTCGCCCCCGCAAGCTTGCTGACGAGGTCAGGTTTGATGCGGAGACGAGTGCTCTGGTGATCTCACCAAGCGCTCCGCAGGGGCTCGCCGCGGCCATTTACCCGAAGTATTCGCCGTGGAAACTCCCGACCGTGATCTCATTTGCCGATGGCGCCGCTTCAGCAGCAATCGACCGTGCTGTAAGCCAAATGGGGCGAGCGAAAGTTCTGCTGAGAGTCGACGACCCCTGGTCGCCATCGCCGTGGCCAGAGATGCCAGATCGCACTGACCCGAACGTTTTCGACCTCACAATGCTGCCGCTCGAAGAATCTGATGAAAGCGTCGAAGGTGAGTTCTCACGGTGGCTTGAGGGAAGCGGCGAGATGCCCTCGGGCGCGAGTGCGTTGCCCCTGGCCGCACAGATTCTGTCGCTTCTCGGGAAGTTCGACACCACGCGCACGTACTCATGGATTCGGTCCCAGATTTCGGGTTTGTTCGCTTCGCACCCGGCCCTTTTCCTCGACACAGCAATGCAGACGTCCTTAGAGCCGTCGGTGCTGATGCGACTCGTTGTCGATAGCGATCTCGCCGCTACCGGAAGTGAGATTCCGCCGCCGGTGCCCGGAAGCTGGCCGCTCAATTCGTTCCTTGGGCTCGTCGGTGACTACGAAGGCACACAAGAAGATTCCGATCCTGAGTTCATCAGCAACCTGGAGAATTTTGCGGGCCGTGACGCCTTAACCCTCTTGGACACCGGAACAGACCCACACGCAAAAATCGGGCGTTTTGACGACAACACTCCAATGCTTAGCCAGTTTCCTGTTGAGCGCCTAGAGCAAATCTGGGCTGCTGCGAGCCCGATTCCTGGCCGGCTTTTGCAGCAAGACACAAGAATGATTGCAGCCCGTCAGCTCTTTGACGCACGCAGTTCGAGAACACTGCGCGACCTTACTAGCGGCTCGCGCGCGATCCTTCAACGGACAAAGAGCGCGATCTTTGACGTGCTCGGGCCTGGAGGGACAGATGCTATCGAGGCCCGCATCGGCGCCGACGGATGGAGAAATCTCCCGGCCCTCTCGATGGCTCTCGCGATCGTCGCGCGACTTGCAGCACGAGACCTCGGAAACACCCGCGGGCTCTACGCAGTACTGCGCGATTACTACGCACAACTTGCGGAGGCAGCCCCCGCCTTTGTCGAACAGGATTTGGTTATCGCCGAACTCTGGATCATGAACTGGAGAAACGAATGGACTCGATAGATCCGATTGCCGTCAGCGCGAACATCGCCGAGGACTATCGGAGGTACCTATCGTCGCTCATCTCGCCTCAAGACCCCCGACTCGCTGAGGGTCTGCGGAAAGCCATTGCGGCCGCGGCAACCGAAGGGCTCACCAAGGGGCCGTACCTTGAGGTCACTCCGCCGTATGCGACTGGTGCAACCATCCGCGAACTCATCGCGGAAGGCACGCTAGACGACCGGTTTGCACGATTCGCCTCTGAGTCGTTTCCCCTGGACAGGCCGGTCTACATGCACCAGGAAACGGCGATTCGGCAAATCACCGCGGGTCGCAACGCGATCGTCGCCACGGGAACCGGCTCAGGTAAAACCGAGAGCTTCTTGATCCCTATCCTGAACCACCTCCAGAAAGAAGCCAGTAATGATGGCCTCACTTCGGGCGTTCGCGCGCTGTTGCTTTACCCGATGAACGCGTTGGCGAATGATCAACTCAAGCGCCTACGTCAGATGTTGGCCGATACGCCCGAAATCACGTTTGGGCGTTACACGGGGGAAACGCTGGAAGAAGCCAGCCAAGCAGAGAAGAAGTTTAGGGCGCAGCATCCAGGCGAGCGCCGACTCCCCAATGAACTACTCAGCCGTGAAGAGATGCGCGCTAACCCGCCCCACATTCTGCTGACCAACTACGCGATGTTGGAATACCTTTTGCTCCGGCCAAAGGATATGGACCTGTTCGAAAGCGAATCCAACACGTGGAAGTTTCTCGTGGTCGACGAAGCACACGTCTACGACGGAGCAACGGGCGCCGAAGTGGCGTTCCTCATCCGTCGCCTGCGTGAACGCGTTAAAGCAGTGGATTCGTTGCAGTACATCGCGACGAGTGCCACCGTGGGCAACGACCTTGATCGTGCCGCAGACTTCGCGAAATCGCTGTTCGGAGCACCATTCGCGGGCAACACCGACGTCGTCACCGCGACCCGGCTGCCCTGGGGAACGAACGAGGTGTGGGGCAGGCTCACGACAGCCGATCTCTCCAACCGTTTCAGCGACACCGACCTCATCGATGCGGCCAAACGGAGAGGTTCAAGCGCAACCTCACTGCACGATGCGCTCGCAGGAGAAGCCACACTTGCGGAGACAGTGCAACTGGCATCCGAAAAGCCGAGGACGCTCAAAGAAGTGCTCAATCGTATTGGGCCCGATTCGGACATTACTGCTGCCGATTTGAGAGACCTCGTATCGATGGCGGCCCGCACCACCGACGGTAACGGAGTTCCGCTCCTCTCCGCGAAATACCACCTCTTTGCTCGAGCCACAGAAGGCGCCTTCACATGTCTCTCTCCGTCGGGCCCCCACGTAGGCCTCGCGAGACAGGAACGGTGCAGCGAGTGCGCGTGGTCGGTGTTCGAGATTGCGGCATGTCAAAAGTGTGGTGGCACCTACTTCGCGGGAACTATTCAAGCCGGTGAGGGAGGGCGCCGCTATTTCGTGCCGAAGAACTCAGTTTCGGAGAAAGTCACATGGCTGTCGATCGACCTCTCAACTGATTCGTCAGAGCAAAGCGACCTAGAGGACGAAGACGACGTTGTGCTCGACAATGATGCGGTCGCAGACCTGCAGTCCGAGCGTGTCACGCTGTGCGGACAATGCGGACTCATTGATCCAGCCGGTGCTTCAGCATGCACAAACCCGGAGTGCAGCAACACCGCGATGACGCGTGTGTTGAGAGTGAACAACCCCGGCTCGGTAGTCAAAAAGTGCTTGCAGTGCGGTGCTCAGGGCGAGCGAACCATCCGCCGCTTCGAGAGCGGTAACGATGCCTCGGTCAGCGTTCTGACCACGAGTCTTTATCAAGCGATGCCTGCCGCGTCGGTCGAGGAACAGGGTGACCGCCCCGGCGGTGGCCGCAAACTTCTGGTCTTTAGCGACAGCCGGCAGCAAGCAGCGTATTTTGCGCCGTATCTAGAACGAACCTACGGCCGTTTCGCTCAACGTCGAGTGCTTCACGCGGCCATCGGTCGGGCGTTCTTCGAGGGGATCCCAGCGGCATCGTCTGACATCGCGTCAGTTACTCGAAAGCTGGCAGACGATGCCGCCTTCTTTGAAACGACCGATACTCCGCTGGCTAAGCAGACGGCAACAGAAACCTGGCTTCAGACCGAACTTAACGGACTCGATGAGCGCATTTCCTTGGAAGGCGTTGGTTTAGTCGCTTGGGCGATGCGCCCGCCAACAGACATGGCAGTCCTTGCCCCGCTGAGGAACTTAGGGTTCTCGGATGACGAAGCTCTCGACTTACTCCAAGAGCTTGTTCGCACCTTGCGCACACAAGGGGCTTTGAGCGCACTGCCGCAAGTGAACTTGAAGGACGAAGCTTTCGAACCACGCCTAGGTCCGATCTACGTGCGTGGTACCGGGTCGGATAGCAAAAGAAAGGTTCTTAGCTGGGAGCCAACATCCAGTCGAAACAGGCGGTCTGACTACCTGCGAAAGGTCGTCGAAGCGCGCGGTCTCGACATAAGCCGAGTCGATGAGATTCTGCGAGGGATCTGGCGCATGCTTGAGCGACGCGACGGCCCGCTATCGCACTGGCTCACCGTCGGCCCTACTGGTGCGCTCGGCGTGATTTATCAGCTCGATGTCAATGCGGTGCAAGGTGAAACGCTGACGCAGGAATCGACACTCTTTAAATGCAGCGTCTGCACGCGGCTGGCGCATCGCTCGGTGAGCGGAGTGTGTTTGGCGTACCGATGCGAAGGAAAACTCGTGGAGTGGGAACTCCCGCCCGAGAAGCACGACGACAGCCACTACCGCGCACTCTACCGAGGGCTCAAGCCGATCCCACTCACAGCGATGGAACACACAGCCCAGTGGTCAAGCGACAAAGCAGCGATCATCCAGCAGGACTTCATCGCCGGAAGAACGAACGTTCTGTCCTGTTCCACAACCTTCGAACTCGGCGTTGACGTAGGAGATCTGCAGTCGGTTCTGTTGAAAAATGTTCCGCCGACGGTGTCGAACTACATCCAGCGCGCAGGTCGCGCAGGACGCCGGTTAGACAATGCCGCACTTGTGGTCACCTATGCGCAGCGTCGCTCTCACGACCTGACGAGCTACGCCAACCCGGCCATGATTATTGCGGGCACGGTTCGCCCTCCAGTTGTGCCCATCGATAACCCGCGTATCGCCCAACGCCATCTTTTCTCTATCGCGTTCGCGGCCTTTTTCCGTGAGCAATTCCAGTCACGAGGAAAGACCTACCCCCAAGTCGAAAACTTCTTTGGCCCGGATGACTTGGGAAATACAGCGGCATCACGGGTTAAGCCGTGGCTCAGCGCAAAACCGACCGCGGTCGTTGAAGCCGTTGGCCAAGTATTGGATAAGTCGATCGCTAAGGCTCCGGAGCTGAAATGGGAAAACTGGACCCAAGAACTTTTCGACCTTCTCGACTTGGTCAGCACTGACCATTCAGAAGAAATGGCCATCTATGACGCTGCCGTCGAAGCGGCTTATGCCGCCAAGCAGGGCGGCTATGGAGACAAGCTTGATCGAACGAAAAAGACGCTTCAGAAAAAAGACCTCTTGGGATTCCTTGCGAATCGAAACCTGCTGCCCAAGTATGGTTTTCCGGTCGACACAGTAGACATGAGAACGAGTGCGAGTGGAACTGACGTTGCGACGCAACTAGACCTCTCACGTGACCTGTCGCAAGCGATCTTCGAATATGCGCCTGGCGCGAAGCTCGTAGCGGGTGGTTACCTTTGGCAATCAGTCGGGGTCGCCAGAAAAGCAGGAAAAGAGAACGAGACCAAGTTTTTCCGCATCTGCAAAAACTGTGACCGCTATTCAGAGTCCTTAGAACGAGACGAAGCGCCCTGTGCGGAGTGCGGCGATGCTGATGCAGGCATGCCCCATAAGTACGTAGAACCTCGCTTCGGCTTTATCGGCGAAGGAGGCCGGCAGCGGCCAGGCGACAGCCCGCCGCGGGTCAGCTGGCGCGGGCAAACGCGACTTGCGTCCGACGGCGTCATAGCGGACACCTCAACAGGTAAATTTCCCGGAGGCGAAGTCGCCTCGACCACCCTCGAGCGGGCATTTATGGTGAGACTCAACAACGGGTCCACCGACAGCGGTTTTCGCATCTGCAATTTCTGCGGTTTTGGAATGGACTTCATGACTCCGTGGCCGACAGGTCACACCAACCCTATGAGTAATCGTCCCTGCACGGGCGGATACTCCGTGCAGGCTCTGGCTCACAAGTTCCAAACCGACGTTGCCCGTTTCGAGTTCCCCTTTTCTTGGGGAGACCAAAAGAAGGACGTGCAAGACATTGCGCGATCGGTCATGTATGCGGTGTTGAACGGAGCGGCGCACTCACTGCAGATCTCGCCTAACAACATCGACGCGACGATCACGCAACTGTCGTCGAAGAAAGCGACAATCAACATCGTCGACACCGTTCCCGGAGGTGCCGGCTACGCGAAGCTCATCGCCAAGTCGATTGTCGCAGTGCTGACGTCAGCACTCGATATCGTCTCCGGCTGCGAGTGTGGACGCGAGACGAGTTGCTACATGTGCCTGCGCAGCTATTCGAACCAACGCTTCCACGACGACCTGTCGCGTGGACTCGCGCAAGACTTCTTGGAACGGGTTCTACTGAGTTCGTCTGGGGCGGCATCCATCCCGAACCCCAGCGCGGGGGCTGCTCCGGTAACTACCGAGAAGCTAGACGCGTGGGACGAGGCGATCATGTGGGGCATCGATGGCATCGGTGATCTTGCGGTTCATCTTCGAAACCAAGAAGTGCCGGCTCCTATCGTCGGTACCGACCTCGGGCCGAACAATGAGTGGGTCATGGAGCTTTCGTGGCCCGATGAAAAGATCTGTGTAGTTACTGATCTGGACTCAGAGCGGGATGCGTGGCTGGTCGAACAGGGATGGAAAACATTTAGCGCTCTAGCCGAAGGCGACCTCGAACGTCTCTCACTGTCCGTTGCTGATGCTCTCAACGGTCGGTGATCTCGCTCGCGTTGAGTTGTCGGTAGGCGGCGGCCACGCGATTGCCCAGTCTTCAGCCCGCAAAAGGATGTGCCTCTTCAGGAACACGGGTGGAGTCCGTGCGCGCAGCCAGTCCGGAACTTTCGCTCGGAGGAGCCTTCGTGGGGCGGAGAGTAACTTTTTTCAGGTGCCCTCCACCAACGAGATAAACCGACTCAACGTCGCCACGCCCTCCGCAGTCTGTGGCAGCGAATCCAGCAGCGCGGGCGAGTAGACGAGGTACGCGGCCCACTGGGCGCGCGAGATGGAGACGTTGAGGCGGTTGCGGGAGAGCAGGAAGTCGAGGCCGCGGGGCACATTGTCGGCGCTCGAGGCAGCGAGGCTCACGATCGAGATGACCGCTTCTCGGCCCTGAAACTTGTCGACCGTGCCTACGACGACGCACGAATAGCCCGCAGCATCGAGGCGACCGCGGATGAGTTCCACCTGCGCGTTGTACGGCGTCACCACGATGATGCCGTCCTCATCGAGCGGCTTCGGGGTGCCGCCGGCCTGCGAAGTCCAGAGGGCTCCGAGGTGCTCGCGCACCAGCTCCACCACGCGGTCGGCCTCCTCGCTCGCGAACGTTGAGTTGTCGACATGAGCGGTCGGCGCCGAGTGCAAGCCAGGGGCGACGCCGGCGAGCATCCGCCCCTCGGTTGACGCGTGCGAGCGCAGCAGGCCGTCGTACGAGAGTTGCGAGACGGGGCGCGTGACGGCCTCATCCATGCGGCGGCTCTCCTCTAGGAAGTAGCCGAAGTCATCCGGAAGCACCGCCAGCTCACCAATCACATGACCCAGCGCCGAACCATCAACCGGGGCCGGATGGATGCCCTGGCTCACCTGCGGAAGCTGTTGCGGGTCGCCGAGCAGCAAGATGCGTTTCGCGCTCGCCGCCACACCGATCGTGTTCGCGAGCGAAAACTGGCCCGCCTCATCGATCACGAGAAGGTCGAGCTGGTCGGCCTGTACGCGCTTGCGGTTCGTCAGATCCCACGCCGTGCCGCCGATGACATAGCCGGAATTTTCGTGCTCAAGGGCGAAACCCGCGTGTCCGTTGTAGGGCAGCTCGCTGAAGGGACCATCGGCGTAATAGCCCGGCCCGAACTCGCCCGGCACCGCCTTCGCCACCAGCTCCGGGTTGAGGTTCGCGTCGAGCACCACCGCATCGAGAACGTTCTCGACCACCTTGTGCGACTGCGCGGTGATGCCCACCTTCCAGTGGTGTCTCTCGACAAGTTCGTGGATGACGTGGGCCGCGAGATACGTCTTGCCCGTGCCGGGAGGGCCCTGCACGGCGAGATAGCCGCTCGGCCGCGAGACCAAGGAGGCGATGACGGCGCGCACACCATCATCCGCACTCGTCATGGGTTCGAGAGCGCTCACTGTGGCGGGCGCCTTGTGCAGCAGAAGATCGGACATCGCGTCGTCGGGCCATTCGGGAGCGGCCGCAACGACCGTCTCGCCCCAGGCCTCGATCGCGGCGACGATGCTGTCGGCGCGCGGGGGCGGGCCGGGCGTGATGTGGGTGGGCATTTCATCCCACGCCGGGATCTCGTCGGGGCGGGTTTCGATCACGAAGATGCCATCGGCATCCTCGGCGGGGTCAGAAAAACGCACCGCGCGGGCAAGGCGATGCCCGGCGCGATGGCCCGGCGGAACGTACGGCAGCGGGTTGCCGTAGACGAGAAACACGTCGCCGCCCGGCCGCGGTGCACTACTGCCCGGAGCCCACTGGCCGCGCAGATACAGGTGCCGACGCTCGGTGCGTTGGCGTCCCTCTTTATGCCAATCGATCGTCAGCATCGCGCTGTCGACCACGAAGATTCCGCGAGTGTCTTCCCACAGCTCGGAGGGCTGCTCGAGGCGGTCGTAGTGCTCCCACCAAAAACTCTTGACCTCGCGCCGGTGATAATCGATGGCGGCAGCGGCCATCCGGTAGGCGCTCGCAGCAGTGTCGTCGCCGCGTTCCTCAGCATCGTCGCCGAGGGCCTGCAGCTGAAGGTCGAGCGCGCTGGGTTCGAAAGCCTTCACATCTAACTCGGTCTCGTCGACCTCAACGGTGACGCCCTGCACCTCGGGCAGGGCCCGCAGCCAATCGCGCAGCTTGAGCGTCGACACGCAGTCGTACTCGTTGTAGCGGGCAATCGCATCCCGAATCTCGGTCGCACGTTCCATGTTGCCGTTGGCTGCGGCGACGCTCGACTCCACGTATTCGCCAATCGAATCGGCCGCGTTCGTCACCCCGGCACGCTCCTCGTCGCCCATATAGAGCGGCTCGAGTTTCTTGATCGAATACGACGGCGTTCCGATGCGCAGCGCGCCCCGCACGATCGGGTACAGGTCAACGAGTACCCCCTCGCGCAGCAGCTGGTCGACAACATCCTCACCCTCGCCGTGCCGCGCGGCGATGCTCAGCAGGTGCGTCTTCTCATAGGCGGCGTAGTGATAAATGTGGAGGCCCGGATGCTGCTGCCGCCGCTCCGTGACGAACTTCAGGAACGACCGCAGCGCGATTCGTTCCTCGTCGAGGGAGTGCGCCCACAGGCAGTCGAAGTCGCCCACGGCATCCACCCAGCCGAAGAGGTAGTCGAGGCCCCAGCGCGGCGTTCCGCCGATACCGGGCTCCGAATACATCGGGTCGCCCTCGAAGTCGAAGAAGAGGTCGCCGGGGTTGGGTGCGGGCAGGCTCGCGATCGGCAGGGGATCGACAACGACGACGGGCGGTTTCGCGTGGTTGTCAGCCGGATCGACCGTGTGCTGCAGTTTGGCCTGAAGATGAAGCTTCGCGAAACTCGCCTTCGGGATCGCGAGGTCGTCGGGGCGCTCTTCGGTTTCAGCGAGGTCCGTGAGGGTGCGGATGCCCGCCGCCAGGAACTTCGTGCGCTGCCCGGCCCGCAATCCCGCCACCGTAAACAGATCATCGGCAGCCTGCGATGGTTCCTTGCAGAACTTGCAGCGGCCATCCCGCGCATAGCGTTCGTCGTGCCAGTCGACCGGCTTCGCTTCGGCGCGATGTTCGGCGATGATCGCGTGCATGCGGGCGCGACGGCGCCGAAACACAGGCGAGATATCGGCCACGGCAGCGAGCTCGGAGGTGTCATTGCCAAGGATCAACTCGACGGTGCCGTCGGCGGGAACGCCGAGCTTCTGGAGTTGCTCGTGGTACGCCGCCAGCTGAAGAAGGGCGGTGACGCGCACGTGGCGCGAGAGTTTCGAGTCGACGACCCGATAGCTGCCGTCGGGCTGTTTGACGAGAAAGTCGGCGTAGCCGATGAACGGCGACTCCGGGTCGGTTTCGTCAAAGAACACGCCCTGAAAAACGACGGGGGCGCCGGCCAGCAGAGCGTCGCGCGTGCGTGCGGCATAGTCGCGCAGCACCGCGGCATCCCGCCCCGGAGGCTTATCGAACTCGACCATCGCATCGCCGAACTCGTCGCGATAGCGATCCCGCAGCCGGGCCTCATGGGCGTTGCCGAGCTCGGCCGCCCGCATGAGCATCGCGTCGTCGTCGGGCAGCGGATCAGTCGAGAACCCCAACCGCTTGTCGAGCACGCGCAGAAAGCCGAACTCGCAGTTCGAGGCTTGGGTCAGATCGCTGGCGCTCGTGACGAGAGCGGTATCGGAGAGAAGGTACATGTCCCGATCAGAATATGGCCGGGGAGCGACATCGTCGTTGACCCGTGCCGCAACCGCGCAGATCGACAAGTCGTTGCGGCGAGGCATTTCACGCGCCCGACCCCACCGAAACACCACACCACGCCTTAGGCTGGAACTATGACGGGAATCACCACCCCACGGTCGAAGCACTTTTCTGCGCTCGCCCCGGAGCGTGAGCCCCAACTGGCGTTCCCGCCCCGCGGTAGCTCGATGATCGGCCCCGTCGATGCCCCCGGTCTGCATGTGATGACCTACAACATCCGTCGTCGCGGTCCGGAACTTTTGCCGCGCAGCCCTGACCTGTGGAGACGCCGCAAGCCGTTGATGGCACGTCTCCTCGCTGCCGAACAACCGGCGTTGGTCGGCGTGCAAGAGGCACTATTCACTCAGGCGCGGTTTGTTGGCCAATCGTTGGGGGAGCACTATCGTTCGCTCGGCCACGGTCGCGAGAGGAACACGGGTGGCGAAGGCTGCCCCATCTTTTACGACTCGACCCGTTTGCAGGTGGTCGAGTGGCGACAGTCTGCGCTCTCCGATACCCCGAATGTTCCGGGGTCGACCTCGTGGGGCAATCGCACCCCTCGCGTCGTGGTTGAAGCGATCTTCCGCGACCTCGCCACCGGCATCCACTTTCAGGCCGTAAACACTCACCTCGATCACCGTTCCCGCACCGCGCGCCTTCGCTCTGCCGACGCGTTGAGAAACATCGTGCAGGCGACTCCGTATCCGACCATCATGACCGGCGATTTCAATACGGATGCTGACACTCACCCTTATGACCAGCTGACCGGTAACGGGCTGCTGGTCGACACGTGGAACACCGCCGAGGAGCGTCTCACCCAGGTGTGGGGAACGTTCCCCAATTACGGCCCGCCGAAGCACAATCGCAAACGAATTGACTGGGTGCTTGCAACGCCCGACGTGACCGTCCTGCAGACAGGCATCAACGTCACGCGGTATTCGGGCGGCTGGCCGTCGGATCATGCGCCAGTGCAGGCCGTTGTGCGTTTTGTTGGGGCGAAATAGCTCCACGCGCTAGAGCATCCCTACAAACGATTTAGGGAGCCGATCACGATTCCCCTAATCTGGGCGAGTGAATCTGATCTTCCGCACCATCCTGCACCGCATCCTCAGCACGCGACGATCGGCCCTCGGCATCACCGATGTGGGCAGCATGACGATGAAGGTTCTGCCGACCGATGTGGACCTGCTGCGCCACATGAATAACGGTCGCTACTTCTCCATCATGGACATCGGCCGCATGGACCTCCTGATCCGTGCGGGCGGCTGGCAAAAGCTTCGGGCCAAAGGTTTCTACCCGGTGATGGCCAATGAGACCATCAGCTTTCGCAAGTCGCTCGATCTGTGGAAGAAGTTCCAGCTCGAATCGCGCGTTGTCGGCTACGACGACAAGGCCGTCTTTGTCGAGCAACGTTTTGTGGTCGACGGCCAGATCTACGCCCAGGCGATGACCCGCGCCCGCTTCCTGCGGAGCTCTGGAGGCACCGTCAGCGTTGACGAACTTCTCGAAACCATCGGCTGGGATGACGAACAACCCGTCATGCCCGACTGGGTTCAGGAGTGGGCTGATCATGTTGCTCTGCCCGTCAGTCGCGCCGATGCGCCCAGCGTCTGGGAGTAAGCGCCTCCAGTTTTCACCGACAACCCCCGCATCTCGCCCGCACGCCGGCGACACTGCGGGGGTTGTCGTGCGTTAAGCGGCATCCGGCAACAGCAAGCGTTTGCACCGATTCGTATGACTTTCGCTTTTGTGAGAGCGCTCTCTTGACATTCGAGAGAGCGCTCTCATAGGATCAGTCTGCAATCGTGAGAGCGCTCTCATTCCTGATGGGGGTCTCTTTCGGACACCAATAACCCTCATTCACAAGGAAGTGACCGTGAAATCTCAACGACGCACCAAGATGGTTGCAGCCGTCGCCGGCGCAGCATCTCTCGCTCTTCTCGCCACCGGTTGTTCAGCAACTGACGGTGGAGACAGCGATGGCCCCATCACCCTCACCGTGACCACCTTCGGCACGATGGGACTCGACGGACTGTACGCAGCGTACGAAGCCGACAACCCCAACATCACCATCAAGGCAACGAACATCGACACCGGTGGAAACGCGTTGACCGACTGGAAGACCAAGCAGGCAGCAGGCGCCGGTCTCGCCGACGTTCAGGCCGTTGAAGAAGGATGGCTCGGCCAGGTCATGCAGGTCTCCGACACATTCGTTGACCTCAGCGAATATGGCGCAGACGACATCAAGGACCGCTGGGTCGACTGGAAGCTCGCTCAGGGCACCGACGCCGACGGCCGCATCATCGGATACGGAACCGACATCGGACCGGAAGGCCTCTGCTACAACGGCGCACTTCTCGAAGAAGCCGGCATGCCGTCTGACCGCGACGCCGTAGCCGAGCTCTTCGGTGGCGACGACGCAACCTGGGATGAATTCTTCCAGGTCGGCAAGGACTACAACGCAGCAACCGGCAAGGCCTTCTACGACCACTCCGGCTTCGTCTGGAACGCCATGGTCAACCAGCTCGACGAGGGCTACTACACCGCTGAAGGCGAAATCAACGTTGAAGGCAACTCCGCACTGCAGTCGCAGTGGGACAAGCTCGCCGATGGCGCAGCAGCTGGACTCTCCAGCCAGCAGAGCGCGTGGGACTGGGGCGGGGGAAAGGCCTTCACTGATGGCTCATTCGCTACGTTCATGTGCCCCGGCTGGATGCTCGGTGTCGTCAAGGGACAGGTTGAAGCAGCAGGCGGAGACGCCAGCACTGGCTGGGACTTCGCAGATGTCTTCCCCGGTGGAGCAGCAAACTGGGGCGGCGCATTCCTGACCGTTCCGACTCAGTCTGAGCACCCTGAAGAGGCAGCAAAGCTTGCCGCTTACCTCACCTCCGCTGAATCCGAAGTTGCTGCCTTCCAGGCTGCAGGAACCTTCCCCAGCGTTATCGCAGCTCAGACTGACGACGGTGTAACCGGCGGCAGCGAGCTCAGCACCTTCTTCAACGATGCCCCCATCGGCACGATCCTCGGATCGCGTGCAGAAGGCGTGACCTCGCAGTTCAAGGGCCCGAACGACTCAGTTATCCAGGAGCAGGTCTTCGGCCCCGCTACCAAGGAACTCGACTCGGGTGTTGACGGTGACACCGCGTGGAACAACGCGATTGAGGTTCTGAAGAACCTCGACCTCAACTAGTCCACAGCAGTAATTGAGGCCCCCGGCGTCCCCTCTGCCGGGGGCCTCACTTCTTGAAAGCGAAATCTCATGACGACGATGACGAGCCCGCCGCGACCTGATTCAGGCGAGGCGAAGCAGCGCTCTAAGCGCACAACCACCCAGCTCACCAGACGGCAGCGTCTGAGTCGCCTCGACGTGAAGGCGTCCCCCTACCTTTACATCGCCCCCTTCTTCGTGCTCTTTGCACTCATCGGGCTCTTCCCTCTCGTCTACACCTTCGTGGTGTCACTGAACGACTGGGACATCCTGAGCGGCGCCGGCGAGTGGATCGGTTTCGACAACTACGTCGCCGAACTGAACGACCCCTACTTTTGGAACTCGCTCTTCAACACCATGAGCATCTTCCTGCTCAGCGCGATTCCGCAGCTGGTCGCCGCCGTCTTCATCGCGGCCCTACTCGACCAAAACCTGCGCGCCAAGACGTTCTGGCGCATGAGCATCCTCATCCCGTACATCGTGACCCCGGTTGCTGTCGCCATCATCTTCTCGAGTGCGTTCGGCGAAAAGTACGGGCTCATCAACAACATCCTGACCTCGTTCAATATTGACCCCGTGTTGTGGAAGAGCGAAGTCTTTCCCAGCCACTTCGCCATCGCCACGATGGTCAACTGGCGCTGGACCGGCTACAACGCGCTCATCCTGCTCGCCGCGATGCAGGCCGTTCCCCGCGACATTTACGAATCGGCATCCCTGGACGGAGCGGGCCCCGTGCGCCGCTTCTTCTCGATGACACTGCCGAGCATCCGCCCCACCATGATCTTCGTGATCATCACCGCCACGATCGGTGGACTGCAGATCTTCACCGAACCCAAGCTCTTCAATCCCACCAGCGCCAACCTCGGTGGTGCTCATCGCGAGTACCAAACCACCGTGCTTTACCTGTGGGACATGGCCTTCAACCGCGGTGACTTTGGCAAGGCTTCGGCGATTGCCTGGCTGCTGTTCCTGATCATCGTCGGCATCGGACTGCTGAACTTCATGATCTCGCGCAAGATCGCCTCCACCGAAGTGAAGGTCATCTCCAAGCGTCGGGCCAAGAAGCTTGCGCGCTACCGCGCCATTGCCGCAGCAAGCCCCGCCGCTACCAACCCCACAGGCGCACCGGCGGTATCCGTCGTAGACGAGGAGAAGAGCTCATGAGCACCACGAGCCCCACACGAACCCCCGATCGCGCCGCCGACAAGCAGGCCGTAGCCGACGAGAAGCGCCGCAGTCGAGGCCGTGCACGCGGACTCGCTGAACGCCCCGGCTTCCTTGTTTATGGCCTGCTGATGGCCCTCTTCCTCGGCGGCTCCTACCCGCTCTGGTGGTCGTACGTTGTTGGCTCGAGCGACAACACTGCCATCACCGAAACCTGGCCGCCGCTGCTGCCCGGCGGTCGCTTCTGGATCAACGTCGGCGAGGTTCTCTCGACCGTTCCCTTCTGGCAGTCGCTGCTGAACAGCATCATCGTGTCAACGATCATCACCACCTCGGTGATCTTCTTCTCGACCCTCGCCGGCTACGCGTTTGCCAAGCTGCGCTTCAAGGGCCGCGAAGGGCTCATGATCTTCGTGATCGCAACCCTCGCCGTGCCAACGCAGCTCGGCATCATCCCGCAGTTCATGCTCATGAAAGAGCTCGGCTGGACGGGCACGCTCGGCGCTGTTGTTGTGCCAACGCTGGTGACAGCATTCGGCGTGTTCTTCATGCGCCAATATTTGGTGGATGTCATCCCTGACGAACTCATCGAAGCGGCCCGTGTCGACGGGGCCAACATGTTCCGCACCTTCTGGAGCGTCGGGATTCCGGCAGCTCGCCCCGCCATGGCGATCCTCGGACTCTTCACGTTCATGACCGCGTGGACCGATTACCTGTGGCCTCTGCTGGTCGCGCCACAAAATCCGACCCTGCAGGTTGCGCTGAGCCAACTTCAGAGCGCAAAATACGTGGACTACTCGGTCGTGCTTTCGGGAGCGGTGCTTGCCACCTTGCCGCTGCTTCTCATCTTTATTCTCGCCGGACGGCAACTCGTCTCGGGCATCATGGCAGGAGCAGTAAAAGGCTAATGAACACTCTCACCACCACCTGGCCGAAAGGCTTCCTCTGGGGATCCGCCACCGCGGCTGCCCAAATTGAGGGAGCAGCTCACGAAGGCGGCAAAGAGGATTCCATTTGGGATCACTATGCCCGCCAGCCGCTCGCCGTTGCCAACGGAGACACCCCCGAAATTGCGGTTGACCACTACTACCGCATGAACGATGACGTGCAATTGATGAAGAAGCTGGGGCTCGATTCCTACCGCTTCTCCACCAGCTGGGCCCGTGTTGTTCCCGGCGACCGCGAGCCCAATGCAGAGGGCCTCGACTTCTACAGTCGACTTGTTGACTCGCTGCTAGAGGCCGGCATCCTGCCGTGGCTCACGCTTTATCACTGGGACTTGCCGCAGGCGCTTCAGGAGAAGGGCGGATGGGCGAATCGCGAAACTGCCTACCGTTTCGCTGACTATGCCGAAGCTGTCTACACCGCGCTCGGCGATCGCGTCAGCCACTGGACTACCTTCAACGAGCCGCTCTGCTCCTCGCTGATTGGCTACATTGCGGGCGAACACGCTCCCGGCCTCACTGACCCGAATCAGGGCCTCGCCGCGCTGCACCACCAGCACCTCGCGCACGGTCTCGCCGCCGAGCGCCTGCGCAAGCTGGCCGCCGAAAAGGGCCGCGAGATTGAGCTCGGCATCACGCTGAACCTCACGAACGCCGTGCCCAACGATCCGAACGATCCTGTTGACCTCGACGCTGCGCGTCGAATCGACGGCATCTGGAACCGTATGTTCCTCGAGCCGCTCGTGCTCGGGGCCTACCCGGCTGACGTGCTCGAAGACATGCGCGACTACAACTTCGAGCAGCATGTGCAGGAGGGTGACCTTGGGATCATCTCCGCGCCCATCGATTTCTTGGGCGTCAATCACTACCACGACGACAACGTGAGTGGACATCCCGCTCCCGCTGATGCAGCACCCGGACTTCGGCCAACCACTAAGCCCGGTCGCTCGATGTTTGTCGGCAGTGAGTTCGTGACGATGCCCCCGCGTGACCTCCCTCGCACGGCGATGGACTGGGAAGTCAACCCGAGCGGTTTGCAGCACCTCCTTGTTCGTTTGGGCAAGGAGTACCCCACGTTGCCGCCGCTGTATGTCACCGAAAACGGTGCCTCCTACGACGACACTCGTGAGGGCGACACGATCGACGACCCCCAGCGTGCGAGCTACGTTGCGCAACACATCCAGGCTGTGGCGGATGCCATTGCAGATGGTGCCGATGTGCGCGGTTACTTCGTGTGGTCGCTCCTCGACAACTTCGAGTGGGCGTGGGGATACAACAAACGTTTCGGCATTGTGTACGTCGATTACGACACTCAAGAGCGCATCCCCAAGCGCAGCGCCACGGAATACGCAGCGCATATCGCTGCCACGAAGAAGGCCTCCTGATCGTTAGGGTTAGGCAAGACCTTCTAATAGAGAGCGAGCTCGTGGCGGAGAAACTGCGCAGCGGGGCCATGCCGACACTCGAAATGGTGGCGGCACAGGCGGGCGTTTCGCGCGCCACCGTGTCTCGCGTGGTCAACGGTTCTCCCAAGGTGAGCGCGGATGTAGCAACTATCGTTCAGGCCGCCATCGAAGAGCTCAACTACGTGCCCAATCGCGCTGCCCGTTCGCTCGTGAGCCGCAAGACGCAGGCCATCGCGATGGTGGTTCCGGAATCGGCGGCGAAGGTCTTCGACGACCCCTTCTTCGCGGCGGTCGTTCAGGGCGTTGCGCTGTATCTCGAAGACACTGATTACACGCTCAACATGATCATCGAGTCAGGGGCCGCATCACACAAGACGCGGCGCTACCTCCTCGGCGGCAACGTTGATGGCGCTCTGGTGGTCTCGCACCACACCGGCGACCACTCCTACTCTGAGCTCAGCCGCACCCTGCCTGTCGTGTTTGGCGGGCGTCCGCTCAGCGACGTGGGTGGCGACAACTACTACGTGGATGTCGACAACTTCGCTGGTGCCTGCACCGCCGTTGAGCATTTGATCGCTTCCGGTCGCACCAAGCTGGCCACGATCGCTGGCCCGCAAGACATGCCCCCTGGCGTTGACCGCCTGTCGGCTTTTCACGCCACCCTTGGCAAGCACGGCCTCACGAGTGACCTGGTGGAAGTCGGCGACTTCTCGCCGCCCTCCGGAGCAGAGGCAATGCGTCGGCTGCTTGCCCGCGGTGAGCCCATCGACGGAATCTTCGCCGCCAACGACCAGATGGCCATCGGCGCCTACTCGGCCATCCGTGAAGCCGGGCTCTCGGTGCCCGCCGACATCGCTGTGGTCGGTTTCGACGACGACAACTATGGGAGCACCGCGACTCCGCCGCTGACGACAGTGCGCCAACCCTCCGTCGAGATGGGCCGACGCATGGCCGAAATGATTGTCGGCCTGATTGAAAACCGACCGGTCGACACCGTGACGACCCTCGACACTGAGCTCGTCATCCGCGATTCTGCGTAGCTAGGTTTCGTCGCTGAAGCGGACGGGGCTACTCCGGCGCGAGCGCGAGAACGACCCGCTCGAGTACTTCTCGGCACGCCACAATCGATGGGCGGCTGACGCTCGAGTCTCGCACCGACGTAAAGACGGTGCGTCGGGGAAGGCCGGGCATCGGCCGCAGGGCGACGGTTGGCGTGCGCGTTCCCCAGACCAGACCGGGCAAGATCGCGGTCGCGTGGCCTGATTCAACGAGACGGATGTGGGCCTGAAGATCAGCGGTTTCGTAGCGCACGTCGGGCTCTATCCCCGCGCGGCGGCACTGCTGTTCTGCCCAGTGGCGGGATGCGGTGCCTCGGGGTTCCATCACCCAGGCACTCTGGGTGGTGTCGGTGAGACTCATGATTCCGCTCTCGTGAGGAACAGCGAGCGAGAGTTCGTCGGCATAGAGGGGGAGCATGTCGAGGTCGGGATGCCGGGGTGCGGCATGGCCGGGATACTGTTCCGCGATCACGAGGTCGAACTCTCGCGTCCAGGTTTCGAAGAGGGCGCTTTCGGGCTCGCGCTGGGTCATCTCGATGCGCAGCTGGGGGTGCTCGTTCGCGATGATGCTGAGCGCTTGCGGAATGATGCCGAGCGCTGCCGATTGGAATACAGCGAGACGTACTTTTCCGCGCACTTCGGTGAGAGAGGAATGGATCTCCGCTTCCATGAGTTCGAGGCGTTCGAGGAGGGCAACGGTGTGCTCAACAAGCAGCTCGGCTTCGGGGGTGAGTTGCACCCGTCGACCCGCTTTGACGAGCAGCGGAACCCGCGCTTCTTCTTCGAGAAGGGCGAGCTGTTGAGACACTGCAGACGGCGTGTAACTGAGGGCGTTTGCCACTGCGGCGATGGTGCCGCGAAGCTTGAGTTCTCGCAAAAGTCGCAGCCGTCTTACGTCGAGCATTTCTCCGCCAATCGTTAACTAATTCTAACTGAAACCGTGCGATTTCCGTCGCTTTTGCTAAAGGCACTCCCGGGCGCACACTGAGAGTTCCAGCCCAATCCCCGTTCGGAGGCCTATTCTCGTGAGCATGTCAACTTCTACCGACAACCTCGATGCTTCACACCAGCAGATTGCCGACCAAACGGTAGCCACCGTTCGTCGCTGGCTGGCTGAAAGTGAAGAGTTTCCGACCGATGCGAGCGCCACGCGCCTCGCTGGCGTACTGAAAGATCCGAACGGACTCGAGTTCACTCTCGGCTTCATCGACACCGTGGTTCGCCCCGAAGATTTGCGTGTCGCCGGCCGCAACCTCGAGCGCCTCACCCACATCATCCCGGCGTTCCTGCCGTGGTACCTCCGCTTCGCCATCCTCGTCGGCGGTGGCTTCGCGCCCCTGCTTCCGTGGATCATCGTTCCGATCGCTCGCCGCGTGCTCCGCGGCATGGTTGGCCACCTCATCATCGATGCGACTCCGGCCAAGCTCGACAAGGCCCTCGTTCACCTTCGTCGCGAAGGTGTAAACCTGAACCTCAACCTGCTCGGTGAAGCCGTGCTCGGTGATGACGAGGCAGATAACCGTCTTGCCGGCACCCGCGCCCTCCTGAACCGGGATGACGTTGACTACGTCTCCATCAAGGTTTCGTCAGTCGTGTCGCAGCTTTCCATGTGGGCTTTCGATGAGACTGTCGACCGTGTTGTCGACCGCCTCACCCCGCTCTACTTGCTTGCCTTGCGCTCGCCGTCGAAGAAGTTCATCAACCTCGATATGGAAGAGTTCAAAGACCTCGACCTCACGATCGCGGTCTTCGAGAAGCTTCTCGACCAGCCAGAACTGCTTGAGCTTGAAGCGGGCATCGTGCTTCAGGCGTACCTGCCGGATGCCCTCACCGCACTGCAGGAACTGACCCGCTGGTCAACGGCTCGTCGCGCTCGCGGCGGCGCCAACATCAAGGTGCGCGTCGTTAAGGGCGCCAACCTCGCGATGGAACACGTTGACGCGGTAACTCACCACTGGCCGATGGCTACGTGGGGAACCAAGCAAGACAGTGACACTCACTACAAGCGCGTGCTCGATTGGGCATTCACCCCCGAGCACATCGATGCTGTTCGCATTGGTGTTGCCGGCCACAACCTCTTCGACATCGCATTCGCGTGGCACCTCGCTCAAGAGCGTGGCGTCACTGAGGGCATCGAATTCGAAATGCTTCTCGGAATGGCTACCGGCCAGGCCGAAGCAGTCAGGAAGGATGTCGGCAGCCTGCTGCTGTACACGCCCGTCGTTCAGCCGAGCGAGTTCGACTCGGCCATCAGCTACCTCGTGCGCCGCCTCGAAGAGAACGCCAGCACCGAGAACTTCATGTCGGGCCTCTTCGAGCTCTCCAGCAACGAACACATCTTCGTGCGCGAGCAGGACCGCTTCTTGGCGTCGCTCGCGAACCTCGATGCACCAGCACAGGTATCCAACCGGGTGCAGGACCGCAACCAGCCCGCCGCGCTCATCGGCGACCGCCCGTTCAACAACGTCGCAGATACTGACCAGGCCATTGGCGAAAACCGCACGTGGGGTCGTGCGATCCTGGCGCGCAGCGGCGACTCCCAACTCGGCATTGACACTGTTAAGGCTGGTGCTGTCAGTACCCCAGAGCAGATGAAGGGCATCCTCGAGTCCGTTACGGCTGCCGGAGCGAACTGGGGCGGCATGCCCGCCGCAGAACGCGCCGCGATCTTGCACCGCGCCGGCGACGCGATCGAAGCCTCGCGAGCCCGCCTCATCGAGGTTATGGCTACCGAAGCCGGTAAGACGATCGCCGAAGGTGACGTAGAGGTCAGCGAAGCGATTGACTTCGCGCACTACTACGCCGAGCGCTCTCTCGACCTTGAAGCGATCGACGATGCCACGTTCGTGCCGTCAAAGCTCATCATCGTTACTCCGCCGTGGAACTTCCCGGTTGCCATTCCCGCCGGCAGCGTGCTTTCGGCGCTCGCCTCGGGCAGTGGCGTCATCATCAAGCCAGCGAAGCTTTCGCAGCGCAGCGCCGCCGTAATGGTCGAAGCGCTCTGGGAAGCGGGCGTGCCGCGTGAAGTGCTCGCCTTCGTTGATCTGAAGGATCGTGAACTCGGTCGCGTCATGATTGCCGACCCCGCTGTTGACCGCGTCATCCTGACGGGGGCGTGGGAAACTGCCGCCATGTTCCGTTCTTGGCGCAATGACCTACCGATTCTCGCGGAGACCAGTGGCAAGAACGCCATCATCGTGACGCCGAGCGCAGACCTCGATCTCGCCGTCGCCGACGTCACCAAGAGCGCCTTCGGCCACGCTGGGCAAAAGTGTTCGGCAGCCTCGCTCGTGATCTTGGTCGGTTCGGTTGGTAAGAGCGAACGTTTCGAGCGTCAGCTTGTTGACTCGGTGCGCACTCTGCGCGTTGGTCTCCCTCAGGACCCTCTCACCATGATGGGCCCGATCGTTGAGCCTGCTCAGGGCAAGCTGCTTGGTGCACTCACGACTCTCGCTCCCGGTGAGAGCTGGCTCGTAAAGCCACGTCAGCTCGATGACGAAGGCAAGCAGTGGACTCCCGGAGTTCGCACCGGTGTTGTCCCCGGCAGCGAGTTCCACATGACCGAATACTTCGGGCCCGTTCTCGGTGTGATGCGCGCTAAGAACCTCACCGAAGCGATCGAGATGCAGAACGCCGTGGACTACGGACTGACTGCCGGCATCCACTCGCTCGATCCCACCGAGGTTGCACGCTGGCTCGATGAAGTTCAGGCTGGAAACGCCTACGTCAACCGTGGAATCACGGGCGCCATTGTTCGCCGCCAGCCCTTCGGTGGGTGGAAGCGTTCAGCCGTTGGCTGCCACGCCAAGGCTGGTGGACCCAACTACCTGATGACACTCGGACAGTGGAAGGCTGTCGAGCAGCCCGCCGCTCGCGACATTCAGGTCCGCGGTCTCAGCGACCAGGTCTCTTCGGTTATCAAGAAGGCACAGTCGGGCATGGAGTTCGATGAGTTCGACCGTGTTCGCCGTGCCGCCGAAAGCGACCAGCGCGCGTGGGAGACAGAGTTCGGCGTCAGCCGTGATGTCTCAGATCTCGGCGTTGAGCGCAACGTCTTCCGCTACCGCCCGGTACCCGTCACCATTCGCCTGTCAGAGGGCGAACCGATGGGCCACCTGGTGCGGATGATCGCCGGTGCCGCTCGTATCGGCGCAACCATTCACATCAGCTCCGCTATCCCGTTGCCGTCGCTGCTCACCGAATCGTTCGAGTCGGCAAATGCCGGCGTCTCGGTTGCTCAGGTTCGTGTTGAGTCGGATGCTCGCTGGAACGAGCGTGCGGCCAAGGGCGAGTTGAAGACCAGCCGCGTGCGCCTCATCGGTGGTTCCCCTGTCGATATCGCAGAAGCCGTTGGCGGAAACCCTGACGTCGCGGTGTGGTCGGGCGAAGTCACGACATCCGGTCGCGTTGAACTGCTGATCTTCCTGCAAGAGCAGTCACTGTCGATCACAGCACACCGCTTCGGAAACCCCGATCTGGCCATGGCCGCGCTCGAGGTCTAAAGAACTCACAGGGTGTGCGGGGATTCGTTACAGCGAGTCCCCGCGCACCGTCCTGAGCGTCGTTTAGCCTAAGAGGATGATCCCCTCGATTCCTCTCAACGACGGCCACAGCATCCCCCAGCTTGGTCTCGGCACGTGGCCGCTCAGCGATGCTGAAGTTGCTGTCGTGGTTCCGACCGCCATCGAGCTGGGGTACCGCCACATCGATACGGCCGTGAGATACGGCAACGAAGCGGGCGTGGGCGAGGGCATCCGTCGCAGTGGCATTGACCGCGACGAACTCTTTGTGACCACCAAACTTGATGGCGAATTTCAGGGCGACGACCTTGCGATTGAGGGTCTTCGTGGCAGCCTTGAGCGCCTCGACCTCGACTACGTTGACCTGCTGCTGATCCACTGGCCCCTGCCCGGCCGCGGCGAATTTCTCTCGACCTGGCGCACCTTCGAGAAGCTGCAAGCCGACGGTTTTGCGCGGTCGATTGGTGTCTCCAACTTCAAGCCGACCCACCTTGAGGTGCTGGCGGATGCTGGCGCTACCGTTCCGGCCGTGAACCAGGTCGACCTCTCGCCGACCAACGCTCGCCTGACGGAGCGCGCCTATCACGACTCCCGCGGAATCGTCACGGAAGCGTGGAGCCCCATCAAGGGCATCCTCGACCAGCCCGTGTTGCTGGAGATTGCGGCCAAGCACGAGCGGTCAGCGGCTCAGATCGCGCTGCGCTGGCACCTGCAAAATGGCCTCGTCGCAATCCCGAAGTCGGCCAACCCCGACAGGCTGGCCGACAACATTGCGGTCTTCGACTTCGAACTCGACTCGCGCGACCTCGAAGCGATCGCGGCAATCGATGTGCCGGGGTCGGGTGCTGACTCCGACCAGATCGGGCACTAGCTCACACGAGCCGGGTGGTTGCTAGTGCGTGGCTGCGAGTTCTTCGCTGCGCACTGTGGTGAGAGCCCCATCGACCATGTTCACGACGGCGTGCATCCGTGGCAGGTGAACGAGGTCGTGGGTCACGAGCAGCGTTGACGTGTTGCGTTCGTCGGTGAGACGCAGGATGAGTTCGATGATGCTCGCGCCGCGCTCCTGGTCGAGGGCACTGGTCGGTTCATCGACGAGGAGCACTTTCGGGTCGTTCATGAGCGCCCGCGCGATGTTGATGCGCTGACGCTGACCTCCTGAAAGTTGGTGCGGACGCTTGTGCATCTGATCGCCAAGACCGACCGAAGCGAGCAGGTCGGCGGCATGTGTGCGCACGGCGGCACGGCGGCCGCGGCTGTGCGGCGCACCCAATTCGTTCATCACGGCGAGTTGTTCGAGCGCGGTCAGTGACGGCAACAGGTTGGCTTGCTGAAAGACGATACCGATGGCGTCGCGGCGCAGCACGGTGGCTTCCGCAGCTGACAATTGGGCGGCATCCACATCATCGATCATGACCTGACCGGAGTCGGGCCGGATGAGGGTCGCCGCGACCGCGAGCAGGCTCGACTTGCCGGAACCGCTCGGCCCGGTGATGCCGGTGACCGTGCCGGGGCGGGCACTGAGGGTGACGTGATCGACCGCAGTGACGCGGCCGTCGCCGTCGGGGAAGGTGAGCGTGACGTTGTTGATCTGAATCATCGGGTGCTCCCAAGGGCGGTGAGGGGGTCGGCGGTGGTGACGGAACGAAGGGCGAACGCAGCGCCGGCAAGGCCGAGCGCGATCATAATGACTCCGGGCAACAGAGTGGTGAACGGGCTCAGGATGAACGGCAGCGCGCTACCCATGAGCACCCCGAGAATGGCGGTTATGCCGATGCCGATTCCGACCCCGATCAGCAGCACGATGAGGGCCTGCCCGAGAGCGTCGCGAACGAGGGACGGGGTGGATGCTCCGAGTGCTTTGAGGACGGCGATGTCGGCTTTGCGCTGCATCGTCCATACGGTGAAGAATGCACCGATCACGAGAGCCGAGATGCCGAACAGCATGGCGACCATGAGCAGCAGCGAACCGATCTCCGAGCGGAACGAGCTGACCGCGGTGAGCGACAACAGCACCGAGTTGCTGAGGGTATCTGCTTCGGTGTTGATGGCATCCCAGTCGGCGTCGCCGTTGACCGCAATGGCGGTGGCGTAGGCATCGGGGTTGCCGGTCGTGGCGGAGTAGCCCTGCCAGTCTTCGAGGGTCATCTGCACGACGGGGGTGTGGTTGTACCACCAGTTGCCGCTGACCTTCTCGACCGTGTAATCGGTGCCGGCGATCGTGATGGTGTCGCCGGTGGTGACGTCGAGGCCGGTGGCGGCATCCTCCGAGAGACCAACCTTGCCGTCACCGCTGGGGGCAGTTTCATCGAAGTCTGCGACGACACCGAAGATGGCAATGGCGGTGCTGGATTCGGGCGACTCGGCTTTCGTCTGCGAGACACCGATCGGGTTTGCGGACTCGACGCCGGTCGCAGCAGCCCAGATTTTCGCCTGCTTCTCGGTGACGTTGGAGTCAGAGAAGCTTGCCTCATCGGCACCCTTGCTGCTCGGGGTCGCGAAGACGAGTTGGTCGGCGGGCAGTGACAACACCCCCGAAATGTTCTGGGCAGCGAGCCCACCGGTGAGGCCGCTCAGGAATCCAACCAGCAAAGTGATGAGGGCGACGACGGTGCCGATGAGCACGAATCGTCCGCGGGCAAAGCGCAGATCGCGCCAGGCAACAAACATGGGGAGTCCTTTCGGCGTCGACGAATGCGACAGTAACTAGCCTCCTCTCGTGGGTGCGGTAGGGCATCGGCCGGGAGAGTACCTTTCGTGACGCGTAGTGCGGAGGGCACAATCATCCTTTCGATGGATAGAAGCAGTCGTGCACGGCAGTAGGGTCGAATTATGAGCCACACTGCGTTGACCCCCGTTTTTGTGGGGTTGCGCACCAGTTTGCACATCCTCTTTGTTGCTTTGACTGTGCTCGTGGTGGTGCGTGCTCTTGTCGATGGCAACCCGAACATGGTGGCGGTGGTTGCGCTCGCGGCGTTGTTGCTCATCACTTACGGTTTCGGCGGTTATCTGGCGCGGCACGCGATGAGTTCGGGGGCGAGCGCGCAGTCGGTGACGGCGTACCTGTGGGCGCTGGTCTTGTCGGCAGAATGGCTCGTGCTGGTGTGGTTGAGCCCGGATGCTGCCTACCTGGTGTTCCCCCTGTTCTTTCTCTATCTACACTTGTTGCCTCGCGGCTGGCGCACCCTCGCGGTGTTGGGTTCCACGTTGCTGGCGATTGCGGCGCTCGGTCTTCACAGCGAATGGACTGTTGGCGGAGTCGTCGGGCCGCTCGTCGGCGCGGGTGTCGCGATCGTGATCGGTCTTGGCTACAAATCACTCGCGGCCGAGGCTGCGGAACGCGAACTGTTGGTGAAGCAACTCCTCGAGACGCGGGACCAGCTGGCGCACACTGAGCGTGAATCCGGGGTGCTGGCGGAGCGAGCGAGACTTGCGCGCGAGATTCATGACACGGTCGCGCAGGGGCTGTCGAGCATCCAACTATTGCTGCATGCTGCCGAGCGTGCCGACCCGAACGCTGCGGGCCTTGAGCATGTGCGTCTTGCCCGCGAGACTGCCGCCGCCAACCTGGCTGACACCCGAAACTTCATTCGCGAGCTCGCTCCGGCGGCCCTCGTGGAGCAGGGTATTGGTGCTGCGCTGCGCCGGCTCGCGGATACCCAGTGGCAGTCGCCCGAGCGCGAGATCCGGGTGCGAGTTGCCGATGCGCTCGACCTTCCGATGCCCGTGCAGACCGCGCTGCTGCGGATTGCTCAGGGGGCGATGGCGAATGTCGTGCAGCACTCTGAGGCAACGCAGGCCACGATCTCCATCGAGCGTGACAATTCGGATGTTCGGCTTTCCATTGCCGACAACGGCCGAGGTTTTGATCCCGAACGGGTGAAGGCGGCGTCGGCGCGCGGCGTCACTGACTCCTTCGGGCTGACGGCTACGCGCGAACGGGTCGAGCAACTGGGTGGCACGTTGACCGTGAACTCTCGGCCTGGCGCCGGCACCACCGTGACGGTCGATCTGATGCTGAGCCCATCGACGGGGGAGTCGGCGTGATCCGGGTGGCGATTGCCGACGATCATCCGGTCGTTCGCGCTGGGTTACGCGCCCTGCTCGAACACGAAACTGACCTCACTGTTGTGGGGGAGGCTGCGACTCCCGATGATGCGTTTGCGCTCGTTCAGTCGGCGAACCCGAGTGTGATTTTGATGGATTTGCAGTTCGGCGAGCTGGAGTCAGGCGCGGATGTCACGCGCCGCATCCGCGCGCTCGACGCTGCCCCGTATGTGTTGGTTCTTACCAACTACGACACCGATGGCGACATCCTGGGTGCCGTAGAAGCCGGTGCCAGTGGGTATCTACTGAAGGATGCGCCGCCCCATGAGTTGATCGCTGCGGTTCGTGCTGCGGCTGCGGGCGAGAGCGCTTTGGCTCCCGTGATCGCTGGCCGGTTGCTGGACCGGATGCGGGCGCCGCAGGTGAGCCTGAGCAAGCGCGAGATTGAAGTGCTTGAGCGCGTTGCCGCCGGGATGTCGAACGCGGCGATCGCGGGAGAAATGTTTGTGTCGCAGACGACGGTGAAGTCGCATCTGGTGCACATTTTTTCGAAGCTGAATGTGTCGTCGCGTACCGCTGCGGTGTCGAAGGCGCGCGAACTTGGAGTGCTGCGGTAGTTCTGGCTGACTAACCCTTGAGGGCGATAGCGACGAAACGCTGTGCTTCGTCCGTGCTGATGCCGAGCTCGGCTGCGCGGTTGGCGTAGGCCCGGGCCTCAAGTTGGAGAAGCGCTGCGGCATCGCCGGGCTGGGCTTTTACGACGGTGCCGTTGCGGCCACGCGAGTGCAGAAAACCGTCGGCCTCGAGCTCGCGGTAGGCCCGCGCCACCGTGTTGGGCGCGATGCCAAGGTCGGTGGCCAGTTGGCGCACAGTCGCAAGCTTGGTGCCAGCAAGAAGCTCACCGTTCGTGATCTGAGCGATAGCTTGAGCTTTGATCTGCTCAAACGGAGGAACGGATGCCGCAGTGTCGATCTCAAAAGTGACAGGACTTTCGGTCGGTGTGCGACGCCACGATTCAGCCATGGTTGATTCTCTCACACGGGGTTCTGAGGCAACCGGGGCTATTCACAACTAGTAACGCGTGGCCTCGGGGAGGAGCTTTTCGAGGGCCTCCACCTCGGTGAGGGCACACATCTCGGTTGCTGGCTTCGCTGCCGTTGCGCTGCCTGCCGCAACGGCAGAACGAAACGCAGTCTCCGGATCGCGCCCCTGTGACAGTCGCCACACGAACGCCCCAAGAAACGCATCGCCCGCACCAACGGCACTCTGTACTCGCACCTGAGGAACTGGTAAGCGGATGACGCCAGCAGCCGATGCAAGCACAGCGCCTGCTTCGCCCAGAGTGAGAGCAACGAGCTGAGCGGAGCCGCGCGTGACGAGCTCGGCGGCGGCATCCACTTCACTCTGCTCGCTGGTGAGCTCTCTGCCGACAAGTTCGCTCAGTTCGCGCAGGCTTGGCTTCACGAGATAAACGCCCTCGGCGAGGGCATCCGTGAGCGCCTCGCCAGAGGTGTCAACGATCGAGCGTGCACCGCGGCGGTGAGCCAGGCGCGCGACTTGGGCGTAGAAATCTGTGGGCACTCCGGGCGGCAGGCTGCCGCTAGCCACGACGTAGCCCCCGGGAATGATCGAGCCTTCGAGGGTTGCGAGACAGCTTCGCCACTCGGCTTCAGAAAACTCAGGGCCTTGCAGCACAAAACGAAACTGCTCACTCGACTCGTTCTCGTCAACAGTGAAACTCTCCCGCGTTGTGCCGGCGATGGGCACCGCGAGACTGGGCACGCCTTCCGCCTCGAGCAACTGGCGGTAGGTAGCCCCGGTGAGTCCACCCGCAGCGTAAATGGCGAGCGCGCCGCCGCCGAGTTTATGGATCGTACGCGCCACATTGACGCCGCCCCCGCCAGGGTCGATCCGGCTGGGGCCACAGCGCATCTTGTGATCCTTGATTACCCGCGGAGTCGACGTGCTGATGTCGAGGGCAGGATTGATCGTGAGGGTCACGATGGGCTGTGCTGTCGCCGGCCGCGAGGAAATATCGGATGCCATAATCCCCACTGTAAGACAGTGCTAGCGCACCATCGACCGGATTAGTTGTCGGTGGAAGGGATGTCCATCCCGAGTTCGTTCAGTGGTGAGTTATCCACCGGCTGCGGTTTGTGCTCAATGGGGCAGTTGAGAATTGTGTTCGGTGTGGAATGGTCGATGAAGTGCTCAGATATCGGCCGCCCGCACACGGGACACACTGCATCCGCAACCTTCTCGACGACTGCCTCGTATGGCCCCAGGTCAGGTATGCCCAGAATCGGAAACAGTTTTTCGTTCAGCCAATCGATGAATCCGACGTAGCCTCCAGGGCCAGACGTTTCATCCTCGCCTTTCGCGTGCTCGTGTTCGTTCATAACCTCAGGCTAGCCACGGGTGGCAGCAAATGTAAGGGCTTTCAACGGGCCGCGGGAGGTGTGGGCGTTGCGACTATTCACTTTGCGGGTCCTGCCGCTTAGCCTGATGCCATGCCTCTGGATGCTCGCACTCTGCTCTCGGGACCACGCGGTCGCCGTCTCTGCCTGGCCGTGGCGTGCCTCGATCCGCGCAGCGATATTCCTCAGGTTGCCGCGCTCGGGGAGCTGCTTTTTTATGCGACTTACAACCTAGAGACTGCGCGGGGCCAGGGCGGAACCATGTTCGGCTGGGGCGCCCCAAGGCCCCTTCCTGAGCCTTCGGTTGAGGAAATTGTGGACGCTCTCAACGCGATCCCGCTCACCGACTTGAGTTCCGCAGATCTTCTCGAAGCTCTCGCCATCTCGGTCGACAGTGCGCGCTACTGGCAAGAGCCTGATGGCTCCGACGAGTTGTTGTCGGATGCCCGGCTCGCCACCCCACTCCAGCGCATCGCTGAGCACACTGTGGCATCGCCCTCGGCGACATGGTTGAGTTCGTCTATTGCCACCGAGCAGTGGGCTGTCACGTTCCGGGATCTCTTCCTTCAGCGGCCGCCGCCGCCCGTGGCTGCACTGGCGCTCAAGCAGTGGCATACCGCAGCGGTGGAAGAAGAACGGATTGCGGTTCGCGATCGCCCGAGCGATGCCACCGCGGCCTTGTCGGGCACGTGGTGGTCTCGGCCGCCGGACGATCCTGCGGTGACAACGCGCGCTGTGCCGGAGGCAGGGCCCGTTGGCGTGTGGTTGGTTGAGGATCGTCTCGACAGCGAACCGGCCGATGCCCAGCGTGTGCACTATGCGCCGACGGTGCGGGTTTTCGAGATTCTCGGCTCCGAATCCTGGGCCGAACTGTGCCGCTCCTATCCGCTCAGTGTCACGGCGGGTCGACGTCATGACTGGTACCAAACGACGGGCCGCATCGGAGAATGGATGATGCCGAACTGGTCGCTGGTCGCCCGCGACTACGACGCGGTGCACCTTTCTGTCGCCGCCTACCTTTCCTCGGCGGGCATTGCCATCCCTGTCGACGATGATGTCGCGAGCGTCATCGCCGGGTGGAACCCGGACGAGACCTATTGGCTGACCGACGTCGTGCGCGGTGAGTTCTCGGAGACGAGCTGGATGCGGGATGAGCGAACGCTGCGCTGGCATCCGATTGCGCGTTTGTGATCGAGCTCACGTGGATCTGAGAACCTGACGTATTAACCACAGAGTGAGTGCGGCCTGCATTTCGCGGGCCGCACTCACTCTTATTCGTTCTCGGAGGACTAGCTACAGACCGTGAGGTTTGCTACTCCGGAACCGAGCACCCCTGTGCCGCCCAGCAGCACAACGTTCGTGGCGCCTAGGTCGGTAATGGCAGTCATCACGTAGTGCGGGATGCAGTTCGCGCGGCTGAGGAACAGCGGCGCGTTCTGCGAGCCAGCAAGGGAGGCTCCGGCCAGAGCATCCGCGAAGTTGCCTCCTGTTGCCAGATACACCGTTGATACCGAGGTGAACTGGTCAACGTTGATGGCGACGGCGGTTGAGTAGCGGTTGGCATCACCGTTGCGGGTGACGTCGGGGAACTCTGTGCCCAAGTGGGTCACGATGCTGTCGGTGACAACGCCGCCGCCTCCCGCAATCTTGACGGTGTCCACGCCAAGCGTGTGGAGCAATGCCAGAGTGGTGGAGTCGACTGTACTCGCGCTTCCGCGAATCAACAGCACGGGGCCGTTGAAGGCGCCGGCCGCGGGGCTCGCCGTCAACGCGTCCGGGAAGTTGTAGCCGTTGGCCACGTAGGCAGAGTTGACGGTTCCGGCGGGGAACGTTGCTTCAGCGAGCATCCGTGATGTCTCGAAGCGGTCGATTCCGCCGATGCGCGTGACGGTGGAGGCGAACGAGAGAATCCCGATCTTGGCTTTCACGGCATCCGATACTGCACCAGAGCCACCGACGATGATGATCTGACTGGGCTGCAGTCGCACGAGCTCTGCCTTCGTGGCGGAGCTCAGCGAGTTCGGGTCCGTCAGCAACAGCGGTGCGTTGTTGAATGTTGCAGCGGGGCCCGCGCTCAGAGCGTCAGCAAAGCCGCGTCCGGTCGCGATGTAGACGACGGATGCGCTGGTCCACTCTTGAGCGATTCGAGCGGCGGTCTCGTAGCGGTTGCTACCGGCAAGGCGCGTCACGGTCGGAACAACGGGCGGCGGCTTGGGGCCGAACGTGTACTCGGTGTCTCCCCACGTGATGCTCGAGATCTGTGCGGCGTGATCGGCTTGGACACCGAAGCCCGCGGCCTTTGCGTCGCCTTGCTCGATCAAGGCATCGAGGATGTCGCCCAGCGGGTACATCGTGTTCGCGCTGATGGAGCTACCGATTGCCTTGCTCGAGACCCACGAGTCGGAGAGCGAGAACGTGTGGGTGCCCGCGCTCAAGCTGGTTGACCGCAGCGTGCCCCAGCCGATGGGGCCATCGTGAGTGAACGCGACCTGGTAGGTGACGGTGCCGCTGTCGACGGTAATCGCAGCGTGCTCGGTGAGCTGGGTGTACAGCTCGCTACCGTCGAGCGGTGTCTCCAAGCCCTTGAGGGCTTGAGAGTGTGACGGGTCGCCCAGCTTCAGGGCATCATTCTCGACGGAGAACGACTGAGTCGCGTTGTTGTAGCCCTCGTGCCAGTCGGTGTAGTTGTAACCCGACGAAGCTGGATCGCTGTCTTCAAACAGTGCAATCTCGTTTTCGAGAACGTAGACATGCTTCGTGGTTGCTTCGAGACCCGTCGGAGCGAAGGTGTACTTCGTGTCATTGAAGACGAGATCCTGCACGATGGCAGCGTGGCTTGCCTGCACTCCGAAGCCGAGCAGCGTGATGTTGCCCTGCGCTCCCATGAACGCGACGATGTCGGCGATCGTGGGTGCATTCGACGGAGTGTACGTAGTGCCGTTGTTGTTCTTGAACGGTTTGCTGGAGTTCCAGTTATCGGAGACCGAGAAGTGTGACTCGGCGCCGACGGCGAGGAACTCGGAACGGAGGGTCGTGAAGGTGTTGTTCGTGCCGTACGTCACCGGAACCTGAAAGGTCACGTTGCCGTTGAGCGCAGTGATGCTTGCGCTCGTCAAGAGTGCTTCCAACTCAACTGCGGAGACAGCGCCGGGGGTTCCCAACATGACTTGCGACGGCGTGGGGTCTCCGAAGTGAAGACCATCTGCCTCGGTTGAGTAGGCCCGGGTGGCGTTGTTGTAACCTTCATGCCAGGTGTCGTAGTTGTACGTCGGCGAGACCGGATTGCTGTCCTCGAACGGCGCGATGTCGACATCCGTCACCTGAACAGTGGTGGTGGCGGCATAGGCGTCGTCGATGCCAAAGGCGTAGTTGACGCAGCCGACCTCGACGGATTCGATGATGGCATCCCCATGAACGCCCGAGCCAAGGCTGTAGCCGATCTGCAGCACGCGAGCATCGGGGAACGGCACGAGCCATTCGTCGAGCGTTCCGTGGTTAGCGCTTCCGTGGCCGCCAGCATGTGATGGTGCGGCATCTTTCACGAAGGTTGCTGCACTGTTGGGAACCCAGTATCCGCCGCCCGGGTACGCCGCGGGTTCGCCGACGAGGATTCCGTCAGCGGTGCCATCGTTGTTGAAGTCAGTGATCAGCTGAAGGCTTGGTTGAGTTCCTGTCGTTGCGCCCAGGTGCAAGGCGGGGATGCCGACATCCGTGAGAGCAATGTCGACGCTCTTGTAGGCGGCGGCCTTGTCGGAGGAGATTGCACCCTCGGTCCAGACGTGGAGGCCAGCCGCGGTGAAGTCGTTGTGGCCAGTGGCGCGAGTGTCGGCGAATGTCCAGCCCTGCGAGATCTGGTTAGTGGCGACCGGGCCCTGGGTTACTGCGCTGCACACCTCGGTGGTGCCCGCTGGGGCGGGCGATGCGGTGGCAGGAATCGCACTGGTTACAGAGATACCGATCGCTAACAGCATCGTGGATGCGACCGCAAGCGGCTTCTTCGTGTGTGCCGCAACGGAGTCAAACCGTTTTTGGGCTGGCGGAAATTTATGGGTCAACAACATGAAACTCTCCAGATTCGAGTTCGGAGGGTGAAAGGGTAAATCGGGCCGTGCAGGTAAGCCGGGTAAGGCTAGTGAATCGGGTAAGACGGGTCGTGCAGGGTAATCCGGGTCGTGCAGGGTGATCCGGGTAAAGCGAATCGACGCGTGGTGATCGGCCACCCGCGATACGGCGAAACACTATCGGCGAGGTGCCGAGGGCAAAAGAGCCACAGAAAGTGGTATCGAGCGAAACTCCGGAATTCCGGGGATGTTTTCTAAGTGGTTTTTTCTCAGAAGACTCTTAGCTGCCCGCAAGTGGTCTACACGCAAGAAATGCGAGGGCCGCAGTGAGGGTGATCTGGGAGGCAATTTCGCGGTTTGGAGCGGTTCATGGCGCCGGGCTCCGCTAACACGGTGGACAAACTGGTCTACCCGTGGCTGCCCGCTCGCCTTCTGGGTGGGTAGACAAAACGGTTCACCGAGGGCTATGGGGTGCCTAGCGTTGCGACTATCGCTCACGTAACCTGAGCGTATGTCTAATTTTTTGGGTCGCCAGTTGATCACCGTCACCGTCCCCGGCACTGACATGGAGGCCGCGGCGGCGGCACTGCGGGAGAAGCTGGCCGAATATCCCGACGTTCGCGTCACGGCGCTGACACAGCGCTCGACCAGCATGTGGGCTGGCATCTTTTCGCAAAACATCCAGCTTCTCGCGGCGATCGAATACACCGAGTAGGGAGACGGCCCGTGCTTGTCGTGCCGCGCGTCGGTGAGCGCCCCATGGTGTCCAGCGTCGGCCCACAAACCCAACTCACTCAGTGTTCGACGCCGGAACTTTGGGGGCTGCTGGTGCAGCGAACCTTCGCTCTACCTCACGTCGTTGAAGGCCACAGCCAAGTCTCTCCGGCATCCTCGCGTGCGGTGTTTTTCGGCGATAAGCACCCCGAGCGCGCCCCCGAGACGTCGCTAGCACCCGGCCAGCGCCTGGAGCCTGTCCACCTCCATGGGGTCTCTGACACGAGTCTTCATCTGTGCCTCCCGGCTGAGAGGGGCCACGAGCTCGCCAGATTGGGGTGGGGTGAGCCGCACCAGTATGAGGACTTCGGCACAGAGTTTCTTATCTACGGGCCGCGATCAATCAACGAGGTGGATGCCGTGGTGTCGATTATCGAGGAAAGCCTTATCTTCGCTCGTCAAGCATTCCGATAAGTGGCGCCGGTGGGGGCCCGCGTTGCGCCCCGCATCGCAGAACGCGGCTGGGCGGAACGGCGTTTACTGAGCTGTGCGCTCGCGTTGAGCAGTTCTGTTATTCGGTCCATCACGTTCTCCGCTTCGTAGGGTTGCCCCTACTCAGTACATGTCTGACTGCACTATGGCTGTCCAAGTTTGAGGCGATTAATTGTCGCTTGCCCGTTAGTCGCTCGACATTTTCTCGGCTTTCGGCCTAACCTAAGGCCGGGGAAGGGGCTTACGTTCGATCGCGAGGATTTTCTCATGTCACAGGACTCGATGACCGAGGTGGCGGAGTCGGCCGACCTGTCGCAGGCCAAGGTGATTGTGGCGCGTACCCAACAACTTATTGTCACGGCGGCGCTCGCGACGGTCGGCTACGGGGCATTTCTTCTCGTGGGCAAGGGGATTTGTGCGGCCGCGCTCAATGGCGAAGGCGGCTTTGTCGACGCGGACCGCAACGTCGTCGTCAGCGTGCCGCAGTGCGTCTCTCTGGCTCAGGCGCCCAGCGGCGTCATCTACTTCGCGATCGCTGTCACCACAATTATTGCGATCCGCACAGTGAAGCGCCGTGCAAGCACGGTTGCGGACGCGATGCGCTATCTCGACCGTGCCGCCGCAGGCATTGTCATTCTGACGGTCGTATCCTTGGTCATCAGTTATGCCTGGTTCTCGCTGCTTCCGAGCACTGACTGGGATGGCGGCGGCACGTTCCTCTTCCCGTGACCCTCGGCGCGGTAGACCTCAAGATTTCGGCGCATCGAGTCGTCGTGCTCGGCCCCAACGAACCTCCGCGCTGCGAGAGCTGAGTTAGTTGATCGATGCGCTCGACTTTTTCTCGACTTTCGCCCTAGCCTAGGGGGACCACGAATTAACGCGAGGAGGTTCCCATGTCCCAGGAGTCGATGACCGAGACGGTGGAGTCGACCGACTTGTCGCAGGCCAAGATAATCGTGGCGCGCATCCAGCGACTGATCACCACGGCGGCGCTCGCGGCGTTCGGTTACGGCGCGTTTCTTACGGCGGGCAAAGGGTATTGTGCTGGCGGATTCAACGGAGACGGCGACGTACTCGATGCGGACGGCAACGTCACCGACGGTGTGCCGCAGTGCATCTCTCTCACTCTGGGGCCCAGCGGCATTATCTACATCGCTATCGCTGTCATCACGATTCTTGCGATTCGCGCAGTGCATCGCCGGGCGAACACGGTTGCAGACGCGGTGCGCTATCTCGACCGTGCCGCCGCCGGCATCGTCATTCTGGCGGTCGCATCCCTGATCATCAGTTACGTCTGGTTTTCGCTGATTCCGATTATGGACTGGGATGGTGGCGGCACGTTCTTCTTCCCCTTCCCGTTCGGGGCGGTAGACGTCGACATCTCGCCAATGCCGCTGCCGTAATTCGCGGAGGAGGGTTGCTGAGAGAATTGGCCCATGACCGCTCCTGCCACTCCGGCTCGCCTTCGCGCTGCCACGATTGCGACCTTCGTCGTCTTTGGAATTAACGGGTTGGTGTTTGCCAGCTGGGCGGCCCGTATTCCGGCCGTCACCGAGACGCTGGGCCTCACGCCGGGCCAGATGGGCGGACTGCTGCTGTGCCTCGCGGTGGGTTCTCTTGTCGCCCTCCCGACGGCGGGCTACATCACCGAGCGGATCGGCGCCGCCAACACGGTGCGCGCCGGGGGATTGTTTGCCGCCCTCGCCGGGGCAGGCATTGCGCTCTCGCTTTCTGCTGAGACCACCGTCGGCACCGCAATCTCTCTCTTCGTTTTTGGCATCGGAATTGGGCTCTGGGACGTCGCCATCAATATCGAGGGCGCCGACGTTGAACACAGGCTGGGGCGCACCATCATGCCGCAGTTGCACGCCGCTTTCAGCGGGGGAGCATTCCTCGGCGCCATCATCGGCGCGGGCCTCGCCAACCTCGGCGTGGGACTGCCGGCGCATCTCTTTGTCATCGCCGTAGTCGTAGCGGTGGCGACGCAATGGCTGCCGCGCTACTTTGCGCCGCGCATCCCGGAGCCAGCTCAGCCCGAGAACGACGTTGCTTCGCCGAAAGTGCGCAGCGCCTGGACCGACCGCCGTACCCTGCTGATCGGAGTAGTCGTGCTTGGCGCGACCCTCACGGAGGGTGCCGGAAACGACTGGATCGCCAAGGCCGCCGTCGACGGACTCGAGGTCACCGAAGCGAACGGTGCCTTCATGTTCGCTACCTTTGTGCTCGCGATGACGGCCATGCGTTTCTTCGGCGGCCGGGCGATCGATGCCTTCGGTCGCGTTCCGGTGCTGCGGGGCAGCATGGCCGCCGCCGCTATCGGTCTCACCATCTTCGTGCTCGCGCCCACCCTCTGGCTCGCCCTGATCGGGGTCGCCCTCTGGGGGGTCGGGGCCGCGCTCGCCTTCCCGATGGGGATGTCGGCAGCAGCCGACGACCCCAAACACGCTGCGGCCAGAGTGTCTGTCGTTGCCACTATCGGCTACGTGGCATTCCTTGCCGGACCACCACTACTGGGCTTCCTCGGTGACGCCGTCGGAATCAGGGGCGCTTTGCTCGCGATCGGAGTGCCGATTGTGGTGGCACTCGTGCTCGCCGGCGCAGCGAAACCACTACCGACGAAGTAGTTCAGTGCCCGCGCGAACGCCGCCGGGGAGTCAGCTCAGGACTTAACGGCTTCGTCGACGATGCCGACGAAGCGACTGCCAATGCCGTCGACCTCGGAGCGGAACACGCCCTCAGCGGGAGCGGGCAGCTCATCTGCGTCATGCCAATCGCACGTCAGGTACGTGAATGCTGGCCACCACTTCTTGGGGCGGGCTGCCTCCGTGAAGCCGCAGACCGTGCAGGTGAGCTGCATCCAGACGGGGCGCTTGCCGGTGCGGTTGGCGAGCGACTGAACCAGCCACGCTGGTGGGTTGGCTTGTAGCTCTTCGAACTCGGCATCCGACATGCGATTCGGGAGGTCATGCCGTCTCGCCATCTCCAAAGGAATGTCGAGGCGGAGTGCAACTTCCCGGCGTGTGATCATGCTCCTACGGTACGCGACGCAGCCGTGCTTGGCGGCGCGCGCGAGCTAGCTGATGTAGATCTTGCGCAGCGTTTCGGTGATCGTCCAGGTGGTCTGCATGCCGTCGGTGAGCCGCACAACATCGCCGGGGCCGACAACGACGGTGCGATCATCCGCAGCGAAGTGGATGCTGGCGCGCCCGCTAATGACCACAAAGACCTCATCGACCTCGGTGTCTGTTGCGGTGCCTACCGTCATTTCCCAGATGCCGATCTCACTGTCGCCGAGGGTGTCGAGCACGGCGTAACCCGCGGTGGGAGTGCCCTCCACCACCTCGTCTGCGTCAAGGGCTTCGTGGGCGACGGGCACGGCGCTCGCCGCGAGGGGCGTGCCGGGGCTGAGGAGTGCTGCGGGTTCGGTCATGGGCTCAGCCTATGAGACTGGGCTGCAGATCGCGCAGGGTGCGGCGGTGGGTCATGCGTGTCACTCCGATGGCAGAAAGGATGAGCGCGCCACCGAGCCAGGCGCCGAGCACGAGGGCGTCGGTGCCGACTCGGGCGATGTCGCCGCCGTACATGAATTGACGCATGGCATCCACGACGTAGCCCATCGGCAGAACGTGGTGCAGTGCGGCAAGAGGAGCGGGCAGGGTCTGCCACGGGAAGGTGCCACCCGCGGTCACGAGTTGCAGCACCATGAGTACGAGCCCCAAGAATTGACCGACGGAGCCGAACCAGATGTTGAGGGCCAGAATGATGGCCGCGTAGGTGAAGCTCGCGGTGATCATCACCCCGAGGGTGCCGACGGGATGCGTGAAGTTGAAGCCGAGAGCGATAGCAAGCACGCCAAACAGCGCCACCATTTGAAGGGCACCGAGCATGGCGGGCGTGAGCCAGCCGGCCAGGGTCACGCGAATCGGTGATCGCAGAGCGGTCACGGCCCGTTTGGAGACGGGCTTCACAATGAGGAAGAGGGCGTAGATGCCGATCCAGCCCGCCAGAGCCGTGAAGAATGGGGCAAGGCCGGCACCATAGTTGCCGGCGGTCGTCACGGCGCTGGTCTCAACCGCGACCGGGTCAGCAATCGTTTCGGCCTGAAGGGCACGCAGTGCTTCGCTCGAGTTGGGCAGTTCCTCGACGCCGCTCGCGAGGCCGTCGCGCAGTTCGGCGGTGCCGTCGGCGAGAGTGCCGAGGCCGTCTTTGAGGGTGCTCACTCCATCGCTGAGTGTTGATGCTCCGGATGTTGCGGAGCCGGTCGCTGTGGCAATCTGCTGTGCCCCCGAGGCGAGCTGAGCTGCGCTACCCGCGAGCGTGTTCGCGCCGGCGGCAAGTTCATCGACCTGAGACACCGCGGACTGCACGGTGCCATTGCCCTCCGCGATGCGATCACTGAGCGGGTCGAGTGCCGTGAGCACGTCATCAATCTCAGTCGCGTCGAGCCCCTGCTCGGTAAGCGCGGTCACGAGGTCGGCGCGAGCGGTGGGGAGGGCATCTGCGATGCCTTGGGCCGCCGTGCCTGCACGATCGGCGTACCCGGCAAGCTCGGTGTTGCCGGCGGCGACCTGGGCTGCTCCGGCGGCGACCTGGTCGGCTCCGCTCGCGAGGGTGTCGGTGGCGGTGCTGAGCTCGGTCAGTCCCGAAGTCAGAGTGCTCGCGCCATCCGAGAGCTCACCAGCACCAGAGACGGCGTCGTGCGAGCCGTCGAGAAGTTGGGACGCGCCATCGGCGGCATCCGACAGCTCCGACCGGATGTCAGAGATCGCCGTCAGCAGAGTGCCGGCCGCTTCTTCTCCCACGAGTTCCGCTACCGACCGCCGGATCTGTTCGACGGCCTGTTTGCCGATCGTGGACGCCAAGTAGTTGTTGGCATCGTTGGTTTCGAGGTCGATCTCAGCCTGATGGGGATCGGTGTCTGCGATGGAGGTGAGGGCATCCGAGAAATCGTGCGGAATAGTCACCGTGAAGTCGACATCGCCGTCGGCCAGCGCCGTCTCAGCGTCGCCGGGGGAAAGCACGTGCCATTCGAAGTCATTGCCCTCGAGCAGATCGTCGGCGACTTGCTGGCCGTAGTTCACAGCCTCGTCATCGCCGTCTGCGGGCACGCCATCGTCGTTGACGACCAACCCGACCGGCACTTCGGCAAAGCTGCCGTAGGGGTCTTGGTTGGCCCAGAGGTACACGCCGCCATAGAGCACGGGCACGGCCATGAGCGCGAGCAAGGCGAGCATCGCCATGCGTGACGAAGTGAGTCGCCGCAGTTCAGCGGCGATCATTGCGGGAACCTTCATACGTTGTCTACTCCTACGCCGCCGCCACTTTGGGCCCAGGCAGCGCTACGTTCGTCGAAAGCTCCCAGGCTGTTGCGCAGAGATGCTTCGGCAGATTCGGCACGCTCGATCACATCGGCGTGGGTAATGGCCCATTCGGAGGCACGACCGGCGACCGCGAGAACGGCGAGGCCGCGATCGGCAAACTCGCCCAAGAGGGCCCACCAGTCGAGGGGTTGACCGCCGTGGCGGTCAGGTGCGGTCACGACGAGGGCTTCGACGTGGGGCCGCAGAACGGCCAGCTCGCACAGCACCCGCAGTCTCGTGATCGGCTCAATGTCGGCTATCGCGGTCGAGGCAAGGGAACGAAAGCCCGCCGCGTCGAGCCAGCGTCGGGCCGAGAGCGGGTCAGCGCGACGGCCAGCGAACATGAGCTCTTCGGCGACGACACCGACGAGCGGCACTCCGGCATCCGGGTCAGAAACACCGGGCGCATCAACGAGAGCAACGCTCCGGCGGAGTGCACGGGCATCCGCTCGACCATCGATCGTGACGGTGCCCGAGTCTGGCCGCATGCGACCAGAGGCAATAAGGCCGAGCACGGTCGGGCGCTGTTCGGTCTCGGCAACAGCCAGCGTGACTGTGCCGCTGTCAAAGGTGGTGGATGTCGCAGGCAAGTCTTCGGCGTCGTGACCCTTCGTCACTCCGCTCAGCTCGACGCGCATCAGCGTTTGGCCCCAGCCGCGGGAGTATCGCCGGTCGCAGCATCGCCAGCCGTCGCAGCATCGCCAGCAGCCGGAGCGGTGTCGGCGGGGGCAGCGCCATCAGCGGCCGGAGCGCCGAGAATATCGGGATGCGCCTCGAGCAGCGCTACCGTCTCGCGCCATGAGAGGCCAGCCATGCTGAGCGTCGTGCGCACGGCGAGGGAACGAGCTTCGGGCAGAGACGCATCGACGCGAGTGATGGCGGCGCGCGCTGCTTCTTCGACAAGGCGGGCGAGGGTGGTGACATCCACATCGGTGCGCAGTGTGCCGTCATTCTGGCCGCGCTGAAGGATGGCGGCAACGGCATGCCGTAGCGGTGCGAGTGCTTTTCCGGTGGCTTCGAGGTGAGCGTCATCGAGGGCGATGGAGGCGGCAACCTGCACGTGGGCGGCCTGTTGCCACAGCAGTGAGGTGAGGCGGGCAAGCGCGACTTGGGCGTTGGCGTCGGTGACGTCGAGGGCGATGCGGTTGAAACGTTTGGCGCCAGCATCGATGATCTCGGCGAGAAGTGCGTTGCGGTCGGCGAAGTGGCCGTAGAGAGCGCGGCGAGAGAGCCCGGCGCTGCGGGCGATGGTGTTGATCGACGCCTGGGGATCGTGGGCAATAGCGGCGGTGGCGGCACTGAGAATGCCGGCGCGGTTATCGACTGCGTCCTGTCGCGGGCGACGGGGAGCGGAAGTGGTCATTCCGCCACTGTAATAACTTGCACATAAGTGTGCAAGTTATTACAGGTGACTGACAGGTGCGGTCGCGGGGCGCGGGTTGTTGCGCGACCGGAGCCGCGAAAGCACCGGCCGCACGAACGCCTGGCTAGGAGTCGAAACCGAGCCCCAGCGCATCCAATGTTTTGAGAATCACGTTGCGGCGACCCTGGTTGTGGTCGGCACGATTGAGCGACCAGCGCGTGGCCTGAATGCCCACGGAGGCAATCGGCTCGGGTGGGAACGGAAGCGGCATCTTCTTCACCATCTCCAGCTCGGTGCGCTCCGTCGTGAGGCCGTCGAGCTTGTCGAGCATCACCTGCGCGGCGAAGCGAGTCGCCCCGACACCGAGCCCCGTGAAGCCAGCCGAGTACGCCACACGCCCATTGCGAGCGAGGCCGAAGAACGCGCTGAACTGAGTCGACGCATCGATGGCGCCTGCCCAGCGGTGGCTGAACTTGAGGCCCTCCAACTGCGGGAACGTCGTGAAGAAATGACTTGCGAGGCGCTCGAAGCTCTCCGGACGGTTCTCATACTCATCGCGAACCTTGCGGCCGTAATGGTAAACCGCGTCATAGCCGCCGAACAGAATGCGGTTGTCAGCGCTGAGGCGGTAGTAGTGGAACTGGTTCGCCATGTCGGCAAGACCCTGACGGTTCGACCAGCCGATCGACGCGAGTTGCTCGGGGCTCAAGGGTTCCGTCATGAGCACATAGTCATAGACGGGAACCGTGTGCAGGCGCGCACGCTTCAGCAACGACGGAAAAGCGTTAGTCGCGAGCGCAACCCTGGCCGCGTGAACGCGACCCTTCTTGGTGTGCACGACTGCGGCATCCGTTGGGCCACCGGATGTCTCGACCTCACGAACCGGTGAGTTCTCAAAAATCTCGACACCGAGTTCGCTCGCGACTCGAGCCAGTTCACGAACCAGCTTCGCGGGATGGACAAGCGCGTTGATGCGCTTGTTCCAGACGCCGGCGAGGTAGGTGGGCGAGTTGACCTGGGCCCGAATGGCAGCCTCGTCGAGAAAGACAGTGTCGTCGTTGGTCTCTGCCTCTTTCAGCCACTCGATCTCGTGCTCTTCGATCGCAAGGTCGAGCGAGCCCGTGCGCTCAAAGTCGACATCAAGCTTCAACGAGTTCACGGTCGCCTCGATCTCATCGAGGTTCTGCAGGCCCAGGCGATCGAGCTGTTCGTACTCTTTCGGCCAGCGGCTCAGACCATTCTCTTCGCCGTGGGTGAGGCTCGCTTCGCAGAAACCGCCGTTGCGGCCCGACGCTGCCCAGCCGAGTTCGCGGGCTTCGAGCAGCACGACGCGCGCATCGGGGTTGCGTTGCTTGGCGAGCACCGCGGTCCAGAGGCCGAGATATCCTCCTCCCACAATGGCGAGGTCGGCGGTTACATCGCCAGCCAGCGCGGGGAAGGTGCGGGCATCCTTCACATCGTCAATCCAGAACGGCTTGTGCATCGAACCCTCAAGGGAGTGGCTGATCACGGATGCCGCTGGCACATTTCTTTCGAACACTATCTTGCCCATGGGGCACTTTCCTCTCTCGCCGTGGCGGCGAGCTTTATGGTTGGGCGGGCGCGCGGTACACGCGCTCGCCTTCGACGAACGTCTGCTCGGTGCGGGTGCGGCCGATGTCGGCCGTGGCACCCGCGAAGGGGTTGCGATCGAGAACGACCAGGTCGGCAAGCTTGCCGACCGCGATCGTGCCCGTCGCATCGAGATGGTTGGTGAACGCTGAACCGGCGGTGTAGGCGGTCATCGCGGTGAGCAGATCAATGCTCTGCTCGGGCAAGAACGCGTCGTAGTCGCCCTCTTCGTGGCCGGGAGCTGCCCTGCGATTAACGGCAACATGGATGGCCGCCATCGGGTCAGGGCTCGACACCGACCAGTCGCTGCCGGACGCCAAGTGCGTTCCGGCGCGGTGCAGGTCGGCCCACGGGTACTGCCAGGAACTGCGCGGGTCGCCCAAGAATGGCAGTGTCAGGTCGACCATCTGCGGCTCGAGCGCGGCCCAGTACGACTGCAGGTTGGCGGTCACGCCTATCTCAGCGAAGCGGTGAATGTCATCCGGATGCACGACCTGAAGGTGCGCAATGTGGTGACGGTTGTCGTTGGGGCCGTTGATCGCTCGCGCTGCCTCAACCGCGTCGAGGCACTCGCGCACGGCGCGGTCGCCGATGGCGTGGAAGTGCACTTGGAAGCCGAGGGCGTCGAGTTCAGTGACGTTCGAGATGAGCTGGGCGGCATCCACAAACGAGATGCCGGAGTTGTCGGTGTGGTGGCCGCAACCATCGAGGTAGGGCTCGAGCATCGCGGCGGTGAAGTTCTCGGCGACGCCGTCTTGCATGATCTTCACACTCGTCGCGGCGAAGCGACCGGTGGCGTTCTTGTCCCGGCGCATCACAAGCTCGGGAATCTGTTCGGGCCCACGCGTGCGATCCCACCAGAGGGCACCGACCACGCGCGCGGTCAGCTCACCAGACTCGGCCGCCGCCATGTACGCGGGAGTGGCATCGCCGGCATCCCCATAGCCGCCCAAGATGGCGTCTTGCCACGCGGTGATGCCCAGGGAGTGCAAATACTCTTGCCCGATCAGAAGCGCGCGACTGTAATCTTCGGGCGACGTTTCGGGCAGCAGCGTGTTCACGAGCGACATCGCGCCCTCGTGCAGCGTGCCGGTGGGATTGCCGTCGGCGTCGCGCTCGATGCGGCCATCGGCGGGGTCGGGCGTCTCGGCGGTGATGCCGGCAATCTCCAGCGCGCGCGAGTTCACCCAGGCACCGTGGCCGTCGCGGTTCGGAATGAACGCGGGGCGGTCGGCAACAGCCAGATCAAGATCGGATGCCGTTGGCGTGCCACCGGGGAAGGCCGACATGTTCCAGCCACCGCCCAAAATCCACTCGAGCTCAGGGTTCGCCGCGGCATAGTTCTTCAGCCGCGCTACATACTCATCGCGTGTTGAGTCCCCGGAGAGATCACAGCGGATGAGGTCGAGCCCACCCCACACGGCGTGCACGTGAGCATCCTGAAATCCGGGAATAAGGAGCTTGCCATCAAGGTCAACAACCTCGGTAGCGGGACCGATGAAGGGCTGGATGTCGGCGTCGACGCTGCTGACAGCGATGATGCGGCCGTCGCGCACGGCCACGCTTCCGCGGCACGGTTCATCGCCGGTAGCCGTGAAGACGGGGCCACCGGTAAAAACGAGGTCAGCAAACGTCATGGTCGTGCACCTTCTGGTTCGTTCGAACTGCTGCGGTCAGGAGCGGGGGAGCGACCTAGCCGCCACCCACAGTCTTGGCGATGTCGGTGGCCGAGTCGCCAGCGCGACGCAAGACGTAGGCGACGAGACCGAGTGCCGCGAGCGTGAGCAGCAGCATGATCGTGGAGACGGCGGCGATCTCGGGGCGGAGCCCGGTGCGCACAGCGCTCAGCACGTAGACGGGCCACGGGGTTGAACCCGATACCTGCACGAAGGCAGAAACGATCGTGTTGTCGAGGCTGAGGGTGAACGAGAGAAGGCCACCGGCGAGTACAGCCGGCATCACGAGCGGGAGAGTGATCTGCGTGAAGCGCTTGAACGGGGGAGCGTAAAGGTCGGCAGCGGCCTCCTCCAAGCTCTCGTCGATTCCGACGAGGCGCGAGCGCACAATGTAGGCAACAACAGCGGTGGCGAACAGGGAGTGACCAACGACGAGTCGCACGATTCCGTTATCGAACATGCTGAGGCCGACATCCTGACCGAGGAAGACCATCCACGGCAAGAGTGAAACGGCATCCACGATTTCAGGGGTGACGGTGACAAGCACGAGCAGAATCAGGAACGCGGGTGCCCACTTGCCGGCCCGACGAGCCAGTGCAACGCCCGCCATTGTTCCGAGAGCGGTCGCAATGAGCGCCGCAATGAAACCGGTCTGGATCGACACCAGCACGGCATCCGTAATCGCTGGTTTTGTGACGATCGCCGCGAACGAACCGAAACCGAACTGATCCCACGAGACCAAAAGGCGGCCCTCGTTGAACGAGTAGATGATGATGACGGCGATGGGCGCAAAGAGGAACGCGAAGACGATCACGGCCCATACTTTGAGCGAAATATCTGTCAGGGCGAGTCGCTTCATGACTTGTCTCCCAACACGAGTTTTTGATTGGCGCGCAGGGGCCATGCCGCAAGCCACGTGACAAGCGCGGCGATTCCCACCGTGGTGAGAATCGTGAGCACGAGCACAACAGCCATTGCTGATCCCAGCGCCCAGTTCTGAGCGGTCTGGAACTGGTTGGCGACCATTTGGCCCGCCATGTTTCCCTTTGCTCCACCGAGCACCGTTGCCGTGATGTAGTCACCCATGAGTGGGATGTACACAAGCAGGATGCCGACGATGATGCCCGGCTTGGCCAACGGCAGGGTCACGTTCATGAAGGTCGACCAGCGGCCAGCACCAAGATCTTTGCTTGCTTCACGCATCGGGAGCGATACGCGGTCGAATGCCACAAACATGGGCAGGATCATGAGCGGCAAGTAGTTGTAGACCACACCGATCAGCACGGCGGTGCGGGTGTAAAGAATTTCGAGGGGCTCGTTCAGCATGCCGATCGACTGAAGGGCGTCCGAAAGGATTCCACTCGGCGCCAGGATGATCTGCCATCCGATGGTGCGAACCAGGAAGTTCGTCCAGAACGGAATCATGACCATCGCGAGCAGGATGCCACGTCGTGCGACCGGAGCCTTAAAGGCGAGCCAATATGCAAACGGGATGGAGATGGCCAGGCATATCAGGGTGCCGACCACCCCCACCCACAGTGTGTTCTGGAACGTTGTAAAGAACGTCGGAGACAACGCCTCGGCGTAGCGGTCAAAAGACAGCACGTCGTTGGCGTGGGTTCCGAAAATGCCCGGCTTGTATCCGAAACTAAACCAGACCACCAGCGCGACGGGCGCAACGAAGAAGGCGAACAGCCAAGCCCACGCCGGGATGGCGAGGGCAAAGCTGGGCAGCTTCAACCAGCGAGGGCGCTTCGAGGGCGCCTTTCGCGGTGGGGCCGTTCGGCCTTCAACGGTAGTGGTCATAGTAAATTCCGGATGGTCGCGGGTTAGGCGCCGGCCGACGCCTTCGTCTTGTCCCAAATTTCAACGATGCGCTGCTGTGCCTCGCCGATGGTTTGAGTGTGCATGGTGCTGACCTGGGCCTCATCGAAGAACACGAGGTCGAGCATTTCGAGGCCCTCGGCACGCGCTGTGTCCTCGATGCCCGTTCCGCCGGTGTGGTAGCCGATGTAGTCGAGTTCGCGCAGCGATGCCTCTGGTGTGAGCACGTAGTTAATGAAGGCGTGAGCCGCTTCAGGGTTGGGTGCACCCTCAGCGATAGCCCAGTTATCCATCCACAGTTCCGTGTCAGGCGAACCAAGCACCCACTGCCAGCGGTCGGGGTTGTCGCTCTCCATGATGCCGATGCGAGCGTCACCGTTCCACGACTGCATGAGCATGTGCTGCGCCTGCGGGATGGCGGCTCCACCGGGGTAGGAGTCGAATGCGGAGATGTGCGGGGCGAGCTGAGTGGTCAGGAACTCTTCCGCGGCAGCAAGGTCGGCCTCGTCGGTGGTATTCCAGTCGATTCCGTTAGCCCAGTAGTAGATACCGAGAAGGGGAGCGGGGTCGTCGAGCACCGAGGTCTTGCCACTGGCCTCGTTCTGGGCCGCGTCGATGAAGTCAGCCCAGTTGGTGAGTTCGCGAGTGATCTTGGTCTTGTCGTAAACGAAACCAGTCGTGCCCCAGGCCTTGCAGATGGAGTACTCGTTGTTGGGGTCCCAGTCGCGACCAAGGAAGTCGGGATCCATGTCGGCGATATTCGGGATGAGGTCGAGGTTGAGCTTGCTGAGCAAGCCGTTCTCGATCATCTGCGGGATGAACGGGCCGGTGGGAACGACGATGTCGTAGCCACTGGTGCCTCGTGCAGCGACAAGCTTGGAGATGAGCTCTTCATTCGAGTTGAAGGCGTCGAACGTGACCGTGGGGCCGAGCTCATCGGTGTACTCGGTGACCAGGTCGGGGTCGTCGTAGTCGCCCCAGCTGTAGACCGAGAGCGAACCCTCGAGTGCGCCACCGGTAGCCTGCGGCGAAGAGCTAGACCCTGAATCGGTGCTGCAGGCCGCGAGTGCCGCAGCGCTCGCTGCCGCGCCAGAAAGCGCGAGGAAACGGCGGCGGTTCAACTGGCTCTTGATGATCTTCGTTGCTGACGTTGACGCAAGAATGCGAATGGGAGTTTCGTGGGACATCGGGCTGCTCCTTCTAAAGGGAAATTGAACTTGTTGGTGGTGCTGGGTTGGAGACCGCACGAGCAATGTCGGCCTGAGCCTGAGTCGCCTGCTCACTCGGGAAAACATGAACGGATGCGGTGTCCCACGTGCAGAGCACGGAGTCACCAATCGCCAGTCGGGGCGCATTCGGGCGCGGAACCCGCGAGAGCAACGTCTGGTCTTCACCAATAGAGACGAGAAACTGCAGGGTCTCGCCCTGGTGCGAGACACCAATAACGGTGCCCGGAATCTGATTCTCTGCCGTGGGGGCTGAGCTTGCGGATGCCGAGGCGAGCGCTACGGACACAGCCTCGGGTCGCACGGCGGCCTGCGCTGCCATCCCGGGGTCAACGTCGTCGTGCGGCTCGGCCGCATGAATAATGCCGAACGGCGATTCCATGACGGTGAGGCTGCTTGTCATCGTGCCCGGGATGAAGTTCTGTTGGCCAATGAAGCCGGCAACATAGGCGCTCGCGGGCGAATCGTAGATCGAGTCCGCGTCATCCAGCTGCTCGATGCGTCCCTTGCGCATGATCGCGATGCGGTCACTCATCGAAAGTGCTTCGCCCTGATCGTGCGTGACAAAGATGAAGGTGATGCCGAGGCGCGACTGCAGAAGCTTGAGCTCGATCTGCATTTCTTCGCGCAACTGGCGGTCGAGGGCACCCAGCGGCTCATCGAGAAGGAGAACGGCAGGGCGGTTGATGAGGGCCCGGGCCAACGCGATGCGCTGCTGCTGGCCACCCGAAAGCTGGGTGGGCTTGCGATCGGCGAATGAGCGCATTTGCACGAGATCAAGTGACTCGGTGACGCGTTCGCGGATTTCAGACTTGGGGGTGCCTTTTTGGCGAAGCCCGTAGGCCACGTTCTCGGCAACGCTCATGTGCGGGAAGAGAGCGTAGGCCTGGAACACCGTGTTGACGTTGCGCTTGTGGGGAGGAATGCCCACAACATCCTGACCAGAGATGCGGATGCTGCCCGAGGTCGGCTCTTCGAAGCCGGCGAGCATGCGCAAGGTTGTTGTCTTTCCGCAACCGGAAGGGCCGAGCAAGGAGAGGAACTCTCCCGGACGCACGTGCAAGCTGATGTTGTCGACAGCGACAGCGCCACCAAACTTCTTGGTCACACCCTCGAGGACGACGGAACCCTCAGGCTCGCTAGCATTCGTCGTTTGTGCACTGGAACCCACTGCGGCTGAACCGGCGGGGGCTGTGTTCTGGGATGACTCTGTCACGACGCTACGTACCTCCAAGATCGCGAAAACTTATTCGCGACTGTGGGTGTAGTCAACCGGAAAAACGGGTGAGACGCAACGGTTTACATGGTTAAGATCGTGTTACGGAACGGATTTCGTCGTTTTGCGTCGATTTCACGGCGCAAATCTAAGAGATTGCCAAGAACGACAACGAGGCAGACTGCTACTCGTAACGACGGTGAATCAGGCGCGACAACACGATAGAGCTGCGGGTGTTGTCGATGTTCGTGGCGGTGCGCAGCCGCTCAAGAGCGATCTCAAGAGAGTGGATGTCGCGCGAGCGCATATGCACGACTGCGTCGGCCGATCCGCTGACTGTTCCGGCATCCACCACTTCAGGGATTGCGCTGAGGATTCGCTTCAGTTCGTGCGGAGCCACGTTGCCGCGACAAAAGAGCTCAACATACGCTTCGGTGCCCATGCCGTCGATCGCCGGATCGACCTGCACGGTGAAGCCGCGGATGGTGCCATTGGCGACGAGGCGATCGACGCGACGTTTAACGGCGGAGGCAGAGAGACCCACCGCGTCTCCAATATCTCCGTAGCCTGCGCGGGCGTTGAGGCGGAGCATGTCGATGATTCCAGCGTCCAGCTTGTCCATCTGCCCACAGTACGGTGAATTGTTGTGCAATTACCAGTGTTTGCGCGCAAATAGTGCGCATATTGCCGAGACATTGCGGATAGGTGCGTGAAACACTGGAGTCTATGACGACTACTGACACCGACTCGACCACACCTGCTCGCCAGGCAATCCCGAAGACAGTGCTGATGTGCCGTCCCGACTTCTTCACGGTCACGTACAGCATCAACCCGTGGATGAACCCTAACGACCCCACCGACACGAGCCTCGCTGTGAAGCAGTGGCAAACCCTGTACGACACCTACATCGACCTCGGCTTTACCGTCGAACTCATCGACCCCATCGATGGCCTCCCCGACATGGTCTACGCCGCCAATGGCGGATTTGTGATCGACGGCAAGGCCTACGGCGCCCTCTTCACCTACGACGAGCGCAAAGCTGAAGGCCCCGCCTACATGGAATGGTTCGGCGCCAACGGCCTCGAGGTTGCTTCCCCCGAGAACGTTAATGAGGGTGAGGGCGACTTCCTCCTTGTCGGCGACAACATCCTTGCAGGCATGGGCTTCCGCACTTCGGTCGAAAGCCACCGGGAGCTTGCAGAGCTTTCGGGCCGCAACGTTGTCTCCCTCAACCTCATTAACCCGAGTTTCTACCACGTCGACACGGCGATCGCGAAGCTCGACGAGACCAACATCGCCTACCTGGAGAGCGCCTTCGACGAGCCCTCCCTCGAAAAGCTTCGTGCACTGTACCCCGACGCCATCCTCGCCACTGAAGAGGATGCGGCAGTGCTCGGACTCAACTCCTACAGCGACGGCTACAACGTCGTCATCGCCTCGCGCGCCAAAGACTTCGAGCGCCAGCTCAAGGAACGCGGCTACAACCCCATCGGCGTCGACCTCTCCGAGCTGCTGCTCGGCGGCGGCGGCGTGAAGTGCTGCACCTTGGAACTTCGCCGGTAGACAGCGCGGTACCTCTAGCTTCGTCGCTTAGCGACACGGTACCTATAGCTTCGCCGCTACGCGGCGAGATGCGCCTGGCGCACTGAACAGAACGAATGGCCTGCGCCACGAGCGCGGGCCATTCGTGTTTCCGCTGAGGTGGAGCGTTCTCGCGCTTAGCGCTCTTCGCAAATGACGACTGGGATATCGCGCGTCGTCTTGGTCTGGTACTCGGCGTAGCGAGAATTCACGGCCACAATCTGCGGCCACAAGTCGGCCTTCTCGGCGGCATCCGCAGTGTGGGTGCGCACGGGGATAGTGCGCCCGCGTACTGTTGTGATTTCGGCATCCGGATTCGCCTGCAGGTTGCGGTACCAGAGCGGGTCGCGGTCGTCGCCGCCCTTCGAGGCCACAATCACCCAGCGGCCCTTCCCGTGCACGGGCGCCGTCAGCATGGTTGAGCGGCGGATGCCCGACACCCGCCCGGTGGTGTGAAGCTCAAGTGAGGGCATGCCGCCCAGAGTCCAGCCCAGGCGACCGCCAGAGACGCCAAGGATCGCGCGGTGCACGCCGTTCATGAGTTTCATGCCGAGGTCGCTAAGGCGGTTGCTTGTGCTCATGGTTCTATTCTCGCGCGGCGCTGCGGTGGGCGCACGAAGAGCGCGAGCACCGCGACGGCTATCGGCAGGCTCGCAAACCAGACGGCGGGCTCGGTGAAGTTGCCGCTCACGTCGACGGCAAGGGCGAGGGCGATGGGCCCGAGAGCGGTGGAGCCCAGAGCGATCGCGGTCGTGACGCCGCGAATGGAGCCGATGTGCGCGGTGCCGTAGTAGCGCACATAAGCGGCCGCCTCCATCCCGCGTAGAGTGCCGCCGGCAGCGCCGAGCACGAGGCCGTAAAGAACGGCGGTGCCGTCAGGGCCGACTACGGAGAGCAGTAGCAGCGAACCCGCGAGCGTGAGCATCGAGAAGACGACGAAGAGTTTGGGGCTCACACGGTCAACGAATGCTCCGACGACCAGAGTCGCGGCAATGCCGGTGACGGTTTGCGGCAGAAAGTTGGCGGCCGCTTCGAACGGGGTGAGCCCGCGCTCGCCGAGGATCGCGATCTGGTGGAAGGCAAGGCCGGTGCTCAGCATGCCCGAGACGGCGAGGGAGGCCGCGATGACCCAGAACATGCCGGTGCGGGCTGCTTCGCCGAGCATCCACGATTCCTTCTGGATGACGATCTGTGCCGTCGAGAGATCGTCGTCGCTGGCAACGACCCGGCGGCGCTTCGGCAGGATGAACGCGAGGGGTACGACGACGGCAAGCACGATCGCGGCTTCCCAGCGCCAGGCGGCGTGGATGCCCAAGGCCGAGATCAGCCGTTCGAGGCCGACGGGGGCGAGGGAGATTCCGGCGGATCCGATGGCGGCCGTGATGCCCAGCGCCAGACCGCGGCGATGGGTGATGGCGCGGGCGACAGCCGTGGTGGCAGCGAGGCTGAGGGCGCCCTGGCCGAGCATCCGCACCCCCACAAAGCCGGCGGTGAGACCGGCGATGCCGTCGACGAAACTGAGGGCGAGCAGCACGCCCGCGAAGAGGGCGCCGATGACGATCGTGACGTAGCGGGCGCCGAAGCGGTCGAGAGCGCGGCCGATGAACGGTTGAGCCGAGGCGCCGGCGAGCGTGCCAAAGAAGTAGCTGACCGAGATGCCGGTGCGGGAGACGTCGAGCTCGGAAATGAGAGGGTCGGTGAAGACGGAGATTCCGGCGGTTTGGCCCGGAGCGGTCATCACCGAGATCACGCCCGCGGCAGCGACGACGCTCACCCACGGCAACCACCGTGCCGGCGAACGGCGACCCGTGCGAACTACGTTCACGTCAGAGGAAACCACAACCACTCAACCCTTCGAAGCCACCGTTGGGCTAGCGCGTGACGTTGCTGCTTCTGCCGCAACGCTTAGCCAAAATCGTACTCGGCTCTTGCATGCTGAGGGTTAGGTGCGTGGGGCTGCGGTTGCGGTGGTGTTTGCGGGCGATTGCGCTTCTGAGTGGTCGTAGGCACGCCGATGCTCTTCAACCTGAAGAGAGCTAGCGAGCGCCCACTCGGCGAGAGCGCGTACCGGCGGGAGGAGTCCTTGCCCGAGTGCCGTGAGTTCGTATTCGACGCGTGGGGGAACCTCGGGGTAGGCGGTGCGAGTGAGGAGTCCATCGCGTTCGAGGTGGCGAACAGTGCGGGTGAGCATGCGCTGCGAGATTCCCGGAACCTGATGGCGCAGCTGAGTGAACCGGAGTGGGCCTTCGGCCAACATGCCGACGACGAGCAGCGTCCATTTATCGCCGATGCGGTCGAAGGTTTCGCGCACGACAATGCCATCGTTGGAACGGCACATTTCATCGAGCTCGCGGTTGGGCATTCTGCTCCTTGGTTACCTCGGTGTGCCTTTTGTGAGGCTGCTCGAACCAGTCTAGGTTACTGATCGTGCCTTAGGCACTAATCATAACCAACTCAGAAAGAGCATCAATGATCATTGCCGTATGGATCGCCTCCGGACTCCTCGCCCTCGCCTACCTCGCCGCTGGCGGCCAGAAAGTGCGAATCGCGAAAGACGAAGCCTTCGTGACGTTCCCGTGGGCTGAACGCGGTGGGCTCGGCATGCTGCGCGCGATCGGTGCCGTGGAGGTTCTGGGCGCTCTCGGGCTGATCCTGCCGGCGCTCATCGGCATCCTGCCCATCCTGACTCCGATTGCTGCCGTGGGCCTCGTGCTCGTGCAGGTCGTCGCTGTGGTGTTGCACGTTCGCCGTGGTGAGTTCAAGACGCTCCCCGTGAACGCGGTGCTGTTGCTGCTCGCTCTCTTCGTCGCGATCGCACGGTTCTCCGGGGTCTAGGCGGTCGTTGCCGTTCGGGGTCGATGGGCGCCGACTGAGGGTTGCGCCTGACTCGCGGCGGGTGTGGACTGTGAACGCACGCTAGCCCCAGCGCCCCATTGGTGCGCGCTAATTGCGACAAGGATGGTGCACGATGTTCGCTCCGAAGAACGCATTCTCTGGATTCAGTGTCAACGATCTCGATGCCGCTGCGGCCTTCTACCGTGACAGCCTCGGCCTCGCGGTCGTCGATGGCGGGATGGGCACTCTGCGCCTCACGCTCCCGGGCGGCGCCGAGGTGACAATTTACCCCAAAGAGAACCACGAACCAGCGAGCTTCACCATCCTGAACTTTGCGGTGGAGGATGTCGAAGCTGCTGTCGATGCGCTCAACGAGCGTGGCGTGGTCACCAAGATCTATAGCGACGGTGATCTCCTGGGCAGCATGGGTACCGACGCGAAGGGCATCATGCGCGGGCACGGGGCTGAGATTGCGTGGTTCAAGGATCCCGCTGGGAACGTGCTTTCGGTTATTCCGGCGTAGCCTCGGGAGCTTTATCGTGCCGGTCGTCGCGCTAAGGAGCGCCGAGTGTGAGTGACGGGTACCCTCGTCCCGTTGCGTGAAAGTAGAGCATGTAAATATTTTCTCTAGCGGGGCTTGATGGAAAAATCAAGAGGGGCTAGAGTAAGTTGATGCCGAAGCCGCAGAAGTACCGCGATGTGATCAAGGTAGTGAGAGCGAACGGTTGGGTATTCCTGCGCGACGCAAAAGGCAGCCACGAACTGTGGGGACTGCCTGATGGGTCGATAAAAGCAGTGATTCCGCGTCATGGAGAAGTGAGCGCCGGAGTCGTTGGGCAGTTGATGAAGAATTTGCCGGAGATCCCGCAGAACTGGCGATAGGGGAAAGTCATGTCAGACCAGAAGACATACGGTGTCTCAGCGCGTAAAGATGGCCGTTGGTGGCTCGTGAGCGTTCCCGAGCTCGACGCTGTTGGCCAAGCGCGCAACGCCTCGGAAGTCGAAGAGGTCGCCCGAGAAATCATCGGGCTCTGGCTCGATGTCGAACCCAACACATTCGACGTCCAACTCGATGTCGAGATCCCCGGTGAGGCGCGCGAAGCGTGGGAGCGGGCAAAGAGCCTCGAGGCTACCGCCCGCAAAGAGAGTGCTCAAGCGGCCATCTTTGCGAGGCGAGCAGTCGCTAGCCTCCGCGCAGACGGACTCACCTACAAGGATGCCGGAATCGTGTTGGGCCTTTCGCCCCAGCGCGTGCAGCAACTCAGCAAGGCTGAGTACACAGACGAGTTGCAGAAAAGCGCTTAGCGCCGGACGCGGTTTCGAAAGGGGCGGGAATAGTGAGCATGCACAACCCACCCCACCCCGGCATGTTGCTGGAAGATTATCTCGGTGACACCAGCCTCGCTGAAGCCGCCCGTCGACTTGGCGTCACGCGGGCGACGCTGTCGCGCATCCGTAATGGTCATGCGTCCGTCACCGCCGATATGGCGGTCCGCCTCGGAATCTTGCTCGGCACCAGCGCTGAGCTGTGGCTCGGCATGCAGACCGCGTACGACCTGTGGGTCGAGCGCCAAAAACCGCACCCCACTATTCAGCTGAAGGCCAGGTGATGCGGAGTGTCAAAACTATACTAATTTTGGTATAGTTTTGGCACGGAGGAACCATGACCTTGCGAACAGAGCTCTGGCCAATCGCTACAACGCAGTACGGATTCGTGACCACTCAGGATGCACGAGAGCTGGGTTTCTCGGCTGTGGAGCTGGCCAAGTTGGCATCACGAGAAAAGCTGGAACGCGTCTCGCACGGGCTCTACCGGTTCCCTGAGCTGCCTCACACTGAACGCGATGACTACATGCGTGCTGTGCTCGCCACCGGTGCTCCCGACGCGATCCTGTCGCACGACACGGCCTTGCTGGTGCACGACCTCTGCGATATCAATCCCGACATCATCCACGTCAACATCGGGAAGACGCGAGTGCGCCGCAACATTGCCGGTGTGCAACTCCATAGCGACCACCTCTCCCCACGCGAACGAAGTTGGTGGGAGGGAATCCCCGTAGTCACGGTGCTCGCGGCAATCGAACAAGGAATTGAGACAAAGGTTCCCCGGCATCTTCTGCATCAGGCAATCGAGACCGCGCGCGCACGCGGGCAGCTGACCGCGGAAGAGCTGATCGAGCTAGAGAGCAACCTGTGAAGAGCACCTTCGAAGGGTTGCCGCCGCGTGACGCCCTGCCCAAGAACACAGCGGCTCTCAATTCGTTTCTTAATGCGGCTGCGAAAAAGACCGATCAGGCGGTTGACCGTCTTGGCTGGCTCGCTGGCTCCGTGATCGTGATGGCGGTGCTGCAAAGGGCTCTGGGCGCCGATGGTCGCCCAGAATTTCTGATCAAGGGTGGCGCTTATCTCGAACATCGTCTTGAAATTGGTGCGCGTGCGACAAAGGACGTGGACACTGTCTACCGGGGTGCGATAGCGGACTTCGAGTCCGCACTCGATTCAGTCCTCGCGGAGCCGTGGGAGCCGTTCGAGTTGACCCGAACTGAGATTGAGACAGTTGAGAACGCACGCACGACTAACAAGCCTCGGCGGTTTCACATCCAACTTAAGATCCGCGGACAGGTGTTCCGCAAAATCAAAGTTGAAGTGTCATTTTCCGAAGGCAAGATTGGGGAGGGCGACGAGCGTTTTACGGCTCCCGACCTCAGCGCTTTGGATCTAGGTATTCCCGACGAGATTGCGGGAATAACAATGGCCTACCAGGTCGCGCAGAAACTCCACGCCTGCACCGATCCCGATGACCCAACCCCAGAAGGCGGCGGCAAACCATTCTTCAACGACCGGGTTCGCGACGTGGTCGACTTGCTTTTGCTTCGTGACGCCTTCTTTCCCGCCGGTAGTGAACTTTCCACGGTGAAGGCAGCTGCCGAGGACGTTTTTGAAGCGCGCGCGGCTGAAGCGGAGAAACTCGGGTTCACGCCTCGTAGGTGGCCGCCCGAAATCACGACATGGAAAAGTTGGGCAGAAGGATGGCAGAAGCCGGCCGATCAAGCCGCGATCAAGGCGAGCCTCGAAGAGGCTCTGGCTACGCTCAACGAGTGGGTTAAAGAGATAGAGCAGGCCGCGGCGCGGTAGCGTGAACCCATGACGGTACTCACCCCAGCACTGCTCAATCGCATCCGCTCGCGCGCCGAACGCTACGATCGCGAGAACATCTTCTTCACCGAAGACCTGCAAGAGTTGCGTGCCGTCGGCTACCTGAAGCCGCGCAGTCTGCGTGAGCTGTCGGATGACCAGCGCCTGCTCGCCGCATACGCTCCCGCCACGGCACTCGCCATCAACATGCACCTCGTGTGGATCGGCGTCGCCTGGGCTCTGCGCGAACGCGGCGACTCGAGCCTCGACTGGCTGTTGGCGGATGCCGAAGCCGGCGAAGTCTTCGCCTTCGGGTTGAGCGAACCCGGCAACGATCTCGTCATGGGGGACTCCCTCACCACCGCCGAAACCGTCGAGGGCGGTTACGCGTTCACGGGCACCAAGATCTTCACCTCACTCTCTCCGGCGTGGACCCAGCTGGGCCTCTTCGGCAAGCACACCGCCGACGATGGCACCGAAACCCTCGTGCATGGTTTCATCTCTCGCGATGAGCCCGGCTGGTGTTCGCTCGGCGACTGGGACACCCTCGGCATGCGCGCCACCCAAAGCCATACGACGGTGTTGGATGGCGCCTTCGTTCCCGCGAATCGCGTCGCCCGCGTGCTGCCCGTCGGCCCCAACGCCGATCCGTTCATCTTCGCGGTGTTCGCCAACTTCTTGCCGCTCATCGCCTCCGTCTATGCGGGCCTCGCCGACCGCGCCCTCGAGCTCGGGGTCGAAGCACTGCAGCAGCGCAGCTCGGCCATCAGCGGAGAGGCGTACTCCGAGCATCCGGATCTGCGCTGGCGCATGGCGGATGCCGCCCTTGCGCTCGATGCGATCGAACCCCAGCTGCACAGCATCGTCGATGACGTTGATGGACTCGTGGATCACGGGGCTGGGTGGTTCCGCAAGCTGACCGGGGTGAAGCACCGCAGCATCGAAACCGCACGCCACGTCGTCGACCAGGTCATGCGCTCAGCCGGGGGAGGAGCCTTCCGCAGCACGAGCGAACTCTCGCGCCTGCAACGTGATGTACTCGCCGGCATTTACCACCCCTCGAACCCGGAATCGGTGTACAAGACGGTCGCTAGCGACCTGTTTGGGAGTTAGGCGCGAGGGCTCAGGGGATGTAGCTATCGGGCGCGTAGCCCGCGGTGATGACGAGAAGCTGACCTTGAACTTCGGAACTTAGCTCGGTGGTGAACGGAGTCCAGAACGAACCTGCGATGTACTCTCGCGGCGTTGTTCCTAGCTCGCTGGAGAGCTCGTCGGGTGTCATCCCGTCCGGTGGCCTCACCGAGATTAGAGACCAGCATCCGCCCGAGGCGCACTTTTCGTCGACCGCAACGATCTCACTTCCCTGAGGGAGGGCGATCGAGGAAGTCGGCGGAACTTCCCACTCTGAAATGGCAACGGTCAGATATGCGAGACGCAGCAAATACACGATCACGAATGCAGTGACGACGACGCTTACGCCGATCCACATCCCTTTTTTACGAGTTATGCTCATGAGGCTTGACCGTACCATGGCCAACCGATGCGTTGTCGGTGTCGAGTACGAGGCCGAAGACCCCTGAAGTAACGAGGAGCCCGGCCGCGAGAATGATGATCGCCAGAACAGTCACGAGAACCACGAGAGGTTGCGTCCTGCGTTTCATGCTGCTCTCCTTCCCGCGTTTTTCATGACGGCTGTGACTAGTAGATGGAGCGACTATGGCACGTGTAAGCGAGCTCTTCGCCGAAGAGGGCGGAGAGTAGCCGCCCGTCGAGAGTGCTAGCCGCCGTTGATCGCGATACTCACCCAGCCCACGAGCGCAAGAACGATAGCGACGCCGCCGAGCGAGATCGCGATACTCGGACGCTTGCCCAGAACCAGGTAGTACAGCGCAGTCGCGATCGGGGCGGTCCACGCTCCCGCCGCGATCATGAACATGCCCAGGAACACGGGAGTGTCAAGGTTGAAAATGAGCCCCGTCACCAAGACCGCGAGACCGGGCACGATCCCGACGAGCGGACTTAGCGCGATGAATAGCGCGATGGGGAGTGCTCGAGCGGGAACCCGTGTGCTCAGCCACAACCACAATGGCACGCCGAACAGGGCCGCTACCGGGAGGCCCACTGAAGTGGCGCGGGCGAAAGCGTGCAGCAACTCCGAGCCAGTCGAGCCGTAATAGGGAGTTCCCAACACTACGAGCGCAGTGCCCAGAGCCAATGCCACCGCAACGCAGCCGAGGATGGCGGCGATGTCCTTGATATTTCGGTGCGGGTGGGTGTTCGCTGGGATCGGAACACTATCGGTGCGCTGTTCAGGTGCCGATGTCGTCACTGGTCCCCATCCCGTCGAGCCCCTCGAGCCACCTCTAAATGTGACTCGTCCTCACTCGAGGTTACAACGAAGCAACCTGCTCGCGCACCCCGAGTCGCAAGCTCACATCGTCGTCGCGACGCTCATCATCGTGATGGCTCACGAGCACCACGATCTTGTCGGCGAGAGCTGTGCGCAGGTCGGTGATGAGCTGCTCGGCGCTCGCGGCATCCAAGTGGGCGGTCGGCTCATCGAGCAGCACGACATCTGCCCGCGTGAGCAGGGTGCGGGCAACGGCCAAGCGCTGACGCTCACCGCCCGACAGGCTTTCGCCCGCTGAGCCCACTCGAGTGTCGAGGCCGCGGTCGAGCGAATCGAAGAGCGGGCCAAGACCCACCTGGCGCAGCACTGCAATGAGCTCCTGCTCGGTCGGCTGATCGTCGTGGGCGCGACCCAACAGCAGGTTCGCACGAATCGTTGAATCGAAGAGGTGCGACTCCTGCGGACACCACGTCACCGCCGCGCGCAATTGCTCGGGCGAGAGCTCGCGCGCATCCACCCCATTGAGGCTCCACGAACCTGCGGCCGCCGGAAGGTAGCCGAGCAGCGCCGCCAACAACGTCGACTTGCCCGCGCCCGACGGACCCTCCACGACAAGCCACTCGCCGCGCTCAACCCGAGCGGTCGCGCCCGAGAACGCCAGCGTCGGGCTCGAAGGCCAGCGGATGTCGAGCTCACTCAGTTCGAGAACAGTCACGTCACCGAGTGGTCGGTCTGCGCTCGCGGCTCCGGCCTGCGCTCGGTTACTGCGGCGCGTTCCCGCAGCAGCGCCGCCGGAAGCAGCACCGCCAGCACGATCCGCACGCTCAACCCCCGCCGTAACCCCGCGCACCTTCGCCAGCGCGGCACTCAGCGCCGGCCACTGCTGCACGGAGTCGACGAACGCGATGAGGGAATCGACGAGACCGATGGGGATGAGCACGAGCACCGCGACGATGCCGATCGGGAGGGTGCCGGCGATAACGGCGGGCGCGGCGACGGGCAGCATCGCGACGGCGGTCACCGAGCAGGCGAGCACGACGACGGCGTTGCCGATTCCGAGGGCGCGGGCGCTGCGGCGGGAGAGTGCTCCGGCTTCGGCGTCGATGTGATCGAGGCGGGCGAGCATCCGCCCACCAACACCGTTGGCGCGCAGGTCAGCCGCGGCACCGGTCATGGCGGCGAAGGCGCGCACGACGCGCGACTGCACTTCGGCGATGCCGTTGGCGGCCGAGCGGTCCACGATCACGGCAATGATGGGCGCCGCCACGAGCCCGACGGCGAGACCGGCGAGCAGCACGGGAACCGCGGGAGCGTGCAGCAGGCCGACCGCAATGAGCGCGGCGAGCGAGGTGCCCAAGGCAACGGCGGGCGGCAGCACGACGCGGGGAACGAGATCGCGCACCCGGTCAGAGGCCGCAACGAGGTAATCGAGGGCGACTCCGCCATTGGCGAGAGCGCGCGAGCCCAGAGCGCGAGCACCCAGACCGTTCCAGAGGGCAACCCGCAGCTCGATGACCGAACCGAGCACAGCGCGGTGGGTGGCGAGGCGTTCGGCGTAGCGTAGCGCCGCGCGACCGATTCCGAAGAACCGCACGCCCACAATGGCGACGAGCAAGAACATGATCGGCGGCTGCTCGCTGGCCCGTACAATCAACCAGCCCGAGAGGGCGGTGAGGGAGAGAGCGAAGAGGCTTGCGCCGGTGCCGAGAGCGATCGCTCCGACGAGGGTTCCGAGGGTGGGGCGCACAAACTCGAGCAGGCTGGCGAGAGTCGCGCGGGTGGTTCGCGGCGCGTCGAGAGCGTCAACATCCACGTCGCCGTCAACGGTCAGCGGGTCAATGCGAGCCTCGACAGCGCGGGTCCCGCCCGAAGCGCCCACTGCAACAACCTGATCGGCCAACGCGGCGATTCCCGTTTCGTGCGAAGCAACCAGCACGGTGACGGGGCGACCGCGCAGCTCAGCAATCGTGGCTTCAACGCGGGCAGCGGATGCCGGATCCAAGTGAGCGGTCGGCTCATCGAGCAGCAACAGGGTGGCGCCCGCTTCGACGCGCAGCAGTCCGCGCGCGACGGCAATGCGGCGCAACTCGCCGGGGCTTACCTGGCGAGGGTCGGCATCCGCGACACCGGTGAGGCCGAGGTCGAGCAGCACCGACTTGATCGCTTTCTCGTCGCTGCTGTACAGGCGAAGTTCGTCGAGCACGGTGTCAGCAACGGTGTGCGGATGCTGCGGAACCCACGCCACGCGGGAAACGTCGATGCCCCACACACTGCCGCCGCTGGGCTCGCGATTGCCCGCGAGCACCTCGAGAACACTGGATTTTCCGCTGCCGCTTGGTCCGTCCAGAGCGGTGATGGTGCCGGGGGCGGCGCGAAAGCTGAGCTCGTCGACCGCGGGAACGGCACGACCCTCATACGCGATCGTGAGGTTCACGACCCGGAAACCACCAGCACTTTGGCGGTGCTCCCGAGCGCGCGGCGCATCGATGATCGCGCGGGCGCGGCGCAGAGCGGTGAGTCCATTCTCGGAGGAGTGGAACGCGGCACCCAACTCGCGGAAGGGTGCGAAACACTCGGGCGCGAGCACGAGAGCGATGAGGCCGACGGTGAGGGAGAGCTGACCATCCACGAGTCGAACGCCGACGAAAACAGCAACGACCGCGACCGAAATGGTGGCGATAAGTTCAAGAACGAGAGCGGAGAGAAATGCAGTGCGCAGGGTCTCCATCGTCTTGGTGCGGTTCTCGGCGGAGATCGATCGCAGCGCCTTCGACTGCTCGCCGACGCGACCAAGGCCAACGAGAACCGGAAGGCCGCGGGCCAATTCAACCAAATGATCCGAGAGGCGTTCGAGGCTTGCGCTGGCGGCATCAGCACGCTCCCGAGTGTGCCCGCCCACAAGAATCATGAACACCGGCACAAGCGGAACGGTTAACACGATGATGAGCGCGCTCACCCAGTCGACCGAGAGGATGCGGGCGCCAATCAACAGCGGAACCGTTGCGGTCGTGACGATCGCCGGCAGCACCACGCGAAAGTAGTTGTCGAGCTCGTCGAGCCCCACGGTCGCAATCGCGGTGCTCGCGCCCGAGCGGGCGTCGGAGCCGGTGAGTACTCGCTCCGCGAGTTCGTGGCGCAGAGACTCCTTGGCGCCTAACGCGGCGCGGGTCGCGAAACTCTCTGTAGCCCAGGCGGTAGCCGCGCGGAGAAGGCCGGCTGCAATACCCAGAACGATCGCAAATTGCCAGGCTGCGGCATCCGCTTCGATAACGCCGACGACACCGCGAGCGACAGCCTCGGCCATAAGCACGAGGGCCAACCCCTTGAGGGAAGCCAGCAAACCCAGCCCGAACAGTGTGTGCACACCGCCCGGGCCGAAGCCTGCCGCAAGTCGTTCCTGGAGTTTGGCTCTCATGCCCTCCATCGTGCCCTAGCTAGCTGAAGACGAGGAGGCGCTGGCTGACGAAGCGGGGGCAACCGCGGGCTTCACGATGTGAGCCTCGGGGATGTGCTTGTCGCTCAGGCGATTGCGGAACACCCAGTAGGTCCAGCCCTGGTAGACGAACACCAGCGGCAGCCCAAACGCGGTCACGACGCTCATCACGCCGAGCGTATATTCGCCACTCGCCGCGTTGGAAATCGTCAGGTTGAACGCGGGGTCAATCGTCGACGGCAGCACCACCGGGTAGACCGCGGCGAAGATGGATGACGCACCAGCGACCAAGAACGCTGCGATACCCACGAAGGCCCAGCCTTCACGCCCGGCTCGCGCACTGATCCAGCCGAAGACGACCGCAACCACCGCGACAACCACGAGCGCCCACGTGATGAGAGTGCCGTTCTGGAACTGAATGATCAGCACCCACGCCACGATCGGTAGCAGAGCAACGGGGCTCCAGCGCACGACGAACTTGCGGGCACGAACGCGCACGTCGCCATCGGTCTTGAGTCCGAGGAAGACGGAAGCGTGCACGAGCGCAAAGCCGACCACCGCGAGTCCGCCGAGGACGGCATAGGGAGTGAACCAAGCGAAGGCACCGCCGACGCGGTCACCGTTGGCGTCGATCGGCAGGCCCGTGGTGGTCAGCGCGAGCGCTGCACCGATGCCGAAAGCGGAACCGAGCGAGCCGAGCCCGAGAGCGCGATCCCACCACATGCGCCACTTGTCGGTGGAACCCTTGCCGCGGTATTCAATGGCAACCGCGCGGAAGATCAGGCTCACAAGCACGATCGTCAACGGGATGTAGAGCGCCGAGAAGAGGGATGCATACCAAAACGGGAATGCAGCAAACGTGGCGGCTCCGGCCGTGATGAGCCAGACCTCGTTGCCGTCCCAGACCGGGCCGATGGCATTGAGCATGAGGCGACGTTCGCGGTCTTTGCGGGTGCTGAAGAGCAACAGCATGCCGACACCGAGGTCGAAGCCTTCGAGAAGGAGGTAGCCGATCCACAAAGCGGCGATCGCGATAAACCAGAGTGTAGGAAGATCCATGAGTAGCTGCCCTTCTGCTTAGTAGGCGAACGCGAGAACGTCGTCGCGCTTGTCTGGTTTGTTGGGATCGTCTGGGTCGCTGCCATCGCCGCTGTCGCCTTCGGGATGCCCGAGCTCGGGCATCGCTGAGGCAACGCCACCGCGCACGTACTTGATGAGCAGCTTGACCTCGAAGACCAGCAGGAAGGCGTAGACGAGAGCGAGCGTCGCGAGCGAGAAGATGATCTCTTCGCCACTGACTCCGGGGGAGACGGCAGCCGCGGTGAACATGTACACGCCGTCAACTCCGCCGGGCGTGGGGTTGGGCACGACCACGAAGGGCTGGCGGCCCATTTCGGTGAAGACCCAGCCGGCGATGTTGGCGCCGAAGGGGGCGGCAATGCTGAGCAGAGCGGTTCCCATGAGGAACTTGGACTGCGGAACGGTTCCCTTGCGAACAATCCACAGGGTCAGGGCGGCAAACGCTGCCGCGAGCATTCCGAAGCCGATCATCAGACGGAAGCCCCAGTAGGTGACCTCCATGATGGGCAGGTAGTTGATCTCCTGGCCGGCACGCTCGCCGTACAGCGGGTCATCCGGCAGGTTGGTGCCGTAGAGCGCCTGGTACTCGGGGATGAGCGTGTTTACGCCCTTGATATTGGTGTCGAAGTCACCGTGAGCCAAGAAAGACAGGATGCCGGGGATCTCGATGATCGCGACAACATCTTCACAGTTCTCAGAACCCAAGTTTCCGATCGACAGCACCGAGAAGCTTGTGCCATCGTGGCAGGCACCCTCGGCTGCGGCCATCTTGAGCGGCTGCTGTTCGAACATGAGCTTGGCCTGCAAGTCGCCCGTGATCGCGACTCCGCCGAATCCGATGATCGCGATGACCGCAGCGACGCGGATGCTCGTGAGCCAGACCGAGTGGTCCTTGCGATCGCGGCCCGGGATGCTGAGGTTCTCGCCGATGACGACACGGCCCGTGGCATCCACGGTGTCGATGTTGTCGCGACGACGCTGCCAGAGCTGGTACCAGGAGATGCCGACGACGAAGCCCGCGCCGACAGCGATCGCACCGGTGACGGTGTGCGCGTAGGCGGTGAGGGCGGTGTTGTTGGTGAGCACGGCCCAGATGTCGGTCATGACGGGGCGACCGTCGATGAGCTCAACACCAACCGGGTGCTGCATCCACGAGTTGGCCACGATGATGAAGAAGGCGGAGACGACGGAACCGGCAACGGCGATCCAGAGGGTCGCGAGGTGAAGCCTCTTGCCGAGACGATCCCAGCCGAAGATCCAGAGTCCGAGGAAGACGGATTCGAAGAAGAAGGCGAGCAGTCCCTCCATGGCGAGAGGGGCACCGAAGACGTCACCGACGTAGCGGGAGTACTCGCTCCAGGCCATGCCGAATTGGAACTCCTGAACGAGGCCGGTGGCCACACCCATGATGAAGTTGATGAGGTATAACTTGCCCCAGAACTTGGTCATGCGCAGCCACTTCTCGTCGCCCGTGCGCACCCACTGGGTTTGCATGAGCGCCACGACAGGGCCGAGGCCGAGCGTGAGCGGAACCATGATGAAGTGGTAGACGGTGGTGATTCCGAATTGCCATCTGGCGATTTCTAGGGGATCCACTCCGGACCTTTCTGCTGCTGCTGCTGTGTGACGGCGCTCTAGTTCTACATTCTGTAGAACTGCTGTGGATACATTTCTACACCCTCGTAGAAATTATTTCTACTTAGGGTAGAATTGGCTCATGAATTCCCTTGGTGAACTCGAACGCAGCGTGATGGACCTGCTGTGGGCGAATAGCGAAAGCCTCTCGGCCTACGACCTGCAGGCCGCACTCGCATCCCCTGAATCGTCGGGCCGCGAGCTCGCTGCCACGACGGTGCTCACCGTTCTTTCCCGTCTCGAAAAGAAAAACTTCGTGGTGCGTGAACGAGAGGTGCGCCCCCACCGCTACCGCGCCGCCTCTGTTCGTGCTGAACACATGGCCGACCTCATGCACGAAGTGCTGGGCGGGGCCAACGACCGCACCGCTGTTCTTGAGCGCTTCGTCGGGCAGGTCACGAACGAAGAAGCCGAAACCCTCCGCCGCATTCTCGCCGGACGCTAGCCGTGGTAGCCGCCGCGATCACGCTCGGCCTCATCGCAATCCTGCTGGCGTGGCCTCTGCCCGCACTGCTGGCCGGAGCAACCTGGGCCTACCGTCGCCCCACCCTCGGTCTGCTGGTGTGGCAACTTGTCGCGCTCGTCGGTGGTTTCAGCATGATCGTCTCACTCGTGCTGCTCGGTGCGGCGACTTTCGCAACCGACCTTCCGGATGCCGCAACCGGCATGTGGCGCTTCGTCACCCACAACGAACTCCCCGAAGGCTCCTCGGTGTGGTCGTTACTCGCCCTCTCGGGAGCTCTCTTCCTCACCGCGCACCTGCTGCTCAATCTCCTCGTCACCGTCGTCTACGCGGAGCGTGAACGCGCGCGGCACTCCCAACTCATCACCCTGCTGAGCGAACCGATGTCTGATCGCCCCGGCACGCGAGTCATCAACACCCCCGCTCCCGTCGCGTACTGCCTCCCCGGCGCACTCACCTCCATCACTGTGCTGAGCGCTGGGCTGCTGCAATTGCTCGACGAAGAAGAACTTCAAGCGGTCATCGAGCATGAACGTGCCCATGTTCGTCTGCGCCACGACATCGTGCTGATTTTCTTCACCGCGTGGAAAGTCTCCCTGCCGTGGTTGCCGACCGCCCGCAACGCCTCCCGCGAAGTCGCCCTCTTGCTCGAAATGCACGCCGATGACAACGCCCTCGTGCACGTCGGCCGTGGCAGCCTCGCCCGCGCCATCACGATTGTCTCCGAAGGCGGAGCGCTACCCCAGCGCAGCGAACTCTCCTCAGCAATGCCCGAATCGACGCCTAAAGAGTTGCGCGCTCGACTGCTTCGTCTCGCCTAGAGCGACACAAGCTAGTCCGCCTTAATGACGACTAGATTGGCCCCCATTTGGGGTCTAGCGTTCAAGTAGAGAGAAAGCCTCAGGCTTTCGCTCACGCTACACAGTCGCATTAACCAGGCAGAGCTGAAAGCACGGGGGCAATTATGAACAGGAAAGTATTCGGGTGGGTAGTGGTTCTTCTGGCGAGCCTTACCGCCGCTGCGGCAGCCGCCGTCTGGCTGATCGTGGCCGGCACCGGGCTTGACGTAGCCGCGGGCATCCCGCCGCTTCCGACCCTGGTGTTGGGTCTTTCTGCTCTGCTGGCAATCGTTTCGAGCTTCGCGCTCATTCGGGCAGAGTTGCCACCTCACCGCTCCCACATGCGTGCGACGTACATCTCGCGTCGCACCGGAGCGGCCTAAGCTCGACGGCATGACAGTGCGCGCGCGGCGATCCTTGCTGCCTGCGCTCTGTGTCACGGCCGTGCTCGTCGTGCTGGCCGGATGCTCGGCCTCAGCTCCGCTAACAACTGAGCCCAGCGCCCCTCCCGCCGCTATCGCCTCGCCGGGCCTTTTCGCCGCGGGCGCCATCGCGGATTACCAGCTCGGCGGAGCGTACGAGCCCGACGCTGCCGTCACCGTCGTCGTGCGCGACGCCAGCGAAGAACCGCTCGCCGGCGCCTATTCCATTTGTTACCTCAACGGTTTCCAGTCGCAACCGGGGGAGTCGTGGCCGAGCGACCTGCTGCTGCACGATGCCGAAGGTGACCCGGTTATCGATGCGAACTGGCCGGATGAAACGCTGCTCGACATCCGAACCGCCAGCAATCGCGACGCTATCGCCGAGCGGATGGCGTCGCTGATTGAGAGCTGCGCAGGTAAGGATTTCGCAGCAGTCGAGTTCGATAACCTCGACAGCTACACGCGCTCCGACGGGGTTCTTGAGCGCGAGCAGGCGGTGGCAATGGCGACGCTGTTCGTGCAGCTCGGCCACAGCAGCGGACTCGCGGTAGCCCAGAAGAACTCGGCCGAGCTGCTGGGGGAGGCGGCATCCGCCATCGGGTTCGACTTCGCGATCGTGGAGGAGTGCGACCAGTACTCAGAGTGCGGCGACTTCACCGACTTTTATGGGGACGCCGTTATCGACGTCGAGTACACCGATGAGCTGCGACGCCCGTTCACTGAAGTGTGTGCGGATGCCGCGACACCGCCCATCACGATGCTGCGGGATCGCGATCTCACGTCGCCCGGCTCAGCCGAGTACACCTTCGAGCACTGCTGATCGCGCCCCGCGCGTTAGCTAGTCGGTGACCTTTGGTCTGCGCATAAACGCGAGTGGCAGGGTCAGTAGCGAGATTGCGGCTGCGACCAAAACGGCGGGCGGGAATCCGAACGCGGTCGCGAGGGTTCCGACGAGCACGGAGCCGAGCGCTGTTCCGAGATCGAAGCCGATGTTCCACACGGCGCTAGCGGTGCCGTACTGCTTGCGTTGCACGGCGGCGAGCGAGATCACGAGGGTGAGGTTTTGCAGCCCGCCGTAGGCGATGCCAACGAGGGTCATGCCAACGAGGAACAGCAGGATGCCGGTCGCATCTGGGCTCTGCACGGCTTGGGCGATCGCGAGGAGGCCCGCGACCGAAATGACGACGAGCGGCCACAGAAAGCGGTGGGCGCCGTAGCGGTCGGAGAGCCCACCGATGGCCCAGCGCGTGACGGCGGCGCTGAGGGTCAACAGCGCGAGCGCACCGGCTGTTGCTGCCGGCGAGGAGCTCATCTGCGGCGCGAAGGTAAGCAGTGCGCCACCGGCGAGGGTGACACCACTGAGCAACATCATTGGGCGTAGAAGGCTGATGGCGAGCATCCGTCGCCGAGATCTTCCGCCGTCAGTCGACACGATCGGCGTCGAACCGGTGGGCGGCAGAAGGTCGCGTTCGGCGGCCTGCCCACGAAGAATGCGTGCAAGGCGTGGTGCAGAACTGATGCCGAGGAGGGGGAGCGCACCGAGGGCGAAGACGGCCCAAAAGCCGACGGAATCGGCAAGCAGCGTTGCGGTCGGCACGAGCAGAATTTGCGGAATAGCGATCGCAGCACCGTAGATTCCGACGGCGGCACCGTGCTGAGCGCGATCGACGAGGTTTGCCACCACGGTCGAACCTGTGACGGTCAGGATGCCGAAGCCAACCCCGCGCACCGCCGAGATAGTGAGAATCCATGCCAGCTGATCAGAGAGAAGCAGCAGCAGCGGGGGAGCCCCCAGGAGCGCAAGCCCGGCGGCCAGTACGCGCCCAGTGCCGAAATGATCAAGCAGGCGTGGAACAAAGGGTTGCGTCATGACGGTGACGAGCAGCAACAAACCGTTGACGAGACCGGAGCCTGCTTCTGTCGCACCGCCTTGAATGGCCCACAAGGGAGCGACGGGAATCAGCACAACGAAACCCCCGAAGCCTGCCGCCGTCAGCACCAGCAAGGCTGGCATTCCGGGAGCGCGCCAGACAGGCGGAGGGGTATCGAGGGAGTTCTGAGTCACGGTATTCAACCCTATGCCCCGCCGGGTCGTGACTGACTCACGTCAGAAGCCAGACTCGGCGGGGGTAGAGAACTCGCGCGGCAGCCCACCACAACCTGCGGCGCGAGTGGCCTTACTTCTTTACGGCAGCCTTCTTGGTGACGGGCTTCGCTGCGGCCGGAGCCGACGTGGCAGCAGCCGTGCGAGGGGCAGCGCGCTTAGCCGGAACCGCGGCGGCAGCACTCGGCGCGACGGCTCGGGGAGCCAGGCGCTGCAGCTGGGTGACGTGCTTGGGCTCGAGCTCTTCGATGCTGGTGACTTCCAGCAGTTTCATGGTGCGCACGATTTGGCTGGAGAGAATCTCGATCGTGCGGTCGACGCCCTCGCGGCCTCCGGCCATGAGGCCATAGAGGTAGGCACGGCCAATGAGCGTGAACTTGGCGCCGAGCGCCATCGAAGCCACGACATCCGCACCGTTCATGATGCCGGTGTCGACCATCACTTCGACGTCGTTGCCGACCTCGCGGGCGACCTCGGGCAGCAGGTGGAACGGGATGGGCGCGCGGTCGAGCTGGCGGCCACCGTGGTTCGAGAGCAGGATACCGTCAACGCCGAGGTCAGCAAGGCGCTTCGAATCTTCGAGGTTTTGCACTCCCTTGATGACGATCTTGCCCGGCCACATGGCGCGGATGACCTTGAGGTCCTCGTAGTTGATCGACGGATCCATCGCCGAGTTGAGCAGTTCGCCAACGGTGCGACCGCCGGTCGAGGAGAGCGAGGCAAACTCCAGCGGGGGAGTCGTGAGGAAGTCGAACCACCACCACGGGCGGGGGATCGCATTAGCGATCGTGCCGAGCGTCAGCTGCGGCGGGATCGAGAATCCGTTGCGGGTGTCCCGAAGACGGGCGCCGGCGATGGGGGTGTCGACGGTGAACATGAGGGTGTCGTAGCCGGCAGCAGCCGCACGTTCGACGAGTCCGTACGAGATTTCGCGCTCGCGCATGACGTACAGCTGGAACCAATTGCGACCGTTCGGGTTCGCGGCCTTCACGTCTTCAATGGATGTCGTGCCGAGCGTCGAGAGAGTGAACGGGATGCCTGCTGCCGCTGCGGCGCCCGCGCCCGCAATCTCGCCCTCTGTCTGCATGAGGCGCGTGAATCCCGTTGGCGCAATGCCGAAGGGCATCGCGGAGGTGCCGCCCAGAATCTGGGTTGTGGTCGAGACGTTCGAGGCATCGCGCAGGATCGACGGGTGAAACTCGATGTCTTCGAAGGCCTGGCGCGCCCGGCTGAGCGAGATTTCGCCTTCGGCCGAGCCATCCGTGTAGTCGTAGGCGGCCTTGGGGGTGCGGCGCTTAGCGATGCCTTTGAGGTCATAGATCGTGAGCGCGCTGTCGAGGCGACGCTTCTTGCCGTTGAGCTCGGGTGCCTTGAACTTCATGAGCTTCGCGAGCTCTACGGGGTTCGGAAATTGACGCTTAACCATGGTCTGCCTTAGTTGTTGGTGTCGAGGTTGGTGTCGGTGTCGAGGTGGGTGAGGAGGCGATCGCGCGCCCCCAGAATGTGGTCGCGGGTAAGGCGTTCTGCCGTTGCGACATCCCCGGCGGTGATGGCATCGAGGACGCCCTGGTGTTGTTCGGCCACCTCGTGAGCGGTAATGAGTTGGGCGGATTGAACCTGCCCAATGCACAACTCGACTTCGCCCATGAGCAGTTCGTGCAGGCGAGTGAGGCGTGAGCTGGGCTGACCGGCGACGAGCGCGCGGTGGAATTGGATGTCGTGGTGCGCGAAATCATCGGTAGCAGTCAGCGCCCGGTGGGCTGCCAGCGCCTCCGCCGGAATCGCGCCGGCTTCGGCTAGCGCGACCATCGCGGCGGTCTCCACGATGGAACGGGTGTCAAAGAGGTCGAGCACGTCGTCGTAGCTGAGCTCGGGAACGCGCGCGGCCCGGTGGGCTTCGCGACGCAGGATGCCGTCGGCGACCAGGCGGTCGATGGCGATGCGCGCGGTGGGGCGGGCAACGCCGAACCGCAGAGCGACGGCCGACTCCGTGATGGCCGAGCCGGGGGCATCGCGCTGGGTAATGATGTCGGCTCGAAGCTTCTGAGCAACGGTCTCGGGGAGCACTGCAGCGTTCTCAATCATGGTGCGCTCCCTCTTCGTTGACTTGGATTGTCAAACAATCTAACAGAATGTAAGACAAAGCAAAATAGACACCTGTTAGATTGATTTCATATGTTTTCGTGCACAACAAAGGAGATGGCATGACGAAGCAAGTGGCATGGGGAATTCTGGGCACCGGGTGGATCGCGGGCCTGCAAACCAGTGACCTCATTGAGCACGGCCACAACGTCGTTGCGGTGGGATCACGCACTGCGGAATCGGCCGCCAAGTTCGCTGCGGAATACGGCATCCCGACCGCGCACGGCAGCTACGAAGACCTGGTTGCTGACCCGAATGTCGACGCTATCTATGTCGCGACGCCTCATCCCTTCCACGAAGAGCACGCGCTGCTGGCTCTGAACGCCGGCAAGCATGTGCTCGTCGAGAAGGCGTTCACGATGAACGCGGCTCAGGCCGAGAACGTCGTCTCCCGGGCAGCCGAACTGAACCTTGTTGTGCTCGAAGCAATGTGGACGCGCTATCTGCCACACATGGTGCGCATCCGCCAGCTCATCGCCGAGGGCGCGCTCGGAAAGATCCGCAGTGTGATGGCCGACCACAACCAGAACATCTCGATGGATCCGCTGCACCGCCTCAACAACCCGTTGCTTGGCGGCGGAGCGCTGCTCGACCTCGGTATCTACCCCGTGTCATTCACCTACGACATCCTCGGCGCTCCCACGAGCATCGTGGCCGTCGCCACCAAGACAGTGACGGATGTCGACCGCCAGACGTCGATGATCTTCAGCTACGGCACCGAAGCTCAAGCAGTGCTGCAGACAACGCTCGACCTCGCCGGCCCCACACGCGCCGTGATTGTCGGAACCGAAGGCCGCATCGAAATCGACGAGACTTGGTACGCGCCCACGACTTACACGCGCTTCGATGGCGAGGGGAACGTTGTCGAAGAATTCGACGGCAGCGTCACCGGCCGCGGCATGCAATTCCAGGCCGCAGAACTTGAACGACTCGTCGCTGCAGGTGAGATCGCCAACGACATTCTGTCGCCGACCGAGACCATCGAGATCATGCGCACGCTCGACGAGATCCGCCGCCAGATCGGGCTTACCTACCCGATGCTCGACGAAAGCTAGCGCGCGGTAACGCGGTTTAACAACACAGCGCCTGCTGCCGAATCGAACGGTGGCAGGCGCTGTGTTGTTAAACGAAAGCGCGGACCCTAGCGCGAGCGCGGAAGGTAGCGCTTGGGCGAGAACGCGGTGGTGACGAGCGAACGCAACGCCTCCAACGAGCCCTCGACGAAACCTTGGGCGCGCGCCTGAACGAGCACGTTGCCAATCGCCGTGGCTTCCACGGGGCCGGCGAGCACCGGCATTCCACTGCGGTCTGCCACTAGTTGGCAGAGTAACTCGTTCTGCGAGCCACCGCCGACGATGTGGATGACCGACACCGACTTTCCCGAGAGGTCTGATGCCGTGCGTACGGCATCCACAAAAGCAACGCTGAGGCTTTCGATGATGCTGCGCACAAACTCCACGCGCGATTGCGGTGCTGCCACATCGTGTTCGGTGCACCAGGCGGCGATGCGCTCCGGCATGCCGTCGGGGGCGAGAAAGCGTGGGTCGTTGGCGTCAAAGATCGGCACCGCCGTCGTGAGAGCGGATGCCGCAGCCAGCAGTTCGAGAAGGTCGACGCTGGCGTCATCCTGCTGCCATTCGCGTACGCATTCGCTCAGCAGCCACAGGCCCATGACGTTGTGCAGGTAGCGCACCCGTCCGTCGACGCCGCCCTCGTTGGTGAAGTTGGCGGCGCGGCTGGCTTCGGTGAGCACGGGGGAGTTCACCTCAACGCCCACGAGACCCCACGTTCCACAGGAGATGTACGCGAAGTCGTCGTTCGTTGCCGGAACCGCGACGACAGCGGATGCCGTGTCATGCGATCCAACCGCAACCACGTCGGCACGGATGCCAAGTTCGTCGCGCACCGGTCCCAGCGTCGTGCCGGGAGTGACCAACTCAGGGAAGAGGCTGCGGGAGTATCCGAGCTTCTCGATGAGCGCGTCATCCCATTCGCCGGTTGCAATGTTGAGCAATCCCGTGGTCGAGGCGTTGGTCTGCTCGGCAACCTGACGGCCTGTCAACCAGTAGTTGATGAGGTCGGGCACGAGCAAGAAACCATCGGCGTCGGCAAGGTTCTGCTCCGCGGCGAACTGGTACAGCGTATTAAAGGGGAGAAACTGCAACCCGTTGGAGGCATAGAGCTCGGCGTGATCGGCAATCGCGTGCACACGCTCTACTCCTGCCGCCGTGCGATCGTCGCGATAGTGGAAGGGAGGAGCAACCATCTGCCCGCCCGCCATCAACGCATAGTCAACCGCCCACGAGTCCACGCCGATGCTCGACAACTGCGGCTCGTCACGAACTGCAGCCGCCAAACCGGCGAGAACACTCGAGTAGAGCGCATCAATGTCCCAGTGCAAGCCATCGACGCGACGTACTGGCCCGTTGGGAAAACGTGCCACGGGGCGAACCGTGAGCTCGTTGTGACCCACGTGGCCGAGCATGACTCGGCCACTGGTCGCACCCAGATCGACCGCGGCGACAACTTTCGCGTTCATCGGAGGAAGGCCGCCGCAACACCAGCATCAACGGGGATGTGAAGTCCCGTGGTGTGGCTGAGGTCGGGGCCCGTGAGCACCGAGACGGCGTTGGCAACGTTCTCGGGCAGAACCTCACGCTTGAGGATCGTGCGCTGAGCGTAGAACTTGCCGAGGTCTTCTTCTTCAACACCGTAGGTCTTGGCGCGGTTAGCGCCCCAGCCTGCCGCAAAGATTCCCGAACCGCGTACAACGCCATCGGGGTTGATGCCGTTGACCTTCACGCCGTGCTCGCCCAGCTCGACCGCGAGCAGTCGCACCTGGTGAGCCTGGTCAGCCTTCGTGGCCGAGTACGCAATGTTGTTAGGGCCAGCGAAGACCGCGTTCTTCGACGAGATGTAAATGACATCGCCGCCCATGGCCTGCTCGATGAGAACCGGCGCGGTGGCCTTCGAGACCAGGAACGAACCCTTGGCCATGATGTCGTGCTGGAAGTCCCAATCCTGCTCGGTGGTCTCCAGTAGGGGCTTCGAGAGCGAAACGCCCGCATTGTTCACGACGATGTCGATACCGCCGAAAGCGAGGACGGCATCCTGCACCATGCGCTCGATCGCTGCGGCGTCGGTCACGTTGACCTTGAGGCCGATGGCGACATCCGTGTTGCCGATTTCGGCGGCAGCGGCCTGGGCCTTCTCAAGGTCGAGGTCAGCAATGACGACGCAGGCGCCATCCGCTGCGAGGCGAGTAGCGATGGCCTTGCCGATTCCGGATGCTGCGCCCGTCACGAGAGCGACGCGCGTCGCGTGCGACTTGGGCTTCGGCATCCGCTGCAGCTTGGCTTCTTCGAGTGCCCAGTATTCGATGTTGAACTTCTCGGCATCGCTGATGGGCGCATAAGTCGAGAGGGCTTCGGCGCCGCGCATGACGTTGATGGCGTTCACGTAGAACTCGCCAGCCACGCGGGCGGTCTGCTTGTTGGCGCCGTAGCTGAACATGCCGACACCGGGAACGAGAACGATGAGCGGGTCGGCGCCACGGATCTCGGGGGAGTCGTCGGTGGCGTACTTGTCGTAGTACGCGGTGTAGTCCTTGCGGTACTCCTCGTGGAGTTCCTTCAGACGCTCGATGCTCTTCTCGATCGAGGCGTTCGCGGGCAGGTCGAGCAGCAGTGGCTTCACCTTGGTGCGCAAGAAGTGGTCGGGGCAGCTCGTGCCGAGGGCGGCGAGTTTGGGGGCATTGGCGGAGGCCAGGAAGTCGAGAACGACATCCGCGTCGGTGAAGTGGCCGACCATGGGGCGGTCGTGGCTGGCGATGCCGCGGACGGTGGCGGCGAGGGCGGCGGCCTTGGTGCGACGCTCCTCTTCGGGCAGCGCGGCGTTCTTGGCGACGGTGCGACCGAACGGGGCCTTCTTACCCTTAGCCTCGATGAATTCTTCGGCGGTGGTGATGATCCAGAGGCTGTTCGCTTCTGCCTCGTCGCTTGTGTCGCCCCACGCGGTGATGCCGTGACCACCGAGGATGCAGCCGATCGCCTTCGGGTTCTTTGCCTTGATCTCAGCGATGTCGAGTCCGAGCTGGAAGCCGGGGCGGCGCCAGTCAACCCAGACAACCTTGTCGCCGAACGCCTTCTTGGTGAGCTTCTTGCCATCCTTGGCGGTCGCAATGGCGATACCGGAGTCGGGGTGCAAGTGGTCGACGTGCGCAGCATCCACGAGTCCGTGCATGGCGGTGTCGATGGAGGGCGCGGCGCCACCCTTACCGTGAAGCGTGTAGTCGAACGCGGCAACCATTTCATCTTCGCGGTCGATGCCGGGATAAACGTTGGTCATCGAGCGCAGGCGGTCAAGGCGCAGTACAGCGAGGCCAGCTTCCTTCAACGTGCCGAGGTCTCCACCGGAACCCTTGACCCACATGAGTTCGATGGGCTCGCCGGTCACGGGATCCGTTTCGGTGCCCTTGGCCGACGTGTTGCCGCCGGCGTAGTTGGTGACGCGCGGATCGGAACCGAGACGGTTCGAGCGTGCGATGAGTTCAGCTGCAGTGGGGTTTGTCATCCGAGTGTCCTGTGTCGTCGCGTTTGTAAGTATTTGTGAAATCTAACAATAACTTACGCTGGAGCGCAAGGGGGCATCACAGCAACTCAACGTGCTCGCGGTACGCATCGAGACGAGAGTCGCGCGGGTCAAGTTCAGTGATGAGCATGGCCACGTCGCGCAAATTGAAGCTCACAGAGATCGAGCGGTCATCGAGCTTCGACGAATCAACGCAGAGGATCGTTTCGCGCGCAGCACTAGCGAACGCTTGCTTCACTTGGCTCTCCGCCAGCGAAACCTCCGAGCTGCCGAGTACCGGGTCAACGGCGCTCGCCGAGGAGAAAAAACGCGAATACAGAACGGATGCCGCACCCTGGCAGGCGAGGAGCCCCACCAGACTTTCGGTGTTCGGCTCTGATTCGCCGCCGGTCACCATTCCGGTGACGCCGGGAATCGCTCGCAGCACCACAAAGTTTTCGAGGGAGTTGGTCGCCACCGAGAGGCCTTCGCGTTGGCCAAGTGTGCTGGCGATGGTGCCGGTGGTGGTGGAGGCGTCGAGCGCAATCGAGCCCGACTGGGGGATGAGGGCGGCGGCTTTGCTAGCGATGACCTGCTTGGCGCGGGAGCGCACTGCCCGGCGTTCGTCAAAGGGGCGGGGCCCGGCGATAGAGATCGCGCCACCACGTACGCGACGCAGGAGGCCTTCGGCTTCCATGTCGTCGAGGTCGCGCCGAACGGTCATGGCGGAGACCGAGAGTTCGTCTGCGATGTCGTCGAGACGCAGAGCGCCGTCGTGGTTGAGGCGCTCTTGCAGCATCGCTCTGCGTTGTTGTGCGCCCAGGGTGCCGACAGTGGCCATGGTGCTCCTCGGTGTTCGTGTGAGATTTCATGTTACAACCCACGAAATCTCACACCGGGCCGTTAGTTAGGCACCCCATCCAGCCTGAACGCCACCAACGCGCTCTTCTGCGATCTTCTGCTGGTAGCCGGATGCCGCATAGGCAGCCATCGGGTCTGCCGGGAGGTCACGCGACTCGCGCCAAGTAGCAAGGTCAGCACGCACGTCGGTATAGAAGGCATCCATCATGATGGCGTTGGCACCGAGAACGTCGCCCGCCTCTTGAGCTGCGGTCAGAGCATCCGAATCGACGAGCAGCGCACGCGCGGTCATCTCCTGCACGTTGAGCACCGAACGCATCTGGCCGGGCACCTTGTCTTCGACGTTGTGGCACTGGTCGAGCATGAAGGCCACACCGCTGTCGGCGCCGTAGCCGCCGCCGCGAACAACTTCGTACAGGATGCGGAACAACTGGAACGGGTCAGCCGCCCCCACGATGAGGTCGTCATCGGCATAGAAGCGCGAGTTGAAGTCGAACGAACCCAGCTTGCCGAGGCGCAGCAACTGCATCACGATGAACTCGATATTGGTACCCGGCGCGTGGTGGCCGGTGTCGAGGCACACGAGAGCGCGCTCGCCGAGGGCTGCTACTTGGGCGTAGCTGGTTCCCCAGTCCGGAACATCCATGTGGTAAAACGAGGGCTCGAAAAACTTGTACTCGAGCACCATGCGCTGCTCTTCTCCGAGGCGGGCGTAAATCTTCTCGAGCGAGTCAGCGAGACGATCCTGACGCCCGCGGAGGTCGGCCTGGCCCGGGTAGTTGGAGCCGTCGGCGAGCCAGATCTTGAGGTCGCGCGAGCCGGTCTGGTCCATCACATCGATGCACTCGAAGTGATGGTCGATGGCCTTCTGGCGAATCGTGGGGTCGACGTTCGTGAGCGAACCGAACTTGTAGTCGTCCTCTTGGAACGTGTTCGAGTTCACCGTTCCGAGGCCAACGCCGTGGTCCTGCGCGAAAGAGCGCAGGGCGCTGTAGTCCTCGACTTTGTCCCACGGGATGTGCAGGGCAACGGTAGGCGACAGAGCCGTGTACTTGTTGACTTGGGCGGCATCCGCGATTTTCTCTTCTGGAGTGCGGGGAGTGCCGGGGGTGCCGAAAACCTTGAATCGTGTGCCCGAGTTGCCGAAGGCCCATGACGGGAGCTCGATGGCCTGCTCTTCGAGGCGGGGTGCGATTGAGCTGAAGCTGGTCACTGCTGGTCCTTTGTTCTTGCGAAGCGATGACGGGGCACACTCGGGCAGCGAGTGGCTATGTCTCACTCATCAACTCTTCATTGAATCGTTTTAACTGTTCAGATCGAGAATAAGGTCTTGTGTGGGTTTTCGTCAAGGCGGTTCGATTTCGTGCCACTATTGAACGATTCAAAAAGCTAGTCAGCAACGCGGCTGAGAAAGTGGGAGTGCATGAGCGGGGTCAGCGTAAAAGATGTCGCCAGGCATGCGGGAGTGTCGGTGGGCACTGTCTCCAACGTGATGAATCACCCGTCGAAAGTTGCACCAGCAACCGTCACGAAAGTCCAGCATGCGATCGAGGCGCTCGGTTTCGTCCGGAACGACGCGGCCCGGCAACTGCGCGATGGCCACAGCAAGACTGTTGGCCTTGTCGTTCTTGATGTGCGCAACCCCTTCTTTACGGATGTCGCCCGCGGCGCAGAAACGCGGGCAAGTCAAGAAGGCCTCTCGGTCATTCTCGGCAACAGCGATGAAGACCCGGCGCGTGAACAAGCTTATTTAGAACTCTTCGAGCAGCAGCGCTCCCATGGCGTGCTGATTTCGCCGATTGGTGACATTAGCGCGCGTCTCAGGGCACTGCGTGCGCGCGGCATTCCCGCCGTTCTGGTAGACCGGGCAAGCCCCGATCGAAGCTTTAGCTCGGTCACGGTCGATGACGTAGCCGGTGGCCGTATGGCGGTCGAACATCTGATTGCCGAAGGCCGCACTCGCATCGTGTTCGTCGGTGGGCCACTCTCGATCCGCCAGGTCGCTGACCGACTTGAGGGTGCAGAACGTGCAGTGCAGTCGCGAGCGGGTGTTTCTCTCGAGGTAGTCGCGCTCGACTCGCTCAGCGTGATTGCGGGGCGCAAGGCCGGCGCGGCTATTGCTGCCCGCTCTGAGCAACCTGACGCCATCTTTGCGGCGAACGACCTGGTGGCAATGGGAGTGCTGCAAGCGCTGATGCTGCAGGGGTCGAACGTTCGCGTTCCTGAGGACATCGCCCTCATTGGTTACGACGATATCGACTTCGCGTCAGCCGCAGTGGTTCCGCTGTCCTCGATCCGTCAGCCGGCCGGGATGATCGGGCACACTGCGCTTGAGATCCTGCTCGAAGAGGTCGCAGACCCTGATGCTGCTCCGCGTCACGTCGAGTTTCAGCCGGAGCTCGTTGTGCGTCGTTCTACCTCGGCTAGCGCTGTCGACGCTGTCTAGAGCGCGGCGGCGAGCTGGTCTTCGAGGTTGAAAACTTCGGGGAGTGTCGTCGCGACTTGGTCGGGCCGCCCGTCGAGCGCGACAAAGAACTCGGCCATTTCGGCTTCCCACTCGGCCGCGATCTCGCTGCGATCGAGGTAGTCCTGCGACGCTTCTACGGAGTCCGTTTCGTAGTAGCCGATGAGCATTCCGTCTTGGCGCACGAAGAGCGAGTAGTTGCGGCGCCCGGATGCTGCGATCACCTTGAGCATTCGAGGCCAGACCGCGGTGTGGCGCTCGAGGTACTCGTCGAGTCGCTCTGGTCGAACCTGTAATTGGAAGCACACGCGAGTCATTTTGTTCCTTCTGGTAGATCGGTTGGCGCCCTCGGCCGCAGCGGGGCGTGCGGCGCTATCCCGCGAAAAGGCTCGAGGATACCCGCAGTTCCGGCATTTCTGATCACAGAGTATGCCCAATTCGATGGCTGGACTTGACGGGAACAGTGATCGCCACCTATCGTTTCTGAACAGCAGTGAATCGTTTCACTTAAGCTCATCTATTACAACGAGGTAGACAACGATGTCGATAAGCACGAAGCCAAGCGCACCGACGCTTGAGCTCTCACACATCGCCAAGACTTTTGGTTCTGTCGTCGCGCTGACCGACGGAACCCTCGCGCTGCACCCCGGTTCGATTCACGCTCTCGTCGGAGAAAACGGCGCGGGCAAGTCCACCCTGGTGAAAATCATCGCCGGTCTCTACCAACGGGATGGCGGCGACTTCACTCTCGAAGGCACAACCGTCGACTTCACCTCGACCGCTCAATCCAAGAGCGCGGGCATCGCTGTCATCTACCAAGAGCCGACGCTTTTTCCTGACCTGTCGGTGACCGAGAATATTTTCATGGGTCGCCAGCCCGTCAAGTCGCTCGGGCGCATCGATCGCAAGAGGATGCATACCGAAGCACTCGGCCTTTTTGAACGCCTTGGAGTGCGCATCGATCCTGATCGCCCCACCCAGGGGCTCTCAATCGCTGATCAGCAGATCATTGAGATCGCAAAAGCCATCTCCCTTGACGCCAAAGTGCTCGTGATGGATGAGCCGACCGCCGCCCTCAGTGGCGTTGAGGTTGAACGGCTCTTCGCCGTCGCTCGCAGCCTGCGCGACGAAGGCCGGGCGCTCCTCTTCATTTCGCACCGCTTCGAGGAAGTCTTCGAACTCTGCGACACCGTCACCATCATGCGCGACGGTGCCTACATCGCTACCAGCCCCATTGCCGAGACGACCGTAGACGAGATCGTTCGTCAAATGGTCGGCCGCGATGTCGCAGAGTTGTTCCCCAAGATTGATGCTCCCATCGGAGACGAAGTTCTTGTGGTCTCCGGGCTCACCGAGCCGGGCGAGTTCCACGACATCAGCTTCTCGGTTCGTTCCGGTGAGATCGTCGCGCTGGCGGGGCTCGTCGGGGCCGGCCGCAGCGAGATCGCACGAGCCATCTTCGGAGTCGATCCCTACAAGGCGGGCACCGTCACCATCAACGGAGTGCGCGTTCCGAAACGCAATCCGGCCGCAGCCATGAACCTCGGGCTTGCGCTCGTGCCAGAGGATCGTCGTCGCCAAGGGCTCGTTCTCGAATCATCCGTCGGTAAGAATGCGACGCTCGCTATTCGCTCAGCACTGGCCAAGTTCGGTTTTATTACGAGTGCCGTGGAGAACGCGAGCGCCCGCACCTGGGCTCAAAAACTTGAAGTGAAGACATCGGCGCTCGATACCGAAGTCGGCACCCTCAGTGGGGGAAACCAGCAGAAGGTGGTGCTGGCTAAGTGGCTTGCCACTAACCCGAGCTTGCTCATCGTCGACGAACCAACCCGTGGAATCGACGTGGGTACGAAAGCCGAAGTGCACCGTCTGCTCTCCGAACTCGCCGTTGAGGGCCTCGCCATCATCATGATCTCGAGCGAACTGCCTGAAGTATTGGGCATGGCCGACCGAGTTCTCGTGGTGCACGAAGGTCGCATCACGGCAGAAATTGATCGAGCGGATGCCACGGCTGAGTCCGTCATGTTCGCCGCAACCCACGCGGAGGTGGCCTCATGAGAGTCCTCAGCAAACTGATCAAGGCGCGCGAGACCGGAATCATGATCGCGCTCATCCTCGTGGTGGTTGTCGCGACAGCGCGCAACCCTACGTTCCTCTTCAGCCCTGACGGTTTTCGGGACCTGCTGCTGACACCGTCGATCCTGCTGCTTCTCGCGGTCGGCCAGGCGATCGTCATCATCACGCGCAGCGTCGACCTTTCGGTGGGTTCAGTGCTGGGGCTCACGGCCTACTTAACCGGCCGTCTCTTCATTGATCTGCCTGGCATCCCGATCATCGCGGTGTTTCTCATTGGAATCGTCTTCGGTGGCCTCTTAGGGCTTATCAACGGTGCCTTGGTGGCGTTCGCGAAAGTACCGGCACTCGTTATTACTCTGGGCACGTTGTATGCCTACCGCGGTATCAACGTGTTGTGGACCGGTAGCGACCGCATCAACGGTTCGGACCTTCCGACCGCGTTCTTGAGCCTCGGCACGAGTTCGCTCTTCGGAATCCCCTGGCTCACCATCATCGCCCTCGTTGTGCTGGTGGCTGCCGGATGGTTCCTGCGCACGCAGCGCGCCGGACGCGAGTTGTACGCCATCGGGTCCGATCCTGAAGCCGCGAACCTCTACGGGCTCAAGGTCACTCAGCGCGTTCTCGTTGCGTTCGTTTTCTCGGGAGCTCTTGCCGGGCTCGCCGGTGTTCTCTACGCCGCCCGCTATGGAACCGTGAGTTCCCAAGCCGGAGTCAACCTTGAGCTGCAGGCCGTCGGTGCTGCGGTGATCGGTGGTGTCGCCATCTTCGGCGGCAGCGGAACGGTCTGGGGTGCCGCAATCGGTGCGTTCCTCTTGCTCACCATCAACCGTGCGCTGCCGATTTTGGGAGTTCAGGATTTCTGGCAACGAGCGGTGGTCGGCGTTCTCATCATCGGCGCGATCGTGCTTGACCGCGTCCTCGCGCTTCGACAATCTCGCAAACTACTGGAAATGAGGGACGAGTCATGACCGGCACCACAGCGGCACGTACGTACCGCGACTACTCTCAGCCCCTCTGGCGCCGTCTCCTCATCTCCCGCGAAGCCGCCGTCATCGGCGCACTCGCCCTCGTCATCATCGTCTCGATGATCTCCGTGCGGGCCTTCGCTCAGCCGATCACGATCACTTACCTGTTCCTCGACATTGCGCCCATTCTTTTGATCGCACTGCCCATGACTCTGGTGATCATCACCGGCGAGATTGACCTTTCGGTGGCCAGCATTGTCGGCCTGTCGAGCGTCACCGTCGGTGTGCTTCACCAAAATGGGGTGCCGATTCCTGCTGCTGCGCTGGTCGCGCTCTTGGTGGGTCTCATCGCCGGTGCAATCAACGGAGCGCTCATCACTATGGTGGGGCTTCCGTCTCTTGCCGTGACCATCGGCACGCTCGCGCTGTACCGCGGGCTCGCTGTGGGCCTCCTCGGCACGACAGCAGTCACCGAGTTCAACAAGTTCTGGACTGACCTCGCTAAGTCCAAGATCGGCGAGACTGCGATCCCCAGTGTGGTGATTCTGATCGTGGTGCTGGCACTGGTGTTCGGCATCCTGCTCCACTTCACTACCTTCGGCCGGGGCATCTTCGCGATCGGGCTCAGCCCTGAGGCAGCTCGCTTCTCGGGCGTGAACGTTGAACGCACCAAGTTCATCCTCTTCATGCTGAGCGGTATCGTCTCGGCACTCGCGGGGATCTATTACACCCTTCGCTTCGGCAGCGCTCGTGGCGACAACGCGACGGGCCTTGAGCTGTCGGTCATCGCCGCCGTGCTTCTCGGTGGGGTCTCGATCTTCGGTGGTCGTGGGGCTCTTCCCGGTGTACTCGCCGGAGCGCTGCTCATCGGAACCCTCGCGAGCGCACTTCGGCTCGCCAACGTCACGTCTGACGTCATCAACGTCATCACAGGAACGCTGCTGATCGCGTCTGTGGTGGGAACAAGCTTCTTGGCTTGGGTGCGCAATAAGCGCGCTCGTCCTGGAGGAACCAAAGGGAGCTCACCGACCGCGACCGGTTGAGTTTCTTGCACCAGTGTCGGTGTCACAGTCATCGACTCACATCCCCAAAGGAGAACGACGATGTTTAACTCTTCAAAGCGCGCCGGAGCATTCGCTGCACTCGCAGTGAGCTTCGCGCTTGTGGCCACAGGTTGTGCTGCAACCGGTGGCGACAGCAGCGGCGACGGCGATGGCAACTTGGCCATCACCTTCCTGCCCAAGAACCTCGGAAACGCTTACTTCGATACTTCGGATGCCGGTGGAGAAGAAGCCATCGCCGAGTTCGGTGGAACCTTCGCTGAAGTTGGCCCCGCAACGGGAAGCCCCGACGGACAGGTCAGCTACATCAACACGCTTACCCAGCAGGGTGTTGGAGCGATCGCTCTCTCGGCTAACGACCCCTCGGCTCTCTGCGACGCCATCGGCGAAGCACGGGATGCTGGAGTGAAGGTCGTCACGTTCGATGCTGACACCAGCGCCGACTGCCGCGACCTCTTCATCAACCAGGCCGACTCCGAAGGAATCGCTAAGGTTCAGGTTGACCTGATCGCTGAGCAGATCGGTGACGCAGGACAGATCGCTATCCTTTCGGCTACCGCCAACGCCACGAACCAGAACGCGTGGATCGAACTCATGAAGACTGAGCTCGCCGCCAACCACCCCGACATCGAGCTCGTCGAGGTCGTTTATGGTGACGACGACGACCAGACGTCCTTCGACAAGACTGCAGCACTGCTGCAGACCTACCCGGAGCTCAAGGGCATCGTTTCGCCCACCACTGTTGGTATCTCGGCTGCGGCTCGTTACCTCCAGGACTCGTCCTTCAAGGGCAAGGTTCAACTGACTGGTCTCGGAACCCCGAACCAGATGCGCGATTTCGTCAATGACGGAACCGTCACAGCATTCGCTCTGTGGAACCCGGGTGACCTCGGTTACCTTGCTGCTTACGGTGCCAAGGCACTGATCGAGGGCGACATTACTGGTGCAGAAGGCGACGAATTCGACGCTGGAAAGCTCGGAAGCTACACGGTCGGCGCCGACGGCGTTGTGCTGTTGGGCGACCCGTACACCTTCAACAAGGACAACATCGCGGACTTCGACTTCTAAGTCTCCCGCAACGCACGAATGGCCCATCGGTTGAGAAACCGGTGGGCCATTTGCGTAGCTAAAGCGCTAGCGCCCGTCAATCACCACGTGGGCAAGCGGCTCGCCAGCGACGAGCCGACGCGCTTGCTCGCGCATGACGGCATCCACTCGGGCGTGCATGGCTGAGGTTGCGCCGCCGATGTGCGGGGTGATGGTGACGCCGGGCGTCGACCAGAGCGGGTGATCGCTGGGCAGCGGTTCCGGCTCAGTGACGTCGAGCGCCGCGCGAACGTGACCGGTGGATGCCGCAGCCACGAGGGCGTCGGTGTCGACGATCTTGCCCCGAGACACGTTCACGAGCAGCGCGCCGGGTTTCATCGCCTCTAGGAAGGCGGCGTCGACGAGCCCTGTGGTCTCGTCGCTGAGGGGCACGGCGATCGCCACGATGTCGGCTTTGGCGAGTAACGCGGGCAGGGCATCCATGGATTGCACGGCGCCGCGAGCGTCGCTGCGGTTGGTGCGGGCGACGCGCACAACGTTGGCGTCGAAGGGGGCGAGCTTGTCGGCGATCTGGTTGCCGACGCCACCGGCGCCGACGATGACGACGGTTGTGCCCGCAACTCCGGGCTGTTCGTGCTGGTCCCAGATGCCGGTCTGTTGGTGAGCGAAGTGCTGAGGAAAGCCGCGCTGCTCAGAGATGATCATGCCGACCGCGAGCTCCGCGGTGGAGGCTTCGTGCACGCCAATGGCGTTGCAGTAGGTGATGCCAGCCGGCAGACGGCTCTCGACGCCGTCATAACCGAGGGATTGCGACTGGAGTGCTGCGACATCCATTCCGGCAAAGGATGCGAGACCGCCACTCGCGCCGAGGTAGCCGAGGAGCGCGAGGTCGACGTGCACCGGGGGAGCACCGTCGGCTGGACCCCAGAGAATGACGTTCACGTCGGGCAATTGCGGAGCCAGTCGGTCGTGAGTGTGCTGGTCCGGTAGGGCGATGGTGATCATGGCGCAGGTCTCCTGAGTGGGGCATCGGGCGGCGATCATTCCAGCATGCCTTATGGATGGTTATTCAGGTTGTAACGCCCGGCCACTATGCTGGCGGCCACATCATTGGTCGAGGCGGGGAGGCAGGTCATGGCACGGTGGCCGGTTCTGCCCCGTGAAAGTGAGCGGGATGCTGTGCTTGCGGCCCTTCGCGGCCCTCGACCACGTTCGGTGATGTTGCGCGGTCCGAGTGGGGTCGGCAAGACAACATTGGGCGCCCACATCTCGCAGGCTCTGCGCGCCGATGGACGCACGGTGATCCCCGTCATTGGCCTCGCTGAGCTCGTGGATGTTCCCCTCGGGGCCCTCGCCCCGGTGCTGGCCAGTGCGGGCAGGCACGACATCGAGAGCGTGAGCGATCGTGTTCAAGCGCTCGTTGGAGTGGTGGGGGAGAACCCGCAGAAGTTCGTTCTCGTCATCGATGACGCTCCGCTCTTGGATGCTGTTTCTGCGAGCGTGCTCTACCAACTGGTGCGCGTCTTCGGCGTCACAACGCTGCTGACCGCCCGTGACTCCCACGAAGTCGACGGCCCCCTTGCCCGGTTGCTGCACGAGAATCTCATCGACATTGTCGAGCTTGACGGGTTGAGTCTCGAACACAGCCAGTCGATCCTCCAACAGTATTTGGGCGGAACACTGCGCCCCGAGAGCCTTCGCGCCCTGTTCGAGGCGAGCCGCGGCAACCCGCTGATGCTGCGCGAACTGATCTTCGCGGCGGGGCGAGCTGGCGGCATCCGCAGCGGTGATTTTGGTGTTGAGGTGGCGGTCGCGACCCTACCGAAGCACGTGCGCGCAACGATTGCCGATCGAGTTCAGCAGCTCACCGCCGTGCAGCGTCGTCTGGCTCAGCTCATTGCTATTGCGCAGCCGATTCCGCGAGCCGTGATCCGTGAGCCCGAAGGCGATGCGCTCGCCTTCCTCACGAGCGAGGGCATCGTGGAAGACACCGGCGATGAGCTCACGCCGCTGGTGCGGCTTGCCCACCCTCTCTTCGCGGAGGCACTCACGATCGATCTCGTGCAGGCCGAACGGGCGGAACTAGTGAAGGAGATCGCGGGCCGACTGCTGCCGATGGGCGATCAGCAACTGCGATTCACCGCGACTGTTCTGCTTACCTCGACCGACGCCGCGATCAGCGACGACGACCTTGATTGGGCAGCGAGTTACGCGCATGCGGCGGGTGACCATGCTGTTGCGGCCTCACTCGCGGAACGCGCCCAGCTTACTGAGCGGCGCTTTGCGCCCGAGCTCGTGTTGGCCAGTGCGCTTTCTGCGCTAGCGGAGTCTGAGCGTTCTTCTGCGGTGTTTGAGTCTGCGATCCGTCTTGCGAATGACGACGAACAGCGTGCCATGGCGCTCGCCCGCTGGGGGCAGCACATGGTGTACCGGCTGTCCCGGCCCTCCGATGCGGTTGATCGGGTCACGTGCGAACTATCGAGAATGGATGCTCGCGGCCAGGCCGTGCTGCGGCCAGAACTGGCCAAGTGGCAGCTCATGACCGGAGACGCTCACGCCCTCGCCCACGCCGCTGACCCGGTGTCGTCAGATGGCGGACTCGGCGCCGTCAACGCGGGCCTCACAGCGGCGATGATGGCAACGATGGCGGGCAACCCTGAGGATGCTTTTGCGGCAATCGCTCACACCCGCCCCCTTGCTGACGCCTTCCGTTTCGAAGCACCCTTTGCGAGCTCGCTTCTCGACCTTTCCGAGTTTTTGGCACTCGTTGCCGCCGCGGAGATGGTTCGAGCCCGTGATTTTGCCGCCCAGCGCCGCCTCGACCGTTTCGCAGACTCCGCAGGCGTGTGGTCCTATGCGCTCGCCACTGTGCGCCTTCACGAGGGGCGGTTGAGCGACGCCCAATCACTCGCGACTCTCGCCGTTGAGCAATTGAGATGGCGCGACTTCACGGGATTGCTGGGCACCGCTATCGCCTTGCACGCGACCGTCGACGCGCAGTTGGGCGAGCCCGAAACAGCCAGAGAGCTGCTCTCCGAAATCACTCCAGAGAATGCCGGCGATGCCAAAGTCATTTTGCAGCGGGCCGAGTGCGAGGCCTGGTTGCTCGCGGCCGAGGGGCGCACCGACGAAGCTGCGGGAGTGATCGCCGCGGCCGCAGCTGAGGGCATCATCCTCGGTCACTTCCTGCTGAGCGCCCTGACTCTTACTGTGGCGATTCGGGTGGGGCATCCCGCTGTTGCGCGCGAACAACTGGAACTGCTGACGCACCTCTCGCCGTCGCCGCTGGTGGCCCGCATCCGCGACTGGGCAGAGGTGGCAGCCGAAGCGGATGTCGCCCGCCTCTGTGAGCTCGCCCCTGCCCTTGCCTCGTCGGGAGTGGCTGCGCTCGCGGTCGATGGTCTTCTCAACGGTGCGCGCTGCGCGGCCAAGGCAGACCGGCGCGAGTTGGAGCGCAAAGCAACGTTGCTCGCCCGCCGCCTCGCTGCCGATATGGATCAGGTGCCGGGGGAGTCACACGCTGCCGAGCTCACTGAACGGGAGTGGACAATTGCCCGGGCTGCTGCTGGCCGCAAACGCAGTCGCGAGATTGGCCAGCAGCTCGGGTTGTCTGTCAGAACCGTTGACAACCATTTGGCTCGCATTTATCGCAAGCTGGGTGTCAAGGGTCGGGTTGAGCTTGAAGAGGTTCTTGCCGAGCTGTAGCTGTAGCTGTAGCTGCGGCGAGAACGCGGTGGGTCGTTACCCTTCGTTTGCAGACACGATCATGTTCACGATCGTGCCGTCTTCTTCGGTGGTTCCCCAGGAATATTGAATGATCCAGTTGTCGTTTTGCAGACCGTAGAGGAATCCCTCGTCGCCGAGAGAGATCTCGGACACCATTTCAAAGCCGCTGGAGATGAGCGTGTCGTAGCCGGCTTGAGCGCCCGCTTCATCCCCCACGTTGATGGTGGCGCTGTAGCCATCATCGATGCCGAGCGAGAAGAGGATGTCGCCGTCTGGCGCGGGCACTTCTGCAGGCCACGACTTCGGCAACGAGCCTCCCGTGCCGTCGCCATCGACATCCACGTCGACACCGGTTGCGCCCTCAATCGCGTTTTCAACGGTGTTCTCGATGAGGTTGTCAGTGAAGTCCTCGAGCGGGTTGCCGAAGCAACCGGAGAGGGAGACGGAGAGCCCTGCCGCAAGGGAGATGGCGATGGCGCTTTTCAGCGCGCGCTGTGAAGTGATCATGCGCCAAGTAAACTCCTCGGCCGTGCTCGGGCGCGTGAGTAGAAACTACCTATCTCTGAGTAACAGGCTCAGGCTCGGGCGGTAGCGTTGAGGCATGCCGCTTACAGGAGAATACGAACCCAGCACGTCAGAGTGGGCCCGCAATCAGGCCGACGTTTTTGAGAACAGCAACGGCCATGAGGGCAACCTCATGCGCGGGATGCCAATCATTGTGTTGACCACGGTGGGCGCCAAATCTGGCAAGCTGCGCAAGACCGCGCTCATGCGAGTGGAACACGATGGCCACTATGCCGTTGTTGCTTCGCTGGGTGGGGCGCCGAAGCATCCGGTCTGGTACCACAACATCGTCGCTCAGCCGCACGTTGAGCTGCACGATGTGGGTGTCAAGGGCGACTTTATGGCCCGCGAAGTGGCCGGTGACGAGAAGGCTCTCTGGTGGGAGCGTTCGGTCGCGGCGTACCCCGACTATGCGGACTACCAGGCCAAGACTGAGCGCGAGATTCCGGTCTTCGTGTTGGAGCCGATCAGCGCCTAAGTGCGCCGTGGGGACCGAGCGGACGGTCGGGTCAGAGTGCCCGACCCAGCATGAGCCCGAGTGCCGCCATCAGTACGGCAACGGCAAGCATGCCGAAGGAGTTGGCGATCGCGAGCCACACCCGGTTTTCTTGCAGCAATCGCAGGGTCTGAAAGCTCGTCGTGCTGAACGCGGTGAAGCCTCCGACCATCCCGACCCCGGCATAGAGACCGAGTTCTTCGGGCACAAAGTGCCCGGCTGTCATCCCGGTAATCAGGCCGAACAGGAACGATCCGCTGATGTTGATGATCGACATCGCCACCGGATAGTTGGTGCGGATGCGGCGGTGCACGAACGCGTTCACTGCCAGTCGAAGAGCGGCGCCCATCCCACCCGCGACGGTGATGAAGAGCGCCCCGATGATCATCGAACCAACCGTTCGTGTTGGCGCACAATGCGGTACCAGCTCTTCGACGTGAAGACGCCAAGCCAGACCGCTCCCGCTCCGGCGATGAGGGTTGCGCTGCCATAGGCAACAGCGAGCAGCACGTGGTGGTGTTCCGAGACGATCACGATGTCAACCGCGAGCTGCGCGTAGCTCGTGAGGGCTCCCAAGAAGCCGACGGCGGTGAGCAGGCGGATGACGCGCATCCTTCTCGATTCCTGACGTTCGGCCAGGGTTTGCAGCAGCAGCCCGAGCAGGAATGGGCCGGCGATGTTGACGACGACGGTGCCGAGCGACAGGGTCTCCCAAATCGGGGTGGTCTGCGCGATGATGAACCGCACTGCAGCACCGAGACCGCCGCCGAGGGCAGCGAGCGCAAGGTGGCGGGGCCGGATGCGGATCATCTCCGGCATCCCCACAACGGTGCGGGTTATCTCAATGTCGCTGTTCATGGGCAGCCGCGCCCGAAGGCGTCGGCGCCAGCGCGGAAAATACCACGGTCGACGGAGGGGCGCGTGAAGTTCGTCGGGTTCGGCCTGCGCTCGATCGGTTCGGGTGCGCTCGCCCCGAGTCCGGTCATCCGGGGCGTGGGGCACGGCGAGGTCTCCGGTCGTTGCGGTGGTTGACGTTAAGAATAGCGAATGAGAAGTCGTTACGTTTGGCCCCAAACAGGCGTACTGTATGCCGGTGCACAACATCCTTCGCGGGACGGGTAATAAGCGAAAACTGGTACACCCAGCGCAGCTCACCCTTCTCGGGTTTTTGATCGGTATCGCAGCGGGAACCGCCCTGCTGGCGCTACCTATTTCGCGTACCGGTCCCGGCGGCGCCACTCTCGTTGAGGCGTTCTTCACTGCCGTGTCAGCGATGTGTGTGACCGGCCACGTGATCGTCGATACCTCTACTTACTGGACGGGCTTCGGCCAAGTTGTCATCATGGTGCTCATTCAGGTGGGCGGCTTCGGTGTCATGACCTTCGCCTCCATCATCGGCATCGCGGTGGTTCGCCGCCTCTCGCTGCGCTCTCGGATTACGGCCGCCGCCGAAACCAAGAATGTTGGTTTCGGTGACGTGCGGTCACTGGTTCTCGGTGTGCTCAAGATTTCGTTGATCATCGAGGGCGCCGGTGCGCTCATCCTGTTCTTCTGGTTCTTGCTTCGCTACGGCTACAGCGTGGGGGAGGCGGCGTGGCTTGCGGCCTTCCACGCAGTCTCGTCGTTCAACAACGCCGGCTTCGCGCTCTTCAGCGACAACATGATGACATTCGTTGACGACCCGGTGGTCTCGCTCACACTGTGTGCCGAGATCATCCTGGGTGGCCTCGGCTTCCCGGTGATCATTCAACTGCTGCGCTTTGGCGGCAACCGCCTCAAGTGGAGCATGAATACGCGCATCGTCGTTGCCGCGACACCGCTGCTGCTTGTCGCGGGTGCCGCCTACATCACGCTCATCGAGTGGAACAATCCCGCGACCCTCGGCCCGCTCGACTGGCACACCAAGCTTCTGGCCGGCTTCTTCCAATCCGTGCAAACCCGCACCGCCGGCTTCAACAGCATCGATATCGGCGCCATGAGCGAAGCGACCCAGTTCGGGATGACCGCGCTCATGTTCATCGGAGGCGGCCCCGCCGGCACCGCCGGCGGCATCAAGGTCACGACATTTGCGGTGCTGTTCTTCATCCTCCTCGCGGAGGTGCGCGGAGACGGCGTCGTGAACGTTTTCGGCAAGCGACTGTCGCGCGCGGTGCACCGCCAAGCGATCGCGGTGGTCTTGCTCTCGGTGGGCGTCGTCGCGACATCCACCATCGCCATCATGCTGCTCTCGGGGCTGCCGCTGGGCCCCGTGCTGTTCGAGACGGTGTCGGCCTTCGGAACGGTGGGCCTGTCGGAGGGCATTACGCCGGAGCTGCCGATTGCGGCGCAACTGATTCTTGCGGTGCTCATGTTTGTGGGCCGCCTTGGCCCGATTGGTTTTGCTACCGCGCTCGCTCTGCGTGAGCGCGCTGTCCTGTATGAACTTCCCAAAGAAAGGCCGATCATTGGCTAAGTTGCGCATGTTTTCTGGTTCGGATGCCTCTACCGTGGCTGCGGCAGATTCTGTGGCGGTGATCGGGCTTGGCCGTTTCGGTCGCGCTCTCGCGCTGGAGCTCATGGCCAACGGCACCGAAGTTCTCGGGGTCGATCTGGATGAGTCAATCGTGCAAGAACTCAACGGCCACCTCACCCATGTTGTTGCGGCTGACTCCACGCGCGAAGAGGTGCTGCAGCAGCTGGCCGTGCCCGAGTTCGACCGCGTGGTCGTCGCGATCGGTAGTGACATTCAGGCGAGCATCCTCACGACCTCACTGCTGTTGCGGTTCAACGTTGCCCACGTGTGGGCGAAAGCGGTGAGCGATGCGCACGGCACAATCCTGGAGCAGCTCGGCGTGAGTCACGTGATTTATCCCGAAAAGGAGATGGGGCGCCGGGTCGCTCATCTCGTGCGCGGTTCGATGCAGGACTACCTCGAGATCGGCGACGGGTTCTCGCTCGTGAAGATGGCTCCGCCCATCGCCATCATTGGCAAGACGCTCGGAGAATCCCGCGTGCGTGCCACCGCGGGCGTGACAATTACGGCGGTGCGCCCGCACGGTGGGGCGTGGACCTACACCGACCAAGACACTCTGATCGCCGCCGACGACACCATTCTTGTTTCCGGCCCCACAAACAAGGCGGAAGCGTTCAGCCTCCGTCGCTAACGGGATGGCCAAGCAGTCGGTGCGCGCGAGCGGCTGTTAGCGCAGCGAGCTCAACCAGATCTCGCAGAGTGCCTGCCACGCTTCGGCTGGGGTGCCTTCGGCGAGCCCCAAGCCGTGCTTGCCGTCGGCGAAGACGTGCAGTTCGTGGCGCACTCCGGCTGCTGCCAATGCCGCAGCGAGTGGGTAGGAGTGCTCTGCGACCGGAACGGGCTCGTCAGCGGCGGTGTGCCAGATAAACATCGGGGGAGTGGCGGGTGTCACCAGCAACTCAAGGGAGGTGTCCTCCCGAAGATAGTCGTTGGCATCCAGCCCAATGAGTTCTTCGCGTGACCCGGCGTGCGTTGGCGTCATCATGCTGACAACGGGGTAGCTGAGCACCGCAAAATCGGGGCGTTCCTCGGGCTTCGCGACGGGCGCGACGGCGGCGTGACCAGCCAGATGGCCGCCAGCCGAGAACCCCAAAACACCCACCAACGGGGCTCCTAGCGCACGTTCTTTCGCAATTTCAGACTGAATTGCCAGCAAAGGGGCTGGATGCTTCGAACTGACGGGGTACTCAACGACGCGGGCATTCCAGCCAATCGATCGCAACCAGGCAGCAACGGGCTCGCCTTCGTGGGGTGCGAGTCGCGAATACCCTCCGCCGGGGAGAACAAGAATTGTGGGGAGGTTGGCAGCCATTACTTAACTGTAAATTGTGCAAGACATTTCGGCTGAATCAACGCACTAGCGAGCGGAAATTACACAATCGGCCTAGTGTCTGTACATGGCAGATTTGTTTGACGGATACACATCAAGCGCCTCCAAACGCACCGGACCAGCCGCGTGGGATGAGATGTTCTCTGCCGATAGCGAGATACGTCGCCCCTACCGCGAGATTCATGACGCGCTGGCGCAAATGACGCAGGAAGAGCTGCGCGGACGTACTGAAGCACTCGCCGACAGCTACCTCGCCCAGGGCGTTACTTTCGACTTTGCTGGCGAAGAGAGACCCTTTCCTCTGGATGCTGTTCCCAGAGTTATTGACCTCTCCGAGTGGAAACAGGTCGAGTCGGGGGTTAAGCAGCGCGTTCGAGCGCTCGAAGCATTCCTGGCCGACATCTACGGGCCCCAGAATGCCATCAAAGATGGTGTGATTCCCGCTCGGATGATCACCTCATCCAGTCATTTCCATCGGCAGGCGGCCGGTATTGAGCCGGCTAATGGCGTACGTATTCAGGTCAGCGGTATCGACCTCATCCGTGACGAAGTTGGTGCGTGGCGCGTTCTCGAAGACAACGTGCGCGTGCCCAGTGGTGTGAGCTACGTCATCTCGAACCGTCGAGTGATGGCGCAGACGCTGCCCGAACTGTTCGTCTCGATGCGGGTTCGCCCCGTCGGCGACTACCCGCACAAGCTGCTGCAGGCTCTGCGCGCCAGTGCGCCGGGCGGCGTGGATGAACCCAACGTCGTTGTGCTCACTCCGGGTGTCTACAACTCCGCGTACTTCGAGCACACGCTGCTCGCCCGCCTCATGGGCGTCGAGCTCGTAGAAGGTCGTGACCTCTTCTGTTCCGGTGGTCGGGTCTGGATGCGCACCACCGCCGGTCCCACCCGCGTCGACGTGATCTATCGCCGGGTTGACGACGAGTTCCTCGACCCGCTGCAGTTCCGTGCCGACTCGATGTTGGGCAGCCCGGGCATGATGCTCGCGGCTCGCCTCGGAAACGTCACGATCGCCAACGCGGTCGGAAACGGTGTTGCCGACGACAAGCTCGTGTACACCTACCTGCCCGATCTCACCGAGTACTACCTCGGCGAGAAGTCGATCATCCCGAACGTTGATACGTGGCGGCTCGAAGATCCGGGAGCACTCGAAGAAGTGCTCGACCGTCTTGATGAGCTCGTGATCAAGCCCGTTGATGGCTCCGGCGGTAAGGGCCTCGTGATTGGCCCAGCGGCATCCAAGGCTGAATTGGAGACGCTCAAGAAGCAGCTCCTCAAGGATCCCAGGGGCTGGATTGCGCAGCCTGTCGTGCAACTGTCGACGATTCCGACGGTCGTGGACGACGGTATGCGCCCGCGTCACGCCGACCTTCGCCCCTTCGCGGTCAACGACGGAAACGATGTCTGGGTGCTGCCGGGTGGCCTCACTCGCGTCGCCTTGCCCGAGGGTCAATTGGTGGTCAACAGTTCGCAGGGTGGTGGCTCGAAAGACACCTGGGTTGTCGGTCGCGAAAAGGTTCAGGAGTCCGAGAGCACGCTTCAGGGCCTTGTCGAACGTCAGGCCGATACCGAAGCGATCACGGTCATCACTCCCGAAATGCTGCTCGAAGCATCCGGGCATGCTGACCATGTTGAAGATCAGGACAGCACGCGAACGCTCACTCAGCGTCAGCGCCAAGAAGAGCAGCAACAGCAAAACGTCGACATCGAGGGAGGTCAATCATGCTGAGCCGCATTGCAGAATCACTGTTCTGGATCGGGCGCTACATTGAGCGTGCTGACGGAACCGCCCGCATCCTCGACGTTCACCTTCAGCTGTTGCTTGAAGACCCGTGGATTGAAGAAGACGATGCCTGCCGCGCCCTCTTGAGCGTGATGGGCAGCGAGGCCCCGGCTGACGCTGTTCTCACCCGCGGCGATGTGCTGTCGATCCTCGCCGTTGACCGCACCGAGCCCGCCTCGATTGCGTATTCGCTCGGCGCCGCCCGCGAGAACGCTCGTCGTGCTCGCGAGATCGTGTCGACCGAACTGTGGGAGTGCCTCAATACAACGCAGGCTCGGATGCCGCGCCGCATTTCCGGAGACAAAGTCAGTGACTTTTTCGCCTGGGTTCGCGAGCGCTCCGCTCTTGCCGTGGGAATCATCGAGTCCGCGACGAGTCGGGACGAAGCGTGGCAGTTCTTCACGCTCGGTCGCAGCCTCGAACGCGCAGACATGACGGCGCGACTGCTGGCCACCCGCAGTCTCACGGAGGCCAGTGGTCCGTCGTGGACGACCATCCTTCGTTCCTGTGGTGCCTATGAGCCCTACTTGCGCACCTACCGCGGTGTGCCGAGCGCGAGCAATGCGGCCGAGTTCTTGCTGCTTGACCGGTTGTTCCCGCGCAGCATCCTGTTCTCGGTGTCGCGGGCAGAGGATTGCATGCGTGAGCTTGAGCCGCGCCGCATGAACCGGGTGGGGGTCGGCGACGATGCTCAGCGACTGTTGGGCAAGATCCGCAGTGAGCTCGAATATCGACCGATTGCCGAAATTTTGGATGACCTGCCGCACCACATGGATCGTGTGCAGGCAGCAACGAGTGCGGCTTCGGAGGCAGTGCGTCAGCGCTACTTCCCCACGAATGCTGCTCCCGAGTGGGTTGGAGAGATCTCATGAAGCGTCTCAGGATCGTTCACTCCACAGGGTTTAGCTACGGCGGAGAAGTCACGGCCTCTTATAACGAGGCGCGGATGCTTCCTGCCAGCGTTGAGGGCCAACTCGTGTTGTTCTCCAACTTGGATATCTTGCCGCTCTCGAGCCAGAGCAACTATGTCGACTATTGGGGAACCCGCGTCGCCTCGTTCGAGGTGCTGACGGGCCACAAGGAGTTGTCGCTCACCGCGACGAGTCTGGTCGAGGTCCACGAGCGCACCCACGACTCCGAGTCCATCGGCTGGGCGGAGATGGCAGCCACGGCCGAGCTCTCGATGGAAGCTGTCGAGAACTTGAGCCAGACCCTGCGCACCGAGCCCCCCGCTGAAGTGATTGCGCTCGCGAAAGACATCGCGGCTAAGTCAGATGATGCGTGTGCTGGTGCCCTCGAAATTTCGATGGCCATCGGTAACGCGATTCAGTACATGAGCGGTGTCACTGGGGTAGCGACGACGGCGACAGAGGCCTGGACTGGAGGCAAGGGTGTCTGCCAAGATATCGCGCATCTCGCTTTGGGCGCGCTGCGTTCCGTTGGCGTTCCTGCCCGCTATGTGTCTGGCTATCTGCACCCGAAACCGGATGCCGCAATCGGTGAAACGGTCGTCGGGGAATCCCACGCGTGGATCGAATGGTTCTGCAACGGGCAGTGGCGTGGCTACGACCCCACCAACCTCATCGACATCGGTGACCGGCACGTGCTCGTGGGTCGCGGCCGCGACTACAACGATGTGCCGCCGCTGCGTGGTGTCTATGCGGGCCCCTTCGGCTCAAAGCTGTTCGTGAGTGTGGAGATTACCCGCGAGGCCTAACTCGTGCGTCGGGTCGTGGTTTCCACGATCGCGATCTCTTGCGTCGCGAGCTCACGCTCTTCATCGGGCGTGGGCTCGGGTGGGAAGCGCAAGCGCAGACGGAAGCGGCTTTCGGGCACGCGGCCCACGCGCATCCCACGACTGTAGACGAGCCAGATGATGGCGGCAGCAGCGGCAAGCAAGCCGGAGAGAGCGCCGATACCGAGTGCCCAGCGGGGTCCGAGTTCGTTGGCTGCCCAGCCGACGATGGGGGCGCCGATCGGCGTTCCGCCCGCGAAGATTGCGAGGTAGAGCGCCATGACACGACCGCGCATGATGGGTGTTGTCGAGGTCTGCACGTAGGCGTTGGCGGTCGTCATCATGGTGAGCGAGAAAACGCCAATGATGGTGAGGGCGGCGCCGAACGTCCAATAGCTGGGGGCGAAGGCGGCGAGGAGACAGGCGAGCCCGAAGAAGGCAGAACCCACGATGACCACCCCGAAGCGCGCGTGCTCGCGGCGGGCAGCGAGCAGGGAGCCGACGACGGCACCGACCGCCATCATCGATGAGAGCAGGCCGAATTCGGCCGCTCCCTTGCCGAAGACTCCCGTGGCCATGGTCGCGATGAAGACCGGGAAGTTGAAGCCGAAGGTTCCGACGAGAAAGACCATGACGAGCACGATCAGGATGTCCGGCCGACCGCGAACGTAGCGCAGCCCATCCCGAATCTGACCTTTCGCTCGGCCAAGCTTGGCCACGGGGAACAGCTGCCCGCGCCGCATGAACCAGAGCGACGCCAGCACGCCGGCGAAGGATGCCGCGTTCACGATGAACACCGGCCCGGCACCGATGGCGGCGACGAGCACGCCCGCCACGGCGGGACCGATGAGGCGAGCGGTTTGAAACGACATCGAATTGAGCGCCACCGCGTTGGGTAGGTCTTTGTCGCTCACGAGTTCGGAGACAAACGCTTGGCGGGCCGGAGCGTCAATCGCGGTCGCGACTCCGAGCAGGAGTGCGAACACGTAGACCTGCCACAACTGCACGTGACCTGAGATCACGAGGATGCCGAGCCCGAGAGCGAGAGCGAACTGGCTGAACTGGGTCCACAGCAGCACGGTGCGGCGGTCGAAGCGGTCGGCGATAATTCCGGTGAGCGGCATCAGCAGCAGCATGGGGCCGAACTGCAGCGCCATGGTGAAGCCGAGAGCGGCGGCGTCGTAATCGGTCAGGTCGGTGAGAACGATCCAGTCTTGGGCGGTGCGTTGCATCCAGGCGCCGGTGTTGGAGACGACAGCACCGATGATCCAGAGGCGATAGTTGAAGAGGCGAAGCGAGCGGAACATAGCGCTCACGAATTGGCCAACTTCAGTAGAACGGGAATGGCAGCGTGCAGGGCGGCATGCTCCTCGGGACTGAGCCCCTCGAGCTCTGCGGCGAACCAGGCTGCGCGGCGTTGACGGGTCTTGTCTACCAACTCAACTCCGACATCCGTGGCTTCAATGAGCACTTTGCGGCCGTCGTCTGGCGAGCTGGAGCGGGTGATCAGGCCTTCGTCGCTGAGGCAGTTGACGGTGCGGTTCATCGAGGGCGGGGTGACGTGTTCATGCTCGGCGAGGGCGGCGAGGGTGCTGCCGCCGTGGTGAGTCAGCACGTAGAGAACGGAGAGTTGGCTGTCGCTGAGGGTGTCGTCGTGACGCTGCTGGCGGATGCGACGAGCGATACGCATGAGAGTGATTCGAAGCTCGTCGTCTAGTTTGTCTGGCACTTTCGTTAGTTTAGCAAATTAGTCTTGCTAACTAAATGTGAATCTGGCCGGCTTTACCCATATTGCTTCGAACTTCACCGCCGTAGAATGGGTGCAGCAAGGAGGCCCAATGCCCAAGTTCACAGTGCCACGAACTGATCACTCCTACACGGATGCCCATGGAGTGACGATTCACTATTACGGGTGGCAGTCGCCCAAAGCCCATGCGGTGCTTCAGCTCACGCACGGCCTCGGCGACCACGCCCGCCGCTACGAATATCTCGCCCAAGCGCTCGTCGCTGCCGGCTACACGGTGTATGCCGACGACCACCGTGGGCACGGTGCGACCGGTCTCGACCAGAACGCGGGCGACGCCAGCAAGCTGGGCAAGCTCGGCAAGGGCGGCCTGCGGGCGGCGACCGAAAATATCCGCGACCTCACGAAGATTATTCGGGCCGAAAACCCCGACCTTCCGCTGGCGCTCCTCGGCCACTCGTGGGGCTCGCTCATGGTGCAAGACGTGATCAACCACCATTCCGCGGAATATGAAGTAGCGATCCTTACCGGCACCGCCCACCGCACCTTCGCCCACATGAACAGCGGCAACCTCAACGCCAAGCACAAAGACCTCGGCACCACCGGCTACGAATGGCTCAGCCGGGATCCGCAGATCGCTGAAGACTTCGTTCACGATCCGCTGACCTTCTATGCGGATGCTCTCAAACTCTTCGGCCCCATCGACGGCATGCGTCTGCTCGGTCGTCCGGCCAAACACCTCAAGCGCGACATCCCGATTCTCATCATGATCGGCGACGAAGATTCGCTCGGTGGCGAAGCAAGCATTGAGGCGCTCGCCGCAGACTACGTGGTGCGCTCCAAACTCACCGACGTTGAGGCCATCGTGTATCCGGGTGCCCGCCACGAAATCTTCAACGAGACCAACAAAGACGACGTCATCACCGACCTCGTGGTGTGGCTCGATGCTCGGCTCAAGCCCGTGCATCCTGATGCGACGCCTCCGGCGCCAGCCCACCCCGAGGCGACCGAACCTAAATAAATGGCATCAATTTTCACTGAGATTCTGAACGGCCGCTCGCCCGGGCGCTTTATCTGGGCGGATGACCGTGTCTTTGCCATTCTCACGATCGAGCCCCGCAAGCCAGGTCATGTGCTCGTGATCCCGCGCCTCGAGGTCGATCGGTGGAGCGAGCTCGACGAAGATCTCGCGATGCACATTTTCCGTGTCGGGCGCCTTATTGGTCTTGCGCAACGCGACGAGTGGGATGCCGACCGCGTCGGGCTCATGTTCGAGGGCTACCGGGTACCACACGCGCACTTGCACGTCTGGCCGTCGTGGAATGTGTATGAATACAGCCACACGGGCATCAACCGTGACCCGGGTGCCGCGGCTCTCGACGAGGCTTTTCAGCGATTGCGGGCCCGCATGATCGAGCACGGTCATGGTGAGTTCGTGCCGCCACTCGACTGGTCAATTCCGCAGGCTGACACTGCCCAGTAGGCTGGATTCAGTACAACTAGACAGGGGTGAGTGATGCACGGCGAATTCAAGGTGCCCGGCGGAAAACTCGTAGTGGTCGATCTCGACGTTGTCGACGACGCCATCACCAACTTCCGGCTCGCCGGCGACTTCTTCCTCGAGCCGGATGACGCTCTCGAAGACATCAACGCCGCCATCAACGGGCTCCCCGCAAACTCTGACGCGAAGACCATCACGGCCGCGATTCAGCAGGCGCTGCCCGAGGGCACCGTGATGCTCGGCTTCTCTGCCGAGTCGGTCGCCACGGCCATCCGCCGTGCACTGCAACGTGCCACGACCTGGAAAGACTACGACTGGCAGATCGTCACCGGGCCGCCTCTCGAACCGCGCATGCAAATGGCGATGGATCAGGTGCTCTCCGAAGAGGTAGCCTCCGGTCGCCGCCAACCCACTCTGCGCATCTGGGAGTGGAACAAGCCCGCCGTTGTTATCGGCAGCTTTCAGTCTCTGCGCAACGAAGTTGACCTTGAGAACGCGAAGAAATTCGGCTTCGAGGTTGTTCGTCGCATCTCGGGTGGTGGCGCCATGTTTATGGAAGCCGGCACCGTCATCACCTACTCGATCTACGCGCCGGTCGAACTCGTGCAGGGCATGACCTTCGCCGACTCGTATGCCTTCCTCGACGAGTGGGTCATCATCGCCCTCAAGTCACTCGGCATTGACGCCAGCTACCAACCCCTTAACGACATCGCGAGCCCGACCGGCAAGATCGGGGGAGCAGCCCAGAAGCGTCTCGGCGCCGGTGCTGTGCTGCACCACGTGACCATGAGCTACGACATTGATGGCGAAAAGATGGTGCAGGTGCTGCGCATCGGTCGCGAGAAAATGAGCGACAAGGGCACCAAGTCGGCAGCCAAGCGCGTCGACCCGCTGCGCAGCCAGACCGGCATGGAACGTGCCGACATCATCGACGCCATGGTTGCCACCTTCCGAGGGCTGCACGGTCTCACCGACAGCGAATTGACCAGTGACGAGATCGCGCGCGCTGAAGAACTCGTGACTGAAAAGTTCGGCACCGAAGAATGGTTGCAGCGCGTTCCGTGAACACCACTCTCCGCGGCCTGACCCTCACGCTCACCCTTGCCGCGCTGCTGCTGGGCGGCATCGTGGCGTCGGCCGTGCTCGGGCAACTGCCCGTGAGCGCCGCCGAAGTTGGCGGATCTCTGCTGCGCTCGCTCGGCATCCAGAACGCCTGGGCACCCACCGATTCGATCGTGGAATCCACGCTCTGGGTGGTGCGTTTTCCGCGGATTGCGATGGCCATGGTCGTGGGCGCAGCACTCGCCGTTGCCGGTGCCGTGATGCAAGCCATCTTTGGCAACCCGCTGGCGGAGCCTGGCGTCGTGGGAGTCTCATCCGGTGCCGCTCTGGGCGCCGCGATTGCCATCGTGGTGGGCGTTGCCGCGCTCGGTGACAGTGCGATTGCGCTCTTCGCTTTTGTCGGGGGGCTGCTCGCGACCCTGCTCGTCTACTTCGTGTCGCGGGCCAACGGTCGCACCGAAGTCGTGACGCTGCTGTTGACCGGTATCGCCGTGAACGCCTTCGCTGGCGCAGGCCTCGCGTTCTTGCTGTTCGTCGCCGACTCGGGCAGTCGCGAACAGATCGTGTTTTGGCAACTGGGCTCGCTCAATGGTTCGCGCTGGAGCGAAGTGCTCATCGTCGCTCTCGTCACTGCGATCGGCCTTGTTGCCGCCGTGGTGCTCGCGCGCCCCTTCGACCTGCTCGCGTTGGGGGAGCGCAACGCTCGTCACCTCGGTGTGAACGTTGAGCGCCTGCGCATCGTGTCGATCGTGATCGTCGCACTTCTCACCGGTGTGGCCGTGGCGTTTGTTGGAATCATTGCCTTCGTCGGTCTGGTTGTGCCGCACGCGATGCGTATGGCAATAGGGCCAGCCCATCGCCCACTCATCGTCGCGAGCGCTGTCGGCGGCGCAGTGCTGCTCGTGCTCTCCGACCTGCTCGCCCGCTCCGTCGTGCCCGGTGGTGACCTGCCGATCGGCCTCCTCACCTCGCTCGTCGGCGGCCCCTTCTTCTTCTACCTCCTCTTCCGCCAACGCCGCCAGAGCGGAGGCTGGGCATGATTAGTGCACGCAACGTCAGCGTTCGGCTCGACTCTCGCGCCATCCTCGACGACGTCAGTCTCGACGTGGCCCCCGGCGAAGTCCTCGCACTCGTCGGGCCCAACGGTGCCGGAAAGTCGACGCTGCTCTCAGTCTTGAGCGGCGACCGCAAGCCAGACAGCGGAACCGTGACCATTGATGGGCGGGACCTTGGCGGCATCCGACATGCGGAGCTCGCCCGCCTGCGTGCCGTGCTCACTCAAGAGAACACGGTGAGTTTTCCGTTCCGAGTTTCTGAAGTAGTTGCGATGGGGCGCAGTCCCTGGTCGCGATCGCTCGAGAGCCGCGACGACGTTGCCGTTGTCAATAACGCGCTAGCCGTGACGGATGTTGCCCATCTGGGGGAGCGTCGGTTCACCACGCTCTCCGGCGGCGAAAAGGCGCGCGTCTCGCTCGCGCGGGTTCTCGCTCAGCACACCCCTGTCGTGTTCTTGGATGAGCCGACCGCGGCCCTCGACCTGCGCCACCAAGAAGACGTCATGCGAGTCGCTCGCTCGATAGCTGCCGATGGCCGTGCCGTCGTGGTCGTGCTGCACGACCTCAGCCTCGCCGGCGCCTACTCCGATCGACTCGCCCTTATTGCCCACGGCACTCTCGACGCGATTGGCACTCCCAGCGAAGTGCTCACCGCCGAGCGGGTAGAGCGCGTGTACGGTCTCGCCGTCGACTTGCACGACGTTGGTGGGCATCCGGTAGTCGTTCCCCGTCGCTGACGGCAGCGACAGGAAGACCGGCCGCGAAGAGTGACTAGCGGCTGAGAAGGTCGCGGTACTCGGGGTGATCGGTGATGAACTTATTGATGAATTCGCACTTTGCGACAACGCGGGTTTCACTTTCGGCACGCACCAGATTCAGGGCGCCGCGGGCTAGTTCGCTGCCGCGACCTCGGCCCCGAAATTTGGGATCAATCTCGGTGTGCACAAAAACGATCTGATCGTCCCGCAGCTGGTAGTCGGCGAGCCCGGCCTGCACGCCATCGACAAGCAACTCGTACCGGTGCATTGCAGGGTCGTGGATAACTTCGCTGGCCATTCTCAAAGCCTAGTCGCGGTGTCTCTGCTGGGGATGTGTTCTGCGGCGCGTCAAAGCATGGGAATAGTATCGATGGGTGTCTGATTCTCCTCCCCCCAAATCCGGCGGGTCACGCCGACGTTTGATCATCATTGCTGTCTCAGGCTTTGTGTTGATCGTTATCGCCGCAGTGGCTTCGTTTGTCGCGCTTGAGCCGAGCCCCGAGCCGGTTGCGACCGCAACCCGCACGCCGACACCGACTCCCACTCCCACCCCGACTCCGACACCTACCCCCACGCCCACGTTCGACAAAGCTCAGTTCTCCAACGACGACGCGACCAGCCTCTGGGTCGTCGCGAACAAGTTGCGTCCGCTCAGCCCGCAAACCTACGAACCAAACCTCGTGTTCGTCGATGTCGCGTATGCGTACGAGCCGTATCTGACGTCGGATGCCGCAGCCGCCGTGGTCGAGATGTTCACCGCGTTCAACGCCGAAACCGGGCTCCAGATGCAGTCGCAGAGCTCGTACCGCAGCTACTGGTCGCAAGAGAGCGTGTACGCGGGATGGGTATCGAGCCTCGGTCAGGAGGCAGCTGACCTCACGAGCGCGCGACCAGGACACAGCGAACACCAAACCGGTCTCTCGATTGACGTGAGCGCGTTGCCTGCGAATTGCACCCTCGATCAGTGCTTTGGTGACACTCCGCAGGGGCAATGGTTGGCGGCAAATGGGTGGAAGTACGGCTTCACTGTCCGCTATCCCGAGGGAAAAACCGACATCACCGGTTACGAGTACGAGCCATGGCACATGCGCTACGTGGGCAAGGAACTTGCCGCTGAACTTCACAGCACGGGCATCGAAACTCTGGAGGAGTTCTTTGGGCTGCCTGCCGCACCGAACTATGGCTAGCCGCTGGCACCCTAAACTCGTGTCATGACTTCGACGCCGCACCCCGACACTGTGAGCTACAGCTACCTCGGGCCTGCCGGAACCTTTACGGAGGCCGCCCTTAAGCAGGTTCCCGAAGCGGTGGGTGCCCGCTGGAGGAGCGTCAACAATGTTGGCGAAGCTCTCGACGATGTCACTAGTGGCCGCAGCACTGCCGCGATGATCGCGATCGAAAACTCGATCGATGGTGGCGTCAGTGTGACTCAGGATGCGTTGACCAACATCCCCAACCTCCGCATCATGGGCGAATACTTGGTGCCCGTGAACTTCGTGCTCGTGGCCAGGCCAGGAACAGCGCTCGCCGACGTGACCACCGTCAACGCGCATCCGGTCGCCTATGGGCAAACTCGGCGCTGGCTCGACGCAGAGTTGCCGCAACACGGCTACATCCCTGCGACCTCTAACGTTGCCGCTGCCGCATCCTTGCTGGAAAACAGCATTGCGGATGCCGCAGTCGCCCCGCCCGGCATCACCGAGCATTACCCGCTCGAGGTTCTCGCCGAGAACATTGCCAACAATCAGAATTCTGTGACGCGCTTTGTGCTGGTCTCGTCGAACACCGAACTGCCTGAGCCGACCGGCGCTGACAAGACGAGTGTGATCGTCGAACTCCCCGACAACGCTCCTGGTCGCTTGCTCGAAATGCTTGAGCAGTTTGCGACGCGAGGCGTCAACATGAGCTTGATTGAGTCGCGACCGATTGGTGACGAGCTCGGTCGCTACCGTTTTGTCATCGACCTTGAAGGGCACATCCTCGATGAACGAGTGGCAGATGCCCTACTCGGTCTCAAGCGCTTCAGCCCGAACGTGATTTTCTTGGGCAGCTACCCGCGGGCCGACAAGCTCGCCACCACGGTGACGCCGCGCTATGGCAACGACGTCTTTGTGGAGGCGCGTGATTGGTTGCGGGCCATCACCGCCCGTGAGCCTTCGGCTACTCGCGAGCCGTAGCCTTCTTGCTGAGCGCTTTGGCTTGAGCGGTCGTGCGAGCGGTTGTCCGGGCAGTCGCGCGGGCGTGTGTTCGCGCCTGCGATTGAGCTTTGGAGTGCGCCCTCACTTCGGCACGGGTGTGCACCTTCGGCACCCGCATGATGAGGGCGCCGGGTTCAACCCACGCGTGCACTGACTTGGCGAGCCCGAAGTCGTCTCCGTCGAGCTGGAACTCTTCGGGAGTGTCGACAATCATGTTGAGGTCACTGCCCTTGGCGTAGCGAACGTCGCGCACGTCTTTCGAGAGGTCGATGATGCGGCGGCCGATGACGCTCTTGCGCAGCACACCGTTCTCCCACGCGATCTTGTTCCAAATGTTGAGCCAACCAAAGCGGCCGCGGGGCACGAGGGCTGCCATGTCGAGGATGCCGTCGTCGGGTTGGGCTTCCGGCAGCAGAAGCAGCCCGCCGGGCAGCGATCCGCAGTTGCCGATAATCACGGTGTGGGCGCTGAGTGAGCGGTTGGGGCCGCCATCCACGCTGTACCGCAGTTTTACGGGCCTCAATTCGGGGATGGATCGTGCAATGCCGTCGACATACGCCAACCAGCCGACAGCTTTCTTCAGCTTCGTGCTCGTGTTCTTGATCATCCTGGCATCGAGCCCGAGGCCGGCCATTACCAAGAAAGCATGCTTTTCGTGGTCGTTGTTGTCGCGCACGATCTCGACCATGCCGAGGTCGATGGCGTGGTCGGCGCCGTGGAAGGCCAGTTCAATGCTGTCGCGGATGCTGTTCGTCGGAAGCTCAAGGTTGCGGGCGAGGAGGTTGCCGGTGCCTGCCGAGACGACAGCCATCGCGACTCCGCTGCCGCCCAGGGCCTCGGCCACAGCGCGCACGGTGCCATCGCCGCCTGCCGCGATGACGACGGTGGCTCCCCGTCGGATGGCGCTGCCGGTGACGTTTTGGCCGGCATCCTTCACAGTCGTAGAGAACCAGATCGGCGCTGCCCAGTCGGCTGCCTTTGCGGCAGCAGTGACCATCTTCTTGAGCTTCGCAAGATCGACCTTGATGGGGTTGTAAACAACCGCAACTTTAGGTTTTGAGTTTCGAGGGGTGGGCACAGATAAACGCTACGCCATGAATCGGTAGGCTGTAGGGGTGATTGACCCCCAAATTCTTAGAGAAAACCCTGAAGCCGTGCGGCAGTCGCAAATCGCGCGCGGAGCTTCGGTCCAGTTGGTCGACGACGCTATTGCCGCCGACCAGAAGCGTCGCGCCAGCATTGGCGAATTCGAGGCATTGCGGGCCGAGCAAAATAGCTTCGGCAAGAAGGTCGCTCAGGCGCCATCCGAGGAGAAGAAGGCACTCGTCGCTGAGGCGCAGAAGCTGGCCGCTCGGGTAAAGGCTGCTCAGGTGGTTTCGACTGAGGCGGAGGCTGAGTTCACTCGCATCGTCGGTTCTCTCGGCAACATCGCTGTCGAAGGCGTGCCTGTCGGTGGCGAGGATGACTGGGAGCTCGTGCGCGAAGTGGGCACTCCCGCAACCTTCGACTTTGAGCCCCGCGACCACGCCGATCTCGGCGAAATCCTAGGAGCCATCGACATCCCCCGTGGCGTGAAGGTTTCGGGCAGCCGGTTCTACTTCCTCAAGGGTGTTGGAGCGCGACTCGAAATCGGCCTCATGAACATGGCCCTCGATCGCGCTATCGCTGGCGACTTCATCCCGCTCATCACGCCAACGCTGGTGCGCCCAGAAATGATGGCCGGCACCGGGTTCTTGGGTGAGCACTCCGACGAGATTTACTACCTGCCCGCCGACGACTTGTACCTCACGGGTACGAGTGAAGTGGCGCTCGCCGGGTACCACTCTGATGAGATCCTCGATCTGTCGAAGGGCCCGCTGCGCTACGCCGGTTGGTCAACCTGTTACCGCCGCGAGGCCGGTTCTGCGGGCAAAGACAACCGCGGCATTCTGCGCGTGCACCAGTTCAATAAGCTCGAGATGTTCAGCTACGTGCTGCCCGAGAATGCTCAGGCCGAGCACGAACGGCTGCTGTCGTTCCAAGAGTCGATGCTGCAGGCGTGCGAGCTCAGCTACCGCGTGATTGATGTTGCCGGTGGCGACCTCGGTTCGAGTGCTGCTCGCAAGTACGACATCGAGGCCTGGGTTCCCACGCAGGGCACCTATCGCGAACTCACTTCCACCTCGAACTGCACGACGTACCAGGCGCGCCGTCTCGACACCCGCTATCGCACCGAGTCGGGCAAGACTGCCCCGGTAGCGACCATCAACGGAACTCTTGCAACCACCCGCTGGCTGGTTGCCATTCTTGAAACCCACCAACAGTCCGACGGGTCGGTCGTGGTGCCGCAAGCACTTCGCCCGTACCTGGGCGGCCTTGAGATTTTGGAGCCAATCGCGTGACAACCGCAGCACAGAATGACCGCTGGATGATCGCACTCGACATCGACGGCACTGTGCTGCTCGAGTCGGGCGAGATGAACGACTCCGTGATTGCGGCGGTCGCGAAGGTTCGGGATGCCGGCCACGAAGTCATGTTGGCCACCGGTCGTTCGGTCGCCATGACGTTGCCCATTCTGCACAAGTTGGGCCTGAAGCCGCAGTACGTGGTCTGCTCCAACGGGGCGATCACGCTCAAGCGCGATCCGCTGGGCGAGGGCGGCTACGCTCGCGAATTTGTGGAGATGTTCAACCCCCAAGAGGTGCTCACGAGCATCAAGAAGCACTTGGGGTCGGCGAACTATGCGGTCGAGGATGCGACGGGCAAGTTCTTCGTCAACGGCAAATTCCCCGATGGCGCCCTCGGTGCCATCAGCGAAGACGTGGCCTTTGAGGAGCTCGTGAAGGTGCAGGCCACGCGTGTTGTCGTCATTTCCCCGCAGCACCAGGTTGACGATTTCCTCTCGGTTGTCGAGAAGATGGGCCTTCACAAGGTCAGCTACAACGTCGGCTGGACGGCTTGGCTCGACATCGCGCCCGATGGGGTCAACAAGTCGACGGCGCTCGAAAATGTGCGTTCGCGTCTTGGCATCCCGCGCACGCGAGTGCTCGCTATGGGCGATGGTCGCAACGACATCGACATGCTCAAATGGGCGTCACGTCACGGCCGCGGCGTCGCGATGGGGCAGGCTCCGGATGACGTGCGTGCGGTTGCCAATGAGGTCACTGAGAGCGATGTCAACGACGGTGCCGCGCTCATTCTTGCCGCGTTCGACGCGTAACGCGCCGGTTTAGCCGAGCCCGAACGCCGGGCCCGGCCAAACCACCCTTTTCTGCGCTGAACCCCTTCGGCGCAGAACTCTGTTAGAGCTCGCTGAGCGCTTCGTCGTAGATCGCCATGGCCCGAGCAACTTCCTCGGGAGTCACGACGGCCGGCGGTACGACGTGGATGCGGTTGTCCGCGATAAACGGCAGCAGGCCGCGCTTCACGAGAGCGCCCTTGACCTTGCCCATGTCTGCGGCGCTCAGGGGTTCGCGAGTCTCGCGGTTCGAGACGAGTTCGAGGGCCCAGAAGACGCCGCTTCCGCGGACATCACCGATGCAGTCGTGCTTCTCGGCGAGGGCGGCGAGGCCAGGAGCGATGTGGTCGCGACCGATCATGGCCGCATTCTCGATGATGCCTTCCTCTTCCATCGCGGTGATGGAGGCGACGATGGAGGCGGCAGCGAGCGGGTGGCCCGAGTAGGTGAGGCCGCCGGGAAAGACGCGCTCGTCAAAGGTGGTGGCGATCTCGTCGGAGATGATGACGCCACCGACGGGCACGTAGCCGGAGTTGACACCCTTGGCAAAGGTGATGAGGTCGGGCTTCACGTCGAATGCTTCGAACGCGAACCAGTTTCCGGTGCGGCCGAAACCGACCATGACCTCGTCGAGGATCAGCAGGATGCCGTATTTGTCTGCGATCGCACGGACGCCAGCCATGTAGCCGGGCGGCGGCGTCAGCACGCCGGCAGTACCGGGGATGCTCTCGAGCAGGATCGCGGCGATTGACTCTGCACCCTCAGCTTGGATGGTGCGCTCAAGGTGGTGCAGGGCGCGCTCGGATTCTTGTTCGGGGGAGTCCGACCAGAATTCGGAGCGGTACTCGTAGGGCCCAAACACGTGCACGTGGGCGCGCGCGTATTCGTTGGGGATACGGCGCCAGTCGCCAGTAGCGACGACGGCTGATCCGGTGTTGCCGTGGTACGAGCGGTAGCGCGAGATGATCTTGTCGCGGCCGGTGTGCAGGCGGGCCATGCGCATGGCGTTCTCGTTGGCATCCGCTCCACCGTTGGTGAAGAAGACCTTGTTCATACCTTCGGGCGCGTGGTCGGTGATCTTGCGGGCTGCTTCACCGCGGATGTTGATGGCGTGTGCCGGGGCGACGGTAGCCATGATGTCGGCTTGTGCCTTGATGCCGGCGATGACGGCCGGGTGCTGGTGGCCGATGTTGATGTTGACGAGCTGGCTCGAGAAGTCGAGGTACTCGTTTCCTTCGTCGTCCCAGACCATGCTTCCGAGGCCACCTTCGAGCACGAGCGGTTTGAGCGCGCCCTGTGCTGACCAGGAATGGAATACGTGGGCGCGGTCGAGCGCGACAGTGTCGGCGTTGCTGTGCTGGGGTGTTGCGGGCGCGGAGTTCATAGGGCACCTTTCATGACGGAGCTGATGTCTCCACTATCGTCCGCCCGCAATCGCCCATGGCTGCCAATATGTATACCGTTGGGCCAAGAGTTCGACATAATGTGACTACAGGGCGATGAGTGGAGAACCGGATGCTCCCGACGATTGAATGGCTGCTCACGAAGCGCACGCTGCGGCTCAGTGTGCTCGAGGCCGGCACCCCTACGCAGTCCCGCGAAAGCCTGATCGCCAACACCGCGCTCGCGTCGCGAATGACCGCTCCTATTACGTGGGTGCACAGCTCCGATCTCGATGACCCGACGCCCTTCCTCAGCCGTGGCAACGTCTTGCTCACCGATGGCGCGCAGTTCGGTTTTGGTGCGGATGCTGAACGTTACGACTACGACTCTTATGTGGGGCGTCTCATCGAGGCCGGTCTTGTGGGGCTCGGCTTCGCGACTCACTTTCTGCATCAGGGAATGCCGACCGGGCTTGCTGCAGCGTGCGCGCGTGCCGGCTTCCCTCTCATCGACGTTCCGGATCGCGTGCCTTTTATTGCGGTCATCCGCGAGGTGGCCGACCAGATCGCGGCCGAGCGCAGCCGTCGAATGGCCTGGTCGATTGCCGCGCACAAGGCGATCTCGTACGCCGCCCTCAAGCCCACGGGCCTGCGGTCAACCCTCATCGAGCTTGAGCGCCAGCTTTCCTGTTGGGTGGGGCTCTTCGATGCGACTGGTCATCCGGTTCCTGTTCCGGGGCAGCAGCGATCTGGCGATCGTTTTGCGCAGCCGGTGCGGGATGAGGTGGCGCGGGCGCTGCGCAAGGGCGGCCGGTCATCCACGGCTCTCACGCTCGATTCGGGTCAGGTGACGATCCAGACCCTCGGCCAAAATGGAGAGTTGCGTGGAGCACTCGCCCTCGGTCGCGGAGTGCCGCTTGACCGTGCCGAGAATGAACTGGTGACGAGCGTGATCGCGATGGCAACGCTCGCTCTGGAACAAAACCGCACTCTGGATGCAACACGCGGGCAGCTGAGGTCGTCGTTGTTGGAACTGGTGCTTGCCGGCAACCTCGGCGCAGCGCGGGCAATCGCGAGCGAAGTCTGGGGAGCATTTCCGGTGGAACCGCTGAGCGTCGTGGTGATTGCGCGGCAAACCCAGAGCCATTTCGTGCTCGATGCGCTCGATGTACTGGCCCTCGACGCTGACGGTCGTGCCTTCTTCGCTGTCCGTGGCGATGTGATTGTGGTGCTCGTCGAGGCTGCAGCTCAGCGGGCAGGTGGCGGGCCCACTGAACAGACCGACGTGCAGCGCGAGGTGGAACAACTCATCACCGACCACGATCTCGCAGCGGGCAGTGCCGCGGCCACCGACTACGCGGCGTTGACCGTAGCGCTCGGGCAGGCATCCAGTGCTCTCCACTCCCGCGGTGGTCGTGCTGGCCTCACCGATTTCGCCGAAATTGCGGACACCGGGATGCTCGGGGTGCTGCAGTCTGCTGGTGCTGAGCGGGTAGCGCACCGGGTCCTCACGCCGCTCACCAATTTCGATGCTGAGCAGGGGGCTGCCCTCGTGGAGACGTTGCTGTCCTGGTTTGCGAACGATTGTTCGTGGGGTGCGACCGCGGCGAAGCTCGGTGTTCACCGGCATACGGTGCGCTCGCGCATCGACCAGGCGGCGAGCATCCTGAATCTCGATCTGGAGTCCTTCGAGGGGCGACTTGAGGTGTGGGCGGCGCTTCGGTTGCGCGAGTAGACCTCTCTACCCCCATTTCGAGCCTTCTAGCCTGCCATTCAGGTACGCATTGCGGGCATCAGATACACTCTGAACTTGCGTCACGCAAGGAGGGCTGTCCGAGCGGCCGATGGAGCCAGTCTTGAAAACTGGTGGGCAGAAATGTCTCGTGGGTTCGAATCCCACGCCCTCCGCTCTGCGTGTCATGTTTTGTTTCCGGTAATAGAAAGGGGAGTGCGATGAGTGAACTTCGTCCGCGCTCAGAGTTGCGTTCGCGCTCTGTCGACCGCACTGACTCTAAGAAAAAGCCTGAAGTGCAAGGCCTGGCACGTCACGGTCGGTTGAAGAAACCGGGACCGTGGGGTTCGATTGCCAAGGTTGTTGCTGCAACGCTCGCCGTTCTTTTGGTGAGTGGCGCGGCCGTAGGAGCCGTTGCCTTCGACAGCATTTACGGTCAGCGCGACACTGTTGCGCTCATTGGCGAGACCGAAGGCCCACCGCCTCAGATCGGCAGCTTTGAGGGTGGCTTCAACATTCTCATTGCAGGTAGTGACACGCGTGCAGATCAGGGCGGAATCGGCGGAACAGTTGAGGACGCTTCTGGCGAACTCAATGACGTCAACATGATTTTGCACGTTGCCGAAGATCGACAGTCTGCCGTGGCCATTAGCTTCCCGCGCGACTTGGTGATGGGCATCCCTGAGTGCCCGAGCCTTGACGGTGACTACAACAAGTACTACTCGACTGAGCCCCTCAATACGGCGCTTTCCTACGGTGGCCTTCCGTGCGTAGTTCTGACACTTTCTGAATTCACCGGCCTCGATATCCAGTTCGCCGGAATCATCACCTTCGACGGCGTTATTGAGATGACGAACGCTATCGGTGGCGTTGACGTCTGTGTGGATGGGCCTCTCGTCGACCCGTACACCGGGATCGATCTTCCCAAGGCGGGCACGTACAACCTCAAGGGTTGGAAGGCTCTCGCATTCTTGCGTTCACGTCACGGCGTTGGCGACGGTAGTGACTTGACGCGCATCAGCTCGCAGCAGGTCTACCTCTCCTCGCTCGTGCGCACGCTCAAGAGCTCAGACACGCTCAGTGACTACAAGAAGCTGTACAACCTCGCCGATGCTGCCATCGCCAACATGCAGCTCTCGAACAGCCTCGCGGATGTTCCGACCATGGTGTCGATCGCTCTCGCGTTGAAAGACATCCCGCTCGAACGTGTTCAGTTCGTGCAGTACCCCGGTGGAACCGGTGGAACCGGAATCTACGACGGCAAGGTTCAGCCCAACGAGTACCTGGGCAACCAGATGATGGAACTCATCGCCGCAGATCAGCCCTTCACGCTTGAAGATGCGGGCGACGGGATTGGCGCTATCGCCGACCCCAACGCTCCCGAAGCCGAGGCTACGCCAGAGCCGACTGACGGCGCTACGGCAGCGCCGGTCGAGGAAGATCTTCCCGTTCTCGACATCCGCGGTCAGAACGCTGCTGACTACACCTGCTCGGTAACCAACAACTACTAAATCAGTCGATTTGTGGCTCGGTTCGTCGTTCCGCTCATGAGCGGTTATGATTGCTGAGTACGTCTGGAGACGTCGCATAGTCCGGCCTAGTGCACCACCCTGCTAAGGTGGAGTACCCGTAAGGGTACCGAGAGTTCAAATCTCTCCGTCTCCGCTCTGCGAAGAAAACCCTTGATTTTTCAAGGGTTTTCTTGCGTTAAGCGCCACCACATTTTTGCCAGCGTGAAGGGACCTCGTGGAGACCTACACTGTCGCCGAAGCTGTCGCGCGAATTGGCGTTCTTGCCCAGCGCGACACAACCGTGCCCTTTCTGCTCGGCATGGTCGGGCCGCCAGGCGCGGGCAAATCCACTTTCGTTGAACAACTCGCGGCGCCCATCCTCCCGATGGACGGTTACCACTTCGCCAATGAACACCTTGACCGGCTAGGTCTTCGTTCGCGCAAGGGTGCCCCTGACACTTTCGATGCCGCGGGCTTCGCCTCAACATTGCGCCGGCTGCGCGCGGGCGACACTGTCGTCGCTCCGCGGTTTGACCGCGACCTCGATGCTTCAATTGCTGGCTCGATCCTGCTCCCCGGTGATGCCCCGTTGATTGTGACGGAAGGCAACTACCTTCTCCACGACCAAGACGGCTGGGGTGCGATTCGACCGCTACTCGACGAGGTTTGGTATCTCGACATCGACGATGATCTGCGTCGAGACAGGCTCATCGCTCGCCACCGACGCTACGGGCGGTCGGCGACGGATGCGGCCCGCTGGGTTGCCGACGTCGACGAACCCAATGCCGTGCTCATCCGCACGACGCGTGACCGAGCCGACGCCGTCGTCACGGCAACGTAAAGGCTGGCTGGCGCCGTCGCATCCACAGGCTAGGCTCGGGCGTTATGGCAACTGGCGCAACGATCCACACCTTCACGGTGCAACTGGCAGATGTGGATCGCGGTGTCTACGACGACTTCACGCTTCGCGTGGCACGGCATCCCTCTGAAACCGATCTGTACATGATTACTCGGGTGCTCGCGTACTGCCTCGAGTATGAAGAGGGCATCGTGTTTAGCGAGGGAGTCTCGTCGACCGATGAACCTGCGGTGCTCGTGCGCGATCTCACCGGCACGATTACGGCCTGGATTGAAATCGGGGCACCGGATGCTGCGCGACTTCACTACGGCAGCAAGCTGGCCGACAGGGTCGCCATCTACACGCACCGCGACCCGGTGAAGGTTGCTGCTCCCTGGGCGGGCAAGAAGATCCACAACGCAAGCGAGATCGTCTTCCGCAGCTTTGATCCCGGTTTCATCGAGGATGCTGTGGCCGCTCTCGAACGACGCAACGCCGTCACCCTGTCGGTGACAGAGGGGCAACTCTATTTGGAACTCAACGGCACGACGGTGAGTTCGGCGCTGCACACCCACGACGTCGAATAAATAGACGTTCACGACGTGGTGGAATGAATGCGGCCCACCACTATGTTGGTCTAGAAGATGACTATTCTGCCGCGCACCCAGCCTCCTGCCCTTTCGCTGCCCCTCGCGCGAGGCGGCACCACTGAGGATCTCGCGCTCGGCACGGGCGTTGATGGGCGCTTCACTCTCATCATCTTCTACCGCGGCTTGCACTGCCCGGTGTGCCGCAAGCAGCTTCGCGAACTCGACGACAACATGGATGCGTTGCGTGAAGCCGGGGTGGGTCGCGTCGTGGCCATCAGCATGGACACCCTCAAGCGCGCCACGATATCGATCGAGGATTGGGAACTCAGTCGGCTTCCGATTGCTTATGGGTTGAGCGAAGAACAGGCTCGCGAGTGGGGTCTCTTCCTCTCGAGCGGTTTCAAGAAGGGCGAACCGGAGCTGTTTAGCGAGCCGGGCATGTTCATTCTTGACGCCGACAGCACCGTGTTCTGGAGTACTGTTTCCAGCATGCCTTTCGGTCGGATGCCCGTGAAGGCCATCATTCATGGTCTCGAGTACGTCACCGAGACCGATTATCCCGCGCGCGGAACGGTAGCGCCCGCGCACTGAGTCGTGCACGCCTCGTTCGGCGAAAGTTTTTCACAATTACCCGCGTGTCCCCCTGATGGGGGTAGACAGAGGGGTGTTTCTCGCCATAGGGTCGATGCTGAATCGTTATTCAGTAGTGCGTGTAGGGCTGTCGAAACCTAGTCGGCAGCAGCGTGCGTGAGCCCGACGAAGGACTTTGGCGTGAATCCTCCTGTAGATCCCGACGTACGTCCGCGAGGTGACGGCGAGGCTCTACTCGCTCGCCGCATGATCATCACGAGTGGTGTCGCAGCGCTTGCCGCTGTGGGCGCGGCCGCGGCGAGCAGCGCCGCATTCGGCCCCGCGAGCACAATCTCGCTGCTTCCCGACGGGGCGAGCCCTCCCGTCACGCCGCCGTCGACGGGATCTGCTCCCCGCAACACCCCGGTGCCGACCACTCCGACGCCGAGTGCGACATCCACGAACCCGCCGGCCACGAAGAATCCCACCGGGGGCACGAACCCACCCGCGACTCAAGACCCGCGCTCACCGGCAACGGCAAACCCGCCGGCCGACCGCGATCAGAGTTACGCAAACCCGGGTGCGGGAACGGGCACAACCCCTCGTGCCGACACGCCATCGGCCGCGAAGCCAGCGACCAAGCCGACCCCGCAGAAGGGTTCAACGGCTCCCGAGTTCGTCTCCACCGGCGTCGCAGACAACGACCAAACCCACGCCCATCTACTGGCGCGTGCGACGTTTGGCCCCCGCAGCAGCGACTTCGTGGATGTGTCGACCATGGGGATCGACAAGTGGTTGGGTGCTCAGCTCGCTCCGGCATCCATCGCAGACCCGGATGGCGATGCCGCGTGGGCTGCCTTCCCGCTGGCAAAGTCGTCCACCGCTAAAGTGCGCTCGTCCGTTAAGCAGTACAGCTGGGATGCCGCACGACAGACGGGTCAAGCGACCCTGGCTGCTCAGGTCTTCAGCAAGCGCCAGCTCTTCGAGGTCGTTGTTGACGTGTTTTCGAACCTGCTTAATGTCACAACTCCGTCGGACAGCGTCTGGGCTACCGGTCCCGACTATGCGAACTCGGTTATCCGGGCGAACGCTCTCGGCAGCTACGCCGCCATGTTGCACGCGGCGATGCGGCACCCCGCCATGTTGACCTATCTCAACAACGAGAAGTCAAACAAGGTAAACGTCAACGAGAACCTCGGTCGTGAGCTGCTTGAGCTGCACACGCTGGGGGTCGCCTCCGGTTACACCGAGGGCGATGTGCGCAACAGCGCCATGATCCTCTCGGGCCGCGGCATTGATTACGAGACCGGCGAATTTCGCTATCGCGCAGACCGTCACTATGTTGGCCCCGTAGCCACCTCGTTCTTTGCCGACGAGAACGCGACCGCTGAAGGTGGGCTCGACATGGGCGACCGCTATGTGAGTGTGCTGGCGCATCATCCGGCAACAGCAGCAACGGTTGTCAGAAAACTCGCGGTTCGTTTCGTTTCGGATTCACCGCCCCAGGCCCTGCTCGACCGTTTGGCTCAGACGTACCTCGACAATGACACCGCGATCCTTCCGGTGCTCAAGCAGCTTTTCGCCAGTGACGAGTTCTGGTCGGCAATCGGCGAGAAGGCACGTCGTCCGCTCGAAGATGCGGTGGGCTCGGCTCGTGCTGTTGGTGCCAAGCCCAGCGACAAGCTTGCCGATGGTGCCAAGAATCTTTACTGGGTTCTGCAGAATCTTGGTCACGCGCCGCTCACGTGGACCCCACCTAACGGATTCCCCGACGTCACGGGAGCGTGGCTTTCTGCCAGCCAGACGGTCTCGCGCTGGAATCTGCACCGGGGCCTGACCGGTGGCTGGATGAAGGGTCTTACTCCGCCAGCCAAGCTCAGTGAAGAGTTGGCTCCCACCGTGGGCCAGTCGAACTCTCAATGGATCGACAGCATTGCTCAGCACATGATCGGCCGCCCTCTGAGCGACACGCATCGTGCGGTGCTGCTGTCCTATCTCGGTGCCGATGGTTCGGCTGAGGCCGAGGCGGGCGATGCGTGGCAAGTTCCGGCTCTCGCGGCGCTCGTGCTCGACTCGCCCTATTTTCAATTGCGCTAATCAACCGCGCTGATCGACCGCACTGACCCGCAGTACCCTCCCCAGTAGCTCGAACCCGACTCGAGAAAGAACCTCCTAATGACCGAGACCCGTTTCCTCCACCCTGACTGCCCCGACTGGCGACAGCTGGGGCCAACCGACTTAGATTCCGCGGTGCGAGCCCATAGCGAAATCGTGGTGGCCGAAGAGGCGGCCCGACGCGAGTTGTGGTCGAAAGGCTTCACTCGACGACGGATGCTGCAGGGCGGGCTTATGGCGGGAGTCGCCGCTATCGGCTCCCAGATTGTCACCACGCAGGCGTCCTACGCGGCTCCGGGTTCGCCAGACACGGGCGCACTCATCGTCATCTTCCTCCGCGGAGGAATGGACGGCCTCTCCGTGCTCGTTCCGGCAACCGACGCCGACCTTTTGAAGGCGCGCCCCGGTATTGCCGTTAAGGAGAATTCGGGATTGATCCCGTTCGAACGCGGCTTCGGGTTGCACCCGGCGTTGTCTGCTTTGAAGCCAATGTTGGCTCAAGGCAAGATCGCTGCCGTGCCCGCGATTGGCACCCCCGACCTGTCCCGTAGCCATTTCCAGGCGCAGGATTGCCTCGAACGCGGTGGCTCCGCGGGCAGCGCTTCGCAGACAGGGTGGCTCAACCGCGCTCTTGAGCAGAGCGGTCCAGGAACGACCTGGCGCGGGGTGGGGGCAAGCGATCGTCTTGCTCGTTCTCTCGTGGGTGGTTCGAATGCGCTCGTTGTTCCCGACCTCGAACGTATGGCGATCGACGTGGATGACTCGCTCCTCGAGCCCACTCGCACGGCCCTTGCAAGCCTCTACACCGGGCTAGATCATCCGATCGCGCAGCAGGCCAACCTCGCCTTGAGCGCCTCCAGCGAAGCATCCGAAATTGCAGCATCCGCTGGTGATGCGAAAGCGCGTGGCTATGGGGACGACAACTTCTCGAGCGACCTCGCGACGCTGGCCAGTCTCATCCGGGCGAACGTGGGACTTCGAGTTGGCACGTTGGACCTTGGTGGCTGGGACATGCACACCGACATCGGCACGCCAGACAAGGGCGACATGCACGACATGCTCAGCGCTGTGGGCAATGGTCTCGCGGCATTCTTCGCCGACCTTGGTCCGAAGGCTGACACCACCACGGTGGTGCTCATGAGTGAGTTTGGTCGTCGTGTCGGTCAGAACGACAGCTCAGGTGTTGACCACGGTCACGGCGGCCTCGCCATGGTGCTCGGCGGTGGCGTCACCGGGGGCGTGCACGGCAAGTGGGAGGGCCTCGGTGCCGATGTGCTCGATCACGGCGACGTTCCCGGCAGCAACGACTTCCGCGATCTTCTTGGTGAGGTCGTCATGAACCGCCTTGATCTCAGCGCAGCCGATGCCAGCATCATCTTCCCCGAGTGGAAGGTGTCGCCGATAGGGGTCATGGCCTAACGCAGCCCCACGCTCGTGACAGGCACAGTATTATCGCGGGGATGACTACTTTCTCTCGACGAGGTTTGCACGGGCACGTTGTTGATGTGCTTGGCCGTCGCATTATGCGCGGTGAACTGGCGTCGGGAGACATCATCGATCCGGATGCGCTGCTCACCGAATTTCAGGTCAGCCGCACGGTAATCCGCGAAGCCCTCAAGGTGCTCACCACGAAGGGCCTTGTGGATGCGCGGCCACGACTGGGCACCTTCGTCACCGCGCGAGAGCGCTGGCAACTGCTCGATCGGGATGTCATGACGTGGCGCTCGGAAGGGATGCCCGACCCGCTGCTCGTGCTCGAACTCAGCGAAGTGCGGCTAGTTCTCGAGCCCGCGGCGGCTCGACTGGCTGCCGTTCGCCGCAGCGACGAACAGTGTGCCGAGATCGAAGCAGCGATGACGGCGTTGGCTGCGACCTTCGAGAGCACCGAATTGAAGTCACACGTAGCAGCGGACTTGGCTTTTCACCGGGCGATCTTGGCGGCATCCGGCAACGAACTGTTGGCTCGCTTTGAGGTTGTGCTGGAACCCGCGCTGCATGCGCGCAACGAGCTTGCCTTTGAGAACGAAACAACAACCCAATTTTTGGATGATCATCGCGCAGTGGTGACGGCGATTGTCGCGCAGGATGCCGAGGCCGCCCACACCGCGATGAAGCTCCTGATGGACCAATCGAACCTCGATTCGCACACGATCGTGAGCAAAGACCCGACCGGCGCCGCGCTCGTCGCCAACCGCAAGCAGGCTCTCTAGTGGCGGCCCGCACGGTGCTCATCACGGGCGCAGCCCACGGCATCGGTGCCGCTGCTGCACGCCTCTTCGCGGCCTCCGGCGACGATGTTGTCGTCACCGATATTGACGTGGATGCCGCTGCCGCGGTTGCCGCCGAGATCGTCGCGGCCGGTGGCGCCGCCACCGCCCATCGCCTCGACGTCGCAGAATCCGAGCACTGGCAGGAGCTCTCGCGTGAGTTGCGCTCCGCGAATCGCCCGCCCGCCGTCATCGTGAATAACGCGTTCTTCCAAGTCGGGGGAATCGCACACGAACAGAGCGAAGACAACTGGAACCAACAGCTCTCGGTGACGCTGTCATCCGTATACCGGGCGATGCGCACCTTCCACGACACCCTCACCGCCGCCCGCGGCAGCATGGTGAATGTGTCGAGCGTGCACGGAGTGCTGTCCTGGGCCGAGCAACCTGCCTACGGTGCCGCAAAGGGCGGACTGATCTCGCTCACCCGTCAACTGTCCCTCGACTATGCGCCGCATGTGCGCGTAAACGTCGTTCTTCCGGGATCGATCGAGACTCGTCAGTGGGATCACCAAACCCCTGAAGCGCAAGAGTTGGCGCGACGCCAGGCCACCCTGCAGCGGCTGGGCAAGCCTGAAGAAGTTGCCTCGGTCATCCAGTTCTTGGCCGGTGACGGTGCTTCGTACATCACCGGCGCCTCGCTCGTCGTTGATGGCGGTATGACAACAACGCTCGGCGCTTAGCGGGCACTCGCGGCCGCGCGCTCGGCTATCGCTGGCGTTGCCGACCGGTTACCACTCGGCGAGCGACCCATCATCGCGACGCCACACGGGGGAGCGCCACTGGTGCCCGACCTTGTCGGCGGCACGCACGGCGGCTTCGTCGATGTCGACACCGAGGCCTGGCTTAGTGAGTCGCTCGATGTAGCCACTAGTGAAGTCGAAGACGCTCGTATCCATCAGGTATTCGAGCACGTCTGATCCGACGTTGTAGTGGATGCCGATGCTCTGTTCCTGAATCAAGAAGTTCGGTGTGTTGAACCCGACTTGCAAACTCGCCGCCAGAGCGATCGGTCCGAGCGGGCAGTGCGGCGCGAGTTGAGCATCGAACATGTCAGCGAGGGCGGCGATGCGGCGCACTTCGGAGATGCCGCCGGCATGGGAGAGGTCGGGCTGCACGACGGCGATGCCCGCCTGCAGTGGCCCCAAGAACTCATTGCGAGAGAAGAGGCGCTCGCCGGTGGCGATCGGGATCGACGTTGACGCGACGATGCCGTCGAGCAAGTGCGACTTCTCGGGTACAACAGGTTCTTCCACAAAGAGAGGAGCGTGAGGCTCGAGAAGGGGAAGGATGCGGCGGCTGTTCGCCGCGGTCATTCGTCCGTGAAAGTCGATCGCGAAATCCCGATCGGGGCCAAGAACTTCGCGTGCGAGCGCAGCCCGGTCGACGACCTCGGCGACGGCGCTCACGGTGCTGAGGGGCGACATCCGCCCGCTTGCGTTCATTTTAATTGCGGTCAGGCCCGACTCGACCTGCTGGGCGATGTTGTCGCGCAGCTCGGAGGGCTCGTCTCCGCCGACCCAGCCGTACATGCGGATGCGGTCACGAACAGCACCGCCGAGAAGGTCGTGAACGGGAACGCCGTGAGCCTTGCCCGCGATGTCCCAGAGGGCTTGGTCGATGCCGGCAATCGCACTAGAGGCGACGGGGCCGCCGCGGTAGAAGCCGCCGCGGGTGAGCACTTGCCAGTGGTCTTCGATGCGGGTGGCGTCGAGCCCCACGAGGTATTCGGCGTGCTGTTCGACGGCGGCCCGCACGATGTCGGCCTGGCCTTCAACAACGGGCTCGCCCCAGCCGACGATGCCGTTGTCGGTCTCGATGCGCACGAACAACCAGCGTGGTGGAACGAGGAATGTTTCGATGCGTGCAATCTTCACGGCGGGCCCTTCCGTTAGTAAGTCTTATTATCCTACTAATGGAGCGAACTAGAGTGAGCATCATGGATGACGTCACCCCGGATCACAGCGACTGGCGGGGCGAAACGCTTGCCCGCGTTCGCGCCCTGATCGTTCAGGCTGAGCCCACGGTCGTTGAAGAGGTCAAGTGGCGAAAGCCCTCCAATCCCGCCGGCGTTGCAGCATGGAGCCTCGACGGACTGATCTGCACCGGCGAAACCTACAAAGACAAGGTCAAGCTGACGTTTGCGCAGGGCGCTTCGCTCGACGACCCCGCCGGGCTCTTCAATAGCAGCCTTGATGCGAAGGTCAGGCGAGCGATCGATCTCCACCAGGGGGACGCGATTGACGCTGATGCTTTCCGCGCGCTAATCCGGGCTGCGGCCGCACTGAACTCAGCGCGCTAGCTTCCGCGAGCCGCGAGCCGCGAGCCGCGAGCCGCCAGCCGCACCGTTAAGAATCGCCCCCTTTAGCGATCTCTAAAGTGTTGCCCGAACTGTGGCTTCCTGAGCGCGCGTGCCGAGCATCCCTCTGGGAGAATGGATGCGGGACCAGCCGCGCTACAAGCGCGCCCGCGGCCCCGAGACAGCGCAGTCGGAAGGAACCTGATGCAACGCGAACACAGCGACGAATTTGACCGGTGGAATGCCCGCCAAGAACTGGCCGAGGCAATGATCCCCCTCATTGGTGGGCTGTATCGCAACCACGGTGTCGTGACCTCGATTCACGGTCGCCGTCTCATCAACCAGTCGCCCGTCGAAGTGCTCAAGGCTCACCGTTTTGCGCGGCAGCTCAACGAGAGCGAATTGCCGATCGAAGAGACTATGCCGATCATGGTGGCGCTCTCTGCAATGCCGCTGAATTCGGCATCCATCGATTTGGCGAAGCTCGTGAACCGTTTTCGCGAAGTTGGCGGCGAGCTCAATGAGTTCTTGGCGGCTGAGCTTGAGCCGGTGCTCAAGAACGGCAGCGAAACGAAACCAGCGGGAGCGGATGTCGTGCTCTACGGCTTCGGACGTATCGGTCGACTGTTGGCCCGCATCCTGATCGCACACGCCGGCAACGGCGAGGGACTCCGTCTGCGCGCCATCGTTGTGCGCAAGGGGTCAGACAATGACCTCGTGAAGCGTGCCAGCCTGTTGCGCCGCGACAGTGTTCATGGCCCCTTCGAGGGAACGATCTCGGTCGACACCGAGGCCAACACGATTCTGGCCAACGGCACCCTCATCCAGGTGATCTACTCGAACGACCCGGCCACGATCGACTACACCGAATACGGAATTTCGGATGCCATCGTCGTCGACAACACCGGTCGCTGGCGTGACGAGGAGGGCCTCGGCCAACACCTCAAGTCGCAGGGAGTGAAGCGTGTCTTACTCACGGCGCCCGGCAAGGGCGAGATCAAGAACATCGTCTACGGACTCAACCATGATTCGATCGTCGACACCGACGCCATCCTCTCGGCCGCGTCGTGCACGACTAATGCGATCTCGCCGGTGCTGAAAGCGATCAGTGACCAGTACGGCATTGAGCACGGCCACGTCGAGACGGTGCACTCGTACACGAATGACCAGAACTTGACCGACAATTTCCATTCCGGCGACCGTCGCGGACGCTCGGCACCGATGAACATGGTCATTACCGAAACGGGGGCGGCGAAAGCAGTCGCGAAGGCGGTTCCCGAGTTGGCGGGATTGCTGACCGGCAGCGCCATCCGGGTTCCCACTCCGAATGTGTCGATGGCGATTCTGAATCTCAATCTCACGACTGAAACGACGCGCGCCGAGGTGAATCGCTACTTGCGCGACCTCTCGCTCGACTCGACCCTGCAGCAACAGATCGACTTCATCGATTCGCCCGAGGTGGTCTCGAGCGACTTCACCGGCTCGCACCGTGCGGGCATCGTGGACGGCCTTGCCACCATCAGCACCGGCAAGCATCTCGTGTTGTACGTCTGGTACGACAACGAGTTTGGCTACACCAGCCAGGTGGTGCGCGTGATCGAACATATGGGGCAAACTCACCCGCAAGTTATTCCCGAACGCGCCGTAGTCGGAGCATAATTTTCCGAACTGTGATCGTGTTACGCCCGCGCTTCACGCTGTGAGCGTAACAAAGGAAAACTCTCAGACTTGGCGTGTGACCATCGTTAAATGAACGATTCCGCGCTCCCAGTAATTGATCTCTCGCTACTTGATGGCGGCCCAGAAGCGGCTGCCAAGTTCCGGGACGATTTGCTGTGTGCCACCCACGATGTGGGGTTCTTCTACCTTGTCGGGCACGGTGTCGACGAGAAGTTGATGGATGACCTTCTTGCGGCATCCCGCGAGTTCTTTGCCCTGCCCGCCGAGCAGAAGTTGGCCGTCGAAAACATCAACAGTCCGCAGTTCCGTGGCTACACGCGTGTCGGCGGCGAACTGACTGAGGGCAAGACCGACTGGCGCGAACAGATTGATGTTGGCCCCGAGCGCGACGTTGTCGACAACGCTGCCGGGCTCGCCGACTATTGGCGTCTTGAGGGTCCCAACCTGTGGCCGGATGCCGTGCCGCAGCTTCGTGAGTTGGTCAATGAGTGGAACGACAAACTCAGCGCCGTGTCGCTGCGCCTTCTGCGCGCGTGGGCTCACGCCCTTGGCGCTCCGGAGGACGTCTTCGACAACGCATTTGCCGACAAGCCTTTCCCGCAGTTGAAGATCGTGCGGTACCCCGGCGAGTCCAACCCGGAGCCCAAGCAGGGCGTCGGTGCTCACCGTGACGGTGGAGTTCTCACGCTGCTGATGGTGGAGCCGGGCAAGGGGGGCCTGCAGGTCGACTACCAAGGCGAGTGGGTCGATGTTCCGCCGAAGCCGGGAGCGTTCGTCGTCAACATTGGCGAGATGCTCGAGCTCGCTACTGAGGGTTACCTCAAGGCGACTCTGCACCGCGTGATCTCGCCGCTCATTGGTGATGACCGCATCTCGATTCCGTTCTTCTTTAATCCGGCCCTCGACACTGTGATTCCCCAGCTGCAGTTGCCGCCAGAGCTCGCCGCTCAAGCACGCGGACTGTCGCTCGACCCCACGAACAGCCCGATCCTTGAAACGTATGGAGACAATGCGCTTCGCTACCGAATGCGGGCGCACCCCAACGTTGCCCAGATCCATCACGACGATCTGATTCAGGGCCCGCGGGGTGCGATCTAAACCTGCTTACTGACACGACCTAGTGCGGCTCACCCTTGCGGGGGAGCCGCACTTTGTCGTTGGTCCGGATGTGGTGCCCCGCTGCGGCCCCAAGCCCCCAGCGACTACCGCACGCCGCTGCCACATCCAGCCGCCGCGTTGCCGCGTGCAGACGTTTGATATATCGTTTGATCACGAGCTTTACCGTCTATGAGAGCCGGAGCACCCCGTGTCGCACTTTCCAGAACGTGAGCCAGCCGAGGCGTACACTCTCGCGCTGCCGCAACACCCGCGCCCGATCGTCATGATCGGCGCCGGTGGAATTGTGAAAGACGCGCACCTTCCGGCCTACCGCAAAGCGGGCTTCGAGGTGTGGGGAATCGTAAACCGCACGGCGGCTAAGGCGCAGGTTCTCGCCGACGAGTTCGGCATCCCGAATGTGTTCACCTCGCTGTCGGATGCCGTAGCCGCGGCCCCGGCCAACGCCGTCTACGACCTCGCACTCATGCCCGAGCAGTACCCTGCGGTGCTCGACCAGCTGCCTGATGGCGCGGCCGTGCTCATCCAGAAGCCGTTCGGTCAGAACCTTGCCGAAGCGCGCGTGCTGCTTGAGATCTGTCACCGCAAGAACCTTGTTGCTGCGGTCAATACGCAACTGCGGTTCGCGCCGTACATTGCCGCCGCCCGCACACTCATTGCCGAGGGGGCGATCGGCGAGCTCTATGACATGGAGATCCGCGTTGCGACCGAGACGCCGTGGGAGATCTTCCCGCACGTGCTCGGCATCGAGCGTCTCGAACTCAACATGCACAGCGTGCACTACATGGATCTGGTGCGTTCGTTCTTGGGCGACCCCGACGGTGTGAGCGCGGCGACGGTGCGGCATCCGGCCAAGCCCCAGGTCTCGAACACGCGCTCGACGATCATCATGCGGTACCGCGATCGCCCACTGCGGGTCACGATCAGCACAAACCACGATCACGGATTCGGCGGCGACTTCGAGGAAGCCTTCGTCAAGTGGGAGGGCACCAAGGGCGCCATTCGCGCGCAGTTGGGCCTCATGCTCGACTATCCCCGCGGTGGTGCAGACGCTCTCGATATTGCGTACACCGATCAGCCCGAGCTGGGGTGGCAGCCGATACCCTTCGAGGGAACGTGGTTCCCGGATGCTTTCATTGGTTCGATGAGCGCGCTGCAGCGCTATCTCGAGGGCTCAGTTTCTGAACTTCCGACCTCGGTCGACGACGTCATGCACACCATGGCGGTCGTCGAGGCCGGCTATGAATCACAAGAGCGCGAAGGTATCGCGCTGGCAACGAAGGAGAACACTCAGTGAGATTCGCGCGACTCGGCCCCGTTGGCTCAGAAATTCCTGTTGTTCTCGATGAAGGCGGCGCCTTCAACCTGACATCGATCACCGCCGACATCAACGGAGCCTTCTTTGCCAGCGGTGGCGTCGCCGTGGTGCGTGCTGCGCTCGACGCCGGCACCCTGTCGGCTGTCGACACCGAGGGTGTGCGCGTGGGTGCGCCCATCGCTCGCCCCGGCAAGATCGTCTGCGTCGGCCTCAACTACAGCGACCACGCTGAAGAAACCGGCGCGACCCTGCCCGACGAGCCCGTCATCTTTATGAAGGACCCGAGCACGATGGTCGGCCCCTTCGATGACGTGCTCATCCCGCGCACGAGCGAGAAGACCGACTGGGAGGTCGAGCTCGGCATCGTCATCGGCGCTACTGCTCGCTACCTTGAGTCGCCGGATGACGCTGCCGCCGTCATTGCCGGTTACGCCGTCTCGCACGACGTTTCCGAGCGCGCCTTCCAACTCGAGCGTGGCGGAACCTGGGACAAAGGCAAGAGCTGCGAGACCTTCAACCCGTTCGGGCCCGAGCTGGTGACCGCCGACGAGGTGGCCGACCCTCAAGCCTTGGGCCTGCGCCTGTGGGTGAACGGTGTCGAACGCCAGAACGGCACGACGGCGAACATGGCCTTCAGCGTGAACCACATCATTTGGTACCTCAGCCAGTTCATGGTGCTGCAGCCTGGCGACGTCATCAACACGGGAACCCCGGCAGGTGTCGCCATGGGCATCGAGGGTCAGCCGTACCTGCGTGCCGGCGATGTCGTTGAACTTGAGATCGACGGCCTCGGTCGCGCTCGCCAGACTTTGGTGCAGGCATGAGCGCCGAGTTCGCGGGTCTCGTCGCGGTGGTCACGGGAGGTGCTTCCGGTATCGGCCTCGCTTCGGCCCTTGCGCTAGCAGAGCGGGGTGCCACGGTTGCGGTGCTCGACCTCAACACTGAGGGGTTGGATGCTCGCCTCCACGGATTCACCGCCGACGTATCTGATCGTGCCTCCGTCGACGCCGCGGTCGGGACGGCCGCCGAGAAACTGGGCGGCATCGACATCGTCGTGAATAACGCCGGTATCAGCGCGATCGGAACGGTCGAAGAGAACGACGACGCCGAGTGGGCCCGCGTTCTCAACATCAACGTCATCGGTATGGCGCGAGTGTCGGCGGCAGCGATGCCGTGGCTGCGCAAGTCGCAGCACGCTGCGATCGTGAACCTCTGCTCCATCGCCGCCCTCAACGGCCTCCCGCAGCGCGCGCTCTACGGCGCGTCCAAGGGCGCCGTGCTCGCGCTGACTTACGCGATGGCGACAGATCATGTGGCGGATGGCGTGCGCGTCAACGCGGTCAGCCCCGGCACGGTCTCCACCCCGTTCGTCGAGCGGATGCTGCAGGGCTTCGACGATCCCGTCAAGGAACGTGCCGCTCTGGATGCCCGCCAGGCCACCGGACGTATGGTCACCCCCGAAGAAGTTGCCGGTGCCGTCGCGTACTTGGCGAGCCCACTCTCCGGCTCGACCACGGGCACCGCGCTCGAAGTTGATGGCGGTGTGGCGCACCTCCGCGTCAGAAAGTAGGCGCTCGCGGCATCCGACTGTCAAAAGTGTCACTGGCGGCCCGAATCCGCTGGTATAGTTTTCTGGTTGGCGAAAGTCAGCAAGATGCGCCCGTAGCTCAGCGGATAGAGCAATTGACTACGGATCAATAGGCCGGGGGTTCAAATCCCTCCGGGCGCACCAAATTAAGCAGGTCTGACCAGCACTTTCTCGTGGAGCGCGGTCGGGCCTGTTTTTCTTTTGCCCACATTTTGCCCACACTTCACAACGCTTAAGGCCAATTCTGGGCCGAAGATCGACCTGTCTTGCGACTCGGAACCCTGTGTTTGTCTGGGTTATGGTGCGATCCGCCGAGTTGACCAATTGACCTTTGATCAAGGGATCAGGGCATGGTCGGCCTCTATTTTTCCTGGGGTGACAGTCCAAGCAGCACCCTTTGCGACACTCGCGTCGCTAAGTGAGTTGCTCCCGCAGTGCGCGTTAACTCGCGCCGCTAGGGTCCAACGAATCCGATGACTCGCACTTATCGCGCGTCAGGGCTCGTCAGGCCTGACCGCGATTGCGAACTTGCAGTAGTCAGGGTTCTTCGCCTTCGTTCTGACTCGAACTGGGGGTACCGAGTCCTCTCTTAGGGGGACTGCAAACCTACTTCTGGCAACAATAAACTTGCGCAAAACTCAAGTTGGGGAGTCTCATGCGTCGCTCTGTTTCCTCCGTGCATTCTCAGGCTCCTCGTCTCCGTCAGTGGATTGCGATCGGCCTAGCGCTTGCCCTGGGCATCTCACTCTTGAGTGCGCCCGCTGCTGCAGTTGCGGCGGACTCGTCTTCGCCGAGTTCGATGTTTTGGTTTGACCGCGCCGTGGAATCTGATGGTGTCTACACGATTTACGGGGCGCAGCCGAGCCCGAGGATTGATTTCGAGGTGGCCGAGGTCCAGCGCGCTGATGCCACGTTCTCTATGACTTCTGAAATAGACATCGAATTAGTGAAGGTGTCCGATTCGGCAATTGTCACCGAGACCTCTCTCCCGTTGGAATCGTCGGGCGCATACGCGTACGGGTATTGGGAGTTTCCTCCGGGTTCGGCAGCGGAAGGTGAGAGCTATCAACTTCGGTATCGTCTGGTCTCTGACGATGTTGCTGGCGGCTGGGAACCGACAATCGATATCAGTATCGCGTCTCTTGCGTCCCCGCCGGCGCTGCATTAACCCGCGGATAACTCGGTCCATCAGTCACTGCCACCGTTGACCGGCTATATCCCGGACCTTGAGGCCGGTCAGCAAGTGTATGTGGCAGTCCGAGTTGAATCAGGGTGGCAGTTTGGGGCGCCTGTTGAAGTCGGTGATGGCTCTGGCACAGTGGACCCAGACGGGAATTTTTCGATTACTCCGTCGATGAATTCGAGCACGCCGCTTAACGGCCTCTACCGCTGGCAGGCAGTCTATTTCACAGGCGATCGACTCTCTAGCTGGTCAGATTTTCGTACCTTCACGGTAGTACCTAGCCCACGCGAGATTGGCGGCTTCACTCTCACTCAAACTTCGTGGGGAATCGATGCGAGTTGGAACCGGATAGCGACCGGCCCGTATGACCCACCGGTCGATTCCATCGAGGTTCATCTGGAGCCGGGTGGCTTTGTGCAGACCGTGGCTGGTTATGAGCAATCTGTTGACTTCGATGATGTTCCTGTGGGCGAATACACCGCGACCGTTCAAGCAAGTAATGCTGGCGGGGTTGGACCTATTGCGTCGGCGACGATCACTGTCGAGCCGACCGCTCCGAAGAGTCCTCAGAACGCAGACTCAACTTCTGGCTATAAGTCAGGCGCGGTGTCCTGGGAACCTCCACATTCCGACGGTGGATCCGCAATCATCGATTACGAGGTAGCTCTCGAGAACACTTGTGATGGCACAGACACCGAAGTGCACACGACCGATACAAGCCACACGTTCCAAGACTTGCAAGCGGGGTGTTCGTATTACGGCTGGGTTCGGGCTCGAAATGCTGTCGGCTATAGCAACCGCCACTACGGAATCAGCGTGTATCCCTACGCTGAACCTGATGCTCCCGCCGGCGTCGAATCTCGGGCGGGGGAAGGGTTCGTAGATGTTTTCTGGAACGCGCCAGTTGAGACCTTCGGCCAATCGATCGATTCTTACCGAGTAAGAGTGATGCCGGGCGATCTCGAGTTTGAGTTCGAGATGACAGCGCCATCCGCGCGCGCCGGAGTGCAAATCGACGATCTCCAAAATGGAACGGAGTACACGTTTACTGTCTCTGCTCAAACTGTCGGCGGGCAGAGTCTGGAAAGTGGAAGCGTCACTGCGACACCTTTGGATGGGCTGACCGACTCGGACGCTGACGGGGTGCCCGACATTGTCGAGTACCGAATTGGCTCTAGCCACTTACTTGCCGATACCGACAATGACGGCCTCAGCGATTCCGAAGAAATCAATCTACTCTCCGGACTGACCTCGCCAGTAGACGCAGACTCGGACGAGGACGGCATTTCCGATGCCGATGACGACATTGATGGCGACGGACTCAGCAACCTTTATGAGATCACTGAAGGAATCGATCCGCGTGCTATCGATACCGACGCCGACACGCTTTCAGACGCTGAAGAGATCGTTCTTGGCACCAATCCCTCCTCCGACGATTCTGACGGAGACGGACTGACGGATGCGTTCGAACTCCACAACGGATTCAGCCCGCTACTAGCTGATACGAACGGCGACGGAACTGCAGACGCAGAAGAATCTTTAGTGGGCACAATTCGAGCGCACCCCACCGCGTCCAACGGCATTGACGATGGTGGCGACATCGGCCCAGCGGATGGCGAAAGCCGAGCGAGCCAAGTTGCAGCCGAAGGCGGTCGCGTCTCCGCGACGCTGCAGGGCGCTGCACACGATGTTGAGTCCTACGAAGTGCTCGCACAGAACTCGACGATGCTTCCCGGCATGCTCGTGCAAGCGGCCCAGGTCGCCGCTCCCGTGGCAGAAATTGGCCCGGACAACGGCGATACGCTGCGATTCAGCACCACCGCCTCCGCGGCTTCAGCGGCTCCGGTGACTCTGGTCGATGTAAAGTTCCCGATTGACTCTGGCGTGGCCGCAGCACGCTTAGCGAACCTCGCCCCAGTGCGATGGGACCATGCTTCCGGTACTTGGCAGTTCGTCGACAACGACGTCTCAGTGTCGACTGCGGAGAACGTAATTGTGATCACTGACCCGGAGCTGGGCCTCACCTACAGCGTCGTCAACTTGGATGAGTGGAGTGCAAACGCTCTGCAATGTGATGTTGGATCGGGTACCAGAGCACCACTAGATCTGGAGATCATTTATGACGAGACCGGAAGTGTTCAACTCAACGACCCTTCGCAAACACGCTATTCTGCGGTTGACGCGATCGTCAACGAGCTCAACCCATCAGACCGAATATGGCCACGCACCTTCCGCTTCGAGTACCTAAGCGCCTCTCGTAGTGAGTTCGCGCCGCTTCCAGGCAACGCCCTTGTAAATAGCAGTTTTCCCTGGCGTCAGCCCAGTCGTTGGGCGCCGAGAGTGAACGAGCCTTACACCGTCCAAGAGTTCAAGGCCGCGGCTCTCGGCGACCGCGCGGACTATTCAGGGTTCGACCAAGAATCCATGTACGCAGACGAAGTCCTTCGATTCCTTCAGGATGATTCCGATACATTTCTTCGAACGAACTGGGACGACACCGGCTTCTTCAATGCGGAAGCCAATCCCTACGTCGACGATGCCCCAGTATTTGAATGCAGGAACAAAGCACGGCTTCTCATCACGGATGGACAGATCGGCGCTGACGTCACCGACCGCCCATGGGCTCCCGAGGACAGCCCAGACTGGCAATTTTGGCTGGACCCCGACAACCTCGACGTTCCGTATCACGTACTCGATGTTGGCACTGGCTCCCCTGAAGAATCGGCCTGGCTAATCGCATTGGCTGATGCCACTGGTGGCACCTACTCTTACGTCCCCACAGCTGTTGATCTTGCGTCTTGGGTCGCTGCGGTAACCCCTCCGTCAACTGTCGAACCCGGCGACGTAACTGTAGATACGGACGAGGATGGCATTCCGGACTGGGTAGAGATTCATGGCGTCACTGCAAGTATGACGGCCTCGTCAAAGCGTTTCTTTAGTAGCCCATACCTCGAAGATACCGACGGCGACGGGCTCTCAGACGCTGAGGAACTTGGAGAGCCGTATGCGTCACCCGTCGGTGCCCAGACTTGGAGCGCCAATCCTGTCACTGCCTACTCGGTAATTTCAGATCCATCCGAAGTCGATAGCGATTACGACGGGCTGCCAGACACCGAAGAAGTCGAAGGATTGATCAATCCGCTCAACCCAGACTTTGACGGCGATGGGCTCATCGATGGTCTAGAAGAGCTCAACGGCACCTCCGCCAGCCGCTGGGACACAGACCTCGACGGATTCGCCGACCTCTACGAAGTCCAACACCAGATTGATGGCTATATCCCCACCGAGTTCGACGAGGCCATCACACCCGACCAGTGGAAGAGCGAGTTCTTCTTGGGCTTTTTCTGTGGTGATGTTACGTATTGCCAACGAGAATCCGCTGCTTGGTTTGGCGGAAACCTCGCGAGCGGCATCCTCGTTTTCGGAGATCTGAGAGACGGCTTAGCGCAGTCATTGCGTGGTGACTGGGTCGGCTTCGGGCTTTCTGCTGTCGGACTTATCCCTGGGGTTGGTGATGCCGCGGGCGCCCTTGGTAAGGCGATCAAGTTCGCTCAGCGCGCGACTACCCCGTGGGGGCTGCGCGCCGCAATCGTCTTGATTCGATCGCTCGCGCCCGACCCCGTCGATTTCGTGGCAGCGCTTCGACTGATAGACGCTCCTCTGGTCGACGCGCTCGAACTGCGGAGGCTGGACCCGAAAGCAATAACAAGGCTTGTCGAAAGCAATGATCTACAGCATCTGCGCGACCTCATAAAGTACGAGCACACCAAGACTGTTAGCTATTCTGCGGATGCGTTGCCAACGTTCATGATCGGCGGCAACTCCGGGGAAAGATTCATGAACGCGCTGTACGGCGTCACAAATTTCAAGAAAATAAACTGGGGAAAGGGGACCACTGGCATCCGATACCCCGATGGCGTGTTCGAGACCAGAGTAAATGGTGAAATTTTCTCTGTACCGCTCGAGTCGAAAGTCGGTTATGTCAACACCGCACTAGCGCGTTCGCAAATACTCAAGGATGTCGCGATTAGAGGAAAAGACAACGTCGAGGACGTAGAGTGGCATTTTTTCGCCAGCGGAATCACAGGACGAATCGGGCCCTCCGAGCAAGTGCTGAAAATGTTAAAGGACAACAACATGACCATAGTGATCCATTGGCCAATAGGATGAACCAGTTTGCCCCACGAGATCTCAGTCGCGAACAGGCGAATCGCCATCTGGCGCACGCCGAGGCCACGCGCGAATTCCGGCTCACCGAATTAGCGCATTGGATGGCCGCCAGTGGCGGACCTATTGATGAGATGGATGCGTCTTGGGCGAGTGTGGGAACCGTGTGGGAGTGGACTCAATCGTTTATCAGCTCTGAGGTAGCGGAGGTAGTCCCCGCCGAGTGGCGGACGGACCAGTCGATCGGATTTGGCTTTGTCCCCGAGGTCCAATACCGGCGCACCCAGTACATCGTGCAGGCGTGGCCGAGCTACATTTTTGAGGTCTTACACCGGTTGGACGCATCGACACGTCTCTGTCTTGCCAGCGCTGAAGGCAAAGACCATGTCGATTACAACGAGCTGGCATTTCGTTCTCAGTCGGGTAGCGAGCCACTCTTTGTGGATTTGCGAAGGTGGGGCGCAAGAGCCGGCACCAATAGCAGAAACTCTGATATCCACCAGTTTAATGCCTGGTTCTCAACCGAATTCGATGATTGGCACGCCCTAGTTAAGGAGGAGCCTCGCGGACCCTCAATCCTCGCCCCGTTAGTCGAGCGACCTCTAAGCGACTTTGATTCGCTGCGCAACCCGCCGGAGTTTGTGTCTGAGCCCAGAGTGGCGCCAGACAAGACGGTTCCGGCCCTTGCGCAGCTGAAAGACGACGAGTTCATGATCGCGCCCCGCGACTACGACCCCGACGATCTTGCCGCCGGCCAAGCGTTGGACTCTGAGGTCGTGCATCAAGCTCTCCGAGAGATGGATGCGAGCTTGGGTGGTGACGGCACCGCCACCGAACCCACCGACTGGTTCTCTGCGGAGCAAGCCGATGTCACGCTCGGTTCTGTGGCTGCCGCAACGATCTTCGTCGCCGACGGCGCAGTGCGCGGAATAGGCTTCGAAATTGGCGAGATTACCCCAAAAGGATGGCGCGTTCTCGCTAAACAAATGCGAGCACTGGCACACGAGCTGGGCGTGCACTTCGCCCCCGATCAAGACGAGAGCTGGACTGCGAACCGTTAGCTTCGGGTATTTGTCTGAAAACGCGGATAGCGCAGAGAAAGAGACCGAGGCGTGAAGGGCACTGACTATCTCGTGTGGCGCCGTGCCCACATTTCACCCACACTTGGGGAGCACCCCAGTCAACTCGCGGCATCACAGTCGCACCCAGTCACCAGTGTTTTGCAGTGATTTTCGCGACTTCCGCATAGTTCTGCGGGAATGGTTTTCGACTACGGATCAATAGGCCGGGGGTTCAAATCCCTCCGGGCGCACCAGCTAAAACAGGTCTGACCAGCACTTTCTCGTGGAGTGCGGTCGGGCCTGTTTTTTGTTTGCCCACACTTTGCCCACACTTCACAAGGTTTCGGGCCGAGAATTGCTCCAAAACGAGTGGCGAAGGACTGGGTCTATTCAGTGTTCGTCTAGGTTTTGGCGCGACAGCGGAAGTTGGCCATCTGACCATTGCCACTTGGTTCAGTGGCGCTGAAGCTTAGGGACGAGGGCGACCCACTGGTATCCGCGCACATGCAAACAACTTGGGTGCTCGGACCGCTGTGGACGCTCTACGCGACTGCGAATTCTTCTGACGAACGATTGTGAATCTCAAGCAGGAGTACGACTAGCACTCTCGCGTCCCTCTCGCTGGGGCATGGCAGTATCATCGCTTGTGAGTGATGCTCAATCTCAATGGTCGGACTATATGAGACGGACTGCCATGACAAGAATTTTTCACATAGCGCTCGTGGCACTGATAGTCGCGGGTCTGGCGTCGTGCGGTTTGTCCGGTCCAGACCAAGGCAAGATCGACGAGGTGGATGAATTGGTTGCCGCGTTCAACCTTCCGCAAGCGGGTCAGGTCATCGCAGAGTATTCGTCCGGCAGCGGTACCTCTTACGCAATTTATACTCATCAAATTGTGCTGCGCGGGCCTGGCGTTGTCGACCGCGTCGATGAGTTGCTCTTAGAAGGGGGGTTCGAGCTCCAGCCTGGCGCCGCGCTCGGGGTGACATATATTCTCCGAACTGAGGGTAGAAAATTTACTGCCAGAGTTTCACAATTTGAAGAAAATGCGAATGCGGGCACGGAGGCGGGCTCTGATGAAAACGCCTATCGAGCGGAAGTCGGGGACGTAAGGGTGTCGATCGTCTCGTCGCTTTGACCCCGCGTTGGTGCGCACGATGCGGCACCAGGATGATTCAGAATCAGATCCTCATCCACGAATAGCAATGACGGGCCAAAATGTACTCTCGTTGGATCGCCTTCTCCACGCCGTCAATAAACCTCGGGGCCTCTGCTGATCTGCAATCTACCGACGATGACGATGCGCCCGTGGTGATCGGAAGAGCATGAAAAAGTCCACACTCGTCACGGGGTTAGTACTGGTCGCGCTGGGGGCAGCGCTCTTAGCGGGAGTTGTTCTCAACGTCGCGTTGACGAATTTTGAAGGGCCGTGGAATGTCTGCAACCAGCGCACTTCCATGCCTCCAGAGGTTTCGATGCAAGGCAAGACCGAAGTTCCGATCACAACGACGTACTCGCTCCTTCCTTTGCGTCTCAATTGCATCTACAACGTTTCGCCGCCGGGCAGGTCCGCGACCGTCTCTCTGGATTTGGGGGCGGTGTCGGCGGGTTTTGGTATCAGCCTCGTCATAATCGGCGGCATCGTGTTGATCGATGGAGCGACTAGCAGCGCAACTCGAACGAAGAAGGAATCATGATCATGTTTGACGGTCTGTTCGGTGTTCGCCTCGCAGGCTTATTTCATCCAGAGACTAAGAGCCTTCTGCCGCGGGCTCCCGACTAATGGATTCGAATGAAGCAAATTTTACAGATCAACTCAACGTGTAAAAATTTCGCCTCTTTTTTTACACGTCTTGCACACATGTTGCTACGCTTTACACATGACCTGGCAACCAGCGCACCCCTACAACGAACTTCCCGAGCTGCCACCAAGCGTTGAGATAGAAACGAAGCGAGTGCTAAAAGCAGTCATCGAAGCCCGGACTGCTCTGGCTACTCTGGACCAAGCTGCGCGACGAATGACTAACCCGACCGTGCTGATCAACTCGATACCTCTACTAGAAGCGCAGGCGAGTTCTGAGATAGAGAACATCGTTACAACCACCGACGACATCTTCCGATTCGCTCAGGATGAATCGGCAGCAACCAATCCCGCCACAAAAGAGACCCTCAAGTACCGAACAGCGCTCTTCGCCGGGATCCGGTTGATTGCGTCGAGACCGCTATCGTCTACGACCGCGGTCCACGTGTGCACGATTGTCAACGGCCGCGAGATGGACGTTCGACGGCTGCCCGGAACTTACATCGGTAACCCGGCAACAGGGGCTGCCATCTACACTCCACCGTCCGGTGAAACTGTAATACGCGACAAGCTTGGCAATTGGGAGAGCTTTCTTCATGAGTCGCGCGGCTTAGATCCACTAGTGGTGATGGCAATTGCCCACTACCAATTCGAAGCCATTCATCCCTTCGAGGACGGCAATGGCAGAACCGGTCGAATATTAAACGTGCTGATGCTGATGAGCGCGGGGCTAATCGACCAGCCAATTCTTTATCTATCCCGGTACATCATCGAAAACAAAGATAAGTACTACCGATTGCTGCTTGAGGTGACGAGAGACGGCAACTGGGAAGAATGGATACTCTTCGTTCTTGAAGGAATCCGTCTCACAGCTTTGAGCACGGTATCGAAAATTGACCGAATTCAAGTCTTGCAAGATGAGACACTCAGCACCATAAGAGAGATCACTTCCGCTGCCAATGCGGATCTCTTGGCTGTCCTCTTCGAGCAGCCCTATTGTCGTATCGCGAATGTGGTTTCACACTGCCGTGTTTCTCGGCCCACAGCGACCAACTGGTTGAATGCGCTGGTCCGAGAGGGTGTACTCGTCGATGTCAAGGCCGGGCGAGAGCGCCTCTTTATCAACTCCAAGTTCTTTGAGCTCTTGATGAAATCTGAGAGTGCCCCAGAGTCGGAGCAGACACTCTTCTAGCGGAAGAGTGGGAGGCCGCTTCACTTAGGCACAGATTATTGTGAGCGCTTCGCGCGTTTGGAGGGCGCGACCAGGGGCACTGGGTGAGGGTGATCTGAAGTCTGGGCGTGCCCACATTTCACCCACACTTGGAGACCATCGTGGTCAGCGCAAGTCATCGCTGTCGCGCCCAGTCACCACTGTTTTGCATGGATCTCGGGCACTTCCGCATAGGTCTGGGAGAACGGCTTTCGACTACGGATCAATAGGCCGGGGGTTCAAATCCCTCCGGGCGCACCACTCGAGAAAGGCCCCGCCTGTTTTGGCGGGGTCTTTCTTTTTTGTTTGGCCAGTCTCCGCGGCGAAGGCTCCCGGCGCCAGGGCGAACAGGCAGGCCCTCGGCTGCCATGCACCTACGCGCGGTGTTCGGACCCCAGTGTCTTGAGTAGTTCGCCGATCTGGTGGTGGTGCTCTAGAGGGTGTCGAAGCGGCAGATCCGGGTAGAGCTCGTAGCTGTTGCGTCGTCCATCCCGCTTGCGCGTGAGGTACCCGTCTTCGACAAGTTCGGCGATGATGCGCTGGGCGGCTCGTTCGGTGATGCCCACAGCTTCGGCGATGTCCCGTAACCGCATAGTGGGATCCCTGGAAACACACAACAGAACGTGTGCGTGATTGGTCAGGAAGGTCCAGCTGTTCATCTTTCCATCCTAGGCGACACGCGCTGTGCAATACACGCTATGGTTATCGTGTATTGCACAGCGTATATTCAGGAGGTTGGCCCTTGGGCTCCTCCTGGGGGCTACGGACCGTAAGCGAACCAGAGAGTCACCGCGTGATCGATCCCATCATCCTGTTCTTCCTGCTCGGAGCCGTCGCGGGCCTGCTGAGGTCGGAATTGCGTCTACCGGCAGCAGTGTACGAGTTCGTCAGCATCGTGCTGCTGCTCTCCATCGGGCTCAAGGGTGGCGTCGAACTCGCCAAGCAGCCCTTTTCCACCCTGTTGCCACACATGGGGGCAGTGATAGTCATGGGCTTCGTCCTCACACTGCTCGCCTTCCCCGTCCTGCGCTATCTGGGACGCTTCGCGCGCGCGGATGCCGCCTCTATCGCGGCCCATTACGGCTCCGTGAGCGTCGGCACGTTCGCGGTGGCGGTCGCCTATCTGGGCAGCAGGCAGATCCCCTTCGAAGAACACATGCCGCTGCTTCTGGTCATGCTGGAGGTGCCGGCCATCCTGGTGGGAATCGTGCTGGCTCGAGGCCTTTCGCGCGAGACGCGCTGGCGGACGGTGGCCCACGAGGTATTCCTGGGCAAGGGAATTGTTTTGCTGCTGGGTGGCCTGCTCATTGGCTGGGCAGCCGGGGCGGAGGGGTTGAAGCCGATAGAGCCGTTCTTCTTCGATCTCTTCAAGGGATTCCTCGCCGTGTTTCTGCTGGAGATGGGGTTGATCACCGCGAAGCAGATCGGCAGCCTTCGCCGCTACGGGCCATTTCTGGTCGCCTTCGGAATCGGGATGCCACTCTTCTCAGCGCTGGTGGGCACCTGGCTGGGCTGGGTTCTTGACCTCTCCGTTGGCGGAACAGCAATCCTGGCGACGCTGGCGGCGAGTGCCTCATATATCGCGGTGCCGGCGGCCATGCGCATTTCCGTGCCCGAGGCGAACCCCACGCTGTCGCTCGCCGCGGCGCTGGGAATCACCTTCCCCTTCAACGTCTTGCTCGGCATCCCGATCTACCACGCACTTGCCGTGTGGGCACATACATTCGCGAGAGGATGAGAGCCATGCAGAGCTATCACCGCAGGTTGTTAACCGTCATCACTGAAGCCGCACTCGAGAGCACCCTTGTTCGAGATCTCGACCAGCTGAATGCCCACGGGTACACCATTACAGATGCCCGCGGCAAAGGTAACCGCGGCGTTCGCGATGCTGGCTGGGAGGCCAGTAGCAACATCCGCATCGAGGTGGTGTGCGACGCGGAGACGGCCGAAGCAATCGCCGCGTACCTTCAGGAGCACTACTACGCCGACTACGCCATGATCCTGTTCATGAGCGATATCGACGTGCTGCGACCCACGAAATTCTAAGCCGCCGTTCGAACTTTCGCGCAACGGCGCACTCTGAGCTCGAGCAGGTTCGGTGCTGAATGGCCCGAACCACTTTCGCTCGCGAGCTGTGAGCAGGCCACACTAGAGGGATGCTGCTTCCCGCGATCATCCTCATCACTCTTGCCCTCGTGTTGTACACCGTCGGGGTGTGGAGCGAGCGAGTGCAGAAGGTGCTCAAGCCGTGGCACGTCGTGCTATTCGGGCTGGGATTGGCGGCGGATGCCACGGGCACGTTCTTGATGAACCTGATCGCGACCGAGAGTCGTGCGGCCGGCATCGAGCAGAGCGCTTTGAACCAGCTGATGGGCGTCACAGGAGTTATCGCGATCGTTCTCATGGCCGTGCACCTCGCTTGGGCAATCGTCGTGCTGGTGCGCAACCGTGAAGCCGAGAAGACCAGCTTTCACCGGTTCTCTGTCATCGTGTGGGGAATCTGGCTTATCCCGTACATCGTCGGTGCCCTGGGATCGAGCCTCGGCTAGATCAGATCAGCAGACGCCGCTCACCCGATTCGTTCGCGCAAGAACGTGACCACCCGGTCGCGGGCCGCCGCCGCCGAGTTGGCCGGATTCTCGCGCACTTCGCCGGTGAGCACCGAGTGGGCGGTCGCGGCGTAGCCGTTAGGGTTTCCCGGCGACGAGTCCAACTGGATGATCTCGAAAGCATCGCCGAGACGAGCCTTGATGGTGTCGAAGCGGGCGCGCGGGGCGGCGGTATCTTCGCTGAACCGCAAGCCGAGCGCGCAGACATCGCCGGCATCCGCTCGGGCAGCAATGCGGTCGAACTCGTCGGTAGAGACTCCCGCATCGAGCTGGCGCGCGCGTCCGACGGGAAAAGGGATGGCGGGCTGGCTGAGAACGGATGCCGCCACCGAGTCGTCGATCGCCGCGGCTAAGGCGAATCCGCCTGTGAAGCACTGCCCGATCACGCCAACACCTCGCCCGGGAGTGCGGGCAGCGAGGTCGGAGGCAACGGCTCGAAAGTAGTCGGTGATGGGCCGAGATGAGTTCGTCGCAAATGCACGGAACTCGGCGGCCACGCACAACCGCAGCACGGTCCGCGTCATGTAGCCCACGGTCTTTGCTTTGCCTGGCTGGCCGAATGGTGAGGGCACGACGACCGTGAAACCGGCAGCGACGAGGTGCTCGGCTAGGCCAAGCACTTCTGGTGTGATTCCGGGGATCTCTGGGATGAGCACCACTCCTGGCCCCGAACCCTTTTCGAAGCATTCATAGGTCAGGCCCGCGGCGGCGAACGGCGCGCGAACCCAACCACGGAGGTTGCCGACCGGTGCGGCGGAAGCGCTAACGGCTGTCATGCGTACATCTTCGCTCACGAAACCGTGATCCCTCCTGAGCGAGGAGAAGACGCGGTAGTCGCGCCGTTTCGACATCCACGGCTCACGCATATCTCGCTCATAGGAATGTCATAGGGAAGCCCGGTGTAGTGGAACACGTCACCCACCAGAGGAGCTTGATCATGAAGCGAAATCACTTCACTCTTACCGCCGCAGTCAGCACGTTCTTGATTGGCGGAGTGCTGTTGGCCGGATGCTCGACCGCCGTTGAAACTCCCGCCGTCACCTCCAGCGTGACCGCCGAGATCAGCGATGCGAGCGTCGAGCTTAGCCTCGGCCCGGTGGCGACAGAAGTTCTTGCGGCAAACGCGAACTCCACGACCACGAACGATGACGAGTGGACCCTCGATGGCGCAGTTTCGATTGCCCTCGACGGATCCACTGCGACCGCCGACGGCGATGGCGTCAGCGTCTCGGGTTCCACGATTACCATCACGGCGGCCGGCACCTACGTTCTCTCGGGACAGTTCGATGGCCAAGTAGTCGTCGACACCGACGATGAAGACGTCGTTGCCCTCGTGCTCGATAGTGCCGAAATCTCTAGCTCAACGAGCGCCGCGATCGCGGTCGCCAACGCCGAGGATGTCGTCGTTTCGCTCAGCGGAACGAACTCACTCTCCTCCACCGGAGACGACGCCGACTACAACGCCACGCTCTTCAGCGACGCCGACCTCACCATCTCGGGCGACGGATCGCTCACGGTAAGCAGCGCGGTCAACGACGGCATCACAAGCCACGACGACCTCGTCATCCTCTCCGGTGACATCACGGTCACCGCCGGCGATGACGGTCTGCGCGGCAAAGACTCGCTGACCATCGAAGGCGGCACGGTCACGGTGGATGCCGGCGGCGACGCTCTCAAGTCAGACAACGACGAAGACGAGACCCGCGGCTACGTCTACATCGCGGGCGGCACGGTTGCGCTCACGGCAGCGGATGACGGGGTCCAGGCAGAAACCGACATTGTGATCGCCGGTGGTTCGACCACGCTCGCGGCGGAAGACGACGGGCTCAAGTCTGAGGTCAACATCGTGATCTCGGGCGGTGGAACCGCTGTCACCGATTCTTACGAAGGAATTGAGTCGTACTACATCACGATCGAGGGCGGCGTTCTCGCGGTCAACGCGAGCGATGACGGCATCAACGCCACGAGCGGCACCAGCACCACGACCGACATCGGCGGCATCGTCGAAGCGGATGACGGAGCAATGGTGTCGATCACCGGCGGCGAGACTACGGTCAACTCTGCCGGCGACGGAATCGACTCCAACGGGTCGATGCTCGTCACGGGCGGTATGACCACGGTGTTCGGTTCGTCAGAAGACCGTGAGGGTGCGCTCGATGCGAACGGCACCATCGTGGTCGACGGCGGAACGGTCCTGGCGGTCGGTATGACCTTCATGGCAACCGCGCCCGAAACGTCCTCCTCGCAGGGCTGGGTGAGCGCTTCGCTCGAGCAGGCGTACGGCGCCGACCAGACCGTTCAGGTGCTCGATAGCAGCGGCACGGTGGTCGCCGAGTTCACGTCGATCAAGTCGTTCCAGTCGGTCGTGCTGTCGGATGCCGCCATCACGAACGGCGACACCTACACGATCACGGTTGACGGCGACTCGGCCGGAACCGTGACCGCCGGAGTCGCAGCAGCGGGAAGCGAAAGCGGCGGCGGAGGCGGGGGAGCACCTCGCCCGTAATCTGACGCAGCAGCGGTTGCCGCCAGAGTTCGCCGTCGCGGCGTTCGCTGAGCGGCAGCCGCTGTTTTGTTGTCCCTCACAGGCGACGGTGACAGGCTGGACCCACTGACGAGAGAGGGTTCTGATGAACGACTATCCAGGAATGATTTCCGAGAAGAACCTCATCCAGCCTGTCCCGCGTCGCATCCGCGGCTATTTCGCGGGCGAGCTCATCTTTGACACGACGGCAGCGCTCTACGTGTGGGAGTGGGCACCGTATCCGCAGTTTTATATTCCGCTCGCCGACGTGAAGTCCGAGTTCCTCGTTGACGAGGCGCAGGAGAATCACGAGACCCGTGGCAGCTATCACCGCAAGGGCCTCGCGGTGGGGGAGCGCGAGCATCCGGCCGCCGCCAAGGTTTATGTTGGCGATGGGCTTGAGGGCCTTGCCGACATGGTTCGATTCGAGTGGGATGCTCTCGACTCGTGGTTCGAAGAAGACGAGCAGGTGTTCGTGCACCCGCGCAACCCCTATACGCGAGTGGATGCCGTACGTTCGACCCGCACAGTTCGGGTTGAACTCGACGGGGCCGTTCTTGCCGAGTCGTCGTCTCCGGTCATGGTCTATGAAACCGGTTTGCCGACGCGGTATTACCTCAATCGTACGGAGGTCAACTTTGAGCATCTCGTGCCTAACGACACCGTCACCGAGTGCCCCTATAAGGGAACCACTACCGATTATTGGTCGGTAAAGGTGGGCGACACGGTTCACAAGGATTTGGCGTGGTCGTACTCCTTCCCCACGCGACAGCTGTTGCCAATTGCCGGCCTCGTGGCGTTCTACAACGAGAAGCTCGACATCTTCATCGATGGCGTCGAGCTCACGCAGGCCAAAACGCACTTCTTCCCGTCGGCTTCTGCGAGCTAACAGCGCGCGTTATGGCAGCGAACAGCTTTCGAACGAACAGCGGGCTTGTCGTGCCCGCTATTACGACGACGCAGATGCGCGAGGTCGATCGGATTGCGGTCGAGGAGCTGGGGCCGAATCTCTATCAAATGATGGAGAACGCGGGCCGCAATCTGGCGTCGCTGTGCATGGAGCTCCTCGGAGATCGCTGGCCGTCAGCGCCGATCGTGGTGCTGGCGGGAACCGGCGGCAATGGTGGCGGCGGAATCTGCGCCGCCCGTCATCTGGCCAACCACGGTGGCAATGTCACTCTGGTGATCTCTAACCCGTCTCATCTCAAGGGCGTTCCTGCTGACCAACTCGCGCTCTACCGCGCCACTGGCGCACGAGCTGCGACGGTCGCTGACCTCGACACCGTGGATGCTGACCTGCTCGTCGATGCCGTGTTGGGCTACAGCCTCGGTGGTGCACCGCACGGGGCAGCTGCTGAACTCATCAGATGGATGTCGCGCCACCCCGCCCCGGTCGTCTCTCTCGACATCCCATCCGGGGTCGACTCCACGACCGGCGTAGCGCCAGGGGATCACGTCACCGCCACCCACACGATGACCCTCGCTGCTCCGAAGACGGGGTTGGATGCCGAAGCCGTCGGCGCGCTCTGGCTAGCCGACATTGGGATTCCTCGCGAGGTCTATCGGCGCGTAGGTATCGAGCTGCCTCCTGCTCTCTTCGCTCCGGGATACCGGGTGCGACTTCGAGCATCCTGAACACAGTGTTTTGGGGGCCTCATTTTTGCGACACGCCCGGGATGCACGCGGTGTTGGCGAGGGGGGCGAAATGCACGTAATGTTTCCTCTTGTCACCCCAAAGGTGCGGAAGTCCCGGGCAGTTCTGCTGCTAGGTTTCCGGCCTCAAGTGGGGGCCACCATCCTCCGAAATCTTTTAGGTTTGGGTCG